>JBMNES010000001.1:0-3053041 GCA_050948905.1 Armatimonadota bacterium | reverse complement strand
TTCACGCTGCAAGGCTCGTTGGCGCACGTACGCGCCGACGAGCCAACTGAAACGATCTCAGGTGGTATCGTCGAAGAAAGAGCGCTGCCCGTCTGGTCTGAACGCCATGGCCTCTACGGCATAGCGGATGTAGTGGAGTTCCACGCTGATGGCTCGATTTATCCCGTTGAGTACAAGCGTGGTCCCAAACGTAAAAGCATGCCGGATGAACTTCAATTGTGTGCTCAGGCAATTTGTCTGGAGGAAATGTTCGATGTAAAAATCCCTTATGGCGCTATCTACTCCAGTTCATCCAAGGCTAGACGAGAAGTAGAAATCGCCGATGATTTGCGGGTTCAGACATTAAATGCGGCCCAGGCTGTTCGCGCACTGTTAGCGACAGATGAGCTTCCGCCTCCAGTAAATGACGCTCGATGCCCAAACTGTTCTCTGGTCGCTATATGTCTTCCTCATGGAGTCAGCAACTTGTCCAATGTGAAAGCTGAAAGATTCCTGTTTTCACCTGTCGATATGGAGGTGTTGGAATGAGCCGGGAACTGCTGAATACTCTGTTTGTGATGACTCAGGGCGCTTATGTTCGTCTTGAGGGCGAGACGGCTCGGGTCGAGGTCGACAATCAACTGATATTGCAGGCTCCGCTTCATCATCTTGGAGGGATCGTGACGTTCGGCAATGTTATGATGAGTCCTCATTTGATGCACAAGTGCGCATCAGAAGGCAGGACAATCTCATTTCTCAGTATGAACGGCCGATTCCTTGCGCGAGTTGTCGGGCCGATAAGCGGAAATGTGTTGCTCAGAGAACAGCAATACGCCGCCTATGTCGACGGCAAACGAGGAGCCGATATCGCCAGGTCTATGGTGGCAGGCAAGATACATAACCAGCGCTCTGTGCTGTTGCGCGCAGCACGCGAAGCCACATCGGAAGAAACGAAATCAGCGCTTGGCGAGGCGGCGCGGTGGTTGGGCATACACCTTGGAGAACTTAAAGAAGCCAAAGATGTCGATCAGATACGAGGCTTTGAGGGCATAGCCAGCGCAGATTATTTCTCTGTATTCGATTGTATGATCCGAGCGCAGCGCACGGACTTCAAATTCGTGGTTCGCAATCGCCGGCCGCCGAAAGACCGGGTTAATGCCTTGCTTTCTTTTCTCTATGCGATTTTGCTGAATGATTGCCTTGGCGCAGCGGAAGGAACCGGACTGGATCCTCAGTTTGGTTATTTGCATGCCCTGCGTTCGGGAAAGCCCGCACTTGGGCTGGACTTGATGGAGGAGTTTCGACCTGTTATGGTCGATAGATTAGCGTTAAATCTGATCAACAGACAGCAGATCAAACCGGAGCATTTTGACGTGCGCAAAGGCGAATCGGTGATGCTCAACGAGGATGGGCGTAAGATCGTGCTTGTTGCGTATCAGAAACGCAAGCAGCAGGAGGTGAACCATCCTATGCTGAAAACAAAGGCTCCTTTGGGACTGGTACCTCACTTGCAGGCGAGAATACTGGCTCGGCACTTGAGAGGTGATCTGCGAGACTATTTTCCATACTATCCGAGGTGAGATATGCGCAAAGACCTTTTGGTGAGTTACGATGTCAACACTGAGGACAAGGAGGGACGCAAGAGGTTGCGACGAGTGGCAAAGGTTTGCAAAAACTTCGGCCAGAGGGTGCAATATTCAGTGTTTGAGTGTTCCGTGAATGAGATGGATCTGGAACGTCTGCGCTCGAAGCTGACAAGTATAATCAATCCGGAAGAAGATAGCTTGAGGATCTATCATCTCAGGGGTCTTCGGGACGATTATATTGAAACTTATGGCCTGGACAGGTATGTTGGACTTCCAAGAGGATTTGTTAGTGGTGTGAGGTCGCGCGGATGCATTGCGATTTGATTTTAAGCGTGAGGTTCGCGCAGAGTCGTGAGCTTAACAAGGCCAAAAACTAGTGTACATTGACAATTGAACGTACGCTATCGGGTTTAAGCCGATTCTGTTGTAAAGGGGGGATCTGAGCACAAAAATAGCATTCTGCGGTCTTTTTTAAGACCGTTGCACCGGCCCTTCGGGGCCGGTGAGGATTGAAACGCACCTCGGCTCAGCATATGCAGCGCGATATGCTCGACGATCGGGTTGCACCGGCCCTTCGGGGCCGGTGAGGATTGAAACATTCCGCCATCCGCGGTCGCAAAATCTTCGCCCGGCTAGCTGCGTTGCACCGGCCCTTCGGGGCCGGTGAGGATTGAAACCAATTTCGGACCTTGAGCACGACAGTCTCAACGCGCGTGCCCGTTGCACCGGCCCTTCGGGGCCGGTGAGGATTGAAACGCTGCCCAACGATGTGTGGCCGGATCAACCGGCACTGCGTGTTTGCAACCGGCCCTTCGGGGCCGGTGAGGATTGAAACTCGGCATGTTTGAGGACACGCGGCGATCGGCTGAGCTATATCGTTGCACCGGCCCTTCGGGGCCGGTGAGGATTGAAACCATGCGCGTGGTCGTCAGGGACGAACGGAGAGCCGACCGGTTGCACCGGCCCTTCGGGGCCGGTGAGGATTGAAACGTGGATGAGCTAGGCTCCCGGCCAGACGCACGGGCATCGAACGTTGCACCGGCCCTTCGGGGCCGGTGAGGATTGAAACGATCTCCTCCACCGACTCAGACCAGTGAGAACACGTTGCACCGGCCCTTCGGGGCCGGTGAGGCTTGAAACAAACCCGGCGATTAGCGCGGGGATTGCCGTAATGAGTTGCACCGGCCCTTCGGGGCCGGTGAGGATTGAAACCCACTGGTGACGCCTATGAGCGGCGTACGAGGGCTCTGCACAGTTGCACCGGCCCCTTCGGGGCCGGTGAGGATTGAAACATTAACCCGATTTTCTCTTTGCCCGCGTCGCTACACGTTGCACCGGCCCTTCGGGGCCGGTGAGGATTGAAACGATACGACCGTTAAAGGCTATCTCAAAGATGGTAAAGTTGCACCGGCCCTTCGGGGCCGGTGAGGATTGAAACCTCTATCGCTCGCCGCAAGTCGGATATGCTGCGCGTCTCATCGTTGCACCGGCCCTTCGGGGCCGGTGAGGATTGAAACGAGTATAGGGCCCGTCTGCGGCCGTACGCCGTCGGCCAACGTTGCAACCGGCCCTTCGGGGCCGGTGAGGATTGAAACAGTAGACGTTCTGTACGCGGTTCGCTTCGAGGTATGAGCAACGTTTGCACCGGCCCTTCGGGGCCGGTGAGGATTGAAACCAGCTCCGGTACTCGGCATTGAGTCGATCGCCGCTCCGCTCGTTGCACCGGCCCTTCGGGGCCGGTGAGGATTGAAACCTTCGGAGTGCGGGGAGCTAAGACGAGCTATGCCCCGTTGCACCGGCCCTTCGGGGCCGGTGAGGATTGAAACAGCATCCGTTTCGGCGAGCTTGTCATCGTCGCCGCCAGTTGCACCGGCCCTTCGGGGCCGGTGAGGATTGAAACATCAATGGGTTTGGACGGAACGCCTGCTTCCCCATGTTGCACCGGCCCTTCGGGGCCGGTGAGGATTGAAACTCATCGAACAAAATGCAGTTGATGTCAGTGCCTGGTTGCACCGGCCCTTCGGGGCCGGTGAGGATTGAAACATAGCACTGACAGACGAGGAGATGATGGACATAGCGTTGCACCGGCCCTTCGGGGCCGGTGAGGATTGAAACACGCAGCCCCTGAATGAACTGCCTAAAGCCCTCGGCGTTGCACCGGCCCTTCGGGGCCGGTGAGGATTGAAACGGACATAGAACTGAGCAAGGAGTTCGGAGTATCCCGTTGCACCGGCCCTTCGGGGCCGGTGAGGATTGAAACACCATTGGACTGCCACCTATTTTCTGCCACCCGACGTTTGCACCGGCCCTTCGGGGCCGGTGAGGATTGAAACATACTCACCGAAGCCATTGAGATTATAGCCGTAAGTTGCACCGGCCCTTCGGGGCCGGTGAGGATTGAAACGATGGTAACGGGTTTGGCGTTGGCGAGGTGGCGACTGTTGCACCGGCCCTTCGGGGCCGGTGAGGATTGAAACCAATGTTCGGCCTTGACGTGAGACGACACAGAATCTGTTGCACCGGCCCTTCGGGGCCGGTGAGGATTGAAACGACGGACAGGGAAACTTGCTGCAAAGCAGGGTGTCGTTGCACCGGCCCTTCGGGGCCGGTGAGGATTGAAACTTTATACATGTGCCATTTACCTCTGAGCAGTTTGAGTTGCACCGGCCCTTCGGGGCCGGTGAGGATTGAAACAGTATCTGACGTGAGTGTGTTGTCGCCTTCTCCGGGGTTGCACCGGCCCTTCGGGGCCGGTGAGGATTGAAACAATAAGATGGATTTAAAAGCACCCGCGCCACCATCGGTTGCACCGGCCCTTCGGGGCCGGTGAGGATTGAAACGATTTGCTCGCGTGGCAGTTTCACGTCGATTTTTGTTGCACCGGCCCTTCGGGGCCGGTGAGGATTGAAACCCTCAAGAGCCAGCGGGCCTATTCTCAAACTCACCGTTGCACCGGCCCTTCGGGGCCGGTGAGGATTGAAACCTATCGCCATCGTGTATTCCGAAACGCTCTGCCCGTTGCACCGGCCCTTCGGGGCCGGTGAGGATTGAAACATCACGTTGAACGCTAGTCCCCCGCCCAGCGGCACTGTGTTGCACCGGCCCTTCGGGGCCGGTGAGGATTGAAACACGCTACGCAATCGGCAGTGCCATGAAACTGCAGTGTTGCAACCGGCCCTTCGGGGCCGGTGAGGATTGAAACCTACAAGCAGATCGGCTATCTGTACAAGCTGTTGATGTTGCACCGGCCCTTCGGGGCCGGTGAGGATTGAAACCATCGCCGCTGCAATGCGAGAGGCAAGGCCGTCCCGTTGCACCGGCCCTTCGGGGCCGGTGAGGATTGAAACGACACACGAGAGAATCGTAATGCTGAAGTGCAAGCGTTGCACCGGCCCTTCGGGGCCGGTGAGGATTGAAACGTCTAAAGACCTGTTCGGGCAGAACGGCAAGCTCAAGTTGCACCGGCCCTTCGGGGCCGGTGAGGATTGAAACTAAAGCCACTGACTACTTTGTTCTGCCAGACGAGTTGCACCGGCCCTTCGGGGCCGGTGAGGATTGAAACAAATGCACTCCTGCCGATGATCGAAACGATCTCAGTTGCACCGGCCCTTCGGGGCCGGTGAGGATTGAAACCTCGCGAGGACCGAAGTAATAGTTATCAGCAACATAAGTTGCACCGGCCCTTCGGGGCCGGTGAGGATTGAAACAGCAATATCTCATTCTCTTTGCGCAACTCAGCGATGTTGCACCGGCCCTTCGGGGCCGGTGAGGATTGAAACAGATTTACGCGGCGCAGGTCAGCGTTGCGTAAGCGTTGCACCGGCCCTTCGGGGCCGGTGAGGATTGAAACAACGGTATGCAGCACACGCAAGAGCGCAGGGATTGTTGCACCGGCCCTTCGGGGCCGGTGAGGATTGAAACAATGATTGTCTCTCGCCAGGCATCAATGCCCAACGACGTTGCACCGGCCCTTCGGGGCCGGTGAGGATTGAAACCTACAAGCAGATCGGCTATCTGTACAAGCTGTTGATGTTGCACCGGCCCTTCGGGGCCGGTGAGGATTGAAACCATCGCCGCTGCAATGCGAGAGGCAAGGCCGTCCCGTTGCACCGGCCCTTCGGGGCCGGTGAGGATTGAAACGACACACGAGAGAATCGTAATGCTGAAGTGCAAGCGTTGCACCGGCCCTTCGGGGCCGGTGAGGATTGAAACGTCTAAAGACCTGTTCGGGCAGAACGGCAAGCTCAAGTTGCACCGGCCCTTCGGGGCCGGTGAGGATTGAAACTAAAGCCACTGACTACTTTGTTCTGCCAGACGAGTTGCACCGGCCCTTCGGGGCCGGTGAGGATTGAAACAAATGCACTCCTGCCGATGATCGAAACGATCTCAGTTGCACCGGCCCTTCGGGGCCGGTGAGGATTGAAACCTCGCGAGGACCGAAGTAATAGTTATCAGCAACATAAGTTGCACCGGCCCTTCGGGCCGGTGAGGATTGAAACAGCAATATCTCATTCTCTTTGCGCAACTCAGCGATGTTGCACCGGCCCTTCGGGGCCGGTGAGGATTGAAACAGATTTACGCGGCGCAGGTCAGCGTTGCGTAAGCGTTGCACCGGCCCTTCGGGGCCGGTGAGGATTGAAACAACGGTATGCAGCACACGCAAGAGCGCAGGGATTGTTGCACCGGCCCTTCGGGGCCGGTGAGGATTGAAACAATGATTGTCTCTCGCCAGGCATCAATGCCCAACGACGTTGCACCGGCCCTTCGGGGCCGGTGAGGATTGAAACGAGACCATTGCCGATGCCAAACTCAAACCTGACTAGTTGCACCGGCCCTTCGGGGCCGGTGAGGATTGAAACATCGCAAGGCGTCTTGGCGATGATGTTGCCCGTGTTGCACCGGCCCTTCGGGGCCGGTGAGGATTGAAACCAGCCGCAGCTAACTGCGCCTGCGCAGCGGCATATTTGTTGCACCGGCCCTTCGGGGCCGGTGAGGATTGAAACATCGACTGCCCATTGCAGTGATTTACACCGGTCTAGGTTGCACCGGCCCTTCGGGGCCGGTGAGGATTGAAACCAAATCCGGGACAGCAGTAGCGATCAAAAACGGCAGTTGCACCGGCCCTTCGGGGCCGGTGAGGATTGAAACCAAGACCAATTTTTGGACTGCGGCGGCGCAGGCCGGTTGCACCGGCCCTTCGGGGCCGGTGAGGATTGAAACAACTTCCAAAACGGCACGGCGATTGCGCTGGATTATGTTGCACCGGCCCTTCGGGGCCGGTGAGGATTGAAACATCGCGAAAACTTATGAGGCCGCAAGGACGGTAGCGTTGCACCGGCCCTTCGGGGCCGGTGAGGATTGAAACCATCCCAAGCGATAACGACATTGCCGTTAATCATATGTTGCACCGGCCCTTCGGGGCCGGTGAGGATTGAAACGTGCTCTCTGCTATGCCCATCACCTCGGCGATTGTTGCACCGGCCCTTCGGGGCCGGTGAGGATTGAAACGAATTGTTGCGTGAGCGCGGCGCGATCGTGGATGATGTTGCACCGGCCCTTCGGGGCCGGTGAGGATTGAAACACTGCAACGCCGACCCCGGTCGGCAACATACGAGAGTTGCAGCGGCCCTTCGGGGCCGGTGAGGATTGAAACACGAGCCAGAGCGTCAATTTGAATGGCCTGAATAAGTTGCACCGGCCCTTCGGGGCCGGTGAGGATTGAAACATCTATGACGTCATCGACTATCCTGTGCGAGTGCGTTGCACCGGCCCTTCGGGGCCGGTGAGGATTGAAACACCAAAGTCCGGGCAGAGCAAACCCCGGCCTATAGTTGCACCGGCCCTTCGGGGCCGGTGAGGATTGAAACACAATAGGCTGATTGACTACAGCCTTTCGGGATATAGTTGCACCGGCCCTTCGGGGCCGGTGAGGATTGAAACGCAGCAGCCACGACAGTGTATCATATCGTAGTAGTGTTGCACCGGCCCTTCGGGGCCGGTGAGGATTGAAACTTATTCGCGGCATAATCAGACAGCTACCCGGCAGGAGTTGCACCGGCCCTTCGGGGCCGGTGAGGATTGAAACGCAAATAGCTCAGTGCCGTTAGTATTGCATATTGCGTTGCACCGGCCCTTCGGGGCCGGTGAGGATTGAAACACGTGTTTGACATGGTCTGCGTCAGTCGCCGGGCCGTTGCACCGGCCCTTCGGGGCCGGTGAGGATTGATACTTTTGCCGGCCTATCATCGCATTGCATCCGATCGATTCTGCATTGATGCAAAACCCCAGGTACATTGATTCGCTGCTATCTGAACGGCGTGTTAAACGCGATTCGCGGGTCCGCCGGCCTGCCTACGCACAGAACACATGTGAGACATATATCTGTCATCAATGATCCAATCAATGTGCGAATCAATTTGACAACAGATCAGCTAGATAATATAATATGAGAAGGCTTACAGACTGTCGGTATGCAGGGTTTTTTTACTGTACCGCCTTGCCACGAACAGCGTGCCTTATGAGTAGAGAGGGTTCCATAAGTGATGTTGGCAGTTCCAATAGAGGGACAGGTAGCAATCGCAGTAATCGCTATTTCGTTCGTAGGGGTTTTTCTACGATGGATAGCCGCCTTCAAGATGCTAGTGACGTCGGAGCGGACACCTATGCGTGGGCTGCTGGAGGCAGCCGAGCCTGAGACGCGCGAGGCAGCAATAGAGCAGGTGAATTCTCTGCCCCATTCTACTGAGCTGCGTGAGTATTTCGTCGCTGTGCTAGAATCAGGTCAAACTGACGTCAGTAGGATACGTTACTTAGACTGGATTTACTGGCCCAGGTACTTTGCCGGCATATTCGTGTTCATGGGTCTGTTGGGGACGGTCTGGGGGGTTGCAAACGCTGTCACCAGCCTTGGGCATTCAGTCCAATCAACCTCCACTTCGACTTCAGTTCAAAGTGTTCAAAGCCTTGCGCGTGGTATCTCTAACCTCTTGTCTGGTATATCCTATGCATCCGTTTGTACTCTGGCTGGCCTAGTGGCTACGATCATTATCTCCTTTCTCAATGCTGTGTATGCCCGCATTGCTCAAGGTCTAGCCGAACAAGCCAGTCAATTGGCCGAATCACGTTACCTGCAATTTGTCTTCGATGATTCGACCGATGAAGACGATTTGATGTCGCAGCTTCAAAGCTCCGTAGATGCACTCAGAGGCATATCAGATTCCCTGGCTACTCAGATCAAGCCGGCCGTGGAACACTTGACAAAAGTACAGAAGTCAACGAATCTCGTGGTAGAGCAGTTTAACAAGAGCTATAATGAGTTCAAGGACGAGATTAAGCAGATGCGTGGGATGTACAAGAAAGTCTCAGAAGCTCTTGCACAGATTCCTGCGGAGAGCTTTGCCTCGCTTCAGAAAGCAACTGATGATCTAGCCGCTACAGCGAAGCATTTTGAGACTGAACGAGATATTGTGTCGATAGCAGCCGATAAGGTATCATCATCGGCTCTTCAGATGGAACGGTCAGTTCGTGAACTCCGAGAATCTATCTCCGTAACAAATGACTCTCAAAGTACAAAACTCGACAGCTTTGTTGGCGAAGTCAAATCTACAAAAAACTCCTTGGACGCAGTTCTTCGCAACTTCGAGCGAGTGCTACTGGACTTTAGCGCTCTGCCAGAGCAATCAGCCCTACGCAATGAGCTCACGCGCTTGACGAATGAGCTTAGTCAATTCAGCGGCATCTTGGAGTCGTCGACTGGTGTGCATACGCGATCATCTGCTCAACAGGAAAAGCTTGCCGGCGACATAAAATCGCTTGGGCGCCTGTTTAGTAACTGGGAGGACACAGCTCAGAGGCTTTTGTCCGAGATGAAAACCCGTTCGCCTTTTCCAGCCAGAGAGCGCTTCAGTATGGACGAGGACACTGTTACGGTAGGCACAGTGTCGAGTAAACCTAAGCAGGGTGCAGCTGAGCAGCCGGCGTCCAACGGGAGCAAGCGCGTTTCTATTATCGGCAGGCTGTTCAGAGGAGGGCGAAGTTGAAGAACGCCTTCAGTGGGGAGATCGATTTTCCTGCAGATCCATTTGTGGCGCTGGCCGATTTCTTGATTGTTCTTCTGCTGGTGATGATCTTGGCGGTGGTACACCAAAGTCTGGGGGCAAACAAGGTTATCGAAAGAACTGCAGTGTCAGACCTGCAGGATCGACTGCTGAATAGTTGCTGGTCCGCGGATGACAATCTCTGTATGTCAGCCATTCTTAGGGATGCGCATGCCCGAGGTGAGTTTAAAGAAACATACCGAGACGGTGACCTACAACGATTCTGGTTTGAACAGTCCCTGTTCTTTTCTGGGGGATCCAGCAATATAGCTACTGAGCGGGGTCGCAAGTTGCTTGCAGAGTTTGGCAGGATATTAGCCAAGAGCCAAGGCGATGCCGTGAATCCTGAGACACGGCCGTTCAAGCGAATCATCGTGGAGGGTCACGCAGATCGTTCAGAAGGACCACCGGAAGCGACTTGGAGTCTGTCGCTTGCACGAGCGAATCAGGCTGTAATTTTGCTGTACGCTACTTCTCATCTAGCGCCAAACCTTATTGAAGCATCTGGCCGGGGTTGTTGGGAACCGGCCATAGGTGTGGCAGGCGCAAGCCCTGATCGAGCATCCCAGCTTAACAAGCGTTTGGAGATTGTTGTGGTCTATGCTGGTCGTCAATCAGTCGACCATATCAATCGAGAAGCAAGGCGCCGTAACCTTGGTGACGGAGAGCGTTAGATTGGAAGCATCAAGCGGAGTATTCGCCAAGTTCATATCTAGTTTTGATTTTGCTTCTCCTAGTCGAACGGAATGGAGAAATGCAGTCTGCGGCACAGAAAGAGAGAGGCTGCAAACGGCGCTGCTGACTATGGCCACAGACGCGTTTTCAGGTACGGAACGGGACCAACTGGGCATTTACAAAGCGGCGCATTCGGTGCTCCCGCTCAAGGGAAGTAACCTAAGGCATCTGGCAGATCTGTTGACAAGATATCCTGACGATGTGACGGAATGGCTTGATGTGTTTGTGGAAGCGCTTGATCAACCAGAGGCTTCAAAATCAGAGTTGGCAGGCCGAGTGCTGCAGACTTTGCATAATCACGTGATGGCCGTTGGTGATACCGGAACGGTGGACAGAAGACTCTTCTGCGCCTGCTATCAGGTATACCGACTCGGATATCGCCCGAGTTGGATTTTAGAAATGGTTAAGGAAGTCGAAGAAGAGATAGCAAAGCGAAACGGCATTATCCAACTGGGTTCTGTGCTGCAGGACATACCAGAGTAAAAGGTATGCTCTCCAGCACACTTGAAATATTGTACCAACAGTCTGATGATAATGCGAAAAGCACGAGCCGGCCGGCCGGCGCGAACTCTGAGATTTCGAGACGCTCTTCGGCTAGATGATAAAGAGTGACTACAAATATGATCTGCAAAGATATACACGAACTTACTGAAGGCTGCCACCAGTCGATCCCAACAGGGAGTCAGTGGAAATTCTGTCCTGCCTGTGGCAGTCCTACTGGTCATCTGCAGTTTCCGGACTGTACATTGCTGGTGGAGAGGAACCGTAGCTCGGAGCGGATCGTCACACTTCGCAACAGCGGCGAGAGCAGCATAAAAGTAAACATCAGCCTAAAAGATGAAGTTGATGGTTTCCAGATACCGGCAAATCAGCCTTGTTCGTTTCTGATTGCTCCAGGAATGAACAAAACGTTTCGTCTGAACGTACCGCCAGTACGCGAATCGGGAAAGCTCGGTGTGCTGCACGTGGAGGTCAATGACAAGCCAACTTGCGAAGATCTCAATCACTGGTGTGTCAAGCCCGAGAATAGAGTGTTAGATGTGGATGTTGTCTGCACTGTACAGACCCCAGGCGAGTTGCATCTACAGCAGGAGTGTCTGATCTTTCACGACGACATTGTGGTGCGGGATGTATCATTGTTGAATCAAGGCGGCACTCCAGTCAACATATCTGGCATTACGTGTCCGACTGGCTATAGGGTTTCGGTAACTCACGGCTCAGTCCAGCCTGGCAGTGAGTTCACTTTCCAGGTTCATCGCCAGCTTGATGTTCCCGCCTCCTCGGAGGCTTGTCTCGCTGTTACTACCAGTGACGGAGCTGACTACCGAGTTCGTCTATATTCCGAGACCCCCGAACAAGCCCGGGAAGTTACGGCGGCTATCATAGGCATTGATTTTGGAACTGCATTTACGTCAGTTGCATTCAGAGAGTGCAATTACAGCGACGTGCTTGATGACGATGTAAGATTTCTGCGCCCGCCTGGTGAAGACAAGGATCGATTCCCTACACGGATATGGGTTGACAAGTCCAAAGACCTCGCGTTTTCGTCTACGGCCACCGAACGGTACAAGGAACACCCACTGGAAGGCTATCTTTTCCGGGAAGTGAAGACCTTATTGCGTGATCCTGATAACGTCAAAGTCCACCCTGAACGCAATGGATCTGCCGCCATTGACTTCTGCAAAACGTGGCTTGGGGATGCGTGGCAGGAGAAACTGGTCACCGAATATCTGGCCTGGCTATACCGTGCTATAGTAGCACCCGAGCTTGATCGTCGCTTTGGCACGACTGAAGTCGGAGTGCAGTATGTCTTCACGATTCCGGTCCTGGACTATGCAACCCATGGTGATCTCTATCGTGAGCACCGGGATAAAATGGAACGGTGCGTCGAATCGGCAGGATTTCCTGGCGAGAGTGTCGAATTTCAGTTCGAGCCTGTATGCGCGGCAATAGGATTACTTCACCCTGTCCGCAATGCTGAGGACTTGCCCAGGCTAGGCGATGCCAGACATCAGATCAGGAACGATTACAGAATAGCTGTCTTTGACAGCGGTGGCGGCACCACGGATGTCGTGATGACTGAGGCTGCAGTTGATGCTGATGGGAAGATATCTTTGAGTGTGGACTCTTGCCTGGGAGTCGGAAGCAAAGCTGAAACATTCGGTGGAGAAAGTGTCACCACCAGCCTAATCCGTGCTGTGAACAACCCTGAGAGCGTTCCGGCTAAGAGAGCGGACTGGTCCTCTGGAGAGATGCACATTGGCAATCTAAGAACTGATGGCGATATTTTTGATGATGATGGCCTCGATTACGAAGATGATCTGGACGTGCGAGACACGGTCGAAAAAATCAAGGCCGACTTGTCTGCAGACGGCGGGACAGATTTTCGTGGCTCGGCAGGACTAGTTATAAAGCCATCTATCTTTGCATATCTACTCAAGGACGATGTAAAATCGCTAACTACGGAGTTGAATGATCGGGTTTTCTATGACACGCCCAAATCCAAGATAGAGTACTACGTCTGCGTTGGAGGAAACACCTGCGTGCCGTTTATTGCACGCTGGGTAGAGCGGTTTATGCAAGACGATAACCCGGATCGTGGCAATCGCAGGCTTGTAATTCCTGAAGAACAAAAGAAGCTTGCCGTAGCATACGGCGCGGTTTGGATACCAGACGCTAGTATAAAGAATGCTTTTCCATATGATGTGACACTCCGCACCAGTCTAGGTTCCGACGTAGCTCGTTTCCGCAAGAACTCCCCACAAGAGGTGCTTATCCCTCAGAAGACATATGAGATGCCGCAACGTGGAAGGCTAGACCTGAGCATTATGGTTCGATTAGGCAATGAGGAGCTGCGTGTGGGAACCTGTAAGCTATTCAATCCTTACAACAGCAAAGCTTTGCTATCTATCAGGGCTGCTATTCATCAGGGAGAGATGCGGCTCGAGTATGCGACCCGAGATACGGCAGCAGCCACGGCAGAATTCGGCGAGTACATCGCTATCTTGACATACAGGCTTTAGGGGAGAGAGCATGGCGAAGCGCAAAAAGTTTAGGAAACCCACCCAGCCGCAGAGAGTACCAGATCCTGCGGCCCGCAAGACAACAGAAAATGCAGCCAAGGCCAATAGACAGCTGAAAAGGTCGGTAATTGCCACCGTGGCAGATGCGATCTTTGAGGCAATCAAACGACTTTTCTGCAAGATTAGTCAGCTCATAGGAAGACGACATATGAAACGTAGCTACCAGGCAATTCAATCTGAGTTGGTGCAGATGCAAGCGGAGCTCAAAGAAACGAAGACTCACGATGGTCTGATCAGTCTCTGGAAGAGATTGGAAGGCCTGTGCGAGAGCTTGCGTGGCAATGATTGTGTCAGCACTGATTATTCTAAGGAATTCATACGTTTGTACAATGATGCTGCACCATCTGCGAGAGTGCAGACAAAACAGGAGGAACAAGGTCAATGCCTGAACGATTTGCTCGCCCAACTGATTGAGATCCCTGTCTGTTGGAAAGGTAGAACCGGTAGCCAGACAGATTGCAGGCCCTCGGGAAGGGGCAGCATCACCAAGAATGACGCAGTCGCCGGGTATCCCGAGACAGATTGTAGGAGGAACGAGCCATACCCACCAGCCAGTGCACAGCTGTCATCCTCTGCATTGCAAGAGATTGAAAGATGGCGGAACCAATGCGATGAGATGGAGCGACGCCTGAGTGCAGCGAACGCCAGTTATGATGAGGTGTCGGCTAGGGCAGACTCACTCAGAGATGATCTGAATGAAGCAAAAAAAGAGGCTGAATATTCCAGTCAGTTATATAAGACGGCTCAATCCGACCTCGCTAACACACAACTCGAACTTTCTCAGCTTGAGCGTTCATCTATTCCAAGGGACCTACAGGGACTGCAGCAACGTCTGTTAGAACACTATGAAGCCCTACCGAACGAGGTGAGAGAGCTGCTGTCCGGGATATTGTTACTGCGCAATGACCTTGGCATTCAGCAAGGACGTATGTGGTTTGAGCAAAACTTAGATAGAATACGGGCTTATATATACGGAACGGTAGATACTTTGCCAGTCTTGGTCAAACGCGGCCTAGACCCTCAATATTTCGATGACTACTATTGCTTGTTGCTTATACAGAACAATACACACGAGTTGTTGGAGTCAAAAGGACTCTCCGTGATCTGTCCAGCAAAAGGTGATATGTTTAGAAAGGATCATCACGACTTCAGTGACCGTGACCTGGTATGGGTTGACGACCCGTCACGTGACAATCAGATTGAAGCTACCCGGCGCGTAGGCTTCACGTTCAGGGATAATACACAAAAGGTAACCGTTCTCAGGAAGGCCCTGGTTCGCCGATGTGTTTTCAGCTCAGAGTCACTTCAATCAGACAGCATCAAGACAACAATCAATACTGATGATGTTCAAAATGACGTAGCTGAAGCTGACGTGGCTGAACCCGCATCAGATGCGAGTTTTTCTGCCGACACGGAGGCCACATGCCCATCTGAGCAAGCGTGCCCACCTGATACCCCGCAGCCTGGCAAAAACTGCCCGGAAGAAGAGCTACTTACCGACAATAGTGAAGCCTGCCCATCGGATGCTGAGGCTCCCGACGCGCCTAGATCAGTTGATGACCAGCTACTTGATGATTTGTTAAATGACAAAAAGGAAACCAAAGGATGAGCATCTGTCCGCATTGCGACCAGAGTCTGCCGGAGGAGGTGCCGGGCGCGGTTTTCTGCGTTTGGTGTGGCAAGAGAGTTGCCCAGATATGCCCGTATCAGGAGTCGGAGCCGGATGCTGTAGTTCCAATTGCTGACGCAAATGGACATTGGCAGGCAAGCTGTCCGCTATGCGGACATCCATTCAAAGCTTGCCCGATCTGTGGACGCCTGTACAAGTTGGACGAACGCAATTGCCTGAACCCTGGCTGCTCAGCGTCGCTGATAGAACCTTCATCAGCGTTCCCATCTGATCGTGGATCTCTGGACGGCACGAATTCGGCCCGATGGAGTGGAGTTTTCGGACATTCGATTCGCCCTGTAGCAGCGCTGACCTGTAAGGAGGACATACGGCTCATCGCTTACAGGTATGGTCAACTCGTTGCCGTGTCACCCAAGACCTTGCTTTCATTTCGGTGGGATGGGCAGAATTGGCACCGTGTAAGCACGGTTCTGCTGCCCCAAGTTCCCGGTTTTGAGCCGAGATCACTCATATTGGATGACGGGCACGCATTTGTCCTGGGAGATCGAAGAGCAATTGCTATTTCCCTGATGGATGACGCAGTCTATAAAGACTACGAGGGCATCTTCGTGCGCCAAGCCAAAGACGAGAAACATTGGCTCGTGATACGCTCGATTGCTGGACTACGCACTGAGATTCTGGCCGTTGATACGACTGCGTGGACAGAGAGTGTGTTTTCGCTTGATCTGCGCGCTCAGGAGATCACCGATGCTGTTGCGGCGAATGGATTGCATCTTGCCACCGAGGGGCGGGGAGTCCTGTCGTTAAGCCTCGACTCAGGCGAGGCCAGATTCGCTCAAGAACTTTCTGGTTGCCGATGCACTCGCATAGCTTCATCCAGCGGGCGACTCATATCGGTGGGCTACGATTCTGAGCAACAACTACGCATCTGGTCATTTGGAGGTCCAGACGATAACCATGCAAGCCGTTTGCTTGGCCAGGACGCGATTGCGGAGTTTAGTGTTCTTGAAGAGAACCTATACGTCGCTTGCCGGGCTGGCGTACTTCGCTTTGAACTTGGCGCCATAACTCGTAACCCAGAAAGAGTGGATCTGTCCACAGGAGCCAGTACGGAGCCAGACATGCTGGCGATTACTGATGGTTCAGGTGATTCGCGACTATTATTGAAGAGGTCTTCACCCGGCAGAACAGAGACTTGCCTCATAAACCCATCAACGGGCGCTGTTAGCTCTGTTGCCACTACTGCTATGGCACCAATCCTGTGCGTTGCAGATTCAAGATTGGTTGTCGCATCACGCGAAGGTGCTGAAGTGAAGCTGCGGACCTACGCATTTCAGGAGGCGTCATGAAAAAAATTGTAAGCCTCGCCTTTGTGCTTGTGCTGATACTGCTACTGAGCCCAGTCTTACCCGCTTGTGCCGAGGAATCACCTGCGGAGTGTCTCGTATCTTTTGATACATTGCGAAATGACTTAGGTAAAGCGATAGCCAAGTCAGGCAGTGATGCAGAGAAGGGCACTTTCCACTTCGTTGTCCTAATGAATACGGTCAGAACCAATGGTCCGCGAGCCCGCGCAGTACGGGATCTCTATAATGGCCTGCTTAGTCAGTATATGATACAAAATGACAAGTATGCTGACAAAGTATCATTTTCCCCATTCGAGTTGGATCTCTGGGGGGGATCGGTCTGGAACGAGACATTCCGCAGAAGCAGAATAAGAGAGCTGTATGCTCTGGCTCCTAAGTCTCCGCAAATCAGAAACGGCTCGCTTGGGGGACATGATGATGAACGTGCATTGTTGTCTGCGCTAAGCCGAGTAGAGTTGCCAAAATCTACCGTGATCATAATCCTTAGCGATTCGGAAGTATCAGAGCCCCCTGTTCGTCCTGGGGAATATGGGCTTGCGGCCAAGGATCCTGAGTTCACGAAGACGCTTGAGACGACCGGATTCGAACTTGCTACGAGGGGACGAATCGAGGGGCGGAATGTTGACGGTGCGGGCCAACCTGTACCATTTGCTGTCTTTTATTCGATCTATGCCCCATCAAGTCTACAACCGCTGGCAGAGCTGGAATCCACAAGCAGATCAGAGCTGCTTGCCAAGGTTTCGCAGACAACTCAGCAGCAATCAGACAATCGCCCGGAGGCAGATAGAAGCGCGGAGATTCACCCAGTAAACTGGACTGCTATTGTTCTGATAGTATTGGTGCTCCTGCTGGTCGGCGTTGCAGTTTGGTATTGGTCCTTTATCAACAAAACGCAGTTCGTCCAAATTGGCGGGCTGCAAGGTTCTGTTCGCTACGGGAAGCCCACCTACATAGGGGGAGACCCAGACGACCAGCAGTGTATTGCGCTACCAGAGCTGAGTGGACGACAAAAGGTTGCTGTGCTGGAGGTGAAAGCGAAAGGCAATGTGATTATCCGTAATCATGGTAAGTTCCAGGTTAGCTGTGGCTCGGAAAGAAACGTGATAGTGCTTTCTACTATCGACAAGACTATCTCCGTGAAGAACACTCAAGCAAATAGCTATATACAGTTCAATGCACGCGTAGTCTCAAGCTGAGGAGGAAGAAGTGAAGCCAAAGAATGTATTACCCATAGCAATGTGCCTTGCGACGTTCGCGGCACCAGCTCTTGCACAGCATGAACAACAACCTA
The DNA here is from genome assembly GCA_050948905.1 of Armatimonadota bacterium. GTDB lineage: Bacteria > Armatimonadota > UBA5829 > UBA5829 > UBA5829 > DTKD01. Next base: position 3,035,274 of record JBMNES010000001.1, on the reverse strand, counting down.
CCATGGTGCAAGTGCTCACGAATACTGTCACTCTGGCCTACATATTGGGCTCCGCGCTGGTGGGCTATCTAATAGCGGTCATCTTTACCTCTCTGACGCTAAGGATAGGCTATCCACCGAACATGGCTCGCCTCGGCTGCTGGTTCGGCACCTGTCTATGGCTAATCTTCATTGGATTCATTCTGTTCAGATACATCCTGCACATCAGCATGCCGGTATGGTTCTGGGCTAGTCTGATGGCTTTTCTTGTTTTCTTCGGCGTGATGCTCTTCCTTACACGTCGTCATCCCGCGCGGAAATAGGATTTTGGAGGCTATTCTATGCCAGAACCCATAACCATAAACGGACGCAAGGCCCTATTAATCGGTCTCGGATCGACCGGAGCAATGGTATGCAATCAGATTCTTGAGAAGATCGTCTGGACACACGGATCCCCTGATAATGTACCCTGGATACGGACTGTAGTTCTGGAGACTGCGCATCTTGCACCTGAGTCGCTGGCCAGCAGGTATGCCAAGTGCGTTCATCTCAAGATCGATGTGAACGACTACGCCAATCTGATCACCAATCCACAGAATTACAAGCAATCCATCGATTTTCCGAGTTGGGACATCCCCGAGATCACGGGCACGCACACAGCCATAGCCAACGGAGCAAGCAACATCCGTATTATGGGTAGGCTTGCGCTGCTTTTCAACTATGAGACAGTCAAGAAAGTTATATCCGATGAAGTGGATAAGCTGGTATCGTTGAGTTCGCAGCAAGCATCCGCTGAGTTCTCAAAAGAGTCTGATGTTCCTGTGAACGTGGCGTTTTCCAACGACACTGTTTACGTATATGTAGTAGGAACTCTGTGCGGAGGGACGGCTAGCGGGTCTTTCATCGACCTGGGCTACTTTTTGAGGTCTCGGCCAGGCTACAACCTTGAGTCAACCGGGATATTCTTGCTTCCATCTCAGCAGGAACGCAACCAGTTGTACTCCATAAACGCATACTCGGCACTGGTGGAGCTAAACCACTTCTCTGATGATCGCGTCAGGTACAAGGTTCAATACCCAGACTCACCCGGCCAACCGTGGGAAGGGATGCCAGGAATGACCCCGTTCGGGCATACGTATCTGGTTCAGAGTAGGGGCGCTGATCCGTCTGAATATTCAAGGCTAGTTACGTCGACAGCCGATTATGTCTATACGGATCTCATCGGCAGTAGTGGGATTCCCAGAGATAATAAGCGTGACAATATAGCGACATTCTTCATCCAACGAGATCTCTGGGGCGCGACCCAGAAGTACTTCACGTTTGGTTTGGGTGTGGTTGAGTTCCCATTTGCTAAGGTTTACAAAGCCTGTACGCTACGCCTGGCAAAGCGCGGGTACCAACTCCTTGCAGGAAGCGACAGTGACCGTCTTACAGAAACGCAGACCAAGCTTCGCTTAGGCAATGTGCCAATAACGAACAAGGACAATTCAATCAGGCAGCTCACGATGCTGGGGGACGCAACTCTGGCCGATAGAATCGCGCGCAAACTCCGTGAGTTACAGTCAAAGTCTATTGGATCACCGGAGCTTGCAACCATCGTAAGGGAGCAGATTGACGCTGCATTTGATGGCGGATTGGCTGATGTGTTTCCTGACCTTCCGTCCAGAATCGTGCCTCAAACTGTTGAGGAGAATTCGCAGCATTTGAGGAGCCTCACGCGTCAGAAAGTAAGAGACGAGGTAACTCTCTTCTTATCCAAACACGACTGTTTTGGTATCAAGAATCTTTTGATGTTCTTGGATGCGCTTGAGAAACGCATCAAGTCATTGAGAGATGAGCTTGATGACTCTTCATTGGCCGCAGTGATTTCAGGTCTAAATGACCAAGCTAACACTGCGTATGAGCAACTTCTTGAGTGTCACCAGGATTGGTGGCTCAAGCGCGTTGGACAGAGCCGACGCGCAAAAGAGAGGTACGCCGGGGAACTTATCCAAATTCTCACCGACTATTATGAACAACGATTAAGGCAATGCTGCTCAGAAGCACTGTGTATCATCTGTGAGGATACTCTCGCTACCGTGGCGAGCATAAGGAAACGCCTGGAAGACTCTGCTTCGGGGATGATAGCTGAGGTGACCTCCATTATTCATGGGATGGATGATCTGTATAAGAAGACCGATGTCCCATCAGGTAGCGCTCAAGACGGATGGACTCGAAGCATAAACGGGACAGAGTTGTTTGAGCCTGGTGAGACCGTAATACGCGAATACAACGACTGTCTGATTGCTGAGAAGGACATTCGAGGCTTTGCCGGCAGACCAGAGGATCTCGAGAGTATTCTGGCCATGGAATGCGTCCAAGGCTACGTGGAGAAGGCTCTGGAGCGTTTGTTGATGGACCCATCCAAGATCGGGTACTTCGATACGGCAAGAGACATACAGGACATAAGTGAGGATCAACTCCTGGAGTATGCCAAGCCTGCTCGAAGCGCGTTCCGAGAGTTGAAGAAACACAATATAATCCAGAGGATTTTGGCACGACCGGATTGCGCTAGCATAATGCAGGGCGCTCAAGAGAAATCCGCGCTGTTCCTCGGACTGAATCTCAGTCATCCTAGGCACCAAGACCATCCCAACAAGCATTATGGGTTCGTATTCTACGACCATCAGGACGCGAAATCCCGTGAGTTCGCTCAGGAGTTGGAGAGTGCAAAGGTGATTGGTGGTGACGTCGAGGCTCTCAACGTGGTTGAACCAAATCAGGTGCTCATCTTGCGTGAGAGAGGAGCATTCCCGCTGGGGATTGTGCAGATGCTAATTGATGAACAGCCTAGTGAGTGGCGCAACGCCTATGAGAATGCTCAGGAGAAATCCTGTTGCCATAGTCGCGGTGACATCGACGAATGGATCACTTGGTCTCGCGATATAGAAGAAGAGCGAACGGGAACTAAGAATCTGTTCTTGGTAGCTGTTGCACTCGACATAGTGAAATTCAATGGAGCTAGGGACTATCGGTTTGAATATCAACCTATGTCGCCCGCCGACCCTGGTTTTGTTCAGTTCAGCAACAATCTGGACGATGTTGCTTCACTTATGAGAAGTAGAGGCGTGGAGGCACTAGTTTACCAAAAGATAAAAGAGTTCCGGGATTTGCACGATCCAGTTGTTGAGATGGACAAACTGATCACTTTCATCAAGGGGGCAGAAAACCGCTTTGTTGAGGGAGATGTCAGTCTCTCAAGGCAGAATATCGAGGATAGCCTGCTTGATTACATCTTAGGTGATGAAGCATTGTTGAGGGCTTACCAATCGATCTACAAAGACCCTTGGGAATTGTCGTTGCTCAGGATCGACGAGGATGGCCGTAGCGCATACCACTGTCCACGTTGTGGTGGGAAGCTGGGATATACAACGTCCTCGCTCTACATTATGGACAGCAGCGGTGGAAGAGCTAAGCGAGTCAAACAATGCGCTTACTGCAAGGAGAGCTTAGAACGGCCACTGCTCGGCGGGCCCAAGGCAACGTGACCTGAATCGTAGACGGGAGCAGTCCGACGTTAGGGGCAGCCTGCCAGTTCGCGCCACGTCTTTATAACGTCGCACATCTGGCGTCGTGCTGCTAGTACGGCTCTATTCGCCATCGGGCCCTGGATAGGTTTTGCCAAGAATGTGGACGAGTTCGTATTCTAATCCTTGTCCTATCAATCAACTTACCAAATTGAGAGTCCATTCCCGATTGTGGGGGTGGACTTTTGATTTTAGTGATGATCACTTTCTTGTGACGTGTTATCCTTCGCGTCTATAGCACATGTTAAAGCGGCATAGTTCGCGTATTGTATTCTTCTGCTGGTTTTGACCATTTACTGGTCTCGGCTGGTAATGAGATGTATCCTGGTGAAGACAACCACCCAAACAATTGGACGCATTGCACAAAGTAGTGCTTAAGCCAAACCGAACCATTTACCCACATCGCGTCGCAATCCGCCAAAATGAAGGATAATTCGTTAGCAGTAAACTGCTAACAGAATGCTAACAGATTTCTGAATACCAGTTGTGAGGCAGAGTATATATGAACATCGGATGTTAAGCATCTGAGCGTAAATAAGGAGTAAACAGCACATAATGTGAACAATTAAAGTAGGCATAAGATGACTTAAAATCCGCCGGGGAAAGAACCTCGGGCCAGGCCTCTATTGCCTCTTCCAATTCATCGTTGTATACTTCATTCACAGCGCGTTCCTTCAAACGTTCCGATTGCATTATCATAAAGAGGAATGCGTCTTACCTACCTCATAACAATTTACACAGAGGATTTTACGCTGCCGAAACCCGAAATGTTCGGTGCAACAGAAAACCAACAGGGAGGTATTTGCTAGTGGAATCACAAAAGTTCGAATTGCCCGAAAGCACGTACGATATATTGGAGAAGATACTCAGCGCATACGCCCTCAACCCGGACAAGGAGCTAGAGATCAAAGAAATTATGAGCTTCTCCGGCCTGAGCAGAAATGCAGTATCAGCAAACCATAAGTTCTTAGTGTCTGCAGGTGTTCTGGTCGGGGTCTACAAAAAGCGGCTCACCGACAATGGCAAGACGCTTGCGCTCGCCATTTCCAACAAGATCAAAAGCGAAGTTGCATCTGCCTGGCGCCAGATCATCAATGATTGCCCGCAGACTCAGGCGGTTCTGAAACAAATCAAGGCTAACGGCAGCATAGCACAGGAGGAGCTACCAGGCCGGGTTCTCCACGCGTTGCAGATGCCTGGTAATACACGAGGCACCGAAAAATCCAAGTACCTGATTGATATTTTTCTTCAGGCTGATCTGATCCGGGAAAAGGGCGGGCATTATGTGTACACAGGAACAAAGCAAAGCACCAATGAGGAGCACGTGTCCCCTGATCCATCAGTTCACTTCAACGTGCAAATTCACATTGATCCAAACGCCAAACCGGAACAGATAGACCAGATATTCGCCAGCATGGCTAAGCATCTCTATGGCAGGGGTTGAAATGAAAGCATCCGAAGCAAAGCGGATTCTGCACGTGGCAAAGCGCATTCAAATGATTTGTCCAGCGCCGAGCAAAAAACATGAACTGGAACATAAAGAGCTGTTCGACCAGATGGTTACCGAACCTGAGTTGGTCGAATGCTGCCGTCAGCTCTTCATAGATGGCTATTACGCTCACGCTGTATTGGAGGCGTTCAAGTGTCTGAACAACTTTATTAAGGACAAAACGAAGTCGGACGGGGATGGAAGTTTACTGATGCAAAGCGTGTTCGACGAGAAAAAACCCAAGCTGAAGATCAACGGCTTGAGTAACTTGAGTAAGCAAAGCCAGCAAGCCGAACAACGCGGATATATGCAGATATTCGCTGGGTGCATGGCTGGCATACGCAATCCAAGAGCGCACGAACATAAGCTTGAAGACCCGCCTGATGTCGCTCTTGAAATGACTGCTTTGGCCAACCACCTAATGCGCAAAGCAAAAATGGCTGGTAAGCCGTAAGTGCCAGTATGACTAACCGTCCGATTTCCGCTGAAACAGGCGTCGTTGGATTCTGTGGGTGAGAAGAATGTTCGGCACGGACACATATCGACGCTTTTGTTGCATCGCGAAACCCCGTTCCCGAATATTCGCACGTGATCGCATGCACAGAGCTCACGTGGTGCGGTAGTGTGTCCTGGTTCGCAGTAGCTGAGCCGCAGTGGTATACTTTAGCATATGACTATCCAGCGCTGGTTAGCAGGAAATCTTGCGGTAAGGGGAGAATCGTGAGTCCGTCAATTGGCTGGTTCTATTTCGCTGTGCTCTCCGCTATCTTCGCGGCGCTCACTGCTGTTTTTGCCAAAATCGGCATAAAAGGGGTCGACTCAGACCTGGCAACGCTAGTTCGAACGGCAATCATTATGGTTGTGCTCTCCGGCTTCATCTGGTTTGCCGGGAAGTGGAGCAACCCTTTTGCTCTGCCATCAAAGACCTGGCTGTTTCTCGGTCTTTCGGGTTTGGCCACCGGCGCTTCCTGGGTTTGCTACTTCCGTGCTCTGCAAGCCGGCAGTGCCTCTAAGGTTGCACCAGTAGACAAACTAAGCGTGATACTCGTTGCGGTTTTCGCTTTTGCGTTTCTTGGCGAACGCCCTCTGCCTCGCGAATGGCTTGGAATCGCGATGGTCGCTGGCGGTGTGTTATTACTTGCCGTCGGGCGATGATGCTCAAGTTGATCGCAAGTTACTGTTGTTTCGGAAAAGCCGTCACAGCAGGTTCAGAGTGACTCGATTAAGTCGGCTGGCAGTTCATTGCCGTATTTCAAATTGTCCGTCGAGATCTTAAGTGTTTTTGATTTTTGTAGCTGCACCAACATAAGCTGCCGTCATCACAGATATGATAGATAATATCATTCGAGAATCCAACCACAGAAACATAGGGGTCTGCATTAAAATGCATAAATGCCCATAATAAAGCACTGGGCTAATAGCTACTAGAAACCACCATTTGCTGGTCAATAGTCTCCCGGCAGCTACGCCGAACGCTCCAACAAAGATGACTTCGTGAAACATCATAAGCCATTGGATATCTTGTGGCGCCGCGGCAGTCTGTGGAGCGACATAATCAGCTATTCCAAGTACCACAGCACCGCCGAGTATTAGCATCATCATCTTGACATAATTCATTGGTTTCGCCTCACCAGACAGCAATATAATTATAGATTTAGTTAGATTGGAATCATTCGAATGCTGAGTATTATGGCTATATCCAAAGCGACAACAACCCCGGCTACGATCCACGATGATCTATCCCAGAGCACTTGCTTCTCTGAGGCCGCGCCGGACATAATTAGAGAAGATGGCCAGTATCTCGACAGTATTCCCAACGGCGCATATAGGAATCGACACCCATCCGGAGACACTGCCCATCCGAACAGTACAGCATGGCCGGTAATCAACAGAGCAGCGCCGGCAGTTGTCGCCAGTCCGTCTCCGCCCCTGGAGGACAAGAACAAGCCGAGCCAGAGGATGATGTACGCGGATATCCCAATGCTTGTATTGCGGACAAGTCGCACGAATCCGCTCCGCTTAAGAACAGTCTGTAAGAACAGGCTCAACAGAAGCCACGCCGGAAGCAAGATTTCACCAGCGGATATTCCCAATATACTTGGCCCTATGTTCATCGTGATCCTCTACCGCAGTCGAGCCCTATGGGCTCGAATAAGTATACTAAATGCGGCATCTACGATAGGCGGCGATCTCCGAATCATTCTAGCTAGTAGTGTGACCTTCGGTCACAGCTTCGGCGTCGTGCAACCGAAGCAAGCAACGGAACGAAATCCGGTCCATTATCGAGGCTCTGAGTCCCGGACATTCGGCTGTTTATCAGGGAGAGTTGGCCAGTGAGTGGTGAATACCCTCTCTACCACTCCGCGATTGAAATATATGGTAAGACAGCGCGTAGAAGTTGACTTGTACAACCAGACCTGGCCCTTTGCAGGCACTACATCTCGATACAAAGGCATTCCTTCATCTCTCATTACTGTCTGCAAACGGTTGAAGTCCTCTGGGTTGTCGTACCGCAGGAATGGCAACCCTAACCGTCGCACAACGAACTGCTCGTCCTGTCCTATAAGTTGCCTAACAAGTCTCTGACGATTCGAATGCCCTATAGCAATAGTTGCCCCGACAGCAATGAACACAGCGAGTAAAACGGCCAGTCCGCGACAAGTTTTGTTACATCTTTCCATGGCCTCTTTGCCTCTTTTTTGTTGTATCAGGAAACCCTTTCCCCGAACCAACGGAAGTTCTCATCAAAGCAGGCTATCTACCGCTGCATCAGACGCAAAACAATCCACTGACAGATAACAGAACAATAGACGATCGATATAAGGATCAAAGCCACCAGCGCTATGGTGAGGGTCAACAAGATATATTCATTTCTTGTCGAAGGAACCAAATCACGCACCGAGACGTTCTGGCCCCTTGCGCACGTAACAGTGACATACACAAGGGCAGGGCCTAAGGCCAGTATACTTGATGCAAGGAGGCCACCCACAGCCATCAATCCCGGCGGAACCAGCCACATCATAATCAAACCGTGTGATTGTCGCAACAATAGTGGCTGCAAGTGCCAACCAAGGATACCGTATCCGATGGTTGTTAGGCCCGCTGCTATCAAATAACCTGTACTTGCAGATTGAGCCTCGAGTACGATCGGTATAGTTGTGAACAGGAGCACTTCAAAAAGATATCCTGGCGCGCGTTTCTTGCTTGGTACCATATGACCTCCAGCAATAGCCTCGGCTTCAGGCTAGTGTAGTTCCGTGTTCATTGTTCTTCTACTTCACATCTCGTTCCATTTCCAGATGGCATTAGTGCGCAGGGCCGTTTAGGGAAACCTTTTCCCCGGAACTACGGAAGGAACTCAACCGAAGAATGCCACAATGCCTGCGAGAACCATTATCCGCAGTGCATATGTTAATGGCCGGCTCAAGCCCCTGGCCATAAAGCCTATACCTCCCATTGTCCACAGCAATACTACAGACGTGCCGAACACAAGGTTCCAAGATATCAATCCCCACTCGGGCAGCATACATCTCTCGCCAACGTGAAGATAATAGACCAGCATTGATGCTAAGAAGTATGCATACATTTCAGGTAAAAAGTAAACGGCTGTCGGACGCATACTTCGCATATTTGCTTTACCAGAGGCAACATAACGGATTAATAAGTAGCGTCCGATCAGGACAGCAAACAATGCTCCAAGCCACCATAGAGGATGGTCCTTTCCAAAACAGACGATACCAGATACGCCGAGTGCTAGTTGTGCGATGCCTTGAAGAATTATATATTCGCGCTTCTTTGGCACAGGCAATAGAATTAATCCCAAGCCATCGAGAAAAAGTATATAGTGTACTGCCAGCAGGGGCATTTCCCACCTCACTCGATATTCTGTTCATTCGGAGAACCTTTCCCCGGAACAACGCAAGCCGCTTATCGGTCACTCCTCAAGAGAATTGTACCAGCGCAATCCAATAACCGTTAACACTACCTGCCAGGCTAGAAAGTACGGTATGAACGTCCGTGCCATATCCTCCCACAAGGTAATGCTTCCCAGCCGCGTCCACGGCTCAGGCAATGTTTCCAACGAGGTGCGCAACAGTGCAAGAGTGACATATATGGCAGCCATTCCTAGTATCCACACCATGACGAGTAGCAAGTGGAATCTCGTCTGCGGACCCAGTGGGGACGCAGGATACACCAAGTGCGCGGCCCACTTGAGCCAGAGTTTTGAGGGCACAGCTTCAGTAGCCTTCCGCAAGAACAGAATCCACTCTTTGCCAAGCACGATGCCAGACGGCACGTCGAATGTTATCGCCAGTATGCATTCGATCAATCCGGGTCGGAATGTTGGTTCTCCAATTAATATGATGACACATGCCACCATCATTACTGACAGATTCACCGCATAGCCCACAGGAGTGCCGATAAATGGAACGTCGGATTTCATAACGACAGCGGTACCTCTCTTGTAGATGTACACGGTGTCAGCGTCCGTCTCGGGCGGTATCGGCAGGAAACCAAAGACAATCTCCTGTTTGCACTGGTAACTGCACAACGCCGCCATCTTTTAAGTCCACAACGTAGAACCAGTTGTCAGGATACTTATACCTTTGTACCTGGCAGATCAGATGGTGCGGACTGGCAGAGTCTATTCTGGTTATAAACCAGGGTCTATCTTGCGGAAAAGGCATTATGCTCGTTAATTTCCACAGCCCTGTAGCCCGCCATAAACTGATTTTATTCTCAGTGCCTCTAAGTATGTCTGTGTAGACTAGACTGATATCATTTGCTGTGTTTCCTTCTGGCGCATACGCAATGGTTGTGGACTGTTGCATCCAATGCGGGTTATCCCCAGATGCAAGTACCTGGGGCGTCTCTGAAAGCTTCCTCGCGTACAAGATAACACTATCCCCATCAGGGGAATGCACGTCATAAGTTATCGAACCATCTTTAGACACTGAGGGAACTGATTCCCACTCACTCTTGCAATGAACGCCTTCTGGCAGCCAATGTATGTTCTGTATGACCTCCTTACGCGTCAGCAGATTGCGTTGTATGAGCCTCACTTGATCCCCTGATCCTACGATCTTGTAGAGAATCTCGTCGGTAAGGCTCCAACCCCAATCAAACACCCAGTCGTGTGGAAGTCTGCGCGCAACTACTTGCTGGTTGGCATCAAGCGTGACGGAGTACAACCGCTCACTCGTCCGATCAACCATAATCGCGGCACCCAAACGCTCCGAAAAACCTGCCCAATACCCATCGTGGACGTAATGCGGGAGGGTGTGATAGTTAACCCCGCGCGAGCTATGGACTCTTATCGTGCCGTCTCCGCCAATTTCCAGCAGGCATCCCTTGATATCCTTGGGCCACCTTCTGCCTTCCTCTGGAGACCTGAGTCCCATGGCTACGTTTGTCAGAACGATACCACCTACTACAGCCAGAGTCACCGCGCCGATGACCAGGCACGAGACCAGGAAGATTATATTTGGTCTTTTCATCATTGCCTCCGCAAGATGGGTCATCCTGCGCGAAGTCGCGGGACCTGCCTCCAATTTCCGTTATTCCGGAAGCCCTTTTCCCAAATCAAGGGAATATCACGAGCGTACGAAATATGTCCTGCTCACAAACCCTTCTTCATCCACGTGTACCCATAAACAAGACGACGGCCAGATGGTGCTATAACGCACTATTCTGCCCGTCTGAAACCCCCGAAAACTCCTGGGGATGTAGTTTACAGAGGCAGCGGATTTCGCTGTCCAGATTCCGCTGGGAGGCTTTCCCCAAGCCTTCGAAGCCTCCGGCAAAGTCATTCCTGTCTGCACTACCAATCTCAACTCGTGGTCCCTAATGAAATAACTCTGCTTTATAGACGCCAGACTAAGCAAAGCGAGCCAGAATACAAGAAAGAGCACTCCGACGGCATATGTTAGCCTCTTTGCAGTCAATGTAGTTTGTACCCCTCTGTCCAATTTTGTAGGAGATTTGTCGTTTCGGCGAACTCATTTTCCAAATCAAGGGAATATTCGGCTATCGTGTCTACATTATAGTCTACCTAATATTGAGTATCAAGACCAATCGGCGGCTTTTAGGTCTTAAGCCTCCCCGGTAATCATAAGTCGTTTCATTCTTTTCTTATTTTCTTCTTCCGCGCTTTCGAGTTAACTCCTTCCTCGTCTGCCAAATTCCAGGCACCGGCTTGCAGGTAAAGGATGCCCAATCGTACAATTCTAATATTAGCACTTAGATCAGCGACGGAGGAGCTATGAATAACAAGAAGTTAAAAGTAATCGTATTCATCACTTTGGCCGCTGTGGTATGCCTCGCCACAAGTGTCCTGGCCAAAGCGCCTTCATATCAACTATGGTCTGTCAGCACTCTGACAAAGGTTCTGCAAGACCAGGCCAGACCCGGTAACGCATCGGATAAGGTGATGCTTTATTCGGCGAAGGGGGAGAGTGAATCCGGCCAGGTGGTGATCTCGGCGGGAAGTGAGCCGTTAAAGGACGTGCACGTCAGCCTCGATGCGCTCACCGGTCCTGCTGGTGCGATTACTCAAATAGAGCTGTGCAAGGTAGTATATATTGACCTGCCTAATCTTAAACAAATAGTCCCGGATGCGCTGCCTCCGGCGACCCCTTTCGATGTGGCTGCCAATACGAATCAGCCGATCTGGATAACGCTTATCATACCGCGAAACGCCCGACCGGGGATTTATTCCGGCGAGTTGGTGGTCAAGCCGTCCAATGCAGCGCAGAGACGCATCCCGGTCAGCCTTAAGGTTTGGGACTTCACAATGCCCATCGGCCCCAGCCACAAAACCGCGTTCGGAATCAGCCGAAATCTGCTGCCGCGTCAGCATGGTGTTTTGAAGGGTGGGGCGGCATCGGAGAGGCTGTATGCGAAATATTATAACTTTCTGATGGAGCGCTGGATATCCGCCTACTGGCTGCCTCCGGCGGTAACATCCAAAGAAGCCGAGCGATATATAAAGGACCCAAGAATTACCGGGTTTTTGATTCCCTACAGCGACGATGTTGAAGAGATGCGCAAATCCGTAGACTCTCTGCGCAGTCGTGGATTGCTCGATAAAGCCTATTTCTATCCAGTGGACGAGCCTTACACCGAGCCGCACTACAAGCGCCTTGTCGAGGTCTGCCAGAAAATCCATTCCATAGACCCGAAACTGCGCATCACCATACCATATTATAGAGACCCCAGCTTCGACACGGGCGGCAAGACCCTGCACGAGTTGGCCGATGGTATGATAAATATCTGGTGTCCGAATATATGGTATTTCAATGAAAATAAAGAGCGACTCTTTGCGAAGCTGGAGAAGGGCGAGGAGTTCTGGTGGTATGTATGCTGCGACCCGGCCCCGCCGTATCCGAACTACTTTTTGAACCTCGACGGCCCCAGCCACCGCGTTCTGCCGTGGATGGGCTGGAAATACCGCAGCCAGGGCCTTCTCTATTGGAACACGACCTGGTGGGACGAAGGCAAGAACGGCACCGAAGACCCCTGGACGGATATGGCCACGGTTAAGGGGATAAACAAGAACATGTACGGCGATGGATCGCTGCTTTACCCAGGCAAAAAGGTCGGAGTCGACGGCCCGGTCAGCTCTATTCGCCTAGAGCTTCTGCGCGAGGGTTTGCAGGATTACGAATACCTCACGATGCTGGAGAAGAAGATCGGCCGTTCTGCCACCGAGAAATTCGTCGACAAACTCGTCACCGACCCGATGAACTTCAACCGCAACGTCGACGACTGGGTAAAAGTGCGCGTAGCCATCGGCGAGGAACTCTCCAAATAGAACAATCGCATATTCAAAACAGGGTGGCGGCCACCAGCCCGCCACCCTGTTTACTACGGCCGCAGGTTTCTGTAGATAGGTGGCGATCTCCGAATCGCCACCTCCAACCCCGTTTTGTTACCAAACCGGATATTTTGCTGCCTCGGCAAACCCTTTCCCGAATCAATGGAAACGAACAGACTGACCAAAACTGATATAAAACACATTCTGAAAAGAAGGGATTGTCTTGAATGTGTAAAAAGTATTTATAGGAGAGAGGGCCCATTTGTCCTTGGGCTATATAAGCCTTGAACAGTATGGAAATCGCTGCAATTCAGGAGCCGTGGCATAACTAACAGCATGTTAATTTTCTGCTGCGCAGGTTACACCGCCGCTACACAAGGAGCAGTGTTATGAACCGCAGGTATTTGTTGGTTATCTTGCTTATAGTTGTTGTTTCTGCCGGTTTTCTAATAATCTCCGCGCTAATGACCAGAGCTAAAAATTCGAAGCTTCTTGAAGCCTCACAAACAGGGGATTACACCTCTGTGCGGTCGCTTATAGATGCAGGAGCCAATGTAAATGCTAAAGGTAAATCCGGCTATACGCCGCTGCATAGGGCAGCCCAAGAAGGATATGACAAAATCGTAGAACTTCTTTTGAACAACAAAGCCGACGTAAATGCAAAGGGTTTTCTCAGCTTGACACCGATGCATTTGGCAGCCGATTCGGGACATGACAAAATCGCAGAACTGCTTTTGAAGAACAAAGCTGACGTAAATGCTAAGGCTATTCGAGGCCTTACACCGCTGCATTGGGCAGTCATGGCAGGACAGGACAAAATATCAGAACTGCTTTTGAAGAACAAAGCCGACGTAAATGCTAAGGATGATGAAGGCGAAACGCCGCTGCATTGGGCAGCCTCTTGGGGACGGGACAAAATCGTAGAACTGCTCTTGAAGAACAAAGCCGACCCGAAAATAGTCGATAAAGATGGCAAAACAGCGCTTGATTGCGCTAAAGAGAATGGGCATGAAAAAATAGCGGAGTTGCTCCGAAAGGCTATGGCGGGCGGGAGTTGATGTTTGTAGTTTACTCGGAGCCATCTCGAAAGCGGATTTTGGGACGGCTACTTATTTTCAGTCACTTCGATTTCACGCAGCCAAACTCGGGCCTGTAAGGCCCGGTAAAATGACACTCTCTCCATGGTCTCCGTTGTTTCGGGAAACAAACCCTTTTTCCGAAACACAGAAACAGCAATCCCGCGCGATGTAAAAGCTATGATAGACCGCTCAGTCGCCGCCCAGCCCGACGGGTGTTTTGTGGTGGATAGGAGCGGGGCAGGCCCCAAGATTATTCATATTCAGAACACATTGACAGCCGGCCATATCGGGGCTACACTGCATTAAGAAACTCTACGTTTTGGATTTATCAATAATTAATAACAGGAGGTTGGAATTATGAAGAAGTTTGTAGTTGCGGTTGCTATCGTGGTAATACTGCTCTCAGCACAAATCAGCCAGGCCGCCGACTTGCAGGAGGGGTGGTATGTGAAGCTGGGTTGGGTTGACGTACGTGGATGGGATGGAATGCGGGAGCGAGTGGTTGATTGGGATTTCACCGGACCACTTGGAAGTGTGGGGCCGTTTGAGGTAACGAGCCCAGACCCGCTTTGGGCGAGACGGATGATTTCTGTTCCGAACACTGTTTCGGGAATTGCGCCTGGCACGAGTGTCGATTTGTGGGGCGAACCCCTCTCTCTGGTAGATTTTCCAATAACAGAAGTTGTAGTGTGTTACGACACCAACTACGACGCAGCAAAAATGCGTCTGCAATTGTTCATGTATCAGCAAGACACTGGCTTCACCTTGCTTTGGTCAGAAGAAAGATCTGGGCTACACCAGGTCTGGTCAAATGTGCTTGGACAGTTCCAAATGATACCAGTGGGCTACAGCCCGGTGTTCCGCGTCACTGTCATACCTGAGCCCAGCACCGTTTTGGCACTGTTCTCTGGCGCATTGTGTACGTTTGTTGCTTGTTGGAGGTGGAAGAAATGAAGTGCCGTTTCAGTTATTTCTTGCTTTGCTTTGTGGCAGGACTTATGACCATAGGAAAAAGCAGCGCGCTAACAGCCAACGAAGTTCTTACCGTTTATAATACGCGGCAACCTATCAGTCTTGTTTCTCAAGCCGCAGCTGAATATTACGCTAATGTTCGTGGCCTGCCGACCTGCAACGTTCTTGGGATTAGCACGCCTCCCACGGAATCTGTTTCTGAAGTGGAGTATGTTAACTTCATCGCCACCCCCATCTGGAACTATCTCTCCACTCGCCCTCACATCAAGTGTATAGTGCTTTGCTACGGGATTCCTTCCCGTATTACTTACCAGACCAACTATGATATGTCGGTCGATTCCGCGCTTGCGCTGCTTGGTAATCCCGGTGTGCCGGATGCTCAGGGGCAGTTTGTCAGGCATTGGGGACTCAATTCCACGAATCCTTATTGCGGCAAAAACACCGACTTCGGCAAGTTTAGAGATTCAGCCGAAAACGCTGTGCAAGTAACAGTGGACGGCCAGATGAACATTTGGAACAGGAGGTTGGGATTATGAAGAAATTAGTGGCAGCGCTTGCTATCGTAGTATTACTGCTATGCGCACAAATCAGTCAGGCCGCCGACTTGCAGGAGGGGTGGTATGTGAAGCTGGGAATGGTCACTCTGTGGGGCTTTGATTACGGCATAAATTTCTACACAGGAACTGATTGGGATTTTACTAATAATATCGGGCAATATGACGAGTTCATGGTAACAAATCCGGACTCAATATGGCCTGAACGGTTAATTTCCGTAACAACCTCCCAATTTAATGTACCTTGCGGAACCGGAATTACTTTAAGCGGTACTCCGCGAAACGCATTGGCGTACGATATCACCAGGATTGATGTGACTTGTGAAACCTATTATGAGGCGGAGCATCTCCTACTCCAAGCTTGGCTCGAGCGTACTGACGGCACCCAAGAGTTGCTCTGGTCACAGCAGATTTCCGGATACGTGTATGGCACTGCTGAGCTATTAGGCGGTAATAAAATCATGGCCCCCGAAGATGTTTTGTATTTTCGCCTGTCCACTGGCGTTCCTGAGCCACAATCATTTGTAATTGTGGCCTATAGTCTGATTGCAGTTGGGTGGCGACGGAGGCAAGGAAAATGAAACGGTTGTTGGTTGTTGTTCAAATTATTGTTGTTATTAGCGTTACGCCATTGCCGTGTCTATCACTGTCTGCGTCTGAAGTGCTGGTTGTGTACAATGCAAACCCCTTGATTCCTAACCATCAGCCTGATTTCGATGCGCAGACTTTTGCAGTTGCTCGTTATTACGCCACTGTGCGTTCAATATCTAACAACAGTATATTGGGCTTACCAGGTGCTCCGTATAGCGAGCTAGTGAGTGAAGACCAATATCGATTGCTTATCGCCACCCCCATCTGGAACTATCTCTCCACTCACCCTCACATCAAGTGTATCGTGCTTTGCTACGGCATTCCTTCTCGGATTACTTATCAGACCAACTATGACATGTCGGTCGATTCTGCGCTTGCGCTGCTTGGTAATCCCGGTGTGCCGGATGCTCAGGGGCAGTTCGTCAGGCATTGGGGACTCAATTCCACGAATCCTTATTGCGGCAAAAACGTCGACTTCGGCAAGTTTAGAGATTCAGCCGAAAACGCTGTGCAGGTAACAGTGGACGGCCAGACGAAGACATGGAAGCTGAACTATTTAGTAACCCGGCTCGACGCCTACAGCCAGCCGACCGTGAACATAAATGGAACAGCAATCCCGCGCGATGTAAAAGCTATGATAGACCGCTCAGTCGCCGCCCAGCCCGACGGGTGTTTTGTGGTGGATAGGGCCGCGTCGGAGGTGACTTCAGTTCTCAACCACTTTACCGGCGGCCTATCATCAGCAAATATCGTTACCGACAGCACCAGTAAATCTTAGTCACTTCGATTTCACACCCAAAGTCGGCCCTGCAAGACCCCTAAAATGCCACCCTTCCCTTGTCTATCCCCTCAGCAAAGACTATAATTGAGCTTGTTGTGAACCCGTTGAGAGATGAGGATAAATTATGGCTACCCGTGAGTTTCCACTTGTTCCCAGAGAGGTAGAGCGCGTTCAGACTCGTTATCGGCGCATTCAGACCCCTATTCCTGTGCCGGAATCTGTTCCCATACTTGAGAAAATGCGTGCAGCAGAGCCTCGGTCGATGGGAGGCCAGCCGCCGATCATCTGGGATGGAGGCGACGGCTGCGTGGTTCGGGACTCCTACGGCAACCAGTGGATAGACTTCAGCTCAGGCGTGCTGGTGACGGGTTCCGGGCACGGGCATCCCAAAATCGTCGAGGCGATCCAGCAGACTGCCGGCCAGGGTCTATACCACGCCTATTGTTTTCCCACCGAAATCAGGGCGCGACTGGCGGAGAAAATCCAGTCACTGCTGCCGGATCCGCTCAGCCGGGTCTTTCTTGTGACGACAGGCTCGGAGGCGACCGAGTGCGCCATCAAACTCGCACGCACCTACGGACTTCGCTCCAACGACTCCAAAAAAATATTGGTCACCTTTGAAAACGCCTTTCACGGTCGGACTATGGGCAGCCAGCTCGCAGGAGGCAGCCCGGCGTTGAAGTCGTGGCTGGGAGATGGCGTTCACGAGTTCGTCCAGGTCCCGTATCCCGATGGATTCCGGTGTCCGGACACATCATTTGACGTCTTTATCGACACTCTCGCTCAAAAAGGCGTCGATCCCAACAGCGTTTGCGGGGTTATGAGCGAGACCTATCAGGGCTGCAACGCCTGCCTTATGCCCAGGGAATACGCTCAGGAACTGAGAAAATGGTGCGATGAGCACGGCGCAGTTCTTATCTTCGACGAGGTTCAGGCGGGCTTCGGTCGCACTGGCACACTCTTCGGGTTTGAGCACTGCGGTGTGGTGCCGGATCTGGCCTGTTTCGGCAAGGGAATATCAGGAGGCATGCCTCTTTCCGCAGTCGCCGGAACTGATGAGCTGATGAGCCTTTACGGCCCCGGCGAAATGACCTCGACACACTCAGCCAACCCGATTTGCGCCGCGGCCGCGCTTGCGAATATCGAGATTATCGTCGACGGCGGCCTGGTTGAAAACGCCCGCAAACTGGAGCCTATATTATTGGAAGCCGGGCAAAAAATGATGGCAAGTTCAAAAGGCCGCATCGGGCGGGCGGACGGTGCAGGTCTGGTGATAGCGCTGCAGTTCGTCCAACCCGGCAGCACAAATCCGGACCCTGAAACCGCGTTCCAAGTAGTATCCAAGGCGATTGAAAAAGGGGTTATGCTCTTTGCGCCGGTAGGAGTAGGCGGCGGAGCCATAAAGATCAACCCTCCGCTGTTAATTACCGAGGAAATCCTGAAAGAGGGCCTCGAAGTAATCGCCGGGATCGTGGCAGACTTATAACGAAACCCAACGTCCGGCCGTTTCGATGCGCACAGTTGGCAGTCAGGCGCCCATTTCTGCCATCCTGCGCGAAGTCGCAGGATCTGCTTGCATCGCCGGATCTTGTCTTGGATTCCGCGACTGCGCGCGCAATGACGGCCAGCGCACTCGGTAAGTGAGTTCATACTTTTGATTGACAACAGCGGGCGCTATCGGTATACTATTCAGTTGTAGGGAACCGAAGTGACTGAGGGACGAACCTCATTGGCTCTGCCCTCAGTTCCTGGGGTTCCCTGTTTCGTGTAGCGGTGAGTTATGTTTGAAAGTCTGTCCGAAAAACTGCAGGGCGTATTCAAGAAACTGCGCGGCAAAGGCGGCCTCACGGAGAGTGACGTCAACGAAGCCCTGCGTGAAGTGCGGCTGGTCCTGCTTGAGGCCGACGTAAATTTCAAAGTCGTCAAAGACTTTGTAGCGACGGTCAAGGAACGCGCCATCGGACAGGACGTGCTAAAGGGACTTAACCCTGCCCAGCAGGTCATCAAAATCGTCAACGAGGAGATGATTAACCTGCTCGGTGGGGAAAGAGTGAAGCTCAAGGTCGCGGAAAAGCCGCCGACTGTTATAATGGTAGCCGGGCTTCACGGCGCGGGTAAGACCACCCAGGTGGCTAAGCTCGCCAATATGTTCAAAGGGCAGGGCAGAAAACCGCTGCTGGTTGCAGGTGACGTATATCGTCCGGCGGCGATTTTGCAGCTTAAAACACTCGGGTCTCAGATCGGGGTGGATGTTTTTGATATAGGCGACAGGCAGGACGCGGTTGCGGTTGCTAAGGCTGCTCTGAATTATGCGCGCAATCAGGGCAACGATCCTGTCCTTATCGACGTGGCAGGCCGATTGCACATCGACGACGAGATGATGTCTGAACTGCGCCGAATCAGGGCAGAAATCGATGTGACAGAGGTCCTGCTGGTAGTCGACGCGATGACGGGCCAGGACGCTGTCAACGTCGCGAAGCAGTTTAACGAGGCGCTGGAACTCGACGGTATCCTGATGACCAAGATGGACGGCGATGCGCGAGGCGGCGCGGCGCTGTCGGTTAAGGCGGTCACGGGCAAGCCGATCAAGTTTATCGGCACGTCTGAAAAAATGGACGGAATTGAGCCGTTTCATCCGGATCGGATGGCGTCTCGAATACTCGGAATGGGCGACGTGCTCACGCTCATCGAAAAGGCTCAGGAAGCCTACGATGAAGACGAAGCCGCCCAGCTGGAGAAAAAGCTCCGGGAGAATCGTTTCGATCTAAACGATTATCTCTCCCAGCTTCAGCAGCTTCGCAAGATGGGGCCGCTGGATAAGCTGATGGAGATGATTCCGGGCATAGGAAGCATTCAGCAGCAGCTCAAAGGCGCCAAAGTTGATGAAAAAGAATTTAACCGTGTGGAGGCGATCCTGCGCTCGATGACAAACGATGAGCGCGAGGATCCTTCTGTGCTGAACGCAAGCAGGAGAAGGCGCATCGCTAATGGAAGTGGAACCAGCGTTCAGGACGTAAACAGGCTGATGAAGCAGTTTGACGAGATGCGCAAAATGATCCGCGCTATGACAGGCGCGGCCGATTCGGGAAAGAAGCATAGAAGAATGCCGAATCTCCCGTTTTTTCAATAGGCTATCCGCTTTCGGCAATCGGCCCTGGTCTTAAGTCGGCTGGTTGATGCTGTGAGCTTTTCCCTAGGAGGAGAGAATACGTGGTAAGAATCAGACTCAGAAGAATGGGAGCAAAAAAGCGCCCGTTTTACAGAATTGTAGTGGCGGACCGACGCTGCGCACGCGACGGCCGATTCCTTGAGAATATCGGCTACTACGATCCGACCGCCCAGCCGCCGGTGCTCAAAGTCGACACCGAAAAGGCGCAGTCGTGGTTGGATAAAGGCGCGCAGCCGTCCGATACGGCCAGAGGGCTTTTGAAAAGGGCTGGTATGCTCGGTGGACAGTGCGAGACTGCCAAGGCCCGTGCCGAAGCAAAGCTCGAAGCCAAAAAGTCTGGCAAGGCTAAGGCCGAAGCCCCGGCTATCGTAGAGGATGTCGCTGATGAGGCTCCGGCTGCCGAGGTCGAAGAGGCGTCTGCCGAAGCTGAGGAGCCGACTGCAGAACCGGCCGCCGAATAACGGGGTATTAAGTTGAAGAATCTGATCGAAATTTTGGTGAAGGCTCTGGTGGACGATCCCGAGGCTGTCACGGTCGAAGAGATGGACGAAGGCGATTCTGTGACCTTTACGGTGAATGTGGCGGAGGATGACCTGGGCAAGGTCATCGGCAAACAGGGTAGGGTGGCTAACGCACTTCGAACTGTTGCTAAGGCCGCTGCGCTGAAGAATCGCAAAAACGTCTTTGTAAAAATCCAGCCGTAGTCTTATGGGTATATCCATCAAGCGCCCGGTGCGGGTCAAGGTTGTTATTACGGAGTCTTTTCGCCGTAGCAGGACGGCCGAGATATCGACTGCGCTTGCTCGATTAGATGTTGTCGGCCGGCAGCTTGCTGTGCGACTGGAGTCCAACCCGGATGATTCTCTGCGGGGTCGGCTCGACGATCAGGTTCGACGCAACGAGCAGGCAAAAGCCGCGCTCAAGCGTGAATTGGACGGCATTTCTGCTCTGCGTGAAGGGGAGGAATACCTGCAGGGAGTGTTGGAAGGCACCGTCGAAATTGATGTCGGAGACGACTTCGCCAGGCTCGGAGCCTGTGAGATAATCGTCAAGGACGGCGTTATAGTCGAAATTAGGGACGGCCTTAGCCCAGATGAGTCGGACTGAGCGTGATATTGTAATAGGTAAGATCGTTGCGCCGCTGGGTATACGAGGCGAGGTGAAAGTGGTCGTGCTGACCGATTTCCCCGAGCGTTTCGATGCCGGGTCCGATCTGACCTTGAGACTAACTGATGGGAATAGGCGACCTGTTAAGGTTAAGTCGCAGAGGCTATACAAAGATGGACTGGCGCTGACGCTGGAAGGGCTGGAAACTCGCAACGACGCCGAGGATATTCGGGGCGCGGAGTTTGTTGTCGATGTAGACGAACTTCGACAGCTTCCGGAGGATACCTTTTATATATTCGATTTGATCGGCCTGAAGGTGATTACCACCGATGGCCGCGAATGTGGAGAGGTGACCGAGATTATGCACGGCGGTGCGAACGATGTCTATTTGACCAGTACGGGGCTGTGCATTCCGGCGTTAAAAGAGGTCGTTGAAAAGATCGATATTGGCCAGGGCACTCTCACGATTCGGCCTGTGCCGGGGTTGTTGGATTAATTTCGAGAGTCGATTGCAGGGGTCGTATGATTTTCGAGATAGTGACCACCTTTCCGGAGATGATAGAATCGGCGGCGAGGGAGAGTATCCTGGGGCGCTCTCAGCGAAAAGGGCTGATCAGCGTCGATGCGGTGAATTTGCGGGATTTTACAGCCGATAGGCACCATACTACCGACGATTCCCCATTCGGGGGCGGACCGGGAATGGTAATGAAGCCCGAACCCGTATTTGATGCTGTGGAGACTCTGATTTCTCGCAGGCCGGGTAAGGCCAGGGTAGTGTTGCTTACCCCGCAGGGCAGGCGATTCGACCAGGCGATGGCCGAACAACTGGCTGCTGAGAGTCATATAATAATGATCTGCGGTCGATATGAGGGCGTCGACGAACGGATTCGGCAGCATCTGGTGACCGACGAGATTTCGATTGGGGATTATGTCCTTACGGGCGGCGAGCTGGCCGCGATGGTTATCGTGGACGCGGTTGCGAGGCTGCTGCCCGGGGTATTGGGAGACGAGAGTTCGGCGGAGAGCGAGTCCTTTTCGTGTGGGCTTTTGGAATATCCGCAATACACCCGACCGGCGGAATATCGAGGATATTCGGTGCCGGATGTGTTATTGTCGGGAAACCACGAGGAAATTAGAAAGTGGAGGCGAAGGCAGTCTTTGGAAAGGACGCTGAATAAGCGGCCGGATTTACTGGAAACTGCCCCGCTGACAGATGAAGATAAGCGCATTTTAAAGCGCATCAAAGACGATCAATAATGTGCGGAGGAATATTGTGCAACTCATTGAACAGATAGAATTTGAGCAGTTAAGAGCCGACACCCCGGTTTTTGGCCCTGGTGATACGGTGAAGGTCCACACACGAGTCATCGAAGGTGGCAAGGAGAGGATCCAGGTCTACGAAGGCACCGTCATCGCCCGCAAAAACGCCGGCGTTCGATCTGCTTTTACTGTCCGCAAAATCTCCCACGGGATAGGCGTTGAGCGCACGTTTATGCTGCACTCGCCGCGTATCGCCAAGATCGAGACGGTCCGCAGGGCCGCCGTGCGCAGAGCCAAACTCTACTACCTGCGCTCCAAGGTTGGAAAGGCTGCAAGAATTAAGGAGAAACGAACCGCCAGATGAATTTGAACTCGATGATGGAGTCGCTGGCGAACCTTGAATGGTGGAAGGTCCTGATCATCGTTGCGGTATTGCTCGGGATCAGGTTCGCCCTCATTAAGCAGGAAAATAAAGCCGCGAAATCGGTCGCTGAGACGGCCGAATCGCTGGCTGTCGCGATGGCGCTGGTCTTCTTCTTGATCAGGCCGTTTATCGTGCAGGCTTTCTTTATTCCGTCGGCGTCCATGCACCCCGGACTTTTGGAGAACGACCATATTTTGGTCAATAAGTTCGTCTATCGAGTGAAACAGCCTGCGCGGGGAGACGTGGTCGTATTCAAATCGCCCCCTGAGGCCAGCCCGGATGGGGTAGAGAGAGACTTCATCAAGCGCGTGGTCGGTGTTCCCGGAGACGTGGTCCAGATCACTCAGGGCTATGTCATCATCGGCAACGAACAATACAATCACGCCGATCTGCGATCGTTGCTGGGCACTCCGGGCCGGGCGACCAGGATCAAGCTGCTGGATAATCGAATATTCGTAGATAATAAAGAAGTGACCAAAGCCGAGGTCGCGGCAGCGGCTGGGGAACCAAAGGCCAAGGTCAAGATTGTGCCTGGCAAGGTCTTTATCGACGGCAAGCCGCTTGACGAGCCTTACACAGCGGAAGATCCGGACTCCATCTATCCTGGATTGCCTAATGAGTTGGTCAACAGCAAATGGATTGTGGTCAACAAAAAAGGCGAACAGATGGTCAAAATCCCTCAGGGCCGGTTGTTGGTGATGGGGGATAACCGAAACGACTCAAATGACTCTCGCTTTTGGGGGTTGCTCGATCGTAAAAAGGTCCTTGGAAAAGCGATGTTTATATTCTGGCCGCTGAATCGGGTCAGGCTGGTCAGGTAGCAAGTCCAAATTAACCCGGAGTCTAACCGATGTGTGACCCGTGGGCTTATGAAAAGCAGGCTTGGGCGAACGGTTATGCTCAGGTGGTTGGAGTAGATGAGGTCGGGCGCGGCCCTTTGGCGGGCCCAGTGGTGGCGGCGGCGGTTTCACTGCCGCAGTCGTTCGATCCGACCGGCATTCGAGATTCTAAGATAATGACTCCGAAGGCCCGCGATGCTGCATACGAGCGCATCGTAGCAGAGGCCGTGGCTGTGGGAGTCGGTATCGTCAGCCCGGAAGTCATAGACAGAATCAATATCCTGCAGGCGACTCATACGGCTATGAGGGCGGCGCTCAACGATCTGAGCGTCGCTTTCGACTTCATCCTAATCGACGGCAGACCCGTGCGCAATCTACCTGTAGAGTCGCTTGCTATAGTAAAAGGGGATTCTCTCAGCGTCTCCATCTCTGCCGCATCAATAGTAGCCAAGGTGACGCGAGACCGCATTATGCTTCAAATCGACCGGGAGTATCCCGAATATGGCTTTGCCTCGCACAAAGGCTACGGTTCACGAGATCATATCGAAGCTATTAACAAGTACGGCCCTTGCCCATACCATAGAAAATCATTCGCTCCAGTGGCTGAAAGGATACACCATTGCCCTCTCCCAGGTCTCGGATAGGCGCGAGAGCCGAGATAGCAGCGGCCGCCGAACTAGGCAAACGCGGCTACCGCATCATAGGCTCAAATTATCGCTGTCGCCACGGAGAGATCGACCTTCTTGCTAAAGACGATGATTACCTGGTATTTGTGGAGGTTCGGTGCAAACGCACGAATACTTTCGGCTCCCCCGCAGAATCAATCACCCTCGCCAAACAGCGTAAACTCATTATCACGGCGCAACACTACCTCGAAGAGGAAAATCTTAACGATGTCGCTTGCCGCTTTGATGTGGTCGAGGTCCTCGAAGAAAACGGCCGACTGGTGGTCAAGGACATATTGAAAAACGCCTTCACCTGTTAGCCTGCTCACCCATCCCCGTAATTATGCGATATTTTATAATTCTTTCAGCTTGTAATGTGAAAGCCCATGTATCGTATGGAATATGACTACTGTAGGTAATTGGACCTGCTCGGAAGCTTTTAGCTAAAGCCGGCTTTCGTAAACAAATTATATGCTTCGAGAAACCTTGGAGGAGGTAGTCTAGACACCATGAGCAGATTCACAATGAAGAGCAAGAAAGGGTTCACGCTGATCGAGATCATGATCGTTGTCTTGATCATCGCTGTGCTGCTTGCCATCGCTATTCCGAACTTCATGAAGGCTCGCGACACATCCCGAGCAAAGGCTTGCGTTGCAAATCTTAGACAAATTGATACTGCAAAGATGCAGTGGGCCATGGATGAAAAGAAGGTGGGAACCGAGACCCCGACTAAGGCTAACTTGATTCCTACTTACATCAAGAACGAGCTCACATGCCCAGCGGGCGGAGAATATACGATCAATGCTGTGGACACAAATCCCACGTGCCCAAACGTCTCGAAGATGCCTTCGCATAGCCTCACAATTGAAACCGGAGGCGGCGGCGGCGACAATCCTTAGAGAATTCCGCATACTACAGCCCGGCATACGTGCCGGGCTTTTTTTGTCTCGATAGTATAGGAAATATGCAGAAACCAATACAATAATCTACAGACAATGCCCCATTTGAGGCTTGCGCCCCATACGTGCTCAACCCGCCCGACAAACCCTGCAGCTAGTTGACAGGCCTCCGGCTGAGTCGTAACATGATACTGTTAGTGCGCTTCATCACAAATGCTTCATTGCGACAAGAGGTTAGACCTTGAGCTATAAAATACTGCTGGTAGAGGACGAGGCTCCCATCGCCGATTCGGTTGCTTATTCCCTCAAAAATGAGTGTTTCGAAGTCGAGATTGCGCCTGATGGTCTGTCGGCGCTTTCTGTATATCGGGCGTTTGGCCCGGACTTGATTATCCTGGATCTGATGCTTCCCAAACTCGGTGGGTTGGATTTTTGCAGGATGGTGCGTAAAGAATCCGGCATACCCATCATTATGCTGACAGCCAAGACGGAGGAGATCGACCGGGTCGTCGGTTTGGAACTCGGGGCGGACGATTACGTGCCGAAGCCGTTCAGCGTCAAGGAGCTTATCGCACGTGTCCGGGCGGTTTTGAGGCGCACTGAAGCGGCCCGTACGGAGGACAACCAGTTAAGGCTTCAGGCTGCAGGGATAACGGTTGACCTTGTGCGAAGACGAGTATCCGTCGATGGACAGCCGATTCATTTGCCCCTGAAGCAGTTCGAGCTGTTAAAGATTCTCATATCAAACAAGAACAAAGTTGTCAGCCGCGATGAGCTGCTAAAGTCGGTTTGGGGCTCGGAGTCGGAGAAGGATACAGGCACTCTGGATGTGCATATCCGCTGGCTCAGAGAGAAACTTGAGTCGGATCCCAGCAGCCCGCAGAAGATTCGCACTGTGAGAGGCGTTGGCTATAAAATAATCTCCGATCAACCGGAGTTCGTATGAAGCGCCCACTTGCGCTTGCAGCCCCCTCAATTTCAGCCACATGGTATAAGTAGATGACCGAAACTGCTACAAATTTAAATAAAGACGCGCTCTGCAGGGAAACGCTGCGCGCGGAGTTGGTGCTTGCGGAGATCGCCGACGGCATAATTTGTGTAGATGAGAGCGGCTGCATAGAATTATTTAACCGGGCGGCGGAGACGATGCTGGGCGCCAGTTCTACGTTGTTGCTGGGCAAAACGCTCGAATCCACCGATCTGCACGTAGAGCTGAAGAGGTTGGTGGCCGAGTGCAGGAAAACGAGGGAATCTATTACAGCGGAGATATTGTTGGCTGGTTTGCCGGAAAGAATCATAGGCGTCACGGCGTCCCCCTTTCCGAAAACGGAGCAGCAACCCGGTGTCTTATTGCTATTGCACGACATTAGCGAAATCAGGCGGCACGAGAGGCTGCAAAAGGAGTTTATTTCAAACATCAGTCACGAGCTGCGCACCCCGATCACTGCCGTGCGCGTCACGGCCGAGACTTTGCTGGCAGGGGCCAAAAACGACGAGGAAGTGGTCGATCGATTTTTGAACACGATTCTGGCAGAAAGCGACAGGCTCGCTGCGCTGATCACGGACCTTATGGAGATCGGCAAGCGGGAGTCCGGAGTCAGCAAAATCAAACCTGTTGAGGTCGATATCGCGCTGGCGATCCAACAATCCTGCGCAACCGTGCTGCCATTGGCGGAAGTTCACAGCGTCGAGGTCAATTTCGATCTGCCAAATAATCTTATTGGGTTCGTCGATGAGACTCAGTTTATTCAACTCGTACGCAATTTGGTGGACAACGCGGTCAAATACACCCATCCTGGCGGCAGGGTCGATGTTTCGGCGGCTGGAGGGGCTGGCGAGATCATTCTCACAGTCGCGGACACTGGCATCGGCATACCTAAAGGAGATGTGGACCGCATTTTCGACCGATTCTACCGAGTAGATAAGGCCCGTTCTCAAAGAATCGGCGGCACAGGGCTTGGCCTTACAATTGTCAAGGATATTGTCGAGGCACACGAAGGTAAGATAAGTGTCGAAACAGAGCTGGGAAAGGGCAGCACGTTCAGGGTGATTCTGCCGTCCGAAAGGGGACGATGATGGCGACACAAACTGCTGTATGCGGCATATATGACTGCACAAAATGCGAGCACTTTTCGAAGGGTCTATGTCCTGGATGTCAGAGTGCAAATCAACAACTGATAAAATCTGGCGAGGGGGTCTGTGCGGTCTTTGAATGCGTATACCGACGTGCAATTGCAGGATGCAAGGATTGTGAGGAATCACGCTGCACTTTAAACCGAAGCGTGGAAACGGTCTGTCCGATGAGGAGCCGATATGAGAATACACGCTGGTGGGCTGGTCGAATGGCGCGTGCTCTTGAATCCAGAAAGGGAGCGGGCGGCAATTCCAAAAAACAGGGAGTCTCAGAGAAGGTAATAAATCGTTTGCGCTGCTATTTGACCGCGCTTGATGGATTCGATGCCGAGGGCGTAACCTCGATTTCCTCCTGGCGTCTTGCCGAACGGGTGGGGGTCAACGCCGCCCTCATCAGAAAAGACCTGTCGCGCTTCGGCGACTTCGGCACACCCAGCCTCGGCTACGAAGTATCCTATCTAATACAGCGACTTCGGGACATTCTTCGACTCGACCAGCGGCATAAGGTATTGTGGATTGGGGCCGCGTCCTTACGGTTCCACGCCGGTTCGTTGAGCAGGCTTGGCAGCCATTTTTGCGGCATAACCGCTGTTTTGGATAGCGACCCACATGAAATCGGACACAGTGTCTGCGATATAAAAGTGGAGCCGCTTGATAGATTAGAGCAGGTTTTAGCAGCCAAAGATATACAAACTGCAACAATCGCTATCTCCGGCGCCCAGGCTTACGATATCGCGGAACGGCTGGCTGGTAACGGAATAAAGTCGATACTCAACTTGAGCGGCGAAATACTGCCCCTGCCGGACACTATCAGGGTGAGGAATCTGGATTTGGTGGGGGAATTGTTAGAATTGTGCTACTACTCGGCCCCTTAGCGTTGTCAATAGCGTCGATTGTGGATAGAATAGTGGCAGGACGATATGCGTCGCGCATCACTAAACAGCGAGGGGCACGAGGATGACGGAATCTATTGGCGATATTCTAAGACAGGCGCGAGAACAAAAGGGACTGTCGGTTCAGGAAGCACACGAAGCGACTAAGATTCTGCCGAATAGTATTACAGACTTGGAAGAAAATCGGTTCGAATCCTTCGCAAACAAGGTCTACGCGCGCGCCTTTCTTCGCGATTACGCAAATTTCCTTAACCTCGACAGCGCCCAGTTGCTTGAGGCTTATGAGGCGACTCTAGCAGATAGCCCTTCCAGAGAACCCACACCTTCTATTAAGGCTAAGGAAAGACCATGGTTGCGGGTGTTTGGATACACAGTGCTGCTTGTCATAATATGTGCAGCTCTGGCTTATGGTGGCTATCGCAGTTACGACGCTTATATGTCTCATCGCCAGCTCGCCAGACTACGTCAAAAGCCGTTGACGCCGAGTCCGGAGACTCATAAGGTGGCAACGATGCCCAAGGCACCCCCCGTCGCACCTCCGCCGACCCCTGAAAAACCCGCAGCGGCGCCGCAGCCGCCTCCTGCCCCGGTTGTGGAAAAATTGGCGGTTGAGGTAGCTGCTCTGAGACCGGTGTGGGTCAGAATCAAAGTAGACGGCAGCACAGTAACCGAGCAGATCATAGCACAGGGCAAAAAGCTCTCGTTTGAGGCGAATAAAAGCGTAACTGTTCGCGCTGGAATGGCGGGCGCGGTGCAAATAAAGGTCAACGGACAAACCCAACCGCCCCTGGGCACTCTCAAATCGCCTGGAGAAAAGACCTACACCCTACCTGTAGCAGCTACACCTGTTGAGCCTGCAGCAGTGGCACAATAACTAATCGCGTTTAGGCAACAGGCAGCGCCCTCCGTCGTCTCATTAATGCTGAGGTTGCTGTGACACGCCGAATAATTGACCCAATTTGGGAAGGAATGTCGCCTGCTCCTCAATAATAACCTCTTCAAGAGATGAATGGATTGGCTTGCTTACAATCCGACAACCAGTGAGACAGCAGGCGAGGTAACCTGGACACTCGAATGTACGTTCCGCTGGTAACTTTCTGAAAGGAGCGGAAATATTATGAAGAAGTTTGCTGTTATGCTCGTAGCGACGGCTATACTGCTTTGTGGCGCTGGCTCGCTATACGCTGCCACATCAATCTACGGACAGAGCGGTCTCATAGAGACCCCGAACGATGTCATTGTGGGGGATAAGGCGTTCGAGCCTGCGTTTGCCCGCATATTCGACCTTAAGGTGAAGGGCGAAACTCAAGGCGTGGATGTTACCACTTACGGTGGAGCCATTGGTATTCTTCCTAATCTCGAGGTGAGCGCAGTTGGCCTTGACCCGGAATCCGGCAAGACTGAAGCTCTGATCAACGCAAAATATAGAGTGCTGGCTGAGAGCGAATCTCGTCCGTCCGTGACGGTGGGCGTTCTGGATATCTCCAAGAGACTGGACTACGTCTCCGACGATCCGAGCGCGTTCATAGTAATAGGTAAGAATATCTCCCCAATGGCGGAAGGTTTCAGCGGTCGGGTATCTCAGCCTGTTAAGGGCACTATCGGTTTTGGAAGCGGTATTTACAAGGGCGTTTTCGCGGGTCTGGATATGTCTTTGGCGCCGAAGTTGAATGTTGCCGTTGAATATCTGCGCAAGGGCATTCGCAACAGATCTACTGCTAATGGAATGGTCCGATTTACTCCAGTCGAGGCTCTGTCGATCGACGCCGGTTTGATCGGTTTCAAGGACTTCTATGCTGGCGCAAGCTACAACGTCTCCACATTCTAATTAGCCGGATGCCTCAGTGTATTGTGGCATCTTTTATAATTCTGATTTAGTAAGGCGGGCGGGAGCAAGACCGACCCGCCTTATTTCGCAACTAGATTTTTTACGAAGATGGTTGCATACACCGACACAGTGTGGTATATTAACGTTCGGCATCGGTTTTCCGGCCCGAAGCGAAATCGCAGATTTTTTATTGCGGTCTTGACAAGGCTGGATAGGACTGGTTATAATCTAAAGGTTTGAGCGCTACAGCGTGGCTCAACTACTGCCGACGTATGAGGAGGCGATTAGAACACCTTGTCCCATATACTATTGTGGGAACAATTGAAGTGAAGTGCAGGTGGACTAATGGCCCTTCGAATGTGTCGAGAAGGGCTTTTTTGCGCGATAACCATACGAGGGACGGGTATGGCGACATATTCCGACCCGGACATTATTTGGGAGTATAAGCTTGCCGACGATAAATCAACTTGTAAGAAAAGGTCGCCAGAAGATCAAGAAGCGAACCGCGTCTCCTGCTCTGAGGAGCAATCCGCAGAAGAGGGGCGTGTGTCTCATCGTGCGAACGGAAACGCCGAAGAAACCGAACTCAGCGCTGCGTAAAGTGGCCAGGGTCAGGCTTACCAACGGCATGGAAGTGACGACGTATATCCCCGGCATCGGCCACAATCTGCAGGAGCACTCGGTTGTTCTTATCAGAGGCGGCAGGGTTAGAGACCTTCCGGGAGTGCGCTATCACGTCATTCGTGGAGCGTTGGACTCGGCTGGGACTTCCAACCGCAAGCAGGGCAGATCTAAATATGGAGCCAAGCGGCCCAAGTAAATGTAACCGGCTGGTCGAGGTATCGCTCATTGGCGGGACGCTTGCGACCGGAAGCTGCTATTTTGTTCGGAGGAATATATGCCTAGAAAAGGGCCTGCAAAAAAACGAGAGATATATCCGGATCCGGTCTACGGAAACAGGATGCTGCAGAGATTAATTAATCGGGTTCTCACCGATGGCAAAAAGGGCATCGCTGAAAAGATCGTATACGGTGCATTGGAGATATTGGAAGAGAAGACCAACCGCAGTGGCTTGGAAGTCTTTGAGGAGGCTCTGAAGAACGTGATGCCGGCGGTCGAAGTAAGACCCAGGCGCGTTGGTGGAGCAACATATCAGGTTCCGGTAGAAGTCCGACCTGAGAGAAGAACTTCTTTGGCTATGCGATGGATCGTCACTAATTCCAGAAAGCGCTCCGGACATACCATGAAGGAGAGGCTGGCTGGAGAACTTCTGGACGCAGCCAACAACACCGGTGCGTCGGTTAAGAAACGCGAAGACGGCTATAAGATGGCCGAAGCAAACAAGGCGTTTGCGCACTATCGCTGGTAGATTGCTTATATACTGTCATTGCGCGCGCAGTCGCGCGATGACGTTTGAATATATATTAAATGGAAGGGGGCGGAAGATAGAAGACGAGAAGATGATCTAGCAATGGGGACGGAGCCTGCCCAGCTTAAGCGAAGCAACGCTCGCAGCCCGCAGATCGTGCTCGGTTTCTGCTTTCCCTCGCAGTTGAACAAGGTTTTACGAATGTCACGCGACTATCCGTTGGAAAAAATACGGAATATTGGTATTGCCGCGCATATCGACGCAGGCAAGACTACGGTCACGGAGAGAATTCTCTACTACTCCGGGCGGATTCACCATATGGGCGAGACGCACGAAGGCTCCGCCACTATGGACTGGATGGAGCAGGAGCAGGAGCGTGGCATTACAGTTAGCTCTGCAGCTACAACAGCTCTGTGGAGCGACTGCCGAATCAACATTATAGATACCCCCGGCCATGTCGACTTCACCGTTGAGGTGGAGCGAAGTATGCGCGTTCTGGATGGCGTAGTCGCGGTCTTCTGCGCGGTGGGAGCCGTCCAACCTCAGTCCGAAACCGTTTGGCGACAAGCCAATAGATACAAAGTCCCTCGCATTGCGTTCGTCAACAAGATGGATCGAGTCGGAGCGGATTTCGACAACGTAGTGACCCAAATGCGGGGCAAACTTGGCGCGAACGCTGTACCGATACAAATCCCGTTGGGTTCAGAGGCGAACCACGTCGGAGTCATTGATATCGTCAGGATGAAGGCCATCAGGTTCACGGGCGATTTTGGTCAACAGATGGAAGAAAGCGACGTGCCTGAAGATCTCCGTATGGCGGCGCTGGAGGCGAGAGACGATCTGATCGTTCGGGTCGCTGATGTTGACGAGCATCTGATGGAGAAGTATATCGAGGGTCGAAAGATCACGCCTGAGGAAATCAAAGCGGGTATTCGCAAGGGCGTGGTCGAGAGCAAGCTCGTTCCAGTGCTGTGTGGCTCCGCGTTTAAGAACAAAGGTGTTCAGCTTCTTATTGATGCGGTTGTGGACTATATGCCCAGCCCGTTGGACGTTAAGCCTGTCGAAGCCATTCGGGTAAAAGATGATCGTATGGTCACCCGGGATGCATCAGATAACGAGCCGTTTTGCGCTTTGGCTTTCAAAATTATGACCGACCCTTATGTCGGCAAACTAACCTTCTTTAGGGTTTATAGTGGGACTCTGGCACGTGGCGGGACCATCTTCAACGCCAATAAAGGCAAACGAGAGAGGATGAACCGCATTCTCAGGATGCACGCAAACAGCCGGGAAGAGGTCGCTGAGGTCTACGCTGGGGATATCGCGGCGGCGGTGGGGCTCGACAACACCACCACAGGAGATACCCTGTGCCCGGAAAACGAGAAAATCCTGCTGGAGAATATCCAGTTCCCTGAACCTGTCATTGCTGTGGCGATTGAACCTAAGACCAAGGCCGATCAGGATAAAATGGGTATAGCGCTTGGCAAACTGGCTGCCGAAGACCCCACTTTCAAGACCCATACCGATGAAGAGACCGGGCAGACGATCATTTCTGGAATGGGTGAGCTTCATCTGGAGATTATTCTGGACAGGCTGTTCAGGGAGTTTAAGGTCGAGGCCAATCACGGTAAGCCACAGGTGGCCTACAAAGAGGCTATTACGATTCCGGCCGCTGCAGAAGGCCGCTACGTCAAGCAGACCGGAGGACACGGGCAGTATGGCCATGTCAAGATAGAGATGGAGCCAACTGAGCCCGGAACAGGGTTTGATTTTGTCAGCAGAGTGGTCGGCGGGGAGATTCCCAAGGAGTATATTCCAGCGATTAAGGCTGGTGTAGAGGAAGCTCTGGACTCAGGTGTACTTGCAGGATTCCCTATTGTTGATGTAAAGGTTGTGCTGCTTGGAGGATCGTTCCACGATGTGGACTCGTCTGAAGCAGCGTTTAAGATGGCGGGCAATATCGCAGCCCGGCAGGCCGCGGAAAAAGGGCGGCCGACTCTCAAGGAACCGATTATGAGCGTCGAAGTTATGGTTCCGGACGATTATATCGGGGATGTCATATCTGATATTAACGGGCGCCGCGGCAGCATAGAACATATGGAAATCGCTCCGGGTGGCACTCAGGAGATTTTGGCCAAGGTCCCGCTTTCGGAGATGTTTGGATACGCCACTGCTTTGAGGTCGACGACACAGGGTAGGGGCTCCTATTCGATGGAACCTTCTCATTATGACAGGGTCCCTGACCAGTTGGCAGATCAGCTCGTGCTGAAGATGACTGGCAAGCACTTAACTAAGAGTTAATAAAAAATATCTATCACATTCGACATTTGTTCGGGAGGCAACAAAGATGGCTAAGCAACGTTTTGAGAGGACTAAGCCGCACGTAAACATCGGTACGATTGGTCATGTAGACCATGGCAAGACTACGTTGACTGCTGCCATTACGGCGGCGTTGGCGTCTAAGGGACTTGCGAAATATACCCCTTACGATCAGATCGACCGAGCTCCTGAGGAGCGGGAGCGCGGCGTTACGATCAACATTTTCCATGCTGAGTATGAGACTGACAATCGTCACTATGCTCACGTGGACTGCCCTGGTCACGCTGACTATATCAAGAACATGATCACGGGCGCTGCGCAGATGGACGGAGCCGTGCTGGTAGTAAGCGCCGCTGACGGGCCTATGCCGCAGACTCGGGAGCATATTCTTCTTGCTCGCCAGGTCAACGTTCCTTATATTGTTGTTTTCTTGAACAAGGCTGATATGGTCGACGATCCTGAGCTTTTGGAGCTTGTCGAGCTTGAGGTGCGTGAGCTGCTGTCGAAGTATGGTTTTCCAGGCGACGATCTGCCGGTAATCACGGGTTCTTCTCTGAAGGCTCTTGAGGCGCTGGATGGTGGCAAGGCCGATGACGCTGCTGTCAAGCCGATCTGGGATTTGGTGGAAGCGATTGACAGCTATATTCCGACCCCTGCTCGCGACGTTGACAAGCCGTTCCTGATGCCTGTCGAGGACGTTTTCACGATCACAGGCCGCGGCACTGTTGCTACTGGTCGCTGCGAGCGAGGGAATCTGAAGCTTGGTTCTGAGGTTGAGATCGTTGGTATTCGCGAGACCCGCAAGACGGTTGCTACTGGTATTGAGATGTTTCGCAAGATGATGGACGAGTGCCAGGCTGGCGACAACGTTGGTCTTCTTTTGAGGGGTGTTGATCGCAAGGACATCGAGCGCGGTCAGGTTATTGCCAAGCCGGGTTCTGTTAAGCCTCATACCAAGTTCAAGGCTGAGATTTATGTATTGACCAAGGAAGAGGGCGGTCGTCATACACCTTTCTTCAAGGGTTATCGACCTCAGTTCTACTTCCGCACCACCGACGTGACCGGCTCTCTGGAGTTGCCTGAGGGTATGGAGATGGTGATGCCTGGCGACAACGTGACTATCTCTGCAGAGTTGATAGTTCCGATCGCTATGGAGCAGGGTCTGAACTTCGCGATTCGCGAGGGCGGCCACACCGTGGGTGCCGGAGTCGTTTCCGAGGTTATGGAATAGGATTCACTTGGATGGGCTGGGAGGGCGTTAGTTGCGCCCTCTCGGCCACCGAGAACCGGAGAATCAATAGTTATGCGTAAAGACAAGGTAAGAATCAGGCTGAAGGCGTTCGATCACAGGATTCTGGATCAGAGTGCCGAGCGGATCGTGGAGACTGTGCGTCGGACAGGCGCCAGGATTTCGGGTCCGGTGCTGTTGCCGACGGAAAAGGACATCTATTGCGTCAACCGCGGCCCGACCATTGATAAAGAGTCGATGGAGCACTTTGAAACTCGGACGCACAAACGGCTGATTGATATTCTAAACCCTGGGCCTAAAACGATTGATGCGCTTATGCGTCTTGATCTGCCTAGTGGAGTGGATATCGAGATTAAACTTTAGGCTCCGCCGCTGTTAGCCAGGTGGCTTTGTCTGGTTCGGACGCTATTATGGCGTCTGGATTGGATACAGCGTGAGCGACGATGACGCCGTTCGATCAACGAATGGCGCAGATTAGGGGATCTCAAATGATCAATGGAATACTCGGAAAGAAACTGGGGATGACCCAGGTCTTTGACGAGAACGGGGTGCTTGTTCCGGTGACTGTTGTTGAGGCTGGTCCGTGCGTGGTTACGCAGATCAAGACTCAGGAAAACGATGGTTATGAGGGCGTGCAGATAGCGTTCGGAGAAGTCAAAGAGCAAAGAGTCACAAAGCCGGTTAAAGGACAGTTCAAAAAATCAGAGTCCGCTCTGAAGCGATATATTCGCGAAGTGCCGGCTGATGAGCTCGAAGAAATTGAACTCGGCCAGGAGTTCAGGGCAGATATCTTCAAACCCGGAGATATAGTCAAGGTTACTGGAATATCTAAGGGTAAGGGGTTTGCAGGTACGGTTAAACGTTATCATTTCCACGGTGCGGATATGACCCACGGTTCTATGGTGCATCGCAAGCCACAGTCCGGTGGAGCTACGGATGCTGCAAGAACCTTCAAAGGTTCTCGAAGACCAGGCCGGATGGGAAATGAGCAGGTCACCCAGAGAGGTTTGACTGTGCATCGGGTGGATCCGTTTAGAAACGTGCTGCTTATAAAAGGAGCAGTTCCGGGCGCGAATGGTGGACTGCTGCTTATAGCCAGACAAATGGTGGGAGGATAGAATAATGCCTAAAATCAACTTGCACAATATGTCTGGCGAGTCTGTCGGCGAGATCGAACTTCGCAGCGATGTCTTTGAAGTCGCTGCAAATGTCCCGTTGATGCATCAGGCCGTAGTCACCGAGCAGGCCAACAAGCGCCAGGGCACGGCTAATACACTGACTCGAGATGAGGTCAGCGGCGGCGGAAAGAAGCCGTATCGGCAGAAGGGAACCGGCCGGGCTAGACAGGGTTCTACAAGGGCTCCGCACTGGACCCATGGCGGTGTTGTATTTGGCCCGCACCCGCGCTCATACGCGAAGGCGTTTCCTAAGAAGATGCGCAGAGGGGCCATCAAATCGGCTCTGTCTGCAAGGCTTGTCGACGGTGACATCATAGTGATTGAAGAATTGAAACTCGACAAGATCAGCACTAAGACTATGGTTGGTATACTTGATAGTCTTGGCGCTTATGGTAAGACGCTTCTGGTGTTGGATGTTCTGACTGACGAGGTCAGGAAATCCACCAGAAACATCCCGGGTGTCGAGTTGAGAATATCGCCGGCGATTAGCGTGCGCGACATCCTTAACGCGGACAAAGTCGTTATGACTCGCGGCGCTGTTGAAAAATTGCAGGAGGTCTTCGTAGGATGAAGGATCCATATTC
The DNA here is from genome assembly GCA_050948905.1 of Armatimonadota bacterium. Lineage (GTDB taxonomy): Bacteria > Armatimonadota > UBA5829 > UBA5829 > UBA5829 > DTKD01. The sequence goes on along the minus strand of JBMNES010000001.1, from coordinate 2,998,534 downwards.
GATCGTAAAACGACCTCTCATCACGGAGAAAGGCATGAATATCGCTCCGATGGGCAAATACGCCTTCGAGGTTGATATTAACGCTAACAAGATAGAAATCGCTGAGGCTGTGCATAAGATTTTCTCTGTCGATGTGACTAAGGTAAATACGCTGCGAGTTAAGGGCAAGGCAAAGCGAGTTGGTCGATTTCCAGAGGGTAAGACACCTGACTGGAAGAAGGCCTACGTCACCCTCAAGCCCGGGCAGCGTATCGACATCTTCGAGGGAGCATAAATATGCCTATCAAAGTGTATAAACCGATAACGCCGGCAAGGCGCTACTATACGTCCTCGACTTTCGAGGAAATTACAAAGACGACGCCGGAAAAGAAGCTCCTTAAGCCGATTAAGCGGACTGGCGGCCGGAATAATACCGGCAGGTTGACCGTTAGACATCAGGGCGGCGGACACAAGAAGCAGTACAGAGTTATTGACTTCAAGCGCGACAAAGTTGGTGTGCCGGGCAAGTGCGCTGCAATCGAATACGACCCGAATCGCAGCGCCAGGATCGCTCTGATCCACTATGCTGACGGCGATAAGAGATACATTCTATGGCCGATTGGGCTTAAGGTCGGAGCCACGATCATTTCGGACGAGACCGCTGATATCCAGCCGGGCAACTGCCTGCCGCTGAAAAACATACCTTTGGGCACAATTGTGCACAATGTCGAGATGAAGCTCGGCAAGGGTGGGCAGATCGTGCGCAGCGCCGGCAGCGGTGCTCAGTTGATGGCCAAAGAAGGCAGATATGCTCAGTTGAGGCTGCCCTCTGGTGAGGTCAGAAGCATACTAATCGGTTGCAAGGCGACCATTGGTCAGATCGGCAATGTCGAACATGAGAACATTTCCATAGGCAAGGCCGGTAGAAGTCGCTGGCAGGGGATCAGGCCAGGGGTCCGCGGAGTAGTCATGAACCCCAGAGACCATCCACACGGTGGTGGTGAGGGCAAAGCTCCTGTCGGGCGCAAGACGCCTATGTCCAAATGGGGCAAACCTGCTCACGGCACGAAGACTCGCGGCCGCAAGCAGTCAGATAGATACATTGTACGCAGACGAGGCAGCAAGTAGGAGGAATAGCTAGTGGCGCGTTCGCTTAAGAAGGGGCCGTATGCGGACCCAAAACTGCTTTCGAAAATCGAAGAGATGAACGCAAAGGGTGAGAAGCGGATTATCCAGAGCTGGTCCAGACGATCGACCATCTTCCCGCTGATGATCGGCCATACTATCGCCGTTCACGACGGAAGACGGCATATTCCGGTATTTATTACTGAGAATATGGTTGGACATAAGCTGGGTGAGTTCGCACCGACCAGAACCTTTAGAGGTCACGGTCATCACACCGAGCGTTCGACAGCTTTGAAATAATGCCCTGAAGGGCTGTGTTGACGCCCGCTGATGACGCGGGTTTGCGTGGAGAGAACACGGGCGCTGAATCCACTGCGCGGAGGCGCCGTGTTCACCGCGATGGGGCAGGAGTGCTCCGCATTTTGTAGGGAGGCCAATCGTAATGCAGGCATATGCAAAGGCGCGTTTCGTGCGCACGTCGCCGCGGAAGGCCCGCCTCGTAATCGATGCGATACGAGGTAAGGACACGAAAGAGGCGTTAGCGATATTGAAGTTTACGCCTAATTTCGCAGCGCGACTTATTGAAAAGGTTCTGATGTCGGCCGTGGCCAACGCTGAGAACAATCATCATATGGATGCTGAGAACCTGAAAGTCGCTAAGGCGGTCGTGGACGGCGGCCCGATGATGAAGCGGTTAAGATACGCGCCGATGGGGCGCGGTTACAGGATGGTCAAGAGGCTGAGCCATATTACCATTCACGTAGAAGAGACTGAGGCTAAGCCAGAACAAAAGAGTAAGCGCAAGGAAGTCGCTCGCACGGCTAAGGCTCCGCGCAGAGGTGGTAAGACTGCCGCTGCGGTTGCAGAGGCCCAAACCGAAACCGTGAGCGAAGCCCCTAAGAAAAGGGCAACTCGCGCAAAGAAATCCGAAGGCGATACGGACGCCAAAGGAGGAGAGTAGTTGGGACAGAAAGTACATCCAATTGGTTTTCGCTTAGGAATCATTCGCGAAAGCGACAGCACATGGTTCGCGACCAAGGAGTTCCCCGCACTGCTCCTTGAGGATGCTCAGATTCGCAAGCACATCAAAACCAATCTGAACGCGGCTGGGGTTTCTCGAATCGAGATAGAAAGAGCCGCTAACAAGATGAAAATTACGGTGCATGCGGCCAGGCCGGGAATTATAATCGGCCGTGGCGGCAAGGGAATCGACGAGCTGCGAATGGATATCGAGAAGATCAGCAAGGGCAAGATGGTCCACGTCAACGTTCAGGAGATTAGGTCACCCGAACTCGACGCACAGCTTGTGGCGGAGTCCATCGCCGAGCAGATCGAAAAGCGCATCTCTTACAAGAGAGCCATGAAGCAGGCTGTATTCCGAAGCATGCGAATGGGCGCAAAGGGGATCAGAATTCGCATCGCCGGTAGGTTGGGCGGCGCTGAAATGGCCAGAGTCGACGGCGACAAGGCCGGCAAAGTTCCGCTTCATACGCTACGTGCGGATATCGATTACGGTTTCACTGAAGCGTCAACGACGTATGGCAACATCGGCGTCAAGGTATGGATTTATAAGGGCGACATTCTCCCGGGAACCAAGCGCGCTGAGCCTACAGACGAAGAGTTGATGGCAGCGAGAAGGCCTCGCCCGCGGGGCAGGGACGATCGCGCGCCCAGAGGCGAGCGTGGCGCACGAACTGACCGCAGGGGCACTCGAGGCGCTGGCGGACGCGGTGGTGCCGGAGGTCGCGGCGGCGAGAGGAGGCAGGACTGATATGCTGATGCCCAGAAAAGTCAAGTATAGAAAGCAGCAGCGAGGTTCGCGCAAGGGCCGTGCGACTGCCGGAACTCGAATCGACTTCGGCGAGTTTGGTCTACAGGCTCTGGAAGCCGCGTGGATGACCTCCAATCAGATAGAAGCTGCCAGAGTAGCAATCACCAGGCACGTCAAGAGAGGCGGGCAGGTGTGGATCAGGGTTTTCCCGGATAAGTCGATCACCAAGAAGCCGGCTGAGACCCGAATGGGTAGCGGAAAAGGCTCCCCGGAAGGCTGGGTTGCGGTTATCAGGCCGGGCAGGATGCTGTTCGAAATGGCTGGTGTCGATGAGTCGTTGGCCAGAGAAGCCATGAGGCTGGCTGCGCACAAGTTGCCGTTTGCGGTCAGGTTCGTTACCAAGAAAGAGCAGGGCAGCATTAGTGAGACAATCTGAGTTCGTTAAAAAGATCAAAGAAGCTGGAGATGTGGAGCTGGACAACATCCTTAAACAGGAGCGAGAGAGCCTGTATAAGATGAGGCAGCAGATTGCCTTGAAGCAGCTTGACAATCCGCACGCTATAACAAATGCCAGAAAGAACGTGGCGCGAGTTCTGTGTGAGAAGCGCGACCGCGAGTTAAAGGCAGGCAAGGGATCCTAGCATGGATAGAGCGAGAAGAAAACTTCGAAGCGGGCGCGTAGTTAGCGACAAGATGGATAAGACCGTGGTGGTTGCCATTGAGACGCTGGTAAGACACCCGCTCTACGGAAGAATTATGCGACGAACGACCAAGTTTAAGGCGCACGACGAAGAGAATCAGTGCGGCATTGGCGACACCGTCGAGATCATGGAGACCAGGCCACTCTCTAAGCAAAAGAGATGGCGGGTGTCTCGCATAGTTGAAAAGGCCAAGTAAATCAACGCATTTGCAGCGTGGGCGCAGTTTGGGCGCTGTTCGGTGGCTGATTAAATGTATGTTATTTACTGGAGAGGAATCGGGAAATGATACGGCCCTATACGAGATTACGATCGGCTGATAACTCGGGAGCGCGAGAAATCCTGTGCATCAGGGTAATCAAAGGATCAAATCCGCACTATGCGGGTATTGGAGATATTTTCATCGGTGCGGTGAAGCATGCCACACCGGGAGCGACGGTTAAAAAGAGCGAAGTCGTCCGGTGTGTGGTTGTGAGAACCAAAAACGACATTCAAAGACCGGATGGATCAATACTTCGATTCGACGACAATGCGGCAGTAGTGATAAGCAACACTGACGAACCGCGTGGAACGCGAATCTTTGGGCCGGTGGCCAGAGAATTGCGCGACAAGGGGTTTATGCGAATACTGTCGCTGGCGCCTGAGGTATTGTGAAGGTTCAGCTTGAACTAGCAACGGAGACGCAGTCATGAAGAAGAAAAAACCTGTTTACGAAGGCAAGATGAACCTGAAGAAAGGCGATGAGGTCATCGTGCTGTCCGGAAAGGATAAAGACAAGCGCGGTAAGATTATACGCACCATACCCGAGGAGGGAAAGGTGATCGTGGATGGCATAAACGTCGTCACTCGCCATCAAAAACCGCGCTCCGCTGGCTCGCGTGCTATGGTCAAACAGCAGCTTGGCGAAATGCAGATGCCTTTGGGCGTCAGTGTGTCGAAGGTTATGCTGGTGTGCCCTAAGTGTAATAAAGAGACCAGACCTGCACGCAGCGCCGGCAGCGACGGAACAATGGTGAGAAGCTGCCGCAAATGCGGAGAGTTTGTGGACGACTAGAGGAGTTGACGAATGCCTAGACTCAAAGACAAATACAAAGATGAAGTGGTGCCGGCTTTGATGAAACAGTTCAGCTACGGTAACATAATGCAGGCTCCACGGCTCACCAAGGTCGTCGTCAGCATGGGCGTTGGCCAGGCTACCCAAGACGCCAAGCTCCTCGACGCGGCAGTTGGTGATTTGACCCTGATCACAGGGCAGAAACCCGCCATCACAAAGGCCAAAAAGTCTATCTCGAACTTCAAGCTTCGAGAGGGTATGCGTGTGGGAGCGAAAGTGACCCTGCGCGGGGCTATGATGTGGGAGTTTCTTGACAGATTGTTCAATGCGGTGTTGCCAAGAATCCGTGACTTCGGTGGAATAGCGCCGGACTCGTTCGACGGGCGCGGAAATTTCGCGATGGGACTCAAAGAGCAGTTGGTCTTCCCTGAAATCGACTACGATAAGGTTGATAGAACGCGCGGAATGAACATCGTCATTGCGACAACTGCTAAAACTGACGAAGAAGGCAGAGGACTATTAAAGGCCCTTGGCCTGCCTCTGAGAGAGGCCTAGCGAGATGAAAACATATCCTATTAACGATATTCGAAATGTTGCACTTGTGGGCCACCAGAGTACAGGCAAGTCGTCTTTGGCTGAGGCTATGCTCTATGCGAGCGGGGCTATCAGCCGAATGGGCAGAATCGATGACGGCAGCTCTGTCAGCGACTTCGACCAGGATGAAATTTCCCGCAAAATGAGCATCAACGCTGCGGTTTTGCCGTGCGAGTGGAAGAAAACGAAGATCAACTTCATTGATACGCCGGGATATCCGGACTTTGTGGGTGATGTTGTAGGCAGCTTGAGAGCTGTAGAGGCCGCTCTGCTCGTGGTAGATGGTTCCGGCACGATCGAAGTCGGAACCGAGACCGGCTGGGACCTCGCCGAAGAGGCTGGCATCACTAAGTTGTTCTTCGTAAATAAGCTGGAAAAAGAGAACTCCGATTACGCGCGAACGCTGGAAGCTTTGCGAAATAAGTTCGGAACAAGCGTAGCGCCGCTGCAGTTGCCGATTGGTTCGGAGGACAAGTTCTCTGGCGTAGTCGATTTGCTGAGCCATAAAGCCTATACCTGGGCCAACGGCAAGATCAGCCCTGCTGAGATTCCTGCGGATATGGCCGATGAGATTGAGACTATGCGAGAATCGCTGGTCGAGTCGGTTGCGGAGATGGACGACTCTTTGATGGAGAAATACTTCGAAGAGGGGATGCTCTCCGATGAGGATATCGCCAAGGGGCTGGAAGTCGGCCTGAGGACTGGCAAGGTGGTCCCGGTGCTCTGCGGCTCAGCGATGAAGATGGTTGGGGTTGACACTCTGTTGGACTTTATCGTATCCAGCGTGCCCAGTCCGGCTGCGGTTCCGGCGGTGGAGGGAGTTGACGGCCAAAAGCGAAGCGCTGACGATTCGTTCTGTGCGTTGGTCTTCAAGACGATGGCCGATCCTTATGTTGGCAAGCTGACCTATTTCCGAGTATTTTCGGGCCAGGTAAAATCGGACTCCCACATTTTCAACGCCAACAAAGAGCGTGAGGAAAGGGTCGGGCAGGTCTATTTCCTGTCTGGTAAGAATCAGGAAGCGACTGCGTTTGTAGGAGCAGGTGACATCGGTGCGGTGGCTAAATTGCAGGACACCTCGACTGGTGATACTCTGTGCGAGAAGGCCAAGCCAATCAAGTTGAAGCCGATTGCGTTCCCGGACCCGGTCTATTCTTTGGCGGTTAAGGCGAAGACAAAGGCCGATGAGGATAAGCTCGGCCCTGGGTTGCAGAAGCTCGCCGAGGAAGACCCGACGTTCCACACTAGTCGTGAGGCCGCTATTTCACAGACTCTGATCAGCGGAATGGGTGAGACTCATCTCGATATTGTCGTGGAGCGCCTTAAGCGTAAGTTCGGTGTAGAGGTTGAGACTGAGACCCCGAAGGTGGCCTATCAGGAGACCATCACTACTCAGGCTGAGGCGCAGGGGCGTCATAAGAAGCAGACTGGTGGACGTGGTCAGTTCGGAGATTGCTGGTTGCGCCTGGAGCCTCAACCCAGAGGAGCCGGCTACGAGTATATCGACGCTATCGTCGGCGGAGCGATTCCCAGACAGTGGATTCCGTCGGTCGACAAAGGTGTACAGGAAGCGTTGGGCAGGGGAATATTGGCCGGAAATCCGGTGGTAGACGTGAAAGTCACCTGTTACGACGGCAGCTTCCATACGGTAGACTCGTCGGATATGGCCTTCCAGTTGGCTGGTGTGCTGGCATTTCAGGCTGCTGCGGCCAAGGCGAACCCGGTGATTCTGGAGCCGATCAATGAGTTGGAAATCACGGTGCCTGAAGAGTATATGGGCGATGTGATCGGCGATATCAACACCAAGCGCGGGCGCGTTTTGGGGATGGAGCCGGCGGGAGCTGGACGGCAGTTGATCCGAGCTCAGGCTCCGCAGTCGGAGGTTATGAGATACTCGATCGATCTGAGATCGATTGCCAGAGGCCGTGGGAAGTTCACATCGAAGTTCTCGCATTACGAAGAGATGCCGGCTCATGCGGCGCAGCAGGTAATAGCAGACGCTGAGAAGGCTAAGAAGGAAGAATAAGGATTCTCGAGTTAAGGCTGCCTGGCAGCCTTACTCTGAACCATAGAGGAGTGATCACGTGGCAAAAACATGCCTGATTGAGAAACAGAAGCGCACGCCGAAGTTTAAGGTCAGAGCGTATAACCGCTGTTCTATGTGTGGCCGGCCTAGAGGCTATATAAGGCGGTTTGGCTTGTGCCGAATCTGTTTCCGTGAAATGGCGCATAAGGGACTTATCCCTGGCGTAACTAAGAGTAGTTGGTAGTCTAAAAATAACAAATCGTTTGACATCAGGTCGCACAAAATGTTAACATAAATATTTGCGGCGGCCCGATAACGGAGGATCAAGAATGACCGTGACAGATCCTGTGGCCGACCTGCTTACGAGGATTCGGAACGCAAACTCAGCGAAGCACGACTTTGTAGAAGTGCCGGCCTCAAAGCTGAATATGGAGATAGTGAAAATTCTCCACGGTGAAGGCTTTATAAAAAATTTCGAGCAGATCAAGGATCGGCAGTTTCCGACAGTGAAGATCGCTTTGAAATATGGCCCAAAGCAGGAAATGATCCTGAGCAACCTTAAGCGCGTCAGCAAGCCCGGGCTGCGGGTATATGCAAAGCGCGACAGGGTTCCCAGGGTTCTTCGAGGGTTGGGCGTTGCTATTATCAGCACGTCCAAAGGAGTTATGACCGACCGTGAAGCCAGAAAACAGGGCATCGGCGGCGAGGTATTGTGCTACGTTTGGTAGAGTGGAGGAACTGTTGTCGTGAGTAGAATTGGACAATTGCCCATACAAGTGCCGAGCGGAGTGCAGATTAGCCAGGCTGGGGCAGAGTTAACAGTTAAGGGGCCGAAGGGCACTTTAACTCGCAGCCTTCCTGATGCTATTGCCGTTAAGGTAGAAGACGGCCGTATAATTTGCCAGAGACCCTCGGATTCCAGGGACCATCGAGCTTTGCACGGGCTGACCCGTACGCTGGTCAACAACATGGTGATCGGCGTGACGCAGGGTTATGAGAAGAGATTGCAGATTATTGGTGTGGGTTATCGCGCCGAGCTGCAAGGGAAAAATCTGGTGCTGTCGATAGGCTATGCTCAGCCTGCGACCGTAGAGCCCATGGAGGGAATCACCTTCGAGGTCGGCCAGGAAACCAACACCAGGATACCCTTTATCATCGTTCGTGGTATCGATAAAGAAGTGCTTGGGCAGCAGGCTGCGGAAATCCGCGCCATCAGACCGCCGGAGCCTTACAAATACGTTGTCTCGCAGGGAATGCATGGCAAGGGTATTCGCTACCAGGGAGAGGTTGTTCGCAAGAAGGCCGGCAAGGCTGGAGCCGCGGGCAAGTAGTAATTCGCGCAAAATCGGTGTTCGCGTTATAATTAATAGGATGGCGCGAAACTGTTGATTGTTGTAAAATATATCGTTTAGTGCTGGGTCGCTGTAGTGGCGTCGGGTGCTCGTTATCAGGCGAGATAGGTGCTTGCGACCAGCAAAGCTAAACGATAAGTACACCTGAAAACCTGAAGCCTGGGGGTTTGGAATGTTAAAAAAAGAGGCGCTTCGGAAGAGGCGGCACTATAGGCTGAGAAACCGCGTCATTGGCACGTCGGAAAGGCCGAGATTGAACGTGTTCAGGAGCCTGCTTCATATTTACGCGCAGGTCATAGACGATTCGCAGGGAGTTACTATAGTTGCGGCGTCGAGCCTGGACAAGGACATCAAAGCACAGGTTCCTAACGGAGGCGATATCGCATCGGCCAAGCTGGTCGGACAGCTCGTCGGGAACAGGCTGAAAGAAAAGGGCATTGAGCAGGTCGTATTCGACCGCGGCGGTTATCAGTATCACGGCAGAGTTGCTGCACTTGCGGAAGGTGCGCGAGAAGCCGGTCTCAAATTCTAACAAAGTTGTTGGCAGTGCAGATAAGGGAATTGTGAGTTTTGCTGCGATTGAGTTGACTAAGAGCCACAACGCTGGCAATTCACGATTCATGTTTCTTGATTGGAGGGGCTATGCCTAAGATCAATCCGGATGCGCTTGAACTGGAAGAGCAGGTCATCCGTACTAACAAGGTTCAAAAGACACACAAGGGCGGCCGGACTTTGAGCTGGAACGTGCTTGTTGCAGTGGGCGATCGTGCTGGACACGTCGGCGTGGGTCTGGGCAAGGCCAGGGGCATTCCGGACGCTATCCGAAAAGGCATGGAAAACGCCAAGAAGAATATGTTCGAGGTTCCGATGGTGGGGACTACCATTCCTCACGAAATAGAGATGCGTATGGGCGGGGCTAAAGTCAGAATGAAGCCTGCATCTCCGGGAACCGGGGTTGTCGCTGGCGGCGTTGTCAGGCCGATTCTCGAACTGGCTGGCGTCAGAGACGTACTGGCCAAGAGCCTGGGGTCTCCCAACCCGATTAACACGGCCTGGGTGTCGGTGGAATGTCTTAAGAACCTCAGGGTTGCTGAAGACGTGTGCCGAATGAGAGGAAAGACCCTGGAGGAACTAGTGCCGTGGCTGGCCAGGAAGCGACAGGAAGAATCAACGGACTTCGCTGAGGTGGAGATCGTTGAGGAAATCGAAGAGGCGGCTGTTGAAGGTCGCGAAGATGAGGCTTGAGGACGATGCTTAAGATCACTCTGAAAAAGAGTCCTATAGGTTATAATAAAAGGCAGAAAGCGACAGTGGCTGCACTCGGGCTTGGTAAGATGAACTCATCTGCCGTGCAGGAGGAAAGCCCGGCGGTTCTTGGTATGATTAACAAAGTGGCGCATCTGATTGATGTGGAAACTCTGCAGGAACCGGTGGAGGAAAATAAATGAGACTTAACGACTTGCGTCCTGCGCCAGGTGCAACTCACAAGCGAAAGCGAGTGGGGCGCGGTATCGGCTCTGGAATGGGAAAGACCTCGACCAAGGGCCATAAAGGCCAGAAGGCGCGCACAGGCGCGTCGCCCCGACTGGGCTTTGAAGGTGGGCAGACTCCTCTGCACCGCCGACTACCGCAGCGACCGGGCTTCAGGAATGTCAACCGCAAAGAGTATGCGGTTGTGAACCTTGATGACCTTGAGAAGTTGGATGCGGGCACAGAGATCAGCCCCGAACTTCTCATAAGCAGCGGTGTAATCAAGAACCTCAAGGATGGTCTAAAGGTTCTTGGCAACGGAGAGATTACCAAAGCTCTCACAGTTCGTGCTCACAAATTCAGCAAAACTGCTGAAGAGAAACTAAAAGCTGCCGGTGGAACGGCGGAGGTACTATAGATGCTAGCATCGTTGATGGCGGCATTCAAAATCCCGGACCTAAAGAAGAGGATCACCTTTTTGTTCGCGATGTTTGCCGTCTATGTCGTGGGACTTCATATCTCCGTGCCAGGAGTCAACCTTGAAGCCCTGGGCAAGATGTTTGGTGGCGATAACAGTCTGTTTAATCTGTTCGATGCGTTTACTGGTGGAGCATTTAAGAAGTATACAATCTTCGCGATGGGTATTATGCCTTACATTAACGCGTCGATTATTATGCAGCTTCTGACGATTGCTATTCCTCAACTGGAAGCCCTTCAGAAAGAAGGCGCATCCGGACAGAAGAAGATAAGGCTATATACACGGTGGCTGACTGGTGTTCTGGCGCTGTTCCAGGCGTATGGCACCACTATGCTGCTGAGAAGTCACGGGGCCTTGATCGGCACTTCGCCGTGGCAGGTGCTGCAGATGGCGATAGTCCTGGTTGCGGGCACCTCGTTTCTTATGTATATGGGCGAGCAGATCAGCGACAGGGGTATTGGTAACGGCGTGTCGGTCGTGATTTTCACCGGTATTGTCGCATATCTTCCTGCGCAGATTTGGCAGACCATTCAGGTTGAAGGTATATCCAACCATCGTTGGTTGGTCATTGCAGTGCTTGCCGCGCTGTTTGTAGGGACCGTGGCCTTTATTGTGGCAATCACCCAGGCCCAGCGCAAGATTCCTATTCAACACGTAAAAAGGATCGTAGGTAACAAGATGATGGGCGGATCTTCGAGCTTCCTGCCTCTGAAGATCAACTCGGCCGGGGTTATCCCGATCATCTTCGCGGTGTCGATTATGTATTTCCCGATGACCGTGGTTAGCCTGATCCAGCGTGGTGTCAACGAGGGGTTCTGGTATAACTTTGCACACGGGATACAGCCTGGAGTGACCTGGTGGGGGTCGCTTGCTTATGCGACGCTCATTATATTCTTCACCTACTTCTATACAGCGGTCACTTTCAACGTTAAGGAAGTGTCGGACAACCTGAAGAAGTGGGGAAGCTTTATTCCAGGAATCAGACCTGGTAAGCCTACTCAGGACTATCTGGATAAGATTATGACTCGCATAACCCTTGCGGGAGCGGTCTTCCTTGCGGTGATCGCGCTTATGCAGTACCTTATCCCGCAGTGGCTAAGGGTGACTACGTTCAGCCTTATAGGTGGAACCTCGCTGTTGATCGTAGTCGGTGTGGCGCTGGAGACGATGCAGGCCATCGAGTCTCATCTGTTGATGAGGCACTACGAAGGCTTCATAAAATAAATGCCTTTGAATTATAAGTCGCCTGTCGATGGTGGCAGGCGACTTATAATCGTGAATGAATAGACCAATGAAGTTTGATTGAGGAATAGTTTTGCGAATCGTACTGTTTGGGCCGCCCGGCGCGGGTAAAGGTACTCAGGCCGGGCTTTTGACTGAGGAGTATAATGCGGTGCATATATCCACTGGTGATATATTGCGCGAGGCTGTCGCCAATAAGACAGAGGTTGGATTGTTGGCGAAGAGCTATATGGAGAAAGGGGAACTGGTTCCTGACGAGGTCGTGATAGCGATAGCTAAGGAGAAGCTGCAGTCTATCGGAGATCAGGGCTTCATTTTGGATGGTTTTCCCAGGACGGTGGCCCAGGCGGAGGCGCTGGATGCAGCTCTGCAGGAGATAAACAGACCGCTGGATGCGGTTGTCAACCTGCGGGTGGACAATGAAGAGCTTGTTCGCAGGCTGTCGGGCCGCCGGGTATGTCCGGCGTGCGGCGAGCCATATAACGTTGATACAAAGAAACCGGCTGTCGATGGAATATGCGACAAGTGTGGTGCGAAGCTGGTTCATCGCGCAGATGATCAGCCGGACGCGATTAGAAATCGGCTTGAGGTATACGACAAGCAGACCAGCCCGGTGCTTGGCTATTATGAAAAATCTGGGCTTCTGAAAAACGTGGATGCGACCGGCGAGATTGCGGATGTCTTCGGAAATGTTAAGGCGGCGCTTGGCAATTAAATGATTATTAGAAAAACACCGGCTGAAATTGAGAAGATGCGAGCGGCGGGGGCCGTGGTTGCCCGGTGTATTGATGAGATTGCAAAGGGTATAGAGCCTGGAAAGACAACTACGCAAGATATTGATATAATGGCGGAGAATTTGATCCGCAAGTATAAGGGCATTGGTTCCTTCAAAAACTATCGAGGCTACCCCAACACGGTTTGTGTGGCGGTTAATGAAGAGGTCGTGCATGGCATCCCCGGGGCAAGGTTGTTGTTGCCGGGAGATATAGTGGGTATTGACCTTGGGGTTATAATAGATGGATGGCACGCCGATTCTGCCGTTACGGTGGCGATCGGAGGGCAGGCATCTAACGAGGCCAGCGCGCTTTTGAAGGTTACCAAAGAGGCGCTTTTTAAGGGAATTGAGCAGGCAAGGGTCGGTAATCGACTCTCAGATATTGGGCATGCGATTCAGGCGTATGCTGAGAAGCGGGGCTACTCGGTGGTTCGTGACCTGGTGGGGCACGGAATCGGGCGAAGTCTGCATGAGGAGCCGAATGTTCCGAATTATGGAAGGCCGGGAAAAGGTGTCCGGCTGGAAGAAGGGATGACGCTGGCCATTGAGCCTATGGTAAACATCGGCGGTTTTGAGGTTGAGACTTTACGGGACAACTGGACGGTTGTTACAAAGGACAGGTCGTTGTCGGCTCATTTTGAGCATACTGTTGCGATCACCAAAAGTGGCCCGGATATTCTGACGATGTTGCCTGTGGAGGAGGCCAGGTTCTGATTATGGCTAAGGAAAAGCCGATTGCGGTTGAAGGTCGTGTTACGGAGTCACTGCCAAATGCGGTGTTCAAGGTAGAATTGCCGAACGGGCATACGGTATTGGCGCACGTGTCGGGTAAGATTCGAATGCACTTCATTAAAATCTTGCCCGGAGACAGGGTGCAGCTTGAACTGAGCCCGTATGATCTAAACCGTGGACGGATAGTATATCGCTACAAGTAGGGCAAAGGCCTCGCGGCTGGTTCCCGATTTATCACTTCCGGAGTGTCGGGGGCTGAGGACGGCGCTGCTACGAGTTCGAGAGGTAACATAGATGAAGGTAAGAGCTTCGGTTAAGCCGATGTGTGACAAGTGCAAAGTGATCAAGCGTAAAGGCGTGATCAGGGTTATTTGTAAACAGTACCCCAAACATAAACAGCGACAGGGCTGAGATGGGGTTGTGTATCTCGAAGGTGAATAGTACCTTCGAAGGAGGTTAACGTAGCTTGGCGAGAATTGCAGGTGTAGATCTCCCGAGGGACAAAAAGATAGAATATGCGCTGTGTTATATCTATGGTATTGGTCTGACCAGCGCTAAAAATATCGTTGCCACGGCCGGCGTTGATCCGCAGACCCGTGTGCGTGACCTGACGGAGAGCGAAATTAGCGATCTGCGAAAGGTGATTGAAGGCGAATATCGCGTAGAGGGAGACCTGAGACGCGAGCTGACTATGAGCATTCGACGCCTTATGGAGATCGGTTCTTATAGGGGCCTTCGTCATAGGCGCGGGCTTCCTGTGCGTGGCCAGCGAACAAAGACAAACGCTCGAATGCGTAAGGGTCCGAAGAGGACTATTGGCGTTCGGCGTAAGAAGTCGTAAGGAGGTTCCCTATGGTCAGAAAAGCAGCATCTGGGACCCGCGGTAAAGCCAAGGAGAAAAAGAATGTTCTCCAGGGAGTCGCGCACATCCAGAGTACTTTTAATAATACGATTGTTTCGATTACCGATATGACGGGCGCTGTGATTTCGTGGGCGAGTTCCGGCACGGTGGGCTTTAAAGGCACCAAAAAAGGAACTCCGTTTGCAGCGCAGTTGGCAGCGGAAGCTGCGGCGCGCAGAGCGATGGAACACGGTATGAGAAAAGTTGACGTGATGGTCTGCGGACCTGGCTCGGGCAGAGAGACGGCAATACGCTCGCTGCAGGCTGCGGGCCTTGAAGTCAGCTTGATCAAGGATTGCACGCCGATTCCACATAACGGCTGCCGGCCTCCGAAAAGGCGGCGAGTCTAAGTTGGCTCGGAGAGGGGTCTATTAGAACTCCTCGAATTGAAGTGGATCTTAGGAGACGATTAACATATGGCAACTGATAGCAACGCTGTCTGCAGAAAATGCAGACGAGAAGGCGTAAAGTTGTATCTAAAGGGCGATAAATGCTATTCCCGTAAGTGCCCGGTCGAGAGGAGAGCGTATCCTCCGGGACAGCACGGCCAGGGGATGCAGAGGAAACTTTCCGACTATGGCGTCCAGCTTCGAGAGAAGCAAAAAATGCGCAGGATTTATGGCGTAAGAGAACGACAATTCCGCAACTATATAAAGGAAGCGATCCGCAGACCGGGGGTTACCGGCGACGTGTTGATGCAGCTTCTTGAGATGCGGCTGGATAATACGGTATACCGACTCGGTTTGGCGACTTCAAGGTCGCAGGCCAGACAGTTCGTGTGCCACGGACATATTTTGGTGAACGGTAAGAGAGTTGATATCGCTTCATATCAGGTACGACCCGATGAGGCGATAGAGGTCGCTGAAGGCGCAAGAAAGATCGCGCCTCTGGTTGCGGCGTTGGAAAACACCAAGGGCGTGCCGTCCTGGCTGTCGTTTGACGCGAATCAGATGAAAGGAACGATCCTCACAGCGCCTGTTAGAGATGAGATCGACACGGACGTTCAGGAATCGTTGATTGTCGAGTTCTATTCTAGGTAAAACGGAGGCGACCGAATAATGGATATGGTGACGCCGCGCATTGAAATACTGGAAGACGGCGAGACCTATGGCAAATATGCCGTCGAGCCGCTGGATCAGGGGTTCGGCTATACTATAGGCAACGCACTTCGCAGGGTTCTTCTTTCGGCGGTGCCGGGTGCGGCTATTACTTCTATCAAAATTGATGGGGTGCTGCATCAGTTCTCGACGATTCCCGGTGTAAAGGAAGATACAACTGAGCTTATACTGAACCTGCGAGAACTGTATGTGGAAATGGACTCCACCAGCACATACACCGAACCGCTTAAGGTTCGACTGGACGTTCACGGCCCCGGCGATGTGACGGGTGCGGACATACAGACTCCGCCGGAAATTAAAATAGTGAACCCTGAGGTGCATATAGCTACGCTCAATGATGAGGTATCTCACCTGTCGGCGGAGATGACCGTCGAAATGGGCAAAGGATATGTGTTGCCGGAACATCAGGAAAACATAACTCCGAGCATCGGGGTCATTCCTGTGGGTGCGATATTCTCGCCGGTGAGAAGGGTCAGCTATACGGTAGACCCGTGCAGGGTTGGTCATCAGACCAACTTCGACAGGCTGGTAATCGAGGTTACCACCAACGGCACGATTATGCCAAGCGATGCTCTTAGCCACGCTGCGAAGATACTTGATCGACAGATCAAGCTCTTCTTTGACTTCGCCAGGACCCATAAGGGCCTGGGACCGGAGTATGGCGATGCTGCGGCTGGGCATGTGCCTGGGCCGCCTGAAGCACGGATTGAAGAACTGGATTTCTCGGTGCGCACATATAACTGCCTCAAGAAAGCCAATGTTCTTTCTATCGGAGAATTGGTCGAGCTGAGCGAAGCTGATCTGCTGAACATCAGAAACTTCGGCAAGAAGTCTCTCGACGAAGTAAAGGCTAAACTTGCTTCGCTGAATCTGGAACTCAAGCCGGTTGGGGATCGCAGCGAGCTGAAGATTCTGCCACCTGAAGAGACGGATGAAGACGAGGGATTCTCATTCGAAAAAGTGGATGCAGAAGACGCGGAAGATGAGATAGCCGCAGAAGAAGAGGAATAGAGACGAATGCGACATCGTGTTGCTGGAAGAAAACTAGGTCTGCCGAGCGATCAGAGGATGGCGCTGTTGCGTGGTTTGGTCAGATCTTTAATAATGTATGAGGCAATAGAGACTACCGAGCCTCGGGCCAAAGAGGCCAGGGTTATTGCGGAGAAGTTGATTTCTCTGACCAAAAAGGACTCTATGCACGCCAAACGACAGGCGCGAAAGCTGCTGCCGGCTCCGCAGGCCCCTAAGGGTATGCTGAGAGCCAGTGGGGCTGCGCAGAGGAAGATGCGAGAAGAAATGTTAGCAAATGACCCGGTCAAACGACTCTTTGACGTGGTCGGGCCTAAGTTCGCCGACAAACAGAGCGGATTTACTCGGATTACCAAAATCGGGTATCGCCGAGGTGACGCAGCGTCGGTTGTGAAGTTGGAACTCGCTGTAGACTAGTGCGCAACCTGAAAGTCGTCGTGAGCTACGACGGCACCGATTACTTTGGGTTTCAGTATCAGCCGGAGGCGCCGACGATCCAGGCGGAGCTTGAAAGAGTGCTGAGCAGGATCGTTAAAGAACCGGTTACGGTCTACGGTTCCGGCAGAACGGATGCGGGAGTTCACGCCGCAGGGCAGGTGATAAACTTTCGAACCGAGGGCACTGTGCCAATCGACAGGCTGTGTTTGGCGATGAACTCGCTTTTGCCAGAGTCGATAGCAGCGCTTGAAGCGTCTGAGGTAGATAATAGTTTTCACGCGAGGTATTGCGCGGTTTCGAGGACATACGAGTATAGTATACTGAACCGCGAAGTGCCCGACGCCCTGAGGGCCCGGTTTAGTTGGCACATTAGACATTTGTTGGATGTGGATTCTATGCAGCAGGCTGCGAAGGCGCTAATCGGCAGGCACGATTTCAGTTCCTTTGCATCTGCTGACAGGGATGCAACTAACCCGATTCGGGATTTGCAGCGCATCGAAGTGGAACGCGAGCAAGACAGTGTGAAGATCACTGTGCAGGCAAATGCGTTTCTCAGGTCGATGGTAAGAGTAATCGTTGGGACGTTGACTGAAGTGGGGCTTGGCCTTAGAGCCGGCTGTGATATGAAGAATATACTTGAGGCGGCCGATCGCAGGCAAGCTGGCAAGACGGCGCCCGCCCGCGGACTGTGTTTGCGGGAAGTTGAATACATAAGAGGATACGATGGGTACATATTTCGCTAAGCGGGAAGATATCGCCAGGAAGTGGTATGTGATTGATGCTGCTGGTTTGCCTATTGGGCGGCTGGCGGTTGAGGCGGCCAAGATCCTGAGAGGGAAACATAAGCCTACGTTCACACCACACGTAGACTGCGGCGACCATGTGATTGTTGTGAATGCGGAGAAGTGTCTGCTGGTTGGAACCAATAAACCGGCGGAGCGGATATACAGGCACTCCGGCTATCCGGGCGGTCTGAAGAGCATCTCACGAGGGGAACTGCTCGAGAAGTGGCCAGAGAAAGCCATTCGCAGGGCTGTTAAAGGGATGCTGCCGCATAACAAACTCGGCGATGACATTTTAAGCAAGCTGAAGATACATATCGGGCCTGAACACAATCATCAAGCCCAGAAACCAGAAGAGCTGAAAATAGCTTAACGGTTTAAACATTGGCAGGTCACGGGCTGGGAGGCTGAGATTTTGGCTAAACAGCGCCGGACTCCGGAGGATAATATTGGAAGAAACCGCGAGATATTACGGAACGGGTCATAGAAAAAACGCCACGGCCAAGGTATGGCTGACTCCAGGTGAGGGGAACATCACTATCAACGGAGTGCCGATGGAGCAGTATGTCGGACGAAAGGTCCTTGAAATGCTGATCAATCAGCCTTTTGAGGCCGTTGACGCTGTCGGGCGCTTTGATGTTGTTGCCAAGTGCCAGGGCGGTGGAATCGTCGGCCAGGCTGGGGCAGTCAGGCACGGTATCAGCGTTGCGCTTCTACAGGCTGGCGCAGATATGCGCACACCGCTGAGAAGACAGGGTTTTCTCACCCGAGACCCCAGAGTCAAAGAACGAAAGAAATACGGACGCAAGAGAGCGCGGAGAGGGTTCCAGTTCTCCAAGCGCTAAAAAGCGACTGAGTATATGTAAGGTGATTGGCCCGGTGGCTGCTCGGCTCCGGGTCAATTGCTGCTCATCTGTACGCCGCCTCATTTAATCTCCACACACGAACTCCCTGCTGTGATCTCGTTTTCATTGTGATTATCAGGTATATTGCGGAGTATATTCGCGATCTATGTTGTGGCAATATGTCTTGACATACGGCCATATATCGTGCATCCTAAAATAGGTTAATTGCTAGTGACACATCTGGATAATATCTGTAGATAGTGGCTGGCAATAATACAACGTGATAATACACAGGAGAATATATCAATCGTGAGCAAACGCAACGTAATTGTAATAATCAGTTTGCTGATAGTCACAATGGCGACAGCAGTTAATGCGGCGGACATAGTAAACATCAGGCTTTATCATGATGGGGAACTCACCGCGGTTCCTCGTTACGTGCCCGTGGGTATGAGCCCAATGGAAGCAGCAATACGCCTGTTGATAGATGGGCCGAACGAACTTGAGGCGGCAGCGAGATATGAGACCGCGATACCGGCTGGAGTTAAAATACAAAAGCTATCCATAATGCAGGACGCCGTCTCTATCGATCTCTCCTCTGAGATTGTCGGCACTCTGAGCGAGGCCAGCTTGAAATATATCTTCGACCAGTTTCGCTCTACGATTGGTGACTTTGAGTGGATCAATTCAATACAGTTAACCTGTAATGGGCGTCCTCTCTCAAGCTATTTGCCATCCGCGCCGAATGTTGGCGCTCCGCCAGCAGCGGTTTACCGCAAATCCGGGGTTGGATTAGGGGGCCGGAAGATTTGCATAGGGCCGTCTCACGGGCGGTTCTGGAACGGTGGCGGTTGGTATTGGCAGAGAGCGATCACATGTGGTTGGGGGGAAGACATCCTGGAGGATACCAACAGCATCAGGTTGACGCAGTTTCTGTCGCAGTATCTGACCCAGGACGGAGCTACAGTAACCAGCGTCCGCCAGCTCAACGAGAGTGACTGCTGCCATCCGGAGACGGGCTATCCGTGGTGGAAGATGTGTGCGCAGAGTTGGCTGCGACATGCTGGCGCTCCAGGCAGCGTATGGGCAAGCTACACTGGCAACACCGGCGGCGACACGGCCGTTGATCGCTCAAGCGACGACATCCGTGCGCGTCCTCTCTGGGCAGATTACAACGGAGCCGACATCTACGTCGCCTGTCATACGAATGCGGGCGGCGGAGGAACAGCCAACGGCACTGAGACCTATCGCGACTCGCAAATGGAGAAACCGGCACACGTTGCAAACAGCCTCAACCTTGCGACGGCAATTCAAAATAACGTTGTCGATGCAATTCGGTCTATATATCCGGGCGAAAGTGGATGGGCCAGCCGCGGCGTCAAAGATTCGGCGGGAGGCTTTGGTGAGATACGAATTCCCAATCGACCTGCCGTACTGATCGAGCTTGCATTTCACGATAACTGTTCACGGGATGCCTCCTACCTCGTCGATGATTTCTTCCGATCGGTGGCGGAGTGGGGGCTTTATAAGGGAATCTGTGCCTACTTCGGCAACACCCCGACCTGGGACAAATATTCTTGTGAGTATGTTTCGGACAACATTCCATCATCTATGGTAGCCGGTCAGAGCTATAACGTCTCGGTGACTCTTAGAAACAGGGGCGTAATGTGGTTCACCTCTCGCGGCTTCAAACTGGGAGCAGTAGGGGACAGCGATCCGTTCGCCAGTTTCGGTCGCGTCAGCATATCAGGTGGTGTCCGACCCGGCGCGACCTATACGTTCAACTACATTCTGACCGCGCCTGCCATTCCAGGAACCTACACCACCGAATGGAGAATGGTTCGAGATGGCTATGCCTGGTTTGGCCCGACAGTCAGCAAATCAATCGCAGTTAGCGGCTCTGGCGGCGGCGTAGTCGATCCACCTGAAGAAACCGGTGTGAGCACCCCAGGTTTTACGTACAACTGGGAAGGCAGGCCGAGCCACAACGGATTCGCCGCTGAAGGAGAAGAATTATATATTTACGAACACCTTGTGGACTGTACAGCCCGTGGTTTTAACGCGACCTGGAATCCCGGATTTACATGGTCTGGAAGAGGTCATGTAGTTACTGATTTTTACGTTGGCCCTCACGGTACTTCTCGCGTAAAGATAAACACCAGAAGAACCAATGGTAACGTCGGCAATTGGTATACGTGGCTGGATGAGTGTCCAGCGCCTGTTGGGATGAATAATATACTCAACGCATCCACAGCGGACCTTGCCGACTTTAACGGAGTATATGTCGACGCAGATAAAAGTGAAGGTCGTCAGTCAGGCAACTGTAATCCAGACTGCGGTTACAGAGCGACCAGTATCGGCAAGGTCAAGCAATACGGAGCGCGCTGGCAGTATATCAACGACTGGGTATGCCTCGGCGCATATTCTTCTTCCAGCGTCAGCGACACAGCCAATCGCAACTTCGCATGGGGAGAAGCCGGGCTGTATCTCTATCCTGCCGTCGATACAAGCCACGGCAACACAATTGCAACAGGTCTTGGATTAAGCGGCAAGACGCCGGGTCGGGTATCAACGGGCGACTGTAATAATGCCAATATCCTTGACTTCAAGGGCAACGCATCTGCCTATGGTGCCGATAACGCCGACGCCTACGCATTTGCGTGGGTGTATGCTCCAAACGGGGCCGGCCCCAAGTTCGACATCGGTTCAGACGACGGTAACCGTGTTTGGGTTAACGGTACACTCATCAACGATAACAATTCGTTGCGGGGTTTGATCCGTGATCAAGACGTCACTGGTGGAATAGGGTTCAACAAAGGCTGGAACCGGGTTTTGTTTAAGGTACACAACGGAACCGGCGGCTTTTCCGGTACGATCAGCCTGCGAAACGGCGGAGATAACCGCTGGAACGAGCCCAGTGTCAATACATTTACAGTAAACGGCGTCAAGACTTACGGCCTTGGCTACGAACAGGACGCTTGGTATCCACGTATCGACGTTGCCAACTTCTGTGGATTATCAAACCCGCAGCCCGGCGACGGCGTATTTACAAACAATACCACTGTGACCGCCAGCGGAACGGCGGTGCAGGGTGGCCCTGTTCCGCTATGGAAACAGATGCACTTCGAATGGGGTTACGGTATCTCTGGTGGAACAAACTACACAGACGTGACTTCGAGTGGCACCACCTGGTCGCATTCTCAGGCCAATGTAACCGGCCACAGGCGATTCCACTTCTTCTCTGTCAGCAGATCCGGCAGGACCAGCTTCCAGGATAGCGGAAAGACCGGTGGATGGAGATGGTCCGATGGCGGGCCAGCCAACTATATGGATGTATATGTGGACAATCTTGCTCCGCAAACCCCTTCATTTGCGAACGCCGCTGCCAGCGGTGCAAATGCCATCAGCCTATCGTGGAATCTGCCGTTGGATCGCGGCGTCAATATCGCAGATGGCGCCACGGAGTCTTACGACAAGACTGAAGGCGGCTCGAATCACTACAGAGCTGGAAACGTTGGGGTTCAGGTTCGCAGAAACGGCACTGCGATCTATGGCTGGGGAACTGATACATCAAAGCAGGATAGTGGCCTTGATTCCAACACCCAGTACACTTACGACATAGCCGCTCGCGACAACACGAACCAGTCAAGAGGTAACTGGAATAACTCGACCGCTTATGCTGGTACGGTTTCGGTGTATACTTTGGCTGAGGCACCTCAGGCTGGTGTCAATATAAATGTCCCAGCCGCAGGCACCTACGCTATGGCGGCCTGGCCAAACATTACATCAAACTCATTTGGCGCAAGCGGTAATCATAAGATCACGAAATTTATGTATAAATGGAGTTCTTCGGACTCCGATTTCATCGGCGAAAACCAGGGCACGGCGTGGTCTTCGGGCACGCTTACCGATCTGCCGGCGACTTCAGGGACTTACTATCTATATGTGAGATCCTATAACGCCGCTGGGGTTGGCAACGGTTCTGTCGCTTTTGGGCCGTATGAGCTGCTCACGGACGTCGACGCTCCCACTGTATCGGCCCAGTTGTCCGCTTCGGCGGTCGGCGAGGCCCCGAACTACAACTTCCTCAAAGGAACTGTTACCATCACTGCTCTTGCGGAGGATGCCGATTCGGGGGTTAAAAAAGTCGAGTGCCGCATTGATTCCGGCGCTTTCGTGGGGATGCAGCTTGTCGACGGCAGCTATGTTGCCGAGTTCGATATCGACGAAAGCTGGCCAAATGGGCCGCATTCTGTCACTGTGCGAGCCACTGACAACGCCGAAAACTACGCCGATGCGGTCAAGAACTTCACCGTAAATAAAAACGAGGTAAGCGGCGTTATCGGCCTGGAAGAGACCCTGGGAGCTCCAATATACAGGACCGTCAAGTTCGTTTTGACTTACGACAACAACGGCACGGATGCGAAGATCACCAGGACAATCACACCCCGTTTCATCACAGGTAAAGCTGGGTATTGGTTTACTGATATTCCGGATGGGGTTAAAGCCATCAGTGCCAAAACCGCGTGGCATTTGCGCAGGCGCATTCTCGTCAGCCCAGTTAACGGCCAGGCGGAGGCGAACTTCACGGGAACTCACGAGCTGTTGGGAGGGGATTTGGCCACTCCGGGGCAGCCGCTGGGTGACAATGTGATAAACGCGTTGGATTATGCGAGTCTGCGCGGAGCCTGGGGATACGGCGAAGCTGGGGATATAAACGGTGACGGTGTGACCGATAACAGCGACTATCTAATAATGCAGCGAAATCTGTATCGGAAAGGCGACGTGGAATAAATGTCGATTCAGTGCAAACGGAAGGCAGCGACCTTCCGTTTGCATTCCATATTTTCGCAGCCCTGGCAAAATTACCAGGTTGACACTCTACTGCAAACCCGGCATACTAAAATAGGATAAGTGTGTAAATAATACACGCTTTCGCAGGTCATGCGCGTGAGATAGGTGTTTTAATACTTATCCGCGCAAGCCGAAGAATGGAGCATTGCGTATGGTTTGTTTTGGGTTTCAAACGTGCATGCGCTTGATTAAGTGCACGCGGGTAGTACTGGCTATGTCACTAGCCATTATTATATCTACGGCCGCCTGGGCTGCGTTTGAGGTAGTTGGGGTTGCGCCTTCGAATGGCCAGACTGGCGTAAGCGCAGGGGCTAACGTTGTCGTTAAATTCAACGGCATACCCGATCAAAAATCGTTTGATCGAAAATCTATCCTTGTAAACGGTAAACCTCTCAGCGATATCCCCGATAGTGCAGTTGTATTCCCGGATGAAGTATCCTGTGTGCTCTTGTTCCGTATGGCTCCCAGCACGGCTTATGAGATCGCACTGCCGATGAGTCTAAAAAATACCAGCGGCGTCGCACTCGACAAGCCTTACAAATGGAAGTTTTCTACTAAGTCAGGGATGGAAGATTCCTCGGCGCCTTTGCAGGTATTCGCGCGATATCCACGTTTTAACGACATGGACACCCCGACCAACGCCCCAATTACTATGGTATTCACCAACGAATTAGACCCCGCGTCGGTCGTCGACAGCAGCGTAGAGGTGATTCCGTTCCAGGGTAAGCCTGTAGTCGGCAAAGTCACAGTAGATGGCAGGAGATTGGTATTTCGACCCGATGAGCCTTTGCAGGCAAAAAAAACTTATGAAGTCCATCTTAGGGCAGGCATTAAAGGTAAGGCGGGAGAGGAATGCAAGCCGATTCTCAACTGGCAATTCACCACCACCTATGGCCCGAAAGAGGGGCCTATAGTCGCGGATTGCTGGTACGAGAGCATGACCAGCAACGAAGGCACAACTTTTATACTGCACGCGTCGATGGAGAACCTTGTCAAACCGGACGAGGAGGCCAAAGACACCGCTGAAAAGCCGAAGAAGAAACTGGAAAACCCCGGCGCTTTGCTCGCAGGGCACACTTTTAAGTCAGCCATCGCTACCCTGGTCGGTGTCTTCCCGCAGCAGCCTTTAAGCACCCCGACTGATGCGTCTGCAGCAGATATGCCAGTCAAGAACCCGTCGGTGCCAGACACCGTTGTCTACGCCGAATATACCCACGGCGGAGGCGACGGCCCGGGAAACAGCGTCGAAGGGGCAAGCAAGAAAAGCCCTGCCGATGAATTGATGGATTCCGTAATAGAAACCGCACTAAAAAGCAGCACTGCAGTAGCGATGCGTGATTCCGGCGATGAGATCAAGGATGGGGACAGCAAAAAGGGCGATTTAATATATTCGAGTCGGTTGTTTATCGACAACAAGTATCCTCAGGGCCAGGCCCTCCTTTGCTTTGCCATTGAAAAACCGGACGGCACCCTCACCGATCCGGTGACGATGGGGCACTACGTATTCTACAACGAGCCATCCCCGGCCACAACAAAATAAAGTAGTGCCAGAATGTAAGTTAAACAGTATGTAAGAGAAGTAGGTTTTGCAATGAGTAGTAGAAGTATCTGTTCGAAGGTTTTGTTAGTTGTTGTAGTAATCCTCTGTTTTTCCGTCTCCGTTTATGCGGGAGGAGCGTACCAATCCTGTACTAGAACCACCTCGCTAGGGGGCTGGGCCACATATCCCACTTTCTACGTCGAGTGTGGCAGTTCCTGGATTGGATGGGGCAGTAATGGGGCAGACCGAGCTCGCATCTCAACAAGCAGCGCCGGGGTAGCCCGCGATATGTATTTGACCTACAGGCACTTGTTCGGAAAGCGCGCCAACGGCGATACATCCGCCGATCATTGGGCCTATTCCGAAGGCTCTTATTCTGGCAACGCTCCGGTCAACCAGCAGGGCTCTGGCGCTTATGAGCACACAGTAGTCCTCGGCCGGTCTTCATACAACTGGGACGACTGGCTGGAGGTCGGGTCAGACGGCGGAGGCGGTATGGATACCGTTGTCGAGAAAGGAAAGTTCTATCCCGAAATCGACGCTGTGTATTCCGGCAAGTCAGTAGTCACCAATATGTACCAGGGCAATGTCTACCAGTGGATGTATCAGATGAGCAATCCCAGTTCGGCCTGGTGGACATGGAACTCGGCGAACCACCGCTTTGCTCGAATTGGCGGTGTGGTATCCGGGCCAGGCTGGCTATCCGGCGCAAGAGTTGCTGGTAATCCGGGCACTGCTCCTGGTGGCACGTGGACTCTGTATTACAACGTCCGCCCCACTCAGACCGGCAATTCAAACGAAGACTATCAAATGGTATATGAAAATACCTGCTGGTTCGGAGACAAACCTGCAAGCAACTCCAATATGCGCACCGCGGTCAGCGTCTCTCGCAAGATTCCAAGCGGAACAGACGGCTGGGACAACGGAGCAAAGCGCAAAGGCGAGACAGTGCGCTTCAATATATATGGGACGGATAGTTGGGGCACGGGTGACAACTATAGCTGGGATTTCGACGGCTCGACTACTCAGGGCTGGACTGTTGGAAGCAACTGCACTTTAACTCCAGAGGCTGGAAATGGTCGCCTCAAAATCGGCATTACGGGCGGCGACCCCTATATTCATAGCTCACCGGGCCTGGCGATTAATTGCAGCAACGCAAATTATGCATCGATACGAATGATGGCTAGCGGCGGCTCTACCGCTCAGTTCTTCTGGTCAGGCTCAGCAGGCGGATGGAGTGGAGATCGCCATGTGGATTTTAACATTTATCCGGACAATAAATGGCATGTTTACACTGTCAAGCTGCCAGCTTCCTGGACAGGAACTGTAACTCAATTCCGATTCGACCCTGTAGGAGATGGCGCGGCCAACGGTCAGACGGTCTATGTTGACTGGATTCGCATTCACAATGTCAACGCCGGAATGACGGCGAAAGCATGGTTGGGCAAGACTAATGGCAACTGGAACATCTGGAACGAGCAGGATGCCACGTGGGACGCAACTAACATTTGCTGGTATAAGGACTACACCATTGCAGACGGATATCCGCAGACCTACTATCACGTGATGCACGTTAAAAATAATGCTAACCAGCTCTGCGGTGACGATCCGGATCGGAGATACGGGCAATATCAGAGGGCATATAAGGTTCTGAATACTGCTCCAAGTGCTGCCAACAACTCCTATCCTTCAAACGCCTGGTGCACTACAAAGACTCCGTCGCTCGGATGGAACTACTCCGATGTAGACTCGAACGCTCAGAGCCGATATCAGGTGCAGGTTTCGACCACTGCGAACTTCAGTAATATTATCGACGACACCGATCTAGTCGCGTCGAATGCCAGTTCTTATACCACTCCTTCTCTTCCCGAGGGCCAGTTGTACTACCGGGCCAGAGTTATGGATGGAGCCTACTCCAATCTCGATGCCACCTATCAGGGAGGCGTTTCTCTAAATAAAACGGGCGCGCTCTCAGGCGACTCGAGCAGCAAGTCTGTGGAGTTTAACGGCACTGACGGTTATGTCAGCCTTCCGTCCGGCTATGACAGTTTTGGCAGTGGGTTTACCTGCGAGTTTTGGGCATATCCTACCGCAGTCCAAAACTGGGCGAGGTTCCTGGATATAGGAAACGGCGCTCCGATGGACAATATCATCATAGCTCGTCGTTCCACCAGCAACGACCTGGCATTATCTGTACGACGGGCGGACGCTGGCGAGCAAGCCCTTTACGCTCCCAATGCTATCAGCTTGAATACCTGGCAGCATTTCGTGTTAACGCTGGATACCACAGGTTATGGGCGAATATACAAAAACGGTTCGTTGATTGCACAAGGGCAGTTGTTCGTACCAGAGGTGGTCAATCTTACCAAATGTTACATTGGTAAGAGCAACTGGGCTGCGGACACTTACTATAAGGGCATGCTGGACGAGTTTGCCATATACGACCGATGCCTTTCCGCTTCTGAAATATCGGATCACTATTCGAAGGCTTCGCAGTCAGGTTCTGCATACAGAGACGCTGTCTGCGCCAGTGGGCCGTGGACGTATTATCGCTTCGACGAAACTTCCGGCACAACAGCATCAGCCTACACTGGCATGCTCTCAAATTGGTCAACCGGCACCGGGTTCCGAGTGGACAGCATTCCTCCCACCAAACCGACTATCACCAATATAGAAATCAACGGAAACACTGCCGCGATATACTTCGGCGGTTCGACTGATACAAACGACTTCACCTATGAAGTCAAGCTCGACAACGGCACATTTGCCACCGCCACAAGCCCGGCAACGTTCGATCAACTTATCGGCGCACATACCGTGTACGTCCGGGCAATTGACGAGGCAGGCAATATCAGTGAGGTCGCCAGTGATTCGTTCACTATGGACAGCACCCCTCCGACTATAAACAGCGTCTCTTCTCCCGCGGCAACAAACACCTCGCCGATTGAGGTGACATATAGCGTCTCCGACTCCGAGAGCGGCGTAAAGGAAGTTACGCTGTGGGTCAAAAAAGGCTCCGGAGGAACTTGGGGAGCGACGGGTCTTACCTCCAATTCCGCCGCGGGTTCCTTCAACTACACGGTGAGCAGTGAGGACACCTACTACTTCGGCGTAGTTGCCGAGGACAACGCGGGCAACAAGACCGCCGATCCCGCAGGCAGCGGCCTCACAAATACTATCTACGACATTACCGACCCGACGGCCACCGCTACTCTGCTCCCGGAGAGCCAGGGTGATGTCAATTATCTCAAGGGTCTGATTACCATTGAAGTCGAAGCCGCCGACACCAACGGTTCCGGCGTTAATAAAGTAGAGTTCAAGGTCGACAACGGCGCCTACGTGGAAATGGTCGAAGACAACGGGGTCTATACCGACGACTCTACCGAGATCACCGATTCGTGGACGAATGGATCACATGTGATCACGGTAAAAGTGACCGACAACGCCGGTAACTATATCGAGATTCAAAAGGACTTCGATGTCAATGTAAACGAGGTCCACGGCGTAATCGCGCTCCACGGTCTTACTTTAGACCCTGTTACGCGCAATGTGAAGTTCGTTTTAACCTATACGGAAAACGGCGTCGACCGTAAAATTACCAAAACGATTACTCCGACGTTTATAAATGCCAAGTCTGAGTATTCCTTCACCGACCTTCCTGATGGCATCAAATCCATCAGCGCCAAGACCGCATGGAGCCTGCGCAAGAGGCTGATGTTGACCCCGGTCAACGGTCAGTGTATTGCCAACTTCACAGGCGCCAACCACGTTCCCGGCGGCGATTTGCCAACGCCAGGCTCGCCCGCTGGAGACAATGTCGTCAACGCTCTGGACTACGCAGTTCTTCGTGGAGCCTGGGGATATAACAGTATTGGCGACATTTCCGGTGACGGCGTCACAGATAATAACGATTACCTGGTACTAATACAGAACCTGTATCTTAAGGGCGACCCTGAATAAGTCGAATACACGCCAAAGTCAGCCCGTAGTTCAAAATACGTAATAATACCAGGTTGACTGTAATATGAAAACACGGCATACTAAGGTTGCTTGGGCTTTGCAGACTCGCAAAGTTCAATCAACCTTTGCCATGTACGGTAATCGGTGAATAGATACTAAAAATACGGCGTGAAGTGGCCGCCTATCTGTAATTGGTGTGGAGGCAGGAAGTAGTATGACGAGCGGTGTAAAAAGGGTTGCTTTAATCTGTCTATTAGTGCTATGTGCATCGACCGTCTATGCAGGAGCGTTTTGGGCGAACTGTGTCCGGAGCACTTCTCAAGGCGGTTGGGGGGAATATGCCGCACCTGCAGGATGTTCTACTCTATGGGTTGGCTGGGGTAGCAATGGAGCTGATCGATGCAGGTGGTACAACAGCAGCGCAATCCCATGGCGTGACCAATATCTGACTTATCGACACGGTTTTAATCTGAGAAGCAATGGCGACACCAATGCTTTGCACTGGTCTTACGCCGAAGGCTCTTATAGCGGTAATCAGACATTTAACCAGAGAGGATCCGGCGGTTGGACCGAACCCACCGTCAATACGAGAGCCTCATACAACTGGGACGATTGGATGGAAGTCGGTTCGGACTGGGGCGGCGGAATGGACACAGTATGCAACGTCGCCCGATTATATCCAGAGCTAGATGCCGTTTACCAGGCCAAGTCTGTAGAGCCTAACATGTATATGGGTAATGTCTACAAATGGATATACGATATGGCCAACCCATCGTATGCCTGGTGGACATGGGACTGGGCACAAGACCAGTTCTACCACATCGGAGGCGTTGTATCGGGTCCAGGTTGGTATTCTTCTGGGGCGGTCGTCAGCGCGCCTGGCACTCCTTCTGGCGGCGTTATGTACTGCCACTTCAATATGCGACCTACGCAGACAGGCACGTCTAACGAAGATTTCCAGATGATCCGCAACGGCACCTCATGGTTTGGCGACAAACCCGCCACCAACTCCAACATGCGCACTACGGTCACCGTAACCCGAAAGAACCCATCGGCGACTGCCGGTTGGGACAACGGCGCAAAAAGAAAGGGAGAGACCGTACGATTCAGCGTCTACGGCGCCGATAGCTGGGGCACAGGATACAACTATAGCTGGGACTTCGACCATAACACCACACAGGGTTGGTATACAGTGAATAACACCACTCTGACTAAGGAGTCCGGCCAGATAAAGATCGGCGTCACGGGAGCCGACCCGCATATTCACAGCTTCAGCGGTCTGGCTATAAATACTGACCAGTGTAAATACGTCTCGATCAGAATGAAGGCTAACGGAGGCTCTACCGCGCAGTTCTTCTGGAAGGGCACGGCTGGAGACTGGTCAGGTGTGCGTAAAGTCGATTTCAATATATATCCAGACAACCAGTGGCACATTTATACTATGGCGTTCCCTGCCTCGTGGACAGGAACGGTGACGCAGTTCCGCTTCGACCCGGTCGAGAATGGTGCGGCTAATGGCCAGACAGTCTATGTAGACTGGATTCGCATCCACCACGTAAACGCCGGTATGACTGCCTATGCGTGGCTTGGCAAAACAAACAATTCCTGGACTATTTGGGAAAAGCAGAATACCACCTGGGATGGCACAAATGTATGCTGGTACAAAGACTACACCATCCCCGATGGCTACCCACAGACCTACTACCACGTAATGCATGTCAATAACAATGCCGACCAAAGCGAGGGTAACGACCCGGATCGCTGTTACGCACAGTATCAACGTGCATATAAGGTGCTGAACACTGCTCCAACCGCTGCAAACACTTCGTACCCTTCAAACGGTTGGTGTAATACAAAGACACCCACCCTTGGGTGGAACTATTCCGACGTCGATGCGAACCCTCAGAGTCGATACCGGGTGCAGGTTTCCACCGCGGCCGACTTCAGCAATATCATCGCCGATACCGACCTGGTAGCGTCAAACGCTAACTCTTGCAGCACTCCGTCTTTGCCGGAGGGGCAATTATACTATCGAACCCGCGTGATGGACGGTGCCTATTCAAACATCAACGGAACCTATCAGGGCGGTTGCACATTAAACCAGGCTGGCGCGCTCTCAGGAGACCCGAACAGCAAGTCAGTGGACTTTAACGGCTCAAATGGTTATGTCAGCCTGCCTGCCGGCTACGACAGCTTCGGCGGCGGTTTCACCTGTGAATTCTGGGCTTATCCGACTGCTGCAAACAACTGGGCTAGATTTTTGGATATGGGGGGTGGCCCAACGTCAAATAACTTTGTCATTTCACGCCAGGGAACCTCAAACAATCTTACGTTTGACCTGTACCGGGACGCGCAGGCTATAGGCAGTCTGGTTGCGGGCAACGCCATCGCGCTGAATACCTGGCAGTATTTCGTTATCACCCTCGACACAAACGGCTGGGGCAAGATATATAAAAACGGTCCGTTAATAGCCCAGGGGCCAATGGCGAAGCCTGAGGTTGTCCATCGACCCAATGCGTACATAGGCAAGAGCAACTGGGCTGCGGATGATTACTATAAAGGCCGTATGGACGAGTTCGCCATCTACGACAGATGCCTTTCCGCCTCTGAGATATCCGATCACTACGCCAAGGCTTCGCAGTCAGGTTATGCATACAGGGACGCCGTCTGTGCCAGCGGGCCGTGGACTTATCATCGATTCGATGAAACTTCCGGCACCACTGCATCAGCCTACACCGGTATGCTTTCCAACTGGTCCACAGGCACGGGATTCAGAGTCGACACCATTGCCCCGACCAAGCCGGGCATTACCAGCATCAACATAAGCAACTGCACAACCGCCTCCATATCTTTTGGCGGCTCTACCGATACCAACGATCTTACTTATGAGGTAAAGCTAGACAACGGCAATTTTGAGACTAAAACCAGCCCTGCGGTTTACTCATCGCTATCCAATGGCCAGCACACGGTTTATGTCAGGGCTATCGACGAGGCTGGAAACATCAGCGAAGTCGCAAGCCAGCAATTCGACAATTCCCTGCCAAATACTCCGACTAACCCGCAGGCCAATCCCGCCACTATCGTCGTCAGCGGCTCTTCTGTTCTCTCTGCAACGGTCGGCAACGGCGAGGAGGTCGTTTGGTATAAAGATAGCTGCGGCGGCACGGTAGTCACTTCTCCAGTCAGCCCGACTGAGACGACCACATACTATGCCAAGGCTAGAAACACCACTACGGGTTGTCTGAGCGCGTCGTGTGCTCAAGTCACTGTGACTTACGTTGCAGACGACGAGGGTCCGGAACTGACCAATGTCTCGGTCACCTGCAGCGATGTCGGCGATGCGCCGAACTACAACTTCCTGAAGGGCACTGTCACAGTGGAGGCAGAGGCTTCAGACAGTTCTGGCGTGGCGTCTGTCGTATTCTATATCGACGATTCCGAGACTCCGAACACCATGACTTACGATCCGAACACCGGCAAGTACGTCGGCACGTGCACTATTGATGAGGATTGGACCAACGGCCAGCACTCTATCACCGTGGTTGCTGCCGACACCTACGGTAACGAGTCTGACGACACCAAGAACTTCCCGGTCAACAAAAACGAGATCGAGGGCCTTGTAGGCCTTGAGGAATCGTTAGTTCAGTGTACACGTCCTGTGACATTTGTCCTCAACGGCACTGTCAGTAGGACTCTGACTTTGAACTTCATCAGCGGCAAGGCGTACTACAACTTTGTCGATATCCCTGAGATTTCCACAATCAGCGCCAAAACAGCGTGGCACCTGCGCTCTCGCCGGGATGTCACGATGACCAAGGGCCAGGCTGAGATAGACTTCCTTGGCAGCAAGGTGCTGCGTGGCGGTGACCTTGTGACCCCTGGCAAGCCGATGGGAGATAACGTAGTCAACGCCCTGGATTATGCTGTGCTGCGCACTGCCTGGGGCACAGGTGTGGCTGGCGACATTAACGGGGATGGCTACACAGACAACAACGACTACTTAATCATGCTCAGGAACCTCTATTTGAAAGGTGATCCGGAGTAATGCGAATCCAGTAATTGGTCAACCTGTTATCAGGTAGTATTTGATCCAGGTTGCCTGGGCGATTAAAATGCGGCATATTAAGGTTGATTGGACTTTTGCGAGCGAGCGAAGTTCAACCAACCTTTGCCGTTTAATAACAAGACCAAAAAATCGGTCTAAATAAACCACTATTTGGGTGGAAAATTATGAGGCGTGAGTTGGCCGCCTTCCAAGAGGCACGTATAAATGAGAGTAATAATCAAATCCGTTTTATTAGTAATTCTATTAGCGCTGTGCGCGTCGGTCGTTTATGCGGGATCGCCATATACTTCGTGCAGCAGAACGACCTCGCAAGGAGGATGGACGCAGTATTCCGGAACTGCAATATGTGGTAACTTTTGGTTGGGATGGGGTGGTAACGGTGATTCTACAGATCGCGCTAGGATATCGACGTCCAGTGCCGGCATATACCGAGACATGTATTTAACCTATAGGCACAATTACTCACCTCGAGCTTCCGGAGACACGTCTGCCGATCATTGGGCTTATTCGGAGGGCTCTTATTCTGGCAACGCTCCTGTTAACCAAAGATTAGCACTCCCAAGTCCGCATACAGTGGCCACAAGGCCTTCATATAATTGGGACGATTGGTTGGAGGTTGGATCCGACGGCGGCGGAAGTATGGATACCATCGTCCAGGAAGGGCAATTCTACCCCGAACTCGATGCCATATATTCGAGCAAGTCAGTAGTCAACGATATGTACCAGGGCAACGTCTATCAGTGGATGTACCAGATGACCAATCCCAGCACGGCGTATCAGACTTGGAACACAGATGCCGACCGATTCGCCCGTGTCGCCGGTGTCGTTTCTGGGCCTGGCTGGCTATCTGGCGCACGAGTTGCAAAACAACCCGGCACCGGCCCTGGAGGTACGTGGACTCTTTACTTCAATGTCCGTCCCACTCAGACAGGCACCTCAAATGAAGAATATCAGATGGTGCGGGAGTTGGTCTCATGGTTTGGAGATAAAGTCGCAAGCAATGGCAATATGCGCACCACAGTCACTGTCTCTCGAAAACTTCCAAGCCCTACGGACGGCTGGGACAACGGCGCCAAGCGCAAAGGCGAGACGGTGCGTTTTAGCGTATACGGTTCAGATAGTTGGGGCACTGGCGACAACTATAGCTGGGATTTTGATGGCTCGACCACCCAGGGCTGGAGTGTTGCAAATAACTGCAATATTACTCCAGAAGCAGCAAACGGCCGCCTCAAAATTGGCATAACCGGCGGCGATCCTCACATAGTTAGCTCTGGAGGTCTGGCGATTGATTGCAGCAAAGCCAACTATGTCTCAATCAGAATGATGGCCAGCGGCGGCTCTACAGCACAGTTCTTCTGGTCCGGAACAGCGGGTGGTTGGCACGAAGTTCGCCACGTCGATTTCAATATATATCCAGACAACAGATGGCACGTTTACACAATCAAATTGCCCGCCTCCTGGACAGGGACCGTTCATCAATTCCGCTTCGACCCCGTGCAAACTGGAGCAGCCAACGGTCAGACTGTCTATGTAGACTGGATTCGAATCCACAATGTCAATGCAGGCATGTCGGCAAAGGCCTACCTGGGCAAAACAGATCACACCTGGAGTATATGGAACGCGCAAGATGCAACGTGGGACGCAACCAACGTCTGCTGGTATAAGGACTACACCATCCCAGACGGCTACCCGCAGACCTATTATCACTTAATGTACGTTCACAATAACGCCAATCAGGGTTTTGGGAACGATCCAGACCAGAGATATGGACTGTATCAGAGGGCCTATAAAGTGCTGAATACGGCCCCAACCGCCGCCAACAACTCTTATCCATCAAACGGTTGGTGTACTACCAAGACACCTTCGCTCGGTTGGAACTATTCTGATGTCGACTCAAACGCTCAGAGCCGATATCAGGTGCAGGTTTCCACTGCGGCGAACTTCAGTAATATTGTTGCCGACACGAACCTGGTCGCGTCAAACTCTAACTCTGGCACCACTTCGTCTCTTCCAGAAGGGCAATTATACTATCGAACCCGCGTAATGGACGGAGCCTACAACAATCTCAACGCCACCTATCAAGGCGGCGTATCCCTTAATCAGGCGGGAGCGCTTTCGGGTGATTCAGGGAGCAAGTCGGTAGATTTTAACGGCACAAATGGCTACGTCAGCCTTCCGTCCGGCTATGACAGTTTCGGTGGCGGATTCACCTGCGAGTTCTGGGCATATCCGACCGCTGTCCAAACTTGGGCTAGGTTTGTTGATATGGGTAATGGCCCCAACGCTGACAACATCGTGATAGCGCGCGAGGCAGCGACGAATAATATACGATTTTACCTGTATCGTGGTTCTACGAGTGCCGGTATCCTTGTCGGTGCCAACGCTATTAGCCTGAACACCTGGCAGCATTTTGTAGCCACTATTGATACCAGTGGGTGGGGCCGAATCTATAAGAACGGTTCTCTGATAGCTCAAGGGCCGATGTCTGTGCCAGAGGCTATCACGCGCTCAAATGTTTACATAGGCAAGAGCAACTGGGAGGCGGATACTTACTATAAAGGTCGTATGGACGAGTTTGCCATCTACGACAGATGCCTTTCCGCCTCTGAGATATCCGATCACTATGCCAAGGCTTCGCAGTCCGGCTATGCGTATCGAGACGCCGTCTGTGCCAGCGGGCCGTGGACTTATTATCGCTTCGACGAAACTTCCGGCACCACGGCATCAGCCTATACCGGTATGCTTTCCAACTGGTCCACAGCCACTGGATTCAGAGTCGACAGCATTGCCCCGACCAAGCCGGGCATTACCAGCATCAACATAAGCAACTGCACAACCGCCTCCATATCTTTTGGCGGCTCTACCGATACCAACGATCTTACTTATGAGGTAAAGCTGGACAACGGCAATTTTGAGACTAAAACCAGCCCTGCGGTTTACTCATCGCTGTCAAACGGTCCGCACACGGTCTATGTCAGGGCTATCGACGAGGCTGGAAACATCAGCGAAGTCGCAAGCCAGCAATTCGACAATTCCCTGCCAAACACTCCGACGAACCCGCTGGCCAATCCCGCTACTATCGTAGTCAGTGGCTCTTCAGCTCTGTCGGCAACAGTAGGCAGCGGTGAAGAAGTCGTGTGGTATAAGGATAGCTGCGGCGGCACGGTAGTCACTTCTCCAGTCAGCCCGACTGAGACGACCACATACTATGCCAGGGCTAGAAACACCACCACGGGTTGTATGAGCGCATCGTGTGCTCAAGTTACTGTAACTTACGTTGCAGACGACGAGGGTCCGGAACTGACCAATGTCTCAGTCACCTGCAGCGATGTCGGAGATGCGCCGAACTACAACTTCCTGAAGGGCACTGTCACCGTAGAGGCCGAGGCTTCAGACAGCTCTGGTGTGGCATCTGTAATCTTCTATATCGACGATTCCGAGACTCCGATCACCATGACTTACGATCCGAACACCGGCAAGTACGTCGGCACGTGCACTATTGATGAGGATTGGACCAACGGCCAGCACTCTATCACCGTGGTTGCTGCCGACACCTACGGTAACGAGTCTGACGACACCAAGAACTTCCCGGTCAACAAGAACGAGATCGAGGGCCTTGTAGGCCTTGAGGAATCGTTTGTCCAATGCACCCGCCCTGTGACGTTCGTCCTGAACGGCACTGTTAATAAGACTCTGACTTTGAACTTCATCAGCGGCAAGGCGTACTATAACTTTGTCGATATCCCTGAGATCACCACAATCAGCGCCAAAACAGCGTGGCATCTGCGCTCTCGCCGCGATGTGACGATGACCAAGGGCCAGGCCGAGATAGACTTCCTTGGCAGCAAGGTGCTGCGTGGCGGTGACCTTGTGACCCCTGGCAAGCCGATGGGAGATAACGTAGTCAACGCCCTTGATTATGCTGTGCTGCGCACTGCCTGGGGCACAGGTGTGGCTGGCGACATTAACGGGGATGGCTACACAGACAACAACGACTACTTAATTATGCTAAGGAACCTCTATTTGAAAGGTGACCAGCCGTAGAGTTGCTCTCACTTGTGAGACCGGCTGTGTGCGAAGGGACGCTTTCCCCGCACACAGCCGTTTCTTTTCGACCTAAACCTACATTTATCGGTTGACATAGCCAGCAAAAGTTGGCATACTGACTATAGAAGATGTGTAAAAGAAATACACACAAAAGTCGAATACTGCTTTGAGCATCATACGTACACTCTGAGTGAGTATGATAGAAATGCGTTGGGTGTGAGGGAAAGAAAAGCACCACCTCTTTGTCCTGCATTCACGGTTTCGCGGAAGTTCGTTCCGTTAAGCCTTACTTCTACGATCTCTGCGGAATCGCACCTGGTCTGGTGACGCTAACAGACTGCAATTAAGCCTGTCGAACGCTGTAACTATTAAGCTCTTCTAGTGGCTACATATTTTTTAATAGTAGTAATTAGTAGTATCCAAGAGGTTTCAGTTTTGGGAGGTGGGGTTGAATGCACAAAAGCATTTATAGGTTTTTTATTTTAGCGGGAGTCTGCGTTTGTCTATTTGCCACATTTTTGGCCACTCCGGCATTTGCGTGGTGGGCAAACTCAGGTGAAATGAACCCGGTCCTTGGGAATGGAAGTGGTTCCTGGGCATATCAATACAGTTGCAGCAAAGATAGTTGGTGTTGCTATGCTATTAATACGGCAGGCACCAAGTTCGGACAAACTGCCACGTGGAACCACGGCTGGACTTGGGCCGGACGTGGTTATTATGTGCAGAATTTCTGGCGGCCGGGATACTATAGCGGCAGCGTTGCCTATTCTCTCGCACGAAGCCTGAACACTGGTGGTGGCACCAGTGATGCTTCGAAGCGGACATATAGTGGTTGTGATCAAGGTTGCGGTTGGCTGAACCTCTGGACTGGCAAAGTCGATAATGTCGCTAACCGTAATGGTGTTTTTATCAACACTACAGAAAATATTGACTCTTGTAAGCCTAAAGGCTCCTCCGTCACAATGGTCGGTCAGGTTCACGGTTACGGTGACCGATGGTCATATCTCAATAAATGGGTTGTCCTTGGTCCATTTAGCTCGACCTCTCTGGCCAACACCAACGGTCTCGATGAAGCTAACTTGTACTTCTATCCTTACATCGAAACAAACAAAGGGACAGCAATTGTTGACGGACTCTTTGGCGGAAAGAAGCCTGTGGCTCACAACGCCGGAGACTGCAACAACGCTAACACCTTGAATTTTGGCAACTTATGGAATAAAAATCCCAACCAGGCTGCTTATGCTATGGCCTGGGTATATGCACCAAACGGGGCTGGCCCGAGGTTTGCAATCGGTTCTGACGACGGTTGTAAGGTGTGGCTAAATGGCACAGTCATTCATACTAACGATACCAACCGTGGATTAACTCGCGACGAGGACGTCACCGGCGGGAAAGGTATGCCGGCGGGTTGGAGCAGGGTGCTATTTAAGATCCAGCAAGGGCCTGCTGGCGGAGGTTGGGAAGGCACGATCAGCCTTCGCAACGGTGGCGATACTAACCAGGAAGAGCCCAGCGTAGACTTCCAGACACACCGCTACGACGGCTACAGTATCTACAACGAACAGGACGGCTGGTATCCTAAGATGACGCTGTCCAACTTCAACGGCGTCGCCAATCCGGATCACGGCCTGACGTTGTATACTAACAACACTACTGTAACCGCCAGCGGAACGGTTACCGCCCAGTTCATCCCATTTTGGAAAACTGGATACTACCAGTGGGGCCGAGGACTTTCCGGCGCTGATACTTACTATAAATTTACCACCAACAGCACTGCTAGCTGGTCTCATACCGAGACCGGTGTGACTGGCTATAGACGATTCCACTTCTTCGGAATCAGCAAATCAGGTCGAACTTCGGGCCAGGCCAGTGGTTCAAGTGGTGGTTGGACATACAACAAAACCGGCAACTGCGCCTGGGGTGCGGTGTTTGTTGATAACGTTGCTCCGAATAACCCCAGCTTCTCCAGCGTGAAGGTAATCAGTCCGACTCAGATCAACCTGGCATGGGCTGTTCCTCTGGATAAGGGCGTCGGTGTAGCTGATGGTGCCACTGAGGATTCGGACAGCACCAATGGAGGAAGCTGCCACTATCGCCGAGGCGATGTCGGCGTCAACGTTCGCCGCAATAATACATCCGTGTATGGTTGGGGCACAGGTACATCATTTAACAACACCGGCCTCACCCCTAACACTCAATATACTTTTGACATAGCAGCCAGAGACAACACCAGTCAGTCGAGAGGTTCGTGGGCCAACACTACCAGCTATGTTGGAACTACTTCTGTCTATACGCTCTCGCCGGCTCCTGTCGCAAATAGCGTTACCCCGAGCACGACTACTCCGTGTCAGGGCGCAAACGTTGTCTGGACTAACGCCCTTGGCTGGGGCGCTGGTGGGGTGCAGTATTTCCGCTATGCGTGGAACCAGAGCGCCACTTATACCTGGACCGATAACGAGACTCAGTGGTCCAGCGGTACTCTTTCTCTTGCTCCTACAGCCGGCGGCACCTGGTATCTGCACGTTAAGGGTTACAACGCAGCCAACGTCGCAAACGGCACCTATACCTACTCTGTCACCGCGACTCCGACTTTCTCCGTTGGAACAATCTCCGGCGGCGGTGGCTCTGCCTGCGACACCATCGACCCGGGTGTGATGACTTATAGCGGCGGCTCCGGTGGCGGTAATCTGTCTTATCAGTGGTATTCCAAAGTTGGCACGGGCTCACCGACCACCAGCGACACCAAGATTACTGGTGCGACCAGTGCCTCTTACGACCCGCCTGCGGGCCTGAACACCACGACCACTTATAACGTATTAGTGACGCCGACCTGCGGCACGGCGGTATTTACATCTACGCCGATAACTGTGACCGTAAATCCGCTGCCAGCGGTCCCGACTAACCCTTCGTCTAACGAACGATGTGGCACTGGTAATGTTGACTTCTCCGCAACGCCAGCTTCTGGTTGCACGATTAAGTGGTATGACGCTGCTACCGGTGGTAATGTAGTCAGCACAGCTAATCCATATACCGAGACCATATCCACTACTAAGACCTACTACGCAGCCAGCGTGAGCACGGCGGGTTGCGAGAGCGCGACGAGGTTAGCAGTCACTGGTACTGTAAATGAGCTTCCGGCCACACCTACGAATGCTTCAACCAACGCGATATGTGGTCCGGGTGCAATTGACTTCTCTGCGACGCCTGCTTCTGGCTGCACAATTAAGTGGTATGACGCTGCGAGCGGCGGTAATGAAGTTAGCACAGCTAATCCATATACTCCAACCCTGAGTAGCACGACTACCTACTACGCAGCTAGCGTGAGCAATAAGGGCTGCGAGAGCGCGACCAGATTGGCAGTGACAGGCACAGTTCACACGCTGCCGAACACTCCGACTGATGCCAAGGCTACTCCGTCGACGATAGGTCCAGGAGGTTCTTCAACATTGTCAGCTACGGTTGGCAATGGCGAGGAAGTGGTCTGGTATGAAGGTAGTTGTGGCGGCACGGTGGTCACGTCTCCGGTCAGCCCGACTGAGACGACGACTTACTATGCCAAGGCTAAGAATACGACCACAGGCTGCCTTAGCGCATCGTGCGCACAGGTTACGGTCACTTACATCCCGGACGATGAAGGGCCGGAGCTTACTAACGTCTCTGTCACTTGCAGCGAGGTTGGCGGCGCGCCGAACTATAACTTCCTGAAGGGCACTGTCACGGTCGAGGCCGAGGCCAGCGACGATTCCGGTGTGGCCTCTGTCGTATTCTATATCGACGATTCAGAGACTCCACTCACGATGACTCTGGATCAAAACACCGGCAAGTACGCCGGCACCTGCACGATTGACGCTGACTGGTCAAACGGCCAGCACTCGATTACTGTGGTTGCAACCGACATTTACAATAACGAGTCTGATGATACAAAGAACTTCTCGGTCAACAAGAACGAGGTTGATGGGTTAGTTGGTTTCGAGGATTCGTTCGTTTTATGCACACGTCCTGTGACTTTCGTGCTTAATGGCACCGATAGCCGGACTCTGACTCTGAACTTCATAAACGGCAAGGCCTACTACAACTTTGTCGATATACCTGAGATCACCACAATCAGCGCCAAGACGCAGTGGCACCTGCGGTCACGGCGCGAAGTTACGATGACCAAGGGCCAGGCTGAGGTTAACTTCCTGGGGCCGAAGGTGCTGCGCGGAGGCGACCTCGCAACGCCGGGTAAACCCATGGGCGATAACGTTGTCAACGCTCTTGACTATGCGATCCTGCGCAATAACTGGGGTGACGGCGTCGATGGTGATATCAACGGCGACGGGTTCACCGACAACAACGATTACCTGTTGATGGTCAAGTATCTCTACGTAAAAGGCGATGAGCCGTAGAGTAAATCGCAGCGGCGATTGATCGCTTACGGTCGATTATAGTCAATAATACGGGCGAGACCTATACCGGTGTCGCCCATATTTTTAGTTTATCTGAACAACTAATCTAGTATAGGCATAATTATCAGGTTGACCCGAGGGTGGAAAGCTGGCATACTACAATTAGCTGGGAATGTGTCCATATTGCAAGGATTAGTTTGTGTTTTGCACCGTTACATCATATAAAGAATTAATTATGAGCTATGCCATAGCATTCCTATCATCTGTTATATCTGTGGGAGAGAAGCATTTGCAGCGCAATTATCCTCATTATGCTACATCGCTAGACGTTCAAAGTAGTGTGGAGGGAACACTATGCAGTTGAAACATGTCTTTGTGTTCACACTGTTGTGCGTCACATTACTCGTATCAGCAGTCTACGGTCAATCCATTCCACAATATCTTTTCTCAGGCGGCCTGGATGGATGGACTCCTGGCAACGGCGTCTCGTCAAGTGGCCTGCGTCACACAGGCAGTGCGTGGGGCGGGTCGATCTATTTCGACCAGGTAGGTAACGACTGTTATATTTTCAGTCCTGAGACCAACTTCACCGGCGTATATCCGCAGATGGTCAACGTGAACTTTTACCCACAGGATGGCAATAGTGAAGACCACGACATGCAGCTCTTTTGGAGGACCGCCGCTGAAGGCTCATTCTCAGCCGACAAGTCCAGCCCGCTAACGCTCTATCAGGGTAAAAACACCTGGAGGACGATCAATCTCAGCATAAACAGCCCAAAATGGACCGGCCAGACTATCAAGCAATTCAGGCTGGACTTCGACAACACTAATAAGTCAACCCGGTTTATAGTAAACCACGTCGTTATACAAAACGCCCTTATATGGCCGTTTGATGCCGGTGTGAACGGATGGTATGCTGGTAATTCGCTGACGACGCCGTGGCATACGTCAACCAGCACTTGGCCCGGCTGCCTGGTCACTGACCAGACCGGCGATGACGCCTACCTGTTCAGTCCAGACCTTTCCGGCCCAGGTCTACCTTATAACTACATCGGCGGCGTCACCGACTGGGTCAAGGTTCGTCTATATCCGCAAAACGGTACCACTGCCGCACACGATATGCGTGTGTATTGGATTTACAACGGCGATAGCAATTGGAACAGTGCCAAATCTGTTCTTGTGACCTATAGCGGCAAGAACACTTGGGTTGATGTGTATGTGCCGGTTGGCCTCAACCAGTATTGGGAAGGTCAACACATCACAAAGCTGCGATTAGACTTCGACCAGGTCAACCAGGGCAACCGCTATATTGTTGACCAGATTTCAATTGTACAGCTAAATAAAGATACTACCGCTCCTACTGTTCCAACTGGCCTAAACGCAACCGTGATCCCTGAAAACAAGGTCAAATTGACCTGGGCAGCGTCAACCGACGCTACGGGAGTTAACGGTTACAAGATTTTCCGCGACGGCGTCCAGATAGGCACCAGCATATCTCCTGAATACACCGATGCTACCGCTCAGCCGTGCAAGACCTATTCTTACACGGTCAGCGCTTACGACTCGGTCGGTAACAACTCAGCCCTTAGCGCGCCGAAAGTGGT
This sequence comes from Armatimonadota bacterium, assembly GCA_050948905.1. GTDB lineage: Bacteria > Armatimonadota > UBA5829 > UBA5829 > UBA5829 > DTKD01. The sequence continues at coordinate 2,955,666 of JBMNES010000001.1, read as the reverse complement.
CAGTGTGTCCGGGCCCGACCCCGATCCTCCGACTAATCCGTCGAGCAACTCTCGCTGCGGCTCTGGCAGTGTGGCATTCTCCGCGACTCCAGCTTCTGGTTGCTCTATCAAGTGGTACAACGCTGCCACCGGTGGTAACGTCGTCAGCACTGCTAACCCATATACCCCGACTTTGAGCGCGACGATTACTTACTACGCTGCCAGTGTAAGTTCTGCAGGCTGCGAGAGTGCGACCAGATTGGCAGTGACAGGCACGGTTCACACGCTGCCGAACACTCCGACTGATGCTAAGGCGACTCCGTCGGCGATAGGCCCTGGAGGCTCTTCAACGTTGTCAGCTACGGTTGGTAATGGCGAGGAAGTGGTCTGGTATGAAGGTAGTTGTGGCGGCACGGTGGTCACGTCTCCGGTCAGCCCGACAGAGACGACGACTTACTATGCCAAGGCTAAGAATACGACCACAGGCTGCCTGAGCGCATCGTGCGCACAGGTTACGGTCACTTACATCCCGGACGATGAAGGGCCGGTGCTTACTAACGTCTCTGTCACCTGCAGCGAGGTTGGCGGCGCACCGAACTATAACTTCCTGAAGGGCACTGTCACGGTCGAGGCCGAGGCCAGCGACGATTCCGGTGTGGCCTCTGTCGTATTCTATATCGACGATTCAGAGACTCCACTCACGATGACTCTGGATCAAAACACCGGCAAGTACGCCGGCACCTGCACGATTGACGCTGACTGGTCAAACGGCCAGCACTCGATTACCGTTGTTGCAACCGACATTTACAATAACGAGTCTGTTGATACAAAGAACTTCTCGGTCAACAAGAACGAGGTTGTTGGGTTAGTTGGTTTCGAGGATTCGTTTGTTTTATGCACACGTCCTGTGACTTTCGTGCTTAATGGCACCGATAGCCGGACTCTGACTCTGAACTTCATAAACGGCAAGGCCTACTACAACTTTGTCGATATACCTGAGATCACCACCATCAGCGCCAAGACGCAGTGGCACTTGCGGTCACGGCGCGAGGTTACGATGACCAAAGGGCAGGCTGAGGTTAACTTCCTGGGGCCGAAGGTGCTGCGCGGAGGCGACCTCGCAACGCCGGGTAAACCCATGGGCGATAACGTTGTCAACGCTCTTGACTATGCGATCCTGCGCAATAACTGGGGTGACGGCGTCGCTGGTGATATCAACGGCGACGGGTTCACCGACAACAACGATTACCTGTTGATGGTCAAGTATCTCTACGTAAAAGGCGATGAGCCGTAGAGTAGACTTGATATTATTTATGGAATAAGCCACTATAGATTGGCGGGAGTATATACTCCCGCCAATCGCAATGATAACATATGAACAATAATAGGATTCCGGTAATATTACTAGGTTGACACGCATATACAAAGCTGGCATACTAAATTTGACAGGTCTCGCATTATTACCGGGTTAGGTATCGATAGGCTTGCATTTTATGCCCTGACAAGTCTATTTCCCCTTACAAATATGTTAGAGAAATTGCGCTAAGTTTGGCCTTACAAATATTTCTTCGCAACACTGAATGTAAACCTGGAGCAAACACAAATGATGATTAGGAAGCGCCGAATTCTGAGAGCTAAGATGGCTCGTTATCTGCCGATTTTGTCGGTTATAGTGTTCCTGTTCTTATTTATTTTGCCTGTATCGGCGGCGCCTGGCTCAACTGAAGCGACTTGGAAAGCCCCGGATGTGGACGGAAAACAGGCACTGGCCGTGTATAGCGGTGGCAAGGTGACAGTGGAGCAGGCTATTGCCTGGGCCAAAAAGATGACGGGCTCGGATAGACGGGTATTTATGTTTACCTCGCCTGAAGAAATGTATCAAAAAGCCGCGAAAAGCGTGGCCATCGAGCAGATTATGCTGGCTAAGTCAAAGGAACTCAAGATAGAGGAGATGGCAGGCTGGCCAATAGCGGAAAAACTCATTGAGTCGAAGGCTCTATTTTCGATGTTTTACGATGTGAATTGGGCCGACTATACCCCTACTCAGCAGGAAATGGACAAGTTCGCCGAGGAAAACCCCAGCATGGTATCGATACCTCGACCCACGGAAGGCCCCGATTATGACCCCGTAAAAGCCAAGTCAAGTTATCAGCGCCCAAACAAGCATGATTGGCTGATATGGCAAATGCGCGGACAACACTCGGCACAGGTAATGGGCGCATTTTATGAAGAGGCGGATAAGAAATACGCCGTCGATTGCGTCAAATGGGAAGACTGGGAAAAAGCCGAGGATGACGCGGTATTGATGAAGTCCGGCAAAATTGCTCTTACCAAAAAGAATATCCAGGACCTGGCTGAAATAGCCGGCAAGAAGATTGAGACTTGTTGGGGTGTTTTCGAGTTGGGAGAACACAACGATTCCGCGATTGCACTGGCTGAGCTTGCCCGCGAAAAGGGTTATGATAAACGCAAGGAGTTTCCAGCTACTCTAAAATATGCAAAAGAAGAGTGGCTGGTGGCGGTGATGAAAAACCGCGAGCTGGAGAGTATGTTGGCTTCGTTTACCCCTTCAGAGGAAGATATCAAAGCCTACTATGACAACGAGTATAAAGGCATGCAGGATCAGATTATGAAATGCGATTTTATTGTCTGCCCTGTCGACTACTCAGACCCTTCCACCAGCGAGCCGGCAAAAGCCCTGGCGGCCGAGCTGATAATGAAGATGCAGCAGGGCGCGAAGTTCGAGGATTTGCTTAAAGAGCACCCCGAGTGTCGATACGAGCCGCCTGCGGAACGACACGTGCAACCGCAATTCTCAGGAGGTTTCAATTCCCCGGCTATAGCTAGTACTGCACCGGGTAGTGTTGCTCTGGATTCTATCGAGGACTACGGCGGCCATTGCGTGATACGAGTGCTGGAAAACCACCCCCCTGCTAAAGTCCCATTGGAATATGCCAGAGGGGCTTGTATAGCGGAGCTGGAATTCCGCAATAAAAATGAAATGACTGGAGATGTAGACGGATCGATACTGAAAAAGTATGGCTTCACCATACAAAAAACCGTCCTGGATCAGCTTAGCAAAGACAAATCGTAGAGCGGTCTTATGCTTGAGTCGTCTGGAGCGACCCGCCCGGGGGTCGCTCCTGTTTGTAGTAAAGCAGTAAAGCAGTAAGGTAGTAGTAGTATGAAGCAGTATTTCTCCCGATATCCGCTTGTATATGGGATATTGCTTTTCCTCGCAGTATTAGTAGTATCCTCTCCTGCAGTATCCTGGACCGGCGACTGGCTGGGTTATCCCTATTCGCAGAATATGCCAGCCAGCGGTTCATCATACGGTTATACCTATTGGTACGCATACGCGCATCTTGCAAGTTGTGGAGGTCGAAATTTCTATGCTCATTGGGACCCGGGATTCTCGTGGAGTGGGCGAGGATTTTTTAAGACGGACTTTCTGGTGCCGAATGTAAATGCAGCTAGTGGCGTGAGACTACGATACAAAAAGAACCGCAGTGATGACAACGGCAGTTACAGCGAAATGAATCAATGCACACTTGATGGTTGGACAGGTCTTTTCAGTAGTCCTGTTGGCAACTTTGCCGACTGGAACGGTGCGCGGGTTGATCTGAATGAGAACTGGACCACCTGTGCGAACGAGTGCGGTTCCAGCCCTTCTGCTATCTCCGTAATACACCAATATGGCGATCGTTGGGCCTATCTGAACCGCTGGGTGGTCCTTGGGCCTTATGGCTCAACCAGTCTTGCCAACACCAACGGCCTGGATGAAGCAAACCTATATCTATATCCCTACGTCGAGACTAATAAAGGGTCGGCGATTGCCGACGGCCTTTGGGGTGGCAAAACTCCAGAAAAATATGAACCCGGGGATACGAACAATGCCACCACTGTCAACTTCGGAACCAAGTGGAACAAGGCAGGTGTCGCTAATCTAGCGGGGTATGCGATGGCCTGGGTTTACTCCCCGGGCGGCGCTGGGCCGAAATTCGCTATCGGCTCTGACGACGGTTGCAAAGTGTGGGTAAATGGCACGGTTATACACACCAACGACACTAATCGTGGGTTGACTCGGGACTCTGACATCACCGGGGGCATTGGCATGCCCGCTGGCTGGAGCAGAGTGCTTTTTAAGGTACAACAGGGACCGGGCGGTGGGGCACTATCAGCCTTCGAAACGGCGGTGATCAGAATCGAAATGAGCCAGCCGTCAGCCTGCAATCCAACGAATACGGCGGCTACAGTATCGCAAATGAGCAGGATGGTTGGTACCCGAAGATGACGTTGTCCAATTTCAACGGCGTCTCCAACCCTGAAGCGGGATATACGATGTACACCAATAACACCACAGTGACTGCCAGCGGTACTGCGACTGCGCAGTTCATTCCATTTTGGAAGACTGGATACTATCAGTGGGGCAGGGGGCTTTCCGGCGCCGACACTTACTATAAATTTACGACCAATAGTGGGTCTAGTTGGTCTCATACTGAAACGGGCGTGACGGGCTACCGTCGATTCCACTTCTTCGGGATCAGTCGTTCTGGACGGACTTCTGGCCAGGCGAGCGGTTCGAGCGGTGGTTGGACTTACAACAACTCTGGCAACTGCGCCTGGGCAGCCGTTTTCGTAGACAACGTAGCTCCAAATAATCCTGGCTTTTCAAGCGTGAATGCGGTTAGCCCGACACAGGTGAACCTTGCGTGGGCTATCCCATTAGACAAAGGCGTTGGTGTAGCTGACGGGGCCACGGAGGATTCCGACAGCACCAACGGCGGCAGCTGTCACTATCGTCGGGGGGATGTTGGTGTCAACGTCCGCCGCAACGGCACTTCCGCCTATGGGTGGGGCACAGCGACGTCGTTAAACGATAGCGGCCTTACTCCAAATACTCAATACACCTATGATATCGCTGCCCGTGATAATACAAGCCAGTCACGAGGTTCGTGGGCTAACGTGACGAGTTATGTTAGCAGCACGTCGGTTTATACGCTATCACCGGCTCCTGTGGCGAACAGCGTTACGGCTGACAAAGTTAATCCCTGCCAGGGCGCAAGCGTCGTTTGGACAAATAATCTGGGTTGGGGAGCCGGTGGAGTCGAGTACTTCAGATATGCCTGGGATAAGAACCCAACACACACCTGGACTGATACCGAGACTCAGTGGTCAAGCGGCAGCCTGTCCCTAACGCCGACTTCCAGTGGCACATGGTATCTGCACGTCAAGAGCTTTAACGCCGCAAACGCAGCAAACGGCGCTTTCAGCTATTCAGTGGAGGCGACTCCAGAATTTTCCGTCGGGACGATAACCGGTGGTGGCGGCTCTGGTTGCGGAAGTATCGACCCCGGTGAAATGACCTATAGTGGCGGCTCTGGCGGCGGAACTCTTAGTTACCAGTGGTATTCCAGGTTGGGCAATGATTCCCCGACCATTAATGACACGCTTATCGCTGGCGCTACCAGCGCATCGTACGATCCGCCTACGGGTCTGACTGAAACGACCACATACAATGTTTTGGTCACGCCGACTTGCGGTACGGCAGCGTTTACATCAACCCCGGTCACAGTTACCGTGAATCCGCTACCTAATACTCCGACAAATCCGATTGCGACTCCGTCGACAATTGGCCCGGGTGGCTCGTCGGTACTGTCTGCGATGGTTGAGAATGGGGAGGAAGTTGTTTGGTATAAGGACAGTTGCGGTGGCACGCCAGTCACATCACCGGTCAGCCCAACTGAAACTACTACCTATTACGCCAAAGCAAAGAATACAGCCACTGGTTGCCTGAGCGCTTCCTGTGCGCAGGTCACAGTAACTTACGTCCCTGATGACGAGGGGCCGGAACTGACTAACGTCACCGTAACCAGCAGCGATGTCGGCGAGGCTCCGACCTATAACTTCCTCAAAGGCACTGTTACGGTAGAAGCCGAGGCAAGTGACGATTCTGGCGTTGCCAGTGTGGTATTTGTAATCGATGATTCCGAAACACCGATCACTATGACGTTCGATCCAAACACTGGCAAGTACGTCGGCACCTGTACGATAGATGAAGACTGGACCAATGGCCAGCATTCAATTACCGTGATAGCAACTGACATCTATGACAATGAATCCGACGACACCAAAACATTCTCAGTCAACAAAAACGAAATCAACGGGCTGGTTGGCATAGAGGATTCGTTTGTTGTGATGAATCGCTCAGTGACGTTCGTGTTAAACGGCACAATTACTAAAACTGTGTCTTTGAACTTTATTAACGGCAAGGCCTATTACAGCTTTACCGATGTCCCAGAGATCACCACGATCAGTGCGAAAACGGCCTGGCATCTGCGTACACAATGCAATGTGACGATGGTCAAAGGCCAGGCTGAGGTTAATTTCCTTGGCGCAAAAGTGCTGCGCGGCGGCGACCTCGCAACGCCAGGCTCTCCAATGGGGGATAACACAGTCAATGCCCTCGACTATGCGATTTTGCGCGGCGCCTGGGGGTATGGACCAGCCGGCGACATCAACGGAGATGGGGTAACCGATAACAACGACTACCTCATTTTGATGAAATACCTATATGTAAGAGGTGACCTTCCGTAGATAAATATTAAGTCCGGCGGCTATTTTGCCGCCGGACTGGTAATATTACCGGGTTGACGTATTGTTATTTCCATTGCATAATGTTAGTGACGCTTGAAAACTACAACTTGTGTTAGTGTTCGCAAATGTGGCAAAGATCACTTAGGAGTGTGGGATGCTCCCTGGTGTATCTTCGTTGCATATCGGATTTCCAGCACTAAACCGTGTAGAAGCTTTCGGGTCGGGCGGGTGTATATAAAACTGCCGACCACGTTGCTCACAGCTCGGAAAGAGTGTGGAGGTGCTTTATATTGATTACGAAGAAGTCAAACTACCTTATAAGTTTTTTATTAGTGGCATTATTGGCGTTAACTGCAACTGGTGCATTTGCGCAACTATACGACCCGAATCCTGATGAGGACGGGGTGTTTTATCCTTATTGGAATAGAGGCCTACCTGCTACCGCCACCTATTTTTGGAATAACTGGGGCAACTTCGACGGGGTAAACCCAGAAGTCGACGCCGATCAGGTCATTGGCAATGTCAACGGCACTGCTACAGTTACGATTGGTGACGGTGGTGCGGGGTTTATTGAGGGCGGTGAGTGGACAGAGGCGGCGTTCGGCTCTGCCACTAACTTCTGGGATGTCGGCCCTGGCGGGCTTATTACTCTTGAATTGGACGACCCTAACGCCGGCACTCAGGGTATGGACATCTGGGTTCAGGTGAAATACCACGTCGGCTTTACCGGCACTCCCACCATAAACGTTCGCAGCGTCAGCGGTGATGGCGTTTCTGAATCAACACCGAGGTTGATAGATAACGGTTGGTATTATAGGGACTTTGTCGAGTCTACCGGCGGCTGGGGCGAAACTGAAACAGGCTGGCTGGTTTATCAAGCGCTGTTTAGGCTGGATCCAGGACAGACTCTGGCGGGTATTGACATTGTTACCGGCGGTGACGGCGCCATTATCGACTCGATCGTGGTTGATACGAAGATTCTACCGGAAAGAACTGCTGTGCTTTTGGCGATTTTCGGAAGCGGTGCTCTATTCTTACTGATGAAGTTGAAAAAGACCAGACTGGCTGTTAATATCTAGATTTTGTGGCCGATCACATAGCGAATCGGGTGGCGCTCCAAACGCCACCCGATTTGCATTTATTAACGATGCGAATTATCTTAGTTCCCCAGCGCCAATCGCATCATTAAATGCTCCGTGACGATCTGCGGGTTGGCATTCCCTCGTAAGCGCCTTCTGGCCTGCAAAATGTCCTCAATTCGCGACAACAGATGCCCGCCGTGAGGATAACGCCTGGCCTGTTCCAAAAGCATTTCTTGTTTGTCAGAGTTTACAATAACTGCCTGCTCTCCCTGCAGTTTGGTTGCCAATAAATCCCTATACCACACCAGCAGCATATCCAAAGATTCTATCGCGGCCTCTCTGGCCCCTGGCCTTTGTGCGGACGAGCGCGTTTTTGTAATTGTTTCGGCATCCTCGCCGTCTTCTTCACCAGTCGTCTTTTGTGGGCTCTCCGCTCCACGAAGGTTTTCAGCGAGCATAAGAGCGGCCCAGGGGTTGTTTGAGGCTGATTGAGATGCGATATTGGCTATGGTCTCACGCCTTCGCACAAAAGTCTCATCATCCAACAGTCTAATCGCGACTCCCGGTCGGCCCTGTGAATATACCGAAAGCAGCCTTGCTTCGACATCGGTCGCATCATAGTCTGCAATCAGCCGTGCCACCAATTCATCTGTATTTACCTGGTCGAACCGAATAAGCTGACATCTCGATCGTATTGTGGGCAATATGCTGGCCGGGTTTCTATACAGAAGAATGTTTACGACATAGTCCGGGGGTTCCTCAAGCAGCTTCAAAATACAGTTGGCAGAGTCCTCGTTTAGAGTATCGCCCTGTTCGATAATATTTACCACCCATTTGCCCCGAGCCGGCCTGAACGACGCACGATCCCGCATTTCGCGCATGCTGTCGATGGTGGTATCCTGCCCTTTAGGCGACCAGATTCGCATATCAGGAAAATTGCCGTGTGCGATAGCGTTGCATATTGCACACTTCCCGCACGCCTGGCCATCCTGCATATCTTCACAATTCAGCGCCTTGCCGAACTCCACCGCTGTGGTCAGCTTGCCAGTACCCTGCAGTCCCAAAAATAAATAGGCATGAGCAATGCGATTATCAGCAACCGCCTTGCCCAGCACCCGCTTTGCAAGGTCCTGCCCAATTATCCGATCATAACCCCTTCGATCAGACACGTTCGTATTTCTCTACATCCACCACAAATATAATAGCGCCGCCGACTCCCACCTTAATCGGGTTGAGCACAGCCCCCGCAGGAGCAATGGCATCGGGCATGGGCTGAGTGACATACTGCTCACGCGAAGAGCACCACTTGCGTACGATCTCGATAACGCTGTCTACATCCTCATCCTTGGTTCCTGCCAGAAACGTAACATTACCGTCCCTGAGAAACCCGCCTGTGCTTGCCACGATCGTGAACTTGTGCCCTGCCTGCAGCAGAGCATCGCTTACCTTGTGTTTATCTCTTTCATGGACGATTGCTATTACGAGCTTCATTATTGCACCTTTGCTTTCGCTAAAACGATTTCGCTGGTCTTACATAATACGTCTTCAAACGACTCTGTAGCATCAATAATCACGAATCTGTTCGGATTCGCCTCTGCCAGCTTCAGATATCCGCGTCGCACGGATTCGTGAAAAGATATGTCCTGAGCCGAGATTCGATCCAGCTTTTCCTGTCTTCTCAGCCCGATTTCGGCAGCCAGATCCAGCAGGATAGTGACATCCGGCTCCACGTTGTCTGTTGCGAACTGGTTTAGTCGGTCTACAATATCGAAGTCAATTCCCCGTGCGCAGCTCTGATATGCGATAGAAGAATCCGTATACCTGTCACATATTACAATACCGCCGCCGCGAAGTCCTGGTTTAATCACTTCATCGACGTGCTGGGCACGGGCCGCCTCAAAAAGCAAAAGCTCGGCGCGATCTGACATATCCTTTGATTCAAGCAGCAGTTTTCTAATTACATCCCCAAAAGAAGTCCCGCCCGGTTCACGGGTTACCAGAACGTCAAAGCCCAGCGAACTCAGCCGTTCTCTCAATGCTTTCGCCAGGGTACTCTTTCCTGCGCCTTCGATGCCTTCGATGGTTACAAAGATTCCGCGTCCTGCGGTCATAGCTTGAAGATTCTCACTCTGCGATATGGTTCCGTGCCGATGCTCTGCGAGGTCAGTTCATACTTCTCCGCCAGTTGGTGCTGAAGCCTTCTTAAATAATTAGATTGCGGTGAAAGCTCCTGCGGCTCCCCGGTCTCCAATACTCTGCCAATAGCCTCTTCTGCGTCTGCGATAGCGGCCGATTCTTCATCAGATTCGCCTAAATTGAATATCTCCCGCACCACGCCGGCAATCTGTGCGTATGTGTTACTCTTAACGACATATATGGGCATCCCGCGGCGTTTAGCGTCTTGCAGCACAGTCAGGTTCTTTCTCTCGTGTACCTTTAACGCAATAACCGCATTGGCATCCGATAGCTCTTTGCTGATATAGCCCGGCACCCTCAGCTCACGCAGTGCCCGCTCCAGGCGGCTTCTGCTGACCCCATACGGGAACACCTTTACTATAGCCGGCAGGGGAGCGGATTCCGGCGTAACGTGCTGGTGAGTTAAATCCGTATGAGCAGTGATATCCGTCGTCTGCACCACCTCGACTTCTCCGGACACGTTTCTCACTCGAATCTCCGGCCGTGGAGGCGCGCCACGAAGCATCTTATCGACAATACTCGCCACGTCGTGATGGATCGCCAGCTTGTCCATTTCGATGATCTCTATCAGCACATCGAAAGTCGGCGGGGCTTTGCGTTCCAAAACGGTCTTTTGGGTCCCTCTGCGTCGGGCCTCCTCATCAGACAGGGTCACCGCCTGAATCCCGCCGATCAAATCAGACAGGGTGGGGTTTACCATCAAATTTTCAAGCGAATTGCCATGCGCAGTCGCCACCAGCATAACCCCGCGCTCGGCTATCGTGCGAGCCGCAAACGCCTCAGCCTCGGTTCCAATTTCATCTATCACGATGGCCTCGGGCATGTGGTTCTCGACTGCCTCAATCATCACCGAGTGCTGCTGATCAGGCGTCACTACCTGCATTCGCCGTGCATGTCCGATCGCAGGGTGGGGGATGTCCCCATCTCCGGCGATTTCATTCGACGTATCGACGATCACCACGCGTTTCTTAAACTCATCAGACAATATTCTCGCAACTTCGCGCAGTTTTGTTGTCTTTCCAACGCCCGGCCTGCCCAGCATCAAAATACTGCGGCCGCTTTCAACTACATCGCGGATTATGTCGATAGTGCCATACACAGCGCGTCCGATGCGGCACGTCAGGCCGATGATCCTGCCCTGCCTGTTGCGAATGGCCGAAATACGGTGAAGGGTGCGCTCAATTCCTGCTCGATTGTCTTTGCCGAACTCCCCGACTCTCTCGACAACGTGGGTAATATCCTCCGCTTTGACAGGCTGGTCGGAGAGCTGCACCACTCGCAGCGGAAACCGGACCTCAGGCTCCCGGCCAAGGTCCATCACTATCTCAAGCAGATCCTCGACATCCTCCTGCTCCTCTATGCTTTGCCGAATTTTGACCGGCAGCACATCTAGCAGTTGTTCTAAATTGTCGGTGACTCGAAGCTGTTTTAATCCAAGGGCGCTTTTTTCACGCATCATATTTTGTTATCCCAACTCGCCCAGACAATTTTTCCTCAAACACTGTTGAAACAGAGTTCCACATATATTTACAGTTGACCTTCAAGTTCATACATTATGGCCGCACATCCCGCAACCGCGGCGGTGTCTGTGCGCAATATCCGACCTCCAAACGAGACCGATTTCACTCCTGCCTCAATAGCGGACTGCACCTCGCTTTGGGTCAACCCGCCCTCAGGGCCGATAATCAACAACGCCGATCTCGCATTTCTGTTCTCACGAAGCGTATCTCGCAAACTAACAGCCGCTTCTTCCTCCCAGCCGACTAATGCCAGATCATAATCCCGCGCCGATTTTATCAACTCGTCAAAGCCGATAACTCCGATCAGCTTCGGGGCCACCGACCTGCCGCACTGCTCGGCTGCTTCAACTGCTATTTTATTCAGCCTCTCAAGCCGTTTTGCCTGCCCCGATTCGTCCAATCGAACCACAGTGCGCTCCGAGCGTACCATTATCATTTCAGATATTCCCAGTTCTGTACACTTCTGAACGATGTGCTCGATGCGGTCGCTTTTTGGCAAGCAGGAAGCGAGGACGAGGCGCAGCGTCGGCTCATTGACGCCGTGTTGCGTGTTTATGATTCTGGCTCTTATAGCGCGTGGAGAGACCGCAGCAATCACAGCCTCAAAAACCCCTCCGCTTCCATTCAGCAGGGTAATGGGGTCGCCTTCTTTTAGCCGGAGCACTTTGCAGATCTGCCTGGCGGTGTCGCCTTCTATGAGAGCCTCTTCTGCGGAAATCTGTTCGGGAGCAACAAAAAATCTGCGGTGATCAGCCATATCACGCCTCTTTTCGGCCGATTATCGCCACCCAGTCCCCGTCAACGCGTTGTTCAACAGTAAGAACTCCAGCAGCCTCAAACGCGCGCCGCACGTCATCTGCGCGTTCGTTGATAATGCCACACGCGATCAGCAGCCCTCCCGGCATCACCTTCGCAGCCAGGTCAGAAGCCATATCAATCAGCACCTTCGCAATGATATTGGCCACCACGACGTTAGCTTCATCGCCGTAGGCCATTGGCGTATCTGCTCGCATTACGTCGATGAGGTCGCTTAATCCGTTTTGGGCAACGTTCTCAATCGCCGTGTCAACTGCGATAGTATCTATATCAATAGCAGATACTCTCTGCGCTCCAAGCAGCGCGGCCGCAATCGCCAGCACACCGGACCCCGTGCCGACATCCAGCACGATATCGCCGGGTTTTACGTAGTCCTGCAGCGCGAGGAGGCATAATTGGGTGGTCGGGTGATATCCCGTGCCGAAAGCCATAGCGGGGTCAATTTCTACTACCAGGTCATCCGGTCCGGCGTCGATTTGCTCCCAGGTCGGCTTCACAATAATTCGGCCTACGCGCACCGGCTTAAAGTGTTTCTTCCAGGCCGTTTCCCACTCTTGATCCTCTATCCAGTCAATGGATATCTCATCGGATTGCAAACTAAGTCCAAAAGTCGGCAGCAGTCTCACCCTGTCACGGATGCGACCAAGGCGCTCCTCCAGCCTGTCATCGACTGGCAAATATCCCGTCACCCGGTTCGGATTGTCAGGAGAATCCGCAAAAGTCTTTCCGATCACAGCCCCGCCGGTACCGGCCTCGACGAGGATATCGCTCACCGCGTCAACTGATGCTGCCGTTGCCTCGACCGATAGTTCAATCCATCTCATTTCGAGCTGAACACGTTCTTCACGCGTTCGAAGAACCCCTTTTCGGTGCTTTCGTGGATTTTCTCGCCTCGCGACTCGGCAAACTGCATCAGCAGCGCCCTTTGCTCTTCGTTGAGGCGCGTCGGGGTGGTGACTTGTATCATCACGTTAAGGTCTCCAGCGCCGCCGTAGTTAACATCAGGCATCCCTTTGCCGCGCAGGGTATATACCTCATCCGGCTGCGTGCCTGCCGCGATATGCAGCTTCTCGGTGCCGTCGATTGTTCTGACATCAATCTCGCCACCCAGCGCGGCCAGCGTGAAACTAATCGGCACTGTTGACCAAAGATCATTTCCTTTGCGCTCGAATACGTTGTGTTTCTGGACGTGGGTGATGATATAAAGATCGCCCGCAGGTCCGCCTCTGACTCCGGCTTCCCCTTCTCCAGTCAGCCTGATCCGCATATCGCTGTCCACGCCAGCAGGGATATGCACGGTTTTCTCAGATGTCCGCACAACTCGGCCCTGACCGTTGCAGTTATGACAGGGTATGCTCTGTGTGACACCCTCGCCGTGGCATTTCGGACAGGCCATAACTCTAACCTGCGCGCCGAAGATCGTGTTTTGCTGCTGTCGAACCTGTCCTGTGCCGTGACAGACAGTACAGGTCAAGGGCTGGCTGGATGGATCCGCACCTGAACCCGAACATACTTCGCAGTTTTCCTTTCGGGTAAGCGTGAAAGTGGTGTCCATTCCGTGATACGCCTGTTCGAGGGTCAGCCTTACGTCGTGGCGCAGGTCCTGTCCGCGCTCTGCTCTGGACCTTCTGCCGGTTTGCGTTCCTCCGCCGCCGAAGAAGATGTCGAATATATCCCCAAAACCGCCAAAGTCGCCGAAACCATTCGCGTTAAACGACTGCTCAAAGCCCTCATGGCCATAGCGATCGTATATTTCTCGCTTCTCCGGGTCGGACAGCACTTGATACGCTTCGTTGATCTCCTTGAAGCGTTGCTCTGAGGTGTCATCTCCCGGGTTTACGTCCGGGTGGTGTTGTCGGGCAAGGCGTCGGTAAGCGGCCTTTATAGCGCTTGGGCTTGCGTCTCTGCTGACGCCGAGTGTTTCATAGTAGTCCCGTTTGTTCTCCATATTTAGAAGCTATCGACGGAGAGCCGCGCCCTCCGTCGATCAATGGTATATTTCAATATAGTAATAATCAGAATCAATACCGGTGCGCGCGCACTGGATTTTTAGTCTTCGTCGGCCTCTGCCTCTGCAGCATCTTCGGCCAGGGCGGCTTCAGGCTCCGCTTTTTTGCGTGTGCGTTTAGGTTTAGCCTTTTCCTTCGCTACCTCAAGCTCAGGTTCTTCTTCGGCAACCAACTCAGCCTCAGGCTCTTCTTCGTCTGCCAGCTCGGCCTCATCTTCGAGATCAACGCCCTCTTCCTCAGCCTCAATGTCGAAGAAAACAGGCTTAACCTCATCCTCGTCGTCTTCAGATTCCAATTCTTCCTCGGTATCGTCAGGCGTCTCTATCTCTTCTTCTTCGTCTTCAGCCTCTATCTCTTCCTCATCATCCTCAGCCGCCTCCACCTCTAACTCTTCATCTTCGTCCTCAGCAGAAGCAGTCGGAATCGCCAGCAGTTGAGCTACTTCGGTCTCCTGGCTGGTCTTCGGCAGCACGTCGTGATCGGCTACCTGGCACAATACCACTCCAGCCGCAATTTCCTCCAGCGCGATCGTCAGAGGGTTCTTGGAAGTGGTAGGGATAAGAGGAGGAGCGCCACTCTTGATCTGCTTAGCCCGCTTGGCCGCCAATACAACCAGCGAATACTTACTTCCCCAATTCTCAAGTTTGTCCGCAGATGGATAGATCATGGGTCTTCGTCATCACCTCAAAGTTAGTGGGATCCTGCCGCTGTTCGTGTATTGTACACCAAAAACGAGAGGGTTGGTGAAAACCTTTCCCCCAACAGGCGCTATCCCAAAACGTAATTATACTCCCTTCGCACTACAACGGTCAATCATTTTAGCAAATTCGCGCCTTGGCACACGCACTTGTCTTTCTTGCGCCAGATGCCTATAATCCATTCGTGGATAAAAGCAGCGAATTCAGAAAATTGCCGTCGGTAGATGAGCTTATTCGAGATGCTCGAATCGCAGGCTCCCATTCGCACAAGGCCATCACACAATGCGCCAGAAATGCGCTGGATTTGGCCCGGGAAGCGATCTCACGTGGAGAGCCAGCGCCTGATATAGATATGCTTATAGAAAGTATATCAAAACTGCTAAAGCAACACTCTACCATGTCGCTAAAAAGAGCAGTTAACGCAACTGGCATAATCATTCACACCGGCCTTGGCAGGGCGGCGTTGTCAGAGTCCGCCCGCCGTGCTGTTGACGCTGTCGCCGCAGGCCATTGCACCTTAGAAATCGACGTCGAATCCGGTAAACGCGGTTCAAGGCAGGTTCATATCGAGGATATCCTCATAGAACTGACCGGCGCAGAGGCTGCTATGGTGGTCAACAACAACGCAGCAGCAGTCCTTCTCGCCATAAACACCCTCGCACTAAATAAAAACGTGCTCATCTCACGTGGCCAGCTTGTGGAGATCGGCGGTTCATTCAGGCTGCCGGATATAATAACCCGCGCCGGCGCCAATCTCATAGAAGTCGGCACCACCAACCGCACCCGAATCTCCGATTATGAGCAGGCAGCCTGGCGCAATGAAGTCGCCATGATATTAAGATGCCATCCCAGCAATTTCAAGATCACCGGTTTCACAGAAGACGCATCTTTAACCGATTTGGTAGAGTTGGGCGTAAGTGCGATGGTGCCGGTTGTCGACGACCTCGGCAGCGGCGCGCTTATCGATTTATCCCCGTTCGGCCTGGAGCACGAACCAACCGTGCAGGAAAGCGTGCAGGCCGGAGTTGATGTTATCACTTTCAGCGGGGATAAGCTGCTGGGAGCTTCACAGGCGGGCATATTGGTCGGCAAGTCGGAATACATTCAAATGTGCCGCTCAAACCCGCTGGCACGTGCTCTTCGGGTAGACAAGCTGACCCTTGCAGCTCTGGAGGCGACTTTGCGCGTTTATCGCGATGATGCCGCTGCTGAACAAATCCCCGTGCTCGCAGCCATAGCCCGACCCATCGAGAAAGTTGCCGCCCAGGCCGCTAATCTCGCTAGAAGAATCAACGCACTGAAGAAAGAATCACTAAAAGCGAGCGTCGTCCATTCCACAGCCGAAACGGGTGGGGGATCTTTACCCGGACAATGTATCGAAAGCAGGGCAGTTGCTCTGAAGAGTCAGAAGTTATCTGCCGAAGATTTGGGTAGGCGTTTCCGGGAGGGAGACCCCCCGATTTTCGGGAGAATCGCTAAGGACACATTCCTCCTGGATATGCGCACGGTGAACCCTCACGAATTAGGGGATATAATCGGCCGTGCCCGGAGCTTGCCGGGATAAAGCCGGGAGGTTTACATGGACGTTGAGCGAACTGATCGGGGTGGGCTGCACAGCTTATTCGAGCAGACAGTAGATGCTCTTGTTGCTGCAGCAGGGCAGCGCGACAAGACTGCGGAAGGTCATAGTAAGCGCGTCACGAGATACTGCATTGCCGTCGGCAGGGTTCTGAACCTGTCGAATGTGGAGCTTACGAACCTGAAATACGCGGCTGGGCTTCACGATATCGGTAAGGTCGCGATCTCACGAAGAATACTAAACAAACTCGGCAAACTGACCGAGGACGAATTCGCCGTAATGAAACGGCACTCCACCATAGCGACCCGCATATTAGAAAAGGTCGACGGCCTGCAGGATGCGGCTCCGCTTATCAAGCACCATCACGAACGCTACGATGGCAAAGGCTACCCTGATGGGCTGGCTGGCGATGATATCCCGCTGGGAGCAAGAATCATAAGCGTGGCCGAGGCGTTCGATATACTCACATCCGACGTGCCCTGGCGCGATGCTATGGATCAGGAATCCGCTCTAACGGAGCTTGAGGCCTGTTCAGGTACGCAGTTCGACCCTGTGGTGGTCAAGGCATTCCGAACAGCCTTAGTCGGCGGGTTTGTCGAAAGATAATCTATTTGGCTTGAGAAGCGGATTTGGCACGCCTGCGCCGCGGTGATATCGCTGCGCAGAAGAAAAACGTCGCCGTCGATAGCAGCACTATCGTCGCGCCAGATGCTATTCCCAGCAAATCCGACAATATCAGGCCGAATACGCACGACCCGACACCAAACACCACCGCCAGCGCCATTAAGTTGCGAAATTTCTCGGTAAGCTGATACGCAGCCGCCGCGGGTGTCACTATCAACGCGCTGACGAGTATAATCCCTACAACTTTGATCGACATCACCACCGTCAACGCCATCATAGTTATCAGCAGAAAATACAGCTTGCTTGCCGGAATCCCCGTAACCTCAGCCATCTCGGCATCAAATGTAATGAACATCAGATCCTTATACAGCCAGGCCACCAGCGTCAGCACAATCGCGGTGATAATCACAGTAGTCCACACATCCTGCGCCGTCACCGCAAGTATGCTGCCAAACAGATAGCTGAACAAATCCACCTGATAGCCCTGTTTTAAGCCGACCAGCAGTATACCCAGCGCCATAGTCGACGCAAAAAAGACACCGACAGCCGTGTCCTCCTTAACAAAGCTCTTCTTCGAAGTCAGCCCGATACCCCAGGCCGTCAGGATGCAGAATACTATCGCGCTCCAGATAGGGTTAATTCCCAGCCAAACCCCGATTGCCACACCTCCAAACGAAGCGTGTGCGATGCCGGCTCCGATAAACGCCAGCCCTTTAAGGACCACATAGACGCCGATAATTGCACACAGCGCACCTATCAGCACCCCGGCCACGGTGGCACGCTGCATATACGCAAAAGCGAAACTCTCAAGCATCCGGGTGATCCTCCACTACTATATGCGGCGTGTCAGAGTGATGGAAATACGCCGCATGCGAGCCATACATATCCGTCAGCGCGTTTGAACATACTTCCTCATCAGGCCTGCAATGAGCCACCAGTGATACATTCAAACACGCGATTGTGTCAATATAAGAAGCCACCACCCCAATGTCATGTGACACCAGCACGATGGTAACGCCCTCGCGTTTCAATTCCCGCAGAAGCGAATATAAATTGCCGGTAGTGGTTACGTCTATTCCAGTCGTAGGTTCGTCGAGCACCAGCAATTCGGGCTTGTCGGCAAGCGCGCGGGCGATAAAGACCCTTTGTCTCTGCCCGCCGGAGAGTCTGGCCAGGGAACGATCTTTGAGATCCGCGATCCCTACCTTCTCCAGCGCCGCTAAGGCTGCCTCGTGATCCTCCGGCCGTGGTCTCTTACCAACCCCAATTCTGCCATAAGTTCCCATTAGCACTGTCTCAAAGACGCTAATCGGAAAGTTCAGGTCGATATCGAATATCTGCGGCACATAGCCGATTCTAGACCTGTGCTCTCGCAGTTTCTCCACCGGCACGCCGAATACGTGAATCTCGCCGCTGTCAGGTTCGATTAATCCTAAAATCGCTCGTACCAGGGTGCTTTTGCCAGAGCCATTAGGCCCCACAATCGCCACAAATTCGCCCTTGCTTACTGTGAAAGAGACTGAATCCAGCACTTTTAGGCCGTTGTGCAAAACGGTGAGGTCTTTGACTTCGATTAGAGGCTGAGTCTGATTTATCATTTCAAGGCCCCAGCCATTTTACTTAAGTTATCTCGCATATTAGTGAAGTAATCATAACTTGGCGGCTGTCCAAATGCATCCAACAGCAACACCTTCGCGTCGGCCTCTTCCGCAACCACATGGGCGGCTTTAGGCGACATCTGAGGCTCCGCAAAAATCGCCCGCACTTTTAGCTTTCTCGCTATCTTTATAGCCTGTGATATGTCTCGAGGAGACGGTTCTTTACCGGGGCTTGGCTCTATCTCAGCGGCCTGATTCAGCCCATATCTGTGTGCAAAATAGGTCCACGTCGGGTGAAACGTAACGAAGCTCTTATGACCAAACCCCGATACCTCAGCGCGTATGTCCGCATCTAACTCCTTCAGTCTTTCGATTAACCTGTTTGCATTTGCGCGATACTGCTCAGCGTGCGACGGGTCGGCTTTTACAAAAGCGTCGCGAATCTTCTCCACTTGATGAATCGCGTCCGCCGGATCCAGCCAAACGTGCGGATTGCCGTGTTCATGACCGTGGCCAGCTTCTTCGTCTATGATCTGCAACCCATCAGCCGTATCCGTTACGATCAGTTTCGGGTTATTAGCAGCATCCACCACTCTATCCGCCCAAAACTCCAGCCCGACTCCGTTCAACACCAGCACCGAAGCCTTGCTCAAATCAGTCATCTGGTTCGGCTGAATCTGATAAGTATGCGGATTCGATCCCGGCGGCACCAATAGCGTCACCTTAACCCGGTCGCCACCCACCTGCTGTGAAAAATAATACAGCGGTGCGATGCTGGCTGCCACCATCATCTTATCCTGCCCGGTATGGGGTTTTCCGCATCCGCTCATGCAGGCCAAAATCCCGAACGCGGCTATTATCGCCAAATACAACTTTGCCTTCACTGCAGCTTCAACCCCCTGGGCAACACGCCGCGTTTCTGGAGAAGTTCAAGGCGAGCAAGCACATCGGGTATATCCTTGGCACTTTGGTTAAGGCGAGACAAGAACCAGTCCTCTATCAATTCAGTTTCTTCGCCGGGCTTTAGCTTCACGACTGGAGTCATCACTTCCATCTCAGCATATCCGCCCTCTCTATTCGTTCCGCACGTAAAAAACGCTGCGTCACATCCGCCGGGGTAGGTGACATCGACCATCCTATTAGCCCATCTTTTGACGAACGCCAACTGATCCCTGATATACACCATCCATCCGGCCTTCGCATCGGTCGCAAAGTTCTCTACCTTGTTGTCAAATTTCAAAATCCCCAGGCCATTGACCACCTGAACCTGTTCAATGCTCCCACCGGCCGGATACAAAACTTTCCAACCATTATTAAACGCGCTCTTGGGATTCAATGGAAATATAATCCAGCACGGGACCTTTACCTGAGCCACACCCCATACGCCCCACTCGATATCTTTATCCGAAACATTTTTCATTCGTTCGATAAGGCGCACACGTGTGGTAGAATCAGACAACACGATGTCCCGAATAAATTGATATCCCAGATGCTTTACAGGCGATGTAGTAATCCGAACTCCCCGCCCATCCGACAGCGTTTCAACTTCTGCAGGCAACGAATCGTAGAAATAATCCCTCCATTCCGTCTGCGGCGCATGCCAGGCCTTATATCCGCCATAATTGCGCCAGGTTTTGCCCACATCATCGCCCGTTATCTTGCCAAGCTCCGATTGATTCTGCCAGAACGCATCCTGCCCATTCAGCGAATATTCCATCACCCGCCCGCCGATCTGCGGTACTACTACCAACCTCACCAGTGGGTTTGATATCTCGTAACAGCCGTCCCAGCCTTCATAATCGATTTTACGAACGTTTACCTGCCCCAGAGCAACGCCAGCCACACAAAAAATCAGCGCCGCAACAAGAAAGCCCTGAATCAGCCGATTTGCATATCTGTTCATAAACGCCGCGTCCAATCTCTGCATCATCCCTCAAAATCCAACGTAGTGTCCGATCTCCGTCTCGGACAGTCCCTTCGCATAGCAACAAGGCCAGGACACAGGCACAGCCAATATGTAAATTATGTCATCCTGCGCGCAGTCGCAGGATCACGCCTCGCCAGTGCATCCCGTGGATTCCGCGACTACGCGCGGAATGACAAACATACCGTCATACCGAGCACCTACACCCGTCATTTCGAGCACCTACACCCGTCATACCGAGCGCCCACACTCCGTCATTTCGAGCGAAGCGAGAAATCTGCTTTTTCGATTTCCGCTATCCGAGGTTCGCGGGCCGACCTACCTTCTGAAGCACTCTATGCCATATCGTTCTTTCTAACTTTCGCTTCTTTCGCGCCTTGGCGTTTAACCCTTCCAAAACTCACTCAACAGAACACTCAGTTTATACAACGGCAGCCCGACTACGTTAGGATAACACCCGGATATGCCCTTTATCAAGGTCGCCCCCTTGCCCTGAATCGCATAGGCCCCGGCTTTATCCTGCGGCTCACCTGTCGCGATATACCGCGATATCATCTCTTCGGAAAGATCACGAAAGCGCACCTCAGTGCATTCGACATCCCGCCGCTCGATGTCGTTTAGAATTGCGGCTATTCCCGTGTAAACCTCGTGAGTGCGCCCGCTCAACAACCGAAGCATCCGGGCTGCGTCCTGCTCGTCTTTGGGTTTACCCAGAATTTGCTCATCAACCACAACAATTGTGTCCGCGCCGATAATTAACGAGTTTGGGTGGTCTTTTGCAACGTCGCGCGCCTTTTCTGTTGCAGAAAAAATAACGTGTTCGGCAGGTAGCAGGTCAGATGGCACTTCGGATTCGTCGAAGTTGCTGGTCAGGACGCGGAAATCCTCGAACATAAGCGAGAGCAGTTCACGCCTGCGCGGAGATGCGCTGGCGAGTATAATATCAAATGGCGGCAAACTTGTTTCCCCTTTGCTAATATATCAGCTTGACTATCGCATCCGCCAATTTGTTGGGGTCGTGTCTGACCACCTCGGTCTGGCTGATGAAATCCCCCAGCACCGGCCGGTAGCCCATATCCCGCACCGCAGCCACGTTTGGCTCCACGAAGAACTGGTTCGATTCCGCGTATTTATCCAGCAGGTCCTTATTAGGCTCGGTCTGGTTAATTAACACATAATTAAACGCACGCAAATCGCTGTGTGCGGCCATTGCCTTAACGTGATCGGCGGCTGTGAACCCATCCGTCTCCCCGGGTTGGGTCATCACGTTGCAGACATATATCTTTTCTGCATCAGAGGCAGCGATAGCTTCAGGTATGCCGGCCACGAGCAGGTTCGGCACAATACTGGTATAAACGCTACCCGGCCCCAGAACGATACAATCGGCGGTCTCAATAGCTTTTATAGTCTCTTCAAGCGGCTTTGCATTAGACGGCTGTAGTAATACGTGTTTTATGGGGATTCCTGCCGCAGAGATATTGGTCTCACCATCCGCCATAGTCCCATCCTCAAACACCGCCTGCAATCGCACCTGCTGAATGGTAGAAGGCAGCACACGGCCGCGAATCGCAAGAATATTGCTGGTCTCCTTCACAGCGCGCTCGAAGTCTCCGGTGATCTGGGTCATCGCAGCAATCAGCAGGTTGCCAAACGAATGGCCCATAAAACACTCTTCTTTGTCCCCAAATCGATACTGGAAAAGCTCCGTCATCAGAGGCTCTGCGTCAGCCAGCGCGACCAGGCAGTTTCTAATATCCCCCGGCGGCAGCACCCCCATCTCACGCTGCAACCTGCCGGAACTGCCGCCATCATCAGTCACAGTCACAATAGCCACGATGTTGCTGGTATATCTCTTCAGACCACGCAGCATCGTCGAAAGCCCTGTTCCTCCGCCGATAACGACAATGCTTTGTCCCTGCGCCAGATATCGCCTTTGAAATACTACATCAGCCAGTTTTCCGTGCAGTTCAGGATTGAGAACGCTGGTAATCGATCGCACCACCTGCCGGAGGCTTACGAATATCAAAAGCAGCCCCAACGCAATGAACCCAAGGCCGAATATCAGCTTAGTGCTGGGGTCGTTGAGCGTGATGCCTCTCCACTTCCAGGCCATCGTGTACATCGGCCCGGCGATATCAATTATCTGGGTGCCCGCTAATACGACAACCCCTGCAAACGCGACCGCCATGCCGACAGGTATCAGCAAAAGCCAGCGCTTGATTCTCATCCCCGGATACAGCCATTTCAGGCTGCTCATCAAGCCTCTAACGCGCATCAGATCAACCTCGTCCCTGCATCAGGTCTCTGTGCTCAACGCGCACCGTATAATTCGAAGCAGCCAGGAACCGCGCCAACTCCGTAGCCACTACCACCGATCTATGCTTGCCCCCGGTGCAGCCTATGGCGATCGTTAAATACGCCTTACCCTCCCGCAGATACTGCGGCAAACTAAATTCCACCAGGTCGAACAGCTTCTCCATAAGCGGCTCAGTGAGAGGATCCGACAACACATATTGCGCGACCTCTTCATTGGTGCCGTTCAAATTGCGCAGTTTAGGCACCCAGTACGGGTTGGCAAGAAATCGGACATCAAACACCAAATCCGCATCCAACGGCGTGCCGTGCTTGAATCCGAACGACAACACGGCGATCATCAACCGTTCCTGGCTCTCCGAGGGGCCGAAAAACTCGCGAATAAGCCGGCGCAGGCCCTCAGCTTCCATATTCGTGGTATCGATAATCTTATCCGCGTTCTCCTTAAGATCGGCGAGCATATCGCGTTCCAGGGTTATCGCTTCAAGTATCCCGCGTTCCCTGGTCACCAACGGATGCTTACGCCGGGTCTCCTTAAAGCGTTTCACAAGCTCCGCATCGCTGGAATCCAGATACAGCACCACCGGCGGCTGAAAATGCTCCACAGGATGCTCTCGAAGCTCACGGCAAATCGGGATCAGTTGATCAAAAAACTGCCCCGATCGCACGTCGACGATTATCGCCACATCCTCAGCGTCCTCAGCCGATTTCCAGAAGTTGATCACGTCAGGCAGCGCCCCTGGCGGAATATTGTCGATGCAATAGAAGTTCAGATCCTCAAACGTATTCGCAGCCATCGACTTCCCGGCCCCGGACATCCCCGTAACGATAACTAATTGCTTATGTTTTCTCAATCCGCTTTCACCTTGATCGACCAACTTATGGCTGTGCTGAGAATCGCATAAAGAACAGACCCGAGCAACGCGCCCCACGCGTTCATCATCCCGCCGCTCGCAGACCCCGCCAGCCAGAACAGAAGTGAGTTTACCACGAAACTGAACAATCCGAACGTCAGGCAATTAATCGGCAGAGCCAGCAGTTTAATTATCGGGCCGACAATCGCGTTTATTATGGCCAGCGCTGGCACGAACAGCGCCATGCGCCAGGCAGGTTCCCACTCTAATTGTGCAAAAGGCAGGCAGCGAATCACGCTAACCGTTACCAGCAGCGCCACAACGCCGGCCGCCCACCTCAGCGCCATCTGTCGCATCTAAATATCGACCCCTTCAAGCTTTAGCAGTTCTCTTTTCCATTCAAGTCCGGGACCAAATCCTCCGATAGCTCCGCCTGCAGCAATCACCCTGTGACACGGCACTATAATAGACAGCGGGTTTTTTGCCATTGCGGTCCCAGCCGCACGAGCTGCGCGTTCCCGACCAGCCATTCGCGCCAGTTCCTTATACGTAACCAGTGTCCCGTAAGGTATAGTTCTGGCAGCTCGCTGTGCAGCTTCTAAAAACACCCCAGGATGCCCCAAATCGACTTCAATATTCGAAAAATCTACCTTTTCGCCCTTAAAGTACCGATCGAACTTCTCCGGTATATCCCCGAACGCATTAGGGTTTTCAATGCTGTCGCTGTTTAATCCTGCTTCAATACACTCCATCGCCTCTTCGCGTGTCGGCTGAGGTAAAGTTGATCGGGTTAATTTGCCATCGTGGCCCACCAGGCCGATCCAGCCGTGCTCTATTTTGAAAATGTAGTAATAATTCATGTCTCGCTCCTCAATCCTGCGTCTGTTCCCCCGACCGTAGCGCCCTGAAAACCGCCTCGGCTGCCGGTTTGCTCATAGACGGTGCGGCCTCCAGTTCTTCTATGGTCGCCTGCTTTATTTTCTCTAGCGATCCGAAGTGCCGAATCAGAGCCCGTCTGCGTTTAGGCCCGATACCGGGAATATCGTTCAGCGCCGACATCCGCATCGCCTTGCCCCGCGATTTGCGATGGAACGTAATCGCGAACCTGTGCGCCTCATCCCTCACCCTCTGCAGAACATGCAGGGCCTTCGAATGTCTCGGCAGAATCACCGGATCGGGTTGCATCGGCAGAAATATCTCCTCGTGTTTTTCGGCTAATCCGACAATAGCAGGAACTTTTTCCCCAGACTCTTTTATCGACTCCAGCGCGGCGTTAAGTTGTCCTTTGCCGCCATCAATGAGCATCAAATCCGGCAAATCGACAAAAGCTTCACTTCGCCGCAGGGTCCCTGTCAGCCTGCGCGTCACCACTTCCCGCATAGAGGCATAATCATCCGGTTTTCCCTCTGTTTGCTTAATTTTGAACTTGCGATAATGCGCTTTTTTGGGCTGACCGTTCTCGAAGACCACAAGCGACGCTACAGTATAGAACCCCTGTATATTGGATATATCATAAGCCTCAATCCGCCTCGGCAGGGTGTCAGAATGGATCGCGTCCCTCAGCTCTGTAAGCTCCTCGTTGATTTTCTCCTCATCCGTCTCCAGCTTCAATCGCAGTTGTTTCAGCACCAGATCGGCGTTTTTGCGCGCCATCTCAACAAGCTGCTTCTTCTCTCCGCGCTTCGGAGTAGACACCCGCACCTTCATCCCCTTCTTTCGGCGCAACCAACTCTCGATTATGTCCAACTCAGCGATATCCGCGTTCAACAGTATTTCCCTGGGAATATAAGCAGATGTATTGTAATACTGCTGCAAAAACTCCGCAGTGCTTTCCTGCAGGTCGTCATCTGAGACGTTTCGTAGCATAAAATGCTCCTGGCCGATCAATTTGCCGCCTCTGATAAAGAACATCTCTGCACACGCATTTCCATCGTCGGTAACAAGCGCGATCACGTCCTGATCCTCAAGCGCGGTCGAGATCACCTTCTGCCGGGCAATGAGCTTTTGGATCGACTGCACCTGATCCCGTAACTTCGCCGCCCTCTCGAATTCGAGATTAGCCGCAGCCTCCTCCATCTCGCTGAGCATCTTATCGACAAGCTCATCTCGCCTGCCTTCAAGAAACGCCATCACATCCGCCACAGCGGCCATATATTCCTCATGCGTAATTTTACCCGCACACACTCCCAGACACTGGTTTATGTGATAATACATACACGCCCTGCCGTGAGATTGAGATGGGTCTTTATATCCGCAAGGGATGCGAAATATCCGCCGAATCAGCCGCAGCGTCTCCCGCACAGCCTCGTTATCCGTATACGGCCCATAGTATTTATCCTTCTCTTTGGGCTGCATACGCAACTTGCGCATATAAACCACCCTCGGCCATTCCTCGCTTAGGGTCACCGCGATATACGGATAACTCTTGTCGTCGCGCAACAGCACGTTATACTCAGGATGGTGGCGCTTGATGAGGTTGCTTTCGAGGATAAGCGCCTCAATCTCATTATCGGTAACGATGGTGTCTATGTCAGTAATCTCAGACACCATCTGGCGTTTGCGTCGTGTGAGATCGGTGCCTTTTTGAAAATAGCTGCGCACACGGCTGCGAAGCACCTTCGCTTTGCCGACGTAGATAATTTTCCCGGCCTCGTTTTTCATCATATAACAGCCGGGTGCAGTGGGCAGGGAGGCTAATTTGTCGGTAAGTGTCACTGGATATTTGTTCCTCAGCGCCGTCCAATCCAGCGATTCGGCGGTCTCGTTGGAACGGGCGTCATTTATCACCTCTCACCACCTCCCTTTCTCAACGAAATTCTAACACCCCACACAGGTTTGCACAAGCAAGGTATAGGCTTGTCATTCCGCGCGCAGTCGCGGAATCCACGGACAGCACAGGCCAATCGAGCACAGATCCTGCGACTTCGCGCAGGATGACGATATTCAGGATGCAGGAAGTCGGGTGAAAATATGAGTATTCAGTAAAGGTCTGCACACGTTGCAATTGCATTCTTACAAATGCCAGCACTGCACACTTAATGGCAAACTAGCATTGACATTTATCCAATCGGGGTTAAAATGCAGGTAATGAAGCTCTTCCGCGTAATACTCCAGATATCTATGTTTTTGCTATGTTGTCACGCTTGCTCGGCGGTATCTATCGGCGAGTGGAAGCGTGATGTGGACTACGGCATGCCCGTCACATTGCAGAATGTGGTGGTTACTGCCGTCTTCCCTGGCTGCATATACGTTCAAGAAGAAAATCGCAGTTCGGGAATTCGTGTAGACACTACGGGCAGCTTCGAGGTCGGCGACGTGGTCGATATCGACGCACCCATGGAAATAGACAGCAATCAGGAAAGATACATCGACTGTCGCTTCCAGCCCCCTCAACTCACAGGTCAAAAGAGCACAATCCAGCCGCTTGGTATGGCAAACAGGGCTTTTGTGGGAGGAGATTCCGGCAACTTTCAAAAAGGAATCCCTGGCGACGACAACCTCAACACCGTTGGCCTGTTGACCCGTGTATGGGGTAAAGTCAGCGATTTCGACTACTCTTCAAAGTCGAAATGGCTCACCCTCACAGACGGCAGCGGCTCGAAGATTAAAGTAATCGCGCCAAACGGAACAGAACTGAATGCCGATTGGACGTTTATGTCCGCAACTGGAGTATGCTCTGTGGAGAAGAAAGACGATCAAACGATCAAGGTGCTCAAAATCCGCGATAAAAACGATATGACCGGCTACAAATCCTGGGTTGCGGCGAAGCTCGCTACGATGACACTCGACGAGAAAATCGGCCAGCTATTCCAGGTTCGATTCGACGGCGACACATTCACCCCCGCTATGCTTACGACTATCACAACAAAGCACATAGGCGGGATTATCTATTTCCAATATAACGGCAACCTCGACGACCCAACCCGCACAGCCAAGTTTACAAACGATTTGCAGGCGGCCGCAATGAAACCGGACGGCTCCGGAATTCCGCTGCTACTTTCAATGGATCAGGAAGGCGGCCGGGTAATTCGCATCACAGGTGGAGTCGAAGGCCCTGGTAACATGGGCATAGGCGCATCCCGTTCCACCGAGGCTGCGTTCTCAATCGGCAGCCTCTTCGGCAGGGAGATACGGGCGTTGGGCGCCAATATGGACCTCGCCCCAGACCTCGACGTCAACAACAACGCCGCCAACCCTGTCATCGGCGTTCGGTCGTTTGCCGAGCAGCCGGGACTTGTATCGACTATGGGTCAGGCGTATGTTGCAGGTCTGCACAGTGCGAATATAATCGCCACGGGTAAGCACTTCCCCGGCCACGGCGACACCAACGTCGATTCGCATTCGGGTCTTCCTGTGATCGCCAACTACGATTTCGCCACATTCGACGCAGTTCACGGGCGGCCGTTCAGAGAGGCGCTTGCCAACGGGATGGACTGCATAATGAGCGCCCACATTGTTGTGAACTGTATAGACCCCAATCACCCGGCTACTCTGTCGCCTCTTGTGATGCAGGGTTATCTGCGCGGCAATATCGGCTTTGACGGCGTGGTTATGACGGACTCGATGGGAATGGCGGGCATCACATCCGGATACACGCCAGGAAAAGCCGCTGTTATGGCCATAAACGCCGGGGTGGACCTCCTGTCGCTTTCGCCGGATCTAAATGCTGCAATAGCTGCAGTTAAGGCGGCCGCGCTCAGCGGAGAGATTCCGATGTCGCGCATCGACGAATCGGTAACACGCATTCTCAAACTCAAGCGTAAATATGGCCTGTTTGAGAATCCTTATGTCGACGTCTCCGCAGCGGCTGGCATCGTGGGCTGTGCCGCTCATCGCGCTGAGGAATACGACACCGCAAGGGCAGCCGTCACGCTGGTGCGCAATAAGAACAACATTCTTCCGCTTAATCTCAGCCCCAGCCAGAAAATACTACTGGTTACCGTGCAATCCTCCGGTGAGACGACGACAGACGCAGCCGCTCGTTTCGCGAGTTTCATTAAGGCCAAGCACGCCAATACGACATCTATGGCAGTCGTGGATAACCCGAATACTTCACAAAGAAACACCATCCGAAACGCCGCGCTGACGCACGATGTTGTGATAATTGGCACGTCCAGAGCACATACATTGACGGGTCAGGCGACATTGGTAAACAGTATCTCAGCCGCAGGAAAGCCAGTGATCTGTGTCGGTATGCGAGAGCCGTATGAGCTGTCTGCGCTATCTTCAGCAGATGCGTATTTAGCTATCTACAACTATCGTGACTGCGGATTTGCGGCTGCAGCAGACGTGATATTCGGCGACTACAACCCAATAGGCAAGCTCCCAGTCAGCATCCCCGGCACATCATACAACTTCGACTGGGGCCTGAGCTATTGAGATAGGTGGCGATCTCCGAATCGCCACCTCATAACCAAAATTGGAGCGCCCCCGTCATACAGAACGCCTCTGGACTAAGCGTCCCACAACCCGTCAAACGGAACGTATCAGGAATAAGCGTCCCACACCCCGTCATTCCGAGCGCAGCGAGGAATCTGCTTTTTCCAGTATCAAAGCCCGTCGAGAGTCCATCACGTCGCAATTCTCTGTACTAATCCCTTATTTTCTGGCTTTCGCTTTTTTCTAGTTTTCGCGTTTCCCCTTCCCCGTCATTCCGAGCGCAGCGAGGAATCTGCTTTTTCCGGTATCCGAACCTGTCGCGTGTCTATCACGTCGCAATTCTCTGTACTCATCCCTTATTTTCTGGCTTTCGCTTTTTTCTGGTTTTCGCGTTTCTCCCTTCCCACCTCAACATGATATGATCTAATAGTCGCGCCAATCATATAAAGAAGTAATGAAGCGCAACGCTAGAGGGAAACCCATGAGTCGTTTAATCGGTATATTGATCTTACTAGGCTTTATAATACCCGTTCCCTGCTACGCCAGGGACACAATCGACCTTAACGGGGAGTGGCAGTTTCGGGCAGATCCACAGGATGTCGGTAAGACGGAGAAATGGTACCTGCCTGAAACCGAGTTCGATAAGAAAATCAACGTACCAGGCGCCTGGAACCCGCAGGGGGTAGGGGAGCCTGCCGAGTCGCTTTTTTATAAATTCGCAGGGCCTGGGTGGTATCGCAAGCGCGTCTCGGTGCCAAAGAACTGGCTTGGCAAAGAGATGTATATCTGCATCGACGGTGTCTACCGAACAGCGGACGTATGGATTAACGGCGACTACCAGGGCACTACAAACGGCTATTTAACCCCCATCAAATACGAGATCGCATATCTGATCGTCAAGGACTGGACTGTTGACATCGTTATCCGGGTCGACGGCCGCCGCAACCCCGAATCCGATATTCTGAGCGGTTCTATGGACCTCTCAAAGCTGCCGGGCGCGGAGTGGGGCGGCATATTGGGCAATGTGTGGCTGGAGACCACCGAAAAGAGCTGGATCGAAAACGCTTACGTCATTCCCCGCAGACACAGCGACGTAGTCGAAGTTATAGTTGACACTGGAAGCCGCATAATATACGGCGGATCTGCCGAGCAACAGCCCAATTTCGTTTTGCAGGCGGATATTTATGATCAAACAGGCAAGCACATCGGCAGTAACGTATCTTCTAAAATCCTGCCTTCCCTGTTCCCTGATTTTATAATGGTAAAAATCGAGGACATCAAGCGCTGGTCACCTGATTCCCCATACATCTACACCCTTGACGTACGGCTCTACAAGGAAGACGAGGAGCTGGATTATTACACTACTACGTTCGGGGTTCAAGAGTTTGCAACAGACGGCGACAAGTTCACACTCAACGGGAAACCGATATTTCTCAGGGGTTATATCGACGATTGTGTCTTTCCCAACACCCTCGCCCCCCCAGTCGACAAAAGCGTCTATCTGGAACGCTTCAAAATAGCAAAACAATACGGCTTTAACTTTGCCAGATGTCGTTCATGGGCCCCGCCGAAGGAATATCTCGACGCGGCCGACGAAACCGGTATTATGCTACAGGTCGAGCTGCCTTCAAACCGTGTAGAACCCCCGAATCTTATGTCTGCGGGCCAATTCCCACAATACTACATCGACCAATGGCAGACGATGATCAAGCCCCGCCGCTCTCATCCGTCGATTATCGCTTGGGGTATGTTCGATAAGGAGTGGAACGGCAATATCGGTGCAATACAACTATATGAAGAAGCCAGGAAAATTGACACCAGTCGGCTGCTTATCGACTGGAATGACAACCCGCCTCTTAAAGCAGCCGAAAAGCCACGTGTCACTGCAGACTATTTGCCCATAAAGTATGATAAACCGGGCGACTACATTCTGAGCGCATCGAAACCTGCCAAGCCGGTTATCGTAAGCGGGCTGGGTGGATACGGAACGATTCCGAACCTCGATCAGCGCAGTCTCTTCTCACGCGGGGTGCGACCATATTGGCTAATAAATCGCCAGGCAATCGCTGCGTATCAGGGGCTCACAGATCAACTCGACAAATGGGTCGACAATTCCAACAAACTACAGGCCGTAGCCCTAAAATCGGATATAGAGGCAGCCCGGCTCTCCAACGACATTAGTGGCTTCACTTTATGCTCATTGCAGGATAACTTCTCCATCACCAACGGCGTGTTGGATGTATTTTTCCAACCCAAAGGCATCAGCGCAGATGATTTTAAGCGCTTTAATGCACCTACTGTGCTGTTAATGCAGAGCAAACGCAGGAGCTATCGCACTGGCGAGACTGCTCAGGTCGCTTTCTCCGTTTCCCGCTATGAAGATGCCGCGTCCAACAACGCAAAGTTATCCTGGAAGCTGCAGGATGGCGACAAAACCCTTGCTTCAGGTGAGAAAACCGACCTCAAAGTTGGCTCGAACGGCCTACAGAATCTGCTTGAAGTGAATCTTAAAATGCCAGCAGATGGCACTGCCCGAAAGCTCTCTTTAATCGCGGAATTAGAGGATTCTAACGGCAAATGCTCTAATTCCTGGGATTTCTGGGTGTTCCCGTCAGAACGCGCAGATTTACCTGACACCGTATGCCTGTCGGGTCTTATCGGGCTGACCGAGATGTATCCCAAAGCCCAATTCAGCAATTCAGGAGAGATTTCTTCGAATTGCACATTGCTAGTAGCTTCCGAACTTACAAAAAGCGTGATAAACTATCTCGATGGCGGCGGTAGAGTATTGCTTCTTGGGCCGACTAAATCTCTGCCGTTGTCGAAATCCAGCTATTGGCCATCGTCCGGCGACCCTGAAAAAGGCGGCAATGCCGGCACGTTCATTGACACTCAGCATCCGGCTATGAAATCTATGCCCGGGCAGGATTGGTGCGAGCCGTATTATCGAAGCCTGCTCACGGATTCCTACGCCTGCATGCTGGATTCGCTGCCGCAGCCTATCAAGCCTATCATCCGATGCCTTGATTCGTCTACGGATATGAAATCCAGGGCATATTTGTTCGAGGCTCGCCTAGGTAAGGGTAAACTTCTGGTCGGGGCCATGAACTTCCAGGACTCGCTGGAGCAGGCCGATCCTGCCGGATGCTATTTGTTGGATTGTCTGATCAAATACGCGCTGGGGCCGAGCTTCGAGCCGGCAGCCGAGTTGGATAAGCAATATTTAGAAAATTTAATCGCAGCACCCTGATTGGCTTGAACAATCGGTATGCGTCCGGAGTACGATATTGGTTCAAATAGAGAAAGAAAACGCTATCGATGGGATCGAGCGCATGCCGCAGATAGTAACCGAACAGCCGGCCATATTAGTCCAGGACCTTAAAAAGGTCTTTAGGAAAAGATCGGGGTTTATGCACGCTCACCTGACCGAGGAGTGGGCGCTGAAGGGCGTCTCATTTGAGGTGGCCAGAGGCGGTACTTATGGTATGCTCGGGCCGAACGGGTCAGGCAAATCTACCCTGGTGCGAGTGCTCTCCACGCTTCTGATACCCGACAGCGGCAAGACTATGATTCTGGGCTACAGTTTGCCTAAGGATGCCCATAAAATACGACAGGTTATCGGCAGGGTCAGCGTCGATGCTGCGTTTTATAAAAAACTTTCTCCACGCGAGAACCTGCTATACGCAGCCCAACTCTACGGGATCAGTCGATATGAGGCCGAGCCTAAAGCACGTGCGATTCTTGAGCGGTTGCAGATAGAAAGCCGCCGGTTCAACGATTCACTTGAGGAGATGAGCCGAGGCATGCAGCAAAAAGTTGCCATTGCACGAGCCATACTAATTAACCCGCCTGTGCTCCTGCTCGACGAGCCGACCACGGGACTTGACCCGAAAAGTCGGCGGGATGTGCAGAGCTTTATCGAAGACATCCGCAGCGAGCAGGGTACCACGATCCTGCTCACCACCCACGATATGTCCGAGGCCGAACGACTCTGTGAGCGTATTGGCTTTATCGCTCAGGGGAGACTCGTGGCGGAAGGCACCGCCGAGGAGCTTAAATCCGGCCATGCCAACCTCGAAGATGCGTTCATTAGCCTGACAGGGGAGGATTTCACACGGGGCGAGGAGGGCGAAAATGAGTAGAATCGTCCTAAGACAGACCTGGGCATTCGTCTTCCGTGATTTTCACCTCCAACGCAGGTATTTTTCCTGGATGATAGTGTTTATGTTCTACTCGCTGGTCAGCTCCGCCACCGTAGCGCTGATCGGAGTTGCTGCAAAAGATTTTCGCTTAACCTTGAACTTAGTTTTAGGTGTGCTTTTGTGGAGCTTTCTAAGCACAATGTTCAGTGAGATCGCTAATTCGATCGCCTATGAGCGCTGGGAGGGGACTCTTGAGTATACTTTTATGGCCCCTGTGTCCAGGTTAGTCCATCTTTTGGGCGTAAGCTTATTCGCTATATTCTTTGCGATGGTTCTTGGCGTGGTGATAGTCTTCGGCTTGAGTCTGTTTATGCCACTGAGTTTTTCCGGGACCAACTGGCCCGGTATTCTGCTGGTCTTGGTATCAGGAAGTATGGCTTTTGCGGGTCTCGGCCTTATGGCGGCTATTCTACCCGTGCTCAGCCCGGAACACGGCGCGCAGGCGACCAATATCTTCCAGGGCGTATTGCTTCTCATATCCGGTGTCTACTATCCAGTCAAGGTTCTGCCTCAATGGTTGCAGCCGCTATCAACGTTCTCCCCGGCCACCTACGCACTTTCTGCGAGCCGCAAACTCGTCGGCGTCGATAACCCTCAATCGACTGCTACGCACCTGGTTAGCGCTTCAGTAAAAGCCGTGGTCCCCGAACTTCTCATATTGCTGATAATGGGCATAATTCTGATCCCTATGGGTCTCTGGGTATTCAACATTGCAGAAACCTGGGCAAAACGCACCGGCAAACTAAAACGAACGGGATAATAGGCAATCTCCCCACGCCATTTCTATCCACTCCTTCGTCATTTCGAGCGCAGCGAGAAATCTACTTTTCCGGTATCCGATGTCCGATATTCAACGTCCGATTCTGTAATCCCACACCTTCCACTCACTAAAACCATCCAAAATTTCTGCTTTTCGCCCTTTTCGCGTTTTCGCGTTTATCCCTTCCCCAACATATCAAGCCACCCCCCTATGTCATTTCGAGCGCAGCGAGAAATCTGCTTTTTCGGTATCCGATGTCCGATATTCGACGTCCGATTCTGTAATCCCACACCTTCCACCCACTAAAACCATCCAAAATTTCTGTTTTTTCGCCCCTTTCGCGTTTTCGCGTTTATCCCTTCCCCAACATATCAAGCCACCCCCCTATGTCATTTCGAGCGCAGCGAGAAATCTGCTTTTCCGGTATCCGATGTCCGATATTCGACGTCCGATCCAGCAGCCCCACGCCTTCCACTCACTAAAACCCTCAAAATTTTCTGCTTTTCGCCTCTTTCGTGTTTTCGCGTTTATCTAATTTACTTGCATTTAGCTTGACACGGTAGTACAATCTCTCAATCGAGCAAGCGGAATGGTGGCGAGCAAGCGAAACCATCCGCGCAATTGTGCGGTCTAACAACCTGTGCGCTGATTACCGATAATATGAATGACGCGGGCATTGCCGCGCTGCATGGGGGATAGGTCTATTGATTCGACGCTTGTTTTTGATCGTCTTAATATCATTAGTGGGTTCCGTGGCTTTTGGGGCTCAGACTTTAACGCTCAGCCTTGAGACGCCTACTCTAAGCGCGCCGAAACAATCCACCACGCCTCCGCCGTCTGCTTCGACTCCAAAACCCAATGCCGCCTCCGATTCCGCCAAACAAGGCGTGAAAATCGGCAAGGTCGGCGTGGTGACCACCCCTACGGCATCGATCCACAAATCCAAGTCCGACACCAGTCAGATTTATGCTAAAGTCAAAGCCGAAACCCCTCTTGCAATTGTTCGTGAGGAGGACAAGTGGTTTGGGGTATTGATGGTCAACGGCGCCACGGGATGGATCCGGTCTGCAAATGTGAAGCTGATAGGCTATGATCTGGTCGCCAAAAACCCTCAGCCTGGCCGATCCACGCTGCCTTCCAGAGGAACAACTCAGCAGCGAGGCACGTATATGGATAACGATATCATTCGAACGGCTATGGGGTATGCCGGTGTTCCTTATGTTTATGGTGGAGTCTCTCCGACCACGGGTATGGATTGTTCGGCTTTTGTTCGGTCGGTATTTTCTCAATATGGAATCAGCCTGCCGCGCACAGCACGCGAACAGGCACGGGTCGGTACGGAAGTGCCTTGGGAGCAGCTTATGCCCGGCGACCGCCTGTATTTCGCCTGTAAAAACACATATCCCGACCATTGCGGCATATACGCGGGCGACGGCTACTTCGTCCACTGTTCCTCAAGCAAAAAAGGCGTGGCTCTTGATAAGCTCACCGAAGGAATATACTCGCGCACCCTTGTCACGGCGAGGCGTTCATAATATCTATCCGCAGGTTTTTCTTCTTCTGATTGTTCCAATAATAGTGAGTCACTATGCAATTGGACAATGATGCCGAGCTGATGCAGCGTGTAGCCGAAGGGGATAAGTCCCATTTTAAGGACTTATTTGACCGGCACTACGACCGCGCTGTGGCGATTGCCTACCGTTCCCTTGGCGACCTCGATTTGGCTGAGGACGTGGCGATGGAAGGGTTTGCGCAGATTTATCGAAGCAGGGAATCATACACCCCGAAAGCCAAGTTTACCACTTTCCTATACCGTGTCATCGTCAATTTGTGCCTCAATAAAGCAAAGCGCAAAAGCGTGGTGACTTTTGAGACCCTCGACGAGCGTCACTGCGACACTCCGGATTCCGACCCAGCCGTTATAGCCCAACGCAAACAATCCAGCGAACAGGTGCGCAGGGCTGTGCTGTCTCTGCCGGCGAATCAGAGAGTGGCGCTGGTCCTTACCAGATACGAGGGCCTCAGCTACGCATCTGCGGCGGAAGTGATGAACATATCAGTGAAGGCTTTAGAAGCGTTGCTGCACAGGGCAAAAGAGAATTTACGCAAGAAACTAAGACATATTATCGAATAATAGCAAATAGGCCGCAGGTTTAGCGCGATTTGCTTGTTTAAGTAGGTGAGGATCAATTCCAGATGCGATGCACAAAGGCGAAAAAACTAATATGGAGAGCCGTGGATTCAACGCTGTCGAGCGCAGAATCCGAGACGCTCAACGATCATCTCGCTCAGTGCGCTGAGTGCCGAACCGAGCACGAAAGCGCACTGAAGACGATGGAGCTGATCGATTGCTGGGAAGCGCCGCAGCCTGTTGGAGACTACAATGTGTTTCTGATGAGTCTCTCTCGGGATTCGGCAAAACCGGCTGGGCTGGTTTTTCGCAGGTGGCTTGCGGGCGGATTGGCGGCGGCCAGCATAGTCTGCGGGGTTGCGCTTGGGTTCATAACCGGCACACCGGCGACACGGCCTGCTCCCACTGAAGAAGAACTCGCAAGCGCGATAGGTCTACATACTTTCGGAGATATGGTCGAGGGCGCAATCCACTACACTTCGGATTCCGCATTTACGCCGGAAAGCCAGAAGGGGTCAGATCTATGAGCAGAAACACACTGATTTTAATTGGGGTGTTGGTTGTATTGGGGGTTGGCTCCTTTGCGGCGACCCGGCTGGCGGTGCAAGGCCCTTGCAGCATTACAGGTGTCCCTGCAGCCTTCGCCGCTCTGCAGGATTATCTGGAGCTGACACCGGCCCAAAGAACCGCTATGCGCGCGACGGACAGGCGCTTCGCAGAGATCAGACCTGAGCTTAAATCCGATGTTATCGAAGCTCGGGACAGGCTTCTGGCGACGATCCAAAATACGGAATCAACGCCGGAGCAGACGCTACAGGCGACCAGGCGGTTCTGCCGCGCACAGGAGGCCTTACAAGTGAATACGGTCGAGTATATGGTTGCGCTTCGCGGACATCTTAATAAGGCTCAAAAAGAAAAATTGGGCGGTTTTGTAGAAAGAGGGATGTGCGCACTGACTGGTGGAGTCTGCCCTGGCAGAGGCCTCGGCAGAGGTCGTGGAATGGGAATGGGCTTAGGCCGTGGCAGAGGTGCTGGCCAGGAGCCGGCTTGTTGTGACGATGACAATTGGCGAGGCGGTCGCTGAAATTAGCGATCTTCAAATTACCCTGATTCAAGGGACACTATTAAGTGGTGTTATTAACACCGGGAGGACAGAAACATGAGGTCGAAGCTGGTTATATTGTTGGTGATTGTTGCATTGGCGTTTAGTGCAATGTCTGTTATGGCGCAGCGCGGGCCAAAGGCAGGCCCTGCGGCCGGTCCGGGAATGGGCGCTTGTCAGGGCCAGGGTTGGGGAGTAGGAGTAGTCTGCGAGCAGCTAAAGGCGCAGCTTAACCTGACCCCGGCGCAGGTCGCTCAGATCGAGGCTATCCGCAAGGACTGTGCTGCTTCCACTCAGGGAGCGCAGGCCGACATACAGGCGCTGTCGGAGAGAATGGCTCAGCTTTGGAAAGCCGACAACCCGAATGCCGAGGCCATCAAAGACCTGGCCGCTCAGATAGATGCTGTCCGAGCCACCATCCGAAACAGCCGGATTGATCATTCTATAGCAGCGTTCAACGTTTTGAACGCGGACCAGAAAGCAAAGGTCAGGTCGGTGGCCTGCAAGGCTCCGGGAATGTGTCTGGGAGCAGGATGCGGACTGTGCTGTGGCGCTGGCTGTGGAATGGGAATGGGCCCTGGCGCAGGTAAGGGACTTTGTCCGGGAGCCGGATGTGGCCTTGGGCCGGGCGCTGGTCAAGGTCGGAACATGGGTAGAGGCATGGGGCCCGGTGCTGGTGGAGCCAACTGCCCTTACGCTAAATAATTTAACTCAAAGCAATAACTAAGTCTATCCCTCTGGTGATATCGCCGGAGGGATTTTTGTAACATAAAATTCGGTAAGACTCCAGCGACCACTGATAACAACGTGTTGTCCAGTTTCCGTGTCGCACGGCCGTGAATTATCCGACTCGCGTTTTCTTTTCCTTGGTTTGACACGACAGTTGTGTAAATGTAGCATGAATCTATTATGGAACATCTGAACTGGGTTCTAATAGGCGTCGCGATTCCGATAATAATCCTGCTCGTCATCCGCACCAGGAAGCGGGCGAAGGCTCTTGACGAGCGGATCGAGCAATATAAAGCAGAACAAGAGCAGGCCAAGGCTAACGGCACGTATAACCCTTACCAGGATTTCATCGAATTGTTTAACAAACAGCAGCCTAAAGGACGCAAGCGGTGAGGGTTACTTTCTTAGGGACCGGCACTTCGCATGGGGTGCCGATGATCGGTTGCGACTGCAAAGTCTGCCATTCGACCAATCCTAAAAATAAGAGGACCCGTTGCTCAGTTTACATTGAGGTAGAAAACGCCTGCCTGCTGATTGACACCCCGCCGGATCTACGCAATCAGCTTTTGCGCGAAAACATCCGCCGCATTGATGCAATCCTGTTCACCCACGCTCACGCAGACCACTTGTTTGGCTTGGATGACATACGTCGTTTCAACGATATCAACGGTGCAAATATGCCCTGCTTTGGCCTGGACGAGACTCTAAGCAGCATCCGGCGATCTTTTCAGTATGTCTTTGTTCCAACCCAGATCGGGGGTGGCAAGCCGGCATTAGATCTCATTCCCGTAGACGGCCCTTTTTCAGCGGCTGCAATCCCGGTTATACCTATTAGAGTATTGCACGGAAAGTTAGACATACTTGGATATCGAATCGGCGATTTCGCCTATATCACAGACGTTAGTGAGATACCCTCAGCCTCTCTGGAGCTTTTGTTTGATTTGAAGGTGTTGGTGCTCGGCGTTATTCGACACGAACCGCACGAGACCCATTTCTGCCTCTCACAGGGCATTGAAATGGTTGAGTATCTTCGCCCAAAACGAGCTTATTTCACTCACATCGCACACAAGCTCGAACACGACACCACCAATTCTATTCTTCCGCCTCATATTCAACTGGCATACGATGGTCTGAAGATCGACATATAGGGAAGGATTATCGCCTGCCTGCCAATAAGTCTCCGGGTAGAAGTCTCGGGCGACCGGGTTATGGGAAACGCGTCCCTGTGAGGTGGACAATGGAAAATACCATTGATGTGAGGCAGTTCTGCGATCGACTCCTGGAACACGCCACTGGCCTTGGCGCGAGCTACGCCGATGTCAGGATCGTGCGCCGTGACAGCGAGAGCATATCTCTGAGGACCGGAAAGGTCGAGGGTCTTGACCGCAGTTCCAGCTACGGATTCGGCGTTCGCGTCATCGTCGACGACGCGTGGGGGTTTGCCTGCAGCCCGGAAGTGACTTCAGAAAATGCCTTGCGAATAGCAGAAGACGCGGTTCGTACAGCCAAAGCAAGCGCGACTATGAAACGGAAAAATGTTCAGTTGTCGGAGGTCGAGCCTGTTACAGGATCGTTCAGCTCTTCCTGGGAAACGGACCCATTCGACGTGCCGCTGGATGAAAAGATCGGTGCTCTGAAAGAGATCGACAGCGCTTTGCGATGTGACGAGAGAATCAAACTCACCGATTGCCGAATGCGGTTTTGGAAGTTCGATCAGGTCTTTGCCTCGACTGAGGGCGCTTACATCGAACAGAAGAAAATAGAAAGCGGCGCAGAGGCGGCAGCGACTGCCATTGAGGGCAACGAGGTCCAACGTCGATCTATTCCCACCGGCGACTACGCCACAGCCGGTTACGAGTTTGTGGAATCGCTTCGACTTATAGACTACGCTGAACAGGCTGCTCAAGAAGCTATAGCTCTGCTGAGTGCTCCAGTTTGCCCATCAGGTAACAACACCTTGATTCTCGAAGGCAGTATGCTCGCGTTGCAGGTGCATGAGTCCTGCGGTCACCCCATCGAACTCGACAGGGTTTTCGGAATGGAGTCATCATTCGCGGGCACCAGTTTTCTGACACTCGATAAGCTCGGCACGTTTCAATATGGCTCGGATATAGTCAACATCACTGCAGACGCCACTCTTTCCGGCGGGTTGGGCAGCTTCGATTTCGATGACGAGGGGGTGCCTGCCAGGCGAATCGATATAGTCAAAAATGGGGTCTTCTCCGGCTATCTTTCCTCACGCGAGACGGCTGGGGAGATGGGTTGGTCCAGCGGCGGAACTATGCGAGCTGACGGCTGGAACAGAATCCCCTTGATTCGTATGACCAATATCAATCTGTTGTCAGGTGATTGGACTTTCGATGAGCTAATAGCCGACACCTCGGACGGAATCTACGCTGCTAACGTCGCAAGCTGGAGCATCGACGACAAGCGTCTGAATTTCCAGTTCGGCACAGAGATAGCCTGGGAGATAAAGGACGGCTCCATCGGCAGGGTGTTGCGCAACCCGATTTATTCCGGTATGACTCCGGATTTCTGGGGAAACTGCGATGCTATTTGTAACGAAGACGAATGGAAAATCTGGGGTACGCCGAATTGCGGCAAGGGCGAGCCGGGTCAGACTGCGCATGTCGGCCACGGCGTTGCGCCCGCCAGGTTCCGCGAAGTCAGAACGGAGGGAGCAAAATGACACCCGAAAAACTACTCGACGTCGCACTGCAGCGCTCATCAGCCGACCAGACCGAGGCTGCAATCTACATTGGAAAATCGGCGCTGACACGTTTTGCGAACTCCACTATTCACCAGAATATGGTCTTTGAGAGCCAATCACTGCGCATAAGAGCTGTTTTCGGCAAGAAGGTGGCATCGGGAAGCACGAACCGGTTAGATGAATCCGGGGTAGTTGAACTCGTCGATAGAGTCGTCGAGATGGCTCGCCTGCAGGACCCGAACAAGGACTTCGTATCCCTGCCTAAACCGATTAATCCTATAAAAGATGCGGGTGGGTTTTTTCAATCCACCGCCGAC
This sequence comes from Armatimonadota bacterium, assembly GCA_050948905.1. Classification (GTDB taxonomy): domain Bacteria; phylum Armatimonadota; class UBA5829; order UBA5829; family UBA5829; genus DTKD01. Next base: position 2,914,547 of record JBMNES010000001.1, on the reverse strand, counting down.
AGCACCCCTGAACAACGAGCGAATCAAATCCGGGCGCTGGTTAGCGAGTCCGATAAGATCGCGGGCAGCGCGGCCGGTTCTTTTACCGTTCAATCCGGCCAGCACTTTATCAAAAACACACTTGGTGTCGATTCAGCAGCCACTGGGACCTATGCCAACCTGCTGACTGTGATAACAGGGCCGGACGGAGGCTTTGGTTACGCAGCGGCTACTTCGGGTGATGTAGCAGATATCGACGGCCGCCAAATTGGCTCCCAGGCCGCGAAGCTCGCTCACGACAGCGCGAATCCCATAGGCATTGAGCCTGGCGAATACGAGTGCATTTTAATGCCGTATGCAGTTTCCGATATGATCAATATGCTCGTGTGGATGGGCTTTGGTGCTTTTGAGTATCAAGAAGGTCGCAGTTGGGTTTGTGGCAAGCTCGGTCAAAAGGTTGTCAGCGATTGCATCAGCCTTTGGGATGACGGATTGGACCCGCGAACGATAGTAGATGCCTTCGACTCTGAGGGCATAGCAAAACAGCCGGTTGATCTTATCAAGAACGGTGTGGCAAATGCTGTTCTTTATGATTCCTACACAGCCCACCGAGAGGGTAAGCAATCGACAGGCCATGCACCACGGGGCGCGGCGAGCAATCTCATAATGCAGCCCGGGGATGCCAGCGTCGAGGATATGATTTCCTCCACAAAACGCGGAATCCTTGTGACTCGATTCCATTACACAAACATTGCCCACCAAATGAGCGCTAGTTTTACCGGTATGACTCGAGACGGCACGTTTTTAATAGAAGACGGCAAAATAATCAGACCGGTCAACAACATGCGCTTTACCCAGAGTATTACCGAAGCTCTTGCTGACACCCAAATGGTTGGTCGCGACCTCAAGCTTGAAGAGGGCGTTTTAGCGCCGGCCCTGAAGCTCGGCAAATTCAAATTCTCCAGCGCGACACAGTTTTAAGCGTCACCAATAACCCCTTGTCGGCTGCGGTCACAGAATTGCGCGTCGTTTTGCCTTGCCGCCTCAATTCAGCCTCTGCGTGCAACGTTAACCGTGGTTTGAAGAGCTGCGAATTACGAGCTGCAAAAATAATATAATACCAAAGTCAATAATGATGTCTGTAATTAAATATTGAGGACGTGACCGTGACGTGCGTCGAAGTTTTTCCAATGCTTAATATGTCATTATACTGGTATAATTACCAGATTATCTGACAAGATATTGACTACTGTATTACTACATGATATTCTACGAGTGGCTGCTAGCATTTTGTGCAGGCAGCCTCACTATAATGAAAGCCATATCTAAATGGCTTCGCGTTTACACCACACTACTGGAGGAATTGGATATGAAGAAGTTGTGTCTTTTGATGACGGCACTTCTGTTTATGTGCTTCGCCATCTCCGCTCAAGCTGCAATCGTAGAGCGCACTTACGCGTTCACGGGCGCAGACCTTATCAATAACGTATTCAATGCTACTGCTCGGTACAGTGCCGATGGATCAATGAAGGTCTACGAAGGCATGAGGCAGATTGGCCCCGCTGTCGGAACAGCGGTCGGCGCTACCTTCCTCGGTGGCAACTATCTCACACAGTTTAACAACACCTGGAACGCAGCAGTGGCTAACGGACTGGTGCTCGGACAATTTTCGTTGAGTGGAAGCAACGGATATGCGGGGCAATGGGGCGAGGATTACAAGCCTTACGAATGGGTATCGGGCACGGGACCCACAGGATGGGCATTTACATTGGTCACCGATTCTGCTCCAAAATCGGGCTCTTATACGAACTTGTATCCGGTATGGTACAACGAGACCGGAGGACTCGGCTTGACGGATGCCAATCTGGCTAACGCAGTCTTTACGGCGACGATAAAATTCGACACCGACGACATGTGGTGGGGTAATCCCAACAACTATCTTTATGGAGCCAACACTGCTCCCAACAGCCTTGACGGTTTGACCATGTACTTCACGTCGTATTTCTTCGACGCCGATGGCAATCCGGTCAACAGATACGTTGGCAACATGTTTGGCGAGTCCATCCCCGAACCGGCCAGCTTCATAGTTTTTGCTTCCGGCATCGGCTGGGCGCTCGGTTTCCGCAGACTTCGCAAGAAGTAGGGTTAGACAGAAGTAATCGCTATATTCGGCCTGGACAGGATAAGCCTCTCGTCCAGGCCGTTTTGTAGTAAAAAAGCGGCCGGAAATCTATCCCAGCCGCTGCTTTAGCAGTCGATTAGACCATTAAAGAATATATTTGCTCAGATCCTCGTCCTTCACGATATCAGCCAGTCTGGCGCGCACATACTCTGCATCGACTGTAATAGTCTTCTGCTCGCAATCCGGCGCATCGAAAGACACTTCCTCCAGCAACCTCTCCATAATCGTATGAAGCCGCCGGGCACCGATGTTTTCCATTGACGTGTTCACCTCGCAGGCGATATGGGCTATCTCGCTTATGCCATCCTCTGTGAAGTTCACCTCCACGCCCTCCGTCTCAAGCAGCGCGGTATATTGCTTTATGAGTGCGTTCTTCGGCTCCGACAATATCCGCACGAAATCAGCCTCGGTAAGGCTGTCGAGTTCGACGCGTATCGGCAGCCGGCCCTGCAATTCAGGAATCAAATCCGAAGGCTTGGCGATATGGAACGCCCCGGCTGCGATGAACAGGATATGATTAGTCGAAACCGGGCCGTATTTGGTGGTAACAGTGGAGCCCTCGATTATAGGCAGAATATCCCTCTGAACGCCCTCTCTTGATACCTGCGGTCCGCCTTCCTGCTCTCGGCCAGCGATTTTATCCATCTCATCGACAAAGATTATCCCGCTCTGTTCCGCTCGTTCTATGGCCTCACGCGTGATCGCATCCTGGTCGATCATATTATGGGCCTCTTCCTCAGCCAAAATACCCTTCGCCTCCGCCACAGTCACCTGTTTGCGCTTTCTTCGCTTCGGAAACAAATTGCCCAGCATCCCGGACATATCCATCCCCATCTCCTCAAGTCCCTGTTGGCCAAAGACCTGAAAATGCGGCATAGCGGAATCCTCGACCTCCACGAACACCTCTCGCTCATCAAGCTCACCGGCAATCAGTTGGCTTCTGAGCCTTTCCCGGATTCGCTCCTTGCGCTCCACTTGATCACGGGTATACTCATCAGGCTCAGCTTCTTCGTCCTCATAAACGGAGCTATCCTGCGGCGGAGGGACAGGATTACCGGTGCCCGGGAAAATATGTCCCATCGCGCTCTGCAGCGAGTCCATCCATTGTTTCGGCACATTTCCCTGCCCACTGCGGCGGGCAGGCGGCTCAAGAATATCCAGCACTCTCTCCAACGCCCGTTGCTCCGCGATCGGCCGCACCTCTTCTATTTTCTCACTCTCCACCATCGCAACCGATCTCTGCACCAGATCCCGCACCATCGAGTCCACATCACGCCCCACGTAACCAACTTCCGTGAACTTTGTAGCCTCGACCTTAGTAAACGGGGCCGCCGCCAGGTTCGCCAGCCTTCGCGCTATTTCCGTCTTACCGACCCCAGTCGGGCCGATCATCAGGATATTTTTAGGAATAACCTCGTCACGCAACTCATCAGAAAGCATCCGCCTTCGATACCGGTTCCGCAGCGCAATCGCTACCGCCTTCTTCGCCTTATCCTGCCCGACTATGTATTTATCAAGCTCCTCAACAATCTGCCTCGGAGTCAGTTCCTTCATCTCTTTCAATTTGCACCTCGATTTATGCTATGGCTCAACTGCGCATCTGTTTTCGAAATAACGCTCACAACTCGTCCACGGTGATGTGATGGTTAGTGTAAATGCAGATATCGGCCGCGATGTTAAGGGCTTTTTCTACGATTTCCTTTGGAGGAAGGTCGGTATTCGCCAGCAGCGCTCTCGCAGCCGCAGCAGCGTATGCGCCGCCAGAGCCTATCGCCGCCACTCCCTCATCCGGCTCAATCACTTCGCCGTTTCCTGACACCACCAGCAGATAATCCGCGTTGCCGACTATCATAAGCGCCTCAAGCCTTCTCAGTATCCGATCCGTGCGCCATTCCTTTGCAAACTCTATCACAGCGCGGCGCAGGTTGCCGTGCGACTCTCTGACTTTAGACTCGAACTTATCGGCCAGTGTCTGCGCATCCGCCACTGAGCCTGCAAATCCCATCAGGATTTTGTCGTCATATATTCGCCGAATCTTGCGCGCAGTGCCCTTCATAATAGTGTTTTCCAGCGTAACCTGCCCATCGCCTGCGATGGCGATCTGGCCGTTTTTCTTGACCGCGCAGATAGTAGTGGCGTGCATTTCCATTAGGTTATCTCCATATTTTTCATAAGCCGATTTCGTGCATCATCTGTTTATTCTTCCCATCCTGGGCCGGCTATTTCTCCAGTTTATCCGCATCCGCCGAAGCTCGGGGGTGGGTGCGATCATAAACCTCTTTCAAACGCTCCTGGGATACGTGCGTATAAATCTGCGTAGTAGCCACGCTTTCATGCCCCAAAAGCTCCTGCACACTCCTTAAGTCAGCCCCATGATCCATAAGATGCGTCGCAAACGAATGCCGCAGAGTATGCGGGCTGATCTTCAGAGTATCGCTTACTTCTTCGACATACTTGTTAAGTATCCTGCGCACCGAGGTGTCAACCAGCCTCGTCCCTCTGTAACCTAAAAAAAGCGCATCCGGGGCATCCGGGTTTTTCGCGGCGAGTTCAGGGCGTCCGCTGGAAAGATAAGTCTCAACAGCCTGCAATGCAAGCGATCCTATCAACACCACCCGCTGCTTGTTTCTTTTACCCGTAACCATAATCTCGTCGCTGTCTTTGTGCAGATCGTCGATGGTCAGGCTCAAAAGTTCGCTTATTCTAAGTCCTGTGGCATACAACGTCTCTAATATCGCTTTATCCCGCAGGCCAATTGCTGTGCTCGTATCAGGGGCGTCCATAAGTTGTGCCAATAAATCTTCAGGCACAACGTGCGGCAGGTTACGGGTTTGAGCTGGCGTTTTCAAGCCCTCGGTGGGGTCGCTATCTACTATCTTGCGCTTCAGCAGATAGCCGAAATACGACCTCAGCGCAGCCATCGCCCTCGCCAGGGTCTTTTTCGATCGGCCGGACTTTTGTAAATGCACCAGATATCGACGCATCAGATGCCGGTCGATATCGCAGCCCGCCTCACGTGCAAAATCAAGAAATCTATTGATATCCGAAGCGTAACCGCGCAGGGTGTGCTCGCTGGCTCGGCGGGACAGGCGCATGTGGTCTATAAATGAATCCAGGTGCTCTTCCATGTCGCCTGAATTGTACCATGTTCAATCCAAACTGTGGAATACCTAATTAGTCGAGCGAATTAGGCCGATAATCAGTCAGTGGAGCCTGCAGTTGATTTATCGACGCGGTGGGGTAACAACAACGAAACGCACAACAACTGGAGCAGAACATGGCCAATCCGACCGAGAGCAGACTGAAAGTGATTAAAATAATGGATCCCTTAATGTGCGTGCGGTGTGACAACGCATATATCGCCGACGTCGTCACAAAAGATGGGACGCGCAAAAAGATGTTCTATTGCTCCCGATTAGACTGCGACAACTGGATATCACGGCCCTCCGCCAGCACCGCCGCCGACGACGACCTCGACATCGCTGCCTAGTCTATTGCTTAACCAGCCTCGTCCGTGCATACGTACGCGCCCATAACGCCATCAACACCAGCGGCGTCAGCAGAATCTTCGGCGACCTGGAATTATGCTTAACAAAGTAAAGAAACATGCTGCGGTGATGCTGCTTAATCATAGCGATTGGGTTCTTGTCGCTGGCTGCGCCGATGCGGTGTGATAACTCCACTTCAGGATAATACACCACTCTCCACCCGGCATCCTTGGCCCGTTTGCACCAGTCCACATCCTCGCAATACATAAAAAACCGTTCGTCAAATAACCCGATTTCCTCGAAAGTCTCCTGTCGCACCATTAAAGCCGAACCCGAAAGCCAATCCACATCCATAATCTGGCTATGGTCGACATCTGTCATCAGATACCCTTTAACAAACCGGTTGTTCGGAAACAACTTCCCCAGCACAGTGTGCCGAAACAATCCCGCAAACATGGGCGGAAAACGGCGCGCAGAAAACTGCAAAGACCCGTCCGGATTGACAATCCTCGGCCCCATCATCCCGATATCACTATGCGCATCCATATAATCGACCATCTTACGCAATAAATCCGGCTGCAATATGCGGCAGTCCGGGTTCAAAACGAGCACATATTGCCCACTGCATTGCTTAATCGCCTGATTATGAGCCGCGCCGAACCCTCGATTCTCCGAGTTCGCAATAAGTTTGACGCCGTCACCAAACTCCGATGTGACCATCTCTGCGCTTCCGTCAGACGACGCGTTATCCACCACGAATACTTCCAAATCCACCGATTCCCTCTGTTCGACAATCGACTTCAGGCAATCGGCCAGTTCCTCGCGGGTATTCCAGTTCACAATGCTGACAGTTACGTCGGCCAAGTCTTCATCCTCTCAGGCGCATACTGATATTAATGCACGCCACGGTAAAATAGTAGCTCAACGGGCAAATGTGGCCTTTGAAGTGTTTGGCATAAAACCTCAACAGCGATTTATGCGACTCCCGCACCATTTCTCTTCGCCTGACCTGTCTGGTGCTGGAGCCTCCGTGGTGGATAACCACCGCGCCTGGCACAAAATACGTATCCCAACCCGCCTGTTTTGCTCGATATAACCAGTCCACTTCATTGAAGAATATCGGAAAAGACTCGTCCAGTGTTCCGATCTGCTGCAGAGTTTTCGCCCTTATAATCAACGCCGAACCCATAGGCTGATCGACTTGCGCCTCTGTGTCATATCCGAACCACGTCGCCCTGTATGCGCCGAATACTTTGCTTTTCGGAAACAGCCTGGCAAGACCAATATATTCCCAGGCGATTGGGCCAGGGTAGGGGAACGAGCGGACGGAGTGGTCGACATCGCCGCTTGGCCTCATTAATTTCGCCCCAGCAGCGCCCGCTGAAGGGTGTCTATCCATAAACTCGACCAATGCATCCAGAGCGCCTTCAGTCACCTCGGTGTCCGGGTTAAGAAGCAGGATATATTCCCCGTGTGCTTCTTCCAATGCCTGGTTATTCCCCTTCGCATAACCATCGTTGTCCTTATTACATATCAGCTTGACAGTCGGAAACTCCGCGCGAAATTGCTGTTCGTCGAAGTCTTTGGAATCGTTATCGACCACGATAATCTCGCAGTCGCCCTGGGGTGGAAAGGTCAAAATAGAGCGTACACAAGCGGCCAGTAGATTTGTGGTGTTCCAGTTAACTATCGCGACCGATAATCGCACTCAGCACCTCTCTCAGGTCGCGCGCTATATAATCCGGCGCCGCATTATTGAAGAAATCGTCCGGCCTGTCTTCTCTCAAAAAACCAATAGTCCTGGTCCCTGCCGCTTTGCCACTCTGCACGTCCATAATATGATCCCCGACCATGACGGAGTTCTGTGCTGTTGAGTTGAGCTGTGAAAGTGCCAGCAGGACAGGTTCGGGGTGGGGTTTATGCCGGACAGAATCTTCCCGGCAGATCATAACATCCGCTCGTATCTCGGCGATCTCCAGCGATATCTCACTTGCCGCCCGGCAGTTGCGGGTTACAATACCAGTCGGCGTGCCACTCTCGCGCAAATGGTGAATAATCTCCCTGGCAAATGGAATCTGTTGGGTTTCGTGTGCGTGTCGAAGCTCAATTTCTTCCAGAATCCGCATAGCTTCATCGCGAAGCAGCCGGCCGCGATCCTCGTCATCAAGCAAACTGGCCGCAGCCGCCTCGACAATGCCCAGAATATCCAACCCCCGAACATCGTCCTCCGTCAACCCAACCCCGACCGCAAGCCGAGTCATCTCCCGCCTCATAAGCGCGAAATCGATATTGGTATCGACAAGCGTACCATCAAGGTCAAACAGCACCGACCCCATATTGCCCAACAACGGCTTCATTGAGTTGATTATAAGTATTGAGGAGGGGATGGTCAAGGGCGACGAGGGTGACTGTATATGCAGAGCGAGGAGGGTGACGTCATTTCGAGCTCACACGCTCCCCGTCATTTCGCACACCCGTCCGTCATTTCGAGCACATATCCCCCGTCATTCCGAGCACCGCACCTCCCGTCATTTCGAGCGCAGCGAGAAATCTGCTTTTCGGTTGACGGTTAACGGTTGAGGGTTTTCGGTTCCGGCAAATAGATAGGTGGCAATCTCCGAATTGACCTCACGAAATAGATAGGTGGCAATCTCCGAATTGCCACCTCACAACCCAAAAACGGCCGCAACAGAGACGCGGCCTCTGCCTAATTTCGCAACACCGCATTCAGCAAATAAGTTAGATATACGCCTTATACACGTCGTCGTTTTCGCGCACCTGCTCCATTACCCTGACACCGACATTCTCGCCTTCCGCCGCTTCCACAATCTGCTGATGCTGCAGTTCCATTGAGTCGACGTTTTGCTCGACATCGGTGGTATGGCCGTGTATGCGAATCCGGTCGCCCTTGCGCAACGAGCCTCTCTCAATCTCAATTGCCGCCACGCCGAGTTTGCTGTAATAATGGGTTACTTTGCCGATCTTTTCTTCCATGAGGATCACCCCCAACGAACCTGTAAGATCAAATAATTCCCGATCATATATTACCCGTTCGATTGGGGGTGCAAACTCTACTGCTATTGGGTCTTTTCTGAATACACCAGCCTAAATTAGCGACACCGGCTTTCCTGTCTTGGCCGACTCATACGCTGCCAACGCGACCGCCAGCGCCTTTGCGCCGTCCTCACCGGTCACCTCGGGCGGAGTGTCGTCGGCTATGCACTGAGCGAACGATGCTACCAAATTGAGATCGGCGTCCTCGCCCCAATACTCATATTTATATGACATCGACTTGTCGTAGAACCCTTCAATGATCTGCCCGAACATATCCATATCGGCGATACCGTCCGTGCCGACTACTGCCATCTTGACATTGCCCCAGGTCGCGTAACTCTTCGGTCTCGACCAACTGGCGTCCAGCGTGGCATACATCCCATTAGAGAACTCAATGGTCAATATCCCCGTGTCATCGAAGTCTTTTCCGAACATTCGGTTGTCGATTTCGGCGTAAACCCGCGTCGGTTCAGCGCCGGTCATACACCTCATCAAGTCGACCACGTGAACCGTATGGTCAATCACTGCCCCGCCGCCCGAAAGCGACTTATCAACAAACCATCCCCACGGACACTGGCCCTGATTTGTCCCGCGCACAGCCAATATCTTCCCCAACTCACCACTGTCCACGGTATGCTTCAATTGGGTGAATGCCGGATGGAATCGACACGGAAATGCCGTCAACAGCTTTACATTTGCTCGCTTACAGACCTCGATCATCGCCTCCGCATCTTCGTTAGTGGTCGACAACGGCTTCTCGCACATCACGTGCTTATCGTGCTGTGCTGCCACGACCACGTGGCGGCGGTGATGGATATTCTCGCTGCAGACGATTATCCCCTGCACGTCGGTGTTGAGCAAATCTTCATATTCCGCAAACGATGGCACTCCGAGGTCCTTGCCGACCTGGGCCGCGCGCTCCTTATCGTCGTCGGCGATCCCCACAAACTCCACACAATCCAGCTTCTTCAGCGCCGCGGCATAGCTGTATGCATGCATATGAGCAAAGCTCATCATTCCTATCTTAACAGGCGTCATATCCCGCACTCCTTTCAAGTCATCAATCATTATGCAAGCGTAATCGGTTCCCCGGTGGATATCGATTTCAGCGCGGCCTCACATATCCGTATAGCCTCAACGCCATCCTCCGCTGTAACTTCCGGGGTCTTCCCGTGTTCCAGACAATCGATGAAATGCTCCAGCTCATAGTAATACGGGACCTTGCTCGCCACAAAGTCTGGCACCGAGGTAGTGCTTGTGGTGCCGTCGTTCGATCTGTGCTTGATGACAAGCGGCATAGAATCGGTGCTCGAAAAACTCAACAGCCCCTCGGTTCCCGCCACTTCGACGCTCGTGCAGAACTTGTCCGGCCTTGCCCAGTTGCCTTCGACGTGTGCGATGACTCCATTGTCAAAACGCAGCGTCACCAGGGTGTGATCCTTTCCGGGAATCTGAGAGGCATACAGCCCCTTGGCATATACTCTGCGCACCTTGCCGTAACACCAGCGCAGCCAGTCGAAGTCGTGGATAGTCAAATCCAACACCGCGCCGCCGCTCATCTGCAAATTGGCGAACCAGTTTCCAACACCGCCGTGCAGCAGCCCACCTCTGGTCGTCCGCACCATCACGGTCTCACCAATTGCTCCGCTATCGATAATAGCCTTGAGCCTTCTATATTCCGGGAACCACCGCACCACATGCCCCACAAACAGCGTCACTCCCGCTTCCTCAGCCGCTCTTTGTGCTTCCATCGCCTGACTGATCGTTCTGGCCAGCGGTTTTTCGCAGAATATATGTTTACCGGCAGCCGCCGCGTTCTTGATATAATCGAGATGGGTAGGGGTTGGTGTGCAGATGTCGACCACATCGAACTCGACGTCGTTTATAGCGTCATCAAGCTTCGTATAGGCGCTCGCCGAAAGCGACTCAGCCAACTCCTGGGCGGCCTCGATGCGGGGGTCGCAAATAGCCACCACCTCCGAGTTAGGAAGCGAAGCGTATATATTCGCGTGCGTTCGTCCCATCGTGCCTGCACCGATCACAGCCACTCTTTGCATAAAATACTACCTCCTTATAAATTTTGCACCGCACTTACAGCGCGGTTGGGCCAGGTCTACAGCAGTATAAGCGCCGGAGCCTGGAGGATATCGCGCAGCCGGGCCAGATACTGCGCAGCGGGCGCTCCATCCATTATTCTGTGGTCGAAAGAAAGACAGAGGTTCATCATCGGCTTGATCACTACTTCTCCGTTCACCACCACCGGTTTATCAACTATCCTGCACACAGCCAAAATCGCGCTCTGACCGGGTGTGATAATCGGGGTAAAGGTATCGACACCATAGACTCCCAAATTTGTTATCGTAAACGTGCCCCCAGAGAGGTCCTCGGGCGTCGATTTGCCAGTGCGCGCCCTTTCAGCCATCGCCTTCACTTCTCTGGATATCTCAATCACAGACTTGCTCTGAACGTTTTTCACCACCGGCACAAGCAACCCGCCTTCTATGGCTGTCGCGACGCCGATATTCATCGAGTCTGCGATGACAATTTTATCTTCCTGCAGCGAAGCATTGACGATCGGCACGTCGTAAATCGCCCGCGCTGCCGCCTTGATTATAATGTCCGTATACGAAATCCTGACGCCGTATTGCTTTTCTACATCAGCAAGCAACTGCTCCCGCAGAGCCACGCAAGCCGACATATCGACCTCGGTTACCAGGGTCACGTGCACCGCCGAATGTGCGCTGGCTGAGACGTTTTGAGCCACCATCTTGCGCATACCGGTGAATGGGATAGCAGCCCCGATACCCGCCGGCACCGCCGCAGTCGCTGCTGTCGCCCTCTCGATATCCGCACGAGTGATCCTGCCGCCTATTCCCGTTCCAGGTACCTCACCTATGGAAACCCCCATGTCGGCCGCGACCTTACCCGCCAACGGTGTCGCCTTTACTGAAGCGGCAAAAGCCAGCACATCGGCTTCGGTAATTCGACCATTAGGCCCGGTTCCTCTTCCGGCAAGCAGGTTGATGTCAATACCGCGCTGGCTGGCCTCTCGACGCGCCGACGGGCTTGATATCACCTTCCCGATTGGGGCTTGTGGAGCAACAGGAGCAGGCGCTGCTTGTTCTACCACGGGGCCTGGAGCCACAGCAGGAGCGCTTGGCGCAGCTATCTCGGCCTCTGCCGTAATAGGCTTTTCGGCAGGCTTCTCCGATAGAAGATCGTCAATCGATTCCCCCGCAGCCCCGATGATCGCGATCGGATCCTGCACCGGCACAATATCATCTACCTGAGCAAGAATCTTCAGCAGCACCCCGTCTTCAGGTGCCTCAACCTCCATGTTGACCTTATCGGTCATCACTTCGAGGAGCGGCTCGCCGGCTGTTAGCGCGTCACCTTCATTTTTGAACCATTTAATTATCGTCCCTTCTTCCATTGTCTGACCCAGAAGGGGCATCACCATTTTAGTAGCCATAATTCGTGAATACCTTTCACTTGGACTTTCCACACGATATTACTTCTACGACTTCGCACCCTTGCTTTCCTCCCACGTTTTGTATACCAGCCAGCCATTAGCTTGAGCAGCCCGTTAATCCCTTGATATAATAACCCTAGGAAAGGACGTGTTATATGGGATACTCTGTTGCCTGGAAGATAATCGCTGACCACCTCGTCGAAGGAGAAATGCTCCCCGGTGAGGAAATCGGCCTACGCATAGATTCGACACTCACCCAGGACGCCACTGGCACTATGGCCTATTTGCAATTCGAGGCTCTCGATGTGCCTAAGGTCCTCACAAAGCGCTCGGTGAGTTACATAGACCATAATACCCTGCAAACGGGTTTTGAGAACGCCGACGACCATGCTTACCTTCAGAGCGTCGCGGCCAAACACGGCATTTATTTCTCCAGACCCGGCAACGGCATATGCCACCAGGTCCAGCTTGAGAGATTCGATGTGCCGGGTCAGACCCTGCTCGGTTCCGATAGCCATACCCCCACCGCAGGAGGGCTTGGCACGCTCGCCATCGGAGCAGGCGGGTTAGATGTGGCTGCGGCTATGGCAGGCCAACCCTTCTATTTGCCTATGCCACGCATCTGTTTAATAAAACTCACCGGTGCGCTTGGCCCGTGGGTCTCGGCTAAGGATGTGATTCTGGAAGTACTTCGAATTCTCGGAGTCAAAGGCGGCGTAGGTAAAGTCATAGAATATGGCGGAGAGGGTGTGCGCAGCCTTTCTGTTACAGATCGCGCTACTATCACGAATATGGGCGCAGAACTCGGTGCGACCACATCCATTTTCCCAAGCGATGAAATCACCCGCGCGTTTCTCGAATCCCAGGATAGGGGAGGAGATTGGAAAGAACTCCTGCCCGACTCCGACGCTCAATACGACGAAGTAATCGAACTCGACCTGTCCGCCCTTGAGCCTATGATTGCTATGCCGCACTCCCCGGACAACGTCGTTAAAGTCAGCGAGGTCGCCGGCACAAAGGTAGATCAGGTTGCGATCGGAAGCTGCACTAACTCCTCTCTTCGCGATTTAATGGTAGTTGCCAATGCGCTCAAGGGCAAAACGGTTCATCCTACAGTCAGCCTCGTCATATCCCCCGGTTCGCGTCAAGTATTTGAGATGATAGCCCGCAACGGCGCGTTGGCGGATATGATCTCTTCCGGGGCGCGAATATTGGAGTCCGCCTGTGGGCCGTGCATAGGAATGGGTCAGTCGCCGCGGACTAATGCTGTTTCCATTCGCACTTTTAACCGCAATTTCGAGGGTCGCAGCGGCACCAAAAGCGCTCAGGTCTACCTTGCAGGGCCGGAAGTCGCAGTTGCAGCCGCATTAACCGGACAGATCACCGATCCAAGAACTCTCGGTACTCCGATTGAATATAATGCGCCTGAGAACTATCTCATCGACGACAGGTTGATTATCTCGCCCAGCGACCAGCCGGATTCTGTGGAAATCGCAAGAGGGCCGAATATCAAACCGCTTCCCAGGAACACGGCTTTGCCGGACACTATCTCCGGCAAAATATTGCTCAAACTCGGCGACAACATAACCACCGACGACATCATGCCCGCCGGCTCCAAAGTTCTCCCGCTGCGGTCGAATATCCCTGCCATATCCGAGTTTGTCTTCGCGGCAAAGGACCCGGATTTTGCCAGGAGGGCACGCGAACTTGGCGGCGGGATCATCGTAGGCGGTGAAAACTACGGCCAGGGTTCTTCGCGTGAGCACGCCGCTCTGGCTCCAATGTATCTCGGCATCAAAGCTGTCATAGCCAAGTCCTTTGCGCGCATTCACCGGCAGAACCTCATCAATTTCGGAATCCTTCCGCTGAGGTTCGCCAATCCGGACGACTACGACTCTATCGATCAATTGAACGAAATCGAGATCAAAAACGCGGCTGGCCTATTGCGTGACTCGGTCTCAGAGTTCATTCTGACCAACAAGACATCAGGCAAATCTATTCCGCTAACCACCGACCTCTCCGACCGGGAGAGAGAGATGATCCTGGCAGGAGGCCGCCTCAACTTTATCAAGTCTCGTTTATAGCATCCAGGCTCGGTTTACGGCCGGCGGATTGGGGGCACATTATGCAGAGGGAGATCAAACCTCTGATGCGGCTTGCATCCCCGGCCACACTATTATGAGACCGAGACACGACCGTCACAACAAAACGAAAGTCGTGGTAGCTATGTCCCTCGGCGTCGTGCTCGGCGCCGTGGGCAACATCTGCCTGAGTAAGGGTATGAGATGTGTGGGAGAGGCGGGTTATGAGTGCGCTGGGGACGCGATATTCGGCACTCTGCTTCATCCGTGCATAATAGCGGGGGTGCTGCTGTTAGGCGCATTTATGTTGCTATACCTGGCTTCGTTGTCGTGGGAGGACCTCAGTTTCGTGCTTCCCCTTACCGCTGGGGATTATGTGCTGGTCACACTTATGGCTTTCTTCTTTCTCCATGAGCAGGTCGATGCGCTGAGGTGGTCCGGCGCTGTGCTTGTAACTACGGGGATCGTATTGGTGGTCAGGAGTTAGCTGTGGAAGTCGCGATATCTTTAGGATTTGCGATATTGTTCGGGGCGATAGGGGATATACTTCTAAGCAAGGGTATGCGCCAGCACGGAGAGGTCGAGATCAGGCGGCTGTCGGATCTGCCTAAAAACCTCGGAATCATCTTCCGCACCCCGGCCATTATTCTCGGCATTGTCGCTCTGATGTGCTACTTCTTTTCATACCTTGCGGCGCTTGCCTACACGGAAGTCAGCGTCGCCAACCCGATGACTGCCTTAAGCTACGTTCTCGTCACTATTTTCGCCGCGCTCGCGATGCACGAGAGGGTAAATCCTCTCAGGTGGGCAGGGGTGGCGCTGGTCACTCTTGGGGCAATTTGCGTTGGCCTGAGCTCATA
The DNA here is from genome assembly GCA_050948905.1 of Armatimonadota bacterium. GTDB lineage: Bacteria > Armatimonadota > UBA5829 > UBA5829 > UBA5829 > DTKD01. The sequence continues at coordinate 2,899,431 of JBMNES010000001.1, read as the reverse complement.
ACCGCTTATTATCTCAGCAAGTCCTCATAAAATAAAAACTGCTGCGCCCAACCTGCGTTGTGGCCATATCGATCCCAAAACGCCTCGACAATCTCACGATAAACCCCATCCGTCAACGATTTCGCCTTCAAATCCGGCAAAAACAGCCTCCCAGCCAGTTGGCGTACGTGAGTATCCACAGGCACCGCCTCGTCCTTATCGAGGGCAAAAAGACAGACGCAGTCAGCTATCTTGGCTCCGACTCCTTTAAGTGTCATCAACTCGAGACGAGCCTCCATATACGGCGCCTTCCTGAGATCATCAAGCCAATTCTCGCCTCGTAGCAGGATCTCCCTGGCTGCATCTCTTATGTTCTTGCCGCGAAAGCCGAGACCGCACAACTTGCCGATTTGATCCGTTTCAGCAAGCCTCTCACACCTCGGAAACGCGTAGTAGCACCGGCCATCTTTTTCGCAGACAAGCTCTCCAAAATGCCTGCAGAGCGCCTCTATGGAGATCGATATCCTGGTGATACTGTTCGCAGCCGAGCACATAAAAGAAATCAGGGTCTCGACGGGTTCCTGCCGCAGGAGCCTCAAGCCATAAAATCTCCGAATCTGAGCGGCCAGGTGATCGTCCCGGCTTGCCAGATACGTATAAATCGACTCGACATCATTGCCTAAACGCAGGTAATCCTCAACCAGCTCTGCCCCGCCATCCGGGAACGTCCTGTATAATAAATCGCCGCCTTCAACACAAAGCTCGACCAGCCGATCTCCAATAACCCCCTGCCACAATCCGTCCGCACCCTGTCGCCACCGAAAAGCCTGCCCGCAGGTAAGCGTTATATCAAGCGCCAGTGGCTGCCCGCCAAGATCAATAGTCTGCATATCGTTTCCCATATCACGATATATTATCACGTTTCACGGTTGACGGTCGGCTGTTTTCGGTCAACTGTCCAACCAGAAAGGTAGTGTCCGATCTCCATCACGGACAGTCCCTTCTTAATTGCATTAGATACCTGACAAACCCCTCCAGCTTATCTATCAACGCGCCACAATATAATATGTAAACCCATTTGCGCATATATCTAACTCTAAGTGAGGTAGTTCTATAATGGCCTCTACGAACCGCACTGGCCCTGCAGACTTCGACGAGCGCCTGGCTGAAGCCATTAGAAGCGTGTTGGTGGAAGGCGAAAGAGTGATCGCTCATGAGGCGGGGGATCAGGGTCAGGGTATTGCTTTGACCGACTCCCGCATCATTCTCGTCAAAGCCGGTCTCGCTGCGACAGGCGAACTGAACGGTCAACGCATCGGCGTATACGATTTGCAATCCATATCCTCTGTGAACCTTCGCAAGGGAACGTTGGGCTGCGTCATTCAAATCAGCGCAGATGCCTCACAGAACAGCGCGGACGGACGCAGGCCGGACAACGTGATAGTGTTCACAGGTCCTGGCCGCACCAAAAGAGCTGAGGCCTTTGTATCGGCTGTTGAAGAGTCGGCGCAAATTGTGGTAAACAGGGTCGAGCCATCCGCTGCCCAGAAGCCAAAAGTGGTCGAATCTGTTCCGGGTGAAGCACAGGCGACAGAAGCTGTTGCCGAGACGGCAGCTATTCCCGAAGAGGTTGTAGCTGAAGAGATAATTGAACAGGAGCCGGAAGTCGATCCTCGCGCTGCGTTTAACCCAAACCCATTGTTACCCAAATCTGTCCGCAAGCATGAAACTGGCCCTAATCGAATGCTGGTTATGCTTGGGGTAATGGCGGCTTTGGTGTTCGTCGGGATGGCGGTATTGGCACCGCTCCACGAAACACAGAGCGCGCCGCCATCACTCTCCATGACCGGCACATCGCAGGTAAATAACGCCAAGTTGCAGGCTGCGGCCGTGGCAAATTATCTGGATTTAGTAAACACTCAGCTCAACAAAGCAGATGTCAACACAGCCACGTTCAAAGCCGCCCTGAGAAGTCGCGACAAATCAGTTATTCACTCCGCCAGCCGCTCATTGGTTCTGGATCAGGTATGCAAGGCTGTGGCCGATCTCAAAGCGCCTCCTGGATTAGCCGGCGCAAAGGAAGACCTAACCGGAGGGCTGTTGATGCGCAAAAACGCTATCACCGCAGCCTCCACGGCAGCAGGATCTACGGGCACAATAGACGTGGAGTCGATACTGAAGCGCTTTGACGAAGCAGATGCACAAATCAACAGAGCCAAAGCGGCGATGCAAAATGCTCGTGCAGCCGCAGAGGCCAGGATGGAGAAACTAACTCAGACCCTCGGCAGTAAAGAGCCTGTAAACGACTAACAAAATAACGTGATGGGTGACAATCTATCGTCACCCACCACAACAACCAATTAGGGCTTCACCGCAACCGTTACTCTTGAAGGTCGCAGCACCTTTCCATTTAAAGTGTATCCCTTTTCCACTTCAGAGATTATTGTATTCTCTTCATACTCATTAGTAACTTCACGCATCAAGGCCTCATGAAGCTCCGGGTCGAACTGCCTGCCGACCGCCTCAATTGGCTCGAGACCCTCCATCGCCAACATGTCTCGAGTCTGTTTTAATGCCAGAGTCACTCCCTCGACCAGGGATTCATAGCTATGTTCGGCCTCTGCTGCCAGCAGGGTGCGGTCGAAGTTATCCATCAAAGGCAGCAGCTTCGTAATAAGATCTTCTCTAACCAGCCCCGTGAGCCTCGCCACTTCGTCACGCTGTCTTTTTCGATAGTTGTCGAAGTCCGCCATAACACGAAGATAACCATTTTGGGTCTCTTCTATACTGTTTCTCAAATTCTCGATTTCTTGTTGAAGCCCGTTTATATCCGATTCAATCACGTCTTGCTGTTCCGTTTCTTCTTCTACCGTCTCTTCTTCCACTGGCGCCTCAAATTCTATCGGCGTCTTCTTGCATTCATCGTCCTTTTTCATCTTACTCCTCGGCTTGCCTTATCCCTTGTTCGGCTCTTCTTCATCGCGTTTACGAATGATCGTATTTATCCGCAAAATCGCTTCGGCAATCTCGGCGGCCGTCTTCAGAGCGTGCAATTTCACAGACGTCGGGTCAAGAACCCCCAATTTAACCATATCGACTATTTCGCCCGTGTCACAGTCGATGCCGAGTCGATTCGAGCCATTTTCCTGTTGGGCGATAATCAGTTCTTCTACTTTTTCAAGCGGATTAAACCCCGCGTTTGCGACAATATGTCCAAGCGGCTTTTTAAAAGCATTCACAACCGCATCAATTCCATACGCCGCCATACCTTTTGCATTTTCCCGGATAGAATGCACATGTCTCATGGCCGCGATTTCTGCTGCTCCCCCGCCTGCCACTACTCCGGACACAACTGCGGCCTGCACCGCACCTGCGGCGTCTTTGGCCACTCTTTCACGCTCGTCCTTCACTTCTCTAGTCGATGCGCCGATCAGCACGGTCGCCTCATTCGCAGTCCGGCCGCCGATCACCCTGATATGATCAAGTTTTTCATCCTCATAGACCCGGTCGCATCGTCCCACAAAACTCTTCAGCTCATCGGCAGTTTTCCCGAATCCCGCCTTTTTAATAGTTTTCGCCCCGGTAACAGCGGTTAATTTGGCGATGTCTCGCGATGACAGCCTCCGAACAGCCATCACCCCCGCGTCGACAAAGAGTTCCTCGGCTGCAGGGTCAATTCCCTTTGCCGCTGCCACGAATTTGACCCCCATATTGATGATCTTCTGTACATTTTTACGAAACTCGGTTTGCAGCGCTATATGACTCGCAAAGCCGGACTCCGTCCCCAACGCCTCGTTTGCCACCGCTTCGGCTTCTACAGCATCGTCGACTATCAACACCAGGGGATTTTCAACAGCCGTCGGCATCTGTTTGCTGGTGCGCTGTTTGTCGATGATTATCCCACAAAATACCTCGCTGTCGGCTCCCTCTTTGGCTACAACTGAATCTCCGAGTTTATAACCGGCGTCATATAATCCGGCCTCCCCGATCGTGCGCGCAGCGGAGACGATCAAATCGGCGATTTCGGAGTTCCCCCGCGCAGCCACTAAAGCTACCGACCTGATGCTGTCGTCTTTAACATCGCTCTCCGTGGATATGGATTCGACATATTCAAGCGTCGCGCGAATCCCGATCCTCATGCCTTCTATGATTTTAGCTACCGGTACTCCACGCGAGACGTGTCCAACCCCCTCAGCAATAAGCGCGGCCGCGAGTATAGTGGTCGTGGTGGTGCCGTCTCCGATCTCTTCTTCCTGAGCACGCGCGGCCCTGATCAGCATCTTCGCGGCAGGGTGGGAGGTGTCGATTTTATCTAATATCGTGGCGCCGTCATTAGTCACGGTCACATCGCCATATTTATCGACCAGCATGCAATCAAGCCCTTTAGGCCCAATAGTGCCCTCCACCGCCGTCGATAGAGAACTTATCGCCGATGAGTTGGTCGCCAGTGCGGCCAATCGCTCGTCCACTTCAGTTGTCTTAGAAACTTGTTTGACGCTGCTGCTCATGATAATCTCATTTCAATGCCCGCCTGCCGCTCACTATTATGGCACACCATTGGTTTCGAGTAAAGGGCGAGTCACCGTTGCGAACTTCCCGTCGGCGTGCATCGTCCAACAATTGGCGAAACTCAACTCCAGACTTCTTGAGTTTCCCGCTTCAACCGGGTAAAATTGCTACAGAACAACGTAACACGAAAGGTGCGCTTAATGCCTGATGACAATAGACTCGATCTGAACTCTGACCTGGAGAAGGTTTCAAAGGACTTTCTTAAGGACGTAGAAGCGGCCGCGTCTGAGGTCAAGCAGAGAAAAGCGGCGGACAGAGAACGCGATCTCAAAGTCGCCACACGCGCAAAGGAGCGCAAAGTCTCAATGGCTATCATCGCCGGCGCCGCGCTTCTACTTATAGCGCTGGCATGGTGGCTGGTTTTCGCCAGGCAGCCAGAAGCTGCGGAACCGATCCGGCCTCCGGTTACAGTAGCTAACCCAAAGCTTAACCCTCCGGTTAATCGGCCAGCAGTTCCAAGACCTCACCCTCAGCGCAATCAGCAGGGGGATCAGCAGTATGAGCAACACCCCTACGGCGACGATATGCCGGGGCAATGATATAAAGCGAGGCCTCGCATACTCACGATGCGAGGCCTTTCCTATGTCATCACCTTCTCGGCTTCGTCGCTTTTGCCGATTTGGTGGAAATGCAGTATCCAGTTCTGTCCTGTTCTGCCCGTTGTATTCTCATCGAGTCCTGCCATTTACATTATTGACATCTAATCCGCTTTCTAAACCTCACAACTTCACACAATTTGAAGCAGGGAGGCTGCCTAAAGCGACTTTCTCATATAGGCAAACCGCCGCGACTCCTTAAAACCGCCGACGTCGTACACCCGCGCAGCCGCCTCGTCGGTCCACAAAAACCACGCGTTGTGCAGTCCCTTCGCTTTCATAGAGTAGAGAATCCTCAGCAACAAGACCACTCCCAGCCCTCGACCTCTCTCTTTGGCGGCTACTCCAAATGGGCCGAACCTGCAATTATTGTCGTGCATCGCGAATCCGAGCACTCGGCCGTCCACGTGAGCGATCCACAAATTGGTCGGATGATACTCACCGGTGGTGATTCTCGTCATCGCATCCCTCAAAAAGCGCTGCCAATCACCCGGAAACTCTGCCTTCATAAAATCCAGCAGTGGCAATATCAGCTCTGGGTTATAAGGCTCAAAGACTACTCCTGCATCGACAAGACCCTGTTCTTTAGCGGGCACCCACTCAGGAGTCGCCAACTTCAGCAAATCAGCATCCATCGATAGCGGCCGGTACACCTCACCGAACCCCGTGTTTTTGAAAAACTCCAGAGCCTCAGGATACGCAACCGGATCAACCCCCGGTATAAAATAGTTCGGAGCATAACCCGATATTATCGTGATATTGCAACTGCGCGACTTGAAATACTCCTCCAATCCGCCCACCAGCCTGGTTCCGATCCCCCTCCGACGATAATCGCTGTCTACTGCCAACAACGTTATCCACGACCGGTCAAAGTCCGGGGCAGCGTCCTCCAGCGGAAACCGTCGCACCATACCCAGCGCGTAGCCGACAATAGACTCCCCACAGCATGCAACCAGCGATCCTTTTGGGTCATAGTTCTGATCCAATAGCACTTTGCGCTGAAAAGCCTCGATTGTCAGCGGATCCGCAACAAGATTTCTATTGAGCAGACCCACGACCTCGTAGATATCCCCAGGCTCATAAGACCGAATGTTTACCTGTGTGCCCATCAATTTCCTCCGTTATCGCGCGCCGATATTTGCGCGGCAGGTAGGTTATGTTACGTCGCTTCACCGGCCCTGTCAACGTTGACGCATAAGACGAAATAGTCTATATTGAGTTCAGATCCTATGGCAATTAACAACGAAAATCCTACTCCTGCCGGCTGCAGCCCTCCGCTTAAGGGGTGTCTGGTCACCACGGTCATCGTGATGGCGCTGTTTCTTGGTGTATTAGCCTATTTCTCACGCATGCCAAGCGTCCGTGCTATGGGGGTATGCAAGTATAATATGCAGGAACTCGCAGCGGCAATCGATCGATATAAAGCGGTCAACGGTCATCGACCCGAAAGCCTTGATGAGCTTGCCGATCAATATCTGAAAGACCCTTCCGTGCTGCGTTGCCCCTTGGACAAATCCTCCGGCGACACATCAAGCTATACATATAACCCGAAAGCTGGCGACAACCAGATTATGCTCGAATGCGCTCGCCACAAACTACGCCACGATATGCCCAACAGCATACTTAGAGTCTCAGGCGATGGCAGATTCGACGTCCGCAACCCTGGCATAAAGGAAACCATTCGAGACGCCGAAAAGCGATCGAAGCAATAGCCAGCCTCAAGCTCATTGCTAACATGTTTTCTACCCCATTCACGTGGGAATAACAGTAATGTCGTGCTCGCGCACGCATCTGCCCGTGTACGCCTGCGGAGGTGCACATTATGCAAACACTAAGAGATCAGGCCATTGCTGCTATCGTCCGATCCAGGCTCGACGAAGATCGGGACACGGGCGGGCAGACGATTGATGTTACGGTTGCCGACGGGGATCTGTTTCTTGTCGGTTATTGCGACAACGCCGACCAGAGAATCAGCGCGGTACGAATAGCCAAGGGAACGTGCGGCGTGAAAACTGTAATCGATCAAATCCGCGTTAGAGCCACGGCCGAATAATTAATCGGATTCCTCATTTAACGACGCTTGCACAACCGCACAGCGATTATTAAGCCAATCAGCCCATATAATATACTGAATGGCTTCTTTTGTCCGCTGAAGCAAAGCAGCCCGGCTTTCGCCTAACAATGCGGCATCGGCGGGCTCTACCTGCAGCACCTCGGAGTCTCGGAGGATCAGTTTATAACACTGAGTATCCACACAGATGTCTTTATCCGTCAATCTCTGTGCCATCATATAATTAATTGCCTCCGCGAGCTTATCGCACCTGGATTTCGAAGACATTTCATCGTTGTCGATCTCAGCGGGGCAATATATCAGCTTCTTGCCGACTACAACCTCATACAGGGTGTTGTCCATATGAGAGGGCACGGTTTTTGCATAGCAGCTTTGGCTGTTTTGAGGGCTTACCTCCAGACCGTGTTCCTTCATGGCTTTAGTAATTGCGGCAATGCGCCTGAACGGGGCAGGGTGATCCTGATAAATGCCAAGCGACAGGGTAGGGTTGGCGTCGTTAAGGTCGTCGAGTTTTTTCATCAACGACAGCATACCTTCCGGGTTATATTTCGATTTTATCAGATAAGCAACTGCCGTTCGATCGGCATCCTTTTCGGCCTGCATGGTATATCCGCTCATTTTTCCAGTTCTAAGCAACTGCGCCCCGTACATCAAATTCTGCAAATCCTGGCTTTTGGCGTTGGCGAGTATGCCGGCGAGTGTAATTATCGCCACGATGCGATTTACCGCGGTCTGTTTTCGCACCAGTTGCATAGTGTGGTGGTGGGATGCGTGAGCGATTTCGTGTGCCAGTACGCCTGCCAGTTCATCATCAGAATCGATGATATTGAGCAATCCTGAGTTCACGTAGATATATCCGCCAGGCAGAGCAAATGCGTTAACATCTTTGTTATCTATGACTTTGAATGTGTAGTTGAAATTGGCGATAGTCGATGAACCGTAGTCCGCGTTGACCTCTTTTTCTTTAGCAATTTTGGCAAGCTCCTGGCCGATGCGATTTACCCTTTCGGTGACTTCTGGATCGTCAATCAACGTGACCTGGCGCTCGATTTCTTCGGCTGAATCCCGCCCTAACCTCATCTCTTCTTCATCTTGTTTTGAGGCCGCTTGCAGCAAAGAGCAACTAAGTGCTGCAACTGAAATAGCCAGCAATACGACTATTACAAATCGGTTCATGGCGACCTCTCAGAACAAAGAACCCGCACGAATACCTTTCGATACCCTGCTCGCAAGAAAAGCGAAACGTGCGCATATTGTGACAATGAGATTGGGTAATCAATAAATAGCCCATAAGTTTGCGCTACAGCCTCCCGGAGAGGGATTATGCAGGCAGATGGGGAGGCTCGCGGCGATCATCTATCGCCCAAAATCGCGGAATTTCTGATGGGAAGACCGAGGCCGGAACTGCTGGCTTCAGTCCTTTCAGGTGTCAGAGCAGGTGGATTTGCTGCAGTTGCTGCCGTGATCTTTTTGAGCGTCATGTATGCATTTGAAGGTGGCGATCCGCTGCTTCCGGTAAAACTGCTGGCGTTAAAACTATACGGTGTACAATCCCATATCGGAGCGCCGCTGGGTATCGCTACGTGGATTGGCGCAGGCATTGGATTTGGCGGGTTATTTGGGGTGATAAACGCGACCTTGATCGGGCGTTTAAGCTTGCCCGCTGCGATTGGGGCCGGGGCTACTTATGGCGTTCTGCTGTGGATTGTTGTTGTATTTATTTTAGTCAGTTTTCTATGGCCGGGCGCTTTGATGCTTTATGCCCATCGGGTCGTGCTTTGGGCCGCAATTCTTTATGGCGGACTGATCGGCTTTATTTCCTGGATGTGGTAATGGCTGCCTGCTTAACCCTACAGCGGGGCTGCTGTTCTACTGATAATTCCATTATATTTCGGTCATCTGGGAGGCGAACTTTGGGTGCAAGCAAAGAAATTGAAATGTCCTGTGTAGTAAACAACTCTCCCAGGCCAAATGAGTGCACAGGTTCTCTGTGCAGGGTCGAATCGGCAAAGCGCCTGGCCGATTGGGGCTTCTCCATATCTGAGATTGAGACTATGGAGCTGGATGATCCTGTCCTGCAAGCGATTTGTGAATACGCTCGCCTCAAGAAAAGCGCCACCTCAAAACCATCCTCACAAACCGTAAAGGCAATGCTGCAAGTGCTCGAAGAAGAGACCCGCAAAGCCGACATCGAACTGGAAATGCTCGTCCTACGAAAGCGCGCTCTGACGAACAGAGCAAAGCTGTTGCAAAAATTGGCGGGCATGCTGCAGCAGCGTGAGTCCAAATCTTCAATAGTGTAGTTATGAATCCTCTGTACTCAATCGGTAATCCTGCCGCGGTCATTTATTAAAACGATGCATAGCGACGTTCAGAATTGTCAGAATATCTGCATTGTTGAGTAATTGTGGGAAATATGTGCTATAATATCGCAGGGTTCTATTACTTCAATCTCGACTGGTGGTGATCAAATGGCTCAGGATAGGCCTTCAAAAGACACTACTGCCGACAAGAAGAAGATCTCGTTGCGCGGCCACGTCAGCACGGATGCTGACAAAGATTTTGATAATGACCTCCGCCAATCCGGCATAGACGTCATCGGAGAAGTGCCGTGGGGCACCCACTTCTGCCAGTTTTACCAATCACAGCAAGACCTCATAGAAACTCTCGTCCCATATTTTGCCGCTGGATTGCGCTCCAATGAATCCTGTATATGGGTCACTTCTGAGCCTCTTGATGCAGACCAGGCTCTAAACGCCCTGCGCGATTATCTCCCTGATATTGATGAGTATATCGCAGCAGGCCAAATGGAGATAGTGCCATATACACACTGGTATTTGATTGATGGAGTGTTTGATCAGCAGAGAGTTCTCGAAGGTTGGAAAAGCAAGCTGCGGGAAGCACAGCGACGAGGTTACACCGGACTTCGGCTTTCCGGCAACACATTCTGGCTGGACGAAAGCAGATGGCAGAAGTTTACAGAATACGAAAGGGCAATAAACACGACCATCGCCCCTTTGCCGATTATCGTACTCTGCACCTATTCTCTGGATAAGTGTGGGGCAGGGGAGATCGCAGATGTGATCTCTAATCATGAATACTCACTGCTCAAACGAGATGGAAAATGGATCAGCATCGAATCCTCGGTACACAAGCAAACAAGGCAAGCTCTTCAAAACTCACTTAACGAGCTTGATAGGCTTAATAAAGCCTTGGTTACTGGTACAGTAGAGCTTGATTCCACCAATACTCAACTTCGCCACGCTATGGATCATCTTAATAAAGAAGTTGAGGAAAGGAAACAAGCTGAATCACTGCTCCAGAAGATTAACCGAACACTTAAAGCACACATTAACAGCGGCCGTGCTATGATGCATGCTCGCAATGAGACAGACTATCTTAACGAGGTCTGCCGTATTGTGGCTGAAGACTGTGGGCACAAAATGGTGTGGGTCGGATTTGCCCAAAACGACTCCGCGAAAACCGTGCGTCCGGTCGCACACTGCGGTTTTGACGAAGAATATCTGAAAAACATGTACATCACCTGGGATGACTCTCCTCACGGTCGCGGCCCATCAGGAACAGCTATACGCAACAAACAGGTATCTGTATGCAAGAATATGCTCACCGACCCCAACTTTGAACCCTGGCGTGAGCAGGCGACAGGCCGGGGTTACGCCTCCTCGGTGGCCATTCCGATATTATCAAACGGCGACATTCTTGGAGTAATTTCAATATACAGCAACCTCCCGGATGCCTTTAGCAACGACGAAATAGGGCTTTTGTCCAGTTTGACAAACGACCTGGGTTATGGAATCTCATCCATCCGGCTGCGAGAAGAGAAAGAACGGACGGCCAAAGCTCTCGAAGAAAGCGAAAAGAGAGTCAAAGCGAAACTTGACAGCATAATAAGGCCGGATGGGGATATAGGCGATCTCTCCCTTTCGGATATATTAGATTTAGACTCGATTCAGTCCTTGATGAACAGCTTCTATCAGCTCACCAACATCCCGATGGCGATAATTGACCCTGCAGGTGAGGTTATCGTAAAGGTGGGCTGGCAGAAGATTTGCACGCATTTCCATCGCACGCACCCCGATGCGCTTAAATACTGCCTGGAAAGCGATGTCGAGCTTAGCGCCGGGATCAAACGAGGCGAGGTCCGGTTATACAAGTGTAAAAACAATTTATGGGATTTGGCCACACCGATCATCATTGGCGACAAGCACCTTGGCAATCTCTATACGGGGCAGTTTTTATTCTCCGACGAGCAGATCGATTACGATTTCTTCCGCAAGCAGGCTGAGAAATATAATTTCAATGTCGATGAATATCTGCAGGCTCTTGAAAGCGTCCCCCGTGTAAACCGGGAGACGCTCAACAGGGGCATGCAGTTCTTTATGATGCTGGCTGAGATGCTTTCACAGTTGAGTTTCGCTAACATCCATCTTGCCCGATCTCTTATGCAGTTGAAGCGCGCCGAACGTGAAACTGTCGAAGCCAGAGCCGAAGCCGAACGACGCACGGCCGAGCTTGAGTCCTTTATTATAAGCGTCCACGACGGCCTTATACTGTTCGATTCCAACCTCAGAGTGGTTATGGCTAACGACGCGTTCAAGCAACTTGTAGGTGCTCCGGCGGTGGATGCGCTCATTCAGAAAATGGGTACCTGGAAAATGTACTGGCTGGATGGTAGTCCGGTCGAGCTGGAAGAATACCCCTCCCGCCGGGCGCTTCGCGGTCAGGTCACTCGAGCCGTGCGTTACAGGATTGTATCTCCCTGGAATGAGACAATCGTCAGCATAAGCGGTGCTCCAGTTCGAGACAGCCAGGGCAACATTCTCGGTGGCACGCTGCTAATGCAGGACGTCGCAGATGTGATCGAATATGAAGCCCAGCGCGAGGAGATTTATAAAAGAGAACATCACATCTCGCAGGTCCTGCAGCAGGCCCTGGTGCCGCCGATGGTTCCTACGAGAGTCGGACAATTCAGCATCGGGGTTCGCTATCAATCAGCCCTGCGCGAAGCTGAGGTCGGCGGTGATTTTTATGATGTCTTTGAGCTGGGTGACAACAAGGCCGGGGTGTTGATCGGCGATGTGGCAGGCAAAGGATTAGCGGCTGCGATGAGAGTTGCGGCAGCCCGATATGCGCTGCGAAGTTATGCGGTGTTGGAATCTGATCCTGCACGGGTTCTGGAGCTGACCAACAAAGCTCTATGTATGGATTCCGACCGCGAAACGGGTGTTCTCACTGCCATTTTCGCGGTGATTGACACTGCTGGCAATACGATTACTTATGCCAGTGCTGGTCACGAACCGCCTCTCATTTGCCGAGCCTGCGGCAAAATCGAGGAACTCCCTGTCGGAGGATTGCCGCTCGGGGTTTGGGAACTCAGCGAATACGAGCAAGACACTATCGAATTGGCCCCAAACGACACCATAGTACTTGTCACCGATGGCATCACCGAGGCTCGGACGGGCATTGACAAATTCTTCGAGAAAAAAGGAATGATCCAGTTTTTGGAGACTCGTCCCTCTACGTGTCCTGATGAAACCGCTTCGGGTTTGCTGGGTGCAGCTATGGATCATGCGGGTGGGCATTTGCAGGACGATGCGGCGGTAGTGGTTTTGAGCCTGGACACAACCGATAAAGCGACCTCGTTCAAATAAATAAGAAGCGCTCCGCCATATCACATAGACGGAGCGCTGGTTGGTTCCGGGGCAGGGATTCGAACCCCGATCAACGGCGCCAAAGACCGTTGTCCTGCCATTGGACGACCCCGGAGAACTGCCTCTATTATAGGTGTTTTATCCCCCAAGTTGCAACTTTGATTCCCAAATACCCGTATTCTATAGGATAGCTTTAGAAGTTTGCCCTCATTGACGCCAAATTGGAGGAGAGAGAAATAACATGGAGCAACGTACAAGCTCCATCCCACGCGTTAGCACACTCGATTGGATAGTGAGAAACATCCTCAGGCTGATTCGCTGTAATATTTGCCGTATGGTATGGGTCGCAGTCACGATAGCTGTTGGGCTGGGCACATATTTTTATGTCAGTTCACCCGCAAAGGTCCAGGTTGCCACGGTAAAGATAGTCAATACTCAGGAGACGCTAACCGCATCAGGGCGCGTGCGAGGCGAAAAATCCGTTGATTTAGGATTGGATGTGTCCGGGATTGTGAAAAGAGTGTATGTAAGGGATGGCGACATAGTTCACGCCGGAGATTTGCTGTTATTATTGGACAAGTCCGAGTTAAGCGCCAGTGCCGACGCTTCGAGGGCCGCTGTCGCAAGCGCGCAGGCGGAGCTGGCCAGGGCCAGCCGACCCCCACTCAGATCAGAGGTGGCCCGAGCTCGTGCGGAGCTGGAGCAGGCCAGGTCGGTAGGTGATGCCAGAATCGCCGGAGCACAGGCACGGCTTCGCAATTTGCGATCAGGCGCGCGTTCGCAGGAGATCGGTGAGGCTCAGGCAGAGCTTGCGCGACTAAAAGCGCTGCTGGGTAAAGCCGAATCCGATTTCAAACGCACAAATAAACTGGTCAAGCAGGGTGCACTCGCACAAAGCAGCCTGGACGATGCACAAACCTCTGTTGACACCGCACGCGCAAGCGTCAACGCTCAAGAGCAGAGAATTTCCATTCTTAAAGCCGGTAGCCGTCCTGCAGAGGTTGCTGAGGCGGAGGCGGCTCTGGCCGAGGCTAAAGCATCACGGGATACTGGAGTGCGTTCCGCTACCGAGGCTTTAAACACCATCCTTTCCAATCCCCGACCGGAGGATGTCAACGCCGCCAGAGCCCGACTCGCTGAAGCACGAGCAGAATTGAAGCGCGCCGAGGACCTTTTCTCGAAGTGCGAACTGCGCGCCCCGTTTAGCGGCGTTGTTGCTGATTTGCTGGTGGAACAGGGCCAGTCGATTTCTCCCAGCCAGAAGCTCATCATATTCGAGCAGATATCCAGGCCTATTATCGAGGTGGAGACCGACGAGGCCAACCTCAAAACCCTTAGAATAGGACAGAGAGCGGTTGTCAGTTCAGACGCCTATCCGGGCCGCACATTCGATGCTGTGCTTTACGACCTTGGCTCGAAGGTCGATGCGGACCGCGGCACGATTACAGTGAAGCTGCGTCCGCAGAACAGTGTCGACTGGCTCCGTCCAGACCTTACGGTGGACGTTAATATCGTCACCGCACCAAAGGCTCGCCGGATAATCCTGCCGGCGGATGCAGTAACGCGACACGAGGGCAAGTCGGTCGTATTCGTCATACGCGGTGATCAAGCCGTTCCAGTCGAGGTTACTCCGGGCGCCGTCGGCCCAGATGGTATCGCGGTAACGGGTGATCTTACTGAGGGCATGCTGGTAGCTCGCAACGCCGCCGGAGTAGAGGCGGGCACAGTGGCGGTGACGAAGTAAATGCGAGGATTTGAGCTAAAAGTAGCGTGGCGACACCTCATCAGAAGCCACGGCCAGACGGAGCTTACCGTTGGCGCGGTGGCGGTCGGTGTGCTGTTGGTGGTATTTCTCTCCTCGCTTATAAATGGCCTGCAGGTGGGGCTTGTCGAGGACGTGGTTGGGTCTATTCCCCACGTCGCAGTCGAGGCCGCCTCCCCGGATGCAAAGCCGCTTTGGAAGGTTCAAAGCGGCTCCGGCCATACTATGAGCAACCTCGAGAAGATGACCACCAGAAGCAAGCGCATCAGCCAATGGGAATCGATGCAGGGCGCGATCAGCGCGATCCCCGGGGTGAAGGTCGTGGCTCCTTCCGTAGAGGGTGATGGACTCGTCACACGCGGTGCCAAGACAATTGGCGCAAGGGTGATCGGGATCATTCCAAGTGAGCAAATGCGAGTCATTTCACTCAAAAACAGGGTTGTCGAGGGCGATTTTACCAAAGTAGACGCTCAAAACGCCGCCATCGGCACCAAAATGGCCGATGATCTGGGGCTTAAAATCGGCAACAGGCTGAGGCTGACCTCAAATGTCGGAGTTACAGAGACGTTCAGAATAGCGGCTATCTTCGATATGGGCATCGAACAGGCAAATCAATCCGCTATTTACGTCGGTATGGAAGCTGCGCAGGCGATGTTCAAAATCAGTAAAGACATCACCAATATGAACATCCGCATCGCGAAGATGTACAACGCCAACGCAATCGCCAAGCAGATTCGCGGGATCACCCCGCTTACGGTCACCAGTTGGATGGAGAGCAACGAGGCTTTTCTCGATACGTTGCGAATGCAAAACACGGCTGCCGCTATTATCCAGGGCATGACCCTGATGGCCTCCGCATTTGGCGTGGCGAGTGTGATGATCGTCTTTGTAGTCCAGAAATCCAGAGACATAGGAATCCTTAAAAGCATGGGAGCGACCTGCAAGCAGATACGGCGCATATTTATTCTCGAAGGGCTGGGAGTCGGCCTCGGAGGCGCGTTAATCGGTTCCGGTATCGGCACTGGTTTATGTTATATGGTAACCAGCCTGACCATACCTGGCCAGATGTTCGGCGGCAAGCAAGCGACTATTGTTCCTATGCAATTCGATATGAGCTATGTGCTGCTGGCCTCCGTAGTTGCACTTGCGATGGGATTGGTGGCAAGCATCGTTCCAGCACACAGGGCTGCTAATCTGAACCCGGTTGACGCGATTAGAAAGGGATAAAATGACACCGATTGTCGAGACAGTGGAGCTGTCGAAAAGTTATGGAGACGGCATCAAAACCTGGGCGCTGAGGGGGTTGGACTTTCAAATAGACCCAGGGGAGTTTCTTGCCATCGTCGGCGCATCAGGCTCAGGCAAGAGCACGCTGCTCAACCTCGTCGGTGCGTTGGACAGGCCCAGTTCTGGCAAAATATTGATTGATGGGACCGACACGTCCACTCTCGACGACCAGGGTCTCGCACGACTCAGGGGCGACACCATCGGCTTCGTATTTCAGTTCCATTACCTGCTTGCTGAATTTAACGTGCTTGAAAACGCTATGATGCCGCTTTCAATACGTAAGCAGCCGGGCAAAGAGGATAAAAAATGGGTCACGGATTTGCTGGAGCGTGTGGGATTGGGAGGCAGGTTCAAGTGCAGGCCAAATGAGCTCTCAGGCGGACAGCAGCAGCGTGTCGCTATAGTACGCGCGCTGGCAAACCGCCCATCGCTGATCCTCGCCGACGAGCCTACTGGAAACCTCGACAGTGAGAACGGCGCGTTGGTTTTCGAGTTGCTAACTGAGCTTAATCGTGAGTTCGGGATAGCATTTATGCTGGTAACTCACGATGATCGACTTGCCCGCAAGGCTCAGAGGATCGTTGCTATGGGCGACGGGCAAATCGTGGCAGATTATAGGGTCGATGCCGTGGGCTTGGAATCGCAGCAGGCATTGACTGTAAACTGATAATCGATCAATATTTCTTCGTGTATGATATACCCAGCCCGACGTGATCGGTATCTGCCGAACCGAGTATCGCGGTATGCAGTCGAAGCCCCTTGATCGGCGTGAACCGAAAGCCGAGGTTTACGTTGTGGGAGTCATACTCAATAGACAACATAACCCGGTTACCCGCATATGCCGATAATCCCACGAATAGCGCATCTATATCCCCGAATCCGAAGCCAGCATGGCCTCGCAGGCTGACGGTGCTGTGTCCAAACACTTTCGCTCTTCTTATGATTGATTTCGTGGCCACGGCGTATGGGGATATATTGACCTGATCGGCCAAATCAATCACCCCGACGGCGACGCTTGCGGCTTCCTCCGTCTCCGCAGCGAGCAGATACTTCGCGTTGATCACTGCTTTCCGTTTGTCTGAGCTTGCAGGTTGATATGCGTTTACCCCAACTTCCAGGTTCTGCTTCGGACTGTAGTTCACGAAGATATCGTTAAGATGAGATATTCCTTTATCCTCAACCATGAACCCAAAGTCATACTCTCCAACATCAAGCACCCTCGCGGTGGGGATTATGACCAGGCCAGTGTAGCCACGAAAGCTGGGCGCAGCCACACAAGCCGTTATCATCAAGCCTGTTAAAAGAATGCCCATCGTAGCAGCCAGCCAACATTTCCCTGAGCCGATTATAAACTGAACATTTCTCATAACAATAACCTGCTTATCTTCAAGCCTGATCGGCGGTTAAGTGTTGAACCCTCATCCCCGCCTTAAACCTCGAGTTGCGATAGGCGGCGATCTCCGAATCGCCACCTCCGAACCAATCCACAAGGTGCCTTACAACTTCGTCATCCACCACACTACTTAACGGTCATCATGCGCCCCAGAACTTAGTCATCCTGCGCGAAGTCGCAGGATCTCCTTCCATCACAATCCCAGCACCTTCTTTAAAAACGGAGAAAGCCCTTTGGCCATCAAATAAAACCCCAACGAGTTAGGATGCACTCCGTCCACCAGCCCAAAAGTCTCCTCTTTTGAGATCATCTCATAGCCATCGAAGAGATAGATATTCTTATCCCCCTGTGCCTGGTGCTCTTTGACAAAAGCCTCCGAGTCCTTACGCTGAGTAGTATGCGTCGAAGATTCGATGAAATCGCTTGCATAATAGAACGGCTGTATAACGACTATGGGTGTGTCCGGGTGGTTTTCACGAATTGGCCCGACAAATCCGGGCAATTTCTTGCCATAATCGTCTCTTCCGACATTAGCCCAGAAGTCAACGACATAACAAGAAGCGTCTATCTCACTGACAGCCGCCGCGAGTTCCGGCTCTCCAAACCCGTTACCCGAAAACCCAAGGTTCACGAAATCCACATTTAACCAGCGGCTGATGAAAGATTGATAGGTTGTCCCCGGAGTCGATGCGCATCCGCCCTGGGTAATGCTTGTGCCGTAATAGACAACCGGTTTAGGCAGACTATACTCCGGCGCCGGTTGGATAATCGCTCCGTCGTCCAATATGACTGATTCAATAGTTGTCGATTTATATAGCGGCATCGATATCTCAATGCACTGCATTTTCTTTTCCTTGGCAACTCTCCAGTTTCCGACGATCTCGCCGTTACTTTTGGGGGCCACGCTACCTGCAAAATGGCCGTCTACATACACATCGTAACCGCTCTGGCCGATTCGCGTGATGTGATCCATCACATAATAATCAGGTGACTTCGCTCGAATGCCCACATTCTCTGAATCAGTTGAAAATCTAATCCGCCCACCGGCTGGCTGCTGCGCCAGATCCCACACGGCTTTTCTGAATGTATCTTTAAGCCTCAGAGGCAGCCTTCTCACAACGGGTTTATCTTCTTCAAACCAGTGCAATCCATGTACTCTTAGACGTTCGTCGGGAAAGTTTATGGTCATAATGTCAGTCTCCAAAGCATTCTTGCCACTATGTTAAGCTCGACGGTGGTTCACGTCAACCGTCTTTTGTTGTAAAATAGCCGGGATTAACAACAGGGGGGTGCGAAATGATAGACCGGTACGAACTTGCCAACTCAGAATCCTGCTCCATCGCAGTGGGGTGGGGCTGTAATATCGTTTCTTGGAATGTAGGAGGCAGCGAGGTGATGTTCTGCCCTCCGGAGCTTCCAGAAAAGGCCACTAAAATCAGCGGAGGCGGAAGCCCGCTGTTGTTTCCCTCGATAGGACGAACCTGGGATCTCAAAGTCGACCCTCCACAATCCGGTAACTACAGGATATTCGGATTAGACAAAACCTATTTTATGCCCATACACGGCATTCTGTTTCTCAGCAGTTTCGAAAGAGTCGAACTCGACGAGCAACCTGATCGTATAACCGCGGCCTATAAGCTCAATGTGCCCGCCGAGGTCCGGGAGAACAACTACCCATTCGACGTCAGCTACCTGCAGAGGTTCATCATAACCCCATCCAGCATCGAACTGGAGTCTCTCTTTACCAATAACGATTCCAAGCCGGCACCAGTAGCCTTCGGGCATCACCCTTATTTCAAAATTTCCAACCCCGCACGAGAGGGCGTCGAGGTTCATCTGCCGGTCAACAAATGGCTTAAAACCGACCCGAACACCGTTCTTTTCAACGGCGAATCAGAGCCGGCAGGTCAGGTGCTGAAGTTGGAGAGCGACGTATACTACGACCACGTTTTTGCGGGAGTCTCAGGCAGCAGGATGTCGCTGATAGACGCCAGGGCGAGTCGCAGGGTCGACGTCGATTTTGACGAACACTTTGAACTGTTGACGGTGTTCTCACCGGATGGTTCTGATTTTGTATGCATTGAGCCCTGGACACGGGGTCTCGGCGCGTTTTGTCATCTTGACGAGCCAGGTTGGGAGCAGGGCGAGACTGTTCCAGTGCTGCAACCGGGTGAGACCAGGACGCTGAGAGTGAAATATGGAGTGCAGATGTGATTGAAGCCGTAATTTTCGATATGGACGGGGTGCTGATTGATTCGGAACCATTTATTCGTGAGGCCGCAGTGCGGATGTTTGCCGAGCGTGGATTGACGGTGCAGCCGGAGGATTTTCTGCCGTTTACCGGGGCAGGGGAGGAGCGTTTTATCGGCGGAGTCGCCGAATTATACGGCGTCAACATAGACCTTGAGGCGGATAAGAATCGAACCTATCAGCTTTATGACGAGTTAGTTCGGGGCAATCTGGAGCCTCTTTGCGGAGTATGCGAATTTATCGAAAAAGCACGGCAAAGAGGTCTTAAGCTCGCGGTGGCTAGCGCCGCTGACAGAATTAAGGTTGAAATCAACCTCAGAGAGATGGGGTTTTCGCCGGATATGTTCGATGCTCTGGTTACGGGATCAGATGTAGTCAATAAGAAGCCCGACCCTGAAATATTTCTGGCGGCGGCTAATAGAATGTGCGTGGAGCCTGCCAACTGCCTCGTATGCGAGGACGCTGTTAACGGCGCAATGGCTGCCAGGGCGGCTGGGATGAAGTGCCTCGGCATCACGACCAGTTTCACGCCACAACAGCTCGAAGCGGATTGGCACGCGCCGAATTTGGGGAAAGCTCCGGATGAAGTTTTGGAGTGGTAGAGGATAGCTTTCAGACTTTCTGATGAAGTTGTCCAGAAATCCGTTGACACGGCTCTTCGGCTTTGTTATAATTTTGCTGTCAGTTGATTGAGTTGGACTTTATCCGGATTTGCTTGACGGCCGGCAATCTTGGTTTGTATAATATGACCGTAGATTGCGTGGACGATTAGCTCAGTTGGTAGAGCAGTGGACTCTTAATCCATTGGTCCAGGGTTCGAGTCCCTGATCGTCCACCACCTTCCCTTTATGGGCGAGTGGTGGAATGGCAGACACGCTAGCCTTAGGAGCTAGTGCCGCAAGGCGTGCGAGTTCAACTCTCGCCTCGCCCACCACGGGTTTGGTTTTGGATATGCGGGGGTGGTTCAGTGGTAGAACGCCACCTTGCCAAGGTGGATGTCGCGGGTTCGAGTCCCGTCCCCCGCTCCAGATTTTAGAAGTTAGGGTATAGGATAGAGTCCTGTATCCTTTTTTTTTGAGGGTAAAATTATGCAAGTAACGCAGGAGCAGACACATCCGTGTGAGATCGATCTGCGCATTGAGGTTGAAGTTGCGAGTGTAAACGCAGCAATTGATTGGGCCTATAAAGAGTTTGCCAAATCTACCAAAGTGCCAGGATTCCGCCCCGGAAAGACGCCGAGGGTGGTGTTGGAGAAGTTTGTTGGGGACGAGGCTGCTAAAGAAAAAGCGCTGGAGCGTCTAATACAGCCGTCGTATTCTGAGGCGTTGAAGGAGACCGAGATCGACCCCTGGGCCCCTGCTGAAATAGACCTGGTGGAATATGAAATTGGCAAACCATTGATATTCACGGCTAAAGTCCCGCTTGCTCCTAAAGTTGAACTGGGTGAGTATAAGGGCCTGGAGGTCGATAGAAATCAGTTGGAAGTGACTGATGAGCAGGTAGATGCTGAGATTGACAACCAGCGGCGAAAGTATACCAAATTTGAACAGGTCACGGATCGCCCAGCCGAAGAAGGTGACCTTGCGTTGGTAGAAATTGTCGACGAAGCCGACCCGGAGGCAAAGCCTGCGCGTGATGTCGTCACTATCGGCGAAAGCCTGCCTGAGATGAACGAAGCGCTCACAGGCATGAACATCGAAGAAGAAAAAACCGTATCGATTACCTATCCGGAAGATGCTCAAGGAGATCTGGCCGGTCAGACCAAGTCGCTGCGAGTCAAAATTCTCGAAATTCACAAGCCGTCGCTGCCCGAATTGACTGATGAGTGGGTAAAGAGTACTTATGGCCAACCTGCCAGTGAACAGGAAACTGAACCCAACGAGCAGGCGGAAGATATCATAGATAGCGTCGACAAACTGCGATCTGAAGTGCGCGAAATTATGCAGCGTTCTGCGGTAGCTACGGCGGATACACAAGTTCGCAGCCAGATCGTATCAAAGGTCGTCGAGAACTCCAGCATCAATTTCCCTGCCGTGATGGTAAAGGATACGGTGGACGACAAATTTAAGGAACTGCGTGAGAATCTGGATAAGCGCGGCATTTCCGTGGAGAGCTATCTGAAGCATATCGGCAAGACGGCCGAGCAGCTCGAAGAGCAATTTTCGTCGGAAACTGAGGCTGAACTAAAGGTCAATCTCGCGTTATATGAGATAATAGAAAAAGAGGGTATCAAGGTCGAGGACAGCGATATCGAGGCAGAGATCACGCAGATGAGTGACGGCAAAAATCTGCCGGAAGAGACCTTGAAGGCGTATGTAGATTCTGTTAAACAGTCAAAAGATCTGCAATCGCGCCTATTGCACAAAAAAGTGCTGGACTTTTTGGTGAGTGTTTCCAATATTAAAGATGTAGGGTAGTGGCTGATTGAAAGTCGCCAGCGCACAGCCGTTGAGGCAGAAAACAGCCACCGCCTTTGAGAAAGGAGTCTCAAGACATTATGGCTCTCATTCCAATGGTTGTGGAGCAAAGCTCGCGCGGCGAACGCGCGTATGATATATACTCCCGGTTACTGAAAGACCGGATCATCTTCATCGGCACGCCGATAGATGATAATATCGCTAACCTGGTCATCGCACAACTTCTGTTTTTGTGGAAAGAAGACCCGGATCGCGATATCGATATCTACATAAACAGCCCCGGTGGCTCGGTTATTGCCGGGTTGGCGATTTATGATACTATGCAGATCATAAAGCCCGACGTAGCCACCACTTGCGTCGGGCATGCGATGAGTATGGGTGCGGTGTTGCTTTCTGCAGGCGCAAAGGGCAAGAGAAGCGCGCTGCCCAACTCGCGCATCATGATTCATCAGGGAAGCGCCGGCTTCCACGG
The DNA here is from genome assembly GCA_050948905.1 of Armatimonadota bacterium. Classification (GTDB taxonomy): domain Bacteria; phylum Armatimonadota; class UBA5829; order UBA5829; family UBA5829; genus DTKD01. The sequence goes on along the minus strand of JBMNES010000001.1, from coordinate 2,876,963 downwards.
CACTCCGTCAGACATCAGCATTGTCGCGAAGGAAGTGCTGCGATATAAATCTCTGCTTGTTGATTTACTCTCAAAGCATACTGGTCAGGACAAGGAAAAGATCGAGAAAGATATCGATCGCGATTTCTATATGTCCCCGGAAGAATGTCTGGAATACGGCCTGGTGGACAAAATCTTAACAGGCCCACAGTAAAAGTCATCTGTTGTCGGTTGCCGGTTATCGGGCGGATTGGTATTTTGTGCCAGTTTTCCCGATAATCGGCGGCTCCTTTTTACCGGAGGTAAGACTTGGCACGAATTGGTTACGATCGCACCGGTGAACGCTGCTCGCTATGTGGAAAGAGCCGAGATCAGGTTAGAAAACTTCTCGTTGGGGTCTATGGCGGCATCTGTTTGGAGTGTGTGGAACTTTGCAACGAGATTATCCGCGGGGAATCCGATCAGGCATCCGATTTTACCGCAACTGCAAATATTCCCAAGCCGAAGGAGATATACCGCATCCTCAGCCAGTATGTGGTCGGCCAGGAGAAGGCAAAGAGATCGCTATCGGTGGCGGTTTACAACCACTTCAAGCGCATCAACGCCCAGATGACGGATGTTGAGCTGCAGAAATCGAATATTCTACTTATCGGGCCGACCGGCTCTGGCAAGACTCTGCTTGCACAGACCCTGGCGAAAATACTCAAAGTCCCGTTTGCCATCGCCGATGCCACTTCTATTACTGAAGCGGGATATGTCGGGGAGGATGTCGAGAATATTCTGCTGAAACTGCTCCAGGTCGCCGATACGGGCGACAGCCTGCAGAACACGATAAAGAACGCTCAGCGCGGCATTATCTATATCGACGAAATAGATAAAATCACCCGCAAAAGCGATAACCCGTCGATCACTAGAGACGTCTCCGGTGAGGGTGTGCAACAGGCGTTGCTCAAAATTCTCGAAGGCACTGTCGCTAGCGTCCCGCCGCACGGTGGCCGGAAACACCCGCAGCAGGAGTATGTTCAGATCGATACCACCAATATACTCTTCATCTGCGGTGGCGCGTTTGATGGCCTTGACGACCTGATTCGACGACGGACATCTGATAATAATATGGGGTTCCGAGCCGATATCAAGAGCCGAAATGAGAGCGGCGTTGGTGAAGTCCTTGCTCAGGTGTTGCCTGAGGATCTACTACGCTATGGTCTTATCCCCGAATTTGTCGGACGGTTGCCTATTGTGGCTACCCTTGATGAACTCGATCAGGATGCGCTGGTGCAAATCCTTACTCAGCCCAAAAACGCCCTGGTCAAACAGTATCAGAAATTCTTCGATTATGATGGTGTCGATCTTGTGTTCACAGATGAGGCTCTTCAGGCGATTGCCGGGGAAGCTTTGGGCAGAAGAATGGGTGCCAGAGCTTTGAGAGCCATCATCGAAGAGGTGATGCTCAACATTATGTATGAAATACCCTCTTCGAAAGATGTCAAAAAGTGCATCGTAACAGAAGAAACCATCTTATCCAAGAAGGAGCCGACCCTCGTAACGTTAAACGAGGTCAAGCAAGCGTCCTAATATGTCCAACGTCAGTAAAGCCTTTATGGACGGGGTCCCAATTCGTATGCAGAACGGAATGCCTCGCAAGAAAATGCCGCGTGTGCTGCCAGTTCTGCCGGTGAGGGACACGGTATATTTTCCGAACGTCTTTTTCCCGCTCTTTTTGGGTAGGGAAAAGTCGATTCGTGCCCTCGATTTCGCCCTCGAAAACCACAGAATAGTCCTGTTATCGGCACAGCGTGAGGTTTCCATTGAGGACCCTGAGCCGGATGATATTCACAGAGTGGGCACTATCGCAGAGATAGTGCAGGTTTTGCGTGTTCCTGATGGCACGGTGCGGGTTACCCTTGAGGGAATAAGTCGTGCGAAAATCACCAGATACTCTCAGACGGATCCATTCTTTAAGGCACACGTAAAAAGGTTGCCCGAGATTCAGCCGGCTGGGGTGCGAATTGACGCGCTGATGCGTAGGGTTAACGATCTCTTCGATGAGTTAGTCCAAAATCAATCGGGGCAGGGTGGGCCGCCGATTCCTCCCGAACTTTTGATTACCGTTTCCAATATAGAAGAGCCTGGCAAATTGGCGGATATGATCGTGCCGCACCTGCCTTTGCGCACAGAGGCTAAGCAGGAGATGCTTGAGGCGGTGGTGGTCGAGGAGAGATTGGAAAAACTCAATCTTATCCTCGAAAGAGAGCTTGAAGTTTTAAGCATCCAGCATAATATCCGCAGCCGGGTCGAAAAGGAGATGGGCGACACGCAGAGGGAATATATACTGCGTGAGCAGCTAAAGGCGATCCAACAGGAACTCGGTGAGTGCGATGGTCGTTCTTCGGAAGTCGAGGAATACCGAACCAAGATCGCCGAAGCCCGCATGCCAGAGGCTGTGCAGGAGAAATCCCTCAAAGAATTAGACCGGCTCGACAAGATGATGTTTGCCTCTCCGGAGGCCACTATTATCAGAAATTACCTGGACTGGCTCATCTCGCTGCCATGGAACAAGCAATCCGAGGAGTCTCTGGATGTCGATGAAGCTGCAAATGTGCTCAACGAAGACCATTACGGCTTGGAGAAGGTCAAGGAGCGTATAGTCGAGTTTCTGGCTGTTCGCAAACTCGCCGGCGCTCTAAAGGGGCCAATTTTGTGCTTCGTCGGACCTCCTGGTGTCGGCAAGACCAGCATCGGCAAATCGATAGCAAGAGCGCTGGGTCGAAAGTTCTACAGGATGTCGCTGGGCGGGGTAAGAGACGAGGCTGAGATCAGAGGCCATCGCCGCACCTATGTTGGCGCTATGCCGGGCAGGATTATCCAGGGAATTAAACAGGTCGACACCCGTAACCCTGTGTTTATGCTCGACGAAATCGATAAAATAGGGGCGGATTTCCGAGGAGATCCTTCGGCTGCGCTGCTGGAGGCATTAGACCCGGAGCAAAACGACTCCTTTAGCGATCACTTTCTCGATGTGCCGTTCGATTTGCGCGATGTGATGTTTATCACTACGGCGAACGTGCTGGAGACCATACCGCCGGCTCTGCGCGATCGAATGGAGATCATTCGCTTCTCAGGTTATATCGAAGAGGAGAAGCTTCGTATCGCCAGGGACTTTCTTGTTCCGAAGCAAATCAAAGAAAACGGCCTGACCAAAAGCCTGCTCGTTTTCCACGATTCGGCGGTGAGGAAACTGATTAGAGAGTATACTCGCGAGGCTGGAGTCCGTGGGTTGGAGCGAGAGATCGCCAGCATTTGTCGCAAGGTTGCCCGGGAGGTTGCCAAAGGTAAATCTGAGAAGACAACTATCCGTGAGCGGGACATAAGAGAATATCTTGGTCACCCGAGGCATCGATACGGCAGGGCAGGGGAGAAAGACGAGATCGCGGTAGCCACCGGATTGGTCTACACTGAGTTTGGCGGAGATATCATCTCGATAGAAGTCGTCTTGATGCGCGGAGAAAAAGGGAATTTGACTTTGACGGGTCAACTTGGCGATGTGATGCAGGAATCCGGCAAGGCGGCTTTAACTTACGTGCGCTCACGTGCTGGGCTGCTCGGAGTCGATGAGGATTTCTATGCTAAAGCTGACCTGCATATACACGTTCCGGAAGGCGCGGTGCCCAAAGACGGTCCTTCGGCAGGGGTGACTATTGCCACTGCGATAGCCTCTGCCATCACGCGGCGGCCTATCAGAAAAGATATCGCTATGACAGGAGAGATCACGCTGCGAGGCCGGGTGCTTCCGGTGGGCGGAATCAAAGAGAAAGTGTTGGCCGCACACCGGGCGGGCATACACACCGTTATTCTGCCGAAGGAGAACGAAAAAGACCTTGAGGACATTCCGGAAGACGTCCGGCATGAGATGAAATTCCATTTCGTGGTACACACGGACGAGGTTCTAAAAATGGCCCTCATCTGATTTTAACCGCGAACAAAAAAAGCGCCCCGATTACGTGAGTTATCGAGGCGCTTCGTTTTATATGCTGCCACAAGCTGACTACCTACGGACAAGTGCTCGGGCAGACAGGAGCGGTTGCTGGCGGGCATGGCGAAGGGCACACAGGCGCGGGTGCGGGACATACTGGCCCGGCTGCCGGCGCCGGACACGGAGCCGCCTCCACCTGACAGCTCACCCCCTGTCGTGCCAGCCAGTTCTGCAGAGCCATCACCTCGTTCTGCGAGGCTCTGAACTCTATTTTCTCTGTGTTACGGAGGTCTGCGATGGATGCGCGTTCCATCCCAATCTTCGCAGCGTCCATTGACTGCTGCAGCATACCGATCATCAGAACGGCATACTTGATGTTGAAGTCCTGGCCGACTAGTGTGTTTAGTTGGCCGGTGAGACACGGATCGCACGAAACTTCCAGGTCACAGATGCCCAAGCTCCTGCCGTGTTTCACAAGTTTCTCGTTCATTTTGGTCCGTTCATAGCGAATTTTACCGGACAAATCTCTAAGGCTTGCGTCTGTCGACTGCTGTATCGCCAGTGTCGCAAGGGATATGATGTTGGCGTGCTGTTGATACATCGCACGCACAAACGCGGCATCAAAGCCGGTCTCGCAAGTCAATTCGCAAAACGATGGAACTGGCCCTGCGCCAACGGCGGCAGGAATCGCAGCACACTCACCAGGACAGGGAGCGGGCGGGCACGTCAATGGAGCCGGACAAGGCGACGGGCACTCCGCTGCCGGTGCTGGACAGGTCTCCGCCAGTGCCGCGGCCCCAGCCAATGCAAATATTGCTGCAAACATCAGCAAGGTTACGGGTCGCATTTTTAGCCTCCCGACATTAGAATGTGATCTACACGGAGTACATTCCCTACGTGGTGAGCAAACAAACCGCTGTCAAACATATAGGATAGCAGCCTAACAACATGCGACACCTACACAGAATGGTCGCTAAAGAAACAGAAATATACGCTTGCCACCTACACAAAAGGCCCCGGAATCACCCGGAGCCTTGAAGCGCTACAGCCTTTCTCTCATATCATGGGCCACTGCGACCCATTAAAGTTATACCCGGTTTAACCCAATCACAGCAACCAAACCCATATCAACCCGCCAATACCCCGTCATTTCGAGCCCTTCCCTCGTCATTCCGAGTTCCCTCCGTCATTTCGAACGCCTCCCCTCGTCATTTCGAGTCCTTTCCCGTCAGTCCGAGTCCCTTCCCCGTCATTTCGGGCCCCTTCCCCCGTCATTTCGAGCGTAGCGGGAAATCTGCTTTTTCGATATTTCGAATCAGCTAGGAGGCAATCTACGAATTGCCACCTCATAACCCAGAAATGGCCGGGACAGAGGCCCGGCCACTTTCAAATCACACTCCGCAAAACCAGGCAGCCATTTTACATCCCAATTCACCGATACCGGCCGCTTTGGCTGCTGCTTAAGCGGGGCGCTCATTCGCAAATACAACACAATCCCCAAAATCAGCAAAACTACAAGCGCAACAATCGCGACCACCCAGCCACGTCCGATTTCCCCTGATTCCTGATCTACCATTCTCATTTTTCCGCCTGGGCTTGCTCTATAAGGACCTTTTTTCGATCATCGGGAATGTTTCCCATTTTGCCTATCCTGTCGATTCTGTCGGGAATATCCGGGTGAGTCGAAAGATACTTATTAACCCCGGTGGCTCTCCGCATACCCAGCTTAGCCAGCGCTTTAATCCCGTCTTCTGCGCTGTAACCCGCCTTCGTCATCAATTGATACCCGTAGCTATCGGCCTCATATTCCTGATCTCGGCTATAGCCTCTGGTATAAAGGGTATACATAACGTTAGCTCCCATTCGAGCCGCATCTCCCGAGTTTCTGAGCAACAACGCCGCGACGTTTTGCGCTATAAGGGCCTGATTGATCGCCTTTCTCCCATGCTGAGCCGTAATATGCCCGGTCTCGTGTGCAAGCACGAAAGCAAGCTCTCCATCGGTCTTTAGCATATTCGCAAGTTTTTTTGTTATAACGATAGGGCCGCCGGGCGCTGCGAAGGCGTTTACCTCCTCGGAATTGACCACCTTGAACGTGTAGGTCACATCTTTGCGCGGAGACATTGCTGAGACCTCTTTACCCACGCGCGCCACACGCTCCGTAAGTGCTTTGTCCTTGCTGAGCCCCCCGTATTCCTTAATCATGGACTCCTCGACCTGCTTGCCAATGGCCACTTCCTGAGACCTGCTTACCAGCATAATCGCACTTGCAGGTACGCTGAGCCCTATGCATATCGCCATAACGACTGCTGCCAATAAAATTAAGCGTTTTCGCATTGTTATATCATCCCTTTTCTATGAAATGATAGCACACAGCTTAACCTTATACGGTTGTATCACGCTGGGCCTTGTGTCTGTCTATGCTATCACACGATTAGCAGCCAGGCCAAGCAGCTAGAATCGCGTGTTACTCTATATATTAGACGACGCAACGACACGCGTCTTCTATCAATTATGGGGAATGTGGTACAATACGGGACGATAGCTGCATCGTGCTCGTGACACAGAAATCCACAGCGGCCCTGCGGCGCAATTTAATTACAGGTGACTTGAATGAAGATAGGTATAGTGGGCTTGCCAGGCTCTGGCAAGACCTCTTTATTTCGCGCTCTAACCAGGGGCACGGTGAAAACCAGCGATTTCGGCGAGGCGCACGTTGGCGTAGTGCAGGTGCCGGATTCGCGCATAGACTATTTCGTCGAGCAATACAAGCCTAAGAAGACGACATATGCCAGCATAGAGTTTACCGATGGGGCGGCAAAAATATCCCAGGAAGATTCTCGAACGCGCTTCGGTTCTGATTTCTTTGCCGATGTGCGTCAAGTGGATGCACTCGTTCACGTCGTTCGCGGATTTCGTTCGGCCGACGGCGCAGAGCCTGATCCTGTTCACGATGCACAGACATTGGGCGACGAACTGCTCTTAGCCGACCTCCAACTCGTGGAAAATCGAATCGAACGGATAGAAAAACAGCTCCACGGCGTAAAAAAAGGCTCCACCACTCCGGCGACTATAGAAATGTCACTTTTGGAGAGGCTAAAATCTATCCTCGAACAGGGCCAGTCCCTTAAACAGGTACAACTATCACCTGATGAAGAAAAAGCCATTCGTGGTTACGATTTTCTCACACTGAAGCCGATGATGCTCGTCTTAAACATCGCAGAGGACGATATCGGCAAACATAGCCGGCTTGCTGAGCAATTTCACCAATATTGTGACCAGTCCGAGCTGCTTTGCTTCGATATCAGCGCGGAAGTCGAGATGGAAGTGGCCGAGTTATCAGATGAAGAGGAAGCAGAGTTTTTGCAGTCGCTGGGAATCAGCGAGCCTGCTCGCAACGTCCTTATCCAGGCGTGCTACACTGCTCTGGGGCTGATCTCGTTTATCACGGCCGGTGAGCCGGAAGTCAGAGCCTGGACCCTGCGGAGGGGCCTTAAAGCTGTTGACGCTGCCGGAACCATACACTCGGATCTGGCAAGAGGATTTATCAGAATGGAAGTTGCCAACTTCAATGAGGTCGAAGCGGCAGGCGGCTGGGAGGCGGCCAAACAACAGGGAGTGGTGCAGCTTCAGGGCAAGGATTATGTCGTGCAGGACGGCGATGTAGTCTATATCAGATTCAAGGTCTGAAAATGCTGAAATTGAGATAAGATTTCTGCCTATTCAGTCTTGACTTTGGTGCGGCCGGTCTTTATAATATATCCTGCGCGTTGACGTTGTGGGTTGCGCGCCTGAAGAGCCTATGTTGGTTTCCATTATGGACATCTAAAAACTGGCTCTAAAAGCAGATCGTTCCTTGACATAGGGAGGCGGATCGCTTCCCTTTTTGTTGTTAATTTGGCGCGTGGGCCTATAGCTCAGTTGGTTAGAGCGCACCCCTGATAAGGGTGAGGTCGTTGGTCCGAATCCAACTAGGCCCACCATTGCTGTATCTACGGTAAAGATGCCTATTTCTATTGAGGATCTTGGCGATAGACGAAAGCTGTCCGTTACTGGTACACAGTGGGATGGCAGACGTTATAGTCATACCACTCAAAGCATAGAGACCGTGCTGTCTGTTCCGACGCTGGAAGAGTTTGCCCAATTAAACGGCGAACAATGGGTTATAAACGACCTTAAGCGCACGGAATGTGTGGAATACGTTGAACGAGCCTTGCGGGCTGTATTCAAGCATTTCCCACCTGAGGGTGATCCAGCCAGAATATTGGATTTTGGCTGTGGCACGGGGACCTCGGCGGTTATCCTTGCTCGTTGCGGGCATAAAGTAACTGGTGTGGATGTGCAGGCCAAGTATCTGAAGGCCGCTCGGATGAGGGTCGAGGATTATGGGCTTTCCGGTCTCGCGAGCTTTATCGAGACCGAGCAGACTGCCAGGCTGCCTTTTGAGGATGGCTCTTTTGATGGAGTTTTGGCATCGGGAGTCTTTGAGCATATAGCTCCTGAGCAGCGTGAGCAATTCGCGGCGGAGTGCTGGAGGCTTCTGAAGCCAGGCGGTTTGTTTTACGTTGTGGGGTCGCCAAACAGGCTTTGGCCATTGGAATACCACACAACAAATCTGCCGTTGGTACATTGGCTGCCTGTGAAACTTGCATTGCCGTTTGTGAGGCTGTTTTGCAGGCGGATTGAAGGCGAGATCAACCGGGAACGATTGATTGACGGTGGTTTTGTCGGAGTAAACCTGTTTGCTTTGTTGAAGTGGCTACCTGGTTCGAGATTATGCCAGACGGCTGACGGCAATGTTGGGGTTTACTTTCGGGACATTATGAACCCGGGCAAGGGTAGCGAGGTTCGGAGAGCAGTTTATAGTGGGCTTCACCTGATTTACAGGTTGATGTATCGTCCGTTGAAGCTGTTTAATATCCCGGTGCAGGCGTTCTTTCCGTATACGTATCTTGCAATTCGCAAGGATGCGTAGCTTTGAAGATGGGGGCTTAGCTCAGCTGGGAGAGCACATCCCTTGCACGGATGGGGTCAGGGGTTCGAATCCCCTAGCCTCCACCAAAAACTTTTTAAAATATATCGCCGAATGCCTTGACTATCGTGAGGCGGGCGTTGTATACTAATCTTCCGTGCCAGGCACAAGCCAGGCGCGACGCTCGGTAGATTGAGCGTGATTCGTTCATTGTCATTTGAATATTGTATTGAGTGCGCATGCGTAGTTTAAGGACCGGTTGGCGGTTTTGTGTTATGCGGTTGCAAGGCCGTGTGATATGTTTAATCGTTAACCACATAAAAGGTTTGGTCAAGCTACAAAGGGCGTATGGCGGATGCCTTGGGGCAAAGAGCCGAAGAAGGGCGCAGTAAGCGGCGAAACGCGTCGGGGAGCAGCAAACATGCTTAGATCCGGCGATTCCCGAATGGGGGAACCTGGCACTGGTTATGCGGTGTCACCGTATGCTGAATACATAGGCATACGGGGGTAAGCGGGTGAACTGAAACATCTTAGTAACCCGAGTAAAAGAAAGCGAAGCGATTCCGTGAGTAGCGGCGAGCGAAATCGGATTAGCCTAAACCTGTATCGTGTGATAGGACGCAGCCGTTGCGGTATGGGTGTTGTGGGGTCGGACTGGCGAACTGCGAGTTAGCCGGCAAGTTATCAAACTAATCGTTAGTCGAAGTTGACTGGAAAGTCGCGCCATAGGAAGTGAGAGCCTTGTAGGCGAAAGCGATTAGTCTTGCGTTCGATACCCGAGTAGCGCGGGTCACGAGTAATCTTGCGTGAATCTGGGCGGACCACCGTCTAAGGCTAAATACTCTTTGCCACCGATAGCGGATAGTACCGTGAGGGAAAGGTGAAAAGAACCCCGGGAGGGGAGTGAAATAGAACCTGAAACCATATGCCTACGAACAGTCAGAGCACTATAATCTATTTATAGGTTAGTGTGATGGCGTGCCTTTTGCATAATGATCCGGCGAGTTACTTTACGTTGCGAGGTTAAGCGTTTTATACGTGTAGCCGTAGCGAAAGCGAGTCCTAATAGGGCGTCTAGTAGCGTTCAGTAGACCCGAAACCGAGTGATCTACCCATGGCCAGGTTGAAGCTCGCTTAACCGCGAGTGGAGGACCGAACCAGTGTCGGTTGAAAACGGCTTGGATGAGCTGTGGGTAGTAGGTGAAATGCTAATCGAACTCGGAGATAGCTGGTTCTCTCCGAAATGCATTTAGGTGCAGCGTTGCGTGTTTTGTTCCGGAGGTAGAGCACTGGATGGTCTAGGGGCCCTACCAGGTTACCAAAATCAACCAAACTCCGAATGCCGGGACATGAAGCGCAGCAGTGAGACTGCGGGAGATAAGTTTCGTAGTCAAAAGGGAAACAGCCCAGACCAACAGCTAAGGTCCCTAAGTATTGGCTAAGTGTAAAAGGATGTGAGATTGCATAGACAACCAGGATGTTGGCTTAGAAGCAGCCACCGTCTAAGAAGTGCGTAACAGCTTACTGGTCGAATGTGATTTTGCGCCGATAATGTAAGGGGGCTCAAGCCAATCACCGAAGCTTTGGAGGCCGGCGTAAGCCGGTCTGGTAGGAGAGCGTTGAATGCGGGTTGAAGTCATACCGTAAGGAGTGGTGGACTGCATTCAAGTGAGGATGCCGGAATGAGTAGCGAGAAGAGATGTGAGAATCATCTCCGCCGAAAGCCTAAGGGTTCTTAAGGAAGGATCGTCCTCTTGAGTTTAGTCGGACCTAAGGCGAGGCCGAATGGCGTAGTCGATGGACATCAGGTGTATATTCCTGAACCGGCTTCTTGCGTTTGAGCGAAATATTGGGGTGACGCGGCGTAGTTGGACTAAGCACGGTATTGGTTGTCCGTGTTCATTTGTAGGGATTTTCCGGTAGGCAAATCCGCCGGATATATAATCTCGGCAAGTGACGAGTGGATCAGAGATGTGAAGCGAAGTAGTCTTTCATGCCGCCAAGAAAAACCTCTAGCGAGTAAGGAGTTGTCCGTACCGCAAACCGACACAGGTAGGCAAGTAGAGGATACTAAGGCGTGCGAGATAACCATCGTTAAGGAACTAGGCAAGTTAACCCCGTAACTTCGGGAGAAGGGGTGCCCTGGATGGGTGTAGTTTTGACACTATTTCTTATCTGGGGCCGCAGTGACAAGGCTCGAGCGACTGTTTAACAAAAACACAGGTCTCTGCTAAAGCGAAAGCTGATGTATAGGGGCTGACACCTGCCCAATGCCAGAAGGTTAACAGGAGGGGTCAATTCGAGGTCCGATGTCAGGAGTTGGAGGTTCGGAACAAGGTGATCAAGAGTCTGGATGATTTACGAGTATATCGTATGGCTATGGAATTAGCGATAGCGATAAAGCCGTTGACGTTGAAGTTTCCGATGTTCGCTAGAAACGAACTAGGCAGACAGATGCGATTATCGGCTGAGAGTGATCCCGCAAACATAGCAGAAGGATATGGTCGTAGTCGTTATGTTGCAGACTTCAAGCGTTTTCTTATTAATGCTCTTGGTTCGTGTACTGAGCTAGGATGTCAATTGGAGTTGGCATATCGGCACGGTTATATCGAACAAAGCGAATATGACACGCTTAATGAGTTACGTGATCACGTTGGTCGTTCTCTTCACGTCACTATAAGTAAGTGGCGTGGCAGTGAAGATATTCGAACTGCGGACATCTGACGTCGGACTTCGGATGAAGCTCTGAATCGAAGCCCTGGTGAATGGCGGCCGTAACTATAACGGTCCTAAGGTAGCGAAATTCCTTGTCGGGTAAGTTCCGACCTGCACGAAAGGTGTAACGACTTGAGCGCTGTCTCAACGATGGACTCGGCGAAGTTGTAGCATGCGTGAAGATGCGCATTACCCGCATCAGGACGGGAAGACCCCGTGGAGCTTTACTACACCTTGATATTGGGTTTTGGTTTAATATGTAGAGAATAGGTGGGAGAGGCAACTCAGCAGTGGAATACCACCCTTGTTAGGCTGAAATTCTAACTATTGTTCGTTATCCGGGCATAGGACAGTATCAGGCGGGTAGTTTGACTGGGGCGGTCGCCTCCTAAAAAGTAACGGAGGCGTCCAAAGGATCGCTCAGGCTGGTTGGAAATCAGCCGTTAGAGTATAAAGGCATAAGCGATCTTGACTGCGAGAGCGACGGCTCGAGCAGGTGGGAAACCAGGGCTTAATGACCCTCTGGCTCAGAGTGGAATGGCCAGGGTTCATCGGATAAAAGTTACCCCGGGGATAACAGGCTTATCTTGCCCAAGCGCTCACAGCGACGGCAAGGTTTGGCACCTCGATGTCGGCTCGTCGCATCCTGGGGCTGTAGTCGGTCCCAAGGGTTGGGCTGTTCGCCCATTAAAGCGGCACGCGAGCTGGGTTCAGAACGTCGTGAGACAGTTCGGTCCCTATCCGATGCGGGCGCAAGAAGATTGAGTGGGGCTGTCCCTAGTACGAGAGGACCGGGATGGACAGACCTCTGGTGTATCGGTTGTCGTGCCAACGGCAGGTGCCGAGTAGCTATGTCTGGAAGGGATAACCGCTGAAAGCATCTAAGTGGGAAGCTCGCCACAAGATTAATCTTCTCACAGGGTTAACCTGGTAAGGTCCCCGGTAGACGACCGGGTTGATAGGCGGCAAGTGTAAGTGCAGTAATGTATTTAGCTAAGCCGTACTAATAGACCGAGGGCTTGACCATTTGCAATGATTTACCTTAGACTCGCGCGCACTCAATACAGTGTTCAAATGACTTTGATAACTGAAAACAATAAACAGGTTACCGATTTCCTGGTGACCATACCGGTGGGGGTCCACCCGTTCCCATTCCGAACACGGTAGTTAAGCCCACCTGGGCCGACGATACTGGGGCGTGAGGCCTCGGGAAAATAGGTCGTTGCCAGGATTATTATTCAAAGCCTCCGCAGAAATGCGGAGGCTTTCGCTTGTAAGGCTGATTATATCCTGTTACCATGTTAGTGAGCGAGTCGGGTGATCGCGCCGAGAAATCGACGAGGAAAGTCCGGGCTCCGCAGGGCAGGGTGGTTGCCAGCAGCAACCGGTCCAGTAACGGACTAGGGAAAGTGCCACAGAAAAGAAAACCCCCGCCAGGAAAGTGATGGGTGCTTGGCACCTGTTGCATGATTGGTGAGGAAAGCTGAAACGGTGGTGTAAGAGACCACCAGCTCCGTCGTGAGGCGGAGGCTTGGTAAACCCCACCTGGAGCAAGGCCGAATAGGGGAGGGCTGAAGCGGCCCGCTAACCTCCCGGGTGTCGCCGCTTGAGCCACGTGGCAACACGTGGTCTAGATAGATGATCACCCCGGTCGCTTTGGCGGCCGGACAGAACCCGGCTTACAGACTCGCTCAATTGTACAAACTAATCTGGCGATATATTCCTTAGTGAATAGCAATCTGGATCGGAGACAACCGTTGCAGCGTCTTACTGCAACGGTTCGCAGATTACAAAGAACACGCCATTCGGAGTATAGTCAGAATCTATTTTTTGCAGGGTGGGGGATTGTCCACGATGCCTAAACGAACAGATATCAAAAAAATTATGATCATTGGCGGAGGGCCGGTGACAATTGGCCAGGCGGGTCAATCCGACTACGCTGCCACCGCCGCATCGCATGTGCTGCGTGGGATGGGATACGAGATCGTTGTAATTGATCCTAATCCTGATGCGGCTCTCACGGATATAGACGTCGCGGATCACTCCTACATTGAGCCGCTGACCAGCCAGTGGGTTGGGCGTGTCATAGAAAAGGAAAACCCCGACGCGCTGTTTTCTGCAGTTGGCGGGCAGAGTGCCTTGAACCTGAGCATGCTTCTTAATAAGGAAGGGGTTCTGGCGCGCTACGGAGTCGAGTTGATTGGCTCAGACGAGCGAGCGATAGCTAGATGCGAGGATAGAAAGCTCTTCAAGGAAACGATGGAGCGAGCGGCTATTTGCGTTCCAGCCAGCCATATCGCCAAATCCATCGACGAGGGCCTGCAGATTATCAGCGATCTCAAATTTCCTGTAGCAGTCCGCCCATCGTATACTTCGGCGGGCTCAGGGAGTGCGATCGCTTACAACCGTGAAGAGTATATGCATATGTTGTCCTGTGCGCTTGAGGCCAGCCCGACTCAACAGGTTCTAGTTGAAAGGGCTCTTCTCGGGTTCAAGGGGATTGAAGTCGAGGTGATGCGAGACTGCACTGGAGAGGTTGTAGTTGTAGGTATTATTGAGCATATTGATCCTGTGCAGGTCAACGGAGCGGACTCTATCGCGATAATTTCGCCTCAAAGTCTATCCGATATACAAATTGGCGAACTTACGGTGTTGTCCAAAAAGGTGGCACAGGCTGTCGGCGTTGTGGGTGAATTAAGTATTCGGTTTGCTCTGGATCCTGATTCTAACGGAGCAGTTGTCCTCGGCGCCTCCCCAGGAACTACTCAAATCTCCGGCTTTGTCGAGAAAGCGACCGGTTATCCCATCAGTAATATCGCCCCTTCTCTCGCTGTCGGTCTAACTTTAGCCGAGATAACAGGCGCGAAAACCATTGAATGGAACAAAGATCACCTTGTGCTGAGGCTGCCGAGATTCGACTTTGACAAGTTCGCAGGCGCGGATGACACCCTTGGTACCTCGATGAAATCAGTGGGAGAGGCGATTTCATTTGGTGGCAATTTCTCTGAAGCACTGCAAAAGGGTATTCGCTCATTGGAGATCGGCCGCTCAGGATTGGGTTCCGACGGTTTAGATTCCGAAATGGATCAGCTAGATTTGGCCTCTATCCGGCCGCGGCTTGCCCAGCCGAACCCTAACCGTCTGTACTATATTCGTCTTGCCCTGCAAAAGGGAATGTCGAAGTCGGAGATACGGGATCGCAGTGGAGTCGATGAATGGGTCATCGATAAGATTCAGGAGTTAATTCAATTCGAGTCTAAACTGGCAGATCAATCCCTGGTAAGTGTGGCTTCGGCCACCCTGCAGGAAGCCAAACGTCTTGGATATTCCGACGCACAGTTGGCGTATTTGCTGGAAACCACCGAAGACCAGGTCAGGCAGAGGCGAAATGTGCTCGGCATAAGGCCGGGCTACTGTGCTGCAGGTGCGAGTCAGTCCTTTTACTCTACATACTCAGTTGAGAACTCGAACTGCGTTGCGAGTGATCGCGAAAAAGTTCTCATAATAGCCAGCGGGCCGAACAGGATAGGTCAGGGCTTGTCTTATGATCATAGCTGCGCCCGGGCAGCCGCTGAATTCAAAAGGGCTGGTTGGGAGACTATCGTCATTAACTGCAACCCGCAGGCAATATCTACCGAGGCTGGAGTCACTACCGGGTTATATTTAGAACCATTGACTATCGAGGGCGTGTTGGAAGTGATCAATCGAGAGCAACCGACGGGTGTGATAGTACAAATGGGAGGTCAGGCCGCCCTGCGTCTAGCCGAGTCTCTGAATGCAGCCGGAGTGAAAATATTTGGCACATCGTCAGATAATCTAAATCGTGCACAAAGCCCAGCGCTCCTTCGCGATCTGCTTAAAGAACTCGACTTGAAACAGACAGATCACGCTATTGTGAAAGATATCGAACAGGCTACAGAATCTGCATCGGCCATCGGCTATCCGGTCATGGTTCGTTGTGCTGAACCTTTTAATGTAAAGCCACCGGAGATCGTTTACGATGCCGAAGATCTGTGTGATTGCTGCACGCAAATATCCTCAGAATATCCGTATGTTCTCGAAAAGTTCCTGGAAGATGCAGTTGGGGTGGATGTGGACATCGTGTGCGACGGCGAAAGGGCCGTGATTTGTGGTGTTATGGAACGAATCGAACAGGCAGGTGTGCACTCTGGTGACAGCGCGGCATCTCTGCCGCCCTTCAGTCTTCCCGATAACGTGACCGCCGAGATTCGATCTCAATCAAAGGCTTTAGCTCTCGCGCTTGGCATTCGGGGTTTGGCCAACGTACACTTTGCTGTCAAAGACGAAAAAGCCTACGTGTTAGAGTTCATTCCAGCAGCATCCTTGACGATTCCGTTCGTGAGCAAAGCCACTGGTGTCAAGTGGGCTGAGATAGCAGCGAACGTGCTTATGGGTAAATCTCTTGATGAGCAGGGTATCGACGAACGCGAGCCAAAGCATGTCTCGGTAAAAGAGGCGGTGCTCCCGTTTGCCCGATTCGCCGGAGTCGATGTTGTGCTTGGCCCGGAGATGAAATCCACCGGCGCAGTGATGGGAATAGACGCGGATTTTGGCGACGCGTATCTCAAAGCCGAACTCGCAGCGGGTCAGAATCTACCGCAGGCTGGCACCGTCTTTATCAGCGTTGCCGGCCCGGACAAATCCGACATCGGCGAAGTGGCTGCAAGTCTAAGTCAGTTGGGGTTTAACATCGCTGCCACTCGCGGCACTGCAGAAGCCATCGAAAAGGCTGGGGTCGCTGCACGAATAATCTCCAAAATAGGGGAAGGCAGGCCGGATGCGATCGATTTGGTCAAAAACAACGAGGTAGCCTTAATCATCAACACCCCCAGCGGTAAGCGGCCTCGCAAGCACGAAGTCACAATTCGCAGCGCCGTCGTGGCGGAGGGCATACCCATTATCACCAC
Source organism: Armatimonadota bacterium (assembly GCA_050948905.1). Classification (GTDB taxonomy): domain Bacteria; phylum Armatimonadota; class UBA5829; order UBA5829; family UBA5829; genus DTKD01. The sequence goes on along the minus strand of JBMNES010000001.1, from coordinate 2,860,396 downwards.
TCTCTCCGGAGCAAGGGCCACTGTCAACGGCCTCAAAGTAGCAAAAGACCACAGCCCTACGACCGTCCATAGCATCCAGGACTATCAGGCATAAAACAAAAACGGGCGCATCTCATCTCCTTGATGCGCCCGTCGCTTTATTCTATCCCATACCCGATATTCAGGAATTAACCCAGCAGCTTGACGGCCGCCTCCGCGATATCTTCGGCCGTCAACTTGAACATCTTCATCAATTCCCACGGCTGGCCGGATTCTCCGAAAGTATCAGCCACACCGATCTGCCCGATTCGCAGTGGCTTATCGGATTTGGTTCGAGTGGCTGCAATTCCCGCCACGATGTTTCCGAATCCACCGACTTGATGTTCTTCTGCAGTAACGATTGTGCCGATCTCCTCGGCAGCCGCGATAATAGCCGCTTTGTCAATCGGTTTAACCGTATGCAGGTTCACAACCCGCGCTTCAATTCCCTTTTCCACTCTGAGCATCCAGGCAGCGCGCATAGCTTCCGGAACCATCGGCCCGCAGGCGATTATCGCCACAGACTCTCCTTCGCTCTTGTAGTCAGTAGAGAGTGTGTGCTCGAATGCATCGACGAACTGGGGTTGCTCTGAGCGGAACCGGATGATATTGGCGACGCCGAACCTATACGGAGTAGAAGCCGTTGTCACGATAGGGGTGGCCTCGCGGGCGTATCGAATATACGCAGGCCCGTTCACTCCAAGGACCATAGCCTCCGTACCTCGATCCGTCTCCAGGCTGTCGCACGGGACTTCCAAATGCATATTGGGAAGCACATACATCAGGCTGATCTCTTCCAGCGCCTGATGCGTTGCGCCGTCCTGGCCAACCGAGATTCCACCGTGGGCGCCGGCTATCTTCACGTTAAGATTGCCATAACAGATCGTGGTTCTAATCTGATCCCAGGCTCTACCCGATGCGAAAACGCCATAGGTCCCAGTGATCGGAATCCTGCCGTCCAGTGCCAGTCCAGCAGCCACCTGCATCATATTCTGCTCTGCGATACCGACGCTGAAAACCCTGTCGAGCCGCTCCGGATTATCCGCCTCAAAATCTGTGATGCAGATCGACTTGGAAATGTCTGCGTGCAGGGTGCAAATGCGCTCATCGTCTCCTATGCGCTTCAGTGCACGGCCGAACCCCATTCGAGTCGGGTCCATCTTGACCTGCATGTTATCGCCGTCGTTCCACCAATAAGACTTCTTTGTGGTAAAAACTTTGGCGTGAGCGGAGTCGATCTCGGTCTGCACTTTCTGCATCCAGTTGTCTGCCTCTGCTAACAGCTCGTCGACTTTTTCTTTGGTCACAACCGGGGAGGCGATTTCGGCAAGAGCGGCATCGAGTTGTTCTCGATCCTTGGTGGCAACCCCATGCCAACCGGCTACGTTCTCCATAAAGGAAACCCCTTTGCCCTTGGCGGTGTTGCCGATAATAACCGTAGGCTGATTTTTCGTAGCCCTGGCTTCCGCGAAAGCATCAAGGATCTGTGCAATATCGTTGCCGTCGATCTCTATGGTGTGCCATCCGAACGAACGGTATTTCTCGACGAGAGGGTCGATATTCATTACGTCCTCGACGAGACCGTCGATCTGCAGTCGATTTTTATCGATAAACGCACAAAGATTGTCGAGTTTATAATGGCCAGCGGACATAGCGGCTTCCCACACGCTGCCTTCCTGCTGTTCTCCATCCCCCATAACCACATAAACGCGGGCGCTGCATCCGTCCAATCTTAGAGACAGAGCCTGTCCGACTCCGACTCCAAGCCCCTGGCCGAGTGAGCCGGTGCTAACCTCGACGCCGGAGAGCTTCAGGCAGTGCGGATGCCCCTGGAACGGGCTACCACATTTACGTAGCGTGACGACGCTGTCCATATCGTAGTAGCCGGCTGCTGCCATCCCTACATATAAGGCAGGAGCTTTATGACCCCCAGAATAAATAACTCTATCACGGCTGCACCATTTAGGATCTTCTGCCTGCAGGTTCATCTCGTGGAGAAAGAGGGCGGCGGTAAAGTCCATAACCGACAGGCTTCCTCCGGGATGCCCTGTTCCTGCTGCGTGGATAGCCACCAGAGAATAGGCACGCATATCCCTTGCTGCCGCTTGCAGATCAGCGATTGATGGTTTGTTCGAGCTTTCGACAGGGGTCAATGTGGGTTCCCTCCAATTTTTAGTATCTCATCGGTAAGTATACATAGCCAAACCGTGCTGGTCAAATTACCTGTTGAGGCCTCTTAGCCTTAAGATTTGGAATACCTTCACCTGACTATATATAAAAACTGTAAAATCTATGGGTACTAAATCAACAAATGAGTCTTGACAAGCACCCTTATGCATGGCACACTGTGGAATAGAACGTTTTCTCGACAATGTACCGGGCAGAAATTTATCGTCTGCCGCCCTGGCACTCGAAACGGGTGAAATACTGAAAAGGATCATTTCGGTTCGAACGTTGAGTTTAAGACTCTTCCGGCTGGGGTAGATTTGCTGAGGAGGTGAATGAACGTGAAAATGATTTTTAGGTCTTGCGCTGTCCTCATAGTGTTGGCGCTCACCATCACTATGGCTGGCGCGACACAGGTGACCCAGGAGAAATCCTTCAATGGAGTTCCGGATTTCGAGAAGCAACTGACGTTTGCGAAGATGAACTTCACTTGCCCGAATTGCGTTATGAACTGGATCAGGATCGATTTGATCTTGAATGTCACCGGTGGTCAGTATGTTATTGACAACGATGCTGATTCTCCTGCATCAGGCAGCTTCAGCTTCGGCGGCAAGGCTAACATCTCAAGTACAGATGTTTCTTTGCTGGATGGGTCGTTTAATCCGGTAGTTGGAACAGTGACTGCGGGACATACAGACACTTTCAGTCTGGACCCCAACTTCGGCGACGGACCTGGCGACTATAGCCCGAACCCTCCGGATGGAATGGTTTACATTGGTGGCACTGAGACTGATTCGAAGTTCGGATATATTAACTCACTGTTCTTCAATCAATATATAGGTGTCGGTACTTTCGATATCGATGTTGATGCTACCCAGTGGGCGACGTTCTCCGGTTCCAGCGGCCTAGAGACGGCTATCACGCCTGTCACAGCCAATGGAAAAGTAATAGTCACCTACGACTACACCTGCGTTCCGGAGCCTGGTTCTCTTATGGCACTGGCTGGCGGATTGGGCATGCTTGGCTTGATTCGACGACGCAGACCGTAATAAACGTAATACTAAGATACAGTGATTGACTACAGACCGGTGGAGAATATCCGCCGGTTTGTTTTTGTCAGTGACAAACAACGGGTAGGATTTTCACTGTAGAAATCGAATTAGTGATTGTTGGGTAAGATGATCTCAGCAAAATCGAGAGGGATAGTAAAGGAGATATCTATGAGCAAGCGCACGATATTAGGAGTAAACATCAACGCCAGGACGCAGGCTGTGCCGAATGTGCAATCTGTGCTTACTGAACACGGCTGCAGCATTCGGACCAGGCTAGGTCTGCATGAAGTAGCGGATGGCAGTTGCGCGCCCGGTGGGTTGTTGATTCTCGATACTTACGGAGATGAGCAGGATGTCGAGAAGCTGGCGGCCGCATTGTCAGCGATTGACGGCGTTGAGGTCAAAAAGATGGTCTTTGAGAGCTAGTATTTGCTCTAGTCAGGTAATTGTACCAGGTTGACGCTCCCCAGGCACTGTGGTATATTCCAAACAGGAATAGCTCAAGTTTGGGGGTAGTGCAGTTATGATTAAGTCTTATGCCGGCCGGTTGTTTTTGCCGGCTATTTTGCTGTGTGTGGCGCTTTTAGCCACCTCAGCCTGCGCAGGCACCGTCGCCGTGCGCTTCTTTTCCGGGGGTCAACTGGTTGCAGTTGACCGTGCGGTCTCCGATGCGACATCGCCTGCGGAAGCAGCGGTTCGCGCATTAGTCACCGGGCCGTTCATCGAAGAAATCGCGATGGGCGTTTCTACGCGCATTCCCGCCGGAGTCAAGATCGTTAAAATGTCGATTGCAGGTTCCACTGCATCCATCGATCTTTCTACGGAAGTCCTGGTTGGGTTGGACGAAGCCGGTTTAGGCGAAATCTTCGACCAATTCCGCTCGACTCTAGGCGATTTTCCGTCTATCTCGACGGTCAAACTCACCTGCCAGGGTAAAGTCCTGTCTTCATATCTTCCTGGCGCACCAGTAGTCGGCGAGCCTGCAAAGCCGCTTATCAAAGGCAACGGTGTTGGTCTTTCCGGCAAGAAGATATGTGTAGGCGCCTCGCACGGCCGATTCTGGAACGGCAGCGGCTGGTATTGGCAGAGAACGGACCCTTGTGGACTTGGCGAGGCTGTCCTTGAGGACACCAACAGCGTCAGGCTCGTTCAATTTCTCAAGCAATATCTGGTACAAGACGGAGCCACATTCACCAGCGTGCGCCAACTCGACGAAAATGGTGGCACACACGCTGGTACAGGCTTGCCCTGGTGGAAACTGTGCTCACAGACCTGGTTGCACAATATAGGGGCGCCTTGCTCTGTTTGGGCCAGTTCTTCGGGTAACTGCGGCGCAGATACTGCTGTGAATCGAAACAACGATGATATCAGATGCCGACCTCTGTACGCGGACTATGTAGGCTCAGATATTTATATTGCACATCACACCAACGCGGGTGGCGGCACGGGAACTGAGACGTTCTACGACACGAATATGGAGAAGCCGGCCCACGTGACCAATAGCAACAATCTTGCCAATGCCGTTCAGAACAGCGTCATTAGCACGATTCGCAACACATTCCCGGGCGAGGGAGGTTGGGCGAACAGGGGCGTCAAAAACTCCGCCGGAGGTTTCGGCGAGATCCGTATCCCTAACCGCCCTGCGATTCTAATCGAGCTTGCGTTCCACGATCACTGCTCACGAGACGGCGTCTATCTTACTAACGACTTCTTCCGCTCTCTTTGTGAGTGGGCGATCTACAGCGGAATCTGCTCCTATTTCGGCAACACGCCGACCTGGGCGAAGTATTCCGGCGAACTCGTATCTGATACGATTCCCACCACAATGTTAGCCGGACATTCCTATAATGTCTCTATCACTATGCGGAACCGTGGTGTATGCTGGATGAACGCCTACGGTTTTAAACTCGGCGCGGTTGGAGACAGCGACCCGTTCGCAACTGCCCGCCAAACAATTTCCGGCACAGTGAGACCGGGTGACACCTATACGTTTAACTTCACTATGAAGGCGCCCGCCACCGGAGGTTCCTATACCACCAAGTGGCGAATGCTTCGCGAAGGATATGAGTGGTTTGGCCCCACTCTTACAAAAACTGTAACGGTCACTGCTGAGAATGACAACGAACCGCCGACCGTTCCGACCAACCTGCGCAGCACAGGAGCAACCTCCTCCAGCATCTCGCTGGCGTGGAATGCTTCGACAGACAACATTGGTGTCGCGGGCTACAGAATATACCGCAATGGCACCCAGGTTGGTACCGCCACTGGCACGACCTACACGGACACTGGGTTGGCTTCCAATACGACCTACACCTATCAGGTTGATGCCTACGATGGCAAACCGAACTATTCTGCTAAGAGCGCCTCGATTTCTGCGACCACAGTGGCAGTTGTATTCCAGGAAGGTTTTGCCAACCTCAACGAATGGGTGCTTGACCCGGTAGCCGGCAGTAACGTAATGCCAACTCTATCCGGTGCTCAGAACCACGGCGCAATATCCGGCGGAAATTCGGTATATTTCCCTGGGAACGTAGTCAACTGGATCTACCACCAGTTCTCCCCGAACCTCACTTCGGGCGGCTACAGATCGGGTGTTCTTTCCGGTTGGGTATTCGACAATGCCGTCAGTAGCTTGAGAATAGCATTCAGAGGATATATGTACGACGCCGCTGGAAACAATACGACGATGTATTGGATTGGTGTTACCAACGGTAATCCGCCCAACGTACCGCTCCGGTATGTCGCTGCTATTCTAGACAACGGCTGGACCTACTATGACCTTGGCGAGCGCACTGCGGGATGGCATAAGCTGGCTATCGAAGTGCTGCCGTACACCGGCTCAAATGACCTCAAGTTCTACGTTGACGGCGTTTTGAAGCTGACTACAAACCAGCCTGCATCTGCGGCTAACTGCACGCTCAGACGAACATATCTGGGTTATAACTATACGTCTAATCAGCCCACGTATTGGGACGATATAATGCTTGAGTCCACTCCTCCGGCCGCTCCTGCGAACGTGTCCGGGGCTGCCCTGTCGACCACTTCCATCAGATGGAACTTCACCGACAAGGCTAACAACGAGATCGGTCACCGCGTATATAACGGGGCCACAAAGGTCGCCGAGCGCGAGGTCATCGATATCAACTATGTCGACGAGACCGGCCTGGCGCCTAACACTGCTTACAACCGCACAGTCAAGGCGTATGCAGGAGTCCTGGAGAGCGCGGGCGTAGCCGGCAGCGGCACCACGCTTTCTGTTCCGCCGAGCGCCGCCACTGTGACTTGCGACAAGAACATCAACGTCACTTATGGCGATGACAAGTTCACATTCACCGCTGTCGGCGGATTTGGAGCTGGCAAAGTAGATCACTATCAGATAGCCTGGGACAAACAGGCCACTCATACGTGGACTGGCTCTGAAGCGACCTGGTCGAGTGGAACTTCTGTTCAGACTGCCACCACTTCGGGTAGCTGGTACCTGCACGTCAGGGGCTTCAACTCGGCTGGAGTAGTCAACGGAACCCTGGACCTTGGGCCGTTCATCTACGACAGTGACAGTGTCGCTCCGCAGATCAATTCCGTATCTGTGGCGCCGGCTATGGTTGCCAGTGGAGATGCGGTTCACGTAACAGTCGATGCCACAGACAACGTCGGTGTGACCAGTGTTAAGGCCAATGGTGTTTCGCTTACCAATACTGGTGGCAACATCTGGGCTGGAGACGTGGTTGCGCTGGGTGGTCTTGGAGTCCATACCGTGAGTGTGGTTGCGTCGGATGCTTCTGGCAATGATGCGACAGACACATCGGGAACCTACCTGACCACTCTGATCCGCGGAGCTTCGAACAAGGCTGCCTGGGGAGTGGAGATGAACGCCGCTTCCTCGACCTACCTGTTCAAGTTCTGGGGCAAGGTGGCTGAGGTTGACAATAACAACTTCACTCTTGATGACGGATCCGGCTCGCCGATCACGGTCAACGCGCCTGGTTACAAGAGCGTGCTCTCCACCGGAGATTTCGCTGCAGCCAGGGGTATCCTGACAATCAACGGACTGTCGCGAGTTGTTGAGAGCGAAGTCGACTGGCTGACTAAGTTCTAATTCGAGACAAGTCTCGCATTGGGAAAACAGTACCGGCCCGGGCGATTGCCTGGGCCGGTTAATTTATGGCTGGTTGAGATTGAAGTTCTAATTTATGAGATGGGCGCTTCCGATGCGGGCTCTGCATCGGAGTCTTGCAGATATCTGACCCTGATTCGTCGATGCGACCAACTCCGGCTCAGAAGCGATTGCGGCTTGCGCTTTTTAATAAGAGGATGTGCGACCTCTTCGGACTCTACGCCGCACATCACAAACCGGCGCGACCACGCGGACTCTTTTTTAGTGGACAGCGGTTTTAACACCCACAATATTACGCAGTAGCCGATTAACACGACAGCAAGCTGCCACAATCTCATATCAACCGGCGAAGTCGGTGCTTTAGGCTTTAAATATTGGCTGACTGTGGCGACTTGGAACCGGGCGGATGCCGGGGACAACTGCTCTCTGAGTTCGGTGTTCTCGCAGACAGCCTGGATGGCTTTTTCAATGGCTGTCGTATATGCGCTTGATTTCTTCGCGTAGCTCAAATCTGCCGCGGTCTCCAGAAGATACGATGAATAACCCATCTCGGAATATCGCCGGTGAAAAAGTCGTCTGTCACTATGAGGGCTACATAATATCAGCGTCAGTTCGGACTTACTGGAAATCGAAGATGCCAGCTCGGTCATTGCCTCTTTTTGGCGTATCGCTGAGATGTGAGCGACTTCGATGGCGTTTCCCGGTACGTCACTTGGACCGGTCCACTCGTGCATATCGAGAATCACATGCGGTTGCCACTGTTTAATTAAAGAATCGACGAAGCGGGTCTCGGGTGTGCGCAGAGCCTGCCAATCTCGATTGATATCGATATTATCTGCATTAAATCGAACATTAGCCGCGATCCCATCGGGATTGACTGTGGGGACCACGATGACTATACATCGTTTCAGAGTGTTTTTATTTGCCCCTTCGGCCAGCTTTTCACAGTATTCAAGAATAGTCCTGACAGGGTTATATTCGTTGCCGTGCTGGCCCGCTACAAACAATACTCTGGCTTTCTGAGATGACGCTGAAGAGAAGTCCGTTACGACAAAGGCGGGAATCAGCCGGCCTTGTGAGGATTTGCCGCTATCAAGCACACGCACGTATTTAGATTTGTGCAGCGCTGTCACGCGCGCGGATACGTCTTCGTATTGGTTGGCTGCGCAGGTTACCAGGAGGCTTGATGTTATCAGACAGGTCAGCCCAGCCGTACGCAGCAACGCCCGAAATCCTTGTGAGGCGCGGGCAGATTTGCGTGCTTTGCACATCGTCAGGGTCTCACTGCTGTTTATCCATAAAGGTAGGCACATCGTGGCTGATCGCTGGCCCATAAGCGGCGTCGAGTTTGCGTCGCCGTCTGGAGCGGTGTATAGCGTCGGAGGTTGCATCCAGTCGCTGTTTTAGCAGCATCTCACACTCGCTTTGACAGGCGAGGATGTCCTCTGCGAGGGCGCGGGAATCCTCACGCAGGGCTATAACCGATCGGGCGATTGAGTTCAGCTCTTCGCTGGTTGTATTGGATGCGGCAAGCGCTGCGTTCAGAAGCTCGGTTTGATCCGCACTATCCCGCAGCGCCTCAAATCGCGCAATTTCGCTGTCACGTTGAAGCAGCGCATCGGAGATGTCCGGGTTTTCTTCTTTGGTCAGTTTGCTTCGCATTTGGGCGGTCGTAACCGATACTTGCTGCAATGCCTCATTTTGAGCAGCAAGATGTGATGTATACGCCCTCAACGACGCCACCAGGTCATCTCTCGACGAAGAAAAATCCGTCACGCCGCTTCCTCCTGTATACTCTCGTTTTGGATTATCTTTTCAGCCTCTGCCCAGGATTCTCTCAAGCTGATAAGCAGGTTCATAGATTCCTGCAGGCAAGCTTCATCACTCTCCAGATTTGCGCGAGCCAGCTTCTGAATCACATACAGATACAGGGATTTCAAGCTAGCCACCAGCGGTGGATTTGCGTCTTCGTTAAGAGTCGACAACAGCTCACATACCACAGACAGGGCTTTATTTATATTTACACTCTGCTCCTCGACCTGGCCGGCTCTCATTTTCTCCAGTCCTATCCTGCAGAATCGAATCGCCCCATCGTAGGTGGTTAGTAATAGCCTTGCGGGCGACGCCGTGGAGAGTTGATTTTGCTGATATCGCGAATAACCGTTGAATGACATAATCAATTAGCACCTTTACTTGCCATTGGAATTAAACATTGCTGTGATCTGTTGCGCCAGGTATTCGCCCTGCCGCTGCAACTTGGCGAGCTGGGTTTCCATAGAACTGAATTGCGAGTAGAGCTTATCCTCCTGAGCCTGAAGTCGCTCTGTGATTTTTGCCATGTCTTTGTCGATGTCGGACATCGTTTCAGTAAGCGCGGCCTGGGCCTTGGAGATCGTTCCATTGGAAGAGGTCATCTCCACCAGAGAATCTCTAAGCGAGGTAGCAATGCCCTTTGTAAAATATACTTTGCTGCTCACGGCGGATTCGCTTGTTATGAGCAGTGTCAGGCCTTGAATATTGCTTTTCGCGTCTTCTGGGTCGGCAGTAAGAATCTGCCCTTTGCCCGTGCATCTTTCGCCATTTACTGTGCCTTCGACGTCAAGCGATTTCAGCCCGCTTCCATTTCCTGGCTCAGTGGAGGATACCAATGCGTTACCAAATCCGGTCGTGGCCGGTTCGTCGACGGCTCTGCTTGAATACACGAATACGTCCGCATCGCCGCCGTATCGAATTGACCTGACAGAAAGATATACGTTCTCAGCCGCATTGGTCGAAATCGATCCATCGGCTCTGGTGGCGACCGCAGTGGCTCCGGTTTTATCAGAGAACTTATTGATCTCCGATATGGCGCGCTCCAACGACCAGCCTTCTTTCAGCGTGATTGAGGTAGTTTTGGCCGCATTTGTATATAAAGTCAAGGTTTCATCTGCATCCAGTGCATCGCTGAATGCTTCTGCGGCGGTCACCTGAGCCTGTCGCGCAGCCTGGGTGATGTTCACCTCCCAGCCGTCCGCAGAAGAGGGTTGGGTGGCTGATGAGGAGGACAACATTGAAATATGGGCGCTATCCGATCTCATAGACGACGCGAATAATCGGCTCACGTCCTGCAGGTTATTTTCTAGGGCTTTACTTAACGCGGCATCGTCGATCTGCAGGTGCCCGGACATATCCAGAGTTATGCCTACGGTAGCCAACGCGCTGAACTCTTTACTGACACCAGAAACGACTGCGCCAAGGGCACTGCCGAGCGTCATCTGCACGTGTTGCAAATCCCAACTCCCCATTAGAGGCTGGGTTACTTTTTCTGCTGGATCAAATTTGAACTGTTGGCCGATGGCGTCGGATAAGTCGTTGTATTGTGCCACAAAATCTTCGATGGAACTCTTAATTACGCCCGTGCCTCGGACCACATCGAGCTTTATCGTCTTGTCTGGCGCCTGGTTTATAATATTAAGCGTGACGCCGGGGATAAGATCATTAATCGTGTTCGTGTTTTTCTTGATTATGATGGGCGAACTTCCGTCTCCTCCGCCGCCAAACTGAATCTCGGCATCAGTGCCTCTCTGCACTATGCTCGAAAAATCCACCGCTATCGTCGGATCGGCATCCACGGTAAACTGTGATATCTCTCCGGTCTCTTTGCTGGTGAGAATAAGTTGATAGGACGGTGATGATGCCGAGCCGGCGTTGATAATCGAAGCCTGCACACCCCCATTTGCCCTGTTGATGGCCTCTTTTAGTCCGGTGAGACTATTGTTAGCGGTGTCGATGTCGACCGTGAAATCCTTAGATGGGTCGTTTTCAAAATTGATTCTTACTTGACCCGTGCCGATAGTCGCTGCGGGGCTGCTGAATGCTCCTTCGCCTGAAGTCACGCCGGCCAGTTGATGCCCTTGAGCGCGATTGATAACCTTTAGAAAATAAGTCCCAGGGGAAGCGCCAACGCCCGCAGAGGCCTGCAGGACGCTGAGATCGCTCGAATTAGCCTGGCAGTTGTCAAATGCACCGGACACAGCAATAGAGTCCAGCTTAGATTTGACCGCCATTATGCGCACGTTAAGATTCTGCCAGGTCGATAATCTTAACTGCGCATCGGTTTTCTCGGCCTGTAGTTTCGTCTGCGGACGCTTGGCGAGTTCCATCATTTTTGCGATGATCTCGTCAGTCCGCAGGCCAGAAACCAGGCCGTTTATCGAGCTAGTGCCCGGCATATAGCACCTACGCTTTCCTTGTATAAATCTGAGGTCAGAGGCCTGAAAATCAGACCTCTGCCCTCGATTTCTAAAACTTCGGCTTTACTACCCTGGAGCGACGAGGGATTTGTTCAGGCAGGTTCGGCCGTCATTTTAACTTGCAGGGGTGGGGCGTTATACTGCGCGCCCCACCGCTGATTTGATTTTCTACTGCAGCAGTCTCAGAAGAGTCTGCGGCGCCTGATTGGCCTGGGCAAGCATAGCTGTGCCCGCCTGCTGGAGGATCTGATTCCTCGTGAACTGCACCATCTCAGCAGCCATATCTGCGTCACGAATGGTCGACTCAGAAGCCGCGATGTTCTCGGAGGCGATTCCAAGGCTGTTGATGGAGCTTTCGAACGTGTTCTTCAAAGCAGCTCCAAGGTTCGCTCTCAGACTGGAGATGTCGGAGATTGCCTTGTCAAGCACCGTGATCGCGTCGGTTGCGTTGGTGGTAACGTCTATCGCTCCCACGTTCATCGTCGATGCGGCGCCACTGGCCACACCGAGCTGGTTGGTGTGCGTGGAGCTGATGCTCAATGAGCGAGTCTGCCCCGCATATGCGCCAACCTGGAATGTAAGACTGCCTACAGACAGATCGAGCTGATCTGCATTGTCGGCGGCAGTAGTAGCTGCGGTATCGGTCAACTGAATTGCGTTGCCGAGGGAGTCCTTGATGATCGTACCAGAACCGGCCGACCAGATAGCATCGGAGACGTTCGTGCCACCGGATGAGACAGCAGCCTTGGCGTCCTGACCCACTGCAGCAGCGCTGGCGGAGCCAAATACGTCGGTTCCACCAGTCACGTCTATGCGGTTAGCAGACCCGTAGCTTCGCTGGGTCAAAACGAGGTGATGGCTTGCGTCGACAGTGGCAACAACGCCGGTCGAATTGGTCTGATTATTGATCGCCTGTAGGGTAGCGGCCTCGTCGGCGCCACCTGCGATTGTCTTACCGTTGATGGTGATGGACTTGCCGGTCAAATCGCCAGCGATACTCGCTGTGCCTGTCAGAGTGGCCTTGGTGGCCAGTTGCGCACCGGCCGCGGACAGGTCAATGCCGATACCGGTCATCGCCGAGCTGAGATTAGCTTTGCTGAGGTCTGCAGAGATGACTGCCGATCCCTTGAGCGTGGTTACGACACCGGCGGAGCCGTCGAGCAGTTGCTTCTCACCAAACTGGGTTTCCGAAGAAATCTTGTTGATGGATTCAATGGCTGACCGAATCTGCGCCTGGTCTGCTGCCAGAGAGGCTGTGTCGTTTACACCGGTGTTGGCCGCATGTACTGCCAGGTCTCTCATAGTCCTCAGGAGGCGGTTAACTTCGCTCAACGCTCCCTCAGCAGTCTTTACCATGTTGACTGCGTCGCCCGCGTTTCTAATCGCCTGATTCAGACCGCCGACCTGTGCACGCAATTTCTCAGAAATGACGAGACCCGCAGGGTCGTCGCCTGCGTTGTTGATCTTGTAGCCGGACGACAATCGCTCGATAGACTTGCTAACGGCGTTGTCTGTCGCGGAAAGTTGTCTGTGTGCGGTCAAAGCCGCGCTGTTCAAATTGATTCTGAGACTCATTAGATACTTCCTCCATGATCTATTTCCGCCTTTCCTTAGGCGGCGGCCTGATGGCCGGATGAGTGTACTTTTGAATGGCTCGGTGAGTTATATGCTCACCCGTCGATGATATGTGTCCCCGCCCTCTTTGCCATTCCTTGAGCATAAAGAGCTGACTTTAATCTGGCATTTCTTAGCCGGCTCACCTCCGTCAGCGACAAGGCTGTAGCTGCATAGTTCTTATCGACACGATAAACCCGTTACGTTAGCCCTGAACACTGCGAACTCATCCTTGATTTACAGTGATTGCGCTGTATTTTTATACATAGGGTTTGTTCCACGAAATAACACAAACGCGTAATAATACTTGTTTTTTTACGAGAAAATTTATTGTGCCCGCGGCTTACGGCCCAGGCGGGCTAAGCAGGCAGGGGGAGAGGTGAATGCAGATAAGCAACCGGCTGTGGGGACTGACAGAGCCGGACAATCCAGTGTCGACGAGCGGCACTGGATAGGTGGGTATGCGCGCCGACAGCGCTCAGGTCTGAAGCTCGTCTAAGGCTTGAGTGGCAACGTCGATATCAGTCTCCACCGCGGCTCTCTTATTCTCGGCCCTGATTTGCTCCAACAATTCCTTGCGATGCACGGGAATCGACTTTGGCGCTTCTATGCCGAGCCTTACCTGATCGCCACGAACCTCAATGACCAGGATTTCGACGTTATCATTAACAACTATAGACTGTCCAACTTTTCTAGCAAGAACAAGCATGTGAGTGCATCCTTTCACTCGAGGAAATGCGATGCATTAACCTCTGGCCGACTCTAAAGCGCTCGGCCGATGTGTAATTATGTATAGCTTTACGCCAATAAGATTAGGCAGCCGCTTTGTGTCGAGCCTGTGCCGCGCTCAAAGGGTGCCTGGTCTCATAGCGCTCATCTTGTAAGACGATCTGAGCCGCAGTTAAGTTCTTCGAGTTTACAACAATTGGTGCCGCTAAATTAGCCGAAATGCTCTTGCCACCGTCCCGAATCGAGACTATCACCAAAACAATCGCATCTTCTGCACAGCAGAGCTGGATTTTCTGGATGTCGGAGTCTCCTATTTCGATCTCGTAGTCTTCAAAATGCTCCGACGGATCAACGACCACGAAGGCCAGCGACGGCTCTTCGATTGATTGCAGCCACTTGAACTTCGCGGTGGGTCGGTGCTGGATCAGGCAATATTGCCGGTAATCCTCGAAACCCAGCAATCCACCCGGCAAAGAAACCAGGCTGGCTTCGTCGATCTCCACAACCCCAAACCGAGTTGTCTCTACTTTCATTGCAAATCACCTTTCCGATATGGCCCAGATTTATTAGCCGGCCATTTGCGTGCTAATCAGCGACATATTCGCCATTTTCATGCTTATCAGGCTGGCTGCCTGATAAATATTGTACTGCGTCTGAAGGTCTATGATCACCGATGCAAGGTCCACATCCTCTACATCGGACAACATTTCCTGCATCTTTAGTTTGCTATCGGTCAGCAACGATTTGGCGTCATCCATCCTCTGCATCCAGGAACCCAGCCTCGACCTGCATTCCAGCACATTGTCCCGATTCGCGTCAATATTGCTCAGTTGATCGCTCAGCGAGTCATAGTCGCCGGATTCAACCGCGCTGCGCACGCTGGCGATCATGGTAAACACATCTGTCGTCTCAGCGCCCGCGCTGCCGTCAAAATTGAAGACTTTGCTGCCCGGGATGTTTGTCGGCACGCTTACCCAACTCAACACCTGCACCCTTTTTGTGCCCTGGTTTCCCGTGTAATCATAAGTCGGCGGTGTCCCTGCCTGCTTTGTAATAGTCGGCTGGTTGGTAGCCGTTCCACTGAAAACGAACTGATCCATATATTGAGTGTTCGCGATATCCTGCAACTGTGCGGTGATATCGTCGAGTTGCACCAGAAACGTAGATCTGTCCGTGACGGCGCTGTTAATCACTTTGAGCGCGATATCGCGCACCGAATTAATCGTCTTCGTTACCTCGTCCAGCGCCGCATCGGCAGTTTGCAAAGCCGGCTTACAGACTAGATTATTATCGGTGAGTTGATCTATTGTTTTTATGGCTGATCTTAACGTTAATGATCGATCCGTTCCGGCTATATCGTCGGATGGCTTGAGAATTCGCTTGCCAGAAGAGCCCTGAGCAGAGATTACCGATAGCCCATCTGTGGTCCGGGATATGCTCTGAAGCGTATTTTGAACCTGCATGTTAAGCGATGTTCTCATCGAAATTATCTCCCGACCGTGCCGGTCCGTTCGATTAGAGTCGACAACATATCGTCCATCACAGTTAAAACCCGCGAGCTCGCGTTATATGATTGCTGGAACTTGATCATGTTTGTCATTTCCTCATCCAGCGATACACCTGAGATAGACTGTTGCTGCGACAGAAATTGTTGATAGGAAAGATGGTGCGCAGTGGATTTCTTTTCGGCTGTGGCTGAGTCACTTCCGATTGAGCTTACCAACGCTCTATAGATGCCGTTTATAGTAAGCCCGGTCGTAGGATCCATTCTGTTTTTAAGATCGGCTATTGCCCAGGCCACTTCGCTGTCCTCTCCATCGACAGACGAAGAGGCAGCAATATTTTTGGGCTCGTTGAGAATGGACGGATCAATCGAGATGTTATACGCGGTCGATCCAGCCAGGAAAAAATCCCCGCCGTCGTTTCCCGTATGGGTCTTGCCGGTGCGGTGCACGGCGTTTACCTGTTCAACAAGATTTGTGACCAGATTGTCCAACTGATCCAGATAACTCGGTATAACCGAATCCCTCAGGTCGAGCAGCGCTCGCATCTCGCCTCCGTGAATCGTCACGGGCTGGCCATCCTCGGCCCATTCAATTCCACGGCTGCCATCAGGCAGCACGGAGCTAACCAACTCGTTAGCTCGAATTCCGTGAACCAAAACCCGGCCGCCGAGCGACAGCACAAAGTTGCCGGCGTCGTCTCCGAACTGCACAGCCGAAGCCATATTCGATATTTCCTGCACCAGTGCATCGCGCCTGTTTAGCAAGTCGTTGACTTCCACTGTGCCGGAGGGCAGCGCAGCAATTTCCCGGTTTATCCGGGCAATATCTTGAGCCATCTGGTTGATCTGCTGTACGCCTGTTGCGGCCGCCATGTTCAGATCATCCATCGAGCTGCGCATTTGATGATAAATATACTGAATGCGCGAGCACATCGCCTGAGCGTCGTCGATTAGCGAGCTGCGAATAGAGACCGAGTCCGGCGCCCCTGCCACTTTATTCCACGCCGCCCAGAATTGGTCCAGGTCGCTTTGAAAACCGGTGCCGGTCGGCTCACCAATCGCTGCCTCAATCTGCTTCAGGGTCTTGTTCATGAAATCATATTGTGCGCACGATTGGCCGGACATCAGCAGACGCCGCTCAATGAGAGTGTCCCGCACCCGCTGTACCGCACCGGCCTGCACCCCGGAGCCGATAATTGTGGTGCCGATTCGATTGGCCTCCTGCGAGGTGGCTAAAGGCAAGCCTTCAGACAGCACCAATCGCTGCCGCCTATAGGCGGGGTCGCTTGCGTTGGCGATATTCTGAGACAGAATATCCATCGCAGCACGCTGTGCCGCAAGCCCGCTAGCCGCTACATTTATGCCGAAAAATGTTCCAGCCATAGTCTTAGACCCGACCTACACCCGCCAATCCAGGCTCAGGGTATTCGCGTTTGCGCCTGCTAAATTGGCTTTATTCGAATACACAGCCGGCTCAGGCTCCTGGGCCACAATTCGCAGGCAGGTGGTGATAATCTCCATACCATTGCGCAACAGAGTAGAATTGGTCTCGTTTGCATCCTTCAGCCGCTGCGCAAGAGCCGAAATACGAGATAGCTCGGCGGCCATCAGCGGCTTATACATAGAATCCAAAGCCTCCAGCACCGACTCCATATCGCCCTTGTTGTCAATTCCGACAGCCTCTGCTATGCGTTCTGCCACCGCTGCCGCCCGTTCGTCGGCCTGTGCGAGTCGCCTTAATACCTCATAGTACGAATTGCTGGTTAGTACTATATCTTCCGCGTCGTTGCGAACAAGAGCATCCTGCTGCGCGTCGGCTACGCTAACGCCGTGATCCAGCAGCGCCGACACTTCTTTCAAACACTCAAGCAGAGCTTCCGATAGTTCTTCAATTGCCGGCATGGTCACTATGTCCTTTCACAACTGTGTTGATTATGGCAGATGCAATATCCGCGGAGGGCCTGATCCCGTTGTTGAAGAACGCCTCTTTTACCTCGGCGACTCTCTCAGCTCTGATATCCGGCATTTCCAGCGCACGCGCCCTGGCTTTTTCGACTAACGCCGAGAACCTTGAAATGTTCACTGCGTCCCTCTTCTCCAGGCGCCGGTTAGTATCTGCGCCGTTGATTTTATTATTGCTGTTAAGATGGACTCCGAAGATCCTGTCCACACCACCCATTTTATCGATCATTGTTTTCACCTGAGACCGCAGGTGCGTTGCGAGCGACCTCGACCTTGAGTTGTTTGTATAATGCGTCTGCTATTCCCATTGAGGAGGTTTTTGCCGCAGATTTGCTGATTTCCGTATCCATCATTTCCTGGAATGTCTGCTCAGCAGAATCCGAGCCGAACAAATTGGTTTTTTGAACCGTCTTTCTCATCGCCTTCAGCAGGCTCGACAGAAACAGCGCCTCAAAATCCTGGCAGGCCTCTTTCAGTTTTCTGTCTTCGCGCTCATTCAGACCAGCCTTAGCGGCTTGCTGAGTGTGTGTATTAAGCAGATTAAGCTGGCTATCTATTCTCATATCAGATAATCTCCAACTGTCCGTGCAACGCGCCCGCCTCTTTTATGGCCTGTAAAATGGCTATCAAATCCCGAGGGGTGACGCTCAGTGCGTTAAGAGCACGCACAAGTTCGTCGATATTTGCTCCGGACAAGGCTACCACGTGGCCTGGCTGCTCGGTGACGTTGACTGTTGGTTGCTGTGTAACTACAGTTTCCCCGGTCGCCAACGCGTTTGGTTGCGAGACTTCGTTCACGCTGGTTATTTCCACCACCAGCGATCCGTGCGACACCGCGCACGGCGAGATACGCGCCGATCCGCCGATTACTACCGTCCCTGTGCGTTCATTTATCACGATTTTTGCCGCAGTATCCGTTTCCAGCTCTGCCGACTCAAGCTCGGCGATAAGCCCTACCACGTTGCCCTGATACTCCCGTGGCACACTCACCGTTAGGCTGTTTGCGTCTGTGGAAGTGCAATAATGTCCCTTCAATTTCTGGTTGATCGCGTTTGTCGCACGCGAGATCGTGGTGAAATCGTTGGAATTAAAGACAAGGTTTATCGAATCCTGCGGAGCTAGATCGGTTTTAGTCTCTCTTTCCACTAAAGCTCCGCCTGGAATCCGCCCTGCTGTGGCGTGATTTTTTGCTACTGAGGAACCGCCGCGAGCAGCGCTGAAACCACCGATAGAAACCTGCCCTTGCGCAACCGCATATACCTCACCGTTTGCCGCTTGAAGAGGAGTCTGCAGAAGCGTCCCTCCTTGCAGGGTTCGAGCGTCGCCAAGTGACGACACCGAGACATCGATGGTCGTGCCGGGCCGTGCAAACGGCGGAAGCGTGGCTGTTACCATCACAGATGCGACGTTTTTCACCTTCAGCTTATCCGCCGGCACGCTGATACCATACGACTCCAGTAAATTGGCTAAAGTCCTGGTCGTAAATTTGGTTTGTTGGCTATCGCCGGTGCCTTCCAGACCGACTACCAACCCGTAACCTACCAGTTGGTTGGCGCGCACGCCCTCAACTGTGGCTATATCTTTAATCCGCACCGTTTGAGCCGACGCGGCGGTTCCCAGTATTAAAATCGTCAGTATAATGAGTGCTGTCTGTCTCATATTAGTCCTCGATTTTCGAGCCGAGTTAGAACAGGATTCTGAATATTTTGCTGATCAGGCCTTCTTTTTGCCTGCTGCCGACCGGGCCGCTGCCTGTGTGCGTAATCTGCGCATTGGCGATGAATGCCGATGAAATTGTGTTGTCGGGTGTGATGTCCTGCCTGCGAATTGTGCCGGTCAGTTTCACTTCAGCTTTTTCCCTGTTTGTCTCCACAAATCTCGTGCCTTCGATCTCGAGATTGCCGTTATCACACACCTTGGTCACAACAGCAGACATTCTGGTAACGAAAGCGCTGGATCGAGTGCTCGAACCGCTGGCTTTGATGTTGTCTCCACCGGAGTATTCAAAAAGTGGGATGTGTTTCAGCAGAGGCCCTACGCCTGGGCCAGCTTTCAGAGAGCTGTCCTTTTTAGCATCTGTCGAAGCGCGCTGGCTTGAGACCGCGGATTCCTCGATGATGACCGTCACGATGTCACCGACCTGTATAGCCTTCTTGTCGGAAAATACGGAGCCTGTCGGCTGTTTTGCATCGCTCCATAACGACTCAGCAGCCAATGGCCCGACGCCTAGCGTGATTAATATAAAAGTTATAGTGATAATCCTGAACATGGCTATACCTTCTTATTTGATAATTTCTACTCTCGATGAACTGACAACCTGCGCCCGAACGTCTTCGTTTGACAGTGCGGATCGAACCCTGATGTTGTCGCCGATGCGCCCGCTCTGCCTGGCCTCGGCGCTGGTAGTTAACGATACTGCTCCGCAGCGCACCACGACTGTGACCGTATCCCCCGCGCGAATGACCGCAGGAACTTCTACATCCGCCGTAGTGAGAGCGACCCCGGGCCGAATCGACCGCCGGGCCACCCAATTCGTCTCCTCTTGCCCCATCAAAATCGGGCTTCCGAACCCGGGTAGCTCGCGCTTCTCCCACTTCGTGTTTACATCGTTAATCGCCACTCCCTGAGCAATTGCCTCGGTGCTCACGAGGACATTAGCCACCGCACTTACCAGCACAGTTACGCTGGATTTAGACAGAACTTTGCCGTCTGCTATCACGTCCAGCATAATTGTGTTTGGCCCGACCCGAATGCCCTGGCCGTTGGATTTAGCCTGGATATCCACGCTCAATCCGCCTGGCAGAACGATCTCACGCGGGCTGCGCTGGACGCTTAGTCCATACTCGACATCCCTGGACGGGCTCTGCGATCTCACGAAATCTAAAGCCGCCTCTTCAAGTTGTTCGGGGGTAATTCGCAGGCATTTGCCGCTGATAACTACGCTTTTTGATCCAGAGAACTGCACCTCGCAGCCCAGTGACAATGCGCTCACTTTAAGCCGTATATACTCCCCGTCGACAATCCTCTGGCTGCCCGGCACAGGTCCTGTGCAGATAACAGTATCCTTGATCTTATTAGCAGCAGCCTGCGGCGCCTCGACTATCGCGATGTCCCCTAAGGTGACAGGTTGCGCGCTAGTCACTTCACACTTTGCCGCTAGATTGATTTTGGCAACCGGCCGCTTCTGTGCATCAGTCTGCGTAAAGGCGCTAAACAGCAGTATTAAGATCAGGAAATTCGTGCGTTTCATCAATTTTACCTGCGCAGATTATTCGCTATATTCAGCATCTCGTCGGCGCTCTGGATGCTCTTTGAGTTGACTTCATAGGCTCTTTGCGCAACGATGAGGTTCACCATTTCTTCGACGACTTTCACATTAGACATCTCCAAATAACCAGATGCCAGTGTGCCAAGCCCATCCTGCCCAGGGGTTCCGGTTATCGGTTCACCGGAAGCGCGGGTGGGGGAGTACAGGTTCCTGCCCATACTCGATAGGCCGGCCGGGTTCAGGAAGTTCACCAACTGCAGTTGACCGAGTTCCTGTGGGTCGGTTTGACCGGATAGTGTCACCGATACGGTTCCGTCTTCGCCGATCTGAATATCCTTCACTTGATCTGGCACTGAAATTTCCGGTTGCACCGGATAACCATCGGATGTCACGATCTTACCGGTACCGTCGATCTTAAACGACCCATCCCTGGTGTATGCCAGATCCCCAGAAGGCAGCATCACCTGGAAGAAGCCCGACCCCTCAATTGCCGCATCCAATGGATTGCCGGTCTGCTGCATATCTCCGGGGGTGAATATCTTCTGAGTTGCTCCAGGCCGGGTGCCAAGGCCAACTTGTATTCCCGTAGGCACCTGCATCCCCTGCGCCTGATCCGCCCCTGCGCTCCGGATCGTCTGATACAACAGGTCCTGAAAGTCCAACCTGCTCTTTTTAAACCCGGCAGTTCCGACATTTGCCAGGTTGTTTGCGGTGACGTCGAGATTGAGCTGCTGTGCTTCCATCCCGGTTGCCGCGGTGTATAAACTTCTAATCATAGTAACCTCCCCAGGGAGCTATAAATTTCGACTTTAGACTTTTCCGACTTCGTTGATTATCTTGTCCAGGGTGCTGTCGACGCTGGCGACCACTTTCTGGTTTGCTTCATAGCTGCGAATATTTGAGATCATATCCACCATTTCACGGATGATGCTGACGTTGCTGCCTTCGAGGCTGCCCTGCACCACCCGTGTAGACGATCCGGCTCCGTTGATTTTAATCTGATCGACCTCCGAGCCGTTTGAGATTATAGCGCCAGTGGGTGATACGCTCCATTTACCATCAGGCACTTTGATTGCACCAGAGCTGCCCTGCACCTTCTCTCCATTGATAGTGGCAAGCTCACCATCCGTGTCTACCATAAAGCTGCCATTGCGGGTATATCGTGGCATATCCGCGGCCATCACCTCGAACGTGCCTTCGCCGTCGATAGCAAAGTTCAAGTCACTTCCCGACGTTTCAATCGGCCCTTCGCTGTTATCATTAGCGGCTTCAATATGGATCTGTGAAGATTGCACCATAGAGGCGGAGAAATAGGGGTCTATGCCAGTGCTGACCTGCACCAGAGCCTGAGCCTGCTGCAGTGTCTGCTGAAAGGAACTCGCAACCACCCGCTCTCGCTTAAAACCAGGAGTCTGGGCGTTCGCGATGTTGTTTGCAATGATATCTTGTTTTATAGACTGTGCGACCATCCCGCTGGCCGCCGTGTGTAGCGCTTTGATCATAATCGTCTCCAAAGCACTTATCGACAGCTAACGTCATAGTCTTTAGCGCCATTTGTGGGGTAGGGGTTGTCGGTTGACGGTTATCGGTTGTCTGTTGTCGGTTGACGGTTATCGGTGGTCGGTTGTCGGTTGATGATGGAGGCCGCGCCCTAATTGTCATTTCGAGCGCAGCGAGAAATCTGCTTTTTCGATGTCCGAGGTCTGACATCCGAAGTCCGATTTGCCTTCTCACTCAGATAGATGGCAATCTCCGAATTGCCACCTCATAACCAATGCCAACCTCCAATTTCCAACTTCTAACTTCCAAAACGTAGTGTCCGATCTCCGTCTCGGACAATCCCTTCGCGAAATCTGTTTTAGGCCGGGACGGAGGCCCGGCCGCTACATTGATTGCCGAAAGCATAGGTTTTCATCTTCACTCAGCCTATCGGCTCAACAAATTCCGTTATCTTAGCAGTAATCCCTGCCGCATCGACGACCCCAACGCCCACCGCAGCAGCATAAGCCGCACCGCGTGCCGCCTCCTCTGGCAGCTGCGAAATAAAACATTCCCGGTCGAATATTCGCCTGATGACCGATCCCAGGACAGGGTTCTTTCGCACGGCATTTCCGCTTGCCACGACTCGTGTTGCCGCATCAGCATTTGTGGTAAGCAGCATTGAGTGCAGGTCTCGGACAATTCCTTCTAAAAAAGCAAGTGTCAAATTATCAGGGCTAAAGTTGAACGTGTTTATACCAGCAATAGCCCCCTTCGGCTGTTTATCCTTACGAGTTCCAGAGAACCGGGTATCGACGGAGAGCCCCTGCGCGTCAAGCTCAGCCGACGCAGCCAGCGCATTCATTCGCTGGTAGACCGCCTCATCACTGAGCGTAATCCCGCAGATTTCCTTTGCTACTGATTGATAAAACTGCTTCAGATAAGCATAAGCCCATCCACCGCACAGCGCCGCCCCAAGCTGCAAATATCCGCCAAACGGCATCGGCCACGCATCCAACTCTTCCGTGTGCGCCGAAGAGACGCTTGGGATCGAAATCTGAGCGCCGGTGCCGATATTGACCACTATCGTATCAGAAGAAAACCCCGCGCATCCGATCACACTCGCCTGACAATCTCCCACCGGTGAGCATACTACAGCCTCCCCGTTGGTCCTCAACTCGTCTTTAACAACCTCGCTCACTCGACCCATACGAGACCCAGCAGCGACAATTCCCGGCAAGACGCTTTTACTCAAACCCAGATTTGACACACACCTATCGTCCCATTGGTTCCTTTGGATATCCAAAATGCCCCAGCTAGCGGCGTGAGTTTCGTCGATTGCGACTTGCCCACAAAGCGAAGCAGCTATATAGCCTGCAATAGTAAGTGCGGTGCTATTCGGCGGAATCATATTGTTTCGTGCAAGCCATCGCAGGGTGGCCGCGCCATACCCTACAGCCAACCTGCACCCGGTTCGATCTTCCGCTTCATCATCGAGCAGCGCGATAGACTCACCTATAAAGCCCGGTTCACCGTCCCTGGCCGTTCGACGATCCCTCCAGGTTATCAGGTTAGTAACGGGATTTAATTCACCATCAACCAGCATCACGCCGTGCATCTGCCCTGAAATGCCGATCGCGTCAATATCGCAGCCTTGGATTTGCTCATCATCAAGAATTTCCTTAATCAAATCAAAGCAGATCCGCCTGGTGCGCAGCGGGTCCTGCTCGTGCAAATCCTCAGCGAGGTTGGCTACATCCGAATCATTTGGCCGCGAAAGGATCGCAACCGGTTTAGCTGTAGCCGGATCAACAACAGCGACGCATATCTTTGAAGTGCCAAGGTCTATGGAAAGAATCATATCTATTTGACCACTAAACAACGGGGGCTGCCATTTCTGACAACCCCCTTCGAGTCATTCACATCGACCACACAGATCAGTTCTGTTTCTTAGCTGTCAATGCAGTCAGCACCGGCTGGGCTCCGCTCACATCAAGCGTTCCAGCAGCCGATACGTAGTCGCCGTTGGAGAATCCGTGGTTGGCCTTAAGGACCTTGATCGGCGCGCCAGATCCGTCGTCTACGACGAAGCTGTTGGCATCGATCACACTCACAGCACCCCAAACGGTGAACTTAGTAGTAGCAGCGGCGGTTGCAGTCAACGCATCCAGTGCCGCCTTGTTGGTGATACCATACGATTCAATGCTCTCCGGCTCAAGAATGAATGTAAACACCGTCGCCGGCTCGGACTCGTTGAGAGCGTAATCGACCGTGCTTACACGCAGATAGTATGTGCCAGGAGCCTGAGTTCCAGGAGCAAACGTGGTGCCGGTCTGGAATGCGTCAGGTGCGCCTTCCGGATCAGTTCCGAAGTAGACTCTATAACCCCGGACGCCGGATACGCCTTCACCAGATCCCTGAGGATCAGCAGCGCCACTCCAACTGAAGCTGGGCGCGGTGACGACCTTCTGAGCAGTATTATCAACAGCGCCGCCAGACTCGGTGCAGCTCGTCGGGTTGTTCGGAAGCGTTCCATCCGCCGCATAAGCGGTCAGGTTCGGAACAGCCGTGCGGTTGATGTAGCCGACGCGAGCGTAAAGACCATACCCACCGCCGCCATTTTCAACCTTAACCAGCAATCTGTTCCAGCCATTCTTAATAGTGACTGGGCCATATATATCAAGGTCAGGTATGCAAGCGCGGGCAGCAAGATAACTGCCTACCAAAGCTCCATTCAAATACACCTTACAGGCGTCGTCAGACCCGATGAACAGATAAGCGTTAGTTACCTGTGCGCCGCTGTTGTAGATATAAGTAGCAGCATAGGTAGTACCGTTGTCAACTGCTGAAGCGTTGTAGAACGAGGACTGGAGGAAGCTACAGACGTCGTTCTCCGACGTGCCCTTCTTCCACTTGAACGTTCCGTAGCTGTTGCCGTAGCTCGGCCCAGCGGCGCCATTAGCGGCGCAAGGAGCTATGTTGGCTTCGTTGATCGGAATTCCGACATAGGTTCCCGCCACATGGTCAGTGTTGATTCGCGTCGCGTGGTCGTTGGCCGTCCCCTGTGGGTAGTGTCCCAGGTATGACCACGTTCTGATAGTCGGAGTCGGCGGCACGTAGTTCACAGCAAGAGTTCCGCTGTTTGTTATGAATTTCTTTCTATACGTAATGCTCGACTCATTGTCACCCTTCAGCAATACGCCATAGGGGAACCAACCATTCGTTCCACTTACGTTAAACGTAAACGTATAACCGTCATCAGGATAAATGCACGCCTGAGAAGCAGTGCCGACAGAGGCGTAGTCCCCGCCACCACTTGCCCACGGTGTGTTCCACAATACAGAGCCGCCATTCCAATCCTTAGTTATCCTGTAGATATTAAGTGGGTTGTTAGCAGATGAGCTGTACGTAGCGTTTCTCTGGAACTGAATGGTAAACGTAGCGCCATTGATCAGCGCCTGTGCAGGCATGGTTGCCATCTGCGTATCAGTAGCCTTCAGAACCGTCCTGGCGGCTCCAGTGCCCGCTGTGGTCGTATACCACCCTGTGGTGTACGTAGAGTTAAAGTAACTCGGAGAGTAGATCGTCCCGCCCTGGGTCAAGGTGTACGGTCCCCAGGTAGCAAGAATCGGTGTATTAACCGAAACAGCATTGCTCTTAGCGGAGCGATTGCCCGCCGCGTCGTAAGCATCGACCTGATATGTGTAGCTCGAGCTCTGGGCCACGCCAGTGTCGTTATATGTAGTCGACGCGGTGGTGGCAATGGATACTCCATTGCGATAGATCGCATAACCGGTCACACCAATATTGTCAGTCGACGCGTTCCATGCGAGCGCTACGTTCTTCGCGGTAACCGCAGTAGTTCGCAGATTGCCCGGCACCGTCGGCGCTTCGCCGTCTTCAACAGTGGACGCCTGAACAGGAGCGCACTTAGCCGATCTATGGTTAAATGCGTCGATTGCGTCTACTTCATAGGAATAGGTCGTGCCGTGTGTAAGGCCCGTATCCTTGTAAGTAGTTCCGGTGATAGTAGCAATCGCATTTCCATTGCGATACACGGTATATCCGGATACTTCGCTGTCAGCATCTGTAGAAGCATTCCACGCCAGGGATATGCTGGTCGTCGTTGCCGCAGTCGAGTGCAGATTGGTCGGCACACTCGGCGGGTCGTTGTCTACGACTGTGCCCGCATCAACCATCTTGGTAATGGTAGGGCCAAATCCGGCGCTGTATCCGTTTCGAGCCATTCTCCATTCGGTCTTGCGCACGCCGCCCACAACCGGGCCGGTCAATTGGAAGTTAAATGTAGCGGTCTCACCCGGTTTGATTCCGTTGGGCGAGTTGATGAAAGAAACACTCTTGAACCACGAGTCGTTGTTACCGGTCGCAACCAGCCTGAATCCTCTGGCACTATACCAGGCCACGCCACGGTTTCTAAGAGTGATCGAGCAGTTATAGACCTGCTTCGGGTTCATAGTCGCCGGAATTGTATCCGAGACATACTCACAGGAATACTTATCCCAGGTCGGGGTGTTGCCGAAATACTCGCAGATTCCCTTATAAAGACCCCATTCCGCAACGGATTTGAAGAAATCGTCCTGGGTCATGTAAAGTGCATCTCTGGTGCAGTCGTCGTGGAATGCAAGTTCAATTAGAACTGCGGGGCGCGAAGGAACTCGGATCTCTCCGAAGCCCGCGGCAGAGTCCTTTACTCCTCTGCTCGCCCAGCTCGGCTCCTCGTCAAAGGTGCTGCGAATAGCGTTTACCACGTTGTTCTGAATCGCCGTTGCCAGGTTCAAGCTGGCGCCCACATACTGCTGGTAAGCCATCTGCGTGTCTCTATAAGTCTCGGTTCCGGTAGCAGTACCGTTTCCGCCAGCGTTTGTATGATGAGCAATATAGATGTCCGAGTTGGTGTAATCGGCATAAAGCGGCCGGGCACGGATATCGTCGCTGTTTCGATTGACTGCAGTCTCTGCGCCATAGTTGCCGCTCGCACTCGCCCAGACGCTACCGGGCAGACCAGCGTGCTTCAACCAGGACTGCGCACACATTTGATGCCAGGGGAGGCCCGTCTCGGTATGGCAGCAGTCGCTGAGGTTCATTTGTCTTGGGTAGACTACGGTGGCCCCATCCTGCGTCAGGTATTGACCAAGCAACGTGACCAGTTTGATGCTGAGAAGGTCTTCTAGCGCCGCTTCACCCCAGCCGCAGGTCAAGCCTCTCTGCCAATACCAGCCACTGCCGTTCCAAAACTTACCGTGCGAAGGGCCGACGCAGATTTTTTTACCGGCCAAACCAACGCCATTGGTCTTAACCAGAGCAGGAGCAGGCTGTCCTACGACGCCGGTATCGGATAGATAAGAGCCGAGCGATTTGCCCTTCGAAGTCAACTTAATGTCAGTGATCGCGGGGAAATCTCCGAGCGTCATCCGGAATTGATTGAAGATATCCGTCAACCCCGCTTCAGAAAGTCCGCTCGTGACCCCGGCGGACATATCTACTTCCGCGGCAGTCTGCGTCAGGTTTAGTTTTACAATACTGACCCCAGCCGGAATAGAAGACTTCACACCCGCTTGCGCCTCTGCAGCGGTGGGACCGGCTACTAGAGCGCGAATCGCCGCTTCGGCAGGGGAAACTCCAGTTGGTACATCGCGATTTACGATGGCAATTTGGTCGTTTTGCCAAAACCGCACTTGAACAGTCGCGGCATTAGCCATTCCTGCACAAAGCAAGAATACAAGCGCCAGTATAACTGACGCCCTCCAACAGATGGCAGGCCTATTCATAAGCGTTCCTCCTATATTTCATCCCAGGCCCTGCTGTTCCTGAGACGCACATGTGTGCATCTGCACTATAAGCCCAACTAGTTGACTTGTCAAATAATTATTTGACCACGTCCCTTGGTCTTTGAAGTGTGCGTGGTGAATGTGAGCTGACTAAGGAAGACGTGGCAAAATAGCCAGAAAAACAGTAGATATCATCCGCGTTTCTCAGAGCAATTACACTAACCAGAGCACCTTCATACAGCTCACAACTCGAAATCCCCGTCACCCTGACGAATTCTCCAACCGATGGGGCAGCCACGCCCTCCGGCAGTTCGCAATATATTCCAGTGATTCCTGTTCCATCTTTCACCGAAGAACCATCATCAATATAAAACCAACCGCGACCTTTGGACACTACTTTGCCCCAGACGCTCACCAGCAATCCAATGTTATTCAACCCGTTGCAGCCGTCGATTCCCCTCTGCCCTGCGCCAGTGGACGGGTTATAGAACCAATCCGAACCGCCGACGCTCTTGTTGGCCATACCGAGTGGCTTGATGAATTCGGTCAAAGGCACATTAGTAATCTCAGCGGCTTCGACGTATCTTTCATAATTAGCGTTGGTGCGCATCGTGCCTGTGATATTCACCACATCGCCTATGCTCAGCCCGTGAGAAGCCTTCTCAACTCGGATCCCAGATTCTCTGGTTCTGGTCTCTACATAAAAGTAGCCAGGCTTAGCCTCAGTAAGAGCTACCTGCCTCAGCTCCACGGACGCGCCGTTTGCAGGTTTAGTTATAGGCGCGGATTCGGTGGTAAACGACCACAACGGCCCTTCTGTACCGCCGCAATCGTTATGTGCAACCACTCTCCAATAATATTTTGTGCGCCTTTCCAAAGGCCCGGGGTTAAAAGCCGGCTCGGTCAATCCAGTCGCGATCAAATCCAATGACTCCGAGGACTTACCAAACAACACATCAAAAGTCGTCTGATGCTCGGCAATTTCTTGGGCGCTGAAATTAGCGGGCATTCTTTTATTTATAACCGGAGTCGCCAGTTTCGCCGCCCTCAGTTTTTCATACGCCTGCCTGCCTAATAGCTGCGACTTCATCGAATGCTTCTTGATCTCGCCACTGATCGTCGCGCTTGGCTGGTTTTCCTGCAGCGGGTCCAAAATCAACGATATCGCATCCAAATCGATTTGAGCTGGCCCGGTGTAGCTTTCAGGGATTGCCAGGTGGAAGTTTACTCTCATCGTCTTGCCTACGAGGCTTGGAGCCAGCGCCAGCAAATCAACTGTGTGTGTCACATAACCCGTATCCCCCGATGTCATAGGTTCCAATGTGGTGGAGTAGAGTTCTGCGATCGCGGACCCCCCTCCCGCTGGCTGGATAGTCACCGAATATCCGCGGGCTTTAGTGGCGTTGTGGGTGATATCCCACTGCAAACGATCACTCCATCGCAGTGCAAGCGAGCTTACCCAGCTCGGAACCGCTATCTCTTGATACAGATCAATATACTGCCCGGCTGCTCCGTCGAAGCCGTTCTGAGCATAGTATGTGCCTTCAAAAGGATGCCCATCCCCCGACCAGCCTGGCTCATCGGTAGTCGCTACAACCCACTGATCGACGTTGCCATCTCCAGACCCAACCGACCAGCCGGTGAAATCACCCGTCTCAAACCCGCCATTGACCAAATCAACTGTATCTTCGCCGTCTTTCCAGCTTAAGGTACTGTTGATTGAGGCGTCATTAGAATTATCAGCAGGGGTAGGATCGACCGGCGTCGCGGGTTTGCAATCCAATA
Source organism: Armatimonadota bacterium (assembly GCA_050948905.1). Lineage (GTDB taxonomy): Bacteria > Armatimonadota > UBA5829 > UBA5829 > UBA5829 > DTKD01. The sequence goes on along the minus strand of JBMNES010000001.1, from coordinate 2,830,684 downwards.
TCTCAAAACAGTAGGCGTCGGATTGTGGGTCGCGGGCAAGGTTCTGAGCTGAAGATGCGTCTTGCGCTACAATATAATAACAATATTGATCCCCGATAACGCTCGGCCCTGGAATGGACGCGCAATACTCGTTTGGATACGCAGTAGACTGCATCGCGACTTGATTAAACGCGCCCCCGTTTTTCGACCAGAACAGCGTGACGCTTTCGACTCCATACGCATCTGTAACATTCGCGCACACGTGATACGGCCCAGCCTGATTTTTTGTATTGCTCAGCGGATTGTGCGTAATCGCAGGCGGGATTTCGTCTGTAGCGATTGTGAAATAATCATCGGATGTATCCGATATCGAATCATCTCCCGCATATTCTATCCGCACTAAATATTTATTGGATTCGGCAAGCCCAGTCGTGTCCCAGTTAAACGAACCCAAGTGATATGCCAGCCCACTTGCACCCGATATAGGAGTCCAATCGCCAGAATCAATGCTATACAGCAAATTAACCTTGTCTGTCGGCACCCAATCAATGCCAGATGTTGCCCATTGTATCGACACCCCGGCTTCTGGTTCAAAATACTCCCCGCCGTTAGGGGTCATTATCTGCACAGCCCTGTTTATAAGATTGCAGTGGTCGTATCTTGAAAGATCGCTGGCCGTAAAACCTGCCGGGGTTCCTTCCCCTTCAGACAACCCCACCAGCCCATCTTCGGCGCTGATGCCAAGATATGAGAGCACAATTCTGCCGTCAAAAAACATCTCGATCTGAAAAGTGTTGCCTTCAGAGCTACCGTATTCAGGGACATCCTCAAAAGTCACCGCCACTCTGTCAGCCAACTGTATCCAGCTCACCGTGCCCTCGACAGGGGACAAATCATCGAACAAAGCCGAGATCCTCGGATGAGAGAAATGCTGGCTAAACGTCTCCGACCAACTGGTATCCCCCGCGTCAAAGGTTACATATCCGTTGCTTCCCACATAGAATCTGTCCCTTGTTTTGCCATACAGCGAGACCTGTGCCGAATCAAGGATCACTTCCTTGTAATCATCTTCGTCCAACTGCAACACGGTGCCGCCGGAGGGGTCAGTTGGCAGCTCATTTATCTCTTTCAAGCATAAAGAATAGAACCCATTGCTGCCGTCCGGTGTGAATTCTAGGGACAGATTATCAAGATCAAATGCCGAGGCTGTGTCGAAAAGCTCTGTGAAATGCCCGGAGCCTTCCGGTGAATCGACCACTATTTCTATCCGATACGCACCATCCAGCTCCGCCCCTGATCCCGTCGTCCTCAGCCTCAGGGTATAGACCCCCGGAACAAGCTGATTTGGCTCGAAAGCCGCCAAAGGACCATATCGTACCGGCTCTGAGCCAGTATAAATGGTCGTCCAAGTCGACGGTTCTCGACCTGATCCATAATCGAGTGTGTAACTGGTGAAGTTCGGCCCTGCTGCAATGCCGTTGACCACGACGCGGTTCCAGACCTTTTCACCGTTGGATGGACCGATTATCATCGCCTCCATAGGCTCCGGCGAAGTTACCGAAGCGTAGGCGTTGATCCTGCCGAAGCCGGATTTCGTGTCAAACCCAGGGGTGAGGATATCGTCGGCCCTCATTTGAATTGCCTGTCGAACCTGCTCATTGGTCCAGGTCGGGTTCTGAGACAAAATCAACCCCGCAAGCCCAGCCACATGCGGGCACGCCATCGAAGTACCTGCCTGCCGGTAATAATCCTCCCCAATAATCCCGACTCCAGGGCCGCAGCTTGCCGGCAGCCTGTCGGTCTTCGCAGCGCGCAAAGAGAGGCAGTTATATTGAGCGCAAGGCGGGGTCGAGCCGGTCGGGCCCCCGCCGGGAGCTGACACCGCGATCTTTACGCCATAGTTAGTAAAATAACACTTGGCGTCATTTTGGTCGCTGGCCGCCACTGTGATGCACATATTGTCCCAACCCGGATATGCGCTGGTCAGGTTACTGTTAGCATTCCCCGCCGCAATCACCAGCACACATCCCCGCTGTTGGTGAGCGTAGACGAAAGCATCATGAATGGTCTGCGAATACTCGTCCCCGCCGAGGCTCATATTTATGACTTGCGCCCCCATATCCGCAGCGTAGATAATCGCTGCAGCCAGGTCGGAGTCTGACCCATTGCCGCTCGAATCGAGTATCTTCAGCGACATTATGCTGCAATTCCAGTTGACGCCGCTGATGCCGACGGAGTTATTACCAACCGCCCCGATGGTGCCGGATACGTGTGTGCCGTGGCCGTGGTCGTCCATCGGGTCGCCATCGTTATTGCAGAAATCGTAACCGATATAATCATCAACAAATCCATTGCCGTCATCGTCGATGCCGTTGCCGGGAATCTCCCCGGGGTTTTGCCACAGGTTTCCTATAATATCGGGGTGGTTATAGTCTATGCCGCTGTCGATAACAGCTATAACCGTAGAGGCGCTGCCGGTCTGTATATCCCATGCATCCGGACAGCGCATAATCTCCATATCCCATTGGTCGCGATAACTCTGTCCCCACGACCCTGAAGTAGACCAGTAAGTGTCATTTGGGTCGGTGCGCATAGCGTGCCTTATATAATCCGGCTCGGCGTATCGCACTTCAGGCAGTTTAGAGTATTCTTTCGCCAATGCCACGGGGTCGGTTCCCTTTGCGAACTCCAATATGAAGACGTCGTCGGAACTGCCGGGCAGACTGGATGCGGAAATACCTTTGTGAGCTTTTGCCGGGTATAGCGGCTTGATGGAGGTCAGTCGGTAACGGGTATTCAGCGCGTTTACCGCATTAGAGGTCAGGTTATGTGCGCGCATCATCGCCGAGCCGTTGCTTTTGAACCCTACAATAATCCTGTCTGGGACATATTTAATTTCGGGCTGCTTGTCCTGCGAAGAAACAACAGACGCGCTTGCGAGCGAGGCTGTAAGACAGGCAATTACTACGATAAGAAAACTACGAACAACTACTCTCACTTGTGCGGCCGCACCTTTCACCTCTACCTTATTCCATTATATCCCACGCTGATCACAAAAGGGCGGATATTATATTGGCAAATGAGCAGCACTGCGCACCAAATTCGCAATTACCCGCTGTTTTTTCTTGACATTGGATCGGCCAGCGTTGTATAAGCATATCAAATCTGACAACCGACCCGAAGATGGGGGATTATAATAGTGACCAACAGAGAGCGGATTCTCGCAGCCCTATCCTACGAGCCTTACGATAGCCTGCCGATTTTACACTTCGGTTTTCTTGCGGAGACTTTAGCCAAATGGAAAAACGAAGGTCATCTGACCGAAGACGAGTATCATCAGGCATTGTCCGGCGACGCCGACGTCCGATTAGAGCATTTGACCAAAAAGCTCGGCTTCGATTTGGCCTATCACAGGGTTTTTTCTCCGAGCTACGGCATCGTGCCTGGCTTTGAGACCAGGGTCATCGAGACGCTTCCCGACGGCTCTCAGAAAATCCAGACTTATAACGGTGTTATTGTCCTGCGGCGAGAGGGCGCAACGGGCATCCCTATGGAGTTCGACCACATCCTCAAGGGTCGCAAGGAATGGGATGAGCTTTTCAGGCCGCGGCTACAATTTTTTATGGACCGAGTGACTGGGGGTTGGGTTAACTGCGAGACCGAGATGAAGCCATTCAACCAGGGCGGGCTTGACTATCTAAAACAACCGAATCGAAAAGATCACTATCTTCTGCACTGCGGCAGCCTTTACGGCAGCATTCGCGATATCGTCGGGATGGAAAACCTGTGCTATCTAATCGCCGATGATCCTGATTTGGTCATAGAAATGATCGACGTCACTGCGGAGTTGTGTTATCAAAACACCAGGGCGGCGCTTGAGACCGGCGCGCTGTTCGACATCGGCCATTTCTGGGAGGATATCTGCTTCAGAAGCGGCCCGTTGGTTAATCCTAATTTCTTTGCAAAGCACGTCGGCCCGCACTACAAGCGCATAACCGATTTACTTTCATCTTACGGCATCAACCTTGTCTCTCTCGACTGCGACGGCAAGATCGACGCATTGGTGCCAATCTGGCTGGAAAACGGCGTCAATGTGATGTTCCCAATCGAAGTCGGCACCTGGGGCGCGAGTATAGCCGAGTGGCGTAAGTTGTATGGCAAACAAGTCCTAGGGGTAGGGGGCATGCGCAAGCACGTCCTTGCTCAGGATTACGCTGCAATAGATAAAGAAGTAGAGAGGCTAAAGGAGTTGGTCGATTTAGGCGGCTTCATCCCGTGCCCCGACCACAGAATAGCCGACGATGCAATCTGGGAAAACGTCCAATACTACACTGACGCCCTCCGCAAAGCCCTGAGCACATAGCGGTAGACGGTTATCGGTTATCGGTTGTCGGTTGTCGGTTGACGGTTATCAGTTGTCGGCTGACAGCCCCCAACCCTATGTCATTTCGAACGCAGTGAGAAATCTGCTTTTCGGGTTGTTGGTTTACGGTTATCGGTTGTCGGCTGACAGCCCCCAACCTATGTCATTTCGAACGAAGTGAGAAATCTGCTTTTTTCGATGTCCGAAGTCAGAGGTGCGAAGTTCGATTCCAAATTACCGGAGCTGTGTGCTCATTTTCTGGCTTTCGCTTCTTTCGCATTTTCGCGTTTCACATTTAAAAGAGCGCCGTAAGCCCCACGTTTACCCTTCCTCCGCCATCTGCTATAATTTCCCTAACCATCATGGAGGAACATACTCTACGAGTTCTTGAGTTCGAGAAGGTGGTGTCGAGGCTACAGGATCAGGCGGCCTGCTCAATAGGGCGAGAGGTCGCCGGTCTTACGTACCCTACTACAGATCTCGAAACGGCTAAAAGAAAGCAGCGGGAGACCAGCGAGGCTCGCGATATTCTCCAGTACGTCGGCACAATTCCCCTTGGCGGCATCTCCGACATTAGAACCAACGTTGAGCGCGCACGTATAGAGGCCCTGTTGCAGCCCCACGATTTGCTCTCTATCCAGGCCACGCTTCAGTCATCCGGCAGGCTGCGAACCTTTCTCGAAAGACTCACGGAGAAGTATCCTATTCTCAGCGATTTGGCCACTGAAATAGAACGCTTCGAGGCGATTGAGACCGCGATTTCCGATTGCATATCTCAATCAGGAGAGGTGCTCAACACCGCAAGTCCAACCCTCGCACGTGTTCGAGCCGAACTGCAGATAGCACATTCGCGTCTCTCCGAGAAGATGAACTCATATCTGCAATCGAGTCAGTATCGCACAGCTATCCAAGAACCGATTATCACTATCCGCGGGGATCGCTACTGCATCCCGGTTAAGGCTGAATATCGCGGAGTTATTCCCGGCATAGTCCACGATTCCAGTGCATCCGGGGCCACTCTTTTTATCGAACCAACCGCAGTCGTCGAACTCGGTAACAAACGCAAGCAACTCGTCATTAAGGAACGCGAAGAAGTAGAGAAAGTTTTGGCGGAGTTGACTGCACGAGTCGGGCAGCGCGCTGACCAGATTCTCGCGACCTTAAAAGTAGTCGGCATCATCGACTGTATCTGCGCTCGTGCAAAACTCAGCATAGCACACTCAGCCACCGAGCCGATTTTAAACAACACAGGTTATATAGAGATCAAATCCGGACGCCACCCGCTTCTCGAAGGCGACGTCGTTCCGATAGATGTATCTCTCGGCAAAAGCTATAACGCAATTTTAATCACAGGCCCTAACACCGGAGGCAAAACCGTCAGTCTCAAAACCATCGGTTTATTCGCGCTAATGGCAGCAAGTGGTCTGCATATTCCCGCCGAAGTCGGCACCGAATTGGCCATTTTTCAACAGATATATGCTGACATCGGCGACGAACAGAGCATTGAGCAATCTTTATCCACTTTCTCTTCGCATATGAATAACATAGTGCGCATCACACGTGGGGCCACGGCAAACGCACTGGTGTTGATGGACGAGATTGGGGCAGGCACAGACCCCGCCGAGGGCGCTGCTCTCGCGAAGGCGATTCTGGATTATCTGCTCAATAAAGGCGCAAGGATAGTAGCCACCACGCACTACGGCGAGCTTAAAGAATTCGCCTACCAGCACCAGGGCATCGAAAACGCCCGCGTCGAGTTCGATCCTGAAACTCTTCGACCTACCTATCGCCTTCAAGTTGGTATCCCCGGCGCAAGCAATGCCTTCGCAATCGCAGGTCGCCTTGGTCTGGATCAGTCTATTATAGCCTCAGCAAAAGGCAGTCTGGGTTCGAGGATGGAGGCTGCCGATGAGCTTATACGTCGCCTCGAAGAGACCCAGCGCGCCGCCGCACAGGAAAAAGCCGCCGCGCAGAGGATCACCTCCGACGCTGATGCCCTCCGCCGCCGTTACGAAGAACAGGTCGTTCGGCTGGAATCGGTTAAACATAAGGTAGAAGCCAGGGTTCGGGATCGTGCTCAGGCGATGCTCGACTCATATCAACGAAAGCTCGACGCCACTTTAGAACAGCTGGCTGCACAGAAAAAAGATACCAGGCGCGCACAGGACCTAAAAAAGAAAGCCGAAAAACTAATCGAGCAGTTCGACGAAGCCAGCGCGGCCACCCCTCCGAAAGAGCCGGAGGACGAGCGTCTTTCCGGCACTTTTGATCTCAGGCCGGGCGCCGCTGTTCGCATAGCCAACGTAAATCAGGACGGTGAGATAGTCGAAGGGCCGGTGGACGGAAAAGTAGTCGTTTTAATAGGGTCAATGCGGGTCACTGTTCCCATCTCAACCCTGCGCAAGGCCAAAGAGACTGGCAAAGAAACCCGCCCAGCGTCTACAGAATCGACGATAGCGATGCAAAAGGCTCGTGAGGTGCAGCCGGAGATACACCTGCGCGGGTTGCGAGCTGAACAGGCACTGATTGATGTCGACAAATACCTCGACGACGCGATGGCCGGCGGTTTGCAGCAGGTCAGAATAATCCACGGCAAAGGCACCGGCACTCTCAGGCAGGTTGTATGGGATTTATTAAAAAACCATCCAGGAGTAAAATCATACCGACTCGGCGAATCATCAGAAGGTGGCTCCGGAGCAACCGTGGTCACGATGAAATAACAACAGGTTTGGAAAGGTCACGCTATGAGCGAAACAGAACAATTTGAGAAAATGCTGAAAAAGGCAAAAGCAGCCTGCAATCGCGCCTATGCTCCATATTCCGATTACTATGTCGGGGCAGCGGTGATGGGTGCTTCTGGTAAGATATATGCTGGTTGCAACATAGAAAATGCTGCCTATGGTTCCACTATGTGTGCCGAAAGGGTTGCTATTTTCAAAGCAATTTCCGAGGGTGAGAATGGAATCCGGGCCATAGTAATTTGTTCCGAGGGGGAGGAGTTTCCGTATCCATGCGGAGCATGCCTCCAGGTGATGTCTGAGTTTAATGAAGAAGGTTCAATGGTCATCGCGCTTGAAAACGGCGGAGAAATTGAGGCACACGCTCTGAAAGAATTGTTGCCGATGCCGTTCAAGTTTGAGGTTTGAAGTTGAGAAAAGCAGTGCAATTTGGCGCCGGTAACATCGGTCGTGGATTTACGGGGCAGTTATTCAGCGAATCCGGTTTTGAGGTGGTCTTCATAGATGTAGTCCCCGACCTCATCACGCTCATAAATCAACGCCGCTCATATCCAATCCGACTGGCCCAGCCCAACCCGGAGACTGTCATAATCAAAAACGTGAGGGCAGTCAGCGGCCTTGACCTTCAAGCCGCAGCCGAGGAGATTCGCACCGCCGATTTGATCTGCACAGCCGTCGGTGTCAACGTGCTGCCGAGAATCGCACCCACGATAGCCGCCGGTATCAAATCCAGGGCAGACGCGAGTGTAACAGAGCCTGTCAACATAATAATCTGCGAAAACCTGCAGAATATGGGCGCGTTTCTGGAATCCGAAGTATCAAAAGCTCTGCCGGAGAATTATCACGCCTATCTGAAAGAAAAAGTCGGGTTTGTGGAGAGTGTAGTGGGTCGAATGGTCCCCGTTATGACCGAGGCCCAAAAGCGCGAGGATCCGCTGCTTGTCATCGTTGAACCGTATAAACATTTGCCGATCGCAAAGGCCGGAATCAAAGGCGACTTCCCTGACATTGCCGGTATCGAACCAAAAGACAACTTCCAGGCGTATGTCGACCGCAAATTATACACCCACAACGCCGGCCACGCAGCCTCCGCTTATTTCGGTTATCTAAAAGGATATAATTTCATTTATCAGGCGATGAACGACCCGCAAATCGAGTCAGCCGTACGAGCTGCCCTGGATGAGACGGGCAGGGCGCTGATCGCAAAGCACGGCCTCGACCCTGCCGAGCATCAGGCTCATATAGATGATCTTCTCTGGCGATTCGCCAACGTCGCCCTTGGAGATCAGGTCTCCAGAGTCGGCGGCGATCCGATGAGGAAATTAGCTCCGAAGGATAGATTGGTCGGCGGGGCGAAGTTGGCATTAGAGTATGGCGTATTTCCATATACAATGTGCAAGGCCATCGCTGCTGCGCTGCATTTCGACCCACCCGCAGATCCCAGCGCAAATAAAGTGCAGGAAATAATAGCCAGTGCGGGCATGGCCGGTGCGTTGAGTCAAATCAGCGGCCTGTCGCAGGACTCTCCGCTAACAGGTGAAATATTGCGCCAATACGATCTGGTCAAAGCCGAGTTTCACAAATAAAGTCATCACGCGGCCAACATTGCGCCGCTTAACTGGAGGAATAGTAATGTCGTTTATGCTCAACGAGATCAAAGAGCAGCCGGATGTCATCGGAAAACTGGTGGCGGCCGAGTCCGGCAAGGTAAGTGCGCTTGCCGCCGAGATAAAGGCCCGTGGCATCGAGTATGTCATAATGGCGGCGCGAGGGACTTCCGACCACGCTGCGATTTATGGCAAGTATCTTATCGAATCCAAAAACGGACTTCCCGTAGGTTTAGCTGCTTCTTCCGTTTACAGCCTGTATTCCGGCAAAATGAAGATGGATCGCGCGCTGGTGATCGGTGTGTCACAGTCCGGCCAGGCGACCGACGTTGCGGAGTATCTGGAGAAATCAAAAGCCGCTGGCGCTCTTACGGCATCAATAACCAACGTTGACGGCTCAACTTTGACCAAGGTAGCGGATCATTACATTCTCTGCAACGCAGGCCCGGAGAAAGGCGTCGCCGCCACTAAGACTTACACATCCACCCTTGCCGCGCTTTATCTCTTGAGTGCGACCCTGGCCGGCGAATCCAACGCTGCCGATAAGCTCGCCGAGTGCGCCGAAGCGATGAAAGGCGCCTTGAAGGTCGAGTCTTTCTGCAAGGAAAAGGCCGAGAGATATCGCTTCATGCAGGGCGGTTATGTCCTGTCCAGAGGCTACAACTACCCGACAGCCCTCGAAGCTGGCTTGAAGCTCATGGAGACCAATTATGTCGGTATGCGGGCGTATTCCTCAGCCGACTTCCAGCACGGCCCTATCGCCGCAGTAGAAGGCCAGCCATGCTTCCTGTTTGCTGCACCCGGCAAGGCTATGCAGAACATGCTCGACATCGCCGCCAAGCTCAAAGAGCACAAGGCAGAAATCGCCGTTATCAGCAGCGATGATAAGGCCCTTGCTGCAGGGGATGTTCCGTTCAAGCTCGACGTCGAGATAGACGAGGAACTCAGCCCGATGTCATACATCATCCCGATCCAGTTCCTGGCATACTATCTGGCTGTCACAAAAGGTCTTGATCCGGACAACCCCCGTGGCCTGAGCAAAGTGACCCTGACGAGGTAAAATAATGATGAACGCCGAGCGCGTAAAACAGACCTTTATAGAACTGCTGGAAATCAACAGCCCTTCCCGTCAGGAACGCGGGGTTGCGGATTACGTGAAAACCAGGCTGACCTCGATGGGATTAGAGGTTATGGAAGACGACGCCGGCGAAAAGATCGGCGGCAATGCAGGCAACGTCATAGCGTTTCTGCCCGGCACTGTGCCAAACGCCACGCCGATTTTCTTATCAGCCCATATGGACACTGTGGAGCCGACCGATAAACTCAATCTCCTTGTTGAGAATGATACCGTTAAAACGGACGGCTCCACCATTCTTGGTGGGGATGACAAAGCAGGAATCGCCGCTATTATAGAGGGTCTGGCGGATGTAATAGCCCAACAGACCCCCAGAGGCGACGTTCAGGTCATCTTTAGCATCAGCGAAGAACAGGGTCTTCGAGGCGCCACTGAGCTGGATCGTTCTCTAATTAAAGCGAAGATGGGCTATGTCTTCGACACCGGCAGACCAGCAGCCGCGATGATCGTAAGCGCGCCGACTCATGCCCGCCTGATTGTAGACATCACAGGCAAAGCCGCACACGCTGGAGTCGAACCTGAAAGCGGTATCAGCGCGATAGTGGCCGCCAGCAATGCCATATCCAAAATGAAACTTGGCCGCATAGACAAAGAAACCACGGCCAATATCGGCAAAATCCAGGGCGGCAAAGCCCGCAACATCGTACCGGATGCCGTTACCATCAGCGCAGAGGCTCGCAGCCTCGATAACGACAAGCTCGCAGCTCAAGTTAAGCACATGACCGAGGTCTTCGAGCAGGAAGCCGCGAAAATCGGTGCAGTCGCCAAAGTCGACGCTCTGACGCAGTATTACACCTATCGCTGGACTCCAAATGATGATGTAGTTAAGCTGGCGATGGCGGCCTGTGACAAAATCGGCACGGATCACGTCTTTTTAGACGCAGGCGGGGGCAGCGATGCCAATATCTATAACACGATAGGCATTCCAGCTATGGTGATTGGAACCGCCTACACCGGCCCGCACTCAACTTCGGAGCAGGCCAGTATTAAAGAACTGGTCAAAACTGCTGAGTTCGTAAAAGCGCTTGTAGAGTCTGCTGCACAAGCAGCCAGGAGCCGAGATTGCTGACCCGCTTGATTGGCGTTGTCAAAAGTATAGATACTGTTCGCGAGGGCGCGTCTGAGATCACTGTCGACATAAATGGCACTCTCAGGCGCGCTGTCGCATACTCAGACATCGTGTCGCCAATTAACACCGGTGACGAGGTCCTGCTCAATACCACCGCAGTCGGCAAAGGCCTTGGCACCGGCGGCGTCGATTTTGTAATGGCGAACCTTACCAACCCCGCCGGCGACGTCGAAAAGAGCGAAGTTGGCCATATAGTCAAGGCTCGCTATACGCCCGTACAGCACACTGTCCTTTCCGTCGAAGAGGAAGATTCCCCGCACAGATCTGCGATAGATGACTTTCAGTCTCTCAACGGGCTACCGGTCGTCATAGGGCAGCTTCACAGTCAACTTGCCCCTGCCTGCGCTGCGATAAAAAGACTAATGCACGGTCAGGTTCGCATCGCATACATTATGACGGACACCGCCGCGTTGCCGATTTCCTTCAGCCGCCTCGTAGCCGAGTTGCGCTCAAAAGAGTTAATCGACGGCACCATAACGACAGGCCAGGCGTTCGGCGGGGAATATGAAGCGGTCAATTTGTACACAGCCCTGATCGCGGCCAAAGAAGTCGCACACGCCGATGCTGTTATCTGCTGCCCCGGTCCCGGTCACGTAGGAACCGGCACACAGTATGGTTTCACGGCAATCGAGCAGGGCGAGATCGTGGACAGGGTCAATCTGCTCGGCGGATTGCCTGTTGCAATAGCACGCATAAGCTACGCAGACCCGCGCCCCAGACATCAGGGTTTGAGCCACCACACCCTAACAGCGCTCGGTTTCGCCGCTCTTACGCAATGCACATTAGTGCTTCCTATGATCGATCAGATGAAACTTACTATGCTTCAAGAGCAAATCGCCCATAGCGCTCTTGCCTATAAGCACAAGGTGCGGATACTCGACGGCAAGCCGGGGATTATAGAGCTTCAGGAAAAAGAAATTCAGATGTCGAGTATGGGCAGGAATTATGAGCAGGACCCGGAGTTTTTCCTCTCCGCCGCCGCCGCAGGCGCATTAGCGGCGGAGATTATAGCCAAACATTAACACTCCAGCACTATCCCATCGTAAGCGACCTCTACGCCCTCAGGGTTCGCGATCGCTTCCATCTCTTCGTGCAGGTGCCCCATATTATGAGAGAAGTGAGTAATTATTGTGCGGGTCGCCGGGCCGATCTTGTCCCGCAGCCTCAAGACCGCCTCAAAGCTCATATGGGAGTTCGCCGGCATCGGCAGAGTGCCCTGTGTACATTCGCTTATTATGAGGTCAAATTCCAGATTAGAGAGGAAGTCCAGCGTCGGCTGCTCATATTCGCCAGTATCAGACGCATATAGTACCCGTGCAGAATCCGACTCAATCACATAGTTCAGGCAGTGCTCCTTCGGGTTGTGGTGCGCGGTGATCGGAATAAACCGCAAATCCCCGGCCTGCACCGGAACGAATGCCTCCAAAGTGTTTACATTAATAGGAAGATTGCTGTTGCCAAAACTCGAATTAAGGGCACTTGTAACCGTGTCATTTCCGTATATTTGAATAGGTGAGTGCCTCAGATTGTGCGCAAACGGAGGGCACGTATAGACCAATTCCGACAGGGCGAAGTGATCGTGGTGCGAGTGAGTAATGAACAGATGCGCCAGGTTGGAAAGATCAATGCCGTGGCAAAGGACATGATGGAACGTGTCCGGAGGCAGGTCGATCTTGTAGATGTCATCAATCTGAATTGAGGATCGGCTTCGGTGGTTCCGCCCGCCTGCAGCACGTGCACGGACGCATGTGTCGCAGGCACAAAATACCGCAGGCCAGCCTTCGGCCGCTGCAGTGCCGAGAATCTGAATACGCATATTGAAAATCTCCTTTTCGGTGCTATTATAGTGTGTGCGCCCATATTATGGAATAGGAACTGTGTAGTATCATTGTGGCCATTTGCCTATTCCTACATAAATCGCCTCAAAGCAGTGAATAATATTTGGAGATTCTGTTGTGCGGACTGAGTTGACAGTGGTTGGGCTTGCCGTTATAATGACTCCTGTCGTTCACAGGCTGGGCGTGCGCAGGAATGCACGAGCCGGCCTATCTTTTGTGTCGGCTGGGACATCCGTTTGGGAGGATAAATAGTGTCCAAATACCAAAAGCTACTCTTATTAGTCATAGTGATTACGATCGCGGCAGCGGTTATCTCCGCGACCATCCCGATTAGCCCCGGGTTGGATATCGCTGGTGGTATGCGCGTCGTTCTACAGATTGATCCACGGCAGCCATCAGACTGGCCGACCAAGGTGGAAGACCGCGCAGCGAAGATGAAGACTGTCGCGGACACTATGAGGCAGAGAGTCAAAGGCCTCGCGGGAGTGACAGAGCCTGTGGTGCGAGTGGAGAACCCCACTGCTGATACCGCAAGGCTGGTCGTCGAATTGCCAGGGGCAGAGAGCAAGGGAGATGCGATCAGGCAATTGACCACGAGCGCGTCTTTGGAGTTCTACTACCTTAAAGACGTCTCCACCCCGCAAAACCCGCTCGGCAAATGGCGCATGGAAGCGGCATCCGGAGAAGAGAAAGACTATATCTTCACCGGGCCTAAGGGTGAGTCGCTGAACTCAGGTAAAAAAGCAGACCAGGCCAAGATTATGGCCGAGGTCGTAGGCGCTCCAGAAGTCAAACCTATACTGACAGGAGCATCACTTCTGGCGAACGCAAAGTCCGGATTTAAGCCTACCACCAACGAGCCTGTAATCGAGATAGAGTTTAACAAGCACGGCACCGAAGTGTTCCGTGATTTCACTGGCGCACACGTCGGCGAGATCCTTGCAATATTCTACGACGGCAAGTTGCTGACTGCCCCTACAATCCGGGACAAAATCAGCGATGGAAAAGCCGAAGTATCGGGCTTTACTTCCCTTAAAGAAGCCACCGGAATTGCCAACTATCTCAACGCTGGCGCTCTGCCTGTTCCGTTGAAGGTCATCGGCAAGGACGTTGTTGAACCCAGCCTGGGAAGACAGACGATTAATCAGGTTCTGGTCGCTGGCATAGCGGGCCTGATCCTGGTGCTTCTGTTTATGCTTCTTTACTACAGGCTGCCGGGTGCACTTGCTGATGTGGCTTTGGTCCTATACGCGTTGTTTGTTATCGCGGCCTTCAAAATATTCCACGTTACACTTTCGCTTGCGGGAATGGCCGCTTTGATTATATCAATCGGTATGGCGGTCGACGCCAACGTTCTGATCTTCGAGCGCCTTAAAGAAGAACTGCGTGCTGGTAAGACGCTTCGATCAGCCATTGACGCCGGCTTTAACAGAGCCTTTACAGCGATTTTTGACTCAAATATCTGTACGGCTATTACTTGTGCGCTCCTTATGTGGATGGGCACACCAACAGTACAGAGCTTTGCCCTTACCCTGCTTGTCGGTGTTGCGATCAGCATGTTCACGGCAATCACCGTAACACGCACGCTCCTGCACTTGCTCGTAAACTGGCAGTGGGCGCAGAAACCGTCGCTCTACGGCCTTGCGACTGGGAAAATCGCAAGCTCTGGCTGGAACATCGTAGGCCAGCGCAACTGGTTCTTCTTACTTAGTGCTGTGTTGGTTGTTCCAGGGTTGGTCGTGTTGGGTATGTATCATCTCAAGCCAGGCATTGAGTTCATATCCGGAACCACGATCCAGGCTTCGTTTAAGCACGTAGTGCCGTTGGCGAAGGTGCGGAGTACGGTCAACGCCATCTCCCCGGGCAGCGAAGTGCAGCTTGTGGAGCGCGGAAAGACGGCGTTCATAACAACAAGAATGCTGTCGGAGAACCCGGATTTCGACAAGAAAATGGAGGAACTTCGGGTTGCTCTTAACGATAAGTATGGCTTGTCGACTAAAGGCGAAGAAGGCGAGCCTATCTTCGATTCCGTGGCAAGCGTCGGCCCTACAATCAGCAAAGAGCTGACCACCAAGTCGGTCACGGCAGTTGCATTAGCGTCGATTCTTATCATCCTCTACCTGGCCATTAGATTTGCCATCGGCGGATTTATGACCGGCCTTAAGTATGGAACGTGTGCGGTTATCGCGCTCGTTCACGACGCGGCGTTTATATTGGGCGGCTTTGCGATAATGGGCCACTGGTTCGGCTGGGAGACCAACAGTTTATTTGTGACTGCGGTACTCACAGTCATCGGCTACAGCGTCCACGATACTATCGTTATCTACGACAGAATCCGTGAGAACCTGCGACACAGGCAGAGAGGGGAGTCTTTCGAGCAGCTTGCAAACAGGAGCATCCTCGAAACCTTGAGCCGCTCTATCAATACGTCGTTGACTCTCGCGCTGCCGTTGATCACGTTGATCGCGTTCGGTGGGCCGCTGTTGAGAAATTTCTACATAACCATACTTGTGGGAACTATCGTCGGAACTTACTCTTCGATCTTCGTTGCGACCTCGCTGGTCATTATTTGGGAGAAATTGGGCGGATCAGGCCGAACTTCCCGAAGAAGAATCGAGGAGCGGGCGTTCGTAAACCAGCCGTTGGCGACCAATGGCATGGAGCTTACACCGGACACCAATGGTGGGCAGACTGCAGATGCGCCGAGCGCGCCGAGGCCAAAGAGGAAGAAGAAGAAATTCTAAAAACTCTGCGGTAACTGTGCATTAGAACGAATACGGCCCGAGTATGATTCGCCAGACGATACATACGCGGGCCTTTTTTTAACCTTATCAGAGGGGCGGGTAATGAATCAGAGATGGATTATAACGGATTATGACGCGCAGGCGGCGGTGACATTAGCCGAAGAAGCGAGCGTTGCGCCCATCGTTGCTGCTGTTCTCCTGAGCAGGGGAATCTGCACCGCCGAGCAGGTTCGTGAGTTTCTCAAGCCATCTCTAAACGACCTGCACGATCCTTTTCTGCTTCCGGATATGGAAATCGCAGCCGAGCGTCTTGTTAAAGCCATCAACGCTGGTGAGAAGATCTGCGTTCACGGCGACTACGACTGTGACGGGTTGACGGGTGCTGCGTTACTGGTGCGAACTCTGCGGTCGTTGAAGGCAAATGTTGCCTATCGACTGCCGCATCGGAAAAACGAGGGCTACGACCTAAAGGCGGGTGTCGTTCAAGAACAGGCCGAGGATGGGGTTAAGCTCATAATAACGTGCGATTGCGGGATATGTGCGACTGAGGCCGTGGACTGCGCTGTCGGGCTGGGCGTCGATATCATCGTCAGCGATCACCACGAACCCGGCAATACACTGCCGGCTGCTACTGCGGTGGTCAACCCGAAAAGAGCCGACAGCCAATATCCGTTTCGAGAACTCGCGGGCGTCGGGGTCGCATTCAAGCTGGCGCAGGCGGCCGTCAGAAAGCTGGGCTATAAAGAAGAGAGCTTCAGAGACCGTTTTATGGATCTTGTGGCGATTGGAACGGTGGCCGACGTTGTGCCATTGATTGGAGAGAACCGCATATTCGTGAAATATGGGTTACTTTCCATCCCAAAGAGCCAGAAAATCGGATTAAAGAAGCTGCTAAGAGCGACTAATCTCACGGGTAAGCCTATCACTTCATATGACATAGGTTTTGTACTGGGCCCCAGAATCAACGCTATGGGCCGGATGGATGATGCCACAAAAGCTCTCCAACTGCTGGTTGCGGGAAGTGACGAAGAAGACCTCGCGCAGGCGCTGGTGCAGGAAATGGAGACGCACAATCAAAAGCGCAGGCTCGATCAGAACAATATCGTCAAAGAGGCTGCCGAGCAAATAGAGGCTAAGGATCTCAATAACACTAGGGTATTGGTTCTCGCCGGTGAAGACTGGAGTACGGGGTTGGTTGGGTTGGCTGCGGGCAACATAGTTGGCATGTATGGTCGACCGACCATATTACTTAATATTGATCGCAAATCCGGTACGGCGCGTGGTTCGGGACGCAGTGTGGAGGAGTTCGATCTGCTCAAAGCTCTGCGTGAATGTGACGGCGTACTGGAACAATGTGGGGGTCACTCAATGGCCGCAGGGTTGAGTTTGCCAGTTGACAATATAGAAGAGTTTGATCGCCGTATTAATGCTTACGCGGAAACAGTATTATCGATGGATCAACTCGTGCCTTGCGTTTTGATCGATTCGGAGTTGGATCCTACGCACATAGATTATTCTCTGGCCAAAACTCTCGAAGCAATGGAGCCGTTCGGTGCGGGCAACCCGGAGCCGGTTTTTATCAGCCGCTCGATGCGCGTTGTCACAAAGAAAAGAGTAGGGAATGGGACCCACCTCCAACTGACTGTCGTATCCACCGACGGGCGCAAATTGCCCTGTATCGGCTTCGGGTTCGGCGACCGCTACGATGTCGTCGAGCTTGGCAGTGTTGTCGATCTGTGTTACAGTATACAACTAAATCATTTTAATGGAACGGAGTCTGTACAGTTGGCGATTAAAGCCATCCAATAGACAATGGAAGATATCGAATCGATCATTGGGCGAGTCCTGTCATATAATCCTCAAGCTGACGTAGACCTTATACGCCGGGCATACGAATTCGCCGCTGAAGCCCACCACGACCAGGTTCGACTGTCAGGAGAACCTTACATCGCGCACCCCTATGCCGCCGCTGAGATCCTCGCTGACCTCGAAATGGATGTTCCGAGTATCGCGGCAGCATTTCTGCACGATGTGGTTGAAGATCAGGGCAAATCTGTCGATGAGCTAAAATCGAAGTTCGGCGAAGAGGTCGCGATGCTGGTCGATGGGGTGACCAAGCTCAAATTGGCGGATTTCGACATGATCGACGAGGACGATGATAAGCGCGATGACGTCCCTCGCAAGCGCCGGGCGGAGTTCAGCCGGGGTGCGGAGAATCTGCGCAAAATCTTCCTGGCAATGGCGCGTGATTTTCGCGTTATGGTCATCAAACTTGCAGACAGGCTCCACAATATGATGACCCTCGACGGGCTTCCGGAGGATCGGCGCTTAAAGGTCGCGCGGGAGACGATGCAGATATATGCTCCTCTTGCTCACAGGCTGGGGATTTGGAAGATCAAGTGGGCGCTGGAGGATCTGGCTTTCAAATATCTCGAACCGGAAGCCTATGCAGACCTCACCGAAAAAGTGTCCCGAACCCGTGCCGAGCGGGAAGAAGACCTTGCCGAGGCTACGGAGATGATCCAAAAACATCTGGCCTCGGAGGGCATTGAAGCGCATATTCAAGCGAGACCGAAGCATCTTTGGAGCATATATCAAAAGATCAAGCGTGAGGGTATTGACTATTCCGAAATATACGATCTGTCTGCAGTCCGTGTGATAGTCAACCGGGTAGGTGAATGCTACCACGTTTTGGGTCTGGTGCACGATTTGTGGATGCCTATTCCGGAGCGCTTCTCCGATTATATCGCCAAGCCGAAGTCCAATATGTATCAGTCACTTCATACTAAGGTCATTGGGCCGAGGGGGGAGCCTCTTGAGATTCAGATTCGCACTTGGGATATGCACCGGGTGGCGGACTTCGGCGTGGCTGCGCACTGGCAGTATAAGGAACAGACTCGCGGACGCGACGACTTCGAGCGCAAACTCTCCTGGCTCAGGCAGCAGTTATTCGACTGGCAAAGCGACAGCAAAGACGCTGGAGAGTTTCTGCGAAGCGCCATTAACGACCTTTTTACAGACCAGGTATTCGTCTTCACACCGCGCGGCGACGTCATCGACCTGCCGGCAGGCTCCACGCCTATCGATTTTGCCTATCGGATTCATAGCGACGTGGGAAGCCATTGTGTGGGCAGCAAAGTAAATGGTAGGATCGTGCCTCTGTCGTATCGCCTGCACAACGGCGACATTGTGGAGGTAATCAGTCGTTCTAATAGCCAGCCGAGTATGGACTGGCTGACCTTTGTCGTCACCTCCCATGCGCGCAACAAAATCCGCGGATATTTCCGGAAGCTGCACTTTGGAGAAAGCGCGGCCAAGGGTCGGGAATTGCTCGAAAAAGAGCTTGAGCGGCTTGGCCTGGACGCGCCTGCAGTCATGAAGAGCGACGCCATTGCGGCTGTTGTTAAATCCAGCAACCTTCTAACAGAAGAGGATTTGTTCGCCGCCATCGGAAACGGGCACATGGCCGCTGGTTCTGTGGCCAATAAAATAAAGGGTGGGCAACCCGCAGCCACCGAAGCTATAGTGGTCGAGACGGCTAAGCCCAGCGGTGAAAAGGCGCTCTCGGTCAATTTGCACGGCTTGGACACATTAAGGATCAACCGCGCCAAGTGCTGCATGCCATTGCCTGGCGAGCAGGTGGTAGGCTATGTTACACGAGGAAAGGGAGTCACGCTGCATTCGACGGACTGCCCCAACTTGCCTACTTTCCGTGAGCACGAGCCGGAGAGGCTGGTGCAGATAAACTGGGTTGAGTCGAATGGTGAGCGGTACGCCACGGATGTGCATATTAAGACTTTCGACAGCATAGGGGTTCTTAACGCCATCACAGCTATTTTCTCCGAGGGCAAAACCAGCATTCGGGCTGCCAAAGTAAAATCTCTGCCTGATAAAACATCAGATATCAACCTCACTATCGAAGTCCCGGATGTAGAGAAATTAAAGTCGTTGTTGGACAAAGTGGGGAATCTGCCTGACGTTTTGAAAGTCGAGCGAGTATCCGACAGAAAAGCGGGAAAGGCTTCTTAGTAATGAAAGCTGTAGTACAGAGGGTGAAGGGCGCATCGGTCACAGTTGAGGGAACGGAGATATCGCGAATTGGCAGAGGTCTTGCCATTTTGCTTGGCGTTGAGAAAGGAGACACGATAAAGGACGTCAACTTTCTAGCCGAAAAAATCGCCAATTTACGAATATTCGAAGACGACGCCGGCAAGATGAATTTATCCGTATTGGATATCAAAGGAGAGGCGTTGGTTGTCTCACAATTTACCCTGCTCGGGGACTGCTCGAAGGGACGCAGGCCAGGCTTCGATAAAGCAGCCGCTCCGGAATTAGCGGAATCGTTGTATAATGAGTTCGTAGAAATGCTCAATGTGTGCGGGACTCCGGTGCAGACGGGTCGATTTGGAGCAAAGATGCTGTATGAGATCGCAAACGATGGCCCGGTAACGTTTATACTGGAATCGCGCTGATGACGAAGAAATGGACGAACGAGTCGCACAATCGAAAAGAGAAGTAACCTCCAGCAAAGCAGCTGAATCCGATGCAGCGCTTACGGCTTATCAACAGCTTGAGCTGGGAGATGCGCTTTGCAACGAGGGCCGGGTTCAGGAAGCAGTGGCGCACTATCGTAAGGCTGTCGAATTGGAAAAGGGCAACCCCGGTTATCACACTCGTCTGGGCGACGCTTACGCCTACTCCGAACTCTCTCAAAAAGCTATAGCCGAATATCGCAAGGCGATCAGGATTAGCCCCAGGCGTGCCGAGCCGCACTACAGCCTGGCGGAGGTCTATCGGCGTTACGGCAAGTGGCTTCTGGCGGTTAACGAGTATCGACGCGCATCTCACTACAATGCAATGAATCCGTTTTACAGGTATAAACTCGGCGATGCGTTGTGGCATATCGGCGAACGCGAAGAGGCTATTTTGCAGCTTGAAGTGGCTGTGCAGATAGCCCCAACCGACCCGTTTTATCACTTCTGGCTTGCCGATTTTCATATGTTGTCCGGCAAAATATCCGAAGCCATAGTCGAAATGCAGCAGGCGACAATTTTCAGCCCTTGCGATCCTTACTATTCATTTAGGCTGGGCTTGCTATATTTTCGCATCGGCCACATTCGTGAAGCTATCGACGCGATTGAGCACGCCCTTAAGATCAATCCGTCCGAACGCAGCTATCACGCCGTTTTAGCGGAGATATATGCGACTTCTGGCGAGAACAGGCGCGCGCGAGCCCACCTTAGGGCTGCCGGCGAATTGGACAGCTACGATTCGGCGACCCTGGCTGTGATGCGGAGGGGCTGCTGAGTGATGCTCCAACACCAACGCCTCACCGTGGGGCCTCTACAGACAAATTGTTACGTCATCTGGGATCCTGCAACTCGGTCGGCTGCCGTTATTGATCCTGGCGGAGATGCAGATATCATACGAGACTGCGTAGACTCGAATAATCTTATTGTCGAGCTGATTCTTCTCACCCACGGCCATCCAGATCATTGCTTTGTCGCTGGCGCGCTTGCAAATGAATATGGAGTCGAAATCGCTATGCACGAGGCCGATATTGTGCAAATAGAGCAGGGGACGGCGCTGGCGGAGATGTTCTACGATGTGTCCAGCTTCGTACCCTTCACTCCAAAAAAGTTGCTGATTGACGGCGACACGCTGACCCTGGGCGACTCGCAGATTCAAGTAGCGCATACTCCGGGTCATAGTCAAGGTGGGCTGTGTTTCTTAACGAATGCGGGTGTTTTCTGCGGGGATACGATCTTTGCTGGTTCGATAGGACGAACTGATTTCCCTGGTGGCTCTCACAGCCAATTGCTGGCGTCGATCCAAACCAAATTGCTGTCTCTTGCCGACGACACGCCTCTGTACCCCGGCCACGGCCCGCACACTACGGTGGGCCGAGAACGTGTCACCAATCCATTTTTGATATAACAAAATAGCGGGGCCATTACGACCCCGCCGAATCATCGCTCCACAACCCAGTCAGCCAACGTGCCAACACACCACTGATCAGTCTCTTTATACGCCCTTAACAGTGCATTGAGAAAATCACGGGTGTCGTTGTCAATATCCTTGTCGTTGAGAAGCCCCTTCACTATCGCCGCGCCGTGTTTTTGTTCGGCACACAGCAGTTCTAATTTGGATTCTAAATCCGGCTGGTCCGCCAGCTTATCGGCTACATCAGCCGTTTCCAGCGACACAGTCCCTCCCAGCCGGACGATAACATGATACAGCCCCTGACAGGCCCATTCGGCAGTTTCCAGCACATCGCCAGCGCTTTCAGCGATGTCAGGGTCTGTAGACTCGATCTCCCTGGCAAGCGCCAGAACCGATTCAACAATTCCGCGTTCTCGCACAAGCAGGTTGTTCAGACGATCCGTAATCGACGCCATTTGTCGCCTCCGCGACCAGGGCGATAATTACTCTTCGTCGGTGACGTTCTCTACGCCCTGGACTTCAGGGATTTCTTTTTTGAGTATTCTTTCTATACCCATCTGCAGCGTCATAGCCGCCATCGGACATCCGTGGCAGGCTCCCTGCAACCTTACCTGCACTATGCCATCATCGGTCACATTGACCAGCTCAACGTCGCCGCCATCCGCCTGCAAATTAGGTCGAATGAGTTCCATCACTTCATTAACCCGCTCTCGCAGGTCTACTTTCGTTTGATCAGACAATTCAGTGCTCCCTTCTGAAATCAATCTTCGCCATGAGAATGTTCGTGTAGTTCTTCATCCGTTTTCAGTTGTAGTCCAACGCCGGTCGTTTTCTTCAGATAGTCATCAATGGCGTTGCGCACCGCCTGCTCCGCCAGCACAGAGCAGTGCATCTTCACCTTCGGCAATCCGCCTAGCGCCTCGGCGACCATCGCATTGGTCAAATCGAGCGCCTCGTCAATCGTCTTGCCCTTAATAAGATCCGTGGCCATGCTGCTGGTAGCAATCGCAGCCCCGCATCCAAAGGTTTTGAACTTGACATCGGTAATGACGTTGTCCTTAACCTTGATATACATGTTCATAATATCTCCGCAAACGGGGTTGCCGACCTTGCCGACTCCGTCTGCGTCTTCGAGCTCGCCAACGTTGTGAGGGCTGGCGAAATGCTCCATAACCTTAGTGCTGTAGCCTGTCATGGCCTCGACTCCTCTCGCGATGCCTGCTGCGTAGTGCTGTATTTGTTTTTTAGTTTATTGATCACGCAGGACTGCACATATCCCATGCCGCAGCGCACGCACGCCCTGCCTGCATCATCTGCATTCTCAAGAGCAAGGGATAGAAAACTCTCCAGACTATCCCTTAGCGCCTTTCTACGATCCGGCGACATTGCCTCCAAAATCGAATCGAACCACTCGGATTTGCGTTGTCTCATCTCCCGCACTGCAGTTCGTCCGGCTTCGGTCAGCTCCACCTTGGTAAGTCGCCTGTCGTCCGTGCCTTTATCTCTGGTCACCAGATTCTTTTTGACCAACCGATCCACCAACTGGCTTCCGGCAGACAGACTAATCTCCAAGCCCGTCGCTATCTCGCGTATCGACGAAGAGCCGTGCAGATAGACATATTGCAAACACTCCATCAACGCCTGGGTGATGTCGCCGTCGGGATCAGGGCAAGCGGATTTGGTGGCCGATTTGCGAATCGTATCCACAAATATCTCCGCAACCATTTCCGTGTATTCATTGCGGTCGCGCATATTTTGACCCTGTTCCACAGTAAACGCTTAAGCTCCTTAATGAATAAGCTACTTCATTATACCACTGCAACCTCAAACTAAACCAGCTCTACAGCAAAATAATTAAAACATTTTTTCATGGAACTCAAACCGAGGTTTACTGGCAGCCGGCCACAGTTTATTCCTACTTCTCGCAGGGTACACCTGCAATAGGAACCAATCGCATGCGAATTTGTTTTGGTTCAGGGGAGGCTTAGGCGATGCGACGAGCAAGTGTTCTTGGCTTTATCCTCTTGGGAATATTTGCGTTGAACGCGGTTTGCCTATCAGCCACTGGTGGTGGCTGGCTGGCAACAGGTACCGTGACTCGAATTGATGCTAATACGATGTATTTCCTGGGCAGGGACAATGTCGTATATGAAATAGATACCTCCGGAGCTCAGATGTTTACGCAGGCGGGGGCGACAAACGCGCAGCCGGAAGTGGGGGACCAAGTGCGCGTTTATGGCTATTTGTCTAAACCGGGCCATATAGTGGCCTCAAGGGTCCGGGTGCTTGCGTCTCCTGCTGATAGAAGCGCCCCGCCGAGTGCTGCTCCTGAAAAGGAGATAAAAATTGTGGTCGAAAAGGAGATCCCGCCTGATATAACTCAGCAGCCAGCACAGCCCGAACAATCGGCCTCTGCCCAAGCTGTCTCACCCATTGCCGAAGCAACATGGCAGGGCAAAGGGCTTATCAGCGACGTAGACTACAGGGGCCGCCAGATCAAACTTCAAACTTCTGGAGGTTCATTTACCATTAACGTCAACACGGCGATAATGGTCAGGGGTACCGTGCGCGCCAGCCTGGCGTCACTGAATCAGGGGGATGCTATTTGGGTTGCTGGCAACGAAGTCGCCCCGTTCGTGGTGCAGGCCAGCGCCGTGAGGGTGCTGCGGACTGCCAGTGAAGCGGCAAATGCCGTCCCGATGATCCCTACCAGCGTCGTCGGGGTGATTCAACAGATCGACTACCCCTCGCGCACATTCAAAATGACCGGTCGAGTGACTACGGCGGTCGTATCCTGTGATGACGATACCGTGATCCAGTTCCAGCAGATCAAAAAGACGTTTCTTGACCTGAAACCCGGGACTCGGATAAATATGAGCGGCTACGGCAACCTCGCCTCCGGCTACGCCGCCCAGCATATACAGATCATCGCAGTATCGCCGTAGTGAAAAGGTAGAAAATGCAGAGGGTGGGTGGCGATCCGGCTTTCGAGTCGTCACCCACGCAGCTCAAAACGGCGATCCCGCAGGCCCACGCACCGTGAGATTATTGTATACAGCCGCTACTCCCGGAACCGATGCGGCGATTTGGGTCGCCTGTTCCCTGTCAACTTCGGTGGTTACATTTCCGGTAAGCTGCACGACGCCTTCAGAGACCGCGACTCTCACCTGTTTTGAGTCGATATAGGACTTATTAAAAGCCCTTCTCACTTCGCCCATCAGAAACAAATCGTCGGCAAGGGAGGGATCGACTGTCAACTGGTTCGAAATGGAGATCACCCCGGGAACCGAGGACGCCAGCACCGTAGCCATATCCCTTTGGCCGATGGTTTGCACCGTCCCGGTCAGCGTAACCACTCCCTCGCAGACCGACACCCGCACAGGGTATCGAGTTGACGCTACAGACCCCGATAGACGAGAGGCTATTTTGTCTCGTATTACAGCGTCCGAAATAACCGGACATGCGGTTATTGTATAACCACCTATAGGGCAACTCTGTGCATATGCAATGTTGCCAGAGCTGGTCATTAAAGCCGCCAATGCGACGATGGGCAGCCATAATCTTATATATCCTGATATGGGTCTCACCATGTCTGCCTCCAATCATCCACACACTTATTTTACCCTGCTTCTGGTATAATATGGCAAAATGGGACGCTGGGCATATCTGGCCCTGGGGGCCAATATCGGGGATAAGGAGAAGACTATTAGGCAGGCGGTGCGGCTGCTTGAAACCGGCGGCTGTGAGCTAACTGCCGCCTCATCGCTGTACGCCACTAAGCCCGTAGGTTACACCGATCAGCCTGATTTCCTCAACGCTGTAATCGCCGTAGAAACGGATTTGTCTCCGTACGAACTTCTAGCTTTATGCAATTCTGTGGAGCGCAAACTGGGTCGCGAGAGAACAATTCGCTGGGGTCCGAGGGTCATAGACATAGATATCTTGCTATATGAGGACGTCGAAATCTCGGAGACCACGCTGACACTACCGCACCCTTCTATGCTGCAGCGCGCGTTCGTGCTTGTGCCGCTTGCGGAAATAGCCCCGGATGTGGAAGTTGCAGATGGGCTTAGCGCCGAGGATGCAGTTCGATTAGTGCCGTCAGAGGGTGTCACATTATATCACGGACCCGGTTGGGACTGGGTCGACGGGGCTGGATAATGGCGTTATTCAGATACGAGGCGACCGATAAAAATGGGAGAGTCGTTCGCGGAGCGATGGACGCCCGCGACGAGTCCCAGGTGGCAAATAATCTCGTAAAAATGGGGTATTCGGTGCAGACTATCCGATCGACCGCACCTCGACCTGCGTCAACGGCAACTCAGGCCCCCGCAGTTGCATCCCGAGCCACTCGAACGGCTACCGCAACCCCAGTCTCAGTTCGATCAGCGGTCCCATTAGCCAGCCTGGCTATGTTTTTCAGACAACTGGCCAGTTTAGTTAAATCCGGCCAACCGGTCTATCAATCCCTTTCGGATATTTTAAAGCACACCCGCCAACGCCACCTCCGCCGCGTTTTGCCGGAGATGTGCAGCGCGGTGCAATCTGGAAGAAGCCTATCCGCTGCGATGGCCGCATACCCCGGCATCTTCCCGGCCTGGACTGTCGCTTCCCTGTGGACCGGAGAGCTGTCCGGCACTCTTGAGATAGCTATTGAGGAAGTTGCAGACGATCTCGAAGCGGAGGCTAAGGACGCCAGATACGGCAGCATCTGGTGGGGAATTACCAAACTGACCGTAGTATTTGGCTTGTTGACGGTACCCTTATGCGACCTGTCAAAGATTCTGTCCCCGCTTCTCAGTATGGAGAGCCCTTCCCAGAACGCGCTTTCCCTCGTAGTGGCATCTATAATCTCCTCGCTAATCAAATGGCTCCCGATCGCCGTTGGCGTTGGCGTCGCATTCCTAGTATGGACGGCCATAAAAAGAATCCCATCTGTTCGAGCTGCGCTTGACGAGGCTCTTTTGATTGTGCCCGTTTGGGGAAAACTGCATAAATATCGTTCTGTATCGAGGTTTTTGCGCGCTATGGATCGATTATATGCCGCCGGGGTCAGTCCTGATACTGCCTGGATCGCCGCCAGCCTTACGGCTCACAATTACGCAGTAGCCCGCAGGCTTAAGGCCGTTGCGCCTCAAGCAGGTGCGTCAGAGGGACCGTCGGCGAGGCTCAACGCTGCCGGTTTATTTGAAAACGACGACATCGGCCTCACGGTTGCTGGCGAGCGTTCCGGAAATCTGCCGAATGCATTTAGCCAGCTCGCTCGTATATATCAGGACCGTGCGGGCCAGCAAAAAACGCTGGGCAAGACATTTTCGATTAGCGCATTTATCACGTTTCAAATCGCTGTCAGTGGGATTTTAACGATACTTCTGGCATATTCCTATTTTAATAAACTGCTGTTTGGAGCCGCTGGAGGGTTAATGTAGATGCCGCTCTTCGACTACAAAGCAAAGGACAGGGCTGGGACTACCGTCACGGGCAGCATCGACGCCCTCGACGAGCGCGGCGCTGCAGAGGCCATCAGGGGAATGGGACATCTTCCTATGACCATCACCCCCGCCACCTCACGCCCATCGAAGACCGCAACAGGCGAATCAGGCGGGGTATTTGCCAGATATATCCTGTATCCGTTATGGACCGGTATAAACATTCGTATGCTCGCGGCATTTTACAGGCAATTGGCGACTTTGCTCGCTGCAGGAATGTCTATTTCCGAATCTTTAAGAAGCATAGGCAGTCGCAGCCGCGGCCGTTTCGGCGTCATAATCCGTGAGGCGCAGCAAAGCACTGCGACAGGCGGCAGCCTCTCCGATTCTCTGTCAAGACATCCCAAAGTATTCAGCAGGTTGCAGATCACCCTGGTTCGGGCAGGTGAGAGCGGCGGCAGGCTCGATCAAATGACCGAGAGAATCGCGCAGCAGTTGGAATATGAGATGAAAGTGCGCGGCATGTTAGACAAAGCCACTTTATATCAAAGATTCGTATTAATAATGGCTTTTTTGGTCGCTATGGTCATCTCGCAGGTCAACGTCCTGGTTAATGATGGGTTTGCTGCATTTGTCGGCCTTGTTCTACAGCCTGTTGGCAGGGCAATAGGGGCTCTTGTTTTATTCATAGTTGCAGTCAAACTGGTCTTCCAATTCAGCGTTCCGCGTCTGGTCTGGGATACTATAAAAATACGGATTCCCTTTTTAGGTTCTATCGCCCACAAGATTGCTATGTCTCGCTTCAGCAAGTCGCTGGCAATACTATACTCTTCTGGCTTGTCGATGCCCGAGTCAGTAGATTTGGCCTGTGATGCCTGCGGAAATCTCAGTTTAGGTCGCTCTATGAGAAAAGCCATCCCTGAGATTCGATCCGGCGTCAGTTTATCTGAGGCTCTCGACAAAACGGGAGCGGTCTTGCCGATGGTCATGGATATGATGATAGTTGGCGAACGGACCGGCAGCACAGATACGGTACTCGAAAAAGTCGCGGACTATATGGACGACGAGGTCGACGCATCAATCCGCAAGATGGCTATTGCTCTTAATGTCGTTATGATACTTATAGCGGGGGCTGTAGTCGGCTCAATCGTATTGAACTTCTATACGGGTTATTTTAAGGACATTCTGGGGATTGCCGGGCAATGAAAGTCACTCGAACTCACTACGAAGTCCTCGGCCTGCCCAAATCTGCCAGCGAAGCTCAGATCAAACGCCGCTTTCGTGAATTGGCGCGCAAATACCACCCCGACGTAGCAACGGACAAGACCACGTCTCACAGGTTATTTCTGCAGATAAAAGAGGCCTATGACGTTCTCAGAGACCCCGTGCGTCGAAAAGCCTATGACGAGACTCTAGATATATATGCAGCACAACGCAAAACAGAATCACAAAGACGAAAAGCCACAGCAACGAAGTCCGACCCTCCTCCCCATGCGCCTCGCGGTGTCGCTCAACTGCTGAAAGATGCGCAATATGCTTTTATACAGAAACGAATGGCCTCTGCTGCTTCATTTTGCAAAGAAGCATTGCGGATTGACCCCAGAAACGCCAAAGCCGCTGCTATGCTTGGCGACATCTACAGAGCACAAGGCAGGACCAATTCGGCCATAAAATACTACAACTACGCCGTCCAATTCGACCCCAACGACAACGAGACCCAAAAGAAACTCGTCAAACTGGTCAGCAAGCATATATCCACTAACAGCAACAACGAGCGTCTTCGCAGCCCGGTCGAGATGCGGCTAATAAACGCCATCTGGTGGAGCGTGGTCTTTTTGTTGATTATGCTGATAAAGGTCTACCCCGGCACACCCATAGCCTGGCTGCACACCTATATTCCACAGGTATCGAAGTGGAGTTGGAATCTGGTCGGATTCCTTGCTGCTGCATCTGCACTTTCTGGTGCGCTTTTGAGTATTAACGGGCTTCTGAGACACCCGGACAACGAACTTGTCTTTGAAAACTCAGGCGGCAACTGGGCGGTGGTGCCGGTAGGGATACTGCTGCTAATCGGCTCCGGGTTCTTTTTCTGGGGCGCTGCGGCTTTTTATCTGTTGGTCGGGGCGATTCAAGGCAGCCTCTCTCGCTCTGTTTTGATAATATTCAGCGCTGTGGTCGCTTTGGTGTTGTTTGCATCCCTGATGTGCGAACCGGTTCGCAGCGCCCAGGTATTGCTGTTCGGAGGCAATGTAGCCTTTCTCTCCAGCTTGTTTGGGTGGTATACTGGTTCTGCGATGAAGCCGTTGAGCGCAGAATAGTGCGCATATAAATAAAAGAGAGCTTGATTATGGAGAAAAAGAAGATAACCGCGCCGGGTTTGATGGAGATGAAAGCCAGCGGCGAGAAAATATCGGTTCTGACTGCCTACGATTACCCATCAGGCCGGCTAATCGACGAGTCCGGCATTGACGTGGCGCTGGTCGGCGACAGCCTCGGCATGGTCGTGCTCGGCTATGAAACCACGCTGATGGTTACTATGGAGGATATGATTCGACACTCGGCGGCGGTTGTCCGTGGCGCGAAGAGGGCTTTGGTGGTCGCGGATATGCCCTTTATGTCGTATCAGGTCAATGCAGAACAGGCTCTATGCAACGCCGGTCGATTGATGCAGGAAGCCGGGGTTGATGCAGTCAAACTGGAGGGCGGGCATCAGGTCCTTGACGCCGTGCGCAAGATTGTCGATGCAGGAATTCCCGTTATGGGCCACGTCGGCCTGACTCCGCAGTCGGTACATCAATTCGGCGGCTACAAGATGCAGGGCAAAGACGAGGAAAATGCCGATCGAATTCGCGCCGAAGCCGTTGCCTTACAGGAGGCCGGCGCATTTGCAGTAGTTCTCGAAGTTATCCCTGCCGCGCTGGCAAAGGAAATAACCGAAACTCTTGCCATCCCTACTATTGGCATCGGAGCCGGCCCGGATTGCGACGGATTCGTATTGGTCAGTCACGATATGCTCGGTATGTACGACAAGTTCGTTCCATCATTCGTTAAGCAATACGCCAACCTTTGGCAAACGACTCTCGACGCCCTGGTAAAATACAACACCGACATCAAACAACTCCGCTACCCTGAGCGCAAATCGGAAGGCCAGCAGTGAAACTGCTCCACACCATAACAGAAACAAAACAGGCAATTTCAGATGCACGAAACGCCGGCAAGGTCATCGGCCTGGTGCCGACGATGGGCGCTCTACACGAGGGGCATCTTTCTCTGATTCAAAACGCCAGGCGACAGTGCGATTTCGTCGTGGTAAGCGTCTTCGTAAACCCGACCCAATTCGGCCCATCAGAGGATTTCAACAGATACCCTCGCACCTTAGAAGACGACGCCCACAAATGCGAACAGGCAGGGGTCGATCTGATCTTCGCCCCTGATGCGCAGGAAATGTACCCGCCAGGCTTCGATAGCTGGGTAGAAATCGGCGGAGTCACTACGATGCTCGAAGGCGAATCTCGCCCCGGCCATTTCAAAGGCGTCGCCACAGTCTGCCTTAAACTATTTAATATAATCCAGGCCGACCGCGCCTATTTCGGCCAAAAGGACTACCAGCAGCTTCAGGTAATCAAAAAAATGGTGCGCGACTTGAACGTGCCCATAGAAATTGTGCAGGTTCAAACCGTCCGCGAATCAGACGGCCTTGCGCTATCATCTCGCAACAGATATCTTAACGATTATCAGAGGCAGGCCGCTCTTATCCTGCAAGAAGCCCTTAAAGCAGCAAAGCGCGTTTACGAATCCGGCCAAAGGGATGGGCGGGCGCTGGAGCAAACCTTACGCAATACGTTGTCATCACAGCTCCTTGCTGAAATAGACTATGCGGTAGTGGTCGATGCTGAAACTCTGCTGCCTATTGATAACATCGACCGGCCTGTTGTAGCCTTGCTCGCGGTGCGAATAGGCACGACCAGACTGATAGACAATCTCATTCTTACTGACTAGCTTTACAGACCATTGGAAAACACCAGACTATCTAACATAATATCGATTATCGCAGTGACGGTCGGGGTTATGGCCATTATCGGCCTGGGTATTTACCTGTCATCGACCACCAACCCAACACCCAAAGGCAAGACATCTCTGCGATGGTGTGTCGATCCTAACCCAATTCGAAAGGAGCAAATCAAGCTCTTCGAGGCCAGCCACCCCGGCATAAGCGTCATAAACGACCCGGGAGCCGAGGCCCAGCGTCTGCTTACTCAGTTGGCAGGGGACGTGCCTCCGGATGTGATGGCCTTGTATGACCCTCAGACTATTCGCCTGTTCGCCAAAAACGGTGTTCTGCTCGATCTGACTCCGTATGTCTCTAAATATAAAATCGCCGTCGACAAGCTCTATCCCAGCCTATCACCATATATTTATTACGACGGCAAAATAGTTGGCATACCAGAAAACTGCGGGCCTTTTGTTATGTTCTACAACAAAAAGCTCTTCCGCGAAGCCGGTGTGCCATATCCCAAACCGGGCTGGACGTGGGATGAGTGCCTTGAGGCCGCCAAAAAACTCACAAAATACAAATACGAAAACGGTCGCAAGATTCCGTCGCAAAAGGGCCTGTTTATCAACAACGGCGACTGGTGGTTTTTCATCTGGATGTATAACGGGCGATTATTCAGCGAGGACGGCAAGCGATGTCTGATGAACTCCCCCGAGGTGAAGAAAGGCATCAGGTTCTGGGCAGATTTGAGGCTCAAATACGGCGTTATGCCGACCACCAGCGAAGCTCAGAGTATGGCCCCGACAGGCGCATGGGGCACGGACGCGCTGCTGTTCAGGGCGTCAATGGTCGCGATGACTCTCTCCGGTCGCTGGATGTCGATTCAATACAGGGAACAAAACGACCTCGAATGGGACGTCGTCAGCGCCCCGCACGGCCCTAATCGAGTGACCCTGCTCGCAAGCAAGTCTTATGCAATCCCAAAGACTTCCCCAAATCGCGAGGCGGCTTTGACATTTATCGGCCACCTGTTGCAAAAAGACAACCAATTATTAGTGGCAAACTACGGCGACGGCATCCCCGTCAGCACCGACCCTGCTATCACATCCGCTTTCGCCTATAACCCGGACTACCCCGACGAGAAAAACAACCTGCTTCATCTCCAAGAAATGAAATACGCGCGAGTGCAGGAGTTTTCTCCGTATATAAACAACCTCGACGTGTCCGCTATAATGGGAGTGGAACTCGACAAGATGTGGCTCTGCCAGCAGTCCCCGGACGCTGCCTGCGAGGCCATAGCAAAGCGAATAAATGCGATAATCAGGCGCAACCTGAGTAATCCCAACTTTTTGGATTGATATAAAAAGTGAGCAAGGCAAAAGAAAAACCAGTAGCCAGGCAATCATCGGCAAGACGACGCGAGACCCTTGCCGCATACGCATTCCTCGCGCCAAATTTCCTCGGATTTCTGGCGTTCACATCCATTCCCGTGGTAATTTCCCTGTTCATGTCATTTACGCACTGGAATATCTTTAAGTCTCCAACCTGGCTCGGCTTTGAGAACTTTCGCAGCCTGCTCGGTTTTCACCACGAGGGCGCGCGACTGGTGCCAAACGACCCGTTCTTCTGGCAATATGTCTACAACACTGTTTATCTGATGATCGGCATACCAATCGGCATGATGGGCAGCCTGCTGGTCGCTTTGATGATGAACCAGAAGCTCAAAGGCATCGTCGTCTTTCGCACCATCTATTTCCTGCCGGCAGTCTGTTCCGGCGTGGCTCTGCTTATTCTCTGGAAATATCTATACAACTCAGACATCGGCCTCATAAATCAAACTGTCAGATCAATCGGCAGCGCGCTCTACGCAAACCCTGTAACCGGCGTGCTAACGACCGCCGTTTTAGCTGTTATATTCGGATTATTAACGCTGGGGTCAGCCGCCGCCATACTGCTTCTGGTTTTTTATATATGCACCAGGCTCGGCATTCGGCTTCGCGACGGCCTGTATCGGATAGCCATAATAATTACCGGCGCCGGACTGTTCATCGCAATCGGCGCTTTTGGCGGGGCGATTCACTCTGCCATTTTGTCTTTTATCTCCACTCCGCCGGATTGGCTCGGCACAGTGCAGTGGGCGAAACCGGCGTTGATTGTGATGGGCTTATGGGGCGGCCTTGGCGGCTACAATATGATCCTCTACCTCGCCGCATTGCAGGGCGTTCCGAGTTCATATTATGAAGCTGCGGAGATCGACGGCGCGGGGCCGTGGGCCAAGTTCTGGTCAGTTACCTGGCCTATGATCAGCCCGACGACGTTTTTCATACTGGTCATGAGCATAATAGGCGGTTTTCAGACCGGGTTTATGACTGCGAACGTGATGACCGGCGGCGGCCCGGCCGGCAGCACCACCACTATCGAATACTACCTCTACCAAACCGCGTTTGAGAAATTTAACATGGGCTACGCCTCGACCATAGCCTGGGTATTGTTCGGCGTGATATTAGTCTTGACTTTAGCGACGTGGAAGCTCGGTGGCAGGGTGGTGACTTATGAATAGAAAAGTCCTGCCAAAAGTCGCGTTGTATCTGATATTGAGCCTGGGCGCGGTCACAATGCTGGTTCCGTTTGTGTGGATGGCTGTCACTTCAATCAAGCAGCCCGGCGAGGTCTTCGCTGCCGGTGGAGGCATCAAATGGCTGCCGGAGCACTTATTCTGGCGGGATACTATCGTAGATGGGATAAAATATCGTGCGTGGTGGGGCAACTACCCCGACGCCTGGAACGAGATCAACATCCCAAGATTATATATGTCCAGCATTTTCGTTGCAGTAGTAGGCACTTTTGGGCAGGTAATGACAAGCGCTATGGCCGCTTACGCATTCGCCAGACTGCGCTTCCCCGGTCGTGACAAGTTGTTCTTTGCCTATCTTGCGACTATGATGGTGCCGGGCTCGGTGACGATGATTCCGCTGTTTGTAATTCTCAAAAAGATGCACTGGATCAACTCATATCCGGGTTTAATCGTGCCGGGGTTGTTCAGCGCATACGGCACTTTTATGCTGCGACAATTCTTTATGGGGTTGCCCACCGAGCTTGAGGACGCCGCCAAAATCGACGGTTCCGGGTATTTCGGCATCTGGACGCGAGTGATCCTGCCATTATCCAAACCGGCCCTCGCAACTCTCACTACATTCACGTTTATGGGGTTCTGGGGCAGCTATATGTGGCCGTTGGTCATTACAGTCACCGAACCTTTGCGCACCCTGCCAATCGGATTAAAATACTTCGTCGGCCAACACTCAACCAACTACACCCAGCTTATGGCTGGCTCTATGATCGCTGTAATACCAGTTCTGTTGCTATTCATCTTTAACCAACGCTACTTCGTCGAAGGCATCAAGCTATCCGGAATGGGTGGAAAATAGGAGAGATAAAATGAGAAATCTGCGAACCAGTTTATTTGTACTTACGCTTCTGTTGGTGACTCTATGCGCGGCAATGGCAGCTAATGCGCCGTTCTTCTTCGTGCACATCACCGACCCGCAGCTAGGTTTTACTACCAGCAACAAAGACATGGTGGCCGAGATAGAGCACTTCACCAAAGCCGTGGAGCATATTAATCGCCTCAAACCTGCGTTTGTGTTAATAACTGGCGATTTGACTAATGCCAAGCGCGACCCGAAGCAAGTGCGCGAGTTCTATCGAATAGCAAGTGAAATTAACCCGGATATTCCGCTTAAACTTTTGCCCGGCAATCACGATGTCGGCAATGCGCCAACAGCGGCAGATATTGTGGGCTACAGAAAGATTTTCGGCAAGGACTACTACAGCTTTTCGTATAACGGCGCGCAGTTTATCGCTATCAACGGTTGCCTGCTCGGCAATGGCGCAGATGAGGCTTATCG
This sequence comes from Armatimonadota bacterium, assembly GCA_050948905.1. GTDB lineage: Bacteria > Armatimonadota > UBA5829 > UBA5829 > UBA5829 > DTKD01. Next base: position 2,795,877 of record JBMNES010000001.1, on the reverse strand, counting down.
CGAAGAGCAACGCAAATGGCTGGTCGAGACGCTGGAGAGTGCCAGAGCCTCCAAACCCACCCATATATTTGTATGTATGCACCAGCCTTTCTTCCTGAATAAAGCCGATGAACCGGATCGATATCAAAACGTCCCACTCGCCTTGCGCACCGAGTATTTGCAACTTATGAACCGCTATGGGGTAGACTATGCCATTTCAGGGCACTTGCACCATGAACAATCGGCTACCTGCGGTGGGATGACGCTTGTCACCAGTGGCGCATTAAGCAAATCAGAAGGCGAGCCGCCGGATGTTGGTTTTCGAATCTGGAAAGTCTACCCCGATCGTGTCGAGCACGAGTTCTATACTCTCGACAAAGTGCCACAGAGCGTGAAATTGTAGGATCATTATGCCTCGTAAAATAGAAACCGGTAAACTTCCGGCGGACATATTGACGCGCCTGCTTTCCCGCACGCGCACGGACCCACGGGTGATTATCGGCCCAGCGTACGGCGAAGACGCGGCTGCGGTAAGATTCGCCGGCGGTATTCTGGTCGCGGCAACCGATCCGATCACGTTTGCAACAGACCGGGTCGGCCAATACGCCGTAGACGTAAACGCCAACGATATCGCCGTAATGGGTGGAGTCCCACGGCACTTTCTGGCCACGATACTTCTTCCGCCAGGCAGTTCAGAATCCGATGTTCAGTCTATCTTTGACGATATCGAACAAGCTTGCCAGGCTATCAACGTAACGCTGATAGGCGGCCACACCGAGATCACATCATCTGTAAACAGCGTCGTGATATCCGGTTGCATGCTCGGAGAGGTAGACGAAGAGTCTCTTATCAGCAACAAAGGCGCAAGAGTAGGGGACGCGCTGCTGCTCGCAGGGCCAATAGCGGTTGAAGGCACTGCAATTCTTGCTAATGAGCCTATTGATGGGATAAAATCAGAATTGATCGAACGCGCAAAATATTTGCTGGACGATCCTGGTATCGGCGTGTTACGATATGCTCGCATCGCGATGAATAACGGCGGCGTAACCGCTATGCACGACCCAACCGAGGGCGGATTGGCCACTGCAATCAGAGAGCTTGCGGGCGCATCGGAAAAAGGGGCTATTATTCAACGCGAGGCCATACCGGTTCTTGAAGAGTGTCGCGTTATATGCGACGTGGTTGGCTTGAACCCGTTGGGCTTAATTGCGTCCGGCAGCCTGTTAATTGCAGCCGATTCTGGTCAGGCTGATCAGATGCTGGCTCGATTCGAGGAGGCTGGGGTAATCGCGGCTGAAATCGGCACAATCACCGAACCTGAGACAGGTATACGCTTTGCCGAAGGCGAGGAGGTTCCCGCCTTCGACCGCGACGAAATCGCGCGATATTTCGATTCGTGATTGAGATTGTTATATAAGTAACGCTTAGGTATCGGGGCTTGAAAGTTGAGTCCCGATACTTGTCTTAGAATACTGGAGACGCTATTGGGTTATCTGTATCTCTTTCTTTCCACGGCTCTGGTGACGATGTGGGCGCTGTGCTATAAATTGGCCGGCAAATACAAGTGCGAGCTAACCTCGGTGAACACCTGGGTCTACGTCGGAGCAACAGCAGTCTCGATTATCTATTATCAGCAAACCGGAGGCGGTTGGTCCACCCCTGCGGCGGTGCTCGGTTTTGCGACGGGAATCACCTGCTATATATCTACCCTGGCATTTTTCTATCATATTCGCACCGGCGTGCTGGCGGTTTCGTGGACTGTGATCGGATTGGCCGTCGGCTTTCCTGTGGCCGCATCGATCTTCATCTGGGGCGAACACCCCACCGGCAGGCAACTAATCGGCCTGGCGCTGATTCCGATTGCGTTTATACTCTGCAATCCCGGTAATGAAAAGAAGAAGGGTGCCCAATGAGCCTGTTTTTGTTGATTGTAGCGTTTCTGCTTACTGGTGTCAGCCAGATATCCAATCGCGCGCTTGATCCCCTCAACCTGGGTGGTCATATGGGGCTATATAGCATTGGATTTTGGGGAGCCGGGATCGTATGCGGCCTTGTTACGTTCCTCATCGTCAAACACGAGACCCGCAGGCAGGATGCCATTTTAGGAACGGTTATGGGAGTAATTGGCGCTATTGCAATGTTTTTGCTGCTTTTGGCATTACGAACGGTGCCCGGGATGGTCGCTTTTCCAGTTAGGAGCTGCGGTAACATCGCTCTCACCGCTATAATATCCTACTTTGCCTGGAACGAGCGCTTATCGGCACGCCAATGGTTGGGGATCGCTTGCGGGTTGGTGTCTATATATTTGCTCGTTTAGTGGCGTCAAATGGCCTTATGCCGATTGACCATCCGCAGGTCGGTGTGTTATCATTTTACTCACGGAGTGGTGTCCGAGTTGGTCGAAGGAGCAGCACTGGAAATGCTGTAGCGGGGTAACTCGCTCCTGGGTTCGAATCCCAGCCACTCCGCCAGGCCTCTACACATGTGAACACACATCTAATTCACCGGACATTGCGGGCGACCAAGCTGCTCATCTTGGTAATCGCAGCGGTCGTGGTTTTGGCAACGGTTGCGATTCAGTATCGAATTCATCTCGCAAACGAATGGCAGGCGCACGTCAGTTTGCCTGTGGCTGCCCCGCACAAACCCGGCGACCGCATAATAGTATTCGCCCCGCATTCGGACGACGAGACCCTTGGCTGTGGAGGCATGCTCGCTACCGCTGTAAATAACGGGGCTGATGTGCGGGTGGTGTTGATCACAAACGGCGACGGATTCAGAATCGCCGCCGGAAGAGCTTATGGCACTATTCGCGTCACTGCACAAAAATGTATCAAATTTGCATATAAGCGCCAGAAAGAGACCCTCCGCGCATTAGCTCAACTCGGCGTAGAACCAAACCAGGTCACTTTTCTCGGCTATCCCGATAGGGGAATAGCTCAACTTTGGAACAATTACTGGCTGCCAGATGAGCTCTACGTTTCGCACGCTACTCACGTCGATCACTCCCCTTACGAGAATTCACTCACCCCGAACGCTCCATACTGCGGCGAGAGCCTGCTAAACGACATCGTGAAAGTGCTTAAAGCAGATCGGCCGACTGATGTTTATCTGCCGCATCCGTGTGATAATCATCCCGACCATCACGCCACCTACTGCTTCGTCTCTGCAGCTCTGCAACAAATACAGGCACAGATGCCGAACGCCATCAAAGTACATACATATATCGTGCATCGAGGGGACTGGCCTGTGCCGAAAGGTGACCGCAAAAACGAGCCTCTCGCGCCTCCACACGGCCTCGTTCAGACTAACACCAAATGGTACTCGCTTGCTCTCTCTCCAGAGATAGCCGCACGCAAGCGCAGTGCGATTATGACCTACTCGACTCAGGTTGATGTGGAGCGCAACTTCCTGCTCAGTTTCGCCCGCAACAACGAGATATTCGGCAACAGTCCTGTCAGCCAGGTCGTTTTAGTGCCGCACTCAACCATAACAATCGACGGCGAACTCGACGACTGGTTCGGCATACCGCCTGCTGTTCTTGATACAGTCGGTGACTATGTGCTCACCGAGCTAAATAGAGGAGGGGATGTGCGGGCTGTATACCTGTGCCGGGATCATCAAAAACTCTACGTTAGAGTCGATACCGTGCGCCGGCTATCCAAACGCCTCACCTACTATATCAACTTCAGAGGGATCTCCAAATCTGATGAGAACGACAAGTATTCGCTGGCTATCAGATTAAAGTCCCCCGCCAAGCCCTCAGGCGTTGTTTGGGCGGCAAAAAATAATGTTTTAGAGGTCGCTCTTCCGCTTGAGAAGCTCAACTTCGACAGGACACTTTTTGTGCAGGTCAGGACAAAACTGATGGGTGTCAGTGTGGACAATACCGGTTGGCACGAAGTCGAATCTGGTTCTGTAGAGCAATAGGGCAAAACGCAAAAAACGCCGGATCCAGCCACAAAACGGCAAAGATCCGGCGCCATAACGAGAATTATTCCGATTTCTTTTCTCCAGTGGGGCTGAGGTTGTCAAGTAATGCCTTCAGCGGCTCTATCAAATCAATCGGCATCGGAAACACAATAGTTGTGTTGCTGCTCGAGCCAATTTCGCGCAGGGTCTGCAGATATCTCAATTGAAGAGCCTGGGGATTCGCGCTTATAACATCCGCTGCATCAGTAAGTTTCTGAGCAGCCTGGAACTCGCCTTCTGCGTTGATGATCTTCGCCCGTCGTTCACGCTCGGTTTCCGCCTGGTTCGCCATAGCGCGCTTCATCGTATCCGGCAAAGTTACGTCCCTGACCTCGACCGCCGTGACCTTAATGCCCCAAGGCTCAGTCACTTCGTCGATTATATTCTGTAGACTCATATTGATCTTGTCTCTCTCGGATAGTAGCTGGTCCAGTTCCGATTGGCCGATCACGCTTCGCAAGCTCGTCTGCGCCTGCAGAGACGTCGCCCTAACCCAGTTCTCTACTTTAGTCACAGCGTACTCTGCATTGACCACCTGGAAGAATACCACCGCGTCCACCATCGCCGAAACGTTGTCTTTAGTGATGATCTCCTGTTTAGGCACGTCCATAGTCACGACTCGAGTGTCGATTATCAAAATCTTGTCGATAATCGGCCAAACCAGCCTGATTCCCGGCATTTTGATATGATCGAAGCGACCAAAACGCAGCAGAACTCCCCGTTCCCACTCGCGAATCACTCTCACGGAGTTGCCCACTACGATTAAAACGAAAACCGCAACTACTATGACAACCAGAATACCTTCCATTGTAAACCTCCAGTAACTATTGAGCTTTGTCTACGTCGGGTTGGCCGTCTCTTCTGACGGTCAATTTTAACCCATCCATCGCGACTACAAGCACATTTTCCCCTTTGTTAATTGTCCCGGACTCGCTTGTGGCGGTCCACAGCGCGCCGTCCACAAATATATGTCCGGACGGATTCAAGTCGGTCCTGGCCTGCCCGATGTGTCCAACAACCCCCTCGCGGCCGGCGATAAACGGCCTTCTCAGCGCCCTTAACCCCATCGCGACTATAAATACAAAGAACCCACCGGTCAGTATAGCCACCAATCCCAATATCCACAGCGGGATCATCGGCCCTTGCGGCGAGCTAAAAAGCATCATTAATCCAAAGAACAGGCTGATCACCCCCCCGACGGACAATATACCGTGACTAGGCGCATACACATCCGCAATAAACAATGCAATGGCCAGCGCAATAAAGGCGAAACCGGCTACGTTAATTGGCAGCACGCTGAATGAATATAACAGCAGGATTACAGAAATCCCCCCTACCACCCCCGGCAGGATCGCTCCTGGGTTGGACAGCTCAAATATTATCCCATAGGTCGCCATCAGCAACAGCAGCAGGGCAATCATCGGGTTGCTCAGATAATGCAGGAAAGTCTGCCAACTACTCATAGGTTTTTCGACCAGCGGCGCCTTTGCCGTATGCAGCACGACGGTAGGGCCGGTGGACATCTTCACTTTCCTGCCATCTAATTTGCGCATAAGGTCTCGATTATTATCTGCCAACAGATCGACTACGTTAAGTTTCACCGCCTCCTCGGCTGTGACATTCGCAGCTTCACGTACGCCTTTTTCAGCCCAGTCCGCGTTTCTGCCGCGTTTTTTTGCGATCCCTCGCACCTCGGATACGGCGTCATTTACCATCTTGCGCTGCATAGTATTTGACATTTTCTGTTCGTCCCCTGATGGCCCCATCGCTACCGGAGACAGCGAGCCTATGCGGCTATGCGGGGCCATAGCTGCGATATCCGCCGCCATAGCGATATATCCTCCCGCCGATGCAGCTCTGGCGTTTTCCGGGGATACGTAGACGATTATGGGAATGGTGGAGCTATAAAACGCCTTGATGATATCCTCCATAGAACTCATCAAGCCACCAGGGGTGTTCAGCGTGATCAGTACAGCCTGTGCGGCCGCATTTTCAGCGTCTTTGATTCTGTGGGAGATATATCCAGCCATAGCGGGGTCGATTTGGCCATCAATCTGCAGCACCCAGACAGGTGCGACGGATGCCGCCTGACAACACCCACCCACTAATCCGGCAATAATCGCCACTAGAATCAGAGTACGGTTCATAAATACAACTCCATATGACGTAGCTTAATGCCTATTCGCTATCGTGCAACTATAATCCTCTAAAAGGCCCGAAAACGCTTTACAAGTCGAAAGCCAGGCATTATAATGTTTACTGCACCTGGGCGGTTAGATCAGGGGGAGATCGCTTCGTTGACACCGAAGAGGCCATTGGTTCAAATCCAATACCGCCCACCACTTGCAAAGTTCCACAGATAACAAAAGCCCTGGCTTTCACACCGGGGCTTTATACTTTTATCAGAGCCGAAAGGCCCTTGCGTCGGGTTGAATCTTCTACAACTGCGTCTTTGCCGACTCCACTCGAATAAGCATCGCCCCACGCGCCCAGGGAAACTTCTCTTTTACCTTATCTACGAGTTCGCCTTCGGTTATTATCTCAGCGGTGCCTGCAAACAGACACCCTTGTCCAGGGCCATATGTTCCCATAACCTGACGAGAAGCCGCCAGAACCTGCACCCTGGGATCTTTTTTGAGATTAGCTTCGGTAGTCTGCAGATGTCCCACAGGCACCACCAGGGAATCCTCACCAATTCCCAGCGCACGAATATAATCCCCCCAGGTCGCCACCAAATGTGGCTCCGTCTCGCCCTGGGTTACGATAGTCACATACTCCGCAACTTCAAGCGTCTGCAAACACGCATTTTCAATCAAAGCCATAATAACTTCTCCTTTTCGGTGTTATATCGTATACCCATAATTGGGGTGGGGCAAGCTATCGGTAGCAAAAAAGCCCCAGCACAAAGCCAGGGCTTTCCAACATCCAGCTACCAACCTCTAACACGGTGGAGGAGCAGTCCCCTCCAACAATCGTCAGGAAATTCTCTCAAGTCCAAAAGGTGGTTTGAGCGAGACTGGAGAGCCAATTGTTAGGTTGCTTTGTTTACATGGTCTCGTGAGTTGCTTCGGACGGCATTTCTATGGCCAGACGAATGTGAGCCTGCTACACCATGATATCAACGTCCAGCGAAACTGAACTTCTTGTCTGCCTTGGTAACTTGACCGGTACTCACATCCACAGTCCTAGTGATCACTAAGCTCTGCCGGTCATCAGCTACACTCCCTTTGTAAAGAATAGTCGTATTGCTGTGTGGGACGCGTACAGTTACTGTTACATCGTTTCCTTGTAGTTGATATGTGCAATCCATGTCTATCATTGGTCCGTTGGCTGGCTTCATCTCTAGCACACAAGTACCGTTCTCATTGAATAGGAGCCGAATCATCCCTGTCATATTCTCTTCTACATATTGGTACTTGCCCACGAGGAAGCCACTTGTTACAGCCTTGTCAGACTGAATCTTAGGCTTGTCGAGGGCTGGTCCAGTTCTAGCCAACTTCAGGTTCATGATAATAGGTGACTTCGATGACTCTTCTGCTCCAGCAAGGAGTAAGATGCTCTCATCCTCAGGCACAACCTTTCCAGAGTAATAGAACTGCGGTCCGAGATTGGCTGAGGCTGCTGCCTTTACGACGATTTCCTTATCCTTAACTTGGTATTTGCAGCCAGTAATGAATACTTGCCCAGCAGGCGTTATGCTCTCCAGGCGTCCGGTTTCGTCAGAGAACAACACGAGACGTAATCCAAAGCCTGTTTTGGCTTCCATGTATTGATAGGTTCCGTCAAGCGCGTAACTAACACTAGGTTCAAGCACGAGTGCCCCGAATAGGGCAAGAGCACAAGTTATTTTTTTGAATACTGTTCTAGACAATGCAACCTCCTATATGTAGTAACCAAGCTGTGCCGTCTGGGACTAGAAGAGTTCACACTCAAGGGCGTACTGCGCCTCTTCAACAACAACTCGTCCCGTGTAGGCAATCATTTCAAACCAATTCTTCGACAAACGTATCTGGGCTTGATCTCCTCATTCCAACGCAGTCCGCAGATGCGACACACCTAGCGCGTTTGCAGCCGTGTCTAACAAGAGGATTACTGTTATGCTTTCCGGAAATGCAGACACACTAGGCCGGCTCCTGACGACAACGGGCTGTTGCGACTCGGCTAAAGTGACCCACCCACCGCTGGTCTCAATCTCAAGCTTCATTTCGAGGTGTTTCTTCTATCACTGCATTCTGAACACACGAGTCTACAAGCTGGCACTGGAAGTCCGTGCCTGAGACAGTGCGTCGCGACCAATCCGTTTTCTATACAGTGCACGATTACTCCGCTGGCCTCAATAGCTGTGTCAATTCTGTTGGACTTATCTCCTCCTCGACTACTGGAAACTCGCATGCACATACCGCACAGATGTTGCCCTCAACTTTGCCTTCTCCTGTTCCTCCACAATCGACGCAGATATGCTTAACAGTGATCTTGATGTGTTCAGATTCATCTTCCACCTCCGTCGGTGCTATCAGGGAGTTGTGCCGCTGCTAGTTCTTCGATAGTATGGTAGCCTGCTAAATTCCCTTTGTCAACATTTGCTAGTTCGCGTGGTCGCGGTGTTTGCGGTTTGGCGCATTCCCATTCCACAAAAACTCTACGGAAAACAGAGAAAACCGCCCCAAAGAGAACCGGTTGAGGGCATTTCGGAGTAACATCCGCCCCAACCAAGTCCAAAGGGGTTTGTCACAAACTCAGGCAGCATACAAAGCAAAACCACGTTCACATCATCACAACATGAGCGTGGCGCAGTTCACATGCATGAACAATAAGAGACGATTAAGTCTTTGACATGATGGTGGAGGTGCCGGGACTTGAACCCGGGTCCAAGAGAAGGCAAACCAGAGCGTCTACGAGCATATCCTGCACTTTAATCTCGGGCGTCAGTCTCCTGCAGGCGGGATACATCGGCCCCAGTCCGTAAGGGTGTCCTCGACAACTGCCGGACTTGGTTTGTCGAGCAAGTCGGTTCTAGTTACACTCGGATCCGTTCACACCGACTCAGAACGGGCGAATGCGCTGCTCTTAGGCAGCGAGTGCGTAATTGTTATTCGCGTTTATGTTTTGGACGGCTTTTTACGAGGCCAACCGACCAACCTCGGCTCGCAACTCAGGCCAACCACTCCCCTGTCAACACCAATCACCCCCACATTTTAAGACGCAATTTCGAGGAATTGTGGCAACTTTATTATACCCCGTATTGACTCGCTATTCAAGCTCAAAAAATTTAAGCGAGCCCTACTACTGTGGCCCATTTTTATTGACCTCACCGCGCATCGGCTGATAAAATAAAAATATCAAACAGCGATACACCCAAGCGGCCGGGTCTCGTGTGTGAGCGCCGGCCGTTTTTGCCGTTTAATTGGCAACCATTTATGAATTATATGCAACAAACAATGCAACAACCTCAAATATCCACCGGCTTGCGTCAGGACATGAGAAATGTGGCGATAATCGCCCACGTAGACCACGGTAAAACCACCCTGGTCGACGCCATCCTTCGCCAGAGCGGGGCATTTCGAGCCAACCAGCAAATCGCCGAGCGGGTTATGGATTCCGGCGACCTGGAGCGCGAAAAGGGGATCACCATCCTCTCTAAAGTCACCGCAGTCCACTACAATGGCGTCAAGATAAATATAGTCGACACTCCCGGCCACTCCGATTTCGGCGGAGAAGTAGAGCGCGTGCTGCGATCGGTCGATGGAGTGCTTCTGCTGGTCGACGCCTGCGAGGGCCCCATGCCGCAGACGAGATTCGTGCTGAAAAAGGCTCTCGAACTACGCTTGAAGCCGGTTGTTGTCGTAAACAAAATCGACCGCCCCGGCGCCAGGCCAAAAGAAGTGCAGGACGAGGTTCTGGATTTATTAATCGAACTTGGCTGCGATGAGGATCAACTCGATTTCCCCTGCCTGTACGCCTCTGCCGCCGAGGGCTACGCCACCGCGGATCCGCTTGCCAGAGGAGCCGACATTGACCCGCTGTTTCAGATGATATTGAATCACGTCCCACCGCCTGCTGCGGAGTTGGACAAACCCTTCCAGCTTCAGGTAACGAGCCTCGACTACGACGACCATCTTGGCAGGTTATCCGGCGGCAAAATACTGCGAGGCACGGTATATCGCTCCCAGAAACTGGCGATTATTCGTCGAAATGGCTCGACAGAGACTTTTGAAGTCAATAAGCTCTTCGTTTATGAAGGACTCAGACGGGTTGAGGTCGAGGAAGCCTCCGCAGGCGATATTATCCTGCTTGCCGGATGCAACGAGGCCGATATAGGGGAGACCATCGCCGACGCCGATGCACCGGAGGCGATGGAGCCGATCCAAATCGACGAACCAACCGTCTCGATGGATTTCATTGTAAACAACGGGCCGTGGGCCGGCAAAAGCGGCAAGCTCGTCACTATGCGCAATATCTCGGCGAGGCTCAACCGAGAGATCAAGACCAATATCAGTCTGAGAGTCGAGCCGACCGACAGCCCGGACTCGCTCAATGTATCCGGCCGAGGCGAATTGCAACTCGCGATTCTGCTGGAGACGATGCGCCGTGAGGGCTACGAAGTATGCGTCAGCAAACCCAAGGCCATCACAAAGACCATTGACCACGTCCTCTGTGAACCGATTGAAGAGGTTACCATAGACATCTCAGACAGCAGCGTCGGCGCGGTCATTCAGGAATTGGCGGCGCGAAAAGGGGATATGGTGTCAATAGACAAGGACGAGGCCGGGATGAACCGCCTGATATTCCACGTCCCGACTCGTGGGTTGATCGGGTTCAGGACCGAGTTTCTCACGATCACGATGGGGCTTGGGATGATGTCGAGGATATTTCTCGAATACGGCCCACATCGCGGGGAGATCAGTGCTCGTTCCAGGGGCAGCCTTATCGCAAAGGAGACCGGCCGGGCCACAGCCTACGCTATAGCCCCTCTTCAGGAACGTTCTACCCTGTTTGTGACGCCGGGCGAGGAGATCTATGAAGGTCAGATAGTGGGTGAAAACGCCCGCTCAGACGACATGGTCGTCAACATTTGCAAGGCCAAGAAGCAGACCAATATGCGTGCATCTACTGAGGACGCAACGGTGCTGATAACCCCGCCCAGGCATTTCACTCTGGAGCAGGCGCTGTCATTTCTGGGCGACGATGAATTGCTCGAGGTCACCCCTGACGCGCTGCGATTCCGCAAGAGAATCCTGTCCGGTTTGGATCGGCGGCTTGAGGAGAGGCGTTCAAAATAGGGTCACACGCCCACGCTTCTCACAAAACTCCGCTGACCGGCGCTGCGTAGTCGTTCCTTAAACGGCTTGATGTCGGTGGTGCTGTCGGTACGATAGTGCGCGCTCAATGGTCTGACGTTACTGGCGATTATCGAGAAGCTGTTGCCGTTTATCTGCGCCTTTCCCTCGATTATCAGCGCAGGACTATTGAAAATCACCGGGCCGCACTTCTCATAGACCTTCGGAAATATAACACAATCCGCAAGGCCGGTTTCGTCTTCAAGGGTGATAAACACCACCACTGTGCCTGATCTGGTCGGCGGCCGCATACATACCACCACCACTCCCGCCACCTTTACGAATGTGCCATCCTCTACCTCCCGCACTTTCCTGTTTTGCACTACTTTCGCTTTTTTCAGTTTATTTCTATAAAAGACCATAGGATGACAGATCGTAGACAGCCCCAATATCTCATAATCCATCCGCACACGCTCATGCGGGGTCAGTTTTGGGCCATCCGGAAGATGTGCCAGCCTCGCATCCAGGTCGCTTGCGTTGATACCATCGAACAGTTGCGACGACTTCGCCCCCTCTGCTTTAGACTTGCGAATAACATCAGCGATCTCGCCCACAAGCCACATCAGCTTGCCGGCTGGAATCCCAAACGAATCGAACGCCCCGCAGTTGATCAGATTCTCTATAGTCGGCCGGTCGCATTTCGTCCGCAGGCAGAAGTCGGCAAACGAAGAGAACGGTCGAATATTGCGGGCCTTAATAATCGACTCCACCTCTGCCTCGCTTATGTTTTTAACGTGATTTAGCCCTATGCGTATAGCTTTCACCGTTCGGTCATTATCGATAATCGCAAGCGGGACATCCCTCGCCTCGCTCAGGTTCACATCTACCTCAAGCAGTTCAATTCCCAGCCTGCGGGCCTCTTCCACGATCACGTTTGCCGGATAAAACCCCATCGGCTCGTTATTCAATATGCCCGCAAAGAACTCGGCGGGATAGTGGGTTTTGAGGTAAGCGGTCTGAAATGCGATCTTGGCAAACGAGGCCGCGTGCGCCTTGCAGAATCCGTAGGCCGCGAATGCACGCAGTTTGGAGAACACATCCTCTGCGATCAGCAAATCCACCCCTTTCTTTTTAGCGCCCTCAATGAACGACTCTTTTATCTTCTCCATTTCTTCCTGGCTGCGGTCGGTGGTCATCGCACGTCTCAGTGAGTCAGACTGGCCATAACTGAACCCCGCCAGCGCGTGCGATACCGATATCACCTGTTCCTGATAAAGGATCACCCCATAGGTCTCCTTGAGGATCGGTTCAAGGCTGGGGTGGGGGTACGTGACCTCTTCTTCCCCGTGACGACGCGCGATGAACGGGTTTATCATATCCGCCTGCATCGGGCCGGGGCGAAAGAGCGATATCTGCGCGATCACGTCGTCGAATACCCTCGGCTGCAACCTGCCCAGCAGCCCCCTCATTCCAGGCGATTCCACCTGAAAACACCCCACCGTGTCACAGCTTCGCAGCATTTCGTATGTCGGCTCATCGTCGAACGGTATATTATCTATATCAAGCTCGACGCTGTAGTTTTTCTTTATAGCTGGCAGCGAATCCTCAATTGCTGACAGATTGCGCAGACCGAGTATATCCATCTTAACCAGGCCGAGCGCCTCTATATCATCCTTATCAAACTGGCTGACGATCACCCCTTTCGTGGCCCATTCCAGAGGCACGAGGTCGGTCAGAGGCCCTTTGCTTATCACGACCCCGCACAAATGCACGCTCAGATGCCGTGGGAAGTCGTCGACTTTCTCGCAGATGTCTATAAGAGTCTCCATCCGGGCTATTGGCAAATTGGAATTACGCAGTTCAGGATATTTTTCTATGGCCTCCCGAATACGCCTCCCGCCGATGTGGGGCAGGGCGGAGGCCAGGCGGGAGATATCGTCATTGGCAAACCCCATCGCCTTGCCCAGATCGCGTATGGCCGACCGCGCCTTCAGACAACTTACCGTGCAGACCATCGCGACCTTATCTTCCGTAGAGGTATCGACGCTCAAATTATCCCCGAACGTGGTGCCGTAACGATTATATATATACTCAATCACCTCATCGCGTCGTGCCGCGTCGAAGTCTATATCGATATCCGGCATCCCTCTTCGCTCAGGATTAAGAAACCGCTCAAACAGCAGATTATGCTCAATCGGGTCCGCTATCGTGATTCCAAGGCAATAGGCCACCAGCGAATCCGCCGCCGACCCTCTTCCGGAGCACCTGATTCCATTGGATTTCGCATACTGCACGATATCCCACACCACCAGAAAATACTCCGGGAATCCGAGGTCGTTTATCACCTTTAACTCGTGATTAAGCCGCTCCAGCACACCGGGAGTAATCGGTTGATACAACTTCTCCAGCGCATCGAAACACAGCTTGCAGAGATAACTATATGCAGTCTCCCCTTCCGGCAGCGGATAATCAGGGAATCGAAAAGTGCCCAACCCCAAATCGAGATCACACTGCTGTGCCACCCACTCGGCATTTTTCAACGCCTGTGGATATCGCCGAAACAGGTTAGCCATAGCCTTAGGAGTCTTTAGATAGTATTCGCTGTTACGCTTACGCAGTGGGTGCGAGTCGTCGAGGGTAGTCAGCGTCTGCACGCACACCAGCACATCCTGAACCTTAAAATCCTCCTTCTCTGCATAATGGACGTTATTGGTTGCGACGATTCTCAGGCCAAGTTCAGGTGCGAGTTCGGCTAATTGAGAGTTCAGCAGCGAGGTGCCGGGGAGCATATTATTCTGCATCTCTATCAAAAAACCATCGCGCCCGAATATCTCCATCCACCTCAAAGCGGCAGCCTTCGCCTCATCAATTTTGCCGCATGCGACCAGCGACGGTACCTCCCCTTTAGGACATCCGGAGAGGCAGAAAAGGTCGCTTGAGTGCTGCTTAATCACATCAATGCTGGCCGCTGCTTCACCTTTTTTGTGCGAGAGTTGGGCGCGGGTGACGATCTTACATAAATTCGAGTATCCATTGAGGTTTTTTGCGATCAGCACGATATGATAAATGCCATTTTCCGCCTCCACATCCATCTCAACCCCAACAATCGGCTTAATCCCCACTTTCTTCGCATATTCATAGAACCTCACCGCACCGTAAAGTCCGTTGTGGTCTGTAATCGCAAGGGACTTGCAGCCGACTGCCTTTGCCCGGTCCACCAGCGCCTGTACGCTGCTGCCGCCGTCCAGGAAACTGAAATTAGAATGGACGTGTAGGTGTGTAAATGCCATTTCAATCTCTTATATTGCTCAACTGCCACGCCGATCTGGCATGGTCGAAACATAGTTCATAGATGCCGCCGTGTTCTGTTATCACGCGAAAGAACGTCCGCTCAGCCCCATCGTCCCACCACGCGCCGACAAGCCTCCAGCACTCCTGCACCTCTTTCACGCGCCGCATTCTGCCCTGCCACTCAAATGCGACCGGTGCGTGTTTGTTATTAAGTATTACCTGTATATCCCGCTGCATATCTACGTAGGCCGCAATCCTCCGGCGAAGAACACCGCACCCTCGCCGAACCTGTCCACCAGCGTTTCAATCACTCGATTCAACCGATTTCCACGCTCATTTTCCCCTATCAGGCTAAGTTGAAAGCCTTCCCCTGCGGTAAGCTCCGACAGCTCAGCTCTTAGTTTCGACACCTCCATACCGGGCTTCATTATCGATTTCAGCAGCTTGTTCAGAGCCTGCGTTATGGTGTAGGTGGAGCAGGTCGGGGTTTTGAACTTGAAATAGGCCGGCTGTCCTTCCAAATCCAGCATAATCTCACCGGCAAGAATGTTTTTCTCCCGCAGCCTGCCAACAAGATCAGCGCTTAGGGGTTTGATATACGCCTCTACTTCAGCGGGTTCCTCGAGAGGGTAAGAGAACGTATGTTCGACTGCAATAGCCTCAGCAGGATACCCCGCAGCGACCGGGCTATAGTCGATTCCTGCGGCCTGTTTGTGAATCACGCTGCCGGCTGGCCCAAACTGCCTCACCAGCACAGGCTCACCAATCCGGACAAGCTCCCCGATTTTCGTCACCCCAAGCTCGTCTAATCGCCTGGCTAACTTATTTGTAACAACATCCAAAGCCGAAACAGGCAGCGCATCGAGAAATGCCGCCTCTCCACCCGGCCTCACCCTGACAAACCACTTCCCCCTGCCCGAGGCGATCTTTGCCAACAGCTTATTAGGCGCACATCCAATTAAAAGCGGCATATCCAGCCGGGCCGAGACCTCCGATATGATCCTTGCGCAAATCTGCGACGGCTCCCCGAACAATGCCTCACTTGCGGTGACATCCATATAGGCGCTGCCGAGGCCATCCGGTTCAAGAAGAGGGGTAAACTGTGCAAGTATGTCTAAGAATTCGCCAAATACCAGTCTATATGCAGTGTAATCAGACCGGAATTGAACCACCTCAGGACACATCCTCTGGGCCTGCCGCACGCTGTCACCCTCGTTTATGCCGAGTTTTCTGGCTTCTCTGGAGGCAGATGTGACGATTCCGCTGATATTTCCTTTAGGCTCAGTGACTATAACCGGCTTGCTGCGCAAATTAGGCCGACGTCGCTGCTCGACGGTGGCAAAAAACGCATCCAGCCTGATATGAAGTATATGTCTGTCCAACTATAAGCCTCAATGCTATACTAATGCGCTGCGAAACCATCCGGTAGAGCAGGCCTTGCACTATTGGGATTATAGGCACCGAACAAGTGTTTGTCAACGGCTTTGACATACAAATGTATACTAATTTTGCTAGAACGGCAATTCGCCCATCGCCGCCCCAGACGCCTCTTCTGAGGGCAGGAGCACCCCCAGCATCTTCGCGCACAGCTTAGCGCTTTTTACAGCTTTGGCCTTATAGTGGGTGTTGAAAAAGACGTAGGTCTTAGTGGCTTGCGAGTCGATGTCGGCTATCCTGGGCATCCACTCGCTTAGTTCGTCTTCCGTATACAGATAATCGTATCTCTCATAGGCGTGGTCGTGTTTCCACCATTTTGCCGCATTGCGACCGTGGAATCGCACGTAGCCAATCGGCGATGTCACCGCAGCAACCGGCGGCATCAGGCCCTTTAAATGCGGCTCATCGACCGCGCAGAACCCCAACTCCAGTTCCCTTAACAGCTCAAACGCCTCCTCGTTTACCCATTCCGCATTGCGGAACTCTACCACCGTCGGCAGCTCTTCGAGCATATCTTTGAAGCCCCTCAACTTCGCCGCATTATCGGCAGTACATTTGAAGCTCCACGGAAACTGCGCAAGCACGCAGCCAAACTTGCCGGCGTCTATAAGAGGCTGAATTGATCCTTTGAATATGTCGAAAGTCCTACTGTCCAATCCTTCGGCGTGGGTCATGTCCTTATGCGCCTTCACCACGAACTCGAAGTTATCCGGAACCTTGCGCGCCATCCCCGCGAACGAGGCGGCTCCCGGTATGGTGTAGTAGCTGGCGTTGATCTCAATTGCGGCAAACGAGCGCGCATAATAGGCCAGCATATCGGCCTTTTTAATGTTTTCAGGATAGAAAACGCCCTTCCAATCCTCATAACTAAACCCCGATGTCCCGATGAGAATCACAGCTCTCCTCCCTGCATCTTATTCTACCCCGCTCGCCAAAGATAGCAATTTTGGAATCGCTACCACTTTTCTCATTCGGCGCCCCCTTGCCAGTCGACACCCTCTTGTCATTCCGAGCGCAGCGAGGAATCTGCTTTTCAAGTTTTTCGAGCTTATCGGTTTTCGATTGCAAAATAAGTAGCATCCAATATCCCGAAATTCCCCTCCCGGCAGGTTTTAATGCTCTGCTATTAGGGTAACGCATTCCAGACTGCCTTATATTTTTATTAAAATTATGGCAGGTAAGCGGATGATTTTTGGAGTAGTCTCAGAATATGTTCACCTTCGTTGCCACATTCAATATATGGCCGGTGCTCGCCTACGGGGGAATGGTCCTTGTTTTAGTGGTGGGCATGGTCGTATTATCATTCTTCCTGGGAACCCGCCACAGCGCTGTCGGGCGCGACCAGCCCTATGAATCGGGAATCCAACCCACCGAATCGGCGCGTGTGCGTTATGGGATATCATATTATCTCATAGCGCTGTTTTTCCTGCTTTTCGATGTGGAAGTGGCTATAATATTCGCCTGGGCCGT
The DNA here is from genome assembly GCA_050948905.1 of Armatimonadota bacterium. GTDB lineage: Bacteria > Armatimonadota > UBA5829 > UBA5829 > UBA5829 > DTKD01. Next base: position 2,778,451 of record JBMNES010000001.1, on the reverse strand, counting down.
GGCTGCTCGCAAGCTGGGATGGCCTGGGTATGGGCTGGCGGTTTTGTTTATTGTTACACTTGCAGTCGGGTTGGTCTATGTGTGGAAACTCGGAGGACTGACCACGTTTTCCGCCGCAAGCCAACGGAGAGAGCGATGAGAAGAGAAATGGACTCCACAACCTATCCACTGCTGCAATCACAACCCGTTACGCGGCATAACTTTCTGCTGGCCAGGCTGGAGGATCTCATAGCCTGGGGACGCAAGAACTCCATCTGGCCGCTCGGTTTCGGCACGTCGTGTTGCTTTGTCGAGATGAGCGCAGCGTTTACGAGCGAATACGACATCGCCCGATTCGGAGCTGAAGTCATTCGAGGAACCCCACGTGAGGCCGACGTGATCGTCGTGGCGGGCACGGTGTTCAGAAAGATCGCCCCAGTTATTAAGAGACTCTACGATCAGATGATGGAGCCAAGATGGGTCATTTCTATGGGCAGTTGTGCGAACTCCGGGGGAATGTACGATATCTACAGTGTGGTGCAGGGAGTCGACAGATTTCTGCCGGTCGATGTCTATGTACCGGGTTGTCCGCCGAGGCCGGATGCGTTCCTTGAGGGGCTGCTGATGCTGCGGGATATGGTCGGCTCCGAAAGACGACCGCTCAGTTGGGTGGTCGGCGAAGGTAGAATCGAACGACCGGAAATGCCCTCTATGAGAGACCTCAAAAGAAAGGAGCGGCAAGTGGTGACCGATATCCGCTCGCCAAATGAGGTCTAAGTGAGCGTTATCCGAGAGTTACAGAACAGATTTCCTGATATTACATTCGTGGAGCAGCGGGCAAGCGACGGTGTGCCGACGCTGTGGGTCGAATCCGGGCGGCTCAGGGAAGTGTTATTCCACCTGAAAAACGAGGCCGAGAAGCCATACTGCATGCTTTACGACCTCGCTGCCATAGACGAGCGTGCCCGCAGGGTGCCGGCGGTTCAACCGGACTGCGATTTCAGCGTGGTCTATCACCTGTTGTCGCTTGATCGCAACGAGGATATCCGCCTCAAAGTAGCCTTGCTCGGCGAGTATCCGTCGATACCAAGCATCGTTGACCTGTGGCCAAATGCGAACTGGTATGAGCGTGAAATATGGGATCAGTTCGGCATTAATGTCGAAAATCACCCGTGTATGCGCCGCATACTCAACCCGACGGACTGGGTCGGCCACCCGCTGCGTAAGGAACATCCGGCTCGAGCCACTGAGATGGAGGGATACACCCTCGACGAGCAGAGCCAGGAATACCTGGAAAACGAGCTTAAAATCGACCCCAAGAGCTGGGGTCTCGCTCCTTCGCACGAAGACGTCGAGCACATGTATCTCAACTTTGGCCCACATCATACCGGCACTCACGGGTTGCTGAGGGTCATTTTGCAGATGGATGGTGAGCAGATCGACGATTTAGCGGTCGATATCGGCTGGCATCACCGCGGAGCTGAGAAGATGGCCGAGCGGCAGAGCTTCCATACGTATATACCATACACGGATCGTATCGATTATCTCAGCGGCGTGCAAAACAACCTGCCATATCTGCTCACGGTAGAGAAGATCGCAGGCATTGAGGTGCCGGAACGCGGTCAGGTGATCAGGGTTATGCTGTGCGAGCTGTTCCGACTTGCCAGTCACCTGGTCTGGTTCGGGACATACGCCACCGATGTCGGCGCAATGTCTCCCGTGTTTTTCGCATTTAACGACAGGGAGCGTGTTTTCGATATTATCGAAGCCATAACCGGTGGCAGGATGCACCCGCAGTGGTTCAGAATCGGCGGGGTGGCTGATGACCTGCCGGATGGCTGGGACAAACTGGTAGCGGATTTTCTGTCCTACTTCCGCCCGCGAATTGAAGAATATGATCAGGTAATCGTTCGCAACTCCATTTTCCAGCAGCGAACCAAAGGAATCGGGCTTTATACAAGCAAGTCCGCGATAGAGTGGGGCGTAACCGGGCCAAATCTAAGATCCACCGGCATTGATTGGGACCTGCGTAAGAAGCGGCCGTATTCCGGCTACGATCAATTCGACTTCGAGATACCCACCGCCACCGAGGGCGACTGCTTCGCTCGAACTGTCGTGCGTATGGAGGAGATGCGGCAGAGCGTGAGGATAATCGAACAGGCCCTGAAAAATATGCCTGCAGGTTCGTACAAAAGCGAGAGCCGCTATGCTATGCCTCCCAGAAAAGACGGGACTATGGTCGCCATTGATACGCTTATCAACCATTTCCTGTCCGTAAGCTGGGGCCAGCCGATTCCACCAGGCGAGGCTATGATCTCTACGGAGGCGCCGAAGGGCAATAACGGATATTACGTTATCAGCGATGGCAGTAACTACGCTTATCGCTGTCATATCCGCACGCCTTCTTTCCCGCATCTGCAATCTCTGCCTGTTCTCAGCCGGGGGCTGCTGGTTTCGGACCTGATTGCCATATTAGGAAGCCTGGACTACGTGCTTGCGGATGTAGACCGTTAATATTTATTTTTTACGAAAGGAGCGCAGTCGCGGCCTGATGTTGACTCCCGAAGAGTGCGAGGAAATTAAAGAGGATTTGTTGCATTCGCCGACGCCGAGGTCTGCGTGTGTCGATGCGCTAAAGGTCGTCCAGCGCCATCGTGGCTGGATTGATGACGAGGCGCTGGGTGATGTCGCGGAACTGCTTGATATGTCGTGTGCGGAGCTGGACAGTGTGGCTACGTTCTACAACCTGATCTTTAGACAGCCGGTTGGGGAGCACGTCATACTCATTTGCGACAGCATAAGCTGCTGGTTGACCGGATATGAATCTGCGCGCGAGTTGTTGGAGCGTAAGTTGAACATAAAATTAGGGGAGACTACCGAGGATGGCAAATTTACGTTGTTACCTACGGTTTGCCTGGGCCACTGCGATATCGCGCCTGTGATGATGATAGACGGCAAGATTATCGGCAATCTCACCGAGGAAATTATCGACCAGGCGCTGGCCGACGCTTTGGGCGTTTCCCCAAGAGAAGAAAGCGCGGATGAGAGCCTATGACCCCTGTTCTTACTAGAAACATATCGAAACAGCAGGGAACCACGTGGGTGGATGCTTACGAGGCCAATGGAGGCTATGGAGGGCTCAAAAAAGCTGTTACGTTGTCCCCAGCCGATGTCGTCAAGACGGTCACGGATTCCAAGTTGCGAGGGCGTGGAGGAGCCGGCTTTCCGGCTGGGTTAAAATGGGGCTCGATGCTCCCTCTCGAAAAATCCGCCCGGCCGCGGTATATCGCCTGCAACTTCGATGAAATGGAGCCAGGCACTTTTAAGGACAGATTTTTGGTCAATGGCGACCCGCACCAACTTCTCGAAGGTATGATTATCGCCGGGTGGGCCTGCCAGGCTGATGTAGGTTATATTTTTATTCGAGACGAGTATATTATCACCCGCCAGATACTCAAGCGCGCCATCGCTGAGGCTGCTGCCAAGGGCTGGCTTGGTGAGAATATCCTGGGAACGGGGTGGAGCTATCAAATTCATGTCCACGCCAGCGCAGGCCGTTATATGGCTGGTGAGGAAACAGGCATGATCAACGCGCTGGAGGGCCGTTCGGCGATGCCGCGGTCCAAACCACCTTATCCCGGAACCAGCGGCCTGTGGGGTAAGCCGACGGTGGTCAACAACGTCGAAACGCTGAGCTGTGTGCCGCAAATAATCGAAAATGGCGCCGAGTGGTTCGTATCCTTGGGCAAAGAAAAGGATTCCGGCACCAAGATATACGGTGTGAGTGGAAAAGTGAATAACCCCGGCTGTTGGGAACTGCCGATGGGTTCTACACTCCACGAGCTTCTTGAGCTTGCAGGGGGGATGCGCGAGGGATATGAGTTCAGGGCAGCACTGCCTGGCGGCGCTTCGACGATGTTTATGGACGCAGATCAGCTCGATATACCCCTTGATTTCGATACCCTTCACGGCGCAGGGCTTATGCTTGGCACGGGCACAGTGATTATAATGGACGACAAAGCCTGCCCGGTTGGAATGTTGGCCAATCTGGCTATGTTTTACGCCAGGGAATCGTGTGGGTGGTGTACCCCGTGTCGCGAAGGCCTGCCGTGGGTGGAGAAACTGCTGAAGGCGATAGATAACGGCGAGGGACGTGAAGGCGATATACAGCTTTTATTGGACCTGATGAAATACATAGGGCCAAACACGTATTGCGCCCTCGCGACCGGCGCCACCTTCCCGATCGGAAGCGGGATTGAGATGTTTGTAAACGATTTCGAACAGCACATTTCGCAGGGCAAGTGCCCATATAAATAGCCTGGAGATCGACTGCGTTATGCCAAAGGTCATCATCGACGATATCGAATACGAAGTAGCAGAAGGGCGGAATATGTTGCAGGCCGCGCACGATAACGGCCTCGATTTGCCGTATTTCTGCTGGCATCCTGGTATGGGATCAATGGGTGCGTGCCGGTTGTGTGCGGTGCGCTTATATAAAGACGAATCGGACACAAAGGGCAAAATCGCGATGGCGTGTATGACTCCGGCAAAGGAGGGCACACGCATCGCCATAAAAGACCCGGAAGCTATGGAGTTCAGGCGATTTGTGATCGAGTGGCTGATGACCAATCACCCTCACGATTGCCCGGTCTGCGATGAGGGCGGGCATTGCCACCTGCAGGACATGACCACCATGTGCGGACAGGTTTACCGGCGGTTCAGGTTTAAGAAGAGAACCTATACAAACCAGTACTTGGGGCCGTTTATCACGCACGAGATGAACCGCTGCATTCAATGTTTCAGATGTGTGAGGTTCTATAGAGACCTTGCGGGCGGGCGGGATTTTGACGTGTTCGGGTCGCGCAATAGAATTTACTTCGGTCGACAGAAAGATGGCGTGTTGGAATCGGAGTTTTCGGGGAACCTGGCAGAGGTATGCCCGACCGGCGTCTTTACTGACAAGATCTCAGCGAGGCACTATACTCGCAAGTGGGACCTGCGCACTGCGCCATCCGTATGCATACACTGTGGTCTCGGCTGCAACACCATTCCCGGCGCACGATACGGCACTATGCGACGTGTGGAAGCTCGATTTAATGGCGATGTGAACGGCTATTTTCTCTGCGACCGAGGTCGCTACGGCTACGAGTTCACCTATTCCGAGCCTCTCCAGCACCTGGGAGCAATCGACGACGCACGAAAGGCTCTGGCTGAAGCAAATGGAGTGGTAGGGATCGGGTCACCGAGAGCCTCGCTTGAGTCTAACTTTGCCCTGCAAAAGTTGGTCGGAGTTGAACAATTTAGCACAGGGCTGGCGTCCCACGAGCAGGAAGCCGCAGCCGAATCTATCCGCGTCTTCAGAAGCCGCGCCGGGTGGATGCCTTCTTTGGCTGAAGTCCAGAAGGCCGATGTGGTGTTGATTCTTGGAATTGACCCCACCGGTGAGGCTCCAATGCTTGATTTCGCGATTCGTCAGGCTATGCAAAAAGCCCCCCTCGATATCGCGCGCAACCTCAATATACCGGAATGGGATGCAAACGCAGTCATAAACGCCCTCAACGGGGCCAAAGGCAAGCTCTACATCGCGACGCCCTGGGCGATAAAATTGCAGGAAATAGCTGCCGAGACTATAAAAGTCACTCCCGCGGGGGTGTCTAAATTCGCGAACGAGATACTTAACGGAGGCGTCGACGATCTCGGCAGACTCATTGCTAAAGAGCTTTCAGAAGCTCGAAAGCCCCTTATTGTAACCGGCATATCCGCCGGAGTTCAGGCCATACGCTCAGCCGCCGCATTAGCCGACAGCATTCCCGAATGTGGGTTGTTTATAACCACTCCTGAGGCCAACACTATGGGTGTTGCTATGCTCGGCGGAGTATGTGTAGATGAGGCTGCTCGCAAGATCGAGTCCGGCGAAGCCGATACGGTCGTGGTACTCGAAAACGACTTGTCGCGTCGCTTGAGCAGCTCTACCTTCGCTTCAATAATCGAAAAGGCGAAAAACGTTATCGCGATCGATTCTATCGTCACCGATACCACGCAAGCGGCGACGGCGGTGCTTCCGGCGACCACTTTTTTCAACACAGACGGCACGTTTGTGAATAACGAGGGCAGAGCGCAGCGATTTTACGCCGTCGATCCGGCGGAAGCCGGTTTATCCGCTAGTTGGTCATATATTCGCGACCTCGGCGGTTACGAATGGGCAGGTTATGAAGATGTGCTGAAGGATCTGGCAGCGGCCAAACCGGAGTTTGCCGGTGCTCTTCACGCGGCGCCGTTTGCCGATTGGCGAACGAAAGCAGAGCAAAAGGTGGCCCGCAGTTCGCACCGCTTCAGCGGCAGAACCTCTAAAGACGCGAATTGGAGTATCAACGAGCCGCGACCACCGGAGGATTATCAGACGCCGTTGTCGTTTTCGATGGAGGGAGACCAGAACCCGCCTGCCCAGTCCGCTCTCATCCCAAGGATGTGGTGGCCGGGTTGGAACTCGAACGCTGCTACAAACAGGTTCCAGATTGAGGTAGGCGGCGGGTTGCACGGCGGAAATCCGGGTGTGCGGTTGCTGGCGCCGTCCGAAGGGGAGGCCGCAACTCCTGGCGCTGTTTCCGTTGCAGAATTAGCGCCGGACGAGATATTGCTGGTGCCGCGGCCCTATATATTCGGTTCAGAGGAGCTTTCCCGCCGAGGTATGGCCATCGGCGAGCTTATTCCAACACCTGAAGCGACAATCCACACGGAGACAGCTCAGAAGATGGGCCTGCAGGCAGGACAGATAGTGGACTTTGAGTTTGACGGCCAAACCCTGCGCCTGCCGGTTCGAGTTGAGGAATCGGTGGCAATAGGGATCGTCGTTGTGCCAGCGGGATTTCCAGACACCGCCGGCCTGGTGGCTCCGAGTGCTGTGAGGATAAAATGACTCCGAGTTTATGGACATTAGTCATAGGAATATGTCTACTGGCAGCGCTGCTCGGTCTCACGACTGGCATGATCTGGATCGAGCGCAGGTTGCTGGCGTTTTTTCAGGACAGGCTTGGTCCAAACCGCGTCGGGCCGCAGGGTCTGCTGCAGCCGGTGGCCGATATCATCAAGCTCTTCATGAAAGAAGACTGGATGCCCCCGTTTGCCGACAAGCTGATCTTTATTATCGCACCGGGGATCATCGTAGTCACCGTACTGCTGGCCTTCGCTGTTGTGCCGATCACGTCGTTTATTAAGGTATCGGACGCCAATGTCGGCATACTGTTCTTCCTGGGAATGACCTCGATGGGGGTATACGGAATCGTGCTGGCGGGTTGGGCGTCCAACAGCAAGTATTCCCTTATCGGAGGTATCCGGGCCGCGGCGCAGATGATTAGCTACGAGCTTCCACTGGGCCTGGCTATGGCCAGCGCGGTGGTGCTGGCGGGGTCTTTGCGTTTGGGCGACATCGTGGATGCACAGGCGAGCCTGTGGTTCTGCCTGCTGCAGCCGTTGGGGTTTGTTATATTCACCATAGCGGGCATAGCTGAGGCGCGCCGCACGCCGTTTGATTTGCCCGAAGCCGACAGCGAACTCATCGCCGGATACCATACGGAGTATTCGAGCATGAAATTCGCGCTGTTCTTTATGGGCGAATACCTTGACATAATATTGGTGAGCGCGATGGTCACCGTGCTCTATCTGGGCGGTTGGCACGGCCCTGTTTTGCCACCGGTGCTGTGGTTCATTATCAAGATGTTGGCAGTTATCTTTGTCTTTATCTGGGCTCGCGCCACGCTGCCGAGGTACAGGTTCGATCAATTATTGTCTTTTGGCTGGAAGATACTGCTCCCGTTGGCGCTTATAAATATTGTGGCGACTGGGGCAGTGATGCTGGCGGTGAGGTAGGTTATGTTCTCCGTTTTGAGGTCGCTTTGGCTACTATTAAAGCATCTCGTGGTGAAGCCGGTAACGGTGCAATATCCCGAGGACAAGGCATATATCCCGCCGAGGTGGCGGGGCAGGATAATCCTCTCCCGCGATCCGGATGGAGGAGAGCGCTGCGTGGCCTGTTACCTGTGCGCGGCCGCGTGCCCTGTCGATTGCATCTCGCTTCAGGCCACCGAGGACGAATATGGCCGACGTTATCCGGAGTGGTTCAGAATCAACTTTAGTCGATGCATATTCTGCGGATTCTGCGAAGAGGCGTGCCCGACGTATGCCATACAACTGACGCCGGATTTTGAGATGAGCGAATATAAGCGCACCAAACTGGTCTATGAGAAAGAGGATTTGTTAATAAGCGGAGAGGGCAAGTATCCCGGCTATAACTACTACTGCCACGCTGGGGTTGAGATAAAAGGCAAACCAAGGGGCGGAGCGGTCGACGAATCCCCGCCGGTGGATGTAAGGAGTCTGCTGCCGTGAACGTGCTGTTCTATATATCGGGGGCCGTGGCTATTATTGGTTCATTGATGATGGTCACCAGACGAAATGCGATGCACGGGTTGGTTAATCTTATAGTCGCGTTTCTGGCCATTGCTTGCGCGTTTTGGACTCTCGGAGCGCCATTTGCCGCTGTGCTGCAGATAGTGGTATATGCGGGGGCAATACTGGTTTTGTTCGTATTCGCGGTGATGATTCTGAACCTGCGGCCGGAATCGACCCCGCATGGTCGCGCTATTGAATGGGTTATCCCAGGAGTGCTTGCTGCGATACTGCTGGCGGAGATAATCCTCGTTCTCGTAGGAGCGGTCGAAACGGATCTCTCGACTGCGCGCGCTGTGGTCGGGCCGGTGGCGGTCGGGTCGAGTTTGTTTACAATCTACGCTTTAGGCGTGGAGGTGGCGTCGGTTATGCTTATGGCGGGGCTTGCGGGCGCGTTCCACTTCGGTATGTTCGCCAACCAGGAGGCGGGGGATGAATAACGTGCCAATATCTCACGCGATGATCTTCGCGGGTGCCCTGTTTATGATTGGCGTGTTGGGGGTGGTCGCTCGAAGAAACCTGGTGATCGTGCTTATGAGCATAGAATTGATGCTCAGTTCAGCCGCTCTTGCCTTCATCGCCGCCGCAGCTAAGTGGAATCAAACCGATGGGCAGGTATTTTTTATATTTATAATAGTGACCGCCGCCGCAGAGGTCGCAGTAGGGCTTTCTCTGGTGCTCAGAATATACCACAAATTCGACAGCCTAGACTCCGACGATATCAGCCTGTTAAGAGAGGAGCGTGAATCGTGAGCGCACTGTTATGGGTGATTGTCCTTGCTCCGTTTGCCGGCTCGCTCACGCTTGCTATCTTCGGCGCATCGATCCATAAGAAAGTAGTCGGCACAATAGGCTGTCTCACCGTCGGCATATCCTGGATATGTGCGGTTATTCTTGGCATTAACTTCGTGCCGGAACACGCTGTTTCCGTCTCCTGGATCGACATCAGTTGGTTTAAGGTAAATTTGGGACTGCGGCTTGATGCTCTATCACTTGCGTGGGTGGAGATCGTGACCTTTGTGGGGTTGCTAATTCACCTCTACGCAGCGCAGTCCATGTACTCCGACGACGACTACCCCAGGTTCTTTTGTTATATGAACTTGTTTGTGGGTTCGATGTTGACGCTGGTGGTGGCGGATAACCTGCTGCTCTTATATCTCGGATGGGAGGGTGTCGGGCTGTGCTCTTATTTGTTGATCGGGCACTGGTATAAAGACCTCATAAACTGCGATTCTGCCAGAAAGGCGTTTATCGTAACCCGCATTGGGGATACCGCGCTGGCTATCGCTCTGTTTATGCTGGCCTGGCAGTATCGCACCCTTGATATTCAGACAATAGTCCACGGCGCACCGACTGTGGCTGTTACTATCGTGACTCTGCTTATATTAGGCGGGGCTGTCGGTAAGTCGGCTCAGATGCCGCTTCAGACCTGGCTGCCGGATGCTATGGCTGGCCCTACTCCCGTCAGCGCGTTGATTCACGCCGCGACTATGGTCACAGCCGGAGTATACCTGATCGCCCGTCTCGGCAATATCTTTTTGCAATCGCAGGTTGGAATGCTGGCTGTGGGCGTTGTCGGCACCATTACCTTGCTTTACGCGGGACTATCTGCCCTCGCCCAAAGCGATCTGAAGAGGGTGCTGGCGTATTCTACGATAAGCCAGATCGGATATATGTTTTTGGCGCTGGGGGTCGGAGCCTGGACCGCTGCGGTTTTCCACTTCGTAACCCACGCGTTTTTCAAGGCCCTTTTGTTCCTCGCGGGAGGGGTGGTTATCGACGCACAGGACGACGAACACGACATCCTCAAGATGGGCGGCCTTAAAAACGCGCTGCCTATCGCTTTCTGGACTTTTCTAATAGGATCGGCGTCGCTCAGCGCGGTGCCGTTTATCACGGCGGGGTTCTACAGCAAAGAAGCGATTCTTGGCGCGGTCAACTCATCCGGCGCCCGATGGATGCTCATCGGAGGTCTGATCGGCACCCTGCTCACGGCGACATACACGTTTCGGATGATATTCACGGTTTTCTTCGGTGAGCAAAAGATACCGGTATCCAAACGGCCCGGTATTTTGATGACCTTCGCGGTGGTGGTGTTGGCGGTGCTGTCGATAATCGGGTTTATCGGTTGGCCGATGCTGCACTTTGGCGAGACGGCGGAGCAGATACTCATCATCGTCTCAGCGATTCTCGTGATAATTGGAATCTACTCCTCCTATGTATACGCCTCTCGCAGGCAGCTTTCGGAGGCGTTTATTTCCTGGCCGGTCGGAAAAGCGTTGCATTGGCTGTCTTTGAACGGTTTCGGGTTCGACTGGATATACGAACACGCCATAATTATCCCGCTCAAGAGCGTCGCCTATGTCAATCGACACGACGTTATCGACGCGTTCTATACGGGTCTCGCCACTGCCGCGCGCGGCGGTGAATATCTGTGCCGTCTCTTACAGACCGGCCGCGTGCGTAACTATACGGCCGCGCTGATTGTCGGCGCAATTATAATCGCGTTTATTATCGCGGTGAGATAAACGACCAGGAGGGCGTGATCCTGCGATTTAGCGCAGGACGACCATAGTTATATGATCCTGACACTATTATTGATCATACCGTTGATAGGGGGCCTGATCTCCTGGCTTGCTGCATACAAAAGCGTGCTGGCATCGAGGTGGATTGCTTTAGTGGCTGCTGCTGCGGATTTCATCATCGCGCTGGTGATCTGGGTGGGTAATCCCATCAAATTGGGGACCGGGGTTCGATTGACCGAGGTGAATATCCCGTGGGCGCCGCAGTTCGGCCTGCATTATCATTTGGCGCTCGATGGCCTGAATCTCCTGATGGTCCTGTTGACAGGCCTGCTGGCTATGGTCTCTGTGGCTTGTTCGTGGCGTGAGATCGAAGAGCGGGTGGGGCAATTTCACCTTGCGCTTCTCACATTAGTCGCCGCGATACTTGGCACGTTTCTGGCCTTCGATTTGCTGTTATTCTTCCTGTTCTGGGAAGGTATGCTGGTTCCGATGTATTTTTTGATTGCTATTTGGGGGCATGAGAACCGGCGTTATGCGGCAATGAAGTTCTTCCTGTTCACGTTTATCAGCGGCCTGTTCATACTACTTGGGGTGCTGGGGTTGTTCGCGTATTCGGGCAAAGGCACGTTCGACTACGATGTGTTGATGGGTACCAATATGCCTGCACTGGCCGGCCTGCTGCTGATGTTGAGCATGCTGTTTGGTTTCGCGGTAAAGCTGCCGGCGGTTCCTCTGCATACCTGGCTGCCCGATGCTCATACCGAGGCTCCCACTGCGGGAAGTGTGATATTAGCGGGATTGCTGCTGAAAACCGGGGCATACGCTATGTTGCGTTTCGCTATTCCGCTGTTTCCGGAGGCGTCCCGCACCATAGCGCCAATTGCTATGGCCTTAGGGGCTGCGGGGGTGCTGTATGGAGCAATGCTGGCCTATGCCCAGGAAGATTTTAAGCGAATGGTAGCATACACCAGCATAAGCCACCTTGGGTTTGTGCTGTTGGGCACCTATGCCGGTACGGAGATCGCGCTGCAGGGCGCGGTTATGGGCATACTCTGCCACGGACTGGCCACGGGCGCGTTGTTCGTTATCGTCGGTATGGTACAGGAGCGGATGGGCACCAGGGAGTTCTCACAGCTTGGAGGATTATGGGCAGCCACCCCTAAACTCGGCGGCTTTACCCTGTTTTTCGCCCTGGCGTCACTCGGATTGCCTGGAATGGGCAACTTCATAGCAGAGTTCCTCGTTCTATTAGGTGCGTTTGCCGTCAGTCCGGCTCTGTCTATAATCGCCGCACTTGGGTTAATTGCATCTGTGATCTACTCGTTATGGTTGGTGCAGCGGGCGATGTACGGGCCTAAGGAGAACCCGCTGCAACCGGTTGATTTAAATGCGCGCGAGGTGGCGATATTGGGGGTATTGGCCGCTTTGCTGCTTTGGCTGGGGCTTCATCCTCAGCCGATGTTCGATACTGCCAAAAATCCGCTTACTATTGTTGAGCAAGTCCTGCCGATAGGTGACCAGCATGAATAGCCGCGATATTATTGCCATACTACCGTTGTTGATTCCCGCTTATGCGGGCGTCGTCCTTATGCTGGTGGCCGCGTTTGTGAGAAGCGTGAAGGTTGCCTATTGTATCACCCTCATCAGCCTCATAGTGAGCTTCGGGATGGTATTCGTCGCCCTGCCTTACGCGCCGAGAACGGTTACCTCGTTCATACGCATTGATGTATACTCTCTGCTTTTTTGTGCTGCCCTGTTGGCGGTTACGTTTTTAGTGACCCTGTTAAGCCCGCAATATATGCAATCGCGGGAGCGTCGGGGCGAGGCCTATTACATACTGATGCTGTTTGCTGTTACTGGGATGCTTGTGCTGGCCTCCAGCGCGCATTTCGCGGCTTTCTTCCTGGGTTTGGAGACACTCAGCGTCTCTCTTTATGGTCTGATCGGCTATAGCCGGCGAAGTAAGTTCTCCCTGGAGGCTGCTATTAAGTATCTGATTATGGCGGCGGTCTCGTCAGGCTTTTTGCTATTGGGCATAGCGACGATTTACTACGACAGCGGCAATCTCATATTTTCAAACCTGACCATAAAAGGGCCGATCACGCTGCTTGGCTGGGGACTGGTTTTGATAGGCTTTGCCTTTAAGCTCGCCTGGGTTCCGTTGCATACGTGGTCGCCGGATGTATATCAGGGTGCGCCTTCGCCGATCACCGCGTTAATCGCCAGCGGTTCAAAAGCAGCGAACTACGCATTATTGCTGCGATTGGTGCCGTTGTCTTTTCTGTTGCTTGCAAGACCCGCCTTTATCACCCTGGGTGTAATCGCGGTCGCCACGATGTCGGTTGGCAATCTGCTTGCTCTGACGCAGGATAACATCAAGCGGCTGTTGGCGTATTCTTCGGTTGCTCATATGGGATATCTCTTCATTCCACTGATGTCCGGGGATTTGGGAGTCTCGTCGGCTATTTTCTACCTGTTCTCTTATCTCGCGGCAGTTATCCCCGCCTTTGGAGTGATTGCTGTGGTGTCTGCATCGCGTCAGGTCGGCGATTACGACAAGATATCCGACTACACCGGCCTGGCCAATCGCTCGCCGTGGCTTGCGGGCGTTCTTGCTCTATCCTTGCTCTCACTTTTAGGCGTGCCGCTCACGGCCGGGTTCTTTGCCAAGTTCTATATCTTTATGGCTGTAGCAAAAGCAGGGTTATGGTGGTTGTTCGTAGTAGGCATAGTCAACAGCGGAGTATCGGCGTTCTATTATTTGCGGGTAGTAATCGCACTATACGCCCGTCCAGACGAACAGCAGGCTCCTCCTCTTGCAACAAACGTGACCTGGGGCGCTGGGATTTCTCTGGCGATCTGTTCGGTAATAGTTGTGCTGCTGGGAGTTTTCCCGCCGGTGCTGGTGCTTGCGACCCAGCAGGCTGCCAAATGGATCGTTTGGTAGTATATAATGCCCGCTAATTGATGCTCTGCGACTAAACCAGGCCGCCACACTCTGCGTTAATATCCTTGAGGTCTGTCAAAATCTCGTAGGCGAAAAGCGAGGGGGCTATGGAAACAGGATTGGGTTGGTTAGGAGTTGGTATAGGCATAATCGGGTGCCTGGCGATTTTCGGACTAATCGGCGGCTATAAACGAGGTGCGGGAGAGCATAAGATAGACTGGCTCTGCGCGGGCGCTGCATTTGTCATCACGATTATCTTTTGGCTGGTCGGGCTGCGAATCAGGGCACTGCTCTCCATAGAAGAAGGCCTGGCTTACGGCTGGCTTACAGGCGGCCTCACGGGCACGGCGGTTGTTCTCACCTCTGCCAGGTTAACGTCTGCCGCTCTGAAATCCACACTCAGAGAAAAGCGGCTCGCTGCCTTATTTTACGGCTTTGCCGCGCTGTTTGCCGTCTCATTGGTCTTCAGCATCTTTATCGACGATCTGGTCAATTCACTCATGGGTGTCGCATTTGCTTCCATAATGGTCGGCATACTCCAACTCGGCATGCGCACCGAGTCGTCACCGATTAACCTGGGCAGTTGGACGCTGTTCTCTATTACCCTCGCAACTGCCGTGATATTTTCGATTAAGCACTACGACTCTGAAATGTTCTCCCAACGCTGGGCTATGCCGATTTTGGTCGCACTAACAGCCTTATTGGCAAATTATGTAGCCATTGAGCTTTCGTCATTAGGATCCCTGCGCCAAAACCCTGGCAAGTCCTATTGCATCGCGATTTTTATTTCAGCGCTATTGACCGCCGTGCTTACTGCTGTTTATTCCTGGAAGGTCTTCGAAACCTGGGCTTTGCTTGAGGTAGTGGCGATTGGTCTGGGTATAGCGAGTGTCGTGGCCTGGTTGATGGCATCAGTATCCAACCCTGACACAAACAGAAAAGCGTTTTTCGTAAGTGCGCTATTGATGGTGGCTTTTGTCACAGCCGTTTTCAAACTATGGGCGGGGTTGGGAGTAGCGATAGGATTGATAGCCGCGTGGGCCATCGCTCTTCCGGTATCCGGCGAGACAGACCAAAACGACGACGGCTTGGCCAAAATAAGCCTTGTTCTGCAAATAATATTATGTTTCGGGTTGGCGATGGTGCTCTACCGCCTGTTTTTGTCCGAGTATATCAGCCTTGGGCTTCGACGAACTGGGCTGCAGACGCATTATATGTTCATAGCGGCGACCATCGGCGCTCTACTTCCTTTTCTATTTTCACGACGTGCCAGCCAGCCCGATTGGCTTTCGAGATATTCTCAAGCATTTGCACTGGGGGTAGTTGCGGCGGTGTCCCCGCTTGCGATTTTCGTCCTCTGGCAGCTTAACGCTGTGTTGGGCCTGATCTTCGGTCTTGCTATGGCTATTATATTCGCTGCAATCACATGGCAGCCCCAGGAGCACAATCCTATAAAAATTGGTCTCTTCGCTATCGGTGCGGAGTTGGTTGCTATCCAGTTCATCAAACCGCTTTTGGACTTTGAACTGACCCGGGCAGTGCGTATATGGGTGCTGGTTGGGCTGGTGATAATATTAGCGGTCTACTTTGCACTATGCGGCCTGCGCAACGGACTTACCCGACGCACGGAGGAATAACATGCCTGCTAATCGTCTGCTCAACTTTCGATTGGTTTTCATACTCGTCTTCCTGTGCGCTGCCGGGTTTCTCATCTATGGAATCGCCCAGGAAAGTCCGCGGGGGGCACTGCAAGGGATCGCTGTCGCGCAGGAAAGCGGCAAAACTTTTACAGCGAATGCCTATCTTACCTCCACGAAAAAAATAGACGGCGAGACGCTGAACTATTCTGCCGATGTCAAAGCCGACGGCAAGTTTGAGTTCGGATCGGTCGTAGCTGGTGAATATAAGCTCTCCATTTACAGCTCAAGACACAGCATCGATGATGTGCCTGTAAGTATCGCTGAGGCCAAAACAGAGAAAATCGCCGTAGAACTGCAACCACAGGAGCCAGACCTATGGGTCAACATGGATCAGCATGTATTCACGCCCGATGAGACTTTCTCGTTTACCTGCAATGGGTTTGTTGACTCTAACACACTGAGTATCACCACATACAAAGTCGATACGGAATCTTTTATGGTGCGAAGCCAGGGTTCTATGTATCGTCTATTGGGATCATCGTATTATCTCTCTACGGCCCAGAAAAACGCCTTGAACCTTGCAGCCAATCCCGCCTTGACTTTTGTCTCCAAAACTACCAAATCGATAGCTCGTAAAAACGCGGAGGGCATCTTCGTGCGTCGAATTAAGGGCGATGAGCTAAGCCCGGGGCTATATATTATCGAGGTAACCGCCGGCGGGCAGCGGGACGTCGATTGGGTATTAGTTACTTCGCTGGGTCTGGTGACAAAGTCCGCCCCTGGGAGGACTCTTGCGTATGCCGTAGACCTGAAGACTGGGGAGCCCGTCCAGCCCGCCGATCTCACTATATACACCGCCGGGCAACCCATATCCAGCGGCAAGACTGATTCCAATGGGTTGTATGACTACGATATATCAAACACCGTAGGGCAGGATCGAAGCGGGGTGGTCCTGGCACAAAATGGGGAGTCGATCGCCTTTGTGTCCTCCAGCCTCTCCAGCCTGCCTTCAACCGACAACAGCATCTATGTATACACTGATCGCCCGGTCTATCGCCCCAACCAGACCGTTTTTTATAAAGGATTGCTCCGAGAAAAACACGCCTATGGGTATACGACTCCCGTCGGCAAAGATATAACAATCGAGGTGCGCGACCCAAACGATACGCTGCTTCAGCGTGTCCAGCGCAAAACCGACAAATTCGGCGGATTCTCTGGCTCTCTTAATCTGAATCCGGAGGCTCCGACCGGGCAATACAGCATCAGTGTCGCCGTTGGCACCCAAAGAACCGGCAACACCGTCGGCAACTTCACGGTATCGGCATACCGCAAGCCCGAATTCAGCGTAAATGTAACCTTCGACAAACCCAGATATGCTCGCGGGGACGTAGTAAAAGCCAAAGTCACCGCCAGCTACTACTTCGGCGCGCCTGTCGTCAACGCCACAGTCGCCTACAACATCCTGCGCTCATCGTTCTGGCTCTTTGAAGACTACGACGGCTATTCAACTGACGATTCCGGTTATTCGCAATATGGCTATGGTCAATGGGTCAAGGACGGCACAATTCGAACGGATAAAAACGGCGAAGCCACTGTCGAGTTTGTAGCAAATTGGGATCAATCTACAGAAGACGACAACTGGATTACAGATCAAAGATTCGAGCTCTCGGCCTCAGTTACCGATAAAGCAGACGCCTTCGCTACAGGCGATGCCGCCGTCCTCGTCACTCGTGGGGAGTTTGCGGTCTCAGTCCGTTCAAACGATCAGTTTGTAAAGCCTGGCACAAACACAAAAATCCTGGTCGATGTCAAAGATTACAACAAGCGGCCGATCAAAAATCAACTGGTTACCGTCGCGTTGATTCATCAACCCTGGGGTGATGGCCGCCAGGAAACACTTGAACGCAGAAATGTAAAGACGAACTCCCGTGGGCAGGCTTCCCTGATGCTGCCGATCAAGAAATCTGGCTCCTATCTGGTTTTCGCATTTGCAAAGGATGCCCGTGGAAATGGGATAAAGGCTAATTGCTATCTATATTCGTGCCACGAAGGAGAGCAATGTCACTTCCATACAACCAATCAATTGGAAATCATCACGGATAAGCGCTCGTACACTCCTGGCGAGACTGCGAAAGTGTTGATTATCTCGAATAATCCGGGCGCGACGGCGCTTGTATCCGTCGAAGGCTCCCGGCTTTACGAAGCGCAGACGGTAAAGCTGGATTCCGATTCTGCCTGGCTTGAGTTTAAGATTCGCGATGACTATAAACCAAACATCTATTTCTCCGCGTGTTACGTCAAAGATAAGCAGTTCAATACTGCCACCGGCGGGGTCAACGTTTCGGTGCGGTCTCAATCGTTGAACGTCGCCATAAAACCAGACAAAAAACGCTACAAACCCGGTCAGAAAGCTACCTATGACATTAAAGTCACCGATTCCAAAGGCAAGCCGGTCAGCGCGGAACTCTCACTTGGGGTAGTAGACGAGGCTATCTACGCTGTGCAGCCCGATTATACTACTCCCATAACCGATTTCTTCTATGCAAAAACCTGGAATAGCGTCGACACCGGGTTCTCTTTCCCGCAGATATATCTCAGCGACCCCGATAAGGCTGGAGCCGCACTGCGAGACGAGCCGATCAAGATTCGCAGGAAATTTCTAGACACCGCCTATTGGAACCCTGCGATTATCACCGACACCCAGGGCAGAGCCAACGTCAGCTTCGAGTGGCCTGATAATCTTACCACTTGGAGGGCCACCGCGCGCGCTATTACTATCGACACATTGTGCGGCCAATCCCAAAATACAGTTCTTTCACAGCAGGATATGCTGGTGCGATTAGAACTGCCCCGATTTATGGTGCAGGGAGATAGCTGTTGTCTGGTGGCTGCAGTGCACAACTACACCGGCACAGATCAGCGTGTCAGAGTGCGCTTGAAAGCACCTGGCCTGAAAGTGCGGGATAACCTGGAGCAGACTGTTAATGTACGCAAGGATGGTTCGCAACGTGTCGAATGGACAGTCAGCGCGCCCAAAGCCGGTTCTTTTAAAATCACAGTTAAAGCGGAGGGTCAAAAGGTCGGGGATGCCGTCGAACTCGTCCTGCCGGTGAAGACCCACGGCGAGCAGATGATAACTGCCGCCAATAAAGTGCTGACAGATACCGGTGAGTCAAAAACTACAATCAATATACGCAAAGACTCGATCATCGGATCGACCAACCTTCAGATTCGTCTGGCCCCGTCCCTTGCTGCTACGATGCTTGGCTCGCTTGATTATCTTGCAGGCTATCCCTACGGCTGCACTGAACAGACCGTGAGCCGATTCCTGCCGGATGTTATTTTATATCGATCGCTGAAGTCGCTCGGCATCAGCGAGCCGGAACTTCAGAAAAAGCTGCCCGACATGGTAAGCCAGGGCTTCAGCAGGCTCTACACAATGGAGCTTCCCGAAGGAGGTTGGGGCTGGAGCGAATACGGCAAACCCGACGTGTGGATGACCGCTTACGTGACCTATGCTCTTATCCAGGCCCGCGACGCAGGTTTTCCTGTAAATCAGGATGTGTTGAACCGCGCAATGCAGCAGCTTTCGGAGGCTGCGCCATCCAACAAGGTGAGGCTATACCCCAGGGCGTTTGCAGCCTATGTGCTGGCTCTGGGCGGATATGATTCCTCAAAGACAATGGAGCAGATTATTCGGCGCAAAAACGTCAACAACGAGGCGCTTGCGGTTCTCGCGCTTGGTTTCCAGCAACTTGGAATGCACAATCGTGCGGAGACTACTTTGCAGAGGTTGTTCAGACACGCCATAGTATCCGGGGACACTCACTGGGCAGGCATATCAAACTGGGCTGGCGGCGACCTCGAAGCCACAGCTTTGGCGTTGCAGGCGCTGTTGCGCATCAGACCCGATGACGATCGCGCTTACGGCATAGTCCGCTGGTTGATGAGCCAACGCTTCGACAACTACTGGATGTCCACCAGGGGCACAGCGTTCACCCTATATGCTATGTCAGAGTTCCTCGGTAGGACTAAAGAGCTAACACCCGACTACGATGCGGTTATATCCATCAACGGCAAGCAAATTCGCAAGCTCCATTTTGACAAGGCTTCGATTTTCGATCCGCAGGTGAACATTACCATACCGGGCCGCGATTTAAGAAAAGGCCGCAATGAACTTGCCATACAAAAAACAGGTCCTGGCAACCTGTATTTCTCCACGAACCTCACGCAATATATAGCGCGCAACCCCATACCCCCGCTTGCCAGCAAAGAGGGTATATCTATCGAGCGCTCTTACTATAAACCCAAACCGCAGTATTTCAGCAACCCAATTAAAAGATATATGGGTTCCCCGGTTAATAGCTGCAGATCGGGTGATATTATCCTCGTGCGGCTGACAGTAACCGCCAAACAAAGTGTCAGTCATATGATGGTGGAGGACTTCATACCGGCGGGTTGCGAGATAGTCGACCGGGGCAATGTGTTTTATTATGACTGGCAAAACTGGTGGGTTGGTAGGGATATCCGAGACGACAGGATAGCTTTTTACGTCGATTCCATCGCGCCTGGCAAACGCGTTATCGAATACAATATGAGAGCCGGGTTTGCTGGCAAATACACGGCTCTTCCGGCTCAGTTCTTCTCGATGTACAATCCATCGGCTCGCACGACCACCGGTGAGACAGGGTTTATAGTCAAATGAGAAGAGGTAACGTCGCAGCCGCGTTAATCGGGATTATTCTCTGCGCCTCAGTGCTGGCGGGGCTGGGTTTATGGGCGGTTGCTCAGCCTGCTAAGGAACGTGAGATCGGAAGCTACACAACCGGTTTGCGTGGCCGCACCCCTTCGCAGATCCATAACCTGACTTTGGCGGCCGG
Organism: Armatimonadota bacterium; assembly: GCA_050948905.1. Classification (GTDB taxonomy): domain Bacteria; phylum Armatimonadota; class UBA5829; order UBA5829; family UBA5829; genus DTKD01. The sequence continues at coordinate 2,758,035 of JBMNES010000001.1, read as the reverse complement.
GCGCATTGACGGAACGGTGCTTCAGCCCGGCGAGGTCTTCTCTTTTACTAAAACAGTCGGCCCGTGGACCGCGGATATGGGCTACGAGAGAGCGCCAGTGAGTTATGATGGTGAACTTATCAACGATTGGGGCGGGGGAGTCTGCCAAACTTCCTCCACCCTGTATAACGCCGCGCTGCTTGCTGGTTTGAAGATAATCGAGCGTCACCGACACCATTGGCCTGCGCGATACGCCCCGATAGGACGTGATGCAGCAGTGGCGTATTCCAACATCGACCTGAAGTTCGCGAATAACTTGTCCAGGCCGGTAAGGATATCCGGCAGAGTCCTCGACGATAAGGTGGTCTTTCGCCTCTTTACGACCGCTCAGCTCGATTATAAAGTCCGCATCGAAACTCAGAACGCATCCATTACTAAACCTGGTCAGATACTGCTGCCAGGTGACGACAGTCGAGGTCGATTAAAAGTAGTCAATCGAGGTCACCCTGGCTTCCACGTCCGCACGTATCGTTGTTTCGAGTATCCTGACAAGATCCGACGGGAGCTGATTTCTGATGATAACTACCCGGTGATGAATCGAGTAGTCCGGATGGTGGACAGGTAAGCCGGCTATACTTTCGTCTCTTTCCAGTTGCCGAACTTGAACCACGCGGCCATCAACGCTCCTCCTAAACACGCCGTTACCGACATCGACCACCAGGCACCGGCCGCGCCCATCTTAAAATGAATCGCCAGCAGCCATTCCAGCGGCAGGCGCACCACCAAAAGGCTTATTGCGGTCAACACAAACGGCATTCTGGTATTGCCCGCCCCCTGCAAGGCCCCGCGCAACACCATATTTAGAGCCAAAAACGGTTCAGAGAAGGAGTTTATCCGCAAATACGCCACGATTAGAGGCACCAACGCTACATCTGAGCTAAACGGCCGCGCGAGAACTTCCGGTATTATCAGAAACAGAGAGGCGATCAGGCCCATAATCGCTGACGCCTGCCCAGCCGCCACCCATGCGCTGCGCACAGCCCGTTTTGGCTTGTTCGCGCCAAGGTTCTGTCCGACAAGTGGTGTTGCCGCCATGCTGTAGGCGATCCCCGGCTGAAACGCCAGCGCCTCCAATGCCAGGGCCACAGTATACGCGGCTTGCGCAGGAGTCGCCTGCCCGTGCGGCAGCATTCCCAATATTCGCAAATACCCAGCCGATGCCAGCGACATCACCAGGTTTTGAGCAGAAGCTGGCCAGCCGATATTAAATATCCTGCCCAGCCAGCGCAAATCGAGTCGCCAATGCGAAAGAGCATCGCCCAGCATCGACCTCCGCACAAACCACAAAGTTAAAGTCATGCCGACCACGCGGGATACCCCCGTAGCCACTGCGGCACCGCGAATCCCCATAGGCTTAAGAAGGCCGTCGATTCCGAAGATCAGCAGCCAATCCAGCAGCACATTGACCACGATCACAGCCGCTCCCGAATACAACGGCGAGCGCACATCACCCTGGCTGCGCAATATAGCAGTCGCGATCATATTCACAAATAGCGGAATAGACGCCCAGCTTATGATTGCCGTGTATGAGGTCGCCAGCGGTATCACCGCATCAGATGCGCCGATTGCGACTACCAGATATCTGGCGCATAATGCCAACGGCACACCGGTTAGCAGCGCTGCTAATACAGACAATATCAACGATTGTCTTGCAGCTTGCACCGCGTCACCCAGCCGGTCCTCGCCTATAGAACGCGACACCAAAGCTGATGCTCCGGCTGACAGGCCAAACAGCAGGGCCATTTGGAAGTTGAGCGCATTTCCACCGATTCCAGACGCGGCAAGTGACGCCTCCGCATTCGGCACGTGACCCAAAAAGACGCGGTTTATGATGTTGTAAAACGTCATAATAAACGTGCTGATGGCCGATGGCCAGGTCAGGTACCACACCGCGCTCCAGATAGGGCCAGAGGTTATAATTGCAGTCGCGTCGCCGCGACGAGAAGAAAAATCTTTACTCATACAGAAATTGATTATAACCGATACAGCGAAACTCCTTTGCGGGTAGTTTGTTTTATGTGCAAGATCGTGCAAAAATACTTGAGTGGCAGCCTGTAACTGTGTAAAATCTAGCTAGGCAAGCAGATAGACTGATCAGGTTGACACTCTTAAGGCCGAGTGCTAGACTACCTTGCTTTGGGAGATATGCTGATGACGATGGTAGATATCCGTCGAATGCAACCGGAGGATGTCCCTTCGGTTATGGTAATTGAGCGCGAGTGTTTTACGGCTCCGTGGAGGGAGAGTTCTTATTTAACGGAGCTTTCCAATCGCTCGGCTTATTATGTGGTCGCCTGCGTCGATGACGAGATCGTCGGCTATGCCGGGCAGTGGGTCATAATGGACGAAGCCCACATCACCACCCTTGGCGTGGCGAAGCAATATAGAGGCAGGGCAATCGGCGAGCAACTGCTTATCGCTATGCTCGAAGAAGCCGTGCGCCAGAACGCAAAACGAGCCACCCTTGAGGTTCGTGACAGCAACATTATCGCCCAAAACCTCTATCATAAATACGGCTTTCAGACAGTCGCAATCAGGCGGGGCTATTATACCGACAATCACGAGGACGCGCAGGTAATGTGGGTGGAAAATATCTCATCTATCGAATATGACGCCAGGCTCACTGAGCTAAAGCAAAATCTGACAAAAAGTGTGCAGTCCACGTGAAAGTCCTCGGAATAGAAACAAGTTGTGATGAGACCAGCGCTGCAGTAGTTGAAGACGGCCGGCGCATTCTATCAAACGTCATAGCCTCACAAATCGACATCCACTCAAAATACGGCGGGGTTGTACCGGAAGTGGCCAGCCGTCGTCACGTCGAGCTAGTTTTGCCTGTCATCCAGGAAGCTCTCGGTCGTTCCGAGTCAACCTTTGCCGACATAGACTGCATCGGCGCGATCAATCGACCTGGCCTGATCGGGGCTCTGATAGTCGGTGCTGCTGCGGCCAAGACCATAGCCTATGCCACGAACATCCCTTTGGTCGCCGTGCATCACCTCGAAGCTCACATTTACGCCAATTTCCTGACGGATGCCGACATAGAGTTTCCTTTAATCTGCCTGGTTGTATCAGGCGGGCACTCGGATTTGGTATATATGACTGATCACGGTGAGTATGAGATTCTGGCTCGCACCCGTGACGATGCTGCAGGAGAGGCGTTCGACAAATGCGCGAGAGCAATGAATCTTGGCTATCCCGGCGGGCCGATTATCGACAAAATAGCACGGGATGGCGACCCTGGTGCAATAGATTTTCCGAGAGCCAGAGTAGGGGATAGCCTCGACTTCAGTTTTAGCGGTCTAAAAACTGCTGTGATCCGGTATGTGCAATCAATGAGCGCCGAAGTGTCCATATCCGATGTTGCAGCCAGTTTTCAGCAGGCAGTAGTCGATGTATTGGTGGACCATACGTTCAGAGCAGTTGAACAAAAGTCGGTAAAGCAAGTCCTGCTTGCGGGGGGTGTAGCGGCAAACAGCGCACTGCAGAGTTCTATTAAAAGCCGCGGGGAAGAACTAGGCATTGCGGTTAACGCGCCGCCGCCAGTTTTATGCACTGATAACGCCGCTATGGCGGCCGCCGCTGCGTATTTCGCCTATCAGCGCGGCGAACTAACCGGTCTGGACATGGACTGCTATGCAAGCGAGCCGCTTGGGCGTATGCAAAAATCGCAGTAACAAAAAATCCTCTACAGTGGCTTGTATCCGGCGAATGTGTTGTGGTATAATTCCGTTTGGGACAACGTGGGGCTGTAGTTCAGCTGGGAGAACACCACACTGGCAGTGTGGATGTCAGGGGTTCGAGTCCCCTCAGCTCCACCAATTCCATCTACTTCGAATGGGCCGCTCACTGTGACTCAGTCAATTGTCCGCACGAAATATCTCTCATTGACGGCGACACGCGCCGCGCTTTCGCTGACGATACTTTTCGCCATCATTCTTCTCTGCTCATCTGTATCGTTATTTGCCGCGCCGAAATCAAACTCTGCTTTCCGACCGAAAGTGTTGGTGCTGATTATGGGTAATCAGAACGCCCAGGACCTGGTCTCCGTTAACTACACCAGCGTCGTGCCGTTGGCCACAGCACAGGCTGATCTGGACAAAGTGGCTGCGCTGGGAGGTTGGAGCCCTGTAAACGCCAAAGGTGAGACAAGGGCCTCCGGCGGGCCTGAGCCAGTAGATTCGACCAGCATCAGCTACCAGGCCCAGGTCCTCGGATATGATAAGGGCACCCTGCCTATTGAGCCATTCATCACGGCGCTCAAGCGATTCGAGCTAATTGAAATCGACTACCTCACTCCAGCAGCCTTCCAGTTTAACGGATTGCAGGATTATGAGGACAAATATGTTAAAATAGAGTTGCAGGCGATGGGGACACACACCTATCGCTATCGTATCACCGTTAAAAACGCCGGATTTACCAAACTTGACCTGCCCTTAACGCAACCGGCAGAACCTGTCGAGGCCCAGCAGGCTGGGAGAACCATCGGGCAGAGGCTGCTGTTGGGGCTGTTGTTTGGATTGGGTGGTGCGTTGGTGGTATATATTTTAACCACGGTTATACTCAGGCGCAGGTCTGCTTAAGCCGGCGCCTGTTCGGATCAGAAAGGCTTATAGATGGCTCTCGATATCAGAAAAATGGCTGCGCAGGCCGCAGAGGTTAGGGCTTCGGACATATTCATTAAGGCAGGCAATGAGCCGATGATGAGGCTCAATGGTAAGATCAGGCCGTTAGGAAATGGATATACGGAGCTCAGCGCGGAGGATGTTGAACAGTTAGCATACGGCATAATGAATCACGACCAGATAGGCCGTTTTGAGCGCCGACACGAACTCGACCTTGCGTTCACGGTTGAAGGAGTCGCACGATTTCGCGCCAATGTCTATATGCAGCGAGGCTCGATGGGGCTGGTGCTGAGAGTTATTCCCCTTGAGATATACTCCATCGAGCAACTCGGACTGCCGGAGGCAGTAGCGAAGTTCGCCGAATTGAGGCAGGGGTTGGTTCTGGTCACGGGGCCTACGGGATGCGGCAAATCGACCACCCTGGCTGCGGTAATTGACCTTATCAACCGAAATCGCCGCTGCAACATCGTTACCATTGAGGACCCGATTGAGTTTGTGCACCCGGACAAAAAAGCCATTGTAAACCAGCGGGAGATCGGAATTGACACAGATTCCTTTACCGACGCGCTAAAAGCAGTAGTTCGCCAAAGTCCGGACGTGATTCTAATCGGTGAAATGAGAGACGTCGAGACTATGAACGTCGCTCTGGCGGCTGCGGAAACAGGCCACCTTGTTTTCTCTACTGTCCACACGTGCAGCGCGGCGGAGACGATGGATCGTATTATGAATATGTTCCCCCCTCACGACAAGCCTATGGTCTGTATGAGATTATCTGTATCGTTGAAGGGAATCGTCTCCCAGAAACTGATCCCGCGCTCGGACAAAGACTCTCGAATCGCGGCTCTGGAGGTCATGGTTGCAAACCCCACCGTTAGCAAGCTGATTGAAGAGGGCCGATCTGGCCAGATATACCAGGCCATCGGCGAAGGCGACTTCTGGGGAATGCAGACGATGAACCAAAGCCTGGATCGATACTTCAAAGCCGGCATTATCAACGAGACAGAAGCCATTGCAAACGCGGGTAACGTCACAGAGTTGCGACAGATGATGAGGCGCTCCTGATTAACAGGGCCGGACTGCGATGCCCGGCCCTCTCACAAAGGGTAACGCTGCCGTTGTATTGATTACACGGCGGCGTCTTTCATTACGTCGTTGTAATTGTCCTGCAGGGTTTCGATAGCCTCGTCAAACGTCGGTTTTGACAAGCCTACTTCGTACATAAACGGCCCTTTGTATTTGATCTCACGCAGTGCCTGCACTAAGCCTGGCCAATTGATGACGCCCTTCTTGGGCAGCCAGTGACGCTCGTCGACGTCATCGTGATCGGAAATATGCAGGGTGATGATGCGCTCCCCAAGGATGCGTACGATCGCAGATAGCGCGCTGGCGGGTATAAGGTGATTGACGTCCAAACAAATCCCCGTGTTTGGCCTGTTTATTTTATCGAGAATGAATAGAAGCTCTGGGGCGCAGTTGCCGATGCAAGTGCGTGGCAGCGCTTCAACAGCCACGGTGACACCGAGAGGCTTGCAGACGTCGGCTACCTGCCTGAGGCTGTCTGCAGCCAGCAGCACCCTATCCTCTCTGGATATGTTCACTTTGATTTCCAGTGCTGCGTGTACTACAAGCACTTTCGCCCCGAGGTCGTGGGCGATCTTTCCAGCGCCAGATACCCAACCAACCGATTTGGCTCGCAGTTCCTTGTCAGGAGAAGCCAGATCAACGCCGGAAAACGGCGCGTGCACCGACCACATTTCGACGTTCCTGCCCATAGACTTGAACATCTCAACCATTGGGTTATTAAGGCCGGCTTCCAGCATCTGGACATTTACGAAATATTCAATGCTTTTAATATCGGATTTGGCCAGTTTCTCTCCGCATTCGCTAGCGATCGCGCAGAGTCGTTTGTGGTCTTCGGGTGTGTAGCTGCTGGATTTCTGCACTATGGCGCTGAAATCACCGGGCATAGATCGAATCAAACTGGAGGTAGACGATCCCAGTCGAAGTGGTCTTTGCTTCATAATAGCTCCCTGTTTTCTGTTACAGTCGTTGATAAGTATTACTTAGCCGTAAACCCCCTCGTTTCCTTGACATGGGTTGGTGTGTCTAGTAACATTTATTGTGTGCAGGGGAGAATGTCAGGCGGCATTCTCTTCACTTGCCAATGGGGGTTGGATATGCGACTTTCTGTCATCACTGACGAAATTTCAATGGATCTTGGCCATGCGCTGAACGTAATGAAGGAATACGATTGCAGCGGCGCGGAGATCAGAAGTTTATGGGGGACTAATATCGGCGAACTCACCGACGAACAGGTCGATAAAGCCCTTGGTTTGTTGGATAAAGCGGGAATGCAGGTCTGCTGTTTAGCTTCTCCGTTGTTCAAGTGCGAACTGGACAGCACTGCGACCGGCCAGGTCGGAAATACCCATCAGGCGGGTGAGAGAACAGCCGAGCAGCAGATGGATCTTCTCAAACTGCTGCACAAGCGCGCAAAGCAATTCGGAACCCGAAATATTCGGACGTTTGCATACTGGAGAAGGGGCGAACTTACTCCGAAGATAGAGGAAGCAATAGAAGACGGAATGTCTGATGCTATAAAATACGCTGAGGATAACGACCTTATGCTGCTTATGGAGAATGAGCACGATTGTTATCTCGGCACCGGTGCAGAGACGGCGCGCTTCCTGTCACGCATCAATTCACCGGCGCTTCGAGCGTGTTGGGATCCGGGCAACGGGTTCGCGGCGGGGGAACAGCCGTATCCGGAGGGCTATAACGCTATTCGGAACTTCGTGGAACATGTTCACGTAAAAGACGCAGAGCTTCTCGCCAGCGGGAAGTATCGCTTTGTGGTATGTGGCGAAGGCGAGGTGGATTTTGTGGGTCATCTTGCTGCGCTTAAAGCTGATGGCTACGATGGCTATCTATCTATAGAAACCCACTACAAACCGTTCGGAGGCACGGCCGAGCAGGGTACCAGACTATCCCTGCAGGGTCTAAAAAAGCTTTTGTCTGAGTGTTGATCGGAGGATCTACTGGATGAGCATATATAAACTGAGGACGAATTTCGGCACCCATTTTAAGTACATACTTCTTGGCGTTGCCTTTATATTCGTTGTTGGCGCTATCTTTACTTTTGCCGGAGCGCCGGGCGGTGGCCCGGAACGAAAAGGCGCAGAACAGGTGGTCGCCACTGTTAATGGCATGCCTATTACTAAGGCCGAAATGGAATCGCAGTGGCAACAGATGAGCGAAGGCCTGCGCGAAATGCGATCGACTATGCAAATCGCGCAGCAGAGAGCCTCTTTGTTCCAAAGCCTGATCGAAAGCAGGGTGACTCTCGCGACCGCCGATGCAATGGGCGTCACTATTACTAAAAAGGATATTAACAATAAGCGAGACGAACTCGTAACTGAGTATCTCAGGCAGAACCGCAGCAGGGTGCTGGGCAAACTCAGCACGGAGGCGGACAAAGTCGACCCGAGAAAAGACCGCACATACAAATCCGAGTTGGCAAAAGGTGGTATGAGCATCACGTTGCTTGAGCGGCAGGCAAACGCACTTATTACTGACGGCCAAATCTCAAGCCAGCTCGCTCAAGAAGGCATCCAGAAAGCCATTGAACAAAAGATTGGCAAGATCACAAAAGACGACATCAAAGACAGCTATAATACCTACCAAATACGCCAGATCGTTATGATGCAGGGCTCGACGCCTGCCGAGCAGTTCGAAACGCAGGTCAAAAAGGTCGCCTCCGAGGCAAAAACCGGCGACTTTGCGGCTCTGGCTAAGAAATACTCCCTTGACCCGGATCAGGGAACAATCAGGGCGGTTCGCTACGGAATGGTCACACCGGATGTGTGGGATAAGATCAGCACGATGAAACCGGGGCAGGTGAGCGGGCCAATCGGCAATAACCAGGGCACTTATATCGTCAAAGTTGAATCCACCGGCTCGGAGTATCCTTCCAAGTTGACCAAAAAGGCAGAGGATCAGCGGCGCGAGATGATAAAAAACATGCGCCAGATGCAGATCTATTGGAAATATAACCAGCAGGTTCGAGACAATCTGAAAGTTGTGGTCACAGACCCGGAGCTTAGCGGCTACTGGCATCTGGGACTAGCCCAGCAGGCTGAAAATGAGGCTGCTGCAAAGAAACAGATCGCACTTGCGCGCAATTCGTTTGAAAAAGCCATCGGACTGGAGCCGAACAACTCGTTTGCTACTGCTATGCTGGCGGCTGTGCTGGTACAGCAGCAGGATACCAAGCAGGCTACTCAACTTCTTTATCAGTTCCTTGAGGGAAAGGACTCCAAGGCAGTTGGAACAGACCTGAGAATTATGCTCGGCGATTTGCTATATAAGGCCGACAAAAAGGACGAAGCTCTTAAGCAGTATAACAAAGGCGCCGAGGAGGCCGGTTTCGATGTATCCGCTCATCAGCAGATAATGGCCAAGTATAAAGAGATCGGCAAGGACGATCTTGCGGATGAACAGCAGAAGTGGATCAAAGACTACGAAGAAAAGAAGAGGATATACGAGGCCCAGCAACGAGGCTCTGAGAAGCAGGCCCCTGCACAGCCAGCTCCGCAAGGCGGCGAATAACTGATACCTCAGATTAACTGAAGACTATCCTTTATAGGAGGATTTTGCGGAGGGGCTTATTTAAGCCCCTCCGAATGTAATTAGATGGCCGGAACCCTGTTTATTGTCGCAACCCCGATAGGAAACCTGGAGGATATAACCCTCCGGGCTTTGCGTGTCCTGAAGGAGGTCGACTTAATAGCGGCGGAGGACACCCGGGTTACACGCAAGCTGCTCAGCCACTACGATATCCACACACAAATGATCCCATACCATCAGCACAGCGGCGGCCGCAGGGCAGGGGAGATATTGGACATCCTCAAAGGAGGGTCAAAGGTCGCTCTGGTTTCGGATGCTGGCACGCCGGGGATATCTGATCCAGGGCACGAGCTTATAGCGTTGTGCATCGCGGAAAATATACAAATCGAGAACCTGCCTGGCCCGGCTGCGCTGATTCCCGCCATCGTGGTCTCCGGTCTGTCCACGTCTCACTTCATCTTCGACGGCTTCCCTCCTCGAAAGACCAGCGAGAGAAAGGCATATTTCAAGAGCATCGCTGAGGAGGCTCGCACCATCATTCTATACGAATCCCCGTTGCGATTAGCCGCCACGCTGCGTGTGATTTATGAGATACTAGGTGACCGCCGGGTCGCCGTTGTCCGCGAGGCGACCAAGATGTTTGAGGAAGTCTTCCGGGGCACTGTCACTCAGGCTATTGAACACTTCCAGAGCAGGGTTCGCGGGGAGATAGCGTTGGTGATTGAGGGCTGCACTCTTCAACCATCCTCCAGCAAAGATGATCTCCAACCGCGACTAAAACAGCGATTACGTGAACTGTTGGAATCTGGTCTATCGGAGCGCGATGCGGTGCGGCAGGGGACGGTGGAGTTCAAGCTGCCCAGGCGTTTCGTCTACGCCACAATGCTCTCGCTAAAAGACGAGAACTAAAAGCGACTCCTCTTATTTCGTGATCTCCTCGAGAGTTTTCTGTGTGTTTGAAATATCCTCGCAGATCGCCTCCCATTCGGTATACAATAGATGGAGTCTACTCGACGCTTGATCATAATCCATAGTCAGATCACGCGCCGCGCCGTCTCGATAGGTATCCGGATCACCAAGCGCAGCCGTCAATTCCGCCACTTCCTTCTCGAGTTTCTCTATATCGGTTTCAAGGTTATCTCTCGTCTTTGCCAGAGTGCGAAGTTGCTTCTCCATCTCCCTAAGCTGAGATTGCGGTCTCGGCGGGGCTTTGGCCACAGTCGGTCGCACGACGACTTCTTCAATAGTCTGCTGCGCCGATGTCTTCTCTTTATAGGACGTGTAGTTACCGAGGTAGACACCCCAGCCGCCGTCTGCGATCTCAAGTATCACATCAGCTACGCTGTCCAGCAGATACCTGTCGTGCGAAGCCATTAATATAGTGCCGCTATACGCCCGCAACGCCTCCTCCAGCGCCTCCCGCGATCTGATATCAAGATGGTTTGTCGGCTCATCAAGCAACAGCAAATTCGGCGACTGCGCGAGGACCTTCGCAAGCGCAAGTCTGCATTGCTCGCCTCCTGACAGCACCTCTACTAGCTTGAACGCATCGTCCCCCATAAACAGAAACTGCGCCAGAAGATTACGAGCGTCGCGCGAGGTCAGATCGGCGTCCGCTAGCAGTTCACCAAGCACCGTGCGGCTTTTGACCATGTGGTCGAACTCCTGCGCGAAGTAAACAGGCTCCACATTATGTCCATATACGACTTCTCCAGAATCCGCCCCAATCAGCCCAGCCGCGATCTTGAGCAGCGTACTCTTCCCACTACCATTCGGTCCGACAATCCCGACCTTCTGCCCTCGTTCCACGGTCAGACTAAGCTCATCAAAGAGTCTTTTTTCCGAATACGCTTTGGATAGTTTATTAAGGCGCACCACCTCTCGGCCGCTTCGAATCGCCTGAGTAAATTGGGCCGAAATCGTGCGTTGAGAGCTGACATCTCCGACGCGCTTTATCCTCTCCAGTTGCCGCACTTTGCTGTCGCGCCGGGAAAATTTTCGGTGCGAAAACAGTGTCTGAATAGCCTCTTCGATACGTTTAATCTCTTTTTGCTGCTCTTTATAGGCTTTGCGTTGCTCTTCGATTTTCTGGGCCTTTATCTTCGCGAAATTGGAGTAATTGCCCGGATAAGAAGACAAAGTCGCGTTCTCTATCTCCGCGACCCTGCTGACAACGCTGTCTAAAAAATATCTATCGTGACTTACGATCAGCGCGGCGCCATTATAACGATTATTGAGAAACTCGCTCAGCCAATCGCAAGCTCGAATATCGAGGTGATTAGTAGGTTCGTCCAGCAGCAGCAGATCAGGGGACAACAGCAGTAGCCTTGCCAATGCCGCACGGGTCTTCTGTCCGCCGGAGAGGGTGCGCACAGGTTTGTCCAAATCGGATTCCTCAAATCCCAGCCCAAGTAAAATCCCTTTCGCCTGCGCGGAATAGTCGAAACCGTGCAGCCCATCGAATTTATGGCTCACTTCTGCAAGGCGCGCTCCGATCCCATGAGCCTGTTCCGCCGTCGCCGTAGCCATCTGCTTTTCCAGCACCCTCAATTCACTTGCGCAGGCCAAAAGTTCGGGAGTCACGCCCATAACAGCCAGGTGCAATTCGGCTATTTCAGGCAAATCCACCTCCTGCGGCAGATATCCCAATGTGCATCCCTGCTCAATATGAACACTGCCGCTGTCGGCTTCTTCCTCTCCGGAGATGATCCGAAGCAGCGTGGTCTTACCGGAGCCGTTCGCGCCGATCAGCGCTATTCGTTCCGTTTCCCCCACGCCAAACGAGACATCATGAAAGAGGTCATGCGTGCCGTATGATTTGCCAAGTCCGGAGACGGTGATGAGAGGCATATTAACCCTGCCCAGGATCTGCAACCCCGGGCCAATTCAGTGGTTTATTTTCGACTATTCGAGGTTATCACAACGGCTTCAGGCTTTCAAGTATCTCGGTGACACTCATCTCCGCCGCCGCCATTACTTCGTCAGACGCGCCGTAGTATATGGTCACAGTATCACCTTTTACGATCGCCCCGCAGCTAAAGACCACGTTTTCTTTGAAGCCCGATGTTTCGTATGGCATCTCCGGCTCAAGTATGGGCTGTTCGCTTTTAGCCAGCACCTTTTCCGGATACTGGGCATCCAGCAGCACCGCACCCAGGCAATAGCGATCGTCTGTCGTCGCCGCGTGGTATATCTCCAACCAACCTCGATCAGTCATAAAAGGCACCGCGCCGCCGCCGATTCGGCCGGCTTCCCAAGTGCTGGAACTGCATCCCAGCAGCAGCGCGTGTTCCCCCCAGTGAATCAAGTCAGGAGAATACGCGATCCACATATTCGGCGAGCCCATCATCTTCGGCTGCGGCCGGTGGAGCGCGACATATTTACCGCGCACCTTCTCCGGAAATATCATCGCGTCCATATTCTCCGGTGGGAATATAATGCCGTGTTTGGTCCAGTTTACGAAATCTTTGGTGCTGGCGAGGCACTGAGTAATCGCAAACGGCGCCACACCCTTATAAACTACCCAATAGGTATCGTCCAGCTTAGTGATCCGTGGGTCCTCAAGGCCAAACGTCTCATATCTTTGATCCGGCCACAAAGACGGTTTAGCCTCCACCTCGAAGATATGCCCGCCTTTGCTGCGAGCCAGTCGCAGATGAGATATTGAGGTCAGATACATCCCATCCGGCGTGCCGATGACCCTCGGGTCCGAAAAATCGTAACGAGGGTCATTTTTATCGAACTCGATGATTTTGACTTCCGGCCGATCGTCCGGGAAATCAATAATAGGCACCAAAACAACGTCAGGATCAGTAGCAATCGGGCGCTCAGCCACCCGCATCAGCATCAATATCTCATCGTTATATTCGATCACGCCCGCGTTAAATGCAGACATAACCTCCCAGCCCTCAAAAGTCGGTGGGACGTCGTGCTGAGTTACGATAGGGTTCTGCGGGAAACGGCGTACCTTCATAATCACCAATCCTTTGTGCGGGCGTCCGCTATCTCATCTCCTGGCCGCCCGTGATATTAATCGCCTGGCCTGTCATATAGCTCGCTTCGTCGGAAGCCAAAAACGCAACCACATTAGTCACGTCATCGTAGCTGCATCCGCGGCCTAACGGCACTTGATCCATATACTTCTTCCGCACTTCCTCAACAGTCAGCCCTTGAGTCTTTGCATATTGCTCAAACAGACTATCCTGCCACAGCGTGCCATCCAACAGGTTACCCGGACACACCGCATTTACACGCACCCCATACTGCGCCATTTCCAACGCCAGACTCTGGGTAAGGCCAATGCCTCCAAACTTACTCGCCGCATAAGCCGAGTTGCGGAAACTGCCCTTCTTGCCCGATTTAGAGTTGATCTGGATTATAACCCCGCTATTTTGCTTCTGCATAATCTGGCAGGCATGCTTCGCACAGATCATATAACCGATCAGGTTTACTTCTATGACCTGCCTCCATTCGCTCACCGGAAACATAGTGATTTCCCCGGCTTTGAGAATCCCTGCATTAGCGACGAGTATATCCAGCCGCCCAAATGTGTTCTCCACATTCTCCAAAGCCGTGTGAACCTCAAAGTCATCGGTCACATCCAGCCCCACACCGAGGGTGCGCACATCATATTGACTGGCAATCGCCTCTGCAGTCGATTTAGCTCCATCCTCGTTAATATCCGTGACTATTACGATTCCCTGCTCGCTGGCAAATCTCTCGCATATCGCTTTTCCAAGCCCCTGCGCGCCGCCCGTGACCAGAGCCACTCTATCTTTGAATCGCATTCCTATCTCCATTCAACAATCATATCTTAAGCGCCTGGCGCAATAGTTCTTCTTCTGCTTCCGGCGTCCAAAATTTACCATCTTTGAGCTTCGCAAATACGCTCGGCATCACTTTATCCAAATCTACCAGTGCCGTCAGAGGCAGCTCAATGGATGGATAAATAACGGTCTTACCCGGAAAACTCGCGTTCTTTACCGCCTGCACACCTTCAGCCATCGCGTTTATGCCACCGATAGCAGCCAGCGAGTTGCGGGTAGGAAGCTCTCCAGATTCGGTATAGTTAAGGGTATCTACCATATCCTTCGGCCTCGATCCGCTGGAGCCGACGAACCGGTTTCCCTTAACAAATGTGCTGCTAAGGTCAAGATTCGCCATCGTACCTCTCGGAACCCCTGCGAAAATATTCATCAGCCCGCCGTTGGCCAGGTGTGGTATCGCCTGCTCAATAAGTGCGGCAGCCGGCACCAGTACAACTATATCGTCAAACCCGTTATCCCCAACCATTTCCTTAATTGCGTTATCCACGGCCTCCTGGCCCTGTCTCATCGGATTGATATACACGACCTCAATACCGTGTTTTTTAACGTTGTCAGCAATGCTGGCCTTTAAGCACTCCAACCTGTAGTCGTCGACGTCGGTGCACAGCATCTTCTTTGGCCCGTTGGCCATCTCGGCTGCGCGCTGCACATGCATACTCCCCATTGCTCCAGCCGCACCCACAAACCACACGCTGCCATCTGCCGTCAGCTCGCTTTCCTGGCTGGCTTTATATGCATCTGCCACGTTATTCGATTTCGTCCCAACGTAGTCGATATAGTCGTAATGAACCCGGCCAACATCTATGTTCACAGGTCTGGAAATCGGTTTGTTTGCGGCTATAGCCATCACGGCGTGCTTCGCGAGATTAGCGCCAAGCGCCTCGACGAGTTCGGCGTCAGGTGTGCCGAGCACTATAACATCGTCAAAACCCTCCGCGCCGGTTCTCTCCTGTGCAAGGGGTTTGACTGCATCCGAATTGAGCTTGCCCGCGACGACAATCTCGGACCTGCCTGCCAATCGGTCTCGAATTTCCGCGGTGAGTTTATCGCTGATACCTGCAAGGATAACCTTCGCAGGCGCGTTATCTTCAGAGAAAAGGTCCGATACGCAGAAATCGCCGTCTTCGCATCCGACAAACAGCGTAGTTCCACCCTGTTTAAGGGTCTTGCGCGGTTTGATTCTATATGCCGCCACAACACACGTCCACGGCTCAACGAGCGCCGCCTCGGCATATCCTGTCTCCGGCTTCACAGGGATAAGATATGAACCTTCGTCGCCATTCAGCACCGGCTGTCCGATAATCCCGAACTGCTGCATACCCCCGGCCAAAGCGTATCCGTAGGCTATGTTGACGCCTTTGTAGTAGACATCGGCCTGCACTATATAACGACTGCCGGGTTTATAAGTGTCTTTCCACTTCGCCCCAGCTTCGATAACAGTCAGCGACACTTCGTGGCCCGGCGTAACTGGCTCGGCGATCAAGTCCCGCCCGGTGATTCTTGGGTGAGTCGCGCCCTGGGTAATCAGCTTTACGTCAGAGAAGCAGATGCCGATAGCATCCACTCTCACAAGTATCTCATCATCCTTCGGCCCAACCATCGGCAGGCTATCCGGCCCGTCCTTTCCGAAGTTCTCAACACCTGCTTCCTTCATTCGCCACGCTAAATTAGTCTTAGGCAAATCGTATTGCAGGCCTTTATATCTGCTCAAGGCGTCACTCATGCCATTCACCTTTCTATTTGCTTCCTATTTGAACTGCTGTTTGCGATAATGTTCATCGGGCCTGGTATAGATCCGTCTTACATTCTCTTCTGTAAAATAATTGACACCGCCGAAAATATGCGCCCCCGCCAGCACTCGGCAGGTCTTGCACCACATCGCTGTGATAGCTTCCACCTCGTGGGCGGTCTTACCGACTGCAATCAAGCCGTGATTTTGAATAAGAATCACCTTGGGAGTGCAGCCCTGCTTCTCGATAAACTCAAGTGAGCGCTGGCGAATGATCCGGGCCAGCTCCATTCCAGGATCGACATACTCGATATATATAGGCTCTACGCCGCAGTAAACGATCTCGTCGGGGAAGATTCGGCCTTTTAATATTTTCTCTGCATTCACGCTGCACAGCAGAGAATTGACCGCGGTGGGGTGGGTATGGCCGACGAAATTAACATCCGGCAGGCTCAGCAAAAACGCGTGGAAAGTCGTCTCCACCGACGGCTTCATCTTGTTCTCAGGATCCGCACAAACTGCAAATAGCGCGTCTTTTATCTCCTCATCGCTGAGGTCTCCGGCATCCAGCAGCGCAAGCGCATCTTTGCTGCGGACCTTCACGAAAGTGTTTTCCTCAGACCGCGACAGATACTTTCCGCTTGCTTTTACAAAAAAATAGTTCTCATCTATCTTAGCCGATGTATTGCCTTCTCCGAGAATAACATAGTCGCTTTCTGGCTTTCCCAGCAGCAGCGACATATCTACCAGTTCTTTAAGAACCGCTTTTTCTTCCATATATATCAACCTCCAGGCCGGCTCATTCCGACCATGCGTATTCTACAGCAAAGCCGACGGACAGTCTAGTAGTACAGCCTCGATGTTCCCTGAGCTCAAATTAACGATTTTACTCAACAGCCGTCAAATACCATTGACGAACCGCGCTGTGGCCTGTTAAAATATCTTTGGTGCGGCGGAGTACCTCAGCTGGTTAGAGGACCCGGCTCATACCCGGGGCGTCGTCAGTTCGATCCTGACCTCCGCTACCACGTTGTGGGGCTGTCTCAAAGGGGCAGCCCTTTTACCTGAATATCTATCCCCGCTTGATAAACCCAAAATATTTCTTCAAATATCGTATTGCGGATAAGTAAACTGAGGTGGTATAATTTTCTTTGTGCAGCATATTGCGCAGGGTTTATTCCGCTATTTCGGAGGTTATATTTCGTGGCTGAGAGAGGCAAGATTAGTAAGACTGGGCGTGCGTCAACCCAATTCGGCAAGGGTACGGCGCAGGTCGTAGTCATAGAGAACGACAGCTCTCGTGGTAAAGTGTTCGTTGAGGTCAAGAAGCTCCTGGCCGAGGCGAAGATTGGCTTTCAGAACCTGAGCTCGGGACACCCGATCATCATCAACAAGGGTCAGTTTGCTGAAGCCACTGGCGTTATCAAATCCGCGTTGGTGGATGGCGAGGCCGGCCGGTATTGTGTTGAGAAGGAAGAAGCTGATCAGGTCGTCTTGATCGAAAATACCAACAAGGAACCGGGCAAAATGATCGTCAAAGAAAGCCCGTTCACCTGGCATTCTGCTAATTAAACAAAAGCAGAAGAGTATTGGAGTAAGAGGCCTGCTTTAACAGCAGGCCTCTTTCGCGTCTAACCCACGTAGCGCCTCGCGCCGACCAGGTGTTTGCCGTACTTATCGAGAGAGTCGATTCGCACGCCTGTGCGCGGGGTGGATGCGTGGATAAATGTCCCGTTGCCGAGATACATCCCCACATGGCTCACATAGCCCTTCATCATGTCGAAGAACAATAGATCCCCTGCCTGCAAACAGGCCCCTGAAACCTTTGTTCCGACCTTGATTTGTTGTCGGGCAGTGCGAGGCAACTTGATCCCCAACTGTGCATACACATAGCGCACAAAACCCGAACAATCGAACGCGCTCGGAGTAGTGCCTCCCCAGCGATACGGCGTGCCGAGAAAAGTCAGTGACAAATCACACGCTTGTGCAGACAGGCTCAAAGGCTCTGGCTTCTTCTGTGCTGCAACAATTTTGCCGGGTTGGGGATTGGTTTCGAGAGTAACGATTATCTCTTGAAGTGAGTTTTTCGGCGAAGACGCTTGGGACTCATCTCCGCGTGCGAGCGTGGATATTGCGAACAGCAAAAAAAGCATAGCTGTCGCGCACCACATACTGCGGTAATGCAATGGGCAATTCCTCCCAGTTAGATTCCCTCCCACCGCGCCTGTAGTCTACCGTGCGGAATTGCCGGTCGGCGCCACTTCCTCTTTTCTCTAGGCTATGCTAATGCAGAGCCAGCTCATACATGAGCTATAATAGCACGCGCTTAACCATAAGTAAAGACTTAAATGGTATTAGCGCGACATTATTTATAACAAGCAAGGGTGAATATTAAGCTTGTATGTCTGCCAGGTGATCTTTAGGCCAGGGGGCGCCTTCGATGTATTTCTCGGCTGCAGTCGCAGCGATAGCCCCGTCTGCGCAGGCAGTAACTATCTGGCGCAACAGCTTCTGCCGCGCATCTCCCGCTGCGAAGACACCGGGGATATTGGTGCGCATATTTTCGTCGGTGATTATATAACCAGCCTCGTCGAGGGTCACATGCCCCGCTATCATATTCGTGTTCGGCTCCAGGCCGATCAACACAAACACTCCGTCTACGGGCAGGTTGGTCTGCTGTCGGGTTTGCACGTTTTCAAGAACAACGTGATCGACGGAATCCTTACCGCCGATGGACTTGACTACACTATGCCACTGCACAGTGATGCTGGGGTTGTTAATAGCGCGTTCCTGTATAATCCTTTGCGCGCGAAACTTGTCCCTGCGGTGGACGATGGTCACAGACGATGCATATCTGGTTAAAAAGTTGGAGTCCTCGACGGCAGTATCCCCACCGCCGACCACTACAAGTTTCTTGTCCTTATAAAACGCGGCGTCACAGACCGCACAATAAGATACCCCTCTACCTATAAACTCCATCTCCCCGGGCACTCCAAGTTTGCGCGGGCTTGCCCCCAGACTAAGAATCAGGGTCTTAGCAGATATTCTCTCGCCATCAGAAGCGATTAGCGTCTTTACATCCGAGTCCAGGTCCAGACTGGATATCTCAGTAGACTTTATCTCTGCGCCAAACCTCTCGGCCTGTTCTTTCATAGACATCGAAAGGTCAAAACCAGAAGTGCTGGCAGTATGGCCGGGGTAGTTTTCGACTTTGTCGCACATAGCGACCTGGCCACCAGGGTAATTCTTCTCTATCAATACGGTTTTGAGCCTGGCCCGCGAAGCATAAATTGCAGCAGTAAGACCAGCAGGCCCAGCCCCGAGTATCGCAACGTCGTACATTGATTTATCCTCATTCCAAACAATAATTCGATTTTACCAGATCAACCATCTCCGGGCAAGCCGAGCTACACCCAGCTGCGCCGCTCTCTTGCCCTTCCGGCGAAAACCGCATATATTCTATCTCAAATTCAGTGCCAGCGGAGTTCGCGGGGTCAAATCTCAGGCCTGTTACAGTGCCGTCCCAGCGCGGGTTTGTCGACATATCTACACGATACGTATGAAAATTGTTGTCACCCCGCACGGCGAACCTTACGCTCTTCGACTCACTAAGCGCCTCGCGACTCGCTTTGAAAAAGAGCTGTGCCTCGTCGGGTTTGTTGATTTTCATTCTGATTTCGAAAATCTTATATTTGTCGGCATTAACTTCCACCCATCCCGCCGACAGAATAGGGTCACTCGTTGTGCTGCAGGATCGTAGAACGCCAGAATCATACACAGGAGTTGTCATTCCACCAGCAGTCCAGACACGATCCGCAGGTTTCGCGAAATTCCACGCACTTTGCAGCACTGGAGTTGGAATATCATAAGGCCCCAACCCTACGTCCTTCGGGGTCAGGGCGACAGGGCCGTTATAAGTCGGCGCAAATACGTTTCGAATAGCTTCAAGATAATCAAACCCATCTCCAGCATTTGGCTCGATATAATCCCCCTCGCCAAACTCGTTCCACGCTTCCAAAAACACTATTTTTTTGCCACCAGGCAACTTCTGTGATGGCGAATCGCAATATTTTTTGGCATTAGATAACACTTTCTGCCAGAGCAATGCGGATTTTCCGCTTCTAACACGCGAACCAGGGCCGTGCCACGGGCGAGCGTCCCAGCCGGCCTCGCACAGCGGAATATACGGAATGCTGGCTGCGTTGCCGATCTCGTTCCAGATGTCTTTATAAGCATCCACCATCCAAGCATAAGGCGCCACGTTCTGACCACGATCCCCAGCCGATGGGTAGTTATAACCAGATATCGCGTCGTAGCCCTGCTCCTCCAGGCCTTTCACCCAGGCGGTGTCTCCTCGCCCGCAAGCCACTAAATACAGACCGCCGACCCCAGCATCCTCACACAATTTCCTCATCTTCTCAAACGCAGGTCGAACCGCCTTATTGCCCATATCCGACGAGATATTGTACGGGCTGAATATAACGACGACGTTCCTGCCGTTGATTTTAAGATAATTGTCCCGTTTGAAGTAATTTTCTATCCAAAATCTCGTAACCGCCAGCATATCCTCTTCCGAGTGCGAGCCGGGGTCGTTATGGTTCGCCCACAGCAGGCAGAACTGCATTTTGTCTTGATAACGAGACTTCAAAAAACCGTCGTGCAGCCCTTCTTCAAGCCCCCGGCTGCCCTTGTTCCAATACCAGTCATAAATGAAAAAACCTATGCCGTGACTCAGCGCCCAGTTTATCTGCCAGTCGACAACCTCGGGGTTACCATTATGTGCATATCCCAGTACCGGCCTGCGCTCCGGGAAGTCGTTGAGCACAGACCACGCGCTGTAATCCCGCCATCCCGGAAAATAATAGCAGCCTACAAGATAATCACCGGTATTGGCGATCACCGGCTCAGGCACATAATCAACACGCGTAACGTTTTCGAGCCTCGGATATATCCGCAACTTCGCCTGGTATTTCTCAACTTCCGCATTTGACGCACCCACCGAAGCAACCGCCGTAACCGTGCCAGGCGTTTTAAGCCCGGTTTCCCATTCAAATGCGATTGATCTTTCCGCGCCAATAGTCTTAATGGTTTTATTCGGCTGTATAACAGCGGATTCGCCCCCGACAAGCGTGACCTTCGCCTCGACATCCCTCGCTGCTACTCCGCCGATATTGGCTAATTCCATTCTGAGCTTCGTTCGCAGCCCAGCCCGCGGGATGGGGTCAACAAATGCCACTCTTTTTATAATAAGCTCAGCAGGCCCGGTCGTGGTCTTGCCAAGCGACAGAGAATGCAGAGTAATCTCTCGACTCATGAGGCCATCGGCCGGCGACAGGCCGACGCCAATAATTTTGCCCTCCCATTCAGCAAGTCTGGATAAATCCACCACATAACTATGCAGTTTGCCATCCCCTCTAATCTCGATAGGCACGCTGTGGAGCTGTTGCTGTTTCGCCTCCAGCCAGTAAAATAGCGCATTATGTGACGTATTTGAGGCCGCTCGTAAGGTTAGTTTGGGAATATCACCCGCATTTTTGTCAATCTCTGGTGAAAGCGCTAAGACGTTTTGATCCCCTTTAATCCTCCAACCGTCGGCCTCAATCGACTCATTTTCCAGAGAAATCGCGGTCCAATCGCTTCTTGCCTTGGTAAATAGCCACGCGCTGTCAGTCGCCTTATGGGGTTTGAGGTCGATGATTCTAATAGATTTAATCGCGTTCTCAGTTCCTGGCGGGTCAAGGCGAATATGTATGATCTTTCCCATATCGTGCCAGCAGGGCAATATGGTGTATTTATGATACCGGCCATCGCCTGCCATCGTGATGTGCCGGTGCCACTTCTCTCGAAATCCGCCGTACGGCTCCTCGGTTGTGTCGGAGAAAAACAGTCTTGCGACGCCGCTCTTGTTCGTCTTCATCTCGATTTCGAGGAGTTGCCAAGGCGAGGTATTCAAGTCAAAGATAGGGCTGATCATTCTGCACGTCGGCCCGGTGAACATCATCGCCCCGTCGCAAATCTCCATCTTCCCGCCCGCAGACGACCATCCCAAGGCATCGTCCGCGGAGTCGAAGTTCCAGCTTATGACCGGTTCGGGCGCGGCGTAACTCTGGCCTGCAGCGACCACAAATATAATTGCGACTATGAAGAGAGCTCTGGGACCCACTTTATCGCACCTCTTTTATAAATAATAACTCCCCCACACATAGAGGCGGGTGGGGGAGTATTTGCGATTGATGCTTCTGACAAGCCTATCAGGCCGCTACTGTTGTCTGAACGCGGATTTCGGCTGTCGCAGGTTATAGGTATTGGTAGTGGTTTGTTTCCAATCTCTTGGAACCGCACACGGCCCTGCGCTCGGCGGCGGCATCACCCATTCCAACCTTGGAGAGCACCACACAACTTCCTGTCCAACAGGCCCATTCGGGTCGTATTCAAACGTCTCACCGCTGAATTTATTAGCGCCAGTCGAATCCGAACCGCTATAGCTGTTGGTAATCAGCCATCTTCCATTCGGCAGCTTCTGCACGCTACTCGCTACCAGCGGCACTGTTGACGGCAACGGCACATAACTCGTCTGAGTTTGCGGATAACCTGGACACGATGAGTCAATCTTAGTGGCCGGATCCGGCAACCTGAGCAGTCTGGTGTAATCTTCCGCTAGCAATCTCGGCCCCACTACCGGGATCGGCCCGCCGATTTTGGCCTCATAAACTCCGTAGTTGTCGCAAATCAACAGCGCCAGCTCAGGGCTACCTCCCGGTCCGGATGGCGGTAGCACCACCACATCGAAGAACCTCGGGTTAGCCAGCGGAACGGCTTGCCCGTTCATGCTCACGTGATCGCACCGAGCGGTAATCGTGCCGGATTGAGGGGATGAATAGTCCCATTGCCCGGCGGCCTGGCCGCTCTTCATAGTTCTCTGCCTGTATCCAATGGCCATAATCGCGCCGCCAAGCCCTGCTCGGCCTTTCGGACTGTTACCACCAGTGTCAGTACCCGCGGATGTGAAGTTGGAACTAGCCACCCAGATATCCTGAACCATACTCCCAGTACCCGGCACCGAAACTAATTGCAGGCAATCAAACACATATTTCTCGTTAAGCGAGTCTGTCTTCGAAACCCAATTCAGCTCAGGCAGCACGAAACCGCTCTCGTTGTCAATAAATTGCGAGTATCGTGAATCCTTCGCTGGGTCTATAACCTCACCTGCCGAATCCACAAACTGGCCGTTTTTAACGCGGTACGTAAGATCGAGAATGCGCGAGTTGCCTGTATCTGCAATTAAGCAGTGCACCACCGACGCATACCCGCCCGATGCCACTTCTTCCATTTCCTGCCACATAATGGCATCGCGCGGCCCGCTAAGTTGAGTCGGTTGCCCCGGCCTCAGCAGTCGTTTGGGATCCGCAAACTTTGTATATATCCAGCGAATATATCTGCCACCGGCGCCATCGGCCCCGACCCGTCCACTCTTATCGATCTTACAGACCTGATTAGCCCCTGAGTTGCAGAATAATATCTCCCCTGTGCCTGCATATCGAGCGCGCGACGGCTTGTTTACCGCCCCCTGCTTCATAACGATCGGCTTGCCAACGCCCACTGGCACATTCGCCGGCCAATCTATCGAATCCACCGCCCAGGTCACTTCCCCCTGGCCGTCGATTTCCACTACCCGGCTGTTATCTGTCACAAGGGTCGTAGTATCCGTAAATGCGTGAAGCCCATCCGGCCCCGGCACCATCAATACTCCATTGGCTCCGGCTACAGACAACGCGCTGTCTCTGGACATCTGCCCGCTGCCCACTTTAGTAGTCCAAATCGGCTTCTGAGTTGTCTTTCTGCCTTTCGATTCCCCAGTTTCAGTATCCAGAGCATACAGATATCCGTCATCGCACGTGAAGTACACTGTATTTCCAATAACCGTCGGCGGAGAATGCACACCGGTGCATTTATGGTCGTCAATTACATAATACCAGAGCAGGTTGTTCCAGCCGCTCAGGTCGACGGAATCGCTTGAAGCGGTTCGGGCGCTGCTCATATCCAGCGCACCCGGCCCCCACGTCGTCCAGTCGATGGGAACCTCGACATTATCCAGATAGACCCACACCGGTAGCGATGGCGAGAACGTATTGGTCTCTACCAGCATTTTCGTGAGCTTGGTCTTGCTGAAATCGTCGAATGTGATAGTACCCGTGTCATAATCGACGCTGATCCCGGTAGTGCCAACGCCCCCGCTCGAAATGTCTCTGGCATCCATCAACGGCAGGCTGGAAGTGGGGTCGTTTATCAGGTTGGGCTGCCAGATTCGCACGTTATAATGGCCTTCGCCGTTGCGCTTCCAAAGGTTCTTCGGTCGCTTTATCGGCCTGCCGCTGGAGTCGTATCCTCCGCTTTCGGTGATACGGATAACACAATCCGAAGACGCCTTCAGACACAGCAGCGCCGCCTGTGGACCTGGTTCATTGCCCGATACCGTCACAAACACTTTGCCATTAGCCACAGCCGGCGAAGAGCTCGGCTGCGGGTTTAACATCGGCCCACTCGAAGTCTGGATAACCCCCGGTAGTTGCACATTCGCTCCGTAGCTGCTGTCGACACCCGAATGCAGGAAATAATGCCACTTCAGCTTGCCGTTAGTGGAGACATTGCCATCATTCGAGTAGGCGAGTATTGAGCCGCCCGCCGGGTAAGTGCTGTTTCGGGTGCCTGTAACAATCAACTGATTATCCGGCCCCATCACAGGGGTGCCTTCAATAGTAGTGGCCGGGTGACTCATCGGAGTAGTGCCGCCGCCAGTACTCGCCGGGCTTTTAGGTTCTATTTCCCCTCCGCGAGGGTTCAAAGCTGGCGACCTGGTGCCATAAGACAACGAGTAGCTGCAATAGACCACATACTGCCTTGGCAACGGTGGCTTGACTTTAATTGCGATGACCCCAGGTATTTTGGCTCCTGCCAGGTTCTCGTTCGGCTTCGGGTTCTCAGTCAGCGGGATAGCTTTCACTCCATCGCTTTCAAACAGAGTCACTGTAACATTGCTCAGCCAACCAGGATATGTGACGCGTATCTCCGCAGCATCCCGACCCGGTTGGATATTAGTCAGCCTGACGCGATCCCTGCTAACTGAGACCGGCATACTGCATATATGATCGTTGAGGTCTCCGGCGATCACCGGCATAGTGGTCGGAGAGGTGAACCAATAGACCATACCCAGAATCGCGCCGTTGGAGTTTCTCATGCAGCCATAGCTCGGCCCGCATCTTGGTTCCGATTTCCAGTTAGGTTGCAGTTTCAGGTCTGGACACTGCCATTCGCTGGCGACATCAGTGACTCCTTCGTGTCCGCTTGTCCACTTGCCAAGGCACGGGTTCTCGGCATATAACCGTCCGTCCCCGCCAACTGCGAATATCCATCCATTTACGTAAATAGGCGGACTCGGCCATCGGCCCTCTGCAGAACTACCTACCGCAGGACTCGTCTCCATCACATATATAGGATCGTTAGGATAGACGACGTTGTTTGCATCAATTGGAAATGCGTTAAGAACAAACACGGTGCCGTTGCTGTTTTGCACCAGCACAGCCTCAATAGGACGACAGTCCTGATTCGGGTCCTGAATAGTTGCGATAGTTGGGGAACTCAACACGCCGCCTTCAGGGTCCTGCCAACTCCATATAACGACTTCGCCATTAGGACCAGCCGGCCACATACCGCCCTTGGCGTCGCCATATTGATCCAGCGCCGCCAGCGTGTCGCCGGAAGTATAAAACACCGTGTTCTTATATAATAGAGGAGCGGCTTCACGTCGATGGCCGTGCGTGGTAGTCGGAATCCACCACTTTTCGACAAGCCGATTTGCGCCAAGCGTATCAATCGAATTCCCCGAATGCCTGGGGTCTTTGCGCAAGTCGGTCCAAGTTGAGGCATACGCCATTATGTTAAACGCGAACTTCAGGCTGGCAAGGCTATATGGCTCCTGCAGCATACAACCCCTGCCCACTGCGTTAGCAGTAGCCACCACACGCCCGCTGCCGTAAGTATTTGCTACAACTGCCGGCTGCCCGGTCAACGCACCCGAGTTATCCGCACCATCGATAATCGGGAACAACACGTCAAACGAGGTCGGCTCTTCACTACCAAGCACAGTGCCCATGTCGCAGTAGTTTCGAGACCAATTCCCGCCGACGTTCATTCCCAGGCTCATAATATCTACATCCGTGAGCCAATACGGGCTGGTCAACAGGGGATGATGCCTCGAAACAGGGCCATCTACACCGGTTCCACCAACTTTGAAAGCCAGTTTACTGATAAAGAACGGCCCAGCTACGCCGAATTTAAGAGGGGAATTCTGGTTCGCATTGTCGACCCACAGCACACCCCCGCCGTCGACAAATCGCCTGAGATTCTCCCTCTCATCGTCGGTAAGAGTAAGCGTGCCCGATCCCGGCAGATACAGCACATTCAGACGGGATAAGTTGCGCGCAGAAGACACCCTGATGCGCCAGTAGTATTCATCAGCCTTGTTTTGTGACAACGCAAGCGGGTTTTCAAAAGTCCAACCCGTCGGCTTCATACTGTTCAACGCATCAAGTTTCGCAAACAGCAGCCCCGCGTCTTTAATAGCCGTGTCGTTCTGGATTTTTCCGGAAAGCGGATCGACGATCTCGACTATCCCGCAATAGACCTTCTTGCGCTTGCCCGCATACATATACGCGCCAGCATCCGCAGGAAGACAAATGGCTATCAACGTGCCGATTATAATAATGATCGAGAGTATGCCTTTGATAAGCCTCACATCATGCTCCTCTCACCGACATAACCGCAGCCCATTGTGTTACATCACATCGCCGAAATAGATAAGACTTCCGCTAACCGGCAGCCTCGGAGCAATCGGTAATGGGCGACCGAACTTGTCTACTCTGATAGGCTGGCCGTTGTTATCAATCGGCCAACCAACGTGGTCGTCGTAAAGGAAGGTAACACCTTCGTTAGGATGCGCTGTGGAGGATGAGGTAGAGCCGTACACAGCCGGTATTCGTCCCCATTTCGCCATCCACGCCTGCACATCGCTCGTCGAAGCCGGCAGGTTTTCGCTGACCGCTCCGTCGATTATGATACGAATATCCGGCGCCTGGCCGTATAGTGGGAATCTCGGGTCGGTTCCCGGCGGGCGGTTTGAAGGATCCGTATCCGCTGGATTGGGATTCATCCAATAACCCGGAATCACGAACAGCGACCCTTCCTGCGCGTATAAAATCGCCTCAATCCTCACGTCCATCGGCATAACTGCCACGCCGCCCATCCAATAGTTGCTGCGAGTATACACGTGCGAATCAAGCGCGATCTGCAGTATATTAGGCATCCCAACCGCTGTGTTTAATGTGGCCCCGGCAGTAAGCAGATCATACACATTAGACGCAAACGAGCTGCCTACACCCGCACCAGGAGGGTTAGACCCAAAGCCATAGCGCGGATCCCCAACACCCCACACATACGGAGGCAGCCCTGCAAACACGTTGTTGAGTCCCAACAATCCCCAATTCGGGGTAGTATTCGCCGGGTTTATCCACGCGTTGATATATGCAGAGCCGAACTCACCGGAGTGCCGCAAAAATAACATCCGATTACCCGGCGCACTGCCGGTTTCTGACTCATACGGGCCAAACTCAAAACCGCATCTGAACGCGCTCTGTGGATTATTTCGCACAACAACGTGTGTCGAGCCTTGTCCGATTATCGAATCAGGGCCATAATCGTCGGCACCCAGGTCGCCCAGTGGCATAAAGAACTGAGTCGTGTTTACTATAATGTTCTGCCGCGCCAGCAGCGCAAGTCCGCCGGTCGAATCCGCGCCACGATATTCATCGTTATCGCTGTCCTGCCAACCCGGCTCACGATATTTAAGCACGCTTCCGTCTATGTAAATATTCTGATTGGAAACAATCGTCAGGTTCATTCCCTTAGGCAGCATCCCGCGAATACGGATATTGCCTTCGGCATAGATGACCCCATTGCCATCAATTTTATGATTTGGAGTCAGCCATCTTCCGTTCGCCGGATCGGGGTAGGGCATACGCACCGTCGCGCCCCAGTCCGGCCTCGGAACCCCCTGTGGATCAGACCATATCGCCTTCTGCCCCGTTCCGGCGACATCGCTGCGGGTAATGGTGAAATAGTACTGATCCTGCCCGTTGATGGTCTCTTTATCGTTCGGCAAAAGATTGATGACAGCGGCCGGCGGGTTATAATAGGGCCCCTTCCAGTTGCTCGTCATCTGGTTTCCGGGCTGCATTATGTCGGCACGCACGGTCACACCGCCGAAAAGTGTCTCACTTTCGTCCTGCTTGTCGGCCGTATTGCCGATATAAACGCCCTTGCCCCAGCCCAATTGACCGAGATTAACCCATCTGCCGCCGCCGCCCTGCCGCACACGATCCCCTGAATTAAGGGTCAGCACTCTATAGCGTGTCGTAGTGTTGGTAGAATCAGACTGATCCACCAGTGGCGGTTCAATGCGCTTCACCCCACGCGGCCTTCTTTGTGCATCTACCTGATTACTGCCGTCTCGATAGAAACCATCCGCTGTGTCGAAGGCGCTGTTGCTGCTTTCCAGCATATCCTGCGTCTCAGTTGTATAACCACTCTGAGACTTAAGCAATTTATGCAGGCGTACCGCAACTCGATTATTAGCCTGAGCCGGGTCGCCGTCTGCTTTAATCTCGCCGGAAACAAGCACGTCATCAATTGGAATCTTGTCCGTAGGGCTGCCAGTCGCAGGATCAGTGGAGGCGTTGGCTCTGATGCCGCGCAGGTATATCTCCACGCTGGGGTCGCTGCCATACAACCCATACCATACCAGATTGGCGTTGACCCTGATCGGCCCGCCTCTCAGGCCATATTTACTCGATGTGCTGCGTCCAAACACGGTCTTATATCCAGGCACACCGAGAGCCACATCCACGCTTCGGTCATCTTTGTTAGTGATGAATCTGCAGCTATCGGTCAGGCCGATTGGTTTATATGCCGTAATCTCCCTTCGCAGTCGTCTGCTGCTCAGGTCGTGCAGCGTAGTAGGGTCGTTAGGGTCAATAGTGCCCCACCTTCCGACGGACTCTATTTTGATGTACTTCGACATCGGCCTGTCCGGATAAGGTTCATAGGAAACCCGGATCAAAAACCTGCCCTGGCCGGAGTTAAACCTGGTATATCCGCCGGTTGGGCCAGTTTCCCCGGTCTCGTTTACTGAATACGGTCGCAACCACTCGAAATCCGGGTCGTCTTCTCTAAGCGCCGGCGGTAGATTATCCGGATCTGGTCGCCAGTCAGCCCCTGCCTCAGACGTGGTCAGCATCTCATCGGCGTAACGTATCCCAGCCTCCGCAATAGCCGCCACAGAGTCCGTGCTCGACATACGGGCCGATCTCGACAGGTTCCTGGCCACCAGCGCTATAAACACCGTCGCCAACACCGCGAGGATGAACATCACCATTATCGCGATGATAAGCGTTTGTCCACGCTGGTTTTTCTGAATATTCTTATGCAAATGATTCATGACTTGCATTCAATCTACCTAAGAGCGTTTCTGACCTTCACCTTGTCAGTCAGGTCCACAGGGAAAGGCTTGCCTAGTTCAGGGTCGAACATCTTCATACCAAGATGAACTGTGATCAGGCTCTTCGTAAGATAGTCACCTCTAACTACGTCGTCTTTCCGGTTAAAATAAACAAGATAATAGACTTGAATCACGCACGGCTGGCTGTTTGCGTCCAGTTCCGGCAAATCCAGGCTGGGGTCACGGCTGAAAAACAACCTGCCCGAATCATTGTCGATCATATACTGGTTTATCCCAGGGTTGCCCAGCGACAGCGGAACCCGTTCGTATCTGACCGGCCTTGCAAAGTTTTCTCCCAGAGTCATATCTGGCCCAATCACAGTCTCGCTGCCGGGTACTATCCTTGCGTTTGCCAGATACTGGTCACCAACCGATGGGTTAAAAGTCGGAAGCAGGCTCCAGCGAATCGCACCTCCGCGATCGGCGTCATACTGATTGTGAAAGTCGTCATTTATATCCTTAGCGGAGTCAAACGCCACAGGCCCGGACGCAGCCCCTCCAGGTCTCGGCGGCTGCAGAGCAAAGCTGACATTACCTTTGTTCATATCGACGGTAAACGCCATCTCAAGAGGCTGTCTTCTGCTGCTGTCCGGAGCTACAAACCCAGTTCTAAGATACTCCGTGATGCTAAATTCCGTACTCTCATCCCAGTTGTTTCCGTTAGGCACTCGTCGGATGATGAGATGTTCATCGCCGTCCATCACCGTGTAGTAGTCATATCCGCTAGGAGGGTCCTCCATATAGGCCCCTCTCATCACATCAATCCGATGATCCGGCGTCCAATATCCATAAGTCCCCGCAAACACTGTCGCAGGCGCGTTCGGGTAATCGTTCTTCGCGTCAGTCGAATAGGCAGGGTTGAACGTGTCATTTTCCACCGATGACGTTTGGAACTTCACTGTCGGGTCCACCGACCGCACTGTGCCGTCCGGGCTGAACTCCGCATCTATGAGGTCCTCATACTTGCCAATCCCTACCACTCTGGCAGTGCGCAGCCAGTTAGCGTGATAAGGCAGGCCATTGGCGGCGTTTCCTGTTCGATAGAAGAAATAAGGATCGTGAATGCGCTCATTTACGCTCATCGCAGCCGGGAATAGATTATTATCATACGGGTTATATTCGGCACGATACAGCACGGCCCCGTTCTCGGTGCCCTCAACAACATTTTTGCCCCACGGCGGCACCCAACCCAGATTAGGCGGTGCCCCCTGGGTAAGCGGCATTCCCAGGTTGTTATATCTCAGAGCCACGAAATATCTTACATGGGTCACCGATGGCTCAAGAGGCGTTTTCGGCTGGGCCTCAACATCATCCGCCTTAAGCCCGGCCGCCTGGCAATACGGGCAATCTGGCCAGGCACGCAGTTCTGTTCGCGTGTTTTCACCATCATCAATAACTAAGTCTCTAGGATAATTCCGAGGGCTGCCGGCAGGATGATCCGGGTTGTTGCAGTGCATAAATATCTTCGGCAAAATAAAGTCGATCATCCCATATGGAAGCACAAACCAATGCGGCGCACTGGAACCGGGCTGAGCAACCGGCATCATAATAGGAGTCTCAGTTTTATTAGCCACTACCCCAGCAGGCAATCCAGGCGGTGCAGGAGCAAATGGAATTTGAGCGTTGTCATAAACGAACATCGCCTGTCCAAGTTCACGGCTGATGGACGCCAGCGCCATCCTCGCCGCGTCCTGCGAGTCAACCATCGCCTGAGCCTGTCGGGTGAGCCGGAATGACGCCACGACAGGGTAGAGTACAAGCCCCATCAGGATAGTCGAAATAGCCATCACCACCAGCAGTTCCGCCAGGGTGAAACCCCTTCGAGCACGATTGCTCTTTTTATAAGTCCTCTTGTTGATGTTCATCATGGCGACGAATTCCTCGTCAAGTCCGTGTCGATATCCACAAATCGCCAGTTCCTACCGTCCCGCCAGGTAACTCTGGCCCTGAATGACGCTCCGACCACCACAATTCTTGAGCCTGAGTCAATAACCCCGCCCGGAGGGATATCAAGGTTAACATAGGCGCATTTTACGTTCGGCGCGTCAGGATCGGCTGTCCAATCGTCAGACAACCGGTAGAGTTTGCCCACAACTTTGTGCTCGACATTTCCGATCCAATAGCTATAATCGACCGTAACGTCCTTGCCGGAGTCGCTTCTGGCAAACAACAGTTGATACTGCCCGCTCGGCGCAGTTCGCAGCTTAAAATGCCTGTAGTCCACGCGGGAAGTATCCCGCTTTCGCAGATAATACGAATAAGCCTTCTGACACTGAACCGACCAATCTCCATCTGCGCGATAAAAGAAACGCAAATGCCTTCCAGCCAAAGGCACGTCGTGGGTATCCGACAACGGCTCGCTGTTCCAGTCGATCAAATTCGCCTTCTTCGGCAAATGTACTACCCCTGCTTTATAATCAATCGCGTAGAAGGGTGGGGCATCAGGCGGAATCTCCACTCTCAAGCCCGTCGCAAGGTCGATAATCAGCACAGACTGCGGTACCAAAAGATCGGCAGGGCTGGAAAGCGGCATACCAAGCTGCCTCTTTACCAAACCTTCAAAAGTAGGCTCATCAGGGTTATCAGTAGCATCCCCGTCAGTTATGCTCATCGGACTGCCCGCATTTAAGATAAACCGCAGCGCCAGCTTTATTGCGGAGTGGGTGTTTTCTCCCTCGTTAAACGGATCTTCGTTAAGCGGCGGCACTATTCGGTCTTCACGAATGATGCGAGGGTCATATATCCTATAGTCGATTCTTGCCGTAATGGCCCTCACACCTCTTGCGGTGCGCTCGGTCATATTCCTCGCGCGCGGGTTAAACGCCACAACGCCCATTATTGAGTCCACTAAAGCGAACTCATACGGATCGTTTGACCATCCTCTCGGCGGAACCTGCACAAAACCTCTCGCACACGAATCCGCGCCCTCCTCGACCTCGGTGACATCAAAGTCGGATAAAGGATACGCATCAGGCGGCCTGATCTCAACAGGCACCCAGTCCCCGTCCGGGCTGGGCCGCACAGTCTGATCCACCTCACTAAGCAGAGTAGCCTCACCGGTGCTTTTGTTTTCCACCCAATAAGAATAGCTTATATGATATGCGTGATTCGGGTTCCTGTCGTAGTTGAAATTAACCATAAACGCCGGCAACCCGCCAGACGAGGTTAAATCGTAGTCAATTCCATACTGCCCTGCCCGCAGAAAGATGCGCGAGTCAGAGCTGCCAATTCTTCTCTGCAGATCCCCGCTCTTGATCGTCAGGCCAAGATACAGGCCCGGGTTGTCCGGGTCCGCCGAAACTTCGATAGGGCTGAACGCCAATGTGTATTTAGAACCATATGCCGCCCCAGCGCCGCTTGTAAAGAAGCTGCCTACAGGGATGGGCGTGGTCTCGTTGCGAACGTAGCGGGAGTTGATGACGTTGCCGGCCTCGTATATACCGCCGACCAAATCATTCGAAAAACCAAAGAAAGGAGGGCCGGGGTTCTGGTCGTTAATCACCGTGCCATCAGGTTTAATCGGAAGAACTCCATCCGGCAGATTCCCAGGCATATTCTTCCATCGCTCAACTTCCGCCTGGGCCAATTTTGAGGCTATGGTCTGGCTTTCCGCTGCTCTTACAACACGAAACCCAGTGGGGAACATTTGAATCACAGTCATAATCCCCACCAGCAGGACCAACATCACCACCAGTATTTCTACCAGCGATGTACCTCTCCTGTTGTTGCTAAGACCTTTCATGGACATTTCCTGTAAACAATCCCAAAGCGGCCCCAGCGAAGCGAAAACATTCGCGACCGCGAAAGCAGACTAACGATGGTACGACTACATAGCCACCCTGAATGTTCCGATTATGGCGAGAAGCCATCCTGTTGAGCGAACCCCATCAATTCTACCATATACACGTGTTGGGGCAGAATATCTGCCCCAACATTAAAATCGCCACCTCAAGGAGTTCCTATTCCTTTTTCGGCAGCACTCGCCATCTTTGAGTCTCCACCTCAGGAGCGTTCAGAACGTCAACGTGTCCGTCCAAAAACAGCGTCGGAGCCTTACCGGTCACAGTAAGATTCGTGCCGCTACCGCTGTAGACTTCATGCCACGAACACCACGTCACCACAGTGTCATCCGGCGGAGTTTTGAACTTAAGTTGCCTTTCGTAATCACGCTGCGGATCACCAGGCGCTCCTGGCCCCTGCGCTGCTACATCACCAGGGGTGGCCGCCCACGACTTAGTGTAGTGTTGTCGAATATCCGTCCCGCCATAAATCATAAAATCGTAGCTGTTATACGTATAAGCTTCTATCCCCGCGCCTGTGCCAAGCGGATCATAAGCAGGACTTGCCCCTATTATCTGCGTTGTGTCGATGAACTTAGAGTTTGGGCAATGATACAGCTTCGCCGATTTTACATATTCGGGGAACAACCCTACCACCTGCGGACTGGCTGACGGTGAGGGCTGATCCATAGGCACTATATTGCTGCCGTTGTGCATAACCTCGACTCCCAGAACATCTGGATACTTGCGATTATCCTGTTTGAACATCTGTATAGCCAGCCCGATCTGGTGCATCTGGGTCATGCATTTGTTCATACGGGCCCTGTTGCCGACCATACTCATAACAGGAAATATAATCGAGGCAAGGATCGCGATAATCGCAATTACCGTCAGAAGCTCGACCAGCGAGAAACCCCTCTTGTTTGTCATAAATCTCATCAAAAAGCACCTCCAAAGGGAGTAACGAAAATAATCTTTATAATGCCGTTCTGATTATATGGCGATTGTTCGCCCTAACTTGTTCCGCCTACCCCGGCGTCACTATCCCTATCCACGTGTTCCACAAAGCTCTAAGCTCCGGCCATAGTAGTATAACAGCCACCGCACCCGCCACCATAAATGGGCCAAACGGAATCTCTTCCCGCCAGGGCAGCTTTCGCTTTTCAGCAAGCGAGCTTAATATCTTCCACGTTACGCCGATCAGCGTCCCAAGCAATACTGCTATAAAGAAACTCACCAGCGCGGGCAGCAGGCCAACCACCGCCCCAATACCGGCCGCCAACTTCACGTCGCCCCCGCCCATAGCGCCCTCATACTCCGCCAGCGCCTCTTTGTCCCTGGGACGAAAAGCATAATAGCTTACATACGCAATAGCATAGAATATAGCGAAACACACCGCAGCGCCCAATACGCTCGGCGGCACAGGCAGCGTCACACCCGTCCACGGGATCGGTACCTGCGCCATACTCAGGTCGCCGTTAATCCAATGAGCTGCATCCTTGCAGACTCCAATCACAATTCCCGCAATCCACACCTGGTCCGGGATTATAAAGTGATCCAAATCGACGAAAAACGCTATCAAAAGAGCAGATATAAACAACACATAAGCGAACACATCAATCGACAACCCATATCGAATATATGTCGCAACCCACAAAAGCGCCGTCAGCAACTCTACAGAGAAGTATCGCCAACTAATCGGGGCTTTGCAATACCTGCACTTTCTCCCCAATAGTAGAAAGCTGATCAACGGGATATTGTCCCACGCGCGTAACTGCGTGTCACACTTAGGACAGTGCGAAGGAGGGCTTACAATCGATTGCTCTGCAGGCAACCGAAAGATGCATACGTTAAGAAAGCTTCCTACTATCGCACCGTATACAAATGCTATCAGGCTTCCTAGCCAAACAGGCAACATAAATCGCTAATTACCGCTTCCCGAGCCTGCCCCACTCAGGTTCTGAATTACAGCCACCAGCGGCAGGAACAGCGAAATGACGATGAACCCAACGACCCCGCCCAGTCCTACGATCAAAACAGGCTCAATAGCCGCCGTAAGACTTGCAAGCGCAGCGTCTACTTCGTCTTCATAGAAGTCCGCAACCTTAGACAACATCGGGTCCAGCGATCCGGATTCCTCTCCAATACCGATCATCTGTACGACCATCGGGGGGAACAGTCCACTGCGAGCCAGCGGTTCACCGATCTTGTCACCTTCTCTGATCCTGGCCCTGGCCTCCAAAATCGCGTCAGAGATAATATCGTTAGACACCGTCCCCGCAACCGTCTCCATCGCCTGCAAAATACCGACACCACTCGAAAGCAGCGTCGACAGCGTGCGTGCAAACCTGGCCAGCGCGACCTTATGGTTCAACGATCCAAAAACAGGCGCCTTTAACTTCAGCCTGTCGAAAATCCTGCGCCCTACCTTCGTCTTCAAGAACAGCTTCAATGCCACCGCAAAGACGATGGTGAAAACGATCATCCAATACCATTTGGCAAGCATAAAGTTACTTGAGGCCTGCAAAATAGCCGTCGGGCCAGGTAAGTCCTTAATTCCCAAGTCCTCGAACAAGCCCATAAACTTGGGCAAAACGAAAGTCATCAAACCCAACACGACCATCGTCGCAAAGACCATAATAATGACCGGATAGGTCATAGCACTCTTGACTTTTCGTCTCAGCTCGACGTCTTTTTCGAGGAACTGCGAGAGTCTCTGCAAGCTCTCTTCCAGAGCGCCGCCAACCTCACCCGCATTCACCAAACCGATAAACAGTCTGTCAAAAGCGTTTGGGTACTTCTCCAGCGCCTTCGACAACGTGTTACCACCCTCGACCTCGTTTTGAACGTCAGTTAGGATCGCCTTTAGTCGGGGGTTAACGGCCTGGTCGGCCAAAACGTTGAGGCAGCGAACAAGGGTCACACCAGCGTCGATCATAGTGGAGAACTGACGGCACATAACGGCGAGGTCCGTTTTCTTAACCCCGCCATAACCGCCCGCTCGTTTCTGCGAACTTTTGACTTGTTTGATCTCGACAACGTCGAAGCTGTTTTCTGTGAGTCTCTTACGTAAGATCTCCTCGTTCTCAGCCTCAGAGTTGCCTGTGATCACCTGTCCTGTCGCATCGCGAACCGTATACGCAAAATTCGGCATGTCAGATCACCCCTATCCGGTTAGCCAATCGGCCCAAACTCACTATTACCAATCGTCCCTACCTGCGCGGCCCGGGAGCGCCCGCCGTGCCCATCGCCGAAGTAATCATGTTCTTCAGCTCTTCCTGACTCATAGCACGGGCCAGAGCCTCATCATACGTGATGACGCCCTTCTGATACAAGTCTCTCAAGTGCTGATCCATCGTCTGCATTCCGACGTTCGAACTTGTCTGAATGATAGAAGTAATCTGGTGGCTCTTTGCCTCACGAATCAGGTTTCTGATCGCCGGAGTAGCAATCATAATCTCCATACAGCAGACTCTTCCAGGCATACCCGCTCTAGGCAGAAGCTGCTGACACAAAACCGCTTCCAAACTGTTTGAAAGCATCAATCGGATCTGTTCCTGCTGTGATGCCGGGAACGAATCGACCACGCGGTCTACGGTAGAGGCCGCGCTGTTAGTATGCAGAGTCGCAAATACTAAGTGGCCTGTTTCCGCCGCTCTGATCGCGTTTGACATAGTCTCAAGGTCTCGCATCTCACCAACAAGAATAACATCAGGGTCTTCGCGCAACGCCGCTCGGAGGGCGTTGGCAAACTCCTTCGTGTCCTGCCCAACCTCGCGCTGGTTAATAACGCTCAGCCGGTGTTGATGAAGGTATTCTATAGGGTCTTCAATGGTAATAATGTGCGAACTGCGCTCTGTATTGATCTGGTTAATCATAGCCGCCAGAGACGTCGACTTACCCGACCCAGTCGGTCCCGTTACAAGCACCAGGCCTCTCGGTCTTCGTGTGATCGTTTCCAACACAGCCGGCAACCCCAATTCCCGCAGGGTGGGGATCTTAATAGGGATAAGTCGGAACGCCGCCGCAACCGTCCCCTTGTCCTTGAAGATATTGACCCTGAACCTGGATACGTCCTGCAGGGAGTATGAGAAGTCGAGTTCCCATGTGTCCTCAAAGCGCTGTATCTGCTCATCAGATAGAATGTCGTAGAGCATCCGCTGCGTCTGCATAGAGTCGAATTTTGTGTAATTCAACGCTGTCAACTGCCCGTCAATTCTGATAATTGGCGGCACTCCAACGCAGATGTGAAGGTCCGACGATCCTCTCTCGACCATATCGTTAAGAAGATCGTCTATATGGGTATCTTCGAGCAAAACCGGTTCGGTAACTTTTTTCCCCGGTTCTACTTTGACCTGTGCAATACTACCTACTGCTGCCTCTGACAAGTTGTTCCTC
The DNA here is from genome assembly GCA_050948905.1 of Armatimonadota bacterium. Lineage (GTDB taxonomy): Bacteria > Armatimonadota > UBA5829 > UBA5829 > UBA5829 > DTKD01. Next base: position 2,720,407 of record JBMNES010000001.1, on the reverse strand, counting down.
CGGCTATTTTACCCGCCTGCCGTAAACACGACCCTCATAACCTCGTCCGGAGTCGTGATACCCTGCAGTACTTTCTCCAATCCGTCATCTTTAAGCTCATGCATTCCGTTCGCTTTAGCCGCTTCTCTAACGTCGGCAAGAGGGGCTCTGCGAACCACAAGCTCACGAATCTCATCGTTCATTCGCATCAACTCATAAATACCGAGTCGTCCCTTATAACCAGTGTGCCTGCAAGTCTCGCAGCCCTCTCCACGGTAAAGCGTCACCATCTCATTAGGATCCTTAGCCTTAAAGCCGAACCTTCTCAGCTCGGCCGCCGGAACCTGATATGGCGCCTTGCAGTTAGAGCAGATTTTTCTCGCCAGTCTCTGTGCCAATACTCCAATCACAGTAGCAGAAATGAGATAAGGCTCCACGCCCATATCAACCATTCTCGTGACAGCACTCGGAGCATCGTTGGTGTGTAGAGTCGACAGAACAAGGTGGCCTGTCAAAGACGCCTCTACAGCGATTTCACCCGTCTCCAGGTTACGCATTTCACCAACCATAATGATGTCCGGGTCCTGTCTCAGGAAGCTGGCCAGGGCGTTCGCGAAGTTAAGTCCGGCCTTTTTGTTGACCTGCACCTGGGCAATGCCACCAAGCTGATACTCGACCGGGTCCTCAATAGTGATAATATTCTTTTCAACAGAGTTGAGTTTGTGCAACACCGAATACTGAGTGGTGGTCTTTCCGCTTCCAGTAGGGCCTGTGGACAAAAACATTCCGTTCGGCTGAGCGACCAGTTCCTCGACTTGCGCCTGCACCTCCGGGCTGAATCCCAGTTTGTTGAGTCCGAGCAACACGCTGGACTTGTCCAGGATTCTCATAACGATCTTCTCGCCGTTTACCGTTGGCAGACAGGATACGCGAAGGTCGTAATCCTTACCCGCCAGCGTAACAGGGATACGTCCGTCCTGAGGCACACGCCGCTCAGCGATGTTCATATCGGACATAATCTTAAATCGTGAGGTCAGCGGCTTCTCGATATACTTCGGCAACGGCATAACTTCATGCAAAACGCCGTCGATTCTATAGCGGATTCTCACCGATCGTTTATCAGGCTCTACGTGGATATCACTAGCCCCGTCCGTGATGGCCTGTTGAATGACAGTGTATGCGATCCTGATAATCGGCGCCTCTTCGGAGACCTTCGCAATGCTCTCAGTATCCTCATCAAGGATCTCTTCTCGTGCGCCATAACCGGCAATCGCCTGACGAATGTCCGCAGAAAGACCGGTAGTATTCGGCGCTCCGCCTGGGCTCGGAGGAGCAACAGCCGCCAGATCGGTCGCCGCAGGGTTCGGTTGCGCAGGTGCGGATTCCCCGGATTTATACACCCTGTCGATGGCGTCCATAACGTCGTCTTCAGTAGCCAACGCCATCGCTATCTGCTGGACTCCACTGGCAAGTTTTATATCCTGAATGGCGAGCAAGTCGCTGGGATTGACCACTGCGACTATCAATCTGGCACCATTTTTTGCAATCGGAAGAACTTTATGTCTTTTGGCGATATGTTCGGGCACGGAGTTAACCGCTGCCGGGTCGATTTTCTGAGTCGACAGGTCAACAAACGAAAGATTCATAGTCTCCGCTCGTACCTTGGTGGCTGCCTTCGCGTCGGCAAAGCCCAAGTCGACGATTATTCGTCCTATATCGCCGGGTGCGCTGCGCTGAACTTCTCTAGCCTGAGAAAGCTGTTCCGCTGTTATAACGTTTTTTTCGACCAGCGCTTCGCCCAGATCTTTTCTAGCCATTATCCCCTCACTCCCGGAGTCCCGTCGCCCGGGACAACAACCAATTATAACACATCCGCTGAGGTTACAGCGTATTGCACATCACGCGCAACTCACGCACTGCCCAGCGCTCCAACAACGGCATCTTCCATTACTTTAACATCAGCTTCCAACCCGGTCCACATCTCAAAGGAGAGAGCTCCCTGATAAACCAGCATTTTCAGCCCGTTTATTGCATTCGCACCGCGATTTTCGGCTTCGACAATCAGCCGACTTCGCGCGGGATTATAGACAAGGTCGTAAACCAGCAGGCGAGGGTGCAGAAGTTCAGCAGGCACTACTATGGAATCGATATCGGGATGCATTCCGACCGAAGTGGTGTTTACCAAAAGGTCGATTTGCGGCAACTCTTCGCCGAGAGCCTGCCCGTTCAGATCGGCAACCCTGAACTTCCCTGCTTTATAAACCTCTCTCAAACCCTCTACCAGTTCAACGGCGCGTTTGCGCGTTCTGTTGACGACTACAATCTCACAACCGATCTCAGCAAGCGCAAAGGCCACGGCTTTCGCCGACCCTCCTGCGCCTATCAACAACGTCCTGCAGCCATCGAGCTTGCCCCACGCGGCGGTCGCAGACCTTACAAATCCTGCACCGTCAGTGGTGTCGCCTCTTAAATGCCCATCCACATTGACGATGGTATTAACTGAGCGAATGCGTCGGGAGTGTTCGCTGATCTCGTCGAGATAGTCGATCACTTTTTCCTTATGCGGGATTGTTAAATTAACCCCGGCTATCCCCATCGCTGCCACGCCCTCAATCGCCTCTCGCAGATTCTCCGATTTAACGTGGAACGGCACATAAATATAATCAATGTTCAGCGCTCGTATCGCAGCATTGTGCATAACAGGGGAAAGGCTGTGGGCGACCGGATCGCCCATCACTCCCAACACCTTTGTATGCCCGAGCACGTTCACTTGGTATCCTCTTTTCAGACTTATTCGCAATCGACTTTGTTCCCGGCTGAGCTGTTGGTATTATACGCTAAAGCCTGCAGGGTTCTCCCATCGCGGCGAATATTACTCTTTCCAGCATCCTGCTGACCTTGGTTCCGATAAACTCTCTGGGATGCATCGGATTTACAAGAACGGTAAAAGCTCCCACGCGGTTACCACCCCATATATCGGTAAGGAGTTGATCACCCACTACCACAGTGCGCTCAATTTTACAGTCAATTATCTCAATTGCCCTTAAAAAACCATGATTTCTCGGTTTCAAAGCTCGTGGCAGGGCCGGTATGTCGAGTGCAGCGGCTATTTTCATCAGCCGATCAGGGTAATGTGTGTTCGATAAAATGCACGGCTTCATTCCCAGTTGTTTAGACGACTCTATCCATCGCCTGGACTCGTCCGGGATAACGCTATCTTTCCAGGGCAACAGGGTGTTGTCTAAATCCAGCAGCAGCCCCACATAGCCCTGTTCTTTCAGTTTGCCTAAATCTATCTCAGCCACATTCCGCGCACGCATATCCGGTCGAAACGAATCGAAGAATCCCGCCATCACAAATTGCCTTCCTTTTTGGCCTTTTTTGAGGCATTGTGCTCTGCGAGTGTCCTGTTAAAGACGTGCGAGCCGTCCTTTTTTGCCACATAATAAAGCGCGTCGATGTCTGCGGGTCGCAGAGTCGCAAGTATAGACGCCAGACCGGGGTTGCAAATAGGAGCCGGCGGCAAGCCAGCGTGTCTATATGTGTTGTAAAGCGAGCTGTTCTCCAGGTCTCGATAGTAGACTTTAGCCTTATTTGCCCGACTCTCGCCAAGTCTGTAAGTAACCGTTGCGTCTATCTCCAGCTTCATATTTTTCGAAAGTCGGTTCCAGATCACCGCTGCGATTTTCGGCCGGTCGTCAGCAGTTTTGGCCTCACGTTCTATAATTGAGGCTATAATAAGCACCCTGCGCAGGCCGTAGTCGAACTGATTAGCCCCCAATCCGAACCTGCTCTTAATAACCGTTTCGATCTCATCGCGATGTGCTTTTACCACTTTTCGCTCAAAGGTGTCCAGCATCATTTTAATAACGTCATCGGTCGTAGTGCCGCGCTCGATCAGGTACGTATCCGGAAACAGATAACCTTCAAGGTTTCCATCGTACGGCAAAGAATAGGAAGCAAACCTGTCCCCCTGCAGGGTGGTCAAACCTAAAAATGTGTCTGCATCGGCAAGTTGTTTTGCAGCCAATATGTCCGCAATCTCCCTCAGGGTCTTGCCTTCGGGAATAGTTACCCACGACTCCAAAGTGTTGCCCTGTACGAGGCTGCGAACTATCTCTGGCGTGCTCATAGCTCTGCTCATCTCATATACGCCCGGCTTGAGCTTCTCACTCACTCCGCCCATCTTACTGGTTAATAAAAAAACCATAGGGCTGCGGATTATTCCGGACTTCTGTAGAGTGTCGGCAATCGTCCTGGCAGTCGCCCCCTGCGTAATCATAACCCGGACCGGCTTCTTATCCCCGAAAGAAACCGGCATTGAGCCGACTACCAACCCCCAGGTTACCAGGCAAAGCGCCGCCAACAATACAACTATATACAACTTTGTATCGGCAACAAATTTCTTCAAGGCAATTAACAAGACCTATGCAAGAGATTCAATGTAAGAGTTTAGTATGATCACCGCCGCCATCTGATCGATCACCTCGCGTCTTTTTGCGCGAGATACATCCGCCTGCAATAACAGGTCTTCGGCCTCCACGGTGCTATAACTTTCATCGAATAAAACGGCAGGAATCTTTAATCGTCGGGCGAGCCTGTTATAGAAATCCCGCACTTTCTCCGCCTGCGGGCCTTCTTCTCCAGATGCGAGCAATGGAAGCCCTACTACAACCTTAGACGCATCAAGTTCCGTCAGCAGTTCCTCTACAACCCTCAAGTCGCGTTTAATGCTTACGGAGCGGTGGATGGTGCTTATAGGGTGGGCTGCCAAACCAAGCTCGTCGGTAGCTGCCACGCCAATCCTCGCGTCCCCTACGTCAAGCGCAACTATTCGCGGCATCCTCGGCCTCTTCCACCAACGAGTATAACAGTATAATTACCGTTATGGCTATCATCGCCATAGCGAATACGATCCCTGAGTCATTAAACAAAAACGCGGCCACCGAGCCAACTAAAATCGCCTTAGTCCCTGCCATCACTCTCGGTGTTTGTTTCAACATCTGCGCAAGCTTACCTCGCACCCCCCAGAACCACAGCGTCAAAAATGGCGCGAACGCCGCCAGCACAGAAATTCCTTTTACAGAAAAGGTCGTCTTCAGGTTAAAAAGAATCTTTCTTAAAGCGATCGATATTATATAACTGCCACCGAATCTTTCTACAAAACCCGTGGCCTGTGCCGCATGTGATCCACCTCCGCCGGAGAGTATCCAGTCCAAAGCCGCGAATAGAGGGACTGCGATGATTCCGACCACAAAGGCAATCGCAACGTGTCTAGCCCCGAATCTTCCATAATTGATTGCATACATCAGGAGCACAAATGTCACCACCGCAGCCGCCGTCCCGCCATAATTCGCTCCCAGGCTGCCCAGTCCCAGCGTAAAAATAGTGATAACTCCCGCAGCACACATCATCCACCGGCTTTTGGTAGCAAACATCACGGCCAGCGCAGCGGTCGGGATCAATACGCCAGCGTATTCGTTGCCTATCCCATGGAAGCGCATTCCCGTTATATGAAATGAGCTTAATCCGCTGAATTTGCACAAGTTTCCGCCTGTTACGGCGTCCACTATTATTGTTAACGCAGTGATGGCATAAGCAGCAACGATTGGCAAAGCGCGAACTCCACTAGCAGAAAATAGCCTGGCGATAACCGACGCCGCCAGAATCAATAAAACAAGATAGAAAAGCGCCGCAAGCCATTGTCCCAACGCGCCAGGAGGAGCGGATGCAGCCAGCAACAGCGCACAAGCCGCGCTCGCTGCCGTCACAAGCCCCACCAATATCAATTTCCTGACTCTTTTTGGCGGCTTCAAAGAAAACGCGGTCACACAGGCTGCAGCCGTCATGGATAGTGCGCCAATTATGGCCAACACGACTCCCATGGGTAATAAAAGCTGCTTATTTGTAGTCGTTCGCGTTTCCACAGACTCCAATATCTGCAACGCATCAGGCTCTGCGATGACCTCAGCCGGGCGACCGAGCATTCCGGAAGAAGCAGGCAATTTCAGGATATCCAGCAAAGTGGGGGCAAAATCAGATGCCGCGATTACCCCTGCCGTGCGAGTGGCCTTGGAGACCAACAGCCCTGGTCGCGGAGACGGGTAGATGGCTACAGGGGTCAGTTGATCCCAGCTTGGGCTTATCGGAGGCGAAAATGAGACAAAGACTATTGTAGCATCGGGATGATTTGTAATCAGCTTATTCAACAGACGATCCAGACTGCGCATCGACCCAGCCTTGTGCGACGCGAATGCCTTATCGGTCATCGTCATCTTCAATTCGTCCAGCCTGGTCGATTCCCCGAAATAAACCACCTGCACCGACCGGCCATTAATTTTGGGTATTTCAAAGTCGCTGGCAGACGGTTCAAGTGAAAATGCGCCGGAGTCTACTATGCCGCGGGAGTCCACTAAGAGAGCGGCTGCGGCGCGGTCAAGGCTGCCATCCGTGTCCGCGCTGCCATCAACACAGGTTTTGTATCCCGATTGATGCAGGGCATCGCCGAGTGCTCCAAATCCGCCGGGAAGATAGGTGGCCTTGGCAGCCTCACGCAGAGCCGGAGCCAATCCAAGAAATACCGCCGAATCCCCTTTAACCCGCCGGCCTGTTCTTGCCAAATATGCGTCGCCGGCATTCTCACCATTGGCCAGGGATTCGTAGATATTGTAGAACTCACGAATATATATGCCGCCTTTGGTCGGTGCGCCAGCGTTAGCGGTCATTATAACCGAGGCTTCGGTCTTTGCGCCGACACAGTTGGGGCTGATTAGCCCGATGGCCCCGCTGCGGAATATCTTACAGATAGCAGGCAGCGACAGGTCAGCCATGTCCGATAGAACAAGCCGGTTCGCCACCACAATAATCACGCTTTGAGAATTGCGCAAAGGGGTGGGGGATTCGGCCTCACAAGCGCCGATCAGCAAGAGCGCCAGCATTAAAGAGACCAGCACTCCCTTCACCGCCTGTTGCCGAATACTCTGCGTAAACAGGTTACTATTCCCCCGCTTGCGATCGAATCAGCTCGGAAGCTTTCGCCAGAGCCTCGTCAACCTTGGAAACATCTTTGCCTCCTGCCTGGGCAAATTCCGGTTTGCCTCCGCCGCCTCCGCCCGCCACTTTGGCCGTCTCACGCAAAATATTGCCCGCAGAAAAGCCGCGAGATACCAGTTCAGGAGTCACTTTGCTCACAAACAATATCTTGCCGTCTGCAACCCCTGCCAGCACGACTATCCCCGATTGCAACTTTTCTATCACGCTGTCGGCCAGTTTCTGCAGCGTCGGGACATCTGCGGTCGGCATAGCAGCCGTCACGAATTTGACCCCTCCGGCTTCCTGAGCGTGCTCGGCCAGGTCAACACACTGCGCTGCTGCGCTCTTAGATTTGAGCCTGTCTATCTCCTTTTGCGCCTCTTTTGCGCTCACCGAGACCTTTTCAGCCGCTTGAACCACCTCTGCGGCTGGTGCGCCCAAAACGGCAGCGGTTTGGTGAAGTTGATCCTCAAGGTTGTGCACTACATCAAGCGCGGCCTGTCCCGTTACAGCCTCAATTCTTCTAACCCCGGCGCCGACACTCGATTCACTAATCAGCTTAAACAGCCCGACCTGAGATGTGTGATTCAGATGCGTTCCACCGCAAAGCTCGATGGAATCCTCACCCATCCGAACCACGCGCACCACATCCCCGTATTTCTCCCCAAAAAGGGCTGTCGCTCCCATCTGTCTCGCCTCAGCCGGCGTCGTCTCGACGGTAGACGCCGACAAATCGCTGAGGATCATACGGTTCACTTCGTCCTCTATCGCCCGAAGTTCTTGTGGAGTAACAGCCTGGAAATGGGAGAAGTCAAACCGCAGCCGGTCTGGGTCCACCACCGAACCCTTCTGAAGCGCGTGCTCCCCCAGCACCTTATGAAGTGCCGTGTGCAGCAGATGTGTCGCCGTATGATTCCTTGCGATAGCCAGTCTGCGATCGCAGTTTATCTTCGCCTCCACTGTATCCCCGACATTGATTGAGCCGGATTTAATCTCCCCAATATGCATCGAAAAATACGAGGCCTTTTGCGTGTCGGTTATGAGTACAGAGCAATTGTCACAGCTCAACTCCCCGGTGTCGCCGAACTGCCCGCCCGTCTCTGCATAAAACGGCGTCCGATCGAGCACAACTTCCACCTTATCACCCTCTGTCGCGCTCGACACCAACTCGCCATCACGAATAATCGCAAGAACTGTCGCCTCAGCCGCTACAGAGTCATAACCGACAAAGACGGTCGCATCCAGGTTTTTCTCCAACTCCACCAGCGCCGTCGCACCGCCAGCAGACATCACAGAACCAAAGTCACTGGCTTCCTTCGCCCGCCTGCGCTGTTCCTCCATCGCCGCATTGAACCCGTCCATATCGACGCCCACCGAGTGAGCGGCCGCGATATCCCGCGTAATTTCTAAAGGAAACCCATAAGTGTCGTAAAGCGTGAACACACTGCCGCCATCCAGCGTTTTATCTGCAGAGCCTTCAGCAACGGCGATCAGGTCCTCAAGCCTCTGCATACCGGCGTGCAGCGTTGCGCGGAACTTCTCTTCCTCGCTTGAGATCACCTTTTCTATATAACCCTGTCGATCGGCAATGTCCGGATAAATTTCTCCCATCAATTCCACAACTATCGACACCAGCGAGGCCAGAAACGGTTTCTGGATATTGATATCCCTGGCCTTGACGACCGAGTTTCTGATCAACCTCCGCAGCACATAGCCACGCCCTATATTGGAGGGCATCACGCCATCACCGATCACAAACACCGCCGATCGCAAGTGATCCGCTATCACACGAATCGCCCTGTCAGATTTCTCCCCAGCGCCGTATTTTACGCTGGACAACTCCTCAATGCGCCGGATAATAGGCATAAACAGATCGGTTTCATAATTGGTAGGCGTGCCCTGCAAAACAGCGACCGTGCGTTCCAGGCCCATACCAGTGTCGATATTCTTATTCGGCAGAGGCAGCAGTGTGCCGTCCTCCTGCCGATCGAACTGCGTAAAGACCAGGTTCCATATCTCCACGAACCTGTTGCTGTCGTGGGCAATCGACCACGCAGCGTCCTCCGGCATTCCCGCTTCCGGGTTGACGTCTAAAAATATCTCATTACACGGCCCGCAGACCCCATTTGGCCCCTGAGAAGGCGCATTAGCCGGCCAATAGTTCTTATCCTCGCCAAGCCTCACAACGCGCTCTGGCGGAAACTTAACTTCGTTGACCCATATATCGTAGGCTTCGTCGTCATCGAGATAGATGCTGGTCCAGAGATGTTCAGGGTTGATCTTTAGCACCTCTGTCAAAAACTCCCACGCCCACGTAATGGCCTCGCGCTTAAAATAATCTCCGAAGCTGAAGTTGCCGAGCATTTCGAAGAAAGTATGGTGCACAGCGTCACCAACTTCTTCAATGTCATCGGTGCGCATACATTTCTGCGAAGTAGTTATGCGCGTTCTAGGCGGCACCCTCTCGCCTAGAAAATACGGCTTAAACTGCACCATCCCCGCCGAGGTATATAGCAAACTCGGGTCATCTGGCACCAGAGAATCGCTTGGGTAAATCAAATGACCTTTGCTTTGGAAAAATTCAAGATATTTCGTTCTGAGGTCTTTGCTAGTGAGCATTAGTTATCCTATCAGTCCTGAGGTTTGTTTGTCCGTTAGTCCACATATTGTATCATACAGCCCGAAGCAGATAAAAGAGTGGGGCGGCAGCCTTTACGAACTCGTTATATTGAGCCAGACGCAAAAAAAGTGCGGCAACTCACTTATCCGAATCGCCGCACTCCTCACTATTGAATCTGTTCAGTTCGTTTCCAGCGCTTCCAGATATTTCTTCACATCCAGCCGGGTGATGAACTCCCCTGAGAGCATCTCCCCGGTCCGCTCGAAGCCGAGTTCGCCAAACAGTCCCGATGCAACGTTATTCCACGGCTTGTATCCGGCAAAAATCTCATCGCTGTCCGGCAGCTTGCTTATCATCTTAATCAGTTCCTTTAGAGCAGCCTTGCCGTAGCCCTTACCCTGGTGATCTACATCAATCATCAGTCGATATATCCAATACTTGCCATCGTCCGGGTCCAGGCCATACATAGCGAACCCGACCACAGTATCCCCGGCATAAATCGCCAACGGCACGAACGAAGGCTCGACTTCCGATTCCGCAATCGTGTACATATGCGGCGCCACCAGTCCACCCTGTTTCGTGCTTAGTTTCAGGTTGCAGCAAGCGTCCCAATTAGTCTTATCGACGTCTTTAAGTGTTACTTCGGCCAATTTAGTGCTTCCTGTCCTTTGTATTATCGATTAGCCTCTTGCGCTTCGATGAATGCTTCAATCGTCTTCTGGTCTTTAATACCCGTAGTCGCACCTAATGCTGTTACGCAAAATGCTCCTGTTGCGTTCGCAAACTTACCGGTGCGTTCAAGGTCCCATCCGTTCACAACACCGGCAAGAAATCCGGCTGCAAATGCGTCTCCGGCCCCAAGCGCGTCGACTGCATCCACCTTATATATTGGGATGTTTAGCTCCGTGTCTTTACTGCGAATGTAACATCCCTTGTCGCCCATTTTCAGAGCAACCGTCCCTACGCCCTTATCCATCAGCGCTGCAGCCACATCCGCCGGTTCATTCTTACCCGTAACCATCCGTGCTTCCTCAATACTCGGCACAGCATAATCAACATATTTCAAACAAGGCTCCAACAGCTTCATCCAGTTGCCTCGCGAATCCCACGCTGTGTCCAGAGAGGTGATAACTCCCATCTCCTTCGCCTTTTTCAGCACCCTTGCAGTAGGCTCGCCGTCGAAACCAGGCAGCAAAAACGATCCGGCTATATGCAGCACCTTGCTCGATTTGACAACGTCAAAGTCGATGTCGCTCTCTTTAAGCGTACCGTTCGCCCCTATATAATGAATAAAGCTGCGCTCGCCGTCCTCATGCACCAACACCATCGTCGCCGAGGTGGCAGCCTCTTTGTCCCGGACGACCCCCTTGCAGTCGACTCCGTTTCGGGTCAAATTATCGATCATAAAGTCGCCAAACCCGTCATTACCGACTTTGCCGATCACAGCGGTCTTGATACCGATTCTCGATAAGCCGATTCCCGTGCTGTTCGCACATCCGCCGCCGTGTAGTTCCATACGGTCGACAAGCATCAGCTTTCCTCTATCCGGCATACACTCTACCGGCTTACCGACTACATCAGCTACCAAAATCCCAAGGCAAGTTACTTGATTCATACGAAAACCCTTCTCAATCGTCCAATGTCCACGGCTTATCCTCGATAACCTCCGGCTCAGGTTCGATGATGCCGTATTTTATATACAATTCACGCAGGGAATATATGAGCAGAAACGCCACCGTTCCCGGAAGCAGCAGGGCCACCCCCAACATAGCAGGCAGCGAACACAGCAGCGTGAAGGCGATTATAACAACAAACAGCCCCACTGTAAAGGCGGGGTTATCCGCCGCCAGCAGGAACGATTTATATATAATTTTTCGCAGCGTTGGCTCCGATTCCATCTCAGACTGCAGCATCATCACCGGCAGGTGATACATACTCAAAAGAAGCCACATCAGCCCTATGTATGCCGACACTATTCCTAAAGCCGCAATCAGTACCCCTCCATTAGCCCGAAACGCTAAGGCAAAGAAGATGATGTTGCCTGTTAACACGGCAGTGACAATCACATCCACCACAAAAAGCATTGTCGCCGGCCAGAATAGAGACCTTATGCCTGTCAACGTATCAGAGGCAGACGGGTTTTCGTGAAATATGACCTTCTTCACATAATAGAATATGCCGACAGCGCCAATCCACCCCACAAATAAAACAGGGATAAAAAACAACAGTCCGAATATGCCATTTGCCAACTGCAACGCAAATCGCATCAATGCAAACACAGCGGCAGATGCCAAAAACACCGTGAATGAAGCGCCAATCACGTAACCCAGAGAGTCATATGCGCCCCTGAAACCCTGCTTCAATGCCCGATTGAGGCTGGCGGGCAATCGTTTCATTTCCTGATCGTTCATACCATCTATTATACAGGAGAAGCACCGCGCTGGTGTAATCGTCAGAGCGCGGATTACCTGCGCAATATAATAATATCATGTCAATAAACCCCATCATATAGTCTTAACTACCTAAGAATATATGCAAGATTATAGAACAGCACTTGACAGAGCGATAACTATAAGGCATACTGTCGCTAGAGATTGTCAGACACGAACTGCGAACAATAAGACGTGAAGTGCCATGAATACCAAAACTCTGGTCTTTGTATTATCGGGGTTATTAATTGCGTGCTCGGCCGCCTTCGGTGCCAGGATTCTCAGCTACCCTATCTACCAAGACCCAATAATTCTCTACAGCGTCTATCCGGGAAAGACTTGCGACGGGGCTGGTAATACCGTTTTTAAGGGCTTATCCAACCAGCCTGCCCAGCAAGTGGTCGAAGTAGTCCCCGGTATACTCGCTATTGACCCCGGGGGGACGGAGCCAACACGCGGCTGGTCGAACTTCGTCTCAGCAGGCAAAAATCCGGGAGGCCCACCGGACAACACCTGGACAGTAATCAACGTCGCCCTGCAGCAAAAAACTCCACGTTACACCTGCTCAATACCTCTTGAAGGGCCGTTATACTACCGCCAGGGCAGTGACAACATCCGACGCTGGTGGCCGCTGATGTACACTTTGCCGGGCACCGAATGGGTGCTAACCATTAGTTACAAAACTAAAATGTGGGACGATGACGGCCCTGCTGGCCCGAATCTGCCGTCCACCGCGCATCAGGACGTATGGACATGGAGGCTGGAGACCAATCTCGATAGTCTGCAAAATTTGATTAAAATGTTCTATCAAATACCCGTAGGCAAATGCAAATATCCGCTCATCACTGGCAAGGACATCTACAACGACCTGCTACGCCGGCTTGATCGGATAAAGTCATACCCCGACGCAAACAGCCCGCAATATATAGCCGATCTGTATGATTTTATCCTGATGGTAGAGGACTGCTGTCTCACGGTAGACTGTGGCGACTGCGTTCCGATGCAGGGAATACAAAACACTATGGAAAATCCCGCCTGCTGTAAGATCCTTGCCGACGCCGAATATATATTCTTGAAGACAGCCTGCCCGTAAATAGTGAATAGCTGTGCACCGGCAACTCAGTCCCGGTGCACAGGCTCTAAGCTAAGCAGTATACCTCTGCAAATTGGCAAAACCTATCTGAAGCGCCCGATGGTTATCTTCCATTCCTTCGAACTCAATGGAAAGATAGCCGCTGTAGCCGGCCTCTTTTAGTATTTCTACACAGCGTTTGGTGAGGACGTTTCCGTGACCGACTATGGCCCCTCGCAGCGGCACCCCGCCTCTGGAGCGGAACCAGCCCTCGCCGGGATCACTGCTAGGGCACTTCACGTGGAAGTCCTTCGCATGCACGTGAAATGCGAACGGTGCCAAGCGTTTGACGGCCTGAGTTGGTTCTTCGTCCGCACAAAGGAAGTTGCCGATATCGATCAACGCGCCGAAATTGGGGTTGTTCACCCTGGTGATCAAAGCCTCTATCCGGTCGCTGTCCTGGAAGAAGAAGCCGTGGTTTTCGATCATCGTCTTCACGCCTTTATCTGCGGCATACTCGGTGACCCCCGCATAACCCTTAGCAACAATCGGCAGTGCCTCGATGAAATCCGAGAGATTATTAGCTCGTCCGGCAAACCCTCCAGTAGCATCGTGGCGCATGGTAGGGGCTCCCAGCGCGGCTGCTATATCCACCTGGCCTTTAAGTCGCTCTATTTCTGCGTCGACATCGTTTTTCAGAAAATCCGCGCCGATAGTCCAGCTCGCAATCTCCAATTTCGCATCTGCGCAGGCGGCCTTTATCTCTTTTGCCGCCTCAATCGGATCTTTGTCCTTGCTCTGCGGTCCAAGGTCGGTGAACTCAATCCCCGAAAAACCAATTTCCGCAGTGGCCTTTATGACCCCGAACATATCCAGCCTGCCTTCGCTGAGATACCGGGACCAGCTATAACTGCTGACACCTAACTTCATTCGTATGCTCCTCCAAATAATGGCTGATGTAATACAAAGCGCCCGGGCAACTACCGCCTCCGTCCACTTAGCGTGCTGCTATGAGATGTCCTTCGCTGCTGGCTCAATCTGCTGTTAGTAATATTTCGCCGAAGGGTATTCTCAGTTTAGCGCCATTTGTGCGCACACAGGCGAGTTTGGCCGCTGACTAACGTCTTTATCAGGTGTATATGGTCGGAGGTAACACGATGGTAAGAATACTGGCCACTATCTCAGCTTTGGCACTGCTGATTGCGCTGACTGGCTCAATTGCTCAAAGCCAGCAGGACGGGACTGTTTATCTTGGCGGGTTTATGCTGCTCCGGATGCGAACCCCGGCAGGCGGGTTCTCTGCGGAACAAAGAGCCGCGGCTCTTCAGATGCGCGCCAACGCTCTACTGCAACTCGGCAAAGGCATCCCAAAGGTGACGACAGTACGTGCAGGCAAGGATGTAAACATCCTTACCGACCGCAACTTGTTTGTGACCGTCACCCAGGCGGACGCCCGCGCCAATCGCACAACTGTAGACAAATTGGCCGCCATCTGGGCGAACAGGCTGCGCACCATTCTCCCGCAAGCCACACCGGAAAAGCCGGGCGTAGGGCTTTCAGGCGGCAAGTCTTAGCGCAAAGGATCATCCGATCACTTCTGCTTCCGCAGGTTCAAAGGTATAAATTGACCCTGCGGAAGCGCCTACTCAGGATCAGGTATCCTATCCCGCACCTTTTTCCAGTCCGGCTTTTCAAGGAAACTTCCTGGCACATCGGCCTCCATTTCCAAAAACATCTCATAAGGCACTGTGAATGAAAGCACGTTTGGGTCCACCTGCGGCCGTGCGCTGATATCGATCACGCCGACCACAGCTTTCGGCTTCTTATCCTGGTTATGGGCATAGGGTATCAGGCACACACTGTGGCATCCTGCACCAAACGGGATAATCGCGTTATCAGTGCCCGGTCGGCCGTAATTTGCCAACACCACCAGCGCTGCCAGTTGATCCGGCGCACAGAAAAACACTACCAACTCCGGCTTTTCCTTGTCAGTGTCGACCTGATCCAGGGGTTTCACCACGACATACTGGGTCGGAATGCAATGAAGCGGCAGTTGTTCGACAAACTCTCGGGCCAACTCTGGAGTCTTTACATACGCTTCTCCTGCGGGGTAGCCTTCGCCCCTGCCGGTCGAGAGAAAATAGTCTATCCCGCCAGGTACGTGATCATAACTGTCTGTAAATCCCAACCCAACTCTTCCACCAGGGCAGCCGCACGTCGCATCGCTGAACACCGCTGTTTCCCCTTTCGAGGCTGCTGCGAAGAGTCCTATGACGCATCCCGATTCACCCTCTGCGAACTGTATTGCGCCTTCGGGTTTCTCATCGGAGAAAATCAAGGCGACTGGCCGATATTTGAGCTTAAGTTCCTGTGATATTCGGCTTACCATTTATCTGCCTCCTGGGTATGATGTACTGACAATTATACACCGTACTGAGCTAATGAAACCGTGTGATGTTGCAATATAGGCAAACAAGGAGGTTTGATCGATAACGGAGAAGTAACAGTTGGTATATGCCGATAACATTGAAGGATAGATGGGAACCTGGGTTGAGGAGTTCCGTCTATACTATGAGGGATACTGTTTAAGCAAGGGGACGGCAATTGCGTTCTATAACCGTGCATAAAATAGCGATGCTGTTAATTGCCGCTGCATTTCTGATGACGGCGGCAGGGCCTTGCTGTGTCTGGGCTGCTAACGGCACTGAGCTAGGCGCAGTGGATGCTATTGGCAGCGTAACCGATGTTATAGTCGGTCGCAACACCAAAGGGCCTTATTCGCTGTCCTGGACCAATTTCAGCGCGGACGATATCTCCGTAGTAATAAATGGCCGAACTCTAAAAAAGGGCTCGGATTACAATATCGACATCGCAAAAGGCATAGTATCCTTCAATTCCGTTCTGGTTAACGACGCCATAGTACGTGTCTCCTACCGCACACTGCCGGGTAAATCGCAAAAGGCGACCACTGGTTCCAGCATACCTGTTACCATAAACCTTCGCAGTGGCCAGTCAGGCAACCTGAAAATGATGGGTCTATACGCCCAAAGCGACCCCAAAAATCCGAATGCGGGGAAATCGGTAATCGGTTTCGGCGGCGACAGGGCGTGGAAAACAGGCAAAATGGACTCTATGATGCTGCTCAGCCACGACGACAACAATTCTGACGTTAGCAGCATGTGGGAAAGAGCGGCGATGAAATTCGGCGGGGACACCAACGTCGGCAAGCTGAAGTTAACGGGATCATACCTGCACTCCGGCCAGTCTTTCGCCGGTGGCAAGGAATACGGCACCGATGTCGGCAAGGATCTGATGAGCTTTGCAGCAGCGTTTGCTGCAAGCCCGAAAGTTCAAGCGGCGGCTTCGTTCAAATCGTCTGAGGATACCGCGGGCAAAAACAAGGGCGTGAAGACCGTCACTAACGAACAGAGCGTGGCCTATAACCCGATCGATTCCACCAAGCTCTCGTTGGTACACTCGACTAACGAGATCACGTCGGCGGATGGAAAACGCGACAACGTAGAATCAAGCGGGATTCACATGACCAGCACGGCGTTTAAGCGCACTACTTTGCGCTCGTCGATGACCCAGCGGGTTTCGGATTCTGCGGGTGCAGAGAACCTCTTCAGCGCTGGTGTGACCACCAAGCCGAGCGATCAGGTTGATCTTGACATTAATTATGCGAATCTGGAAAACAATGCAGTGGGGCAACAGTCCAGCACTGATGTGAAAGTCTCTGCAAAACCGAGCAAGCAACTGGCAGTGCAGGCTGGCTACTCCGGCGTCGACTCCACCGTAAAAGGCGCTGCGACCAAAACCAGTGTGGCAGTGCAGGCGACGCCGAGACCGAATCTGCAGATTAAGGGCAGTATGACCGATTCGGCTGACGGAGCCAGCCAGCAATATCAAAGAGACCTGAGCCTGACCAGCACACCCTTTGAGTTTGCCAAGCTGACCGCGATGTACTCTCAAAAGGGTGTAAACGACCTTGATGATGTGGTCAAGGGCGCGGAGCTTCATCTTACGCCTTCCAAGCGGGCGAAGTTGATGGCTGGGTATAGATATTCCGAAAACGGGCCTACGACGCTAACAGTTCAAGATTATTCTGCGGAGACCAAGCCGTGGGATTTCCTGCGCTTTGTGGGCAACTATCGCCGACGTGATCTTAACACGAGCTATATCGCCGATTCGGGATCGCTTTCTATGGAGTTGACACCGTCCAGGCTGTTTGCTCTCACGGGCTCGTATCAGGCCAATCCAGAGGACAAAGACGGCAAGATACAGCAATATTACAACACGTCTGTCGGCCTTAAAACCCGCATCGGATCGGTTGGATTGGAGACATCGTTCAGCCAGAAAGATCAATACGCGATGGATCTGCTCTCCGATGAGCGCAGCCTGGGAATGGCTATGCCTGTGTTTGGGCACGGAAAATTGACGACCGGATGCAAACTCACCAGATCGATGGGAGTATCCTCGCTGGGTTCGAGGACATACCAGCTCGGTTATAGTCATTCTATAGGCTCAGACTTCAGCTTGGCGCTGAACAGCTACTACACACAGTATCTGCAGAATAAAATGGTCCAGCCGGAAAAGACCGAGGTGTCTACTGAACTCAGCCTGGGCGCCAAGTTCTAATCTTAGAGAACCTCAAACTTAAACAAGGAGGGTTAGGAATGTCGCAGACTGATGTACAGCCGATTCAAGGCGCATGTCAACATATGCGGGGCCGCTACAAGCTGCAGCCGTCGCGCAAGTCTCCGTTTCCTGAGAAACGATTTATCAGATATGAATGTGAGCGCGGTCACGAAATAGCGGACCAGAGCGACGAGGACATGGAGAAGTGCTTTAAGCAGCAAGTGGGCTGTTGGAAAGAAGAGTGAGAGAAAGGGGCTGCCTTTATAGGCAGTCCCTTCTCTTTGCTTCTAGTGCTTGTTGTGATTGACTACGTGATGGGAGAGTGAAAGACGAGATCGGCTGATGTGACTTCGTTTTCCCTGGGCCTGGCGATAATCGGCTCGCTGGCTACAACGGTGTTTTCAATCCGGCTACCGATGTGAACTGTTGCGCCACAGCCTATCACGCAATGAGAGAGAGTGGAGCCTGCGTGAATTTGTGTGTGCGCGCCGATTACTGTGTGTGCGCCAATGACTACGTCAGGGCCGATAGACGCACCGCTTCCGATGAACACTGGGGCTGAGAGTTGTACGCTGGGATGCAGGTCGACTCCGTCTCCAACCCATATCCCTTCTCCGGCATACACGGCGGGCAGATCGATTCTCAGTTTACCCTGCAGCGCGTCAAAGTGGGCGTTGCGATACTGCAGGAGATCCCCTACATCTGTCCAGTAACCCGGAAGATGACAGGTGTTTATATGATCCTGATTTCTGAGAAGTGCGGGAAAAGTGTGCCTGGCGAAATCCTGTGGTCTATCAGGTGCGATGCTGCTAATCACTTCCGGTTCAAGGATATATATCCCGGCACTGACGGCGTTGGAGAAGAGTTCTGAAGACCTGGGCTTCTCCAAAAAGCGTGTCACGTGATTGTTTTCATCCCAGCTTATGACCCCAAACCGGGAAGGGTCATCTATTTCGTGAACCAGAATAGTGGCGAGCGCTCCGGATGCTTTATGCGCACTCACAGCAGCGCTGAGGTCGAAATCGGTCACAATGTCGGATGACATAACGACAAACGTATCTGATATTCTTGATTGCAGCCTGCGGATTGCCCCGGCGGTACCTGCGGGTGTGTCCTCAATGGAGTAACTGATATTTACTTTCCAACGTGAGCCGTCGCCGAGATGTTGGGTTATTTGATTGGCGTGATAAGACGTTGCGACGATAATATCTCGAATGTCGTGAGCAGCGAGGAGACGAACGGCGTGCTCGATCACCGGTCGATCGAAAAACGGCAGTAGGGGTTTTGGGGCGGCGGGCGTCCAGGGATGTAGTTGGGGTACGCTTCCACCTGCCAGGATCACTACCTGCATTACGCTTGCCTCCTTTCAGTCTGTATGAGATTATCGGTTTAATACCAGGTAATACTGTAGGGTGTACCTAAGCATGCAAGCGAGGGAGCAGAAATATTTCTAAGCTCTGGGTTACTAATGGGTATTTCTGTTCCGTAGATAATAAGAAGGGACGTCGTGATGTACAATTTTCAGCGATATTTTTGGCCGATTGTGCTGGCTGTGCTGGCGCTGTTTGTGATATTTGGTGGGGCGCTTGTTTCGCTATACACCGATTATCTTTGGTTCAAGGATCTCGGCTATAATACGGTATTTTCGACCAGACTGATCACCCAGCTTAAAATAGGGTTTTTGTTTGGCGTTCTTTTCTTTGGTGTTATCTACGGAAACCTGTGGTATGCGCGTCGGATAGCCCCGCCTTCTCCTACTCTTGGCATCGAACAACAACTGATGGAGCGTCTCGGCAGATTAGCCCGCAGAGGCCTCGGGTTGCTGCTGTTCGCGGGCAGTGTGGTGGTGTCGGTGATGGTCGGCCTGGAGGCGGCGACGCACTGGCAGCAATGGCTGATGTTCTTTAACGCCAGCTCATTTGCCGGCAATGATCCCGTTTTTGGCAAAGACATCGGTTTTTATGTATTCCAACTGCCGTTTTTGAGCTATGTATACCACTGGCTCTTCTTTGCGCTTGCCGCCTCGACTATCGCCGCTGTTGGCTTGCATTATGCCGATGAAGCGATTGAATACTTCGGCAATAATCTGCAATTCGCCCCGAAAGTCAAAGCACATATATTTAGCCTTATTGCAGCTATGTTTTTCTTGAAAGCTTGGGGATACAGGCTTGCGATGTACAACCTGCTGTTTTCACGGGGCAATCTTTTCGATGGCGCGGGTCACACGGAGATCCACGCCGCGTTGCCGACCCTGTGGATATTGCTTGTGGCGGCTGCGACTGGCGGGTTTGTTGTATTGTATAATATCAAGCGCAGGGGAGTCGGCTACGCTGCGGGCGCGCTGATCGGTCTGGTGGGCCTTTCCGTTGTGGTGGGCAGCCTCTATCCATCCTTCGTACAGCGCTACAGCGTGCAACCCAACGAACTCGAATATCAGTCTCCATATATCTCCCGCGCGGTTGCGGCTACTCAGGATGCTTATGGGCTTACGGTGGTCAACACCCAGCCGTTCCCTGCTGATAACGAGCTTACGGCCCAGCAAATCGACGAGAACCGGGCAACAATAGAAAACATTCGGTTGTGGGGCAAAAAACCGCTGCAGGATCAGTATAACCAGCTCCAAACCGTGCAACAGTACTACCATTTTGAGGACATCGACGTCGGTCGATACTGGCTTACCGATAAGCACACCGGGGAGACTCGCTATAGGCAGGTATGGTTGGGAGCAAGAGAAATATCTCAGGCGCAGCTTCCGGATACCGCCAAGACGTGGATCAACCAGCATCTGAAGTATACTCACGGCTATGCCTATTGTATGAGCCCGGTTAATGAGCTGAGCGAGGAAGGCAAGCCCCTGTTTTTCGTCAAGGATATGCCCCCAAGGGCCACCGTCGATATGCCGATAAAGCACATGGGCGTCTATTTTGGGGAGCTTACCGACGAATATGTGGTCGTGAAGACCAGTGCCGAGGAATATGATTTTCCCAGCGGCAGCGGCACTGTGCCCACCAAATACGAAGCCAATTCGGGCATAAGGGTAGGGGACTTCTGGAGAAAACTATTGTTCTCGCTGCGCTTCCAGGATGTAAACCTGCTGCTTAATGAGAACATCACGCCGCAGAGCCGGTTGCTGTTCCGAAGAGAGATTCACGATCGCACCTCGGCCTTGATGCCGTTTTTGCAATTCGATCAAGACCCATATCTGGTGACGGCAAACGGCAACCTGTACTGGATGCGCGATGGTTATACCACCAGCGACTCGTATCCTTACTCCAAGTATTTTGGAATGCAGGGCAATCAATTCAACTATATTAGAAACTCTGTGAAGGTGGTCGTCAATGCGTATACTGGTGAGGTTCACGCTTATATAATTGAAGAGCCTCTCAAAGATCCGCTGATACGCACCTACGATAAAATATTCCCTGGCATATTCCAGCCATTTTCAAAGATGCCTAAAGAGTTGCAGGCGCATATTAGATACCCGGAGGACTTGTTCCGAATTCAGACGGCCATCTATACTCGTTATCACTACAGCGCCGACCGACCGCAGGATTTTTACGGCAACAGTGACCTCTGGGAGATTCCCAAAACTGCCAGCCTGGCCGGGCTTTCCGGTGAACCGACCTATATGGAGCCGTATTATGTCATTATGAAACTGCCGAGCGGTAAATCCGAGGAGTTTATTCTGATGACGCCTTATGTCCACGCTGGTGCACGTAAGAATATGGTCGCCTGGATGTGTGCCAAATGCGACCAGCCGGACTATGGCAGGCTGTTGCTGTATCAACTGCCCACAAAAAACGTCAACGGCCCGCAGCAGGTGGGCACTTTCGCAAGCCAGGACCCGACCATA
Source organism: Armatimonadota bacterium (assembly GCA_050948905.1). Classification (GTDB taxonomy): domain Bacteria; phylum Armatimonadota; class UBA5829; order UBA5829; family UBA5829; genus DTKD01. Next base: position 2,698,784 of record JBMNES010000001.1, on the reverse strand, counting down.
TCCTCTCAGTTGACGCTGTGGAACAAAGAGGGCTCCACCGCGGACACGGGTGATATGTTGATTATTCCTGTGGAATCGACGTTCTTATATGTGGTGCCGGTTTATCTTAGTTCAACTACTTCAGGCACGCAGATTCCGGAAATCAAGCGGGTTGTTGTCGCACTTGGTGACCGTGTCGCTATGATGCCGACGCTTAACGACTCGCTGTCAGCTTTGGTCGGCCAGACAATTTCTGTGCCTACACAAACAGCGATGGTCGCAGGCGCCTTAGCACAACAGCACATGCCCACTGCCGCCAAGCCACCGGTTATAGTCGCCACCCCAGATACGGCGCAGCTTGTTAATCAGGCTAATACAAACTATGCAAAAGCGCAGGAAGCGCTAAAAGCCGGCGACTGGACCGAGTACGGAAACCGCATGAGCGCACTTGAAAAAGACCTGAAAGAACTGAAGGAGAAAGTTCGAAGCCAGTAGGATTCGTTGCGGGTGTTGTATAACACACATACCAAACAGGCAATGGAGATGATGTTATGAGAACCGTCATATATATGCTGTTGTTGATTGCGATCGGGCCGTTGCGTGGTTTTGCTGATGCTCCGCCCGAGCCTGCCGAGGCTAAAAACGTTACAATCTCTATGAGCGTAAAGCCCAATGAGGCGCGCAACTACAACTTATCCGTTCAGCTCAAAGGCAAGACTGCCTCCGAGTCATCTGCCGAACCGATTAGCCTCGACGCTACCTATACGATGAAGATGCAGCTCAAGTTCGGCCAGCGGGAGGGTGATGGCTTGCTGCCGTTGGATATTATTGCATCCGATGCCAGGGCGACCATTGACGGCCAGCAGTTCACTATGCCGACGGCCGAGTTTCCCCGGCTCACGCTGCTTATTGACAAAGATTGGAAGGTAAACAGCGCGTTCGGTATTGCCCGCACAAGGTATGCGGAGCGTTCCCCCGGGCTCAATTACGCCAATTTAATTTTGCTGTATCTGATCCCGGACATCGATAAACCACACGCATTGGATGAGCCTCAAAAGGCAAAAGTAAAGCTGCCGGGTTTTGCCGACGAGTGCAGTGTGACGACTGTATATAAGTCTGTAGAAAACAAAAAGGGGGTTGAGGTAGTCAACGTGCATCAGGATTACGTGTGGACGGGCCAGAAGCTCGACGACGGAGTTGTAGTGGACAGCACGGCCAGCGTAGATTCAGTCATTGCTGTTGATGGTGGGAAACTCATCAGCGCACACGCTGAAAGTAAAGTCGACTTCCGCAAGCCAGGCTCTGACAATAAACCCGGAGTGGACCAGGCGACTACTACCATTGATATTATGTCAATCCAATAATCGCTATGCTGCTGCCGTTCTATTTTGTTGGAATTTTGCTTGCGGCGGTTGGCATTTTCGTCGCTATGCATTGGTGGGCTGAAGGCGCACTGGCTGGCTCCGAGGCGATTGTTCTCGCGATAGTCTTTGGCGGGTTGGTGTTTGGCCTGTTTGTTGCTCAAAACCTGCTGCAGCTTCTTTTCGCGGCTGTACCGCTTCTCGCTGCGTTTGGCTATGCGATATACACGTGGCAATATGGCAGTTGGCGAACTTATTATAAAAGGCGTTGTGCAAATTACGAGAATATCATCCGCTCTGACCCCAGAAATCTCGCGGCGCGGGAGTTTCTGGCAGATTCGTTGTATGCGCTTGGTGATCTCGATCGCGCTGTAGACGAGCTGCAGGCAGCAGTAGACCTCGGCGGCGACACTCAGTGTCAGTATAAGCTCGGCAAATGGTCAAAAGAACTCCATCTAAGGAACACCGTAAACCCAGTCTGTCGCTGGTGCGGCACGGAAAACAACCTCAACGAGAGAAAATGTTATAAATGTGGCTCGGATCTGCCGTATGATAGCCCGTTCAGCGCGTGGTTGATGGGCGGCCGGTCTGAACGCTCTCGATATTACCTTCTGGTCATCACAGCAGTATCGGTGGTAGTAGTCTCCTGGTTGCTGCTGGGCATCAGATTTGCCATAATCCCTCTGATATTATGTGTGGCGGCTCTCGCGGGCTGGTCGCTGCTGAAATCCTCCAGGTCTTAAAGCAGGCCTGCCATTGTTTCGTGCTCCTCATCCACGGGTACAGTTACCATGGAAATCATCTCAATTTGCCTGTTGATTCGAGATTGATACCTGCTGAGGCGTCTTGATTTTTCATTCAAAGGGAGACATGGAATGAAGTATATACCGCGCACCAAAGCACCTGTTCGCATCAGACGAAACGTTGAATCTTATGTCGATCCGTATCTGGATGACGAGTGCCTGCCAGAAAATACCCACTGCACTCGCTGCGGTGCGATATACACAGCCGGAAGATGGTACCTCAGAGGGCAGGCCCCTGTGGAAGAGTCGCCTGATGTTGAAGTGCATGAAACTCTTTGTCCGGCGTGTCGAAAACAGCGCGACAGAGTGCCCGGCGGGATCGTGAAGCTTTCCGGAGCCTTCGTAAACGAACATAGGGAGGAGATATTTAACCTCATTCACAACGAGAGCCGAAAGGCGCAGGCCGTAAACCCGCTGGAGAGGATTATGGATATCCAATCCGACGCTGACGAAACCACCATCACCACCACCAACGAAAAACTCGCCCAACGCATCGGCCGGGCGCTTCATAATGCCTATTCGGGGTGTGTGGAGTACCAATTTGGAGATGACATCAAGGCGGTGCGGGTAAACTGGCGTAGAGATTGATCTTTATAAGTATAATCCACTGCAAAAGAGGTATCGTGTTTTGAGCATAGTAGAATTGTTCAAAAAATCACTTGATTTTGGCCTCGGGGCCGCGGCGTTAAGTGCTGAGAAGTTGAAACAGTTCGCCGATGACATGGTTGCTCGTGGAGAGATGACCTCAGATGATGCCAAAAAGTTCGTAGATGACGTCTCTGCAAAGGCCGAGGAGGAGAAGCGCTCCCTGCAGGAATGGATATGCGAACAGATATCGAAGACGCTCCAGCAAGCGGGAGCGGCCGAGGCCGACCGGGTCGAGCGGCTGGAGGCCAGAGTAGCATCACTGGAGCGAAGAGTGGCGGAGCTGAACGCTGAGATGGTCGTGCGGCATGCCACCGACGATTCTGGCAGCTAAGGGTTTGCGCACTTGATTCTCGGCAAAGGGCGCAAACACCTTCGCAGATATCGCGAAATAGCCGGGGTGCTCGCTCGACACGGCTGGGGTTGGATGCTCAGCAAACTCGGCCTGCGTGAGCATCTCGGCAGACATGCCGACCTGGCGCCAAGCGAGCACGGACCTGCACATATTCGCGAGATGCTGGAGGAGTTAGGCCCAACCTTCATCAAACTCGGACAGATTCTCTCCACCCGCCCGGATCTTGTGCCTGAGCCCTTCATTCGGGAGCTATCGAAACTACAAGACACCGCGCCCACTGTCCCGATCAACGAGGTATTGTCAGTCATTGAGGAGGAGTTCTCCCGGCCTGTCGAGGATGTTTACGTCGACTTCGACGTCATTCCACTTGCGGCGGCCTCTCTTGGACAAGTGCATCGCGCCGTGCTCTTCGATGGAACGGCCGTGATAGTAAAAGTGCAGAGGCCGGGAATCATTGATCAGGTCGAAACCGACATCGAAATACTCACCAAACGCGCTATATTTCTGGAAGATCACTGGGAGCGTGCCAAAACCTACGGCGTCTCGGACCTTGTCGACGAGTTTGCAATGACGATTAGAGAAGAGCTGGACTACACTCGCGAGGGCCACAACACCGATATGCTTCGAGAGCAACTAGCCGACGAAAAAGGAGTAAAATTGCCGAAAGTCTACTGGGAGTTTACCACCAGAAAGGTGCTGACTCTGGAGGAGATTCACGGAGATAAAATCACCGATTATATTCAAAAAGAGCTCCCTCGGCCGCACTGCACACATCTCGCTGACCGGCTCTCTTCTGCATTTTTACAGCAGATATTCGTCGATGGATTCTTTCACGCCGATCCGCATCCTGGAAACATACTCGTGACGCCTGATGGAGAGATCGGCTTAGTCGATTGCGGTATGGTGGGCAGATTGGACGCTGAAAATCGAGCGGGTGCGATACGGATGCTGATGGCCTTTGAGCAGCAGGACACTAGGGTAATGGCCGATGAAATTCTGAACCTCGGAATATCGCTAGGCGAAGTCGACACCAGGCGTTTTGCCCGCGATTTGGGCAAAGTAGTTCGGGGTTACTACGATCTACCGTCAAAGTCAGTCCATATGGGCCAACTGCTTACTCGTGTACTAAACGTCTCTGTAGAACATCGGATACGCTTGCCAGCGAGTTACGCAATCCTGGCAAAGGTGCTGACCAACGTAGATGGGATATGTATGCAGCTCGACGACGATTTTAATTTTACAGCCGCCGCCAGGACATACGTCGGCCGTGCCGTGCGAAGTGAGTTGCGCTCAGAGAATTTACTAAACGAGTTTTACCGAGCTCTCGCAGCCAGCCGCGCCCTGTTGTTTTCCCTACCCGAACACGTCGAAAGGCTCGTTCGCAAGGCAATAGATGGAACGCTGCGGGTAGAGTTTAAGCACCAGGGGTTAGAAGAAGTCGAAGCCACTTTTGCTCGCTCAGCAAATAGAGTCTCAATTGCGCTGATCGTTGCCGGCAGCATAATAGGCTCGTCGCTTGTTGTATCCACCGGCAGAGGCGCACGAGATTGGCTGGGGCTGCCTGCGCTTGGGGTGCTTGGTTATATCGTGGCGACGGTTTTTGGCGTCTGGCTGATCGTATCGATTTTGAAATCCGGCAAGCGCCATTGAGTCAGATGACTCGCACATAGGCGTTGCCTGGCACTCGTTTGATCACGTTTTTCATCTCCAGAACTGTCAAAGTTCCAGATACTAACGGGGCAGGCATGCCTGTTTTCTCGATGATCTCGTCCACCGGCATCGGTTCCAGGGAAAGCAGCGAGGCTATATTTCTTTCCTGCTCATTTAGCGTCTCTATGGGCAGCAGCATCTGTTTAGGCTGATCGTCTTCGCTCTGGTCAATGCCGAGTTCGCGTAAAATATCTCCTGCGTCCTGAACAAGCAAGGCCCCGTCCTGAATCAGCTTATGAGAGCCACTGTTTCGCTCGTCGTCGATGTTACCGGGCACCGCGTAAACGTCCTTGCCGTGTTCAGCCGCATAGCTGGCAGTAATTAGCGCACCGGATGCCTGAGGAGACTGGCACACCAACACACCCAGGCTCAGCCCGCTTATGAGCCTGTTTCGAGGTGGAAATCTCCACGGCTCCGGGGTTGCGCCAAGCGGAAACTCCGATACCACCGCTCCGCTGTCACTCATCGCCTCAAAGAGCTTCTTGTTTTCCGCAGGATACACCACATCAATTCCGCAGCCCAGAAACGCAATGGTTCGCCCACCAGCCTTCAAAGCACCTTTATGCGCAGCAGTGTCTATGCCCCGCGCTCCTCCGCTGACTATTGTCAAACCGCGTCCAGCCAGGTCTTCTGCAATGCGTGACGCGACGCTTCTGCCATATTCCGATGCTCTTCTGGATCCGACTATAGCCACAGCCATTTTGTCAGACTCCATTAGGCTGCCCTTGACGTAAAGCACAACTGGCGGGTCGTAAATAGCGGCCAGGGAGCGCGGGTAGTCAGGCGAATGGATTGGTATGACCGTTATGCCAGTCTGTTCGATAGTCCGTAGATCACGCTCAATACTCGCAGGCACAGGCCCCAGAACCTTTTCTTTGGCCTTTGCGCTAAGCTGTTCCACAGATTCTAATTCAGCTTCGGACGCAGCAAAAACAGCCTCTGGGCTGCCGAACCTCTCCAATAGAGCACCGGCAGCCTTCGGTGATATTTCAAGCCTGCTCAGACGAAGCCAGTATAATAGCTCTCGCTCGTTCATATCGTGCCCGGAGCTCACTGTCCAGGAGCAGGGGGCTGATATCCGCCACCAGGGTGCGACGGTCGCCCTCGATATCGGTCAGAACGATCAGGCATTGCCCCCGGCGCAGGTGGAGCGCCAGGCGCCCCAGGAGCACCGTGGTCAAAGCCAGGCGGCGGCGGAGGAGGTGGCGGCGGTGGCGCACCTGAATCCGATTGATCACCAGGATTTGTAGGTTGAGTCTGGTCGCCCGGTCTGAAGCGTTGGCGACTTCTATCGACCGCCTCAGGTTCCTGGGTGCTCTTTCTAGGTTCTTTTATCACTCGTCGCGGAGGCGGCAAGGTGGAATCTGCTGTGAAATACCATTCTTTGTTCAGCATATTGCCAGCATAGTCTTTCACAGTAAGAGTAATGACGTGAATCCCATCTTTCAGCGGCTTAACAGGGGATTTTGGATCACCTAGCTCAGTCGTATAAGAGACTGTGCTCGTGGCAAAGTCAGTAGTGAGTTCTTTGCTTTCGCCGTCCAACATCAAAGTTGCGCTGCCAAAGTCCACTCCGCTGCCTGCATCCCACAACGCTGCCGATATTTTGATCGGCGGTGCGCCTGATAACCGTGACCCATTGGCCGGAGTCAAATAGAAAAAGTCCGGTGCAGCCGAGTCCGGCGCATTCTTTGTGAAACAGTGCAAAACCCCGTCATCGGTCAGCACCAGCAGCGACCCATTAGCCACAACAGGCGAAGATGATATATCCGTAAAAGTCGCGCCCGGCGAATTGATTCCGGACGGGGCCGCTATATATCTCCATTTCAACGAACCATCTACGGTAGAATAAGCGGCTATAATACCTTTGCTCGCCGTCACAAAGACCAATTTATCCGCCACAGTAGGACTCGCGCTGCAAACACCGCCAATTTCAGCAGGTTGTGTCCATTTGAGCACCGGTGTCCTGCCGGTTAACGTGTAGCAATACAGGTTTTTATCGAGGCACGGTACGAAGACGTCGACCCCGTCGGTTGCAGGCGTAGCAGTCGCATCAGACGGCAATTGCACCATCCATTTCATCTGGCCACTTCGGGTGTTAAGACCATACATCGTGTTGCCAAGCGCCATTATGGTGATGCTTTCCGTCATAATAGGGGAGGTCTTAACCGGTGCGCTCGGAAGTCTGAAGATCCATCGTGGCTTGCCGGAGCTTTCGTTTATTCCATAGATGTTGCCGTCCATGCTTGATCCGACGACCATCCCCGATCCTACAGCGATACCGTTTGAAAAGTCATCTCTGGAAGAAAACGCCTTAGGCCAGGTCATATCTCCTGTTACCGCGTCAATAGCGTAGATAGAGTTGTCGTCCGAGCCTAAATATAATGTCTCTTCATCTATAACTGGAGGGCATCTCAACGACGCGCGAGTCTCGAAGAACCACTCAAAGGTGCCATTCTCTGCATCAAGACAATACAGTTTGCCATCGCCAGTGCCGAAATAGATGTAGCCCCCAAAAACCGTCGGTGTGGCCTTAACTGTGCTGGACAGCGATTGCTCCTGCGGATATCTCCACTTCAAATTTCCGGAAACCAAATCCACACAATAAATGCGATCACCAGTTGCGAAATAGCAAGAATTGCCCACAACCAGAGGATTAGCTTTGTTTTTGCTGTATTTAGTGGCAGTATATTGCCATGCCAGCATAAAAGGAGCTTCGAATACCTCGGGAGTATAGCTCGATTGTTGGGGATTGTATCTGCCCATTACGGCGTCATCACACAGTCCCGCGCCCGAAATAAGAATAAGCAGGCACGCTGCAATTATGGCGCGACGAAGAAGCATAGGGGTTCCTCCAAACATATACGGGCCATCTGCCCTGCCTGATGATTATACTGCTGAACACCACATCCGGTCAATCAACAGGCTCAGGCATATTTACTCATAAAGTATGACGCCTTCTCAAACTGCGAGGTTCCGACCAGGCCAGCTAAAACAGATTGAATGTGACGCTTACACCACCAACGTTAACCACGCACTGTCCGTTAGACATATCGACAGAAGTCTTGGGAATGTTAAAAGAAGTGGTCTGGTCAGTCAACTTTCCTGTCCGTTCCACTCGCCCGGAGACGCTGCCCAGCATTCTTCCTCCGCCGCCTGCAAGTTCCAGTTTGCCGTCGAATTTGTAGGTGGCTACAGCGGTGTCAGCCTGTATTTTAATGGGAGCCGACCCATCCACAGAGCACGAAGACGCCGTCACATTGAAGTCTACACCAACACTAAGCCGCCCCAAGCTTACTCTTCCGTTGCCTTTTGCCTCGCCTTTTGGGGTTATTTCCACAGAAGAACTATCGATAGAGCGTGGGGAACATTCCACGGTGCCGTGTCCCTGCAGTCCGCGATCGGTGAGTTTGAAGCTGCCGCTGACGCTTCTCGTGCTCAAAGACACTGCCCCAGAAATCTCACCACGTGCAGTGCGGCTCAGGTTGATGCGGCTGGATCCTAAACTTGGGATTTGCAAAGCCCCGGCAGCACTGCCTGACCCATCCGAGCTTATAGAGCCGCTTATATCTGTGATCCGAAATCCGCCAATGGTCATCTGCTCCGGCCATTGCCAATCTGCAGCCTGCGCGCTTACAGATACCATCAACAGCATTCCGACCACAAAAACTAAAAATCTCATCTATCTGCCTCGCTATCCATCGCTACAAAAGATAGCACCCGAGCTTTCAAAAGTCAAAGCATTAGGTAATCAATTATATGAGACGCTGCCCACACTGCCTATTGCCACAAATTAACAAGAAGGAGTTCTGCTGGGAAATCTGCAATTGAATAGCGTATCATTCAGTATTATTGCCAGATATGTGAGGAGAATAGAGTTGGGCACTGATTATCGATCGAAATATTTTAGCAGAACAGAGAGTGGCTTCCCCCAGGAAGTGGAGATTCTCGGCGTGGCTTATGAAAAGGTCGAGGACCTGCGCTACGGCACAAACCCGCACCAGCCGGCGAGTTTCTATCGCCCAAAAGGCGTCTCAGAGCCGCTGCCGTTCGGGAATATGGAGCAGCTTAAGACAGGCAAGTCCGGATTGTCGGAGACCAACTACGGAGACCTCAACCACGGCGCAAATATCGTCAAATATTTCGAGAAACCCGCCTGTGCGGTTATGAAGCATCTCAATCCCAGTGGGGCGGCTATGCAGGTAGATAATCAAGACCTGCGCACGGTATATATCAGGGCAAGGGATGCCGACGCGATCGCGGCATTTGGCGGAACGGTTGTATTCAACCAGAAAGTCGATGCAGAGACGGCCAAAGAGATAATGACCAGCGTGGTCGAGGTTGTCGCTGCACCAGAGTACGACGATGACGCCCTTGCGGTGTTCAACGATTTTGAGACATATAAAATGAACCGTGAAATAAGGGTCATCAGGATGCCGAACCTGATGAGCCTTCCCAAATGGGTCGGTGATGATGCCATGCCAACGATCAAAACCCTGATGGACGGCACTGTTGTGGTAGCTGCGCCACTTTTGACGAGCGTGAAAACCGGTGACAATCTGACCACAGCGGTCACAGAACACGCCAAACACGGTCGATTCGAGATAGAGAACGCACCCACCGCTCGCCAGATTGAGGATATGCTCTTCAGTTGGTATGTCAATTTGAGCGTACGTTCCAATGGGGTGGTAATCGCTAAAAACGGCGTCACTCTCGCAGTCGGAACGGGCCAGCAGGATCGCGTCGCCGCTGTGCGTCAGGCCATTGCCAAAGCGCAGGAAAAGTTCAAGGGTGAAGAGAGCCTCGAAGGGGCCGTAATGAGCTCGGACGCGTTCTTCCCATTCAGAGACAGCGTCGATGCCGCTGCCGAGGCGGGAATCAAAGCAATCGTCCAGCCGGGTGGCTCAGTGCGCGACTGGGAGAGCATCAAGGCTTGCAACGAGCACGGAATCTCTATGGTTTTCACAGGCGAGCGGATATTCTCGCACCACTAAATTGCGATTCTAGGGGCTATGCTTGTGTGCCGCCCCAATTAGATATGAATTAGGAGACCGAAAATCAGATGGCGCTGCTTTACGGTAAAAAATATACAAAACAGGAATTACTCGACAGGGTGGGGGATATCTCCCAAATCGGCGGAGCAAAACAGATAAGGCTGGCGGGAGGGACTCACGACGGAGTTGAGGCGGTCGAGTTCCGAACAGGATCGGGATTGTATTTCCTTGCCGTGCCGGGCAGGGGGTTGGATATAACCTTCGCCGAACATAACGGACGTGCGTTCGCCTGGCGTTCCGCCGCTGGCGAGGTCACGCCGGGGTTATTCGAGGAACCTGGTTTGGGTTGGCTTCGTAATTTCCCTGGAGGACTCGTCACCACCTGTGGCCTTACATACGCTGGCGCACCCTGTGAAGATAACGGCGAGAAGCTCGGATTGCACGGCAGATTCTCCAACACGGCGGCCTCCAATATTTGGGTCGACGGAGAATGGGATGGCGACGACTACAAAATGTGGGCGATCGGTAAAGTGAGGGAATCCCGCCTCTTCGGAGAAAATCTTCTTCTCAGGCGAAAAATATCGGCGACACTTGGCGAGAACACATTTGTGATTGAGGATTCGGTAACAAACGAAGGCGCCCGCCGCGCGCCGCATATGATACTTTATCATATTAACGGCGGCTGGCCGGCTGTCGACGCTGGTTCGCTCTTCGTGGCGCCGACCCGCAGTGCGACGCCGCGGGATGCAGATGCTGAGGTGGATAAGGAACATTATTATCTCAACGATCCGCCGACTCCGGATTTTAAGGAGCGATGCTACTATCACGACCTTGCAACAGATTCCGACGGCTTCACGTATGCCGGGCTTATCAATAAGAATATGCCCAGAGGAGAACAATTCGGCTTCTGCATTAAATATAACGTCAACGAACTGCCTGCATTCACGCAGTGGAAAATGAACGGAACTCGCGAATATGTAGTAGGATTAGAGCCTGCCAACTGTCGCGTTGAGGGCCGCGCAAAGGAACGCGAGCGGGGCACACTGCAATTCCTCAAAGTCGGCGAGACGAGACACTATAAGATCGAGATCACCGTCTTAACCAACGCCGAGGAAGTCGGCGCGTTTGAGGAAACTGTTCGATCTTTGATGTAAATCGACGGCGGCAAAAGCGCATGTAAAGGCTGTTCAAACCGAACAGCCTTTGGCGTATCCGAACGCTTTCTGATATAATAAAGACGGCTTTATGAATCACTTTTAGGTTAGCTGCGGCTGGCCTGTGGACTGGAAGGAAACCTGCAATGACACTACAAGAAAACCCCGAGTGGGCAAAGAAAGTGGCCCTGGCTGAAGCTCTAAAGGGCGGCGTGATTATGGACGTCACCACTGCTGACCAGGCCAAGATCGCTGAGGATGCTGGTGCTGTCGCCGTTATGGCTCTTGAGCGTGTTCCGGCAGACATCCGAAAAGAAGGTGGAGTGGCCCGCATGGCTGATCCGCTTAAGATCATTGAAATGCAGGAAGCGGTATCGATTCCTGTAATGGCCAAGGCTCGAATCGGCCATTTCGCCGAGGCGCAGGTCCTTGAGGCGTTGGGAGTAGATTTTATTGACGAGAGCGAGGTTCTCACTCCCGCCGACGAATCCTTCCATATTGACAAACACCAATTTACCGTTCCGTTTGTATGCGGCTGTCGTGATCTCGGCGAGGCGCTGAGACGAATAGGCGAGGGAGCCGCGATGATCCGCACCAAAGGCGAGGCGGGTTCTGGAAATATCGTCGAGGCAGTTCGGCATATGCGGACTGTTATGGCGCATATGCGCAAGATTCAGGGGATGCGCGAAGACGAACTTATGACAGAGGCTAAAAACCTTGGCGCTCCATATGAACTGGTTTTGGGAATTCATCAGACTGGCAAGCTCCCTGTACCGAACTTTTCGGCTGGTGGGGTCGCAACTCCCGCCGATGCTTCTTTGATGAGGCAGCTTGGCGCAGAAGCCGTTTTCGTAGGCTCCGGAATCTTCAAGTCAGATGATCCCGAGCCGCGCGCGAAGGCGATCGTGCAGGCTGCTACCAACTATATGGATTTCAAACTCATAGCCGAACTCTCCAAGGGTCTGGGGAAGGCTATGGAGGGGTTGGACATTCGCCAACTCGACGAAAAAGATCTGCTCTCCAACCGCGGTTGGTAAACATATTGAGAGTGGCGATTAGCAAATCGCCACTCTCTGCCCCAACTTCTAACCTCTAATTTCAAACCTCCATGTTTGACATTGTCGGCGTCCGCTTCCTATAATGCCCTATAGCCTCGACACCAATAATCTGCGGGGCCAGGAGTCCAGCCTGTTATGAATATAGACCAACTCAAACGTCAGTTCGCCAACCCTCCAAGTAAATTCACCTTCGCGCCGTTCTGGTTTCTTAATCACGAACTAAGCCACGAAGAGCTTCGATGGCAGATTCGTGAGATGAATGATAACGGCGTCAAAGGTTTTATTCTGCACGCACGCCACGGCCTGATCACTGAATATCTCTCAGAAGACTGGTTTGCTAAGATTCAGACCTGCATCGAAGAAGCGGACCGGCTGTCGATGAAGGCCTATCTCTATGACGAGAACAACTGGCCGAGCGGAACAGTTGATGGCGCTCTTATTAAGAAATACCCGGAATATCGGGCGTCTGTATGTGCTTTGGTGGCTCAATATACGGTTAACGCGGGTAGGAAAATCCGACAGAAGTTGGAGACACGAGATGGGCTAATCGCCGTCGTAGCAGTGCCTGTCGATAGAAACGTGCTGGTTGGATTGCCTGATAGTGCGGTATTGCTGGACGACTTCATAACTGATGGCCAGTTGGAATGGCAAGCGCCGGAGGATCACTCGAAGTGGTCTGTGATGGTGTTTGCAAGAGAATATCTGACCAGCGGCACATTTTATGGCGGATATCTGGACACCCTGAATAAAGACGCAGTAGCGAAATTCATCGAAATGACGTACGTAGGCTACGCCGAGCGCTTCTCCAAATACTTTGGAGGCACAGTCGACGGCATCTTTACCGATGAGCCTTCGATGACCATTCCCAGCATCGCCCCAAACGCAGTTCCATTCTCACCATCTCTTATTCCGGAGTTCGGCTGGCGTCACGGCTACGACTTCTACAGAGCACTCCCTGCTGTTTTCGCCAACGCTGGCATGGAGACTGCTCAACTGCGCTGCGACTTCTACGACACGATGAGCCACGTCTATCAACAGGCATACTTTAAACAGATTTATGAATTCTGCGACCCGTTGCGCCTCAATCTCATCGGCCATGTGTTGTATGAGGGAGAGACTTATGAGTGTATTCGCAATCAGGGGGATTACTTCAGAGGCGCTCAATATATGCACTTTGGCGGCTGCGATCAGCTCTGCGATGTAACCTGGCCGATTCCCGGCGCACAAGGGCATCTCAACAACCTGGTCGGCCCGAAACTCGCATCTTCGGCCGCTCATCATTTCGATAAGCCCAGGGTGATGTCAGAATGTTTCGGGCTTGCTGGTGACTGGCGGGTCGATCTACGGCTGCTCAAATGCCTTACCGATTGGCTGGTGGCGATGGGCGTCAATATGATAGAGCCTCACGCGTTCTATTATTCGTTGCAGGGAGAGCGCAAATGGGAGTGTCCGCCCGGCGAGTTCTATCAGTCCGCTTTCTGGCCATACTATAAGTATTTCGCTGACTACGGTGCTCGTTTGTGCAGTGTCTTTACGGATGCGGATCACGTGGCTGATGTTGCCGTATTGTATCCGAATCGTTCGATGTGGGCGACCATTAATCCCGACCGCACCGAGGAATCCAAAGATGTGGTTAAGAGCTTCGAGCTTGTTACTGCGGCTCTAACAAAGGCCGGGTACGATTATGACATCGTGCCGGAAGAAGTGCTTCTCAACGATATGAACCCCGCAAATCTCGAGAACCTGATAAGCGGCGAGGTCTATAAGGCGCTGGTGATACCGTGGTGCCCGGTTATGCTTACGGAGACCGCAGGGTTTATATCGCAATGTGTCGACTCCGGCTCTTTGGTTGTCCTGGCCGGAGATGCACCCGCTAATTTGGTCAACGCCAGTGAAGGCGAGTGGGGGGACGAGGAGTGGTCTCGCGAGGTGTTTGTCGAACAATTCGGCGCCGAATACGATCCGGACACAAAGCGCATCGTCGTCAGGCCGACCCTTGAAGGTGAGGATTCGGCTGTGAGACTTACGGATGTTCTGAACAAGTCCACTGATCAGCTTGCTGAGATCTTTGCTGGGGTGTTGGGGGAATATATCGACGCAGACGTGCGCATTTTAGATGCAAAGGAAAAATCGTTTGTCGCCGACATAGTGCACTGCCATTATCGACACGGGAATCACGACTTTTACTTCTTTGCCAACACCAATCGAACCCAGGGTTTCGACACGTTGATATCACTGGACACTATGGGTTCGCCGGCGATTTGGAACCCGGAAACTGGTTCCGTCATAGATATGCTCGATTTCAACTACGACGGCGACAGGACCACACTCCGCCTCAATTTTGAGGCGTGCGAAAGCTACCTTATCAGCGTCAGCGCAGCCCCAGTCGGCGACGACACCATTGAGATTGAACGTGAACCTAAATACGGCAAAGTGATTGATCTCTCTGACGAGTGGCAATTCGAGACTGCAAAGCCAAATGCACTGCCATTGACGCAGTGGCAGTTCTCGATGGGCGACCCGGCACAGGGCGATTATGCAGGTGGCTGGCATCTGTACACTGCCGAGTTTGAGTGCGAGGCAGAACTTACCACCGCCAGGCTGTTGATCGACGGCCTTTTGATCGAGAAGATATGGCAGCGCTCAACGCCGATTCATACGCATATTACTTTGAACGGCGAGGTCGTCGAAGGCTTCCATCCTGGTACATATATCGATCACCTTATGATGGAAGCCCATGTGCAGGGATATATTAAGCGCGGCAAAAATGTCTTGCAGATCAGGTGCAACTCGCAGCTCGCGCCTGCCGGCAGCCTGGAGCATCCGGCATATTTAATCGGTGACTTCGAGGTTAGAAATCAAGCGGATAAACCGAGAATCGTCCCCGCGGCGTCTACCATTAAAACAGGGGACTGGGCGGAGCAAGGTTACCCGTTCTATTCTGGTATTGGGATATACAGGCAAACCATTAAGCTACCGCGCACTACCAAGCGCGTCTATCTCCAGATGCAACACCCGGGGGACCTTGCCGAGGTATTTGTAAACGATGAGTTTGCAGCGGTGCTGGCGTGGGAGCCGTGGGTGGCGGATATAACGGATCTGGTGAAAACAGGGGATAACGAGATCACCATAAAGGTCGCAAACGCGATGGCTAATGTCTTTTTGAGTGAGCCAAAACCGTCCGGCCTGCTGGGCTCGGTGAAAATCTTGATATCGAAGTAATAAACGCGCAACCCTACTGCGTTGGGATACGCTGAATTTGGGCATAAAACTGTGGTTGTTACATCACTCCGATTGTGAGGTGCAGCATGGTTATAGCCGAATTCAGCGTAACTCCTGTTGTGGGAGAATCTATGACCCCGTATATTGACGCCGCCATCAACGTCGTCAAAGAGTCAGGCTTGAAATTCGAGGTGGATGCTCTTTCTACCACCATAGAGGGCGACCTTGATCAGGTACTCGAGGTGATAGGTAAAGCCCATCGTGCCGCTTTGAGGGCGGGTGCAAAGCGTGTGCTGACGGGGATACAGATCGACGAGCGTGAGTCTGCGGTGTCTATTGAGCAGCAACTCGAAGGCTACAGAGCCGCTATTTAGCCAATCGCCTCCAAAGCCTCGCTCAATTTGATGGTGCCGGAGTAAAGAGCCGTGACCACGATCGCGGCTTCGACTCCAAAAGGCTCAAGGGCTTTGATCTCCTGCAGGTCAATGATACTGCTGATACCGCCGGAGACGATCACCGGTACGCCGATTGCTTTGGCTATTCTTCTGATAGCCGAAGCGTTGACGCCCCCGTGCATCCCTTTTCGTGTCACGTCTGTGAAGACGATTCTCTGTGCTCCCAATTTTACCATTCTACTGGCGAAATCCTCGGCACGCTCATCAGTTCGCGCCTGCCAGTCTCTTACTGCAACATAACCATTCAGGCTGCCAACGCTTAAAATGGTCTTGTCGGCGATATTTCCGAAGATGTCTTTTGCGAGGTCGGTATCAAGTGCGGCGGTAGTGCCTACTACGATGCGATCTACTCCAAGTGCCAGGACCTTTTTGGCCGTCTCCAGCGATCGAATACCGCCCCCCAGATCGACGGGTATCTGTGCGGCATCCATTATGCGTTTTACAGCTTCAAGGTTCTGAGGTTCTCCAGTGCGGGCGCCGTCGAGGTCTGCAAGATACAGCCTGCGCGCGCCCTGTTCGGCCCACAGTGTGGCCACTTTTGCAGGATCATGCGAGAAGCCGGCTTGCACGGCAAAGGAGCTGTGTGTGGGGCACACGCATTCTCCACGCACTAAGTCGATTCCCGGTATGATATCCATTTTTGCTCCTTCTATCTTGCCTAAGCAATCGCTATTGCGTTTTTTAAAGTTAAATCCCCCGTATAAAGAGCCTTGCCTACAATCACGCCTTCGATGCCGGCACACTCAATAGCTTTCAGCTTCTCGATATCGTCGATGCTGCTCACACCACCGCTGGCAATGACGGGCATGTCCACAGATTCGGCCATTTGCTTCATAGCGGGTATATTTACACCTTTAAGCATACCATCGCGTGATATATCCGTATATATTATACGTTTTGCGCCCATATCCTGCATTTTTAGTGCGAATTCCACAGCGGTTTCCCCAGTTATCTCCGTCCAGCCCTTTATCGCCACGTATCCATCTTTTGCATCAATTCCCAGCACCGCTTTTTCGCCAAGGCGCTGAAAAATGGATTCTGCCAAAGCGAAGTCGAGCGCGGCAGAGGTGCCTAATATTACCCGGTCAACTCCCAGATCTATCATATTTTGTGCAATTTCCAGCGTGCGGATGCCGCCTCCGAGTTGAACGGGGATGTTTACTGCACTGATGATGCGTTTAATAGTCTCGGTTTCCTGAAGAGCGCCAAAACGAGAACCATTGAGGTCAACAAGATGCAACCGACCAGCGCCTTCGTCAACCCATCTCCTGGCAGCATCGACCGGGTCATCTGAAAACACAGTAGACTGATCGAACCTGCCCTGGACAAGTCTGACGCACTTGCCGTCCATCATATCAATAGCGGGAATAATCTCCAACAACTTCCTCCAGCCGAACAGTACATAGTATACCAGAGGAAGTGGAGACTGGGAAGGTGGCCCCGCAGATAATTCGCTTGTCTCAATGAGGCGACGTGAGGGCAAGTATAAGGACTCACGACTAGGAAGTCATGTTTACAACACATTGGATGTGGAAGTCAAGGATATTAAGAAGGTGACATACGGATACTTAGTGAAGTATCCTTTCAAGTGGTAGGCCAGTGTAATAGACCATAAGAGGGTAATATAATGGCAAACCTTTTTCTTACTCAAGAAGAAGCTAATGCGCTAATTGCAATGGAAAAAAGCAGAATCGACGACCGGAAATGGGACTACCCCGGGCTAGGTGGGAGTATTTGCATTCAGCTAACGTCACTTGATAAACGGGAGAAATTTATCCTTGATGTGAGTCGCAGTGGCAGAATCGCGTTGAAAGGCAAATATCAAAATCGCGCTCGTCAATCCGTGATTTTAGTCAGGTACGATTTCGGCGGCGGGCCGCATCGTAATCCTGATGATTCCGAAATCGACTGCCCACACATTCATATATACCGCGAGGGATTTGGCGATAAATGGGCTTTTCCCATTCCTAAGGATGTGTTTACTGACTTAGCTGATCTGTGGCAAGTGCTTGCCGATTTTATGAGATACTGCAATATTATTGAGCCTCCAAATATAGAGAAGGTGTTATTTACATGATAGACGAGATTCAGGAATTGCTTGATAATTACTTGAAGTGGCTCAAAGACAAGACTCGGCTGCGCCAAATAGAGGATTGGGTCGAGATCACAACTCCATACTTGGATCGACATAATGATTATTTTCAAATATATGTCAAAAAAGAAAATAGCGGCTATATTCTCAATGATGACGGCTATGTCATCGACGACTTGGAGACTTCCGGATGTAAATTAGATTCACCTAAGCGGCAGGAATTGCTTCAGACGATCTTAAATGGCTATGGCGTTCAGTTGAGTGACGGCGCACTTCAGGTGAGAGCTTCAAGCGATAATTTTGCTTTGCGAAAGCACAATCTAGCGCAGGCCATGTTATCAGTTAATGACATGTTTTATCTCGCTCAGCCAACTGTTTTAAGTCTCTTTTTTGAGGATGTTGTCGCCTGGCTTGATATGCAAGAGATACGTTATATGCCGAAAATAAAATTCACCGGCAAATCTGGTTTCGACCACCTGTTTGATTTTGGTATACCAAAGTCCAGGAGCCAACCGGAGCGTCTTTTAAAAGTTATAACGCACCCAAGCCGAGATTCTGTGCAGACGGTTTCTTTTTCGTGGTTGGATACAAGAGAAGTACGCCCAGCCGATTCGCGATTCTACGTAATCTTGAACGACACAAAACAGAATGTGCAACCAACCGATATCGAAGCGCTGCGAAATTACGAGGTCGTGCCTGTTCCTTGGAGTGCACGTCAAGAAGTCCTACAGGAGTTGGCAGCATAAGCGTTGTTCCCCATCACAACGTCCCCTTAGTCGACGGAACCCCCTTGACTTTCGGGTCGAATGAAACAGCCACCCGCAGGGCTTTGGCGAATGATTTGAATGCGGCTTCGATTATATGATGCGCGTTGGTTCCGTCGAGTTGTCGAATATGTGCGTTAATTCCGGCGTTTGCACATACTGATTTGAAGAACTCCTCGGTAAGCTCCGAGTCGAACGCGCCGACCATTGGTTTGGAGACCTCAAGGCCGTAGGCCAGGCTGCCTCGGCCGCTGATGTCCAGGGCGGTCATCACCAGCGCCTCGTCCATCGGGACAACAGAAGAGCCATATCGCACGATTCCGGCCTTGTCGCCGACCGCCTCAGCGATGCAGCTGCCAATCGCTATTCCGACATCTTCTACCGTGTGATGCGCGTCCACATCCAGGTCGCCAACGCAATTTACACACAGATCAAGCAGGCCATGCTTTGCGAGGTGCGTCAGCATGTGATCGAAGAAACCCACCCCGGTGCTGATATCGCTCTGTCCGGTGCCGTCCAGATTCAGTTCTACTTTGATCCTGGTCTCGTTCGTATTTCTCTCAATGCTAGCAGTTCTGGCCATTTCCGTCTCCACAATAATTTATTTGTCCAGGCGAATCCTGATCGTATTAGCGTGCGCGTCGAAGCCCTCAGCCTCAGCTATTTCAGTCACCACCGGAGCGATTTTCCGCAGCGCATCTTTAGTATACGCAAGCAGCCCAGATTTCTTTATAAAATCATCCACACTCAGAGGTGAGCTAAACCGCGCCGTGCCGGATGTCGGCAGCGTGTGGTTCGGCCCAGCCGCGAAGTCGCACAGCGGGACAGGGGTATAGTGCCCAAGCATAATCATCCCGGCGTTTTTGATCTTCCGAACAACCTCCCATGGATCGGCCATCGCAATCTCCAAATGCTCCGGTGCGAATATATTTGCCAAATCGATGCACTCGTCGATGTTTCTCGCTATGACTATGACGCCGTAGCCATCTAGAGACTCTTTAATATAATCTTTACGAAGCGCCGTCTCGGTCTGCTTCTGAACCTCACGCAGCACCGCGTCCGCAAGTTGCCTGCTTGTCGTAATCATCGCGCACGGCGAGTGTGGGCCGTGCTCGGCCTGAGATAAAATGTCCGCCGCCACATAGGCGGGGTTCGCGGAGTCGTCCGCCAGCACCAGTATCTCACTTGGCCCAGCGATCTGGTCTATCCCAACATATCCGAACAACTGCCGCTTGGCCTCTGTTACATACTGATTACCTGGCCCTACGATCTTATCGACCTTAGGCACACTATCCGTCCCAAACGCCATCGCAGCAGCCGCCTGCGCGCCGCCTACCTTAAAGACATCCGTTACCCCGCACTCTTTTGCCGCCACAAGCATCGGCCCGGATGCGCTGCCGTCTTTTTGGGCAGGGCAGCACATAACCAAAGTGCCGACCCCGGTCACCACACCCGGCACTGCCGTCATCAAAACCGTGCTCGGATAAGGAGCCAGCCCACCGGGAGCATAGAACCCCACTTTTTCAAGCGGCCGCACGATTTGGCCATAGGTGAAATCCTCGGCCATATCGATCCACGAGTTTTGCAACTGCTTTCTATGGAACCGCTCGATATTTGCTTTTGCTATCCGAATCGCGTCCAACAATTCGGGTTTTATATTGTCGTAAGCGTCAGCGAACTCATCTTCCGTGACTCGAATGC
This sequence comes from Armatimonadota bacterium, assembly GCA_050948905.1. Classification (GTDB taxonomy): domain Bacteria; phylum Armatimonadota; class UBA5829; order UBA5829; family UBA5829; genus DTKD01. The sequence goes on along the minus strand of JBMNES010000001.1, from coordinate 2,678,491 downwards.
TTTGCAGTTCCGGTGAATCGTACTTGCGCCCCATCTCCAGCAGCGCATCATCCCTGCGTTCGCGAACATCGTCTATAATTTTACGAACAGTATCTTGTAGCGCCGGATCAGGCCCTTGCGCTTCCGTCGTCAGCGCGGATACAATATCTGATGCCGAATCTCGGCCGGTTTCGTATATCTTCATAGCTGCTCTCCAGTAGTCGAAAGAATTATAACAGAGCCTGCTCCAATATTCTACAGCTTCTATGCTACAATGTTAGCATGCAACACAGACCATCCTTTGATGAAATCTATATGGAAGTAGTCGACGTGATCTCCAAACGCGCTACTTGCCTTCGACGCAGGGTCGGCGCTGTCATCACGATCGACCGCCGTATACTCTCTCATGGTTACAATGGAGTGCCGCCGGGGCATGTGCATTGCATTGATACTGGCCAATGCCTGAAAGATCTGGCCGGCACCGAGGAGTATAAGATTTGCGTACACGCCGAACAAAACGCCATTTGCCAGTGCGCTAAGCGTGGATTAGCTGTGGAGGGAGCGACCCTTTACGTAAATGCCGATGTTTGCATCACCTGTGCAAAGCTAATGGTGTCCACTGGTATCGTGCGATGTGTAGTTCGACGCGACAATAAGGGCAACACCGATGGTATTGACCTGTTGCGCAAGTCCGGGGTAGAAGTAGTCGAGTGGCCAAATGGCTGAGATCAAGGCAGCGATATTTGACATAGGAGCAACTTTAGTCACAGGCCCTCCCGTTGCGCCAAACAAAGTCATCGCACGATTTTTGAAGCACACCACCCCTGCAGAGGTAGCGTCGGTCATAATGACCAGGGAACTACGCTGTGCGGACGGGGTATGCTGCGCGATTGAGTCTCGATTTGGCAAAATTAATGCTGACGCGAAATCCGAGATAGAACAGCTTTGGGAATCGCAATGCTGCGCTGCAAGAGAGATAGAAGGGGCCACTGATACCGTTCTCGCACTAAAAAGACGAGGCTTGAAAATCGGCCTTTTATCTGATATTTGGGACCCGTATTATCAAAGCGTCGAAAAAGCGCTGCCAGAGATCGTCGCCGCTGCCGATGCTATCATTTTGAGCTATAAGACCGGGTCGAGAAAGCCAAACAAGGAAAACTTTCAAATCACACTCGATGAACTTGGAATTGAGGCGCACCAAGCCGTGATGATCGGAGATACCTATTCTCACGACATCCAGCCTGCCCTTGAGCTTGGAATGCAGGCAGTGTGGGTGCTTGCGAGGCCCGAAAGGGAGATCGATGCTATACTTGATATACTAAACAACAAATCCCCTGTGCCGACGCACACAGTGTATAATATAAAGGAAGTCGCCGGGTTGGGTTTGTGGGCATAATTGGAGGATCAATGGACATCGTAAAAGTACAGCAGCACAGCGTTGAGGAATTGATTGATAATATGCGACGGGTGGCCATGCTTACCAAGCCCGACGCATTCCCATACAAGGCCGCTCAGGTCGAATTGAGGTCCTTTTCGACTGACGAAATAGCCCCCGCACAGCGATATGTGCTGACACAGGAACTCCTAAAAGTAAGAAACCTGCGCTGGGCGTTGCGCGAACACGGCATAGATCTGTTCGAATTAAATGGTTATGTATCTATTTGGCTTGATGGATATGACGAGCCTATCGACGTGCTGCCTCCGGTTATCGAGCAATCCCCTGAAGCGGACGGAAGCATAGTGAGCATATTAAACGACGGTATGCACAGGGTCTATCTCGCCAGAATGGAGCGATGCCCGATTCAGGTCATCTACGTCGAAGACGTCCCACAGCAGTTTCCATACTATGCCTTCCCGCTTGTAAACGGCTGGCACGATGTCGAGATTGTATCCGAGCTGCCTGAGGGGTACATAAAGAAGTGGCACCGCATAAAGGACTACAAGAGCCTGTATCGCAACTTCAACAGCGGCTTCACTAACGTTGGCGGGCCGAGGGGCAACTTTACAAATGCAGGAAAATGATCCGTTGGAGTTTATTCCGCTGCATTTCGCCGACAAGATTCGGGTTATTAACCCGAAGGCTCGGCTGGGGATAATTACGCTTTGGAGCCGTATAGACTTCGTCGAATCCCTGCTTGCTGAACTCGGAGTCGACCTCGACCCAGCCACGTCTAAAATCGCTGTGATAGGCAATCTGTACGGCAACGGCATCCCGCACCTGCTCAGAAATCTGCTATATAACCCGCAGATACGCGACATGGTGGTCTGCGGGGCCAACAGGTCCGGTTCTTATGAGGAGCTAAAGGCGTTTTTTGAGCGAGGTATTGAGAAGACCACCAGCCTCGGCGAGACCGTGACTCGCATCAAAGGCACCTCCAGAATCATTGATGACTTAATATCACCGGAACTGTTTGCCGAAGCCCCTCGAATCGAATGGGTGGGGGAGCTTAATGGCCAGCCCATCCGACAACAATTAGCCGATTTCATAAATAGTTATGAGCCGGACGAGCTTGTTACAACGCAGCGCATCGAGATAGAACTGCCGGAGGTCACTGTTAGGTACTATCCATCTGAGCCTCGCGGGTGCGCTATCGTCGCCGATTCTCCGTTGGCGGGCTGGCGCGAACTGGTCTTCAGGCTCCATCGCTTCGGCCATTTAGCTCACCTGCGCAAAGGTGATAGGCAGGAACTGCAAAACGTCAAAGTTGTGGTAAAACAGCCCATTGACGATGAATCCGAGCTGCAGAAGTTCGGATTTTCGCTTGAGAGCCTCCGTCAGTATCAGCACGATATGCTGATAGGCCCTCTGCCCGATGATCAGAACTATACCTATGGCAATCGCATCAAAGAATATTTCGGTTTCGATGCGTTGCAAAAGTTTGCCGACCGCTTAAAAGAAAACCCTCAGGACCGCGACTGCTATTTCTCTCTATGGGAAAACAGAAGCGACATCGAAGCCGAGGACTCGCCCTGCCTGGTGACGCTGTTCTTCAGAGTTTACGACGAGACTCTCACTCTTACAGCCTGCTATCGCACGCATAACGCCCTCGACGCCTGGCTAAAAAATGTCTATGGGCTGCTCGAGGCACAAAGGATCGTCTCTGAAAGAGTTGGCATACCGATGGGGCCGCTGACTGTTATCAGCCATTCCATCAGCATCGATCCGTCCAAATACGACCTCGCCGAGCGCGTCGCCAAAGCAAAGCCGTTTTCCGTGGATATGGACCCCAATGGACAGTTTATGTTCTCAGTCGACCACGAGTCTGGAGAGATAATCGCACAGCACTTCAACGACGACGGCTTCTTGCTGCACGAATATCGTTCAGCCAAACCTGAGCGTATCCAACACGAAATAGCCCGCGACTGCGCCGTATCTGACCTGAATCACGCCATCTACATCGGCCGCCAACTGGCCAAAGCTGAAAACTGCCTGAAAACTGGCGAGGATTACGAAGAATCCTGACTTTCTATCCTAGTCATCCTGCGCCGTTTTTGTCACCTTACTCCGATTTTGTCATCCTGCGCGAAGTCGCAGGATCTCCCCACATAGACTCTGCCTCCCACAGATTCCGCGACTGCGCGAGGAATGACAATGAATAGTCACGTGAAACCGCAACCCTTCTTGCCAACAACGGCCGATTATCTTACACTTAACCCACGGAGGTGTGGGATGAAGAGGCTCAATCATAAATTTGATGTATGTATTATAGGCGGTGGTATGGCCGGGATATGTGCGGCCATTGCTGCGGCACGGCACGGTGCGAAAGTGGCTATCGTCCAGGACAGGCCGATGTTCGGCGGCAACTCCTCAAGCGAGATTCGCCTCCACGTCTGCGGCGCGGACAGGCACAACGCGATAAAGAACGTTCGCGAAACAGGCATTCTCGAAGAAATACGCATGGAAAATCTCCGCCGCAACCCCCAGCGCAGCTATTCGATTTGGGACACCGTGCTTTATGAAAAGATGCTGCTGGAGTCTAACATCACGTATTTTTTGAACTGTTCGTGTATGGATGCAAAAACCAGCAGGTCCCGGATCAAGTCAATCACAGCCTGGCAGTTGACCACCTATACTTTCCATACCATCGAAGCCGACATATTTGCCGACTGCTCCGGCGACGGGATTCTAGCCACGCTCACCGGCGCGTTATACAGGGTGGGGCGGGAAGCTCGCAGTGAATATAATGAGTCTATCGAGCCTGAAGTCGCCGATTCCAAGACAATGGGCATGACGTGTTTCTTCATGGCAAAGGATATGGGCAGCCCTCAGCCGTTTGAGCGACCTTCCTGGGCTTATGAATATCCCACCGAGGACTCTTTCCCCCATCGCGGCCACGGTTGGATCAAGATGGGCTATTGGTGGATTGAGCTTGGCGGAGAGGACGACAGCATCGCCGACACCGAGACCATCCGCGACGAACTGCTGAAAATAGTCTATGGAATGTGGGATCACATAAAGAACCACGGCGACCACGGCGCGGAGAACTGGGCGCTGGACTGGATTCAATTTTTGCCCGGCAAACGCGAGAGCCGGCGCTATATCGGAGATCACGTACTGACGCAAAACGATGTGGAGGCGGAAGGCCGCTTCGATGACCGGGTAGCTTTCGGCGGCTGGACTATGGACGACCACCACCCGGCAGGGTTCAAATTCCCCGGTAAGCCGACTATCTTCCACCCGGCCCCTTCCCCTTACGGCATATCATACAGGTGTCTCTATTCAAAAAATATAGACAATTTAATGTTCGCAGGCCGTTGCGCCAGCGCGTCACACGCCGCTATGAGTTCGACTCGCGTTATGGGCACCGCGGCTGTGATGGGCCAGGCTCTCGGCACCGCCGCTGCTATGGCAATCAAATACAAAATATCCCCACGGGCTGTCGGCAAGTCTCACATAACCGAACTTCAACAGACCTTACTGCGCGACGACGCATACATCCCCTGGCTGCCAATGATATTCAACGACCTCACCCGCCGAGCCGCACTGAAGGCATCCGCCGGAAATCCGGAACCGCTTCGAGATGGTATAAACCGGCCCGTCGGCGACGATCAGCATGCGTGGATTGGCCAAATTGGGGACAGTATTGAATACACCTGGAAAGACCTGCGCCACGTCGACCGCGCAGTATTGATTTTAGACAGCGCACTTCACAAAAACGTCCAGCTAAGCCACCTGCAACACGACGACCAACTCAACCACGTGCCCGAAGAGATGGTCAAAGACCTGCGGCTGGAAATAAGATCGGGCGGTAACTGGCAGCCCTGGCGAGAACTCAAGGACAACTATCAGCGGCTGGTAAGTCTGAATGTAAGCGCAGAAGTCGACGGAGTCCGCGTGATATTCGACTCCACCTGGGGCGCCCCACAAGTGCGCGTCTTTGCGTTTTATATGGAGTAGGTATTAGAGGCATTTCGTAAGCGTTTCCCGAAACAACAAAAAAGACAAGGGAAAGGAGTTACGGATGAGCCACAAGCTCGTAGTTGGAGTTGTGATGTTCTTGCTAATGCTAACTGGGGCAATTAGTGTACCAGGGTGTGTAAAGACACGTTCATACCAGATAAATGGATGCCCAGTAATCGTGGCTTATACTGACGATACAAACGGAGGTTACGCGCTGAATGTATACGTGGCGGCCACTGGTGTGCAAAGGACCGTGATTTCTCGGAAGCTTCAGGGGTTTGCTTCTATTATCTGCTATGACAAAAAATCCGATTGTTGGTTCATAGAGGAAGATAAGGTAGTTAGCAAGAGGACCGTAAAGATATGCGGCAAGAAAGCAACTTCGGTGAAATTGGCAGAATCTCCACTGGGACAGCCTGGCTTCAAGTCGCGTGTCACACCTGACGGGAAGTTGCTAATCTCTTTTTATAACAACGGGGGCAAACTGGCATCAGAGCGCGAGCTAAGCATCCAGGACGCTTTAATCGTTGATTGTAGCAGCATATCATGGTCGCCCGCAAATGGTTGCATTGCTACTGAACTGCTGCTGAAAAATGCTACCGAAAGCCAGTTGTATCTTTTTGATGATAACTCACACTTAAAGGCTAATCTTGGCAGAGGTAGTGATCCGCAGTTCGTTGCTGGTGGGCGGAGATTGATCTATCAAGATATGTCCTGGGTACGGACATCCAACGAGGAACCCGAGCCATCCAAGCTTGGCACCGGCAATGCCGTTATTTACGACATCCCGGCTCACACGAAGCGAGTGGTAGACATTGCCCATTCGCCTAATGCCGGATTGGGCGGCGTTGCGGATTGCATCGGTTCCTCCGACGGGAATTGGCTTGTATGTTCTTACGCAAGATATCCTGAGGCGGGAAGAAAAGTCTATATTGTGGATATAAGAAATAAAGACGCCAAGTGGCACAGGTTGCCAATAAGCGTATACGGTAGGCGTTTGATACTGCTCGACACAATGCCGAAGAGATTTTCCGTTGTTCCGGGAAAGCGTTTCCCGAACACCAAAATTTTGGTTGCTTCGGTTGCACGCAGCCGAAGCTGTGACCGAATGTCACACTATTAGCTAAAATGATTCGGAGATCGCCGCGTGTCGTAGATGCTGCATTAAGTTGTTTTCGGGAAAGCGTTTCCCAAAACAACAAAATGGACTCCAGGTAAGTAGTGCGATTGGAGTGTGAGAATGGTTTATGTGGAAACTTGATAACAACGAACGTAGACTGCAGCGCTTTTTAGATCGCGCAGTTACGGTGCAACTTCAGATGCCACTTTACTTTATCCAAAGTGATGATATGCCATTCACATTGCCATCTGAGGATGTGGGAAGCCTGGTATGTGCGATTCAATGTCTCTCCTTGGGCCGTATCGACCATGCTTTGGGGGTGTTCGAAGAACTGCTACTGGATGACGCGTGCAAGGCGAATCCGATGTGGCGCTGTTGCGTGTCGTTGTGGGCTGCCTTATGTCGCCTTTACTCTTGCGATGCATTACATGCGTTGGAGCACATTGCTCAAGTTGAGCGCGACCTGCAAAGTGCAACGCCATCTGAGATTGGGCTTGTGAAGGGCATTGCATTCCGTGTACAAGGTCGCATTTCCGAAGCTATCGCCACTCTTCGTCCACTGGTGCGTAAGCACGGACCTATAGGGCCTGATAGGCGAACTATGGCATTAGCATGGCTCATTGAATCTGAGGCTGCCTCCGGTAGAAATGTGGCGCTGTCACAGCGCATCAACTGGCTAAAACGAAGAGATGAGAACGTTTATCAAGGATCAATGGGTATTCTTCTTGCGGCTCTTTACAGGCTATCGCTATGTGCGGATTCACCTATAAATCAACAACAAGCGTCTATCTTATGTGCTCTTGATAAGACTGCAGCGTTTGAGCGCCCATTGCTTACATTGCTCATTCAGGATGTTCTTCCCAGGCCGCTTGCTGGTGTAGAAGAGCACACGAGTGTGTCAGAATCCGGGTCTAAGCTCTCGTAGTTACGTAAAAGGTTTTCCAAAACAACAAAATTGTTTTGCCTGGGCACCGGTTCCGAGTTATCCTGGCGGCAATTAGGAGGCTCCGATGAAAATTGCAGCAAGGTTGTTGGCATTCTTCTTTCTAGGGATAGCTGCAATACATATTGTTTTAACGATATTGCAATTTGCTACATTGTGGAGGTCTATGGTCCCGTTTATTGCGGGGCCAATAACACAATCGATAGCTTTGCTTATATTGGTACCAGCAATTCAGCTATTGCTGCAAATCAGTGGAGAGCATAAATTTGGATACCTGTCGGTGGGTCTGGCGTTAGTCATCGTGGGGTTAATTATGGCCGCTACGCGTTACCGTTTAGCCCCTGTAAGCACTAGAGGCTTTGCAATGATTGGGTTGCTTACCTTGATAACTGAATTCTGTCTTTCACAACTGACCAGTTATTTAGGGGGTTGTTTCAGTAGAAAACTCCGGATAGTTGCGGGCATTGCTCTATTGGTAGCCGTGTGGCTAATTCCTACAACTCTTATAGAGCTGTTCTCATACGGCGAATAGTAGCGTCGGGAGGTCTACGTTATTTCCCGAGACAACAAAAGGAGGGGTTTGGTGATGGGCTGTGGACTCGGAAGAAAGACACTACGTGAATGCGCCGAGTCTCTGGCGCGGAATGCTGAGGAGAAGACGTATGACTACTGGAGCGGCCAGGCTTTTCCAGTGACGTATGAAGATTCTTATAAAGGTCATCCAGTACAAGTCGAGATCGATATGTTGGAGAAAACGACTAACCACATTCACATTATGTTTGCTGTGAGTGGCAACTGGTTCTCGGATTATTTCCCAGCTACTGCGACGGCAATCGTTTTGCGATTAGGCAAACCGTGACAAACCCGCACTTTGCATAGGTATGTGCGTAATCAGGCGCGGCGGCACGATGGTAATGTCTTGTCTTTGGGGTCAAACAAAGGAGCATATCTGGGACAGGATTTTTACGTTGTTTCCCGAAACAACAAAAAGGACATGCTCGCCGGACATGATCGATGACTGCAAGAAGGGCAAACAGCATGAGTGATGTGACTCGCTATACAGCATCCACCCGATTCCGCATATGGCGTTGGTTGTACGCTATCATTCTTGTTTGCTGGACAATTCCATGGTTCGTCGCCGCTCATAGTCTGGATTGGAGTGTAGATGTAGGCTATTATAACCTGTATTTTGGGCTTCTGCCTGCTGCCGTCTTCTTATTGTTGCGTCTAGCAGATTCAAGGTGGGCCGGCTGGTTTGCATACGCTTATGATGTCTTCATTTTTCTAGCACTTGTGGTTGCTTTGATAGGACTGCCGAACTATATGGGACTGGGTTTTCTCTTACCATTGGTGGGATTCTTGTGTGAGGGTATACTTCTAACAGTCGTGCTTGTTCGCGATAGGCGCCAGTGAGTTTTCCGTTGTTCCGGGAAACCCTTTCCCCAAACACCAGTGCTGATCGGACAAAAATAACCCTCGGAGAATTATCGATGCCGTTAGTTACAAATCGAGAGAGTGTGCTTGGCGTATATGAGGCAGCGGCCGAAAAGGGCTGGGTGATACCGACCTTTTGCAGCGAGAACCTCACCAGCACGGAAGCGGTTTTGACCGCAGTTAAAGATCATAGCGAAAGGATCGGGTGCTCGAATCTGCCGATCACTCTCGCCATTACCAACCTCTACCCGCATCGGTCGCAGTCTACGAATTACACCCATACGCGGCGATGGGATATCGGCATGAAGCTGTTTCTGGCTGATATTCGTGCGCTAACCGAGCCAGGATCACCGTTTGAAGCGATCGACGTGATGATCCACCTCGACCATATACAACCCGACCTCGACAAGGAACTGCTGGGTTGGGATATGGCGCAATTCTCATCCATTATGTTCGATGCCTCCGGGCGGCCGTTTGATGAGAACATCGCTTTAACCGCACAGTTTGTTGAAAAACACGGCAGTGAAATTGTGATCGAAGGGGCCTGCGATGAAACTGAAAGCTGCGAGCTGACCACTCCTGAAAACGCCGCGCGCTACGTAACCGAGACCGGGGCTGATTTTATAGTAGCCAACCTCGGAACCGAACACCGCGCAAGCGCAGCCGAGTTGAAATACCACGGGGAGCTTGCCCGCAGGATAAAAGAACGCATCGGCGCGAAAATAGTTCTGCACGGATGCTCATCGGTTTCCAACGATCAAATCGGAGGGCTGTTTGAGGATGGGGTCTGCAAGGTGAACATATGGACCGCATTAGAGAGGGATTCCAGCCCGTCTCTATTGGGAGAAATGGTCAAACACTCCGGTAAGGTGGCCGGTTCAGGCGTCGCTTCGAGGCTGCTTGCAGAAGGTTATCTCGGCGAAAAATCGCATACCGCAGAGAAGGCTGACCTGGGATATTACACAACGCTCTACAGGCAGGGGATCGTGTTTAAAGAAATGCGCAGGATAGTGGGAGAATATCTTGAATTGTGGTATAGATGATGAGCTATATGGGACTTGACGTAGGAACCACGGGCTGCAAGGCGGTTGTGTTCGATGAATGCGGGAAAGCGGTATCCTCCTCCTACAGGGAATATCCCGTCATATCCGATCGCGAGGGCTGGGCGGAGATCGACTCGCAGTTGGTAAGTGACAGTTGCCTTGATGTTATCAGGGAGGCCGCCTGCGCCTGCAGCGATCCGATCAGGGCAATGTCGATAACCTGCCAGGGTGAGGCGTTTACTCCGATTGGCGCATCCGGTGAGATTCTCGGCAACGCGATGGTGTCGTCGGATTCCAGAGCGGCCGATGTCGTTAAAAGATTTGGTCAGGAGTTCGGACTAAAACGCCTCTATGAGATCACCGGACACACCGCGCACCCTATGTTCACCCTTTTCAAACTGCTTTGGCTGCGCGACAACCGACCTGAGATATGGGCTGCGGCCAGGCGGTTTTTATGCTTTGAGGATTTGATTCAACATCGACTCGGTATTGAGCCGTCCATCAGTTGGCCCCTTGCCGGGCGCACGATGATGTTTGACGTGAGATCCCACAGATGGGATGCACAGATTCTTGCGGCTATGGGGTTGGATGAGACGAAACTGGCAAATCCTAAGCCTCCCGGGGAAGTGGTCGGAGTCATTCCGAGTAAAATAGCCGACGATCTGGGATTGTCCGATCATACAATCGTTGTATCAGGCGGGCACGATCAGCCTTGCGCGGCTCTCGGGGCAGGGGTTACGACATCGGGTCGAGGGATGTATGCCACGGGCACTGTTGAGTGCATCTGCGCCGCATTCACGCAGCCGATATTAGGCGCGGGGCTGTTTGACAGCAACCTTTGCACCTATGATTATACAATCGCGGGGATGTATGCGACGATTGCATTCAGTTTGACCGGCGGCAATTTGCTGAAGTGGTTTCGGGATGAATGGGGACAACAGGAAGTGGAACAAGCAAGGCGGACGGGAGCAGACCCCTACGATCTTCTGCTTGCCGGACTCCCGAATACGCCGACCAATTTGCTGGTTCTGCCGTATTTTACTCCGAGCGGCACTCCGTATTTCGATACGGATATTTCGGGAGCGATAATGGGCCTGCGACTGACCACGAGCCGAAGCGAGGTTCTGCGAGGATTGCTTGAGGGTGTGGCGCTGGAGATGCGGCTGAACCTCGATATTATGCACAGGTGCGGAATCGGCGTCGATGAGCTTATAGCGGTAGGCGGCGGCGCAAAAAACCGAAAGTGGACGCAACTGAAAGCCGATGTGCTCAACAGGCCGATAACGACGGTGGCGGTGACTGAGGCGGGGTGTCTGGGAGCCGCCGCTTTGGCACGGGCTGCGGATACAGGAGAATGCGTGGAATCCATCGTCAAAAACTGGGTGCAGGTGACCGATGTCGCAAATCCGAACCCGGAAAACGCGGCGGTTTATGAACGCAGATTCTCCGAATATGCAGAGTTGTATCCCGCTCTTAAGAAGTTGAGTTTCGGAAGCCGGGAATGATCCCGACATTGCAAAATTTGGAGATCTTCTATGCTTAGAACATTATTTGCTTTGGCTTTTGGGTTGGTTGTTGCCATCACTGTGATGGTCTTATTAGTAAACCAAAAGGGCTTTGGGATGGATTACCTCGCAGTTGTGCTTGGCGCTGCTATCTCTGGTTTGATGCTTCGGTCTCGGCAATGGCTGCTCGGAGCGCTTGTTGGCGTTATGTTTGGTGGTTTTATGGCAGCCTGCGCTTCGTTGGTTTTTGCCTCGTTCAAACGTAACTACGGACTGCAGACAGACTACCATGTTTATCTTTTAATGGCAGAACATATTATTGGCTATGCAATCGTAGGCCCCGTGGCGGCGGAGGCAGCCCCCAAGCTGCGCTTAATGCTTCGCCGCAGACGTAGTCAGAGGCGCGACGGCCCCGGCGGTTCCGGGAAAGGGTTTCCCTAAACAACAAAAATCGAAAGGTGCATCGTGAGACATCCCGAAGTGGTTGTGATTTCGTTTTTTGCCTGGGGGACAGGATGTGTGCTGCTTTTTGTGCTTTCGCTGCTGGCAATGAGGCGCGGTACCAACCATTCGAAACAATACCAGCGGCTTTTCTCCAGAGTGGGCTTTGTGCTTGCGGTTGCCTCCGGTGCGATCGCTAGTTATTACGCATATCTGCTTGTAACGATGATTAACGAACTGGATTAACTTCGGAGGATACGATGAAGACACGAGTATTGATTGCAGTTATTATCGTACTGGCAATATTATGCGGTTACCTGGCTATCACTAAGTCTCGGTCCTATGAGTTGTTTGTCGGGTTTAGCAAACACGATGTTCGCTCAGCATTGGGCGAACCCGGCAACATCATTTTGCCTAGTCAGGCTATGAGCGATTATGGAGCGCAACCCCCTCCTCCGCCAAAAGGCAAGCAGGAAGTTTGGGTTTATCATAGCCTCATGAAACTGACGTTTGTATACTTCGATGAGCGCGGTCACGTACGTATGATATTTTTCACCGTGACATAAAGGTGACGGCTTACGGGCTCCGTTGTATCGAGAAAGGGTTTACCTAAACAACAAGTGGGTGTTTAATGCTATGCGAAGCCATCCAGGTCTACACTGGCATTGCTAAACCGAAGTCTTGGCTTTGGATCAGAATATCCGGCTGTGGCTTAATGGATTGCCATCATTACCCGTGAGGATCGAGCAAATGAAACATTATACTAGGATCGCTGCAGGAATAGTGATAGGTGGCTCTGTCGTTTTAATCGTGTCATATTCCATCGTGGGCGTTTGCACATTAATTTTGTTGAAATGTGTCGGGTCTCTAGAGTATGCCCTTCCTGCGACTTTGATCTCAGATTTGACGGCGGTTTGGATGAGTGTCACAGTGGCTGGACTTGTGTGCAGTTGGTTGCGGATACCCAGTGTCTGGTGGATTGTCGGAATAGGACTGTCTTCTATCTGGATATTCCTTCAGGGGCCACTTTTCCAAGCTGATATGCCTGTGGCATCAATGATAGGAGCTTATCTGCTTGCCCTTGGGTCAGGGGTTTTATCGGTAAATCAGTTTAGTCGTATTAGTTCTATCAAATCACGTCTGGCTATCATGTTGGGTTTGTTCGTGGCCGCGGCACTTATGATTTCGTGCATCTACTATCCGATATTGCGGCAGGAGTATTCGTGGATAGATTATCTGTCTATGCGTATCCAGCAGTTGGGGGTTGCTTTGGATGAGGCGAGGAAGCACGTGAAATAGATTGATGTCTGAAAACTAGTTCCTTCCGTTGTTTAGGGAAAAGGGTTTCCGGAAATGATAAAACTCCGACGGCATTGAGTTACTCCGAATAGCCCATAACAAAACGCCACAAAGCGTAAGTAAATCAGTATTGCCGATCAGATTGACACGGTGTTGGTCGGTGTGGTAAACTTGCCTGTATAAAAATAAGAGATTAGAGCGGCTTTTGGAGGTGCGAACTTTTGGCGCTCGTTAAAGACAGAAAAACAGAAATTATCGAAGAACATAAGCAGCATGAAGGCGATACCGGTTCGCCTGAGGTCCAAATTGCATTGCTGAGCGCCCGTATAAATCAGCTTACGGAGCATCTCAAAGAACACAAGAAGGACCATCACTCAAGACGTGGCCTTCTTATGATGGTAGGTCAGCGAAGACGCTTGCTTGACTATCTTAGCAACAAGGACATCAATCGGTATCGTGAGATCGTTGCGAGGCTTGGCCTGAGAAGATAGGAGAAAGCGTTACTAGATGACAATTCAAAAAACCGAAATGGAGCTTGGCGGCAAGACCATCGTTCTCGAACAGGGACGGATTGCCGGCCAGGCCAATGGCGCTGTGCTTGTCACTTGCGGCGAGACTGTGGTTATGGCCACGGCTTGCATGAGCGCCGCTCCGAGGGAAGGAATGAATTTCTTCCCTCTTACGTGTGATTACGAGGAAAGAAAATACGCCGTCGGGAAGATTCCCGGCGGATTTGTGAAAAGAGGAGGAAGGCCATCAGAACAGGCCGTCCTCACCTCACGAGTGATCGACAGACCAATCCGGCCACTATTCCCCGACGGTATGCGAAACGACGTTCAGGTTATCGCGATGCCGCTGTCGATGGAGCCGGATGTGCCTGCCGATATGATCGCGGTACTCGCTTCATCCGCAGCGCTGGCTATCTCCGATATACCCTGGGGAGGGCCGATTGGCTGTGTACGAGTTTGTCGAATAGATGGCGAGTTTGTGGTCAATCCATCGCTGGATCAGATCAAAGAAGCAGACCTCGAACTGACCGTCGCCGGACTCAAAGATAAAGTTCTTGAGATTGAGGCGGAGGCCAGCGAGGTTACGGAAGACGTCCTCGTCGAAGCTACCGACATTGCGCTTGACGCCATTGCAAAGCAAATCGATCTGCAGATGGAACTGGTCAAACTGGTCGGCAAGCCCAAGGCGGAGCCTACGCTCGTTACTTCGGACCCTGAGCTAGTTGAGGAGATCGGGGCGAAACTGGGCGGCGAGATAGCTCAGGCTATTAGAAACCCGGACCTCAGCGCCAGCGAGAAGGCGCTCTTCGATCTCAAAGATCAACTGGTTGCGCGGCTGGCCGAGGAATATCCGGAAAGAATCGGCGAACTCGACGATATTCTCGATGGACTGCTGAAGAAACACGTCCGAAAGATGATCCTTGAAGAGCAGGCTCGTGCCGATGGCCGGACGCTGGATCAGATTCGACCGTTGTCGGTGGACGTTGGACTGCTGCCGAGGGTGCACGGCTCGGGTTTGTTTGCCAGAGGGCAGACCCAGGTTCTGACCACGCTGACGCTAGGCTCGCTTGACGATGCGCAGAAAGTCGACAACCTTGAGGAAGATTCCGAGAAGCGCTTCATGCACTTCTACAACTTCCCACCGTATGCCACCGGCGAAGTGCGGCCCATCAGAGCAGCGGGGCGGCGTGAAGTCGGCCACGGCGCATTGGCTGAAAAGGCGCTGCGACCAGTTATTCCGGCTACTGAAGACTTCCCTTATTCGATGCTGCTGACTTCGGAATGTCTTGAGTCAAACGGCTCGACTTCGATGGCCAGCACATGTGGCTGTACACTGGCTCTGCTTGACGCTGGTGTGAAGATCAAGGCCCCTGTGGCTGGTATCTCCATCGGTTTGGTTTCAGATGAATCCAATAACGTGCTTCTAACAGACATCCAGGCTCTTGAGGACTTCTACGGCGATATGGACTTTAAGGTCGCTGGGACTCGTGACGGCGTTACGGCTATCCAGGTCGACACAAAGCTGCATGGTCTTAGCCGCGAGGTTGTAAAGGGCGCACTTGAGGCTGCCAAGGCAGCAAGGGCGCGCATACTTGATGCCTTTGCAGAGGTACTGCCGGAACCCAGAGAGGCGCTCAGTCAGTATGCTCCGCGCGTGTTTGTGCTGGAGATCAACCCGGAGAAAATCGGCGAGATCATCGGCCCTGGCGGCAAGGTTATCAAAAAGATCGAAGCAGACACAGGCGCCAAGCTCGATATCGAGCAGGATGGCCACGTATATATCACTGCTCTGGACGCGGCTGGTGGGGAGATGGCCAGGAAGATCATCGAGGGAATCACCCGTGAAGTCCAGGTCGGCGACGTCTTCACCGGCAAGGTGACTCGATGCGAAGCCTACGGCGCGTTTGTAGAGATACTGCCTAACAAGGACGGGCTAGTTCATATATCTCAGCTCGATAAAGACCGGGTAAATCGAACCGAGGACGTCTGCAATGTCGGCGATGTTCTGACCGTTAAGGTCATAGAAGTCGGCGATGACGGCAAGATTCGCCTTAGTCGACGCGGTTTGATTGAAGGCGATGAGGATTACGTCGCTCCGCCTCCTGGTCCTAAGCGCGACTCTGGTCCGCGTGGTGGCGGCAGGCTGCCAAGAGGCGGCGGCTCCAAAAGCCCGAAGCCAAGAGAAGGCGGCGATGAGGGCCCGGGCGTCAGGTTCCGCCCAAAGCGGTAGTAACGAATAGCATATTGAATTATTCGAATGCTGTGATACAAACCCTCCTCACCCCGTGAACTTCAGGGGTTTCAGGGGGGTTTGTGCAAATCTGGCTGATTGAAAATTGAAAGGGAAACACTGATTGGCCTACCAATCTTCCATAAATAAAACTATACTTCCGAACGGGGTTCGGATACTCAGCGAGAGAGTGCCTTATGTCGATTCGGTTTCCATCGGCGTCTGGGCGCTGGCTGGTGCGCGTGACGAGGACGAGACTCGGCACGGAATGAGCCATTTCGTCGAACACATGCTCTTCAAAGGCACCCAAAAGCGCAGTGCCAGGCAGATTGCCGACGAGATGGACTCACTCGGCGGGCATCTGAACGCATTCACAGATAAAGAATTTACCTGCTACTATTCAAAAGTTCTCAGTGAACATTTGGAGCAGGCGATGGACATCGTCTCGGACATGGTGCTGCACTCCGCCTACGATCCTTCTGAGATCGACCGGGAAAAGAGCGTGATTCTCGAAGAAATAAAGCGGCATCAGGACACCCCGGAAGACGAGGTGCACGACATTCTTACGCAGACGCTGTGGAAGGGGCACCATTTAGGCAATACGGTAATCGGAAGCGAGAACGTGGTGCGGTCTCTTAACAGGGAATCGTTGATGGCGTATGTCGACGAGCACTACCGGCCTGATGGGCTGTTAATCTCGGCAGCGGGTAATGTGGAACATTCCAGATTTGTCGATATAGTTCGTGCACACTTCGGCTCATTAACGGGAAAACGAGTGCCCAGAGAGCTTCATGCGGTTACCCCGCACATGGATATGCGAATTATCGATAAGCAGACCGAGCAGGTGCATTTTTGCCTCGGCACGGTCGGGTTTGCTCAGCACGACAAGGAGAAATACACCCTTGCTGCCATAGACTCAATACTTGGCGGAGGGATGAGTTCCCGGCTGTTTCAGGAGATCCGCGAGAGTCGCGGTCTTGCGTATTCCATCGGGTCGTATTCCGCGGCGTATCAGGAAGCCGGACTTTTTGCTATCTACGGCGGAACTGGTGTGGAAAACGTCAGGGAAGTGGTGGAGCTTACCCGCAAGGAATGTGAGACGATGGGGCGCGAAAGCGTGACTGAGGCCGAGTTGGAGAGAGCTAAAAATCAGATTAGAGGCGCGCTGGTGCTGGGGCAGGAGAGTATGTCCAACCGCATGAGCCGGCTGGCCAGAAGCGAGCTATACTTCGGTCGAAACGTCCGAACACAGGAAGTGATCTCTTCGATAATGAATGTCACCAGGGACGAAATCGCCGATGTCGCTGCGCGAGTCTTCGGCGATGCTAAGTTTGCGGTCGCAGCCATCGGGCCTTTCACGCAGCGCGCGGATATTCTCGATGGAGTTTTTAATTGAGGAATGCACAGATGATAAAAGTGGCGGTATTGGGCGCATGTGGAAAGATGGGCCGTGAGGTTGTAAAAGCGGTCAGCGGTGCCGAAGATATGCGATTGGTCGGCGCCTGTGATGTGGTCGAGGCTGCTGATCTGGGCGTATCGGTGCAGACCGATTTCGAGTCTATGCTGAACACTTCTGAGCTGGATGTGGTAGTGGATTTTGCCAAGCCGTTTGTTATGGAAAACTCGCGCAAGGCAATAGAACGCGGAATTGTCCCAATAATCGGCACTACTGGGCTGACTGATCCCGAATTGGCCGAGCTGGAGAAACTCTCCGAGCAAAAAGGCATCGCGGCGATGGTGATACCGAATTTCGCTATCGGAGCTGTGTTAATGATGCGGTTTGCTGCTCAGGCGGCGAAATATATGCCGAATGTGGAGATTATCGAGCTGCATCACGACAAGAAGATTGATGCGCCTTCTGGCACTGCGATTAAGACTGCTGAGATGATTCAATCAAGCCGACGTGAGGCCGGTGTTGTGGCTGATGCGCCTATGGGAGGAGACGATCCGGCTCGTGGAGATTTGTGTGAGGGAGTCCGTGTTCACAGCGTAAGATTGCCGGGCCTGGTTGCCCATCAGGAAGTCTTATTTGGAGGTGCGGGCCAGTTGTTGACTATTAAACACGATAGCCTCGACCGAACGAGTTTTATGCCGGGCGTGCTGCTTGCGATCAGGGCTGCAGCTCAGGCGAAGGGTTTGGTTTACGGGCTGGATCATCTGTTAAAATAAAATTGCGTCGGGCATTTCCCGTGCGCTTAAAATGTCACCGTCAAAATGGCGGGGCAAATAACCAACCGGGTCAAGCTCCTCTGCGGGGGAGTGTGGGTTGCCCGTGATGGCTATGGAGGAAAGAAAATGTCGAAGTTCAAGGTTGCCGTAGTCGGCGCCGGTGCTGTTGGTGAGGAAATGGTGCGCGTTCTGAAGCAGAGGGATTTCCTTTGTGCGGAACTCACTCTCTTTGCGCGCTCTAACCGTGATCAGAGTATAGATGGCGTGGTGTATCCTGTGAAACAAACCACTGCCGAGGCGTTCGACGACATCGACATCGCCTTTTTCGCAGGCACTGAAGGCGTCAAAGGCGCCAGCCAGCTATTCGGCTGGGAAGCAGTTGCCAGAGGCGTTTTTGTGATCGACAATGGCGACGATTATCGTATGGACGATCGGGTGCCGCTTGTTGTGCCGGAGGTGAACGGGGACTCAATGACATCCGAGCATCGTTTCATCGCCAATCCCAACTGCAGTACCATTCAAATGGTCCACGCCCTTGCGCCACTTCATAAGCTGGCAGGTCTCAAGCGCGTGGTCGTGTCGACCTATCAATCGGTCTCCGGCACGGGAAGCGCTGCCATCGTAGAATTGGAACAACAGATCAAGGACTACGTCGCAGGCAATGATATCAACTGCGAGCAATATCCTTATCAAATAATGTGCAATCTCATCCCGCAGATCAGCAGTCTCAAGGATGAGTACGACGGTTACTTCGGCGAAGAGATCAAGATGATCAAAGAGACGCGGAAGATTTTCCAGATTCCGTGCCTCGCCGTTTCGGCGACTTGCGTGAGGGTGCCGGTATTCCGAGCCCATTCCGAGGCTATCAATGTAGAGTTGGAAAAAGAGGTCACGGCTGACGAAGCGAGGAATGCGATCGCTGCGTGGCCTGGCATTGAAGTCATCGACGACCCGGCTAACGGCAAATACCCGATGCCGCTGTTCGCAGAAGGCCAGGACCCGACCTATGTCGGCCGCATCCGGCAGGATTCGTGCAACCCGAACACGCTCGATATGTGGGTGGTGGCGGACAATATCCGCAAAGGAGCCGCCCTCAACGCCGTTCAGATCGCGGAACTCGCCATCGAGCGTGGCTATATCAAATCTAAGTAGAAAGACAATTGTGGGCCTGGCCCTTAAATACAAATGACAAATAGCAAGAAACTTCAAGTAATTCCCCTTGGGGGCGTGCTTGAAATCGGTAAGAATATGACAGCCTTTCGCGTCGACGATCAGATTCTGGTCGTCGACGCGGGTTTGATGTTTCCTGAAGAGGAGATGTTTGGGGTCGATATTGTGATCCCGGATATTACCTATCTTGAGGAGAACGCAGAAAACATTGTAGGTATCGTGCTCACACACGGCCACGAAGACCACATTGGCGCACTTCCTTACGTGTTAAAACGTCTCGACGTTCCGGTTTATGGGACTCCGCTTACGATGGGTTTTGTGCAGAACAAGCTCGTTGAGCACAATCTTGATGAGTATGCGCGCCTGAACACCGTCCAGTGCGGGTCGGTGATCGAACTTGGGGACTTTACGGTCGAGTGGGTGCGCGTCTCACACAGCATACCCGATGCCAGTTGCCTGATAATCCAGACCCCGCTTGGCACTATAGTCCACACAGCGGATTTCAAGTTCGATCAGTCTCCTGTGGATGGAAACCTGGTCGATGTCAGCCGGCTGGCCCAGGCCGGCGACAAAGGCGTATTATTACTGCTATGCGACACGACAAATGTAGAGAAACCCGGCTTTACTCCCAGCGAGAGCGTGGTCGGAGAGGCATTTAATCGAATATTTGCAGATGCGCCCGGTAGAATTATCGTCGCCGCATTTGCATCCAACATTCACCGCCTCCAGCAAGTCTACAACGTCGCCGCCGATTTCGGCCGCAGGGTGGCAGTAGTCGGCCGGAGTATGGAGAGCAACAGCCGGATTGCCGAGGAACTCGGTTATCTGAATATTCCTCCGGAGGTTCGGCTGCGAAACGACGAACTGGCTCATACTGATCGAGATAAGACCGTAATAATAACCACTGGCAGCCAGGGAGAGCCGTTGTCTGCACTCTCTAGAATGTCGCTTGATGAACATAAGCAGATCAAGATTGAGGACGGGGACATCGTCATAATTAGTGCAACCCCGATTCCCGGCAACGAAGACCTGGTGCTTCGAACTATTAACAGGCTTTTCAAACAAGGCGCAAAAGTCGTCCATGAGCCTGAGACCACCGTGCACGCATCCGGTCACGGCAATCAGGAAGATATCAGGATGATGCTGAATCTTCTCAGGCCGAAGTATATGATACCGGTTCACGGTGAGGAGAGGCATTATCATAAGTTTTCGGATCTTGTCACAGCGCAGGGTTATCCCACAGACAGCGTGATCTATATGAACATCGGAGACGTGCTGGAGCTGTCTGAAGACTCCGCGGAGCTCGTCGACCGTGTAGCCGCCGGTAGTGTCATGGTGGATGGTTTAGGGGTAGGGGACGTGGAGGATCTGGTCTTGCGGGACCGCCGCCACCTCGCACGCGATGGGTTTGTGATCATTGTAGTTGGGGTGGATGCTGCTTCAAGACAGATAGTATCCGGCCCGGATGTTTTTTCAAGAGGCTTTGTAGAAGCGGATCGAGCGGAGGAGCTGCTTGAGGAGGCCAGGGAACGGATAGATCAGGTTTTGGAGGAGTACGCTGACGAGGATGCACTCGAAGAATACGATGAAATAAAAGCCACGTGTAGAAAAGTGCTCGCCAAATTTATCTATGAACGCACTCACTGTAGGCCTATGGTAGTTCCGATAATTATGGAAGTATAGCTGGCTATTGCCAGTTTAACTCCTAAAAACTACACATGATAGGAAAATAGTATAGTTGCATATTGATAAAATATGGTGTATTATAAATATATAGCGGTGCTTTCTCTTAAACGCAGTTCGCACCGAAGGCGGTCGCCGATTCAACGGAGTGGCGTGGTTCTCTTGCAATCTCTCCCAAATGTTAGTCAACTTCGCTGTTTGCTCCACGGCGACCGCACATTTTATTACCTCTTTGTGTTTGAAATCGCTCTCTAACCAGTGCCGCGAATATTCGTCAATAAACCACTATATTTGCAGGTAATAAGTGTGAGCTGCGAAGACCTACCAGGGAGCGCCATACATTGCGAAGCAAGCCCAGTAGAACGGGTGGGCGTAGGTCTTTTCGGAGATCATCTTCACCTGAGCCGCTTGCAGAGCCCCGGTGCGGCTCTTGCCTCTTACTAAGGTGCGGTAGAAGTCTCCCATAAGGTTAGAAGTCGAGGCGTCGGCCACTTTCCATATCCCACCCAACACGGATTTGGCTCCCATCAAAGAAAAAACTTCCGCCGCGCGGGAAGGTCCGGACTCAAGCGGATCGGCAGACGCAGCAGAATCACACGCCGACAATACGACTAACTGCAGATGCGGATTGGTGACGGCGGACAACTCCTGAACGGTTATTGCGGCGCTTGAAACCGACTCGCCAGCGAGTTGCAGGACGAATTTGGATGGATTGGCGTCAATATCGTAATGCAGTGCGATGTGCAATATGCTGGCTTTATCGCACTCCTTAATAAAATTGGCGACTGTGGCTCGCTGTCCGACGTAAACCTGGCTGTTAAAATAGAGCTTACTTAGCATCGTCGCTTCCTTGCGCGCGCCCGGCAGATCACCGGCGGGGTCGGCGAAAATAGCCAGCCTATCGGAGTTTTGCTCTATCGGTCGAGTATCTTTTTTAACCAGATCCCCAAGCATATCCTCAGCCAAGTATCCTATTTCATAGTCATGAACCATGAATCTCGGCACACCATTGGATTCTGCTGAAATGAGCGCGTGTATTGGCACGCCTGTCAGCTCTTCAGGCAAGGCGAACATCAGTATCTGACTTGTCGAAAAGGACTTCGAGATGGGCTGTATCAACGCCTTATAAAGCTCTACCAGCGGCTCTTTGATCTCAAGGAATGCCGGTTCTCGCCAGTCGTTAATTGGAGGTAACGGGATTCCAGCGCTGAGATTCTGTTCGCAGGATTTGATTCGATTTCTCAGTGCAGCCGCCAAAGAAATTATCTTCTTGGCCGGCGTATCCAATTCCCACACCTCCGACACTCCACTACCGCTCACGAATGCGAAAGCGGATTGGTTTGTGAGCATATATTCGACTATCAACGCCTTTTTGGGCAGGTTGTTGCGGGATTTATATAGCTCGATCAGCGGGTTAATCGGCAGCGCGTTATACTGAACCGGGTAACGCTCACGCAATATCGCACTCCGGGAAGAAAAATCAGACCAGTTATCCGCCAATAAAGTCGGGCCGTTCAGTGTCTGTGTAGAGGATCCCTGTGCAGGGTCGCTGCCCACGATATCAACGGATTTGGCGAACTCTGCCACCGCCTTGTCCGTTGAAGCTCTAAGCCGGGACAATAACTCGCTTACCCAAGTGTAATGACGTGCTCTGGATAGCAGGCTTTTCGCAGAGTCGGCCCGGTCATCACGGATATAGGCTATCGTCAACTCCTGATATAACCCCATCATTAAACGGGCGCGTTCCGGGCTGATATTTGGGTCAACATTCTCGTCGGCATACTGAGTTTCAATCTCTTTCAGGTCCTTTTCCAGCACCCTGGCCGCCTCGTCGGGTTTGTCCAAAGAGTCTAATGCGCTTGCCAGTTTAAGGGATACCCCAGCCGCCGCCCAGGGGTCGCCGACCTGTGTGGAATATCTCTCAAGTGCCTTTTGGAAGTCCTGCACCGCAGCTTCATATCTGCCGTGGCTGGCAAGCAGAGTCCCCCTGACTTCCAACACATCGGCAGCTCCGCGCACGTTGCCGGACTGCTCCATTATGTTCCAAAACTCAGCCAGAGTATCAAGTGCGTTATCGAGGTCGCCGACATCAATAAACGACTGCACCATCTCCCTCATAATCTCCGCGCCGAGCACTTTTCTGTTGGTCTTAAGCGCCAGTGTAGCTGCTTCCATCCGCCTGGCAAGCGCGTCAGTCGATTTCTTTTGCGTGTCGTATGTGTTAGCCAATGATCTGAGGCATCTTATCTGACCATCTATAAGCGATGTTCGTTTGTATACATCCAGCAATTTCAGCAAAATATCAGCAGCCTTATCGCTCTTGCCCAACTGCACCAGCGCATCAGCGCCTCGTTCTGTGATGGTGAATAGTTTCGCTTGTTCATCTTTCGGCACGGGGGTATCTGAGCCGAGTTTGACTAAAGCAGATTCAGCGGATTTTCCCGCATCGGTCAGGATTTTATCCCGTTTATCTGATTCTTCTTTCGCCCTGGCAGGCAGATTGGAGGCGTTGTATGCAGCCGATAAGCTGCCGTGGACCTGCGCCACCAGCAAAGGATCATCGCACTGCTCCCCCGCTCGTGCCGCCGCGTTAAGGAGTTCTATGGCTTTAGGAAGATTATTCTGGCTGCGGTATAGATTAGAGACTGTGATCAGGTTTTTAATGAGTTCGTTGTATGACTTCGTCATAGCGGCGGCTTCGCGTAGTTTATCGAGGCCGGCATTGACGAGCTCTAAGGATTTCTGCGTATCCCCGGCCGCGCTTTGGGCCTCGCTTGCGCGGATAAACTCCCTGCCCGCCATCAGACGATATCGGCTCTCAGCCGGATATTGCTTCGCCAACTGATTCCATAATCGAGCAGCCAGGCTATAGTTCTGCGTTGCGACCAGCCATCTGCCCATCTCCGCACCGAGATTGCCGTATTCGTCATAAGCAATCGCAGCAGCCTCATCACAATCATACGCAGAGAATATCAACCCCGCGCGGCCGTAACACTCCTCAGCCAGCCGGTACCGCGACATATCATAGTGATACTGCCGCCCCAGGACCGTGCACACCAGAGCCTCCGTCAAGTCGAGATGAAGTTCTCTGGATTTATCCAACACGCTCGTCAGCGCGTTAACTGATTGAATCGGCGACGAGTTACGATAATCCAGCGCCATACCAATCTGCCTGCGCAGTTCCGTAAGCTGTGCCACGCGTACCGTATCTGCCGGAATAGCCGCCGGGCCTATGATTTCCGAGGTTGAAAACGTCTCCTGCGCCCAGTTAACCAACCCATCGGACAACACATTAGATGCTGCTGTTATCACAGCCTCCGCGTTTTTAATATCGGCGGGCATATCGACTGTTGCGGCGGCCCATTTATAAATCACAAGATCAAGCGCCAACTCGGTAAGATCAGCGCGATTAGTTTTAACATAGGCCGAGGCCTTGGAGGGTGTTACAATGAGGTCGTCAAGGATGCGGGCCTTTTCGGTAGTCGCGCCAAAAACAGACGCCCTGGCGCAAATTAAAGCCAGCAGCAGAAGTGCCACGAATGTTGTAGTTCTCCGAGCCAACATACCAGCCTCTGCAGTGAATTATTCAATTCTACCACGATATGCGGTGTCGCTGCCATAATGACTTAACAGCCCCCTCGCATGTCACATGATATAACGCCCTGCCTGCCAGTTTGTGCTATAATAGCAGCGATTACAATACCGCTAGGGGTGCTGGCTGAGCACGGCT
The DNA here is from genome assembly GCA_050948905.1 of Armatimonadota bacterium. GTDB lineage: Bacteria > Armatimonadota > UBA5829 > UBA5829 > UBA5829 > DTKD01. The sequence continues at coordinate 2,653,835 of JBMNES010000001.1, read as the reverse complement.
GAGAGAAGTGGGCAGAACCGCTTCATCCCTTCGAACCTGATCCGGTTAATACCGGCGTAGGAAACGCGGACAACTATACGTTTGGGATTTACGCCCCGGCCGCAGCCTCGCCTCCTATAGCGCATAGGAGAAGCTCATGATCGAAAACATCAACGACTCAGACGTCACACGTCTCATTGTCACAGACTACTTTACCGCCCTCAACAACTCGCTCGAATCCGACGTGATTATCGTCGGTGCGGGGCCAAGCGGCTTGGTGGCAGGATATACTCTTGCCCAGCAGGGTCACAAAGTGACAATTATGGAGAAGCGAATGTCCCCAGGCGGAGGTATTTGGGGCGGCGGCAAGGGTTTCAACCGGGTGGTGCTGGAGAAATCTGTTTCTCCCATCCTCGACGAGTTCGATCTTCACGCCAAAGAACTTGATGGTTATCTCGTCGTCTCCTCTGTTGGTCTTGCGGCGGCGCTTATCAAAAAAGCAATAGACTGCGGCGCTGAGATATTCAATTTCTTTTCCATTGAGGATGTGCATTTTGACGACAATCGCGAGATGGCAGGCGTGGTGGTCAATGACACGGCTTATCAGATAGCCAATCTACACGTCGATCCGCTGACATTCAAAAGTCGGATCGTCATGGACTGCACCGGGCATGATGCTGTAGTCACAAACTGCCTTGCAAAGAGGGGCATTTTGAACATTAAAGGCGAGGAGCCGATGAACGCTCTAATGGGCGAGCGGGCGGTAATAGACGGCACCAAAGAGATTTATCCCGGACTCATCGTGACCGGAATGGCAACAGCACAATTCTTCGGCACACCCCGTATGGGGCCGATCTTTGGAGGCATGCTTCTGTCCGGCAAAAAAGCAGCCCAAATCGCCTCGGAAAAACTGGCGTCTTAGGCTGCTGCACGTCTTGATGCGGGTGGGGGACGACGCCTCCGCCCGCTTGTGGTGCACTACATATTAATTATCGCCTTCCCTAGAACGCCGTGTTCGTTGAGTTCTTTAATCGCGCTTCCGATATTGTCGAGGCTTTCGCGCATTCCGATGCGTATCTGTAATCGGCCGTCGACAACCAGTTGAATCACACGGCCAAGACCCTCGCCAGCAGGCTTGCGGTCGAACTCGTTGCTGATAATAAAGGCATATACCCAGGCTCGTGTTTGAGGTATAAATGACCAGACGTTAAACGTCGTATCCTTGCCTGATATGCTGCCATATACCGCGCACAATCCATCTGCAGCGATCATTCCGCTCAGGCAATTACCCAGCACATCGCCTCCTACTGCCTCCGCTATGAATTTATATGGCCCCAGTTCACGCGCGGCTGAGCCGTCCGCGCTCACTACAACGTGGTCCGCTCCGGCCTTGCTTACATGTTCAATGTGCTCCGGCCGTCGCACCTGCCCCACAACCACCGCATCCATCATGCGACCGATCTGGCAGGCGAATTGCCCGACCGCGCCATTCGCCGCTGTTATCAAAACCTTGCGTCCCATTATCGCGCCCGCAGATTCTAACAAATAAAGAGCGGTCAAAGCTGACGTGGGCAAGGCAGCTCCCTGCTCAAACGAGATATTCTCCGGCAAAATTGCAAGCGACCTCGTCGGAACCGCTACATACTCCGCCCACGAGCCTGTCAGGACTCGGCCAATCACCCGCTCGCCTTGTTTCGGCCCAGAGCCATCTGTAGCAGCCTGTTCGACCACTCCCGCAACATCACAGCCCAACAGAGTAGGCGTACATTTCGATTGAGAATATCGTTCCTCCGCCGGCGTTAAAGAACTAGCCGCTACTTTCACCAGCGCATCGTATGGATTAAGAGTCGGCATATCCACGTCACGTATCACAACCTGTCCAACCGCATCCGGGTCAAATACCGCAGCGCGCATCTCACATTCCCCCAACTTACTTAAGCTGTATGGCATATTCCCGCATCCCAGAAATCACAAACTGCAAAAATAGCTCGTCCATAGGTGCATATTTGTTGGAAATTGGGGTAGTATAAGTCAGGCTGCTAAGCTGATATGTAGGAGGCAGGGATGGAAACCACTCAAAGAAAACCAATGTTGGTATCCAGCATATGGGCGCAAGTTGCAATTCTTACGTTTATTATTGGTTTTGCTGTGCTGGGAATATTGGCCGCGTACCTTTATTCCGCAAAGCCACCAATTCCTGACAAAGTACTCAACGAACAGGGCGAGGTGTTGTTCACACGCACAGATATTATGACCGGACAGCACTTGTTTCAAAAATACGGATTGATGCAGTTCGGAACCCTGTTCGGACACGGCGCCTATCTCGGGCCGGATTTCACGGCGGAGTATCTTCACAGGTCTGCAGTGTCGGCAATTGATTTTTACACAAAAGAGGGTGAAGATCGCGGCTCTGCGGAGGATCGTGTCAAAAAGGAATTTAAGCACAACGCTTATAATCCGGCGAACCACAGTCTTGTTTACACCCCTGGTCAGGCATTTGCCTTTGGGCAACTGCGCACTTATTATACGAAGTTTTTCGGCAAAGAGCAGGAAGGTCTGCGCAGGCCGGAACTGAAGCCGGCAGAGGTCGACAAGCTCACGGCGTATTTCTCATGGGCTGCGTGGGTGTCTGCGGCCAATCGACCCGGTAGAAATTATTCGTTTACAAATAACTGGCCCGGCGAAAAGCTGGTCGGTAACGCTCCGACAGCGGACGCGTTTATCTGGAGCGTCTATAGCCTTATAGCCCTGCTCGGCGGCATAGGCATTGTTTTGTTTATATTCGGCAAATATTCAGAGCTTGGGTGGCAGCGCTACGACGAAGAAGCGCCGGATCAGGTCGCCAAATTCCGACCGCCGGAGGATGTCAAACTGACTCCGTCTCAGAGAGCCACCGCGTGGTATTTCCTTGTCGTCGCTGGCTTGTTTTTGGTGCAGGGGCTGCTGGGAGGTGTAAATGCTCACTATCACGCCGAGCCAGCAGGTTTCTACGGCCTCAACTTATCCAAACTGCTGCCATACAATCTCTCCCGAATGTGGCACGTGCAAGTGGCTATCTTCTTTGTGGCCACAGCATATCTGGCGATGGGGATCTTCCTTGCCGCCCTTATCGCCCGCCGTGAACCGAAACACCAGGACAAACTCACCATAGGCTTATTTGCGGCGGTGGTGTTGGTTGTGGTAGGAAGTCTGCTGGGTGAAGCCGCTGCGCTTAAAAATTTACTCGGCATAACCGGGCCCTGGTGGTGGATAGGCGCGCAGGGCTGGGAGTATCTCGATTTAGGCAGGCTATGGCAAGCGCTGTTAACTGCTGGGATGGTGATCTGGGTGATCATCCTGATACGCGGTTTGCGCAACAGGCTTGCCTCAGAACACCCTGGCAATCTGCCGTATCTATTCTTGTTCAGTGCCATATCGATCCCGGTGTTCTACTCTGTCGGGATGGTTTACGGCAAGATGAGCGACTTTGTGGTGGTGGATTTCTGGAGGTTCTGGGTCGTGCACCTCTGGGTCGAGGACTTTTTGGAGCTGTTCACCACGATTATGGTGGCTTACATATTCGTAGTATTGGGTGTGGTCAAGCCGAGAAACGCCACTTTGGTTGTCTATATAGATATTATTCTATATTCAGTAGGCGGCGTAATCGGCACCATGCACCATCTTTACTTCAGCGGCGCGCCCGCAGCGCATATGTCGTTAGGCGCGTTTTTCTCCGCTATGGAGGTAATACCTCTTCTGCTTCTCACGTTTGAGGCGTGGCGGTTTATACAACTGGGCAGCTATAAACAGGAGGAGTGCGCGATGTGTACTCCGGCCAGACAATTTCCGCATAAGTGGGCGGTTATGTTCTTAATAGCGGTCGGTTTCTGGAACTTCCTGGGGGCGGGAATATTCGGATTCCTTATTAATTTGCCTATCGTCAGCTACTACGAAATCGGCACACAATTTACCGCCAATCACGCCCATGCTGCTTTAATGGGCGTATATGGTATGCTGGCGATTGGGTTTTTTATGTTTGCGGCCAGATATTTTATTCCGCCGGACAGAAAAAGCGAGATCGCGATGGCGACCTCGTTCTGGGGTCTTAATATCGGTCTTGCCTGGATGGTCTTTGTCAATTTGGTGCCGATAGGTACGATACAGTTATTCAGCAGTTTCACCAATGGCTACTGGTTTGCTCGTCAGCCGACATTCTTCCAGCAGCCCGCGGTCAGGATTCTCGAATGGCTGAGGCTGCCCGGTGATACGATTTTCATTGTGGCGGGTATATTGCCCATAGTCTATCTGGCCCTGCGGATGTGGATCGAAAGAAACAGATACGGTCACGTGGAGCCGGATGAAGAGACAGAAGAACTGGTGCAAATATACGAGGGGAACTGATCGAGATGATCAAACTGCATCGAGTCTACGATCCGGTGGAGCCGTCGGATGGAAAACGGGTCCTGGTCGAACGACTGTGGCCCCGGGGTATCAGCAAGGAGCGAGCCGCTTTAGATTTGTGGCTCAAGGACATCGCCCCGACTCCGGAACTGCGAACGTGGTTTGGACATGACCCTGAAAAGTGGGAGGAGTTTCGGAGTCGATATTGGGAGGAACTGAAACACAACCCTGAACCCGTGCAGAAGCTGCGGGAGATTGTAGCTGAAGGTGATGTCACATTTGTCTACTCTGCTCATGACACGGAGCACAACGCCGCGGTAGTGCTCAAGGATTTCATTGAGCACGCGCTGACTGCGGCGTGAAACGCCTGCCCAATGTAGTCTGGGCACCGCTGGTATCGGGGGTACTGATGCTGGTGCCTGGGATGCTTGCGATCGTTACTGGTCAGGTGTGGTTGTTTCCAAGTCTGGGGCCGACTGCTTTTTTACAGGCAGAGGCCCCATCGCTTCGTATGTCCAAGCTCTACAATACTCTTGTAGGGCATTTTGTCGGAATTGTAGCAGGATATTTCGCGATAATCGCCTTAGGCCTGAACGGTGCGGACTCCGTGTTTGTAATCCATCACGTCAGCCCCGGCAGAATGTGGGCCTCGGTAATTGCAGTCACACTGACTCTGGCAGGCCAGGTGATTTTCAAGGCCGCCCACGCCCCCGCCGCAGCAACTACGCTACTGATAACGATGGGCGGGTTTCAAAGAAAGTGGATAGACGTGGCCGATCTGGCAGTCGGGATTCTGGTAGTAGCCCTTTTAGGTGAAATCCTCCGCCGGATAAGAGTCGCTGGCGGCGAGGGATAATACATCTGAAAAGAAAAGACCCCGCTGCATATCGCAGGGAGTCGTTGAGATTGTCCATAATATGGTGGAGCTGAGGGGATTCGAACCCCTGACCTCTTCCGTGCGAGGGAAGCGCTCTCCCAACTGAGCCACAGCCCCATATCACCGCTAAATTATATCACTCCGCAGCCACCCTGACAAGACCATAAGTGAATTGTTCGCATTTTATGACAGCGGGCCAAATTAACAACACAACGGTGCTTGAAATGACTTCGCAAAGCTACTATAATGCCCGTAAGTTCGATAGAGCATGCATGCCAGGACACGGAGGGTCTGCTATGAAAGTTGGAGTTTTTACAGTACTTTTTGCCCAGAGGCCGCTTGAAGAGGCGCTGGATTATATCGCGGCTGCGGGTGTGGAAATGGTGGAGCTTGGCACAGGCAACTATCCCGGCCCTGCGCATTGTAATCCGGATGAACTGCTGGGAAACAAGGCCGCCCAGAAGAAACTGCTCGACGCGGTGGCGTCAAGAGGGCTGGAGATAAGCGCACTGTCGTGCCACGGCAACCCGGTGCATCCGAACAAAGAGTTCGCAAAATCGAATCACGAAGTATTCCGCAAAACCGTCCAACTCGCAAAAGAGCTCGGCATTAAGACCGTTATCAACTTCTCCGGATGTCCGGGAGACGGCCCGAATGCGACCAAACCGAACTGGGTCACCTGCGCTTGGCCGCCGGATTATGCTGAGATTCTCGAATGGCAATGGAACGAATGTCTGATACCATACTGGAAAGAGCAGGCTGCGTTTCTCAAAGATAACGGCGTCAGGGTAGCTTTCGAGATGCATCCTGGTTTTTGTGTGTATAACGTGGATTCAATGCTCAGAATTCGCGAGGCCTGTGGCGATGCTATCGGTTGCAACTTCGACCCCAGCCATTTGTTCTGGAACGGAGTCGACGTTTGTGCGGCCATTCGCAAGCTGGGTGATGCCATCTATCACGTTCATGCCAAGGACTGCAAGATTGACACGCTTAATACGGCTGTAAACGGCTGCAACGATACCACCTCTTATCTCGAAGAGTCCAAACGAAGCTGGATTTTCCGCACGGTTGGCTATGGTCATGACGCGCAGACGTGGAAAGACATTGTTAGCACGCTGAAGCTGGTGGGCTACGACCACGTGCTGTCCATTGAGCACGAGGACAGTCTGATGTCGGTCAATGAGGGCTTCCAGAAGGCTGTGGCCTTCCTGAAAGATGTGGTCATCAGCGAGAACGCCGGCGAGATTTGGTGGGCCTGATCGACGCCTTTTAAGCTGTTGACAAATTGAAAGGCAGCTGCCGTAGCTGAATTGTCCCCTGACGCGATGTTAGCAGCGAGGGGAGATGATCTGTTACGGCTTCGCTGCCGTATAGTACCGTTGGCTTCGGTTTGTCGAAAGGACTGCTGAGATTGATCACGCAGTTCGATTTATGTTATACTTTATTCACGGGAGCTGTTTTAATGGACAAATGGGTATTCCTCAACGGCGAGTTTGTGCCGTCAGAGAGTGCGAAAGTATCTATCTACGATCATGGATTTCTCTACGGTGATGGAGCATTCGAAGGAATCCGAAGTTACAACGGCAAGGCGTTTAAGCTGAGTGCGCATGTCGATAGACTGTATAACTCGCTGAAGGCGTTGTGGATTGAACTGCCCTATGGGCGAGAGCAGTTTGCGGCGAACATTGAAAAGCTGATGAAGATGAACGAGGTCGTCAACGGCTATATCCGCGTCACAGTCAGCCGCGGGGTGACATTGGGGCTGGACCCGAAGAACATTAAGGGAGACCCGACTGTCGCGATCTCGACCGATAAGCTGTCCCTTTACCCGCAGTCAATGTACGAGCAGGGGCTGGCGGTCGTCACTGTGGCGACTCGTGTTGCAAACCCGCAGGTGCTGGAGCCCAGGATCAAATCGCTTGGCAAATATTTGTGCAACATTCAGGCTAAGATCGAGGCTAATCAGGTTGGTGCGGGCGAAGGCCTGATGCTCACCGAGGACGGATATGTGGCCGAATGCACGGGAGACAACATCTTTTACGCAAAGGACGGTGTGGTATATACTCCGCCGGCGTATCTCGGAATCCTCGAAGGCATCACTAGACAGACGGTGATGGATCTGCTCCGCGAGATGGGAGTAGAGGTGGTCGAGAAGGTGTTCACCCGGTTCGATTTATATACCGCCGACGAGGCGTTTCTTACAGGAACTGCCGCCGAGGTTATTCCGATGGTCGAGTTGGACGCGAGATCAATTGCCGACGGCAAACCTGGCGAAATCACAAACAAGCTGATTAAGGCGTTTCACGCTTATATAGCAAAACAGTAACAGGCATCCGTGTAAGATGACTGACCTTTCTTTGTGCGAGATCTGTTCAAGCCGGAGGGCGGAGATGATCGTGCTTCGCCGCCGGCCTGACGGCATTGACCGAACATTTGTGTGCTCCGAGTGCGCCAGTGAGCGGGCAAAGCTGTATGCAGGCACAGGCTTCGATTTCGAGCGTGTGATGACGCGAGTCGAAGAGGAAACTCTCGCTGATAAACCGGGTTATGGCTGCCGGGTGTGCGGCTGCACTATAGCGGATATTATCGCTGACGGCAGGCCGGGTTGTTGTGGGTGCTACTCGCGCTTCTCAGATGAGATCAGGCGGTCTATCAAAAGAGCGCAGGGTCAGGCCCGCCACCTCGGTAAGGCGCCATTGAGATGATGCTCTACAACAAAAACGCCCCCGAATGGATATTGGGAGAAGGCCCCGAATCCGATGTAGTGATTTCAACGCGCGCAAGACTCGCCAGGAGTCTGGCGGCATATCCGTTTCCCTCTCGATTGTCCGGGGAAGATTCGAAGATGGTGGTTCAGGAAGTGAAAGGAGCCTCGGTGGGGCTTACAAATCGCTTTCCTGGTCTGAAGATGATCGCTATGGACAGGATGGACGCCGATCGCAAGGATTATCTGCTCGATGCGCATCTTATTAGCTACGAACAGACCGAAGATCGGCCGGGAACCGCGGTTTTACTGGAGCCAGCGGGAATACTGTCTATAATGGTAAATGAGGAGGATCATCTTAGAATTCAGGTGATAAAATCCGGATTGGTCGCCGAAGAGGTTTGGGAGATGGCCGATTGGGCAGACGACGTTTTGTCTGCTGATTTGCGGTTTGGATATTCCAGTGAGTATGGATATTTGACTGCTGACGTGTCAAATGTTGGTACGGGGCTCAGAATAAGCGCAATGATGCATCTTGTAGGATTGGCCTGGAAGAATCGAATAGTCTCGCAGTTGCGGGCTGCTTACGACTTGGGAGTCTCGGTGCGTGGGCTGTTCGGAGAAGCCAGCCTGCCCGTGGGAGACTTTTATCAGGTCTCAAACGAGATTACGCTTGGTTTTAGTGAAAGAGAAATAGTGCAAAGAGTCGACTCAGTGGCACAATATCTACTGAGGGAGGAGAGAACCGCGCGCGAGGAACTTGTGGCTGAGCAGCGAGATCGTCTGGTGGATCAGGCGAACAAAGCTCTTGAAGTCTTAAGACACTCGCGATCGATATCTTCTGAAAAAGCGATAACACTGATGTCGCCGGTCAGATTAGCGGCATCGACTGGACTTATAAAGGATTGCTCACCGAGACTGCTGAACCAGCTATTGGTTGGGATGCGGGTCAACGTGAGCGATGGAATCCGCGCGGGGATTGAGCGTGCGGAATTATTGCGAAACGAACTAACCGGCTTTAATGCGGGTTAGCTGGGGTATAACACAACAATGAACCTGATCGCCGTTATTGGCGTCTTAATATTGACCTATCCTACAAGCAAAGGGGGGAACTGAGAATGTGGCAAAGGTTCACTGAACGTGCGCGAAGAGTTGTCTTTTTCGCACAGGAAGAAGCGGGGCGTCTGGGGGAGAATTACGTCTCCACAGAGCATCTGCTGTTGGGCCTGGTTCGTGAAAATGACAGTGTGGCGGCGAGGATACTGGATCGCATGGGCGTCAGCCTCGGCAGAATCCGATCCGAGATCGAACGACAGGTCACACGTGGTGACGGTCGTCTCGGCCAGGATATGCAGCTTACTCCCAGGGCGAAGAGGGTGATTGACCTCGCTTATGACGAAGCGCGCACTTTAAATAACAACTATATCGGCACCGAACACCTGCTGTTGGGCCTTATCCGCGAGGGTGAGGGGCTGGCGGGCAGAGTGCTGCAAAAGCTGGGAGTGGACCTCGAACGCACTCGGCGAGAGGTTACGAGCCTGCAGGATGGGGAGACCACTGCTGCTCCGACCGCCCGCACGCGTTCCAAAACCCCCACGCTTGATGAATTTGGCAGAGACTACACAGAGCTTGCCAGGCAAGACAAACTCGACCCGTGCATCGGCCGTGACAACGAGATCGAACGGGTGATGCAGATTCTGTCGCGCAGGACCAAAAACAATCCCTGTCTGATAGGTGAGCCGGGAGTCGGCAAGACTGCTATCGCCGAAGGGTTGGCGCAGCGCATCATATCCGGTGATACACCGGAGATGCTGAGGGAAAAGCGCATCGTGGCCCTGGATTTGGCGGGATTGGTGGCTGGCACCAAATATCGCGGCGAGTTTGAGGAGCGGATGAAGCGGGTGATGGACGAGGTCCGCAAGGCCGCTGGCGAAGTGATATTGTTCATAGACGAGCTGCACACGCTGGTCGGAGCCGGGGCAGCGGAGGGCGCTATTGATGCGTCCAATATACTTAAACCCGCTCTTGCACGCGGCGAATTGCAGTGCATTGGCGCGACAACTATGGACGAGTTCCGCAAATACATCGAACGCGACGCGGCACTTGAGCGCAGGTTCCAGCCCGTGCAGGTTCGACAGCCCAGCACCGAGGAGACAATTGAGATCCTCAAGGGCCTGCGGGATCGTTACGAAAAGCACCACAGCGTGAATATCGACGATAGCGCGCTTATATCTGCGGCGCAGCTTTCTGATAGATACATCACCGATAGATCGCTGCCGGATAAGGCTATCGACCTTATAGACGAAGCGGCTTCACGGGTGAGGCTAAAGCTGGCGATGCCGCCAGCGGAACTGAGAAGCGCCAAGCAGGAACTCGGACGTGTACAGGCCGAGCTGAACTCTATTCCGAGCGGCTCTAACTACGACTTGGCGGCGGAACTCCGTGCAAAGGAACACGATCTTTCTGAGAAGGTCGCCACTTTGGATAAGACCTGGCAGGAAGAGCGTGAAAACGAGCCTAGAATCGTCGGAGAGGATGAGATCGCTCAGATAGTCTACTCGTGGACTGGCATTCCGGTGTCCAGATTGGTCGAAGGGGAATCGGCTAAACTGCTGAAAATGGAGGATGTTCTGCACGGCAGAGTCATCGGTCAACATGAGGCCATTGTAGCCATTTCCAAGGCTGTGAGACGAGCGCGGTCTGGTCTGAAAGACCCGAAGAGGCCGATGGGCAGCTTCATATTCCTGGGCCCTACTGGCGTTGGAAAAACGGAGCTTGCGAGGGCTTTGGCGGCGTTCTTGTTCGAGTCGGAAGATGCGCTGATACGCATTGATATGTCCGAATATATGGAGCGCTTCGCGGTGTCGAGACTGGTCGGTGCGCCTCCTGGGTATGTCGGCTATGACGAAGGCGGCCAGCTGACGGAGGCTGTGCGCAGGAGACCGTACTCGGTGATCCTGCTCGACGAGATCGAGAAAGCGCACCCGGATGTGTTCAACATTCTGCTCCAGGTTATGGAGGACGGTCGGCTGACTGATTCGCAGGGTCGCATAGTCGACTTCAAGAACTCTGTAATCATAATGACCTCGAACCTGGGTGCGCAGGCTATCCAAAGTGGAGCCGGCATCGGTTTCCGGGGCACTGATACGGAAGAAGCGAATGTGAACTACGAGAGTATGAAGAACCGCATAATGGACGAAATGAAGCGGACCTTCAGACCGGAGTTCCTCAACAGGGTGGATGAGACAATAGTCTTCCATCAGTTGACCAGGGATGAGATTCTGCAGATCGTTGATCTGATGCTGGATAGAGTAAGGCAGCAGGTGACGACTCAGGGTATGGAGCTCGAGGTAACGCAGCCGGTAAGAGAACTGCTGGCACAGGAAGGCTTCGACCCACAGTTCGGCGCGAGGCCTCTGCGAAGAGCGGTGCAGCGGCTGATAGAGGATCCGTTGTCCGAGGAGGTTCTTCTCGGCAGGTTCACCGTTGGCGATACGATCCGTGCAGAAATCGAGGATGGCAAAGTCTTCTTCACGAAGGAAGCCGATCTGCGAACCCTGCCGGTGGAATCGCAATCGACATGATAAGCAGCCCACTCATCGCGTAGTGAGCACTAGAACGGAAACGCCCCGCCTTAAACGGGGCGTTTCTGACATTAGAGCTGTCTCAGAGTCTACTTACTGAGTTCCTCACCAATCTGTATCCTTACCTTTTCCCATTCCTTCACATCTCGATTGAAGTCATTGGGTGCGGTAATGAGCTTGGAGACCAGTTTCTCGACCGCTGAACGCCCGAGTTTCTTTTCAAGCAGAACCAGATATTCGTGATCCTCGAGACCCTCGCGCAGCAGCTCAAGCCGAATCGAGCTGACCGGCCCATCTACCCCAACTTTCTTGCCTGGATACAGCAACGAGCCGTCGCCGTAGAGGTCCTTGTTGATATCCTTGACCGTAGCCATATCAGTCCAGGGATCGGTGGTACCCTGTCCGCTGTCGCTCCACCAGGTTGTGCTCCAATATAGAAGCCCCTGGCATTTGTAGGCCCATCCCATCGAAGGCAGCACCCTGTGGCTAATCCCATCCATGTCAAGGAAATAATTGGGGAACGGCGAGCCTGGCCCGCAGCATACATACCACCAAAACTCCTCGCCGAGCGCGAGTTTGGCGTACAGGCGTTCTTTGTTGCTGTTGAAATAGTCTATATTAGGGCACCAGATGTTGAGTTTGCCATCTGCGAGTTCGTGAATAGTCTTGCCACCCGCGTCAAAGTCCGGGTCTCTGAAATATGGTATTACAATCCGAAGCTTCGGATCGATTGAGTGTATCTTATCGCAGACTTCATAGAGCCGCTTATAAGCGTCTTCGGTGAACGGCTCGTCGATCGGATAGAAATATCCCTTATCGAGCAGGCCTCGTGAACGCAGAGACTCAACAGACTTGCGAATCTGCTCAACATCGTCGCTATATGGAATCGTGAAACTCGTTACCTTCGGGTCCTTGATATACCGACTGGCCCGCTCTGAGGTCACGTCTACTGGCAGGTTATATGGGCTGACCCAATGATCAACCAGGAAATCGTAGTATTTTGCGTAAAGCCTCTTAGCGGCTGCGCTGTCGTTTTCCACCCCGTGCTGCTGAGCAATCCACTGCTGATTAAGCCCAAATGCCGTCACGTGGCTTGGACCATCTGGCAGAGCGAAATTCCATACCTTAAGCCGAATCGGCATCCGTTTTTCCGCTGCGTTGGCTGGCTTTACCAGCAAATGGCCGGAATATTCACCAGGTTCAGCGTTGTGTGGCACAGTAATAGTGATCCAAATCGGCTGATTAGTATTCGCCTCTACGTCGAACAGAGTCGCCGGAGGGAGCGGATCGGGAGCAATTTTTTTGAGATTCGGCAGCTCTATGTAAGCGACCCTGCACAACTCAATCTGAGTCAGGGCGCCACCTGGGCCGCTCAGCGAGCCTAGACTTACCTGCACGTTTTTCAGAGGCTCATTTCCGGCCGCAATTATCAACTGTGCGGATTCCCGCTCACCTTTTGCGGCATAAAGCGTAATTTCGTCTGAAGCATCCCTGGGTTTTGTCTGGTCAGGCAAGATCTTGGACATTGAGCTTGCTGGCCATAGTTGATATGTTGGCGAACTTGCCACTGCAATACCTCCTGTAGCATAGACTGCTATCATCAAATAGCAAATCAATCTCAGATACGACATATTATTCTTCCTCCCGGCAAGCGGTATCAGTACAGAAATTGTACGCATCATACAGTCATCCCTTCATCGGTTGGAATATGTGCGCGCAGCTTGTATAATATACAGATAGAATAGCTGGAGTGGTTATTTTGTATATCTGTTACAGCAACGGCAGTTCGGCCGGGCAAAACGGTGCAGTCGTGGTTGCGAGCTTGTGACAGGTTATGGTATAATAATTTCAAGAAAAGCGTCGTGAAAGGTGAACTAATGAAGGCAGGTATCCATCCGAAATACGAGAAGACGCAAGTAACTTGCGCTTGTGGAAATACATTCGAGACCAGATCTACAGCTAGCGATATCCGCGTGGAAATCTGCTCCGCTTGCCACCCGTTTTATACTGGCAAGCAGAAGATCCTCGATACTGAAGGCCGAGTGGAGAAATTCCTGGCTAAATATGGTATGAAGGATAAGAAAGACGAGCAGTAGCAGGCAGTTTTGATCGATTTTTGGGAAGCGGTGCGGCGGCCTTGGCGGTCGTGAACTGCTTCCTTTGTTTTTGTCGGGTTCGATTATGTTATAGGCGCCGGCCTGTTTGAGGGTTTAAAATTGGCAGATAAGAAACCGGAGTTTCATTATGGTGGCCAGGCTGTAATCGAAGGCGTTATGATGCGCGGGCCAAACGATTTCGCAGTCGCAGTGAGGCGGGCAAACGGAGAGATCGTCTCTACGGTCGAAAATGTGGAATCTATGTTCTCCAAGCTCGCGTGGCTGAAAAAGCCTTTTCTACGCGGCACGTTGGTTCTGATAGATGCGATGGCGCTGGGCATAAAAGCACTTAAATACGCCACCGACATTGCGATGAAAGATATCGCCGCCGAAGAGCAGGAAAAAAGAGGCGAGGCGAGTTCCGACCAACCCAAGGCGGTCAACGATGTCACCGTTGGCGCTATGATGGTTCTTGGGCTGTTGGGAGGAGTCGCGTTGTTCTTCTTTGTCCCGATTCTTCTCACAAAGCTGCTCAACCGGCACATTGGCGTCGCGTGGCAACTAACCGCGATTGAGGGTGTCATAAAAGTTGCACTATTTGTGGCGTATGTGGCAGCTATCTCTGCTCTGAAAGATGTCCGAAGGGTATTTCAATATCACGGTGCAGAGCATAAGACGATAAACGCCTATGAAGCGGGCGTCGATTTGACCGTGGAAAACGTGCGGCGATATACTAAAGCCCATGTACGTTGCGGCACGAGTTTCATACTCGTTGTGCTGATTACCGGGATAATCGTATTTATGCTGGTGGCGGATCATTTGCCTTATGGCAGCCTGACCCAGCACCAGGGCTCGATGAGAATATTGAGTTCGTTTATTCGCTGGGGTTACAAACTGGCGCTGCTGCCGTTTGTGGCTGGGATATCGTATGAGATAATTCGGATGGCCGGCAACTGCAAGGAATCTCTCTTTACAAAGCTGACCCTGCTGCCTGGATTGTTGATGCAGAAAATCACAACCCGCGAACCTGACGACGAGATGATTGAGGTTGCGATAGCCTCACTAAAAGGCGTGCTGGCTAAAGAAGAGCAGACACAACAGCCGGCACTGAATACCGAAAGTTAATATGTTTGAAAAACTGGCTGACGTAGAAGAAAAATACGAGTCGCTGGAAGTCAAACTCGGCGACCCTGAGTTAATAAAAGACCTCAAGGCATACCAGCAGATCGCAAAGGCCCATTCAGACCTGGCGGATCTGGTGGGCAAATGGCGTCAGTATAAACAAGCCCGGCAGCAACTCACTGACACGGAAGAGATGCTGAACGGAAAGCTCGACGACGAGATGCGAGAACTCGCACAGATTGAACTTGATGAGCTTAAAGACAAAATCGCCGGCTACGAAGACGAGCTGCGCGTTATGCTGATTCCCAAAGACCCCAACGACGAGAAGGATGTAATCGTAGAAATCCGCGCCGGCACTGGTGGTGAGGAATCCGGTTTGTTTGCCGGGGACTTGCTAAGGATGTACACCCGATACGCCGAGCGAAAAGGGTGGGGAACCGAGCTTATGAGCTCAGTCGAATCCGGCATAGGCGGCTTCAGCAAAGCGGTCCTGGCCATCAAGGGCAACGGCGCTTACAGCAGGTTGAAGTTTGAAGGCGGGGTGCATCGAGTACAAAGGGTCCCGGCGACGGAATCAAGCGGCCGTATTCACACATCTGCCGTGACCGTCAGCGTGCTGCCGGAAGCCGACGAGATTGATGTTCACATCAACAACGATGATCTGGAAATCGATACCTATCGCTCCTCCAGCGCGGGCGGGCAGAACGTGCAAAAAAACGAGACCGCTATTCGTATCACTCACAAACCAACCGGCATAGTGGTTACCTGTCAGGATGAAAGGTCGCAGTTGCAGAATAAACTTCGGGCCATGAGAATGCTGCGAACCCAACTTTACGAACGAGAGATGCAGGCCCAGCAGCAGGATGTCGTCGCCAAGCGGCGTTCGATGGTAGGTTCTGGCGACAGGAGCGAGAAGAGCCGCACCTACAACTTCCCACAGAACCGCATCACCGACCATAGAATCGATTATACGATTTACAACCTGCCCGCATTTATGGACGGGGAGCTTGACGATATGATCGATCGCCTCAACGCGGCGGATCAGGCCGAAAAACTTCAAGTGGAAGCCTGAAGTGGATCGCACCGTCGGCGACGAAATTTTCAAGGCGACTGCGCGGCTAAGAGAAACTGGGATAGACTCACCGCAGTTAGACGCGCAGTTGCTTTTGGCGCATGCCCTTAATTGCACCCGGCTGGATGTTATCACGCATCCGGAACGTGAACTCTCCGAACCTCAGTGGCGCATTTTCCGTGAATATGTCGAAAAGCGCACCCAGCGATACCCTCTGGCATATATTACGGGCTCAAAAGAGTTCTTTGGTTTGAGCTTCGAAGTCTCCCCTGCTGTATTAATCCCCCGGCCCGAGACCGAGATACTGGTCGAGGAGTGCTTGAAACGCGTAGGAGATGCTCCTTTAATTGCCGATATCGGCACAGGCAGCGGCGCGATAGCCGTCTCACTGGCTGTGAACAGTCCGAATGCGAGAATATGGGCGACTGATATCAGCGAGGACGCGTTGGCTGTCGCGAGATCAAATGCGCGCAAGCATTCCGTTGCGGAGCGGGTAAATATGGTGCAGGGCGATTTGCTTGCGCCGATACTGGCTTTGAATTTGACCTTCGACGCGGTGGTTTCCAACCCGCCTTATATCGCCAGAAGGGTGATTGAGTCCCTTGATCCGGAAGTGAGATGTGAGCCGATGCAGGCATTAACCGACAGTGCGGATGGTTTGGAAATTATCAGACTGCTGTTTAATCAGGCACGCGAAGTGACTAGACTGCTATTGATTGAAATCGGCATAGGCCAAGCCGAGGACGTCGCCAAAATCGCCAGGGGAGCAGGATGGAATGAAATCGAATTCGTCCGCGATCTTGCAGGAATCGAAAGGGTTGCCATAGCATACCGATGATTACGCTTAAAATCGATCCTATTAACCCCAATATCCTCACCATTCGAACAGCAGTCGACGCACTGAAGCGCGGTGAGCTTGTCGTTTTTCCGACTGAGACGGTATATGGACTTGCCGCAGATGCATTTAATAACGCTGCGGTAAAGGCAGTCTTTGAGGCAAAAGGCCGAATTGAGCGTCAGCCGCTGCCGGTACAGGTGGGGAGTGTAAAGGAAATATTCAAGGTGGTGGAGTATCTATCACCAGAGGCCGAGCGACTCGCAGAGCTTTTCTGGCCGGGGCAGTTGACAGTTATTTTACCTAAAGCTGCCGGATTGCCCACCCTTGTAACTGGAGGCGGGACGACGGTTGGAGTGCGCATTCCCGATCACCCTGTAGCCCTGGCGCTTCTGACTGAGTTCGGTGGGCCTATCGTTGCGACAAGCGCAAACGTAACCGGGCAGCCGGCTCCGGCTACCGCTGCTGAGGCTATCGGCGAGGTGGGAGAAAATGTTGCAGTGGTGCTCGACGGCGGCCGCAGCCGGCTGGGAGTGGCGTCGACGGTTGTGGATATGACTGTCACGCCGCCTAAAATCGTTCGACAAGGCTCCGTCGATGTAGAACAGGTTAGAAAGGTGCTGGGCGAGGTTGAAGTGTAACAAAATAATCTCACGTGAGCAGGCAGCCGTTAAAATTTCCGAGGCTAAAACTGCTGGAAAGACGGTGGTCTTCACCAACGGCTGCTTCGATATTCTCCACGTGGGGCATGTGCGCTATCTGCAGCGCGCCCGGGAGATGGGGGATGTGCTCGTGGTGGGAGTCAACACCGATCAATCCGTGCGCAGGTTAAAAGGCATCGGCAGGCCGGTCAACACGGAGACCGACCGCGCAGAAGTTCTCGCCGCGTTGGGCTGCGTAGATTATGTCGTGCTTTTCGACGAGGATACGCCAGTAGAGCTGATTGAAACGATCAAGCCGGATGTCGACGTCAAGGGTGGGGACTACAGCATAGAAAAAATGCCCGAAGCGGAGATTATGAAAGCGTTCGGCGGCCGCGTGGAGATTATCCCTTATGAAACTACCAATACACACCAATACTCCACAACCCAGACCATTGATTCTATGAAAAAACGCCCGTAAGCAGGCATGTACGGTGGGTTTGTAGAAGGCTTCATCACATCATTTGCGTTGGAGAATACGAGCCATGCCGGCGAATCTCACACCGGATTATCTCGCTGCCGAAGCGAGATTTCGAGCGGCGGTGACAACCGAAGACAAGCTCGCTGCACTCGACGAGATGTATGCGACGATACCGAAGCATAAAGGCACCGAAAAGCTTCGGGCTGACATAAAACGCCGCATATCAAAACTGCATGATAAAGAGAAGCAGTCCGGCAAAAAGACCAAAAGATTTAACGAGTTTCATATTGAAAAACAGGGCGCGGGTCAAGTTGTGCTGATCGGACCTCCAAATGCGGGAAGATCGACTCTGTTTGACAAACTGACCTCAGCAGAACCAGAAATTGCGGATTATCCATATACCACCCGCGCGCCACAACCTGGTATGATGGAATATGAGGACGTGACCGTCCAGCTTGTGGACACTCCGGGGCTTTTTAACGATCATACGGACGGGGCTTTAATTAGTATGACGCGTATTGCCGATGCGGTGGGGATTGTGCTCGACGCGCAGGACAATGCGCTGTTGGATCATATAGAGGAGATCAAAGCTCTTACCGCAAAATCAAGGCTGATTTTAGCAGGAACATACGCCTCGGCATCGGATGCTAAAGCCGATAACATCGTTATGCCCGCCCTGATCGTTGCCAATAAGATGGATCGACCAGGTGCGGAGGATAATGCAGATGTCCTGGAAGAGTTCTACTCGGATGAATATGAAATATATCGGGTATCTGCAGCGACCGGGGAGGGCTTGGAGGAGCTGAGGCAGGGAATCTTTAACTCCCTAAACGTTGTGCGTGTCTATACAAAACTGCCAGGCAAGCCTGCGGACACCAAACGTCCGTTTACTTTGAAAAAGGGCAGCACGTTGATGGATTTCGCCGCGACAGTACACAAGGATTTCGTAAAGAGTCTGAGATTTGCTCGCGCCTGGGGCAAAAATCACCTCGACGGCGCACAAATTGGCCGTGACCACGTTCTCGAAGATGGCGATATAGTGGAGATGCACGATTAGATATGGTAGCTGGGTTTGTTCTTATTGCAGGGGTCATATTGATACTCGCACTGGCGCTGATTTGGTTCGTTGCGGAGGGCATGACCAAGCTGCTACTGTGCATAGTGCCGATGGCTCCGGGTCTGGTGATGCTGGGTACTTTACTGCTGATCCTTACTGAGCTGGTCCTCTATTTTGGCAACAAAAGCGATCGCAAGGCCGCAACTCGCGATCTCGCCTATTTGTTTCCCACTCTCATCATCAGCGGAGTGCTTTGGTATGCCTCGGTTAAGCTACTTTGGTGAATCGAAGGTGAGCCTGATAAACCTTGGCCAATAGAGCCGGGCATCCTCGAATAGGTCTGCGAATTCCATCGAATTGGTAGCATAGGTTACGATAAGCTCGTTGGGGTTAGTCGATAGCTCCGGGTGAGCTTTCGCAGCGTAGCTGTAGGCGGCTTTATGCCAATTCTGATCGGGGCAATCAAAGACCATCTTCTCCTCTCCCCAGGGACCTTCCGGAGTCGGTGAGAGACGAACCATGATTTTTCCAAATATCCCGTGGTGCATATACACGGCCGCGTATTGCTTAATTCCTGGAACATATGAGACGCTGAACTCGGTGGGAGGGCCGGCAAAAAGAGTATCGCAGCGGGTCGCGTTGGTGATCCACTTACCGCCGCTGAGGAACCTCCATTTGCTGAAATCACCGAGCTTATCCTCAGGCACACGCGCCGCAATCATAGAGTTGAGACGCTTGCCGTCTTTATCTTTGCGCAGTGAATCTGAGCCATAGACATAGACATACGAGCCGACCTTCAGAGTGGCGGAACCTAATAATAACGACCCGCTGTCTGTGAACCTGCAGAATGGGACCTGCTGTTGTGTGATACGCCATTTTGACGGAGGATCTAACGGGTTTGAAATGTGGCCCAGCGCCATACCAAAGGTTTTAAATGGAAAAGCTGGGTTTGCGTCGCTTTGTCTGACTCTGGTCAGAAATATCGATAAACCATTGCTGGTGGACACGCCAGAAAAGAGCCAGAAATAGCCTTTTCCATCGTCCGGCGTTACGAATGCAGCGGGCTGACCATCGGCGTTCGTGCCATAGTAAAATTCGATTGGTTTCGAAGATTTCAAGTGTTGAATGCCGACCGAATTGTTAATCAGGGTCGCATTGACGCGGCGGTTGTCCCGGACAGAGCCGATAAACGTGTCACTGAATAACCAGACCACCGTGTTATCATCCAGAGCGGCAGAGTAATCCCCATCAGCACCGATCCACCCGTCGGTTCTCTGAAACCTTGCATCATACTCCGGCAAGGCTACCGCAGTGATTCGAACATCAGAAGCAGATATGTTCCATGTTGCCATCAGTAACATTCCCCAACACATGATTTTAAGCAGCATTCGCACCACAGACAATCCTCGATAAAGACTCTTTCGATTAAGAAATTGTGTTTTCCTTCAGAAGGAGGTTCGAAGAAGGGCCGAGAAGTAGCATATATCCCGCAGATGGATGCTCCGATTTTCCCCGGAGTGAAACGTCTGCGCTATCGTTCTCAAATAATGCATTCAGCCAGGAGGAAACATGTTACGCAGATTTTTAATCCCACTAGCACTTCTTCTCGCGATTATGGTGCCGTTTGCTGCTTATGCGCAGCAGCCATCGTATATTGAGTTCACCCTTCTATCCACAAATGACTTACACGCCAACGTCGTCCCGTTTAAACAGGGGACCAAATATGAGAAAGACTTGCCGAGCCTCGAAAACGTCGGCGGTGCGGCCAGGCGTGCGACTCTCATAAATCGAGAGAGGGCGAACCCGAACCAGGGCTATGTGCTTCTGTTCGATTCAGGCGATCTGACGCTTGGAGCGAGCCCCCTGGCAAAAGCTTTTCGAGGCGAGCCGGACATCGAGATTATGAACGCCTTAGGGCTCATCGCCATGGAACCAGGCAATCATGAATTTGAGCATCCCTCAAAAATCACTCTGCGAAATCTTAGGGCATCGAACTTTCCCTGGATATGCGCCAATTTGGTCAACGAGAAAACCCGAAAACCGTTCCTGGAGCCATATACGATCCGCGAATATGGCGGGGTCCGAGTAGGCTTGCTTGGCCTCATAACCTCACTGGTCAACAAAGACAACTATAAGGGCAGAAAAGAGCTCGGTCTCATACAAATCGACCCAATCGAAGTCGCCAAAAAGATGGTGCCGGAGATCAGGCAGAAGGCCGATATCGTAATCGTTCTCAGCCATCTCGGTTACGCTCTTGATCAGGAACTGGCCAAGTCGGTGCCGGGGATTGATGTAATCCTGGGCGGGCATACGCATACTCGTCTGGCTACTCCAACTATGGTCAAAGTGGCGGAGCCTACTGCCTACTCGCTCGGCGCTGTGCCGGTGGTGCAGGCGTATCAGTGGGGTTCGGAGATGGGCAAAACCCGAGTGGTCTTCCGTCGCGATCCTGAATCCGGAAAATATTCCCTAATGAGCTGCCACGGGGAACTGCTGTGGATTGACAGTAAGATACCGGAGGACCCGACAATTGCAGCGATAGTCGACCGGTATCTCGCGAAACTCGAGGCTTCAAAAGCCGCCCCGGCGCTTACACCTGCCGCAGCCACTGCCAAATAGGCGGTGCTCGCATTCTCTACAAATCGTATGGGTGGCGATGCTATGTCGCCGCCCATAGCTCAAGAGCTTTCATTTAATGTTGGCAGCTTGAGTAGAAATGCCGTGCCGACGCCCTTTGCGCTTGATACCGTCAGGCTGGCGCCTATTATGTCCACCATTGTAGCCACAAGTGCGAGACCGATGCCAAAGCCGGATGGTTTGTGCTTGCCGGGGAAATCCAGCTGGCTGAATTCATCATAGATACTGGTGAGATCGCGCGTGGCAATTCCTATCCCTGTGTCCGCGACCACAATCTCCGCGCCATCTTGTGTGCATTCTACCTCAACACTGATCGTTCCTGACTCGGTAAACTTGACCGCATTTGAGAGCAGGTTAGTGACAATCATCTGCACCTTATCTGCGTCATACATTGCGGGGCAGCCTGTTGAGTAGGGCAGCACTTTAATTTCCAGGTTTTTTTTGGTCGCCTGTGGCAACACTGCCGAAATAGCTCTATCGACAGCTTTTCTGGGATTGCTGATACGTTGATTTACAGCGATCTTGCCGCTTCTAAGACGCGCAACCTCCAGCACGCCGTTGACGATTTGCAAAAGATGATCCGAACTGGTCAGGACTTTATTTAGCATGCTTGATTGCTCCTCGCTGACCGGCCCTGCGAGTTCTTCCAACAGCATCTCGGCATAACCCTTTACAGCGGTAAGAGGTGTGCGCACTTCGTGGGTTATATTATTGATGAATTCCTGCTGGAGCTTATATGCCCGTTTTAGTTCGGTATGAGCTGCAAGCAAAGCTTGTTCTGATTGTTTCTGGTCAGTAATATCTCGCACGACGTTCAGCACCTGGGTCACCCGGCCATCTTCCAGAATCGGCGTCCACGCATGCGAGATCCATCTGATTTCACCAGTCTTAGTACGCACTCGGTACTGCAAGTTTGAGCCAGTTTCTCCAGCCATCGCCTTGTGGAAGATCGGCATCAGCCACTCCTGATCCTGTGGCAGCGAGATAATTGGCATAGAGCCGACGACTTCCTCTGGTTCATAACCCAGGATTTCCTTACAAGCCGGGCTGGCATAAGTCCAGACTCCATCAGGCTGGCAAAGCACAATGAGATCGCTGGAGTGTTCGACTATGCCCTTATAGCGCGCCTCGCTTTCACACAGTGCTGCCTCGCTGCGGACTCGATCGGTTATGTCACGGATGATGCTGACTACCAGGCGCACTTTGTCGCCGTCCATTATCGGCGACCACGACTGCGACTGCCAGCGTATTTCGCCCTGTTTTGTGATGCAGCGGAATTCAATCCCGGTCTCAGACTCACCTGTGCGAGCACGAAGATACTCCTTGCGCATCCTTTCCGTGTCATCCGGATGAATCAGCCATAGTTGTTGCTGCATTATCTGTTGGGGTGTATATCCAGTTACGTCATAACAGGCTGGGCTGACGTATATAATCTGGCCGGCGGGGGTAGTGAGCAGGATCATATCCTGGGAGTTCTCTACTATACTCTTATATCGTTCTTCACTTTCGCGCAGAGCATTTTCAGCCTGCTTCCGCTCACTAATGTCACGAGAGACGCCGTGAAAGCCGATTATTTTGCCGTCAGTCACTATAGCGTCTGACAGTATATCCATCCAGATAAGCGAGCCATCTTTCTTTATCAGAGGCATCTCGTAATGACGCGGCCCTGGTTCTCTGGACCCATCAGCCAGCAATCTTTTTAATTCGGCCTGCCCAGCTTCCGGTAGGAACTCGATAAGTGAATGACCCAGGCAATCGGAAGGCTCGAAACCAAGAGAATGAACCCCGTTCGATACATAGGTAAACCGCCCGTCAGGAGTCATCTCCCAGAGTATATCCGAAGCTCTTTCGGATAGGTCTTCCAGCCGCTTTCCGACCAGATTGAGATGCTCTTCGGTGTTCTTTTTCTCGGTTATGTCCAACAACATAATACAGGCGCCGCTGTGGACCCCATCGTCATCATACATTGGTCGCCAGGAAATGGAGACCCAAATAGCGCTGCCGTCTTTACGAATCAGTCGAGTTTCATAGTTGGTGCCAGCTTTTCCCTCTATCGACTCCTGCCACAAACGCCGGGCCTTGGAATCCTCCGGGTCGATCATCCACACCCCAGCCAGCAACTCTTCCTTAGAATATCCAGTCATGCGCACGGCCTCGTCATTGACACGGACGTTAACGCCATTAGCATCCGCGAGAAGCAATCCGACCGGTAGAACAGAGAGGATTTTTTCGCAGTTTATGTCTGTAGAACCTGAATTTTGAGGCACCTAATTCTCCTGATTTGTATTTTTCAGCAAAGCAAGCCGATAATGGAACCCATCTATCCATATATCCAAGAGTTCATAAGCGATCCAAAGGAACACACCGAATCCAATTATGAACATAGAAAGTACAGGGCGGGCGGTAAGTTCTATGACTGCGCTCCAGACGGTCGCAGGCCTGGTGAGCAAATCCCAACTGTTAAAGCGCAAAATTAATCCGAGATATACTCCGACAGACACAGCGGCAAAGAACGGAAACGCCCACAGCCGAAGCGCCAATCCGCCTTTCACCACGGCTTTTTCCACAGGACGAATCGCCAGCGCAAACATCAGCATGCCAAACGAGCTGTATAAAAAATAAAACAACGACAACGATATTAACTCAATTAGATATGCATTATCGACCCTGGCTCGCAAGAATAGGTTCTTTCCGTCCACTGTCACCAAAAAATGCCGCCACTCAGTCAGCAAATAACATGTGTTGGGCAGAAACACGAACCATAGCACTGCCAGAACGGCCAGGACACCGTATCGCAAGGCGGCAGTAGTCTTGCTCTTGTAAACAGCCCTGATCGCGTACCCTGCAGCCACTGGTATTACGGCAAGCATAGCATTCCACGACACCCATTTTATAGTAGAAACCCAGCTCATAGTCAAAAATACGTATACCAGCTACAATGTGTTCCACGTCTATTGATCGACGTTGCAGATATCTGGCATAATGTCGGTATTGTTGGGCCGAAAAGCTACGGCCGTAGTGTTCATATCGGTGGAATGGCTTATATTGGAGAGGTGATAAGATGCCGGGCTGGACAAATTTACGCAACTTGATAAAAGAAGAAATCACACAGCGCTCAGAAGAGGGCTGCGATGTATCTGGCTACGATGAGAGATGGCAGAAATCCCAGAGCGAGCAGGACCTGATGCAGATATATTGGGACCTGCGGCATCTCCCGATAACGCCGGATTTTCCGTATGTGGAGCCTTCTCATCTGGCAGGAATTCGCAGCGCACGGCCGAGTTTGGACAGGCGCTGGGATATAAAAGTCAATGCAGATTTGCTGGACAGAGTACATGGTGCGTGGCTCGGTCGAATCGCCGGCTGTATGCTGGGCAAGCCGGTGGAGGGCTGGTCGAAGGAGTTAATTCGCGAATATCTGGAGGCAGCAGGGGAGTATCCGATGTCGAATTATGTTCCTCAGCCTACCGCTAATATGTCAGACGAATTAAAGGCTCACATTCGCGGAAATTCCGTGCGAGGATTGTGGGATCACGCTCTGTCCGATGACGACACCAACTATACCATAATGGGCCTGAAGATAATGGAGGAGAAAGGCCCGGAGTTCACCACCGCCGACGTAGGACACTGGTGGCTGAGCAATCTGCCGTATCACCACGTATGCACTGCTGAGAAGCAGGCGTATATGAATCTGGTAAATTGTCTTCCGATTTATGAAGCGGCTATGTATCTCAATCCGTATCGCGAATGGATCGGCGCTCAGATTCGCGCGGACTTTTGGGGTTATTGTGCTCCAGGAAACCCGGAAAAAGCCGCCGAGTTCGCGTGGCGTGATGCCGCTTTGTCACATATCAAAAACGGAATATACGGGGAGATGATGTGTGCGGCAATGATAAGCGCGGCTTTAGCCACCGACAATCTGTCGCAGATAATCGAGGCAGGCCTGGGCCAGATTCCGTCCCATTGTCGCCTGGCCGAAACGGTCGCCGATTGCCTGAAATGGCACGAAGAATGTGCTGGATGGGAAGAGGCGTTCGATAAAATGCTGCAAACCTACTACGGCAAATACAGCTGGGTGCATACGAATAATAACCTCGCAATCGTCCTCATCGCGCTGCTGTATGGCTGGCCGGATTACGAAAAGGTCGCGTGTATTTCGGTGATGCAGGGTATGGATACCGACTGCAACGGGGCTACAGCAGGCAGCATCATCGGAGCGGCGTTAGGGGCTAAGAACCTGCCTGATAAATGGATCGCGCCTCTTGGTGGGAAACTGGACAGCGGAGTGCAGGGCTTTATGCAGACACCGATTGAAGAACTCGCGAATCGCACGAAGAAACAAATCGAGAGGTTGTCTGAAGGCTGTTGACAACGGGCTATTGCGGAGATGGCCTCGGCCTGATAGCATGTTCTGGATAATATTGTGAGGATACACGCAGCAAATGAAGCTTGATATTAGTAGTGGACCGATGAAAGACAAACAGACGCTGGTGGCAGTTGTATTAGTGGTGGTGATCGTCATTGCTGTTGGCTGGATGGTTTACAGCAATTTCTTCGCTAACCGCGGCACCGAGGCGCCGATTCCCCAACAGGATCAAACGGCGACCGATCCAGCAATGATGCCCCCGGATCAAATGCCTCCGGCCGACGTCTCGTCAGAAGCTCCTCCGCCTCCCGCGCCCGCCGCTCCCGCGCCGACTGCGCCAACTCAGCCAGCCGCACAGAGCTCTGCAGGCGGAGCTAAGTCGATTACGGTCTTCGGCGGCGTAGTAATCACCTATCCCGAAAAGTGGGGTATCGATCTGCGTTCTTCAGGCTCATCTGCTGTGATAACCGACGGCAATGGACGATTCGAGGTGCATCCGCCAAACCCTTCGGCCACTACTGCAAGGGAGATAGCCGATGCTGCCCTCGAGACTTTTGCTAATAACGGCAAAGTGACAAGCCAGGGTGATGCGACGATCGCTGGACACAGCGCTTATAAATACTCAGTCTCAATAGGCGGCAGCGCAATGAAAATCGTGGGCGTAGACGCTCCGATTAGGATCGTGATCCTGGAACGCGCAAAAAGTGGGTCGCTGGGCGCGTATTCGGCGGCTTTTGATAAATTAGAAAACGGCCTGCAGTTTAGATAATCAACAGTCAACCCTGCCTGAGGTCGGCTTTACAAACTGAAGTCGTTCAGTTAGAATAAGCAGGTAAAATATTGTCAAGGCTATTGCAGGAAAGAGTAGGTTGTAGACTGCCTCAGAGAGGAAGCGGAGTCTGAGATGACTTATGGTGCGAGCTTCTGGTGGGTCTCCTCCGAACGTCGTCCTGCAGCCGCGGGAAGAACGGTTATTAAGCTCAGTAGAACCCGCCGGGTAAGCCCGTGATAGCTGTTTGAGCCTCGCCTGTAGGGTGGGGGAAACAAGGTGGTACCACGCAGCGGGATTACAGCCCCTGTCGTCCTTGATACAGGCGACGGGGGCTTAGTTATAGGGGATAATCGTTTGGAAAAAGTCAGCTATGCGGAGGCGCGAGAATGGTTCTGGGTTCGCACGGCTTTATGGTGCGTGCCGGCCATAATAGTGTCCGTAATCGTGAGTTTTGCCTATTACGAACCGGTAGTCGATCTAGCTCAGGGGCGGATTCTCTATTCGATTATTGCCGGGGTAGGTAGTGTCGTATTTGGTTTGATTGCTGCGGCTCTGTCGACACAGTTTCCGTGGATGCGATTAGGCAAAAAACGCGCCTGGCTGCTAAATGCCGTATTGAGCACCGGGATGGCTGTATTGGGAGCAGTGTTGCTGTGTGGAATTATCCTGAGCGTTATGAGGGACAACATCGAGAACTACCCCTCCCAAGAGATAATAGCAACCGCTTATGAAGTTATGATATTTGCGATAGCGCTGGCTGGCTTCTGGGGATTTACTCTCGGTAGCTGGTTCGCGCTGCGCCGGGATAAATATTTCGTCGAACAGATATAGGAGGATGAGCCGGCTCCCCGCTCGGGGCCTGGAGAGTGAATATGACCAACAATACCCAACAACTGCCAACAGTATACGACCCTGCGCAAGTGGAGAAAAAATGGTACGAATACTGGCTGGATAACAACTATTTTCACGCTGAAGTTAGAGAAGGTAAACCCGAATATTGCATCACCATCCCTCCTCCTAACGTCACCGGCTCCCTTCATATCGGCCATGCTTTGTGCTATACGATTCAGGATGTATTGACACGATGGAAGCGTATGCAGGGCTACGAAACTCTATGCCTCCCCGGTACTGATCACGCAGGGATAGCGACTCAAAACAAGGTCGAGCAGCAAATCGCCGAGCAGGGGCTTTCCCGTCACGACCTGGGCAGAGACGAGTTTCTAAAGCGAGTATGGGCATGGAAGGAAGAATACGGCGGCCAGATTCTGCACCAGTTCAAGACTATGGGATTCTCGTTCGACTGGTCGCGAGAGCGCTTTACGATGGACGAAGGCTATGTCGACGCCGTGCTGGAATCGTTCGTAAGGTTATTTAATAAGGGACTGATCTATCGCGGGGCGAGAGTAATCAACTGGTGCCCACGATGCCACACCGCGATTTCCGATATCGAAGTCGAATACGTCGAGCAGCACAGTCACCTGTGGCATCTGCGCTATCCGTACGAGGATGGGTCCGGCTACGTTGTAGTAGCAACAACACGTCCGGAGACGATGCTTGGCGATACCGCAGTCGCAGTGAACCCTGCTGACGCTCGATATGAGGACAAAATCGGCAAGAAAGTAAAGTTACCACTTACCGACCGGGTAATCCCGATTGTCGCAGACGAATTTGTAGATATGGAGTTTGGAACCGGCGCCGTGAAGGTCACTCCGGCCCATGATCCCAACGACTTTGAGATAGGGCTCAGGCACAACTTGCCGCAGGTCGTGGTCATCGGCCCGGATGGAGCAATGACTCAGGAAGCCGGCGTCGACTACGAAGGGCTGGATCGATTTGTTGCTCGCGAAAAGGTTGTCGAAAACCTCGAAGCACAGGGCCTAATGGAGAAAATCGAGGACTACTCCCACTCCGTCGGCACATGCGAGCGATGCCATACCACCATTGAGCCTCTGTTATCCGAGCAGTGGTTCTGCAAAATGAAGGAACTGGCTGGGCCGGCCATAGACGTCGTTAAACAGGGCAAGGTCAAGTTTTATCCAGAGCGTTACGCATCCATCTACATCGACTGGATGGAGAACATCCGCGACTGGTGTATCTCACGGCAACTCTGGTGGGGTCATCGCATTCCTGTGTGGAAATGCGAGGACTGTGGGCAGTATACTGCAGCCAAAACCAGCCTGGAAGCCTGCTCGAAGTGCGGCAGTTCGAACGTAACTCAGGACCCCGACGTCCTTGACACGTGGTTCTCATCCGCGCTATGGCCGTTCGCCACCCTCGGTTGGCCTCAGAACACACCGGAACTCGACTATTTCTACCCCACCGATGTGCTGGTCACCGCGCGAG
The DNA here is from genome assembly GCA_050948905.1 of Armatimonadota bacterium. Lineage (GTDB taxonomy): Bacteria > Armatimonadota > UBA5829 > UBA5829 > UBA5829 > DTKD01. Next base: position 2,624,889 of record JBMNES010000001.1, on the reverse strand, counting down.
AGATCATATACCTTTGGGTAGCCAGAATGATATTCTCCAGCCTGGAATATCTCGAGCAGATCCCCTTTAAGGATGTCTACATCTACGCCACGGTCCTCAACGAAGAGGGCAAGCGTATGAGCAAATCCTTGGGCACGGGGGTTGATCCTCTCGATCTGATCGACAAATTCGGTGCAGACGCCCTTAGATTCGCGCTTATGCAACAGGCTGGGAAAAATCAGGACATTCGATTCTCCGACAAACGAGTAGAAAACGTCCGCAACTTTGGTAACAAGGTGTGGAACGCCTCCCGGTTCGTTATGATGCACTTGGAGGGCTTTACTCCGGACAGGGATCAACTCGGATCAGAACTGGCGGATAAATGGATTCTCTCTCGCCTGAACCGCACTATTCACACGGTGAACGAGTCGCTGGCCACATACGACATCGACGACGCCTCAAACGCTCTTTATGAGTTCATCTGGAGCGAGTTCTGCGATTGGTACATTGAGCTGGCCAAGCCCCGGCTCCGTGGAGCTGACCAGGAGAAGAATGAAGCGCGCAATACCCTGTATCACGTTCTCGAGACGACGATGCGCCTGCTGCATCCCATTACTCCGTTTATCACAGAACAGATTTGGCAGGCCTTGCCGCACGAAGGGGAGAGCATAATGCTGGCGGCTTATCCCGAAGCCGACCTGCCTGCAATTGATGACGAAGCTGAACGGGAGATGGGCGTTGTTATGGATATAGTCCGTTCGGTACGTAACCTGCGCGCCGAACTTGGTGTCAACCCTGGTAAACAGGTCGATATAACGGTAGTTGCCGATACGCTGACAAGAAGCCTGATAGAGCGGAACTCTTCGTCTGTCAAGTCGCTGTCCAGAATTGGCGACATCACGTTCGTTGAGTCGCTCACCGATGTGGAGAAGAGCAAATGCCTGTCTGCCCATCTACCTGGCATTGATTTATATGTGGAAGTAGCAGGAGTCATCGACGTTGATAGAGAACTATCTCGTGTTACTGCGGAGCTTGAAGCTATCGTGAAGGAGCTTGCACCGCACGAGGCCAAGTTGTCCAACGAGCAGTTCGTGTCGAAAGCCCCTGCTGCTATTATCGACAAAGAACGCAGAATCGTTGCCGAGTTGAATGAAAAGAAGCTGAAGTTGATCGAACGAAAGCAGGCACTGGGCGGCTGATAGAGGCGTGGGTTGACATGGATTGCACATAAATTCAATATTGTTACTGCAACCAGTGCGGTAATGGCCGCGTTTGTGTTGATTGTCGGATTTAGTTCTCATGCGATTGGAGGCACAATGGAAGTCTCAATAGGAACTGATGAATCTGGAATGCTGGTCGTGACGCCGGCATATATCGACCAATCACTAAAAGTAGATGGGAAAATTGGCGAACTGGCTTGGAGAAACGCAGCGACCGTCGGCGATTTCAAGCTCGTGCAGTCGGGTGAGATGGCAAGCCAGCAGACCAGGGTGCGGCTCTGCTACGATAAGAATACTCTCTATCTGGCCTTTGAATGTTTTGAGGATCAGATGGATAAGGTCAAAGCGGAGTACAGCATTGACAATGAGCCTGTTTGGCAGGACGACTCTATCGAGGTTTACATTTCCCCGAACACAGTCGCTGATGCAGGCAACTGTCATCATTTCTCGATCAATGTGGCCGGCGCAAAAACCTACGTGCAGCCCGGTTGGGAGATGAGGAATGATGTCTGGAACGCAGCAGTCTCCAAAATGGATGACCGGTGGATCGCGGAGATGGCGATACCGTTCAAGATGCTGCGGCCCGCAGGAAGAAACGATGCTTTCTGGCGAATCAATCTGTGCCGAAACGAGATTCGGTTAGGTGAACTGAGCAGTTGGTCGGCGGTGCCGGCCAAATATGCCACCTATTCTTCGTTTGGAAAACTGGCGCCTTCGGATGGGCAGAGAGCCAGGTTCACTCTGTTTCGTGGGGATCCTCTGCTACTGGAGTCAGACTCTTCTGCCCCGGTAGGTGCTGAGGCAGTGACTGAAGCTGCTCCTGTGCCAAAGGGTATGCACATAATACCCGAACCGGTTGAGTTCAGATATCACCGTTCAAATGCGTTTATAATCAAACCCGACACCAGAATAATCGTGAACTCAGATGCCGAAGAGGCAGATTTGTGGGCTGCGGATCAGATCAACGATGCCATCGAACAACTGGGTGGCAGGCGTCTGAGCGTGGTACGGTCATCTGTGGCGGAGCAAGACCCCTCGCGCGTGCGCAACGCCATTATAATCGGCGAAGGCGACCGTAACCAATTGCTTGAGGATATCTGTAGAAAAGACTATCTCTTTCTGCCACGAATAGGCAAGGAAAACGGCGCCTATGCGATGAATGTCGTGCCGGAATACGCGGCGATTTGCGGGACGTCCGTAGTCAACACGTTCTACGGTGTGCAATCACTCAAGCAGTTGCTAAAAAAGAATGATGACGGCACGATCTGCGTGCCCGCCGTTACCGTGCGTGACGCTCCAAAGTTCCAATTCAGAGGCGTTCATCTGCTCGCCACGCGCGACGGGCTTTCGTATCTGGGCAAGCTGATCACGAATGTGCTGGCTCCGCTTAAGGTCAATCACATCGTGCTGCAAATCGACAATATCGAATGGAAGAGTCATCCGGAGATAGTAAATCCCAAGACATGTATGCCGCGTGAGGATATCCCGAAACTGCTCGAAATTGCGCGTCGTCATCACATAACGGTCACTCCGCTGGTGCAGTGTCCTGGACATTTCACCTATGCGCTGAATGCGCCTGAAAACCGCCATTTGGCCGAGGACCCCAACGATCCTTACTGCTATTGTATGTCAAACCCGGAGTCGTATAAGCTCGTTTATGAACTGATGGACGAGGCGATTGAGCTTTTCGGCCATCCTGAATACGTGCATGCCGGGCATGATGAGTTCGATATGCGCGGGGTCATCCCCTATGACGAAAAGTGCAAGGCGATTGGCAAGCAGAGGCTATATGTCGACCATATCCGGAAGATCTACGACCATCTGAAGTCAAAGGGCTGCAAGATGATGATTTGGGGGGATATGCTGTCGCGCAACGACTACCGTGAACTGCTGGACGATGTGCCTAAAGACATACTCATCAACGATTGGCGCTATTCTCCAGAGCCTGAATATCCATCGATTGATCTCTATCAATCTTATGGATTTACGGTCGTCGGTTGCACGTGGTATGACCCGCGAAATATAACGCTGCTTTCCAAGTATGCTGACAATCGCAGGATACTGGGGATGTTGCACACCACCTGGACTGGCTGGGCTGATGAACAGACGACTTTGAAAAACGACCCGCATCAGCTTTATGCTTACATATTAGCTGCAGCCTGGGCCTGGAATCCGAGCCGGCCGACTCTGGACTCACTGCCTTACAGACCGGACACGATATTTAACAAGATGTGGTTCGGCGACCAGCCGATGCGCCAGCCGGATTATAGCGTTATCAGACTCGACAAGCACTGCAATATATCTCGTGCGGATTCAGGTCGATCAGTCGGGTGGCTGGGTTATGGCCACAGCATCGATCTGCGGCAGATTCCGGAAGGCACAGTATGGATGGAGGGCGTTCCGTATCTGATACTGCCGGCAAAGACGGACACGGCCTCGGTTGTGATGCTGGGCGGCAGAGCTATGCCAAAATCGTTTCCGAAGCGTGTTGAAGGCATAGAAGTCGACCAAAAAGTCACAGCGCTGCATTTCCTGCACGGATGCGCACACGGCGCAGAACGTTACTCCAAAGCGGCCAGTTATATCATCCACTATGAGGATGGCAAGACAGAAACCGTCGGGCTGTCCTATCCCAGAGACATATCAGCCTGGGACGACCAATCCACCGCCCTGACTTACGGATTTGCGTGGCGCAACAAAGCCAGGGACGATCGAGCGATAGGTGTAGTAGAGTTCACCTGGAAAAATCCAAATCCAGATCTTAAAGTCAAAAGCATAGACTTCATAACAAATCACCCCGAAGCATCGCCATTCCTTTTGGCGTTGACTGCGGAGGAGTAAATATGACCAAACAACAACCTACCCTCGGCGTCGGGATGATCGGTTATGGATTTATGGGCAAAATGCATAGTTATGCTTATGCATCTTTGCCTTATATTTACAGCCCCCCTCAGCCTCGGATCAGGCTGGTTGGGGCGTGTGCTTTGAGTGATGGTAGTCGAGAGCTTGCCATGCAGAGTGGTGGTTACGAGTTTACTACTTCGGACTACAACGAACTGCTGGCGCGTGACGATATTTCTCTGGTCAATATATGCACTCCAAACTACCTTCATAAGGAGCAAGCCATAGCCGCTATCAAGGCTGGCAAGCACGTCTATTGTGACAAGCCGCTCGCATTGACCGCTGCTGAGGCTGAGGAGATGGTTGCGATTGCGAAGGAGTCGGGCCTTACTTGTCAGGTGACTTTTCACAACAGATTCTGCCCCGCAGTCTTACGCGCCCGGCAACTGGTGGAAGATGGTTTCCTCGGCGAAGTTATTTCATTTAGAGCAGTGTATTTGCATACTGGATACAACGATCCACAGCGCCCGATGAGTTGGAAAATGAGGAAAGAGACCAGTGGCGCGGGCGCGTTACTCGATCTCGGAACCCACGTTATTGATATGATGCGCTGGCTGGTTGGGGATTTCAGCAAAATTAACGCCCGACTTCGCACTCTGATTAAACAACGACCGAAGTCCGCAGGCAGTTCCGAACTCGAAGACGTCACAGTCGATGATATTGCCAATATGCTTATCGAATTGCCTAACGGTGCTTTGGGATCTATCGAAGTCTCCCGAATGGCGACCGGCTCCACTGACGATCTGCGCTTTGAAATCGAGGGTACAAAAGGCTCCATAGCGTTTAATTTAATGGACGCGAACTGGCTTTCGGTCTATGACGATTCAAAATCCGGCGGGGCTTATGGAGGGGATCGCGGCTGGCAGCGCATCGAGTGTATACAAGGCTACCCTGCACCTGCGATGCTGCCGGGAGCAAAGGCGCCAGTCGGTTGGATGCGCTTTCACATCGAAAGTCTGCATTCGTTCGTCTCTAATGTAGCAAGCGGCAAGCCCGGCTATCCGTCGTTTGAAGATGGTCTTGCGGTGCAGAGAATATGCGACGCGGCCGTTGCCTCATCAGAGTCCGGGAAATGGCAGGCTGTAGGCTAAAAATGCTATTCAGTTTGCCGGTTCTCGTCTGCTCTGGTAAAATATAGGCGATGAACACTTCGCAGTCGAATATCCGCAATTTCTGCATTATTGCACATATAGATCACGGCAAGTCCACCCTCGCTGACCGTATTCTTCAACACACCGGCGCCATCGACGACCGGCAGATGAAGGACCAGGTCCTTGACGGGATGGATTTAGAGCGTGAGCGCGGTATCACTATCAAGATGACAGCCGTGCATCTTGCATATAAGGCTCACGATGGTGAGACCTATGAGCTGAATCTAATCGACACCCCTGGACACGTGGACTTCAACTATGAGGTATCACGGTCGCTTCAGGCCTGTGAGGGCGCGGTCCTCGTGGTCGATGCCAGTCAGGGCGTTGAGGCGCAGACTCTGGCCAATACTAATCTAGCTATGTCTGCAAATCTCGAAATCGTGCCGGTGATAAACAAAATCGACCTCGAAATGGCCGATCCGGAACGTGTGCGCGAGGAGATCGAGAATACCGTTGCGGTCGATGCCTCAGATGCGATTCTGGCCAGCGCACGACAGGGCATAGGCACCGAAGAGGTTCTCGAAGCCATAGTCAAAAGAATACCTCCGCCTTCGGGTGATCCTGCTAAGCCGCTACGCGCACTTATCTTCGACTCGCATTTCGACCAGTATCTTGGCGTGGTCGCGTACGTGCGAGTGGTCGACGGCGCCATTACTCCTGGCATGCGGGTTCGTATGATGTCCAGCGGCAAGGAGTTTGAGGTAAGCAACGTCGGGGTGTTCAAGCCGGAGATGTCACCGACTAAAGCTCTGCAGGCAGGTGAGGTCGGGTATTTCGTGGCTGGAATGAAAAACGTAGGCGATAGTCGGGTAGGGGACACGGTAACCCAGGCCGAGCGCCCAGCCACTTCTCCGCTGCCTGGCTATCGTGAAGTCAAACCTATGGTCTTCTGCGGATTGTTTCCGACCAATTCCAATCAATACACCACTATGCGGGAGGCTCTCACTAAACTGCAACTCAACGACGCGGCCTTAACATTTGAGCCGGAAAGCTCAGCGGCCCTGGGATTTGGTTTCAGATGTGGTTTTCTCGGGCTGCTTCATATGGATATCGTGCAGGAACGACTGGAGCGCGAGTTCGGCCTGACCTTGATAGCCACTGCCCCCAGTGTTGTGTACAGGGTGTTAAAGACCAGCGGGGATATAATCGACGTAGATAATCCAAACAACCTCCCGCCCTCTACGGAAACCGAGGAAGTCGAGGAGCCTTACGTCAACGCGACTATTCTGGTTCCGGCTGAGTATACCGGCGTGGTCATAGAGCTGTGTCGCGAACGAAGGGGCATATACGTCGGAATGGAGTATCCGGCGCCGGATCGCGTGATGATACACTATAAACTGCCGTTGGCTGAGATCGTGATGGACTTCTTCGACTCGCTGAAGAGCCGCACGCGCGGATATGCCAGTTTCGATTACGAGTTCTGCGGTTATGAGGTCAGCCAGCTCAGCAAGCTCAATATATTGTTAAACGGCGACCCTGTCGACGCGCTGTCGTTTATAACTCATCGCGACCGGGCCTACTCTCGCGCCAAAGTATTGGTCGAGCGGCTGAAGGATGTCATTCCCAGGCAGCAGTTTGAAGTAAGAATACAGGCATCGCTTGGCCACAAAGTAATTGCTGCGGCATCGGTTCGGCCGTACAGAAAGAACGTCACTGCCAAATGCTACGGCGGCGACATTACCCGCAAACGCAAGCTTCTCGAAAAGCAAAAAGAGGGCAAGCAACGGATGAAGAGCATAGGCAGCGTAGAGGTCCCACAGGAGGCCTTTATGAGCGTCCTGAAAATAGGAGACGATCTGTAGTCTCAAAGGTGATAACGTGCTGAGCATAGCTTCCAATATATGCGCCTCGGTGGAGGTGTTTTATGGTGTTCGCAATACATCGGTCTGTGACATGCCGATTACCGAGGCCGCCCAGCGGATTGTAGATGCAGGGTTCGGGGTAGAGATTCTTGTCGCGCAGGGCTGGGACGACCGCAGGTTGCCGGATGAGAAGCTAATAGACCAAATGGCAGCAATCGCTGAATCGGCTGGCCTTATCACAACTCACGCATCCGTCAACACCTGGGCCCCGGATATAATTCGGCAGGAAATTGACATCACGCGCCGAATGGGTATCGGCCAGATGGTAATACATCCTTACATTCTGGGTTTAGGTATAGACGGTCATCAGCCGTGTCCAGAGGATGCCAGAAACCTTTGCAAATACGCCCTGGATAGCGGGGTATTACTGGTGCTTGAGAATCTCGGCGGGCTGGGTTTGCCTGTCCTGCGAGCGGCTATCGATATGGTCGGCCACGATCCCGAAAAGACCGGATTGGGGATATGCGTTGACGTCGGCCATGCAAATAGAAGTTGTACAAACGACGGCATCCGGCCTGAGGTCTTTTTATCTGAATTAAGGGACTTGATCTACGAGGTCCACGTCGACGACAATTTCGGCACCAGGGACCTGCATTTGCCGCCTGGGCACGGTTCAATCAATTGGCAACCGGTTGTTGAGGAGATGGTCAAACTTCGCGAAGATGCCGTAATATGCCTGGAGATCGCCTGGCCGTCGGACCCTTTGAATGCGCTAAATGAATCAAAATACTTCTTGTTAGACTTAGAGGATGATGTCAAACAGGAATCGAGAGCGAAACGATGAATCGACCCTCCTGGATTAAGGCAAAGGCGCCGGCTGGTGAGGAATACGAAGAGCTTAAAGAGCTTGTCGAGTCCGCCCGGTTGCATACGGTCTGTCAAAGCGCGTGTTGTCCTAACATAGGGGAGTGCTGGCGAGAACGAACCGCCACTTTCATGATACTGGGCAACGTCTGCACGCGGGACTGCCAGTTTTGCGCCGTTTCCAGTTGCTGGGCCGCCGAGCGTGCCATTAAAAGACTGCCACTTGATAAAGATGAACCGCGACGGGTGGCTGATGCCGTTAAATATCTCGGCCTCAGACATGCAGTTATCACCAGCGTAACTCGCGACGACCTCGAAGACGGCGGCGCGTCGATCTTCGCGGAGATAATTAAGCTCATACACGATACAGTCCCCGGATGCTCTGTAGAAGTGTTAATCCCCGACTTCCAGGGAGATCCGCGTGCTTTGCAAACCGTAGTCGAGCAGAAGCCGGAAATCCTTAACCATAATATCGAGACCATCGAGCGCTGTTACCCCCACGTCCGACCTCAGGCCGTTTATGCCAGGTCAATTGAGCTGCTGCGCAAAGCAAAGGAGCTTGACTCCCAAATACGCACAAAATCCGGCATAATGGTAGGGGTTGGGGAATCCTGGGAAGAGTTGTTGCAGGCTATGGAGGATCTCCGTTCGGTGGGTTGTGATATTCTCACAATAGGCCAGTATCTCGCACCTAGCGCAGCCCATCATCCCATCGCACGATATTATACTCCTGATGAGTTCGCCGATCTCAAGCGAATTGGCCTTGAAATGGGATTCGGGTTTGTGGAATCAGGCCCGCTGGTGAGAAGTTCCTATCACGCCGCTGCCCAAACCGACCCTAAGCTATAGTACTGAGATTGCCAACTATTAAACAGGCAGCACGGCATTATTGTGCTCATCTACCGCTGCATCAGGTTTGCTTCATTGAGTTGACGCGACGCCCGGTAGAGTCTATGCTTTAGGTAATAAGTGGAGGAGCAAATGAAGGCCCTTATTCTCAGCGGCGGCAAAGGCACCAGACTTCGTCCTATCACCCATACGAGCGCCAAACAGCTTGTGCCTGTGGCGAATAAGCCTATTCTGTTTTATGCGATAGAAGCCATTCGTGACGCTGGGATCGATGATATCGGCATTATCGTCGGAGATACTCACGAGGAGATTCGAGCAGCGGTCGGCGACGGCTCCCGCTTTGGCGTAAAAGTAACCTACATTCAACAGGACGCTCCATTGGGTTTGGCGCATGCGGTGAAGATATCCGAGGATTTTATGGCGGGCGAGCCGTTTGTTATGTTTCTCGGAGACAATTTAATAAAAGATGGTGTCAAGCCGTTTGTCGATGAATACACCCAAACCGAGGCCAACTCACAGATCCTGCTTGCTCACGTGCCCAATGCGCGTGAGTTCGGGGTAGCGGAGATTGAACAGGGCAGGGTGGTGCGGCTGGTCGAAAAACCTGAAAACCCACCCTCGGACCTGGCCTTGGTCGGCGTTTATATGTTCGATCATCACGTCTTTGAGGCCGTAAACGCTATCAAGCCATCCGCGCGAGGCGAACTTGAGATTACCGACGCAATTCAGTATTTAATTGACAAAGGTTATCGGGTCGAAAGCCATATCATTACGGGCTGGTGGAAAGACACCGGCAAGCTGGAAGATATGCTCGAGGCCAATCGAATGATCCTAGACGGGCTTAAGACTCAGCTCGACGGTGAAATCGACGAATCGTCCACTATCGAGGGCAGGGTAGTCGCCAGTAAGGGCAGCAGGATAGTCAACAGTTGCATTCGCGGCCCTGCGATAATCGGCGAGGACTGCGTTGTTGAGAACGCCTTTATCGGCCCATATACCTCTATTAACGATCGTTCAATAATCCGTGGCAGCGAGATAGAGCACAGCATAATTCTGGAGGACTCCCAGGTGCTGGATATTGGCAGCAGAATGGCTGATAGCCTGATTGGCAAGAACGTTCACATTTCACGCAATAACAAAACCCCAAAGGCTTATCGAATGATGCTGGGGGATAACAGCGAGGTCAGTGTAATCTGATGATAGATGGAATCGAGATCAAACAGCTCAAGCCTCACGCAGATGAGCGCGGCTATCTTATGGAGATGCTGCGCGAGGACGACGAAATATTCGAGCATTTTGGGCAGTGTTATGTATCTCTCAACTATCCGGGGGTCATTCGTGCGTGGCATTATCATAGAAAACAGCACGATCTTTGGGTTGTAGTAAAAGGGATGGTGAAGGCGGTTGTATATGATTGCCGCGAGGATTCCGCCACTTACGGCGAGGTAAACGAGTTCTTTCTCGGCGAAAATAACCCGATTCTGCTGAAGATCCCCGTCGGCACTATGCACGGCTACAAAACCATTGGCACGGAGCCCTCGCTGCTGATTAATTATCCCACCCGACCGTACGATTCGAAGGACCCGGACGAGTATCGCGAGGTGTGGAACAGCGATAAGATTCCGTACAACTGGGACATCAAGTTTGTCTAGAGAATATCATCGGATTATCAGGTATATGGGGATTTAGATTTGAAGAAGCTACTTGTGACCGGCGGGGCCGGGTTTATTGGAAGCAATTTTGTCAGGCATATTCTCAACACGCGTGACGACTGCGAGATCGTCGTTCTTGACGCGCTCACTTACGCGGGGCATCTTGAGAACCTGGAAGATGTCAGAGACGACAGTCGTTTTAGTTTTATCAAAGGGGATATTCGCTGCAGGGAAGATGTCGCAAAGCCAGTCGCTGACGCTGATATTGTCATAAACTTCGCAGCTGAAAGCCACGTGGACCGGTCAATTTATGATCCGGAGGCGTTTATCACGACCGATGTGATGGGCGTCTACACTTTAATGGAGGCCGCCAGAGAATACGGGCTCGAGAAATTCATACAAATCTCAACAGACGAAGTATACGGCGACGTCGAGGAGGGCTTCTCAAAAGAAACCGATCCAGTTTCCCCTAACAGTCCATATTCGGCGAGCAAAACCGGCGGGGAGTTGCTTGCGAGGGCATACTGGCGCACCTATGGCGTGCCTGTTATGGTCACCCGCGGTTCCAACACCTACGGCCCATACCAACAGCCTGAAAAGCTCGTGCCGCTGTTCGTCAGCAACGCCATAGACGACATATCTCTGCCTGTATATGGCGACGGAATGCAGATTCGGGACTGGCTGCATGTGCTCGACCACTGCACTGGCATCGAAACCGTGATGGACAAGGGTGTTGCCGGGGAGATATACAATATCGGCGGCGACAATCAAAGACCCAACGTCGAGATTGTCAAGATGATTCTTGAGGTTACCGGCAAGGACGAGCGCCTTATAAAGCACGTAGAGGATCGGCCGGGACACGACCGCCGCTACGCGCTAGATTCCAGCAAGCTCCTGGCTTTAGGATGGCAGCGGACACACGATTTCCAGCAAGGAATGCGTGATACTATTCGCTGGTATATGGAAAACCAACAATGGTGGCGCACGATCAAAGACAGCGCGGAGCACCGGCGTTTCAGCGAAGAGTGGTACGCCGACAGGCAATAGGAAAAACAGAGCTTTTTGGAGAGCACTTGAACGATAGATGATGTCATTATTATGACTGTTTAATGTATCCCAAGTGCAATTGCTAGTAATTATACCTGTTTTGTAGCATTCTGTAGCGGTTAGTGTTGACTTGTTTTGCCAGGTGTGCTATAAAAAAGGTGCTGCAAATGGTAGCTCGCATCACGGAAGTGCGAGTGCATCGTTATCCCACGGACGGGCCAGTAGACCCCACGCAATATTAAGGGGCCACGCCTATTATTACGCTCACAGCGGATTATGAGGGAAGCTTTGCGACATCTGTCGTCAATTTTGATACTGTCGGCGCTATTGCTGTTAATCGGTGTACACATTGTGTATGCTGATAACAACATTGCGACTGTTCCAGAAGTATCTGCTGCAGTTTTGGCCCCTATAGGATTTGGCGCAATTGTCGTCATAAAGCGACGCCAGCGGCGACTGGCCGAGTTGGAACGGCGAGTAGGCGCATGTTATCATGTCATCAAGCGCACGATTGATGTGACTATGGCCGCTTCGCTGCTGCTGGTGTCGGCTCCGGTCTTCCTGATTGCCGCTGTTCTCGTAAGAGCTTCTGGCCCTGGCCCTATACTTTTCAAAAGACGGGTGATCGGCAAAAACGGAAAGAGCTTCGATATGTTAAAGTTCCGTTCGATGGTCGACGATGCTGAGGGCATTCTGGCTAGAGACGAAGAGTTGAAGCGCAATTATTACGTCTGTTGCAAACTCAAATCCGATCCACGGGTCACCAGAGTCGGCAGTTTTTTAAGGAAATCCAGCCTCGACGAACTGCCGCAGTTAATTAACGTCATCCTTGGCGACATGGCATTTGTAGGCCCAAGGCCGATTCATGCCGATGAGGTCGATATTTATGGCCCGTGCATCGAACAGTTCAAGACAGTAACTCCTGGCCTCACCGGCTTATGGCAGACAAGGGGCCGCAGCAACACATCCTATGAAGAGCGAGTAAAAATGGATATGCTCTATATCGAACAGCGGAGCGTGTTGCTGGACGTGTGGATTTTGCTCTCCACTATCCCTGCGGTCTTGCTCAAACGCGGCGCCTGCTAATTTTCACTTCCTCCAAATTTTGGCCGCCTACCTGGAACCTCTTCCGTGATCCGTTGCGTATTTGTCGGTGTGAGTGCCACGTATAAATACTGGCTGGCCGCCAAGTCATTGTGGGGAGAAATTCCCTTGACGTGGTATAATGAAGAGGTAGATTGCAGACTTGAAGGAGTTGACTTACGGCCATTACAGACCTCCGTTATAAATGATGGTCATTGGTCATTTCTGTTATGAACTTTTGGCATACCATAAGAGTGATCAGGCAGAGAAGATGGATGATTCTTGGGGTCGTGGCTATTACCCTTTTGGTCATTATAATCGCTGCACCTAAGCCTAGAATTGTCTACGAGGCTTCAGCTTATGTATCGCCAAGTATGCAGGTAATGCAGGGCGGAGTTACAACGGCCAGCACTCGCCGCGGCACGGGTCCTGACAGAACTGTTATTCTAAGCAACCTCATCATTCTAGCGCAGCAGGGTGAAGTCTACGATAGAGCGCGCGCATTTCTTGAAAAGACCCCCGACCAGCAGAAGAAGCAACTGCGGGCCCTGGTGGGGCCGGATGTGCCGGATTCGGAACTGCCTCCGCGACCAAATAGACCTTTGACTACAATAATGATAGAGCCGGGCAAGCCGCTGCGACATCAAGACTGGAGCAGCGTGCTTGAAGTAACTCCTGTACGAAGTGAGACTGTCGGAGAAAAGGGTACTACGACAGATATCATACGATTGACAATTAAGATGCCAAACGGGCACGATTCCCCTTTCCTTGCCAATGCGGTGGCGGTGGCCTTTGCTGAGAGCTATCAGGATAAGAGCCGGGCGGATACTCGCACATACGAGCACTTCCTTAAAACCAGCAAACAGGAAGCCAAGGTCAAGCTTGATGTCTTGCGTGAAGAGATCGCTCAATATAAGGACAATCATAAGGTGGTCTCTATTGATGCGGAGACCGGGACGGCCATTAGTTCTATCGCTGGCTTGAGGGCAGCGAAGTCTGAGGCTGAAGCTGCAGTTAAAGAGGCTCAGGCCGCATCTGCTAACGTTGATTTACAGATGGTTACTCAACCTCTTGTCTCCGATCAACTGCTGCCGGCGGAGATGAACCCGCGCGCGGTTAAGCTCGAAGAACAACTGATGCAGGCAGAAGTCGATTTGCGAATGATCGCCCAGCGCTATAAACCAAAACACGAACTCTATCAGGCGGCGGAGAAGCGAATCGAGATACTCAAGGATAAGATTGCCGAAGAGGGCCCATCGTACTCATCGCCTGTGCTTAACGAGATTCACCAGGCCCTTCTCCGAAAGAAATCCGACGCTCAATATTCCTTAGCTACAGCACAAGCCAGGCTCCAGGCAGTAGATAATAGCCTTGCGGAGGCCGAGGAAAGGGTCAGGAAACTCTCCGATTCACAGCCACAGTATGTTGAGTTGATGACGGAATATGCGCAAGCCGAGGCGACTTACAAAATGCTGTCGGAGAAACACGACCAGGCCGTTATCGCCGAAAAGGAGTTTACTCGCACAGGATCCATAGTACCTTACGGGTGGGCTCACTATTCACAGGGGCCTATAGTGCAGGGGCCGTCGCGAAAATCCTTGCTGGTCTATGGCTTTGTGCTATCGTTGATCGTTGGTGTGTTGGCGGCAGTCTGGCTGGATTCCATCGACAACCGAATGCGCCACGCGTCCGATGTTGAAAAAATGCTGGAACTACCTGTGCTCGGCGTGACGCCGCAGTTGGTGGTGAGGGATGGGATGCTTCCGAGGCTGACTCATCTTTATCCTCTTTCACCAATGGCCGAATCATATAAAATATTGCGCACCAATGTGTTGTTTGCGCTTAGAGACAATCCCTTCCGTACGTTGATGATCGCCACTGGGAGACCTGGTCAGGGCGCTACTACGACGGTGTGCAATTTAGCCATAGCGTTGGCGCAGATCGGCAAACGAGTGATCCTTATAGATGCGGATATGCGTAAGCCCAGTTTGCATCGGTTTTTCGATATACCGAACGCTGCCGGGTTGAGTACGTTGCTGCAGGGCAAAGGGACTCTGGTTGATGCCTGTCATACGACTGAGGTGGAAAACCTGATCGTAATCCCAGCGGGGCCGCAGCCTATGAACCCTTCTGAGCTGTTAGGATCGGAGGCGATGCACGAGTTAGTGAGTTCGCTGCAGGATAAGTGTGATCTGGTGCTGTTCGATACGCCCAGCACGATTGTATTTAGCGATAGCCCTATGTTGGCCAATTGGGTGGATGCGGTGCTTATGGTCGTCTCAGCAAACCAGGTGCCACGGGGAACCGAGGTCCACACTCGCGACCTGCTGAGGAAAGCGCGGGCGAATATTATCGGTGTTGCAGTGAATAGAATGCCGTCGGATACTGTCGATAGCTGTCACTTTTATTCAAGATATTATGCAGATTTCGCACTACCTGGCAGCGGTGGTTCTATTGATGGGTCGGCAACTGACGGCAAGCCGATCGGCAGCGGTGGTGTTGACAGCAAAGTAAGCGAATAGGATGATTCGTACAGGAAGTAGGGGTGGCTGAAGTTTGGAGCAGGTTGTAGAGGATAGTGTAGTTTCCGAATTAGTTCAGGAGGAGTGGCCGGAGGAAGAAAAGCGTGGCGCGTTAAGAGCCCTGTGGCAGCACAGGGAGTTGGTGGCAAGCCTGACTCGCCGCGACATCAGAGGGCGATATAAACAGTCGGTGCTCGGCATTATGTGGGCGCTACTGCAGCCGATGGCGATGACGATTGTTTTTACGGTCGTGATGTCGTTCATTGTTAGAATAGACACCGGCAACATACCTTATCCCATCTTCGCGTACATTGCTATGCTGCCCTGGACTTTCTTCTCCGGCGGGATGTCTGCAGGCTCTGAGTGCCTGGTAGCCAACTTCAACCTTATCACCAAGATATATTTCCCACGCGAGGTCTTCCCGATATCTGCTATTTTAGGCAAGGTGGTGGACCTGGCGCTGGGCCTCATAGTATTGCTGCCGCTGATTATATACTATAAAGTTCACCTCAGCCCGATGGCGCTTTTGGCGATTCCGCTGTTGATGATTCAGATGTGTCTGATGCTGGGCGTGTCGTTTATATTGTCCAGTTGGAACCTGTTTTACAGGGATATCCGGCACGTGATGCCGCTGCTCTTGCAGGTTTGGATGTATGCTTCTCCGATTGTGTATCCTGTCACGCTGATACCTAAGAAGTATCTCGGTTTGTATATGCTCAATCCGATGTCTCCGCTGATCGATGGGGTCAGGAAGTGTGTTTTGGAAGGGCAGGCGCCAATGTGGAACTATGTGGGAATAGCGGCGGTGGCGTCGGTTACGATTTTGATAATAGGCTATCGCAACTTCAAACGCCTGGAACCGGCATTCGCAGAAACGATCTAGGGAGAGTAACAGTTGCCTAAAACCAGTGGCAAAATCAGTGTCGTCATTCCGGTGTATCGATCTGAGGAGTCTCTGCCGATTCTTGTCCCGGAGATTGTAACCGTGCTTGAGACGATGGGACGGGACTTTGAGATAGTGCTGGTCGACGATTGTAGTCCAGATAACAGTTGGGCTGTGATGAGAGACCTGAAATCCAGGTTTGAGGATCGACTGAAGATAGTCCATCTTCTGAAAAACAGCGGACAGCACAACGCTATACTGTGCGGGTTTTCTCTCGTTACGGGTGAGATAATCGTGACGATGGATGACGATCTCCAAAACCCACCATCGGAGATTCCGAAACTAATCGCCGCTATTGATCGAGGCTTTGACCTGGCCATAGCCTCTTATGACTCTAAAAAGCACAGCGGGATTCGCAACGCCGCCGGTGGAATGATCGATATGCTCCAGCGCAGGATGTTTGGTTTGCCGAAGGATTTCCAGTTGACCAGTTTCCGCGCTGTGAAGCGAATTATCGTCGAGAACGTGGTCAAAATGGGTGGCGTGTTCCCTTATATTACGTCTATGCTCTTATCCCATGCTGCCTCTTATACGAACGTTGAAGTTGCTCACGAGCCCCGTCGATTCGGAAAATCTCGATATAACATCAGACGCAGCATGCTTTTGGCGGCGAACCTTATGTTCAGCTATTCGGTCTATCCGGTCTATCTTGTCGCCATTGCTTGCGCTGCCGCGTTTTCGTTTGCGATTTTGCTATCTTTGGTCGTGATATATAGAGTCTTGATATTGGGTGCTGCTGTGCCGGGTTGGGCGAGTCTGGTGGTCATTACGTCGTTTTTCAACGCCATTACGCTGTTTTGCCTGCTGATATTCAGCTTATATCTTTCTCGCTTTAACCAGCAGCTTACAGGTGTGCGGGTAGGCTACACGGTGAGTGAATTATATGACTGACAAAACGCTTCTTGTGCTTGCCGCGTCGCTGTATCAATTGGAGACCATTAATACCGCCAGGCGGCTGGGCTACAGAGTTGTAACCACTGATAATGTGCCAACGAACCCCGGCCATGCGCTGGCTGATGCCTGTTATAACGTCGATACTACGGATTTGCAGGGTGTTCTTGAGATAGCACAACGGGAAAAGATAGACGGGGTTATTTCCCCTTGCACCGACGTCTCAGTTCCTACCGCCGCATATATTGCAGATAAGATGGGACTGGCAGGCCCGCCTTACGAAAGCGCTAAAATACTCTGCGACAAGGGTGCGTTTCGCGATTTTTTGATTACCAAAGACTTACCATCCCCGCAATCGCACAGAGTCTCTGTCGGCTCCGAGTTGCCCGTTGAGATATCTACTGAGCGCAAATGGATCATCAAGCCCGACAAGTCTTCCGGCAGCAAGGGAATCTTTGTATTGCAATCGCCTGATGATTATTATGCAAGGCTGCTAGAGTCTGTTAGTTTCAGCCCTACCGGACAGAGCGTAATTGAAGAGTATATCGATGGGCAGCAGGGGACGTGCGAGGGCATTCTGGTAGACGGAAGATTGGCCGTTACGCTTATAACGGACAGGCAGACGGTCGGGTTGCCGTATGTTGCCACCAGTGGCCACAACGTGCCATCAACCCTATCGGGCGCTCAGAAAGCGAAATTACTCGATCTGTTGGGCCGCATTTGGGATATGCTCGGAATTAAGAATGGGCCGTTTGACTGCGATTTTGTAGCTGATGGAGATGATATATACATCATCGAGATGACGCCCCGTATGGGTGGCAATTCGCTCAATACACTGTGGAAAAAGTGCTACGATTTCGATATAGTCGAATACAGCGTCAAGGCTGCGTGCGGAGATGCACCGGCGCTTCCTAAGTTGGGTGAGCCGAAAGTGGTCGCTTTAATCTTATTGGGCACACACAGTTCTGGCAAACTGCACTATGATGCCCAACAACTTGATTTGTTGAGAGATGAGAACGGGGTCGACTACATATCGATTGACTTGCCGATTGGCGCACCAGTAGAGGCATTTATAAACGGCAGGCATCGCGTCGGCGAGGCGCTGATTTATGCCGATTACAGAGGCGAACTGGACGAGCGAGTAGACGAGCTTAAATCTCGCCTGGCAGTGAAGGCGGGATAGAACGGTATGTCCAATCTGTCTGCAAAACGCGCTATTGTCTGGATAGTCGGAGGGGTGTTATTTGCCGCGTGCGTGTGGTATGTGGCACGAAGTTTCCAATGGGCGGCAATCGGCAGGATACTGCTGCAGACAAACCTCTGGCTTTTGATATGCGGTTGCGGTGTATCGATACTGGTCTATTGGGTTTTGCGTGCTCTGAGGTGGTATATACTGCTGCGGAAGATGGGCGTAAAGATCAGCCTGGTCTCTTTGTATATGTGCACCGCCATTACCGTAGGCCTTGCGACTCTGACGCCGTTGAGGTCCGGAGAGATATTGCGCACAGAGTTCCTTAAGCGATATGGCCTGCTGGATCGTGCGCCGGGTTACGGCTCTTTTATAATAGAGCGGATAATCGATATGGTTATAGTGGCGGGTCTGGCTGCCTTTAGCGTGTTTCGTGGACTTAGTATATCGATGAACCCGGTGGTGGTTTATACTGCCGCTGCGGGGATTGTGGGCGCGGCGATAATCGCATTGCTGGTCATAAACAAGGCTGGTGTTAGAGGCAAAATCGGCGAGTGTATGGATGCGATGAAATCGTGCGCCGGGGATGCCGCCACAATCACGGTAGTTTTTCTTGTAAGCGCGATATCGTGGGCTGTAGTGATCCTTGGCTGGCAAATTGCTCTGGCCAGCTTATCCCTTGATCCGGGGTTTGAGAAAATGACAGCGATTGTGTCTGTGATAACCATCATAGGCCTGCTGTCTTGCATACCCGGCAGCCTGGGAGTCAGCGAGGTCGGTGTCACGGAGTTTCTTATGCACTTCGGCAATACGGCCCCTCAAGCCCAGGCGGGGGCGTTGGTTTTAAGGGCTTATGGGCTTTTGACAGTGCTTTTGTCGCTGGTTCATTTATCTGTATGGAAATGCGTTGTGAAGGAGACGAAAGCGAGGCTTGAAGATTAAGATTCGTGAAGCTGCGCCGGCGGATAATCAAATATTGCAGACTATACAAGGTCAGGCCAGCTTTGGAGAAGGTGGTTCAATATCTTCAGTCAATTCACCTGATTACTTCTGGCGAACAGACGTCTATCCCGAGAGCAAAGTATTCGTAGCCCACAACGAAGAAAACGAACCAATGGGCGCAGCGAGTTGTGCTGTCAGGGCTGTGGATGTCGCCGGAAAATCGACTATTGTGGGTTATTCCTGGAATTATTATACCTCGCCGAATCATCGCCGGAAGGGTGTAGCAGGTGCGTTGATTGAGCATGTGGAGGATTATTTCCGCCAGCACGGAACCGCCATATCATATGTTTACATAATGGATTCCAACGACCCTTCTAAAGCCTTGTTCGAAAGGGCTGGCTATGGCTTGAAAAAGACTTTGCGTGCCAGGTACAAACTGGTGTATAAAAACAGTGTCAATGCCAGAGAATCGTCCGTTCGGTGCCTTAAGAGTGATGATTTGGAAGTAGTAGCAGGGTTGATAAACGCCACCTGGCAGGGGCACGATTTGTATTCGCCGTATACGGCAGATAGCCTTGCTGAGTTCATTGAGAGAGTGCCGGGGTTTTCTTATGAAAACGTGCTGGTGTTGGAAGAGGACGGGCAGATAGCGGCCTGTTTGGGATATTGGGACAGGGGCAAAGTGGTGAGGACCACGGTTCGGTCTTTAGACGCCAGGATGCGCGTTGCCTCATTCGTTTTGGACGCTGCCCGGCTTTTCACTCCGGTGCCGAAAGTGCTCAAACCGGGACAGGTAATGGAGCAATACAGGTTGATGCTGGCGGGATATCGCGAGGCTGACGATCTGCGAACGCTTGTAAACGCTGTAAACAATCGTGCCTTAGACGCCGGAGTCTATGCGATTTGTGGGGCTTCGGAAATCGGTGGACCTGTAACTCAAGCGCTGCGAAATGTGTTCCAAAATGATGTCCATTTATTATTATATGTTAAAACGCTGGACGGTGACGCTATATTGTCCGATAATCCTATATACGTCGATGTGATAGATATTTAACCAGGGGTAGGTTATATGCAGAGAGTGCCATTTAACAGGGCTTGTTTTGAGGGAAAAGAACTGGCTTACATCGCAGAGGCCATCGCAAACGGCCATATCTCCGGCGACGGGCCGTTTACTAAAAAATGCCACGCTTTTTTGAAAGAGCGAACAGGCAGCCAGGCTGTTTTGTTGACTACTTCCTGCACCCATGCCCTGGAGATGTCTGCGCTGCTTCTGGATATAAAAGAGGGCGACGAAGTTATCGTACCGTCGTTTACATTCGTCTCGACAGTTAACGCTTTTGTGCTCCGCGGCGCAAAACCGGTGTTTATAGATGTTAGGGAAGATACGCTGAATCTCGATGAATCTCTTCTGGAAGGGCTGATAACATCCAAGACTAAGGCGATCGTTCCTGTGCATTACGCCGGAGTTGGTTGCGAGATGGACGCCGTGATGGATATTGCAAATAAGCACAAAATCGGCGTCGTCGAGGATAACGCTCACGGCTTGTTCGGCAAATATAAAGGCCAGCAGCTTGGCACGTTCGGTTGTCTGGCTACTCAGAGTTTCCACGAGACCAAGAACTTCACCTGTGGCGAGGGTGGGGCACTGCTGATTAACGACCCTGCACTGGTAGAGCGAGCGGAGATAATCAGGGAAAAAGGGACCAACAGAAGCAGGTTCTTCAGGGGCCAGGTCGATAAATACACCTGGGTGGATGTAGGCTCGAGCTATTTGTCATCCGACATACTGGCCGCGTTTTTGTATGCACAATTTGAGGTGGCTGAGGCCATTCAAGCCAAACGCAGGCGTGTCTGGGAGATGTATAACGAGGGGCTAGCGGACTGGGCGGAGCAAAATGGAGTGCGGTTGCCGGTAGTGCCTGACCACTGCGAGCAGCCGTATCATATGTTCTATCTGCTGATGCCGTCACTCGAAGTGCGCCAGCGATTCATACAATATCTTGCCTCCAACAACATTCAAAGCGTGTTCCACTACCTGCCGCTGCACCTTTCGGACCAGGGCAAGGAAATGGGCGGGGAGCAGTACGATTGCCCGGTAACAGAAAGAGTCAGCGATCAACTCGTCAGGCTGCCTTTCTATAACGATCTGCGCGTTGACGACCAGAACCGTGTTATCGAGTGCATAAGGAGCTTTGACGCCTAGATGATCACTCAGGAGACACAAACACCTCAGGAAATAGAGCAAGGGACCAAACCGATCCGCTGCTGGACTGTAGCTCTATGGGCTGCCGGAATCGCGCTTCTGGCTATGCTGCCGACTATTTTGAAGTTTAAGGGGCTATATGTCATCCGTGGCGACTTCAGCGAACAATTTATTCCTATGATACTCGAATATAAGCGACTGCTGATGACTGGAACGCCGTGGTGGAGCCAAAAAGTAGGGCTGGGTACGGGTGGGGGTGCTTTAGTATCTGGCAGCCCATTCTTTTGGCTGACGATGTTATTTCCGGAAAAATGGTTGCCTTGGGCTATTGGCTACACAAACATTTTGAAATTTGCGGTTGCGGCTTGCCTTTCTTATCTAGCCCTGAATATGTTCGTATCAAGTCGTAATTCCGCTATTGGCGCATTACTATATACTTTTTCGGGTTACACGATAATCAACACGCAGTTCCTCGTGTTTACTGATGTTGTTGCTGTGTTTCCACTGCTTATCATTGGTATCGAATTGATACTGCGCCAGCATAGATATGGTTTTACCTTATTTGCGTTTGCAGTTTGTATCAATACATTGGCAAGTTTCTATATGTTCGCGGCCAGCAGCTTGTTTCTTTTCCTATATATCGTGTTTAGAGTTTTCTACACCAATACAAAATCCGAAAAACTTGGACGGATGCCAATCGCCATAATAACAGGTTATTTGCTTGGCGTTGCTCTATCAAGCTTTGTTGTATTTCCGAAGATATATATGGTGTTTGACTGTGCTCGTGCAACTACGGAGCAAGCTGCAAGTATAAAGCAATGGATATTTCACGAGCCTCTGCGCTACTTCGAGCTAATCCGGGTTTTCTTTATGCCGTCGGAAGGCCTAGTCCGACACGCTTTTATTCCATTAACGAACAGTTGGACCTCTACCGGCATTTTTCTGCCCTTGTTTGGATTTGCTTTCGTATTTGTCTACTTGACGAGGTTCAAAAACTGGCTCTCTCGTTTAATACTTACCTGCTTAATCTTATCTTTCATACCTGTTTCGAATGCGGCTTTTAGCGGGTTTACCAACTGGATGTATACTCGATGGTGGTTTGGTTTGGCATTTATTCTAACACTTGCCACAACAAAGGTCTTGGAGCAACGAGATTCCCTAAAGGACAGCGTTTTACGTGGCTATGCTCTGATTTCACTGTCAATTTGTGGGGTATTGTCAATCCCTTTTGGGATAGTAACTTTGTACCCAAATGTCTTAGCCAAGCTTCACAGTCTCCTTAAATTTGAGCTGATACAATGGTGGTTTGATATTGTTACAGGCGATCCTTATTTGGGTGGACGTAATCTCATTGTTACTGCTTGGGCGCTCTGCTTTCTCAATTATTTTCTGCTGTTTTTGATTTTGCTCAAAAATTCTAGTCATCGCTTCATAATGACTTGCGTAGCCATAGCAGCCTGCGCAAACCTGGCTTTTTTTGTTGAGCTGAATAATCGAGACGTAATTAACACTGGAGTTGAGAGTGCCAAAGCTACAAATGTGGATTACCTAATCAACAGAGTGGTAAATAAAAAAAATATGCTCGATACCGGAAAATCACATTATTTCAGGATAGACCATCCTCACGAGATACGAAATTACAGCACTTTTATAAACGTCAGTTCGCCTAATGTGTTTACCAGCATTCGAACAAAACACATCGCTGTATTTGAGGATCTAACCAACTGCAGCGAAGTAGGCGCAGTAACGTCAATTATGCCCTTCAACCGCCCCGCCCTGCGCTCACTGCTCTCGGTTAAGTATTTCGTGAATTTTGATCCAGAAGATTTTGTTCTTACGATGCCGGGTTACAAACTTGTAAAAAAAACAGATACGCATATCTACGAAAATCAATATTATGTGCCGATGGGGCTTTCGTATGATACCTACATCAGCGAAAATCAGATGGCGCAATATAAGGACTGCATAGAGAAGCTGATGCTGAAGGCTGTTGTTTTGTCTGACGAGCAGATAGAGAAATATGGCGGTGATATGCACAAGTTCGCATCTGGCCCGGCTAAATGCAACGATTTCGATTGGATGACCGATGCTTTAGAGATGAAAAAGCACGCCTGCACCGACTACACGGCGGACAGCACGGGGTTTGCGGCAAAAATAGAGTTGGATGCGCCCCGTATGGTCTTTTTCAGCATACCTTATGGCGCAGGTTGGAGCGCCTTCGTCGACGGCCAGCCGGCACAAATAGAGAAAGTGAACATAGGGTTCCTCGGCCTGATGCTACCTGCGGGACAGCATAACATCGAGTTCCGCTATTTCCCGCCAGGCCTGAAGCTGGGTGCTATCGTATCCGGCATATCGGCGATTATATTGCTGTGCTATTTTATAATATCTGCCAGAATGTTGAAGAGGAAAAAAGGCGGCGAGTTGGCCGCATCACTATAGTTGTAGTGGGGTTGTGTTGAGATAATGAATGCCATTTCGGTGGAGAACGTATCGAAAAAGTTTATACTGGCTCACGACAGGCCAAAAAACTTGGCGGACCTGACTCGCGGAATGCTGCGACGTCGCGTACGAGAGGACTTCTGGGCGCTCAAGGACATATCATTTGAGGTAAAGCAAGGCGAGGCCATCGGCATCATCGGGCACAACGGCGCAGGCAAAAGCACGATGTTGAAGCTGCTGACCCGGATTATGAACCCCACCAAAGGCCGCATCCGCACCAGGGGGCGTGTATCGGCTCTTATAGAGGTCGGAGCAGGATTTCATCCGGAGATGACCGGCAGGGAAAATATATATCTCAACGGATCAATTCTCGGCATGACCCAGCGCGAGATAGCCTCCAAGTTTGATGAGATCGTGGCATTTGCAGAGCTTGAGAAGTTTATAGACACCCCTGTAAAGCGTTATAGCAGCGGGATGTATGCTCGCCTGGGGTTTGCCGTTGCTGCTCACGTAGACCCTGAGGTTTTGATTGTCGATGAGGTTCTCAGCGTTGGAGATGCCGCGTTTCAGGAGAGATGCACAAAGCGCATGCGTGAGCTGAGGTCATCTGAGAAAACCATTGTGTTCGTCTCGCATAATATGGGCGCTGTGACTAGCATTTGCGATAGGGTGGCTGTTCTCGACCACGGCTCAATTAAGACAATATCTGACGGCGAATGTGCTGTAAAAGCTTATCGCGAGTTGATAGCCGAGCACAAGCGCTCATTGATACGGCAAACCCGGCCGGGAGAAGATGTAACTGAAATACCAATTACACCACTCCGGGTGACCAAGCTTGAGCATCTGACGGACGGTGTGGAGTGGGTGGCGGAAGCCGGCGAGCCTATGGATATCAGAATTCACTTTGAAGCCACCGAGTTTATAGCTACGCCGAGGATAGGGATATTTGTGACCGATGGAATGGGGAAAATACTAGCACACACCAGCAACATTCTCGAAGGAGACCGACGAGATATATCGGGAGCTGGTTCCTACGATGTTAAGATAAGTTCTTTACCATTGGTTCCAGATGTATATACTTTGGTAGCGAGAATAGCAGACGCCTATGGAGTTATGATGTATGACAGCGGGTTTACTTCCGAAGAGCTTACTGTAGTGCCTCCGAAAACTGCAGAAGACGTCGGCGCTCCCAGGTTTGGTGTCGTGTGGCTTAATGCCGATTGGACTTATCGTTGATAGTTATAAAATATCAATAATATTGTTCATTGATCGCTACTGGTGTTCAATAAATGAAGTGTAAGTTTTCTAGTCAGTCATTTCTCTTAGTCGGCAATGGGCCTTACTCCAACCGCGGGTGCGAGGCAATTGTTCGCGGCACTGCACATATACTGTCCCAGCGTTTTGATGATTCCAGATTTATATTGAGCAGCTTTGGTGGAGATGATGCTGCTGGAGACGCGCATCGCGAGACAGATGATAGAATTGTCCACTGTCCGCACGGTTCTATGCCAGCAGCGAAGTACAGCCTGGCCTGGTGGAATTATCGGGTTTTGCATAGAAGATCGACGGATTATCGTCATTTCCACTTTCGCGCCCAGTACGAGGGCATCAAACAGTCCGTCTGCGCGCTGCAAATCGGCGGTGATAATTATTCTATGGACCACGGCATGCCTCGTGAGCATATGTTGCTAGATGGAATGTTAAAAGAGACTGGCAAGCCGTTAGTTCTGTGGGGGGCAAGCATCGGGCCACCGGTAGATGGCGATGCAGTTTACGAGCACAAAATGATGCGCCACTTAAGGCAGTTCGACATTATTCTCGCCCGCGAAAGCAAGACGGTCGAATATCTGGCGTCTTTCGGTATCACCGAAAACGTTAAATTAGTTGCTGACCCCGCATTTTTCCTCAAGCCGGTTGAGCCGAGCGTGGCCCCAGAGATGAAGGAATTTTGGGCAAATTCGCCAATCGGCCTCAATCTTAGCCCTATAGTCGGTCGTTTCAGAGCAGATCCCTGGAAAGAGACGGCCACAGAGTGCATCAAAGCATTGCTAGATTCAGGCGTAGAAAGAATACTGCTCGTGCCACACGTGACAGTAGATGGCGGCAACGACTACGAATTTATGCTGCAAGTCGGTCGCGATTTGCCACAATGGGGCAGCAGAGTTAATATACTGCCCTATGATATGAATGCCGCAGAATACAAATGGGTCATATCAAAACTGCCATTGTTTGTCGGCGCGCGAACCCACAGTACCATAGCCGCAATATCATCTTTGGTGCCGACAATATCTATTGGCTACAGCATAAAATCTGCAGGTATAAACCAGGATATATATGGCCATACTGATTGGTGCATTCCCATCCATCAACTTACACCCGAGATGCTTGTAGAAAAAGTGAAGTTAATGAGTGCTATGCGCCACCAGATAAGACGCGACCTTGAAGAACCTGTCCGCCAATCGCAACAGCGTGCCCAGAAAGCAGCGGATCATTTAATAGAGGTTCTGTAAACGCACCAGTGATGAGTGATGATATGAGCAGAGAAGAAAAACTGCAGATGACTATTGTCGAGCGTGTTTTGTGGCTCATATTTGTATCAACTCTCATTCTTTTTGCGATAGGGCCATTCTTGCCCCGCTTGCTACCGTTTCACTGGGATTATTATTGTGGGCCATATGACACTTTGTTCGCGGCTCTTGCTGTGTTATTCGTTTACGCATTGATTAAAAAAGCAATAGCTCGATGGAGCTCGCTAAACTCGGCAATTGCATTGATCAAGCCCGTTATTGGCCTTTTGGTGGCGGTTCCAATCGCAGGTTTTTTACAGAGGTTTCTACTTCTCAAGCAGATCAGCGACTATCATGCTTATGTGAAGCTGGGAACATATCTTGCCAAACACGGCATATCTGGATTGATGACTTTGGACGCGTGGCGGCCGCCAGGTATGGCGTTTGCACTAGCTTTGCCGCTCAGGTTTGGATTATCAGCAAATGGCGCAGTTCTATTCGTTAATACCTTATCACTCGTGATATTCGTAACTGCTTTGGCAACAATCTGCAATGGAATCACAATTTCAAGAATTGTAGGGGTAGCGACTATTCTATGCTTAGTGCCTCTTATTGCGATGTTTATGATGGTCGGCTTGTCTGAATTACCCGCCTGCGCCCTACAATTAGTGGCATTGGCTCTGTTGCTTTCGGATACTAAGGCTTCCGGCCGCTTGGGATTATGGAAGTGGTTTGCCGCCGGCTGTTGTACAGCGCTTGCTGCTTTGTTTCGACCCGTGCTTGTGATTCAACTATTAGGTTTTTTCAGCGCAGCAGTGCTAAACGTCGGGCTTGACCTCACTTTTGCAAGACGTGTGAAAGCTGCTAGTGTGGTCGTAGTAGTATTGTCGCTTGGTTTTACAATAGTAGTCTTGCCCTGGACGATTAGAAACTATATAGTTCTCGGTGAATTATTGCCGATATCTTATAATGGCGGTGAGGTCTTCTACTCAGCCAATTCCAGTTCAGCGTTTGAGCAGCAGGGAAGTTATACAGTATCGCATTATTCACAACTGAGAAAAGATGTTGCGGACCCGCTGGTTAGGAATAAAATTGGGTTTCGACGAGGGCTGTCTGCAATATTTCGTCACCCGTGGGTGTTTGTAGAATCTTTTCCTTATCGCACAGGGAAGATGCTGGGTGGCCTGCTCGTTTGGCCTGTCAAGTATTTATCTATACCAGGAGCAGCCAAGCTTTCCTATCCGCAAATTAGAATGTCGATTTCTGTTATAAATCTGTTTGGTGGATGGATGCTCCTATTGTTGATCAAACCTCGTTTGGACGTGCTAAGGCATGTGTTTGTCGGGCGTCGATCCATTCACTGGTTGTATTGGTGCTTAGCATTAGTTTTGTTCGCCAGTCTACTGTTCGAGTGTGCACAACGTTATGCCATAACGTTAATCCCGTATATCGTTGCTATAGTCTGTATATCGCTACGCAAACAACCCCAGTCGATACTTACTGAGGAAACGAGTCAATGAAAATTCTGCATATCGGTTCAGTCTGTGGTCATGGCGGCACTGAAACCGTAATGGCAACCCTTATTCAACTACAACGCCAAGATGGCGTTGAGGCGGACGCGTTCTTCTTTGCAGACTGCGGAGGATCTGAGCACTTTAAAGGCATTTGCCCGGTGTATTTTGCAAATCATCATTCATTGACAGAGTTGTTGATGTCCAACGGGTATGACCTGGTTCACGTGATATCAGGGGCTGCAAAAAATACACAAATATGTTTGAAGAGAGCAGGTTTTAATGGAGCAGTTATCGAGTCGTGCCACGGGACATTTACTGGTGGCCTAGTCAGTGACTGTATAACAGCAGTATCGAAATATACGGCGTCAAGCATACAGCCTAAGGTCTCACAACCTGTTGAGGTAATACCAAATGGCATTGACGTCAATACTTTCAGTCCTAAGGAGGCTGAGATCACTGCTAGTAAGCCCATAATTGCATGGATCGGCAGATACACCGACGTGCTTAAGGACTTTGATGGCGTGATTGCGTTGGCGAACACTCCAGAAGCAGGCAACTATAACTTTATCGTAGTTGACGGAGCACCAGAGGAATACGAGTATGCTAATTGGCTGCCGAAAGAAGCAGTGGTATTGCGACGTAAGCCTTGGCGAGAAATGCCAAAGTTTTACAGAGACGTTCGGAGCAGTCGGGGAATAGTCTTATCTACGTCGAGACTCGAATCGTTTGGACTCAGTCTGATAGAGGCGGGCGCCTGCGGATGCCCTGTGGTGGCTCCTAAAGTAGGTGGCATCGGAGAAGTCGTGCAACATAAAAACACTGGCTATTTATACGAGAGATCGCGCGGAACAGCAGGCCTCATAGAAGCACTGAATTGGATTCGAAAACCAGAGAATTATGACCTCATCTCGGAAAATGCTATTAAACATATAAAAGAACATTTTTCTGCTTCGCGTATGTGGGATAACTATAAGCGCGTATACGAGATTGCGCTTTCGACAAAACAGAAGCGCAAACACTATGCACCTGCGTTGCGATATTTCTTTTTTAAAACCGCCAAGTGCCTGGGTTTGTGCAAAAGAGGTTCACTTTGAAGAGGAATCTTTCAATATTATTAGTCACGCCGACAGTAGCTATGGGTGGGGCTGAGATGGTTCAGCGTTTGCTCGCCGATCAGTATCTTGCGCGTGGTTTTGATACAAGTATTTACTCGTATTACGATGGCGGATCGGCGGAATTATTTGGCGATTTTCCAGAAGACAGGTTGTACTTCAACAGAGACATTGGATTGGCAGAGCTGTTGTGTCGCCAAAATTTCGATGTATTGCATGCTGTGACTTTGACTACAAACTGTGGACTGCTGAGATCAGCCGCCAAGGCTAGGTTCAAAGGCGCTTTAGTTTTGACTTGTCACGGCGCATTTCAAGCCGAGCCGACATTCAAAAGTGTTGACGCCTATACTGCAGTATCATCTGCAGTGGCAAAACGAATAGAAGACAAAGTCGATGTTCCTATTCGCGTCATCTATAATGGCATTGATACAACCAAGTTTAAGCCCTGTAATCCACAGGGTCACGATAAGCCTATTGTCCTGTGGGTTGGCAGAACCCACGATCCTATGAAAGATTTTTACGGTTTAGTCGCGTGCGCAATGGCGCTTCGCGATGACCCAATTGATTTGTGGGTGGCAAGTGCATCTATTGACGCGAGATCCCTTACAATAAGAGACTGGCTCAAAGGTCGAGTTAAAATACTTGATCATGTGCCGCCTAGGCAAATGCCAGAATTGTATAGCACAGTCGCAAACTCAGGAGGTTGTCTTCTTTCTACATCCTACTCGGAAGGATTTCCCATGAGTATCCTTGAGGCGATGGCTTGCGGCTGTCCTAGCGTGGCATCATCTGTCGGCGGAATCCCGGAGATGATTGATATCGGGGTGAATGGTGTTCTTTTTGATCGTCGAGCAGGTGTGGATGAGGTTGCAAACTTGGTAAGGTCTGTAATAACAGATGGCGAATATCACGCGCAGTTGTCGCAAAACGGAATTACTCGCGTGCAAGCTCGGTACTCAGCGGATATTATGGCCGAAACTTATCTTGCGCTGTATAGTGAATTATTAAACTCCAAGAGCCTCCAATCCAGTCTTATCGATACTGTTTACAAAAGAGCAATATGTTTGGCTTGCTCTTGCAGAAGTGCGCTTTCCCGGCGGAAATACAATTAGCTATGCCAAAAGTAAGCGTCATTGTACCAACCTATAACCGGGCGGAGTTGCTTAAGCAGGCCATTGCCAGCGTGCTTGCTCAGACTTATGAAGACTTTGAATTGATCATCGTCGATGATGGCTCGACAGATGACACTAAATCTGTTATCGAAAGCATAGGCGATGTGCGGATTAAATATATCTGGCAGACCAATCAGCAGCGGTGTGTTGCTCGCAACACTGGAATTGCTGCGGCAGAGGGTGAGTATTTAGCATTTCTGGATTCAGACGACTTGTGGCTGCCGAAAAAGCTGGAACTTCAACTGGCAGCTATAGAGCAACACCCTGAGGCAGGCGCTTCGCACGGACGATGTCTTAGAATGGGGCCGAATTTAGAGTTTTTGCACCCTCAGGAATTGCTGGTTTCTGACAAAGAAGTGCGATGCTGCGATGTGCGTGACACATTGCTGACCAGAAATATTTTCGCATCTCAAGGGGTTGTTGTTCACAGGTCACTCGTAGAGAAAACTGGCGGCTTCGACCCAGCGCTTCCGCACGGCGAAGACTGGGACTTGTGGATAAGGCTCAGCGCACTGACCTCATTTTGCCTGGTGAACGAGCCTGTGGGGATATATAGAGTCCACCCCGGGTGCAGAACGAGCAACCCTGTCAGCACTCTCGCTGGTGATATGAAGATAATTGAAAAACACTGTGGTTCAATGACTCCCATCAGGAGGCAGCAAGCCGAGATGTACTCTTATGCAACTCACGCGGCAAAAGCTGCTGCTCAAAACATATTTGAAGCCGAGGATTGGACTGTGGCGGCTCTTGATTTGGCGACATCGCTTGGCGATAAAACAGCGCTCAGGGATGCTTTTGTAGGCGCGGCATTAGCAGGGGACTACTCATTTGTTGAATATAGTATTCGTGCGAAGGAACTTAGGAAAAGAGTCGCTCAGATCAATTCTTTGGGCGGCAGAGAGTCTACCGGTGATTGGCTGACTGCATTTTGGCAGTTGGCGGCACACGCACTTCGCGCCCGGCAGCGGCATTTGCAGGCTGCGAACGCGGCATTTAGGGCGGTAAGATGTGGCGGACTGCGGGGGCTGAATCGTGGAATGCTTAGCACGGCAATACGTTCGTTGCTGGCGGCTGTAGGGTTCTCTAAAGACGATGCGCCAGCGAAAAGAGAGCGTGAGATATCTGATTATCTACAGGCACTGTTAAAATAGGAGAAGTGAGTCTTTGAAAATCGGCATAATATCGACATTGGAGCAAGGAATTTGGGGTGGATGTGATCCGCTGTGGTTGGCAGCGGCGGAAGATGCCCTGGAGGATGGTCATGAGGTCGGTATATGCCTGTCGAGAGGGCCTGCGACGGTTAATCGCACAGAGCACGCGGCCAAAGCTGGAGCAAAGCTGTTCTGGCGCAGGCAGCAAAGAAACTTCTACTGGCGACTAAGAAACTGGTTGATAAAACGCCTCAAAAACTCCGGCTTTTCTCCGTTTAGAGCCGTAGCGGAGATGTGGAGAAGCGCGTCATCGGAGCTGAGGCCATTGTTTGAGTGGAAGCCTGATGTCATTATTGTCAATTTGAGCGTGGTTTATGACTGTTATTATCTGCCTAATCTTGCCGAAGAACTAAGCAAATATAATACAACGTATGTTACGATAGTCCACGCAGCTCTTGACTTTCAACTGCCGAGTGATGAAGCTCGAAAAGTGACCAGACAGATACAATCAAATGCCAAGGCAGCTTTGTTTGTTTCAAAAGGAACACAACGCATAGTTGAAAGACATCTTGCGTGCGCAATGCCCAATCCCGCTATTGTCAGAAACCCAGTAAACATTAATGATTTTTCGTCGCTCCCTCTACCTCCTTGTGACGTGGCCAAATTTGCATTTAGTGGACGTCTTGATTGTACTAGTAAAGGATTAGATATTTTATTTGAGGCACTGGGAGCTGAGCAATGGCGGCAGAGACGATGGGAGTTGTCGTTGTATGGTGACGGTTTTGATGAGCAATATCTAAAAGAATTGGCAGATTACTATCAGATCGCTGATAAAGTTATCTTCGCCGGTTACACAAACAACATTCGCAAAGTATGGGAGAAAGCCCATGTGCTGGTGTTACCCTCCAGAAGTGAGAGCGCGCCTCTGGCATTAGTCGAAGCCATGCTGTGTGGCCGGCCGGCTGTTGTGACGGATGTTGGGGGCGTGATAGAGTGGGCGATTGAGCCGGAGACGGCGTTTGTGGCGGATGCGACGACTACTTCTTCAATAGGCGCTGCTATGGAACGGGCCTGGCAGGCTAAAGATAACTGGGAGGCTATGGGACTTGCGGCACACGAGTTTGCTGCAAAGAGAATCGACCCCAACCCTGGACGCACCCTTGTCAACCTGGCTATACAGCTTGCAAGGGAAGAGTAAAGATGCGAATCGCTGTATGGTATAACGTCGCAAGCGGGGGCGCTAAACGAGCCTTGTATCACCAGGTCAAGGGCCTGGTGGAGCGAGGGCATCACGTGGAATCGTGGTGTACGCCGTTTTCTCAGGACGGGTATCTGCCTTTGAGTGATGTGGGGGTGCGTGAACACGTCATTCCGGTTAAAGACTGGAGCTCGGCGCTTGGCAAGTTGTCTTATCGGATAGAAATGAAGCGCAGGGCCAGCGCTATTGATGCACACTGCAGAGAATGCGCAAGAGAGATCGACGACGGCACATTTGATGTTGTGCTGGTCAACGCGTGCGCATATATGGTAGTGAGCCAGATTGGCCGCTATTTGAAGACACCCAGCGCCCTTTATCTGCCGGAACCCCGCAGATGGCTTTATGAGGCCAACTTGAATATGGGCAAGTCCGAGAGAATACAGAAAATCCCAATTTTGAGGTCGTTTGTCGCTTATATGCAGCAGGCGGAACGTGACGAGGAACGCGAATTAGCCAGTAATTACGATGTCATATTGGTAAATTCTTTATATAGCAGGGAATCGCTGCAGCGCGCCTACGGCTTGGAGTCCGTGGTGTGTTATCTCGGCGTCGACACGGAGCTATTTCACCCGGTGCCTATGCAAAGAGGCAACTACGTTGTCGGGTTGGGGGAGATAGACGAGCGCAAGGGGGTCGACCGGGCGGTGCGTGCAGTGGCGGCTGTTGAGAAATCCAGACGACCGCAGCTATATTGGGTAGGCAATCGAGCTAATGAGTCATATAAGGACAGCGTAGAATCATTGGCAAGGTCGCTGGATGTGGATTTTGTGCCAAAGTTGATGGTCCGTGACGAAGAGTTGCTGAATATCTTATCGGGTGCGATTGCGATGATATATACCTCCAGATTGGAGCCGTTCGGTCTGGCACCACTGGAGGCCAGTGCCTGTTGTACGCCTGTAGTTGCAATCGCTGAGGGCGGAGTGCGAGAGACGGTGCTGGATGGAGTAAACGGACTTCTGGCGACGCACGATTCCCCTGAAATGATAGCGAGCTTATTGGATAAGCTGATTGCCGACCCGGAATATGCAAGGCAGTTAGGGGAACAGGGCAGGCGACTGGTTATAGAAAAATGGAATTGGGATCAGGCTGTTAGCAATCTTGAGGGCTGTCTGGAGGCAGTTTTGCGCCAACATAAGTCGGGATGACATAATTAAGTGAAGATACTATTTCTCTCGGCGTGGTTTCCGTGCCCACCGGATAACGGTGCCAGGATCCGCGCCTATAATTTAATAAAGGGCCTGGCAAAAGAGCACAAGGTATACCTGATCTCGTTGCTTCAGGAAGACTCTAACGTCGAAGATGCGCAGCAACTTGCTGGAATCTGCGAGGTGGTATCGCTTCATAAGTCACACTGGTTCAAACCCGGCGGAATAAAGTCTGTTTTGGGGCTGTTTTCCCAGGCTCCGAGGTCCGTGGTCTGCACTTATGACGATGGAGTAAGACGATCAATTCAGAAAGCAATAGAGACTGTCCGGCCCGATGTTTTGGTGGCATCATCCCTTGGCGCGGCCCATTACGTGCCGACTGATCTCGCAATTCCCACTGTGCTGGATCAGCATAACTGCGAATATGCGGTTATGAAGCGGGCGGCGGATAAGCTGCCGGGTCTGTTAAAGAGATGGCGAGCGGCGGCGGGTTGGAAGAAATCGGCTCGATGGGAGGCCAAAATGTGCCGTCGTTTCGATGCTGTTACAATCGTCTCCGAGCAGGACAGGAAACTTCTGCTTCAGGCGGCTCCGGAATTGTCTAACGTGCAGATTATCCCCAATGGGGTGGATACGGAACTATATCAGCCAGAGCTTTGGGACCCGCAACCGGGAGAGTTGATTTACAACGGCGCGCTGACATACAGCGCGAATCTTGACGCGGTTCGCTATTATGTATCGGATATCTACCCATATATTGCCGATAATGGAATTAAGTTGCGCGTAACGGGCAGGTACGATGGAGTCAACCTTGCGGGAATAGAGAATTGCCCTGGTGTGGAACTTGTTGGCTACGTTGACGATATTAGAGATGTGCTACGAACCAGCGCGGCTTGTGTGGTGCCGTTGCGGGAAGGCGGCGGAAGCAGGCTGAAGATACTGGAGGCAATGGCCGCCGGTGTGCCTGTGATTTCGACTTCTATGGGAGCGCAAGGAATAGAGGCGGTTCACGGAGAGCACATTATGATAGCAGATGAACCTTCCGAGTTCGCATCAGCGATTATGCAAGTGCTGGGTGATCGTGAGCTTGCCAATGGCCTCAGCAGGCGGGCGCGCGCATTCGTGGAACAAAGATATGACTGGTCCAAGATATGTGCGGAGTTTGGGCGGGTAGTGGAGTCGGTAAGACAGTGAGCGAGCGCACACAATTAGAGACGGGGCTGGATAGCGATTGGACGCCGGAACGAGTGGCTCTGGCTGGCCGCCATACTTTTATTGTGCTAGTCGCAGGAATCGTGATCGGCCTCTTCGCTGCTGCAATGCAGCTTTACTATATCTGCGCCCTGATCGGTATGCTGCTGCTGGCTGGGCTTATAGCCTGGCAATTTGAGTCTACGCTGGCTCTTTATGCTTTGATAGCCTTCATTCCATTTGGTAGAACTCCTGATATTGCAGTAGGCGGGTCGGGTGTAGGTAAGGGCCTTTATGTCAGCGAGTTGATGCTCGGGTTTCTGTTGGCTATCTGGATTCTCAAATATATATGGGGAAACCTGCCTCCAAATAGAATAAAAAGCGCGTTTTATCTCCCGGTCGGCCTTTATCTCGTATTTTGTTTCATAAACGTCTGGAACTCGTTCCTTTTTTGGGACCCACACGTCAATCAGCGATATCAATACCCCACTGTTAACTTTATCGAGATTATGCTGAGAGTCTTGAGTGTCGGGGCACTGGTTATGATGGCTACATCCATTAGAGACAAAAAATGGTTGTGGCCGATTACTATAGCTCTGATGATTTCTGGGATATTTAACCTCGTAAATTCGCTGATGGGCAGCAGGATACCGATTATGGCGTCCTGGTGGGTGCTGCTGCTGTTTTTGCCGGCCGGTTACATGGCTGCATTGTTGATGGATAACCGCAAACGCGTTATTATTCGACTTTTTGCAGCGGCGGCATTGGCTATACTCATCTATGCTGCATTTGTAAGGAATGTGTCGTGGGTATCGGGCTGGATGGGGTTATTCGTCGTGCTGTTAACTGTCAGTTGGCTGGAGAACAAGAAGTTATTTCTCGCTTTGCTGGCGGTTGGGGTGGTCGGCATAGGGATATCCTGGTCATTCGTCGATAGTCAGGTAATTGCCGCTTCTCAGGAAGAAGGCGACTACGACCGCTTCGACTTAATGAAGGGTGGGGCTATGTACGCCGCCAAGTTCCCATTGGGCGTAGGACTGGGCAACTATCGCACTTATAATACATTTTACTACGGTGAAAAATGGGGCACTACCAGCTACACCTCCGCCCACGGCACTTACTCTCAGCTTCTAGCGGAGACCGGATACCCTGGCACTTTCTTGTTTCTCTCCATTCTGGTCGCAGGTTTTTGCTGGTTGCTGAAAAACTACAGGCAGATGCCCAGAGGACCTTCGAAGATGTTTATACTCGCCGTGTTGGGGCAGATGGCAGGAATAAGCGCTGCTTCGTTCATTGGTGACTACATAATACCGACCTACCATAACGGTGGGATATTTACTTTTTCTACTACGATATATTCGTGGTTGATATGGGGCGTTGCTATCGCCCACATAAGGATAAGTAGGGAAGAAGCCCTTGGATCTGTCGATAGCGATAGTTAGTTGGAATACTCGTGAGCTACTGGATGATTGCCTGCGATCGATCTTTGATACGACACAGGGAATCGAATATGAAGTGATAGTTGTCGATAACAAGTCTTCTGACGACAGTGTCGATATGGTGCGTTCGACTTATCCGCAAGTGAAATTTATCGAGAACCAGGACAACGTCGGGTTTCCGAAAGCTAATAACCAAGCGTATCAGGTGTCGTCTGGCCGGCATTTTATGCTGTTGAACCCTGATACAATTTGCCGAGAAGGTTCGCTTGCTGGATTGGTCAGGTTCTTGGATGAGCATTCGGATGCCGGCGCTGTTGGGCCGTTGGTGCTAAACCCCGATGAGACGTTGCAATATTCGTGGGCCAGGTTTCCGAGACTGATTACTGAGATTCGTGGAATACTCGATAGGCGAATAGAGGGTTTTGAGACCCCGACCACTGCCGAGCAGGTCCGCGAAATGGGGCCGTTTGTCACCGACTGGATTGGAGGCTGTGCCCTGGTGATTCGACGAACTGCGGTGGAACAGATCGGCCTGATGGACGAGTCGTTCTTTATGTATAATGAGGAAACAGACTGGTGCTACCGCCTGCACAAACAAGGTTGGAGCGTGTGGGTGGAGCCGTCGTCTGAGATAGTGCATTTGGGAGGGCAGAGCAGCAGCCGTGCAAAATCTCGCTCTGCTAAACATCTTCGGGACAGTAAGCGTCACTATTTTTCAAAGCATCACGGCATGTTGTCGGGCGGGTTGCTGTATGCTATTTTGTCTGCGAAGTGCTGCATAGGCAATGTTATCTCATTTTTGCGAGACAATTGAATCGATTCCACAGTGAGTAGCTGGTGCGACCCGGAAGGAAAGTAAAAATGCTCATTACGGCTGTCATACCAACTTATAAAAGAGAAGAGTGGCTTGCTCGTGCGGTGAGCAGTGTGTTGGAGCAAGGATTATCTGCTGATGAGCTTGAGGTTATAGTCGTAAACGATAGCGGCGAGCCTTTGGCAACTGCGCCTTGGCAATCGGACTCTCGTGTGCGCGTGCTGACAACATACCGAGTAGAGCGATGTGTGGCGCGCAACCTTGGGGCGGCGCTTTCACAGGGCAAATATTTGCACTTTCTGGATGATGATGACTATTTGCTGCCGGATGCTTACGCACACTTGCTCGGTAGAGCAGAAGAAACCGATGCTATGTGGACCTTTGGTGCGTATAACCTGGTTGATGATAATGGCAAGCAGATAGGTGATACTATGCTGCCGTGGGTTAGAGGCAGGATTTTCGCATTTGCGCTTGCGGGATTGGCGATACCTTGTGGCGTATCTTTGATTAGGCGTGACGCATTTTTTAAGGCGGGTTGTTTTGATGTGATGATGTTAGTGCAGGAAGACACTGAATTGCTGCAGAGAATATCTGTGTTTGGAAATACAGAATATACAAATCACATAGTTTCGAATTACCGCGCGAGTGTCACTGAGGTATCCACTACGAAATGGAAGATTTCCGATAAAATGGGGGACATCAAGAAGGAAAAGGCTTTTGTAATGCCCTGGTGTGTAGCGGAAATCCAACGCACTTTTGCCGAGCGAGAACGAAAAGAAGTCCGCGGTAAACTTGTAAGATACTATTTGGGTTCCTCTATTCGCCACGCAAAGAACGGAGCATTATTGACAGCACTAAGCAGGTGTGGAATTGCTGTACGATTATCCACTCGTGGGCTAATGTCGCCTAAATTCTGGGCAGGGTTTAGAGGGAAGAGTTAGCTTTTTGGAGTATGTGGATTGGTCTCAATCATCATCGTAAACTGGAATACTCGTGATTTGTTAATCGACTGTCTGGAGTCGATTCGGCAGAACGCGCCTGGTTGCGAGGTGATTGTGGTAGACAACGCGTCCTCGGACGGTTCAGGGGACGCGGTTAAAGAGCAGTATCCGCAAGTGAAATTGATTGCCAGTGAGGCTAATCTGGGTTTTGCTGCGGGGAATAATCTCGGCATTGCGGAGGCGACCGGGGAATATGTGCTGCTGTTGAACCCGGATACAGTGGTGAAACCAAACGCAGTCGATATTATGCGGGAATTTCTTGTGAATAACCCCGACGCGGGGGCTGTTGGCTGCCGGATAGAAAATCCTGATGGCTCTCAACAGGAGTCAAATTGGATGACGTTTCCAAGCATAGGCTGGCTATTTTTGAAGGCCCTGTACTTAGACAAAATTGTGCGCCGGTTCCGTAAGGTAAAAATGGAGGACGATACTCCTTTTCAGGTGGCTCATCTGCTCGGTGCGTGTATAATGGCACCTCGGCGTATACTTCAGGAGCTATCCGGATTTGACGAATCTTATTTTCTGTATCTCGAAGAGACCGACCTGTGTCAGCGCATTTTTCAGTCGGGCAAGAATATCTACTATCTACCAACTGCAAGCATAACCCACTTCGGCCAGCAAAGCAGCATACAGGCAGCGGAGTGGACAAATATGCAACTGTATCTGAGCACATATAAGTTCATACGTCGCAAAAACAAAAGCCGGGCTGCGAGATATGCACTGCAAGGAGTGATAGCCCTGAGCGCCATCGTCCGGCTTCTTCTGTGGTCAGTTCGCCTGTGTTCTGGACCGGAGAAAAGAGCTAGTGCGGTTCGAATGCTTAGGGGCTATTGGCGACTATTGCGTTTGGTGCCGAGATTTGAGAAATATCATACTGAAGGATTGTCGGCTGCAGGTCTGACAGCGTCGAAATCGCAAAGTGAGGCGTTTCTTGACAGTGCTTGAATGCTGGGGTAAGGTTACAACAGGGGAGCATTTATGAACAGGTCAAGATTGCTGATAAGGATTATCATACTGGCGATTATAACCTGCAGTGCTGCTATCTGCGCCCCGGAGGTCTCGAATGTCGCTGCCGATGCCACACAAGTGCCTCTTTATGATGTTTTTCGGTTGAAATTCGATGTCAACACATCCGCAACTAATCTCTATTGGCCGTATGATGAATCCCCAAGCACGGGAGTGCCCGTGGGGGTAGGGGTTAGCGTAGATGGATTGTTTTCAAATGACGACTGGCAGACGACTGTTGTGCAACCTGCGTTTTATTTTCAAGACTATGAGCGCAGACCGATTACAATTAGCGGAACCACAAGGGATTGGCTTTACCCGCAAGGCCAACCTTGTTGGTGCATTAGATTTTGCCCAAAGGCAACAGGAATTTGGAAATATAAGATTAGGGTAACTGATTCCAGCGGTACGACTACCTACGACTCTCCGTCTAACACCTTTACCTGCATCACCTCGTCAAATCGGGGTTTTGTGCGAGTTAGCTCCACTGATTCACGTTATTTTGAAACCAGCGACGGCGCATATTTGAACCTGCTCGGGCTTAGCGACAGCACCACCGTAACCTATGCAATGGATGACGCATATACTAACTATGCTGCCAATAAAGTTAACTTGCTGAGAGTATGGTGGCAGGGGTCGCAGGGGCCGGTGGTGTTCGGATTGAGCGGGCAGGGCGGCATTCCAATATGGATATGGCAGCCCAATAATTTAAACGTGACTACTGAAGCGGCCCGACCAGGGGATTTGTTTTCGGGTAAAATATCCGGCAACAGCCAGGTGTGGG
Organism: Armatimonadota bacterium; assembly: GCA_050948905.1. Lineage (GTDB taxonomy): Bacteria > Armatimonadota > UBA5829 > UBA5829 > UBA5829 > DTKD01. The sequence continues at coordinate 2,585,116 of JBMNES010000001.1, read as the reverse complement.
TGCCTGATGTCGGGGTCAAGCCCAATAAGGACTATCGTTTTAGTGCGTGGATAAAGACAGTCGGCGTCACAGGGGAGGAAGACTTTGGCGCTTATCTGGATGCTGCTGGAGTGCAATCTCAGAAATTGAGCGGCGATAATGACTGGTCATTGTTGACAATTGACGTGCACAGTGGGCCTTCCCAGAAGACTATGTCACCTTATATCAAGGTGCGTAACACGACTGCCGGCGCTGTGTATTTCACGGATGTTTCGCTGCGTGAGATATTGGATAATGATGAGTTTGGCCCCGAACTGGTGTCGCGCCCTAACTTCGATGCCTATAAATATGTGTCGCAGCTTGAGGCGTGGAAGGCCGATTATCAGCTGGAGTTGGCCAGGAGCCTCGGCATTTATCTTAAAATATGCTTGCAAGAGAAGCAGGATAAAATCTTCGGTCGAATCCAGGCTGACGGCACTGCTGGCGGCCAGAGCGATAACAACGTATATGCATCAGCTTTCCACGCCGGCCGCACCTATCAGCAATATTTCTGGCGTTATGTTATTGCCCGCTACGGATATGCCACCAACATTCACTCGTTTGAGTTTTGTAATGAAGGGAACCCGTTCAGCGGGGAGCACTACAACGCAGCCAACGCTTTCGCAGACTATATGCACCAGAACCACCCAAATAATCCGCTAATAACAACGTCGTTCTGGCACTCGATACCGATGGACTTCTGGAAAACCTCATCGTGTGATTATATAGATCTGCACGAATATATCGGCCCGACAAGAACAACCCCCGACAGCCACGGTCCGAGGATCTATGCGTGGGCTGACGGCGGCATCAATTCGTCAAATGCTTCTATGCTACTACCATTTGTCGGCACGCAAGGCGAGTTTGCATTCGATTCGACTCAGTCACACTCAGGGTCCAAATCTTTTAAGATCACCGCTTATGCAGGCACCGGCACAGACGGAGCCGTTTTTTACAATCCCTATCATGTGGCAGTTGATCCAAACCGAACCTATACCCTCAAGTTTTGGGCGAAAGGAGAAAATATCGGTCAATCACGATGGAGAAGAGTGGGTTTCAACATTGTGTGGTCAAAGGCTTATGATGAAAATGACTATCTCGGATGGACGACCCCACACGCTCCATTAGGAACTTACGATTGGCAGCAGGTGGTATACACGGGAATAAAGCCACCAGCGGATGCAAATACAGCTAATATTCAAATAATATGCAGTTGCACTCCGGATAATGAAGGCATATTCCGGATCGACGACATAGAGTTCATAGACGAGGTCACCGGTAAAAATCTATTCGTCGATGGAGGGTTTGAGGGCGACCGCATCGACTATGACCCGGCTCTTGCGGTGCGAAAATATGGCGTTTTGCTTAACAGTTATAGTCAGCGCATCGGTAAGCCCGCGATGTGGGGCGAAACAGGGATAAGAGGACCGAATATATACGGCAGCCCATATAAAGGCATTTACTATACGGGCGAAAGCCAGGAACTGGCAGACGACGTCTCCGGTGTTTGGTTTCGAAAATTTGTGTGGGGACATGTCGATTCTGAAGCCACGGCCAATATCTGCTGGTGGATCGCCGCTGTCCGCAAATATGGTTTGACCCGTTATATAAAATATTACCAGTCGTTCATGGAGGATATCCCTCTGTCCAATGGCCATTACGTAGATGCCAGGGCTGTCACATCCACACCTGCATTGAGAGCCTGGGGACAGAAGGACCTGGTCAATAATCGTGCTCATCTGTGGATCGACAACCAGCCAGCCACATGGAAAAAGACAATCGACAGGGTGAGCGTTCCGGCCGTTAGCGGCAGTGTGACCGTGTCGGGGTTTAAAGATGGCCCCTACAAAGCGGAATGGTGGAATACCATTACGGGAGTAGTCATCAAAACCGAAGATAAACAATGTGTAAACGGCGATATAGTTCTATCAGTTCAGAATCTTGCTTCTGATACGGCCTGCAAAATCTATCCGGTTGCACCGGCGTTAGAATTGAAAATACTTACGTCTTCCGAAAGCGTGTATCCGGGACAGATTATAACGCTGACGCTTCAATGCAAAAACAATTCTACTACAGCGGTGAACAATGCTCTGATCTCTGCAAAGGTTCCGGCTCAGATGACCTATATCACTGGCAGCGCTGAAGTCAGCGGCGGCAATTACGACGGGGCCAAAAGTGAGGTAAACTGGACTATAAGCTCCATTGCGCCGCAACAAACGATAACTAGAACCTTCAAAGCGAAAGTGCAACAGCTATAAACCGCTGTTTGGCTATAAGATGTCAACAAACGAAACAAAATCTACACTTGCAAATAGGGCCGAGAAGCGTTGGATATACTCAGTCACGTTTCTGGCTGTGCTGATGTATCTCCCTACGTTTCAATATCTATGGGAAAAATGGCAGCAGGATACTCAGTATTCCCTTGCCTATCTTGTCCCATTTGTCTGTGGTTACTTCGTCTGGAAAAAATGGTCTGAGGCGAAGAAGCTGTCTCGTGATCCATCCCGCTGGGGCTTGGTGATAATCGTTGTTGCGATCATATTGCATCTAACTGGTGTGATTCTCGATGTGTCCGGGCCGTCTGCGCTATCTATTATTCTGTTAATTCTCGGAGGCTGCATCTATTTCCACGGCTTCGCATTAGTGAAACTGATGGCGTTCCCGTTGGCATATATGATATTTATGATTCCGGTGCCGGGGGGAGTGCTGGACAGGCTGGGCTTACCAATGCAGATTATGGCGAGTACAGCCACTGCATCGCTTCTGAGCCTGACCGGACTGGAAGTCGTTCGCGCCGGGATTCAACTCAGCGTTGACGGGTTCAGCTTCGAGGTGGCGCAGGCGTGCAGCGGAATGAGCTCACTGGTGGCTTTAGTCGGCGTCACGGCGGTTTTCGCATATATCACGAATCTGCCTCCGAAGCTCAAATGGGTTCTATTCTTCCTAGCGCTGCCTATTGCTCTGATAGCAAACATCGTGAGAATAACATCAATCGCGCTGGTGGGGTCGTATTGGAATTGGGAGATCGCTCTACGAATATATCACGATTATTCCAGCCCATTGCTCTTCTTGGCCGCTATCGTAATTCTGTTTTTCATAAATTGGGGGTTTGAATGGCTAAGCGCCCGAACTACGCCGCAGTCGTCCTGATATTGTTTATTTCGATTGCGATAACTTGTTGGGCGCACACGAGAGAGTCCATCGCGCCCGCAGGCTCTGATCTCGCCTCCCTGCCCGCACAAATTGGCTCCTGGACCAGCAGTGGCAAGCCATTACAGTTTGACAAGCAATCCCTCGAAGGCTGGAACATCGCGGCAAAGGACTCCTTGAAGCGGGTTTACGTCGACAAATACGGCACTCCGTTAGAGCTAATGGTAATCTACAAAGGCAACGACCGCCGGAGTTGGCACGTATCTGAGATGTGTTTCAGCGGATCCGGATTCAACGTGAAGCAATCTACCGCGAAGATCCCTTATGCAGGCCGCAAGATAGATGCAGTTAAATTGTTTGTCGAGGAGCCTAACTCCGGGGCACAAAGCGTGGCGATATACTTCTTCGCACGGGGAGCCCATACGGAGCACAACTTCACTGTTCAGCAATTGAAGATGGCTTTGAGCAGGCTGCATCCGTCCCAATACGGGTGGGCTTACGTTCGAGCCACCAGCCCCGTCCTGATCTCCGAGAAGGACACCGAGGACAAAATACGCAAGTTTTTTGCAGCCGCTTCCAAAGAGATCGTCAGGTCATTAACCACATCTTCAAACCAATCCGTCGAGTGAATTATATATGCGAATACTCTTTCTAGCACATCTATTTCCGCTCCCTTTGGACTCCGGCGGCAAGATAAAATCGTATCACACGCTGAAAATCCTCTCCTCAGCCCACGAAGTTTTCACTGTATCGTATTTGAGAGGCCAGGAAGAGGCCCGGTTGATCCCGGAACTTAGGAAACTTGGCGATGGCCTCGAGGTAGATCTAAAACGAACCAAAATCAGTCAACTGGCCGATTTAACCGCCAGCATCATCACCGGTCGTTCGTTTATAATCAACAGGGACTATCGCTCACAGATGCAACAGGCCATTAGAGAGGCAATCGCAGCTTTCAAGCCCGATGTGATCCACATAGACCATTTGCAGATGGCACAATTTGTGGATTTCAATGGCCCTTATAAAGTGGTGCTGGACAATCACAACGTTGAATCATTGATTATCGAGCGAATTGCTCAAACTGCTGAGAATCTTCCAATGCGCACTTACGCTGCATTCGAGTGGCCGAAATTACGCAAATACGAGCTTGATATATGCAGGCGCAGCGATTTAGTCCTTATGGTAAGCGAACAGGATGTCAGGAGCCTGAAGTCTCTGGACGATCGCCTGAAATCAGTGCAGGCGGTACCCATTGGCGTGGATGTCCAACATTTTCAGCCAATTGAACGCATGCAGGGTTCACAGAATATTCTATCAATCGGAACGATGCATTGGCCACCCAATATTGATTCTATGCTGTATTTTTACAGAGAGATTTTGCCACTGGTCTCCCAGCAGGTTCCTGATTGCAGCCTGACTATCGCTGGCCAAAAGCCTGTGGATTCCATTTTAGCCCTGGCTGAGGATAAGCGAGTCAATATTATCGGCTACGTGGATGATGACAGGCAACTTTCGCGCCAGTGCGGCGTCTTTATCGTGCCTCTGCGCTCCGGTAGCGGCGTCCGAGTCAAAATATTGAACGCACTGGCTATGGGTTTACCTGTGGTATCGACATCCATCGGGGCAGAGGGCTTGGCTGTCAATTCCGGCGAGCATCTGCTTATAGCGGATACCCCTGACGACTTTGCCAACGCCGTGACTAAAATTCTTACTGATCGCGAGATGGCCGATAAACTAGGTGCAAACGGGCGCAGATTGGTGTGCGAGAAATACTCCTGGGAAAGGGTAGGGCAGAGGCTGCTCTCCCTTTACGATGGGCTGATGTCATGAGAATTCTGTTCATTGCACCGTATGTCCCATCCAGAATAAGGGTGCGGCCATTTCATTTCATAAAAGAATTGGCCCAGCGTCACGACATACACGTCGCCGCGCTCGGCGAAAACAAAAAGGCAGGATTCGATGAACTTGCAGAGGTAGTGAAGCAATTTCATATAGTGCCTCATTCAAAATTGCGAGGTATGACGCAGTCGCTTATGGCGCTTCCGACCCCAACTCCTCTCTGCGCGGCCTATTGCTGGTCGCCGGCGATGCAAGCTTACCTCAGAAAATTAACCGCAGCAGAGAAATTCGATGTGGTGCACATCGAGCATTTAAGGGCCGCGCATTTTGCTGGTGTTTGTGGGCAGACGCCGATAGTGTTCGACTCGGTGGATTGTCTGACCGGCCTGTTCGGTCAAATGAGGTTCTCAAAAAGGAATCCTGTCAGCCGCCTGCTTATGGTGGAGGAACATTTCAAACTCAAGCGCTATGAGCCTCGTGTGTTATCTTCATTCCAAAAAGTGGTCATAACATCAGATTCCGAATGCAGCGAACTGAAGTCGCTTGGCCCCTCACTTACGATTGAAGTGGTTCCAAATGGCGTCGACACGGAATATTTCGCGCCTATGGGATCAGAAAAATCTCCTCATCGAATTGTCTTCAGTGGAAAAATGGGCTATTACCCCAACGCTGAAGCCGCAACATGGTTTGCAACTAATGTGTTTCCAGCAGTAAAAACTCGATATTCCGATGCCGAGTTTGTCATTGTCGGCAGTGACCCGCCTTCGGATATCCTCAGACTGCAAGAGAACCCCGGCATCACGGTCACCGGTTTCGTCGACGATATTCGACCTTATCTTGACTCTTCAACGTTAGCTGTGGTCCCGATGCGGGTGGCTGTAGGGGTGCAAAATAAAATACTTGAGGCTATGGCGATGGCTTTGCCGGTAGTGACTACCTCCATATCGACCCGACCGCTGGGAGCAGGTTGTCCGGGAGTTGTTCAAGCAGATGGCATTTCTGATATGATAGATGAGGTAATTAAATTATTGGATCACCAGAAATCGGCCCAGGAAACAGGCAAGGCCGGGCGAGATAAGGTAGTCAGGGACTTCTCTTGGAAATCAAGTGTAACAAAGCTGGAGCAGGCCTATGAGGAGACCATCAAAGCTTATCAGCCGGGTCGTTGATCAGGCTATGCGAAGGAGAGCTACTTGAACACTGAGTTATATCCAGGTGCTGTGAAACGACGGCGGATGACTGTAAAACTGCCGTGGAAAAAAATCATCTGGACCGCAATAATTATCGGCGCGCTGGCCTTTTTCGGGGCTTTGTACTATAAGACGACATTTGTTGGTCTTACGGATAGGCACGCCATAGATATAGCACAGGTAGCAAAAAACATCTCTAAGGGCCAGGGCTTCACTACGCGCGTTATTCGCCCTTTTAATGTTGGCTTGATGGCCGACAGTGGGCGTCGGACGGCAGAGATTAACACAGCCCCTGTATTTCCTTACGCAGTAGCTGCTCTGTACTACAAAAAGGGCCCCAGCGATCAGGCTATTATTTGGGTCTCATTGTTTTTTCTCATCCTGATCATTCTCAGCACGTTTGTGCTCGGGTGGCTCGTATTTGATATACGGGTAGGCCTGCTCGCTACAGCCGTAGTGGCGGTAAGTGGGCCGGTTATCGATGCAGGCGCTTCCGGCACCGAATGGACTATGGCGTCCTTTGTGTTCTCTTTGCTGTTATTTTGTGTGCTGTTTCATCAAAGAACGGCCTCAAGCAACCGGCGGTTTGTCAATCTTGGCTTCTTGATTTTCTCAGCGTTTTTCACCGCCCTGCTCTTTATGATCAATCACATATTGCTGTTTTTGATCATCCCGCTCACCATACACTACGCATTCGGTGTTAAAGGCAGGCGATGGCATGCGGCTGTCTTTGTGGCAGCGGTGGCGGTGATGATAGCGCCCTGGGCATACCGCAACGCTTCTCTTACCGGTGGCTCAATTCTCGCTGCCAATGCATGGGATGTTTTCGTGGACTCCACGGTCTATCCAGGCGACGTTCTGTTTCGCACGACCGATGAAGGTGTAAGAAACATCGCACGGGCTATATTATTCCCACTAGAGCACTTCAATGCATTCACAACGAAACTGATCGCCGGTTCTTCCAAACTGATCCTGGCGTTTGTCCCTATACTCGGACTGGCTATGCTGCCTATGGTGGTAGTCAGCATGCTTTACAGATTCAGGTCCGAATCCGGCAATATGGTGAGAAGATTCATCTATTTGGCCGTCGGGTTTTCAGTGGTTGTTTTCGCAGTATTTAATGTGGATACTCGCGCCATTATTCTATTTTCACCCATATTCGGAATATTCGGTTCGGCATACTTTTTCCAGATTATAGACGATCGTAAGTTACACCCGGTATATATCAATTTAGCAATCGGAGTGGTTATCGCAGCATCGTGCCTGCCCTCTGTGGCGCAGATTATGGTACTCCGCAATCCAGCGCCTCGAAGCGAGATCGCAAACCCCAACGAGTTCTTCGTGTCTTTAAGTGCAGGCGGATTGCGTGGGGTGGTATACTCAGATTTGCCGTGGCTGGCGGCTTGGAGGATGGATGTAACCGCTATCTGGCTGCCTCGCAGCGACGATGATGTTGTCGAACTGAATGCCGCTGGATTTCCTATGCGTGTGATATTGATGACCTCCGAAGTCGACACCTATCCGGCTACTGAGACGTGGTATTTGGTGCATAAATCGAAACTATGGCGGGATTATCTGCGGGATCCGGAAGATTGTATGGCAGAGTTCAAAAGGGAGGCCGATCCTCCTGAGCTTTGGTTCGAGAGATTTCAGAAGTATATGAAGGAAAGAAGACGCACTCTCCCGCTTTCCCGCAGCATCAGCGGTTTCTCTGTTCGAGACCCTGGGGTGGTTCGAGCCTTGCCCGGCTATGGCTGGGGGGCTACGCCTTACGAGATCATTGTGATGACCGGCGTAACCCCATAAATCCGTGCCCTTAGCGTCTGAATAGCCAGGCAAACGGCAGTGCATATTGCAGCATCTGAAGCAGGGTCGGGCTGGGTTTATGCACAGCGACGTAGATCACATCCCCACGTTGGACTGCTGGCTCAGCCAATCCGCCTTGCAGTATTTTCGTAAGGTCAAAATTGGTTGTCTCGGTCTGTTTGGGATCCCGGCCGGTGCCACGCATAACCTGCACTTTGCGCAGATCTCCAACATTTATCGTCGCTCCGCCGGCCGCTCCAATGGCTTCGCTGAGCATCAACTTGTCTTTAAGGGGATACTGTCCCGGTCTGTTCACACCGCCGAGGACCGTGAAAAACGCCCCTTCAGTTTGCGGCACGAAAATAGTATCTCCAGGCAGAATTTTGACATCAGCCTCCGGCACGCCTGCCATTGCCATTTTGTAGTCCACGTGAATGGGCTCCTGCACACCTTCGCGCTTGATCGTGATGTTATCGAGATCAGCATCGATATTCACGTTGCCTATCAGGCCCATTACATCGCGAAATGTACTGTCTCGTTTTAATGGCACGGGGCCGGTTTTTGCGGCCTGGCCGAGCACCATCACGGAGCCGATCATATCCACCCTGGGCACAACAACCGTATCTCCAGAAAGCAGTTCTATATTTACACTGAGATCTTCTCCAGTGAGATATTTCGTCAAATCCAGGTCAATGACCTTATCGCCCCTGCGAACATTGACGTGAGACAACTCGGCGGTATCGTCATAACCCGCCTGTGCGAGGGCTTGTATAACACGATCTCCAACCCCAACATCAACAAGCCCTCTTTTCAGAACCTGACCGACCACGAAAACGTTCATCTTTGCGCGCTCAAGAAATTGCACGCTCACCTGGGGGTTCACCAAGATATCCGTCAAAGCCTCGGTTAATACCGCCGCCGCTTCGGAGGTATTTAAGCCCTGCAATTTTACCTCCCCAATCATCGAGACCCGAATACAGCCCTCGGCGTTGATCTCATACGGCTTGGTCAGCTCTTTTTCACCATCTACAACTACAGATACAACATCTCCAACGACAAGGTTAGATCCATCAGCCCAGACGACCGGAATTATCAGCACCGACAGCGCTGCGGACATAACAACCAGACAAACGATCCTTTGTAACCTCGTCATTTATGGTGAGTCTCCTTTTGGTTTATATATGCGCCACCCAATGGCCCGGAATATGCAGTATATACAATAGGTGAAATAGACCAGCCTATCAATGTCATTATTCCTGCTTGAGGCCATACCGTCAAGCAGATATTCTTCAGTGGCGGTGTCAAATAGTTGTGGAGATTTGGGTTGACCTTTTTCTCCAGTTGCGCATCCGTTTAGTTTTTGCTCCAGTTGTCTTTAGGCAGCGAGCCTAGTGATTTGAGAATTATAGATATTGGCGTGACTTTCCCATACCTCGGGATTTCACGTTCAAACAGGGATCGATCCAGCTTGAAGTCGAGAAAGGATCTCACAATCTCATCAGCGTGTTTGGATAGCTCACTGGCTTGTTTTTCTCCAGGTATGAAGTTCTCTCTTGTAACCACACCACCGTTTTTAATATAGACCCTAAGAGAGGCCATTGCATTCACGCCGGCTTCGCTCCAGCCCATAGGATTGCGGCTTAGTCTCTGAGATAGAACGTGGCTGACCTGCGCCTCGGTGCAACTGCCGATAACATCACCTTTCAGACGAGTTAAAATACCATCCCATTGATTGAGCACATATTTCAGGTCTTCCTTGAGTCGTTTCTTCTTTGAACAATCCTTGCAGTCGCGAATTAGAGCTCGTCCCAATAACTCAAAGTCTTCGCGCCTGTTGTCCTCCAATAGAGCATAAACGCACTCAGAACCCGCCGCCGATATGAATGACATCAGCCTCTTGCGCAGGTGAAAACCATCCAACGCAAAGCGAGCATCACAGAATGCATCTAAACCTCTCTTTATCCAACCCGCTCCGTCACCATGAATAACTACTCGCTCGACGCTTCCAAGATCATAAGTCTTATCGGCATACGCATAAACACGATTCCACAACGACTCAACATCGGAAATATCAGAGGTGAAATGAACACGATGTATTAACTCGCGCCGATCCTTGCCTACCCCTTTCAAACCCTCAGCTATAGTCACCAAAGGAACGATTTTCGTCCGACCATCCTGCAAGCTGACATGATCCTCATCGGCAAAGATATGAAGCTCGGATACTTCACGGCGAATGTCAGGAAATAGCTCCGGCAAATCTACGCAGCGGACCTTGTTGCACACGCTCTGAGCGCTGATGTCGCCACCAGTTACTTCATCAGAACTGGATCGCATAGAGACTTTGGCAGCGTTGCCCACGAGAGCAGCGCATACGCCAGGGCTTATCCGTTGCCCGGAAGATACGCCGATTATCGTATCCACTGGATAGCAATAACAGTCGTTAATCTCGTCTGAATAGTAGCTGCGACTATATCTAAGCCAGCCTAAACCAGTTAGATATTCGCGCTTGCGATCCCGCTGCTTGACTTTCAAACCTAGTTCCTTGCGCTCTGATTTTGCTTCAAACAACGATTCATCAAGCTTAGTTATTAACACGGACATCAGCTCACTAGCCGCCAATTTGCTCGCCTCGGCCAACGCAGAACAAGTAGCATCTATATCAGATAACCCATGCTTACAGAGAAGCGACTGCCATTCACCAACCAAATTCAAAACCGTTTGTTGTATAATAGCTTCCATAGAGACCTCTTTTCATTGTGTTTTTGACAAACATATTCTAATGAAAAAGGTCTCTTCCTCATATAAGAAAACTCCACATTTATTTTACGCGGCCTTCTTCAGTTGCTTTAAGATACGCCTCCGATGCAGGCTCGGTTCCCAGCAATAATAACCCTTGCATACTCTGCGGCAGATGGTATATTGAATGTACAGGTGATTCGTAAGGAAGTGTTTGATGAGAGCGCCTCTTATTGGCATATTATTAATTATATCGCTCATTTTAGCAAGCTCGCAGGTTAATTGTACACCTTATACAATTAGTGTAACAGCCGGCGTGAGCGTCGGGTCAGAAGTCGCTGCGCAGGCACACGTCAATTTGACTGTGTTAGACTTGCCGCAGCCCGTCTCGCTTTCGCAAGCCAAATCCTGTCCGGATAACACCCTGGTGCGTGTAGACTCTCTCATTGCGTCGACATCATCTGAACACTTCGCAGGCTTGTTCTATGCCCAGCAGGAAGATCGCGTGGGGGGAATAGGGATAATCTGGGATGGGCCAATTGCGTGTGGAGATCACGTGTGGGCACTGGGAGGAATCACCACAATTAACGGCGAACGCTTTATAGATGCGATTGTAGTTGAGTGCGACGAGAGCTAGAGTGATCTCGCAGCAGTGGCTGTGACTCGCCTTGACAATTCACGCAATATTATAGCCGAATATCGCAAATCTGGTATTATTACCAGGTATTATTTGAGCGCTACCTGTTGTCAAACGATTGCTTGCATGTTAGACTGAACCTGTAAGTCGATCCTTATGAGATCATTAGACGCCCGTGAGCGGTGCTGATATCGAGGACTGGTCAGGTTTGCTGTGGCCGGACCCTCAGAGCACAGGTTTTTGGAGTGTTTCTGTTGGGTGACTATTGGCAGACGAACAGCTCCTTGGTTTCTTGCCAGAGGTGATAAAAGTTGCCTCTGCGTGTTGATTGATGCAGGACAAGGAGAACTTTATATAATGATTTGTGGTCATCTTAGCGCGGGTCGATTGCCGCGGCTTCAGGTTGTTTTCTTCGCATTAGTGGCGGTCGCCCTCTTCGCGGTCTCCCCTGCATTCGCGGATCAGTATACCAACTACTATGAACCTGTCTTGTTAACTTCCTACGGCGCGCCTGGAAATGTCGAGGTTGTGTTGCAGGTCTCTCCCGGAGTTGCACCTGGGCCTTACGAATATGTTTATTGGGTGACCAACAATACTTCAACTGAGATGCACGATTTCTATCTGACTTGTGTCGGATCGGCAGATACCGCTGTGTTTGACCCTATGTCTTTCAGGGTTATGGATGGCTATCGAAATGTGACTCCGGGCGGCGTCGAGTTTTACTGGGGAGCAGATAATTACGACTGGGGAAACCTGCTAACCGGGCAGGCGATGATGCCGCATATGGACCACAAACTGTACTATGATGAAATCACCGAAACCTTGCTCGCAAGCACGAAGTTCCGTTGGACTTCCGACGGCCTCGGCCTTGCACCTGGGGAGAGCCTGGGTTTCTCTTTCATCAACATTTACGGACCGGAACTGTACGCGGGCAGCATTGCCGCTGCTATGGCAATTCACAACTACAATGAATACGTATACGGCCCTGGAACGGAGCCGGATATTCCGGAATGGCCGGCGTTGACGATGGCTTTGTCCGGATTCGGGTTTGTGGGTGTGCTTAAGCGCAGGTTCTTGCGAAGCTAAGAGCCCGTTGAGGCTCGCTTCAGATCTAAGGAAGGAAGGAGAAGAGAATAATGCGACGTCTCTTAGTAATGATGTTTGTCATGGCAGCCGTCGTAGTGCTGTGCTCTGGTGCATTCGCTGCCTGGGAGCCTTGCGAGATGAGGGCAACGCCTACCCAGCAGGTGGCGATACTCACTCCGAGTTGGTCGCTGGATAGTGGCGTATATACTTATTCATACGAATTGTACAATACGACCAAGAACGAAATTGACGGTTTTATGATCCATTTGCCCGACTATATCGACACGTCGAAATTGTGGGGATTTGCACAGACTGGGGATTGGCACTTTACTGTGCGTCCGGGTAATTTCCTCGATTGGCAAAATTATCCATTTGTGGAAGGCCTCTTAGTAGGGGATCGTATGACATTCAGCTTTAAGTCTTATTATATGCCGGACAATGCTGATGATTTGTGGGCTAATTGCGAAGCAGGCTTCCTTTTCGGAAATGCGACCTATGGCCCAGGCCCAAATGAAATACCTGAGCCGGCGACTTGCCTGATGCTGGTTAGTGGGTTGGTTTGTTTGATTGGGGTTAAGAGAAGGTTTTCTTAAGCAAACTGACTTAGTTTTACTGTACAGGATGTGCAGCCATAATTTCCAAGGGCCCGAGTTATAGTAGTGTAACCGGGCCATTGGTGTTACTTATTTCTATGTAGTAAGTACTGGGCGAGATCACCAATTAAGGTGACGACCGTTTGTGGAGGCACTGCTATGTTAAAAAAACTTCTACGCGATCAATGGCGAACCGCTTTCGCCATATTTGTAGCGATATTAGTATTGCTCGCTATATCATTACCTTCGTTTGCTGCCAACTGGACTGAAACTTTTAGTGGTAGTATACCTTCATCTTGGGTACTTCGAGCCGGAACGTCAATGACTTACGCTTCCAGCCCTACCCATACGGCTGGAACTGGAAGTGCGTATAGATCCGCTGGCCAAACATCGCATCATTGGCGTTTAACAGGCAGTCGACCTAGCTATGCAGGTGAGGCTACAGCGTGGCTGTATTGCCTTCAGGATTACGCCCTCGTTGGAACAAGCCAGTCGAGAGGCAGTTACCGAGATGTTTTGATGCTTTCTTCGTATGATTGGCTTGGGGGAATGTTGGCTGTAGGATTATACAGCGCGGCCGACATACGTAGTTACTATATCTGGCACAATCCGGGATCTGGATTAGTGTGGGAAAATATAGGCTCTAGAGGACAACACCCTTCAGCTAGGGGAGTTTTTGGCTGGGTGAGCTTTAAGGCGATATGCAATGACAATAACAATTGCTATTTCGAAGCTAAAGATCCGTGGCTCACAAGAAGCAGAAATGTCACACGTAGCGCCGCAAACATAAATGCGGGAATATGGCGGGTAGCAATAGGATTACACTTCTCGTCTGCTGATCCATGTAACTGGGACGACATAACGTGGACAGGGTATGCGCCGGCTACACCCACGGGCATAGCAGCCACTGCTTTAAGCACTACAGAGATAAGATGGACAGCTAACGCAGGCGCTGCAAACAAGAACCAATACGGCTTCGACCTTATGGATGGCGGCACTCGAAAAGTGGCGGGTTCCGAAACAATACGTCAGACTAGTGCGGACCTTACAGAAACCGGACTCTCCGCTAACACTTCCTATACACGCAGCATCAGAGCTTGGAACGGCGATCTGAATAGTGCCAATAGCGATACAGCGTCGAGATATACTCTGCAGAATACGCCGACCACTCCTACTTTCAGCAACATAACTGCGACAGGCTTTAGAGTAAACACTACCGGGCCGGCCAATCTGACTGCCGGTTCCTCTGGTGTGGTCTTCCACGACGGCAATGCAGACCTCGGTAAAGTTACGCAGAACTATATCGACATCTCAGGGCTTTCCGCAAACACGCCCTACACCTATAAGGCCAAGGCCTGCAATGGAGACGGGGTTTTTACTGGCTATTCGGCTACTGCGACGAAGTATACCTTGTCCGTAGCGCCGATAGCTGCCACTGTTACTGCTGATACTTCTACACCCTGCCAGGATGGCAATGTGGTTTGGACAAATACTCTTGGCTGGGGCGCTGGCAAAGTTGAGTATTTAAGATACGCGTGGGATCAGAGCGCTACACATACTTGGACAGACACCGAAACCAAGTGGACCAGTGGCACGCTGACCCTTTCTCCGACAGCGGCTGGCACGTGGTATCTGCACATTAAGGGATACAACGCCGAAGACGTCGGCAATGGAACCTACGACTACACAGTGACTGCGCAGGCTCTGCCTAATACTCCAACTGATCCCGAGGCGACACCGTCGTCTATTGGCCCTGGCGGCTCCTCTGTGCTTTCCGCTACTGTAGGAAACGGCGAGGAAGTGGTTTGGTATAAGGATAGCTGCGGCGGCACTGTAGTCACCTCACCGGTCAGCCCGACTGAGACGACTACATACTATGCCAAGGCTAAGAACTCGACCACGGGTTGCTTGAGCGTGTCCTGCGCACAGGTTACCGTAACCTTTGTCCCCGACGACGAAGGGCCGGAGCTTAGCAACGTCTCTGTCACGTGCAGCGAAATAGGCGGCGCTCCGAACTACAACTTCCTGAAGGGCACTCTTACTGTAGAGGCCGAAGCTACCGACGATTCCGGTGTGGGGTCTGTCGTGTTCTATATCGACGATTCAGAGACTCCAATCACCATGACTTTCGATCCGAATACTGGTAAGTACGTCGGCACCAGCACGATTGATGCAGACTGGACCAACGGACAGCACTCGATTACTGTCGTTGCAACCGACATCTACAATAACGAGTCTGACGATACCAAGAATTTCACTGTCAACAAGAACGAGATCGAGGGATTGGTAGGCTTTGAGGATTCGTTTGTATTGTGCACCCGCCCTGTTACTTTCGTGCTTAACGGTAGTGACAGTCGGGTTCTAAATCTGAATTTTATAAACGGCAAGGCATATTATAACTTTGTCGACATACCTGAGATCACTTCAATCAGCGCCAAGACGCAGTGGCATCTGCGGTCAAAACGCGATGTCACGATGACCAAGGGCCAGGCTGAGGTGAACTTCCTGGGGCCGAAGGTCCTGCGCGGAGGAGACCTCGCAACGCCTGGTAAGCCTATGGGCGATAACGTTGTCAACGCCCTCGACTATGCTGTATTGCGCAGCAACTGGGGTGACGGCGCTGCCGGGGATATCAACGGCGATGGATTCACAGACAACAACGATTATCTGACCATGGTCAAATATCTTTACGTTAAGGGCGATGAGCCATAGTTTAGGTGCCCGTAAGAAAACGGCTGTGTGCATGCTGTCTAATCATGCACACAGCCAGATTAATGCCAATTACCAGGTTGACTTGACCCAATAAAGCTGGCATACTGGCTATAGTAGTGGTTGTATCATAATAGCACATAAGTGCAGAGTATTATTTGCCATATTGCAACAATGGATATGACAAAAGCAGTACGTGTCGGGGAAACAGCGGTTAGCTCCTTTGCCCGGCATATGAGGTTTTATGGTAGTGCTTCGCAGTAAGATACCCCGTTTTACCTCTGCAAAATTGCTTAGAGTCTGTACAGGCAGTAACGTGCAAATCTACGCTGAAGAATAATTCAAAAAGCTACGTCACGCGTGACCCTATTACACTTTTGTTTGCGGAGGTAAGGTTTTGTTCAAGAGCATTAAGAGGTTTTATATATTAGCGGGAGTCTGTATTAGTTTACTTGTAACATTCGCAGCTACCCCCGCATTTGCGTGGACGAACAACTCGGGAGTTGTTAACCCCATTTTATCTGGCAGTTGGGCTAGCTTGACAAACTGTGAGAACAGGACCTTATCCTACTGCTGGGCAGTATCAGGTAACCACCGCACTGCCAACTGGAACCACGGCTGGAATTGGTCTGGACGGGGTTATTATACTCAAAAATTCCTCCGACATGATGCCTATAGGGGTAGCGCAGCCAATCCTCTTGCGAGGAGCTTGAACACCAGCAATAATACGAGTGATGCGTCGGCGCGCACACAAACCGGCTGTGGCGATCTCTGTGCCTGGCTGACTCTATGGTATGGCGAAGTTAGTAATCTGGCAAACCGCAATGGTGTTAGAATCAATACCAGCGAAAACACAAACCCCTGTAAAGCAGAAGGCTCCTCAGTCACGATGGTCGGCCAAGTACAGGGGTACGGAGCCCGCTGGGCATATCTTAATAAATGGGTCGTCCTGGGCCCGTTCAGTTCGACCGCCCTGGCCAACACCAACGGTCTCGATGAAGCGAACCTGTATCTATACCCCTATGTAGAGACTAACAAAGGAACGGCAATTGTAGACGGACTCTTTGGCGGCAAAAAGCCTGAGGCGCACAACGCTGGCGACTGTAACAGTGCCAACACCTTGAATTTCGGCACCAAATGGGGCAAGGAAGGTGTTCCGAACCAGGCGGGCTATGCTATGGCCTGGGTATATGCTCCTAACGGAGCTGCTCCCAGAATTGCTATTGGTTCTGATGATGGATGCAAGGTTTGGCGCAACGGCGCTCTTATTCATACAAATGACATTGGTCGCGGTTTGACTCGTGATTCTGATATTGTTGGTTCTACGAGCTTCCCTGCTGGTTGGACGAGAATTCTATTTAAGATCCAGCAAGGATCTGGTGGCGGAGCCTGGCAAGGCACGATGAGTCTGCGAAACGGCGCAGACCATAACCAGGAAGAACCCAGCGTAAGCCTCCAGTCCGATGTATACGGTGGGTACAGTATCTACAACGAACAGGACGGCTGGTATCCTAAGATGACGCTGTCGAACTTCAACGGCGTCGCAAACCCGACCAGCGGTTACACAATGTACACTAACAACACCACCGTAACCGCCAGCGGCACCGTCACTGCCCAGTTCATCCCATTCTGGAAGACAGGATACTACCAGTGGGGTCGAGGGCTTTCCGGAGCCGATACCAACTATAAATTTACAACTAACAGCGGTTCCAGCTGGTCTCACACAGAAACCGGTGTGACTGGCTATAGACGTCTCCACTTCTTCGGAATCAGCCGATCCGGTCGAACTTCGGGGCAGGCTAGTGGTTCCAGCGGTGGATGGACATACAACAATACGGGCAATTGCCACTGGTGCGCGGTCTATGTCGACAACGTTGCTCCGAATAATCCCAGCTTTTCCAGCGTAAGCGCGGTCAGCCCGACTCAGATTAATCTGGCCTGGGCTATCCCGCTGGATAAAGGCGTTGGTGTCGCTGATGGCGCTACTGAGGATTCGGATAACACCAACGGCGGAAGTTGCCACTATCGAAGAGGTGACGTCGGCGTCAACGTCCGCCGCGATAATACCTCCGTATATGGTTGGGGTACTGGAACATCGCTTAACAACACCGGCCTTACCCCTAACACGAAGTATACTTACGACATCGCTGCTGGAGACAACACCAGCCAATCGAGAGGTTCATGGGCTAATACGACGAGCTATGTTGGAACTACTTCCGCCTATACGCTGTCACCGCCTCCTGTCGCAAACAGCGTTACTCCAAGCACAACTACTCCTTGCCAGGGCACTAACGTTATCTGGACGAATAACCTTGGCTGGGGCGCAGGCGGAGTTCAGTATTTCCGATATGTCTGGGATCAGAACGCCACTCACACATGGACGGATACTGAAACTCAGTGGTCCAGCGGCACACTCTCCCTGGCGCCGACCTCTGGCGGCACGTGGTATCTGCACGTTAAGAGCTACAACGCCGCTAACGTTGCAAACGGCACATTCTCTTACTCTGTGACTGCGACTTCGACGTTCTCGATCGGGACAATCACCGGTGGTGGTGGAACATTCTGCGGCACTGCTGATCCGGGCGCTATGACCTACAGCAGCGGTTCTGGTGGTGGCGATCTGACTTATCAGTGGTATTCGGTGCAGGGCACGGGTTCTCCGACCATCAACGACACCAAGATCACCGGTGCGACAAGCGCGTCTTATGATCCGCCAGCGGGTCTGACCAGCACAACCACATACAACGTTCTGGTCACACCCTCCTGCGGAACTGCTGCATTTACGGCAACGCCGATAACAGTTGCAGTAAATCCGCTGCCTGGCGTTCCTACAAACGCTTCGTCCAACGCTCGATGCGGATCAGGGAATATCGACTTCTCGGCGACCCCAGCCTCTGGTTGCACGATTAAATGGTACGATGCGGCTACCGGCGGCAACGTCATTAGTACGGCAAATCCGTATACAGAGAATCTGTCTGCCACCCGGACCTACTACGCGGCAAGCGTAAGTGCAGAGAGCTGCGAGAGCGCGACGAGATTAGCGGTCACCGCAACAATCAACGACGTTCCAAGCGCTCCCACCAACGCGTCCACGAACGCAATCTGCGGAGCGGGCGCGATCGACTTCTCCGCCACTCCTGCTTCTGGCTGCACGATCAAGTGGTATGACGCGGCCACTGGAGGAAACGTGGTTAGCACGGATAACCCGTATACCGCGACTATTAACAATACAACGACTTACTACGCGGCGAGCGTAAGTGACACAGGTTGCGAGAGCGCGACCAGGCTCGCGGTAACCGGCACTGTTCACACACTGCCGGACACTCCGACCAACGCTTTGGCGACTCCGGCGACTATTGGCCCTGGCGGATCTTCTGTACTGTCTGCTACAGTCGGAAATGGCGAGGAGGTAGTCTGGTATGAGGGTAGCTGCGGCGGGACGATTGTCACGTCCCCGGTTAGCCCGACTCAGACGACAACCTATTATGCCAAAGCTAAGAACACGACCACAGGATGCCTAAGCGACTCCTGTGCTGAGGTTACCGTTACATACATACCCGACGACGAGGGCCCGGAGCTGACTAATGTCACGGTCACCTGCAGCGAGGTTGGCGGTGCTCCGAACTACAACTTCCTGAAGGGCACTGTCACTGTAGAGGCGGAGGCTACGGACGATTCCGGCGTCGCGTCTGTCGTATTTGTGATCGACGATTTGGAGACACCTGTTACAATGACTCTGGATCAGAATACAGGCAAATACGTCGGCACCTGCACTATTGATGCTGATTGGACTAATGGTCAACACTCGATAACCGTTATCGCAACCGATATTTACGACAACGAATCCGACGAGAATAAAAGCTTCTCGGTCAACAAAAACGAGGTCGAGGGAAGAGTCGGCTTCGAAGATTCGTTCGTGCTGTGCACCCGTCCTGTGACTTTCGTGCTGAATGGCACAGATAGCCGGACATTAACCTTGAATTTCATTAACGGAAAGGCGTATTATAGTTTCACAGATATACCTGAGGTAACCTCTATCAGCGCCAAGACCGCGTGGCATCTGCGGTCTCGCCGAGAGGTTACGATGACCAAAGGCCAGGCTGAGATTGACTTCCTGGGGCCGAAGGTCCTGCGCGGCGGTGACCTAGCAACGCCGGGCCATCCTATGGGGGACAATGTAGTCAACGCTCTTGACTATGCCGTTCTACGAGGCAACTGGGGTTACGGCGCAGCGGGTGATATCAACGGCGACGGATTCACCGATAACAACGACTATCTAACAATGGTGAAATACCTCTACGTGAAAGGTGACCAACCGTAGAAACGAACATACGGGCCGGTGTCTAAGACGCCGGCCAGCACACTCTACTGATCGCTTTTACAGAGAAAGGGAGGGCTAAGTATGCGAATCGCAGTGAAGCCTCTGGCTTGTGGATTAATAATCGTCTTCTTGTTTGCAATAACAACAACGTTGGCGATGGCGCAGGGTGTTTACGATCCAAACCCTGATGAATATGGCGTATTTTATCCTTTTTGGAATCGCGGGCTGCCTGCTACTGCGACTTATTTCTGGAACGATTGGGCCGATTATGATGGCACAAATTCAGAGATAGCGGCAGATCAGGTGATTGGTAACGTCACTGGCACTGCTACTGTAACTGTCGAAAACGGCGGTGCGGGATTTATCGCAGGTGATGAGTGGACTGCGCCGGCGTTTGGCTCGGCGACCAACTTCTGGGATATCGGCCCGGGCGGGTTAATAACCCTCGATTTAAACGATCCTGGCGCTGGTACTCAGGGTATGGATATCTGGGTTCAGGTGAAATATCACGTGGGTTTTACTGGCACCCCTGGTATAACAGTTCGTAGTCTGAGCGGGGACGGCGTTTCGGAGTCGAATCCGCGCTTGATCGATACTTCCTGGTATTATCACGATTTTATTGAGACTACCGGAGGTTGGGGGGATACGGAGACTGGCTGGATGGTCTATCAGGCGCTGTACCGACTTGATCCCGGACAAGCATTGGCTGGTATCGATATATATAGTGGTGACAACGGCGCTATAATCGACTCTATTGTAGTGGATACCAAAGCCTTGCCAGAGGCGACATCGGTCATTTTGGCGCTTTTGGGCGGCGGTGGATTGTATATGTTAAGGAGAACCCGCAGCTTACTGAAACGATGAGGCAACGGGGATAAGAGATCACTTTTACTGCTGGACGGCCAAATGTGGTCGTCCAGTTTGCTTTATCAGTTGAATAGAGTATACAATCTACGAAAGCAGGAATAATAAATGGGATTGGCGAATACTCGCTGTAGTGTCTAGATATGGCAAAGGAGCATAAACTCATTATGAAACGAACTATACTGTTCTTGCTGATCGCTCTACTGGCCGTGATGTTGTTCGGCTGTGGAGAGAAGGCGGGCGGCCCTCCGGCGGTTGTGGCCACTGTCGACGGTCAGCCGATTTCAGGGAATCTGTATTATCAGTTCCTCAGCATGTCTTTCGGCCGCCAGGCATTGCCTGCACTGGTTGATTATCAGGTTATGCTAAACTGGGCTGCCAAAGAAAAGGTGCCCGTGACTGAGGCACAGGTCGACAAGCAGATTCAGCTCCTGAAGCGTGATGGCAATTACGATGATATGCTGGCAAGCGCTGGCAGCGACAGCGCGATCAGAGACAGGTATAGAGAACTGCAGGCTCGCATCAACCTGGGCGAGAAGTTTAACAAGTTTACTGACTCCGAACTGGAAGAGCTGTACAACGAGCCGCACGTGAAGCTGCGGTATGTGCACGGAGCTCGAAAGCGCATCGTAGTGCTCATTACTTCTGATAAAAAGAATATTCAGAAGGCTGAGAAGGCCATAAAAGAAGGCAAAGATTTTGAAGCGGTAGCAACAGAGTTTTCTGATCCGCAGTTTGCTATGAACGGCCCTGTCAAGACCTTTGTCGACAAGGAGCAATCAATAGAGGGTCTGTATGATCAGGCCAAGAAGCTCAAAGAGGGCGAAATCAGCAAACCATTTAAGTTCACTTTAGGCTCTATGGGTGAGTATGAAGGAATCATCAAAGTCGTTGGTGAGCAGCCGAAGCTCAATTTGAAATTCAAAGAAGTCAAAGACGAGGTCAAAGGACTTGCGGCACTGCAAAAGACGATGAGTCCTGACTTCCAGGAGAAGTTCGAAAAGCAGAAAAAGAAGGCTAAAATAGAGATCAATCTGCCTCAGTATAAGTTCATGGTAGATCAGATCAAAAACCCGCAGCCGATGATGGGTATGCCTCCGGGCGCTGGTGGTCCGTAGTAATTGCTACCAGAGAGCTTGAACAATGTAGGCCGGGAAGTTGCTTCCCGGCCTTTGTAACATCTATTTTTCTTCTATATTGCCGGATATGTTTTTTATCGCCTCATCGCCGGAATCGTCTTTTATTGGTTGCTTCGACTTTAGGATGTTACCTGTGATTACCAGCAAGTCTGCGCCGGGCTCAATCTGAATAGCGGGCTTATCGGGCATAGATTCAAAGTGATTGGATTGAACGGTTACTCTTGCTGCGCCTGGGCCTAACAGCAGCGCCGGAGAACCTTCGAATACCTGGCAATCCGTTATACTAAGCCGATTTCGATGATGTGGGCTTAAAGTGGTGTATTCGATGCCGACGATTGGTTCGCCAAACGAGCGCACCTGTACTCCGCTGATTACAGCGTTATAATAGAGTCCCTGGCTCTTGATTTTCACTCCGACTCCGCCTTTTCGCACAAGGATATTGGTGCTGTTAATCACGAATCCACTGGCGCCTTCAAAGACAAAACCCTCATCGACAGCTTCTATCCAGCAGGAGTTAATGTGGTGCCCCAGCGAGTGCGCCAGTTCCTCTTTTCCGGAGGGGGTGTCTTTAAACGGTAGTTGCCTGAAAAACGTCTTCCCGCCTATGATAAAACACCGATCCATGAGCACTCCGTCAACATCGCCGAACTCAAACCCAACTCTATTTTGGCGATAAAACGTACCAGAGCCTTTGCCCCCTACGAACCAGTGGATATCCACAAACCGGTTAACGTCTCTGCAACCGGAGAGGTGAATGCCGGTTTTGTGGACGAACCCGGTAATGTTTCGGAACATACCCTGTCCAGCATTTGCGCCTTGCGGAGGAGTGGAGATACCGATATAGGCGCAGTCAAAAACGATATTTTCGACGCTGGGATTTATGCCCTCCAATAAAATCGCAGGCGGATAGGCTTCGGGATTGTCGTTGTCCTGATTATTCGGGTATGAGATCGTAAACGCCTTTACGCCACTGCCGTTACTCAAACGCACAGCCGAAAAGCCGTTTTTCTGGATGATCAGACCCGATGCTGAGTTCTCCCAGCGCGTGCCTTCTCCCATAAGCGTCACGCCGCCGGGTATTTTAAGCGCATCTGAGATCACATACCTGCCGGCAGGCAAATGCACCACACCCCCCTTACCGTCGAGGCTACTTAAAGCCTTCTGAATGACAGCGGTATCGTCGGCCACCCCGTCGCCTTTAGCGCCGAAAGTTTTGACGGAGACGCTCTGAGGTAGAGCGAATGTGGCGGTGGATGCCACTAATGCCAAGAGTATCATCAGACCAATTTTGTGCATTTCAATACAATTCTCCTAAAACTCGCTTTTGCTGTGGGAATTGTAGTCAAGAGTATACCTACTGTCAACCGAGCGTGTTACAATATACGCATTATGACAACCCTTAAAATTAAGAATATTATTTTACCAGCGGCTGAGCTTGGTCCGGAGAACCCGCTGCCGTATTTTCGTCATCCGGATCCGGACTCCAAGTTTACGATTGACGAGAGTGTGCCGCCAGAGGACAGTCGATATATGGGCTGGGCGACATCTTTCAGGGTTCTGCCACACCGTATGCAGGATTCTTATGGTCGCAAACTCAGAGACCGCGAGTTTGTATCCATTGTGCTGGAAAATGAGCACCTCCGCGCGGAGTTTATTCCAGAGATAGGTGGGCGGCTGACTTCTCTGGTGCATAAAAAGACGGGCATTGAACTACTTGAGCCGGTAAAACACTTCCAACCGGCGAACGTAGCGTTACGAAATGCCTGGATAGCTGGCGGAGTAGAATGGAACACGGCGCAGCTTGGCCATCATTATCTCACGTGTGCGCCGATGTTCGCTGCCAGAGTGGCAGGTGCGCAGGGTGATCCGGTGCTTCGGCTTTACGCCTGGGAGAGGACGAAGCGGTTCCCATATCAACTAGATTTTCATCTGCCTCCAGATTCGGAGTTTTTGTTTGTTCGAGTAAGAATAATCAACCCGCACGACGAAGAGATACCAATGTATTGGTGGAGTAACATAGCGGTTCCGCAGTCGCCGGACAGACGGGTTATCGCGCCTGCTGACAGGGCTGTTACGAACGCGCCTGGCGGTTTTGCGATGGTGGAGTTGCCTGTGGTGGACGACGTCGACATATCGTATCCTACCAACGTTCCGTTCTCGCGTGAGTATTTCTTTAGAATTGACGACAACAACCGGCCCTGGGCTGCCACATTCGATAAGAACGGGGCAGGGCTTATTCACACATCTACTCCCAGGTTAAAGGGTCGTAAAATGTTTGTATGGGGCACGACTCGGGGCGGTGAGAGGTGGCAGGAGTATCTGCTCGGACGAGATCGCGCCTATGTTGAGATACAAGGCGGCCTCGCTCGAACACAGCTTGAGTCGCTGCCGATGCCCGCTAAAGCCGAATGGGATTGGACAGAGGCGTATGGTTTAATGCAATTGACTCCAACTGAGGCACACGGCAAGAGCTGGACAGAGACAGGCGGAATAGTAGAGAGCGCGCTGGATAAAATGCTTTCAGCGGAGACACTCGATAAACTCGATAAAGAATTCGCCAAAACAACTGTCAAATCTCCTGAAGAGCAATTATTCGCAGGAGAAGGCTGGGCGCATCTCGAGGTTATCCGCAATCCATCCGCCTCGCTTTCTGAATTGCCATTTAGTGACGATTCCCTTAGCGATGAGCAAAAACCGTGGTTAACTCTGCTTCGCGAGGGCTATTTGCCTAATGCTGATCCGAGAGAAGGTCCCGGTCATTTTATGGTGCAGCCCGAATGGCAGGATATGCTTGAAGAGTCCGTCGCGCGCGGTGACAGCGACCATTGGCTCGGTTGGTACCATTTGGGTGTTATGAGATTGGAGAATTCCGATCCGGAGGGTGCACGTGCCGCCTGGGAGCGTTCTATTAAGCATAAACCGACAAGCTGGGCCTATCGCAATTTGTCTGCGTTGGAAACGAGAAATGGCAATACTGATGCGGCTTGCGACTATATGCGCCAAGCCTGGGAGGTTGGGCCTCGCGAAATATCCCTTGCTTTAGAATATGCCAATATGCTCGAAGGGCACGGGCGCTGGGATGAGCTCAAAGATGTTCTCGATAGCCTCCCTCCGCAGATGAGTGAGCACGAGCGTATGCTGATCGTGGCTGCGAAACTGGCGCTGCATTTCAATGAGCTGGACAAGGTTGAGGAGATATTGACTCACGATTTCGCCAGTATCCGGGAAGGCGAGGTCATTCTTACGGACATCTGGTTTAGTATGCAGGCTAAGGCTATCAGCCAGCGGGAGAATATACCTGTCGACGACGAGCTAATGGCCCGTGTGAGAAGGGAGCTGACTCCTCCCCAGCGTCTGGATCAGAGGATGGCGGGCGAGCTGACATAGTAATTAAGGTGGCTGATTTCTTGCGAACAATAGCTTGTTCATTGTTACTTCTAATCGCTTTTTCTACAGTCGCAATGGCTGCTAAGGCGCCGGGGCGTATTGGCGTCTATGTGCGATTCGATAGAAATACGGAGATGAAGTCACCGTACAAACTCAGCTCTGCGTTGAAGCGAATCAAAGCCACGGGTATCGACTTTATTATTCCTCTGGCAAAAAATACCAGTGGTGCGGTGAACTGGGACAGCAGCATCGCACCTGAGGATCAAATCGGAGATGCGGAATATCTAAGCAGGATAATCAAGTATGCTCATGCCCAAGGACTTAAGGTCTACCCGTGGCTGTGTGTCTGCTCAGAGGGTGGGGAGAACCGCCTGGACAGCGTGCTCAACAAAAATACTTCCTGGGCGTGGTATTACGATGGCGCAAAGCGGGGATATATTGACCCGGGCAACGTCGACGCCAGAAAGTATTTATGCTCTTTGGTAGAAGAACTCGTAAGCAAGCACGACTTGGACGGTTTGAGCCTGGATTATCTGCGCTGTCCTAACAAAGTCGGCTACACGGAATCCGGCAGGGCTGCACTATTAAAGCGATACAACGTCGATCTTGCTGATGTAGTAAGTTCAACGAGCGTAAAGCTGGGTACAGAGGGCGGAAAAGCTGGTGAAGCAGCGAAGCCTAACGACCCGCGTGCCCATGAAGTATGGCCAGCCTGGAAACAACTACGCACCGAGCAGATCAATACACTGATGCGCGAGATCAAATCAACGGTCGACAAAGCCAAACCAGGTCTGCCCATTTCCAGCTATGTCTGGGGTTATCAGACCTACACAGGCAATTTCGAGGTCTGCCAGGATTGGAAGACGTGGATCAAATCGGGTTGGCTCGACTGGATCAATATCTCAGCCTATCGTTATGACGATCAAGTCTTTCTTGACGCAGCGCGCGCCAATAGAGCAGCTGTTGCCAAGGGGTTTCCTTTCTATCTCACAATCGGCGTCAAGACCAGCCACGGCGAGCTCAAGACAGCCGAAGAGGTGAGAAAACAAATTAAAATGGCAGGCGACTGTGGGGCTGAAGGCCTGGTATTCTTTACCTGGGAGGCTCTGGATAAGTACGCGGATGATTTGGCGCCTGATATTCGCAATTTCGGTAGACGGTAAAAATCTGGGTGACGAGTTTGACACCGTCACCCAGAATTGCATCTCAATTTATTTCTTAAGACACAGCAGCATTCCCTGTCCTGCTGCCAGCCAGCAATCTTCCCCATGCCACAGCGCCGTCTGTCCGGTGTATGGGCTTACACGATAGATTGTGCCTTCTTCCTTGAACTTCACCTGGAATGGTGTGGAGTTGTGCAGTGAGGTATTTACAATCATCGCATACGGCTGCCCGTCCGGGTCCACGAACTCCCCGACCAGCATACTCGGCCCTGTCACCGATTCGATGAATTTGCTGGACTCAATTCCGCGGCATCCGTCCGGCACCACCGGATGATGGAAGACGTTGACGCTCTTCAGGGTGATATAGACTGGCCCCAGTTTATGCAACTGCAGATTAACCTCTCTGAGCATATCCCAGGTTGGGGTTTTGTGCCCAAACTGATCAATCGGCGCTAGTCGGTAGTTGCCAACGTGAGGAGCGAAGTAAGTGAAATAGCTGATCCCTTTCGCTCCATAAGCCAGAGTCGTGTATAACTGGAACCTAAAGCCAGCCGGTGAAGGCTCCGCATAGTTGAAGTGTGCGTTGGAGAGCACGATGTTCCAGAATGGTATATTATTCTTGAGAGCCGCCGCCCTAATTGATTCAAGATTCTGGAAGTAGCTGCCCCGCAAGCTGCCATCATCCATAAGCGCGTAGTGGTCATAGCTAATGAATTTCGGCTTAACCTGCTTCACATATTCCTCCAGATGCTTGTCGTAAGTCTCTGTGCCAAGCGCTCCAGCGGATGCGTAGTTTGGAAAAAGGTTGATGTATGCCATCTTGCCTGGGTCGGCCTTTTCCACAGCAGCAGCCCATCTGCCAAGCCCGGGAAAAACCGATGCGTTTGGTTCATCACGCAGATAATAGCCATACACTGCCGGATTACCAGCCACTCGCTTGACTACTGCCTGCACTCGCTCATCAATCTCGGCCTGGCTAAGCTGTGTTTGAGGATCGCCGGCGTGAATCGAAGCATCCCTCACCAAACACTGCAGTCCAGCTTTATTGACTTTGTCCAACTCGTCAACGGTAACAAATCCTGCCAGGTTGAATCCGCAGTCTCGAATTGTATCGTATACGGATTGATCCCCTGTGGTGCTTCCCCACGGAAGAATCGCAAATTCCGATGCATTCAGCATTCTCATCTCCTTGCCTTGAGCTGCCGCCACGTTGGCAGCCAGCCCGATCAAGATAATAAAGAGTATTATATTTCTCAAATCATTCTCCCTGCTACTTATTTACTTTGTCCCAGGCCACGTGTGCTGAAAGAAGTGCCAACCGCCCAGTCTCGGGGCGTCGCCAGGGTCATCTGCCAGCAACTCTTTGTAATTAGCAGACGCCTTCTTGAATGCGTTTGCATATTGCTCGATCAACTCAGGCTTGTAGTGCTTAAACCACGGAATGCTGTAGACGTGCTTGCCGATGCTCTCTGCAACCGGTAGACTGCCTTCAGGCTGCCTGAGATCGCGATCGGAGTTGGCTATTCTAGTCGGCTTGCCGTGGCCGTAGATATCGGCGAAGTTAAGCAATGGATGAAGGTGCAGGGCCGAATTGCAGCCCGGACTAATCCCGCAGCCCTCTGCAGTCACCGCCTGGCAGAACCTCGTCACCGAAAGCCCTTCCAATTCCTCAGGAGCATACAAACCGTGAGCAGCATACCATCCGCCCATAGTGGAGCCAGAATCCTTCGCTGGCCGGTGCGCCTTAACACCGGGCACGCCCTCCAGCAAGTCCCAGAAGTAGTTCATAGACTTCTGGATTTCCGCCATCCGCTCGTTATAATACTTGAGCTGCACGCGTCCGACTGCAGAGCTTAGCTGGTGCATGCGATATTTATAACCCCCCATCGGCAGCCCTCTGAATGGAATCAAATCCGGGGATTGAATAGAATCGTTGAATCGTTCGTACAGACCGAACACCGATGCTCTTTCGTAGATTTCCTGGTCGTTAGTGACGAGAATACCAGCTTCTCCAATGGCAAAGGACTTGCCGGACATACAGCTCATCGCCCCGACATCGCCTATCGCGCCGACTAATCGACCCTTATACAAAGCGCCCTGTGCATGGGAAACGTCCTCGATAACTTTGAGGTTATGTTTGCGTGCGATTTCCATAATAGGATCCATATCGCACGGATGGCCGAGATAATGTACAACCATTATCGCCTTCGTGCGATCAGTGATCCTGTGCTCAATGTCATTGGGGTCGATACACAGTGTCACCGGGTCGGACTCGCAGAAGACAACAGTCGCGCCCAGAGAAAACACCGGCAATGCAGAGGCCCAATAGGTCACGCTGGGGCATATTATCTCGTCACCAACGCCTACCTTGCACCCATACAAAGCCGAATGCAGCGCGGCCGTTCCGTTACACGTGCCTATGGCATATTTGCTGCCCTGCCACTCTGCGTATTCTTTTTCAAACTGCAAAGTGACGTCAGTGCCAGACATTCCACCGCGCCGCAGGACTTCCAGCACGGCCTGCTCGTCTTCATCCGTAATTATTGGCCAGGTAAAAAGATCAGCAGGGTCTTTGTCTACTGCCTTCGGCCCGCCAAACAACGCCAACTCAGACATAACACTACCTCCAACAGGTGGCGACCAGATTTGTGAAGCAAGGCAATTGTAACACACCTTCAAGCTGGCTGCCAGTGCAATTGTGCAACGAGTATTTCCGTCGTTGCACAGAGGATTGGAAAGTGGAGTAAAGACCGAAACGAGGCGATAAACGATGGGTAGTAGGGAGCAGCAGCCGGCCTATCTGTGCGGCCAGTCCCTGAGCTGTCGGCTCATTGAGTCATCAAATTCTTCCCATTCCCACTCACGCGCTGCCTGTGCCATTCTCCTTCGCCTGATTGCAAATGCAAGTATCGCGAGAAAGGCCATAATTGAACCGCCAAATGCACTTACTATCCTCCACGCGCGCAACAATCGATATCTTTTGTCAATGCTGTCGACCCACTCCGCAGTAAACTCTTTTTCGATCTTGCCAGTAGCTGCGTGAAGTGCTTTATCAAACGAGCCTGACTCGGCCAGCTCCGCGAGGAGTATTTTAGGCGCCGATTTGCCGTGGTGTTTTACCATAAATCGAACGGCCGAGGCGGACTGCGCATAAGCCAAGTCCGTGCGTTTGTCAGGAAAAAAACTGTGCAGATCCGCCAGTGGTATCAAAGCCCCATCAGCGGCGGCATCGGCCACTAACGCGTTGTCGGCGTCAGGATAAGGCTCCGATTCATATTTTGCCAAGCCTTCGTTAACCCACAGCGGTAAAGCGTTTGACTTATCCTTTAATATGCGAAATATGACTGCGTGAGTGATCTCATGTGCCATTACCGTCTTCATCGCCACGAAAGCGCCGCTTGCATCTACCGAGATCCGTTCGTCACCAGTGCGAGCCGTTCCGACCACATATCGATCCCTGTGTCCACCTTCCTGAGTGAAAGAATAGTGGGTGCGATATACCATAAGAGGAATCGGACGATCTCTCTCCAGTTTATAACCCAGGTCCTGAGCGATTCGTTTTAATTCGTCCGTGGCAGCTTCCGTTGCGGATTCTGCGAGATACGGGTCAGCGGGGTCATAATGGACGATGAAGTAGGGGGTCTTCTTTGTGGCCTTCAAAACAGTCGCGTGAGACGCTCCCAGCAAGATGACCAATATTACTAAGCAAGAAATAAATAATCGCATCCACCGCGGCACGTCAAACCTCGACTATCACGCCGTCACCCTCACTACAACCAGTGACATGTCGTCATGAGGCTGCCCGGCATATTCCGATATCGTACGAATTACCTTATCAGCTAATCCATCAGCGCTCAAGTGTGAGTTGGCAATCACAAGTTCCTTGAGCCGCAACAGGCCAAATTGCTCAGTTACTCCCGCCTCGGTAAGCCCGTCAGAACCAAAGAAGATAACGTCGTCTTTCTGAAGCTGTACCTCTGTTTCCCCATATTCGGTCTCAGATATTCCCAATACAGGCCCTGTCGGGTAGAAATCTATGCACAAATCTTCGCGGCACATAAATGCAGGTTCATGCCCAGCATTAACAATCGTCAACTTTTTGGTCTCAGGCCACAGCCAACCGTATGCCATCGACACCAGCACGTCATAAGGCGTCTCTTTTGCCAGCACTCGGTTAGTCTGATACATCACCTCGGCGGGGTTTGCAGCCCCCTTATAGTATCCCCCTGAAATAAACTTTACAGCAGCAACCAATGTAGCCGCCGCGATTCCGTGACCACTTATATCGGCGAGTTTTAGCGTAACTACCCCGTCATCTTTCCAGTATTTTACGCTCCAGTAGTCCCCGCCAACCTCTTGGGCCGGAACCAGCCTGCCGGCAAACTCAAAGCCCGGAATGTCAGGAATAACCTTGGGCAGCAGGTAGCGTTGGATCGATTTGGCCACCCGCAGTTCCTGGGAGAGATTTTCCGCCCTTCTGTGACGGATAGTTTTCTTCAGAACATCGGCCCGCGCGTCGCTGAAAGCAGAGGAGATAATGTTAGCAAAACGTACAATCACATGACACTGGCAGGATTCGTCGGTGTGGCCGGTGTCGATGATCACATCCAGAAGGCTATCACGGTAAAGATCTATCAGAGTCGATTCGTCGTACTGAGCTAATATCAAACCGGCGAGTTCATAGGCTGTTTTATAGATATCTTCTCGTGCGCTGTCGAACTCCCGCAACGCGTCGGAGTATCCCAGCAACAGTTCCCAAACGAGAGCTGTGGCAGTGCGCGATGGTGGGTGTCCCAGCTTTGTTAGCTCACTGATCCACATTTTGTGGACTTTTTTCTGCTGAAATACTATAGTCTCGAACTTATCAGTGGTCGACAATTTTCTCCGCCTGGGCGAGTTTCAGATACAATTGAATCATACCATTATCGGCGCGCATGCTCAAACACGAAAGGTGGAGGATACGTTCAAAACTCGACAGCTTCCAGCGCCTGGAAATACAACCAATGACCGAAATTGTTCGGGTGATTTATGTTGTTGCCCAGCAAACTGGATGGATCTTTTCTAGCCAGCACGTTTAACCACACCGAATAGACGTCAGCATACGCTACGTTAAGCTCGGCTGCCACCTTCTGAGTTATTTTGGCATACTTATCCATCTGATGTGATCCGAACGCCCAGTCCGGATTTGGAGGGAAAGTCGACAGCACTAACACATCGGCATCCGTTTTACTCTTGATCAGTGAGACTATTTTGCGCAGATTGGCCTCAAATTGGTCCGTGGTGATCCCGAACGGCGCGACGTTATGATCGTTCATACCAAACCCCACAAGCACCAGATCGGGGTTCCGAGTCAACACTTTCTCCTGTATTCTATCGAGTCCATTTTGCGTGGTATCCCCACCAGTCGCGCCCATTTCTACAGTGATCTGCGCCTTCGGGAATCGTTTTCTCAGAGATTCTGCATAGAGATTCTGAAACGCCAAATCCTCGCTGGAAATCTCACAGGCTGTCGATATGCTGTCTCCGAAGGCTATAAGTTTAAATGGCCCCCCGCTCTCCAGTTTCTTGCGTGCCTTAGCGAGAGCAGCCGCCTGATTGGTCGGTGTAGCAAGTGGCTTTCCGGCTTTGGTTTTATAATCCACCCATACAAAGTGTTGGTGATTGCTGAAAGAAGGAAATTTGCTATGATCGAAGTTTTTCTGACCGTACAGCACATTATTGCTGAAATCAGGCATGCGCGATGCTGGTGATCGAGCGATAGTGCCGCGAGCATAGTCGACGACATAATCCCGGCCGTGCTCATAGACGATTGTATCCTCGCCAGGTATGTAAGTGCTCCTGACCACGACACTGCCGGCAACAATATCTGAAAACATAAGATTGCCCGGTTTGGTGCCTGCCAGCACCAGACTTTCACCCTTAATCGACAACGTCTGAGGCGCATGCTGTGTCGCCGTAAATGAGTTTAGCATCAAAGTCATCAACACCCATCCAATCATCGCGCATAACTCCGCATATTCATTACTCCAAACTTATTTATTGAATTCTCTTTCTTGCGCCTCTATCCCTTCCCTTGCAAGGAAGGAAATGGCTGATGATAAACAGAAGCGGGGAAAAGAGGAGTAGGCTTACAGGAACTTTACCAAGCGAGCCTTACCTGCAAATATAATAACTTGAGAGTTGATATGCGCATTATTATCTACATAACCGTTTTGTTGATTCTTGGGATTACAAACACAGGAGCAGAACCTATGAGCATTCCTGAAGACTTTCCTACGTTCATCGTGCCTGGTCACGAAGCAGAGATGAACACCCTGCGAGAACTGTTCTGGCTGCATATGGATCGAAATGCCCCAATGGCCACGCTTTGGGATCAGTGGATGGTCTCGCCCAGCCTGTGGCCTGCCTTAGATTCCACGGGCTTCTCGCAAAATCGCCGCTCTGCCTGGAAGAACGTGCTGAGTAACAGACACATCGACAAAGATGGTTATGTATCCGTTCATCAACACGCATCAATAGCCCACCCGAACGGCTGGCCTTTCCCGTTTTGGAACCAGTGCAAAGACAGCGTCGGCTGGCACTTTTCGTTCAAAGACACTGTGGGACCGCCGTGGCGACTGGACAATTTGAGCAAACAGGACGACTGGAGATTGTCCGGCGCCGATGATTTGGGAATCGACGAATATGGATGGAACGTCACACTCACTGAGCCAAACGCGACTATCACAGCCCCGGCCAAAACCATTAATATGCTGAACGCGCCGTTCTTGCAGCTCAGATGGAGAGCACAGGGGTTGGGAGATGCCCAGCCATATATAGAGTGGACCACGACCGAAAACCCCCGATTCAGCTCCGAAAGACGATTTTACTTTGAGCCTGTTGAGAGCGAGACCATAGTCTACGATCCGATCCCGCTATATAAACATCCGGAATGGAAAGGCGATCTAACTCGTTTTCGCATTGGATTCCGAAACGCTACACCCGGCGCCAAAGTGACAATACAGGCGCTTTTTGTGCAGCACGACACACGTCACGACATAAACGGCCAGTGCTTCATTCGCGGATGCACCAAATGTTTTGAATGGACACGAGATATAAACTTCCTGCGTCGCAACATAAATCGCATGCGAACCGCTATGCGCTTCACTATGAGCGAGTTCGATGCTCTGAACCGTAAATATATCTACAACACCTGGGTCGGACACGACGGCCGCAGCGGCCTGGAATATGACAAAGACGGCAACAAGCAGATTCTGTGGGGCCACGGAGTCGGCGACAATTACTGGGATTTGGTCCCGTTCGGGGCAAAGGACTTCTACGCTACTTTGCTATATTACGAATCTCTTCAATGCCTGGCTAGAATCGAACAGGCCGTTCGCGACAACCCGGAGTGGAATATTCCGATCAGCGAATCCGCATTCGACCCTGAAATGCTGAGGCAACACGCTGCAGAGGTTAAGGAGACAGCCAATAAGCTCTTCTGGAACCCGGCGACGGGGCGATTTGTTCCTAGCATCGATATGGACGGCAAAATACACGACTACGGTATGACATTTATCAACACCGAGTCCATCTATTACGATTTGGCCTCTGCAGACCACGCAAAGTCTATATTGAGCTGGCTGGACGGCAAGCGGATTGTTGATGGAGATACCTCAACTGGCGCGGATATATACCACTGGCGGTTCGCTCCGCGCTCTACTACAAAGCGCAATATTGAGCACTATGTTTGGTCGTGGAGCGCCCCGGAGTCGATTCCGTGGGGAGGCCAGGTGCAGGACGGCGGCGCAGTGCTCGGTTTTTCATATCACGATCTGATGGCTCGGCTCGCTGTGGCCGGGCCAGACAATGCCGCTGCCAGGCTGGCTGAGATTATAAAATGGTTCGGCGAGGTGCAGGCCGCGGGTGGTTACAGGAAATACTACGACGGATCCCGTGAAGGCTCGTTGCAGGGTGGGGGAACCGCTGGCGGACTGGGCCTGGACAAGGAGTTTGTTGAAAGTGTGCTGGTGCCGCAGGTGATGATCGACGGGTTTATGGGTTTCACGCCTCTGTCTGATGGGTTTATAGTCGACCCCAGGCTGCCTTCGGATTGGCCAGATCTAAAAATCAATCGCATTAGGTTCCACGAATCCGTGCTTAGCATTCATGCGTCGAAGAAAGCGATCGTAATCGACAACGAAACACGCTCAGATGAACCTGCGGTGATACGGCTGCCGAAGGGCGAATGGTACGCCTTCGACAATGACTCCAATCCCAAACGCGGGATAGAGAAGCTGGCGGATAATATCTATAAGATCGATTGGCTTGTCTGTAAATCGGTCAGATTCGAGCGGAAATAGCGCGAGATGTCAATTTCGACCCTGATACGGCTCTGAGTGCGCTAGATGCTCCTCCCAGTTTTGGGTATAGCGTGACGCGAGGTTGCCGTCTCGAATAACAAGCAGATTCTCGGCATTGCGCTCCTCGGCGGCTTTTGTGAAGTTGAATGAGCCAGTGATAACGGTTTTCTGGTCTATGACAATTACTTTATTGTGCGCAATGGCGTGAGCACGGTCGATAAAGACAGGAATATCTGAGTTGTGTAGGAAATCGGCGGAAGAATATTGCTGAGTTACCTGGCTTTTGTCCAGGATCACCTGCACATCGACTCCTTTTTTGCGGGCATCCAGCAGTGCTTTAGCAATCCTTGCTGAGGTGAACGAATAGGCTTGAATGCGCACGGTCTGCTTTGCCGAATCTATCGCCTTGACAATCGCGTCTGTGCAACCTCCGCGGGGGCTGAAATATATATCGTAGTCGAGAGCAGTATGTGTTTCGGCTGCAGCCGGCGCAGGTGGTTGAGATACTTGAGGCGGCGCGGGTGCGGGTTTAGTGGTCTGCTGTGTCAGGGACTGATCGTCGCATCCTGTCAGCGCCATCACTAATAAGAGCAACGCCAGCGGCCAATAGCGTTTGAAGGAATGTGATATCTTTGCAAGTGAGCTCATATTCTAAACTTAAATACTTTAGAATGTTTTTCCTTTGAGTTTAGTTGACAGCACTGCTTAGGCAATTTATACTGCACATGTGGAACATGCCACATAAGAGCGTTTTTGGAAGTGAGGTCTGCAAATTGCCGCAACTACGCACGATTAGCAAGTGCTTGTTGGGCGTTGCTCTGCTGGTAGCCATCACCGTTACTACGATTCACCTCAACGCGACAGAGATGTCCAAGAAGATTCGAATCGTCTACAGCGGTGACACTATGGGCTATTGGCAGCCATGTGGGTGACACGATCAAAGGGCGGGCGGTCTTGCTCGCCGAACCACAGCAATTGCTCAACTAGTTAAAGAGAATCCCAACACTATTATTGTTGACAGCGGAAACCTCACGGACCTGCCGGGAAAGCTCGACGTAATGATGTCCGTGCTGGCGAAGCTAAAATACGCTGCAATAGGCCTGGGTTCAGGTGACGCACGCCTGGGCGGGGAGTTTCTAAGCAAAGCAAAAGAGAACAATTTGACGATTATCGACGCGTCCGGATATAAGGACAATCGCCTGGTGCCTTACATCATCAAGGATGTAGGCGGAGTCAAAGTCGGAATCATCTCATTCGGAATGCCGCTGCCGGGTTCAGAAGTCGACGAAGCCGACGTACGCAAGGCCCGTTACGGGGCATTCAAAGCAGCTCGTGAAAAGAGTGACATACTTATTCTTATGGATCAGGCCGGAGTAGCGGTTGACGATTGGCTGACGCGCAACGCTGCCAGGCTGGGGTCTCCGGATATCGTCATCACGGGGTCTAATTCTCGCGGAATAATAAGCGAACGCGTCGTCGAGAAGACCAAGGTCCTGCCCTCGATGTATCAGGGAAAAGGCCTTGGGGTTATCGATGTTGAAATCACCCCTGGCCAGGCTCCGAAGCTGGAGTTTAGAAATGTGGTCTTAAATGAGGATTATCCTGAAGACGCAGAAGTCGACAAGCTGGTCAAAGAAGGCATAATCTCCCTGGGTGCTGCGACGCCCAGCCAGAACCAGGCGGTTTCACAGCCTAACCCAACCATAACCTACCCGGATGGGTTCCAGCCGAAGCCGTATTATTCTCCAATGCTGTGCAAGGTCTGTCACGCCAGGGAGTATGAGGACTGGGCAAAGACCAAACACGCCAGGGCACTGAAGACTCTGGATGCAGGCAAGAACCTGACGCCGGATTGTCTGCCGTGTCACTCGGAGCTATACCGCAGTTCACGCAGTTCTATGGCGGTCAACGACACTCCTTCGGGCGTTGAATGCGCAACCTGCCACAGGGCGTCGTTGCCGCACGGAAACGAGCGCAAGGAAACCGTACAGCGTGCGAAGGTGGACCCAAAACTGTGCCTGGATTGTCACACTAAAGATCGCAGCCCGGCTTATAACGAGAAAACTTACTTCCCGATGGTCGCACATGCAAATAAGAATGTCGACACGACAGCCTCGGCCCCGGCAAAACAGAAGTAAGCGTTTTATAGTATTGCACGTAACGCGGCCGCTGTGATATAATCTCTGTGGTCGGCGGGGCGTGGCTCAGCTTGGTAGAGCGCTCGGTTCGGGACTGAGAGGTCGGAGGTTCAAATCCTCTCGCCCCGACCAAAAATTAAGGCCCATCAAATTCGATGGGCCTTTGCTAATTGTCCGGGCGGATCTCGTCCACCGCAAGGCCTACGCAACTTTTGCTTCCGCTGCCGCAAAAGCATTAACCACGCCAATCAATACGGTGTAGACTCGGCGATATCGCGGCTGCACGACAACTGGCCGCACACCCGTCCCGTTTCACCTCTCGCCAACCTTCCCGGCAACCCTCGCTGCTCCCAGCACAGAATCGCAAGCAAGGCTCGTAGTCCGCCCGGACAAAGCGAAACCAAATTGTCAATCAGCATAATCTTAGTACCCCACAACGCTTTGACTTAAACGAATAAAACGAAATTGCCACCCATTATCTATCCTGTAAATGTCAACCGAAAAGGGACCCACTGCGATAACGCAAATGGGGACCACCTGGAGCAAGAATTAGCTCTTGTTCTTTCGCTTCAGACTCTCCCGGAACCGGTAGGAATCGCCGTTCATCTCAAGGATGTGGCAGTGGTGGGTGAGCCGGTCGAGCAGCGCCCCGGTCAGGTGCTCGTCGCCAAACACACTGGTCCACTTGCCGAACTCCAGGTTGCTGGTTATAACCAGCGGTCCCCGCTCATATCTGGAGCTGATGAAATTGAACAGCAGCCTTGCACCCTCCTCTGAGAACGGCACGTATCCCACCTCATCGAGCACGATCAGATCAAAGCGCCCCAGACGGGCATCGAGCCTGGAGAGATGGTGCGTGTTGGCAGCCTCCATCAGTTCGTTCACCAGCCCAGCGGCTGTATAAAACCTGACTCTTTTACCCTGGCCGCATGCAGCAGTGCCCAGGGCAATGGCAATGTGAGTCTTGCCTACGCCCGTTGGACCCAGCATTATCACATTCTCGCATTTCCTGATATACTCACCGCCGGCAAGCTGGAAGACCGTCTCCCTGGAGAGGTTGGGAAGATGGGAAAACTCAAATGAGTCCAGAGTCTTTTCCTGCGGGAACCTGGCACCGGTAAGACGCCTCCTGCGCATATTGGCCTCGCGCTGGCAGATCTCGGCCTCAACAAGAGCAAGCAAATACTGGGCGTAATCCATCCGGCCCTGGGCGGCGTCATCGGCCATCTTCGCGTAGTTGGCCGCCACTGTCGGCATGCGCAGCCTCTTCAGGTAACTCGTAAGCAGCAGGTCTCTCTCGTTCATCTGCTCACCCCGCCCAAAAGCCCGTCAAACATCCGCACATCCCTTACCTGGCCCCGGACTCCAGCCAGTCCCTCAGGCAAAGCTGCGGGAGCGGGAGAGAGTGTGCTGGTATTCATCTGCACCAGCAGGTTCTTAACTGCCCCAACGTCAAGGCTGCCATACAACAGCGCAAACTCCATTGCCTCAGCCAACATCTCCTGGGGATAGGCCGCCGACAGCTCAAATACCCTCAGAAAAGCCTTGCGTGCCGCGGAGTCCGGCATGCTGCTCTTGAGTCTTTCCAGAAACCGGAAGTAGACCGTGGAAAACTCAGAGTTCCTTAATGGCCGGGCATACTCCAGTGACCCCGGCTTTCTGTTGAGAGCATCCAGATAGTGAACTGGCGACAGGCTTTCGGCGCCGCTGCCGTAAAGCCGCTTGTGGACTGCTACCACCCGCTTTGCGTCCGTTATCTCGATCCGGTCGAAGTATGCTTTTGCGAACAGGTCCTGCGATGCGTATTGGGATGGCACGGAATAGCTGTTGCCCTCGAAACAGATGATATTCATCTTGTTGGAGCGCACGGGATGCAGCCGGAAGCAGTCGTAGTGCCGCTTCGGCAATTTCAGCATACAGGGTTTCTCGCGGGCAAACATCTCGCCGATGCTCTCTTTGCTTCCATGGATGATGCGCTTGTCATCTTCGATGCACTTGCCAAGAAGATAGGCGTTAAGCTCCGCAAAGTCCTTGACCTTGGGCATCGGGACAAACCAGTTGCGGCGGACATAGCCCACCAGGTTCTCCACCTGGCCTTTCTCCTGAGGCTCCGAGGGATTGCAGAAGTGGCTCTCAAACAGGTAGTGGCTCCGGAACGCGACAAAGGAGTCAATCTCACGCCTCTTGTTCCCACGGATCGCTCTGGTGGTTGCGGCGGTGAGATTGTCGTAGGTGATTCTCCTGGGGACGACGCCGAAGAAGTCGAAGCCTCGCACGTGCGCCTCAAGAAACGCCTCCTGCTTTTGAGATGGCAGCGCCATCACAAACCGGCGATGCGAGTTGCACAACTGCAAACAGAATATCTGGACTTTGGTTTCGACCTCGTCCAGTATGACCAGCCCCTCGCCGAAGTCTGCCTGAGCATCCTTTCCTGGCTCAAAGCAGAGCGGCACATAAAGCTCCGTTTGTTGTTTCTTCCTGGTGCGCACGTATCGCCTTACACTGGACTCTGCTCCCATAAAACCGCGCTCATCTCGCAGCCGTTCGTATATCCTGTGAGCCGTGTGCCGCTGTTTCTTTGGGCGGGTCTCATCCTCCTCTATCCAGTTGTCAATGATCTCCTTGACCGGGTCCATCACCGGAGAACTCACCGGTTCACACCGAGTGTAGACCGGTGGTGACGGGTCCGAAAGCGCCTTTCTCACCGTCTTGCGGGAGTGACGCATTTCCCTTGCAATTTCTCTGATGCTTTTCTCTTGCAGATAATAAGCATTTCTGATACGCTCTTTCTCGTCCACCTGGACCACCTTTCTACCTCCGACACTACGACCTAGACCTCGTAATACCGGAGGATTAGACAATGTCCAGGTGGTCCCCTTTTGCTTTATCAAAAATCCTCAAAGTGGGTCCCTTTTACTTTAGCGGAAACATCTATCCAGCCTGCACTTGTCGAGGCCGCTTGTTACGAAGTAGAATGAAGCTTTAGAATCTACTATATTGGGGTTGTCGTGTCGGATAGGCCGTTGGCGATTGTAACTGTGGCGTTTGCCATTGGAATTGTGCTTGCAGAAAGTATTTCTGCAGCCGGATGGGCGTTGATATTGGCGGCTATTTTAATTGCAGCTATATTCGTAAGCCCGGCCAACGTTCGGCCTACGGCGATCCTAATTATCTTAATGACTGCTGCAGGGGCTTGCCGGTATGCCTGCTCGATGATAGTGCCTGCTGACGATGTGTCTAGATTTGTATCTCAGATCAATGAAATAGAAGGCAAAGTAGTTTCCGACGTGAGCGGCACTCCCGAAGCCAAACGCCTCACTTTTCGAGTTAAACGTGCAAAAATCGGTGAAAAATGGCTGGATGTCAGCGGCAGGGTGATGCTGAGTATTTATGCCGACAAATCAGGTAAGACTGCTCGAGTGCAATACGGTGATCGGCTCCGTTTGAAAACGCATCTTTACCTACCCGAACCGCCCAGCAACCCAGGCATATTCTCGTGGAAGGCATATCTCGCAAAGCAAGGCATTTATAGCTGTGCATCAATAAGAACGCCCAGGCAGGCGATTGTTCTGCGTCACGGCAACCCGCGCAGCATAGTTGGGGCTGCGCTGGCCGCTAAACGATATCTGGTACGATCGATTGCACGTATACATCCTCCAGCGGAAGCCCATCTTATGTCTGGAGTCATATTCGGCTCCTATTCTTATCTTGATGACGAAACTCTGCTTCATTTTCAGCGTGCCGGAACTCTGCATATCCTGGCAGCGTCGGGTTACAATTGTTTCATAGTGATCCTGCTCGCCAATCCCCTGCTGAAATTGCTGAGAATACGAGAACGCCTCAGAGGCCCTGTTATTATCGCCTTGATCGTGGCCTATGTCTTGATGATCGGGCCTGCTCCGTCGATACTGCGTGCTGCGATAATGTCGGCGCTGTTGTTGCTGGCCCTGCCGCTTGGAAGGGTGGGCGATCGTAAAAACTTGTTCTTTGCTGCGGGGCTGATTCTGTTGGCTTATAATCCGGCCAATCTCTTTGACGTCGGCTTTCAGCTATCGTTTTTAGCCGTTGCTGCGCTGGTATGGGTTTCTCCGATAGTTGAGAACGTTTTGAGGAGTATGTGGTCCGGATCAGATGAGGATGTCAAGGTATCAAATACGCGAACTACCCCGCTGACGGGTGTGCTTCGGCGACTGATTCGAGAGGCTGTTCTTGTCGTGGTAGGCACAACAGCGGTTACTCTCGTTACTGCCCCATTGGTAGCTTATTATTTCAATTATACCTCCGTGGTCTCAATGCCCGCTAATCTGGTTGCTGTGTTGGCGGTGCCAGTATTGTTTCTCGACAGCATCTTATCAGCGTTGACTGCGCTTATACCCCACGCGGAGGGCTTCATCGGGCTTATTGGAACTCTTTCTGCGCGTGGGATGCTCTGGTCGATGGGGTGGCTAGGATCGTTGAGATACGGCGCGATATCGGTGCAGGTGCCGGGAGTTTTGGGCCTTGCTGGTTATTATTTGCTTCTATGCTCCGGATTAGTCTATTTGAGTTCGAAGTATGCTGAATAACAACAGGAATCGAATTCTAGCCGCCGCTTTTTTGATCGCGGTTGCGA
Source organism: Armatimonadota bacterium (assembly GCA_050948905.1). GTDB lineage: Bacteria > Armatimonadota > UBA5829 > UBA5829 > UBA5829 > DTKD01. The sequence continues at coordinate 2,543,389 of JBMNES010000001.1, read as the reverse complement.
TTTGGTTGAGCCTGGCATTTTCTGCGCCGCGGCCGCTGGAAGTAACGTTTTTTGATGTAGGGGACGGGTTAAGTATCTTTGTGCACACCCCAGCAGGTCGGAGCATGATAATGGACTGCGGCTCGTCGAGTTGGCGAGATAATTCCAAGGTTGGCAAAAAGCTGGTAGTGCCATACATCCAAAGCCTGGGTCTGGACAGCATCGACGTCGCAATATTATCTCACCCCCACGCCGACCACGCCAGCGGTTTCCCCGATCTGCTGAAACAAAAACCGGCAAAATTGGTGCTGGAATGCGGCGCCGATTATGATAGTCCGGAACACGAGGCCTTCGACGACGCGGTCAAAAAATGCAATGCCAATAGAAAAATTGCGTATCGCGGCCAGATACTCGACCTGGGCGAAGGCGTCCGAGCGGAGATACTGCATCCGAAACAAAATGCGAAATATGAGGACCTCAACGACAACTCCATCGTGATTCGACTAACCTACAAACAGTTTAGCGCGATTCTGTCCGCCGATGCCACTCAAGTCGCTGAGGAAGAGATGCTTGACGCAGGAGTCGACGTTCGCGCCCAGGTGCTGCAGGTTGGTCATCACGGCTCTCAATCGGCCACCAGCCCCCGGTGGCTCGCCGCTGTGCAACCGTCCATTGCAGTCATCTCCTGCGCAAGACACAGCAGATACAGTTTTCCTTCAAAGAAAGTAGCTCAACGGCTCAGCGCATTCGGGGTGAGAACCTACGTAACCGCCAAGTGCGGTTCGGTTACCATCAGCACGGACGGCAATAAGATAAAGGTGCATACTCGAAAATATTCTAACTGATCTCTCGCGATTCTCCTTCTATACCTGCGTTTTGGGCGTAAATTAACCCATAATAAGCATAAGAGCATTCAAGGAGCGTTTTCGTCTATGGAAATGATCGATCTCCAATTGATCACACCTGCTGCTGATCAGCCGCGCAAAACTTTCGATCAGGGCACACTACTCGAACTTGCCATGTCCATCCGTGAGCGTGGCGTGTTGGAGCCTATAGTGGTGCGTCCAGGTAAGGACGGCATGTACGAGATAGTGATGGGAGAACGCAGGTGGCGCGCATCGCAAATGGCTGGGCTTACCCAGATACCGGCAGTAGTCCGCCAGCTCAGCGATGAAGACGCAAGCACCGATGCTCTACTGGAAAATTTCCAGCGCGAAGACCTGAATCCCGTCGAACGAGCTCGTGCAATTAAGAAGCTCCTCGAATTTATGAGTTGGGAGAAGTGCCTTAAGACACTTGGTGTGGCGGATTCCACTATGCGCCGCTACCTTGATCTGCTGGAACTGCCTGATTCTATTCTTAATGAGCTAGTCGCGAAACCGGCGGAAGGTGAGGGAGATTTCCTGGAAGGCCACGCGTATGCGTTACGGCCAATTAACGATAACGCAAAACTGCAGATTCGCCTTGCCAAGAAAGTCCGCGCAGAGAAGATGTCCGTCGATGATCTCAAAAAGGTGATGGCGGCGATCGCCGAAGTGCCAGCTAAAACAGAGGCATTTCTGAGAGTACCTCTGCACGTAACCGAGGAAATCCTGCGCAGCATCGGCAGGCAGACAAAAAAGAAGAAGCCCTATCAGCCAAAGACCGCCGAGCAGCACTTGAAGGCGATGCAGAAAGCCTGCACCTCCGTGCTTGACCTGCTTGACGAACGAGTATCTCAGTTCCTCTCTATCGAACAAACCAACCAGATGTTAAGCTCTACTGCAGATCTTGCCGAACAGATTACGCGCTTCAACAAGGCAATGCGCGAATCTCTACAGCAAAACGATCGCAGTTTCCGAGAGATATACGTCCACTGCCCACTTTGCGGCAGAATCGAGCTTATCGGTAGTCTGCGTTGCAGCGTATGTTGGAGCGTGCTTCGCCGCTGCCTGGACTGCGCAAACTATGACCAGTCCTATCAAAAGTGTACAAAACTGGGCTACGCGGTGTTTATGTCAGACGCCGATAGTCCGGACGAGAAATCGCATTCGTATAACTGCGAGCATTATAAGCCTCGCTTCGATGTAGAAGCGGCGGCGTGATGTACTGATAATCCCTAGAACTGTCCTCCGAAAACAGTGTAAATCAGCAACATATTGAGCAACAGAATTATCAGGCCTGATACAATCATCAGGCCATTTTCTATGCGACCGTTCGCGTATCTGCCCATAACCCGCTTGCTGCTCGTTAAGAGAAACAGCGGCAACATCGTCAAAGGAAGCTGAATGCTCAGGCATGCCTGGCTCACGATGAGCGCCTTGAATGTGTCGTTTATCAACAATACCATCAGGCAGGCAGGCAATAGCGTCAAAATTACACCGAATCGGAACCACTTGTTTTCTGTGGCAGTCGGTTGCCCTATAAAACCTGTGAACGCTATCCCACCAGATAACGCAGCGGTCACAGACGAAGCCACGCCCGCCAACAGTAGCCCAACTCCGAAAATCAACTGCGCCAGGTTTCCAACAAGAGGCTTAAGAGTCTCAGCTGCCTCGACCAGGTCATCTATATGAAACCCATGTCTGTGAAACACAGCGGCGGAAACTATGAGCATAGCTGCGTTAATAGCCAGCCCCACCAGCATCGCCAGCAGAGTATCCAGGAACTCAAACTTTAATAGTCGTTTGGTCTCCGTCTCGGACTTGCCCTGCCACTGCCTGTTTTGGATGACCTCAGAATGCAGGTACATATTGTGCGGCATAACAACTGCGCCGAGCACGCCGATAGCGATGAGAACGCTGTTGGAATCCAGCTCCGGGACGACCAAATGATAAGCAGCGGCCATCCAATCCGGCTTCACTATATACAGCTCAGCCAGATAGCCGACACCCACAACGCTCACCAGGGCCACTATCACTTTTTCGAGGTTAGAGTAGTGTCGAAACCAGATCGCAGCCGCCGACAGAACCGCAGATATCGCCATTCCGTAGACTATTGGTATCCTAAACAAGAGGAACAAACCAATAGCTGCGCCCAGCAGTTCCGCCAAAGCAGTCGCAGAAATGGCCGCCATAGCGGTAACTCCATAAATCGACGCGGGGATTTTGTGAACATTCTCGCGGATCGACTCCGCCAGGCACTTACCTGTTACTACTCCAAGATGAGCGGACATATGCTGCCACAAAATCAGTATTGCTGTCCCAAGGACAATCACCCAGAGCAGCTTGTAGCCATAAAAACTCCCGGCTGCAACATTTGTAGCCCAGTTACCCGGGTCAATAAACCCGACAGTCACGAAAAACCCAGGCCCTAAATAGGCGATAATCTGTTTTATCGCCTGCCCCTTACTACGTAAGCGAGAGGCCTGACGATCCAGAGTGGATGGCAATGTGATCTTCATAGCTCTACTATACCCCACATACCACAGAGTATCCATACCCCTGCGATATAAGTCAATACTTGACAGTAGAATGTAAATATTGCACAATGCGGTTGTACATTGTCAAGACTTACCTGGCATCTGGCATCTCTCCCAGGTGTGTGATGTGATGGAGTAGGGTATATATACGCAAGAGCTATACGCTCGGCGTTTTTTCGGATGGGGCTTGCAAAGGGGGCGATCTCTATGTCAGTCGTAGATTCCGCAATGACCCGCGAAATACTCCGGGACATCTCCAAGCGTCCCATAGACATCAGCAATCTCAATGTCTATGTAAACAGAGGTGTCGTGCATCTTGCCGGTCGTGTGGACAATTTACGGGGTGAGTATCGAGATCTGGATCTGCGCGAGGAAATGAACATAATTGTCAAAATACTCAGGCAGAAGCCAGGGATACGTGATGTTTGCTGTGAAGTCGACTTCGTCGAAATCCAAATGCCTGGTAAGCTTAACAAGCTGAGGCGAAAACGCTGGTACTAAGCGTCGCCTAACGTCAACTGTATATCCGAATATCAGCAGCCCTTCAAGCGTCGACTTGAGGGGCTTTGTTGCAAAAAAAAGGCTCCGCTGTGGTTGCGAAGCCCGGAGAGAAGGAGGAAAAAGATGTTGCGTCTTGTGCCATATAATCTATTCCACGGCCTGTCTCGGACTTCACATCTTTTTCCCTCTAAGCTGTCAAATAGTGTTGCCTCACATTCAGCCACCTAAAGTGGTGCGAAAGTTCTGAAACGCCTCAGACCACAACATATTCTCCGGCGGCTTACACTCCAGCATTATACTCGCCTTGCAGTTTAATACTTTAAAAGTCGAAGAAAACGTGCGCCAGTCTATGTTCCCCAGCCCGGGGTACAGATGCTGATCCCCTGTTCCGTCGTTGTCGTGCAGATGAGTAGTCACAGCGTGTGGCAAAAGAGCACTGGCAAACTCAGGAAAATGACCCGACAAATTAGCATGGCCGCTGTCGAAGCACACCGCCACCGAGTCGCGATTCGTGCCGTTAAGCAAGCTGATAATTTCTTCTGGCGTATGGCCGAGATACCCCGGAGGCAGATTCTCAAGAGCCAGTATAATGCCCGACTCCGAAGCAATCCCGCCCATCTCTCGAAGAACACCCCTCGCGCGCTCCATTCGCCGCGTCATATCGCCGTCGATTCTGTCGCTGGCGTGCACAATCACCTTATCGGCATCAATCACACTCGCCAGCTCAATCGCCTGAATTAATCCACTGACACCACGCTCGTGAACAATATCATCCAGGCTGGAAATATCCAACGGTTCGCCAAAAGGGGAATGAATGGAGTGCACGCGCACTCCGGAAGCGCCCAATACTTCCAGTAGTTTTTGCAGAGTAGCTGCGTTTCGATAGTCGATATGCTCCGGGTTACCCATCCCGACTTCGATTGCCGTCACACCTTGATCGGCCAACTCGGGAATGGCTTCGATGAGCTTTTCGATACTTGAATACCAAGCGGGACAAACGATCTCCAATTCCGACTCCAATCCTAATCAACGAGCAACAAGATTGCATTAGACTTCTGCAGTCATTGTTCCTCTATATTTTTTGGACAGGTCAGTCGAAAGAGTACTTGAAGTCAATTCGGCCCACAGTGTCGCCTTCCCAGGCGTTGATTGAGCCTTTTTCAATTCCGGTCTTTCGCTGTAGAGACAGACTGAGGTAGTTGTCAGCTCTCAGCTTGGTGTCGTATTTCAAGCGGAAAATAGGCTTGTTCTCGGTGCTGCCGCCTTCATCCAGAGTGCACCAGCCATAATAAAGCTCATAGCTGGTGGCATCTTTTACGTTGCGAGCAATTCCGAGCCCTATGACATTCGCATGCCGGAATGTCTCATCATTAGTTGATTTTGTATAGTCGGCCGTGATCAAAGTGGCTTTATTAAGATTATGATTTAATTTAATAACAGTCCCACCCACCGGGATCACAGCACCGTTTTTGCCGTCCTTTCCAAGGAAAGAGCTGAACGTCATCGCCGTCGCAGGAGCAAATTTATAGTCGAAACTATAATTCTTCTTGTTTGTTCTCACCCCCAACGGGGTGGTCAGGTCCTGGCTGTATAGTGTCCAGTGATACGGCTTTTTGGGGTCTTTATCAGACTCATACTGGAATATAGTAGAAGAGTAATACAGGCCATTTTTAGGATTGAGCTTATCTGTTGTATCATACAGCATCTTTCCACCCAACAGACCTGCATCGATTTTAAACGCGTCATCACACACCGTCTGCTTTCCTCGAAGCGAAGTGTGGTTCATCGCCGAAGCGATATTGACGTCGTTAAGCAACAATAACCTCTTGGCCAAAAGCCCGTTAAGGGAGAACGACGACGAGTTCTGATTTCCTTTCGGCCCTCCGTCACGGCTCGCTGTGCTATACGTCATCTTGAGGTCTTTGCGGGCAGCCCACTCAAAACCGACCAGGCTGTTTGTCTCAGAATTGCCAGAGTCCCTGGCCGTCGTCGAATAACCACTCACAAGCGACAGGTTTCGCATTGCCGCGGTTTTAAACCCGATAGCTTGGGTGTTTTCAAATTTGCCGCTGCCGTAGTCGATGTCGACGAGATCAGCCGTGAACGAGGTCTTGGCCTTCGGGTTAGACTCTACATGGTTCTCGAACACAGTAGTAGTCTGAGGTCCCTGATCCCCTTCTTCGGTGGTATAAACATCGTTTCTAGCCTTTACAGCCAGCCCGCCCAGCACGTTGAACGAGTGGTCAAATTTCACTTCCTTATGAAAATAGCTGGCTATGTTGCCAGATTCAGCAATATACGAAAAATCGTCCGTCAGGAAATTGATCTTAGGACCACCTGCAGGTGTATAGGCTATGTTGTGCCTGTTTTGGCCTCTCGTTTGCCCCGCAGTAACGTTCGTAGAATCGTATAGGTACGAGTCAAATGCCAGAGACTTCATTGGCTGGAACTTAATGGCATAATCGGCCCGTCTGAAACCCCGATCCTGCATCAGTTTCTCTCTGTCGGGGTTGGAGAGGTCCATTATTCGGCTGAAGCCCGCATCTATGTCCTGGAAATTAGCCGCGAAGTTCAATCTCGAGTTCTTCACGGTGAACTTCTCTCTATGGAAGCCCGCACCCGCGTTATCAACCACGTTAGCGGTGTCCAAAGTCACATCCGATTTCATAAGTTTCAGCGTGCCGCCCAATTCCGTGCGCGACATACCGAACTCGTTGCCATAGTGAGTCTTCTCTATCGGCTGCAGAGCAGCAAGTCTGTCGAATTTGGTGTCGATGTTCTGTGAGTCGAAATATGCCGAGAAGCCTTTGCCTTTCAAGCCAAATGCCCGACGTGTCAGCCCGCCCTTTTGTGAATCCACGTTCGACATCGACATCCAGGTATCTATCCGGCCTGCATCGATCTGTACTACATAAGTTGACCGATCCAGTCCAGTCTCGTTTGCGATTTGCGCTTTGTCCTCGGCAGTGACCTGGCTTGCAGATGGGTCGAACTGGCGACGAGCCATTAACGCCATCCTGGTTCGCTCAGCATCAGTCAGGGCGCTTAATCTGTTAAAGTCTGGATCACTCGACCGAACATCCGCCTGTATTTGGACACCGCCAACCTGTATGTCCGCCTGGCGATAGGAAAGATCGGCACTGCCATCGCTAAGGTCGGTGAAGTTTACCCCGCTCCATACAGCCTTTTTATCGGCAGTTACAGCAGTCTTGAACTGCATGCTGAAGCTCTGGCGGTTCATTCCCTGCTCGGCCGCCATCTGAGCACGATCCGCTTCCCGTATTTCCTTAAAATGGCTAAACTGCCTGCCGACAGTCCTCGCGTCATATGAAAAAGCGAATGAATCCGTCTTGTAACCGATGTTGCGAGAAAGTATATCATCAGCCTTATCACTGATTCTGTTCACTCCGAAATTAAGCCCCTCTCCCTCGCCGGCAATACTCATTCGGCGCACGCCCTTCTCTTTTTCGAGTTGGCCCAGCGCTTCATCAGCAGCCACCTTAGAATCCTTCAACGAGGAAAACCCAACAAAATCCTGGCCAACGTCCTGATATCCAAGTTTCAGTCTAAACTTGCCCGCCTGCAGGTCGGCATCCTGGACGATCAGGTGATCTCTCTTGATCTGCGTTTGAGCAGTTTTCACCGGTGCACCAGTAGCGTTCAGCGTGATTCTATTACTCGATTGTGGGGATGTAACGTAGAACATACCCGACAGCGTCGATTTGTTCGACGCGCCGAATTTACTCAGGTTGCTCAACCCATAAGTCAAAATGTCCTGACCGCTAAGGCCAGGAGTCGACTCCGCAGTCCGCAGGGAATACATCATATTCGTCTGCAACCCCGTCCCGAACTTCATCGCCAGCAGGTTCGGAGCCGCCGGTTTGCGTTCAGCTCCGCCTTTTGCAGAGTAGCGGTAGTCAACCTGCACGGTGTTCATTGTTGAAATCGCTTCAGTAAAGAACAACGTGCCCGACTCGTAATCGATAGTATAATCCCGATTTCGCGCCGCCCGCCTGGCTCCAATCGAGACCCATTCACTATCCGGAATCACATTGCCGTGTCCCAGCATATAACCCGCGCGAGTCCCGTTGCCGGGCAGCAATTCACTGGTCATTACGCCTTCATCGCCCGTCGACTGGCCATTCTGTGCAGCGGAGCTGTCAACAAGCGCATTGGCAGGGACATCAGCCAGGACGCTCCCCGCCATCGCAATGACCAATATTAAAGCTATGAGTGCAAGTTTCCTCATATCAACCATCGATCTAGAATCTCGCGCTTATCACGCTGACTACATTAGACGGGCGACCTCTGCGTTGCATTGCCGCTTTGCTCTTCATTTCTGCCATCCACTCCTCTGCGTTATCGTTGGATATTGCAGGGGAGGAGGCAATTTTCGTAGAATCCGGCTTCGGAGCCTTAGTCACAGTCTCTACAACCTCTGTCTTAGGCTCCGCATCCTGCACGGTAGCCACCGTCTTCGCAGTGGTTGTATCGTCAACAATTATCGTTTGTTCAGTGTACTCATCTGCATTCTTCGTGTCTGAAACGATGGGTTTGGCAGACTCTACTTTTGGGACCACTACCGCTTTAGGCACGAACGCCACTACCGCGGCTCGCTTCGCAATTTTCTTGGCCGCGACACGATGGGTGCTCACACGTGACGCAGGAAGATTTGCATCGGCGGGGCTTTGCTCAACACTGGCTACTTGCTCAGTTGCAGGCTGCGGCAGGGTGGGGGACACTGCGACGGGCGCAGCAGGTTTAGGCTGTGTAGCGACCGATCTAGTCGGTTCAGTCACTCTGCCAAAAGAAATCACCAATATCAAAGCAAACGCCGCGACAGTCGCGCTGCCCGCCCACGCCAGCGGTCGGAAGGCGAAGAGGCGATCGCGAAGCGCAACCCATCGGTTGCTTCGCTGTCTCTGAGTGGTGGCAGCAGCTATGCGCATTCTCAGGTCAGCGGGGGGTTGGACTGCTTCGATCTCACTGGAGGCGACTGTAAGAGTTCGGAGCGCGGCCAATTCGGCCCTGCAATCCGCACAGACGCTTAAATGATTTTCAACATCGATAAAATCGCTCCTGGAAAGCTCTCCATCGATGTATTCGCTTAAAAGATTCTCAATTCTGCTGCAGTCCACCACGATGCACCTCCACGATAACGCCAAATTGCGCTTTCATGTTGGTTTGACACGCGGCTTTGTAGAAAGTAACAACTTTCTTTGCGGATTATTGCTGGGAGGATTTTGATTGAGGAGCCTGCTTATCGCGAAGCTCCGGAGCGCCACAGTCCTTCAGTTTGCTCGACGCTGCTCCACACGAGCCGGCATAAGGGCAGCCGGAGCAGCAGCTTTTATCAGACGGCCTCAGTCGCCTCAACAAAAATATGATTGCCCCAACGACAATTACGCCAGTTATTATCCACTGAACTAAATTGCTCATAATATATTAAGTAATAACCCCAAGCGGTAGATCAATAAACCCATAATATACGCAAGTGTTATGGAATAGCCCACCGAAAACATCGTCCACTTCCACGAGTTCGTCTCACGTTTTATCGCAGCCACTGTGGCGATGCACGGCACGTAAATCAGGCTTACAACCATAAACACATAAGCGGTCAATGGGGTAAACCAAACTGCCAGCGCCTGGTGCAAGTCTCCCGATGGATGAGCTCCACCATAAAGCACACCCAATGTGCTGACCACTATCTCCTTTGCGCCAATTCCAAACAGCAAAGCAACCGCTGCACGCCAATCCATTCCAAGCGGCTTAACCAGAGGCTCAAGCACCTGTCCCAAGTGGCCGACAAGGCTGTTCTTACCTGCAAAATCCACACCCCACGGCAACGACCCCATAGCCCATATAACTACTGAGGCTGCCAAAATCACCGTCCCTGCCTTGCTTAAAAACAGCCACGTCCGCTCCCACACGTGAAGCAAAGTGCCTCGCAAAGTAGGCATCCGATACGGTGGCAGTTCCATAACAAACGGAGAGGCGGCCTTACGAAATAGCACTTTTCTGAACAATTTACCAGAAAACACCGCCAGCAATACTCCCAAAGCATATATGGAAAAGATTACCATAGCGCCCTGTTTGGAGAAGAATATCCCCGTGAAGAGGATGTATATAGGCAATCTCGCCGTGCAACTCATCAGCGGATTGATAAGTATCGTCAGCAGCCTGTCCTCTCGGGTTTCCAGGGTTCGCGTCGCCATAACCGCGGGCACATTACACCCAAAACCCATAAGCAGCGGGATAAACGACTTCCCATGCAGCCCGACAAGGTGCATCGACCGATCCATCAAAAAAGCGGCACGCGCCATATACCCGGAATCCTCCAAAAAGGAGATAATAAGGAAGATGATGGCGATATTGGGCACGAATACCACAACTCCTCCGACCCCGGCGATAATGCCTTTTACCAACAGCGAGGATATCGGCCCTGGCGGCAGCAAAGAACCTATCCACGCGCCGAGAGCAGACATTCCGACCTCGATCCACTCTGTGAAAAAACCTCCCACATCGAAAGTCAATTTGAATGTCAGCCACATCAGCGCCAAAAAAATCGGAATCCCCAGCCAGCGATGCAGCAATACATCATCTATACGATCCGAGGCCTCTATTCTGTCCACTGAGGGTGTTCTGGTCACCACCTCACGCAGCAGCCCGCCGATAAACCCGTATCTCCCGTCAGCGATCACGGTCTCCAGTTCGTCTCCAAACCCTTGAACCAGGTGCCGCCTGGTCTCCCCAAGTTTCTGGAGAGTATCCTCCGGGTCCTTAGAACACTCCGCCAAAATACGCCTGGCTGCGGTATCGCCTTCGAGCGTTTTTATAACCAGCCACCTCGCAGGCACCGAATTGACACATCGCCCATCTCCATCTATATCCACAGATATCTCATCAAGCAGTTTAGAGACTTCCATCTCTACTTCCGGGTTGTGCCGGGTGCTGCGTGGCGTTTCATAGCCTCTCTGGGCCAACTCAACTGCTTTGTTAAGGATGGCGTTCATGCCCTCGCCTTTTGCAGCTACAGTAGGAACGATCTCAACCCCCATCAGGCTGGATAGCTTTTTGAGGTCCAGTTTCTGCCCCATACCCTCTGCAACATCAATCATATTAAGAGCCACTATCATAGGCAACCCCAGCTCGAGGAGTTGAGTGGTGAGGTAGAGGTTACGTTCGAGGTTGCTGGCATCCACGACGTTGACAATCACATCAATGCGCCCGTTAAGCAGAAAATCCCGTGTAATTATCTCTTCCTGAGAATATGCCGACAAGCTGTAGATTCCGGGCAAATCGACTACCCTGAACTCCTGTCCATTGCGCCGAACAGTGCCTTCTTTATGCTCGACGGTAACTCCCGGCCAGTTGCCGACGTGTTGGTGAGATCCGGTTAATTCGTTGAAGACTGTAGTTTTTCCGGAGTTAGGGTTGCCCGCGAGAGCTATGACTATATTATTAACCTGAACTTCTTTCATAGGCGATAATCCGAATCAAAATCCGTCACTCGGTAATGACTTCCACCTCGACGTGGTCTGCCTCACTTTTCCTTAATGAGAGATTGTAGCCCCTGATCTTTATCTCAATTGGGTCTCCAAATGGGGCCGTACGCACTACCTCAAAGCGTGTGTCGGAGGTCATTCCCATCTCAATCAGCCGCCTGCGGATCGGCCCACGGCCGGATACGAACGCTATGCGGCCTTTCATCCCCGGACAGAGTTCGCTGAGGCGGGTGGATTTAATAGTGGCCGGCAAATAGCAAACATCCACCGGCACGTGTCCATCCGGATCCGCCCCTTCAGAAAGAAAACTATGAAAATCACTGAGGCTAAAAGCCTTTTCATCACCGTGAGCCTGGATAAAATCGACGAGTTTGAGCAGTCTATCAAGAGTCTCCGGCCGTATAGCGTGCTCAAGTCCACACGCCTCAATTTCAGCCTGCTCTTCGGGTAGCCCCAGCACGCTGGTCAGAAACTCCCGAACAGCCGTATGCCTGTGTGCAACCCCTCTAGCATGATCCAACCCAGCCTGAGTAAGTTCGACACTGCCATAGGGTTGATATTTTACAAGACCTTTTTCTGCCAGAGATCGCAGAGCGCCTGATACAGACGGCATTCGCACGTTCATCTCGCGCGCAATGTCCTTTACCCTGGCAACCTGATTGCGCACCTTAACGTTGTATATAGCTTCCAGGTAGTCTTCCATTGAATGTGAAAGACCAGCGCCCCGCACCTCAGCAGAGCCACCTCTGTGCATCATATAGCACCTCTAAGTTAGCTTCACCTAACTATAACACCTGCACCGACTTCGAGTCAACCCGCCGACCTACTCAATATATAATCCGCACTAACCGAACATATGCTTGACTGATGGGTAATATTAAGTTATAACACGGTTGATAGAGAGAGAATGTTGAATTGCTGCCGGCCGGAGTTTCGGCTGCTTTCCTGGTTGTGAATCGGGTATAGGAGGTCGGTTATGGTTACGTGCAGAAAATGCGGATGTGAGAATCCCGAAGATAGAGCCGTATGTGCGAAATGCTATAGCGAGTTGGGCGTGCCGCAGAGTCTCTCGTCTCGTTCAAAAGCATCCTCACGAAAGCTGCTGCCCTTAGCTATCATTGCCGCAGTATTTGCTGCAATTGCTGTTTTTGCGTTGATAACTGGCTCAATTGGCAACAACGTTCAGCGCCAGACCCCGATGACTCCCCGACTAAGAGCTTATAGCAGCAGTCTTAACGTCGATCATCTGCAACAGATAGCATCAAATCGGCCTGGCGAATCCACAGAATCTGTCCAACAGACTCCTCCTCCGCCGGCCCAGGTTCAACCTCAGGCAGCAGCGCCATCTGTTCGCCCATCCGATGCATCGTCTGCGCCTGTTCAGCCCCCTGCGCCTGCCGGCCGCCCTGCTTCAGTCACGCCTAATGCGAGCAGCCGAGAGTTTGAAGAACAACAGCGTAAAATGGAGCAGATGCAGCGTCAACAAGAAGATTTATATCGGCGGCAACAGGAGCAGTTGCAGGCAAACCAACGCGAGCTGGATAGATTGCAGCGACAACAGGAAGAGCAAATGCGCCAGTACCAACGCGCTCAAGAAGCGCAAGCCAGGGAGAATCAGCGCAAACAGGAAGAGTTAAATCGCCAACTTGAGCAAAATGGCCGCAAACAGGTAGAGCAAGCCCGAGAAAATCAGCGGAAGCAGGATGAATATAACAGACAAATGGAAGCGGATCGCCGCAGACAACAGGAGCAGGCGGAGAAGGATCGCAGGAGAAACGAAGCGATCGCCCGCGCACAGGATAAAGTCGCAAACGCTCAGAAAAAACTAGCCGAAGCAAACGCAACGCTAAACAGAGACCTCTCCAGCAGCAGCGGCGCCACTTGGGTGGAATCAGACAGAAGAAGAGTCGATTCGGCCCAACGCGACCTCTCCAACGCCCAACGTGAGCTTGCGGATGTTATGAGAAGAGGCTGGTAGCCCGGAAAAGCAAAACTCAGCAAGCCACGGTTTTAGGCTGCGCTGAGTTTATAGGAAAAATGGGAACTGTAGAAGAGCTTTTTGCGAACTATCCCCGCCGAAGATAGTTGATGTGGTGGTTAGGTGAGCCAAGTCTGAGTAGAATCAAGTGAATTCATTTGTCCAGTCTTCGGCAGTTGTACATGCTAGCGCCACTCGTCTTTATATCTTCAAGGGTTATAGAGAATTACTAGTTACCTTTTTTGCACATTGCCACCACGTTCGTTATATGCCTAGTTCTTCAGGCACTGCGCAAGATCATGCGCCCAGTTATGATAGCAGCGAATGCGCTCTCTGTTTGGGCTATACTCATTCGGGTCGTGGTGGGAATCGTCCGTGGTACCAAATGTACTAACTATCTTGTCCACGAGTTCGGGTTTTACATTGCACTCAATAAGCATTTTTCTGACGGCCTTTGAATTTAGCTTGTTGGGGTTCTTCACAACTCCAGTCCTCTTCTTGTACAACTGAGATGTTATGTCGCCCACAGCGATGCGGATTTCCTCTTCGGCTTGCTGCAACTTGCGGTCGTCAGCGGTATTGTCCTTCAGAATCGCATCGACGGTGCTGAGGCGGTTGCTCCACTCATCCCAACTGACCTGGTTGATGTTAGGCCCTTCCTTCGAGTATCCAGTTATCTCGTAGTACCATCCGTTCAGTGAACGGCACTCCAGCCTGACCTGCTTTATCCATGCCTTGTTGTGGGACAAGAGAACCACTTGCTTGCCACTCTCTACCAGCTTTCGTATTACATCAATGAACCTAGTTTCGTGGTCGGCGTCCCAAGACTGAATCGGGTCATCGATGAGTAAGAAGCCAAACGGAGTGTTCGCCTTCAGGTTGGTAGCGATGCTCAGGCATAATCCGAGTGCATTAAGCTTCGATTCGCTCAGTGATGACACCGCGCTAATCAAGTCCTTGCCGTAGGAGGACGCTTTGATATGGACTTTCCTTGCTTTGAGTTCTCCTTTGACCGTGCGTTCCATGTCAAAACCTTGGAAATGAACGTCTGGGTCGCCTTCAGTGCGGATTTGCTTGTACCAATCCATCACGTCCTTGGAGAATTCGCCAGAGACTGCATTTAGCATCGTGGTCGAGACATGCAGGTCAGTTGTCTTGCGCAGGTCTTTCAGGCTATCAAGTATGCTGTCAATACGAACAGCCCTCTCGACATCTTTCCAGCCATCAAGCAAGTCGATTAGTGCGCTGATATCGGCGGTTCCAGCCAGTGCATCCAACTGCTGCTGCAGAACGTGATTCGCGCTGGCAATCGGAGGTGCGTGTTTCGCCACGGTAGAGGCCAATCCTCTGGCCTTGGCAACAAACTCGATTACGTCTTCGGCAAGCTTCTGAGCAGTATCTATAGACGGTTTCGTCTGCTCAAGCGTCTGCTTGACGGCAACTATCGACTCCTTCACCTGTTTGGCAGCAGTGTCCAGTGCTGTCTTCTGTGCTTTGAGGTCAGCGACCGCGTTCTGGATGGCCGTAAGCACATCCTTGTGCTTGGGCAGAAGTAGCTTCTCCAGCTTCTCCGTTGCTGTTTCCGTTGCCAGAATGGAGGACACTAGCTGAATGTGCCGATTGTAGCAAGACTCAGCCTTCAGACGAAGCGAGTTAAGGTTCTGCTCCAGCCGCCTCTTCGTATCATTCAGACCTTCATTAGCCTTGGCCTCTTCAGCAACCGTCTTATGCTGTGCCTGGAGGCTGGCGACTAGAGCCTCAGTTAGCTCCTGGCCGCAGAACGGGCATACGTCAGGCTGAATAGTCAGTGCGTCCACTCCCAAACCCATGAATTGGGCGCGTTTCAGTATGTGCCCTACAGTTGCTAGCTTGGCGACAGCGAGATAGTCCTTGATGAATGCCTCACCGATGCAGGACAAGCAGTAGTCCTCATCGCTCTTGTTTGCACCAAGCTCGATTTCTGTAAAGCCAACTAGCTTGACCGAACCACTGAAGAGCTTGGAGACTGTCTCTTCCCTGACACCTATGAGTGCTGGCAGATAAGCATCACACGGAGTGTCTTCGGGAAGCTTACACTTACATGCCGCTTCAATCGCGCTACGGAGTTCGGAGCATCCCTTCTTGCCCTTGAAACACCTCGCCACAGCAAGAAGCTCAGGCGTCTTCTCTACCCGTTCTTGGAGAGCGTGAACCTTCTGGACGAGTTCTTTGACCTCAGTGGGGATTGCGGAATCATATCGGGTGCACAGGGCGACGATGTTCCTTTGAACTTCGTCAATATGCTGAAGACCGAGTATTGAGGCGAATCGCTCAAACCGTTGGGCTGGTTCGACGTGGAGCAAATCCTTCAATGAGTGCTGGAGGATGAACGGTCTTCCTACTGATGTCATTGGGCCTAAGAAGTCCCACGTAGCTACGTCGGAACCGTTGAGCGACCTCCTGATGTCCTCTGCTCCAACTAGCTCTCCACGCATCTCATACTCCTGGTCAGAGTTCGCGAGAACTACTCTAACGGTCGGATTCTGGGTGTCTGGGAAATGAGGATTGCGGAATGAGCCTTTATACTCACCCTTGTAGTCGGCATTGACAAACTTGGAGGTGGTGCCGTACAGCAACCACTCTAGAGCCTCCGAAATGCTTGTCTTTCCGTAGCTATTCGGGGCATACACGAGCGTGAGTCGGTCGTGAAGGTCTATTGTGCGTTCATCATTGAAGCCACGGAAGCCTTGGACGGTTATGCTCCTAATTCTCATCGCGCATGACCTCCAACAGGACGCTTGCCAGTTCGCCTTCCATAGAAGCAACAGGGTCTGGCCCTGCGTATGCATTGAGCAATCTCTTATGAATAGGATCACTTATCTGCTCGCGCAACCCGTCAAGGAATTCCGTTTTTGGCGATACCGCCTTTGGCTCTTCCAAACTCACCGCAAACCTCCCAAGAACTGAATTACTGAACTATTATTTTATCCCCTCAAACGCGTTAGTTTACCATGAGCACAAAACCCAGCACTCCCGGAATTGCGAGTGCAACTCTAGAACTGCTGGGCTAAAGAATTTAATATTACAACCGTCTGGCGGTCATAAATCGAAGTGCTGGAAAAATGGGAGCGGGGAGAGGATTTGAACCTCTGACCTTCGGGTTATGAGCCCGACGAGCTACCAGACTGCTCCACCCCGCGTCGACGTTACATAGTATACCACTCCGCGCCTGGTCTGTAAAGCATCCGGGCGCATTAAATGCAAAATCTCTAATTTAGTCCCTCAAACCAGGCTTATCCGCCCAAATTTGAGCTTGCCGACTCGCAACACCTGGCCGTCAACAGGTTTTATGGACCCCATAACGTCCGTGAGCTTCTCTCCGTCAATAGATACCGCGCCGGACTGGATCAACCGCCGAGCCTCGCTGCTGGATGACGCCATCTGCCCAAGCGTGATCAATTTTACCAGCCTTATGGAGCCGTCCTCCAAATCGTTCGCCGTTAACTCGATTACAGGCATATCCTGTGGAACCTCGCGAGAACTGAACACCCTCTCAAACTCAGCCTGAGCTTCAGCCGCAGCTTCGGCTGAGTGATAAATCGTCACTATTTCTCTCGCCAGGCGCTTTTTGGCGTCCATCGGGTGCACACTTCCGGACTCGATGCCCTTGATAATCGAATCAATTTCGTCTAACGCAACATCGGTGCAAAGAGTGTAATAATCCTCCATAACATTATCTGGAATGGACATAATCTTGCCGAACATATCTGCCGGTTCATCTGTCACAGCGACGTAATTGCCCAGCGATTTGCTCATCTTCTGCACGCCATCAAGACCCGGCAGAATCGGCAAAAACAACCCAACCTGAGCCTCCATTCCGTTGGCTTCCTGCAAATCACGGCCCATCAGGATGTTAAATCTCTGGTCGCTGCCTCCGACTTCCACGTCTGCTTCCACTTGCACCGAATCGAGCGCCTGCGCGATTGGATATAAAAGCTCGTGCAACCCCACCGGACGGCCTTCAGCCAGCCTGTTCTGGAAGTCGTCGCGCTCAAGGATGCGTGCCACGGTAACTCGAGAAGTCTCTCGAACAACGTCCCCAAAACTCATCTTGCCGAGCCAGTCGCCGTTGAACGTGAGTGTTGTCTTAGATTTATCGAGTATCAGCCAAAACTGAGTGGCGAAAGTCTCGGCGTTGGCCTTGATCTGTTCCGCCGAAAGCATAGGTCGAGTCTCGGACTTGCCGGATGGGTCACCAATCGACGCGGTGAAATCTCCCACAATTAAAACAACCTGGTGGCCGAGGTCTTGAAATTGACGCATTTTGCGCAGTACCACGGCGAATCCAATATGAATATCAGAGGCAGTCGGGTCTATGCCGAGCTTAATTCGCAGCGGTTTGCCTGTCTTTTGCGATTTCTTTAACTTTTCAATAAGCGCTTCCTCTGGGACGATATCCAAAGTGCCGCGCTTTATAATTTCAAATTGTTCTTCTACTGTCACGGAAAGCTCCTGATATGTGTTGGCCTGCGGGCGCGTTCATATCGTAACACGGCGTAAGGGGGATGGTCAACGTCATTGAGATTCCGAATCGGGTGGGGGAGCGACCTTCGCCTGACTCAGGCACGATCTGGTTGTGAGAGTGGTGCCAGGAAAGTAGTGCGCTAAAATCTGTGCGCAGGTATAGTTGAACGGTGGCTTTGCAAGTTCACCTGCCCCCACCTGACACATACCTATTCCGTGCCCGAAGCCTTTGCCTTTTAATGTGACCTTACCGCCTGAGCACGATTCTATGGTAAACAAGGTGCTGGGAATCACGCTGCCGCCGATTGCCCATCGGAATGAGTTGCCTCCAACAGTGTTTTGCCCCTTAGCTCCGCACACTGTTAATAATAAAGCCCGCCCTGAAGAGGTTGTTTTATATATGGAAATGCTTCGCAAACCCTCAGCTTCTTTAACCCCTGCTGCCATCAGTTTTTTGGATATCTCATCAAGGGTGAACGTCTTCTCCCAAGTTCTATGAACGAGACCTTCGGGCTCCTTCACGCTTATAAGATACGGTACCGCAGATTTGGGGTCCTGGCTATAACACTCCGTGACGCCACCACAATCAGACGCATACATTATAGAAGCCACCTGGCCTTTGTAGGTCAGTATCTGACCGGCAGTGGCAGCGACCGCACGGATATAAGCCGGGGTTTCGCGTTGTGCGCCATCATATACATGGCAGTGAACGTTGTCACACAGATCATAACCATCAGCCGCATGCCTGTTCCGCCCGCGAATAGTATATGTCCTGGCGGCGATCGCCTGCGCCTTTAGAGCCTCAGCATGAAAAAACGCGGGCATCTCGCCGGCCAGCACGCCGATTAGATAATCCTCAAGTGTGATAATACTGACTAGTTGCAAAGCCCCATTCTTGGCGGAGATCTCCAAGGAGCCGCGATATAACTTGCTCGATCTGCCCGGTGCATCGACGGTGATAAAGCCGCCTTTGTCCTTTGGGCTTACTGTAACGGGTCCGTCTACCGAGATTTTTTGGCCGTTGATTAGTTTTACCAGCACTTGGCCTGAGTTGAAATCGAAAGCCGCAGGTTCGAGATTAGTGCAGGTGCCGACTACATCGGATGTGCCGGCTCGTGTAATGGTAAAGTCGGACGTCGCGAGCACCGTCGCCTGTTTAATACCTTTGAAGTACCGAACAAGGCCAATGCGGAGATACTCATCAGCGGCCAGCGATTGAGGCATCGCCGGACAGGCGAGAGTCATCAAAAGCACCACATACCAGCCGCATTTATACATAATCCACCTTCGCGCCGGGTAGAATCCGCGCCAATCCAAAATGTTTCTCAGATTATCACGCGAAATTACGCCTGTCAAGTTGACCGGATGCGTGTGAGAATGTTATAATCTTTTGGTCGTGGGTCGGTAGCTCAGTTGGTAGAGCAGTGCCCTTTTAAGGCATTGGTCACGGGTTCGAGTCCCGTCCGACCTACCATGACCAACTCCCCTAGAGCAAACTCGTGCTGAAATATCTCTCCGCTCTGTCCGGCAGCACCGTCACTACTCGACTGTTTGCGCCTAGCCGCTTCGCAAGCTGCATAGCAGACCAGACGTTTGCCCCCGACGAGGTTCCCACTAACGCGCCCTGTACGCTGGCGATTTTCCTGGTCATATCTATTGCATCGTCGTCAGATACAGTGATTATTTCGTCAATCAAGTCCACGTCAAGAACGGGTGGGATGAACCCGTCCCCTATGCCCTGAATCACGTGGAAACCCGGTTCATGGCCGAGCAGCGCTGCGGAGTTTTTCGGTTCAACCGCAACAATCAGCGTGTCCGGCTTTTTTTCCTTTAATAATCGTGCTACACCGGTCAAGGTGCCGCCGCTGCCTACCCCTGCTACAAACGCGTCGATATTGCCATCCATCTGCTGCCATATCTCCGCAGCCGTCGTGAGATAGTGCACCTCTGGGTTGAGCGGGTTTCTGAATTGGCCGAACAGGAAGGAGCCATCAATTTGTTTATGAATTTCCTCGGCTCTGTTTACCGCGCCCGTGATGCTCTCCTCAGCAGGGGTTTCTATGAGTTTCGCACCCAGCGCCCTGATCAGCCTCTTGCGTTCCTCGCTCATATCAGATGGCATGCATATCACACATCCATAGCCCTTCAATCTCGCCACAAATGCTACCGCTATGCCGGTATTGCCGCTGGTCGCCTCTACAATCGTGGTGCCGGGTTTGAGCTTGCCGGATTGTTCGGCCTGTTCAACAATATACTTCGCGACCCTGTCCTTAACGCTGCCGGCCGGGTTCAAAAACTCCGCCTTGCCAAACACACATCCGCCGGATAGCTCGCAGAGCCGTAGCATCGGCGTATTGCCGACGAGATCAATGATATTATCAATGCACAAAAGATTATTGTTGTTTGACAAACTCACCCTCCAAGTAGAGCATCTCTCCAGTATATAAATAGATCACATTGTCGAGGCGATATAAGGTTCAAACCGTGCGGCGATGTCCGGAGGCACTTCTGCCTGCAAATGTACGCCTTCCGTTAAATATTCAGTACTGATGATGCGGCCGTGCTCGTGACACAACGCAACAAGATCCCCTCGATTATACGGCAAAACCACATCCACCCGCTGCATCAATCGAGATATGGCTCTGTGAATCAACGTTTCCAGATACTGCCGACCTTCGCCGGTACGCGCAGACATATAACACGAATCCGGTGTCTCGGCGACCAGCCTGCGAAGCTCATATTGATCCTTAATGACGTCGCTTTTGTTGAATACCGTGATCATATGCTTGTCCTGAACACCAAGGTCACTCAGGACACTCGCCACCGCCGCCCGCTGCTCGTCAGCAAAATGGTGACCAGCATCGACGACGTGTATTAAAAAATCCGAATCGATTACCTCTTCCAGAGTCGCTCTGAACGCCGCCACCAGATGGTGAGGCAGATTACGGATAAATCCTACTGTGTCGGACACAAGAACCGAGGCCCCATCAGCAAGCTCTACCCGCCGCGTAGTTGGGTCCAGCGTAGCAAATAATCTCGCATCCGCTTCAACATCCGCACCAGACAGCAAATTCAGAAGCGTCGATTTGCCCGCGCTGGTATATCCTACCAGAGCCGCGCCGGGAATGTGAAGCTGCCTGCGTGTCTTGTTTTGCACCGCCCTGTGCTTCACTACTTTTTCAAGCTCGTCTTTAAGAAGCGCAATGCGGTCACGAACCCGGCGCCTATCGGTCTCAAGTTTGGTCTCGCCAGGGCCTCTGGTAGCTACTCCGCCGCCAGCACCACCACCCACTCGCGACATCGCTATACCTTTGCCGGATAATCTCGGCAGCAGATATTGCAGTTGGGCTAGTTCGACCTGCAGCTTGCCCTCACTCGTTCTAGCACGCTGAGCGAAAATGTCCAGAATAAGCTGAGTGCGGTCGACAATGCGCACACTGATTGCTGTCTCGAGATTGCGCTGCTGAGCAGGAGACAGGTCCGCACCGACTATGGCCACGTTTGCACCGCTCTCCTGCACCCGCACCAGCGCATCTTCTGCGTTGCCGGAACCGATGTAGAATCGAGCATCGGGATACAGCCTGCGCACGTGCATCTCGTCGACAATCGCGACATTAGCCGTCTCCGCCAGCAGCCTCAACTCCTCGGTGTTGGCGTCGGATTCACGCTGATCACGAGTGTCGACCACTATCAGCAGGCCGTTATCCCCAGAATCCGTAATATGTGTCGTAGTTTGATTCATGCATTGCCAGCAATCAGCGCCATATAGCCGATTGATCTAGGCCTGGCTCCAGTTTATATTCAATTTTGCCAGCCTCTTCACGGCTTCGGCAACCCGATCGCCATCCACGTCCCCTGCCACTGTCAACGACATCCTGACATATCCCTCGCCGTACTCGCCATAACCGTTGCCCGGAATAACCAGGACCCCTGCCTCAGTCAAGAGCATCTTGGCAAAATCGGAGGATGAGTAACCTTCCGGCACCCTGGCCCATACATACAAAGACGCAGACGGCTTATTGACCTTCCAGCCGATCTCGTTCAGCCCATCCACCAATACATCTCGCCGCTTTTTATACAACGCCAGGGTGCTCTCGTTAGTTACATTCAAAAGCGCATATCCCGCAGCAAGGTCGATAGCGGGGAATTGCCGTGAATCGAGATTAGACTTCAGCTTATTAAGCGCAGCTACAACGTCACGATTACCCACCGCAAACCCGATCCTCCAACCTGTCATATTAAACGACTTGGACAGCGAGTGCATCTCGATAACCACGTCCTTTGCGCCGTCCACCTGCAGCATACTCGGCGCGATATATCCATCAAAAGTAACGTCGCAATACGCGATATCGCTGACGACTGCGATATCGTACTCCCGTGCGAACTTTACCACGTCCTGATAGAACTCAAGGCTCGCAACCCCACCCGTAGGGTTATTGGGATAATTCAAAAACATCAGCTTTGCCGCTTTGGCCGCATCAGTCGGAATCTGGCTCAGGTCGGGTAGAAAACCGTTCTTTTCGAGCAGCGGCATGGCAACTGTATCGCCACCCGCCATCAACGTGTTGACTTTGTACACCGTATAGCCCGGGTCCGGCACCAGGCTGATATCGCCAGGGTCTATCATAGCCCAACATACATGCGACAGCCCGTCCTTCGAACCCAGCAGCAGCATCGCCTCCGAATCGACGTCAAGTTCCACTCCAAAGCGTCTCTTATACCATTCCACCACAGAGTCAAGATACTCCGGCCAGCCTGCCTCGCTCTCGTCGTAGCGGTGGGTTTCCGGGTCATTCGCCGCCTCACACAGCTTATCGACAATAGGCTGAGGGGTGGGCTGATCGGGGTCGCCGATACTCAGGTTAATGAGGTCCACGCCATCTGCGACAGCCTTGGCTCTCAACCTTGCAATTTCTCCAAACAAATATGGTGGGATTTTATCCAGTCTCTGCGCTCGCTGCAAAACTTCCTCCAGGTAGATAATATAGTCAGTTGATAATATCGGGCGAAGCCATCGACTCCGCCCGACCAAAACGTCATTCGCTATGTCTTACGACAATCAGGCGCCCTCAGTCCAGCGCTTATACTCGTCAGGGTTGACCTCGCCCTCAAAGACTTCCTCAGCAGGGCCGGTCATATAAAGATGATTATCGCCGAGCCACTCAATATGCAGGTCTCCGCCGCGCAGATGCACAGTGATCTTGCGCGAAGTGAGGTTATTAAGCACCCCGGCCACCAGCGAGGCACATGCACCCGTGCCACAAGCCAGAGTCTCGCCGCATCCACGTTCCCAAACTCGCATGTTGATCTCTTTTGGGTTCAGTACTTCTACGAATTCAACGTTGGTACGCTGCGGAAATGAAGAATGATTCTCAATTTTAGGCCCGATCTTCTCGACAGGGTATTCCGCCACATTATTGACAAACGTTATGCAGTGCGGATTTCCCATGGAGACCGCCGTTACGTCGATTTTGTTACCCGCCACCTTCAGCGGCTCGCCGATCACCTGCGTGTTGTCGCCTTTCATCGGCACTTCGGAACGCAACAGCCGAGGCTCGCCCATATCCACACGCGCCGAGTGCATTTTGCCCCCGGCCGTATCGAGCTTAATTGTTTTAATCCCATCTGGAGTTTCGACGGTCAGCACCGGATCGGTATGTATTCTGCGATCAAAGGCATATTTAGCGAAGGTGCGGATTCCATTTCCGCACATACCCGCCTCACTACCGTCGGCGTTGATAACCCGCATTCGCAGGTTTGCAACCCGGGACGGCAGCACAAGTATAAGGCCATCAGCCCCGATTCCAAAATGTCGATCACAAGCGTGCCTGCCGACTGACGCGAGATGCTCTTCAGGAATGGGATATTTTGCGCCGTCTACGACCACAAAATCGTTACCGGCGCCCTGCATTTTCGTAAATTTCACTATCTGTTACCTATCTGTAGAGTTTGGAGCGGACTCAGGCCTTGAGCTGGGTCGATCTTCGGCAGCATCTTCTCGCCCCATCTGCCCACCGATGGGCCGAGCAGGGACGACAGAGGCCATCGCATGCTTATAGACTAATTGTGCAGGCTTTCCAGGGCTTTCCAAAATCAGCGTAAACGAGTCAAATCCCCTTACCAGGCCCTTTAGTTGAACGCCGCTCACCAAATAAATGGTAACCTGCACATTCTCTTTTCGAACCTGGTTCAGAAACAAGTCTTGCAGGTTCATTGCGGTCTTATTCATTCGACACTACTCCTTGATTATCAACTCCGACACCTTTTTTGCGGTCATACCATCGATTTCCAGCCACCTGATTCTCTCGTCTCGCATAAACCAGGTATACTGGCGTTTTGCAAACCGCCTGGTGTTCCTTTTTAACAATTGTATGGCTTCCTGCTTAGTATATTCGCCTCGCAAGAAACCTGCAATTTCTTTATACCCCACTCCTTGCATCGACAGCATCTGTGGCTCTATTCCTCGATTTAGCAACCCGGACACCTCATCAATCAGCCCGTCTGCTATCATCGCATCCACTCTTTTCTCTATACGCTCATACAGCAGTTGTCGGTTCATTGTCAAACCGAAGAACCGGGCACAATTGTATCCGCTGCGAGTTTTATCGTGCAACTCAGAGGCCGGTGAGCCGCTCAGCTCGCAAATCTCGATCGCCCTTATCACCCTTTTCAGGTTATTGGGGTGTATCTGCGCCGCCGAAACAGGGTCTAACTCTCGAAGACGCCTGTGTAAATATTCATTTCCGTATTTATGAGCTTGATCTCGCAGGTCTTTTCTAAGCTCTTCGCTGCCTGCTGGAATGTCTAAATCCAAACCATCGACTGCCGCCCGTACATACAATCCACTCCCGCCGACCAAAATAGCAGGAGGATTACGTTCTAGCACATCGTCAATGGCTTGATGCGCCAGACGCTGGAACTCGCCGACATTGAAGTCTTCAGATGG
Source organism: Armatimonadota bacterium (assembly GCA_050948905.1). Lineage (GTDB taxonomy): Bacteria > Armatimonadota > UBA5829 > UBA5829 > UBA5829 > DTKD01. The sequence goes on along the minus strand of JBMNES010000001.1, from coordinate 2,518,577 downwards.
ATCGACCACGTCGATGAGATGAAAACGAGCTCGGCTCTGTTCCTCACGAGTAGGCTTAGCCGTCCCGACGTCCATGCCCACATACACAGCCATCGAATCGGCAGAAATAATCTCCCCGCCGATTTTACAGGCAAGCTCAATCGCCACAGCCGTCTTACCGACTGCGGTAGGCCCAACGATGACTATTAGGTTATCGCACTGACCAGCATTCTTCAACCACTAGAGTATACCACAATGCCTTCTTATATAGAAACGCGTTGCATTTTACGATGCTCGTAGTCTTATTTCTTTAGCAAGCGAGACCAGCTTTTTGATTGACACTTTGCCGGCGAGGTGATATACTTTTTTGCAGTTGGCGCGCGCTTGTAGCTCAGGGGATAGAGCGAATGGTTGCGGACCATTAGGTCGGGGGTTCAATTCCCTCCAAGCGCGCCATATTCGGCCGATTAGCTCAATGGATAGAGCGCCGCCGTCCTAAGGCGGGCGTTGGGGGTTCGATTCCCTCATCGGCCACCACGCGACAGTCGGAAGTCGACGCAGAGTCGGGCTTCCGATTTTGAGCTTTTGTGGTTTGCGCGGAGAGGTGCTGGAGTGGTTGATCGGGGCGGTCTCGAAAACCGTTGTGGCGCAAGTCACCGTGGGTTCGAATCCCACCCTCTCCGCCATATTTTACTTCCCCCAACAATGTTTCCCTTTTCGATTAACCCCACTAAATGCTTGATTGTTTTTGCAATTATTGCTATAGTTAGCCGAGCCTAACATATCAGGGGGTAAAAATGGCAATTGTCAGGATTTGCGGCGTTTTTCTCGTCGCAACTACCTTCTTTCTTTGCAGCGCTGCCTCTTCCGGGCTTTGTTCCGTAACCGGACTTTTAATTATCCCAGTGGCAGAAACCGTCGGAGCAGGGACATATTCAGGCGAGTGTCAGACAGATGGTGTAATCACCGGCAGGGCGATAGACGCCGTGGTTTTCAATAACGAATATGGAATAGGGGATCGTTTTGAGATAGGGCTGGACCTGGTTCCTCACGGCGACGACACCCAACGGATGCTGGGCAATTTTAAATATATCATAGCTTCATCACCCAGGAAAGGCTTTGCGATGGGGGTAGGTGTGGCCGATATTGCCAGGCACACAAAACCCACGCTCTTTGCCACCACACGCGTTCACACAAGCGCTGGAGCTTTTCACTTTGGCCCGATGAGTATCGACGGCAAACCCTGTGCGTTTATCGGGTACGACAGGATAATAGGTGATGTGAAGTTTATGTGTGACTACACCACAGGCAAGCGAAACCCGGCTTCTATTGGGTTCGGATATCAATTCAACTCGCTGTTTGGCATAGAAGCTGGGCTGTTATTAAACGGCAGTTCGGAGTCGACGGGTTTCACAGTGCATCTGGTTTGGAACAAAGACCTGAGAGCTGAATAACCAATAGAACCGAGTAGCTTTCGGGCTAAAATTCTTGGCGGCAGATTCATTGACAGCCTGCCGTAAGATAGTTAAAATGTACTGGTTTTTGAACAGCTCGACGTTGTAGTCGGGCTATTTTGCTGTAATGCTTGAGGTCTGGCCGCTGCGGCCGCCAAGCCAATACATAGGAGGAATCACATAAATGTCGGTAAAAGTCGGTATCAACGGATTCGGCAGAATCGGTCGCCTTTCCCTGCGCTCTATGCTGCAGAAGTATGCCAATGAGATCGAAGTGGTCGCCATCAACGACCTGTTCGATTCCAAGACCAACGCTCACCTTTTCAAATATGACACCAACTACGGTGTATGGCCGGGCGAAGTCAAGGCCGAAGAGGGCGCAATCGTAATCGACGGCAAGAAAATCGCCGTCTACGCAGAGAAAGATCCTGCAGCTATCCCGTGGCAGAATCACGGTGTTGACGTTGTAGTAGAATCCACCGGTATTTTCACTGATGCTGAGAAAGCCAAGGCGCACATCCACGACAGCGTAAAGAAAGTCATCATCTCCGCTCCGGCGAAGAACGAAGACATCACCATTGTGCTCGGCGTTAACGAGAAAGATTATGATCCTGCAAAGCACAATATTATCTCCAACGCAAGCTGCACCACCAACTGCCTTGCTCCGTTCGCCAAGGTTCTTCAGGACAATTGGGGCATCGAGGGCGGTTTCATGACCACCGTGCATGCCTATACCAACGATCAGAAGACCGCAGACCAGGCCCATAAGGACCTTCGCAGGGCCCGCGCCGCTGCTGCCAATATTATCCCGACCACGACTGGCGCCGCTAAGGCAATCGCGCTGGTTATCCCTGAGCTTAAGGGCAAGATGCACGGCTACGCGCTGCGCGTGCCGACCACCACGGTCTCCTGCGTAGACCTTAGCGTCAATCTGGCCAAGCCGGCCACTGTCGAAGAGATCAACGCCGCTATGAAGAAGGCCTCTGAGACCACAATGAAGGGCATTCTCGGCTACACCGAGGACCCGGTTGTCTCCTCGGATTTCAAGGGCGATGGCAACAGCTCGATCTTTGACGGCCTTTGCACTATGATGCTAGGCGATAAGTTCGCCAAGGTGGTGAGCTGGTATGACAACGAGTGGGCTTACTCCGAGAGAGTCGGCGACCTCATCGATCTTATGGTGAAGAAGGGTCTGTAAGATGAATAAGAAGACCGTAAAGGATATCGACGTTCGTGGGAAACGCGTGTTGGTCCGGGTGGACTTCAACGTCCCACTTGATGCCGATCGCAACATTACCGATGATCGCCGTATCGTTGCGGCGCTTCCGACCATCAAGTACCTTTTAGATAACGGGGCCAGGGTGATCCTCGTGACTCACCTTGGCCGTCCGAAGGCCGACGATTCCGGCAAAGCCGATGCGGCCTCTGTCGCCAAGTTCAACCTGGACCCTGTCGCGACTGCCCTGCAGAAACTGCTCGGCAAGCCCGTGACCAAAATCGACGATTGCATCGGCGACGCCGCTCAGGCTGCGGCAATGAGCCTCAAGGACGGGGATGTGCTGCTGCTGGAAAACGTTCGGTTCTACAAAGCAGAACAGAAAAATGACCCGGAGTTTGCCGAGAAGTTGGCGAGTCTTGCTGAGTTGTATGTGAACGATGCTTTCGGGACCGCCCACAGAGCGCACGCCTCTACCGAGGGAGTTACCAAATACCTGCCGGGAGTCGCTGGTTTCCTGATGGAGAAGGAGCTGGACTACCTCGGCAAGGCTATGGAGAATCCGGAGCGCCCGTTCCTTGCAATTCTCGGCGGGGTGAAGGTGTCGGATAAGATTCCGGTCATCGACAACCTCTTGAACAAAGTCGACCAGTTGATTATCGGTGGGGCTATGGCCTATACGTTCTTCAGCGCGCAGGGGCTTAGTGTTGGCAACTCGATGGTCGACCAGGCTGGCCTGGAATTGGCCAAAGCAGCTCTTCAAAAGGCCAGGGACCGCGGAATCGAACTCCTCTTGCCGGTGGATACCGTCGAAGTTGAGCTTGCTGCGGATTTCGATATTCCTTCGGGAGTGCCGCAGGATGCAACCATTACGACGGCCCCGACTAAGGCTATGCTGGATGGCTACAGAGGTCTTGACATCGGCCCTGAAACGATCAAGCTCTTTAGCGAGAAAATCAAGGCTGCCAGGACTGTCGTTTGGAACGGCCCGATGGGCGTATTTGAAGACCCGAGATTTGCCAAGGGCACACTTGGCATTGCCGAAGCGATGTCCGAATGTGCGGGGACTACTATCGTCGGCGGCGGAGATTCGGCCGCGGCGGTAGAGCAATTGGGATTCGCAAGCAAAATTGATCACGTTTCGACGGGCGGCGGCGCTTCGCTGGAGTTCCTCGAGGGTAAGGAACTGCCAGGTGTCGTTTGTCTGCAGGATAAATAATTCATATAGGAGCTGTCATGCCAAGAAGACCGTTTATAGCCGGGAACTGGAAGATGAACAAGACCATTTCCGAGGGAGTGGCGCTTGCCGAGGAGCTCAAGGGTCTGGTTGCCGGTATTGATAGCGTGGATATAGCCGTATGCCCGACGTTTGTCGCGCTTGCCAAAGTCGGCGAGGCGATCAAGGGCAGTAATATTATGCTCGGCGGCCAGAATACGTTCTGGAAGGAATCTGGCGCGTGGACGAGCCAGATTGCGCCGCAGATGCTGATGGACGCAGGCTGCCAGTGGGTGATCGTTGGTCACTCAGAGACCAGGGGCCGATTCGGAACTGTCGATGACGAACTCGCTGGAGTGATCTCGTATTTCGGGGACAACGATACCACGGTTAATATGAAGGCCAAGTACGCGTTCGCGTGTGGATTGCTGCCGATTATCGCCTGTGGCGAGCTGCTTTCTGAGAGAGAAGCCGGCAAGACCGATGAGGTTATCACCGCACAGATGAAAGTCTGCCTTGACGGATTTACCAAAGAGCAGGCTATGAAGATGGTGATAGCATACGAGCCGGTGTGGGCCATTGGCACTGGCCAGGTCTGTGAATCCGACGAGGCTGATCGGGTTTGCGGATTGATTCGCGGCATTGTCAAGGAAATGTACGGCGAAGACGTAGCAGAAGCCGTTCGCATTCAGTACGGCGGCAGCGTCAACGACAAGAACGCGGCCGAATTGCTCGCAAAGCCGAATATCGACGGCGCATTGGTCGGCGGAGCGGCGTTGAAAGCAGACGCTTTCGCCACTATTATCAAAGCAGCAAAGTAATAGAACCTACAAATAGAATCACAGGGGCGGGCGAAAGCTCGCCCTTACACATATCATAACTATGGAGGAGCACATTATGCTGAAACCGATTGGGGATAAGATCGTTGCCAAAGCCATTTCTGCCGAAGAAGTGTCGCCGGGAGGAATCGTGCTGCCGGAGAGCGCCCAGGAGAAACCGCTCGAGGGCGAAGTGCTCGCCGTAGGCCCCGGCCAGCAGCTTGAATCCGGCGAATACAGGCCCATTGACGTAAAGGTCGGCGATAAGGTCATATACGGAAAGTATGCCGGCACCGAAGTCAAACTAGGCTCAGAAGATTACATCATACTGCGGCAGGACGATATCCTGGCCATCATCGAATAGCATACGGCCTGAAACTACATAAGCCCGAAATTGACAAGCTATCACGCGACTGATAGACTTGAAATGATGGCTGTCTGTGTGAGCTCTATGAGTAAGATCACATTATATTCCCACGCCAAAATCAACCTGAGCCTTGATGTATCTGCGATACGTGAAGATGGATTTCACGATATAGAAAGCGTGGTTCAGGTAATCGATGTCACCGATGAATTGGAGCTTAGTACGAACGATTCCGGCGCAATCGAGGTTTTGGTAGAGCGTGGAGATGCGCCGTCAGGGCCCGATAATTTAGTGCACAAAGCCTGTGAAGCGTTTTTCGCAACGACAGGGATCAAAGCAGGTGTGCAGGTTCGCTTATGGAAGTACATACCCACACAAGCCGGGCTGGGCGGCGGCAGTGGCAATGCAGCGGCTGCAGTGGCTGGCCTTAATCAGATATATGATTGTGGGCTGAGCGCTTCTCAATTGGCCGAAATTGCATCCAAAGTGGGTTCTGATACGGCGTTGTTTGTTTACGGCGGCACGTCGTGCATTAGTGGGCGGGGAGAGCACGTAGAACCGCTACCTGATGCGCCCGGACTGCACATTGTGATACTAAAACCCGCAGTCGGCGTGTCGACAAAGTGGGCATACGCGGAAATGGATCGTGATTCACAAAGGCGCAGAGGGAACGGCACCAGCCGGGTTAAGAAAGCTATAATGGACGCGGATTACGATGCTATTTTCGCCGCCCTTAGCAACGATTTTGACGCTGTGGTTTCCAGCCACTTTGTGGAGATAAACGAAGCTAAATCGTTGTTAAAAAGCACGGGCGCAAAAATGTCGCTGCTGTGTGGTTCGGGATCGGCGGTTTATGGGGTGTTCGATTCCCACGGGGCTGCTGAATCTGCACGACAAGAATTGAAATCAAAATATCAATCCGGCTTCGTCTGCCGGTCGCTGACTCGCGCGGAATCAGCATTGGTGTAACATATTGAGTAAGCTGGACGTTGTTATTTTAGCAGGTGCGCCTGCCGGGTCGGAATTAAGTCCCGATGCGCCTGAGCTGAACAAGGCGATGCTGAATCTGGGCAGCAAGACGATGCTGCAGTGGATTGTAGATGCGCTTAAAGGGGCTTCGTCGACGGGAAGAATAGTCGCGGTTGGGGACGTTCGAGCAGAGGGCCTTGATAAGGTAGTTGAGCCTGCGGGAAATCTGATAGATAATGTTAAACTGGGTATAAATACAGCCGACTCAGAGCCTGTATTAGTCGTCTGTTCCGATATTCCCCTGCTAACGCCGGAGGCTATCGACGATTTCGTCGCGAGGGCGCCTAAAGACGCAGGGTTAGTGTATCCCATAATACGCAGGGAGGCGTGCAGCAAGCACCCCGAATTGAAACGAACTTACCTGAAGACGGCCGATGGCGTATTCACAGGCGGCAACGTGATGCTGTTGAGCCGAGATTTTGTCGATAGAAACTGGAAGACGATTCAGGGCGCTTATGAAGCAAGAAAAAAGCCTGTCGAGCTTGCGAAAATGATCGGAATCGGAGTCTTGCTGAGGGTAATATTGGCACAGGCAATTCCGAATGTCTTGAAAGTGGCCTATCTTGAACGAACAATTTCGAGAATGCTGGGCGGTAAAGTAGCCGCGGAGTGCAGCGAATACCCCGAAATCGGCGAGGACGTGGACAAGGCCTCCGACCTGGAAGCTGTAAGAAAAATCCTTTGTATCGACACTTGAGCATAAACATGAACCCAAAAGACTATTTGTTAAATAAAATAAACTCCCCGGCGGACCTGAAAAATCTGACCGAGTCCGAGCGAAAGGGCCTGGCTGAGGACATTCGTGCGCTGATTATCGACACAGTATCCCGCACAGGCGGACACCTCGCGTCGAATTTGGGCGCTGTGGAGCTTACCATTGCCCTGCACACGGTTTTCGATTCGCCAAGTGACAAAATAGTCTGGGACGTTAGCCACCAAACCTACACGCATAAGCTTCTTACCGGCCGCAGAGAGGAGTTTTCCACACTGAGACAGGGTGGGGGGCTCTCCGGATTTACACGGCGGGATGAGAGCGAACACGACGCATTTGGAGCCGGCCACGCCAGCACATCGATCTCGGCTGCACTTGGCTTGGCAAAGGCTCGCGATCTGCGCGGAGGCAAAGAGCACGTAATAGCCGTTATCGGGGACGGTTCGATGACCGGCGGATTGGCCTTAGAGGGCCTCAACAACGCCGAGCAACTCGATACGGACGTCATAGTTATTCTAAACGATAATAAAATGTCGATTTCAGAGAACGTCGGCGCTCTGGCCCTGCACCTCAGCAAGCTCCGCCTAGCACCGCTGTATCAAAAAGTCGAGACCCGGGCCAAGGAAATGGTCGAGAGGATGCCTGCGGGTAAGACTATCGCCAAGACGGCCGTGGGACTGAGTCACGGCGTCACTCGCCTTCTGGCGTCTGCGGAAGGCGCCGTATTCGAGGGTATGGGCTTCACATATCTCGGCCCAATTGACGGACACAGCACCGAGGTCCTGATAGATGTCCTGGAGAGCGCGAAGAGGCTCACAGGGCCGCTTCTAATACACGTGGTCACGCAAAAGGGTAAGGGCTATGAGTTCGCCGAGAGCAACTCAAGAATGTTTCACGGAATCAGTGGCTTCGACGTGTCCGACGGGATAATCGAACGCGCAAATGGCAACACAAGCTATACAAAAGTTTTCTCCGACACGTTAGTGGAGCTTGCCGGGAACGACGATCGAATAGTCGCTATTACCGCAGCGATGCCCGACGGGACAGGCCTTAATAAGTTCGCAGAGACGTATCCTAATAGAATATTTGATGTTGGTATAGCGGAAGAGCACGCCGTCACATTTGCGGCTGGACTGGCCGCGGGAGGGTTGAGGCCGGTAGTTGCGTTATATTCCACGTTCCTGCAGCGTGCCTACGATCAAGTGCTGCACGATGTCTGCCTTCAAAACCTGCCGGTGGTGTTCGCAGTCGACAGAGCGGGGCTTGTCGGTGAGGACGGGGCGACACATCACGGAGTATTTGACCTGTCGTTTTTGAGACACGCGCCCGGCCTTGTCGTCGCAGCGCCTAAGGATACGATGGAACTGCGAAACCTGATCGCCACCGCACTTCGCCACGACGGGCCGATGGCCATAAGATACCCAAGAGGCGGCGGGCCGTGCCCGTATGAGTGCATCGAACCTGAAATCCTGTCCATAGGGCAGGGCGAGCTCCTGCTTGAGGGCGAAGACGCAGCGATCATCGCTATCGGTTCCACGGTCTATCCTGCCCTTGAGGCCGCTAATCAGCTTCGAGAATCCGGCTATACCGCAGAAGTCATCAATGCAAGGTTCGTTAAACCGCTGGACGAAGCGTTGATATTAAGTGTCCTTGAAAAAGATATACCTGTGGTCATTGTTGAGGACAATACAGTGGTCGGCGGGTTCGGGTCTGCAATTTTAGAGCTTGCATCGCGACATAAGTGCAAAAATAATGCGATTAAGTTGGTCGGCACACCAGACGCATTCGTCGAACACGATTCCCTGGACAATTTGAGGGAGAGAATTGGGCTGACTGCCTCGCGAATCAGCGAAGCTCTGTGCGATTTGCTCGACACACATCAGCCCAGCGTAGTAACTTCGCAGACCGGCAGGCGTCGCAGTTTTAAGGTGCGATAAACCGTCCGCCGATCACCAGCATTAGTATCTCATCGCCTTAACCCTGTGCGCCAGATAAATCGCCTCCGCCGCATCTGCGCGGGCGATTGGCGCATCGGGCTGGAATTTGCCAGGCTCATAGTTCTCAAACAGCCTGGGCGTAATTCTATGCGCTCTCAGCGTTTCGACAGCCTGGAAGTATGGTGAGTTTGTCGGAACATCGGAATAGCTCTGGCCGGATGCAATCGGTTTCCAGCCCGGATCGGCCTGAACTTTAGCAGCGACCAGCCAACGCGCAAACTCGCCTCTGGTAATCGGCGAATCCGCCTGGCCCTCCGCCACCGGGTTTGCCTTCATCTGCCCACCCTCAAGCTGCATCAGCTTACTCAGCGCGTCCGCCGCCTGCTGTTGGGTCAGGTTCTCTTTTGGATTATAAGGCTCCTGCTGAAGTACTCCACGCGCTCCGAGGAAGTTAATCGCCTTGAAGTGGCGCGTTTGCCCATTGACATCCGAGTTCCAACTAATATATGACTTCTGAGAAAGGATTCTGTCCTGCACCCACGCAGGTGGCACACAACGCAGGCTCATATTTCGAGTTATAGCAAAGTAGGCCGCCGCCGCAGCAGCCTGCCCGCAGGACATCCTTACAGGCTCCATCCTCAGGGTGCCAAAAGCTACATGGGTGGCGGAGACAGCGTTCGTTACAAGCAGCCCCTCGATTTTTTGAGGGACTAGCACGCCGTATGGTATCTGGCTCCAGGTCGTAACCGCACTAAGCCACATCTCCCCTTCGCCTTTATCCTTTCGAGTGGGATCTTTAATATCTTCCATCGCGTGACTATCCATCGGGTAGGCCGCGATCCCAATGGAGTTCGATTGATGGAACGTGCGAGCAAATGTCACCTCGTTTTCGGCCATAATATGCTCGCCCATTACCCGACGGGCTTCTCGAATATACAGGCCTGGAGGGAAATTGCCGGAATCCAGGAACTCGTCATCGGCAAGCCCCAGGTTCTTGTGACCGCGCTCATTTTGCATAAAATAGAGATATCCCAGCGCGCGATCACGATAAAGATTATCGATCTCCGCGCGTCGCTGGTAAGTTGCGGTGGGGTAGTCGTTGTTTATACCCGGCCAGTCCCCTCCGAACGGGTGCGTGTTTATCTCATATTTCTGATTTGGCAGACTGCCCGAGGTGACGTTCCAGCTTTGTTTCCATTCGGGAGATGGCCCATAAGTGTCTGGGCTGTAGCCCTTAGGTTTTTCAATGAGCGGCGCGCCATTCTCCCCATAGTCTTTCCAAATCGTCAGGTATTCATAGGACTGCATCTTGGAATCAGCCGCACCAGTAGAGCCGGGAAGCATCATCTGGGTGCGATCGTCGAAATATATTACTCCTGCGTGCGGCTCGGCCGCAGACCTCGCTTCTCGACCCGCCCTCCAGGGAGCGCCCGTTGCTGCGGCTAAATCTGCCGTATCGGTGGCATCAATAGTGACGGCTGCATAAAGATTCGCCCGTTTGCCAAACTGATCACAGACCTCCGCGCCGCATATACGGTTTGCGCTCATAATCGGTCTTATAGCGTTGGATTTCATAAATACTCGAATGCACGGCTGGGCATATACCATTCCCTTAAAAATGGCGTTTGCAATCCGCGGTTCAAACTTCAGATAGCCTGGTTGAACGTTGTAAAAAGACCAAATCTGCTCGCCAAACTCTCTGAACATACCGTTGATATACAACGGGTTTGCCGTATCAGCCGCCCCAAGGCCCATTACAGACATCCCGCCGAGGCGATTGGTAGGCTCCACCAGCGCTACGTTCAATCCGGATCTGGCTGCTGTGATAGCAGCCGCAGTGCCAGATGCAGTGGCGCCGATCACTAATACATCGTATTTGCCCTCATTCGGAAGCGCATCCCAGGTCTTTTCGCGGACATCGTTTTCGCATAAGGAGCATTTGAACGTGTAGACAGTATTCGGTGTCAGTTTATCAATAGTTTTCGATGCAAATGCGTGGGACGGATTGGGCGGAAACTCACCTACGCTCCTGCCGTTCATAAAGAGCTGGGCCGGCTGATCGTTGTGTCGCCAGTATAACGTGATACTATCCGGCCCCTGGGCAATCGCCTGAAAAGAGCCGTCGGCGGTCGTCGACATCATCGCGCAAGCCCCGGCAGCGCAGGCGCATAAAAGCAGAATTGATATAATAGTCTGTGTATTCATAGTCTTATACTTCGTCTTGATAGCAATCATACCCTTCTTGAATCAGATACACGCAACAAAACGAGTTTATTAATTGCTGTGTCATAGTGTATATAGCTATAGAGTATGTACTTAGATATTTATGCTTTGCGAGGTAAGTAGGGTGGTGAAAATGACCATTTTGTTCAGCGGGTCGCTTCTTGACTAAGTGACGCCCCGGTAGGATAATTAGGCCGTGGCTTACAGAAGTTTAACAGATTTTATAGACTGCCTTGAGCGACGGGGCGAACTCATAAGGGTGCGAGAGCAGGTCAGCCGGGACCTTGAGATCACCGAGATTGCCGACCGGGCTATGAAGTCCCAGGGCCCTGCGCTGTTGTTCGAGAACGTGGACGGCTTCGATATACCTGTGCTCATCAACTCCTACGGTAGCGCCGACCGGATGGCGTTGGCGCTGGGTGTTGATGACGTAGAAGACATCGCTCATCGCATAGAAACTCTGTTGCATACCGATTCGCCGACGTCTTTTGCAGAAAAATTGATGATGCTGCCTAAGCTCATCGGGCTTAGCGCCGCGTTTCCCAAGGCGGTCAAAAAAGCCCCGTGTCAGGAAGTTGTCCATATTGGAGACGATGCCAGCCTGGATATGCTGCCGATTTTGAAGTGCTGGCCAGAGGACGGTGGCAGATTTCTAACGCTGCCGATGGTGTTCACTAAATCCCTTGAAACCGGAAAGCGCAATGTTGGTATGTATCGAATGCACGTCTACGATGGTCGCAGCACGGGTATGCACTGGCACGTGCACAAAGTCGGAGCACGACATTACGCTGAATATGAGGCGGCGGGCAAGCGTATGGAAGTGGCAGTGGCATTGGGCGGCGATCCCGCTATTACTTACGCTGCCACCGCGCCTTTGCCAGAGGATTTCGACGAGATGTTGTTCGCGGGCTTTCTTCGGCAATCTCCAGTTTCGATGATCCAGTGCAAGACTATCGACCAGCAGGTTCCAGCGGATGCGGAAATTGTGCTGGAGGGATATGTCGATCCATACGAGCGACGTATCGAAGGCCCTTTCGGCGACCACACAGGATATTACTCCCCTGCCGACGATTATCCCGTGTTTCACTTAAGCTGCATAACACATCGCAAAAACCCGATCTATCCTGCCACAATCGTCGGCAAGCCGCCGATGGAAGACTGCTATTTAGGCAAGGCGACTGAGCGCATTTTTCTTCCGCTGGTCAAGTCGCAGTTGCCGGAGATTGTGGACATAAACCTGCCGCTGGAGGGCATTTTTCACAACCTGGCGTTTGTCTCGATACGCAAACGCTATCCCCTGCAGGCACATAAACTGATCTCTGCGCTGTGGGGGCTTGGTCAGATGATGTTTACGAAAATTATCGTGATCTTCGATGAAGATGTGGATGTTCAGAACACCAGCGAGGTACTTTGGCGTCTTGGCAGCAATATCGATCCTCGACGGGATATCGTCTTCTCAGATGGGCCAGTGGATGTGCTGGATCACGCTGCGCCTCAGCCGTTATTCGGCTCGAAAATGGGCATAGATGCCACCAGGAAGATTACCGGTGAGAGGCACGAAAGGCAGTGGCCGGATGACATCGTTATGAGCGCTGAGATCAAAAATAAGATCGACTCTCTGTGGGGGAGGCTTGGAATTGGCTAAGTCGTCGCGGATTATGGTGGCTATGACAGGCGCCAGTGGGGCAGTCTATGCAAAGCGCCTACTGGAGGTGCTCCCAGGTGCGTACGACACTGTCTATTTCTCCGTCTCCGAAAATGCTGCGAGAGTTATGTGCGATGAACTCAGTTTGGAGCATCCGGAGCAGATTATTCCAAAGGATCACAAGTATAAGATCAAACGATATTCTTGCACAGACCTATATGCGCCACCAGCCAGCGGGTCGCATGAATACGACGGTCTGGTGATTATCCCGTGCTCAATGGGGACTTTAGGAAGAGTCGCGGCGGGAATATCGGATGATCTGATAACAAGAGCTGCTGATGTTTGTATAAAAGAACGACGAAAACTTATACTCGTGGTGAGAGAAACACCGCTGAGTTTGATCCATTTGAGAAATATGACCGCACTGGCAGAGGCGGGTGCAACTATATTGCCGGCGTCTCCGGGATTCTATAATCAGCCCAATCATGTCAACGATTTGGTGGACTTTGTGGTCGATCGCGTGCTGCAGGTCTTGGGGCTGAATATAAGACTAACGAAGGGTTGGGGAGAATGATTCGCAAGATAGGGATCATTCTCGATATGATCAAATTCGAGCACACCATCTTTGCGATGCCTTTCGCGTTGATCTCTATGCTGGTTGCGGCAAACGGCCTGCCGTCAGTGTCTACTTTCGGATGGATACTTGTGGCAATGGTAGGTGCTCGAAGCGCGGCTATGACGTTTAATCGTATTGCGGACGCCAAAATTGACGCAGCCAACCCTAGAACAGCCTCAAGAGCCATCCCTGCAGGGTTAGTCTCACTTAGCGCTGCCTGGATTTTCGTGGTTGTTTCTGCAGGGTTATTAGTATTCGCGGCCTATATGCTCAATCCGCTTGCTTTTGCGCTTTCGCCGGTCGCGCTTGCAGTCGTGCTGACCTATTCGTATTCCAAACGCTTTACCAGCTTGTCGCATTTGTGGCTGGGGTTGAGCTTGGGAATCGCGCCTGTTGGGGCATGGATAGCTGTAACTGGAAAAATAGGGCTTGCAAGTATGGCGCTCAGCGCAGCTGTGATGCTGTGGACTGCAGGCTTTGATATCATATACTCACTGCAAGATCTGGACATAGACCGCAAGGCGCGCCTTTTTTCTCTGCCATCTCGATTAGGTCCTGCGAAAGCGCTGGCTGTATCACGCGTGTTTCACGCCTGCATGGTCGCGTTGATAGTGTGGTTCGGAGTGCTGGGCGGCCTGGGTATGGTCTATTACGTCGGAGTCGCGCTTGTCGCGGCATTTTTGGTGTACGAACAAAGCCTTGTATCGGCAAAGGACTTCTCAAGGGTAAATACTGCATTTTTCACGCTCAATGGGTGCGTTAGCATCGGTTTGCTATTCTTTGTGGTGGCGGATTTGTTTTTATGATCGACTTGATGATTGAAAAAAGCGACGTTGGAGATATTCTGGAAAGGGCCTTGTCTGGCGCTCGGCTCTCTGTGGATGACGGGGTGCGGCTATTTGAGTCGGATGATATTGCTGCGATAGGCGCCGCTGCGAACGAGATCAGAACGCGTTTGAACGGAGATAGAGCGTATTACGTGGTCAATCGGCATATTAACTATACCGACATCTGCAAAAATCGGTGCCGATTCTGCGCATTTTCACGAAATGAGGGTGATTCCGACGCCTACGCGATGTCCGTTGACCAGATCGTGCACCAGGCAGAATCCGAATGGCAGAGAATGCAGTACAGCGAACTGCACATTGTAGGAGGGCTGCATCCGACCCTGCCTCTCTCATATTATACGGACATGCTTTCTGCGCTGAGTCAAAGATTACCGACAGTACATATACAGGCTTTTACAGCCGTTGAGATAGCTCATATCGCTCAAGTCGGAGGAATTACGGTCAGGGAAGCGCTCGTTGAGCTTAAAGACGCCGGATTGGGGTCTATTCCCGGAGGAGGCGCAGAGGTATTTAGCCCTCGCGTGCGATCTATTGTCTGCCCGGAAAAAATGCCCGGTTCGGATTGGCTGGCGGTGATGCGCGAGGCTCATAGTCTGGGGCTGAAAAGCAACGCAACAATGTTGTTTGGCCATGTAGAGACCTGTCGAGAACGGGTTGAGCATATGATCGCGCTTCGGGAACTGCAGGACGAAACAGGCGGATTCATGACCTTTATCCCACTGAAGTTCCACGCAGCAAACACCGATCTTGCTCAGATGGCTTCTCCGACCAGTGCGCTTGACGACCTTAAGCTGTATTCTATCTCCCGGCTCATGATCGACAATATCCCGCATTTGAAGGTCTTCTGGATCATGCTGGGACTCAAACTCGCCCAGACCGCATTAAGCTTCGGGGCAGACGACTTTGATGGCACGGTTGTCGAGGAAAAGATCACGCATCGGGCAGGAGCAAAGACGCCGGAAGGGTTGACAGTTGAAGATATAAAGCATCTGATCCAGGAGGCTGGGCTGGTCCCGACGGAGCGCGATACAATATACAATTTGATTTAAGAAGGATAGATATGCGATTAGGATGTTTGCCATATCTGAACGTGAGGCCGCTTGTCTATACGCTTGAGCAGGGAGGACTGCCTGAGGGCTGGGAGTTCGTCTATGCTCCACCTGCGGTACTGGCCGGGATGCTGGCCAAAAAGGAAATCGCCGCAGCCCCGGTCTCCAGCTTCGCCTGTTTTATGAACCCGGATTTTGGAATATGCCCGGGGATATGTATTGCCGCAGATGGCCCTGTGAAAAGCGTCCTGCTTTTGAGCAAAAAGCCTGTAGAATCGATAGGCACTGTAGCAGTTGATACCAGCAGCCTGTCAGGGGCGAATATACTGCGTATTATCCTCAAAGAGGCGTACGGACTTACTCCCAGGTTCGTAAGAAGCGACCCGGATCCTGTCAATATGCTAAAGTTGGCCGATGCTGCTATGGTCATAGGGGACCCGGCGATGCTCTTTCCTAAAGAGGGCCTTTACCTGCTGGATTTGGCCGAGGAGTGGAAAAAGCTCACCGGCCTGCCCGCAGTATTCGCTGTGTGGGCCGGAAAAGGTATCGATTCGGAGTTGATTGAAGTACTTCATACTGCTAAAGAAGCCGGTATGACTATGCTGCCTCGGATCGCCGATGCGGAATCAAAACGCCTGGGCTTGCCTTACGATGTCTGTTTCGATTATCTGTCGCGGATAATGGTCTACGATCTTGGCGACAAGCAACGACAGGGTTTCGAGCTGTTTCGAGAAAAAGCAATCGCACACGGGTTGTTGGATAGCAAGGTGATGATTAGATGAGCGTTCGAGAAATCCTGGAATCGACCATCAACGGCGATAGAATATCCAACACCGATGCAATTCGTTTAATGCAGGAAGCCACTTTGCCCAGTCTCGCATGGGCTGCGGATCATATTTGCCAGTCCAAGCATACTGAGGCCAGCCGTAGCTATGTGATTGATCGTAATATAAATTATACGAATATTTGCGTCTCCGGCTGCCGGTTCTGCGCATTTTACAGAGAGCCTGGCGATCCAGGCGGGTATGTCCTATCGACCGAAGAGATTCTGCAGAAGGTCCGCGAGGCAGTTGATCTAGGGGCGACGCAGATTTTGATGCAGGGCGGGTTGCATCCGGATCTAAAAATCGAATATTTCGAGAAGCTGCTGGCCACCATCAAATCGCAATTCGATATACAGCTTCATTGCCTGTCAGCGCCAGAGATTGTACACATTGCAGAGCTTTCGGAATTGTCGATTCGGGAGGCACTTTTACGCCTGCGCGATGCCGGGCTGGATTCTCTGCCCGGCGGGGGCGCGGAGATATTGACGGATAACACGCGAGGGCAGGTAAGCCCGAAAAAATGTTCCACAAATCAATGGCTTGAGGTGATGCGGACTGCGGCGAGTCTCGGTATGCGCTCGACTGCGACTATGGTTTTTGGGATGGGAGAAAGCAACCTAGAGCGAATAGAGCACCTCCGGCGGATCCGCGAACTGCAGGACTATACAGGCGTATTCACGGCTTTCATTGCGTGGCCATTTCAACCGGGCAACACTCAGATAAACCGCCCAGCCGCCGGAGCACACGAATATCTGCGCATGCTGGCAATCAGCCGTCTGTATCTGGATAATATAGATAACATTCAGGCTTCCTGGGTGACTCAAGGCCCGGCAGTCGCGCAGTTGGCCCTGCGGTTCGGTGCAAACGACGTCGGCAGCACTATGATAGAAGAGAACGTCGTCGCCGCAGCCGGGGTTTCGCATAAAATGAGCGAAAGCGACCTGATAGCTCTGATCCATTCCGCAGGATTCGACGCAGCACAACGAACTACGCTGTATAAGATTTTAAAACTGCATAAACGGGGACTTGATTGATGGCGGGAAGGTTGGCGATAATCGGCGGTAGTCAGGGTTACCGAACGGTGGCCGGCTTGTCTGAAGTCGGGTGTATTAACCCTTTTAAGACCCCTTTCGGTTATTGCCCTCCTATTCATAAGCTGCAAGTCGATGACCAGGAGATATTTTTCCTCTCTCGCCACGGAGAGACGGGTTACACAGTATCTGCTCCGTTCGTGAACTATCGGGCCAATATCTGGGCGTTGAAGGAACTCGGCGTATCGAAAATCGTGGCCTGGTCCGGGCCGGGAGCCATCGACACGAGTATTGCTATTGGCGAGATATTGGTGCCGGGGGATTTAATCGACGAAACTGACGGCCGTAAGACAACTTTTTATGAGGGACTTGGAATCGGATTTATTCGACAAAACCCGGTGTTTTGCCCTCACTTAGCACACAATCTGACCGACATTATCAAGCGTAAGTATGGCCATTGCCGAACTGAGGATGTCTACGTATGCACCCAGGGGCCCCGGCTCGAAACCCCTGCCGAGATCAGGAAATACGCTATGTTCGGCGCTACGTTGGTGGGTATGACTCTGGTGCCGGAGGCGTTTTTGGCAAAAGAGCTCGAAATGTGTTACTGTCCGATCTGCTACGTTACCAATTACGCTGAGGGCGTAGTGGAGCGCAAATACAAAGAAGGCGAACTGTTCGAAGGGCTGCTTGCTGATGGAGAGAAGACCGCCGTGGAAAACGCGGTAAAGGTTCTGCCCTCTCTTGCAATTGAAGCGCTTCTGGCAGATAAGAAAACGGATTGCAACTGTGGTGTCTCGATGAAAAGATACAGGCTGCGCGGGGATATCGACGACGATTGGCATTCGTGGATTAACAAACCCGGGAAATCCCGTTGCCCGGAAGGTGAAAGCCACCTCAGGGACTAATTAACAGCAAACAACGGTGAATATATCTATATGAATATACTGGTTACAAACGACGATGGTGTTTTTGCGGATGGCTTGCTGGCGTTAAAGACAGCTTTGGATAAAGTGGCCAACGTGTTTGTGGTGGCTCCGGACAGGCCGAGAAGCGCGTGCGGGCACTCGATAACCCTGCATAAGCCTCTGCGTGCAGAAAAAGTTGTCCTCGAAGATGGCAGCCCCGCTTATGCTTCTAATGGAACCCCTTCTGACTGCGTCACCTTAGCGATATTGGGCGCGTTGACAGATCCGATTGACCTGGTGGTGTCGGGGATAAATCACGGGCCGAACTTAGGCTGGGACCTGACATATTCCGGCACGGTTTCCGCTGCTATGGAAGGCGCCATTCTTGGAATCACTTCTTTCGCGATTTCTGTGACAAATCTTCAATCCAAAGTCGACTATACTGCTGCCGCCGATGTCGCCGTTGACCTGGCCAGACTCCTCGAAGGTCACAAACTTCCAGACAGCACACTGTTGAATGTAAATGTGCCGGATATTCCCGCGTCTGAGATATTAGGAGTAAAAGTTACCCGACAGGGCAAACGGCGTTATGTCGGTCAACTTGAGAGGCGAACCGACCCTATGGGGAGAGACTATTATTGGCTCGGTGGGGACCTGCCTGAAGATGAGCTTGAGGAAGGCACCGACGTCAAGGCCGTGGCAGATGGCCATATCTCCATAACACCCGTGCATCTTGATCTGACTGATGTGAGCTCTATAGAGACCATTAAGGGTTGGGGTGTAGAACAGATTGAGTTGAGAGGAAAGTGAGGGAGGAATTGTGCGGCGAATCGTTAAGTCAGATAGTGGTGGCGTCGCATAATGAATGAGCAAGCAGGAGGCGCGTTTCCGCATGAGGCCAGGCAGTCATTGGAAAGGTGAAGCGGCCAATCCTTTTGTTGCTGCACTCGTCGGCGCATTAGTTGCGCTTGTCGTTGGATATTTATTGAGTTACCTCTTCAGTCTGATCGGATTGGGAGTGCTCACCGGTGACACCGCATGGAACTTCAAAGACACACTGCCATTAGCTGGATTAAACTACTACGCTGCCCAGCACGTGACTATTTTTGGCTCCGGCCCCGCGATCAACGGTAATTCTGTTGCCTGGATTTCTCTACCCATCACCCTCTGGGGGATAATCCCCGCTGTCGCGCTTATGATAGGTGGATTTGTCGCTGGTCGAATGCGCGATGCTGCCGGGCGATGGGGTATGATCGGCTCGGCTGTTGGGGCTGGGATACTACACACTGCCGCGCTGGCGGCTGCCTCTTCTTTTGTTTTCGCCGAGTTTGTCTCCACTGCCGTGCCTCCCGTTCAAGGTTTTGAGCTGTCACCGCCTGATCTGGCTTACAGGTCTTCAATCATCGGCGTACTGATATACGCCTCGATTTTTGGTGTGATCTTCTCATATTTGGGAGGCCTGGGTGCAGTTCGCAGTGGAGAAAGAACTGACGCGGCACCTGGTAAATGGTGGGTGTGCGCAAAGGCGGTTTTGGCAGTGGGGTTGGTCATTCAATTGCTCATTGTGGCTGGGGTGTGGGTTTGGTTTGTGAAATCAGATATAGGAGATGAAGACCTTAGCGTTCAGCCGAAACTAATACAAGTGTTGCCTGCGGTTGCGGGCGCAGGATACTCGTTTGTCTATTCGGCAAGATTATACTCGGCTGCTGTGCCTGTGAATATTCCGAGCGCCGCATACAAGATGAACCTGCAGGTTTATCGTGGCACTACTGTAACGCAGGGAACCGAGACCACAAAAAAACCGCCTATAAAATATGCCTGGGTTGTCGGACTGATAGCGGCTGTTGCTTCGATGGCTGCCGGCTGGCTGGCTGTGCGGATGGGGTCGCGTGATGGCTCTCTGCCGACGGCGTTCAGAATTACCATTTTGCAGTTCATTTACCTGGCGGTGATCATGCTTATGTGTGGTATGGGCTGGGGGATTGTCGGACAATCCAGCGTCAACGTATCGCCGGTATTCGATTCAGCGATGTGGGTAACAGCCGGAGGAGTGTTGATATTCTCTTTGGCAGGCGCATATTGGACGAATCGGCGTTTTGCCGGACGCCTAAGTGGTTTTCCGCCAGTGTAATAAATATGATTGTTGAAAATTCGACTAGATATAATGTAGCTGCTGCGCTCCGTGAGGCAGTGTGCGAATATCCGACTGATGGGGTAACGGTTCAATTAAAATACTGCCCGAAAGGGTCTGGGAGGTATATTTCAGGAACTTATTATCGTCAGGCTAGAGGTTTTGAGGACGGAAAGCTGATACGATTGCGCATTAATAGATACAATCGATATCCGGTAAAGGTCCAATTCAAGACTTCAGATTATTATAAAACTCGCGATAAATACGGCGAACAGCGAGTCTATCAGCGATTGAAGACTGTGAGTTTCGACAACGCGGAGGATCTGATTTTGGGGATCTTTTTGCACGAGTTTTCTCATTATCTGGATCACATCCAGGGCCTGAATGGTCGATATAAGCAGACTAAAGCAGATAAGTTCGCGCTTGCCATATTACGAAAACTGCAAGTCATTTAGGGGGACTACACATTGTTAAAACGTTCTAAATCATGGTCTATGGTGCTTATGCTGATGTTGTTTGTCTGTGCAGTAGCAATGCCTGCGTGGGCCGCTATCGGCAATTTCAGTTTTGCACACACCAGCGACGACCACACAACACAAGCAAAGGCTGAAGAAACAATTGCTGAGTTCGCCGATCCTCAGCCTATTCTATTGGAGCCATATAAGACAATCGCTCTACCAATTTCTTTCATCATCGACACGGGAGATGCTACGGAATTTGGAGGAGCGGACTTATATAGCAAGTTCCTGCAATACCACAAAAACACCAAGATTCCGTTGTATCTTTCGGTTGGGAACCACGACGGTACCTGGCGTTCACTTACTTATGAGGTTACTCAGAAATATGGATGGCCATATTACTCGTTTGATAAAAACGGCTGTCATTTCGTCATATTGCATTCTTCGGGGTTCCAGCACCCCCTGCCAGCTTTTGGGCCGGATCAGTTAAATTGGTTGAAAAAAGATTTGGAAAAGGCAGGTAAGGATGTACCTGTCTTCGTAGCTTTCCACCACCCGCCGGGCACATCGGAGTTTGCAAGCCGATATGACGTGGATCGGCTGCTTGATGTGTTACGACCTTACAATATCGCCGTTATCATGTATGGCCATGGGCACAGCGCCAACTGCGGCAAATATGAGAACTTCGATATCGTGCAAGGTGGGTCGACTTACGGGCCTGGGCCGGCGGGTTATCAGGTCTACTCGATATTAGACGGCACGCTCCGCATAGCATATAAGGACCAGGGTCCAGAGGCTAAAGCGACAAAAAAGATGCTGGAAAAATCGCTTGCGCCGCCGGCGAAACGATACCCTGCTATCAACATCGCTACTCCAAAAGAAGGGGCGACGTATGCTGCTCAGATTCCTGTAAAAGTCTGGATCGCTGCGGGAAAAGGCGAGATCAAGAGTGCTGTCGTGAGAATTGATGGGGCAAAAGAAACCTCCGCTCTTGAGCTGAAAGCAGGTGGTAGCTTTGAGAGATTGCTGCCTGCCAAAGACCTTAGTCCGGGCGCTCACAGTATGAAAATCACATTTACCGGAGTCGATGGCCAGGAATACCATAAATCGACATTCTTCTATATCGATTCCACGAGGCCAAGGGTCCTTTGGAGAGTGCAGACGGGCACGGCAAGTAAAACCACCCCGACCATCGGAGCCGATGGTACCGTCTATATCGGCGGCTATGACGGAACCGTGCGCGCATATACCGCACCCGGTAAGTCCAAATGGGTATTCCCGACCAAAGGTATGATTTGCGGGCAGATTCTGGCTCAGGGCGATAAGGTCTACGTAGGCAGCGAGGACACCTACCTTTATTGTCTGAATGCTGCAAATGGAAAAGAAATCTGGAAATTCAAGGCCGAGGAGCCGATTTATTCGTCGCCGATTTCTGACGGTAAATCTGTTTATTTTGCTTGTGGCACCGGCGCTTTCTACAGCGTAGACGTTGCGACAGGCAAACAAAACTGGAAAAACTCCGAAGCGAAATATAATATAGAGATCAAGCCATTCCTGCACGATGGCAAGGTCTATTATGGTGCGTGGGACACATTTATCTACTGTGTCAACACCGCTGATGGAAAGCTGGTCTGGAAACAAGTAGGACACGGTAGTTCTTACGGCGGTGCAGCCAGATATTATAGTCCGGCAGACTGCGGGCCGGTGGTTTGTAACAACGTATTGTTCACACCAGACCGCAAATACGACTGTGCTCTGTCGAATACTCAAACCGGGGAGACTATTTCCGATCTTAAAGGAATTGCAGGCGTAGGACTATCAGAAGACGGCAAGTCGGTTTATTTGCGCTGCACAACCAACAAGTTAGAGAAAGTCGACTCTACGGGTAAGACCATCTGGTCGGTTGAGGTGCCTGCCGGCATGGTTCCGACAGCGCCGACTGAGTGCAATGGTATTGTCTATATATGCGGAAACAGAGGTACTTTGAGTGCTGTGTCGGCTTCGGATGGAAAACTCTTGTGGCAATACGACACCACTCCGTCACTTTATGTGCTGGCCGGTGTGGGGGCCAGCGGAACGACTGCTTATGTTGTTGGTCTGGACGGAAGCCTTACTGCTTTGGCTCCGTAGTACTGTTTGCGGGCAATGATTAGGATTCATTGCTAATTATGTGCGATGTAGTATTCGACTGATAAAATCTAAATCAGACGGAGGTGTGGGATGACCTACTGCCGAGGCGACGAGATAGAAGTCGTCATTGCGCGCGACGGATTGGCCGATGGCGCAGGGATCGGATATCTGCCCGATGATACGATGGTTGTAATTGTCGGCGGCGCAGGTAGAGTGGGGGAATCCATACAGGCTACGATAGTGAACATGGAGAGAACACCTTTGGGGTGCTCCTTCGTAGCCAACGCCAGAGCATAAAAAATGGCCCGCTCGGAATACCGAGCGGGCTGTTTTTAAAATCAGCCTGTGTTTAATTACTCAAACACAGCGCGCAGGTCCTTTTCGTACTCCGACTTGATGATTGCGATAACGCTGTCCCCTTCGCGGAACTTCGTATCGGAGCGCGGAATGATGGCATATTCGTCTCGAATTATGGAGATGATTAATGTCTTCTGGGGCAGTTCGACGTCCTTAATCAGCATCCCCAAAACGTTAGACGAGGCCGTAATAGTTGCCTCGACAACCTCAATATCTCCACGTTTCAAAGCAGCCAGTGGAATAACCTGGCCTGTTTCAATTTGTTGCTCCAGGAGGTTGAATATTATCCGTGTGCTGCTTAGAGTCTGGTCAATGCCGAGTTCCTTAAACAAACCCTCGTTCTTGGGGTCGTTGACTCTTGCTATTGTGCGCGGAACACCGAACTTGCGTTTCGCCATCTGGCAGACTACAAGGTTATCTTCGTCGTCTCCGGTGACTGCTACGACGACGTTAGCTCGTCCCATACCGACTTCAGACATGGTGCGAATTTCACAACCATCGCCCAGAACGATCAACTCGCCCAGCGAATCTCTGAAAAATTCCACAGTCTTGCGATCTTTTTCAAGCAGCAAAACTTCATGGCCTTCCTGAATCAGCGTCTTTGCAAGGTGATATCCTACCTTGCCTGCACCAACCACTATCACATACATTGGGCTTTTTTTACTCATGTTCGTCCTCGCCGATGCCCAGGTGGGTGTATTCGTGGATTTGTCCAAAGGGCCTTCCGAGTATCAAATCTCGCATCAGGCCCGCGCCAACACAAGTCGTGCAAATGGTATCTATGCCCAGCTCTGAATACGCATAAGCGCGGTTGGGGTCATATATTCTTGCCACCACCTTGGGCACTTTGAATCGAACTTTGGCCATCTGAACCGACATAATGTTTCGGTTATCGCCATTGGTAACTGCTAGAAACGCATCGGCCTTATCTAATTCGGCAGCCTTCAGGGTCTCCTCATCAATACCATTTCCGAGCACCTGCTGCCCTGGAAAATCAGCGGACAGCCTTGCGAACGCGTCTGGATTTTGATCAATGATGGTCACGTGATGGCCTTCTCGAGCCATTGTCGTGGCAACAGTGGCGCCCACTCTGCCACAACCTAGTATTACTATCCTCACTTCATTCCTCCGCAGTGAATACTCCAGCGAGTATAAGACCTGAGTATACACCTGCCAGCAAACCGTGTCAATTTACAAATTGATCAGCCCGATATCGAAGGACAGGTGTCTGAACCGATTGTTCCAGCGGATATACATACCTAAACAGTCTGTCCGTTGACCATAAAGCACTTCCCAGTCGTACAAGCTCATACTAGACACATCGTAGTTCAGGGCTAGTCCAAATACGTGTCTGTGCAAATAGGTTTGTGCGGTGATATCCAGCTCGCGCTTTATGTCGATGTTGTCGAACTGGAACGGTGTGGAACCCGACGAGGTGCGGCTAAGGTAGCGAGCGGAGAAATAAGCGTCGTTGCGGGCCAGATGGGCAGCGTCGACTCCCCAACCCCACGTTCGAAAAGATTGTCCTTCGGGGTAATCCGCATAAGTGACAACCCCTAACGGCTGTATCGTAGTGCGCGGACCGAGCCAGTATGTGTTAACAGCTCCCTGCATCACGACTTGAGTGCGCGACAGGGAAGTATCCTGTCCTGGGGTCTCCTTATACAGACCCCAGGTCGCCGTGATTTGAGGGTAAAGTTCAAGGCGAGGATCAAGCCTCTGCTTAGTGAAAGAAAGTTGTGAGGCAAGATAGGATATACCTAATTCGGGCTGCCTGTAGACCACCAGCCCCGGATCATTTGCGTCGTATGTACGCTGGCGCATAGTAAACAGCCCGAATGGTTGCAGATGAGCCGCGTTCGTCGGGCGCAGGAGTTGAGGGTCGCAATCACCGGCAATCGGCTGCGGCACATTAAGAGCACGTGATCGCCTTGTCCCATAGGTGATATATCTACCCGGAAAATCGACCAGGCGACCACCGACCCCGTACCTGGCGTTAAGCGAGGCCTGAACAGAATGTTTCTGAGTGAACTTCAAGTCCAGCGTCGAACGCGCCTGGTTCGTGTCAATTACCCGCAAAGCCTGCCTCAGGGTGATTCCGTCCCTGGAGTCGTTACCGACCCGAGGGAAAATTGAAGTGGTACTGGAGCGGCCTCCCAACCTCAGCATCATTCGCGGCAACGTCAATAATTTTGTCCTGCCAAGATAGACTGACACGTTACGAGCGACCAGTTTATCATTAGGCCGAATCATCAAGCTGCCCGCTGTGATGTGATAATCCGGGCGCTCGCATGAACAGGTAGTTAGATATACGTTGCGCGCGGTTCCCGTCTCAGTGTCCAGGTCATATTCCGCCTCATCGGCTAGAAACCGCTGGGCTCCCCGTAGTATCCGCATTCCTCCCCTGGCATATATCGTTGAGCCTTGCAACTCAAACGACGACGCAGACACGCTTACCGGCACTGGGCCTGGAGGTGGGCAAACGGCTTGGGGCTTTGCCACATCCTCATCCAAAGAAGGGGCCAGAGGATTGTCCTCTGCCCGCAAGCTTGCCCCGCACAGCAATACAACGAAAGCAATCAGGAATATTCCAGTGAGACGTACTTCGATTCTCAACATATACCAACCTTTTCAACTATGCAGAAAAGTTCACCACTCCAACGGCATTATCCTGTCGGAGAAGGAGAATTGCTCCACAACGATTAACTAAACAGCCGACTTCAGCCAAAGGAGGGGACCTTATGGATGCTATCCAGTGTCTAAAGACGCGACGCTGCGTCAGATCTTTTAAGCCTGAGCATATTGATCGATCAGTAATCGAAGATATTGTGGACTGCGGTCGGCTGGCTGCATCGGCGAACAATATTCAGCCGTGGCAATTCATTGCTGTAACAGACTCCGATACCCGCAAAAAGATCGCAGCGTTTGCCGAGTATGGGAAGTTTATCGCAGAAGCGCCGTGTTGCATAGCCGTATTTTGCGAAAAGATAAAATATTATATCGAAGACGGCTCTGCAGCCACGCAAAATATGTTGCTTGCAGCGCACGCCCACGGTTTGGCCGGCTGCTGGGTGGCGGGGGACAAGAAGGAATATGCGCCGGAAATTCGCGACTTGCTGGGACTGCCTGATAATTATGCGCTCGTGAGTATGATCGCGTTAGGGGTTCCAGAAGACACACCTTCGCCTCAGAAAAAACCGCTTAACGAGGTTTTACATTTCGACCGCTTCTAATGATTAAACCGCGCTGCGGGTGGTTTCGCAGCGCGGTCAATTTCACTGAACTCGTTTGGAGTCTATTTAACTTCAATAACCCTGACTGGCGGGAGTTTGTCGGGTATCTGCACTCTGAAGCTGTTTACTACCGACTCGAACAGCTTGGCACTGTTTGCAGCGTCTTTACCTGAAGTATCGACGCAGTTCAGCATCCACGCGTAGCCGCTCTTAATCAATATCAGCCTGTGGATGACTTTCTGGGCGGACTCCGTCGTGGTGGTAGAAAACGCCTGCCCGCCATCCACTGTCTTCCTTGTCCACGAATCGACATAGGGATTATATTTTGCAAACGTATCAGCATCGCTGTTCAGCGCGAGTTGCGATCGCTTTATGTTTATTACTAACCCAGCAGATTTGTCCGCGGCATTGAACTCTATCCACGCGTTACCGGATTTCTTCGGCTTCATAGCGGCGGTCTTGTCCTGGGCAGTCCAGCCAGCCGGATGATTTACCGAAAACCCATATTTAGTGCTTGTATATGGCGTACCATCCATCGCGGATGCAGGCGCACCCGGTTTAACCGGAGTCGAGGCCGGAGGTTCTGGTTGGGTGACTTTTGTTCCATCCGCCGGCGCGCCCGGTTTAACAGGAGTCGGTATCGGCGGTTCAGGCTGGCCGGCGGGTGGCGCCGGCAGGGCAGGTGGCCGCGGCGATGACGGAGCAGTGGCCGCGCCAGGTCCGCGCAGTGCCGCACGTGATGATGCAGCGGTGTTTATTATCTCCACACGCGTCATAGCGCTCCATACCTGTTTACCGCTGGTATCAGAACCGATTGCTTTAAAGATATGGGGGCCATCGGAGATGGTGGTAGTATCAAATTTAGCCTCGTAAGGGGCCTGGGATTTCTGGTCTACGAGCGCGTTATTGCAGAACAATTTCACCGACGCGACTTTTGTCCCTTCGGGCACAACCGCACTAACAGTAACAGAACCCCTGTATTTTCTGGGCGCACCCTGCGCATCCGTGGGGCCGATAACTATTTTCTGCCCCATCGCGGCTGGGTTTACAGGTCGCCGGTTTGCC
Organism: Armatimonadota bacterium; assembly: GCA_050948905.1. Lineage (GTDB taxonomy): Bacteria > Armatimonadota > UBA5829 > UBA5829 > UBA5829 > DTKD01. The sequence continues at coordinate 2,491,334 of JBMNES010000001.1, read as the reverse complement.
GGGTCTCTCCGTGCATCGTGATCTGGTCTCGCCGGAGGAGCGGGAGGAGGCGGAGGCGCCGGTGCCGCATCAGATACCCCATCGGGAGGAGGCGGTGCGGGAGGCGCGTCGGACATAACATCCGGAGGTGACTGAGAGTCGACAGGCTCATCGACTTCGACAGGCACTGGCGGGGCGAACTCGTCCTGAGCAGCAACCACCATACATAATGAGAGAATCGCACAAACGGCGACGAAAAGAGCAAGCGTTCTCATAAATATCTCCAATACTCCTTCCCTTACTTAAAACGATCAGATACATTATACACGACGCGATAACCATACACTATATTCCTTATACAAGCACAAGTTGATACAACTCAGCAGTATCTTATTTAGTTGACGAGCGAGGGTGTGTGCATTAAGATAATCGTGTTGGTGATCGCTGTCTCGGAGGGGAGGACTATGAATCGTAATAAAAGCACATTTGCCTTGTATTTTGGCAACAGGGGGTTTTTCCCTGCATCGCTTCTGGCCTCGGCTAGACAGGAAATGCTCGAGACTATGGAGAAACTCGGCCACGATTATATTATCCTGGATGCCTCGGCCACCCGCAATGGGGGAGTCGAAACAGCAGCAGAGGGAGCCACCTATGCCCGGTTCCTCAAAGAAAATGAGGGTAAATTCGACGGGGTAATCCTGTCTCTACCCAATTTTGGCGATGAAAATGGCGCAGTTGCAGCGCTTAGAGACGCCAACGTACCCATCCTGATTCAGGCATATCCGGACGAACTCAACCGAATGGCCCCGGCACTGCGCAGGGATTCGTTCTGTGGCAAGATGTCGATTATGGACGTGTTTGTGCAAAACGACATCCCGTTTACGGTCCTCAAGCCGCATACCGTGTCCCCGACAAGCCGCGTCTTTGCCGAACATATCGACCATTTCGACCGTGTGTGCAGGGTCATCAGGGGAATGGAAAAATTGACGATAGGCACTATCGGCGCGCGGACAACGGCGTTCAAGACCGTGAGAATTGATGAGGTCGCGCTTCAAAAGAATAATATCACCGTTGAGACTTTCGATCTATCTGAGCTTTTTGCGAGGATGCAGGACGTCGCCGAATCGAGCGAAGTATACATATCGAAATTGGAGAATCTGAAAGCTTATGCAGATTTCTCTCAGACACCTACCGATAAGTTCGTTTCGTTAGTGAAGATGGGAGTCGCGCTGGATGCTATAGTCGACGAATACAACCTGGATGCCGTTGCGATACGTTGCTGGACAGAAATGCAGAAACAAATCGGCGTATCCCCATGTGTGTTGATGAGCGAAATGAACAATCGGGGCCTGCCGGCATCCTGCGAAGTGGACATAGGTAACGCAGTCGTTATGCACGCCCTTAGAAAAGCATCAGGCGACGTCTCTGCGTGTCTGGACTGGAACAACAACTACGGCGACGAAGAGGATAAGTGCATATTGTTCCATTGCGGACCTGTGCCGCAGCAGATGATGATTGAAACTGGATGTGTGACGGGTCATCTGATATTGGAAAGCGCGCCGGACATTACGTCGTCTTATGGCTGTAATGTTGGCAGAATCAAGCCCGGCCCGTTCACTTTTTCGAGTATGATGACTGTGGATGGCGAGCTTAGCTTCTACGTGGGCGAGGGTGAGTTCACCGCTGATGCGATACCCGACGATTTCTTCGGCTGTGCGGGAGTGGCGTATATTGATGGATTGCAGGACGTGCTGATGAGCATCGGTCGACAGGGCCACCGCCATCACGTCAGTGTGACGCCGGGTATAGTAGGCGCGGCCCTATGTGAAGCACTGGGCTATTATCTCGGACATGCGGTGTCTATACCGCAGAACGAATGTTGATTGTATTAAGAAGCCTGCTGCAGGCTTCTCAGCGTCGCCAGGTTTTCGTAGTCCTCTGCGAAAGCCTGGCCTGCCGGCGTCTCAATGATGCCTGGCAAATCGCCGGTGCCGGGGTAGTTTAGAATCGCCTGGAAACCTTCGAGTGTGACCCTGCCTTTGCCGATATGAAAATGCCGGTCGCGCTTTGATCCTAACTCTACCTCGGTGTCGTTTAAATGGATCACTTTTAGCTTGTCGAAGCCAATATGTTTATTTATGAGGCTAAACATCTCATTGACGCCGCCTGTAGTGGAGATATCGTAGCCCGAACCCCACAGATGCGCTGTGTCTATGCACAGTCCCACTCGCGGATGGCTGTCTCCCGTAGCTTCTAAAATATCGGCGATATGCTCAAACTTCCCGCCGATTGTAAGTCCAGAACCCGAGCCCATCTCCAGTGCTATTAGCGGACGACTGTCAGCCTGCAGAGCTTGCTTAACCGCTGACGCGATGCGGGTAACCCCGGCTTCATATCCGGAGCCTTTGTGGCTGCCTATGTGAGTCACGATGATGCTCGCTCCCAATAGTGGGGCTTTGGCCACGGCGTAAGCCAGCGCGTCGACGCTTTTCGACCAGATGGCAACATCCGGTGATGCGAGGTTGAGCAGGTATGGGGTATGCAGGATAACAGGGTGAATTCCCAGCTCCCGGATCTTAGTGGAAAACTCCGCCGCAGCGTGCGGATCAACCGGGCGTGTTGTCCAGGCGTTTGGGTTGCCGGAGAAGAGTTGCACGGTCTCACAGCCTAAAGACTGCGCACGTTCTAAAGACTTCAGCAATCCGCCGCCGATTCGCACATGAACGCCAAGCCGCACGTCAGTCGTCGTCTTCCGGGCCGAAGGTGTCGATATCCTGAGAGGAATAGCTGAACGAACTAAGCTCTTCAGCGCGGAACAAAGTGACGAGCAGGTCTTCTCGTTCGAAACTGGGCAGATACGATGAGACTATATCCTCATCTATAGTGTCGAGGAGCTGTTCTTCTTCCCTAACTGAGAGATCAACTTCGAGGAGCACAGCGGCGTGGATAGTGTCGTGGGCGTAGTGCAAATGAAGCTGTCCCACTCTGATATCGTCGTCCCAGATTATGAAAATTTCAGACGAAACGGTTCGGACGTTGCGCGACAGCCGGAACTGGCCTCTCTGGTTCTCCAATCTACCCCTCCGCTAGCTTTCGATGACATAGTATCCCACTTTTTGGCCTTGCGGTCAAATATACGATCCACAGAATGACCCATAAAATAGATGCGATGCTCAGTTTGGCTATTCATCAGTAGGGGTATTAAAACCAGGGTGGAAAGCTCAGTTTGGTTATACATTCACGGAGGGAGGTGTGCTTATGGCCCGGCTAAGAGGCTTTGCCGCTATGGATCCTGAAAAACAACGTGAGATAGCCCGAAAGGGCGGACGTGCCGCTCATAAAAAAGGCACTGCTCATCAGTGGACAAGCGAAGAAGCGCGCATCGCTGGCCGAAAGGGCGGCGAGGCAAGCCACGGTGGGGGACGCAGGAAAAAATCCGAGTCCTAACTACAAATATTCTACTGATGTGAGTCGACAGAAGCGCCGGATCGTTATAGCCGCATATCGATCCGGCCTGTCGTCGTCACCGTATCAACCGCTTGAAAATAGTTTTTACAAGCAACAGGCCGCGACCTGTTGCCGCCTGGTTTAACACCTCAGCCTCAAATCCGTTGGTCGTTTGACATCGCTTCGGCTTTTATTTACAATATGCCGGGCCGCATGGAGGACCCAACTGTGATTTTAACGGTTACTCCCAACGCATCAATTGATAAAACTTATGTTGTCGAAGGCTTCGGCGTCGACCGGATTCATCGTCCCTCTAAAATTACCAGCAGCCCTGGTGGTAAGGGGATTAACGTGCTGCGCGTTTTCAAGGAACTCGGCGGCAGTGGTATCGCCACCGGGTTTGTCGGAGGCAGAGTAGGGGAGGCTATTCTGGAGGGGCTGGATGCTGAAGGATTAGAGCACAGCGTCGTCAAGGTTCAAGGTGAATCCAGACTATGCCTGAAGGTAATCGACCCTTTGAGCGGCACACAAACAGAAATCAACGAGACCGGCCCTGACATAACCCAGCCCGAAGTCGAGCAACTTAGCAGGCGAATTGAGGAGTTGCTGGATGGAATGGAGTGGCTGGTGCTGTCTGGCAACGTGCCTCCTGGAGTCCCGGAACACTTTTATGCGGATATGATAAAACTGGCAAAGAGCAGAGGGGTCAAGACTGTGCTGGACGCCAGCGACCAGCAGCTCAAGGAGGGTGTAGCTGCAGGGCCGTATATGATAAAGCCAAACGTCCACGAACTATCCGAGCTTGCTGAGCAGGAGTTGGTTACTGTTGAAGAAATATGCGCTGCAGCGAAAAATATTATCGAATGCGGAATCAATATAGTCGCTGTTACCGTAGGAAGAAGCGGAGCGCTGGTAACTGATGGACAACATGCGTGGCAGGCAGTGCCTCCGGATATCGAATATGCAAGCGCGGTTGGTTCTGGAGATTCTTTTATAGCTGGCTTTTTGTCAGAATTGGCGGCGGGAGGTCTGATACCGGAAGCTTTGGTACTTGGCACTGCTGCAGGGGCCGCAAATGCCACAACTTATAATGCTGGTTCGTGCTCCAAATGTAGTATAATGGACATCAGGCGCGGAGTTAGCCTGAGCGAATTGTTCTGAGTGTTGGAGCATATTTAATGTTTTCTCTGCCAAACGGACCCGAACTGATATTTATTATTGCGCTTGCGCTTATCGTATTCGGGCCGAAGAGACTACCTGAGATTGGCAAATCTATCGGCAAAGGGCTTCGGGAACTTCGTAAGGCTTCCCGCGAGATCACAGATGCTTTCCAGGATATGAACTTAAATATTGATGACGATGACGACGACAGGCGGTTATCGTCCGGTACCAGCTTCCACAGCGACATCGACGACGATGTGGAAAATGACGACGATGATGACAACAGCACAGACGCCTTGGAAACTGAAGACCAGGCTGAGAATAGTGTAGATTTACCAAAGGAGAATGATCAAGATGCAGCCAGCAGCGTTTATTCCGCAGGGACCGGAACTGTGGGTGGTGATCGGGATAATAGTACTACTGTTCGGAGTGAAGAGGCTTCCTGAGATCGGCAAGTCGATGGCGGAGGGCATTCACGAGTTCAAGAAAGCATCTCGTAAACTTCAGGAAGAAATCAATAATGACGACGATGAGGGTGAGGATGCCAAAACTGACTCGACCTCAAAAAAGAGTGACTAATTTTCCGTGTGTTCTCGTGTATTGACTGCAGAATGCCAATCTGGTAATATAATATGGTTCTGTGACGATCAGGAGTGGGCATTTTAGATATGAGTACGTTTTTGATTGCACTTCAAGTTATTAGCGCTCTTGCTCTTATAGGGATTGTTATGTCCCAGGCGACGAAGAGCGAGGGTCTATCGGGCACAATCGGCGGGAAGTCCGAGTCGGCGTTCCAGGGTAAACCCGGGTTCGAGGACAAACTGGGCGAAATCACCAAATGGGCTGCGGTATTCTTTATGGTTACCAGCGCTCTGGTCGCGTATGTGCTCCCGATGGCGCGCTAAGATTCGATATAATAACGAAACTGCCCGCGTATCTACCGGATTCGCGGGTGTTTTGGTGTACGGGGAAATGTATCAGGCGGCTTTCTTTTCGACGACCTGTATTTCTTCTGGGCAATCAGAGCAATCAGTGAGGTGACAATCGAAGCACTTGTCGTCAGGGGCTGGGGCTGCCGTTGCATAGAGGTAGAAGTACAACGATGCGCACCCTATAATCCATCCGATTGCCATTGCTATCCACATCTCAAAGCTCCTCCAATAAGGATTATCGGAAGATAATACCCTCTTCATCAGCGAATAGATTCCCCAACTTTAATTGCCATATAAAAATATATTCTGTTATTACCATTTGACACTTGCTTAAGATGGGAATGCGGCCTATAATTAAAGGCAGAGCTTATGTTCAGGATTTAAGCATAAAGGAGGCTAGACATGGAGCGACGCCAGTTCTTGTTGGCGCAGAGCGATATTCCCACAGAGTGGTATAATATCGCCGCTGATCTCGGGGAACCGCCCCCGCCGCCGCTGCACCCTGCGACTCAGCAGCCGTGCACACTGGAGGACCTGACACCCATTTTCCCGATGGGCGTTCTTGAGCAAGAAATGAGCACCGAGAGATGGATCAAGATTCCGGAACCGGTGCTGGAGAAGCTGGCGTTGTGGCGACCTAGTCCTTTGTATAGAGCAGTTGCGCTTGAGAAGGCTTTGGGCACTCCTGCGAAGATTTTCTACAAATACGAAGGCTCAAGCCCGGCCGGCAGTCACAAACTCAACACGGCCATCGCGCAGGCATACTACAATAAAGTCGAAGGCACCACCCGCATCGCAACTGAAACAGGAGCAGGGCAGTGGGGCGCGGCACTGTCGATTGCCTGTAGTTTCTTTGGCTTGGGCTGCACCGTGTATATGGTCAAGTGCAGCTACTATCAGAAGCCTTATAGAAGGTCGATGATGCACGCTTTTGGAGGCGAGGTTCACCCCAGCCCCAGCGAAGCTACGGAATGCGGCCGCAAAATTCTTGCTGCAGATCCGGATTGTCCGGGCAGCCTCGGTATGGCGATCAGCGAGGCTATCGAAGATACGCTGGCGCATGACGATGTCAAATATTCTCTTGGAAGTGTGCTCAATCACGTTATTCTGCACCAGACTGTAATCGGTCTGGAGGCCAAGAAGCAGTTGGAGTTGGCTGGAGTCTATCCTGATGTCGTCATAGGTTGTGTCGGCGGCGGTAGCAACTTCGGCGGGATCGTAATGCCGTTTATGGCTGACAAAATCGCTGGCAAGGACGTCCGTGCCGTTGCTGTGGAGCCTAAGGCTTGTCCGACGATTACGGCAGGCGCCTATAAATATGACTTCGGTGACACTGCTGAGATGACACCCTTGCTTAAGATGCACTCTTTGGGCGCGGGTTTTGTGCCTCCGGCTATTCACGCTGGTGGGCTGAGATATCACGGAATGGCGCCTCTCGTGAGCCTACTTGTAGACAAGGGCCTAATCGAAGCGGAGGCATTGGATCAGATGGATATCTTCGAATCTGCGCTGAAGTTTGCCCGCTCCGAGGGCATTATAGTTGCACCGGAATCTGCACACGCGGTTCATCAGGCCGTAGTTGAGGCAAACAAAGCAAAGGAAGAGGGCAAAGAGAGGGTTATTCTCTTTAACCTCAGCGGTCACGGATTCCTTGACCTCGGCGCCTATGACTCGTACTTCTCCGACAAGCTTTGCAGCACTGCGTAAGCAGGTAAGCTGATAGTCAATGTCGAACTTCATAGTGGATAGAACAATGGGCCGGTTCCAACAGGGATCGGCCCGCATACGAGGATATCATCGTGAAGTTCGCCATTTGCAACGAGATGTTCGAGGGATGGCCGTTTGAAGATGTCTGTAATGCAGTCAGCAAAATTGGTTATTCCGGCATCGAGATCGCCCCTTTCACGTTCTCTAGGCCAATTTCCGAGCTATCAGGTCAAGAACGCACATCCATTCGACATATCGCAAAAGACGCTGGGCTTAGTGTAGTCGGATTTCACTGGTGTCTCGCAAATACCACCGGGCTTCACCTAACCTCCCCTGATAAGACGGTCAGAGATCGTACGGCAGAATATCTTACTGAGCTGATAAATCTCTGCGCGGACGTCGGTGGTGAGGTACTCGTATTTGGTTCACCTAAGCAGCGCAATTTGCTGCCCGGCGTCAGCGCTGAACAGGCGCACGAATACGCCATCGACGTTTTTCGCAGTATCGTGCCGGCTCTCGAAAACCGAGGCGTTACGCTGGCTCTGGAACCGTTATCTCCAACAGAGACTGATTTTGTAAACACAGCCGCCCAGGCTCAAGAGATTATTGCAGAAATTGGTTCGCCCCGCTTTGGCCTGACTCTTGATGTCAAAGCGATGTCGTCAGAATCTACCCCTATGGAACAAATTATCCGGGAAAACAAAGGCTCATTAAAACATTTCCACGCCAATGACGCTAACTTGAGAGGGCCGGGGTTTGGGGATACTGATTTTACACCTGTAGCCGCTGCACTTAACGAGGTCAATTATGACGGCTGGGTGTCAGTAGAAGTCTTTGATTTTAGCCCGGATCCGATAACTATCGCAACTAAGTCCATACAATATCTCAGAGAAGTCTTTGAAACAGAGAGGAGCAAGCTATGAATATCAAAATTACCGCCGGACCACATTCTTATGTAAATTGTCCGCTTAAGGTTCGCATAGACGTTCCTGACCTTGGATATGGAGAGGCTTCGCTGGTGGATGCCGCGGAGAATCGCACGGTATGCCAGATATTTAACGAATGCGGAGCCGACCATGTGGCCTGGGTCGAGCCTAATATGGCACCTGGGGAAACCAGGACTTACCGTCTGGAGACGTCTCCGGCCGGATCGGTCGGTGGAGTTGAGATTGAGGACATTGGCGAGGGTCGGCTGGAGGTCAGAATCGGCGGCGAATTGTTCACCAGATATCACTATGGCGAGCAATGGGCCAGACCATTTTTATATCCATTCATTGGCCCCAAAGATACGCCTGTTACACGCGCATACCCGATGAGAGACGACGTAGAGGGGGAAGACAGGGATCATCCTCATCACAGGTCGGTCTGGGTTGCTCACGGTAAGATCAACGGCACCGACAACTGGAGCGAGATGGAGGGCCACGCGTTTATACGCCACAGAAAGTTTGAGGAAGTGACCGGAGGCTCGGTATTCGGGCGAATCAGAGCGGTTAATAACTGGGTCAACTCCGAGGGCGCTAAAGAGATGGAAGAAGTGCGGGAGATGACTTTTTTCAACCTCGAATCGGAGCGCGTGGTCGATATGAGGATAAAATTCGAGACAACCGATGGCGAGGTTTGCATCGGCGATACAAAAGAGGGTGGGGTGCTGTCGATTCGAATGGCCAGTTCTATGAATGGCAACAAAGGCGGACTGATCACAAACGTCTACGGCGGGATCACGGAGTCAGAAACCTGGGGAAAACCGGCGCACTGGGTCGATTATTCCGGCCCCGTTGGCTCTGGGACAATGGGAATTGCTGTGATGGATCATCCATCAAGCTTCCGTTATCCCACGCGCTGGCACGTGCGAGACTATGGCCTGTTCACAGCAAACCCGTTTGCTCTAAGCGATTATGAACCGGAGCGCGGAGTGAAGGGTGACTATACCATGCGAAACGGTGAGCGGATTAATTTTGCTTATCGCATCTACGTTCACGAAGGTGGCGTCGATCAGGCCAATGTGCGGGATCGTTACCTTGGCTTTGTCTCGCCGCCAAAAATTGAGGTCATTTAAATCTCTAATTATAGACCACGCAATACGGCATCGGTCATTTTGGCTACGCGCGCCATCTCTTTGACGTCGTGGACCCGAACGATGTCGGCGCCGTTTGCAATCGACAGTGCGACAGTGGCGGCTGTGCCTTCTATTCGGTCCGTTGCAGGCAGGCCGCCGAGCACTTTGCCTATGGTGGCCTTTCGAGAAGTGCCGACCATAATCGGGCGACCCAGCGACTTCAGCTCCGCCAGACGCCGTAGTATCTCAAGATTGTGATCAGGAGTCTTTCCGAAGCCAATGCCAGGATCGACTATCAGTAGCTTTTCGTCGACGCCGGCCTCCACCAGCGCCTTTATCCTGCCGCGCAGCCAGCCGACAATTTCTCCCATTAAGTCGTTATAACGGGGGTCGATTTGCATATTTTTGGGAGTGCCTAGAATATGCATCAATATGGCCGGGCATTGACTCTGTGCCAGTAGCTCAGGCATCTCGGGGTCAAATGTAGCCGCGCTGATATCGTTGATTATTGAAGCCCCAACTGCCAGGGCATTTCTGGCAACTTCGGCTCTGTAGGTGTCGATTGATACGGGTTTGTCGATACTTTTTGTTATCTGCTGAATAATCGGTGCGACACGGTCGATTTCCTCGGCGATTGACACCTCTTCGGCGCCCGGCCTAGTCGATTGCCCACCGACATCAATGATATCCGCCCCGTCTTCCACCATTTTCAGTGCGCTCTCAATGGCATCATCCTGCGATTTATATTTTCCGCCATCAGAAAAGGAGTCTGGCGTAACGTTGAGTATCCCCATCACCAGGGTTCTGTGGCCTATGGTTTGGTACAGGGCGTTAATCACAGTCGGCTGCGAACTGGGCAATGTAGGGGTATTGTCGAAATGACGGATGGCAGCCTCTACCTCAATAGCCAATTCACTGCAACCAAACCCCTGCTCTCTTAGCGCCAACAGCGCTCGTTGGTAGTGTTTTCGCGTGCCAGTTAATATTACGTCGGTACGGTCGACCTTTGCAGTAATGATATCTCTGCTGACCAACGCATCGCCGCCGTTGGATAGAAAAGTCTCTTTAAGTATGTGCGCGATGGGCCGGCGGACAGCTTCGAGTTTGACCAGATAATGCCTGGATTTAGGAAGCATGTGCATGATACCGGCCTCTTCAGCATTAACGCGCTCCATTTCAGCTATTATTTCCGCGTCCGTAGTCAGAGATAAAACCCTAGCGTTGTGAGCCATAACTACCCTCTTTCGGCATTGTTCGGGCTGAACCTGCCAATTTTACCAGCATAAACGGTACGGGTGTTGCATAAGTTAAAATAGTAAGGAGAATTCGTCTATGCCTGGTATTACACCCGTACGTGTTTTAATTCGAGTCGATATCAACACCGCTCGAATCTGCAGATCCCGCAGCTCAAAATGGATTAACTACGAAAGACAACTATCCAGCCTCTGGGAGACCTGCTATTTTATATAATCAATCCTCTGTTTGATCGACAACTGCATTGTCGCAAATGAGGAATGCTGTTTACAGCCGTCAATAGCACACTTTGCAGCCGGCTCATCGACTTGGCCATCTCAGCTCGAACTTCATCGTGACTGAGATTATCGTCTGAGATGCCGGTTGCAAGGTTTGTGACGATCGCCACCGCTCCGTAACACAAGCCAGCCTCTTTGGCCAGAATTACTTCGGGCACGTTGGTCATTCCTATGACATCCGCTCCCCAGGAAGCGTAAAGCCTTACTTCGGCTGGTGATTCGTATCTCGGCCCTTCCACACCTATATAAACTCCCTTTGTTTTATAATATCCAGACGCATTCTTGCATCCCTGGATCAAAGAAGCTGAGACGTGTGCACAATATGGCTCTGAGAAGTCGGTGTGGACAACAGGGCCTGTTGCTGCGTCGAAAAATGTGTCTACGCGGCGTTTGGTGAGATCGATGAAATCTGACAAGACCACGAATGAACCAGGAAGCAGGTCCGATTTCAGAGAGCCCACAGCGCAAACTCCCAAAACGGCATCAACACCGATTACGCGCAGGGCTGCTATCTGTGCGCGATAGTTTATGGATCCAGGCGGCGCCGAATGATCAAATCCGTGTCGTGGCACAAAGACAATACTATGGCCGCCGTATTCCGCTTCAATAACATCAGCATCCCCGAACCTGCTCGATATCTTCTGCCTGTGTCCATTTGCAAAGCAGTCCATCTCGTCCAAGCCGGTCCCACCGATTAATCCGAAATGCACATCATCACCTCTAATTGACATTCCATTACCGGCCTGATAAACTCCTTCATGCGTTCATGTCTTAGTTTTTGATAAAAGCGGCAAACAATCTCTCTGCTGTGCGTAAAGAGGCAGGTTCTTAGCTCGTCCTGGCTTAAGAAGTCATGGATAAGGTCACATAATCTATATTAGAAAATAGCATCAGTCGGTTCAAGGGAGTGAAAGCTAATGGAAATGGATCTTGTAATCAGTGTTCGTCACAACGGCACAATTCCGATAATTGATCTTTCGGGTGAAGTTGATGCCTACACATCGGCGAGATTTCGTGAGGCGATGGTAGAGCTTATTGATAATGGTTCTTCGAGCCTGGTTATTAGTATGCTCAAGGTGGAATATATTGACAGCTCGGGGCTGGGTGCACTAGTCGGCGGCCTCAAGAGATCGACTGAAAACGGCGGGAAGATCGTCCTCGTCTGCGACAACCCGCAGATTCGCAAGGTCTTTGAGATTACGGGTCTTGAAAAAGTCTTTCCGATCTACGACGCAGAAGCCGATGCCGTGAATGTATTGGGCTAAAAAGACGCTGATCACGAGCTATGACAGCATTTCGTGCTGACCAGGAAGGAGGCAGGCCCCATATTGTGGGGTGTTGTGTGCATGAGTGACACTAAAAAAGACGCTAGTCAGGATATGACGTTTGTCCCCGAAGAATTCGCGTTGAGGGATGAAGTGAGGTGGCTCAAAAGCGAGGACCTCGACCTGTTCAGTTTCATCCGCCAGTCTATGAACAAAATCGAACCCGCCTACGTCTCGACGTATCCTCCGAGCGAATGCGGGATCGCTACTTTCTGCAAAGACGTCGCAACTTCGGTTGCGAAGTATACACCGTTTTCAAAACCAACCGTCGTCGCTATCAAACGCGAACATGAGATCGAACCCTACGAGAGGGTAGTGCGGCACCAGATATTCAAAGAAGATCGGCAGTCGTATCTTGATGCGGCCAAGTTTATCAACGATTCTTCAATAGATATAGTGAATCTGCAGCACGAATACGGCATATTTGGTGGGCCGGACGGTGAGTATGTGCTGGACTTTCTTGAGGCGGTTGAAAAGCCCGTTGTGGCGACAATGCATACGGTGTTGCATAGCCCTAGCCCGAATCAAAAGAGGATCACGCAGGAGATCGGGCGTATGTGCGACGTAATGGTGGTGATGGTCAAGACGGGGCGGCAGATCCTGCTTGATGGGTATGACGTCGATCCCGCAAAGATTACGGTCATACCGCACGGTGTGCCTAATGTGCACAGGGTATCAGCTTCGACCGTGAAACGCGCGCTTGGTATGGCAGACAGGCAAATAATCTCCACATTCGGCCTTATCAATCGCGGTAAAGGCATTGAGTACGTAATCAAGGCAATGCCTAAGATACTTGAGAAGTTCCCGAACGCTACCTATCTGGTTCTCGGCGAGACGCACCCCGGAGTCCGAAAGCACGAGGGAGAATCCTATCGAAATTACCTTACTGAAGTCATCAGTGAGCTGGGCCTGGAAGATCACGTCAGATTCAACAACCGCTTCCTGTCTTTAAGCGAGTTAGTCAGATACCTTTGCGCGACGGATGTGTATATCACCCCGTATCTCAGCAAGGATCAGATCTCAAGCGGCACTTTGGCCTATGCTTTGGGCTGTGGCAAGGCGACTTTGAGCACGCCGTATTTGTATGCCGAGGAAGTATTGGCGGATGGTAGAGGCATTTTAATTGATTTCCAGTCCCCGGAAAGCATCGCAGACACTGTGATTAAGGTTCTGAGCGATAAAGATTTGCGTGAGAGCCTGGAGTCGAATGCGTACAATTATGCAAGGCGGGCGGCCTGGTTCAACGTTGCCATTAGCTATCTTGACCTGTTCGATAGAATATTGCGCATGTCCGGAATAGTCAAACAGGAACCGCGCTCATAAACTCATTGTTCAAAAGGAGAGGACAAATTTACCCACCAATAGTATTTGAACACCTGGAGACACTGACGGATTCGACTGGTGTAATTCAGCACGCTATCTTTTCGATTCCTAATCGCCGTACGGGTTACACCACGGATGATAACGCACGTGCGCTGATTGCTTCCATTATGGAGTATGAGCGCACAAAATCTCGCCAAACGCTGCAGTTAGTGAGCACTTATCTCAGCTTTCTGCATTATGCACAGACGCCATCCGGACGTTTTCATAACTTTATGAGTTATGACCAGGTCTGGCTGGATGATATGGGCAGCGACGACTGTTTCGGCCGGGTGCTGTGGGCGTGTGGCTATGCACTTCATGCTGATCTGCATCCCAACGTTAAGAAAGTGGCAAAGCAGCTATTCGACGCGGCGATGAAGTGGATACCTTTCACGCAGAGCCTGCGGGCACGCGCCTATATGGTGCTGGGGTGTTATTATCATCTTCATTATGATCCCGAAAACAGCGAGGTCAAGAGGGCGATGATTAGCCAGGCAGATGCGCTGTGTAAGGAGTATCGTTTTAACGCATCCAAGGACTGGGCGTGGTTTGAGACTGCGTTGACCTATTCCAACGGTATGTTGCCGCGAGCGTTGTTTATGGCGTATATAGCCTCGAAAAACAAAGAATATCTGGACATTGCAACTGAAAGCCTGAACTTTTTGACCTCTGTCTGCATCGTAGACGATATGTTACATCCGATAGGCTGCAATGGTTGGTATATTAAGGGCTACGAACGGGCCTGGTATGATCAGCAGCCGGTGGATCCGTTGGGACACCAGTTGTCATATCTGGCGGCGTATGAAGCCACAAAGGACCCGAAATATCTTCGATTGGCCAAGATATGTTTCGACTGGTTTTTCGGCCACAACTCGGTTGGCGAGGCGTTGTATGACCCGGTAACTGGCGGGTGTTATGACGCGCTTACGGAGGGAGGACCGAACTTTAATCAGGGGTCCGAATCAACTGTTGCCTGTTTGCTGGCGCAGTTGTCGATGGTGCCTTTTTTGGACAAACTATAATCAAAAACAAATTTCGCGCAGGGTAGGGGACTGCACTATAGAATAGGATATATTCTTCCGATTACTGTGGTGTGTGCAGTTGCATTGACCGTGCACCCACCCTCGTGATATACTGGTTGAGTAGGATTTCAGCTAGGGAGGTTCCGGCGTGCCGAAGAAAATTCTTGCCGTTGATGATGAAAAGCATATTGTTCGCCTGGTCCAGGTGAATCTGGAACGAGCGGGGTATCAGGTCGTGACTGCGAACGACGGTAAGGAGGCGCTGCAGAAGGTTGCAGAGGAAAATCCGGACCTTGTCGTTCTCGACGTTATGATGCCGTATATGGATGGCTTTGAGGTTCTGCAGAACCTGCGTCGAAACCCAAGCACAAGGGATATTCCTGTTGTGATGTTGACCGCTAAGGCTCAGGATGCGGACGTGTTCAAGGGTTGGCAGTCGGGAGTCGATTGTTATCTCACCAAACCGTTTAATCCTATGGAGTTGCTGTCGTTTGTCAAGAGGATATTCGACTCGATGGGCGGCGGGCCTGGCGGCGACAAGAGATACGAGATCAACATCTGACGCCATACAACAAGGAGACGGCTTTGAGCGACAGAAAAACACTGGCGATAATCCTGGGCGCAACTGTTGGCGCAGCCGCGGTAGTTACCGCAGTCGGAGTTTACATCAATAAACAATCAGAACCGATTGTTGAGGATGTAAACGAAATGTTCGAGAAAGCACGCAACACGGTGCGAAAACTTGACGAAGCTGTCGATGGATTGCGCAAATCAATCGCCTGATTTTTGAAGATATAGTTGAGTAGTCTCAGGGCGCTGCGGCGATAGGCCGGGGCGCCCTTTTGGTATGTAAATGCAACGCACGATAATATATGTTATGTTAAGTTGCAATAGCGCGGCGGTCCCTTCCTTCCTGATATCAATATCAGAGGTGAAGGTTAATATCCTCGCCATCGTTTTTACAGTGCCCATGCTCGTCGACATTCTGCATAGTAGTTCTGTAACCGGATCGCTCAACCAATAAGCGACCACATTTCGGACAATACGTGTTCTGGCCGGTTTGAGTCTGCACATTACCGAGGTACACAAACTTCAAGCCACAGTTGCGCCCGAGTTTAACTGCGCTATCCAATGTCGAAATCGGCGTCGGCGGCACGTGTGAGAGGCCTCCGTAAGGAAAGAAACGAGTAATGTGCCATGGAGTCTTTTCGCCGAGGTTTTCGACGATCCAGGTAGCTGTCTGTTTAATGTTGTCCTCAGAATCGTTCCAACCTGGTATCACGTTGGTCACGCATTCAATATGCATATCCCATTTATCCTTTGCCATCTTAGCGACATCAAGAATCCCTTGGACAGACGGTACCTTGATCAGTTGTTGATAGAAGGAATCGTCCATACTTTTGAGATCGACCCTGTAGACGTCGAGATACGGCCCGATGGCATCTAAATGCTCAGGCGTCGCGTATCCATTTGTGACATAGACCGTATATAAACCGTTCTCTTTGCACAATTTGGCACAATCCAGTGTGTAGTTCAGCCAAATGCCGGGCTCGTTATAGGTCCACGCGACTCCCCTGGAATCTGAGGATTTCGCTAATTGGAGTAGCTTTTCGGGCGTAATACCTGTCCTGCAGGATGTTCCGTCAGAGTGAACTGCGTCGGAATAAGCGATTTCCCAGTTCTGACAAAACTCACATCGAAAGTTACATCCCAACGAGCCAACGGAGAAGCAACGGCTGCCCGGTTTATAGTGAAACACCGGTTTTTTCTCGACAGGGTCGGCATTCGCAGAGGAGATCACACCGTAGATTGTGTCATAAAGCACACCATCGTGGTTTATCTTCGTTCGACAGTACCCCACCCCACCCGGCTCAATTCGACACCTGCGCTGACATATATTACACCCAACCCGGCCGTTGCCCAGGGCTTCAGAGAGCAAAGCCTTCTTCAATGCGCCCTGAGCCTCGAGTTTGCTGACAATATCTTCGGTGACCTTTGCCATATCTGACCCTTCTGAAGCTAATTTGGCCGTGCCTCCCTGAATAGTCCAGGCGTGTATGCCGATAATTGCACTATGAGACGCTCAGAGAATAAACACCACGTGCAACTCTTGCACCTGTTTGCTATTATACCAATTTTGTGGGTCCTGCTAGCCTTGGCGCTTAATACCGAGCGTAGAATGGTAATGGTTGGCACCGCGGTAGCGTTACTTGGTGTCGTCATATCGTCTGTGTTCAGCCTCAGAATCAGAACAGCACCAACCGCCCACGATAGCCTTGATCAAAGGTTAAACAAAGTCACCCAGGCCACACAGATTATCTCAGATTTGGGTCCTTATTCCGTCGTGGAGAAAAAGATTGCGGCAGTGTTGAACGCGGGAAGTGTGGCGCTGGGTACGGATATGATAACACTGTACTCGATAGACTCAAGCACCGGCTGTATCGAGGCTGAAAGCACGCAGGAAGTCGATAGCAATATTGAAGAGTCATTTTTATGCCTGTTTGGTCAAAGGCTGACCGATCGCAGCGACACCAATGCATTGTTGATTGATAACATCCAACACTACGAATCTCAAATGCCCACCTATCAGGGAGTCTTCAGCAGCCAGGGAGTGGCAAGAATTGTCGCTTGTCCAATCAGCTCCGATACAAGGATAGTGGGAGCGCTGGTCGGGTATTTTAAGGACAAAACCGTTCGACCTGAGGAACTTATTTGCGGAATTCAGGTGCTGGCTGCCCAGGCCTCTACCGCGCTATCATATACTTCATCTTTGGAAGAATCCCGGTTTATGGTTGAGGAACTAGCCGGCAACAATCAAGAACTATCTCTGCAGGCCACCGCAGATGGGCTGACCGGCTTACACAATCATAGAAAGTTTCAGCAGGAACTAAACGACCTTTGCAACGCATCAGCCCGAAAACCCGATCGTAAGTTCTGCGTGATAATGGCCGATGTCGACCACTTTAAGATATATAACGACACGTTTGGACATCGACAGGGCGACGCGGTCCTCCAAAAAGTAAGCCTCGCGATGGCTGATGGCTTAAAACAAGGGGACATAGCAGCCAGATATGGCGGCGAAGAGTTCGCGATGATTATATTGAGGACCGACAAGAACGCGGCATATGATGTCGCCGAGAGGATTCGAAGCACAATATCGCAACTACCCCTGGAAAAAGGCGCCGCGACCGTGAGCATGGGTGTGGCCGAGTTTCCCACCGATGGCACCAGCCCGGGAGAGCTAATCGAATGTGCCGACAGGGCGCTTTATCAGGCGAAGAAATCGGGGCGAAACCGGGTCTTCGTCTGGGAAACTCCCGCCGCAGATTCAACATCCGATCGGGCAAATATGAAAAGAAAGGCAGCCTGATTTACAGCTTGCCGGCCATTTCTTTGATTGCCTTCACTAAAGCCTGCGTTCCTTCATCGCCCCACCCTTTCGATGCGGCGGACCTCAGCACTTGCTGAACAGTCGCTGTTCCGAATAAAGGCAGCGAATGCCAGGCGGCCAGTTCCAGCGCCAGCCGAACGTCTTTCTGCTGCAGCGCTATTCTAAACCCAGGCTCCCAGTCGTCTTCGACCATCTTCGGGGCCAGATTATCCAACATCCACGAGTCGGCTGCCCCACCCTGCATCGCGTGAAGCAATACTTTGCGATCCAACCCTGCAGCCTCAGCAAGCGCCATGCCCTCACTTACCGCCAGTATATTAAGTGCACAAATCACTTGATTGCACATTTTAGCTGTTTGCCCGCTGCCGGACGGGCCCATATAGGTGATCTTCGACGCCATAGCCAATAAAATCGGTCGCACTGCTTCAAGTGCCTCTTGATTGCCGCCGACCATTATAGACAGAGTAGCATTTGTCGCACCAGCTTCGCCGCCCGTAACCGGCGCGTCTAAAAACTCGAAGCCGCGCATCTTGCACGAATCACCGATTTCCATTGCCACAGAAGGCGAAATGGTACTCATATCGACGATTATTGCACCCTTTTTTGCGCCTGCCAATGCGCCAGATGACCCCAGGATCACCTCTCTGGCGTCAGCAGAATCCGACACAATGCTGATCACAACATCGGCACCGGCCGCAGCCTCACTGCAAGTGTCGGTTGCCAGCGCGCCTGCAGCTACCAGGGGCTCCATCTTGGATTTTGTGCGATTATATACCCGAAGCGTATGGCCGGCTTTTAGCAGATTGAGCGCCATTGGCTTGCCCATAGCCCCAAGACCGATGAAACCGATGTTTGACATAATGCAGTCCTCCCTACCTCAACAATAAAGAGGCTCTCTTATGAGAACCTCTGATCAAATCATCCTTCTTTAACGGCTGCTTTTTGAAGCACAGCCTCTGCCATATATATCGGCGCCTTTGCCCTGAGCGCGATGGCTATTCCATCACTTGGCCGAGCATCTACCTCCAGCACCTTGCCGTTGTTCTCGATAGAGACCTTGGCGTAATACGTGCTGTTCCACAAATCATCTATCAAAACCCGGTCGACCGTCCCGCCCATTCTGTTGACTGTGTTTACCAACAAATCGTGAGTCAGTGGCCGGTCTGCAGAAGCGCCTTCGAGCGCCAAAAATATAGACTGGGCTTCAAATCTGCCGATAAATATCAACACAGAGCGTTCCTGAGAGTCTCTGAGCAGCACGAACATAGACGGATGCAGGTTGCCCTCGTCACGATGCTCGAAGACACCCACAACCTTGACCTCTTTTTCGTCTAATGAGTCACGGTCAGGCAGTACGCGCTCATCTTCATCTGGCTGTTCCGAAAACAGGCTATCAAAGCGCTCTTCATCTTCAAAGCTGAAATCGTCGGGCACTGTGGAAATCCTTTCCGACTCGCTAATCGGCGTCGCTCCTTATAGTTTTGTCGACCAACTGCAAGAATTCTTTGTTAGACTTTGTGCTCTGCAGCCGTTCGATAAGCAACTGCGTCGGGTCTTCTATTTCTGGCGCAACCAATACTCTGCGCAACTGCCATATCCTCTTGAGCTGTTCTTCAGTGAACAGCAATTCATCGTGTCTTGTTCCTGATCGTCTGACATCGATGGCCGGGAATATACGTCTTTCCGCTATATTCCTATCCAAAACCAACTCCATGTTACCCGTCGCTTTGAATTCTTCAAAGATGGCATCGTCCATTCGGCTGCCTGTTTCAACTAAAGCAGTACCGATTACCGTCAGGCTGCCACCCTCTTCTATGTTACGCGCCGCGCCGATAAAACGTTTCGGTCGATAAAGCGCGGTTGGATCAAGTCCACCGGACAGAGTTCGTCCACTCGGATTAACAGTCAGGTTCGATGCTCTCGATAGTCGTGTAATGCTGTCCAGCAGCACCACCACGTCTTTACCTGATTCTACCAGACGTTTGCTCATCTCTAAAACCATATCCGCAACTCGCATATGGTTTTCCGGAAGCTCGTCGAAGGTGGAACTGACTACCATTCCATCCACAGATCGCCTGATGTCCGTAACTTCTTCCGGCCTCTCGTCAATCAGCAACACGATCAGAACCGCTTCTGGGTAGTTGGTGGTGATGCTGTTTGCTATGGTCTTCAGCAGGGTCGTTTTGCCTGCTTTAGGCGGAGCAACGATCAGTCCCCTCTGGCCCTTTCCTATAGGCGCGATAAGGTCTATAAATCGGGCGGAGATGTTGCTGCGTCCTGTCTCTAGAATAAACTGCTCGTTGGGGTAGATTGGGGTAAGGTCGTCAAAGTTCTTTCGCGTTCTGGCCATTTCAGGGTTGGCGTCGTTGACTGCCTGCACCCGGAGCAAGCTGTAATATTTTTCTGAATCTTTCGGAGGACGCACCTGCCCGGAGACTCTATCTCCTGTTTTCAGCCCAAATCTCTTGATTTGTGACTGTGAAACGTATACATCGCTGCTGGCGGGCGCAAAGTTCGAGTGTCTTAAAAACCCCCAGCCATCCGGCAATATCTCCAGCACGCCCTGGTCGAATATCAACCCGCTGCTCTCCGCCACCCCTGTAAGAATCTGGACGACAAGCTCCTGCCGTTTGCTATAGCCGCCCTCAATGCCAAGGGACTTAGCTATGCCTTCCAATTCTTCGATGCTTTTCTTTTCAAGCTCTGAAAGCTCTAATGGCTCCAATCTACTCACCTCTGTGGGGAATGACGTGTGTGTTCGAAAAGTAAACGTGGACTGAGCTCTACGCAGGCAAATGGGATTTTAGCTCAGCAGGACTATACCCGGAGACTGTGAAATGATGATTGCCTGCAGAAGTCTATGGCGCAAATCGAACGAGGACACGTCTTCGACAGCACTAATTATACTGCTGATACCATATTTTGTCCAGTCATTAAACAATAAAACTTTAGTTACAACATCTAAAATAGCCGAATGATCCCTACACAGGTCACGAATTTATGAGATCATCCGACAAAACCCCAATATATGGCAGGTTGCGATAACGGCCGTCATAGTCCAGGCCGTAACCGACTGCAAATAAATCCTCTATCTCGAAACCACGGTAGTGTATGTCCACTTCGACCTGCCTGCGACTGGGCTTATCCAACAACGTGCAGACTTTCACACTTGCCGCGCCACGAGCTTTGATGTTTTCTACAATATAGCTCATACGCAGAGTCCAGCCGGTGTCTACGATGTCCTCCACTATTATGACATGTCTTCCGCTTATACCGTATTCCAGGTCCTTGAGCAGCCGAACTACTCCAGAGGACTGTGTATCGGAGCCGTAGCTGGAAATTGCGACAAAGTCGTAATCAACAGGCAAATCAACTGCCCTGATCAAATCAGCCAGAAAAACTGCCGCTCCTTTAAGAATCCCGACAAATAAGACAGATTCGCCGGCGTAGTCCTTAGATATCTGCTCGCCGAGTTCTTTTACCCTTTGGCGTATCTGTTCTTCACTTAACAGTACTGCAACATCAGCCTGGGTTTGCAATAGCTACTCCCACTCTATCGTCGCAGGCGGTTTACGGCTTATATCGTATACCACACGATTAACACCATCGACTTCGTTCAGAATCCGGCTACTTATCCGCTCCAGTACATCGTACGGCAGCCTGACCCAATCGGCGGTCATCGCGTCCTTGCTGTTGACTGCCCGAATTACGACCGTATCGGCATAGGTTCTCTGGCTATCCATAACTCCTACGCTGCGGACAGGAGCCAGAATCGCAAGTGCTTGCCAGATTTCCCGATACAAGCCGGCGCTTTTGATCTCTTCTACCAGAATTGAATCGGCGTGGCGCAGAGTATCGAGTCGTTGCTTGGTGATCTCTCCCAGCACTCGAATGCCCAGCCCCGGCCCTGGGAACGGATGTCTCCACACAATATCCTCCGGCAAATCGAGAAAAGTGGAGACCTCTCTTACCTCATCCTTGAAAAGCTGCCTTATCGGCTCCAGCACCTGCAGGTTCATATCTTCCGGAAGCCCGCCGACGTTGTGATGTGACTTAATAACAGCAGCGCTTTTGGTGCCGCTTTCGATGACGTCGGGATATATGGTCCCTTGAGCCAGATATTTTGCGCCATCGATCTGCGAGGCGTGTTCCTCGAATACTCGGACGAACTCCTCTCCGATTATCTTTCGTTTGCTCTCAGGGTCCGTCACTCCCTGAAGTCGGTTCAGGAACCGTTGCTCTGCGTCGACATACACCAGATTGACCTTAAAATGATCTTCAAATGTGCGGCGGACTTGTTCAGGTTCGCCGAGGCGCATTAAGCCGTGATTAACGAATATGCAGGTCAACTGATCCCCAATGGCCTTATGCACCAGCGCTGCGACACAGTTTGAATCCACCCCTCCGCTTACTCCACAGATTACCTTACTGTCACCGACTTGTTCGCGAATTTCACGCACGGCGTTCTCCACAAAGCTGGCCATATCCCACGATCCGGCAAGCCCGCTCTGTGCGAACAAAAAGTTTCGAATCACGTCCATGCCCAACACTGTATCAACTGATTCCGGATTAAATTGCACCGCGAAGAGTTTTCTGGAAGCATCAGACATCGCCGCAACGGGTGAATCGGCGGTTCGTGCAGTAACAATGAAACCGGCTGGAGCTTTCTGGATTTTATCTCCACTCGCCATCCAACACATTTGCTCATCGGGCAATCCATCAAACAGATCTGCTTTATTCAGCACCTGTAAATTAGCCTGTGTATACTCTCTATCAGCCTGGTCCGACAATTCACCGCCCAACTGGTCTGCCATCAATTGTGCTCCGTAGCAGATACCCAGTACAGGAATCCCCGCGTCATATATGGCCGGGTCGCATTTAAAAGCCCCTGAATCCCGGACGCTATCAGGGCCACCGGACAGGATTATCGCCTTTGGCAATCGCGCTTTTATCTCGTCGAGGGAAATGTCGTGCGAAGCAATTTCGCTGAATACGTGGCACTCACGAATACGCCTTGCAAGGAGTTGAGTGTATTTGCCGCCGAAATCGAGGATGAGCACGAATTCCGCGGCGTCTGTGGGTAGATACTGAGTCACTGAAGCCTCCACGGAGATGCGGTTAAATGAGTAAATATACTATCAAACCGCGCATGTGAAGTCAATGAATCTGTGGCGTTACAGCCGGGCTTAGGGCAGATTTACCCACTTTTCTACGGGTACGCTACGCCGCTTCCTGCTGCTCCAGTTTTTGAGCGATTTTTATAGCCTTTGTGCTGCCGGATAACCCCATAACGCCCTTAAAGGTGGGAACATCACCGACTAATACCTCTGCCATATCGGTGGTTTTTACAGGGAGGGTAATGACATCCCCTACTGCCAGATCGATTACATCCTGCACGGGCAGTTGCGTTCGCCCCAGCACTACCTTGCATTCGAGAGGCACTTCATCAAAAGCACTGCGCAGAGCCGCTGTTGCCTTTGCGTCGTGTCGCCGGCCAGGCATATTCAGCGTTCTTCCTAATGTCAACGCAGGCAGCACAGCTTCTACCGCCGCTGTCGGCACACAGACGCTCATCATGCTAACACACTCGCCAATGGCGACTTCGTATCCACAAACCAGAACCCCTTCTCCCTGCAACAGCACTTGCCTTGCGTTGGTATCCGTGCTGGCGGAGACAATTTCTGGCTTGAACGGCACGCACGACGACCAAGCCTCTGCATATTTTTTGACAGCGAGGTCGATAATAGGCATCATCACCATCTTGTCGATGTCGGTGATCTCCGAAACCGCCATCGAAGGCGCTGTGCCTCCTGCCAATAAATCAACACACGCCGACACCATAGACGGGTTAAACTCAAAAATGGCTGTTGAGGTCAGAGGGTCGAGCTTAGCTTCGACGAACAAGGACCCATCGGAGATTGACGCACAGTATTCTCTATAGGCAAGCTGATCGACAGGCAGACGCGTTACCTGCACCGGGGCGCGCAGCTTTATGGCCGCAGACACCGCAAACCCCGCGCCGTGCTTTGTGTGGATAATGTTTAGAGATTTGAGGTGCTCTTTGGAGAACTTGTCCGGCCGGGCGAAGTCATACAGTCGGACTTCTTTATCCTGCCTGACACGCCCACCCGTGGGAGTTGCGGCACGATATACGGATAACAGCGCATCAACTTCTGACTGGCTCAACAGTTCGCCCATTGGCAATTGTACCTCGGAGAGTGTTTGATCAAGGTAATTTTCGGCTGTCAGGGCCATTAACTGAATACATACAAGGAAAAGAAGAGGCTTGTGGAGAAAGATTATGCGATATGAGAGAGTATATCGCGATAATTTTAGCGCTGGTAGTGGCTGGCGGCGCATACGCAAGTGTGGATTATACAAAAGTCGATCCTGTGGCCGAAGTAAGAGGCATCTGGATTGACGCCGGAGCTGTTCCTAAAACGGATTCTGCCATTCGTGAAATGGTGCGGGCCTACGCGCGTGCCAATTTTAATATGCTTATCCCTGAGACCATCTGCCGGGGATACGCGATATACCCGAGCCGCGTGATTCCGCGAGACCCAAGGTTTGCCGGCGCCGTAGATCCTCTGCCCGTAATGATAGACGAGGCTCATAAGCTGGGAATAGAGGTCCACGCCTGGGTGTGGGTGTTTCGGGCAGGTTATACGAAGGACAAAGGCGCTATCCTCACCGCACATCCAAATTGGGCGGAAAAGGACAAAGACGGCGATGAACTGTCTCCTAATGGCGGCTATTGGATAAGCCCGGCAATTCCACAGGCACGAGACTTCCTGGCAGAACTGTTTGCGGAAGTCGTGACTAAATACGACTTCGACGGCCTGCATCTGGATTATGTCCGCTATGAAACCGAACAGAAAAAACCTTATGGCTACAGCAATGCAAGCCGGAGCTTATTCATAAAACAATATGGCGTCGATCCGGTGTGCATTGAGCAGGATAGTGACGATTATTACTACTGGAACAAGTTCCGCGAGCGCCTGGTGAACACATTTGTGCAGCGGATTTACCTGCAGACTAAAGCCCTGCGGCCAGATGTGCTGGTATCGGCGGCGGTGTCATCGTATCCTCCTGATGCGCGTCTGCATTATATGCAAAACTGGCCGAACTGGGCTGCTAACGGATGGGTAGGTCTGCTGGCGCCGATGTCATATTCTTCGGATGATGGCCATTTCGGCAGGCTGATACTCAGACAAAAAGAAGCTGCGGGCGGCACGGTAATGCTGGCCGAAGGCATCGGGCTGTATCTACAGGAAGAAATCTCCCAGACTATCGCCCAAATCGCCATCTCCCGCGAAAAATGCGCCCAGGGTCAGGTTATATTCGCTGCTTCTTATGTTGGCCAGCAGCAGCTCGATGGTCTCAAATGCGGGCCATACCCCACAAGAGTCACTCTGCCTTTCAGAAATATGGCTGCTACTATGGATAAATTGTCACAGCGCGCACAGACTGCACAAAAGGACGGAAACAGCGACCTGGCAGATTATTATTGCTGCGAAGTACAGGCCATTTCTGATTATATCAAGTCTATGCAGCCTAGACCCTACGTTCCCCCTACCCCGCCGCCATTGCCGGCTCTAAACTAACGTCATTCGCCTCTACAGTCCTGGATTCAGGTAATCCTATCAGCCATTACTATCTCTCATCAGTGGTATGACTACCATAGAATCAGCCAAAATCACGAAAGGACTGGAGGTCGATAGTCGTGAAGACTACCGCATTTGCGGCACGGATTGCCGCAGTAATACTGTGCTGTCTGCTGTGGAGCAGTCTACAGGCAGGCGTATACTGGCAAGAACTGGCAGAACCGGGGGATTTCGCCGCTGGTATCTGTGACAAAACCTATATCTCAATGGAAATGGGCGGGGTGGTTCTGAGCCGCTCGTTAAACTGCGTCCCATTCCTGTGGGTGCCAAGCTCCGAGCAGGGAATAGTCTCGAAAATTGACGCGAGATCGGGTTTGGAGATGGCAAGATACGCGATGGGGCCAGCAAACGCTGCCTGGATTCCATACAGCGTAGCGGTCGACAGCGACGGCAACGCCTATGTAGCCTGCGCCGCGGACAAATGCGCAAAGATAGTGAGGATTAGCGCAGCTAACGTCAGCAAGTCTGTTTTAGGAGCGGCGGAGAAAACTTCCTTTGATGTTAACGCTAACGGCAAACCGAAGGCGCTTGCGTGGGGATCAGACAGCAGGGTTAGCGTGGTGGCGGAAATCGGATCACGCACTACAAAGCCAACTGCTCTGGTCTTCGACGACAGCGGTATGCTCTGGGTGAGCCTTTGGGGCGAGCAATATGTGGCGGCGGTGGATGTCAACGAGGGCGCGGTGGTTCATACCGTCCCGGTCGCTGGTCAACCCGAGTCCATGATTGCTGGCCCGAACGGCGCGCTCTGGGTGCTGTGCGGGGACATGAACCGGCTCTGCAAAATCGACACTATGCTCGGCAAATCAGATGGTGAGTTCACATTTGCCGATCAGGATATAAAATCAATATGTGCTGGGCGTGAAGAGGATACGCTGTGGATAGCCGCAAGCAGCGGATTGATCTGCCTTAACACGGATACCGGCAACTACACCATTACCAAGGCTCCCGGCGATGCCGCGCTTAGCGGAGTAACGTTGGACAAATGCGGGGATATTTGGGCGAGCTGTTCATCTGCAAATAAGATCGTGCGCTTCTCGCAGAGGGATTTAACCGTAACCGCCAATGTCGACGTTGGACGAGGGCCGAGTGCCATTTGCGCGGATTGGGACGGCTATGTGTGGACCCTAGACGAGCTTGGCGCAACTGCCACACGAGTCGACCCCAGAGAGGCTAAACGCACCGCTACAGCAGTAACAGGCAGATCACCGTTCAGCAGCACTCCGTTTGTCGCGTCTGTTAAAAAACCGGGCATAATCCCGTCTGGTTCATGGCGAACTCTTCTCGACAGCAAACGCCCTGGTTCGGGTTGGGGCAGCATCGCATGGGATGTTAGCAACTCCGGCGGACATATAAAGGTCGCAGTGCGAAGCTCGGACAATCCGATGACTATCACGGATCAGCAGTTTGTTCCAGTAAGCAACGGCATTGGCTTCGAGGTACCCAACGGGCGATTTCTTGAGGTGCAGGTAACATTCTCTGGAGGAAGCAACACGACTCCGGTTCTGCGAAGAATGGCTATATCCGGCCGCAACCTACCGCCGGATGTGTCTAAGGCTACGGCTACTAACCCGCGACTGCTTAAACTGGACGGCTCTCTGGAAACAGTCAGTATAACAGGTATCACCGACCCGGAAGAACATCCTGTGAAGGTTGTCATCACAGGCGTCACTCAGGACGAACCGGTCCGAGGGAAGAAACCAGACGCGATTATATCTGATGTCAGCGAGGTCCAACTAAGGGCGAAATGCGATCCCGGCACCGAGGAAAACCCCGGCAACGGCAGGGTTTACACGATCAGCTTCAGGGCCACAGATATCCTTGGCGCGTCGAGCACGGGTAAGGTGAAAGTCACCGTGCCTCCGGAACTGCGCTGGGATAGCGTCGCGATTGAGGATAGCAAAAAATACGACTCCACTAAAGCGCCGGAAGAATTAATGGCCAGCGCACAATAGTGGGGCATCGCAGGACACATCCCGACTCTATGTCATTTCGAAAATAACAAACTTTGATGGGTAGGGATCTCCGAATCCCTACCCCGAATCCAATCTTGGGTCTCCTAATCCAGCGTGTCCAGCAGAATCTCCGGGGGTTCGGAAACTCCAACTTGGTTTTAAGGTGGCGATTCGGAGATCGCCACCTATCGAGTACTCATCACCTTTCAGCTTTTAGATTGCTAACTAAAGCTAGACATCCTGTGCATAACTTAATCCCGGGTCGTAGCAATCTGCGACCCGGGCTATTTTCCTGGTTCATATACGCAGTACGGCTCCTCGCCAAGATAATCCCCTGTCTCGGCGTAAGCGCGCGCCCGGCAGCCTCCGCAGACGTTTACATAACCACAATGCCCGCATTTGCCGTTGAGCTGCGATGGGTCTCTCAGGGTCTTGAATAATTCAGATTCTTTCCAAATCTCGCTCATCGGCGTCTCAAGCACATTTCCTGCGCTTACAGGGAAATAACCGCACGGATAGACGTCGCCTTTATATGAGACGAAGCATACAGCGGTGCCGGCCAGGCAGCCTTTGGTCATAGCCTCGAAGCCGTGGGTTTCCGGGGTAATTTTGATTCCTTCCGCTCTTGCCCTTTGTCTCATTACTCGGAAATAATGAGGTGCACAGGTGGCTTTCAGCGCGATGGATGCGTCCTTTGAGCGATCATAAAGCCAATTGAGCACTTCTTCATATTCTGCCGGGCTGATCATTTCCCGACCGCTGATCTCCTTGCCGCATCCTGTCGGCACCAGCAAAAACAGATGCAGAGCACAGGCTCCAATCGACTCAGTGAGCTTCAGGATATCCGGAAGCTGGCGAAGATTGTGCTTGGCGACGGTGGTGTTAATCTGAACAGGCATACCCGCCGTCCGGCAATATTCCACGCCTCTTAGCGCATCTTCAAAGGAGCCGACAAGCCCTCTGAACGAGTCGTGAGTCTGCGCGTCTGCACCGTCAAGGCTTATGCTTATGCGTTTAATGCCGCAGTCGATCAGCCTCTGTACGACCTTTTCATCAACAGTAGTGCCATTAGTCGCCAGCACCATCCGCAGGCCGATATCCGTGC
Source organism: Armatimonadota bacterium (assembly GCA_050948905.1). Lineage (GTDB taxonomy): Bacteria > Armatimonadota > UBA5829 > UBA5829 > UBA5829 > DTKD01. Next base: position 2,462,696 of record JBMNES010000001.1, on the reverse strand, counting down.
CGTATTTGGCAATATCATATATATCGCTTCGCACCAGCGGTTCGCCGCCGCTGAGAACGATAACCGGTTTGGCGAATGATGCTATATTTGAGAGAAGTTCCTTGCTCTGTGCAAGGGTTAATTCCTCTGGACTTCGATCCTCCACGGCCGACGCCCGGCAATGGATGCATTTGAGATTACAACTAGTGGTGGTCTCCCAAAAAACTAAACGAAGGGTGTTTTGAGTCTGCGATTGATGATGCATAAGTCTAGTTTACACCACAGCCCGCCTTGCTGCAAGGATATGTGCGGTTCCGCTCACACCCGGCGGAACTTTCGATCAAGCTCCCAGTTCGACAGGCTGATTATAATGGGGCGGCCGTGTGGGCAGGTGAAGGGGTTTTTGCATTTTAGTAAATCGGCAATTAACTGTTCCATCTCTTCCATAGTTAGCGGATCCCCGGCTTTTACAGCCAACTTGCAGCTTGCGGTTATCAATACCTGATCGGCGCGGACTAACAGATGCTTGGTCACGCTTATATCGACAAGCTCCGCTATCATATCCCGCAGCACAGCTTCAGCATCTGCAGGCTTAATAGAAGCTGGCGCGCCGCGCATTACATAGGTGTTTGTACCGAAGGGTTCGAGATGAAAGCCGGATTGCTGAAGCTGATCGAGACGCTTTTCGACAATCGCTGATTCTTTAGCGCTGAGTGACAGAGTTATTGGGATCACGAGGCCCTGTATTGCCGCGGGTTTCTCCTCATTTGATTCGAGCATCCTATCGAACAAGACTCTTTCGTGGGCCACGTGCTGGTCGATTATGAGCACGCCATCGTCGCATTGGGCGAGTATATACATATTTCGAGCCTGGCCGATAACTTTCACCCCACGCAGCGCGACAGTGCGACCGGCATCCGTGTCGGCCTCCGGTACCGGAGAGTCCTCCACGGGGACTCCAGCGCCGCGCTCCCAGACAAACGGATCAGATTCGACTGCCTCGGCCCTTCTCTGCGCCAGGGCCTCCTGAAATGCAGTGAGATCCATCTCGGTGCCGGGCAAGCCTGTTTGATAAGGAGTGGGCTGAGCTGGTGGCTGTGGAGATAGTCGTAGCGGAGGAGCGACTGGCCTGCTTGCGCTATCGGAGATAGTCGGTGCGGCTGCGCCGGACATCAGCGCGGAATTTACAGCCCTGTGTACCGCGCTGTGAATCTCATTTTCGCTGGAGAACTTCACCTCAGCCTTGGATGGGTGCACGTTTACATCGACCAGTTCTGGATTTAATTCAACGAAAATCACTACAACGGGATATCGGCCCGGCTGCAGCAACCCGCGATAAGCCTGATCCACCGCGTGAGTCATAGTACGCGACCGAACCGGGCGTCCGTTCACGAAAAAGACCTGTGATGTGCGGTTGATCTTCGTCAGGCTTGGGTTGGACACATACCCTGAAACCCTCATGGCAGGGGTCTCAAACGAGATCGGGGCCAACTGCTTTGCGACGTCTTTGCCTAACACCTGGGTTATGCTGTTAATGGCTTTGCCGGTGGCGGGTGACGAGAGAACTTCTCTTGAGGCGTGAGTCAGTCGAAAGTGAATCGACGGATACGCCATCGCAAACCGACCGACTAATTCCGTTATGTGTCCAAGCTCAGTTTGAGACGTTTTGAGAAACTTCAGCCTTGCCGGGGTGTTGAAAAAGAGTTTGCGCACGGAAATAGATGTGCCTTGAGGAGCGCCGGTGGCTTCCAGGTTGTGAATTGTGCCGGCCTCAACCTCCAGTTTTGCGCCGTCTGTTGAATTCTCAAATCTTGTGATTACCTCTACAACAGAAACCGAGGCAATGCTTGGCAGCGCCTCCCCTCGAAAGCCTAAAGTGGCGATGGCGTCGAGGTCTTCGGCGTTTCTGATCTTCGAGGTGGCGTGCCTCTGCAACGCCAGCACCGCATCCTCACGTGACATCCCGCGGCCGTTGTCAGTGACCTTAATAAGCTCCTTACCGCCCTCTTCGAGGGTGACGGATATCATTGTTGCACCGGAGTCGATGGAGTTTTCGACGAGTTCCTTTACCACCGACGCAGGCCGTTCGATTACCTCACCTGCAGCGATTCGGTTCGCCGTGTGCTCATCGAGCAACGCTATTCGATTGGCTGATGAGTCCTGCATATTGTCAGTTCTTTGCGGCCTTCTTTTGCAACTCGTAGAGCTTGTTAAGAGCCTCGATCGGGGACATCACAGAGGTATCGAGTTTTTCGAGCTCCTCCATTACCGGGTGCTTTTCTGATTCAAAGAGGGTCATCTGCAGCGTCTGGGTTCTCTCGCTGACTTTTGCACCTTTGCCGACAGCTTTTTTTGACGAACCGTTTGATTCGAGGTCTTTCAGTATCTCCCCTGCCCTATCGATGACCTCTTTGGGCAGGCCGGCCAATCTGGCGACTTCGATGCCGTAGCTTCGATCCGTGCCGCCGGGCATAATCTTGCGCAGCCATACTATTCTGTCTTTCTCTTCACGCACAGCTATACGATAGTTTTTGACTCCCTTTAACTTGCCTTCGAGATCGTTAAGATGATGGTAGTGTGTCGCGAACAGCGTCTTTGCGCCCAGTCTATTGATCTCCTCGGCCACCGCCCACGCGATAGAGAGGCCGTCGTAGGTCGAAGTCCCCCTGCCGATCTCATCAAGCACGATCAAGCTCATTTTAGTGGCGTTATTCAGAATATTAGCGGTCTCGTTCATCTCGACCATAAACGTGCTCTGCCCGCTGGCGAGTTCGTCGTGCGCCCCTACCCTGGTGAAAATTCGATCCACCACGCCGATAGTAGCTTCATCCGCAGGCACATAGCTGCCCATTTGTGCGAGAAGGACTATCAATGCCACCTGCCTCAGGTAGGTCGATTTGCCGGCCATATTCGGCCCTGTGATTATCAGCAGTTGGTCCGTTTCGCAGTTTATAAATGAATCGTTGGGCACGAACTGCTCGGCGATAAAGTGCTCGACTACCGGATGGCGACCGTTTTTGATGTGAATCTCTTCGCCGTCGTTTACATTTGGCTTACAAAAACCTTTTACCGCGGCGATTTCTGCCAGTGAAGCAAGCACGTCTAATTCTGCAATGGCTCTCGCGATTTTGCCGACACGCGCGGCCTCATCGGCAACTTTGCTGCGCACCTCGCAAAATAGTTGATATTCCAATTCAGCAGTCTTTTCGTCGGCACCGAGGACCCTGGATTCCATCTCCTTGAGGGCAGGAGTTATGAAACGCTCGGCATTTGTTGTAGTCTGTTTTCGGATGTAATCGTCCGGCACAAGGTGCAGATTCGGCTTTGTTACCTCCAGATAGTAGCCAAACACCGAGTTATAGCCGATTTTAAGATTTTTGATGCCGGTTCTTTCCCGCTCCTCAGCCTCAAGGTTTGCTATCCACGATTTGCCGTCTGTTGAGGCGCTTCGAAGAGTGTCTATGTCGTCGCTGTAGCCGCTGGCGATAATCCCTCCATCGCGCAACGAGTTGGGAGGGTCCGGTACGATGGCTTGCTCGACTAGTTCAACTACAGGGTCCAAAAACTCTATAGCTGCGCTGAGGGTATTTAGCCTCTCCGAAGTCACCTTGGTGAGAGCAGAAGATAGTGACGGGAGTTTTTTTAGAGATTGAGCTAATCCCACAAGATCGCGGGGATTTGCGCTCTCGCAGACTATTCTCGACATCAGTCGTTCTATGTCCTGAATGCCGCCTAAAATCTCCCGCACTTCTTCGCGCATAAGCGCATCGCCATATAGTTCCTCTACCGCCTCCAGCCTGCGATTAATTTTCTTTACGTCCAACAGGGGTTGATCGACCCACTTTCGCAGCATTCGCGCGCCCATCGCTGTGCGGGTTTTATCCATAATCGCAAGCAGGCTCGCGCCTTTTGTATCAGCCGACATAGAATGAGTAAGCTCAAGATTGCGCCGGGCAGCAGCGTCTAGAACCATAAAACCAGAAGTAGAATAGGTCATCAGGCTGCTTATCGACTGCAAAGCGCCTGCGTTGGTTTGTCGCAAATAGTCAATAGCCATAGCTGCCGCGTCAAGCCCCGACTGCATATCCTCAGCGCCGAATCCTCGCAACGAATCAGTATTAAAATGCTCGGCCAGCATTTCTTTGGGAGGCTTACGATATACCGCATTGTCCTCGTACGGCGTCATCGCAGCTCCGGTTATGCGCCGTATAGGATCGGTGAGGTCGCTGTCGATTTCCCTTAACAGCACTTCAGCGGGGGCCAGACGTTCGAGTTCTTCTAATAATCCGCTGGAACAGTCCTTGCCAACTATCTCTGTGACGGCAAACTCACCTGTCGATACGTCTACTACAGCCACTCCGTAGCTCTCAGGGTCGCTTGCGATGGCTACCAAATAGTTATTGGACTTTTCCTGGAGCATACCATCTTCGAGGACAGTGCCGGGAGTTACGACCCTGGTCACTCCGCGTTTGACGATCTTTTTGGTTTTCTTCGGATCTTCCAGTTGATCGCATATCGCAACTCTGTAGCCCTTGGCAATGAGTCTGGCTACGTATCTTTGAGCAGCGTGGTGAGGCACTCCGCACATCGGAGTATCGGCGGCGTAGCCCTGTGAGCGAGAGGTGAGCACAATCTCAAGTTCACGGGATGCGGTGACTGCATCGTCACCGAACATCTCATAAAAGTCGCCCATCCGAAACATCAAAATCACGTCCGGATACTGCGCCTTGATCTGCTCGTATTGAGCAACCATTGGAGTTACTTTTTTGGTAGTCACTCTAAACCCTCACACCGACGAAGCCGTACAGGTGTCCCTCGGTCACTTGCACGTTTACCTCACTGCCGGCCAATTCCTCTCCACCTGGGAAGTTAACAGTTTTATTCTGCCTCGTCAATCCCGTCGCTCTGCCCGGGTCGCGCGGACTGATTCCCTCTACCAGCACTGGATATGTCTTGCCGATGGAACTATCGTTGATTTCGCAAGTGATTGCATTCTGTACTTTGATTAGCCGGTTCAGTCGATGGTTCTTTACAGACTCGCTGAGTTGGTTCTCTTTTGCAGCCGCGGCTGTTTTTGGGATGGGATTGAACGCAAACATAAACGCCGCATCGAATCGTATTTCCTCGGCGAGCCGCATCGTGTTTTCAAACTGCTCTTCTGTCTCTCCCGGAAACCCGACTAAAAAGTCAGTGGTGATGGCGATATCCGGAACCGCCGATCTTAATGCAGCGACTCGTTGGCGTATGTGTGCTGAGTCATATCTGCGATTCATCTGCTTCAATATATCATCATCCCCCGACTGCACCGCCAAGTGGATGTGCTCGCATACTTTAGGCAGTCTCGCCATTGCAGCTATCAGCTCATCAGACAAGTCTTTAGGGTGTGATGTCGTGAAGCGGATCCTCTCAATGCCATCAACCTCATTGATTTTCTCTAAAAGCTGGGCAAAATTTGTCCGATCGTTAAGAGTAGCACCGTAGGAGTTGACGTTCTGACCGAGCAGGGTGATCTCCTTACGGCCTGTTGCGGCGAGCTGCTTTACCTCGGATACGATATTGTCGACTTCCCTGCTGCGTTCTTTGCCTCTCACAAGCGGCACCACGCAATATGAGCAAAAGTTATCGCAACCATACATCACCGGCACAAAGCTCTTGAGAGAAAGACCCTGTCTTTCGGTGCGGGCAGGAATAGTAAGTGCATCGGATTTTGCCCGAGGCAGCTCAAGAGCTGATTGAAAGCCGCGCTTATTCTCGATTTCGCAGATAATATCTGGCAGCCGGGAGATATTTGCGGTGCCTACCACAAAATCCAGATAAGGTCGACGTTTGCGAAGTTGCTCACCTTCTTTTTGGGCCATACACCCGCAGACGCCTATTATCATCGAAGGATTCGATTCCTTGATGACTCTTAGCTCCCCGAGTTTGCTCTTGGCTTTCTGCTCGGGCTTGGCGCGTACACTACAGGTGACGAGAACTGCCAGATCGGCTTCCTGTGGAGTATCAGTGGGGCTGTAGCCCATCTGCATCAGCAGGCCAGCGATCTGTTCGGCATCGTCCTCGTTCATCTGGCAGCCCCAGGTGAATATAATGAACTTTCGATCAACTGCGGTCATTGTTTATGGTGAATACAAGAGTAACACACCCACCTGTTTTCTGCAATTGATCAGGATCAGCTCGCGGAGAATTTCCCTCAGCTTGCTCATTTGTGTATAATTGAGATGGAATGCAAGTAATTAAAGTAGGGACCAGAGGCAGTGCGCTGGCGCTGCGCCAAACGCAGGGGATAGTAGAGCAGATCCAGGAACTCAATCCGGGAATCGAATGCTCCATCGAGATCATCAAAACCACTGGCGACAGGATACTGGACACTCCCTTATCCGGTATCGGGGACAAAGGCCTGTTCGTCAAAGAAATCGAAACCGCATTGATGGCTGGTGAAATAGATCTCGCGATCCATAGTGCAAAGGATTTACCCTCCGAAATGGATGAACGCCTGTGTGTCGGCGCTTTCCCCAAAAGAGTATGCCCTGCGGATGCGCTTATCTCAAAAATAGGAACCCTTGAAACACTGCCTGCGGGGGCAATCATAGGAACCAGCAGCCTCAGACGGAGAGCTCAGATACTTGCGGCTCGGCCCGATATCATAGTCAAAGACTTGCGAGGCAACCTCGATACACGGCTGAAAAAACTGGATAACGGCGACTACGACGCGATAATTCTCGCCTGCGCGGGTCTTAGCAGATTAGGCTTAGATTCTAGAATCACGCAGGTCCTGGATTATAAAATATGTCTGCCAGCTGTTGGCCAGGGGGCCTTAGCGGTGCAATGCAGGGTTGGTGATCCAGCTTACGAGGTAATAGATAAGCTCGATTCCTCTGAAACCCGGTGTTGTGTTACCGCAGAACGTACTTTACTCACGCAGTTGGGAGGCGGTTGTCAGGTGCCTATCGCGGCGCTTGCAAATATTGTCGATGAGGAATTAGTTTTAGATGCGCTCGTCGCTGAGCTTCACGGCAAACAAATAGTCAGAATGCAGGAGCGAGGAAGCGCGTCAAATCCCGAACAGCTTGGTGAAAAACTAGGCAAACGATTGCTGGCATCGCCCGCAAAAGAACTGCTGGAGGCAGCGCGGACGGACCCCGGCCCGATAGATAGAGGAGCAGCTTAATTGTGATTATCGACGTTGATGTCCTGGTGTTGGGAACGGGCATAGCTGGGCTGAGCTTTGCACTCCGCGTATCCGATTTCAGCCGCGTCGCAGTAATAACCAAAAAGAGCGACACAGAGTCTAACACGAACTACGCCCAGGGGGGCATTGCAGCCGTCTTCGACGAAAAAGACTCTTTTGAGTCTCATATCAAAGACACCCACGTCGCCGGCGCGTATATCTGCCACGACGACGCTGTTGAGATATTGGTCAAAGAAGGTCCGGATCGAGTGCGTGAACTGGTGGATTTTGGAGCTCGGTTCACCCATACACGTGGAAAGAACAATGTTTCCAAATTGCACCTTGGTAGAGAGGGCGGGCATTCTGCCAGGCGCATCGTTCACGCAGCCGATTTGACCGGCAGGGAGGTCGAACGGACTTTAGTTGCGAGAATCAAAAGCGACCCCAACATTCGCATCTTTGAGCATAACCACGCGATTGATCTTATAACACAGAAAATCGGCGATGAGCTTGTATGTCGAGGAGCGCATGTATTGGACTCTGAGACCGGGGATGTGATGAGTATCCGCGCAAAGGTTGTAATGCTTGCCACTGGCGGATCGAGCAGGGTCTATCTGCATACCACCAACCCCGAAATCGCGACAGGTGATGGCGTTGCGATGGCCTTCCGAGCCGGGGCGAAGATCGCCAACATGGAGTTCATCCAGTTCCACCCGACCACACTCGACCACCCTAATGCGCAATCGTTTTTGATCTCCGAAGCCGTCAGAGGTGAAGGTGGAATATTGCGGCTTGCGAACGGCGAGACGTTTATGGAACGCTACCACGAAATGGGTTGCCTGGCGCCGCGAGATGTGGTGGCGCGGGCAATTGACGCGGAAATGAAACGCACCGGTGATGACCGGGTGTATCTTGACGTAACGCACCTGGGAGCGGAGTCCATAATAGAGCACTTCCCAAACATTTACGAAAAGTGCCTGTCTGTGGGATTAGACATCACTAAGGAGTGGATTCCCATTGTGCCGGCTGCGCACTATTCGTGCGGAGGCGTGTTGGTGGACATTGATGCAAGGACTTCCATATCGAACCTTTACGCCTGCGGTGAAGTTGCCTGCACCGGGGTGCACGGAGCTAACCGTCTGGCGAGCAACTCGCTCCTTGAGGCTCTTGTTTTCGCACGCAGAGCCGCACTTGACGTGGAGAAACGAATAAACGATATTAGTTATGTGGATGTCGAACAGTACCCTGCTGAATCTCAGGTCAAACCGGTCGATGTAGCATTGATTGAAGAACTCACCGAGCAGTTGCAGAGGATTATGTGGAAATATGTCGGCATCGTCCGCACCAACGAGAGGCTGGAAAAGGCTTATGACCTGGTGATGCAGATCAAGCAGCAGGCCGATGAGCTTTACGCCGAGGGCAAACTCTCACCGGCGCTGCTCGAATTGAGAAACATAGCTTTGACTGCGGAGCTTATCATTATAAGCGCACAATCCAGAAAAGAGAGCCGCGGATTGAACTATAATCTGGATTATCCAGACCTTGACGACGAACACTTTAAACGAGACACCGAACTTATTCGAAACGCCTGCGGCGATCCAGAGGTGCTTACGGGTAATGTCTGATCACAGACGAGGCAAAGTCTATTTGGTGGGCGCTGGGCCTGGCGATCCGAAGCTGATCACCGTTCGAGGCGTCGAATTAATTGCCCGAGCAGACGTTATCGTGAACGATCGTCTGGCAAACCCTAAGCTGCTGAAGCTGGCTCGTACGGATGCTGAGATAATCTACGTGGGCAAAGCTTCGCGGGATCATACCCTGCCCCAAGAGGAAATTATCCGCACGATCATAGAGCTTGCCAATCAGGGAAAGACGATTGTCCGGCTGAAGGGCGGAGATCCGTTTGTCTTTGGCAGAGGTGGCGAAGAAGCTGAAGCGCTCGCACAGGCCGGAATAGAATACGAGGTCGTCCCCGGTATAAGCTCCTCTATTGCAGCAGCGGCGTATGCGGGGGTTCCTGTCACACACCGCAATGTTTCCGCTTCGCTCGGAATCGTCACCGGACACGAAGCCGCAGGCAAAGCAGATAGCGATATAAAATGGGATAAAATCTCGACTGGGCTGGATACGCTGGTCTTTTTGATGGGCGTCGAGAATCTGGCTAATATCGTCCGGGAACTCATTGATAACGGCCGCCCAGCCGACACCCCTGTTGCCGTGGTTCAGTGGGGGACGCATCCAGCTCAGCGCACGGTAACCGGGACTTTGACGGATATCGTCGATGTGGTGCAGCGATCCGGCATTACGGCGCCTGCGGTCACGATAGTTGGCGAGGTTGTCAATCTGCGGCAGACTATAGCGTGGTTCGAGAAACGGCCGCTGTTTGGCAAGCGTATTATTGTGACCAGAGCCGAAAGCTCTCGAGATTCTCTGACTACGCATCTTGAAGAACTAGGCGCACAGGTAGATGAATTCCCGGTTATTAAGTTTATGGCCCCGCCGGATTATCAACCCATCGACGCCTCTATAGCCGAATTAGATACTTTCGATTGGATTATCTTTACGAGTGCGAATGGCGTTGACTGGTTTATAAAACGACTATTCGAGCGAGAGATGGACATTCGAGCATTAGCCGGCGCGAAGCTGGCTGCTATTGGCCCAAAGACCGCTGACGCGCTGCGCAAGTTTGGTTTAAGGGTTGATTATGTGCCGTCTGAATATGTGGCGGAGTCGGTGGTCAGCGAGTTTCCAGAGAATATAGATGGAAAGAAAATACTCATCCCACGTGCTCTTGAGGCGAGAGAAGAATTGCCGACTGGGCTAAGAAATTTGGGAGCAGAGGTCACGGTCGCGCCCGTATATCAAACGGTAACTGATAGCTCTATCGCGCAGAGCCTGCGCGAACATATACGAGATAACACTGTTGATATGGTCACATTTACAAGCGCATCGACAGTGAACAGCTTTTTTAAACTTTTGTCGGATGTCTCGCTGCCGCATAACGTTCTGGCCGCCTGCATTGGCCCAATTACAGCCCAGGCGGCCGGAAAGCATGGGCTTAATAATATAGTGATGGCCTCGGAGTATACCATCGAAGGCCTTGTTGATTCTCTAAAATCTCGATTCAACGGAAATGGAAAGTCCTCATGATTAGCATCACCAAGCTGTATTGCGATCGCTCCACCTGGGGGGATACGCTTCGATATAATCGCCCGCATACCGAAAAGAAACCCATAGTAGTCTGGAACTCGACGCGGCGATGCAACCTCAAATGCGTTCATTGCTACTCTCAATCGTGCAACGAGAACTACCGGGGAGAGCTTACCACTGACGAAGCTAAGGCTATGATTCAGGACCTGGCGGCGTTCAAGGCTCCTGTGCTGCTATTTTCCGGCGGCGAACCTTTAATGCGAGCAGATATGTACGAACTGGGAGCCTATGCCCGCGACCTTGGAATAAGACCGGTCATATCCACCAACGGCACACTTATAAGCAGGGAAGCTGCTGCGAAAATCAAAGAGATCGGCTTCGGTTATGTGGGGATTAGTCTGGATGGGGTTGGAGAGACAAACGACCGCTTTAGAGGTGTAAAAGGCGCGTTTAATGCCGCTTTGAAGGGCTTTGAGAACTGTCTAAGTATCGACCAGAAGGTTGGACTACGTTTAACTCTCACGAAGGACAATGTTCAGGATTTGCCATTAATCTTTGACTTAATTGAACAGGTAGGAATCCCACGTGCCTGCTTCTATCACCTGGTCTATACAGGACGAGGGGCAGATATTGTAAAGGATGATTTGACCCCTGAACAAACCAGAGCCGCGTTTGATCTGATTCTGGACCGCACGATGGATATGCACCGCAGGGGTCTGGAGAAAGATATACTTATGGTCGATAACCATTGCGACGGAGTCTATCTTTATATGCGGCTGCTAAAAGAGGATCCTAAGCGGGCAGAGGAAGTCTATAAGCTGCTTCTGGCAAACGGCGGTAACTCCACGGGTATCGCCATCGGCTGTGTGGATAACCTCGGCAATGTGCATGCAGATCAATTCTGGCAGAGCAAGTCCTTTGGCAACGTCAGACAGAGGCCATTTTCTGAGATTTGGATGGACACCACGGATCCTATCATGGCAGGGTTAAAGGACAGAAAAGCGCTGCTGAAGGGTCGTTGTGCGCAGACTAATTGCAAGTGGATTGATATATGCAACGGCAATTTCAGAGCGAGGGCTGTGGCAGTATACGACGACCCCTGGATGCAGGACCCCGCCTGCTATTTGACGGACGAGGAGATAGCCAGGCAGTAGGCACTAGTCTTCTTCAGCGAAGTGGTGTTCCCAATCAGCACGTTTGCGGCAGAGTCGTAAATAGTCGCAATGCGGGCAGGTGTCTGCTTTCCACTCCGGGTCTATGACAGTGTCCCTGTCTAATTGCGCTATCTCAGCAGCAATCAGGCGTATCATTACTTCAAGCTCGGAAAGTTCCTCATTAGTATGCTCAACTGTGGCTTTTTCGCCTGATCTAAGAGCGTAAATCGTGCACGTCACCCGCGTGTTTGGAAAAGTTCGATGAGCAAGCATTGCATAGATTCCCATAGCGAGGTCCTCACGCACCTCCTGCTCGGTCACGGACATCCTGCCGCTTTTATAGTCGATAATTTCTATATGCCCGTCGGGGTGCTCGTCGATTCTGTCGACGCGCCCCATAAGATTGAACTCCCCCAAATCTACTTTGAGCTGTTTCTCCGTAAACAGGGTCTTTGCACCTTCGACAACGTGCTCAGAGTGATATTGATCAAGCAGCTTTTCGGCCGCGGCAAGGTGCTGTGCTTCGTCTTCACCGGAAGCATAGCCAACAGGGCTCCACATCGCGCGCATGGTGTTCACCAGTTCCTCAGCAGATTGTGCCTCCACCCCACCCTGCTTATGAAATTCGTCTAAGGCCCTGTGCAGGGTGGCGCCGAAGGTGTGAAATGACTTTGGTTTATAGAAAAATCTGCTAATGCGGTCGATATAGGTGAACTTATAAGCCAGCCGGCAGGAAAGATACGCGTTGATTTTAGTTGGGCTCAACGTCAACTTCCTGGGTTTTCGGCTCTCTTTAATTCGGACTAACCTTCCCATAAAGCTATAGCACAAATGATACGAGTATTTGTGTATATTCTATCATAATTGAAGAAGGATATCGGATGTGATATATATAAAGCACCAAAGACTGCAAACCTCTGTCGATGGGGAGGAAGGGTTTGATAGATTTATCCACGATAGCAGCAAAGCTCGACGCAGACGAGAAACTAGAACTCACGTATCGATTGCCTGTCAGTTCCGGGGACGGATCGGTCACATACGAGACACGCACCGCAAGATTGCTGGATGTGTCGGTGGAGTCCGGCCTTCTTTACGTTCGTGACAAAGGCGACGTGATCTGGGTTAAGGTTGAGGAGGCACTGGAAGTAGCTCCTGAAGCCTCCGCAACCAATTAAATTACAGAGGGCCTGAACGAGTGTTCAGGCTCTCATTCTCCGATCGCTTTAATAATCACCCGCTTGTTTCGTCGTCCATCGAACTCCATGTAGAGTACTGTCTGCCACGGCCCTAAATCCAGCCTGCCTTTTGTGATGGGCAGAATTATCTGATGGTGTGTCAACAGATTTTTGAGATGTGCGTGGCCGTTATCCTCACCTGTTCTATGATGCCTGTAATCTGGCCCCTCAGGCGCGAGCTGCTCAAGCATATCCATCGCATCCTGCCATATCCCGGGCTCGTTATCGTTGACCCATACTGCCGCAGTGATGTGCATAGCCGATACCAGCATCATTCCTTCGGCAATACCGCTCTCGGCAAGTGCAGCCTCGCATTCGCCGGTGATATTGACCACAGCGCGGCTTTGAGACGTGTTGAGCGTAAGATATTTGGTGTGTGATTTCATTGCTGCTACCCTCTTTTTGTGCTGGGGCAATTTTAGCACATACTTCGCACAACAGAGTAGCCTTACGGTATTAAAGCAAAAGGGCGCGAAAAACACGCGCCCCGATTAAATCCTTAATCATATTGCTACAGCCTACAGCGTATACTGGCCCGACGGAGGTCTGTCGGCCGGCGCTGGCAGCGGGGCCATCCCCGGTTCAGAGAACCCCGGCATTGCAGGCAGTTGATCTGCTGGGCTGGGAGGCGCAGGAGCGGCTTGAGGAGCTTCCTGAGGCTCCGGCTGCACTGGCTGCGGCTTGGGAGAGATGAACGGAAAATCGCTATAATCCTCGGTCTTTTTAACTTTTTTCTGAGCAACCACTTTGGGGAGTTTGTATGCGTTGAATGTACTGCTCCATTCCGACAGTGTATACTCGCCCTCGGACATGGCTTTTGGCAGCACACACTCATAAACCTTGCCATCATAATCAGCATATTTGAAGTGTAAGAAAACAAGTCCGTTTTTGTCAGTTACGGCCTTCGGAGTGGATTCGAGGGTGAGCTGGTCGAATGACACTTTGTCGGTGATCGCTGGCCCAGAAGCGGAGGTATGGGGAGCAGATGATCCGGTCGGCATCGCGACATCAGCCCCCTGAGAGCCTTTGTTGCCGCACCCGCTGAGCATAACGGCCACAGCAATGAAAACCACCAAAGCCGCCGCCACACACCAACGCTTATCATAACGCAAGGTTCGCACCATTCATCCTCCATTCCAGCATTCAAAGCTGAACATAGCATTAGCTAGATTATACTCTGCTTAACGCGCCTGCACAACTAGCCACGCTATTTAGCTAATATGCTAGACGATGAATGGGCGGGTTAATGTTTCCTACGGCTGATTTGGTACAGAATGAAACCGGCCGCAGTTTGATAGCTGCGGCCGGTTGAGCATGCTTATCGGTGTAGCGGTTGCCTGAGATAGATTTAGAACCGATACCCCAGGTCTAACGAAACCAAACCGTCCTGTCCGGGGTTGTTTCCCCCAATAAATTTGGCTTGCATATAGACACTGTTTGTAATGTCAAATCCAAGCCCGCCAGTCCAGGCAAAACTGATACCATCGTCCAGTTTCATCACTGGGACATCATCCGACGCTACTTGTATACCCAACCCCAGATTAACAAACACTCGATATTGTCCGATTAAACCGGACCTTTTATAGTTCAAAAATACCGGCACCAGGCTGACTTTTTTTCCATCATTGCGCTTGAGCCCGATCCAGTCCGCAGAAAGCCCCAGCGCAGCCATATCTCCCGCCGTTTCGTCTAACGGACCATACCAGGCAACGCCGAATGTTGGGCTGGCATTGTTGGACATGTCCCCGTTGACCATAAGCGCTACCCCTCCTGTGAATGTATAACCTAATCCCATGTCTTCGGGAGTGGGAAATCCGTCGTATGCATGCCCTGAACTAACGATAACGAGCGCCAAACCAAATATTAAACCTAGTGTTATCTTCGCAATTCGCATAGTTGTCCCCCCTCCTCGCCGCATTTGAAGCATACCGACAATTTTAAGCGGCCAAACGCAAGTTGTCAGATTTGTATGCGCCATTGACTGCGTGCGACAGGATAAGTACAATGCCTGCTATGACAAACAAAGAGACAAAAAGTGTGCTTTCGGCAATGCGATCTTGTCGCTTCTTCAAAAACCTCGACGAAGAGACGCTGGAACTGCTACGACCTACGGCGCGACTTATCCACCAGCCGAGAAATACGGTGATCTTCGAGGAAGGGGAGCCTTGCAGGGGGCTGTATATTGTGGAAAGCGGCGTCGTTAAGGTATATAAAGAGTCCGCGGACGCTAAAGAGCATGTGGTTCATATAGTGCTGCCCGGTGACCCGTTCGGTGAAGCTGCATTATTTTTGAACATCGGTTACCCGGCATCGGCAGCCGCAGTTCAAAACACCGACCTTATCTTACTTCGGAAGGAAGAATTTATGCAGCTTCTGCTGGATCAGCCCAAAGTAAGCCTGCGATTGATGGCGTCGATGGCTACCTGGGCACACAGGCTGGTTTCGAGCATAGAATCTCTGACTTTAAAAGACGCCGGAGCCAGATTCGCAGCGTATTTGTTGTCAAGGATGCCAGAAAACGGCACGGATGGAGTTACAGTCGAACTTGGAATGCCGAAGCAGACACTTGCATCGCATTTGGGTATGACCGGGGAGACATTATCAAGGCTGCTCGCCAAATTCGAGGCTGAGGAGTTGATTACATCTAAGGGCAAGCGTGTGATATTACGCTCAATAGATGATTTACGCGAACTAGCTGATTACGGCGCCGTTTAGTTGGGCACAATAGTGCAGTTGATCTTGTGAGGTATAAACTATGATAGACCCTAGAATGGAAAAGCTGGCTGATTTGTTGGTGTGTCACTCCACTACGATCAAGCCGGGCGAGAGAGTTTTGATTGAGGCGTTTGATGTGCCTGCGGAGATGACCGCGCTGCTGATAGACCGCGTGGCTAAAGCCGGCGGGCTGCCTTTTGCCAGGACGTATAATCAGAGGGTGATGCGTGCTCTTTATATGAATGCAACCCAGGAGCAATCGCAGGTCTACGGCAAGCACGACTTAGAGTTTATGAAAGAAATGCAGGCTTATATCAGTCTGCGTGGCGGGCATAACATAAACGAAACCTCCGATGTGCCTGACGACAGACGAAAGATCTATCAGGAGCATTGGCAAAAACCCGTGCTTGATCAGCGGGTAAATCACTCGAAATGGGTAGTGCTGCGGTGGCCAACTCCGTCAATGGCGCAGTTGGCGGGTATGAGCACCGAACAGTTCGAGGACTTCTATTTCGATGTCTGCACCCTGGATTATGCCAGAATGGCGATTGCGGAGCGGCCGCTCAAGGAGCGAATGGACAGGGCTGATCGGGTTCACATAATTGGGCCGAAGGACACCGATCTGAAGTTTTCCATAAAAGATATACCTGCGGTGCAATGCAACGGCGATCGCAACATTCCAGACGGTGAAGTGTTCACGGCACCTGTTCGCGACAGCGTCAACGGCGTTATCCACTTCAATGCATCGACAGTGTATCAGGGCAAGTCTTTTGACGACATTAGGCTGGTCTTTGAGAATGGTAAAATCGTAGAGGCGACAAGCTCGGACACGGCTTCTCTTAACGATATACTCGACACCGACGAAGGGGCCCGTTATGTTGGGGAGTTCAGCCTTGGTTTCAACCCATATATAAACAAGGTACTTCGGGACATTTTGTTCGACGAGAAAATCGCAGGCTCGCTTCACTTTACCCCTGGTCAGGCTTATGAGGAAGCGGATAACGGGAATCGCTCGAAGATTCACTGGGATTTGGTGCTGATACAGACTCCGGAGCACGGCGGTGGAGAGATCTACTTCGATGATGAATTAATCCGCAAAGATGGGCGATTTGTGCCGGATTATCTAAAGGGCTTGAATCCGGAAAATCTTATCTGAACCTCGAACAGGTAGCCTTGAACGGGCGATTTTCTAGTCGCCCGTTAACTTTAGTTGTATAGAAGTTGAGCTACTGTTATAATAAGCCCGTGCAAGACAAGTCTCAAATATGAAGCCCAGTTAGGAGATAGTCAACATGTGCGCTAATCATTTTTCCACCAGATGTGTATTTTTGTCGTGCCTGCTCGCCTTTTTTTGTGTTTTCGTCATAAGCGTAGCGGTGTTTGCTGCCCCGAAAGAGTGGGAGTCACTGTATAAGCAGGGCAAGATTGATGAAGCAATCACGGCTGTTCGCACCGCCGTAACGGAGAAACCTAACGATCCGGCGGCAAGGCGATGGCTGGGGTTCCTGCTGTTGCAAAAACGCGACTATTCTGGCGCGTTGGCTCAGTTCCAGGAAGCAAGAAATCTTAAAGCCGACAGCGATGAGCTGCGCTTGAACCTCGGAATGGCCTATATCGGGCTTGGGGAAAGCGATAAAGCGATTCCTGAGCTGCAACAGGCGTTGGTGCTTCGAAAGGGTTGGCCGGAGGCTCATTATAACCTGGGGCTTGCTTATTTTGCCACAGGCCAGTTCGACAAAGCTATAGATGAATATCGCAAGGCGGAAGCAGGCTCTGCGCCGAATGCTGCTCTGCAAAACAACCTCGGGCTTGCGCTTCAGAGCAAGGGCAGAAAAACCGAGGCTCTGACCGCTATCAGGAAAGCAGTCGAGATCGATCCAAAGAACTCAGAGTATGCTTACAATCTGGGCTTTGTGCTTCTATCGACTGGAGATAAACCGGGAGCAAAGAAAGCCTTTGAGAAATCGTTATCTCTGGACGCCAAGAACGCTGATGCACACCTGGCGCTGGCCGAACTGCTGGCTGCTTCTGGCGACGAAGCCAATGCCCTAAGCCACTACACGGCTGCGGCCGCGCAGAAGCCTAACGATTTTTCGGCCCGTTACAACGCCGGCGTGCTGTATTCACGGCAGGCGGCTTTCGGCAAGGCTATACCCGAGTTCCAGGCAGCCGTGGCTGCTAAACCCGATGACCCAGAAGCTCTGGCAGGTTTGGGCTGGGCCCAATTCAAGGCTGGTCAGTCGGCTGAGGGTATAAAAAACCTGGAGCTTGCCTGTGACAAAAAACCTAATCTGCTTGCCGCCTGGTTGAATCTTGCCACTGCCTATATGGTCGAAGGCAAAAACGAGGCTTCGATAAAGGCATGGGACACCTCCCTTAAGCTGGATGCAAAGCAGTATGCTGCCGCGATAAATCTCGGCAATCTGCAGTATCAGGCTGGTAATTATCCGGAATCCGCTGCTGCTTACGAAAAGGCGATCCTTGCAGACCCGAAATCGGCTGATGCTCACTATGGCCTGGGGTTGGCGTATTCAATGCTCAACAGGACGGACGATGCTATTTCGCAGTACAACACAGCTATCGGACTGAACCCGAAATCTTCGGCCGCATACAACAACCTGGGCGTAGAGTTGGAGAAGAAGAACCAGTTGGAGCAGGCCAAGGCTCAGTATAAAAAAGCTCTTGAGGTCGATCCGAACAACGCCGACGCCAAGAACAATCTGGAGCGCTTTGGCTCATCGAACTAACTCTAGTCTTGCAGGATAAAAATATATTCACGGAGGGATCGTATTACTGTGTGCAAGCGAGGGATAAGGTGAAAACCGTTGGCCTTGCCTCGAATCCGTTAAAAGAAGGGGCGGCTGATCTGGCCGGGGAATTGATCGCCTGGTTGGAACCGCGCGGCCTGGTGCCGGTCCTGATACCCGAGACAGCAGTGTCCCTCGGCCGACCTGATTTGGGGGCTGAAGATGATATCATCGCACAGTCCGATTTGATAATAGTTCTAGGCGGGGACGGCACTATGCTGCGCTGGAACAGGCTTGCCGCCCCGTACGGAACTCCGATGCTGGGAGTCAATTTCGGTCATTATGGGTTCATAACAGAAATAGAACCCGATGCAGTGCAGGAGTCGCTGGAGCGAATTCTGGCTGGAGATTATCTTATCAGTGAGCGCGTGTTGTTGCGTGCTGAAGTAACACGGGACAACAAAATTGTGTCCACATATTACGCTCTTAATGATGTTGTCGTGTCTAAAGGGCCGTTTGCGAGAATGGCTTCGCTGCAGACGTATGTTAATGGCCGATTTATTGTGACTTATGCCGCCGACGGCATTATTATATCCAGCCCAACCGGCAGCACAGCGTATTCGTTGTCGGCAGGCGGGCCAGTGGTGCACCCGGACGTCTGCGGGTTGATAATCACCCCGGTCTGCCCGCATACATTGAGCGTTCGATCGATGGTCGTGCCGGACGCTGAAAAGGTGCAGATAATTGGCGAATGCGCAGGCAGTGACCCGGGATTAATGCTCACAATAGATGGGCAACTCGGCGAGCATCTTGGATGTGCGGATTCGGTTGAAGTGGGCAAAGCCGAATACACTGCAAAGCTTATTCAATTTGACTCACACAGTTTTTATGATAAACTCCAAACACGTATGCGCTGGGGAGAGCGCTATAACACCTGACTAGTTTTGTCATAACATTCCACCAGCCTGGGGAGCGGGCCATTGCTCGTTGAATTACACATACGAGATTTTGCGCTGATCGACGAACTGACCATTGAGTTAGACGCGGGGTTCAGTGTGCTTACCGGAGAGACCGGCGCAGGAAAGTCGATCATTGTGGATGCACTGGGGACGGTGCTTGGAGAACGAACAGGCGCTGATATGATTCGCACGGGAGCCCAGAAGTGCATCGTTGAAGCGGTATTTGACGTCTCAGATGCCCCACTCGCCCGGCAGATAGCAGCGGATTTTGGGTTCGACATCGAAGAGAACGCGCTCATAGTCAGCCGCGAAATCAGCCGAAACGGAAGATCCCAGGCCCGTATTAACGGCCGGCCTGCTACCGCGGCCGCTTTAAAAGATGTGACTTCACATTTGGTGGACGTTCACGGACAGCACGAGCATCAATCCCTGCTGCAGGTCCCGATTCATGTGGATATCCTGGATAATTGGATCGGAGCCAAAGCCCTGCAACAACGCGCAAAGGCTGCTGAGCTGCACACGGAGCTGGCAGCCGTAATTCGTGAACGAGATCAGCTTAGAACAAATGAGCGAGAACGCGCCCGACTTGTCGACCTTTATAATTTCCAGCTTACCGAAATTGAATCCGCGCGCCTGTCTGAGGGTGAGGAGGAAGCGTTGTCTGCCGAGCAAAGCCGCCTGTCAAATGCAGAGAGGCTCTACGCCTCTGCATCGGAGCTTTATGATTCGCTGGCAACTTCTGAGGCGGCTGTGATAGACAGATTGAGCGAGGCCACGGGAATTGCCGGAAAAATTGCTGATATTGATCCATCTATGGAGGGCCTTTCCGAGACATTAAACACAGCGCTGGCAAGTGCGCAGGATGGAGCAGCGACACTCAGGGATTACGTCGATAGCCTGGATGCAGATCCGGGCCGACTCGAACAGGTTAATGATCGGCTGGAACTGATTAAAAATCTGAAGCGTAAGTACGGTGATGAGGTCGGAGATATTATCAAATACGCAGCCGAGATCGCAGATAAATTAAATAACCTCACCAACGCTGAGCAACGATCCTCCGAACTGAGCGGGCGGATTGCGGAGTTGGAGGCCAGGCTAACGGAAACCTGTGGGGAATTATCGCGCATTAGAACCAGCGCTTGCCGGGAGTTCGAGACCCGTATTGAGTCGGAGCTAAAGGACCTTTCGATGGAAAAGACTCGGTTCGAGGTTTCAATTCGGCCTGCCGAAATCGGCCCTACCGGAGGCGACAGTGTCGAGTTTCTTATATCCCCCAATCCTGGAGAGCCGGTCAAGCCGCTCGTAAGAATCGCATCCGGAGGTGAAATTTCTCGAATTATGCTGGCTCTGAAGACGGTGGCGGCCCGTTCGCAGGTGCCGACTATGATCTTTGACGAGATCGACAGCGGCATAGGCGGGCGCACGGCAAACGTATTGGGCGATAAACTAGCCTGCCTGGCTGATTGTTGCCAGGTTATGTGCGTAACACATCTGCCGCAGGTCGCCGGAAAAGCCAGGGCACATTTCGGTATATCTAAAATTGTTCAAAACGACCGCACCAAAGTGAGCCTCACCCCTCTCTGCGCGGAGGAAAGGGTCGCGGAGTTAGCAAGGATGCTCGGCGGCGATATATCCTCCGACGCGGCTACTCAGCATGCCAGGGAGTTATTGTCTGTTGCAAATTCAAGGAACAATTAGACTCGACAAACGAACCAAGAACCTCACCAAGCGGCTTAAGCCGGGAGAGATCGCGCTTATCGATCATAAGGACATCGATTCTACGGCAGCGCGAATGTTGGTGGAGGCGAAGGTCGCGGCAGTTGTAAACGCGGCCAGGTCGTGTTCTGGCAGATATCCTAATCTGGGGCCACGAGTGCTGCTGGACGCGGGTATTCCGTTAATAGACTCCGCCGGAGACCACCTCTTCAAGGGAATTAAAGAAGGTGAACAGATAGTTCTGCGCGATGGACACGTCTGTCGAGGCGAAGACGTGCTGGCCGAAGGAGAACTCCTTGATGAGCAAAGCGTGAGCCGGCAGTTGGAGGAAGCAAAAAATAATCTCGGCTCTGAGCTGGAATTGTTCGCTGAAAATACCCTCACCTACGTTGCCAGAGAAAAATCGCTGCTACTGGACCCGGCTATTTTGCCGGATGTTGAAGCGCCTATAAATGGCAGGCACGCGCTGGTGGTGGTTCGCGGCGAGAGTTATAAAGAGGATTTAGCGATTATTCGCTCTTATATTCAGGACGTGCGTCCGGTGCTGATAGGCGTGGACGGCGGCGCCGATGCGCTGCTCGAACTCGGTTTAAAGCCGGATATCATCATAGGTGATATGGACAGCGTCTCGGATAAGACATTACGATGCGGAGCGGAGATCATCGTACACGCGTATTCAGATGGAAAATCACCTGGCCTGGAGCGTGTGAATGGGCTGGGATTGACTGCCAAGATATGCTCGGTGCCGGGTACCAGCGAAGACATAGCCCTGCTTTTGGCTTATGAAAAAGGCGCTGAAATGATAGTGGCAGTCGGCACACATTCGCACCTTGTCGATTTTTTAGACAAAGGGCGTAGAGGAATGTCGAGTACGTTTCTCGTAAGACTGAAAGTAGGGAACCGGCTGGTCGATGCTAAAGGCGTCAGCAAGCTGTATCGCGCGCAACCGACTGGGCGACATGCGCTTGCTTTGGGGCTGGCGGCGCTGGCTGTGGTTATAGTGATTATCGCGTTATCACCGAATGTGCAGGATCACCTGCACTCCATAACGGATCGCCTGCGATCGGAGTTCTGGCACATGTGGGTTAAGATGAGAATGTGGGAGAGATAATTTAGTGATTGATATCCGTCATCACATATACAGCCTTGCCGCCGTCTTTTTGGCCCTGGCGATTGGCATGGTCATAGGCACTTCGTTTAATGGTAACTCGACCGGCAGCACCTCTGCACGACGCACTATCCAACGCTATGAATCGGATATGCGCAAGCTCAAAGAGGAGATCATAAAGACCACACAGTCCAAGGAAGAGAAGGTGACTGCGCTGACGCAGTGCCAGGAATATTGCCGGGCTGTGATGCCGGTAGCAATCCGGCAAAAATTGAACTGGCGAAACATAGTATTAGTGCAGACCGGAGATTATGACGATCTGACCGGCTCCGTTAAGCAAACCCTTGAAATGGCTGGAGCCAAAATTACCTGCGTGGTTGATATAAACAAACACTTCGACTTTGGCAGCGACGAGGCAATAAGAAAAGCTCTTGTCGATTCCAGCCTAAGCTCTACAGGAAACCCCAAAGAGGACCGAGAAAAGCTCTTCAGGGTTCTCGCAAACACGATCACTACCGGCAAATATGACTTTATGGCCGCCAATTTTGAGAAGGCCGAGATCGCCGTTTTTAATGGGGCGTGCAATCAACCAGCGAAACTGGTAGTTATGGTTGGCGGGGCATCGTCTGGTGAGAACAGGCTATCGCAGGTCGTAGACTCATATCTTCCTGCGGCCCTTGAGAAACTTGGTGTAAATGCGGTGGGGTGCGAAACATCCTCTGCTGTGCTATCATATATCCCAGTCTGGCATAAGGCCGGGATGGCGACTGTTGATAATGCGGATAATGCGATTGGCCAGACCTGCCTCATTTTCGCGCTGACCGGTGAGATGGCTAATTTTGGAACCAAGGAAACGGCGGATCGGCTGATTCCGAAGGGCCTGGGGAGTTCTTAATGCCGCGTGTGGCAGTGCTGATACCGGCTTACAATGAAGAGGATCGAATCGCCGAGACTGTCGAAGCGGCAATTCGGATGCCGGGTGTCGATGAGTTGGTCGTTATAGATGACGGATCAATTGATGACACGGCAACGGTGGCGGAGGCCGCTGGGGCGAAGACAATTCGGCTGGAAGATAATTCCGGCAAAGGGGCTGCGTTGAACACCGGCGTTGACCAGGTAGATGCGGATATCTATCTGATGATTGACGGAGATTTAGGATCGAGCGCCGCAGAGACTCATCGTCTGTTGGAGCCGGTTCTTGCTGGGCATGCTGATATGTCTATTGCTATAATGCAGGCGCCTGAAGGACACAAAGGCGGATTCGGTTTTGTGTTGCGGCTGTCTCGATGGGCTATACGCAAGCTGGGAGGGGCAGTGGTGATTGCCCCTATTTCCGGCCAAAGGGCGTTTAGAAAAGAGCTGATTGACAAAATCGGCGGTTTTGAGAGCGGCTTTGGCGTCGAGACTGCTATGACTATTGATGCGCTTAGGAGCGGCTTCAGGGTAGTTGAGGTTCCTTTGCCGCTTACTCACAGGGTTACGGGTCGTAACTGGGCTGGATTCCGGCATCGCGGCAGGCAATTTCGGGATATAGTCCGGGTTATATTCAGGAGACTAAAATGACGGTTGAGGCCGTCGGGAAGAGAGGTTCGACAACATGGAGGACAATGACATGGAGCTTTCCAGACGTGATTTCTTGAAAACGACTGGAGCGGCGGTTGCTTTGACCGGAATGGGCATTTCGGCGGCGGCGCAAGTTGGATCGGGCGAGACAAAGGCCACTCCGCCTAGCGAGAAGATCACCCTTGGTTTTATCGGTGTTGGTGGCCGCGGAACGGCTTTGTTTAACGGCTTCACCTCATATGACGATGTTCAAGTTGGGGCCATTTGCGACGTCTATGAACCGCGCCTGAAGGATGCTGTTGCAAAGTCTGGCGGCAAGGCTAAGGCGTATCACGATTATCGCAAACTTCTTGAGCAGAAGGACCTTGATGCTGTTGTCATCGCTACCCCCCCACAATGGCACCCATTGATAGCTATCGCTGCTTGTGAGGCTGGCAAAGATGTTTACTGCGAAAAACCGATTTCGCTGTATCCGGCAGAATCGATTGCAATGCTTAAAGCTGCTGTAGACAACAAGCGAATGACGCAGGTCGGTACTCAGATTCATGCAGGAGACAACTTCCGCCGCTGCGTGGAAATTGTTCGGTCGGGTATGCTCGGAAAGATCAGTACGGTTCGTGTGGTCTGCAACATGAACGAGTATCCCGGTCTGAAGCGCGTTGCTGACTCTGAGCCGCCTGAGGGGCTTGATTGGGATACGTGGGTCGGCCCTGCTCCTAAAACCAAATTCAACCAGAAGCTATTCGAGGAGCATCGTTACTTCCGCCATTATTCCTGCAGCTACCTCCACGAGCTTGGTCCGCACATCGTGGACCTTGCGTGGTGGGCTATGGAACCCGGCCCGCTCCGAGCTGTGTCGGCTTCCGGAGGCAGATTCGTGCTTCAGGACATGTCCGATATCCCTGACACATTCAACGCAACTTGGGAATTTGACGATTTCACATTGACCTGGATGCATTCTTTGTGCAATGGCTACAACTTTGGATTCGGCGGCGAGACCGGCGGCGGACGAAAGCTGGCAGTTATCTTCCAGGGAACCGACGGTACTCTGATCGGTGACTACGGTTCACTCCAACTCTATAAGGACGGGCTGGACAGAATGGATCCTTCTGCTGTTCCTGCGCCGAGCATTCCTTCTTCACCGGGACAGGATCGCGAGTTCCTGAACTCCATCAAGACACGCGAGCTGCCGCTGTGTTCGTTCCAGTATCATCAGCCGATGGCATTGGCCTTCGACCTTGCGCAGTTGTCTTACGAGACTGGCAGGACCCTGCACTGGGATGCGAAGAACAACCAGATAGTTGGCGATGCTGATGCGCAGAAGAAGTGTTATCCTGCTTACCGCAAGCCGTGGGCTTTGCCGAAATAAGTGAGGGATTGTATTGAACAGACGTGAATTTCTGATCGGGGCGGCCGCTACGGCGGTCACCCTGGGCACATTGCGATCAACATCGGAGGCTAAAGCGTTGTCACAATCGAATTCAGATGGCAAGCTCAAAAAAGGCATCATATTTAGCATGCTGCCGGGTTCTTTGAGCATTGAGGATCGATTTAAGCTGGCGAAGGATGTCGGTTTTGACGGCATAGAAATCGCTCCCATCGACGATCCGGAGCAAGTCAAAGCTGTGCGTGCAGCGATCGATAAAACAGGGATGCCGGTTCACTCTATTATCTTTGGCGGATGGAACTTCCCGCTCTCTTCGCCTGACGAGAACGTGGGCAAACAGGGCGTGGCAGCCTTAAAAGCAGGGCTTCAGAACGCTAAGGATTTTGGCGCGGATGGGCTGCTGCTGGTGCCAGGCATTGTGAACGAAGAAGTTCGCTATGTCGATTGCTGGACGCGATCGCAGAAGCGAATTAAAGAAGCTATCCCGACTGCTGAGAAGCTGGGAATACCGATTCTCATCGAGAACGTCTGGAACAGCTTCCTTATGTCACCGATGGAGGCGGCACGCTACATCGACGACTTCAAGAGCAAGTGGGTGCAGATGTATTTCGACGTGGGCAACGTCATCGCATTCGGCTGGCCGCAGGACTGGATCCGCACGCTTGGCCCGCGGATCAAGAAAGTCCACCTTAAGGACTTCAGAAAAGGCCCGCGAGAATGGGTGAATTTACTCGAAGGCGACGTCAATTGGCCTGAGATCAAGACTGCACTCGGGGAAGTTGGATATAAAGGTTATCTTACGGCGGAGTTGTCCGGTGGCGATGAGGCTTATCTACGCGACCTCAGTGAGCGAATGGACAAGATCATCGCGGGCACGACCAAAGCGTAAATAACAAAGACTAACAGAGCCGAATCCGGCGCATGAGAGGTAGAAGAAAGCAGAAATGCACTATACTATCCTGGCGATAGTCGTGGCTATTTTATGGCATTTGACTATCGCGCGCATTGCGCCGCGATTCGGCCTGCTCAAACCTAACTTTAAGAAATCTGCTGTATTAGCCTCTTACGGGCTTGTTGAGTTTCCCTACATCGCTGCTGTCGCCATTACACTTGGTCGGCTGGGCTATACCGAATGGGGCCATGTTTATCAATATCTGAGCGTGATGAGCGCAATGTGGCTGCTTGGCGCGTTGGATGACATTTGGGGCAGCCGCGAAGTTGGGGGATTTAAAGGCCATTTCAAGAAACTTCTGTTAGAACGCAAGCTGACCACGGGCGCGATTAAGGCGTTAGGCGGCGGATTGGTGGCGCTGGGGGCTGGGTTTTGGATATATCCACAGTCTGTTGTGCATGCCATATTGTCCGCGGTGGTCATCGCACTGGCCTCCAATTTGATCAATCTGTTTGATTTGCGGCCAGGCAGGGCTATTGCTGTTCTTTTCGTGGGATTAGTAGTAACATATATAGTGAAGTACGGCCGCCTTATCGCCTTGCCGTTGGTTGGGGCGATTGCCGTGATTGCCTTATCATTTGGCGTTTGGGACTCACGTGGAAAGGCGATGATGGGAGACTCCGGTTCGAACTCCCTCGGCGCCGCATTAGGATTAACTATAGCACTTAGTGCCCCGAATTGGATGATACCCGCGATTGTCGTTATGGCTGCTGTACACGTCTACTCAGAAAAACGCTCGATCTCGACTTTGATAGAAGCTAATCGCTTTCTTAAGTGGATCGACCGCCGTTTGGGGGTGCGTTAGACTTGGCGGAAATTAAAATTGATCGTGAGAGATGCAAGGGCTGTGAGCTGTGTGTACATTTCTGCCCGCAGCATTGCATAGAAATCGAAGAATCTTACAACAGCAGGGGCTATCGACCCGCCTGTTTTGTCAATCAGGAAGAGTGTACGGGATGCGCGATATGCGCCAGAGTATGCCCAGACGTTGCGATTGAGGTCTGGAGATAGAATATGGCTAATCGAAAGTTGATGAAGGGCAATGAAGCGATATGCTACGGCGCGGTTGCAGGAAGATGCGACGCGTTTTTTGGCTATCCTATTACGCCCCAAAATGAGATTCCAGAATTGATGTCGACGCTGATGCCGGAGAACGGAAGCGTTTTTTTGCAGGCGGAAAGTGAAGTCTCGGCTATTAATATGGTCTACGGCGCGGCGGCCACTGGCAAGAGGATTATGACTTCGTCGTCAAGTCCTGGAATCAGCCTCAAGCAGGAGGGGATTTCGTATATAGCGGGTGCAGAGTTGCCGTGCGTGATCGTAAATGTCCAGCGCGGAGGGCCGGGGCTGGGAAACACACAGGC
This sequence comes from Armatimonadota bacterium, assembly GCA_050948905.1. GTDB lineage: Bacteria > Armatimonadota > UBA5829 > UBA5829 > UBA5829 > DTKD01. The sequence continues at coordinate 2,435,499 of JBMNES010000001.1, read as the reverse complement.
CGGTCAGTCAGACTACTTTCAGACGGTCAAAGGCGGCGGACACGGTGATTATAAGCTGATTACCCTTGCTCCGTGGAGCGCACAGGAGTGCTATGAGTTTATGCCGTTGGCCTTTGATCTGGCAGATGAATATAGAGGGCCTGTGGCAATCTTAATGGACGCCATTATCGGTCAGATGTTGGAGCCGGTCGATCTGCATGGAGACTTTCCTGTTATTGATCGCCCGAAGCTCTGGGCTTTAACAGGAACCCGTGGGCGTAGCCACAATGTTGTCAATTCGCTTTGGATCGACGTCAACGTGATGGAAGATGTCAATCTGCGGCTGCAGGCTAGATACAGAGATGCAGAGCGTAATGAAGTCAGATTTGCTGAATACAAAACCGATGACGCTGATCTGGTTCTGGTGGCTTACGGCTGTTCGGCCAGGGTTTGTCGCACTGTCGTAGACATGGGCAGAGAAGAAGGGCTGAAGTTAGGCCTGCTGCGACCGATCACTCTTTATCCTTATCCTGCCGACAGAATTGCACAACTGGCTGAACAGGGCAGCAACTTTATGGCGGTGGAGATGAGTTGCGGGCAGATGGTAGAAGACGTAAAGCTCGCGGTCAACGGAGCCAGCGAGGTCACATTCTACGGCCGAACCGGTGGTGTGGTCCCCACCCCAACCGAGGTTCTGGATCATATCAAATCAACAGCGCCCTATGAAAAGAAGGGGGCAGGGTCGCGATGAAAAAAGTATTCGAAAGACCGAAAGCGTTAACTGACGTTGAGTTTACATATTGCCCGGGATGCATACACAGCATAGTCCACCGAATGATCGCCGAAGTGATGGACGAGTTATCTATCACGGATAACACTATTGGCGTATGCCCGGTCGGATGCGCTGTCTTTATGTATGATTATATGGCGTGCGATATGGTGGAAGCTGCCCATGGAAGAGCGCCGGCTGTAGCAACCGGTATTAAGCGCGTGATGCCTGATAGCTTCGTTTGGGCTTATCAGGGAGATGGCGACCTTGCGTCGATTGGAACCGCTGAGATTATCCACGCAGCCGCAAGGGGCGAGAAGATATCCGTTATCTTTATTAATAACACCACTTACGGCATGACCGGCGGCCAGATGGCTCCGACGACACTGGTGGGACAGAGGGCATCGACTTGCCCCAGCGGCAGAGACCCTGTCCATGCGGGATATCCGATTCGCATAAGCGAGATGCTTGCAACACTGGACGGCCCGTCTTACATCGCTCGTGTGACTCCAACCTCTCCGGCTGGGTTGGTTAAGACTAAGAGTGCAATCAAGAAGGCGTTTCGAAATCAACTGGACGGCAAGGGATTCACGATGGTGGAGGTGTTGTCGAACTGCCCGACCCATTGGAGGATGACGCCGATTGAGAGTTTCAAGTGGATAGATGAGAATATGACGCCGGTATTCCCGCTGGGCGTCTTTGTCGACAGATGAGGAGAACAATATGCTAAGGCACCAGGAAGTGAAAATAGTTGGTATGGGCGGCCAGGGCATAATGGTCATCGGACAACTGCTTGCTCATGCTGTCGTTATGGAAGGGGCCAATGTAGTGTGGTTCCCTACCTATGGCCCGGAGACCCGTGGAGGACTGGCGGAATGTACTGTGATTGTCTCTTCTGATGAGATCGGCTCACCGGTAACCGCTGCCCCGGACGTGTTGATTGCGATGACTCAGCCGCTGCTGGATAAGTTCGCACCGACAATTAAGCCCGGGGGAGTGATATTCGTCAACACCTCCCTCGCCGCCCCTCCCGCGTATCGCGACGATTGCAAAATAGTGGAGATACCGGCCACAGACATCGCGACGGAGTTGGGCAACGCCAAAACCGCGAATATGGTGATGCTCGGCGGTTATGTAGGGATGCTCAAACCAGTGAAGCTGGAATCGTTGAACGCTTCAATGGAAGAGGTCCTGCCGACACACAACCACCGGTTCATTCCAGTGAACAATGCAGCCCTGGCCAAAGGTGCGGAGCTTGTAGTTTAAAGCAATCAACGGCCGCAGACGATAACACGACTGCGGCCGTGTAATTTTCTATTCTTCCGGAGTGAAGCTCTTCTCTATTGAGAATCCCTTTGTGGTCTTCTCTTCTTGTTTCGCCTTCTTCGCGGCTTTCTTTTCCTTTACGCTCTTTTTTGCCGCCTTAGGCTCTTTGCGGATTTGGCCCCTCATCTCATAACACCCCTATCCTGAGGTAAATCATCAATCTCTATTAAGCCAGTTCCACAAGCCCCTGGTTATTTCCTTCTTTAAAGCCACACTACAACCTGGCTTCGAGTTTGTTGGTGAACTCTACCATTTTCAATCTGAATCCACGAAGGTCCGCCGGAGTCAGTTTATCGAGCGGTTTTACCAAAAATGCGGCCAGATATGATTCGGTAGAGGCGATATAGTCTTTATCTGCCTGCCGTTTCTTATCCTTAAGCTCGCGAAGGGCCTTCATATAGGTCGTTATATAGCGGGTATCGACGACGCCTTCTCGCATCGCCATACAAAGCATCGAATCAAGTCGTGTCGGCTGATCTCCCTCGCCCTGGGGCATCCAAAACGGCATGCATCCATAAAGACCACTCCGCCAAAGCGCTATGCCGGAGTTTATGCGATTGTCGCGAACACTCTTGCGGGCATCCCACCAATACCACTCCCATTTTGTGGTGCGATCATTGCCACCATTGATTAACGCCTGCACATAAGGCATGTCTATGTTATAGTTAATCGCCTGACATACGGGCAGCAGTTTCTCTGCGGTATCCGGATCTGAAACCGTAGCAGCCACCTGGCATCCGGCCTGCTTAAACAAACGCGCCTTTTCTATCGCAGCACTGGTCTCTTCTTCGCTGCAAGGGTTGTTGGCGCAGAACTGAAAAGTCGTTGTTATTCCAGCCGCCCGCTTGGCAGCCTCTACGGCCTTAACATCCTCAATGGAGGGTAATTCACAACCAGAAGCAAACGCCAGCACAGGAGTGCCACCAAGCAACCCGGCGCTGCTGCACGTGCGCAGCACATCCGCCATATTTTCTGGCGCTGCATTGACTGCGATCGCTCTGAACCCCATCGCCGCCACCGAACGCACCAATTCTGCATATGTCTCGGCTCCGACCGTGGAATCCCCTTCTCCAAACGGGGTCAACGATGTATATAACGCGTATTGTTTGGAAGAGCCAATCAAACGCATCGCGATGACGTTCAATTCAATAGGAACAACATCCCATTGTTTTTCCTGATATACAACGCTGACATAGCCGCGATAAAGCCCTGGTTTTGTTCCTCTGGGTATGTTTACGTCGACCCAGAAGTGCGCAACCCCAGGCCCGATCTCCACATCCTGAGCAGGGAGTAGATCATCCCCGCTAATCAGTTTGATCGTGACGTTATCAGCCGTGATTTTGCCCGGTCCGATTAAATCCGCGCCTTTGAGTATAACGTTAAGCGGTTTTCCGAACGAAGCCGTAAAAGTCATCGGCACAATTTGCTCGGGACAGCCCGACGCAGTCATTTTGTTTGGACCAGTCGACGGAACTGCTTCAAAAGGTTCGACAGCCACAACCTTCAGGTATTTTGGCCCCGTGGGTATCACCACCGGCGCAACCTTAGGCGCGGCTGCTTTCGGGGCGGGTTTAGGCGCAGGTTTGACCACCTTTTTGGGGGCAGCGCAGGCAGTCGCCGCCATTAGAATACTGAACACAGCAATTATCACACCGATTCGAGTGAGTCTGAACATAATAATCAACTCCATTAGAACAGAATTTTGCTGCGCTTGCGGCAGCCACGCAATCTTCAGTGGCCCGGTTTTGTCGCAAGACAAATACCTGAGTCCTTACCCTTCTTCGATAGCATTCAACCTATCTGGCTTTAGTGAAGTGCTCGATTCTCCTCAAAGTGGCCAGAGACACTTTTCTTCTCTCCAGAGCTTGCTGCACTTTCATCGACAGCAGCTCAAAGACGTCGACGCCAGGTATGTTTTTCTCTACGTAGTCAAAAGCTCCGCGCTTCATACATTCAACGGCGTTGCCTACGTTGCCATAAGCTGTCAACACAATCAACTCGGTAAATATATCCGAGGCCAGCGCTGCCTGGAGCACCTCCAGCCCGCTCGTAGGAGACTCCATTACCATATCCGTCACAACCACATCGTAAGGCGGGTTGTGCGTGTTAATCGCCTCAATCCCCTCCGCCTGGGTCTCGGCAGTCTGCACCTCAAAACCATCTCTCTCCAGCCTGCGCTTTACAGCGCTGCGCACGGCCTCTTCATCGTCGATGACCAGTATCTTACACACAGGGTAACCTCCCGTATTTTCTTCTATTCATCAGTTTTGACGCGTTTTTTGCGCGGTTTATCGCAACTACACGGCAGCAATATGGTGAACTTGGCCCCTACTCCGGGTTTGCCGCTCTCGAATATCGTGCCATCGTGAGCATCTACTATACCTTTGACAATAGATAGTCCCAAGCCCATGCCCTTAGCCCTGGATGTAAAGAACGGGTTGAAAATCTTCGGTTTGTTCTCAGACTCCACTCCCGGCCCAGTGTCCTCGAAATGCACTGCCACATATTGCGCGGACTTATTATTCGATTTGAGCCATTTCCTACTCTTTTCGTCAGCCATAGCGGTGGTGACAACAACCTCACCGCCTTCGGGCTGGAAGCTGACAGCATTCTCCAGCAACTCCGAGAAACATCGTTTCAGCTTCGTCGGGTCTGCGCATATCGGAGGCAGGCTCTCATCTAAATTGAGACGAAGCACGCTGGCCGATCTTTTCGGAAAGCTCTCGTCTATTGCCTCTTTTATCAAAGTATTTAAATCGGATTCGATAAGCTCAATCTGTGTTGCTTTCACAAACTCCCGGAACTCGTTTAGTATCTCTTCAAGTAAAAAGATGCCTTTTTTAACGCTTTCCAGCAGCTTCCAGGCGTCAGCCGGGTCTACGTCCGGTGATTTGAGGATATATTCTATCTCGTTAATATCCCCTTTAATAGCAAAGACGCGGTTGCCTATCATATGTGCCGACCTTGCCGACATCTCTCCCCACGCCGCCAAGCGCTCAGTTTTTACAAGTTGATCGATAAGTCTGGAGTTCTCTAACGCGATGGCCAACTGCCCAGCGATAGTCGACAATATACGCTCTTCGTCTACCGTAAACTCGTTGCGGAACCAACTATACGGGCTCTTTCGTCTTTGCACACGCAGCACTCCGAGCAGCCCGCTTCGGCCGAGGATCGGCACACCCATAAAGGCGCCGTCCTCCACGTTAGGAATTTCCTGATGCAGCCCGCGCCACCGTGAGTCGCTGCTTGGGGAGAGTATGCGAATAGACTGCTGATTTTGAGCGATCCAGCCTGTCAACCCCTCGCCAATTTCATATACCGCTTTACCGATCATCTTCTTCAGCGGCCCACGCGAGGCCCGCAGCACCAATTGTCCACTGGTCCTGTCAATTAAAAACAACGAGCAATCTTCAAATCTCAGCGCTTCCGCAGCCACGTCAAGGACCTTTTGCGGTATTGCTCCTATGTCAGTGAATCCATTGAGTTCTTTTCCGATCTGAACCAGCGCCATCTCGCGCGACCGGTGATCGGAGACAACCATAGCAATAACAGCCAGCTTGGCGAGGGCCAGAACGAAATTCTCATGGTCGCTGCTAAAAGCTGAAAGTGTGGCGCTTTGCAGGTTGATTACCCCGCGTGTCCGGGCGTCACCATCCACCAGAGGCACAGCCAGCTCACTTTTCACATCGTCAAATGATCGAATATAATATGGATCGAGCCGAACGTTGTGAGCATTGTACAGTGTTGCAGTGGCGGCTACGTGGCTGGTTATTCCCCTGCCCGTTTCCTCAGAGACTTTTAGTCTGCCAAGGCGCTTCTCCTCACTCCAACCTTCGCCATAGGTGTAGCGAACATCCAACTCACCGCGGTCATGGTCGACGATGGCGAGAAACCCCCTCACACACTCGCAAGCCATTACCGATTGCTCGAGGATTGTCTGCAGGATCCTGTCGATAGGTTCTCCGCTTATAACCAGCCGGCTGATGTCGACAACCAGAGCTGATTCGTTGTGGAGATCGATGTTGGAGGCCTTGCTTTCCATAGCTTCACTCTCAGGCAGCACATTTCGCGGCCTGCATAAAATATAGAACTACATCGCAAACGTTATTTAACGCGCCCGGCTGCGAAGTCTTACTGTAAATCCGTATCGCGAGTCTTCCCATTGGGTAGTCGCTATCAATTTATCTGATTTTGTCGCCGCGCTGCGCTGATAAACCTCAACAACAATACGATTTTTGAACTTTGCAAGGTTGCGCTGGGCTGCCAGCAGAGACAGGTGCTCAATGTTGTCTGCGCTCATATCCCCCGGGACTATGATTATGAACTTACCATCCGCAAAATGAGCATCCTGAACCTGTTTATTTTTAGCCAGGAAATCCTGGGCAAACTCGTGATGCGGTCCGTCGTCATAAGTACCGAAGGCCAGCTCAGCAGGAGGGACATAGAGATCCTCGTTTGTCATTGCGCTGCGCTGTTTTACTTGAGCCATTAAAAATCCGGCGAGCGCAAGTATCAAAATCAAGCCAGCCACCCACAATTTGTTGTTGTTGCTCAGCCGATACAGAACAGAATTCTGCTCTTCATCCGCGTCGGTCACATCGCGAGACCAGCCCTCAGTTCGAATTCGTCTTTTTAGTCCAGCCATAGTATTCGAAGCGTCCTCCTCGACTACAACGTGGAATGATTATACCAGAGTTAGCACATCTACAGCAAACGAATAGACTTGACCAGGGCCGGATTTGACAGTGTAAATAAGGACACTCTATAATCATCCTACCGCTGGGCTGTTCCGCGGATTACAGGCAAGGGACGTAGTATGCTGAAACCATCTGATTTCTTCGATTTAGACGGCTTCGAGTTTAGATCCATATTCGACAACGTCGATAACGTGTGGGAAGTGTTGAGCCAGGTTGGCAGGTTCGCACTTGAATACATTACCAGCGTTGATGGAGACAGTACGGTCAAGGGAGTGATTATGCCTGGGGCGTATGTCGACGATGTTCACGCGGTTGTAATCGGCGAGGGAACTGTTGTCGAGCCGGGCGCGTTTGTTCAGGGGCCGGCGATTATCGGCCGCAACTGCCAGATCAGACACGGCGCATATATACGCGGTCACGTAGTGATTGGCAACAACTGCATCGTCGGGCACTCAACGGAGCTGAAAAACTGCATCATGATGGATACATCTCAGGCTCCGCACTTTGCCTATGTTGGCGACAGTATTCTCGGACGCGGGGTGAATCTCGGTTCGGGCACGGTGCTCTCCAATGTGCCTATTTCCAGCTCAAAAGATCCTGAAACAGGCAAAAGGCCGTCAATCAAGGTAAATATTGAAGGCACTACTTATGACACCGGCCTGGTCAAATTCGGAGCAGTGATCGGAGATTACACTCAAACCGGTTGCAATGTTGTTACCAACCCCGCCACACTGCTGGGCAAAAATTGTCTCATCTATCCCGGCACGTCAGTAAAGAAAGGCTATTACCCGCCTAATAAGATTCTCAAGCTGAGACAGGAAGTATCAGTCGTTGAGAGGTATCAACTGACTCAATCACGGCGCTAAATGTACCTGGGTGTCGAAGCCAGAGAACTTGGCGTCAATCGCTGTACCGGGTATGCGCTCGTTCCAGCTTGAGCCATCCAGGTTTGGCAGGATTATGTAACGCTTGCCTGAAGGGGTGGTAATCAGAACATAGCTGCGCCCGTCCGTTGTTTTCAGAACCTTTGCCTCACGATATGCGGCTGCTGTAAGGTCCCGATTTCCTGCCAGCAGAAGATAAGCTATTTCTGTAATCGTCTCCCCTGTTTTAATCTTCCTGGCGCCCTCGTAATCTGCCAGGAGCACGTCAAACTGCAGGCTGCGAGTCGGCGCATTTCGGCCAGAGTAGTCATACAGCGCGAAGTCGTCCGTGGTGAGCAACACGATTCCCAGTTTGTCATCAATATTCACCCAGGGCGATTGCACTTTTTGCGAAGTCGATGATACCTCATTTGCATTCGGCTCTGCTGCGCTAACCGGGTCGAGGTTCTTTGCTCCCGGGAGCCGTATTGGAGATGCGTCTTTCAGATAAATCGTGCGTTGACTGTTGTTGAAAATGTCGTTGGCAATAGCCATATTTAACGAATATGACGAGTTGCACTTAAAAGGCGCGCTGGCAAATGTTCGCTCGAAAATAACAGCGACACCCTCATCGGTTAATGATGTGAAGCTAATCTGTTTTTTAGCCACAGGCTCTCCAGCGGCGTCATTATATGATATTTCACCAGTGGTGCAGAAACCGCCGTCGAAGATGGTCTCTTTGTGTTTGGAGTAGGATTGTTTAAAGTCTACATTTTCGGCTCGAATTCGACCAATATACTGCTCAGTCATCCATTCGACCATATCCGCACAGCCCTCTGGTATAAATAGCCCTAATGGGTGCAGGCCGTGGAGATGACGCCAGCTAAAGGACGCAAACGTCTTTGCAGAACGTCCGAATATCCACTCAGTGTCGGAACTAGCCCAGCTACCCGATAAATGATGCCAAACCTGCTGTGAGCTGGGAGGATTAGGGATAGAACCGTGCTTATGTAGTAGGTAGCACAAGCCGAGATTAGCATAGGTATCAGTCTCATATTCGGCCAGTCTATCGTGAAGGTCATTGCAGGTAAATCTGCCGCCATAGAAACTCCCATCGCAGTTTATGAGCTGTTCGCGCTCAAGGGTTGCTATTCGTTCCTGCTCCATCAAGCGACCGTGCGGGTCATTATACCGAAGCTGTGCCAGCACCGTAACCGGCAACACAAAGCTCAAACCGTACGCATACCGTGGCCAATCCTTGCCGCTGAGGTAAGCAAACCTGCCATCGCCTATATAAGCCCTCTTTATCCATTTCCAGACGTCCTGATAATGATGAAACATCGCCTCTGGTGGAGTAATGCCGCCGCCTACCAAGCCCTCAAATGCCCACGCAAAAGAGTGTAGAGGGCAGGCCATATAACAGAAGTGATAAGCCCCGTGGTTTTCGATTGTGAAGTCATCATAAATATTGACCGTATTGACCCATTCTTTGATGGGCTTTTCGTCGACGACTGTACTATCGTTTTTATCTGAAGCAGTGGAGAGGGTGTTCATACAAAACTGAATGAGTTTGGTGCGCCATGCCTGTGCGTTAGGATGTTCTGGAAACATCCCGACAGCCCACGCGAGGACCTCCGAATCCCACGCATTTTCTTCGGATTTCGTATCGAATTTGACGCCGCTGGGCGGGTTACGTCTCAAGTGCCTGTTAGCTTCATGAACTATAACACGCTCGACATTTGCTTTCTCTCTGGCGGTAAGCTTTGGCCAGACCAGGCGTGCGCCCGCCGCCATGCGGGCCGTCCACCAGGCGGATTGCCAGTCGTTACCCCATTGACATCCGTCTGCACAGTGCAAGTCACCCGTTGCATGCGCACGGGTCATATATTCGAGACAGGCTCGTGCTCTTTGCAATAACACGTCTTGAGAGACTCCGGACGGCCTGGGGTCATATTCTGGAGAAGTAGCCAGAAGCGAGGTCACGAAAATATAGTTACCCATCGCTCTAAGCCCCATCTCAGCGTGGGTAGGGTCGCCAAAATAGCCTACTTCGGGTTTTCCAAGAAAGTCTGGATGCCATCCACGCTCAGAATACATGGGAAATCGTTCTAATATTCGCATCATATCGGCTTCGCTGGGATACGACCTCGCAGAATAGTCTGGCTGTTTCACCAAATGAAGGCGGTCGTTGTGTGGCTTGGGCAATATACGAGGCAGACGTGGCCCTGGTAGTTTTGTGACTACGGACGTAGGCTCAAGAGGGCCATCGCAGGGCGATATTTCGAGACCATTCAGCACCCAATTATTAATAGGGGAACTGAATTTGAGTGCCAATGCGCCGCCTGCCACCTCCGATGCAAATGTGTACGCTATGACCTCCCCTGCCCCAGGGTCTAGTCTATCAGCTATTTTTTTACCGTTGGCTTCGATGTTGAGAATATGATCTCCGACTATGCAATCCCCAGTGTGAACAGTCACTCGATAATATCCATCTGGGAGATCGACCCGGAACTCAGCCGTATGCCTGCCATAAACAAAGTCTCGGCGGAGAGGGTCGAGATAGCCACGGTCGCGCATCTCCAGCCTCGGCTTGCCAACCCAGCCATATTTTAGCTGCGGGGTGTAGTGAGTTGTTATTGTAGCCTGAGTCCATTTTTCTGCAACAGGAGACTCTGGCATGCCGAAATCCAGGGATAATGTCGTCGCGGATACACTGATCGCAAAAAGTAGCATAAACACGGAGATAACAACAACTCTCATTTACAACCCTGCTTTCGAACGGTGTCATAGATCAGATCGTAGGCAAAAGTCAGCTCTTCGATGGAACAATGATTCTGCACAAAATGCGTTGTGCAGAATAGCAGACCGCCGTCCTTGAACATAGTCAATACCCGTTCGATCTCGGATTTGAGACGATCCAGCTTGCCGAAGCCGATGGTGGTCTGCACGTCTAAGCCGCCCATTATCGTGAACTTGTCCATATAATTCGACCGGTAGGCGGTGTAGTCCATCCCTGCGGATTCCTGAAATGGGTGGACGACATCGAAACCGATCTCGACGATGCCATCCAGCACCTGCATTACGTTTCCATCGCTGTGCAGACTGCAATAGCACCCACGCGATTTGACCGCGTCGACCACTTTTTTGTGATATGGGAAGATCATCTCACGCCATATCTTAGGGCTGAACATCAAGCCGTTTTGCGCGCCCCAGTCGTCGGAGATGTGAATCATATCGACGCCCAAATCGATGCAGTTCATTGCAAACGCGATATTCCAGTCGGCCTGGCGAGAGTAAAGAGCGTGAATCTCATCGGGAAACATAAGCAGATAAGCCAGGTGGTTTTCGATTCCAAACACCCCGTTCATCGCCTCAAAGAACCCTGGCGTCTGCATATAGACAAATCGACCGCGCTTCTCTTTGTGATGGGCAATGCCGTTTATTACGTCCTGATACGCCCCGTTGCTGTCCGGATCGACCATCGGCACATCACCCATATCACTTGGTTCGGGCAATCTGCCGAGGTTCTCATTAAGTTGAGTCAACACTGCGTAATCAAAAGTGGGCGGGCCGCCAAAAAGATGCGCGAAGTCGAACTCATATTTGTCCTCAAACGCCGCAACAGAGCCGAATGATTGGTTGATTTCATCGGTCAGATTTGCGCTAACCCAGCCGTATATGGGCACACGATCCGGCTTGCAGTGGTTTATGGTTTCTATGACACGTTCTCTTGGCAGCATTTCTCGGCTCCTGACCTACTACATCGATTGCTCACCCGGTTCATAATTGGAAAATCCACACCAGCCGAACGCGGCTTCACAGTCTTTTGCGACCAGGCCGAACCGAGAGACTCCGATGTCCAGGCGGGTGTCTATTTTGGTCATTTCATCGAATCGAACTTGCCACCGGCCGTTGTATTGCTGCACGATTATGGTGTGCCAGACGTCAAAGTCAAAGTTCTCAGGCAGAGACGCTATTGAGTTTGTCTTGCCAGAGAGAGCAATTGTTTTTGCGACAGGATCAAGCAGCAAAGTAACCTTCCCGTGCTCACCGTCAAATGCGACCCCATATCGACCAGACCCGATGTTATTAATTAACTTGACGTTAAACTCAGCGACAAAATTGGATTTCAGAGCGCATTTTGAGCATAACTGGCCAGATTTACCTATCAGGCGATCTTCACCGCGCACAATCCAGTCTCCCGATACAATTTTCCAGTTTGGGCCAATGTCAGTGCGTATGAAGCTCTCGCAATAGTCTGGCGGTTCCGGGTTCGGTTTGGCTGACCAGGTTGGGCCGTCGCAGCGCATATCACCAGTGGAATCGAAGTAGAGCTTATCGAGACACAGCAACCGTCTGTGGCCACCGACTATGCGACAGTGATATACGTGCCACAATGATTTGAGATTCGGCCCCCTTATGCTCCAGTTGCAGCCGACCGCCACATATTTCCCACTAATCTGTTTGATAAGCGTATCTGATTTCTGCGGCTTCAGATCGGCAATCGACCTGCCTTTTGCTACTCGAACCTGGTAGCTGTCCCTTACCCAGTTGTTGCCGCAGTATGTTAGGTAATAAATGCCATTGCGTTTCCATAGATCAGGCCCCTCCGTCCAGAAGTTACCGTCATTTTCCGCGCTGAACTGGCATATCGGCAGGGTGCAATTTTCACCGTCGCCTTTTACTGGGGAAGATGTCTTTCTGTATTGAATGCCAACACCATCCCATCCCGCATAAAACAGATATAACTGACCATCGTCGTCCAAAAGAGGGACAGCGTCGAGGGAATTGATATTAATCAGGTCTTTGTTGACGCAGACAAACGGGCCGGTGGGTTTATCGGACTCGAATACCTTATGCTTTTGATCAATGCCGCAGATATATAGATAGAACTTGCCGTTATAGTAGAATGGCCCTGGACTCCAGCCGTGGCCTTCTGCGAAAACTGGGTCATCGTTAATGCACATGCCCATATACTTCCAATTGACCAGGTCGGTCGATTCCCAGCAGCGCAGGCCGGGGTCTTCCTTTACCTTGGTTGCATACAGGTAATATTTGCCCATCCAGCGCAAAACGCCAGGGTCGGCGATGCCTGCACCCATAGTTCCGTTGTCGATCGGAAGAGGGTTTTTATAAGCCCCGGCGCTGACACTGAGAGCCAATACGCCGACTAGCAGAAACATCGCCTCCCTGAACATAAAGCTACCCCTACTCTACATTAAGGCCAATTTGCACCTTGGCAGAAGCGGGGGCTTTATTGATGATTTTCTCGCCACCGGCGAACCTGCAACCTACGATAGCCGCCGAGCGAGTCTGATCACCAAGCTCTATTTGTGTCTTTCCAGCGGCAGAGAAATCGCAGCCGTTGACTATAACAGAACCGCTCTTGACCTGAATCGCTGGAGCATTGGCATTATCGTTGGCCCAGCCTGAGAAGTGGCAGGAAGAGAACGTAACGTTGCCGTTGCCTTCGATTATCGCCTGGCTGTTTGTAGTTGGAATCGGCCAGAATCCGCAATTCGAGAACTTCACCGGGCCATTATTCTCAGGGCCGATTACCACTGTCGCCATAAATTGACTGTTAGTGAATGCTACACCAGCGTGGCCTTGCGATGCATCGACCTGAACGGCTACCGGACAAATGTCCGCTCCACACTGGCTCAGAACCGCATTTCCGTCGCCCTGCGGTGTGCGGACAAAATGGTAGCCTATCTTAGGGAAGATAACGAAGCAGTTATTCATATACTCCCAGTCGGTCTTGCCGATCAGAAAACCGATAAGATTTTCCGGCAGATACTTCAACAGCTTCTCCCATTTCGGGCCGTTCGGGGCACTGGGATGAGCCGCACGCTGCCAGGAGTGTGGGTTGAAATGGACGTCCTCAATTCGGCCGATGTCCGTGGTCTGATTGACATATATGCCGAGCTTTAAAGGGCAGCCGAAAACGTTTTTGATGTAGTGCAACTCGTTCGGGTTGGTGCCGAAGTCGATGCCTTTATAACAATTAACCAAAGTGACGTCGATAACGCTGCCGTGCATACCCCTGCCCTGAATCGTCCACGGGTAGGGTTTTACGTTGTCAATGTCCTGGTTTGGATATAAAATCGTAATCCCTTTGATGCAACTGCTTTGATTCAGGGAGATCAGAGGAGTTCCATCCTCATTGCCTTCATTGCCCGTGGCATAGATAAGAGTCCCCTTGCCTATGTCCGCGTGGTGGGCGGATTCCCAGACGCCGCGAAGGGTCACTCCCTGAGGGACATTCAGTGACCCGGCAATCAGGTAGGTTCCTGCCGGCACAAATACTATCCCGCCCTTTTCCTCTGCGGAATCTAAAGCAGCCTGGAAGGCCTTGGTATCGTCTGTTTTGGCGTCACCTTTTGCACCAAATTTGATGACATTAGCGGTCACGAGAGCATCAGAAGAGTCGTCTGCGCCGAAGGCAACTGAGCCGGCGGCTACAACGAGGCAAATTGCCAAAAGAGCGGTCATAAATCGCATTCCTCATCTCCAAAAACTAATCGGTATAATGAGGTTCGCCGCCCACGCCTCTCTGACCTTCATATAAACAGGCAGAAGTTGCCTCGGCCCTTTTCTTATGGCAGGCTGTTAGTTATAATGTCATAACATTCGTCGATTTTGGAGGGGCCATGTTATCTCAGCTTGATCTTAACGGGAAGTGGAAAGCACGCGGTTTCGGGTCACGACACATAAATCCCCACAGTTATCTAGGCCCGGATGCCGATGAACGGTTGTTTATGGAAGCGCAAGTGCCCGGTGATATTCACCTCGATTTGCAGGAACAGGGCTTTGTCGATGATCCTCATTTTGGTCTGAACGCGCTTGCCCAAAGATGGGTCGAAGAACAAATATGGGTCTACAGGCGAACCTTTACTGCGCCGGAGGATATTGAGGAAAAGCGGGTATGGCTGGTGTTCGACGCCATTGATCTTGTTGCTGACATATATCTTAACGGTGAGAGAATCGGCTCGCACGCAAACGTATTTTGGCCTTGCAGAATCGACGTCACAGATAAAATAATGGTCGGAAAGAACCTGCTGGCGCTGCACATCGACAGTGGGTTATACTCCGTAGCCGAAAAACCGAGCGACGACTACAACACCAGTTGGGATCACAAGCTGCACAAACGCTCCTGGCTCCGCAAGCCGCAGTGTCAGTTCTCCTGGGACTGGTCGCCGAGATTAGTAAACGTTGGTATCCCCGGCGGGGTTCGGCTGGAGTGGACAGAGCAGGCCAGAATTGACTCGGTGGTTGTATACCCCACCCTTTCAGATGATTTGAAATCGGCGAAGATCAACTTGCGGGCTTATGTCGACAACGTTTCGGCTGAGCCGGTCAACGCTATACTGCGGGTTCGAGTGCCGGAAGCTGAAGAGGTAGCCGTTGAGGGAATTGAGCTGCCCGCTGGCATGAGCAGGCACGATATCGCAGTCAATATATCCAATCCCAGGCTCTGGTGGCCAAAACCATACGGCGATCAGCCTCTATACGAGGTGCAATGCGAGCTTGAAATCGACGGCGAAATCGTGGATATGACGACGCGGCGTACAGGGATAAGAAAGGTACAAATCAACCAAAACCCACACCCCGTCGAGGGCCGCTATTTTATCATAGAGATAAACAACACTCCTATTTTCGCCAAAGGTGGTAACTGGGTGCCGCCGGATACTATTTACGCTTCCATCACGCCGGAACACTATCGCAGGCTCGTCGATCTGGCCGTTGAGGCTAACTTTAACTGTCTGAGAATATGGGGCGGCGGACTTTACGCTGATACTGCGTTTTTGGACGCATGTGATGAAGCAGGAGTAATGGTCTGGCACGATTTTATTTTCGCCTGCTCTAAGTACCCCGGCGATGATGTGGGGTTTTTGACTAATGTTCGCGCAGAGATAGCGTATCAGGTCAAGCGTCTGTCACCTCATCCCAGCCTTGTGGTGTGGTGTGGCAATAACGAACTTGAGTGGGGCGCGTGGGAGTGGGGATATGATCGGCTGCATCCTCATCCCGATTATGCAATTTATCACCTGGAGATACCGCGAATTATCGCCCGTGAGGACCCGTCGAGGCCGTATTGGCCATCGTCTCCATATTCACTTGATAACGTGAATCCAACTTCGCCGATCACAGGGGATCAGCACCCGTGGCACGTATCACTTGGGGCCAGCGGATCGGATTTCTGGAAATATCGGACTGATATCAGCAGATTTCCTAACGAAGGCGGCGTGCTTGGCGCAAGCGGCCTGGCTACTCTGAGACAATCGTTGCCGGAGAATCATCGCTATGTCTTTTCCCCATCTTGGGAGTTTCATGACAATACGTGCAATTTCTCAGGTGTGCAGGGTATATGTTATCGCATACTGCAGGACTGGGCTGGATTGACACCCGATGATATATCCTTTGAAGAATATGCGTTTTTGAGCGGGATATTGCAGGCGGAGGGATTGCGGGAATACATCGGCAACTTTAGAAGGAGAATGTTCAGCAGCGCCTCTGCTATTTTCTGGATGTATAACGACACCTGGCCGCAGAGTCACGGATGGACAATTGTCGACTATTATCTTCGCAGGAAACTGGCGTATCATCCCGTGCGACGGGCTTTTGCTCCGATAACGGTGATCGCTGCTGTTGAAGAAGACAAGGTTTTGTTCTTCGGCGTCAACGACACAGCTAAAAGCTGGCAAGGGGAGATGCGGTTCGGTTTCTTTAATTTCGCAGGAGGGCTGCCGGTTGACGAGACGCATACCGCCATTTTGCCGGCCAATTCTTCCACCAAAATCAGCGAACTTCCTCTTTCTGGCTTGCAAGAGCTTGGATTCGATAGAGCTGGGGCGTTCGTGCAGTTGTCTCAAAACGACAAAGCGATTGCTCAGGACAGGCTACTGATGGAGAGATTCAAAGACCTGCAGTGGCCTGAGCCGAAAATAAATATTGAGCGGCGTGGAGAGACTATAGCGTTCAGCAGCGATACCTTTGTCTGGAGCGCGTGCCTGGATCCGGAGTGCGATTCGCCTCTGTCTGACGATGTGTTTGATTTGATTCCGGGAATAGACTACGTCATCAATTGGCCATCGGATAAGCCTTTGCCTGAAATCAAAACATCAGGCACGAATGCTTTGAAGAAAAATCAATCTTAGATTAGCGACAACTACCGCTAGCGCGCTGCAAATCCTCGCGGATTTGTGCGACGAGACTGTCGCGGCTGCTGAATTTCATCTCATCTCGCAGTCGCCGGCAAAAGACGACGTCGAGCTGTCGCCCATAGATATCGCCCTGAAAGCCGGCAATATGCACCTCTACGGAGACGTCGTTGACGCCGAATGTTGGGCGTGTTCCGATGTTGCACACACCAGGATAGACGGTTTTGTCAACAGTAGTCTCGACCGCGTAGACCCCGCGACCAGGAATCAGTTGTCTCGGC
Source organism: Armatimonadota bacterium (assembly GCA_050948905.1). Lineage (GTDB taxonomy): Bacteria > Armatimonadota > UBA5829 > UBA5829 > UBA5829 > DTKD01. Next base: position 2,418,423 of record JBMNES010000001.1, on the reverse strand, counting down.
TCGCTTTTGATATTTGCAGTGGGAAAACCAAGCGTACGACCAATTTGCTGGCCTAGCACTACTGTGCCGCGCAGTGCGAAGCGACGGCTCAGCAGCTTGGATGCGAGTTCCACGTCCCCTCTTTGCAGAAGAGCGCGAATGCGGGTGCTGCTGACAGGGGCGTTGTCGATCACAACAGCCGGCACTACGGCTACATTCAGCCCGATCTCCGGGGCTTTCTCCGTAAGATAACGAATATCTCCCTCTCGATTTTTGCCAAATCTGAAATTCGCCCCTACCACCACACATTGAGCCTTGAGCCTTTTGATTAATATCTCATCCAGAAACTCCTGCCGATTGAGATTCGCGAAGGCTGGATCGAACTCCGCAACCACTATAGAATCGACACCCGAGGCGCGTATGAGGTCTATTCGCTGATCGAGGGTGCTGATATAAAATGGAGCATTATTAGGCGCAAGGAGTTCGGAAGGGTGCCTCTCGAATGTCAGGACCAGGCTCACTAAACTGGCCATTTCAGCCTCTGCTACTACACGCTCGAAGATCGCCTTGTGACCCCAATGCACCCCATCAAACACGCCGATGGCCACGGCACGATGTCTGGAATCGTCTTTTACGTTTTTTAACCCGTATATCACACTCATCGGAGTTGCTCTTCTACAAATACTTTCCTTGGCCTCACCCAAATGTCCGTATCTACTCTTTCGACAATCCCAATCGCCAACAACGCACCGTTTGATACTATTCTAACAGTCGAACCCTCAGCCAGGCTGGCATCGGTGACAAAAGAAAGCCCGTGTCTGATGCGATTTGCGTTTCGATCATCGATTTCTATCGCGGGCATATACGAAAGCGCTTCGTTAGCCGAGATCACTAACGAAGAAAGCGACCCATCTTCATAAGCCCGCTCCATATCTGGAATGCTAACTGCAGAATCGAGGGTGAATTGCCCAACTTTTGTTCTCTGCAGAGCAGACATCATACCGCCGCAGCCCAACACATCACCGATATCCGCGCATAATGTACGGATATAAGTTCCGCTGGAGCATTTTACGCATAATTCGACCTGAGTCGTTGCCGTTCCTTCCGGGGAGTTCAGAGGGTTTACTTCGATGGAGTAGATCGTTACCGTTCTCGGCGCGCGCTCGATGGTTTTGCCTTCTCTGGCGTGCTTATAAAGCGGTTTGCCCTGATATTTGATAGCTGAAATCATCGGAGGCGTCTGTTCGATTTCGCCGAGAAATGTGCCAGCGGCCGTCCGAATCTCGTCAATGCTGATATTTGAGGCATCTTTTTCTGAGAGTATGCTGCCTGTGGCGTCTTGAGTATCAGTAGTGACGCCCAAGGTCAAGGTGGCGCGGTAGTGTTTCTGCGTGGCTGTAAGATATTCTACGATTCTGGTCGCTTTGCCGAGACAGATGACCAATACCCCTGTAGCCATTGGGTCGAGTGTGCCGGCGTGGCCTGCCCGCTTCTGTGAGAATATCCGTCGAACGCTGTTGACTACGTCATGAGAGGTCGGCCCGGCGGGTTTGCAAACGTTCAGGACTCCATCCACTGCCGTACCTCGGAGATCAACTCAGCCCGGGCATGTTCGAGAGTGCCCTCAATAGTGCACCCCGACGCCACAGCGTGACCTCCACCGCCGAAAGCAGATGCCACCATGCTTACGTCAAATCCATCTCGCGACCTCAGGCTAACCCGAATTACGCCCTGCTCTGCCTCTCGTAGCAATATCACCACCCGCGGTCCTTTGATCGCCGCGACCGAATTGACGATGCCCTCTGAATCGCTGTCCTCAACGCCGAGTTCCAGATAATCCGAATAGGCAAGCTGCGCGATAACTATTTGCCCGCGCTCAACTGCCTCCATAGAGCATAAAGCCCTGCCCAACAATTGAGCCGATTTCAATGACCTGCTCTCAAAAACGGCCCGAACCAGCCTTGACGGCCTTATCCCCATCGCTGCAAATTGCGATACTATCTGAAACGTCCGAGAGGTCGCGTTTGAATAACGAAATCCGCCTGTGTCGAAGATAATTCCCGTCAACAGCATCGTCGCAGTGTGCTTATCTATCGCAATATCGTTTGCCTCGAATAGCTCAATTATCAGCTCGGAAGTCGAACTGATCTTTGTTTCGACGACCTGAATGTCACCATAGTCCGCGTTAGATAGATGATGGTCAATACGTGCGGATGTCTTTGCGGAATTTATGATTTCGGCTACATTTCCGGTTCGATGAGGCTGGTCGCAGTCAACAACAACCCCTACGTCAAAACCTCGTCTGTCAGTTGATTGCGCAATAGTCCCAGCTTCTGGCAGAAATAAATAATGCTCAGGCACTGGGTCCTGACACAGCGTGGTCACGTCTTTGCCTAAGCCCTTAAGCACACGCGCAAGCGCCAGCGCAGCGCCAAGACAGTCACCATCCGGACGCTCATGGCAGGCAAGCACAAAAGAATTATGGGCAACAAGCCTGCTCCAGGCTTCCCTAAGACTGCTCCTGGTCATCCCGCTTAATCTCTTCCAACAGCTCGAAAATACGGACCCCTCTGTCTACGGACTCATCATAGAAAAACTGAACATCCGGCAGGATTTTCATCCTCACTCTTTTTCCAAACTCCTGTCGGATAAAATGCTGAGCATGTTTGAGTACATCCATACTCTGCTTGCGTTCCTGCTCATCGCCCAACACCGTAACGTAAACCTTGGCGTGTTTCAGATCAGCAGTAATCTCAGCATCTGTGATTGTCAAAAAACCAAGCCTGGGGTCTTTTATCTCTCTTCTTATAATATCGCTAACTTCCTGCTTGAGGAGTTCGCGTACCTTGTTTTGTCTAGTAGTAGTCATTTCACACCATTTCTACGCCGGCGTCCACCACCTCACACAGCGGGTTCGATTCCACGTGATCCAGCACCTTATTCAGCACCTTATGCACGAACGCAGCCTCGTTAGCGACGCAGGCAAACGCCAAACCCGCCATTTTATGGGAATCGAGGTGCGATATCTCAGCAGCAGAGACGTTAAATTTGTTGCGTGTGGTGTCGAGAATACTTTTCACCACATGCCTTTTGTCTTTTAGCGACTCGCTGCCGGGCACCTCGATTGTTATACTAAGGATTCCCGCGAAAGTCATTTGTCATATCCGAACGCGATTTATACGGCTCTGGCGATCTTCTTGAGGGTGTAGCATTCGATGATATCACCCTCCTGGTAGTCCTGGAATCCGTCGCTGTGTATTCCGCACTCGAAGCCCTGGGCCATCTCCCGCGCCTCGTCCTTTAAGTGTTTCAATGTATCGAGCTTGCCTTCGTGGACAATTTCGCCATTTCTTCTCACTCTGACGTGCTCATTGCGAACAACCCTGCCAGCAATGACCATACAACCAGCGATAACTCCGACGCTCGGGATTCTGAACGTAGCACGAACTTCGGCTTCGCCAAGTTTCTCCTCTTCGATGGTAGGCTCCAACAAACCCGACATCGCAGCCCGAACTTCTTTTGTAAGCTCATAAATTACGTTATACGTGCGCACTTCGACGTGATTCGCCTCAGCAACCTTTTGCGTCTGTGCATCAACCTTGACATTGAAACCGATAACGATGGCGTTTGAAGCGGAGGCTAGCAGCACATCCGACTCATTTATGTTGCCCACACTGGAGTGAATGATATCCACGCGAACTTCTTCGTGCTGAATTCCAAGAAGCGACTGAATCACAACCTCTTCAGAGCCCTGCACGTCGGCCTTTAGAACCACATTGAGCTTTCTAACTTTGCCTTCCTGTATTTGTTGATACAGGTCTTCGAGGGTGATCTTGGTGGTCGCAGCCATTCTCTCGTCGCGACTCTCCTGCGCTCGCTTTTCAGCAATCGCCCTGGCGTCCTTATCAGTCTTTGCAGATTCCAGCAAATCACCAGCCTGTGGCGTGGAAGAGAGCCCAACCACCTCGACGGGCGTAGCAGGTCCAGCTTTGCTTATACGCTCGCCTTTGTCGTCGAACATAGCCTTGACCTTGCCATAAGTCTCCCCTGCAACAACAGGAGAACCGATCTTCAAAGTGCCTTTTTGCACCAGAATAGTCGCCACTGGCCCTTTGCCACGATCTACCTTCGACTCTATGACGCTGCCCTGAACCCTGCTGGCAGAAGCCTCAGCCTGCAAATCGGCCATCTCCGCCACCAGCAGAATCATCTCCAAAAGCTCATCAATTCCCTCGCCCTTTTTAGCGGAAATCTTGACCGTAATAGTATCCCCGCCCCACTCTTCTGCAACGAGATTCTGTTCGGCGAGTTGCTGCAGGGTTCTCTCCACGTTCGCATCATCTTTGTCAATTTTGTTTATGGCGACGATTATCGGAACCTCCGCGGCTCGTGCATGGTGGATCGCCTCGATAGTCTGCGGCATAACGGAGTCATCCGCAGCGACCACCAATACGGCGATATCTGTAACGCTCGCACCACGAGCGCGCATAGCAGTAAACGCCTCGTGACCAGGAGTATCAAGGAAAGTAATCTTCTTGTCTTTCCACTCCACCTGATAGGCACCGATATGCTGCGTAATCCCACCAAATTCGCTCTGTGTCACGTGTGTGCGGCGAATCGCGTCGAGCAATGTGGTCTTGCCGTGATCTACGTGGCCCATGACGGTGATAATCGGCGGCCTCGGCACCATCTTGGTAGCCCGCTTGCTTTTGGGCTGCGCCTGCAATTTGGCGGCCTTGACTTCACGCGGCTTCTGAGTCGCAGATACCTTAACCGTGTAACCCCATTTCTCCGCCACTTTAGCAGCTACGTCCGACCCGATCTGCTGGTTAACGCTGGCCAGAATGCCCATCTCCACCAGCCTCTTTTGGATGTCCGCAGGAGCCATGCCCATAACCTCGGCAAATTCCCTAACCGACAGAGACTGTGGTACCTCCACAGTTTTCGCCTGGTCAATTAGTGACTTGTCCTGTGCCAGCATCTCGCGAACGGTATCAGCCGTGGCTGAATCGAGATCATCAGAGCCTCCCGTGACTGGGATGTCGAGGTCTTTCAAGACTGCCACGAGGTCGCTCGTCGTAATCCCCAGATCCTTAGCAAGTTGGAATACTTTGATCTCGCTCATATTAATTAACTCCCCTCGGAACGTTATGCATTTCGTTTAACAGCGGTGATACACAGCATTTAAAGCTCACTGGGCCAAAAGCTGCGATTCTGGATGATGAAGTGAACGGGAAGGTGACTGCGGCTGAACAGGGGATGCTCAAGCAGGAGGTAATTTCCGGGGCCGAAAGTATAGACTATTGATCCGAGCGCAAACCGACTGCGCCCAAGCTCTTAAATCTGGATACTCTAAATATTCATAGCCCGTTCCCTACCTGGCATCCTGTCGCTTGTAAGCTTCGCCAGCCACCAACAGCCGATCTTTCTCAGCTTCATCCATCATTGTCAGCATCATCGCCAACCAGACCTTCAAGGTCTTCGGCGATTGCAGCAGGTATTTCGCACTGCAAAGCCCTGCTTAGTTTTTTATATTTAATCGCAGCCTTAAGACATTCCTTGTGGCCGCACAGATATGCGCCCCTGCCAGGCGTCTTGCCTGTGCTATCCAGACACACACTCCCCTGCGTAGTGCGTACGACCCTGACGAGAGTCCCTTTATCACACGATTTCCTACACGCTACGCAGGTACGGATAGGCCGCTTTTTCATCTTTTGTTCCCGGTGATCAGTCCGAGTCTTTATCCTTTGATTTGTCCGCCAGCGTCTCCGGCAGGTGCAACACAGTGTCCTCATCTTCAGCCGTTATAAGAGGCTTTGAGCTGTCCGTATCAGGCAGATGCAGCACTGTGTCCTCGTCCGGAGCCGTATGAAGTTGAGGCTTCTCTGCTTCGTGTTCCGGTGCTGTATCATCTTCGTAAACAGTACCGGAAGAAGTCTGGCCTTCGCTGCGGATATCGATTCTCCAACCAGTAAGCCGGGCCGCAAGCCGCACATTTTGACCGGATTTGCCGATCGCAAGCGAAAGTTGGCTTTCCGGCATCAGAACCAACGCGGTCTTGGTCTCCTCGTCACAGGTTACCGAGATCGACTTGGCCGGAGACAGTGCCTCACCGATAAATTTTTCTATATTATCATGCCAGCGCACGATGTCGATTTTTTCGTCGTAAAGTTCGTTTACAATCGACTGCACCCGGCTGCCTCTATGACCGACACACGCGCCGACTGGGTCGACCTTGTCGTCGGTTGACGCGACAGCGACCTTGGTTCTTGCACCTGGTTCGCGGGCAACCGATTTGATCTCGACGATATCTTCCGATATTTCCGGAACTTCAAGTTCAAACAGCCGGCGAATTAAGCTCGGATGGGTTCTTGATACGACCACCTGAGGGCCTTTCGGGGTTCGCCTGACCTCTAAGACATAAACTTTTATTCGATCATTGAAACGGTACGGTTCGGTCGGAACCTGTTCAGCGGGCGGCAACAAAGCCTCTATTTTGCCCACATTCACAAACACGTTTCGCTGTTCTCTGCGCTGGACAACGCCGGTAAGAACCTCGCCTACCCGGTCACCAAATTCCTCGAAGACTCTGTCTCGCTCTGCTTCCCGGATCCTCTGCACCACCACCTGTTTTGCTGTCTGCGCGGCGATGCGGCCGAAATTAGCGGGCGTCACCTCAATTTCGATTACTTCCCCTACTTTGGCGTCCGGATCTATGGCGCGCGCTTCCTGTATCGACATCTCAACGTGGTCGTTTTCAACGTGTTCCACAACATCCTTCGCGCAAAATACCTGAAAGCCACCTTTGGATGCAGTCACTCGAACCCGAACATCTCCTGTGGCAGCATAATTTTTCTTATATGCCGTCTCAAGAGCAGATTCTATGGTGCTGAGCAACACCTCCATAGGAATCTCTTTTTCTTTTTCTATTTGTCTTAACGCGTCAAGAAAGTCTGCGTTCATATCTAGGCTTTCTCTCCCGATTCAATTCAATCCCAAAGTGAAAAGAGTGGGCGTGAGACCCACTCTCGAAAGCGCCATCCAACTTCTATATTAGTATATCAGATTCACAACCCAGTTGCAACTGATTCCGACACCACTCACAAGCGCTTCCTGAAAAACGCTTCTACTTCTTTAGTATTATATCTTCTAATGCGCGTTTCGGAACGTGATGGACAGCTTGAGCATCCCGATAGTATTTAATACTGCCGTCCTCTGCTACTTCTTCGAGAACAACCTTCTCTAATGGCTTGCCAAGGGCAACCACGAGCAGTATATCCAGATGCTCGTCAATATCGAACTGCTCGCGCAGTTTTCTGCGATCAATCGACCCGAATATGCACCCGCCAAGACCCAATTCCGCAGCAGCCAGAAGCATAGTCTGCACAGCGATTCCATGGTCGCAGTTTATAGTCGGGCTGATACTGGTATCGTTTAACACCACTATATACGCAGACGGCCGCTCCCCATCCGCCGGGCCGTCCCAGTCGGTCAGGTATCCAGCCCAGCTCAAAGTCGAGAACACTTCCGCATTGCGTTCAGGGGTGCAGGTCAGAAGGTATTTCAGTGGCTGCAGGTTCGCAGATGAAGGGGTTTGTCTGGCCAAATCCACCAGAGCTCGCAGTGTCTTTTCGTCAATGGATTCTTTCTGAATAAATCTGCGATAGCTTCTGTTTGCTAAAACTAAGTCCATAATCATGTTACAAACCTCCAGAAATCTGATCCGCAAACCAATTATAATTCATTGGATACAGAAATAAAGCGGTGTATAGATGCCTGCTTGACTTTATCACGCAAAATTAGGCTCGTCAAGATTTATCGCTTCAATAGTGATTTCTTCACATTTGGCGCTTTGATGGGTAATATTGCCCCACTTAGCGTGTTGACACACACCCTGTAAGCCATTAAAATGACCGGCGGTAATGGGGATAGGTGGGAGCCGCGTGGTTGTATCCCCAAAGGAAGTGAATGCGTTTATGATACGACGATTCAACGCTGCGGCGTATTTATTTATAGTGGTGCTGTTGGCCGCTTCTATATTGCGGGCTGATGCCGCTACTTACAAGATCAAAAAGGGCGATACGCTCTCTTCTATAGCCGCTAAGAATAAGACCACTGTGGCGAAATTGCTTAAGGCCAACGGTCTCAAAGATACTTCTATTCTCACAATAGACAAAACCCTTATTATCCCTGGTTCACCTGCTGCAAAAAAACCTGTGAATCGAGCGGCTAAAGCTACGCGACCGACAAACACGTCAGTTCACACAAATACGAACTGTGCGTGTTTGAGATCTGGCCCAAGCACATCGGCTAATAAGATTGCAGTTTTGCCAGAAGGCATTACTTTGAAACTGTTGTCGACCTCCGGAAAGTGGGCAAAGGTGGCAATGCCTGATGGAGTCTGTGGATTTGTGTACAGACCCCTTCTTGCTGCAGGCGCTGGCCAGGTCGCCGAAACAGGCAAGTCAGTAGATGCGGCTCCGAGACAGGAAGCCGCCGCCAGTACCCTCATTCAAACCGCGCTGGCATGCAGGGGCACGGCGTATCGACGCGGAGGCACAAGCCGCGGAGGATTTGACTGTTCTGGATTTACCAGATATGTCTATGCCAAGTATGGCGTCTCCCTGCCGCACTCTTCTGCTGCACAGGCCAGCCGTGGCATCTCTATAAACAGAAGCGACTTGCAACCGGGAGATCTGGTCTTCTTCCAAACTACCGGCAGAGGTATTTCGCACGTCGGCATTTACATCGGCAATGGCAACTTTGTGCACGCCGCAAGCAGGGGTCGCGGAGTGACTGTGGATTCTATTAACTCTGGATACTACAGTCCGCGATATAGAGGCGCTCGGCGGGTATCGTAGGCCTCACTTTTTCTTTCGATCCCCGGCCAGCAGAGCACAATAGGATAATATCAACAAAACGCTGACGAGCGCCACAAGCATTCCTGCTCCCTGGTAATGCTCGAAAACCTCAGCGACCAACAGATGCGCAAAAATCCACGCGGCCGTCCCCAGAAAAGCAAGGGAATATAACCAGTAAATCCACCTGCGCGAAGAAGCCGCAAGATCGGCCTGGCGCACGTGTGCCCTGTAGGCGTGTATGCCGAAGCCTGTAATCAGCGCCAGTGTGATCACCAATCTTATTGCTTGCAGCCAATCGGGCCACTGGGTAAAATCGAACACCATAACCCCCAGGCAGCGGACGATTATTTCGACACCTGCCAGGATGCAAAATCCTTTGCACTGTAAGTAATTATCATATCCGCGCCAGCGCGCCTGATTGAAGTCAATATCTCGGTAACAATCCTGCGTTCGTCGATAAATCCACGCTCGGCTGCGGCTTTAATCATGCTGTATTCGCCGGACACGCTATAGGCGGCCACCGGCACTGCGAATGAATCCCTGGCATCGCTGATGATGTCGAGATATGAGAGCGCGGGTTTGACCATTACTATATCGGCTCCCTCCTCGATGTCCAGCTCTATCTCCCTTAAGGCCTCGCGGCGGTTAGGAGGATCCATTTGATAGGTCGACCTGTCCCCAAATTGTGGGGCGCAATCGGCAGCTTCTCGAAACGGGCCATAAAACGCTGACGCAAATTTGGCCGAATAAGCCATAATCGGAACATCCACATAGCCGCTCTCATCCAGCATCTCACGAATTGCCAACACACGGCCGTCCATCATATCCGACGGAGCGACGATATCGGCACCCGCCTGTGCGTGCGACAGGGCCGTACGGGCTATCAATTCAACTGATTCGTCATTTTCAACTGCCCCGTCGCGAACGATACCGCAATGGCCGTGCGAAGTATATTCACACAGGCAGACATCTGTGACGATTACGAGATCGGGAACAGCTTTTTTGATCGCACGGACGGCCCTCTGTACGATGCCATCGGAAGCATAGGCCTCCGAACCAACCTCATCTTTGGTCGATGGCAGACCGAAGAGCAAGACGGCGGGGATGCCGAGATCAGCTACCTGCCGGGCTTCTTCGACAAGAGCGTCGACCGAGAAGTTGAACACACCCGGCATAGACGGCACCTGCAGCTTAACATCCAGCCCTGCCGTAGCAAAAAGCGGGTATATGAGGTCGTCGATGGATACCGTCACCTCACGGGTCATTCTACGCAGCCCGACGGAGCGCCTGAGTCTTCTCATTCGGTTTATTGGATAGGACATATCTGCACCTTCAAAAAAACTGGCTGATATTTATAAAATATCTCAATGTGTCAGGAGATTGCCTGCGCGGTGTAGAAGAGATAAAGTGGACACGCGCAAGCAGCCGTTTCTGTGGACATTATACCACGCAATAGAATGCGCGGAGGTCGACAGCGGCCATTGACTGCCGTCTGAAAAATTGAGCCATCGACAATCGATGGTCGATAGCACTTCAAACTCATTTTCAAGGAGGATCATTTTGAGGACAATCAGACTGATCGCACTAATTGCTGTAATCACAGCTTTAACTCTGCCTGTTTTGGCGGCCTGTTGCGTAGAAGCCGCAGTCACGCCGGACAACACCCTCAGCGCTTATGAGAAATCTGCTGGCTGGCAGCTTCTGTTCGACGGGAAGACACTCAATGGCTGGGCGTGTACCGACCCTACCCCTGGCGGCTGGATAATCGACCAGAACGCTCTGTTCTACACAGTAAAGGGCAGTGGCTATCTTTATACAACAAAGACTTTCGGCAACTACCAGTTCAAGACCGATTTTATGATTGACAAGGATACGAACAGCGGGATTTTCTTCAGATGGGAGAAATTGGAAGACCCAGTGAATACTGGTTTTGAGATGCAGGTCTGGGATACTGCTGGCAAGACACCTATCGAGAAGAATCACAGCGGAGCCTTATACGACGCAGTAGCCCCCAGCGTAAACTCGATGAAACCTGCAGGGGAATGGAATACGGCCGAAATTACGTGCAAAGACAATATTATCTCTATCACGCTCAACGGCAAGCGAGTGGTGGTAGCTAACCTCGACCGGTGGACAACTGTCGGTATGAACCCGGACGGAACACACAACAAATACAATCGAGCCCTGAAGGACTGGGCGCGATCTGGCCACATCGGGTTCCAGGCCCACGGTGGCAAGGTCTGGTATAAGAACATTAAGATTCGAGAACTGTAAAACATTTAGCGAAGAAGTCACTGTGTGGGGTCTGATTCAGGCCCCACATCTCCACACATCATCTACCAATTGCTTCCAGGAGAACAGCCATGCCCGACGAGACGAACCTGCAGACGCCTTGCGGCCTGATTTGCGAACTGCTGAGCCACCCTGAATTGACCGTCATTACAAACCCGCGCCCTTCGTTTGGTTGGGTGGTGAATGATGAACGACGAGGCGCAGTGCAAAGCGCTTACCAAATCAAGGTCGCATCTAGCAGTTTCGTACAGGATGCCGATTTGTGGGATTCCGGCAAAGTGCCGTCTAATAGCTCCATTAACGTTGTCTATGAAGGACCTCCCCTACCCGCTGAATCCACTTGTTGGTGGGCTGTGAGGACCTGGGATGCAAACGATATGCCAGGCCCGTGGAGTAAAACGCAAAAAGTCAACCTCGCAAAACAGGCTTCTGCGACCTTTTACTCAGACGAATGGACAGAATCTGAGAGAGGCGACGTCCCGGCAAACAGGCATCCACTGGAAGTACACGAAATAGAACCCAAAGAGATAATCGCCAAAGGGGATGGAAATTATTTTGTGGACTTCGGTAAAGCTGCGTTCGGCACTATTGCCCTCGAATTAACCGTTGATCGCGCTTGCAAGATAGGTATCCACCTTGGCGAAAAAAGAGCTAAAGACGCTGTTGATACAAAGCCTGGCGGGTCTATAGTCTACCTGCACAGGCAAATGCAACTGATCCCCGGCACTCATAAATATAAGCTGGAGCTTGAAGTATTTGAACGCGGCATGCGGATGCCAAAACATATCGGCGAGGTTGCGCCTTTTAGATATTGCGAGATTACGGATTGCCCGGCGGAGATAGACGCTTCAAATATACGGCAGCATGCCGTTTGGTATAGATTCGATGACGACGCAGCCTCGTTTGTTTCATCTGATCCGACACTCAACGACATTTGGGATCTGTGCAAATACTCGATAAAAGCCACGAGTTTTTTGGGGATATACGTCGACGGCCAGCGGGAGCGGCTGCCTTACGAGGCGGATGCATATATTAACCAACTCGGTCACTATTATACCGACCGCGAATATGCGATGGCGCGCTATACTCACGAGCATCTTATCACCCACCCGACCTGGCCGACGGAGTGGATCTTATTTTCGGTTTTGATGGCCTGGGAGGACTATCTTTACACGGGCAATCAGGACTCGGTAAAGAGATGTTATGACGATCTTGCGGCTAAGACTCTGACTGCGCTTGCCAGAAAAGATGGGCTGATAAGCACTCGCACGGGGTTGGTGACCAAAGAGGTGCTGGATTCGATTCATTTTAATGGCAACTTGAAGGACATAGTCGACTGGCCTCACGGCACCGAGACCGATGGGTACGATTTTGTCGACATAAACACCGTGGTTAACGCTTTTCACTACAGAGCGCTGGTGTTGATGTCCAGACTGGCGGATGCTATTGAGCGCAGCGAGGATGCGGACGAATATCGCAAACGCGCTGAGCGGGTGTATTCTGCGTTTAATGATAAACTGTTTGATCGTGTAAATGGCGTGTATGTCGACGGCGAAGGCAGCAGGCATTGTTCACTCCACGCGAATATGTTCGCCCTGGCCTTTGGACTGGTTGGGGATAAACAAAGGGCATCTGTTATCAAATTTATTAAAAGCAGGGGAATGGCGTGCAGCGTATACGGTGCGCAATTCTTGCTTGTAGCATTATATCGAGCAGGCGAAGACGCTGCTGCGCTTAATTTGATGACGAATTCATCGGATCGCAGTTGGCCTCATATGATCTACAACCTTGGGACCACTATCACCCTCGAAGCGTGGGATGCGAAGTATAAACCAAATCTGGACTGGAACCACGCCTGGGGAGCGGCGCCGGCAAACATAATACCCCGATTCATAGCTGGCGTAGAACCGATAGATCCAGGCTTTTCGACATTCAGGATCAAGCCTAACACCGCCTCTTTGAGAAGCCTGGATGCCACCGTGCCGACAATAAGAGGGCCAATCAAAGTGGCGATTCGAGTCGACGAATCCCAGTATCGCCTGAATTGCACTATCCCTGCAAACACAACTGCCGAAGTCCATATACCAGCCTCGGACATATCGCAAATAACGGAAAGCGATCAGGTTATAGCAAATAACGAGTATATTCGATATGTCCGTCTGGAGGATGGGAGGGTAGTTTTGCGAGTGGAAGCAGGGTCATATAGTTTTTCAACGATGATGCCACACGTATAGAAAAGCCCGCCACATTTTTCTGTGACGGGCATGATGGAGTATTGCGGTTTACTTTCTCCGCCGCAGTCTAAACATAGCTGGCATCAAACCTTAGCGAGAGCATCCTGAATCTTATATGGAGGCTGCTGCCTCCGGCCGTTCGAAGACTATCTGGCCGTCTGCATCTGCATCGACCGTGATCTTGTCCCCTTCTTTGAACTTGCCTTCCAGCAACTCCATCGCCAGTTTATCCTGTATCTCGCGTTGTATGGCACGTTTGAGTGGGCGCGCGCCATAGACCGGATCGAAGCCCTGCCTGGCCAGGGATTTTTTGGCCGCTTCGGTTATTTCGAGGTCGAAATCCCTGCCCGCTAAACGTTTTTTGAGATACGCGATCTGTATGTCGACAATCTTCTCGATGTCACTTTCGGTAAGCGCATTGAAGACCACGATCTCATCGACTCTGTTCAAGAACTCCGGCCGAAATTGAGAGCGCAAAGCCTCCATCACTTTGCGAGACAGCTCCTCCTGCTCGATCTTTCTTTCGATGCTCTGCCTGAAACCGACTATATTGTGCTCGCGGATCATCTCCGAGCCGATGTTGCTGGTCATAATGATCACAACATTGCGGAAATCAACCGTGCGACCCTGCCCGTCGGTGAGCCGGCCGTCTTCGAGAATTTGCAACAATATATTAAACACATCGGAGTGTGCCTTTTCGATCTCGTCAAAGAGAACCACACTATATGGTCTTCGGCGAACGTGCTCGGTCAGATAGCCGCCTTCTTCGTAGCCGACATATCCGGGAGGCGCTCCGATCATCCTGGCCACGGAGTGCTTCTCCATAAACTCGCTCATGTCGATGCGCACCATCGCTCGTTCGTCATCGAACAGAAACTCCGCAAGCGCACGGGCCAGCTCGGTTTTGCCAACCCCCGTCGGGCCCATGAAAATGAAGCTGCCGATTGGTCTGTTGGGGTCCTGCAATCCCGCGCGTGCCCGGCGAACGGCGTTGGAGATTGCGACCACAGCCGGGTCCTGACCGACGACGCGCTCCTCCAACCGCTGTTCCATATTCACCAGTTTCTCGATTTCGCCTTCGACGAGTTTAGTAACCGGGATTCCTGTCCATTTGCTGACCACATGGGCGATATCCTCCTCATCGACCTCTTCTTTGAGCATCTTCACTTTCGCCTGTAGTTGCGCCAGATTCTGATCGTGTGTCTGAAGATCGCGCTCCATATCCGGTATGACGCCGTGACGAAGCTCGGCGGCCCGTGCCAGATCACCGGAACGCTCCGCAGCAACCTCATCGCCTTTGGCCTGCTCCAACTGCAGCTTGATGTCCCTGATATGGGAGATCGCATCCTTCTCGAGCTGCCAGTGAGCTTTCATCTCATCTGATTTTTCACGAAGGTCTGCAGCTTCCTGCTCCAATTTCTCGAGGCGCTTTATACACGCTTCGTCCGTCTCCTTTTTAAGAGCTTCGCGTTCTATTTCAAGCTGGCGGATTCGTCTCTCCACCTCGTCTATCTCGGTGGGCATACTGTCGATTTCTATTCTAAGGCGAGATGCGGCCTCGTCGATCAGGTCTATCGCCTTATCCGGCAGAAATCGGTCTGTGATATAGCGATCTGATAACGCCGCCGCGCTTACGAGAGCTGAGTCCTTTATACGGACGCCGTGATGTGCCTCGTAGCGTTCCTTTAAACCGCGCAGTATGGCGACAGTGTCGTCTACCGACGGCGGCTCAACCATAACAGGCTGGAACCTGCGCTCCAGGGCAGCATCCTTTTCGACGTGTTTTCGATATTCATCAAGAGTGGTTGCTCCCACACATTTCAACTCACCTCGAGCCAGCATCGGTTTGAGCAGATTAGCAGCATCGACCGCGCCTTCCGCCCCACCCGCGCCGACTATGGTGTGCAATTCGTCGATGAAGAGAATAATCTGACCTTCGGAGTCCTGAATCTCCTTCAAGACCGCTTTCAGCCTGTCCTCGAACTCACCGCGGTATTTGGTGCCTGCCACCAAGCCGCCCAGATCAAGAGCGATTACCCGTTTATTTTTAAGGGATTCTGGTATGTCCCCGCTAATTACCCGCTGAGCAAGGCCTTCGACAATCGCCGTCTTACCGACACCTGGTTCACCTATGAGAACAGGGTTGTTTTTTGTCCGACGCGACAGGACTTGAATTACTCGACGTATCTCCTCATCGCGGCCGATTACCGGGTCAAGCCGACCCTTACTGGCATCCCCTGTCAAATCGCGTCCATATTTCTCCAGCGCTTGATATTTATCTTCCGGATTTTGGTCCGTCACCCTCTGTGTGCCCCGAACTTCTGCCATCGCGGAATAAATCGCATCTCGCGTTGCGCCGGAAGTTGCGAGCAGTTTGCCGGCAGCGCCGCCTTCTGATGCGATGCCAATTAGAAGATGTTCGGTGCTGATATACTCGTCTTTAAGTCGCTCGGCCTCCTGTGCGGCAGCTTCGAACGCTCGGCCGAGCCTGGGACCGACCTGCACTCCCGTAGGGCCGGAAACTTTGGGCATTCTATCTATCTCAGATGTGACCTGGCCTATGAGTACAGGCGGGTTGATGCCCAGTTTCTGCAGAATCGGCCCGACTACCCCACCCTCCTGCTGCAGCAAAGCCAGCAACAGATGTTCCGGATCTATCTGCTGTTGCCGGTGTTCCTCTGCGATGTGCTGTGCGTCCTGGATAGCGTCCTGGGCTTTTATGGTGAGCTTGTCCATTCTCATATTAATCACCTCATAGGGCTACGATGATTTAATAATAGCAATAGTGTAACACTTGAGTGTTATATTGTCAAGTGCCTTGCTAATACAAGTAACTCATTCCCATTTGCCAGGCGAGTCAAACGCAGAACGGGGACGAAACAGCCTGTTCCGTCCCCATCGTGTTAGTGTTGTCTTGCAATTCGGTAATTAAGGTCGTTTTAGCCTCTGTGCAGCGGCTTTCGCTCTGGAGACGTTATCTTCCCACATCCCGATGAATTGTTTGAGGGTAGGTGCGACGTAAATCGCGGTCTCATACTCGGATACTTCGACGCCATCCGGAGAATCAAAGACTTTTTTCCAATCCGGCCAGATTCGGCTCAGGGTATTGTGTCGCTGTGCCCAGATACTGCCTTCGACAGGGTAGCCGTCGTCGCCCATGTCATCGTAGATGGTCTTCCAGTCCTCAATTTTTAGAGGCATCACGTCGAGGTACATTCGCTGGATGTTGCCGAAGTCCGTCGAGAATGGCACGTCGAGCAACTCGGTGTTCTGGAAGAAGTTGCGTTTAGAGGCGGTGAGAATACGCGGCCTGACAGGCAATCTGCCGTCAGTTGGGTTCTCCAGAAGCATCATTACGCGCTTGGTGCAAAGAGTGCCGGCGCGATCGATGGCGTCTTCTTCATATTCAGGGTAGAACTCGATCCCCTTTGCGTTGAGGTCGGCTATGAACCCTGGGTAGTTCAGCCTCTCATCGGTCAATTTCTTGACCGAGCTGGGGTCGATGTCTGTTTTGACGGCATCGAGCAGCACCCTTACGCGATAGTCCCGAATGGCGTCATTAAAACGGCCGATCATACTGGTCACCACAGACCCGCCCTCGCCGTCGTCGACAGTCTCGCCGGTGCGTCTCTCATAGTCTCGAATGCCGTTTTCAGTTGCCATAGACGCGGCATACATCTGCGGCACTTCATAGCTCAGAGTGACATTTGTGAACATCCGCTCAGAGACTGCGTCGGGGTAGGCTTCCGAGTAACCTGCATTAAAGCTGCGAATTGTATTGAGTGCCGCCTGGCCTGTGCAGGCGATTTTGAAGTGATTGTTGGCCTTGCCGATGCGCTGTGCGGCCGCCTGGGTGTAGATCGGGTCGGCTCCGTCAAGCAGGATGTCGTCGAAGAGCTTCACACGAGCGCACAGGATTTTGAATATCTCACCACCCGCATAGGTAAGCTTCTTTTCGTCGTTGTGCCAGTCCGGTCGAAGCTGGAACGCCACCCGACCCAAACCGCGCAGCAGAAATATCGAGCGCAGACCGAGCATAGCATCGACAACCACCCATTCGGTGAACTTCACCGCACCCCAATCGTCGGTCTCGTTTTTGCTGATCTGCTCCTCGGCGATAATCTTTCGAACCTCGTGCCACTTATTAGGGAACTGGGTGATATAATCCGTAGCTTCCTGGCCCCAAATGTTGCCCTTGCCGGAGAGGTCGTCCTCGCCAAGCACGGCAATGGCAGGGTTGGTTGTGCCGCCCAGACTACCCATTCTGCGGCATCTGACGGCCTGCATGCCATAATCGTTAAAGAACTGGGTTCGAGTTTTGCCTTCTTCTCTGGCGAAGTAGAGATCGGGGTAGTAGGCCCCAGGCAGGTATAGAGCACAGAAGCAGGCTATATAAGTGCTGGGGTTCTCATAGGGATCGATGTCGTTTTCCGCTTGCCACTTGCGTGCCCAGGCTGCAAACAGGTTGTCGCCTTTGTTTGCAGCGATGTCTTCGAGCTTGATTTGAGCCATAACCTTGTCAGAAGCGTCAGTGTCCGACTCCGACCACTTTTGCACGAGTTCGATCGCCTTGCCAGATATGATATTCACAGTCTCGGCGGAGAATATCGCATCGCCGTGCAGGCGTTTTGCCCGAAGGTTGTGATCCACCTCTACAGGCGATATCAACGACTCCGCCAGACCAAGCATAAATGACAGTATCCTGACTCGCATATCAAGGCCGCTGGCTTCGAATTTGGCATCCAGCGCCCTGCCCACATCGGAAAAGTCGACGGCGAAATCGTTCGGAGTGGTCAAAAACAGCATTTTCTGCCGAGCTAATTCGATATCCCAACCGGGCATCATCCCGGCAGTACGCTCATCGGCATCCATAACAAGATTTAGTATTGCTTCGACATTTGCGGATGGCATAACATTCTCCGTAAGGAATAATAGTAGTGTTTTTGGCATCTATCGACCTGCAACGGCCGGATACACGCCATATTGTAGTGTGGGCTGCACTCATCGTCAACTAAAAGCTGATTTATCGGAAACCGTTTTAGTTGTGTATGCGTAAGTAGGATAGGTGAGGCTGAGGCGAATTGGAAAATTCAATCGTAAATGCGCAGAGCTTTCAAACAAGCTCTGACGACGTGTGTACGGTATATCGCCGGTGCAGCCTTAATTCATTGACCCAGAACAGTTGAAGTGATAGTATTATGCCTATCCGGGCAACCCTTGTAAGATTGCCCGCTTTTTGGCGTTTCGGAGGAACCAGCTTGATCAACTTCCGCAAATCGATCGCACTTATCGTGGCGTCGGCGTCCGTCTTAATTTTTGTGGCAACTACCACCTTCGCGGCCCCCTGGCCGGAAGTTTCTGCCATTGACGCGAAGAATATTATGCCCGTGTCCGAAGTAAAACGAGGGATGCGCGGCTATGGCTTGACGGTGTTTCACGGCACTAAGATCGAGAAGTTCGATGTGTTGGTGCTGGGTGTGCTGGAGAAAATGAACACTGGCCGCGATTTGATAATGGTGCGAGTGGGTGGCGGGCCTATCACCACTCGCGAAACCGGCATTATGAGCGGAATGAGCGGAAGCCCGGTCTATATTAACGGCAAGTTGATAGGCGCGATCAGCTATGGCTCACAATTCGCCAAAGAGCCGGTCGGAATGGTGACCCCTATCGCCGATATGCTTGAAGCTTGGGACCCCAACCTGCCGAAGCACGCGACAGGATATTCCAGCACGCAATCTCTCCCGGAGCCGATCACCATAGACGGCAAAACTGTAAATAAAGTCGGGATTGACCCGCCCGGCAGCAGGATCAAGGGTATTGATAACGGCACTTTGTATATGCAACCGCTTATGACAACTATGATGGTGAGCGGGATTTCGGCTCGTGGAGTCGATAGATTGGCGGATATCTTGCGGCCGTTTAATATTCGGCCCATCGCCGGCCCCGGAGGCGGCGGATCTAACCCTAACGCAAATGTAGACACTTCCCTCAAACCGGGAGCGGCTGTCGGTATGTCGCTTGCCTCCGGTGACATCGACCTTACTGGCATAGGCACGGTAACATATAACCGAGGCGGGAAGATACTCGCATTCGGTCACCCGATGCTGGGAGTGGGCGCAGTGGATGCTCCGATGACCGCCGCTTATATCACGGACGTAATATCGAGCTATGCGGTCTCCACCAAACTCGGATTCGCCACTAAGACGGTGGGACGCATTTTCCAGGACAGGCCGTGGTGTATCGCAGGCGCAATAGGGACTACTCCGAAGACGATTCCTGTGACTATCAGCGTGAACGACGAATCGTTTAAGCGCGATCGTGTGTATCACGTAAAAGTCATCAATCATCCTATGCTCGCGCCTCGACTGATTACTCTGGTTACTAACGAAGCCATCTACGATATGCACCCCACCCCTGGGGATGCTACCGCAGAAGTCAGCTACAGCGTAATGGCGGATCAGGTCGGCAAGATTTCCCGGTCTAATGTGTTCTTTGACCCGGTTGCAGTGGATATGTCGGCTGCGATGGATATCTCCTCGCTGTTGCAGATTCTGAGCGCTAATAGATTTCATCCATTAGACGTACACGCCGTTGACATTAAAGTGCGTATTGCAGATAAGCGGAACACCGCCACCATTGACCGAATATTTGTAAAGAAAAGTGAGTTTGAACCTGGGGAAACGGTCGATGTTGGGGTAGTGCTGCGGCCGTATAAGGCTCCGCGCGTCACTAAAATATATAAGGTTAAAATCCCTGCCACAGCGGCCAATGGCAAGGTCACGCTTATGGTGCGTGGCGGCGCGACTCCTGCAGGATCACTATTGACAGCCTCCGCGCTGACGAGTGGCGGCTCTGATGATGACGATGATGATATTACGTCGTCGTTGTTGATGCCGGGCGGATCATCGACAGCTACTGCAGACAACGTCCAGCAGCTTATCTCCAAATACCTCGAACGCGAGAAGAACAACGAAGTGGTTGTACAATTGCTGATGAGAGGAACTGCGATGAATATCGCCGGAGAGAAGCTGGCGGGGCTGCCTAGTTCGATTGCGGACGTTATGAGATCGTCACGCAACTCCGGCCTTAAAATGGAACGCGAAGAGGTAAAGGAAGTCTATGCCAACGACTCCATTATCTACGGCACCGCACGGCTGATGATTGATGTAAAGAAAAAGAGCCTCAAAGAGGGCAAACCCGCGCCTAAGAGCGATTTGTCCAGCATCAGTTCGGATTCGAGTTCTGACAGTCTGTCCTCCTTTGGCAGCACAGACTCGTTGGGATTGACTGATTTCAGTTATGACCTGAGCTCTAAATCGGCCAGTGTTCGCCTGGATGCGGCTGAGGATGTTGCATCTCTGCTGGACGATTCCGACGATGACACATCGGATACATCTGCAGCCGATATATCTTCGACGGATAAAGCCGACAAAAAGTCTTCGGAAGAGTCAAGTTCGACCGAGAGTTCCGATACTTCGAAGTCTTCGTCCACCCCCGCATCAAATGCTAAGACGGTGGTTCGGCAGATGCAGACCTGGACACAGCGGTCGCAGGCTGACTTCGCTATGGGGACATTTGCCGGGGTATCTGCCTCTACCGAAAATAAGCTGGAGCTGGCTCCGACTCTGAAGATGCTGGCCGAGACGCCTGAACAGTTTGTATGGTGTTTGGCTGCTGATAAAGATGGTGTTTACGCCGGAACGGGAGACTCCGGCAAGATATATAAAATCACCGATTCCGGAGACAGCTCGGTCTTTTACGAGACTGGTGAGCTTGAGGTTCACTCGATCGTTCGAGACTCGGCCGGTAACATATACGCCGGCACCTCACCGAAAGGGAAGATATTCAAGATTAGCCCTGATGGCAAGGGCAAAATGATCTTTCAGACTGAGGAGAAATATGTTCTGGCACTGGCCCTTGACCCGGAAGGGAATCTGTACGCAGGGGTTGGGGATGCCGGGGTCGTCTATAAAATCCTGCCGGATGGCGTAGGCATACCATTTGTTAAGCTAAACGAGCAGCAGATACTCAGCTTAAGCTGGGATCCGCACGGCTCTTTGTTGATCGGCACCGGCATCAATGGAGTCGTCTACCGCGCATCGAGAAACGGCAATGTGCAGGCGATATTCGACGCGCCGGAGGATTCAATTACGGCGGTTGTGGCCGATGGCGACGGCAATGCTTATGCTGGCACATCTCCGAAGGGCGTGATTTACAAAATCTCACCAGATGGGCGCTCCAAGACTGTGTATTCAAAGGCCAATCGCGTTTTGTCTATGATCAGCGATTCTCAGAATAACATTTACGCGGTTTCGAACAGCAACCTGGTGAAGATCACTCCGGACGATAGCGTTATTCAACTTGATTCATCGAACGATAAAGTCACCTACTTGTCTCTGGCTATGAATGAAGAGGCTAAGCAGATATATGCGGGCACGGGCAATATCGGCTCGGTATATACCAGCAAGTGCTGTGATATTAAGGGCACCTACGAATCCCCCATACACGATGCTAAGATGATATCGAAATGGGGCAGGATCAAGTGGGTTGAGGATGCCCCTGAGGGTACCTCAATCGAAATCAGGACAAGGACCGGCAATGTCGAGAATCCGGACGATACGTGGACCGATTGGTCGGAGCCGTGCAAAGACTCCAAAGGCGAGGTCATAAAGAGTGCGCCCGGAAGATACATTCAGTATAAAATTAGTCTGTCCACCAACAAGCTCGATGTGTCGCCTCGCGTCGCCGCTGTTTCGATAACCTATCTCACCCCGAACCAGCAGCCCACGGTGAAGTTGACAGCCCCGCTTGGCGGCGAGGTCTGGGCGGGCAAACAGACTATAAAATGGGTTGGCACCGATCCTGATAAGGACAAACTCAGCTACGACGTGTTTTACTCAAAAGATGGAGGAAAATCGTGGAAAACGCTGGTCGGCGCGTTGAGCGGGGCCGACACAGAGACAAAATCGGCAAGCGAAATCAGGGAAAAGATCAGCTCTGAGCTGGAAAAGACTTCGGATGTGCCTAAAGACATGAAGAAAATGTTCACGGTGGATCCGTCTAAGCCTGATCCTGGCATTAGCGCCACTACCAAGCCGGCTGCCTCCTCGACAAGCACGTCGCACAATTGGAACACTGCTGAGGTTGAGGATGGCACGTATGTAATTAAAGTGGTCGCCAGCGACAAACCCAGCAACGCAGATGATTCCCTGACCGACACGATCATCTCCGACCCGTTCACGATTTGTAACAAGGGGCCTGAATTGAAACTCGGCCGCAAGACGATGACTGTGAAGGGCGCTTCTACTGCAACTATCACCGGCACGGCCACCAGCGGCCTTGTTGAGATAGCAGGAGTCCAGTACAGGGTAGATGGAGGAGACTGGGCGGCGGCATCTGCGGACAGCGGAATGTTCGCAGGGCCTGCGGAGAGCTTTACCATTACTACATCCAAACTAACTGAAGGCGCCCACAAGGTCGAAGTGCAGGCAATCGACACTGCGGGCAACTCATCGACAGCGACTGTGGATGTAAAAGTAAGCTAGAGTTCGAATCGACGATTATACTCAGCACAGCCGGGGTATTTGCCCCGGCTGTTTTCTTTGCTAAAGGAATGCGCGGGGTGGGTATTGAAACCTCTAGTGGCAATTAACCGCACAGGCTTAATGAGGTGATTAATATGATCGATTCGCACGTTCATTTGAGATGGCCAAATGATATAGACAACCTTAATATACTTCGAGAAAGCATCGGCGCACAGGCGATGTGCATCGTTTCGGTGATCGGTCGGGACGATATCAACGATAACCCGGCGCTATATGCAGCCAAGACAGCCTTTCCGAAAAGCACCTATATATTCCCGGCGCTGAATCACGCGGCCAGCTTCAGCAACGGAAAGGTGACCCCTGCCCCGTTGGAGCAGCAGACAGATGAGCTGGTTGAGGTTGGCGCGGATGGCCTTAAAATGATCGAGTCGAAACCGACCCATCGCAAACTTGTCGATATTCCGGTCGACGACGCATATTACGAGAAGATGTTTGCGAAAATCGAGGAAATCGGGCTGCCGATAACCTGGCATGTTGCAGATCCCGAGGAGTTCTGGTATCCGGACAAGACGCCTTCGTGGGCAAGTGGGCGAGGTTGGGGATATGACCAGAGTTGGCCTGCTAAAGAGAGTTTTTATGCAGAGGTCGACGCGGTTCTCAAAAGACATCCGAAATTGAAGGTGATGTTCTCGCATTTCTATTTCTTATCCGCTGATTTGCCACGGGCGGCTGCTTTTCTTGACTCTTATGAGGGAGTATGCCTGGATCTCGCACCCGGTATTGAGATGCTTTATAACATGTCCAGGGACCCGGACGCCGCACGAGATTTCTTTATAAAATATTCGCACAGGATTGTATTTGGCACCGACATCGAGGCCGGAGCGACGGAGCAGGAGGCGATTATTCGAGCCGGGGTGGTGACGCAATGGCTGGAGACTGATGATGAATATTGTGTGCCTTTAGACGCCGACTATACCCTCGGGCCACCTGAGGACGGCGTGATTCGCGGAATGAAACTGCCGAAGGATTGTCTGGAGAATATCTATACGCTCAATTTCCAGCGAATCGTGGGAGATCAGCCCAAGAGTCTAAACTCCACTCTCGCGCTGGAGTTGGCGAGGCGACAGGCCGAGCAGATTGAGGCGTTTGATGGTGATCCGGAGGCGGCTTTGGAATCCGCCCGCAGGCTGGAGGCTGTCATATAACATTAGCTGGGGTGGTTGATATTTTGGGTGGATGGGGTATATTGCGTATAGCTGTCCGATAATCCCAGTCGGAGGTGTTAATTGTGGAGCGTATCTACAGAGCAAGCCCATCGACAAAAGCAGGCAGAGGCTTTAAGGACAGGCCGCTGTGCGAGCTTTGCGGGAGGCCGGTGAAGGTCTCCAGTGACGATTATCTGCGTGAAGAGATTCTATGCACCCACTGTGCCACAGAAGTCAGGGTCTTGGATGCGTCTGAAGAGGAAGCAGAAAGACAGCCTGAGTATAGCATCTGAAGCCTTGAACGAGTAATAAGAAACACTCAAATACGCCTGGAAGCGGCATAAATCGCCAGATGCTCGGTGTTGCGTATACCGCGGTCGCTCATCAACTTGCGTTGAACTTCGCTGATGAGCGCCGCGTCCTTTGCCGCATCAAAATCCGGTATGATTGAGGACGCCTCCAGGTAGTTGCTGAGCGCCAGCGTATCAGGACAAAAGCTCGTGCCGAAGTATTCAGCGAAGAGTATGAGCTGAAGGCCGCTCTTGGTGACTGCCTCTGGAATCGCGAATCGCATGGGTCGAGCTGGCGGCCACCCGAACCCACGACCAAATATCTCCTGGGTTTCGATGTAGTGCGTCTCAGCGCACGTTATGCCGATAAGCACTCCACCCTCCGATAATTTGCCGGGGTAATCGGCAAACTCCAGTGGCCCTGTGCAGGCGCAAATAAGGTCATATTCCCCGTGCGCATCGACGAGACTCTGCGCGGTGGCGCATACCGCAAAATCGTCCAGCAGCTTGCCTGAGCAGCAGCTTATCTGAAGAATGCGATCTGCACGGGATGCGTAGTCGTTTACCAACTCGACAAAAAGCGGCTCCGGATCGTCGCCGTCCCATTCGACAACGCATCCGCAGCGTTTGCTCTCCCACCAACGCAGACAGTGGTGAAATTGTTCCGGGTCAAGCATAATCAACACCATTGATTAGATGCAGCATTATACCAGATACCTTCGGAAGAAGGTTTGTTTGATATAATAATTGAGTGATGCGTGTAGCTGTTACAATTTGCTGTCTTGTTAGCCTGGCCGTGTCGCTTGCTACGGCCAACGACGAGGCGTGTCGCATTCGAGTCCACAATGAGGAACGCGGGCTGATTCAAGTCAGCGTAGACAAAGGTCGGAGTTGGAGCACGGTCGGCCGGGTGATCAGTCCTGCAAATGCCCGCATCGTCGGGTTCTGGGCCTCTTCTTATGCGCCTCACGGGACAGTCGCAGCCACCGCCACTCACGGCATTCGCGTAAAAACCGGGCAATATTCGCTGGGAGTCGGAAAGACCCAGAAAACGATGCTTTTCAGCATTGAACCCCTCGAATTTGCCAAAAAACCGAGTGGATTCGGCGGACACACATCAAGGTCTTCCGGCATATATACGGACATTTATGCCGGCCACTCGATTTTCCGCAACTTCTCCCCGTATGTCGGCAGCGTTGTATATCTGGAGGACGATCATCGGAATCAGGCCCTGCCGGATGATTATACTCCTGTTAATGGAGACACATACGTTATAGTGGTAACAAGGCCCTACAGGCAAATCGCTTCAATCACATTTGAAAATAAAGCGCGGGGCAAAGTGACGGTCAATTATCGAGATGGTAGCAGCGACGATATCGCCAGCGTCGTAAGGCCTGTGAAGGGAGTTGGTCGATATGACGGGACCACTTTCACTGGCATGGGAGCAATTAACACGAATCACTGCGGAGTGCTCACTATCTCGATTGCGCCAGCAAGACCGCCGTTGACTCAGGAGGGCGGATCAGTCGAAACTCGAGGCGGTTTTATGATCCAGCCAGCGTTTCATGCCTCTCAGCAGGGAGAACAAAGCCCGCAGGTTATGGTGATCGGCCCGGCAGACGGGTCAGGCGAAATCTCGGGCCCAAAAGTGGAAGGCACGGAGCCGCTTTTCTTCGGAAATATCAATCTAACCAGCTACAAATCGCACCCTGAGAACTCGTTTCGCACACAACTGCGAATCGACGACGGCGATTGGGAGAATATGCCAGAGATTGTCGGCAGGGTCGATAACGCTTTTACGTCCGCATATCTGAACCAGCTCTTTTCCAATAAGAAAAGAAACATAGTGCACGGAGTGACTGCGATCCGACTACTTTTTCCGGAATATGATGAACAATTGCTTCGGCAGGACCTGGCAAAAGAAGCCGCTGAGTATTCTGCCAGGGTGTCCGATATGCGAGCGATAAGCGGAACCGTTGCGATGAAACCTGGCAAATCAATTGAACCGAGCGCTCTGGTGGAGTATTATCTGGACGGCAACCCAACCTTCACATGCAGCGGCGACCGGGCCTGGCAGTTCGATACAACTATGACCACAAACGGACTGCACCAAGTCGAGATCATATCCGGCCGCACTGTCGAAAGACGGGCAGTTATGATCAGAAACCTGGCCGACTGATCTCACTATATCCCCAGCTTCGATTTGGTGTTTATCAGCCGGTAAATGGCATCTCTGCCGAGTGTTCCTTTGAGCTCGCCGTTTTCCACTACCATCAGACGGCACACGTCAGGGGATGCGAGTTTACCCAGTGCATCCCAGGCGTCATCGGTCGCGCTTATCTCATAAGCGCCGTCGATGCGGTGGGCTATTTCGTCGACTCTGGTAAAATCCCACATCTCCGACCGGATCGTGCGCACCTCCTCGGCCCCGATAACACCGATCACAGTGCCGTTTTTCATCACCGGATAACAAGAGAAGTCCCTGCGCAGCAGATGCTCGTCCACAAACTGCCGCACCGGCATTTCACCGGGTATCTCCGGCACATCGGTGGTCATCACCCGCTCTACAGGCACTCCAGACAAAGCCTGGCGAACTACAAGCTGTTCGTAACTGCTTCGTGCCGCGCCGGTCAAAAACCAGCCGATGAAGATCAGCCACAAACCGCCAAGGGTCGCGCCCAGCGCGAGAATATTGAAGAACCCGAACGCCATCAACAGATAGCCAAAGCCCTGGCCTGAATACGAAGCCCACTGAGTCGCTTTATTGAGGTCGTTTGTAGCTCCCCAGATGATAGACCGCAACACACGGCCGCCATCAAGCGGAAACCCCGGCACCAGATTAAACAGGCCCAAAAAGAAGTTAATCATCGCCAGATAACCGACCAGAGCCACCGCCGCACCTGGCCATTGACTGCGGGAGCCTAGTAGCTCCAGAGCGCCGAATATCACTGCGAGGATGATGCTGGCAAGCGGCCCGACAATCGACATCCAAAACTCCTCTGCCGGGGATTTTGGCTCTTCAGCGGTTTGGGAGACCCCTCCGAAGATGAACAGAGTAATTCCCTTCACGTCAATGCCGTTTCTACGGGCTACGACGCTGTGGCTAAGCTCATGAACTAGAACGCTTGCGAATAATAAAATGGCGGCAGCTACTCCTAACAGCCAGTTGGTCTGCACGTTAAAATCCCGATGCAGGCTGGGGAAATAGCCGGCAGCCAGCGTGTAGACCACCAGAAAGAAGATAAGAAGCCACGACCAGTCTATACTAATCTCAAAGCCGAGAACCTTGCCGAGCCGAACACCACGCATCGCTCACCTCCAACAGCCATCTGAGTCTAATACCTTTACCCCTCAAGAGAGGTCAACAAACTCAACTATTGAAGAGGCTGATGCCGGTTAGTGTGTCAAACTACCCGCACGGCGTCTTTGCCGAGCAGATTTTCGACTTCGCTGACGAACCGGGTGGTGACCTCGACTTTGAACGACGAGGCCATCTTTCGGCGCGAAGATCCGTCAAACATCCAGAAAAAGACCGGGCTCTGGCCAGGGTTGGCCTCCAGAAGCGATTTCACGAGGTCCAGCTTGCCGGGGTTTGAGGCATTGATGCGAATATGAACCGTGCGAGAGCCGTTGCCGTTTGATTTGCCGTTGCCATTTCGGATAAGCGTGACCGATTCGCCTCGAATCTCCACTTCCACCTGAGATTCGTTCTCTTCGTCCGCAATAATGCGCTCCCTGTGAGTGGCCTTGCCGTCGATGAGGGCTATTTTGCCTTCGATTAATTGCGCTCCGCAGGTTTTGAGGGTCTGGGGGAAGAACGTGACCGGGATAGTGCCGGTAAGATCTTCCATTCTAACAAACGCCATCTTGTCTCCCCTGCGGGTAATTCGATAGCGAATATCCGAGATTATCCCACCTATAGTGCAGTTTTGGTCGTTATCTAAATCACGATAATTGGACGCCGTGGCCGTGCAGTTTTTTTGCAGATATCCTCGCAAACTCTCCAGCGGATGCCCCGACAGATATAACCCCGTAAGCTCCTTTTCCATCGCAAGAATCTCTTCTTGATGAAACTCGCTGAGGTGTTTATATTTGCCAAGGTCGACAGACGGGCCATCGGTAAGCGCATCGTCCTCAAACAATCCGCCCTGCCCGCTCTTTTGATCGCGCATCTTGGTGGCGGCTGCGCTGATAGCGTCCGGCAGCATCTCCATCAACTGCGCCCTGTTCTGCCACACAGATTCAAAAGCGCCTACCTTAATGAGGTATTCCAGCCCGCTTTTGTTGATCTGGGCGTGTTCCTGCACCCTCTCGCAAAAATCGAACAGATCCTTGAAAGCTCCGCCGGTCTGGCGCGCAGCCACTACGCCTTCGATGATCCCTCGCCCGCATCCTTTTATGGCGCTCAAGCCGAACCTGATCCCGCCATCCTCAACCTCAAACTCGACGCCGCTCTTATTAATCTCCGGCGGTAGCAGCTTAATTCCCAGCCTGTGGCAATCCTCAATGTAGGTGGCGAGCTTATCTTTATCGTCCATATTGGCCGAAAGCAGGGCTGCATAATACTCAACCGGATAGTTTGCTTTCATATATGCCGTGCGATAGGCTACAAAAGCATAGCAAACGGCGTGTGCCTTATTGAAAGCGTAACCGGCGAAAGGCTCCACCTGCTCGTAGATTTTTGCTGCAATCCTCTCGGAAACACCGTTGGTCTTCGCGCCCTCAAGGAACTTCTCTCGCTGTTTGTCCATAATCTCTCGATTTTTAGAGGACATAGCTTTGCGAAGAACATCAGCCTGGCCCATAGTGAACCCGCCGATTGCCCTGGCTATTCGAAGCACCTGTTCTTGATAACATATAACGCCGTAAGTTTCCTCAAGAATCGGTTCAAGGGCGGGATGGAGATAGGAGATAGGCTCCTGACCGAACTTGGAGCGGACGAAATTGGGAATAAAAGCCATCGGCCCAGGACGATAAAGGGCCACGATAGCGGCAAGCTCGCGTACCGAATTGGGTTTCAGGTCAACCACGTTTCTGCGCATCCCGGCGCCTTCGAGCTGGAAAACCCCGTTGGTGTCCCCCCGGCTGAGCATTTCAAAAACTTTTTGGTCGTCAAGCGGAAATTGGAAGACGTCTAAATCTTGGCCAGTGGTCTTTTTTACGTTCTTGATGGCATTTGCAAGGATCGTCAGGTTCGCCAAGCCTAGAAAGTCCATTTTCAGCAGGCCAACTTTGGCTATGTCTTTTTTTGCAAGCTGAGCGACGAACTCGCCTTTATTGCTGTGTTGGACTGGCACGTGATTGATCAGCGGATCGGCCGAGATCAGCACCCCTGCCGCGTGAACCCCAACATTTCGGTTTATGCCTTCCAGGGTTCGGGCTGTATCGATTAACTGTGTGATCTTTCGATCCTCTTCATATGCGGCTTTCAGCTCAGGGTTTTCGGCTATAGCCTGCTCTATTGTGATTCCAACCGGCACAGTTGGAATCATCTTGCAGATTCTGTCCACCTCCGACAGATCCACACCCAGCACCCGACCGCAGTCTCTGACCGCCGCTCTAGCTTTTAAGCTGCCGAATGTGGCGATCTGACCGACGTGATCCCTGCCGTATTTTTCACAGACATATTGTATAAGCTCATCTCTGCGATCGTCCTGTATATCAAGATCGACATCGGGCATCTCGATGCGCTCAGGGTTCAAAAACCGTTCGAAAGCCAGTCCATATTCGATGGGGTCGACATCTGTGATACCCAACCCATAACACACAAGGCTGCCGGCGGCAGAGCCACGCACCCCAACATACATGCCCGTCTTTCTCGCAAAGTCCGTAAAATCGCGCACGATAAGCATATACAGCGCGAACCCACACTGGTTGATGATCTCGCACTCGTAGTCGAACTGTTTGAGATAGTCTTCAGGCACGCTGCCGCCCATTCGCTTTTCAAGGCCGGCGCGGGCTTCGTTGATCATATGCTGATCTGGACTGACGCCAGCGGGCACTCCCGGATCAGGCAGTTTTGACTGAGAAAAGTCGAAGTCGATATTACATTTCTCTGCAATTTCAAGAGTATTTGCAAGCGCCTCCGGCACCTCTGCGAAAAGCTCCGTCATTTGCTCAGGAGTCTTAAAGTAGAACTCCTTTGAAGGGAATCTATATCGATTTGGATCGCTCAGAGTGGAGTTGGTCTGAATGCATAGCAGGACATCGTGCGCATCCGCGTCTTTTTCTTCGAGGTAGTGAATATCGTTTGTCGCCACCAGTTTCAAACCAGTGCGCTTGGACATTCGGATCAGTTCCTCATTAACCTTAACCTGCTCGTCCATGCCGTTTTCCTGCAGTTCCAGGTAAAGGTCTTCTTTGCCAAATATATCAATATATTCTGCAAGAGATCGTTCGGCTTGCTCAAGGTTGTCGCGCAGGATGTGAGTCGGCACCTCGCCTCCAAGGCAGGCTGTGAGAGCTATGAGGTCCTGGCTATATTGCGCAAGCAGTTCTTTGTCTACTCGTGGTTTATAATAGAAGCCTTCTGAGAAAGCGATGCTGACGAGTTTAATGAGGTTTTTGTAGCCGTTCTCGTTTTTTGCCAGCAGTACAAGGTGGTATTGGTCTTTATCCAGTCTTGGGTCGCGGCGGCTTCTGGACTCTGGAGCCACATAGACTTCACAGCCGAGGATAGGCTTAATACCGGCAGCTTTTGCTTCTGAATAGAAAGTAATGTTGCCATACATCGCGCCGTGGTCAGTTATAGCAAGCGCGGGCATGCCGCATTCGACGGCTTTTTTGACCACGTCTTTAATTCTGCAAGCTCCATCCAGGAGGCTGAATTCCGTGTGTGTGTGTAGGTGGACAAAAGACGCGCTCATAACCATCCTGGCCTGTAGTATATTTGAGAAGCGGGGAGCCCGCTTTTATTGTAGCCCAAATTACCGGCGAGAATCAACGGATATCCGGAGATTTCCGCCTGCGAGTCTATTTTATGGCACAAAGGCTTAAAGTCGGGTTATTCACAGCTCTTGACGAATTGGGGGTATTTTATTATACTGTCACGGTGACAAACGGGAGGAAGTGTTAATAATGGAAACGCTGAAGCTCGAGGCGATCTATCGCGCCGACAAGTCTAAGAGACATAGAAATCAAATCCGTAAGCAGGGGTATGTAACCGGCAGCGTGTTCGGCCGCGACAGTGAGCCGGTTCCTATCGAGCTGAAGGTTGAAGATTTTGCCAGGCAGGCAAAACAGTCCGAAGCCGGTATCAGGTCTTTGATTGAACTGAAAATTACAGGCTCGCCTGAAAATCTCGATGGCATGGTTATTTTGAAGGACTATGACAAGGATCCTTTGACACGAAAAGTGTTGGATATGCAGTTCCAGAGGATCAATCTGAAAGAGAAAGTCAATGTCAACGTGCCGATTGAGCTGGTTGGTGAAGCCGCCGGTGCTGCGGAGGGCGGAATCATTGAGCAGGTCTTGGATGAACTCAGCATAAGCTGTCTGCCGACCGATATTCCGCCGAGAATCGAAGTCGATATCACTCAGCTTAACGTAGGAGGGCTTATTAGAGTAAGTGACCTCGCTTTATCTGAGGATATCACTCTTGTAACAGACGAAGAAGCTCTAATATGCTCCTGTCATCAGCCAGCGGTTCACGCTGAAGCTGAGGCTGCGGAAGGAGCCGAAGAGGAAGCTGCCGTTGAGGAAGCCGGAGAGGCCGCTGAAGCTGCTGCAGAATCCGAATAATCATATAATAGATACTTGTAAACAAAGGTGGGGCCATCAAAACCCCACCTTTTTTGTTGCTTCTATAAAACATTATGCAAGAAAAAGGCCGCCCTGTTGGACGGCCTTTTGGTGAATCGATAGTTCAAACGTTACGGTTTGGGGAAACCCAATCGGAAATACGGGTCCGCATGGGCCGCATTATTGTCGTCTCTGTAATATCTCTGCAGCACACCCTTGTAATCGGCAGCGGTGCCTGCTGCACCACCCGGTCTTGGTTGGGCCACATTCGTCCAGGATACGTGACCATCGCACCAGGCAACAGCGCTGCTTCCACTGTGCCATCCCGGAGGCCAGCAAAAATTAGGGATGCAGTAAGCTGATTTCTTAATAGGCGCATAGCAGTAAGCAGTTCCCCATCCTTTAGAGGCATCCGAATAAGCTCTGAAGTTCCAGGTCTCCAGGAATCTGACTGTTGTGGTCGCTTTTACCACGTCCGCTGTCTTGTAATATTTAATTCCTGCAGGATCTACCGGATCGCCGCCCAGATACGCAGCATTTAATCCGTAACAGCGCTTAAGACTTACAGGAATCTCCTGCCCATTGCTATTGTAGGTTGAACGAGGCATGGCTGGACACAAATATACACCACGAAGTCCGAAGTCACCTGCTGCTGCAGATTGTCGGTTCATCTGGCGAAGATACTTGTCGAGATAACCATACCAGTCGCCCCAAATCGCGTCTCCACCGGCTTTATGGCTACCTGGAAGCATGCCTCCGTCGTAGTCACCCTCGTACATTATGCACGCCTGGGCCAACTGCTTGACATTATTCAGGCACTTCGACTTGTTTGCGGCAGCCTTCGCAGTCAGGAATACTGGGAACAGAATAGCCGCGAGGATTGCAATGATCGCAATAACGACCAGCAACTCGATGAGCGTAAAACCTTTCTTTCTTGGCATCGTGATACCCGTCCTTTCTTGTAGATGCTAGGATATCAAGACCAACACGGCGGAGTGAATGCTGGACTAGCGGCATAATGCGCTGCCGCCTGCGCAAATAATCATTGCTAATGGGCTGCCCCCCACAAGCAGTATAGCCGCCGGCAAGATGCGTGTCAACCGGTACAGCATAATCCTTTTTACGTATATTATAGCCAGATTGTTATTGTACGATGCATTATCGGCATTAAACGGTCATTTCCATAGCCTTGGGCGCTATGTTTGTTTTGGCCGCATATCCATCGTGCCAGGTTATATAGGTCCCTTTATCCGTTGCAGCATGCTAATTTTCTATTTTATCTGCCCTTATTCCTGCATATAAATGTTGTTGGATAAAAATTATTGACACCCCACACGGCCTGAGATACACTTTTTCAGGCGATTACGGAGGCTTTTGATTGACTATATCTGGTGGCAACAAAAAGAAGTGGGCTTGGGCGCTGGTCATTCCAGTTGTGTTGTGTTTTGGCCCCGGCGCATTCGTGCGATGGAAGATAGAGCAGGCTGTTAAAGAGAAGCTACCGGATATGATCGGCCCTGCGCGTTCCTATACAGTCTCAGTAAAAGGCGGGCTGTTCGAAATAATCAAAGGTCACATCGCAGCAGTGAATATCCGAGGTAACGGAGTAAGGCTTGCCAACGGATTAACCATAGACAGGCTTGATATTCGGCTACAAGGGATCAAATTCAAGCCCGACCAGACTATCACAGATGTCCAATCGACTGATTTCGCGGCTGTGGTGACCGAGCAGGGGCTGAGTGAGTTTCTGACTAACGCCCGCCCTGATATGAAAGACTCCAAAATATCACTTGCGGATAATCGTTTGACGCTTTCCGCCAGCCTGCGCATACTAGCCACCCGAACCCCTGTCACACTGGAATGCTCTTTGCGTATTGACGAGGCGACTAAGCTCAACCTGGTAATCGATCGCCTAATCGCAAGAGGCGTGAATGTGCCCGGGTTCGTCAGAGGCAAACTTATGCACGACCTGAACCCCGTCTTCGATACTCAGCAGATGGGAATCGACGCAAAACTGCGCTCCGTTCAGATCGCGAACGGCGCTATCACTCTCACGGGCAACGCCGATGTAAAAGGCGCATTGGCGCAATAATCTTAGCTTATTGCGCCCTGCAATTCTGTTTTACTCACCTTTTTGCCTGCGAGGATCAATTCGCGAGCCGCGGGCACCTGGTCCCAGACGTTGCACATCATAGCTCCGCGTATGCGCTCGTCCCTCAGATAATAGATTACGCCGGTTTTGTTCTCGTCCTGCCAGTCGGCATAGGTCTCCAGTCGCGAGTCGACTTCACCAACCGCCTCATAGCCGAAATCGAAAAGATCGGAATAGAAGTAGGGCATATAGGTGTAAGCCTCCCCTGCCCCAGCCATATTCCTGCCAGCCTGTTTGCCCTGGTTCAATGCGTTGTCCCAGTGCTCGACCCTGGTGACAAAACCCAGCGCTTTATAAGGAAACGCAGCACAGTCTCCTGCAGAATAGATGCCCGGGTGTGATGACTGCAAAAACTCGTTTACCAGCACTCCGTTATCGGTGCGCAGGCCGGCTTCTTCTGCTAACGCAGTGCCAGGTTTGATACCGATCCCAGCGATGAGTATATCGGACTTGATATCGTGGCCCTGGTTTGTGTGTGCGATGAAATGGGATCCGTCTTTCTTGATCGATTCGACCGATTCACCAGCAAGCACCCTAACCCCACGCTGCATAAAGTCGTCCTGTACCGCTTTGCCCAGAGCCTCTGGGAAAACTCGAGAGCAAAGATATGGATCCGGGAAGATTATTGTGACATTGACAGAGTTGATTCGCAGTGCAGCAGCGATCTCAGAACCGATAAATCCGCCACCTATTACAATCGCCGATTTGCCGGCAGTCGCCTCAGCATGCAGTGACTCATAGTCCTTGAGATAGCGATAGTAGTAGATGCCGTCCAAATCGCCGCCCTCGATGGGCAGCATACGCGGAATGCCGCCAGTGGCGAGAAGCAGTTTCTCATAACGAAACGTATCGCCGTTACTGGCACGGACCACTTTAGAGGTTGGCTCCACCTTCACAGCCTCAATGCCCAGCATAAGATCTACACCGTGATTGAAGTAGAAGCCTGAGCCGTAAACCCAGATATCTTCCACAGTCTGCTTGCCGAACCAGAGCTTTTTGGTGAGAGGGGGCCGGTTATACGGTAGAAATTGCTCAGAAGCGATTACCGCAATTGATCCCCGACTGTCGATCTCTCGAATACCCTCGACTGCCGATGCTCCGGCAAGTCCTCCGCCAATGATGACATATTTGCGCACGTGTTCAGGCATTGCCAACCTCCCAATTGTTGGTTTTAATCCACGAATTCGCCCACCACAGGATAGTCATCCATTACTTCGTCGCCGTGCGGCGCATCTTGCATTACCTCGGTCAGATCCTCGCCTGCGAGGTGCTCGAAGTGGGCCCCATCGTCCCAGTTAGGGCCAGCCGACACATCATATACTTTACCGTTAAAAGCGACATAGGCCGGATTGCCCCCGGTGCCGTCGAATTTTGCAAGTTCCTCGCCCGTAAATGATTTCAATGAATATACCCTCCGATGTTGATAATCTCACTTCTTATTGGCCTGCTCGGCAGCATCAAGAGAAGCGAGTAGCGCATCCATGTTATCATAAATCTTGTCCGGTAGTCTGTTAGCCGCCACAACCACCGCTTCCGGCCCATCGCTGGATTCGATCCAGCGTAAAATACTCTGCTTATCGGCAGGAAAGTCTATACCGGCCAGGCATTTCTGTGCCCCTTCATTGGAGGATATGAAATCACAAATTCCCATAGCAGATCATCTCCGATTATTCGCTTGCGAGTTGTATACCCCAAGCTCAGCATATCAAACCTCCGTTTACGGTTAGAATGTCGAGGGTACAACACTTCAACAGTGGCTTTATAATTTGGCGGGGGAACAAAATGGTTATCGGAATGGCCGCGGATCACGGTGGGTTTGAGTTAAAGCAACGCCTGGCTGATGAGCTGATAAGCCTCGGACACAGCATTATCGACTTCGGCGCAGATCGGCTTATGCCCGGAGACGATTATCCGGACTTCGTTATTCCCCTGGCAAATGCGGTTGCCACAGGCGAGGTAGAGCGCGGCATAGCTGTATGCGGCAGCGGTGTCGGCGCGGCTATAGCAGCAAACAAGATCGCGAATGTGCGCGCCGCGCTGATTACCGACTGCTTTTCAGCTCGACAGGGCGTCGAAGATGACAATATGAACATCATCTGCCTCGGCGGCCGTGTTGTTGCTTATTATCTTGCGCTCGACTTGATTAAGGCTTTTCTTGGTGCACAATTCAAGAGTGACGAGCGGTTTCAACGACGCCTCGATAAGATCACGGAGATCGAAAAGCGCTGATTACTCGTAGCGCGACACCAGTTCGGACAGATAGGCGGCGTCCTTTTTGAGCGACTCCAGCATCGCGACCTCGCTTATCTCCTCGTCTTTGAGAAACTCCACGTTCACATAGCCGTGAAAATTATGCTCAGACAGCAGCGACAGCACCCGTTCGTAGTCGACAGTGCCGTCCTGAACAAGAGTGCGAACCATCTCTCCTGGTTTGTAGCTCGACGGGGCGAAGTTCTGTGCGTGCACCATTACAACATTATCGCCCACCATAGCTATATCGTGATCGACATTTGGGTTGGCGAAATCGGCGACTTGATAGTTCAGCTTTAGGTTAGGTGTATCCGCCATCTCCAGCATCTTCACAGAGCCCTCGGGTGTATGGCAGAGTGTGGCAGAGTGCATCTCGATTGCCAACTGCAATCCCTCATACTCCGCGCGCAGGGCGAACTCTCGCAGCGAGGCAGCGACGTATCTCCAATCCTGCTCATCGGCTTGGTGGGGTTCTTTATTTCCAGCCCAGACACGTATAATTTTAGCCCCTAGAATCAATGCAATTTTGATAGCATCGCTGGATTTTTGAGAGAACTCCGGCCAGGATGGGTTTGCATAGGAACCGAATATTGGAATCTTCAGCCCATTAGCGCGAGCGCGGTCCCGAACACGCCTGGTATGGTCTTCATCGAACTCATCGGGAGTATGCGGCGGCTTGCCCCAGATTTCAACTCCTGAAAATCCCGCCTGTCCCGCTATATCCAAAGCGGTGGAGATACCGTAACGGCGCAGGGCAATGGTGGCTATACCTGCTTTCAACGATTTGTCCTCCTCTCCTGGTTCTGACAAAATGATATTCGGTTAAGGCGGACTTGTAAAGCGTCGCACAAATGTTCGTCCATCCGGTTGAATGCGCTGTTTGCGCGTGGTACAATAGGGTAACAGGAGAACACGGATGGGTTTAGATAAAATCGTCGTCACTGGGGCGCGGGCGCATAATCTGAAAAATATTACCGTCGAAATCCCGCGGGATAAGATGGTGGTCATAACGGGGCTTTCGGGGTCGGGGAAGTCCTCGCTTGCTTTTGATACTATTTATGCTGAGGGGCAGCGGCGGTATGTGGAGTCGCTTAGCTCTTATGCGCGCCAGTTTCTTGGGCAAATGGATAAGCCCGACGTCGACGACATCACCGGCCTGTCCCCAGCCGTCTCCATCGACCAGAAATCCACCACCCGAAACCCTCGCTCGACTGTCGGCACGGTGACGGAGATATACGACTATATGAGGCTGCTTTTTGCCAGGATCGGCCACCCGCATTGTCCGCAGTGCGGCAGGGAGATCACCCAGCAGACCGTGGAGCAGATGGTGGACTCGATTATGAGCCTGCCCGAAGGCAGTAAGATACAGGTGCTGGCGCCGCTTATTCGTGGCAAAAAAGGGCAGTATCGTAAACTCATCGACGATGTGCGCAAGGAAGGGTTCGTGCGCGTGCGGGTCGATGGAGAAGTGTACGAAGTGACCGACGACATAGAGATGGATCGGTATAAAATCCATACAATCGAAGTCGTGGTCGATCGGCTGATTATCAAACCCGGCATAGAGAAACGGCTGAACGATTCAGTTGAGACCGCGCTGCGCAAAGGTTCCGGGACGCTGGCGGTGGATGTAATAGATCAGGAAGAGCTGCTGTTTTCTGAGAACTTCGCCTGTACGGAATGTGGGATCGGGCTGGAGGAAATCGCGCCGCGCAGCTTTTCGTTTAACAGCCCCTATGGCGCGTGTCCGGAATGCCACGGTCTTGGGGCGCACAGAAGACTTAACCCTGACCTGATATTGCCTGATCGTGAGAAGTCGATCACACAGGGCGCGATTGCGCCGTTTGCCAGAGGCACAAACGACTGGGTGATGGCACAGATCCGCGGTCTGGCGAATCTTTATGGATTCGATATTAATACACCGATAAAAAACCTGCCGTCGAGTTCCATAGATGCGCTGCTAAACGGCGCAGAAGAGCCGATTACAATTACATATAAGAGTCGCTTCAGGGGATCGTCGCGGACATATCGCACCCATTTTGAAGGTGTGATGGGACTGCTTGAGCGGCGGTATGAAGAGACGACGTCGGATACCATTAAAGACGAAATCGAGCAGTATATGTCCGAGGTGCCGTGCGGGGCGTGTGGTGGTAAACGGCTGAAGCCGGAGAGCCTGGCGGTAACTATCGGCGGATTGGATATCTCGGACGTGGCGGCTAAATCTGTGGCCGGGGCTTACGATTGGTTTCAAACCCTGTCGCTTACGAGCAGAGAGGCGATAATCGGGGAACAGGTCATTAAGGAAATCCGCGCTCGATTGAAATTTTTGCTGGACGTTGGGCTGGATTATCTCACTCTCGACCGGGCCGCTGCCACGCTTGCAGGAGGAGAGGCCCAGCGTATTCGATTGGCCACGCAGATCGGCAGCGGGCTTATGGGGGTGCTGTATATCCTCGACGAGCCTTCAATCGGTCTGCATCAACGGGACAATAAGCGGCTTATCGGCACGCTGCATAAGCTCAGGGACCTGGGAAATACCATTATTGTGGTGGAGCATGACGAAGAGACGATGTTTGCGGCCGATCATATCATAGACATCGGCCCTGGGGCAGGTGAACACGGCGGAGAGGTAATCGCTGAGGGAACATTAGAGGATATCTGTAAGTCCAGCGCCTCGATCACGGGAAAATACCTCTCCCATGAACTCAGCATCCCCGTTCCTGCAGCCCGACGCAAGCCAAATGGAAACTGGATCGAGCTGACCGGGGCGCGCCATCATAATCTGAAAAATATCGACGTTAAAATTCCGATGGGCGTGTTGACCTGTGTGACCGGGGTGTCGGGGTCGGGAAAGAGCACGCTTATAAGGGAGACTCTTCTGCCGAGGTTGTTGTATCAACTCCACGGCACGCATAAGGTGTGGGGCACTCACGACGAGATTAAAGGCTTGGAAAACATCGACAAAGTGATCGACATAGACCAAAGCCCAATCGGCCGCACCCCACGATCTAACCCTGCTACATATACGGGTGTTTTCGATATGATTCGCGACCTGTTCAGCCAGACCCCTGAAGCCAGGATGCGCGGGTATAAACCGGGTCGATTCAGCTTCAACGTAAAGGGCGGCAGGTGCGAGGCTTGCAAAGGGGACGGCATTATTAAGATCGAGATGCAGTTTTTGCCTGATGTTTATGTGCCGTGTGAAGTTTGCAAGGGAAAGAGATACAACCGGGAGACGCTGGAAGTTAAATATAAGGGAAAGAGCATCGCCGATGTGCTGGATATGACCGTGAATCAGGCGGTGGAATTCTTTAAGAACATTCCTCGTATTCACAGAAGGCTACAAACGATCAGTGATGTGGGTCTGGACTACATTCGAATGGGCCAGCCTGCGACGACGTTGTCGGGTGGCGAGGCGCAGAGAGTTAAGCTGTCCAGCGAACTGGCGAAGCGCGCTACTGGGAAGACCCTTTATATACTCGACGAACCGACCACGGGGCTGCATTTCCACGACGTGGCCAGGTTGCTGGATGTGTTAGGCAAACTGGTCGATAACGGCAACTCTGTGCTGGTTATTGAGCATAATCTGGACGTGATCAAATCTGCGGACTATATCATAGACCTGGGCCCTGAGGGCGGGGATAAGGGCGGCGAGATCGTTGCCGTAGGCACCCCAGAGCATGTGGCACAGGTGGACGGGTCGTATACTGGTCAGTTTTTGCAGCAGGTTATTGACAACCCGCAGGCGACGGGGTGCGCTCCAAAGAAGGTAAAAGTGGGCGTTTAGTCAGACGCCGAATATTGAGGAAACGCGAAAGCGCGAAGGAGGCGAAAGCCAGAAATAGCGATATGGCGCGGTACCATGCAGAGCCTCAGAAAACTTGATCGAACTTCGAACACCGGTTTTCGGACGCCGGAAAAAGCAGATTTCTCACTTCGTTCGAAATGACAGGGCTACTCGGACGTCGAATATTGAGGAAACGCGAAAGCGCGAAGGAGGCGAAAGCCAGAAATAGCGATATGGCGCGGTACCATGCAGAGCCTCAGAAAGCTTGATCGAACTTCGAACACCGGTTTTCGGACGCCGGAAAAAGCAGATTTCTCACTTCGTTCGAAATGACAGGGCTACTCGGACGTCGAATATTGAGGAAACGCGAAAGCGCGAAAGAGGCGAAAGCCAGAAAT
Source organism: Armatimonadota bacterium (assembly GCA_050948905.1). Taxonomy (GTDB): domain Bacteria; phylum Armatimonadota; class UBA5829; order UBA5829; family UBA5829; genus DTKD01. The sequence continues at coordinate 2,377,693 of JBMNES010000001.1, read as the reverse complement.
AGCGATGTGGCGCGGTACCATGCAGAGCCTCAGAAAGCTTGATCGAACTTCGAACACCGGATTTCGGACGCCGGAAAAAGCAGATTTCTCACTTCGTTCGAAATGACAGGGTTAGATTGCGTTCGAAATGACGGGGTTAGGTTGCGTTCGAAATGACAGAGTTTGGTTGCGTTCGAAATGACAAAACTTGAGAGGTGATCCTGCGACTTCGCGCAGGATGACAGCAAACCGCCAACCGCCAACCATAAACCGTAAACCGACAACCGACAACCGACAACGCTGGCTGCTGGCTACGGCTTAGGATGGGATAACACTACCATAATATCCAGGCTTATTGATGCGGCCCAGTGCAGGACAAATGCTGGTAAAAACGATCGTGCGCTGAGTGCCAGTATACCCAGAATTACCCCACCCGCAAATGAGGGTATCATCTCGGGCTTACCCCAGTGCAGAAACCCAAACGCTATAGCCTGCAGAATGACCGCAGCCACTGAACCTAACGATCGCTGTAACCCAAATAGCAAAAATCCGCGGAAGAAAAACTCCCAGCAGAACAAATACATTCCATAGCTCGCCTCAGCATACAGCATCAGCCAGGGAGCCACCACAAATGGATTTGAAGATGCTGTTGGAAACGCCGACTCGAAGCCGCGGAACCATTTGAACATGGGATAGTAATGCTGGAAAGCTGGCAGCCTGGCAGCTAAGACAATCAATACAAACAACCCTGCAAACAACGCGACTGTAAGCACCCATATCTGTCGCGATTTGACCTTGGCGAACCCAAAACTCTCTGGGGTTGCTCGAAACATCAGCAATATCACGGCCATCGGCAACCAGATAAGAGCCAGCATATTGACGATCAGATATCTGTCGTAGAGATTGTCATAATACTGCGGGTTATAGTTGAAACGAAACAACCCACAAACTATCGCCGCGCCAACTATCAGCACGATGGCGGTCATAAATCTGTTTTTATGCAATCTAGTTTTGCTCCATCAGGCTCATCAATTCCCCTGCCCTATCCGCAACGGCCGGCGTCAATGTGACGCCGTCCACAAGTCTCAAGATAATGTCATCCGGCGATTTTGAGATAACGCTTAGATAAATGTCCTCATTCGGAAGGGAGTCGGTAATATCCACAACTATCATATCGGCCCGCATTCCAGCTTTCAACTGCCCTATTTCATTCTCTAACCCCAGCATCGTCGCGCCGCCGACAGTTGCCAATTCGAGAATCTGCTTAGCCGTAACAGTCCCGGCGTCCTGTTCTTGCGCTCTGTGAATTGCAAGGGCGAACCGCATCTCCTCGAAAAAGTCCATTTTGAGACAACTAGCAACACTATCTGTGCCGAGTCCGATTTTAGCGCCATTTTCACAAAATTCTCGCATAGGGAATATCCCAGCCCCTAAATACGAGTTCGACCGAGGACAATGGGCAACCCCAGCCCCTGAGGCCGCTATTTGAGCAATTTCATCTTCGTGAACATGAACACAATGCGCGAGAGTCACTCCGTTCCGCAACAGACCCGCTTCTTTTAATATATGACCAGGAGAAGTCTGATAGCCCGGCGCTTCATAACCCAGCGACCTGCGCCAGTCCGATAGCGGCCCAGTTCCGTCAAGGGTGTATAGGCTCTCAGCCTTTGTCTCAGCAAGATGGATCGCAACTGGCAATTCGGTCTCGGCGCAAAGCCTCAACACTTCGACATTAGAAGTGTATACGCTATGCGGGGATATGCCGATGCGGATTCGCTCACTCGTTTCGGAGCGCAACCGGCGCACATCCTCCAACACACTGAGAAATCCCCGTTCATAATTCTCACCCATACTCTGGCCGAAGAGTTCTTTATAGACGATACCACGCAGGCCGATTTCGTCAAGCGCATAGGCTGCGAGGCCCGAAAAGGAGCTATCCGCCGCGCATGTGATGCCGGAATATGCACACTCTGCCGCGCCGAGACGTGCTGAGGCTGTGATAACCTGCTCAGTCGGTCTATTTTGACCTCGGAAGCCCACTGCACCCAGCCATTGCCATAAATTTAAAGCGTCATAACGATTACGGCTGAGGGAGTATTCTATGTGCGAATGCGCGTTTACGAAACCAGGGAGCATGACAGCGCAGCCGAGATCATGTATGGGAATTTGCGGATGCCGTTTCGACAGGTTTTGACCTATATCTCGAATGCGACCGTTCTGAACCCATATCTCGCAGGATCCGACAGGCTCCGAACCGTCCATTGGCAAAGCGTAATCTGCCCGGTAAATAACGCTCACTTAACTCGAAATCCTTTGAACTGCACGTATTTGTCGATGGGGCAATGACCGCGTTTTAAAGTCTCCTCCAGGTCCACTACCCACGCACCTCCCTCGCGCACACAAACCAACACCCATTCTTCCTCTATTTTTTCGTTATCGTCGAGCATAGTCTGACTAGTCAAGTAAGCATAGGCCAAATCGCCATCTGTCTTCAATTCATTGACCGCAACTTCCACTTTGGAGTTCGTTCTTTTTTTGAAGGGCGCCAATTTTTTTGCAGCCGATTCGATATATGAGCTGCGGAGCATATTTTTATCGTCATCGGAGACGTATTCTCGCAACTGGATAAGATTCAGGCTGCTTGCGGCTGCCACGAATTGGACGCTGATTTGTCGAATCTGCGCTCGGCTTTGCATCTGCCGGCAAATCGACATTCCTACCACACCCAGAACTCCCAGCAAGATAATTGTGGCAATCATCCTGTTTGGCGTCCTGCCATTCATAGTCGAAACCTCCCGTGATATCCTCAATTCGAGGTTATTCAGTTCCGACCCGTTTTCCTTCGCCCGGCCGCTTAAACTTAATTTCAGATTCGTCATTAACGGTTGACTTCGTATTGAGGCGAACGTAGACTGTATTTAAGAATAAAGCGAGGAGAGGTCTTGCTGAGCCTCAAGAGTGTGGAAAAATATGAGGGTGAAGCATCGAAGCATCGTGATAATTTGTGCCGCGGTTATTTTAATTGCTGCGGTGATATCATCGGCGTATGGAAGCGGATACATACTGAGTTGGGGCACGCAAATCGCGCAGCCTCTACCTAAATTTAGCAGCATCGCTTGCAGTGATACTCACAGCCTGGGTCTACAGCCTAACGGATCGGTTGTCGCCTGGGGGGATAACGATTGCCAACAGTGTAACGTCCCTTCTCCCAATACAGGATTTGTTCAAGTCGATGGCGGCACGAAATTCAGTGCTGCGCTACGTGCAGATGGCTCCATTACGATGTGGGGAGACAATCGGTTGGGGCAATTAGACATTCCGGAGCCAAATGAGAACTTCGTTCAGCTATCGTGCGGCATGACCCATACAGTCGCACTGAAATCAGATGGTTCAACCGTAGCATGGGGTGCCACTGCCGAGGGTAAAATCAATCCCCCTGTCCCAAATCAAGATTTCGTGGCCGTAGACGCGGGTGGAATGCACAATGCGGCCCTCAAAAACGACGGCACTCTGGTGATTTGGGGCAACAACACCTACTCGCAGCGCTCGATTCCAGGCCCAAATGCGAATTTTGTGGCCGTGGCCTGTGGTTACGCCTTCACTGTAGCTCTCAGAGCAGACGGGACTGTAGCGGCCTGGGGACAAAACGATTATGGCCAGTGCAATGTTCCGCAACCGAACGGAGGATACATAGCGATCGACGCCGGTTTCAAACACGCCCTGGCACTGAAAGAAGACGGGTCCATCGTAGCCTGGGGCTGCAACAGGAAAGGTCAATGTGAGGTGCCTTCCCCTAACACCGGCTTCGTCGCCGTAGCTGCTGGAATGGATCATTCAATGGGGCTAAAACGGGACGGTACCGTCGTTTGTTGGGGAGACAACGCTACAGTGCAGTGTAACTACCCCAGACCCTACGATGATGTAGTTGCAATCTCAACCGGTTATTTCTGCAACCTCGGCATTCGCGCCAATGGAAGCGTTGTTGGATGGGGAAACAGCGCTTATGGTCAGGCACAACCGCCTGCGCCAAACAGTGATTTCGCTACAGTGGCAGTAGGGCTTTATCATAGCGTTGCTGTGAAGTCAGATGGCTCAATAGCGGCATGGGGCAAAAATGAGTCGGGGTGTACTGTGGTTCCTGAGCCTAACAGCGGCTTTGTTATGGCGGATGCCGGGGATTTCCACACCATAGCATTAAAATTTGATGGGTCAGTAGTATTATTTGGTAACAACAATAAAGGACAGTGCAATCCTCCGCCTGGCAACAACTCAGGTTTTGTAGCTGTTGCCTGCGGCCAGAGCCACAATCTGGGCCTGAAGGCAAACGGTTCCATAACGGCGTGGGGCACCGGAAGTATGGGGGAGTGTAACGTACCTGAACCCAATTCGGGATATGTGGCTATTGCGGCTTGTCGCAATGTATCTATGGCCTTGAAATCGGATGGTTCCGTAAGGGTTTGGGGAGACAATTCTTTCGGGCAGCGTAATGTACCGGAGCCGAACTCAGGTTTCGTGGCCATTGCTGCAGGGCCATATCACTGTGCGGGCCTGAAGGCCGACGGATCGATCGTCTCGTGGTCGGCTAATGACCTGGGTCAGCGCGATGTAGTCGGAGAAAACGCTGAATTTATTGGAGTTTCGGTTGGCAAGTGGCATACTGTTGGGCTTAAAGGGAGCTTTGCAGGACGCGAGGTCAAACAACTGCCTGATCATGCATCTGCTTTCCTGAAATCATATATTGTCTCGGCTGCGTGGGACGATGTGTTCTATATAGAATCCCCTGATAGAGTGTACGGCATTCGAGTTGAAAAACCTTCTCACGGTTTTACTGTCGGCACCCAGGTCAATGTCTATGGCCAGGTCAACACCAAATCTTCTGGTGAGCGATATATAGAAGCTACAGGCGTTTATGCGACCGGCACAGGGTCGGTGTTGCCGTTGGGTATGACCAATAAATCGCTCGGTGGCGGGGACGCCCTTGATATCCTGACCGGCTGGGGTCAGTATGGGATCACAGGGGGAACAGGAGTAAACAACATCGGCTTGCTGGTGCGAGGATGGGGCAGAATTATCTCTATAGACCCGGACAGCAATCCGAAGTGGTTTGTCATCGACGATGGAAGCTCAGTCGGGGTAAAATGCATACTGCCAGTCGGCGAATCGCTTAACCCCGCCTGGACACACGTGCAGGTCACTGGGGCGTCATCGTGTGAACGTGATGGCAGCCTGGTAAAACCGGTGATTCTAATAAGATCAGCTCAGGACATTACAGGCCATACGTTCTAAAATCATCACGGCAGATCGGGGAATGTCAGCGGTGCTTAGTGAGCAGTTCACCGATCGCGCTCATAATACGCCTGCCGGCTTCCTCGATCGCTTCGCGGCCGGGGAGGTCGTGTAAGTCGCTCAAATCTAAAGGCTCACCATAAACCACCAGCACACGGGAGAATCTGGGCAGAATTTTGTGCGCAGGCAGCAATTTGTCGGTGTTGATCAGAGCAGCGGGGATTACCGGGACCTTCGCTCGCAACACGATCATACCTACCCCCGGAAGCGCCGGGCCGAGTTCGTCGCCAAAGACCCTTTGACCCTCAGGAAACATACCGACTACTTCCCCTTTGTTGAGATAGTCCACGGCGGTTTTGAGGGCTGTGCGGTCGGCGGTTCTCTGCTGAACCGGAAACGCCCCAACTTTTCTTATCAAATAGCCTAGCACAGGCACTTGAAACAGCTCAATTTTGGCCATGTAATGGATTTGCCGAGGGCAACCCGCGCCGAGAACCGGGGGGTCCGCATAGCTGACGTGGTTAGCACAGATCATCACCCCACCCTGCCGCGGGATGTTTTCCTGTCCGATGACCTGCATTTTGCCGAATAATTTGGCGACCAGCCAACTCAGCGACTTGCCAATTTTATACAGCATCAGTCTTTCTCGGCCTGACCAGTCTTTTTGTCGTGGATAGCGACGATTGCATCTACTACCTGTTCGACGGACATTCGATCGGTATCGACTAGCACCGCATCAGCGGCCTGCATCAGCGGGGCGTCAGCTCTTGAACTGTCTCGCAGGTCGCGGTCCCGCATCTCTGCTGCAATCTGAGCAGGGTCAGCCTCCAGCCCCATCTCTTTCATCTGCGCCACCCTGCGGTTGGCTCGTTGCTGAGCGCTGGCAGTGAGAAATATCTTAACTTCTGCGTCCGGAAAGACCACAGTGCCGATATCCCTGCCTTCCATTACCACACCACCTTCTGCAGCAAGGTTTCGCTGAAGCTCAACAAGTCTTTTTCTGACTCCCGGTATAGCGCTCACCGGCGCAGCGGCTCTTGTGGCTTCGGGGGTTCGGATTTGCAGGCTAACGTCTTCTTCATCAGCGAAAACGTGTAGTTCGGAGTCGATGTTTATCAGTTTGATCTCCGTGCGCATGGCCAAAGCGACGATCGCCTTTGTGTCGTTGAGCGGAATATCCGCCTCCAGCACCTTCCAGGCTATGGCACGATACATCGCCCCAGTGTCAATATACAAGTAGCCGAGCCTATCGGCCACACCCTGTGCGACCGTGCTTTTTCCAGCCCCTGCCGGGCCATCTATTGCTACTATTGGTTTATGCATTACACAAAATATGTAACTTCGATCCGATCACTGAGAGATTCTGAGATACTCTTCTCGAATCTGCCGGCCAATTTCGAAGAACTTCTCTATCGATTTTTCGTCTTTTGCGTTCAGAGACTTCTTGAATTCCTCTAAAATCTCCTGTAACCCAGTGATGGCCTCGGCAACGGAAGTCGAATTAGTAAGGCAAATATCCCGCCACAGTTCCGGAGAGCTATCGGCTATCCTGGTAAGGTCCCTGAAACTGCCCGCAGCGAGATGAAAAGCCCTCTCCGAGCGCGTGTGGCAGGCCTGAGCAAGCTGCATCAATGCTGATGCGATCGCATGGGGTAGGTGGCTGATTACACTCACGGCTCGATCATGTTTTTCCGGGTCAAGAATCTCAACCTTCGCGCCAAGCCCCATCGCGAAGTCCGCCACTCTTCCCAAAGCCGCGATATGAGTATCCGCCTGTGGAGTCAGGACATAGGTCGCGCCTTCAAACAGGTCTGCCCTGGCCGCCTGCACACCGGTCTGCTCCGATCCAGCCATCGGGTGACCACCTACGAAATATGTCCCCGAAGGCATAATCGCATCGGCCTGCTCGACTATCTCCCGTTTTGTGCTCCCTGCGTCGGTGACAATCGCCCCGGGCTGCAGGGACCCTATCATGGCTTCAAGAGTCGGCACGACTAATCGCACAGGCGTGCAGATAATGACCAGATCAGCCGAAGAGGCGCCTTTTGCCATATCGAGGGTATATTCATCAATGGCCCCCAGGATTTTGGCCCGCATCAACCTCTGCTCGGCCCTGCCGATGCCTATGACCCGCCGAACCAACCCCTTACGTCTTGCGGCCATACCAATCGAACCGCCGATCAGGCCAACGCCAACTACCGCGACGGTGTCGAATATCACCGAGTTGGAATCAGTGGGCTGCATCAGATGTATCTACCGACCGCACGAGCGACGGCGCCGCACTCCTTAAGCAAAACATCAAATCCATCCGGCGTAAGTGATTGTGCGCCGTCTTTCAGCGCTTTCTCCGGCTGTGGGTGCACTTCGATCATCAAGCCATCAGCCCCCGCAGCTACGGCAGCCTTTGCGACTCCCGGCACCAAAGCTCTTCGCCCTGTGCCGTGGCTGGGATCCGCGATGATCGGCAAATGGCTCAAGCCGAGCACTGTAGGAATAGCGCTGACGTCGAAAGTATTCCGAGTGTATGTCTCAAAAGTTCGAATGCCTCGCTCGCAGAGTATGATCTCGTAGTTGCCCTGGTTTGCGATATACTCCGCCGCCTGGAGCCACTCTTCAATGGTAGACGCCATTCCCCGCTTCAGCATAACCGGCTTGCGCGCATTGCCGACCTCTGTCAGCAGTGAATAGTTCGCCATGTTGCGAGTGCCTATCTGCAGTATGTCGGCGTATTTGGAGACCAGCTCAACGTCACGCGTATCCATAACCTCGGTGATAATCGGCATCCCCGTGATTTCTCTAGCCGCAGCCAGCATCTTCAAAGCATCCTCGCCAAGGCCGTGGAAGCTATAAGGCGAGGTGCTGGGTTTGAATGCCCCTCCTCGAAGGATACTAGCCCCTGCCGCTTTGACCGCCTTTGCGACTTCGATAGTCTGACCCTCAGATTCCACCGAGCAAGGACCAGCCATCACGGCGACCTTCTGACCCCCTATGTCGACCCCGCCGACCTTAATAATGGTCTTGTCCGGGTGAAACTCTCGGCTGACGACTTTAAAGGGCTTCAGAATGGGCACAACTCGCTCTACGTAGGCCAACGAGGAGAGCTGTTCAGCCACGATCAGCTTATCGTCGTCATGAGCACCGATGACCCCAACGATGGTCTTCTCAATGCCCTTGGATATGTGTACGCCATATCCTCTTTCTTTTAAATTCCCAAGAATCTCATCAAGATCGGATTCTGAAGCTTCTGGTGAAAGTATAACTATCATGCCAGCACCTTTCCAAGAGAATCAATAAACCGTTCGTTTTGCTCGTCGGTTCCAGTTGTAACGCGGATATGGTTCGGGCAGCCGAAAATGTCTCCTGTGCGGACGATAACGCCCTGCCGCAGCAGCCCATCAAAGACCTCCCGGCAATTTCGACCCACGTCTATCCACAAAAAGTTTGCCTGTGTCGGGGTATAAGAAAGCCCCATTCTGTCCAATTCACTATAAAGATACTCTTTCGAGCGGCGATTTTGATCCCTGCTGCGACTTACCTGCTGCGGATCAGCAAGACTCGCCACCGCACCAGCCTGTGCGATTGAGTTTACATTGAATGGCGCACGGACGCGCTCTAACAGGTCAATTATGCCCTTCGGCGCAACTCCGTAGCCAACCCTTACCCCTGCCAGCGCATAAATCTTCGAAAACGTACGTAGAGCTATGACGTTTCGACCCTGCTTTATCCACTCTATTGATCTTGTATACGAGAGATCATCAGCATACTCGTAATAGGCTTCGTCTAACACCAGCAAACAGCGAGCAGGGAGCGCATCCAGCACCCTTTCTATCTGCTCGGAAGTAACCATAGTGCCGGTAGGGTTGTTTGGATTGGTGATAAAAAACATCTTGGTGCGCTCGTTGACGCAATCGAGCATCGCATCCAGGTCGTGGGTCCAATCCTTTAGCCCGACGAGATGCGCCGGACAATCCATAAGAGTTGAAGCTGCTTTATATTGCACAAAACTTGGGTCCGCCTGCACAATTTCGTCGCCGTCTTCGAGCAGGGCTACTCCGAGATAATGGATAACTTCGTCGGCGCCTGCTCCGAATATGAGCATATCCGGATCCACACCCAAATGTGCCGCAGTGGCTTTTCGCAGCTCAAAACAACTGCCTTCGGGGTATTGCGACACATTTTCGAGAGCCTCTCGCATAGCCTCAAGCGCGCGCGGGGACGGGCCAAGCGGGTTTTCGTTGGAGGCGAGCTTGACAACGTCGTCCAGTCCAAGCTCCCGCTTCACTTCCTCAACGGGTTTACCCGGCACATACGGGGTGAGATTCAGTATACATTTTCTGCACAAATTAGCCGCTTCGGCCATCAAATTGACTCCTTAACTTTAGAAAGCATAGCACACAGGATATACTTTGGCAAAAGGGTGAGGGTTCAGCATGCGCGAACCGCAACCGTCGGATAAATATCGACGATGAGCCGCGCCCCTGTCAGCAACCGCGACAACTGATGATTTTATCTTACCTGCATAGGCATAACGACATACAGGTAATCATCCTGACCCTGTGGACGAATCAGTGCCTGATTTACTTCACCGCTCAATTCCATTATCACAGCCTCAGTGTCCACAACCGCCAGCAGATCAAGAAGATACCTGGCACTGAACGCCATTTCAATATCGTCGCCTTCCTTGACGATCTCGACTTCCTCGTGAGCCGTACCGACGCTGCCGCTCTCTGCAGTAAGAGTGAGCTTACCATCGGCGGTCTTAAGGGTAGTTCTAAACGAGCTATCGCGAGCGACGATGGCGGCGCGTTTCAGACTCTGTTCGAACTGAGCAGTGGGGATGATGAGCGTCTTGGTGTGCTCAGTAGGGATGACTTTCTCAAAATTGGGAAACTGACCCTCTATAAGCCGCGAAACCAGTATCGTATCATCGACGGTAAACTTTATTTGGCTAGATGATATAGTGACAGATACGATACCATCGCCCTCTGGCACAACCCTGGAAAGCTCGGTCAACGCTCTGCCGGGCACGGTGGCATTTATCGTGCCGGAGGATTCGGTCGTTTCGCAGTCCATCACACAGAGTCGATGCGTGTCGGTGGAGACAAATTTCAGTCCATTTTCGGTCAGTTGTAGCAATATGCCGGTGAGAATAGCACGAGATTCGTCGATTCCCACAGCAAACGCCGTCTTTTTGACCGCGTCTCGTAAGACGTCGCAGTTGATGGTGAATCTTTGTTCCTCTACTACCTGCGGCAGCATTGGGAACTCTTCCGGCGGAAGGCTCTTTATGGAAAATTCTGAGGCTGCGCACTGGATTTTCACATTGTATTCTTCATCAAGCGTGAGAGATACGTCAGTCTCAGGAAGCGATGACAAAACCTCGTTGAACACCCGTGCAGGCACCGTCATCGAACCTGGTTCCACAATGTTAGCCTCGACGACACACTCCATGCCAATTTCAAGGTCAGTTGCAGAAATGAGGAGCCTGTCGTCCTCAGCAGAAATCAGCAAGTGTCCGAGAATAGGCAGCGAGGTGCGAGCGCTGACCGCCCTGGCCGCAGTCTGGACTCCCTCGTAAAGGTCTTTTCGCGCACAGATAACCCTCATCCGGTTCCCTCCGATTCTTTGAATCGCGTTAGTATACCACAGCCAGCAACCACTGACAAGGTTATTTCAGCCAGAAGCGCGGAGGGCAAAAGCGGGTGCCAAGGCTGCGGCCGTACACTGCGTCATTGCAGATGCTATCGGTAATCGATAAAACAGAGTCCTCGATACGCTTGAGGTAACGAGGGTACTTCGCTTGGAATGACGAAGTGTCTGTCATGCTCGAAACGACAGGGTATCTCTGTCGAGACGCCAGATGTGGAGGATTATGATTTTGTGTATTTTTAAGATACTATTTGCAGCATTTCTTCTTGGGCTTCTGCCAATTGGCAGTTATGCAGCCTCAAGTGATTTCGCACGCAGCGTTAAAGACTTTGGAGCTAAGGGTGATGGAGTCACCGATGACACCGATGCTTTCCAGAAGGCGTTAGCTGAAGCGGGCGAGGCTGGCGGTGGAATTGTTCGGGTTCCAGCCGGCAATTATATGATTAAAACACACCTCAGCATTCCCGCCTGTGTCACCCTTGAGGGAATCTGGACCGCACCTCCGTGCCCGACAAAGATCGAGCCACCATCCATTGTCTCAGCCAAGAATAACTCCGACAAGACATGGCTCACAGGCAGTGTGCTGCTGGCGGTTGAGGGCGCAGGTGATTCGAACGGTGTACCGTTTATCACACTGAACACTAATTCGACCCTCAAAGGAATGACAATTTACTATCCGGAGCAGAAGGTGGACACGGAGCCGGTCGCGTATCCCTGGTGCGTTGCCTCGGCAGGGTGTGATAATCCCAGCATTATCGATTGTCTACTGGTCAACCCTTATCAGGGCGTCGATTTTGGTAGTCGCGTCGCAGGAAGACACTACATCCGCAACCTCTACGGGCAACCGCTGTATAAAGGGCTTTTCGTAGACGTGTGTTTCGACGTCGGCCGCCTGGAGAACATCCACTTCTGGCCGTTCTGGACCGCACATGTGCTGGGCGGGAAAGCGCCGAAGACAGATGATTGGGTGTTTAAGAACGGGACCGCATTTATCTTTGCCAGATCCGACTGGGAATACGTATCCAACTGCTTTGCGATTTTGTATAAGACTGGCATTCATTTCATGAAAGCGTCTGACCCTGGACCAGGCAACTATCTGATGACCCAGAGCGGGGCGGACTGTTGCGATGTCGCTGTCTTTGTAGAAGAGACCCAGGGGCATTCGGGCATCAGCTTCTCCAACTCGCAGATATTCGGCCGTATCGTCGTGAGCGAGAAGAACTCCGGCCCTGTTCGTTTCACAAGTTGCGGCATATTCGGCGCGTCAGGGGAGATCGAAGCGCAGGAGATGATCCGTATCGATGGTCGCGGCAGAGTGTCTTTCGATAATTGTTCATTTCACGCGATTGATCCCGCGCCAAAGACTAAAGAATATATAAATGTCGCAGGTGGGAGAATAGGGATTTCTAACAGCGTTTTCATCGGCACAGCGGGCCACGCTCCGATCGTGATTGGGGAGAAGACTGTATCTGCGATTATTACGGGCAATGAGTTCTATTCGAACAGGCAGATTGTCAATAACGCTAAGAAGAACGTCGTTATTAAGGATAATCTGTTCGGCACTGATGAGAATTGAGCAAAGCTGGCGCTGAGGGGAAGGAAACGCGAAAGGGCAGATAGAGCGAAAACCAGAAATAAATTTGTGAGCGTAATGGCCGAGCCTCTGTCCCAGCCTGGAGCAGCTTTCGCGACGGGATTGTCCGAGACGGAGATCGGACACTACGTTATTTTTGGAAGACAGTGGGGTTACGAGGTGGCGATTCGGAGATCGCCACCTATCTATTTATAAGAACTGACAACCGACAACCGTTAACCGTCAACCGGAAAAAGCAGATTTCTCACTGCGTTCGAAATGACGGGGTTTGTGACGTTCGAAATGACGGGGTTTGTGACGTTCGAAATTGTGACGTTCGAAATGACAGGGTTTGTGACGTTCGAAATGACAGGGTTTGTGACGTATAAAATACCGTATTTAGGCTAGTCGCCGTAGTGCCTCTGTCCCGGCCATACATAATGTTACTGTTGTCGTTGTTTTAGTGACCCAATTGCTTCGACGGCGGAATTAGCCCTCTTTATAGGCGTTTGTCATCGGTAGTTTCATATCCCAGCCCCATAACACGCCCGGCGCGGCCTGGCGACGTTTATATTCGCTGAGATTTACCAATCGGATTATTCTTCGAACAAGCTCCTCATTGTAACCCATCTGCACGATTTCATGGACTGCCAGGCGCTGTTGGATGTATGCTTCTAATATCGGATCCAAAACATCGTAAGGCGGCAGGGAATCGGTGTCCTTTTGGTCGGGGCGCAGCTCGGCGGAAGGAGGGCGAGAGATAATGGATTCCGGTATGACGGAAGAAATCGTGTTGCGGTATTCGCAGAGTCTGTAAACCAGAGTTTTGGGACAGCTTTTGAGAACAGAGAAGCCGCCTGCCATATCCCCGTAAAGTGTCGAATAACCGCAAGCTGTTTCGCTTTTGTTGCTGGTATTTAATATAAGTGCGCCTGTTTGATTGGCCAGCGCCATCAGCAGATTGCCCCGAATTCGCGCCTGGAGATTCTCCTCCACTATGCCAGCCGGATGATCGCCAAACAGCGTATTTAGAGGCTCGCGGTACGCTTGCAGAAGTGCGTTTATAGGCACCCGGCTGTGCTTTACTCCTAACTTTTCTGCCATCAACTCCGCGTCGGACTGGGTGTCGTGCGAGGAATATATGGAGGGCATTATCAGTAGATGAACCGAATCGGCGCCGACCGCATCGACCGCTATGCAGGCCACCAAAGCCGAATCAAGCCCGCCGCTCATTCCTAGAGCAACTTCCTTAAATCCATTTTTGTATGCGTAATCCTGAGTGCCGAGCACGAGTGCGCTATATATTTCCTCGACCTCGCTTACAGACTGCGCGGATGGGGTCGGTTCGCACGCTGATTTTGATGTTTCTGGACGAGCCGTTTTGTCCCCGGGGACGGCTATATCGACGATGGCGAGTTGCTGTTTAAACGGCACCCCTCTGAAAACAGTCTCCCCTGCCTCACTTGTAACTACCGATCCGCCTGCAAAGACTAATTCGTCCTGACCGCCGACAAGGTTGACCTGAATTATTGCACGGCCGTTGCGTTTAAGTTGCTGCTCCCGATCGCTCGATTGACCGGGATAAAACGGGGAGGCGTTTAGGTCGAAGATTATATCTGCGTCGTCCGCGTGGTCGAGACAGTCGCCGTGAATGGATATACGACAGGTGGCGCTTGATATCTTAAAGATGCCGCTGGTTCGCCCTGCCTGAAAGTAGCGGTGCTCGTCGAAGTATCTGTAGTTACACAGACTCGACTTGCGATAAACTCCACAGATTTCGCCGTCGCAGATAACAGCCGCCGCGTTGTACATCCCCGCAGCATCTGAATCGACAAAGCCGACCAATGCAGTGATGCCATAAGTGTGCTGTGCGATATTTCTTAGAGTGGAAATGTTGTCGGCGATAAAATCCTTTCGCAGCAGCAAATCCTCAGGGGGATAGCCGGTGATAGCCAGTTCGGGGAAAACGACAATATCCGCACCACAATCGCGAGCATGTTTTATATTGTCACTAATCAATTTAGCGTTGCCGTCGAGGTCTCCTACCGTCGTATTGATCTGACCCAGCGCAACGCGAATGTTGCACAACAATTGACTGTCTGTTGCCAAAATTTCGGTCTCCTCAAGTTCCTGTCAATTTCTGCCGATAAGTTCAATGGCTGGCTTAACAGGCCAAAACACAGTCTGTACTGAACTATATCGCAGACTAGACAGGATGGTGCAGCAAAGTGCCACAAGTAAAATGCCATAATCAGACCCAGAGCCACAGCAAGGTAGATTCAGCAGCCGTGATACAGCGCCCGACACTTGCGGATGCGCGTGACCTGATCGGCAAAATGCTCGATTATGAAGCAGCGGCACTGAACCAGGGTATCGATCTGGCAGCAAGTCGATTTACTCAGCTCACAACGGCGGAGCGACAGCTCCTCCGCGCCGAACTCATAGCCGACTACATCCGGTTGAGTTCCGGTGACACTAGCGGCACATCGTTTGCGGCCGCGCTTCACAGATTTTGTTCCAAAATTTGCAGTATGAGCGTCCCCTCGCACGAATTGATCGGCACGTATCTCGCGGCTCTGGATATCGTAACAGCCGACGAATACGCAGGCTGGTCGCCCAGCCTCGTCGAAGCAATACGCTGCATGATGACAACCGTGCTGCAGGGATGCGTGGATTATTTGCAGGAGAAAGCCAAACCCGTCAATTTATCCTGATTTCGGCATAAATCCGCCAAAAACAGCGATTAAAGCGAGGGTTCGAGCACGATTATCGTTCGCTCGGCCGGCAATTCGCCTGGGTTTACATCTACGGCAGACTCACCACTGCGCACGACGTTTGGCTTGCCTGCGATAAAACCCTCCACGCTCGCAATAGGGAAACTGCACTTTTCGTTGCTGTAGTGCATCGGAATAACCACGCGCGCGCTCACCTGCTCAGCTACTTTTGCAGCCTGTTTCGCATCTATCGTGTAAAATCCCCCTACAGGAATCAATGCTACATCAACAGAGCCTACCTCCGCCGCTTGATCTCCCGTCAGCACGTGTCCCAAATCACCAAAATGCGCCACTCTAAGCCCATCGGCGCTTAAGACAAATATTGTATTCTTTCCGCGCTGCGCACCGTGTTCGTCGTCATGGTAGGTCGGAACACCAAATATATCGACCCCGTCTGCAACGAACTTGCCGCTTCCTTTGATTATCATTGGCCCGCCAGCGATGAGATTGCTCGCGTGATGATCTGCATGATCATGGCTCACCGTTACCACATCGGCCTTTTCGTTGATGCGTGCATATTTCAAAGCGCCTGGGTAGGCGTTAGGGTCGAACGGGTCGGTTATTATGCGCGTGCCTGCGCTGGTGGTTAATAGAAATGACGCGTGTCCTAAAAACTTGATGTTCATAGCTGTTCACCTTACGTCGGCCAACCGGCCAGACCTCCTGTGACTCTCGAATTATAGACTCTGTCTTATACCCTGTCAACGACGATTACCCATCAGGCTTGCATTACGACAATTATTGGATATAATGCAGGTGACGGTGGCCGGGTGGCGGATTATAGTTTTGCACAGAGAGGATCGATCGTATTGGCGCGCGATTGCTATGAAATTTTAGGGGTCAGCAGAGGCGCTTCACAGGGTGCGGTAAAACGTGCTTTCAGAGAAGGTGTGCTGCGTAATCACCCGGACCGGAACCCAAATGACCCTGTCGCAGCTCAGCGACTGCGAGACATCATCGAGGCATATCACTCAATAAAAGACCCGTTTAACCGGCTGGCTCCTGATTCTGACATGGCAATGCGGACATCCGTGGAATATACGGTCAGCCCTCGCATATATGAGGACGCCTGCCCGGTTTGGCTGACTCAGTGTGTGGTGATCGTGCTTTTCTTTTTCATTTCTTTCGGTATGTTCAGCATCGCCAAGAGCGTTATAAATAAGCGCAGCCCCGTGTTTCGGCCGATGCTGAACGTCGTCAAACTCGAGGCTGCTGATCCGATTCGGGATATGGATTTTTCAGAACGGCATTTTTCGATTACTATTCCTCCGACGAACCCGCCGCGACAATCACCCAATTAGAGTTCTGCAGCGCGACAGTGAAGCTCACATTGACGTTTTTAAGGTTGTTGTTCACGTCGTAAAACTCCTGTGTGCCGCTGGCCATATATGCACCATCCGATCGGCGTTCTACTTTGTTAAATGTGAAGCTTACCGTGCGAATGTGGCCTATGGCGTCTTCTACCATCTTAGAATAATCCGACCCAGGCACAGAGTATGAGTATTCCCCATCGAGATAGATTGCGACCTGGGTATTTGGATCGATATGCTTTATCATCAAATCCGCTCTGCCATCCAGCCAGGCGGTGCGGATATCGCTCAAGGCAGCATCCAGGCCAGTGTATGCGCCTGGGCTCATGTAATACCCGCTGCCGTATTGAGAAGCCGGCACCGTTGTGTAGGTATATGTCGGAACCTCTACCACAGCGACGCGCGGCGCATATACGTAGGGGTAGCCGTAGTAGTAGAACGGCGAGTAGATACAATAAGCGCCGCAGTAGCTGAACCCCCAATAGCCGTAGTTAAAACCAAACCAGAAGCCAGGATAGAAGAACGAGCCACCGATGAAGTAGGTATTATTCCAGCTCCAATGGTTTTTATGTGACCAATTGCCGGAATGGTGCCAGTTTCCGCGGTGTCTGTCCCAGTTTTGTTTCCATTGCTGACGAGTCTGGTTTGGATTGAAGCGTGGGCGTTGTCCTTGATGGCCGCGCTGACCGACTGTGCCCGGCGCTTGACCTCGTGTACCAGGAGTTCTTACTATTCCAGGAGCCCTTGTCGACGGGCCACCAGGGCGGGTGCCTGGGGTCCTGGGTCTCACTCCTGGGGTCGAAGGAGATGTTATAGGACCTCGGCCACCAATCTCACCTGGGGCTGGTCTTGTTGTGCCTCGACGAGGCTGCGTGGGGCGCGTGGCCGGAGTGCCGGACGGCGTCGTTGCGGATGGCCCGCGTCGGTTTATACCGGGAAGTCCACTGGGCGGACGCGTCCTTGTCGGAGGAGTCAAGCCAGGAGCCGAACCTCTTGGTCCAACCGGTCGACCAACGCCAGGGCCAGCTCCAGGTGCGCTGGGTGTGGTGCGTGGCGTAGAGAACCCTGGCGCGGAAGGCGTGCTGGTCGAAGGCTGCCGCGGTGTGAACCGTGGCGTAGAAGGTGCGCTGGGCGAAGGCTGTCGTGGTGTGCTGAACCTTGGAGCAGAGGGCACACCCGGCGAAGGCTGCCGCGGCGCGGAGAACCTTGGTGAGGAAGGCGAGGGCTGTCTTGGTGCGGAAAAGCCAGGCGATACGCCAGATCTGCCGCCTGGACTGGGCGCCCGAAAACCACCGCCGAAGTTGCCAGTGCCAGGGCCTCTGGCACCAAAACTGCCGCCGCTCGGCCCTCTAAAACCACCGAAGTTGCTACCACCGCTGGGGCCTCTGAAACCACCAAAACTTCCACCGGAGCTGGGGCCTCGAAAACCGCCACCGCCTCCAAATGTCCCACCGCCTCCTCGGCCGAAACTCCCTCCTCCGCCCGGTCCACGAGCAAATGCGGCCGCAGGCGCAAAGGCAAGCACCACTGCGAGGGAAGCTATTATCATTAAACTCGACCAGATTGATGGTCGATCGGAATATCCAAACATAACAACACCTCTAATGTGGAGGGTGCAAAGCTGCTGGTTTGTAAGATAACAATTGTGAACTAGCGCAACATAGCCGAGCACACAACTCCACTATGGTTATTTATCACAGAATTAGTATACCCAAAAGACGTCACGTCACTTACGCTTCAGTATCATATCTCTCGCTAAGTGGTCATATTATGTGCGTTGAGGGGGAAGGAAATAGATTGGACGCTTGGCCTGGGCATCGAAAAAGCGGATTTCTCGCTGCGCTCGAAATGACAGGGGGTAGGCTCGGAATGACACTGCTGCGATTAGGATGACGAGAAGAAGGGACAACGCGAAAGCGCGAAAAGGGCGAAAACCAGAAATAAATCACCTTCTAGGCTCAGCGGCAGGGCGTACAAATTGGGCTTCGAGGTGGCAATTCGGAGATTGCCACCTATCATTTCTTCGAGATAGGCTCAGCGGCAGGGCGCACAAATTGGGCTTCGAGGTGGCAATTCGGAGATTGCCACCTATGATTTCTTCGAGATAGGCTCAGCGGCAGGGCGCACAAATTGGGCTTTGAGGTGGCAATTCGGAGATTGCCACCTATCATGGCTCGACAACCGCCAACCGCCAACCGTCAACCCTCATCATTTGACGCCTTTAATATGCTTCAAAATCTCGGCTGTGTTTACGTAACCTACTACGCGAGAGGTCTCGGAGCCGGAGGAGTCTATGAAGATAACCGTAGGGAAACCCTTTACGGAGAATTTCTTTACCGCTGCCTTGACAGCAGGATCTGAGGTGTTGGTTCCATCTACACGCAACCGATCGAATTTCGCAGCGGCGTCGATCACAGTCTGGTCGCTGAATGGCCCCTTCTCCAGCTCCTTACACGCAGCACACCACTTTGCCGTGAAATCGACCATAACCGGTCGTCCGGATTTAGTGGCTGCAGCAAGGCCGGCGGGATTATACGGCTGCCAATCGAGACCAGAATGTGCGCCGGATTTCGGTGCCACAAGAGCTATCGCGAATACCACCGCAGCCACGCTGGTCGCTTTGCCCAGGCCACTGCCGATCCTGCTGGCTCGAATCGACTTTTCGAAGAACCCAAGATACACACCAGCGACAAACACTACAGTCGGCAGAAGATAACGGCCTATCGAATCCGGCAGAATTGGTGCGACAAAATAAGCTGCTGCACCCAAAAGCAAGAACCCAGCGACTTTTTTGACCGCCACCATCCACATACCAGGCAGAGGCAGCTTAGCCGAAAATGCCGCAAGAGCGAAAAGAGGAGTCCCAAGGCCGATGGACAGCACGAAGAACATAAGGAAACCCATCAGCGGGCTACCTAGTTTGGCTACATAAGTCATTAACCCCAGCACGACCGGCCCGACACACGGCGCGCACACAATGCCGAATATTAAGCCCATAATTAATGCGCCCAATACCCCGCTCTTGCCGGAGGCCTTGCTCTGGATAAATGCAGGCGGCTGAAGTTCATAAAGGCCAAACATAGACAACGCCAGCGCCACCAATATCAGCGCTATCCCGATCAACACTGGAGGAGTCTGCATCGCAGCGCCGAAGACACCGCCTGCGCTGGCCGCCACTGCCCCCAAAATGGAGTAAGTCAACGCCAAACCCAGAACATACACCGCCGCCAATAACACAACCTTGCCGGTTCTGGATTCACCCTGAGTGCTGAAATAACCGACCGTAACAGGAACCATCGGATATACGCATGGAGTGAAAGCCAGCAGCAGCCCGAGACCATACAGCATCAGCAGCCGTAGTGCGAGAGGAGTATCGGCCAGTTTATCCCCTAACTCGCCGCCGCCCTGGCTCGTCGTAGCTCCGAATATCTCCTTATTGACGGGCTTGACCTTTGCGTTTTTTGCGACGATCTCAGTCTTTAGGGTCAGTTTGCTTGTCTCCGGAGGGAAGCACTGCTCGCCCTTACAAGCCTGTGAGTCAAGGGATGCGGAGATGGTTACAGGCCCGGGTTTGGTCTTCGCATCTACCTTGCCATCGACAAAAATCGTGAACGTGCCCTCGTAAACCGGCACCACCTCGTCCGGAGCGATAGGGAAGCTCTTGCGCTCCGATTTTGGATATACAGGCTCCTTAAACGTGATCCCCTTCACAGGGGTTATTTTGAGCCTGGTCGGATACGCAGCGTCCTTGTCACTTCCCCCGATATGTGCGCCCTCCGCCACAGTGGCCTGAACCGCCAGCCGGAACTTATCCCCAACGCGCAGTTTGTCCACCGATAAATATCCCTTTAGTGTGACATTTTTTGTGGTAGGACCAAATCCGACGATCTGGGCACAAGCTGCATTGGCAAAGAGCAGAATTGCGAGCAATGAGATAATGGTGTAATTTCGTGTGTGCATGGCGGGTGTATTATACCGGATCAGGCGATGAACATAATCTCGGCCCTGTAAAACTCTCAACAATCGGACTGCGAGAAATGATAAATGTTTGTGAGCCTCCGCATTCACGAAGGCTCACGCGGGAAATCAGCAATTATTTTTCGGCGCCTGCGTTGGCTTTGTTTCCGCCCGCCAAATCAGCCGCCACGCCAGCGTTCTTTTTCATCATTTCGGGCACACTCTTGTAACGCTCAGCGTTCACAGTGATTTTTGAGTCTGCCATAAATTTCTTTAGCATCTCCTCAAACGGCTTGCGGTCCGCCGCTTTCATGGACATCTGCTCCTTGATCATTTCCTTGACATCTTCGTAGCGATCCGTGCTGGCGGGTCGCTTGCTGTCGGCTCTGAGAATGATCCACGCGGTCGATGCTTTGTCCGTTACCTTAAACGGCTTGGTATACTTGCCGGCTCCAGTTGCAAACGCTGCGTCTCGAATGGCCTGCGGCACAACGTCCATATTCTTCGAAACCCATCCGACTCGTCCCTGACCAGGGGCAGTCACCTTATCCTCGGAAAGCTGCAGAGCCACAGAGCCGAAGTCCTGGCCGTCCTGGAGCAGTTTGTATGCTTTATCGGCCTTCGCCTGGGTTTCGGTCATTATCACGCTGATAAAGACAGCTTCCGGTTTTTTGAACTGCGAGTTAGGCTTGTTGAGTTCAAGGTCATACTCTCTTTTGACGTCCGCGTCGGTGACCTTTGAACCTTTTCCTATAAGGTTAACCACCGTCTGCTGCAGCGCCATCTGGCGTTTCCAATCCTGCTCGCTCATCCCCTGCTGCTTTAGCTGAGCCAGAAAGTTACCCCCAGTGGAGGTCTTAATGTATTTGAGCTTGGCAGCAATCTGCTCATCTGTTGCCTCTACACCCTCTTTTTTGGCGAGCTGGGTAAGAAGCTGCTCTATAATCATCTGCTCAATAACATACTGTCCGGCTGGGATAGCGACTTGTTTGCCGCCTTTTATTGTCTGCACGGGCACTCGTTCGAGCTTCAGATAAAACTCGTCTTTGGTGAGTTTCTGGCCGTTGACGTTGATTAGTCCTTTTCGCCCACAGCCTGCGAGTGCCGAAATCAGCACCGCAACGGCGATAATAGCGATCAGGCCAAATCTGATTGTGCGCATGGGGTTGTGCTCCTTTGGTGTGTTAATATGACGAGGTACACCGGGCTTGCAGCGACAGCTTAGTGGAACAAGGCCAAATCGCGCTGTAAGTAGCCGCGCAGGCGAAGTACCGCTTGAGTATGAAGCTGATATACCCTTGATTCAGAAACCTCGAGTATTCTACCAATCTCCTTGAAAGTAAGACCTTCATAATAATAGAGAGCTATAACAAGTCTCTCCCTTTCGGGAAGCCTGTCAATACCCTCCGCCAGAGATTGCTTCACCGCACCGGATTCCACCTCACCGGACGTATCCGCCGAATCGTCGGCAACAACGTCAGCCAGGTGTATTTTCTCGTTGCTGTCCGTCGACATAACCGCGTCGTCCAGACTCAGCAGCGATGCTCTACCGGTATCGGCAAGCAAAGCATGAAACGCTTCGATCTCGATTCCCATAGCCTCAGCAACCTCTTCATCGGTTGCCGGCCGGCCAAGTCGGCCTTCGAGATCTAAATACGTTCGTTCGAGCGCCTTTACCCTCTCCCTGACCGACCGGGGAACCCAGTCTTCCTCGCGCAGCATCTCCAAAATGGCTCCGCGTATCAGAGCGATCGCATAGGTCTCAAACTTCACTTCACGCTTAGTGTCGAACTGGTCAATCGCCTTAATCAGGCCGATAATCCCGGCGCTGATCAAGTCGTCTCGTTCAACATTCGGCGGCAGGTTAGTAACAACTCTTCCGGCTGTGATCTTTACTAAATACGCATAATGCGAGATCAACGCATCCCGCGATTTCGGATCACCACCAACTTTGAAACTGTGCCACGCCGCCTGAAGGTTCGGCACTCTCATCAGCCCACTTCCTACCCAATTGCTATTGCCAGCGGTACGACCGCCATTTTACTTGACCTAGCACGGGCATGTCAACTGAAGAGCCGACCAAGGCCAACGTATGAATATACGCTGTCTGGCCCATCCATGATTCCCGTCGCAAAAACAAATATATTCGATATATCGCAGCCTGCTTTGCGAACGGTCATCCGAATGAATTATCGGAACTTACTCATCCCGTGGTTAGGTCATTTGGAACCGTAATCGTGAATGAGGTGCCTTTTGGCGCGCTGCTTGTAAACGAAACCTTACCGCCGAGGTAGTTCTCTACAAACAACTTAATGCTATAGGTCCCGAATCCGCGACCGTGCCCGCCCTTGGTGCTGAACGATCTTTGGAATATCTGCCGCTGAACATCATCGGACATAACAGCGCTGTTGGTTACAGTAAAGGCAACTCCTTCATCGCGTGATGAAACACCGACTCCAACTTCTCCGCCAGAAGCTGTCGCCTCCAGTGCGTTTTTAATCAGATTCCCCAAACTGCGCCTCAGCAGCATTCTATCCGTTACAATGACACCCTGGACAACCTCATCTACTACGATTTTCTTGCCTTTCGCCTCTCGACTGTGTCTGTACCAGCCCACAACATCCTCGACAATCTCGGATATCTGGACGCGGTTGTGCACAGGCTGCAGCTCGGCTTTTTCCGCAGCCAGCAGCGCTCGCTGGGCGACGATCTCGTCAATCATCTGATCCGCCAGCCTGCAGAGGTCTTTTTCGTACCTGTCGCGTTCACCTTCAATTGCCTTGGGGTGCTCGCTCATCAACTCCGCAATGGCGCGTATTCCGGAAGCTGTGTTGACGACGTCGTGAAAGAACACCTTTTCGAGTACCTGTCTTCTTTTTTCGGCGCTGATGTCTCGCAAATCGACCAGAATATGATCCCCTTCAGACAGCGAAAGCCACTTTGCATGCACTAACAGATCAAGCGCGCCGCCGTCTTCGTCGGCATACCTCGACACACGACACTCTTCCGAATGGCTGGTTCGATCCTCCTGACAGCCCAGAATAGCCCGCACTGCACCGCACAGCCGGCATGATTCAGAAGTACCACAGCCGGCAGCCATAGTGCGTGAGTGGATGCAACCCAGTAGCTCTCCGGGGCGCAATCCCAAAATCTGACTGTCTTTATCAATTCCAAGAATTTTAAGCAACAAGGTGTTCGTCGCCACAACCTGCCGGTTTGCGTTGAGGACCATCGCCGGATCCGGCATAGCTTCGAGGATTCCGAATGCGCATTCGTCTTTTTTGAAACTCTCATGCTGAACGCGAATTTCGTCGTCAGTTGAACGCTCGGCAGGGGCAAAATAGGTCAGCAACTCGGACATGACTTCACCTCTTATCGGGCAAGCATATACACATCATCAATATGATGATTCCACCCCGGACACCTCATCTCCTGCTTTGCGCAAAGTGATATAGGCGATCTCTGGTGGGCAGAGAAACCGGATGTGAATGCGACTGGTCCCGACTCCCCGATTTACGAACAATTTTGAATGCCCAGCGTCTATTTTGGTAAGCCGGGAGATGTCTTCGGATGTGTAGAGGCCATCGTTTAGAGACTGGTTTGCACGCATATGGGTCCATAAAACCCCATAACCCGGTATGCGAACCTGCCCGCCGTGGGTGTGACCGGCGAGGATAAGGTCTGCGCCGCGCTCAATAGCATCCGGAGCGATGCTGGGGGTATGCGTGAGAAATATCACGAAATCGTCCGGTCTGACGCCATCGAAAGCGGCGTCAAGGTCGGATAGCCCATAATATGCGTCATCTACACCCACTATCGTCACTTTGCCGGAGTTACGGGTAAATACGACCGATTCGTTTATAAGCATCTTAAGCCCATCAAACGTCAGCGCATCGACCAAAGCCTGAGAGTCCAGCCACGGTTTGTGCTCGGAATTGCCAAGCACCATAACGATGGGGTCACGGTGTTTTATAACAGAACAAACCCTGCGGAATATGTCTGAAGCGCGCGGCTCCGCCGTGACGTCGCCGGTGATAAAACATGCGTCGACCTCACGGCTGGAGATGATCCGCATAGTCATTTTCTCCAGCAGACCGATCTTTGTGAGATGGAGATCGGTCAGGTGCAGAATTGTGTAGCCATCGTATTCCGGCGGCAGATTGGGAAAGCTTAGCTCAAGCTCCGTGACTTTCAGGTTAAACTGCTCATACAGCAGCATATAAGCCAGCAGCGCTCCGATCCCTGCAATCACCGCGATGATGACAACTACGAACGTGCTCATCTGGGTCTGGCCGCGTTTTTGCGGATCTGCTCTATCTGTTCGCTGGTGACCGCGCGCTCAAAACTGCGGAACCCCGCCATTTTGAACCCATGCTTATCCGCCATATCCGATATCGCCTTCACCTGCTGGACGGTAATTTCGCGACCCAGGGTGTAGCTTTTATATCGGCCCTCCAGAGCCAGGATCATCGTTTCGCTCATACAGGCATAAGCAGTCTTAGGAGGAAAGCCGAAGTTGAAATTGAAGTCGACGTCGCCAGGTACGTCGATAACCCCGCCGTCGATAATCAACACATCGTCGCGCTCGCGGCGGACGCTCTCGCCTACATCCCTTGGGCGAGCTACGTCACAGACCACGGCACCGGGCTTTATGAAGGACGGCTCAATAATCGCATCTACCGCGCTGGAGACCGTGACCACTATATCCGCATCGCGAATTCCCTCGGCAACATCCGTGGCCACCGAAGCCGTCCCGCCGCTGCCGACCAGTTCGTCGGCCACTGCCTGAAGGCGGTCGACCGAACGGCCGATCAATTTAATCTCAGCGCATCTGCCCGCCAGCAGTTGGGCGCACGTTTTGCCGATAGAGCCTGTGGCCCCGACTACCGCAGCCCGCACCTCGTTTGGATTAATTCCTAATAACTGCGCACCTTCGATAGCGCCTTCGACCGCTGTGGCAATGGTGTAGCTGTTACCAGTCGTGACCGCTATATTCGCCCGTTCGGCGATAGTCACACCGGCGTCCCCTACTACTGAAGTCAGAGCGCCAAGGCCGACGATCTTCGCGCCAAGCTGCTCCGCGATTTTGATGGCGCCGAGGATTTTCTCGTATACCTTTTCGACTGGCATGGTCATTATCAGTTTAGGACTGAGCGGGCATCCGACCAGCCAGCCCTCGGCCTCCACGCCTGTTTTGGAGCGTACACCGGTGATGTGGGAGACCTCCATAGGGCTTTTATGCTTCATCCCCCACTCTACCCATGATTCGGGGAGCACTTTGACAAACGGATACTTGCGAGCGACGTCCTTTTTTGCGGATAACGGATGAATTACAAAAGCAAATCTTTCCAAAACAAGCCTCTAATCTTTTATTTGAGCGAAATCAGCGGTCGCTGACGATCGTCGGTTTCCAGTTTAATTGCGCCAGCAGCGGATCGTAATCCCCCACCTGCACATCCTCGGGCCTCTTTCCGAGCAGCGTGATAAGAACGCCTTCGAATACGTTGGTGGCATAATAACGCCCGCTTGGAGATTTTAACTGCTCCGGCATACACGTTACAAACATACCCAGACCACGCTCTTTGAGCATCGTCGTGTCATCTGGCGTGAGCGTATTAGTAATCAGAGTCTTTCCCGCCAGCAGCCCGGATTCGACACTGGGCATGGTTCGCTTAATAAAATGAAAATCCCCGACTATGATATCAGCCCAGTCGAAATATTTCTGATACCTCGGCTTAGACCGTTCCTGTTTCGACCCTGTGGGATACAGCCAGCTGAACGGCAATCGGCATATCATCGGCAGAAATGTCGCGGCGGCGAATCGTACGGTTCTGTATGATTTCATAGGAACAGGGATTCTGAGTGCGAACATCAGGTCGCCGTAGATGACTTTTTTCGAGTATTTTGCGATCGTCTGCGCCATTCCGAATCGATCCACCGCACATACTACCAGCACTTTGGAGTTCACGAAATCGACGATGTCGTTCTGATGTAGATACTCTATAGTCTTGCGTTCGATGGTGTTTTTGACGCCGCTGCCGTCGACTACGGGTGTGATTTTGGCTATTTTAGCCAGCCTGTCGGCGTCGCGGATGGTGTACCGACGCTTCTCCGCCCAAAGATATCTGTCTATACCGCCGAGTCCAATCGCATCTACCTTGCCATCAAGTTCCCGCATCAGTTCAGCGAACCGGAGCATATCCCCGTCCGTGCCTATTCTGGAGACTTCGTAGGTCTCACCGAGGAGTTTCAGTTGGGACGTGCTGTCACGCTTCGACGCACCTAAGCTGATGCTCACTACACGCTTCATCCAGCACCTCCTCTATTTCCTCGATTGATTTAGTGGTCATAAGCCGACCTCTGAGCCTCGGCGCACCAGGCATTCCCTTGATATACCATACCAGGTGTCCTCGCATCTCCTTCGCAGCGCGTCTTTCGCCGAGCAGTTGTTGGAGCAATTTGGCGTGCTCCCTGGCAGCGGCGAGTTTTTCCGGTATGCCTGGCGGGGGCAAAAGCTGGCCGGTGCGTAGGTACTCGTCAATTCTGCTGAACAGCCACGGGTCTCCGAGCGCACCCCGCCCGATCATTAAACCATCACAACCCGTGCGCTTTAACGCATCTGCAGCGGCTTGCGGGGACGAGATATCCCCGTTTGCCAGCACAGGAATCCGCACGGAGTTTTTTACCTCGGCTATTATATCCCAATCGGCCGTGCCTGAATATCCCTGCTCCGCCGCCCTGCCGTGAACCGTGATTGCGTCGATTCCGCATATTTCCGCGGTCTTTGCGAGGTCGAACACCTGCCTATCCGATATTTTCCAACCTATGCGAGTTTTGATCGTAAGTGGAACGGTGATTGCCTGGCGAGCGGCGATGAGAATCTCGCGGGCTTTATCCAAATCTTTTAGCAGAGCGGCTCCGGAGCCGCTGCGAGCGACCTTGGGCACCGGGCAGCCGAAATTGATGTCGATTATATCTGCGCCGGCATCCTGCAACATCTTTCCGGCAATAGCGACGGTCTCGGGGTCGCCGCCGAAGATTTGAGCAGCGACGGGGCGCTCTTCTTCGGTCCAGTCGATCATCGTATCTGTACGGGGGTCGCGGTATTTGCAGGCATAGGCGCTGAACATCTCAGTTGTGACCAATCCGCATCCACCAGCGCGCTTGCACATAACACGAAATGCCCGATTAGTCACCCCGGCCATCGGGGCTAATACAAGCGGGGTAGCGATTTCTATGTGTCCTATAAAAAAGGGAGAATACATCGGAGAATTATGCTCAGCAATTACTATTGTTAGTCAGGCGATCGTAGATAATCCGCAGACCTTCCAGCGTCAGCAGATCGTCGCAGAGTTCGATAGTTCGACTGTGTTCGGCAATGACATCCGATAGCCCGCCCGTAGCGACCACCTTTGCCCCGCCGCCAAGCTCTTGTTGAAATCTATCTACCAGCGCATCCACCATTCCGGCAAAGCCGAATATTATTCCGGATTGGAGGCTGCCTGCCGTGGTGTCGCCTATGGCTTTATCTGGAGCGACTAACGCGACGCCGGTCAATTTGGCAGCGCGTGCGAATAATGCGTCGAGAGAAATCTGAATACCCGGAGCAATCGCCCCTCCCAGATAATCGCCATCCTCCGATACGGCATCCAGAGTCGTACCCGTTCCAAGGTCGACGACAATCACTTTGCCGCCGTATTTCGAGTGTGCCGCTATTGCATTGGCGATCCTGTCTGCTCCGACATCTCGCACGGGGTGGTAGTTGATTTTAATGCCGGGATTCTTGTCTACAGTAAAGACAATCGGTTCAGCTATGTTCAAGTGTTTATGGGAAAACCTGGACAGCGCATCGACTGCAGAGGGCACAACACTGGAGATAATTACCCCGTCGATATCGGCAAGCTCGAGGTCGCGCTCGGCAAATAGACTGATAAGCAGCCCCGCGTATTCGTCGCCGGTGCGTCGCACGACGGTACCAATCCGCCAATCCGCCTTAACTGTTGGCCCGTCGAATACGGCAAAAGTTATATTGGTGTTTCCTACGTCAATCGCCAGTAACATAATGGTGTTCCCGCATAAAAATAGAGCAGCGGCGTGCAGCCTGCTGCTCAGTAATTATCCCTCGTTTTGCGCGTTGGGTCAATCCATCTGTGAAAGGAACATTTGTGTAACCCAGAATCTTCCGTCCGGCGCCTCGAAAACTCCCACTCCGATCTGGTCGAATTGCCTGCCCAAAATATTCTGCGCGTGAGCAGGGCTCTGCATCAGGCAGCGATTTCCCAGGTCGGGATCACAGACTGAGCTATAGAAAAGGTTTTCCCCGATGCACGCCCAGGACGGCATGCGGCCGAGTTCTCTAAGGTAGCGATCTTTTGGTGTACGGAATCCCGGAGTCGGAGAATAATGGTCAAAATAGTTCTTCTGCCACATCTCTTCGCTGTGCTGACGCGCTACCCGCACCAGAACTTCGTTAACCCGAAGCGGATGCAGCCCGATCGCTGTTCTCTCCGCATTGGCGAGGTCTACCAGGCGCTGTTCTTCGTAAGTAAGCTGAGCCGATGCGGCTATCGGAATCGGCTGGGGCAGCGGCCCGTAAACCTGCCCAGGGACACGACTTCCCAACAATAGAGTTACTAAATATAGAGTGACTTTAGCCATGCGAATCCTCCCCGCATGACTGTACTTCCATACGCCGACTTGGCCCTACCAGCATTATGCCCAAACCATCCCAAAACTGGTAATCTCAACAGGGTATAGCGTATGCAAGGTTCGTGCCATACGCGCTTACAGTTGAGTAACAGGTGAAATGGCGTGGCAATAGGCTTGCGATTTTGACGACTTAAAAACTTGTGGAGCTATTGATGGTATAATGTAAGGTAAGGCTTTGCCTTGATGGGTCGGATGCGACGCGGTTGCACTCGACTTGAGAGGTGGTAATCACGATGAGACTATCCCTGTGGCGAATCGGTCTTTTGACGGCCGGCTTGGTGTGCCTGTTGACGCTGGGGATTCCGTTGCAATCCCTGGCTGCAAAAGCTCCTCCTCAGATCGGCGAACCGGAGCAAAAAATCGGAGCAGAGGCTGCGGCGGACGTTGCAAAAGAATATAAATTGAGCGACAAAGCTGAGGACCTCAAGCGCGTGAGGGAAATTGGCGAAAAACTGGCCGCTGTCGCCAACAAGAAAGAAGTCGAGGCGATATACGGCGTCTCGACCATCACCCCGTTTGAATACACGTTCAACATCATTGAAGACAAAGACGTCAACGCGTTTTGTGTGCCGGGCGGGCATATATATGTCTACAGAGGGCTGTTGGATTTTGTCGAATCAGATGACGAGCTTGCTTTGGTAATGGCGCACGAAGTCACGCACGCCGCGCATCATCACATGATGTATCTGCTGCAAAAGCAGGCGGCCTACGAGAAAGGCGAGGCTATTGCGCTGCTTGCCACTATTATGAGCGGGGCGAGGTCGAGTGACGTCTATAACATACAGCGCGGAATTGAGCTGGTTAAGATCGCAAAGCTAAACGGTTACGGGATGCAGGCGGAGCGCGACGCTGACGCGGGCGCAATTCACGTCGCGATGGAAGCTGGCTATAACCCCGTCGGTCTGCTGACTTTTATGGAGCGACTGGCCAAACGGCCTGAGTTCGTCGACCTTGGTATATTCAGGTCTCACCCTATTGATGCCGAGCGTGTGGCGAATGCAAAAGCGCTGTTGAAAGAGCTTGATGTTCCGATCAATCGACGGGCTACGACGAAGGCCGTAGTGGCGGAGGTCAAGGTAGAGAAGGTGGGAGAGACAGAAGTACCCGGAGTCGTGCTTTCAGGCCATCTTATTTATCGTCCTGCCGCTGTTGAAGGTAAAACGGCTCAACAACTTGCGACTGACGCTGCACAGCGTATAAATAAAGCGCTGGATAGCGACCTGAAAATGCACGAGCTAAAGGTGGATACCAACTCCGGCGTGCTTGCAGCTAGAGGCACGGCTCTTATTGAGTTCACTGAAGCGGACGCGAAGCTGTTGTCTATGTCCGTACCAGAAGCCACCCAGGCGGCGGCAGCGGCCATTCGAGAGGTGCTGTTGGCTCAGATGGTGAACACGATTCACTGACGCGACGCAGCCATCTCATTGAGCTTCTTTTTGATTTGCTCCTCGGACGCAACCCCCATAGCCTGCGCCTGGACCTGCCCGGTCTCGTCCAACATAAACATGACCGGCAGCCCTATAAGGCGATACTGGTCTTCAATTATCTTAGCGTTTGCCTCGTCGATAAAGACAACCGGTAGCGAGTCGAAGCCCTTTTCTTTCAGATAAGCCACATCTTTTGCCTTGTCTTTATCCAGGGAGACGATTATCAATTGTGCAAGTGTGTTCAGGTTTTCATGAACTTTCTTTAACACAGGAAGCTGCGAGTCGCACATCGGAAGCGAGATGAAGTCCAGCAGCACAACGCCCCCCTTGAAATCGGACAGGTGTTTGATCTCGCCGTTTTCCCATTCAAAAGCGAAGTCCGGGGCGGATTTTCCTCGCAAATCGTAGGGCTTAGGGGGCTCAATTAGCCTGGCTCCGGAGGGCGGCTTGAATGCAAAGGTGCTGGCAGGTATGTCTAAGTTTGGCTCGTATTTTGTAACAGTAGTGGTAATCACCTGTTTAATCGATCTCGGGAGACGACCTTTTTGCTCTTTATTTGGCTTAGGATGCGCGCTGAGCGTCGTTAGCGTTTTATGCAGGCACATATCGCTTTTTCCGATCCACAGAGTCTGGGTGATGCTGGTGCCTTTGGGTGCGATTACGCCATCCTTGAAGTTCAGGGAGACCACATATACGTCCGATGAACCTATACTGCTGTCCGGCAGCAGTTTGCTTGATGCGATGGCCTTTTGATAATCCACACCATAAAGCAGCCCCAAAACGTTGATCCCCGGACGGGAGGTGATTAAGCCTGTTACTATCTCCTCGCTCATTTTAGTTTTCATATACCCCTTAGCTTCCGGGATATAGTTGTATACGGTTTTGCCATCGCTGACGAGGCGCCCCTCATTGTTGGAGATAGACAGTTTGTCCGGTCGCACGAACCGCACTACGACTTTGACTGGCTTTTGGGTAGCTGCCCTTTTGCCGTCTATAGTGCCTTCGGTGAATGATGTCCCCTCTGTTTTGAGGGATTTGAAGTTTCTGTATGTGTTTTGCAGAGCCGCCATTACGTTCTTAGCGGTCAGTTTCGGTTGGGCTGGCTCAGAAGGCTTGGGGGCGGGTTTAGGTTTGATTGCTATCGCTGAATCGGCAGGATTCGGCTGAGATGCGAGAGGGTTTAACAACGGATTTACTTCCGGCAAAATGAGATCGGATGGCTGAGTAACTATAGGCTCCGATTTTGTTGATTTGGCAGGCTTTGCCTTCGTAGATTTGGCCGGCTGAGCAGGTTTTTCAACTTTAGCTGGTTTTGTGGGCGGTTTTTTGGCCCCGCATCCGAACAGCATTATCAAGGCGAAAATCAAACAGGCAACTGATAAAAATCTGGCAGAGGTTTTCAATAGTGTCTCCAAAAGCTGCAGGCGCGCAGGGTTATGATTAGTCTATACCACAGATAAGGTGGATGTAATCACACTTAAGCGACTACATCCCCCGGTTTTATGGATTGACGTTTGTAGCGTCGAGCACGTACAAGACAGCGAAGGAATCCATCTCGTAGGAAGTAATTTTATAGGACGCGAGATATCTGCCGTCCGGCGACCACACGAGTCTGCACACGTGATCGTGTTTTCCTGGTTTAGGCTCACCCCCAAGGCGGGCTATTGTCCGAGTTTTGCCGCTTGAAGGGTCGATGATTTTGACAACAGCGAAATCGGAGAAGGCTATCGCCTTGCCATCAGGGCGCCACGCCACTGCCCCTAAATTGCCGGTGACGAGAGCTTTCGCGGTACTTTCTTCACCTTTATTGGCGATTCTCAGCTCCCGTGCCTTATCGTCACCATATATCACGGCCGATTTACCGTTATTGGTGTCCACGCTGCGATCAAGCACTCCGCCGCCGGTGGTCGGCTCAACATGGCCGACTTCCCTGCCTGATGAATCTACAGCGATACATCCCGGCTGATAGAACTCGGTAAAATCATAGACCCGCAGTTGGTAGGTCTTTTTGACAGGATCGTACGACATACCGGAGACGTCTCTGTAAAGATCGAGCTTGCTGAGGTTTTTGACTACCTCCCGCTGTTCATTAGTCGACAGATTGTGTTCGATAATGGTCTTGGGATAGGTCTGCAGGAATACAAACGTATCTGTGCCGGTGTAGTTCGGCGATACGCCCTCGGCGATGCGCTTTGCGCCCTTATCCCCTACCCTCCAATGCCGAATTATCGTTTTTCCATCCTTCGGTGCAGTCGCAGCATAAAGCAGAGATTGCGAATCGGGAGCCCAGGAAACTACGGGATCGGTCATATAAGTTGCACGGGTGGAGTGTGATGGTATCAATTGCCAGGCCTTAACCAGCGTCTCTGGTTCCGGACGACAACCTGAAAGCGCGCAGCCTATTGCCGCAATACAGATCAAAATTAGTGAAAAGGCTCTAGTGTTCATTTGATGGCTCCGTTACCTCACGGAATTGTGACCGGCAGCACTCCTTTCGGTTTTACTGCACCAAAAATAGCCCCAGCAGCAGCCGCGAGCGCCGCGTCTCGATAGCCGTATGTGCAAATATACGCACCGACGTCCGGGAAATTGCGAAGATCATAAGGCTCTCTAACCGCCACAACGATCAGCTTCTTGCCCAGACTATTAAGTTTTTTCACAACATCGGCCTGCAATACCTGATCCGTCGGCGCTTTCCAAGGCTCACTCGGACAGGTGACCATAACGATGGCATCTGCATCAGCCGCAGCATCCGTCGCCGCGGACATTACAGCCTCTCGATCACCATTTAATTCGAGAATCGTAACGTTCTCACAACGCTTCTGCATCGCTGCACCGAGTTTTGGAACCGTGTTATGCAAGCCGGTCACAAGCACATTTTGATCGGATTTCGGATCAAGCGGCACAGCGCCATTTTCATTACGTACCAAAGTAATAGATAGTTCTGAAATTTCCTGCTGAATTGCAAGATGTTCTTTTGTCCTCAACCTGGTTGATAACGCGCCGGGGTCGGTGAATCGGCGGTTGTGTAGATCATAGCGCCGTTTCAGCTCAGTAAGCCTTGCTACCGATTCGTCTAGACGGGATTCGGTGATTCGTCCGTCTTTGACCGCTTTGATAATCGCCTCGCGGGCGGCGCGCTGCGTTTCGAGGGTGTGAGGAATCAAAACCAAATCGACGCCTGCTTCTATCGCCATGACACAAGCCTCAGCCACGCTCCAATTATCAGCGATGCCCTTCATCTCCATCGAATCGGTAACTATGACGCCGTCATAGCCCAATTCCCCGCGAAGAAGACCTGTTATGATCTTGTGAGACAAAGTGGACGGCAAATCGGGGTCGAGGGCCGGGAACATTATGTGGGTGGTCATAATACTGGACACACCAGTGGCAATCGCCCATCTAAATGGGGTTAATTCTATTTTATCAAGACGCTGTCTCGGATATGGAACCGACGGAAGGGCCAGGTGGGAGTCGACGGCAGTATCACCGTGGCCGGGGAAGTGCTTGGCGCAGGCGATTACTCCTGCTTCCTGATAGCCTCCAATCGCCTGAGCGCCGAACTCACCGACCAAATCCGGGGATTCCCCGTAAGATCGAGTGCCGATGATGGGATTGTCCGGATTATTATTGACGTCCACACTTGGAGCGAAATCGTAGTTGACGCCGAGGGCGATGAGTTCTTCGGCACAGGCTGCCGCGGCTGCGCGGGCGAGATCTGGCCTGCCGGTAGCGCCGAGAGCCATGTTAGACGGCATGACCGTAACCCCGTCGACGAATCGCGCCACCATTCCGCCCTCCTGGTCGACGTTAATTAACAAAGGCTCGGTGGACATTTTCTGAAGTTCGTTGATGGTGTTTGCCGTTACGGAGAGGTCGTCGTGCCGGATGTTTCGGCCCATCAGAATGATTCCGCCGACTTGCATCTCCTCGACGAGTTCACGAGCCTTAGCACATACAGTAGTGTCTGTCTCCAGGTTGTCGCCTTCCCAACCCAGCATCAGCATAGCGCCGATTTTCTGTTCTATATTCATCTCTTCTCCAGTAAAAATGTATTTTACAATTGACTAATCGCAGCAAGAGCCTGTTTGCAGCAGGTCATTGAGATTTCTATTCTGCGACGTTAACCTCGATTTCAACCTGTTGGTCGCCGTAGAAAGCTCTAATAGGGCCTTTTCGAACGCGAGAGGGTATCAAATAGCCGTATTGATTGATAAATCCCATACCGTTTGAGGTGGCCCACACAATTCGATCGATTTGATTTTGTGCGAGCGGGTATTTCTCATCACCTTGCGTGAGATATAACTGCGTTCCCTTGCTGACGGCTAATTGCTGTGCAGGCACCAGAATAGAAAGACCGGAAACCTCCTCGTTTTGAGGCTGTTTGGCGAACACTAGCACGCCATTTGCAACAGTGCGCTGGATGCCCCCCGATGGGCTGTTGATGACGCTCCCACGGTATGAAAGGGTGGTAGACCCGCCGCCGTCCAGGTTAATGGCGTCGACTGCGCCGAGACGCTTCATAATGGCGGATAGCTCCGGCAGGCTCACACCTTTGCTTATGCCCTGTCGACCGTCGACCGTAACCAGCATCGTTTTGCCATCAGCCGAGCGCCCTATGGCCGAGCGGGGGTGTCTGGTGGTGGAAAAAGAAGCGCCTATTTTCTCATATTCCATGCTGATATATTCCTTGCCGTCTTTAAGTATCCATGGTCTTCCGCCAACAGCCTGCTTAACCTGAGTCCAATCGACGCCGTTAGTGCTGGAAATATCGAAGCGTACTGTGAACGTGTCTCCGGGTTTGAGGTTGGATTTGAGGAAGTGAGCAGCCGGGCCGCCTGCAGACAGCACCATACCGTTTTCTGGAATCGGGGAGCTGACCGAATCCTCCCGCACCTCAACAACCGTCAATTTTATATCGCTGCCACAGCGCACCGGTAGGTCTTCGCTGGTGCAGATGATTTCTGTACCCTTATACTTACTGCGCGTGGTGGAATAAAAAATGCTGGTGTATGCTATGACCTGGTTGGTCTCGCGATTGCGATTGATGCCGTCGATTTGGCGGCTGACTCCGCTTTTTAAAGTGAGGCTAGCCTTCCAGATGGGGTTATCGAACACACAGGTGCCGTCATTAAGGATTGCTGCCACTGCATGCCTGTAAGATGGCTCGCTGACCAGTTCACCGTCGATTATGCATACCCCAAGCGGATCACCAGCAGAATCTGTGCCCATAGGAAAGAAATCTGCGTTGATTCCGACCACGGCCCCGCGTCGCTCTGTCAACGCGCCGATAGTCTCGCAGCCTTTAGCAGGCTCGTCGTTGAGTATTACATCCCTGCCAACCGCAGCTTTGACTTCAACGCCTTCGACTTTTGGATCCACACTGACCAGGTTGACAATCTGTTCCGCGCCAGGGGTGGTGTTGATCTCTTGATATAAAGTGACCCCTTCCGCTAATTGCTTGGTGATCGCAGAGGCAAACGCCGAGGATGCAAGCGCCGCCAGAAGCAACAAACATAACGATAATTTCTGAAATCTATAACGGGTGAACACGTCAACTGCTCCTTAGTCTATTGATCGACATTGTACTACTGAACTTTGTATGACAACAAGGCCTTGGGTGTCAGCGCCTTGCTGCTGATCCTGATTTCGTCTATAAGCCCTCTATACTGGTCGACGTGCCTGTCGTCACGTCGCGCGCAACCTACAAACCACCTACCCCTGGCAAGCTCCACCGGGGCGGATTGCAAAACAGCCTCGGCGTCTAAAACAGGGCCGTTTCCAGAGTCGATATAAAGCTTAACCCGGTAGCCATTGCATACTACAGCCAGATTATACCAGTTATCCGAGCTTAGAACGCTCCTGGATGTGATAACCTGCCCGCCGATTCGGATTTCGACTCTGCCTTGCTGTTTCAACGCAAGCTCAATGGCAGATTGTCTTGATAAAAAAACTTGATTATTCGACAAATCGCCTGGTTTTAGAGACGCCTCTATCGTCCAGTTTTTGTATGCTTCAGACTCGATTGGCCCATCGACTGTGCGCAGGTATCTTGCTCCCACATCTTCTTCGGGGGCATTGGAGTTGTCGTAGCTTCCTAAATTGAGTCTGAGCGTGGCCGGGACTCTGGTCGTTGGCACGGATGCTGAGCCGATTCCGGTGGTGTTATAATCGTCGCCGCGAAGGTGATTGTTTTTGCCTGATGAGTCCAAAATATCTATTGACGGCAGCACGTTCTTGCCAGGAGTGGTATCCTCAAATCGCCAATAAGCCTGCACCCAATTCGGAGTCTTAGGGTCCGCCATAGTCAGCTTGCCGTTGTCTTCATAGACCGGCAGAAACAGGGGATATGGTGTGGCGCCGCTGTTCGGCTGGTGGACGCTTAAAACCAGCCCCAAGACAGGGTGACGAAATATCTGACCGTGGCCAGCGAATCCGTTGTATAGGATTCCCTCCTGCACCCACGGCCCCTGAACATCACCGGACGTCGATCTCGCGATTGAGACCGTATAACCCCATTCAATCGGCGCGGGCAGGAGATTGTTGGTGGCCCACGCCATTATCAAATCGCCATTTGAAAGGCACAGCATCTGCGGCCCGTCGGTGAGATAACACTTTCGGCCCTCGTCGTCGAGCCAGAAGGCGGCATACGGAGCATCGCTGGCCTTGAAAAGAAGAATGTCCTGTTTTGGCTTTAGTGGAGCCGTGAGGTCGTCTTTGAGGCGGATCGCTCGCATCTGGCCGTCTTGAATCGATACGTGCTCACGGGAATAGACCATCCAGGGGTCGCCGTGTTTGTCGATGTATAAAGTGCCGTCAAGAGAGAAATATTTTGGCCCTGTGATCGGTTTTGGACTGTGGACGCTAAATGGCCCTTTTGGGGAATCGGCGACTAAAATCTGAACGGCTCTCGCACGCTTGGGGGCCTCAAAGGTCGCGAAGAGGTAGTATTTGCCCTTATATAAAAAGACCTCCGGGGCCCAATACGCCCACACCCCCCAAAAATCATCCGGCTTTCGGAACGCGGGCTTGGGCTGACTCCAGCTTTGCAGTGTGGGATCAGATGTCTCGCGAACGTCGAATCCGCGTTGTCCATCTAAAGTGGGGCCTGTGCCATAGAGGTAACACCTGCCCGACGCCTTGTCGCAGTAGATAAAAGGATCGCGTATTACTATATCCGGCCTTGTGACCGTCGTCTGGCCTGCCAGCGTCGTCGCAAGACACAGGCAAAGCCCGACGGCATAAATCACATAATTCATCTTCACTTCCGTTGAGTCGGATCAGTTGACCGCTGCTGATTGAGCCGACACCTCTACTGGAACCGCGAGAATATCACCGCCACGGCTCAGCGGCTCGGTCGATAGCCATTTATTATCTATGTTTACGTCCCAAACCAGGACATACTTGCCCTCTTTGGCTGGGGCTTTGACCGTGGCCGAGACCACAGCAGCGGTCTGAGGCCCAACCGTGGTTTTAATAGGGCTGGTAGCCCCGTCCCACTCGACCTCAGTGCCATCAGCAGTGTACCAATGATAGCCAATGCTGGATTTCTTCACCTCCCAGGCCTTGACTCCCGTGTTTCTCAACACCACCTTAGCGTCCAAAGTCTGCGATGGCTTAAGAGCGACAGGCACATCGGTGTCGACGATGCGAGGCCCGAAATCCGCCGCCATAAGTTCTACAGCGGAATTGAGGGGCACAGTTCCGATTTCAGAGAGTCTTTGTGAGCCTTTGAGTATATCGAATCGGAGTTGATAGGCCCAATCGTTTTCCGGCGATGAAAGATCAAGCGTGGACTTTTTGTTCGGGAGAATAGCCAGCTTCAAGGGCACATCGATAATTTCCCCGGACTTGCAATCGTTCGGCAGCCTGGCTTTTAAGTCAGGTATGTCAACCTCGTCCGCCGCAGCGTCCGGATCCGATCGTAGCACCTTAAAGAGGCGACACTCGACCTGAGTATTAGACGACTTCAGCGTCTCAGTTCCGTCGTTTCTCACTTTTACAGAAACAGGATAGTCCGCGCCGAGGGCGATCATATTGGGCGCGGAAGCCGAGAGCAGCGTCGCCTGGAGTTCGGGGGTTGGCGCGATGTTGATCGGAATCATAGTTGGGCTATCCCCTAACGACGAGAACCACTTGCCATCAGATGCACGAATCAGCCCCAGATGCAACTCGCAAGGCCCCTCTGGCATAGGGGAGCCGCTGGCCGTCACAGTTCCGATTCCAATGGCCAGATTAACAGTCTCTCCAGGCGCAACGTCGTTTTCCAACGGCCTGCGAATCTTGCTTTCGCCGAAGAAGCGCCCGCTGCGATACCACCTGTAGCCCAGAGCATAGCCGGTTTTGGCACGCCAGGCTGAATTGCCAACGTTCCTGATGGTAACCTGCGCCTGTATGATCTGCTTAGAAGGGATAACCGGTGCGATGTCACAGCGCAGGAATCTGGCGGAGTAGTCTCGTTCCACTATGAAACGCCTTGTGTGTTTATTGGTCGCTTCCACACGGCTGACGCCGAGCCTGGCTGTTGGAGCCATGCACTTGCCATACGTATAATCGTTCCAGGCATCACAGATAACCCACTGAGGGTTATCCGCTATCGCCTTATCCCATTGGGTATCGTAAGAATCATCAGCAGTGATCCAATCCAGACTGATTCGACTGTCGGAGCCTCCAGCGACTCCGTCAAACGAACCAGCCCTGGACTCATAACTTGAATCGGCCAGCCATATTACCGGAGAGCCGAAGTCTGTCACAAACCGCTCAGTGCACCGTGTGACGAACTCCGGAGTCCATACATCGAGAGACTCTCGATTGGCCAGGCAGATTATGGCCGCTGGCTGTCCGGCGTGTGGCTTCGCCGCTGGAGCCGAAGCACGATACCGTGCAGGGATATGGCTGAAGAAATCTTTTATAGCACCGTAGACGGCAAGCAGAGGCTGGCCGCTGACCTTTAGATAAGCCGGGTCAAAGAACATCCCGACCATCGGATAAGGCTTATTCTCCTTGCGAAGCTCGTCAAGAGCTGCCACCATGCAGTCCAAACCCTTGTCGGCGAACCCACGACCCTCGCTTGCCGCGGCCAAATAGTCCGGCAACACGACCGTGATACCAGCTTTGGCCATGTTCAATAGCTCATCTTTATGCCATTGCACACGATCGTAGCTCAACCACGGCCCCACGCCGTCAGCCGGCACATCAAGCATATCTAATGTCCCGTCCGGCTTACGAATGCGCTGCACTGGTACCTGCTTTCGGGAATCGGCCTGATACCAGAAAGAATAGCGCGCAAGCACGGTTCTTTGTATCGGGAACTTGGCCTCATATACAAAACCAGCCGGCATAGGTAGATCGAGCGCGAACGAAGTGTTTTTGTGCCATTCCTTATCACTGATGACCCCGTCAATCAACGGCGCGCGAACGATATATTTGGCAGACAAAATCTTTTCGTGGCTGAGGGTGGCTACGCCGAATGAGTGCGCAGCAAAGACCAGCTTGACCCATTTGTTAGGGGCCAGGGTATCCTCCTCAGTCTTAACACGTGGGGAAAGGCTTATGAACCCTTTGGGGTCGGCATGGCTGCGGATGATGACGTTGAAACCCACCATATCGCCGATAGAGGGCGGCTTCATACCGATAAGCGACCACGGCACCGCCATTTCGACGCTATAAGTGGTGTCAATGTCCTCTGGATTGTTTATCGTTCCCTGAACCGTCGCCCCATATTTGAACGTAAACGCAGGGGTCATTTTAAGCTCGCCAGCCTCTGTGCCAGCTCGGAAATTGGAGCCGCCAGCGGCGGAAATCGCCATCGAGAAGCAAGCCGGGGTTATCGTCGACGAGGCTTTGTTGTCCGTTTCGATATAAAACTCCACCGTGTCATCGCCGTCGAGATTGGTGTTGGGTTTAGTGTTTGCCGCGCGCACATCAGGGCAATCCACCCTGAAAGCGATATAGAGATAACTATCGTCCCAGGTTGTGTAACAGTTGGCTTGATCTTTTGTGGGATCTTCGGCGAATGCAGAGCAACTGAGCAGTAAAACTACCACTGCACACAATAAGAAACGTTTAAAAATCATCTTCCACTCCGTAAGCTGATCGCCCCGTTGGAAATCAGCCGTGACCTACGAGACTTTTTTGACGAATCGCGCAATGCGCTCCAGTGCTTGTTCGATCTTTTCTATAGAAGTCGCATACGAACAGCGTACATGCCCCTCTCCGCAGTCACCAAATGCATTTCCCGGCACCACAACGACCTTCTCTTCATAGAGAAGCCTCTCGGCGAACTCGTCGCAGCTTAGCCCCGTCTCCTTAACAGACGGGAATGCGTAGAACGCGCCGCCCGGCATCAGGCACGATAAGCCAGCGTCGTTGAGACCTTTAACGATGACTCTCCTGCGCTGATTATACTGCTGGATCATCTCCTCGCTGTCTTCGTAGCCGTGTTTGATCGCCTCCAGCGCCGCCATCTGCCCCATAATCGGGGCGCACAGCATAGTATACTGGTGGATCTTCATCATCGCTTCGATCACATCAGCCGGCCCAGCAGCGTAACCTATTCTCCATCCCGTCATCGCATAGGCTTTAGAGAAACCGTTGAGATAGATAGTGCGTTCATAAGCGCCGGGTATGGTGGGCAGACACGTGTGGCGGCAGTCATAGGTTAGCCGATCGTATATCTCGTCTGTAATAATGTATAGATCATGCTCGATGGCGATGTCGACTATTTGGTGGAGAGTCTCCCGACAAGCGATAGCGCCTGTAGGATTGGACGGATAGCTGATAAGAATAGCCTTGGTCTTTGGCGTGATCGCTGCGCGTATTTGCTCCGGCTCGACACAAAATGCCGTCTCGGCGGATGTCTGTATTACGACAGGTACACCACCGGCAAACAACACACACGGTTTATAAGAGACATAGCACGGTTCCGGGCAGATCACCTCATCGCCCGGGTCCAGCAGCGCCCTCATAACGAGGTCCATAGCCTCGCTTACCCCGACCGTGATTAATATCTCCGTCTCCGGATTATATTCAACTTGTTCGTGCTTGATTAGATATTCATTGATGGCAGCGCGCAGTTCCAACATTCCGTAGTTGGATGTATAGCTGGTGCGACCTCGTTCCAGCGAATATATGCACGCTTCGCGCACGCGCCAGGGCGTGGCGAAGTCCGGCTCCCCGACGCCCAGCGAGATCGCATCGGGCATTTTTGCAGCCACATCAAAAAACCTGCGTATACCCGACGCAGGCGTGGAAGTTACCATTCGAGAGATAGGTTTCATCTATGTTTCCACGGCGAGCTATCAGAGCCTGCGCAATCGCGACTCACCAGCGACCCGACTGTTCAAATCAGGCCGAAACGGCAAGTCGAAAATCCTCGCCAGAGTCCTCAAATATATCTCCGCTGTCCTTATATTTTTTTAGCAGAAAATTGGTTCTTGTCGAAAGCACACCGTCAAGTGTGGCCAGCCTATCCGCCACAAAGAAGGCCACTTCCTGCATCGTCCTGCCTTCAAGAACGACTCGCAGGTCATAGTCACCGGATACTAAGTATACCGAGTGCACCTCGTCATATTTATAAATACGGCGCGCTATTTGATCGTACCCAGCTCCTCTGCTGGGGGTCACACGAACGTCGATAAATGCAAATACCCGCTCCTTGCCGGCTTTATCCCAGTCTATAACGGTTTTATAGCATCTGATGACCCCTCTGTTGGTGAGGTCCTCAATTGCATCAGTTACCTCTTTTTCCGAGATTCCAAGCATCACCGCAATTTTGGAAGCCGGAGTGCGGGCGTCCCGTTCAAGTATGGATAGTATTTGTCGTTCCATTTCCCGTCCTAATGTCGAGTTGTTCCAATGATACAATCCCAGCCGGGCGGCGTCAATCGGCAATTCGCAGCCGCTATTTTACATTCGAGCCGGGCGCCACATCCTTATCCGGCTGCAAGAGCACAGCCCCGCCGTCGGCGTCGGTCGCTGCAAGCAGCATTCCGTTTGACACAACCCCACGGATTTTCGCGGGTTCCAGATTTGTCAACAGCACGATCTTTCGACCAACAAGCATGTCGGGTTCGTAGTTAGCAGCAACCCCAGCCACAATCTGCCTTTGCTCATCACCCAGATTAACCGTCAGCTTCAGGAGCTTATTCGCGCCTTCGATACGCTCTGCTGTCAATACCTCAGCGATGCGAATATCGAGTTTGCTGAAGTAGTCGTAGTTTATGCGATCCTGTGTTTTTTCTTCCGTTGCAGCGGCCTTGGCTTCTTCGGTCACCTTCGCTTCCTCCTTGCGTTTGCTGCCTAGCCTTGGAAATATTGGATCCGGCCCCTGGATTTTGGTCCCGACCTGAATTGACTTATCTGAGGTGATGTCGGCCCATTTTAGCGAGGCAAACGTGTCCGCCATACCCAACTGGCGAGCTATTTCGGCAGCCGTCGCGGGCATAAACGGGGATATCATAATAGCCGCCGCCCTCGCGACTTCGAGCGCTGAGTACAGCACCCCGGCAAGTTCGTCGGTGTTGTCCTGTTTGGCCAACTTCCAAGGCTCGGTGTCGTTTATATATTTGTTTCCGGAGCCTATTAACTGCCAGATGGCTTCAAGGGCCCGGGTAAATTCAAATTTATCGCAAAAGCCGAGAGCCGCCTGCGCTGTCTCCGATATCTCGCTTCGCATCCCGCCTCCGAAACTCTTCGGGTCCGGCACAGCTCCATCAAAGTATTTGCCGAGCATGCTAAGAGTGCGATTGAGCAGATTGCCGAGGTCGTTGGCCAGATCAGAATTGAACCGGTTTCTGAACGATTTGATGGAGAAGTCCCCGTCCAATCCGAGCGTGACCTCGCGGGATAAGAAATATCTCACCGCATCGAGGCATACGTCCCTTGAAGCGCCGGATTCCGAAGCAAGCTCCTCTGCAAGCGCGGCCGGGGAGATGGCGTTTCCTTTAGATTTGGAAATCTTCTCGCCGTCGATAGTCCAAAACCCGTGACCGAACAACACCTTAGGTAGCTCAAGATCAAGCGCCATTAACATAGCCGGCCAGAACGTGCAATGGAATCTCACAAAGATGTCCTTGCCCATAAGCTGCAGGTCCGCAGGCCAGATGCTTTTAAAGCGCTCCTCGTCGGTGAGATAACCCGTGGCGCTGATATAGTTAATAAGCGCATCAAACCAGACGTAGATCACTTTGCTATCGTCGCCCGGAACAGGTATCCCCCACCCTCTGTTGTCGCGAGTTATGGAGATATCGCGCAGGCCCTGTTTGATGAAGCTGACTACCTCGTTTTTGCGGAACTCCGGCTGCAGGAAATCTGGATTGGCGTCTATGTGAGCCAGCAATCTATCGGAGTATGCGGAGAGTTTGAAGTAGTAATTGGTCTCCTCCACCCACTCGACATCTCGATCACAAGAAGGGCACTTGCCGTTTACAAGCTCAGAATCAGACAGAAAAGTCTCGCACGGCACACAATACCAGCCTTCGTAACTGCCCTCGTAGATATCACCCTGGTCGAGAAGTCGTTTAAATATCGACTTTACAACCTGCGTGTGCCGAGGCTCTGTGGTCCTGATGAAGTCGTCGTATTCTATATCAAGGCTCTTCCACACTTTCTTAAAATCCTCGGCAAGCTGATCGACGTATTCAGCCACCGGGATTCCTCTATCGGCTGCCGCAGATGCTACTTTGATTGCGTTCTCGTCGGTACCCGTCAAAAAGAACGTTCGCTCAGCTTTGAGCCTGTGATAGCGGGAGACAATATCGGCCATAATTGTCGTGTATGCGTTGCCGATATGCGGGACATCGTTTAC
The DNA here is from genome assembly GCA_050948905.1 of Armatimonadota bacterium. Lineage (GTDB taxonomy): Bacteria > Armatimonadota > UBA5829 > UBA5829 > UBA5829 > DTKD01. Next base: position 2,333,222 of record JBMNES010000001.1, on the reverse strand, counting down.
ATAATAGATTGGCGTCGTTATATAGTATGCTTTGTTGGTCATAAGTATCTCTCAGCGATTGGAATGTGGCAGGCATGCGCTAAATCACGCTGCTAAACGCAAGTTCTGCACAGCACGCGTCGGTTCCTTCGTAGAACGCGGCATTGCGCAGCTAATGCATACCGCAGGTCGCACATTGGCCCGAAGAGCAGCCATCGCAGGAACTGCCCGAATGATTATAGCAGTCATCCCCTGCAGTGCGCGAGGAAAATGTAGAAACCGCCCGTTTCAGGTCACCTGATCCGCAGTTTGGGCACGTTGCTTCGTGGATTCGGCTTATTCCTATCAGCAGTTCGAAGTTGCGATCACACGACTGGCAATGAAACTCGTATATCGGCATCAGTGGTTTCCTTCTTCAGATTGTCCATTGTCGTGATTAGACTTCTTGCGCCGCAGCCGCATTCCGCGTTTGCCACCGTTGGAGTTATGGTTTTTGGGCCTGTGCTTATGTGACTTGCCATTATTTGCGTCATCAGCGTGCTTCGGAACCTGCAATACTCCTTCGTAGTCCACAGGCGCGTCTTCGTCGACAATGTCGTCATCGGAATCGTCGATATCCTGGCTGATGCACTCGCAGTCGTGAGGATCGACACAGATAGGTTGGCAATGCGGCTCGGACAGGTCGCACCCAACACCGTGACGACGGCACATACCCTGCATATCTAAGCTGGATGCGGGTATGTGTACCTGTACTCCCTCTTCCGTCTGTACGGTGATCTCGCCGCTGATATAATTGATGTCGATTACTCTGCCCTCACCCTTTTCCAGCGGCAGAACAGCCCCTACCGAGGGCAGAGATCGCTGTGCCTGTTTATAGAAATCGTGCTCGTATCGCAAGCAGCACATCAGTTTCCCACAGCAACCCGAAAACTTAGCCGGGTTCAAAAACAGGCTCTGATCCTTCGCCATCTTCATTGATATGGGGTCAAATGAGCTTAAGAAGGTGGCGCAGCACAGCGGCCGACCGCAGGTACCAAATCCGCCGATCAACTTGGCTTCGTCTCTGACGCCTATCTGATGCAGTTGGACTTTGGTCCTGAGGGTTCCGGCGACGTCTTTGACGAGTTCCCGGAAGTCTACCCTGCCGTCTGCCGAGAATGAAAACGTAACCTGCGAGCCGTCGAATGCGTATTCGGCCTCCAGCAATTTCATGGGCAGGTTGTGCTTCGCGATCTTGCTTTGACAGACCTGGAATGCGTGGGCCTCTCGTTCCCGATTCGCTGCTTCGCGCTGGAGGTCATCCCCGGTAGCGAGCCTGACAATTGGTTTGAGAGGAGCCACGAGGTCTTCTTCACTGACCTCCCTGGGTTCCAGCACTACTTCTCCGAACTCCATCCCCCGTGCTGTTTCGGCGATTATGAAATCGCCTTCGTGAAGCTCGAGTTCGACTGGATCGAAGTAGTAGACCTTGCCTACTTTTCTGAAGGAAACGCCAACAACAAGCGGCATTATATAAGTCCTTTGACGTGTGGTGTCTGTTCGATTGATATCCACTTCAATGCAAGTGGACTGCCTCTCGGCTACTCTCAATTCTACCACGTGGATAAATCATCGGCAAATTATTTTCTGAAAATGGGTGGAACGAACCAATTAGCTGCGTCGTATATATAATAGCAAACCTTCCCACCCTCTTTTCTCCTCCCCAGTCCGCCAGGGCTGGGGAGCTTTTTTGTGTCTTTGTTGTTCGTTATGCACTTTTCTGATTCATTAGTATCTTTTTTTCAAGAAAGTGGAACATTCCCAAACGTTGTGTCGTATATATAGTAGCAAACCTTCCCACCCTCTTTTCTCCTCCCCAGTCCGCCAGGACTGGGGAGCCTTTTTTGTACGAGCTAAATGGAGAACAAGAGAGGACTACTCGCTGCCGGGATTATACTTTTGAAATATCGCCCCCGCTACAGCCACAGCCGCCATTCCGACGATGAAGTTCACCACACAGATAGGCGCTATGACAGTGTAAGCAGACATCTCAAGCAAAACCCCAAGGACGACTCCCAGCACGACTGTCGGGGCCAAAGCGACTGCAATCAACGCCATTCCTATTATATTACAGAAGAAATTCTGAGCCTGGTCGCGCGAATCCGGATACAGCAGAGCAGGAATAGACGTTGCCGCCACGCATGGGAATCCGAGGAAAATGGAGGCTATTGTGCAGGCGGGCAATAGATCCGTTCGCGCAGCCGGCACAAGCGCCCACATCGAGATCGCAAAAGCCAGAGTGCCAGATGCCAAATATATGGTTCCGGTCAAAATTTGCATCAACATCACTTTGTAAGCAGATATCGGCATCGCTTTGAGGATATTTGCATGCTTCAGCTCTGCGCGTATCTGGGGTTGGACGGTGATCGACATCAGAAAGGAGAGATAGATCAGGATAAACGGCAGATTTTGCAGTATTTCGACCGCGTCTACCCGGGAGACGGCGAATATCACCCCGATTGGCAGAACAACGAGCAACAGCAACTGCCCCCACGACATGCGATAACGCATAAGCAGGTTCTTCCAGAGCAGAGCCGTTGCACCCTTTCCGAACGGTCGTATTAACAGGAGTTTGGACCGGGTGGTGCCTTTTTCCTGAAGATTTTGCACGCGAATAGCCGTGGAATCCCCGGATATCATCGCCTGCTTCATCCTGGCCGCTTTTACGCTGACCCCAAGAGATGGCTCGTATATGTTCTCTTTTCGGGATATCAACATAAAGAAACTGCCTGCAGCCAGCAGCCACAATAATATGAGCTGATCGAAACGCACCTTTTCTGCATTCATCGCGGTGAACGGGGATAGAATCAGCGACGAGCACCAATGCGCCGGAGCGAAGACTGTTCTAATAATAGGTGAGGCCGCGGCGTCGCGCAAACTAAAGTCGGCGCTTCCGGTCCACGCGAAATGCCATATTCCGACAATCACTGCAGAGGCCGCTACTAAAATAAGAAGCGACTTGACGATAACACTAAGCTGCTTGAACCGTTCAAAACCGAAGGTGAAGACTATGTTGACCGTATGGGTAACGTTGAGCACAAATAATAAGTAAGCAGCCAACGCGGCTACACTGACAAAACCATAAGGATACAGACTGCCTCCGAGAGCCTGCATAGCTGGCGCCCCTGTAAAGACCACAAAAAGAACAATCCAAAGAGTGTACCTAAGATAGTCTCTGAACAATTTCAGCAATAGAACCGAGCGACGAGGTATGGGGGTGGGAAATAGAAAGTCGATGTGAGCAAGAGAAAAGATCAGCGAGCCGGTGGAAAACGCGTGAAATAATATAACAACCGTCCCAAAGCTCAGGAGCAGAAACGTCGCTGATTGGACCAGGCCTTCGAGGTGGAGAGCTGGGCCAAGAGTCTTCCATACGAGCATATTAGGTCTCGGCGCGCTTGCCAGTAAGATCGCTGTTTGCATAATCCACGCGATCACAAACGCCGCCACCAACAGCGCCGGAATCAGCCTTACCGGGCTTCGCAGTGTATTTTTTATCGAGTTAACAAATAATCGATATTCAAGATATAGTAGGGGCTTCAACCGCCTTGCTCTCCTCGGTCAAACTCAAGAACACGTCTTCAAGGGAGGCATCGTTTCCTATTTTTGCCCGCTCGTGCAGTTCCGACAGAGTGCCTTCTGCGATGATTACGCCTCGTTGTATGATTATTATGCGATCACAGAGATGCTCAGCGGTGTCGAGCATATGTGTGCTGATAAGTATCGAACCCTGCCGCTGTTTCAGGTCCAGTAGCATATCCTTAAGCTCTTTTGCGCCCTTGGGGTCTATGCCGATCAATGGTTCGTCGAGCAGGACGACTTTTGCGTCGTGGACAAATGCGCATGCGATGGCGAGTTTCTGTTTCATACCTTTAGAGAGGCTAAGCACAAAGTCGTTGCGCCTTTCGTAGAGGTCGAAGCGCCTCATAAGCTCTTCAGCGCGTTCGTCGAAACGATCCAGGGTCTGGTAGGCCATAGCGATAAATCGCAGGTGCTCCCAGACTGTGAGCATTTCATAAGGAGTCGGCACCTCCGGGACGAACGCGAGGGATTTTTTGACCGCTTCCTCGTTTGTGGCGAGTTCGAGGCCATCTACTTCTATGCAGCCCTCGGTGGACTGCACTATCCCGGTGATGCAGCGCAGGATTGTGGTTTTGCCGGCGCCATTCGGTCCGACAAGGCCGACGATCTCACCCTCTGCCACCGAAAACGAGACTCCGTCGACAGCCAGGTTGTTTCTGTAGTATTTTACAAGCCCATCTACTTTGAGCAAGTCTATCCTCCGCCGTTCGATCAGCCAATCTCAGCTCTTCAGTTAGATTACGACTGCAAGTCGCATATTGTTTCTTTACCAAACAGTTATGTATTCCAGCATTAAATGCCTTCGCGCACAGAGTCTTTTTTGCATTCTAATGATTGACAATAATGTGTAAACGCATATAATGATGCAAGCAGGCATTACAGCCTGCCACACACAGCCCGGGCGGTTAATTATCGGACTGCCCAGCTTTTAGCAGAGGAGGTAGATATGCCTGAAGCGAAAGATGGTTGTGTTTCAGCCGCAAAAGGGCCGATCAGTTCGGCGGCCCCCGCTCCCCAAGGGGAAAACACATCACCCACACAGGAGGTAACGCGTATGTTGGCACGAGTTGGCAAGCCGGCTCCAGATTTTGAAGCTAACGCGTTCGTCGGCAAGGGCTTTAAGCCCGTGAAACTCTCAGATTATAAAGGCAAATGGATCGTCGTGTGTTTCTATCCCGGCGATTTCACATTTGTTTGACCGACCGAGTTGGCAGCGGTCGCTGCCCGTTATGAAGAATTCAAGAAGCTCGATACGGTCGTTTTGGCAATGAGCACGGACAGCAGGTTTGTGCATAAGATCTGGCAGGAAGAGGAACTCAGCAAGATGCTGCCCGGCGGAGTGCCGTTCCCGATGCTGTCAGATGCCGGTGGAAAGATCGGCTCCGTCTACGGCGTCTACGACGAAGAGGCGGGAGTCGACATCCGCGGACGATTTATCATCGACCCGGACTTTGTCATCCGTGCAATGGAAGTACTCACTCCTGAGGTTGGGCGAAATCCCGAAGAACTTCTAAGGCAGTTGAAGGCATTCCAGCACGTGGTCGCCACCGGAGAAGTCACCCCATCTGGCTGGCAGCCCGGTCAAACCACCCTGACCCCCGGCCCGGAACTGGTCGGCAAGGTTTGGGAGGTCTGGAAGCCGTAGTTCGTATCGGTTTCTAAATAGATAAACTTGCAGGGAGTAGCGTTTTGGCTCCTCCCTGTTTTTGTTGTGTTAAAGAAGAACGCGGAAATGCTTCAGTTAATGTGTGTGCCTTAAACGTAGCATTGTGCTGGAGGTATTTTTTGGTTGACTTTTCAGTTTTTTTTGGGCATAATAGAAATGTAGATATCTAAGAACTCATCCACCATGTGTGGAAGGAGTAACGATGCCGCTCTTCACAGAGCGGCATCAGCCTTTTTGGTTCTTGACATATTCTTTATAATCTTTCAGCAGCTTTTCTCTTCGCGACTCGTGATCGACACAGTAAGCCGTCCATAGCAAGACATAATCGCCCCGGTCTGCAAGGATCACTACGAAGCTGAAGTCCTCAAGTGCAATTACAACCCTCTCCTCATTGGCTTTTCTTTTATTTCGCCAACACCTGACCTTAGAATGTGCAGTCGCCTCAATCATCGGGCGTAGCCATCTGATACGCTCACAACGACGAAGGTCTGGAACGCGTTCTGATTCATCTCTACCCTGGCTTGTTACGTGCCAAAATGTGGCCTCTTTGCCCTCAAGCTCTGGATGTCGCTTTAGACCGAACCTTTTGTCTTCGAAAGCCGGTTTTGACGATACAAAATCTCTACAAAAATAGTCGTATACAACTTCAATATAGCTATGCCAGTCACCATCGTAATCATCCAAGAGTATTAGATCAGGCAGCCAATCAGGATGCATCAGGTTTGCACCTCGGCGGGCTCCCATATGAGCAAATTTACCTTGTCCTCACGCAATAAAGTAGTCTTAGTCAATGAATATGACGACCGCTGCCTCATCTTTTCAATAAATGCAATCTTTGCTGAGTTACCCGCCAAGCCTCGATTAAGATAACTCACTGCACCAACTAACAAATCGACGAGTTGAACGTGCTGGACTTCGTGAGATCGGACATTTTGAACCTTGCCAATAATTTCTCTTCTAAAGTCGTAGAGGTTATTGCAGAGAACTTCGTGCAGCATCCTGACTTTATCGGCACTACGAGAATCTTTAATATCAAGATATATATTGAATGTGTCGTTGGGTGTCAACAGCACTTTCAACATCTCGAACAACATTTTGTAGTACCAGCTATCGTGAGTCTGACAAAAGGCTCGATGGCACAGTTTGGACTTGTCTGACACAACCAATGCCCGAAAATGGAGATCGTCATCATCAAAGAAATAATCCAGAAGATCAAGATAAAAGTCTAGCTTTGCTGGCGACACCTTAGTCCACTTGATCTCGAAATCTGGGCTGAGATGATGACGATGCTTTATCTCTCGTAGTTTCCGGGCACTTTCGCTAACCTTGTCTGTCGGACACCATACCGCACCTAAAACCATTACAGATTGCTGGTCATTTTCTAAATGGCAACTCTCATCACAAAAAATGTTATATGCCCGGCTCATAATTGCCCTCTCCCCTCAAACATATACGAGCAACAGAGGAGTAAGACATTTTACCAATTAGAAATCACAGAAGCAACTTATAATTGAGGCTGATACCTTGATCGATAGACAAGCCAGCTCTTTTGTGAAAATGTTTGTGGGGTTGACGACAAAAATGGAGGCGACGACCAGAATCGAACTGGTGATAGCGATTTTGCAGACCGCTGCCTTAGCCACTTGGCTACGTCGCCTCGCTGGAGCGGGAGACGGGATTCGAACCCGCGACATTCAGCTTGGGAAGCTGACGCTCTACCACTGAACTACTCCCGCAAACCGGTGGGCTGAATCCTGTTGAATCTACGCCCTGATGCTACAATGCAGCATCGAGACTACATTATAGCACCCTACCCGGCTCTTGACAATACAAAGTTTTACATATCAGGGCAGTGGTTTTAATTGACAGTGTAGGGCTCGTCAGGTATACTTTGTCTTGCCGCCGATTTGGCTGGCCAGACCTCATTTCGACCAGGTCGGAGATCATGAGACAGGACCCTAACAGGCACCCATCAAGGCCCGGTGATGTCGTGGGCGAGATCCTCCACGATGTCGGCGACGAATTAGCCGCAGTCGTCTCCATTCCCGGCGAAATCACCTACCAGACATTTACTAAGTTCTTCGAGTTCATAGGTGAATTTTCTACGATACTCGGTCGAACTGTGCAATACCTCGCCAGGGGAGCCATAAACTTACGGGATACGCTAAATCAGATGGCGTATATCGGCGTGGCTTCGCTTCCTATTGTACTGATCACGGTGGCGTTTTCTGGGGCCGTTTTGTCGTTGTATATGTCTCAGTTGGTCGTAAAATGGGGGATCGGAAGCTATACCGGCGGGGTTGTGGGGATATCCATAGTACGAGAGATCGGGCCGGTGCTGACGGCGGTAGTGGTGGCGGCGAGGTCAGGCAGTGCAATAGCAGCGGAAATTGGGAGTATGAAAGTTACGGAACAGATCGATGCGCTGCGGGCGCTGGCCGTGAGTCCTGTGCGATATCTTGTAGTGCCGAGGCTGCTGGCGGGGATAGTGATGCTTCCGGCGCTGGCTGCTCTGGCTGATCTGGTCGGAACCGGCGGCGGATATGTGGTGGCTGTGGTGAACGGGGTGGCGAGCGGCGGATTTTTGAGCACGCTGAAGACACAGGTCATGCCTTATGACATCTTTATGGGGCTGCTGAAGACGGTGTTCTTCGCCATTGTGATCGTGACTGTTGGTGCCCAGCAGGGTTTAAGAACGAGCGGAGGCGCGACCGGCGTGGGCAAATCGACCACCAACTCTGTTGTAATCTCCATTGTGATAATCTATATTCTGAACTTCTTCCTTGCGTATGTGATGTTCGGCGGCAGGACGGCGTTCTTGTGATTGAAGCGCGTCAGTTATCATATCGGATCGGCGGCAACTCGATTCTGCGGAGGCTGGATCTGGTTGTGGACAAAGGCGAGACTGTCGCGGTGATGGGTATGTCCGGGGCTGGCAAGAGCACGCTTTTGAAGTGTATTGCAGGTCTGCAAAGTCCAACCGGCGGACAGTTGTTTGTGGAAGGCACTGACATCGCAAGGATGCCGGAGAGGGAACTGAACGGCATACGGCGCAGAATCGGTATGGTGTTTCAGTACGCGGCGCTGTTTGACTCGCTGAACGTCTATGAAAATGTGTGTTTCGGGCTGAAAAGACACCAGCGTCTTTCGGAAATGGAGGTTCGCGAGATAGTTCAGGCGAAGCTTTCTATGGTCGGACTGCCGCGAACTGAGAATTTGATGCCGGCGGAGTTGTCTGGGGGAATGCAAAAGAGGGTTGGTCTGGCGAGGGCTCTGGCTATGAACCCGGATATTTTGCTTTACGATGAGCCGACAGCAGGGCTTGACCCTATCACATCGGCTACGATAGCGGATTTGATTACGAAGACCAGGGAAGAGGTGGGAGCGACCTCGGTGGTTGTATCACACGACCTGGCGGCTATCAGGCGCGTTGCGAGCAGGATAGCGATGCTTCATCGTGGCAAAATCGTGGCGGTTGGCACGGTTGAGGAGATGGAAAACTCCGACAACCCAGTGGTAAGGCAATTTATGACTGGCTCGACAGAGGGGCCAATTCAAATTACGCGATAATTGGCTATGCATAAATGAGGATAATCTGACGTGCTGCTGAGAAACGAGGCAAAAGTAGGTCTGTTGGTCTTCGCTGCCATAGTGGCTTTGGGGGCTATGTATTGGTTCTTGCGGGGAGTAAACGTCGGGGCATCGACGGTGCATATTTACGCGATTTTCAGGGATGCGGGCAAGCTGGACAGAGGAGCGGATATTCGAATGGCTGGCGTGAAGGTCGGCGCGGTGTCGTCGGTTACGTTGACGGCCAGAAGCTACGCCAGAATCGATATGGCTATTGGCAATAAAACCTGCATACCATCCGATTCGGTGGCTCGAATCACCACGGGCGGGTTGATTGGAGACAGCTACGTCGATATTTTGCCGGGAAACAAGAGCAGTTGTTTGAAAAACGATCAGAAAATCAACAGCACTGAGCCGTTGAATTATGAGCGGCTGATTTCGGATGTCGGAGAACTCGTGAGCCAGCTCAAGGAATCGGCGGCGGGAATCAACGCTGTGCTGGGTGATAAAAAGACCATAGAGAATATCAAAGGCACTGTGGCCCAAATGCAGACAGCGGCCGAATCTACCACAAAGCTGCTGGATTCTGCCAGGGAGATCGTGGTGCAGGTGTCGCCGGATATACAGCGGGCGATGAACAACATGGTGGCCGCGACGGATAACGCTGTCAAAATGACTGATGAACTGCAGAGTATAGTGGCAAACGATGCCGCACCGGCTACTCGCGATATACTCCAGCAGGCTAAAGACGCTATGAAAACCTTAAACTCTGCGATGACCGAAGCCCGAAATATTATATCCGGTGTTGGCGGCAGCGTTGAGAGAATAGATGGCAGCCTAGCGAAAGTCGATACCCTGCTGCAGGACATCGATAAAGCGGTTCTGCAGACTAATGATATGATGTCTAACCTGACTGCGGCGTCCGCTGACATACAGAGTATGACCTCAGATAAGGAAATTCAGGAAAACATCAAAGAGGCGATTCGAAACGCCGCAGAGGCTACTGCACAAGCTAACGAACTAATCGGGACATTGAATCGCAAGCTCGGCAAAGTAACGGCATCATCGCCGCCGAGAACGAAAAAATCTCAGATACCTAACCAGGGTCTGGTCTCAGATGCTCTCTGGAACACGGATCAGGGGGATTATCGGTTCGACGCCAACTACACTTTCGGCGGATTTAACGGCGCGTTCTATCGTCTGGGAGCGTTCAATATCGGAGAAAGCACCAAGGCGAATTTGCAGGCGGGGAAATTGCTTGGCTTATCGACCTCGCTGCGATACGGGCTTTATGCTTCGCGTCTTGGCTTCGGGGTCGATCAGCGGCTGGGCAACCATTTTTTGCTGTCTGCGGATGGTTTCCGACCGAATGACCCGGAATACGACCTGCGCGCGGTGCTGAAAATGGGGCACGGTATGGGGTTGTATGGCGGTTATAGCAACGTATTCGACCGTAAAGGCGATGTGTTTGTGGGTTTACAGTATAAAAAGTGAGCACCGAGGGCTGTTTTCGGCCTAAGGTGAAATGAGAGGAGCAGTTTTATGAAGGTTATCCTCGCAAAGGATGTTAAAGCTCTGGGCAAGGCTGGGCAGATAGTGAACGTGGCGGAAGGCTATGCGCGCAACTTTTTGTTCCCTCGCAAGCTGGCTACCCCTGCCGATGCGGGTGCGCTCAAGCAGATTGAGACCCAGAAAAAGATACTTGAGGTTCGATTGGAGCATCAACTGGCTGAAGCTAAGGAGATAGCTGAGAGAATCCAAGGCGCCACTATCAATGTAACTGGCAAGACCGGCACCGGCACCAAGCTCTATGGCTCGGTGACTAATCAGGACATCGCCGATGCGCTGTTAAAGCAACAGCGTATTAAGGTGGACAAACGCACCATACACATCGACGAGCCTATCAAGACTACAGGCTCGCATAAGGCCACTATTAAGCTGCACCAGGAGGTTTCGGTTGACGTTACCGTTGAAGTGACGGCGGAGCAATAGTATGGCAACGGTTAGCCCAACCCACAACTTGCCGCCGCAGAACCTGGAGGCGGAGCAGTCGACACTCGGCTCAATGATGCTGGAGCGAAGCGCCCTTGAGAAGGGCATGGAGATCCTGACGGCTGAGGATTTTTATCGTCCTACTCATCAGGAGGTCTTCGATTCGCTGCTTTCTCTGGCGGAACGAAACGAGCCGGTGGACTTGATTACCCTCCAGGAGGAGCTTCGCAGGAGAGGCAAGCTGGAGAGCTGCGGGGGCACTGAGTATTTGATGGCGCTGGCTAGTTCGGTGCCGACGGCGGCTCACGTCGAATACTATGCAAAGATAGTCGAGCAGAAGTCGATTTTACGCAGATTGATCGCGGCAGGCACGGAGATCATCGGGCTCGCTCATAGCGAAGAGGAAGACATAGAAGCGATCACCGGCAGGGCCGAACAGCTTGTTTTCGGAGTGGGTCAACGCAGGCTTGGTGAGTACTTTAAACCGCTATTGCCTCTGTTGAGTGAGGCATGGGACCAGATAACTCAGCGTTATCACAACAAAGGTGTCACTTCTGGAATACCTACAGGCTTCGCCAAGCTCGACGATATGACCAGCGGCCTACAGCCTTCGGATTTCATTATTGTCGCCGCACGGCCTTCGATGGGAAAGACTGCGCTGGCCCTGAACTTTGCACTGCACGCAGCGGCTTCGGCTCAGAAGACCGTGGCTATTTTCAGCATAGAAATGTCGGCTGAGCAGTTGGTTTTGCGAATGCTGTGTATGATGGCACGAACCAACGCACATCGTCTGAGAAGCGGTTTTTTTGGACAGGATGAATGGGCGCTGCTGTCAGAAGCGACGGGCAAGCTGGATAACGCAAAGATATTCATAGACGACTCCACGGACATCACCCACCTGGGAATGAGAGCCAAATGCCGCAGACTTAAAGCCGAGCACGGCTTGTCGCTGGTGGTGGTCGACTATTTGCAGCTTATGCGGTCGCATAAAAATGTGGAGAACCGCAACCAGGAGATATCTGAAATAGCGCGTGGCTTGAAGGCGCTGGCGAGAGAGTTAAAGGTGCCGGTGATAGCTCTTTCGCAGTTGAGCCGAGCGGTTGAGAAGCGCGAGGACAAGCGGCCGATGCTTTCGGACTTGAGGGAGTCGGGTTCGATTGAAGCGGAGGCGGACCTCGTAATGATGCTTTACAGGCCGGACTATTATCGGATCAAAGAGGTTGAGGATACTGAGGGCGTCCGCGGCAGGGAGGGCGAATATGATGATCCCGACCAAAGACACGTGGAGACCACTGAGATTTTAATCGCCAAGCACAGAAACGGCCCAACGGGCATGGTTAAGGTCGGGTTTGTGAAAGAGTTTGCCTCGTTTGAGAACCTCTACGAAGGTCAGGAACCATAAAATCAATTCTTGAGGTTAAGGTAATTTGAGAGTCCTTGTTATTGGAAGCGGTGGGCGTGAGCACGCGTTGACGTGGAAGATCGCTCAGAGTGATAAAGTGTCGAAGATATTCGCGGCGCCCGGCAACGCGGGAATTGGTGAGATTGCGGAGCGGGTCGATATAAAGGTCACGGATGTTAAAGCTCTCGCTGATTTTGCCGAGAAGCAGGGCGTTGATCTGACTGTAGTAGGGCCGGAGGCGTCGTTGGGCGCTGGGGTGGCCGATGAGTTTGAGAAACGCTCTTTGACCATTTTTGGACCTACCAAAGAGGCCGTTCAACTGGAGGTCAGCAAGGTCTTTTCCAAGAAGCTGATGATCGACTACGGCATCCCGACTGGCACTTTTGAAGCCTTCAGCGACCCCGATAAGGCGGATGCCTATATCGAGTCGATTGCAGGCAAAACCAGCAACCCGATTCCTGTAAAGGCTGATGGAGAGGCGGCGGGCAAAGGGGCGATTATAGCTAATAATAAAGAGGAAGCTCTGCAGGCCGTCGATTTGATTATGCGCAAAAGGGCATTCGGCGCTGCTGGGGATAGGGTCGTCATAGAAGAGTATCTCGACGGGCCGGAAGCCACGTTTATGTTTTTTGTGGACGGTGAGACTTGCGTGCCGATGTCTGCTGCTCAGGACTATAAGCGGGCGGGTGATGGAGATTTGGGGCTGAATACAGGTGGAATGGGAAGCTATTCCCCTGTTCCCGCGTTGACAGACGAATTGCAGTCCGTGGTTATTGAGACCATTACCAAACCCACACTTAAAGCGTTGAAAGCCAAGGGAATTTGTTTTAAGGGTGTGATGTATTGCGGGTTGGCTCTGACCAGCGCAGGGCCGAAAGTAATCGAGTTTAACGCGAGGTTTGGGGACCCTGAGACGCAGGTTGTGCTGCCGCTGCTACAGTCGGATTTGGCTGAAATTTGTTATGCTGCAGCCACTGGAAATCTCGACAGCCAGGCGGTGAGCTGGTACAATAAAAAAGCGCTGTGTGTGATTATGGCCTCTGCGGGATACCCCGGCGATTACGAGAAGGGCAAGGTGATCGAAGGTATCGACGAGGCGGAAAAAACTGGAACCATAGTATTTCACGCGGGCACTGAAAGGGATGGCGACAGGGTCGTCACCTCCGGTGGTCGCGTTTTGGCTGTGACTGCGGTGGCCGATAGCTTTAGACAGTGTATCGACAAAGCTTATGAAGGGGTCGGCAAGATCGGCTTCGACGGCGCTTATTTCAGGCGGGATATTGGCGCGAGGCTGCTATAAACTCGTCGTGTTCGTATCAGGAGATTAATTGATGGCCGGTAAGGTTGCGATTGTGATGGGCAGCAAGTCGGATGCTGAGATAATGAGCGCGGCATCGGAGATGTTGACCAAATTCGGCGTTGAAAACGAGACTTTTGTTATGTCGGCTCATAGAAACCCGCAAAAGGTGGTGGAGTTTGCGACCAATGCGGAGGACAGGGGCTTTGAGGTGATTATCGCCGGGGCGGGTATGGCCGCGCACCTGCCGGGGGTGATCGCGGGGCTGACCTGCCTACCGGTAATCGGTGTGCCGACGAGGTCTGCTGCTCTGTCCGGGATGGATTCGCTGCTGTCTATTGTGCAGATGCCGGGAGGGGTTCCGGTGGCTACGGTTGCGATAGATGGGGCGAAAAATGCGGGTATACTCGCTGCGCAGATATTGAGCGTAAAACACCCGGAGTTACGGACTGCAATAAAAGAGTTTAAAGAATCCCTGAGACAATAGCGCTGTAGAGAGGTATTTGATGATAGAGAGATATTCGCTGCCTGAGATGAAGGCCGTTTGGAGTGAGCAGAACAAGTTTCAGAGCTGGCTTGATGTCGAGCTGGCGGTTTGTGAGGCACAGGAGAAGTTCGGCAATATACCGCCTGGAGTGACGGAGAAGATTCGTAAGTCGGCGACGTTCTCTGTTGAGCGCATAGATGAAATTGAAAAAGAGACCCACCACGACCTGATAGCCTTCGTCAAATGCGTCACGGAAAACCTTGGCGACGAGGGCAAATATGTCCACTACGGCGTTACCAGCTACGACATCGAAGACACGGCGACCGCGCTGCGAATGAGGCAGGCCTGCGATATTATTATCAAAGATATTGAAAACCTGCTGGATGTGGTGGCGAGACTGGCGAAAGCGCATAAAATGACCCCGATGATTGGCCGGACCCACGGCGTGCAGGCAGAACCGATCACATTCGGTTTTAAGATGGCTGTGCATTACTCTCAGCTTCAACGGGATCTGGCACGAATTAAAGACGCCCGCGAGCAGATCAGCGTCGGCAAAATATCCGGCGCGGTGGGAGTATTCGGCAATATCGGGCCGGATCAGGAAGAGATGGTCTGCGAGAAGCTGGGGCTTCAGGCAGCTCCGATCTCGACTCAGATTATCCAGCGCGACAGGCACGCTGCGGTGATAGCCAGGCTGGCGATACTGGCCTCGACCTGCGACAACATCGCGACTGAAATGAGGAACCTGCAGCGCACGGAGATACTCGAGGTGCAGGAGATGTTCCTGCCGGGACAGCGTGGTTCCTCGGCTATGCCGCATAAGCGAAACCCGTGGAGATTTGAGACTATATGCGGATTGGCCAGGGTGGTGCGGGCAAATGCACACCCCGCTTTGGACAATATCGTAAGCTGGCATGAGCGGGATCTGGTCAACTCGGCGGCTGAGAGGATCATAATCGCCGATAGCTTCTTTGCGGTGGATTTTATGCTTCAGTCTCTGGCGAAACTGCTGGATAGGCTGGAGGTTAATCAGGACAATATGAAGCGCAATCTGGAGATGATGGGCCAGTTGGTCTTTAGCGAGCACGTGCTGCTGGCGCTGATCCAGAAGGGGATGACTCGCGAGGAAGGCTATAAGGTTTGTCAGAGAAATGCGGCCAGGTGCTGGGATGAGGATGTCTCGTTCCGGCAGGCGCTGGAGGGCGACGCAGACGTACAGAGGCTGCTGAATAAGGAAGAATTGGACGATTGCTTCGATCTGGCGCACCATTTGAGGAATGTGGACAGGGTGTTTGAGAGATTGGGGCTTGAGTGAGAAGGGATAAACGCGAAAGCGCGAAAGAAGCGAAAGCCAGAAATAACGTTATTGTACCGTAATTTAGGGAGCCTAAGAAGGCTTGATCGGACTTCGAACATCTGACTTCGAACGTCGAAAAAGCAGATTTCTCGCTTCGCTCGAAATGACGAGAAAGGGTGCTCGGAATGACAGAGGATGAGGCGTAAATGGGTGCTCGGAATGAAGGGGATGGGTTCGTAATGACGGAGAAGGGGTTCGACAAAAAATTCTGTTTTTTTGCGCTGTAGAAAAGCATCGTTTTGATGCGGTGATATAATAGATGCTTGGGATGGCTATCTTTTAGACGGGCGAGTTGACGGATAGCTCAATCTAAAAAACCAGAGGATGGACAATGGCAAAAGCAAATGTGTATGTGACTCTCAAGCCTGAGCTTTTGGATGCTCAGGGCAAGGTGACGCTGGGGGCGCTGGAGAACCTGGGATACGGCAGCGTTGGCAACGTCAGAGTCGGCAAGTTCATCGAGATCGAGGTTGCGGACGGCGGGGACGTAGAAAAAGACGTTGACGAGATGTGCCGCAAACTGCTCGTGAACCCGAACACCGAGAACTATCGTTTCGAGATCGAGAAGGGATAGGTGATTGGGAAAAGATGTCAGTTGCCGAACACATATTCGTATGCCCGGCACTTGATACTCTAAAACCCAGAGGACTGACTTATGAAATTCGGAGTAGTTCAATTTCCCGGTTCTAATGGCGATGTGGAAGCGTTTTATGCGGTGCGCGATATTCTGAAGCAGCCCGTGGATTATATCTGGCACCAAACGACGGAGATCAAGGGAATCGATTGCCTTATACTGCCCGGCGGGGCGGCTTATGGTGATTATGTGCGACCTGGGATGGTGGCCCATTTCAGCCCGATTATCGACGCTGTTAAGAAGTTTGCTGAGGACGGTGGTCGAGTGGTCGGGTTTGGCAATGGATTTCAGATTCTCTGTGAGGCCGGTTTGCTGCCGGGTGCGCTGCTGCTAAACGACACCGCTCGGTTTATGTGCAAGTATATAAACGTGCGCGTGGAGAACAACGCCAGCGATTATACTTGCAATTGCTCTGTTGGACAGGTGCTGTCTGTTCCAATTGCCCACGCTCACGGTCGATACTGGTGCGAGCCGGGAGCCTTGAGGGCGATGGAAGACGCCAACAGAGTGCTGCTGCGATATTGCGATAAATCGGGAAATGTCACCGAAGACGCCAATCCAAACGGCTCGGCGAAAAATATCGCCGGGATTTTGAACGATAGCGGCAATGTCGCGGGAATGATGCCCCACCCTGAGAGAGCTGTTGAGAAGATTTTGGGCAGCACCGATGGGATACACATTTTGCAGTCGATTGTTGATAGATTGGGCTAAGCCCAGGTGAGTTGTTTTAATATCGAACCTGGGGAGGCAAAGAATCCCCTTCAGGTTGGATTTTGAGTCAGAAGAGACTATGATGAGGACAGCATGTCGATAACTGATACCAAGCCCATAGAGCCTAAAGTCTATGAAGACATGGGGCTAAACGAAGCTGAATATAACGCAATCGTAAGTGCGCTCGGCAGACACCCGACCTATACGGAGGTTGGTATGTATTCTGTTATGTGGAGCGAGCACTGCGGTTATAAATACTCCCGGCCCATACTGCGGCTTTTCAAGAAGTATAGAGAAGCCATCGACGGCGCCGGACTTGAGAACGCGGGAATTATTGACATCGGGGACGGACTCGGTGTCGCTATGAAGATCGAAAGCCACAACCACCCGTCCGCAGTCGAGCCGTTCCAAAGCTCGGCGACCGGGGTCGGAGGGATGCTGCGGGACATTTTCACGATGGGAGCAAGGCCCATTGCCTGCCTGAACAGCCTTCGATTCGGCCCGCTTGAGGATGCGAGGAATCGTTATCTCTTTGAACAGGCCGTTGCCGGTATCGGGTTTTATGGAAACGTAGTCGGAGTGCCGACTGTGGCCGGAGAAGTATATTTTGAGGATTGCTACTCCGGTAACTGCCTGGTGAACGCGATGGCGCTGGGGTTGATTCGGCACGACTCGATAGCTTACGCGAGAGCCGACGGCCCTGGGAACCTTGTTCTGATAATCGGATCGCACACAGGCCGGGATGGAATCCACGGCGCGACCTTCGCCTCTGTGGAGTTGTCTGAAAAGTCGGAAAGTAAGAAATCCAACGTGCAGATGGGTGATCCGTTTGCTGAGAACGTGCTTATAGAGGCGACTTTGGAGGCGCTGGCGTCGGGTTACGTGGTGGGCATCCAGGATATGGGCGCTGCTGGAATCACCTGCTCGACTTGCGAGACCTCGGCGAAGGCTGGCACCGGTATGCGGATCGACGTCAAAAAAGTGCCTACCCGCGAGACCGGCATGACCCCGTATGAGATTATGCTCTCCGAAAGCCAGGAGAGGATGCTGGCTATTGTGCAGAAGGGCAAAGAGGACGAGGTCATCAGGATCTTCGAGAAGTGGGAAGTGCCGGTGGCGGTGATAGGCGAAGTGACCGGCGACGGGCTGGTGCATGTATATGAGGGAGATGAACTCGTAGCTCAGGTTCCAGCCAAGTCGTTGGCCGACGAAGCTCCGACTTATTATCTGGAAACACAGGAGCCCGGCTATCTGGCAGAGCTTCACAACTTCGACTTCTCCGGGCTTACGGAGCCGGATGATTATAACGATGCGCTGATGAAGATACTCTCCACCCCATCTGTGGCCAGCAAGCAGTGGGTTTATGAGCAATTCGACCATATGGGATTGGCCAACACTGTGGTGCTGCCGGGATCAGATGCCGGGGTGCTGCGAATCAGAGGGATGAAGAAGGGCATCGCTGTGGTGACGGACTGCAACGGAAGATATTGTTATCTTGATCCGTTTGTGGGCGCTCAAATAGCGGTGGCCGAGGCTGCGCGTAACCTTGCATGCACTGGAGCAAGGGCGGTTGGTACTACGGACTGCCTGAACTTCGGCAATCCTGAGAAACCTGAGGCGTTTTGGCAGTTTAAGCGCGCAGTTGAAGGGTTGGCAGAGGCGTGTGACTTCTTTGATGCGCCTGTAGTCAGCGGCAACGTGAGCTTGTATAACGAAACCCCTGAAATGGCGATCTACCCCACCCCGACCATTGGAATGCTGGGAGTGGTAGATGACGTAGAGAAGACCTGCAGCGCAGAGTTCAAGGCGGCTGGGGATATTGTCGTGCTGTTATCTGGCGTGCGGTTTGACGAAGGCGAGAGTTTGCCGGTTTGCGACCGCGAATCGCTGGGTGGAAGCGAGTACCTGAAGACTATTCACGGTGTCGTTGCAGGGAAGCCGCCCGTGCTGGACCTTGACCGCGAGAAGCGAGTTCATGATGTCCTGATAAAGGGGATTGGCCAAGGCATAATCAAATCGGCGCATGATTGCTCCGATGGCGGCCTTGCGGTAACATTGGCTGAGTGCTGCATTTCAGGCGGAATCGGCGCTGAGATCGGGATTTCGGCGAATTGCGGGCCTGCAGCGGCACTATTCGCGGAGACTCAATCGAGAGTTGTCGTGACTGTGGCGGCTGAGAATCTCGGGCTGCTGCGCGAGATCGTAGATGATTGCCGTGTGGAGTCTACCATTTTGGGGACGACCGGCGGCGAGGTAATGAGAATTACCGTTAATGATGTAGAATTGATTAATGCCAGCGTGAGCGAGTTGGATTCGTGCTGGCGCAATGCAATACCAAGCATAATGGCAGAAACGGGAGACTGATGCTAGACGTTGACCGGCCGGAAATGGCTGAAGAGTGCGGCGTATTTGGGATATTCGGAAGCGGCGAGGATGTATCCAGAATCGCCTTTTTCGGATTGTTTTCACTTCAACATCGCGGACAGGAAAGCGCAGGTATCGCTGCCAGTGATGGCACACAGGTCCGAATGCATCGCGATATGGGGCTTGTCACTCAGATATTTCATGAAGAAGCCCTTGCGAAGCTAAAGGGGCACGCGGCAATCGGGCACACGCGATATTCGACCACCGGTTCGAGCGTTCTGCGCAATGTCCAGCCGACTATGTGTGAGTGCGACTTTGGGCCTATAGCCCTGGCGCTTAACGGGGACTTAATAAACGCGGAGGCGCTGCGTGATGAATTGGTGGCTTCCGGTGTGGAACTGGAAACCACCAGCGACAGCGAGATTTTGACCAAGATGATCGCGCATTCTGGCGAATGTGTGATTGAGGACGCTGTCGCAGCGACTATGAAGAAGGTTCGCGGGGCTTATTCCGTAGTAGTATTGACTCCGGAGAAATTGATCGCTTTTCGCGATCCGTTTGGGATTCGGCCTCTTTCGATTGGACACCTTAACGATTCGATGTATGTGATTGCATCGGAGACGTGCGCGTTCAATACGATTGGCGCAGATTTTGTGCGAGAGGTCGAGCCGGGGGAGATAATTACTCTCGATGAAACTGGAATGACCGAACGACAGGGCGTGCCTCTTGAGGGTCGGGCGCTTTGTGTGTTCGAGTATGTCTACTTCGCTCGGCCGGATAGCCGGATGTATAACCGCAGTATGCATGAAGTGCGAAGGCGCATGGGTCATGAACTGGCGAAGGAGCATCCGGCGCCGGGGGCGCATATAGTATTCCCGCTGCCTAATACGGGCATTCCGGCAGCTATCGGCTTGGCGGAGGCTTCGCGGATACCGTATGCGGAGGCTGTGATTAAAAACCACTATATCCACCGCACGTTCATTCAACCCAACCAGCGAATGCGCGAATTGGGCGTTAAGATGAAGCTGAGCCCGCTGAAGGAAAGTCTGGCGGGCAGGCGGGTTGTTATGGTGGACGACAGCGTGGTGCGCGGGACTACTATCGGGCCTACGATTAAAATGATCCGGGACGCGGGTGCGGTGGAGGTGCATGTGAGAGTAGCTGCACCGCCTGTCAAACACCCGTGTTTTTATGGAATCGATACTGCTAATCAGGACGAGCTTATCGCATCGAAGCTGAACGTGGAGCAGATCCGTCAGTATATCGGGGCGGATAGCCTGGGCTTTTTGAGCCTGGCGGGATTGATACGCGCTATTGGCGTCAAGAAGGACAAACTATGCTGTGCTTGTCTGGATGGCAAGTATCCGATTGAGGTATCGGAGAAGGCTAAACTGAGAAAGTTCGTCTTCGAGCAGCCAGCGACGCTATAAAATAATACGAACTGGGCCTGGCCTCACCTGTGGGGTCGGCAGATCATATACGAGGGTTAAAACGGATGACTGACTATAAATCGGCGGGTGTCGACATTGAAGCGGGGGACGAAGCTGTTTTTCGTATGAAACAGCATGTGCATGCTACTTTTAACGATCGCGTGTTGACGGACATTGGGGCGTTTGGTGGCATGTTCGCAGCCAGTTTCCCGGAGATGGAGAACCCGGTGTTAGTGTCGAGCATCGACGGTGTCGGAACTAAGGTGAAGATAGCGGCGATGATGCAGAAATACGACACTATCGGGGCTGATTTGGTCAATCATTGCGTTAACGATATCCTCGTGCAGGGGGCCAGGCCGCTTTTTTTTCTCGATTATTATGCATCGAGCAAGTTGATTCCGGAGGTTGTGGAGCAGGTGGTGAAGGGTATGGCGGAGGCCTGTCTGGATGCCGGATGTGCTCTTATCGGCGGTGAGACTGCGGAGATGCCGGGGGTTTATCTCGATGGGGAGATGGATCTGGCGGGCAGTATTGTCGGGGTAGTGGATCGGGCGAAGGTTATTGACGGGTCGCGGATTCAGCCGGGTGATGCGGTTATCGGGCTGGCGTCTTCCGGGCTTCACACTAACGGATATTCGCTTGTGCGCAAAATTCTGTTTGAGGACAACGATTATAAAGTAGACCAGTATGTGCCGGAATTGGGGACCACGCTGGGAGATGTGCTGTTGGCGACGCACCGGTGCTATCTGAAGCCTGTGATGGCGATTTTGGAGGAGTTCGACGTGCGGGGGATTGCTCATCTCACCGGCGGCGGTTTTTATAATAATATTCCGCGAATCCTGCCCTTGGATTGCCAGGTAACGGTGGAGAGACGATATTGGGGCGTGCCGCCGATTTTCACGCTGCTGCAGGAGAAGGCCAACATAGACCCGGCGGAGATGCACAGGACGTTTAATATGGGCATCGGAATGGTGCTGATAGTGCCGAATCATAACGGCCCTGAGATCGTGAGCAGGCTGGAGGAACTTGGCGAGGCGGCCTCGATTATCGGCGGAGTCCATAAGGGCGGCCGCGAGGTAAACGTGATATGATCCGGATCGCCGTTTTGGTCTCCGGACAAGGTCGGGGGTCGAACCTGCAGGCTATTATTGACGCGTGCAAAACCGGGAAAATCGACGGTGAAGTAGCGTTGGTGATCGGAGTTAAAGACGATGCTCCTGCTATGGATCGTGCGCGGGCGGCTGGGGCTGCTGCCGTAACGATTCGAAGGCGTGATTTTGAATCCGAAGAGGGATATGACGCCGCGGTTCTGAACGAATTGCAGAAATATGAGATCGACTTAATTTGCCTGGCCGGTTATATGCAGGTGCTGGGCGGCGGGATCATTGAGGCTTATCGTGACCGCATTATGAACGTGCACCCGGCTTTGATACCGGCGTTTTGTGGCAAGGGGATGTATGGACACCACGTCCACGAAGCGGTTATCGCGCGCGGAGTAAAGTATACGGGCGCGACGGTGCATTTTGTAGATGAAGATTATGACACCGGGCCGATTATCGCCCAGAGCGTGGTGGCGGTGGAACCAGAAGACACCTCGGATTCCATAGCCGGCAAAGTCCTCGTTGCCGAACACGCCACATACACGGACGCCATCGCGTTGTTTGCGCAGGGCCGACTGCGGGTAGCAGATAGAAAGGTATTAATCCTACCGCAGCAGTAGACTTGCGACATACGACGGTGCGGTGTCGTGAAAACTCTTTTCCTGATTAACCCAACATCCGGCCGTGATGGCACGGCTGCACTGAAGCGAAGGGTGCTGGATTATGTAGCCACCCTGCGCGATGCGGATGCAATCGTATTGACCAGGCCGGGACAAGCCGCAGATATCGCCTCAACAGCCTGCGAATGTGGTTACCGGCGCCTTATTGTGGTGGCAGGCGACGGCACTTTTAACGAGGTGATAAATGGTCTGGCGGACAGTGACCTATCAGTTGGAATAGTGCCCCTGGGGACCGGAAACGTGCTCGGTAATGAGCTGGGGCTGATCAGCGATGATGTAGACAGGTCTCTGCATATTGCCACAAATGGGGTCGAACGGGCTTTTGACGTCGGTGTGGCTGGCGGGCGGAGATTTCTGTTGATGGCGGGTTTTGGGTTTGATGCGGCGGTAGTGCGCTCGGTGCCTGCCTATGCCAAGGGGTTATTTGGCCGACTTGCTTATGCCCCCACCCTAGTCCTTGAGTCGATTCGATATCAACCGTCGAGGTTTCGGCTGATATCGGATGAAGGGGAAATCCACTCGACTGCGTATAACGTCATAGTCTGCAATTGCGCGACGTATGCCCCTAATTTCCAGCTTGCAGCCGATGCGAAGGCCGATGATGGGCTGCTGGACGTGATTATACTTGAGCATAAACCGATTATGAAGATGCGGTTTGTGGGCTGGTTATCGGCGTCGTTATTCACGAGTTGGACTGTCGATTCGGCGGCTCATTATCGGGTGAGACGACTGCGGGTAGAAGCCGAACCAGCGGTTAAAATGCAGCTTGATGGAGATGTGCGCGGAGAGAGCGGGACAGAGATCGCTGTTTTGTCCAGGGCGTTGAGACTGGTTACCCCTGAATGAGCCTTATGAATAATTAAGTGGGTCGACTGTCCCTGCTTGCTCGAAAGCTGCTAATCTGAGCTTGCAGCTATCACATTTACCGCACGGCTTCTCGCCGCCGACGTAGCAGCTCCAGGTCAGGGAATAGTCGAGGCCTAGTTCAAGCCCACGTCGCACTGCCTCGGCTTTAGTGAGGTCGATTAGAGGCGCGTGAATGCGAAACCTGCCGGTGCCCTCGACGCCTGCTTTTGTGGCGAGGTTGGCCGTGTGCTCGAACGCTTCTATATATTCCCTTCGGCAGTCAGGATAGCCGCTGTAATCCACCTCGCTGACGCCGATAAAGATGTCGTAAGCGCCGATAGTTTCGGCGTAACCTAAAGCGAATGATAGAAATATCGTATTGCGAGCGGGGACGTAGGTGATAGGGATAGATTCGGCCATATTATCAGTGTCACGGTCAAGTGGGACGCTGATGTCATCTGTGAGCGCACTGCCTCCCATGCTTCGAAGATCGAAACTGATCAGCAGATGGTCTTTGACCTGCAGGCTCTCCGCCACCGACCTCGCGCTCTGCAGTTCGCGCGAATGACGCTGGCCGTAGTCGAAGGAGATTGCATATAGATCGTAGCCTTCCGAGCGCGCTATAGCCGCAGTGGTGGCGCTGTCGAGGCCGCCGGACAGTAAGACGACTGCTTTTTTCATGTTGCCCTTTTAAAAGAATTGGAGATTGCTGCTTTTATATTAGCACAATTTGGGGGTTGTGGGGTGGTTTGCCGGCGTGAGCAAGATGATGGAGAAGGGAAAGTCCGAGACGGAGATCGGACACTACGTTATTGTAGATAGCCGTCGGGTTATGAGAAGGTGCAGCAATTGGTCAGCTCCGGACATAACCAGCAGTATTTGGTCATGTCCGGGCGTAATCGTGATATTCTGTTATTCGGGCACAACCAGTTTTATTTGACCCTGCCCGAACGTGAACGGTTTCATTTAGTCGGACCCGGAAGAAGAGGTTTTAATCAGGCTCTTGTCCTGGATGAAAATTACGTTGAATTTGTCTAAGAACTGGCCGATTTTATCCTCTGCGACCAGCAGATCGGCATCTGCATCGCTAAGCACCAGATCAGATACTATCAAACCACCGCTGCTCGCCCTGGCTTTGATCACAAGCGGATTCTGGCCGGCGCGGTTGTTTTGCTTAGCCTCATCAAGAGTATGAACATAGGCCACTACGCCGTGCTCAATTGCGAAATCGGAGATCACCTGGCTCTCTCCCCATACCGCCTTGTTGTCGAAACGGACTATTTTGGGGGTGACGCTTCTATCGAGTTCCAGACCCGTAGCGTCAACTATAAGCGATGTGTAGGGTTTGCCGGGCTGTGATGGCGCCGCCGACGCCTCGGCTTTTGCCAGCGCTTCCTGTTGGTTTTCTGCCTGTAGCGCCAGGCCGGCGCATAGACAGGTTATCAGAACACATATAACTGCAATCCAACGCATAGTGATTGCCTCCTGCAACCTTTGTGTGACATGGTTTCGTTCCTTATATAGCCTACCACCGAACCTGTATTTTGTACCAGGATTTGCACTAACGAGGTTGGTGCGGTATTCTGTAGAGGCTGTTGGAACAGTAGTCTGCCTGTGGGCGTAGATAACAAATGTGATATGGATGACAGTGTTGGGACGGGTGAATAGAGATGAATTATAAACTTTTGGGGGTTGTGGCCCTGCTGTTGGCAGGACTTGCAGGCAGCTCGGTGTGGCTGTCTAATTACCAGGAATCGAAAAAGCCGCAAAGGGTGGATCTGGCTTCTGATGCAATGAAGAAATTAACTGACGACGAGCAGACGCCGAAACCCGAAAAGAAAGCGACAAAGAAGCCAGGACGCGTGGTTGTGCTAAATACCACACGCGGCGTGATAGAGTTTGTCCTTTTTGAGCAGGATTGTCCGAAGACTACCGCACGCATAGCCGAGTTGGTGGAGGGCGGCTTTTATAACGGAGTTCACTTTCCGCGAGTCGAGGACTGGGTGATCCAGACCGAAAGCGCAAAAAAAGAGGTGGAGCCTATGGGAATAGAGACCGCCGATGGCCTCATTCACGCTAAAGGAACCGTGGGAATGGCTCGATCTGCCGACGTTAACAGCAACACCAGCGTCTTTTATATCACCCTGGAGCCGGCCTTTCACCTCGATTTTGAATATACCGTTTTTGGCCGCGTGATAAAGGGAATGGATGTGGCGATGAAGATTCAGACCGGGGATATGATCAAAACCGCCACAATACGGCCGTTGACCGACAATGACGTAAAGCTGCTGGATAGAGTGTTGCAAATAGAGTCGGACAGGCGGACTCAGTAAGCTACAAAGAATCCTGGTAAAATCTTGTTAAAATATAGAAGGTAGGTGCAAGGCTCGCAGAGTAGGATATAAAGACATATCCGATGTGAGATGGAGATACAAATGAGCACCAACCCCGAACTCCAACAGAGATTCATCGTTTCAGTAGAATGGTCACCAGAGTCAGGTGCCCGACTTACCGAAGGCGACCTTCACGAGATAGTCGAGCAACTGGCTATGGAAATAGATGAGGATGCGGTTATCGAGGTAACGGAAACCCTCGATTTTGCCGAGTAGTTCTCGCTAAGCGTAGAACCCCATTCGTCGACGCTCCTCATTAACCAATGCGCAGGCTAGCTCTGCTGCGATTTGTGCGTTGTTTTTGAGGAGTGCGACGTTGGACTCAATCGACCTGCCATTCGTCAACTCGGCGATTTTATCTAAGAGCCACGGTGTTAGTTGTTTGCCTCTTATCTGATTTTGCTCCGCTTGTTTGATCGCCTCTTCTACTTCTCTGGACACATCAAAAGCCTCTGGCCCCGGCACAGCGACCATTATTGAAGAACGAACACCCATCGCGCCAAAGCCGAGTTTGATCGTGTCGGCCAGTTTGTCGATAGTGTCGTAGCCGGGGATAGTTATGTCCGTTTGAGCCGCATAAAAAGCCGGCAGTATGGTGGTTTTGAAGCCATAAACCGGAACGCTGTGAGATTCGAGCCACTCTGCTGTTGCCGGCACGTCCAACACAGCTTTAGGCCCAGAGCATACGATGGCGATTGGCGTTCGCGTCATCTCCCAAAGGTCGGCAGATATATCATTTGCGTTTCCGCGATGGACTCCGCCGATTCCTCCTGTCGCCATTACGTTGATCCCTACCGCTGCTGCGATGCGAGCGGTGGCGGATACGGTTGTGCCCCCGTTGATTTCCGTGGCACAGGCGTCCGGCAGATCTCTTGCTGCCAGCTTCGCCGTGCCACCCTTGCCGAGGATTTCAATTTCCTCATGAGATAACCCGACACGAATCTTGCCGTCAATAACGCCAATAGTGGCAGGCACCGCACCAGCTTCTTGCACATTCTGTTCCATAGCAAGCGCGGTTTCGATGTTGACTGGGGAAGGCAGACCATGAGCCAGCACCGATGACTCTAAAGCTACTACCGCCTGGCCCCTGTTTAAGGCACATGATATTTCATGAGATATATCCAAAGGATCTTTCATAGATGTCCTCTTTTATGATTATTAGGGCTGACGCCGCAGTTTATACTTCTATTGAGGTGTTCGAGTCTCCTGCGGGGAAGGGAAACGATGAACACGAAAACCGGATGGAAATGGGTTGTTGAGGTAGAGAAGGGAAAAAGCGGATTTCTCACTTCGTTCGAAATGACGGTAGGGGGGAGAGAAATGGCGGTGGGAAGAGAAGTGGCCGGAGGAGAGGAACGACGCTGAGAAGAGAAGTGGACGGAGGAGAAGAAGGGCGGTGGGAGGGAAGGGAAAAGCGGATTTCTCACTGCGTTCGAAATGACGGTGGGGGGAGAGAAATGAAGGTGGGAAGAGAAGTGACCGGTGGAGAGGGGAATGGCGGTGGGAGAGAAGTGATGGTGAGGAGAGGAATGGCGGTGCGGGGTTGGAATGATGGTTCGGAGATTTGAATGAAGGTGGGTGGGTTAATAGAGGAGTTTCGGGATTGTCGCGCATTTATGGTCGATAACTAACTCGGAACTTCGCCTCACAGGTTGTTTGTCGCGGCGTGTCCTGTTAAAATGATGAGGTAACTTTTCCAGAAATACGAGGTTTACAGGTTTTGAAGGCTGCAGAGAAGATCAAAGACGTCGGCGTCACTCCAATTGCGGTTTTGATCGGGCTTCTGCTGATATTTATAAATAACCTCTGGATCACGATCATAGAGGTGAGGTGGTATGCTCTCGACGGAACCTGCCTGCCGCTGTTTATAACCCCTGTATTTATTCTCTTTATGACGTGCATGGTCAACCTTGCTGTGCGCAAGGCATGGCCGTCGAAAGGCCTGCGGCGGGGTGAACTGCTGACCATATATATTATGGTAGTAATGGGAGCAGCGCTGGCCTCGCACGATATGATTCAAAACCTCTTCGGCACCATTGGTCACCCCAGTTATATGGCCAATGAATCTAATCAGTATGATAGCCTGTTCGGGCGTTACCTGCCTGGTCAATGGTTTTTATCCGAGAAGTCCGCTCTAAAAGGTTTCTATGCTGGCGGGGTAGATAATCCGTTTGTGTGGAAGATACTCAAGTTCTGGGTAGTTCCGCTGGCGCTGTGGGGTTTGCTGGTGATGGTGATGATAGCTATGATGCTGTGCATCAATATCCTCATCAGAAAACAATGGACAGAAAACGAGAAACTGGTGTTCCCGCTAGTTCAGCTTCCCATTGCGATGACCTCGGAAGATGCCGGTCGGAAATTTTATACAAATAAGCTGATGTGGGCGGGTTTTGCAGTGGCGTTGGCGATTGGATTGATCAATGGACTGCACGCGCTGTATCCATCTATGCCGGAATTGACTGGGGTTAAGCAATATAATATCGGGCAATTCTTCACAGCGCGACCCTGGAACGCGGTCAATCGACTGAGAGATTTTAACATCTCGATGTATCCATTCATGATCGGTTTGGCGTATTTTATCCCGCTGGATTTGTCTTTTTCGTGCTGGTTCTTTTATGTAGCGCGCAAGGCGTGGCAGGTTATCGGCGCAGCTATGGGATGGGACAGCGCTGGGACTTCGGGATTTCCGTATTGGGATGCTCAATCGTCTGGTGCGTGGCTGGCGCTGAGCATAGTGATCGTGATTGCAGCGATGCCGCATCTGCGATCTGTCTGGAAACAGGCGTTTTCCGGGGAAGGTAGCCCGGAACAGAGGTCGGAGGGTGACCTGTATCGCAAGGCCATTTACGTGCTAGGGCTGGGATTTCTGACGCTGCTTGTACTGGGCAGATGGATGGGTCTGCAGGTGCATTACGCGATTATCTTTTTCGTGCTTTATTTTTTGATCTCGATCGGAATCACCCGCGTTCGTGCAGAACTCGGTACGCCGCACGAAATATACTTCGTTAACCCGCAACAGATTATGGTTGGGTTGCTGGGTTTTAACGCTATCGGCATAGCGAATATGACCGTGCTGCAATCGATGTATTGGTTTAACAGGTGTTATCGAAGTCATCCGATGCCTAATCAGCTTGAGGCTATGAAGATGTCTGAGGGAAGCGCGATTAAAATCCGCCCTCTTATCTTTGTCTTAATGTTGTCAGCCTTGGCGGGACTGCTGACGTCATATTGGGCTAACCTGCATGTCACCTACGCTGCCGGCGGGACTGGAAAATCGCTGGGGTTTAAATGGTGGGTAGGGACCGAGTCGTTTGATAAACTCGGACAGCTCATAAGAAATAAACCCGGGACTGATATGGTCTGGTTGATCCATGTCGCGCTAGGGGCTGTCATAGTCATAGCATTGAATCTGATAAGAGGAGCGTTTGTGGCCTGGCCATTTCACCCGGCAGGTTACGCCCTGGCGATCAGTTTCGCTATGGACTATTTCTGGTTTACGTTCTTTGTGGCCTGGCTTATCAAACTGATTATTGTGCGATATGGAGGGATGAAGCTGCACAACACCTTTGTGCCGTTCTTTTTGGGCCTGGTGTTGGGAGACTTCTTCATTGGCTCCGTGTGGGCTATTATTGGCCCGCTAATCGACCAGCAGGCCTATAGAATATTTATCTAATCAACAGGGTTGATAGAATCCCCAGCCCAAGCGCCACTCGGTATATCGCAAATGCGTTGAGGCTTCGGCGCTGGAGATAATTCATCAGGAATCGGATGGCAAGATAGCCGGATATGGTTGCAGCCAGGAATCCGACCAGCAGAACAAGCCCCTGATTCGGCGCGAGCCCGGTCTTTAGCACGTCTAACGCCTGCTTCACTCCTGCGCCGAATATTACTGGCGTGGAAAGCAAGAAACTGAATCGAGCGGCCGATTCTCTCTTCAAACCGCGGCCTAGACCTGCGATGATTGTAATTCCGGAACGAGAAACGCCGGGAAACAGCGCGAGAGCCTGCGCGAGGCCAATGACGATGTAGTCGACGTAGTTCATCTGCCCCACCCCACGCTTTTGGCTACTGATCTTTTCTGCTATTACCATTATGATCGCGACCACAGCCAGCGCTGCCGCAATCGCCGGCACCATCCAGACTCGGTCGCGCATACCCTCAATTTGTGAGTCAAACAACACCCCGACAATAGCTGCCGGAATTGTGGCGATAACGATAGGAATTAAGAGCTTGCCGCTGGATTTGGCTTCATCGTCGGCAGGATACGGCGCGCGAGAGAGGAGCCGCCTGTAAAAAGAGGCGAATATGGACATCCAATCCTTCCAAAAGAAGCCGATTAAAGCGACCAACGTGCCCATATGCAAAGCCACATCGAATGTGACAGAAGATGTGTCCCAGCCGAAGAGCTTTTGCAGCAAAAGCAGGTGAGCGGAGCTGCTGACGGGTATGAACTCGGTGAGTCCCTGAACTATGCCGAGAATTATAGACTGGATGATTTCCAAAGCGATGACCTCATTTCAGATCCTTCGACAAGATGCTAGCCTGCTGGCTTGCTGAGTTCTTCTATTGCGCGGTCGCGGGCGTCTCTTGGAATGATGTAGTATTGTTTGACCAACTGCCGAATAATGGCCGCCACAGGGGCCGCAAGGAACATCCCGGCGAGACCGAAGAACTCCGCACCGATCAATAATACTACGATGACTACAGCCGGATGCAAACGAAGCCGCCTGCCGATCAGCTGCGGCATTATGAACTTGCTCTCACCGAAATGCATCGCGATCATAAATATGGTCAGATATAACGGAAGCTCGAGACTGCCAGGCGTGCTGAGGGCCCCAACCAGAACTATTGGGATACCACTGACTATAGGGCCTATGATCGGAATTGCGCGTGTGATACCGGCAAACAGCGCCAGCACAACAACGTATTTTACACCCAGCAAGCTTAGAACGATCCCCGTTAGCACTCCAGCAATCACGCACAAAATCAGTTGGCCGAAGATGTAGCTCTGCAGCATCTCCCCTGCCATCCTGCCCAGTCGCATAGCCTCCTTGCGGCGTCTTGACGGGATCAGCGCATAAAACTCCGAGGTTATAGCCCGGAAGTCATAGACGAAATAAAACGCGATAACAGGGATCAGGACAAGCTCGAGTATGACCCTGATAGAGGAAGTGGCCAATGACAGCAAGCCCTCGAGGTAGCCTTTGAGCCAACCGGATACCTTGCTGTAATCAAAGCCCTTCAGTATATCGCGTCCCTCGTCCGGCAGCGCCTCCCAGACTTTGTGCAAGAATCCTACGACGGTTTTTTGGTAGTCGCCAAAACTGGCGATAAAATCTGTAAGTTCGATGGTGAACGGCGAGACGAAGAGGCTGACGGCGGCCGCAACTACAGAGAGCGCCACAATGAACACCAAAATAGTGGCGAACAGGCGTTGAGCCTTGTTGGTTAGCCTGGGATTAGGTCTTTTGCACAGCCACTCGACTCCCGGAAGAAGAACATAGGAAAGAAGCACCGCCGCTAATACCGAGATGACGACCTCTCGTATCCTGTAGACGATGTAACAGGCGAATACGACCAGCGCCAGGATGAGCGTCCATCTTGCGAGGCGCCTGATGATCTCCCAGGTATCTTCGACAGTGCTATGGGGTCTATTTTCCATCCGTTATATATCTGGACCGAACGATCTCCCAGATCCTCTGTGCTGCCTGGCCATCTCCATAGGGGCTTTTGGCTCGCGCCATTGTGTCGTATGCAGCCTGATCGACCAGCAGCTTATTAGCTTGATCTACGATCGCAGCGGTCTCTGTGCCTACAAGTTTGGCGTTTCCGGTTTGTACGCCTTCAGGTCTTTCCGTGGTCTTACGAAGCACCAGGACCGGTTTGCCGAGGGATGGCGCTTCTTCCTG
The DNA here is from genome assembly GCA_050948905.1 of Armatimonadota bacterium. Taxonomy (GTDB): domain Bacteria; phylum Armatimonadota; class UBA5829; order UBA5829; family UBA5829; genus DTKD01. Next base: position 2,301,784 of record JBMNES010000001.1, on the reverse strand, counting down.
AACCCCGCCGGAATCGGTAAGGATAAGATAGGATGCCTTCATAAGATGCACGAACGGGACGTAGTCCGGCGGCTCAGTTAATATCACCCTGTCCAGGGCGTCTAGTTCCGGCACCACTACTTCGCGCACGATCGGGTTCTTATGCATCGGAAAGACCACCGTCACATCCGGATGTGCTTCGATAATCTGTTTGATCGCCGCGCAGATATTTTTCAACGGCTGGCCCCAGTTCTCGCGGCGATGGGCAGTAAGCAACAGCATTCTTCCGGATTGTGCGGCACGGGCGATTCTGGCGTTCTCAAAAGTATAGTCCTGTGCAGCGATGCCTAAGAGGGCGTCGATGACGGTATTGCCAGTAACAAAAATTGTTTTCTCGTCGATGCCCTCACCAAGCAGGTTCTGCCTGGCAAGCTGGGTCGGAGCGAAGTGTAGATCGGTCATCATCGCGGTCAGCCGGCGGTTCATCTCCTCAGGGAACGGGTCGTATTTGTTGTCTGTTCGCAGACCAGCTTCGACGTGGCCGAACGGGAGCTGATTGTAAAACGCAGCCAGTGAGGCGATAAACGTGGTGCTGGTATCTCCCTGAGCGAGGACAAAGTTCGGCCGTGACTTTTTTATAACATCGTCTAGTCCCTCGAGCGCTCGTGTTGCAATCTGGGCGAGAGTCTGCCTCGCTGACATAATATTAAGATCGAAATCCGGATGCAGGTCGAACGCCTCCAGCACCTGAACAAGCATCTCCCTGTGCTGCCCTGTAACGGCCAAAATCAGATCGACTTCGTCGGCATGCCGCTTGAACTCGTTGACCACCGGCGCCATCTTCACCGTGTCCGGCCTCGTGCCGCAGACCGCCAGCACTCTGAACTTGTCTTGTTCGCCCATATTCCTACTTTCCCGCCACCCCAAGGGTGCAGAACAACCAGTACGCGATGGAGCAGCACACCGCCGTTAAGCCGTAGATGCACCATATTACCTGCCGATGAGATAGCCCCTTCTTGACCAGCCTATGATGCAAATGGGTGGTGTCCGCCTCTCCGATACCCTTGCCAGAGGCCGCCCGCTTGAGAACGACAAACGTCGTATCGAAAAGCGGGACCGCCAATATTAATATCGGCACAGCAACTGCTAAAAGTGCGGTAATTTTTAGAGTTCCGAGAATTGATATGCTCGCCAGCGTAAAACCGAGGAATTGCGCGCCAATTGTGCCCATAAAGACCTTTGCAGGGGGGTAGTTGAATCGAAGAAAGCCTAACGCAGCCCCGAAAAGCGCGGCTGCCATCGCCGCCGACATCGCCCTGCCCGGAAAATGCGCCGCCATAAGAACCAGCGTCGCCGCGGCAATCGCCGATATCCCAGCCGCAAGGCCATCAAGCCCATCCATACAGTCCACAGCCTTGGTGACCATCAAAACCCAGATCATAGTAACTGGGATGCTCCAGAGGCCGAATTCGATACGAATGGGGCTGACTATCCCCAAAATACGGACCTTAAACAGGCTCAAAATCAGCGCTGCGAATAAAATCGCCCCTGCCTGCACCCAACCAGGTAGCTCGTATTTGTCATCCAAAACACCGACTAACGCGACGATCGTGCCGCCGATCAAAATACCAGCCGCCTGTGGGCTGACGTTGACTTTGTTACTGGCTATGACCGCCACGGCTATGGCGACGATGAAACCCGCATACATCGCCAATCCGCCCATAAGAGGGGTCGGCATCGCATGTACGCGCCTGCCGCCCGGGTTGGCAACAATACCCTTGCTGCGCGCAAAGCGCCAGACTATCGGGGTCAGTACGAATGTCACCAACCCGGCGATGGCCGCAGTAATCACATTAATGATCATAAAGTCCGCCTGGTCATCCTTGAGCCAAACTCGCCGTCACTAGGCTCGCCAATATGGGTCAACTATGAATTGTATACCGGAAACTCGCCGGCCAGAGTTTCGACCTCGCGGGCAACGCTCTCCCTGGCAGCGATCTCTGCTCCGGAATCGCCGAGATTGGTTATGCAGCGGATAATCAAATCCGCAATCTTCGCCATCTCTGGCTCTTTCATACCGCGAGTGGTCACGCAAGGGGTGCCTATTCGGATGCCGCTGGTGACCATCGGCTTTTGCTTGTCGAACGGAATCATATTCTTGTTTGCGACGATTCCTACCGCGTCGAGCGCTTCCTGAGCAGCCTTGCCGGTGATGTTCAGCGGAGTAAGGTCCGCCAGCATAAGATGCGTATCCGTGCCGCCGCTGACCAGTCTCAAACCGCGCTTTCCAAGCTCATCAGCCAGCGCCCGTGCGTTCGACTTGACCTGCTTCTGATAATCTTTAAACGACGGCTGCATCGCTTCTTTCAAACATACAGCCTTGGCCGCCACCACGTGAACCAGCGGCCCACCCTGCAGCCCAGGGAACACAGCGCGGTCGATGGCCTTGGCATGAGCTTCCTTGCATAAGATCATACCCGACCGCGGCCCACGCAAGGTTTTATGGGTTGTGAACGTGACTGCGTCGCAATATGGCACAGGGGAGGGATGCTCGCCCGCCGCCACCAACCCGGCCGTGTGCGCTATGTCGGCGATCAGGACCGCGCCCACTGAGTCCGCGATTTTGCGGAACTGGGCGAAGTCGATGTATCGAGGATATACAGTCGCGCCGGTCATAATCGCTTTGGGCTGGCACTCGTTGGCCAGGCGCTGTATCTCGTCGTAGTCGAGAAGCTCCGTCTCAGGGTCTACGCCGTAGGCGCATGATTTGTATAGTGTACCGGAGAAGTTGACCGGGCTGCCGTGAGTCAAGTGTCCGCCGTGGGCCAGCTCCATAGCAAGAATAGTGTCACCCGGTTTGAGGAACGCGAAATAGGCCGCCATATTGGCCTGCGAGCCTGCGTGAGGCTGTGCATTGGCGTGCTCAGCTCCGAAAAGCTCTTTTGCGCGTTCAATGGCGATTCGCTCGACGATATCCGCGTTTTCGCAGCCGCCGTAGTAGCGTTTGCCGGGATAGCCCTCAGCATACTTATTGGTCAACACCGAACCGGTGGCCTGCATCACTGCCTTGCTGGCGTAGTTTTCCGAAGCGATGAGAAGTATCTTGTTGTTCTGTCGCTGTGTATCCAGACGAATCGCCTCTGCTATCTCGGGATCCACCTGCTCCAGCGGCAGATTCAGTTCGCTCATCAGTTTGCTTTCGCTATTCCCCAACGTTTGCCTCCCCGCACTGATCAAGTGCGTTGATTTTATCAACACGCCTTTCGTGGCGTGATCCGGATTCGAAGTCCGTAGTTAAGAATGTTTTCGCGATATCGTAGGCCAACCCTGCGCCAACAACCCGTGCACCCATACCCAGCACATTTGCGTTATTGTGCTTTCTGGACATAGCAGCGGAGTATGTATCAGAGGTCACCACCGCTCGGATTCCCTTGATCTTATTAGCTGTGATCGTTACCCCAACCCCCGTGCCGCAGATTAAAATACCTCTGTCGAACTCGCCTGACGCGACAGCTCTGGCGACAGTCGCGGCGATGTCGGGATAGTCCATAGATTCGATCGAATGAACGCCGAAATCGGCAATATCGTAGCCGTCATCGCGAAGAGAGCCAGCGAGTTCCTCCTTAAGCTGGTAGCCTGCGTGATCGGAACCAATGGCTATTTTAAGTCTCAATTTATCAGCATCGCTCATACTCGCCCTCCGCACATAATTATAGACCGGGCGGGTGGCATTGTAAAGCGAGCGATGGCACTCTAAGATCGCAAGCTAGAGCTTTGAGGCGGCCTCGCAGTCGACTATCCAGAGCAGCCTGCCGTGAGTCGGATTGACGTTCTGCACGGGGTGCATATCCACATCCTCATCCCCGCTCATGACAGCGGCTAAGGCGTCCGCCTTGCCTGCTCCGGTCACCAGGATTATTATGCTATGCGCACGGTTAATAGGCGTAAAAGTGAGAGTCAGCCGGTGTACTCCGAGTTTGTGGACATAATTTGATACCGCGTGCCTGCCGGTGACGTGCAGCGCAGGGGTGTATGGAAACAACGATGCGGTATGCGAGTCGCTTCCCATTCCCAGCACGATCAAGTCGAAGTGAGGGTCGTGGCCCATTACTTTATGCAATTCCTGCTCATAACACTCAGCAGCAATCTCCGGGGAGAGTTCGCCTTCGAACCGATGAACGTTGACCTCCGGGATGGGGACCGTGGATATCAGCAGGTCATGGACCATGCGATAATTGCTCTCCGGGGATTCCGGCGGAACACAGCGTTCGTCGGCAAAAAACAGCTCTGTTTGATACCATGGAACAAGGGATGCGTGATGCTCAGCCAGGGACTCGTACATGCCCTTCGGCGTGTTGCCGCCGGATACCGCGACACAAAATCTGCCGTGTTCGGCCACGCTTCGTACAGCGGCGCAGGCGAATCTGTCAGCGGCCTCATTTACAGCGGTGGCCTCGTCCTGGCATATCAGAATATTGGCGTGCTTTCGGTTCATAGTCATATCATAACCTGAATCTGGCAGAGCGTTCATCGGCAAGTTCTGCCTGGCTTATAATCTGCAGAGCGAGTTCAAGCGTTCTTCTAAATACCTGATCTTTTCGATGGGTGCTTAACGCAATAGCAGCCAGAGCGGCCTCGCCGGGGTCCGGGGTTTCGATCAGTTTTTGCGGCAGGCAAAGTTCCGGACAGCTCTCTTTGAGAGAAAGCTGGGTGTCTGATACAGCCTCTGTAGTGAACGTACCGGCCTTGTCCCCCTCACCGCAGCTCATAGACACGGAAATCAGCCTGCCGACCTCGGAGTTTGAGTCCTGCGGGATGAGCCGCAGCGTGACGGGTCTGCTAAACTGAGAGGCCGTAATCCGGAATCCTTCATCCTTTGAGCGAAAGACCTTTGAGGAAACTATCTGCAACCTGTCCATAAGCCAGGCCGCAAACAGCAGGGGCGCGCTCTCAGGCACAGTGGAATCGGTCGGGCCGGAGTATTTTATCGTCACCTCGGTAAGCTGCTCCAAGAAATGTCTCAGAGAGGGCGCGTCGAAATGCTGCGCGGTCGCCTCTCTCCACGCCTGAATAGACATCCAACCGAGGTCTCGCACTATTCTTTTGCCACCTTCGATCTTGCTGAGGCGTTCGAGAGCACGCAAATTGGCGGCTGTGTGGCTGGCGGTTCGGGAGTCGGCAACTACGTGGTCTGAGACCCTCAACAAATCCGCGAAATCCTGCCGCTCCGGTGGTATATCGCCGTAGACCCACAAATATACCGGCACATCTGGAATTAGCAGCGGAAGCACCATCCCCGCTACCGGCCCTCCCGCTGCATATAGTCTAATCACCTCGCCACAGAGCCGCTTGTCGCCTCTCTCGCTAATGCCACAGATGAGCGAAACGGAGCCGTGATCGTCGCTTTGCGTGGTCAAATCTACCAGGATGGTGCGGCAGGCGACCTTAGCCAGAAGCTGTGATGCCTTTTGGAACGCGCGATCGGAGAGCTGAGCATCGGTGGCGTAGATAATTAAATTAAGCAGAACCGCCCTTGAGGTAGGCACCGCCCCTTCTTGTTCGATGGCCTGCGTGTAGAGCTCGGCTATGTCGGAGTCGAGCTTAGCGAGGTTCTGCACTGGCCTGCTGATAGCGGTTTCTCGTGTTTTATCTACTATCGTCTCCTGTTTGCTCATAATCTGCGCCACCTCCTGCCGTCTCGTTGAATTAATTCAGCAGATTCAGCCGGCCCCCAGCTTCCGGGAAGATACGGGTTAGCGGGGGTCTGTTTCATCTTCCAGCCGTCCAAAATAGGCTGAACAACTTCCCATGTGGCCTCCAGCGAGTCCGCTCTGCTGAACAGGCCAGCATCGCCCAGCATCGCGTCCATCAATAGTCTTTCGTATGCGTCCGGGGCGGTCTCACCGAACGCCTCACCGTATAGAAAGTCCATTCGAACAGGCTGGATGCGATAATCCAGGCCTGGAACCTTTGCCTGAAAGATCGTTGATATGCCTTCGTTTGGCTGGATATTCAGAGCTATTACGTTCGGGATTATCTCCTCTCGATGCGATTCGCCGAACAATACCCGCGGCACGCCTTTCAGGTGTATTCCGATCTCAGTAACTCGCTTAGCCAGTCGCTTTCCTGTCCTGACATAGAACGGAACCCCCGCCCATCGCCAGTTGTCCACAAAGAACTTCGCAGCCACGAACGTCTCCATCGTAGAATTGGGGTCGACGTCGTGCTCTTCTCGATATCCCGGCACCTTTTCCCCTAAAAGCATGCCCCCCGAATATTGACCGCGCACGGTAAAGTCATCGACCTGGCGAGGTTCCATTCGGCGGATGGCTGAAAACACCTTCATTTTCTCATCGCGAACCGCATTAGCGTCCAGCGAGACCGGAGGCTCCATACACACCAGCGATAAAATCTGCAGGACGTGATTTTGGACGATGTCGCGCAACGCCCCCGTGCGATCGTAAAACGCGCCCCTGGTCTCGATGCCGATTGATTCTGCGACCGTGATCTGCACCGAATCAACATACCGGGCATTGAGCAGCGGCTCGATAAATTCGTTTGCGAACCGAAACACGAGAATATTTTGCACGGTCTCTTTGCCGAGGTAATGGTCAATGCGATAAATCTGGTCTTCAGAGAACGATTTTAACAATACTCTGTTAAGTTCTCGCGCGGAAGCCAGGTCTGTGCCGAAGGGTTTTTCGATCACCAAACGACGCCAACCGCCGCCGGGCTCTTCTTTTGCCAGACCCACCTCCCCGAGGTCTTCGGCAGTCTGTGCAAACGCGGCCGGCGGGATTGCGAGGTAGAACAAATAGTTGCCTTCGGTTCCGATCCTGGGGTCGAGGTCATCCAAGCGGGTTTTGAGGTGCTGCAAACCCGTACCGTCATCGGCCGTGCGGCTGACATAATATATGTTCGCGGCGAAATCGTCCCACGATTTGCCCGTAGTCGGTAAATATTGATCCGCAGCACCGACCGCTTTGCGCACCGTTTCCCGATATTGTTCATCAGTAAGATTTTCGCTTGCGTAGGAGATTATGCCAAACCCACGCGGCAACAGATCGGCGCGATGAAGGTGATACAGCGCGGGCAGGAGTTTTTTGTGGGCGAGATCACCCGTGCCTCCGAAGATCACGAAAATGCACGGATCCACCGCCCGTTCCCTGGTCAGACCTTCACGAAGCGGATTGACATCAAGCTGCAGACTCATTCGTGTTTCACCTCATGGCCTCCGAATTTGTTGCGCAATGCTGCTATCACTTTTGCGCTGAAAGACTCATCCTGTCTTGATCTGAAGCGCATCATAAGCGAAAGAGCAATAACCGGCGCAGGAGTGCTCTGGTCGATGGATTCCAGCACAGTCCACCTGCCTTCTCCTGAATCATTTACCCAATCTTTAATCTCAGCTAAATCAGGAGATTCCTTAAATGCCATTTCGGCAAGTTCCAACAGCCACGATCTGATCACGCTGCCGTAGTTCCACAGCCGAGAAAGCTCGTGCAGGTCATAATCGAACTGCGAATTTTTCAGAATCTCGAAGCCCTCACCGTATGCCTGCAGCATAGCATATTCTATTCCGTTATGGACCATCTTGGAATAGTGCCCTGCTCCGGATTTGCCCACGTAAGAATATCCGCCCTCAGCCGCCAAATCGCGGAAAACTGGCTCTGCGATGTCGAATGCGTTCTTTTGCCCGCCCGTCATAAGACAGTAACCTTCGGCATCTCCCCATATCCCGCCGCTGATTCCCGTGTCCAGGAAGTTCAACCCCGCCTCGGCGAGTCGTTTGCCACGCGCGATAGAGTCTTTATAGAAAGAATTACCACCGTCGATGACGATGTCGCCCTCGGAAAGCACCGGCACGAGGCCATCCAGGGCCGCATCTACTGCGTGACCCGCCGGAACCATAACAATGGTAACCCTCGGCTGGGCGAGCACATTGGGCAACATCGAGAGGGAATCGACCCAGTGGATTCCCTGCCCCATAGCGTCAGATCGTTTTTCTGGGTTCGTATCGTAACCAGCGACCTTATGGCCGGCTCTTGCGAGACGAGCGCCCATCCCCATTCCCATTCGACCTAATCCGACAATGCCAACGTCCATAGAATCATCTCCCTTTTATTCAGGCTCGCTTGGATAATACCCGAATTTGGGCAAGCATAGCAATTGCAGGGCTATAAAGGTTACAATATGCTATTGTATGTGTATCATTATGAAGCATAGGTTTGTATGAAGATACGGAGATTTGGCGATCTCCCGTTAGAATAACAAAATGTGGAGGTAGAGGAAATTATGTCAGAACCTATTATTGACTCTCGATTGGATGATCTTGCAGTCAACACCATCAAGTTCCTTTCCGTGGATGCTGTTCAGAAGGCGAACTCTGGACATCCCGGCATGCCGATGGGCGCGGCGGACTTTGCTTACGCTCTGTGGGCAAAACATTTGCGCTATAACCCGAAGGATACCCAGTGGCCCAACAGGGATCGGTTTATATTGTCTGCAGGACACGGGTCGATGCTGCTGTATTCGCTGCTGCACCTGGCGGGATACGATCTGTCTCTTGACGACATTAAGAACTTCAGGCAATGGTGTAGCAAGACCCCCGGCCATCCGGAGAAGGATATCGAGTATGGCATCGAGACGACTACAGGCCCGCTCGGACAGGGAATCACCAACGCTGTGGGAATGGCGATGGCTCAGACCCGACTGGCAGCACTGTTTAATAAGCCGGGGTTCGATGTTGTAGATAACCATATATTTGTGATAGCCAGCGATGGCGATCTGCAGGAGGGCGTCAGCCACGAATCGTGCGGCCTTGCCGGTCACCTTGGGCTGGGCAGCCTGATCGTGATTTACGACGATAATCATATCTCAATCGAAGGGGATACCGATCTCGCGTATTCGGATAATGTGGCGATGCGGTTTGAGGCCTACGGCTGGCACGTGCAGCATATTGATGGTCACGACCGAAAAGCCGCTGATCTTGCATTGACCGCAGCCAAGGCAGTTAAGGACAAGCCGAGCATAATCATAGCCCGCACCCACATCGCAAAGGGCGCTCCCACCAAGCAGGACACGTCGGCATCACACGGCGAGCCTCTGGGAGAACAGGAGATCAAGGGCGCCAAGGAATTGGCCGGGTGGCCGCTTGAACCCGCATTTTATGTGCCGCAGGAGGTCTATGATCTTTTTGCCAGGCGAGCGGAGCAGTTGAAGGCAGACTATGACGCATGGCATGAGATGTTTGCGAAGTATCGCAAGGATTTCCCGGAGCAGGCAGAGCTGTGGGACAAGATGATGAGCAAATACGTCCCGGAGAATATTGAGGACGAGATTATACCGTTGGTGAATTGTGAGAAGCCGGTGGCGACGCGGTCGGCGTCTGGAGAGGTGATTCCGGTTATTGCCAAACTGGTGCCCTCGCTGTGGGGTGGCTCCGCTGATTTGGCCCCGAGCACGAAGACAAATATCAAAAATGCCGGTAGTTTTTCTGCACAGGACAGATTGGGCTGGAATCTCCACTTCGGCGTACGTGAACACGGGATGATGTCGGCCGTGAATGGAATGGCGCTGTATGGCGGGTTCATACCGTATGGATCGACGTTTTTGATCTTCTCGGATTACGCGAGACCGTCGATTCGTCTGGCGGGGCTAATGAACCTGCAATTGGTGCAGGTATATACTCACGATAGCGTTTTCCTCGGTGAAGATGGCCCGACTCATCAGCCTATCGAGCACCTGGCCGCGTTGAGAGCGATCCCGAACGTTAAGGTAATCAGGCCGGCTGATGCCGCTGAGACGGTTGTTGCATGGGCTGTAGCGCTTGAAAACAAGACGGGGCCGACTATTCTGGCTCTGACGAGGCAAAATCTGCCTGCCTGCAGCAACGATCCGCAGACGGCCAAGGGGCTGCGCAAAGGCGCCTATATCGTCCGGGATTCCGAAAAAGTGGATGTGGTGATAATAGCCACGGGTTCGGAGGTGAGCACGGCTATCGGGGCGTATGACCTGCTCAATAGCAAGGGAATCGGGGTTCGAGTTGTCTCAATGCCGTGCACGGAACTGTTCGACGAACAGGATGTGGAGTATAGAAACAGCATCATCCCGCCAGATGTTAAAAAGCGTGTTGTAGTGGAGGCAGCGGTTCCGTTTGGCTGGTGCAAATACACCGGCGATGAAGGGCTGGTTATTGGCCTGGAGCGATTTGGCGCATCGGCTCCTGCCAGCGTTTTAGCCGAGAAATTCGGCCTGACTCCAGAGGCCGTGGCGGCGAAGGTGGAGGAATATTTGAAGTAGGTTTTTGGTTGTGGGGTGGCAATTCGACCAGGGATTGCCACCTCGTCTGGAAGCGAAGAACGCGAAAGCCAGAAAAAGCACATCGTATCGAACCTCGAATGGCAGACCTCGGACATCGGAAAAAGCAGATTTCTCGCTGCGCTCGAAATGACGGGGATTGTGACGTTCGAAATGACGGGGATTGTGACGTTCGAAATGACGGGGAAGGGTTGTGGGGTGGCGATTCGGAGATCGCCACCCATCATAGGTGGTAGGTCCTGAGCGAACCGGCAACCGACAACCGATAACCGATTGACCTTTGAAGGGATTGGCCGAGACGGAGATCGGCCACTACGGTTTTGTTGATAGGTGGTAGGTCCTGAGCGAACTGACAACTGACAACCGACAACTGATAACCGACAAGCGTCAACCGCTAACCGTCAACCGCTAAGGCAAATTCGCGCCCTGGGCGAGGAGTGTGGCTCGCAGTTTGTTTGTATTCAACTGACGCGGACTCACGCCATCTTTTACACACAACGCCGCAGCCGCCCCCGCTGCTTCGCCTATTGCCGCCGCTATCGGCATCACCCTTATCGCGGAATGCGCCTCGTGGGTGGAGGATATCGGCCTGCCGGCTATCAACAGGTTGTCGATTTTTTTAGGAACCAGCGACCTGTACGGAATCTGATAGCTCTCACCAGGCGCGAGGTGCTTCAGAACTGTGCCGCCGCCGTCAGGGTCGTGGATGTCTACAGGATATGACCCGCGCGCTATGCAGTCATCGAAGTTTCGAGTCGATAGAAGGTCGTCTGCAGTTAACATATACTCGCCAACCACCCTCCTGCTCTCCCGAATCCCGATCTGAGCAGCGGTCATCTGCAGGTGCGCGTTTTCGAAGCCGGGAATGTCGCTGATAAGCCAATCAGCGTATTGAGCAGCCTGCCTGCGTGACTCGATTTCGGCCTGGGTAAGGTCCTCGGCGTTTGTGGCATCACGGCAGATGATACGAGTAGTGTTGAAGTGAATCTCGTCATCGCGCATAGTGTGGAACCACAAAACATCGTTTCTAGGGCAGTCGATTCGGCCGGCTTCCCGGGCCTTTAAGTAGAGTTCGGTGATCTTCTCACGATCAGGCATCCGTGACTTGTCTACCCCGCTCATACGGAAATTTAGAGTCATCGGCTGCGACAGCCCATCGCTTGCACGGCCCTTTTCGCACGGAGCGCCGGCTAAATACGCCAAATCCGCGTCCCCTGTGCCATCTATGAAGATGTTTGCGGAGATTGATCCTTCGCCGGACTTGTTGTGGATTATGGCTTTCTTGATGAGTGAACTGTCGACCTCAACGCCGTCGACCATCGTGTGAAGAAGCAACTTTACGCCGCTTTCCAGGCATATTTCGTCGGCGACCAACTTGAACGCCTCGGCGTCGAACATAGCCGAACGCTCCGGCCCGCCGTAGCCACCCTTTGCGTCCAGACGCTCGATTAACTCCTGAAATATCCCATCGATGATCTGCACACCGCCTGCGTATCGAGTCATAAACGGGAAAACCAGGCCCGCGGTGGCCATTCCGCCGAGGTAGCCGTAACGCTCCACGAGCATGGTGTCGGCGCCATTGCGAGCTGCGCTTACCGCCGCGCATATACCGCCCGGGCCGCCGCCGCTTACCAGTACGTCGCAAGTGTATTGCTTCATTTTAATGTTCCTTTGTTTGTGAGAAACAGGCTTCTCTATGGGTGATCAGGTGGCGATTCGGAGATCGCCACCTATCGTACTATGACGCGATTCGGAGATCGCCGCCTGTCGTACTTCGATGCGATTCGGAGATCGCCGCCTGTCGTACCCAACGCAATTCGCATATCTTACACTGCCCACTCGAACGCCGGACAACGGATGTCGGACATCGAAAAAAGCAGATTTCTCGCTGCGCTCGAAATGACGGGATAGGCGTTCGACAAGACGAGATAGCTGTTCAAAACGACAAATATCCGTCTGGAATGACGCTTGTCGGTGTCGCTTAGCCCTTCAGCTTCTTGCTCAATATTCTATTTATTATTCCAGGGTTGGCCTTGCCTTTTGTCTCGCGCATTACCTGGCCGACGAACCAGCCTGCCAGTTTCTCTTCACCGCCTTTGAATCGCTCGACCTCCTGCGGGTTGGCCGCCAACACTGCATCAATCGCGGATTCAATAGCCCCGGTGTCGGAGACTTGCTCCAAGCCTTTCGCTTTAACGATATCAGCCGCGCTTTTACCCGTGTTGAACATCTCCTCAAAGACTGCCTTGCCTGTGTTGCGGTTGATCGTGCCCTTGTCGATCAACTCAAGCAGCTCAGCAAGGCTCTTTGGAGTAATCTTCGCCTGCTCAATTGGAATGTTGGTGGCGTTGACCAGCCTTAAAAACTCCCCTGTCAGCCAGTTCGCGACGACCTTCGGGTCCGTGGTCAGTTTCGCACACTCGTCAAACAACTCGGCAATCGCCCGTGAGTCGGTCAATACTTCCGCGTCCTGTTCTGATATGCCATAGTCAGAGACAAACCTGCGGATCCGGTAGATCGGCAGTTCGGGGAGTTCGGCTCTGAGTTTGTTTATATACTCCTCGCTCAACTCCACCGGAACCAGATCAGGATCAGGGAAGTAGCGATACTCCTCGGCGTGCTCCTTTGATCTCATCGACGATGTAACGCCGCGGTCATCATCCCATCTGCGAGTCTCCTGCACCACCTTGCCGCCCTCGCTCAAAACCTTCTCCTGCCGCTTTAGCTCATAATCGACGCCCATATATACCGCTCTGAAGCTGTTGAGGTTCTTGATTTCAGTCTTAGTGCCCAGCTTCTCAGCGCCCTTTGGCTTGATGGAGATATTGGGTTCGCATCGCATACTCCCCTCCTCCATCTTACAGTCCGATACCCCAAGGTAGAGCAGAATCTGCCTGAGTCGCTGGAGGTATTCGCGGGCCTCCTCGGCTGATTCTATCTGATCCAGCCCTGGCGGCGGTGGGTTCATAGTGACAATCTCCATCAAAGCCATGCTGCTGCGGTTGAAGTCCACCAGGCTGCGGTTGCCCTCCACATGAAACAGTCTGCCCGTATCCTCTTCCATGTGGACCCGTCGAATGGCGATCTTCTTGTTCTTGCCGCCGGCAAATATCTCGACGTAGCCGTTCATACCGAGCGGGTCATCTCCCTGCGACACCTGGTAGTTTTTTGCCAGGTCCGGATAGAAATAGTTTTTGCGATAGAAGATGGTATGCGGGGATATGGTGCAATTCAATGCAAGAGCCGCTCTGGTCATAAACTCAACAGCACGCTCGTTTACCACCGGCAGCGACCCCAGCAGACCCATACACACCGGACAACATCTCGTGTTGGGATTGCCGCCAAAGGCGACCTCACAGCCGCAGAACATCTTCGTGTTCGTCTGCAACTCCACATGAACTTCCATACCTATTGTTGGTTCGTATTCTATCATCTTCGCCTGGCTCCTAAAGGACTTCACATTTAGCCGATAACTGGTTTCTTTTTATGCCATTCGGTGTTTTGCTCATACGTATAAGCGACTCTCAGCAGCGTTTCTTCATCAAGTGCCTTGCCCACGATCTGCAAACCTACCGGCAGGCCATTCACAAACCCGCACGGGACTGAAATAGACGGCACGCCAGCGAGGTTTGCACCCGCCGTACAAGCATCCGAGTATTTCATCGCAACCACATCGTCTGCGCGACGGCCGATCTTGAATGCCGCAGTCGGCGAGGTAGGACCAACCAGCACGTCAAACTCCTCAAACGCCTTTTGTATGTCTCGTCTTACCAGCGTACGCACCTTTTGGGCTTTTACGAAATATTTCTCGTAAGCAACAGCCGACAATAGGTAAGTGCCGAGTATAATGCGCTGCTTGACCTCGATTCCGAAGCCATCACCGCGCGTCTCATCGAACATCGTCGCCCAGTCTCCCGCCTGTCTGTTGCGACACCCGAACCTTACGCCGTCGATTTTGGCCATATTCGAACTGCTCTCAGCCGCCGAGATGATTGTGTAGGCAGCCATTCCGTGGAGGGCATGGGGCAGCGATACCTCGCGACATTCTGCTCCCAAGCCAGTTAATACGTCAATCGCGGCACGCACGGCTTTTTCTACGTCGGCCTCGACTCCCATCTCAAAGTATTCTTTAACCACGCCGATTTTCAGACCTTTGACGTCGTTGACCAGAGCCGACATAAAGTCCAGAGTTGCGGCATCAATTGAGAGCGAATCCAGATGGTCTTTGCCAGCAATGGCGCTAAGCACGAGGGCGCTGTCTGTGACGTTCTTCGTAATCGGTCCGACCTGATCCATCGACGAAGCCAAAGGAACAACACCAGAGCGCGAAACCCTGCCGTTGGTCGGCAACAGTCCCACAACGCCGCAAAACGAGGCCGGCTGACGCGCAGATCCAGCCGTATCCGAACCTAACGCAAACGCACATTCGTCTGCAGCCACTGCCGCAGCAGAGCCTCCACTGGAACCTCCCGGTACGCACTCTAGATCCCACGGATTGTGTGAAACAGAGTAAGCAGAAGTCTCCGTCGAAGAGCCCATAGCGAACTCGTCGAGATTAGTTTTTCCCACAAGGGCGAACCCTGCCGCGTGGAGTCGTTCGATTACTGTCGCATCATATACCGGTATGTAGTTGGCCAACGATTTGCTTGAACAGGTAGTCAGAACCCCTTTAGTACAGACGTTATCCTTGATCGCACCCGGCACGCCAGCAAGAATACCAACTTCCTCGCCGCGCCCTATCGCTTCATCCACAGCATCCGCCTGTTTGAAAGCCTGCTCCGGAGTTTTGGTGACATACGCATTAACCTGTTTGTCGACTGCGTCGATACGGTCTATAAAACTCTCGGCAACCTCCCTGGCGCTGACCTGCCTGCTTCTTATAAGAACCGCTATTTCGTGAGCCGTTAGTTGATACAATTTGTCTTTCATCGTCATTCCTCGACTGTAAAGTAAGAAAAGTTCAGCAATTTATCAGGTGTCTACCACCCTGGGCACCACGAAACAATTCTCCGCCACCTGTGGGCCATTGGCTGTGGCGTCGTCGACCGATAGAGAAGGTGTGATTTCGTCTTTGCGGAATACGTTAACTGCGGAAGTGATCTGGACGGTCGGCTCTACGCCATCAGTGTCCAGGGAGATCAACTCTTGAACGCTATCAAGCGTTTCGTTGATTTGGATGGTGAGCTTATCTATTTCTGGTTCGGATAATTTTATCCGACTGAGGCTCGCAACCCCTTCAATTTCATTTCGGGTTAGCTGCGGCATACAAACCTCCTTGCGCATAGCTCTAGGAACGTTTAATTATACATCAGGGAATATTACCTATCAATAGAGACGAAGGTTCGCGAAATTCCATATTTTATTAGAATGATCCTGCGATTGCGCGACGGGTGGCAGAGAAGGGATAAACGCGAAAGGGCGAAAGGGGCGAAAGCCAGAAATAATGGGATGGTAGCCTAATGTGGGAAGCCTGACCAGACTTGATCGGACCTCTAACCTCTGACCTCGAACATCGAAAAAGGGGATTTCTCGCTTCGCTCGAAATGACGGGGGTGGGTGCTCGAAATGACGGGATGGGTGCTCGAAATTACAAGGGCAGGCTTCGAGGTAAAAGCCGCCCTGGTTATTTAATGTAGGGCAGGTTTATATCCCGGCCGGAATCAGCATAGACGAAGGGATTGGCCGAGACGGAGGTCGGCCACTACGATTTTGTTGATAGGTGGTGTGTTATGAGCGAACCGACAACCGACGACCGATAACCGTCAACCGATTGACTTTTGTGAAGGGATTGGCCGAGACGGAGATCGGCCACTACGATTTTGTTGATAGGTGGTGTGTTATGAGCGAACCGACAACCGACGACCGATAACCGTCAACCGATTGACTTTTGTGAAGGGATTGGCCGAGACGGAGATCGGCCACTACGATTTTGTTGATAGGTGGTGGGTTACGAGCGAACTGACAACCGACGGCCGATAACCGTCAACCGATTGGCTTTTGTGAAGGGATTGGCCGAGACGGAGATCCGCCACTACGATTTTTTCGGTAGGTTGTAAGTTAAATAGGGCGTGATCCTGCGACTTCGCGCAGGATGACAGGTTTTGGGGCGCAGGATGACTAAAGTAGGCGCACACATCGATTAAAGTTGGCGCGCAGGATAACGGGGAAGGGATAAACGCGAAAGTGCGAAAGGGGCGAAAGCCAGAAATAATGGGATGGTAGCCTAATGTGGGAAGCCTGACCAGACTTGGTCGGACTTCTAACCTCCGACCTCGGACATCGAAAAAGCGGATTTCTCGCTTCGCTCGAAATGACGGGGGTGGGTGCTCGAAATGACGGGATGATCGGACAGCGAACTTCGGATCGCGGACATCGAAAAAAAGCCGCCGGTTGTGTTACCGGCGGCAATTCTGAAATAAAAACGACTAATTCATTTAGGCTCTCTTGCGGCGAATGATGCCGATGAGGCCAACCAGGCCAGTACCCAAAGCAAGCATGCTGCCCGGCTCCGGAACAGCGCCCGACTTGACAACGATGTTGTCAAAATAAGCGGAAGTATCCGCATTGCTAAGGCCCGATCCTGCCCTGAGATAGCTGAGGCCGACCACCTTTGTGGTCGTGACAGAAGCGCCAAGCACATCGTTGACATAGAAGTTCAGAGTAGCTGACGGAGCTCCAGCAGTGTAAATCTGCTCGACTTTCATGTGAACCCAAGCGTCACCAATGCGGTTGATGGTGGTATCAGCCCAGCCAACGCTTCCAGACACAACTCTGAACTGATAAATCGTCCCAGAAGTAGCGTTGTAAGTGCCAAGTGCAATCAACTGCTGCAAGCTCCCACCCACATCATTACCAAGCTGCAAATACTCGCGAGTGTTGCTGTGCAATGCCTGATAGAAGTCCCAGGTGACAGTCCAGTTTTTATCAGTCTCACTGGCCAAAACGGCAGTTTTCGCGCCCGCAGCGCTTGATGGTGATGCGTTGGTCTTAAAGGCGTGATTGTTGGCGCCCAACAGTTGAGCAACAGAGTCATTGACTATGCTGCCACCTGCACCATAGTCTGTCCAAGCGGCTCCGCCACTTTCCCAATCTTCTGTGAAAACGACGGCTGCCAACGCCTGGGTGCCTGCAAACGCAAGACACAGCACAAGCAGCAATACAAACTTCCTCATTTCAATTCCCTCCTTATAAAGTGTTGTTGAGCAGGTATCCGGGGTGGTGGCCCGCGCCAACGATAGTACGGGCAGCCAAGCATACCCTACTGAAGATTATCATGCACAAGAGTGTTTGTCAACTTTGTGGAGAAATTCCAGTAATTGTACGGGGTATTGAATCCTGCTTCTTCACGTTGTGTATCATTGCCGTGCTAATTGTGTTGTTATTATGTTGTTATAATTCTACATAAACAGTATACACAACAAAGACCAGCGCCAGGCACTGGTCTTTGAACATTCGAGGCTTCAAGCTGAAATAGTTATTTCAAAAGAGATGCTATCTCTTTATCCATCTTGGCAGCGTCGTCTGCACCGCCAAATCCAGAGTGCACGTAGCGGATTACACCTTTTTTGTCGATGATGTATGTGGCAGGAATTCCCCTTACGCTATACTTATCGCCGATGGCTTTGCCGCGCTCGTCTGGACAAACGACGTAGTTTATTTTGTTCTTCTTTGCAAATGACTCAACGTCGGTCTTGCGCTCATCAACAGCTACACCAACGATCACTACCGGCTTGTCCTTATATTTGGTCTGCAGCTTGATCAGGTGCGGTATTTCGGCCCGACAGGGCGGACACCACGTCGCCCATATATCCAAGAGCACCACTTTGCCCGGCGCCTTGAAGTTGTCGGCCAGCGTAAATGTCTTGCCGTCGAGATCCTTCAGAGAAAAGTCCGGCGCTTTGGTGCCGACTTTCAAATTCGCATAAGCAACCGCAGAAATCGAAGCCACCACGGCGACGACAACTAACGCTATAAAGAGTTTTTTAATCATAGCTACTATCCTTTCCTAATCAGAAATTGCCTTTTTAGCATGCCCGCTTTATCCTTAGGTCAATCTATTCGACTTTCGAATAGCCATAACCTCTTTTCATTTGTCAACATCCCGCAAAGATTCTGCGACTGCTCTTGCGAAAGCAACAAAGGCGAATCACGTTGACATGTGTTGTAGACGGTGCTATCCTTTCCACGTTACTTATCGTACCTCATTTTATTACAGGGACACAGCTTAAAGTGTTGAGATTGAACCCTACACTTCGCAGCATCGGCGTCCTGATCTCATTGCTGATTGTCTGCCTGATTGGCATAACGATCCTGCGCGCCAAACTTAAACCTCCGATTGTTACGGGAGGCAACCCCCCTGTCGTCAATATAGACTGGGATATCTCCGCGGCAGAAGTCGACAGAATATCATTTTCGGGCTCCAGCAGGCATATCTGCACTATATCCGAGACTGGACAAATAACCTGTTATGATCGAGGCGGCGACGTAGTGTTTTCGACACTGGTGGACGGGGCCGACAGAGCTGTCACTACGCCGGATGGAGAGTGCACTCTAGCTTACGCGCATCGTAACCCAGCCAATACCAAACTGACTTTCCTCGACTCGGCGGGGAAAATATGTTGGACTATGAACATGCCCAGTGCGGTGTGGTCGGCGGACGCCGACAGCTCCAACGGCGTCGCCGAGTTTGCAGTAGGCGCGGGAGAGAGCCGGATCTATATGGTCTCTGTGAATAAAAAAACTAAACGTTATCGCAGATTCCGCACTCCGGGGGTAGTCTGCTCAGTTGCGCTTGACAGTGCCGCAGATACCATACTCTATGGCACATGGCAGCCATCGACGCTAAGAGCGACGCACCTCGACGGCCGGACGAGGTGGGAGGTCGGCGCAGATTCAAGTATGCTGCAATATGTGGAACCGTTGGCTGGCTCCGCAAGGATGCTACTTAACTCAGTACCAAATCGATTCGGAGCTGACAGCGAGACAACCCTGCGAGAGCCAGACGGCAAAAGTCTTAGCCGCTACACAGTAAGCGTTGAAGAGGCAACAAGAGTAATTCCCTCCCCTAATGGGCTTTTCGTGTGCGTGGGCTATCGTAAACTGATTCAACACTCTGGAAAGACTATGCCTGAAAAACACACGGTATTGTATGATTATGCCGGTCGGAAGTTTTGGGATAAAGGCTCGATGCTGCTGCAGGCGACCCCGATTCTGGTTCTTAATACAGGGTTTGTGTTGATAAGCGACGGGGAGAAGACTATTTTCGCCGTCGGGCCGGATGGGGCTTTTAAACAGGTATGCGAATTGACCTCCCCTATATCCAGGTTTACAAGATCGCCGGATAGCTGCCAGGCGATGGTAGAGTGTCAAAACGGCCGCATCTATCATTTAGACATCCAGTAAATAGCGATACGGCGGTCGCACACCCTATGCGACCGCCGTATCAACGAGACTGGGCTGGGTGTCCGTCAGTTTTCTCTCATCGTGGCTTCAAATGGGATAAGTCCCAGTCGAGTCGCACGTCGGAAAGCCTGAACGCGATTGGACACCTGGAGCTTGTCGTATATGTTGGCTAAATGGAAATCCACTGTTCGCTTGCAGACATACAAAGCATCGGCCACTTCCTGGCTGGATCTGCCTTCCACTACCAGGAATAATACTTCCAGCTCACGCTTTGTTAGCCGCACCGAGCGATCGGGTTGGATTTCCGGAAGGCCGGCAGCCGCCATATAGCTCTCCTTTCCCTGCTCGCCGCTCATAGAAATTGTTCCATCAACAAACGCGTTTTCGGCAGTAGAATCTGCATGTGTTTTTATAATTTACGCTGAGGCAAGGATTATGTCTCGATACTGTCTAAGTTCTCCATGAACGAATTGTTGGAGATTTACACGGATGATTTTTAGAAATATGCTGATCGCGGCGGCGATTTTGACTGGCTTACTTTGCGGAGCATGCCCGGCTGCTGATTATAAGATTAATATGCTGAAGTTCAACGACTATCCAGAGATCGATTCGATAACTTTAAAGAGCATCTTCTACGGTCACAACTCGGCGGTGGACCGACCCATAACCGGCGGCGAGCCGGCTTATAATTACAGCGTGCATATCATTAAGGATGGCGAACGTTATCGCATGTATGCCGGTGGGCGATGGAGACGGCCGGGGATCAAATGCGCCGATGGCGACCACGTGATGCAGTATATCTCCGCAACAGGCAAACCCAACACCTGGAAGATGCCCTATAACCGGCCGGAGTTTTTCATCGGATGTGAGAGCGGCAAGCCGGGCCAGTGGTTCTCCAACAATTGCCTCGAACCGGAAGTGTTGAAGGTCAACGGCGTATATTATATGTATACACAAGTGCAGATCGACCCGGGCACTCCGTTAGATATACCTGGGGTAAAAGCCAAGGTTGGGGCTGACCGTATTTTGCTGTTTACCAGCCGAAATGGCTATGACTGGACTCGCTTTGAGGAACGCGGAGTGGTGGTGAACGTAGACTCGCCGGAGACGACGGCGCTGCACCATCAGGAAATGGTTTATGTGCCGTGGGATAAAGACAAGAAGCCGTTTTGGATGTATGTCGCAGTAAATACGAAGAAGGGGTTTGAGGGTTACTCGCGAATCCGAAGCGCTGACCCAAAGACATTCGATTGGAATGACCGCGAAAAGGGAGTCAATCTGGCGCAGTTGGGAAATCAGATCGCTTATGCGGCTGAAGCACCAGGCGGGCCGTTGTTTGTTCGCATAACGTTTACCGGCAACGACACCGGTCGCACGGTGCCAACATTGCAGTTTTCCAGAGACGGTCTCAAATGGCAGATCGGGGACAATGGACCTGCGTTGTTGGATGGCAGCCACGACGATGCTTTTAATAAGAACTGCTATTTTTTGGGGATATCGACCATCGACGGCACCGGGGCTTTGGAGCGAATCGGGGATAACACCTATCGGGCGATTTATGCCGCCACCACGTCCAACTCTCCAGGCGGTGCGGAGATATGGAAGTCCCAGGTCGGTGTGGGAGAGCTGGTCTTTACGATTAACCCCAAGGGTAAATAAACTTATTTGCCGTCTGTGATACCGGGCCAGCCGAACGGGGAGCAGGATATTTTCCGTTTGATCCGCGCGAGAGCATTATCGACGGATTTTGTCTTGCACTCCAGTTCGCAGGCGATCTCACGGTAGGATTTACCGATTTGATATCCGGACAGCACCCGCCACTCGAAGTCGCTGAGCATTCTTCGCAGCATATCCTGAAGGCGCGTGCTGTCTTCTTTTTGCAGCACGAGTTCTTCTGGATCGACTGTGTCGTCGGAGACAAGTATCTCAGCGAGGTTCCACTCTGAGTCGTTGTCGTCGGAAGGATATTCCAGCGAGACCGACATATTGAGCGGCGATTGTTTCTGTCGGGTGGCTGTTTTGATCGCAGTAATGACGTGGCGCTCGATACAGATTCTGGCAAAGGAGATAAAGGATATCTCCTTTTCGGGGCGATAGTCTACGATAGCCTGCCACAACCCGATCATACCGACCTGCAGCAGGTCCTCCTTTTCGGCGCCCATCAAAAAGTAAGACCGGATCTTCGTTCTCACCAGGCTGCGATACTTATACAGCAGATATTCAGAGGCCTGTTCGTCGCCTGCCTGGGCTATCCGGACTACATCCTGATCCGCCAACGCGATGTAATGCGACTGCAAGAGACTACGCTCTTCCTGAACTTGGTCCCGCACGCCGGTCACCTCTTAATCTTCGTGGTCCATCTCAACAGCCAGCTTAGTTAGCAGCACAGCGGCCAATCCCGCTGCAAAAGCCGCACTCGCAGACAGCGCGACAGGAAACTCCGTCAGCGTTCGATCTCCGAGTTTGACCTTAAGCGACTTGGGACGCCCGGAGGAGACGAGTTTTTGCATCTCTCCGAGTATCTCAATAGCCACATCCAGGGCTGTTGAGAGCTTTTCTGCAGCCTTAATCAGCACCTGCTCATCGCAGCTTGGTTGTAACGAGACATCCAGACCGTTTTCCATAGTCGTCACCGGTAGGGATTATATATCAACCCAGCGGCCATTGGCAAGGTTAATGCAGAATATTTTATGCTCAGTTTACGCTTAAATGCGTTTTATGCAGTACACAGCAACAATTGTCGTCTTAGAAAGCAGTTGTTATAATGAGATTATTGCTCGGTCGTGGCACGATATATCACAGGAGGACCACACCTATGAGACTTTCGCGGACTGTAATTTTGGGTCTTATAGCCCTTGTTATTTTATTCTCTTCGCAGGTGTATTGCGACAACGGGGTGGTCACGGTGGACGCGGCTGCAAAAAGTGCTGTCAGCAGCGTAACATCGCTTGATGCCAAAGGCCTGAAAGTGTTGGGCGATCAGGTTGGGTTGTATGTGAGAAGCCTGATTTTCACCCCGCAGACATTTACCTTAAAGACCACCGGATTGGCCGACCAGGACTATGACGTCTACATCGACCAGGAGTTCAAGTTCAAAAAAACCGCAAAAGAGCTGAGTGAAGGAATAGAGCTGTCCATAGTCGGGCGGACGGCGGATCCGGCAAAGATCCGCTGCCTCGAAGCTGCGCTGCCGAAGACTACTAAGGCAAACAGCCGTATGGTGAAGGCCAATGATCCGGAAGCGAAGAGAATTGCCTACACTTTGAGCCAGGCGAGCGGCTGGGCATCGACTGCCACAAACAGGGAGCAGAGGCGACGCGCGGTTACGGTTATCCTGGCGCCGACTGGTAAAATTTTGAAGCGTATGACTCTGCCTGCGCAAACCGAAGAGGCTAAGGTGGTCGAAAATGTCGACAAAGCCTGTGATCTTTTCCAGCAGGCCAGGGATCGAATGTTCCGCGTCATAAAAAATCCTATCCTGCGCAACGACGCGGTGGTTGCTCTTACTCCTGTGGATTTCACAGCCACCTTGAAAATGCGAGACGGCAAGCCGGTTGTGGAAGCGAATCTGCTAAACGAGTGTGATCTGCCGATCTCCGGTAACATATCGATATCGCTGCCCGATGGTTGGAAGCACGACGTAAAAGACCTCTCATTCAAAGATTTGACCGCTGGTAAGACTCATAAGGTAACCTTCGAGTTAGTTTCTGCGTCTAAAGATGAGGCTGCTTTGGATAGCGTGCCGTTGGCGGCGTCTGTGTCGGTTGGACAGGGACGTTACCGGGCGGAGTTCAATTTGACAGCCACAGCGAAGGCCGAAGCAAAGTGACCGGTGAGATAATCCCATCTATGCGGCGGGACCTGTTGCGACTTGGTGTGCGCGCAGGGGATCTGCTGATTGTACACAGTTCGTTTCGCTCATTGGGGCTGGCGTATCGGACGCCTATGGACGTCATCTGCACGCTGGCGGACGTGGTGGGGACCGACGGCACGATTATGATGCCGACATTCACCTATTGCTATTCGGGCATTTGGAACGTGACTCCGTATGATCCCGATTCGACACCTCCGCTGTTTATGGGAATTATCGCGGATTCTCTGCGTTATTATGACGGTTCGCTGCGCAGCGGAAGCCCGACCTATTCTGTGGCGGCACTGGGCAAAGACGCGAAATTGTTAACTGAGAACAGAGAGAACGCATGCGGGCTTGGGCCGGGGTCGTCGTATGAAACGGCGTATCAGCTTGGAGCTAAGATATTGCTGATCGGGGTAGGAAACGATCGCAATTCTATGATACATTATGCAGAAGCTGCATCCGGATTGCCTTATAATGACGTGCCGTATAGAGAGTTTTGGGGAAAGACGGCGCTTGCGGAGCGAGATGGGGCTGTAGTGGAGGTTCCGGTGGTGGATTATCCGGGCTGCAGTGTGAATTTTCGCGTGGTGGACAAGGTGCTGGAGCGGAAGGGTCTCCTGAAGCGCGGCAGGGTTTGCCGCGCCGATTGTATGTTGATGGATGCCAGGTCGATTGTGGATGCTATTGCGGAGCAGTTGCGTGAGAATCCTGGGTGGCTGTTTTGCGAGTCTATAGCCTGTGAGCCGTGCCATCGCCGGAGAGAGCGCTTACGTAAGCACGGCCTTATTAGATAATTGCTGTTTTCTTTCAACCAAGTTAGTATAAACGTGATATAATGAAGAAGTGGAATAAATAATATAGTAGTCGAAGCACTCAGCGCCGAAATAAGTTAAAACTCGATTGTATACTTAAATAGCTTGTAGCGGCGACGGATGAAAGCTTTTTAATTGATATCAGGAAATACAGTAGAATTACTCTCCCCTGCCAGAGACCTCGAATGCGGAGTCGCCGCAATCGACTTTGGCGCAGATGCTGTCTATATCGGAGCGCCGAGATTCGGGGCCAGAGAAAACGCCGGCAACGACGTTGCAGATATCGCATCGCTGGCGGAATATGCTCACAAATACTGGGCGAAGGTATATGTAACCGTTAACACCCTTTTGCGCGACAGCGAGCTGGAAGAGGCTGAGCGCCTGATTGGCGAACTGCACTCCGCTAAGATCGACGGTCTTATTATTCAGGATACCGGGCTGCTCGAACTCGATCTGCCGCCGATTCCCCTTATCGCAAGCACACAGATGCACAATAACACGGCTGAGCGAGTGGCGTTTCTGGAGAATGTCGGGTTTTCGCGGGCTATATTGGCCAGGGAACTCGATATCGAGCAGATTAAAGATATTCGGAAGCAGACTACGCTGGAGCTGGAGTGTTTTATACACGGCTCTTTGTGCGTGGGATATAGTGGTCAGTGTTATTTGAGCTATGCGCTGGGCGGTAGAAGCGGAAACAGGGGCCAGTGCGCACAGCCGTGCCGTAAGGCGTATTCGTTGCTTAATGCTCAGGGTGAGACAATTGCACAAAAGAGCCACTGGCTTTCTCTGAAGGATCTCAATCTCTCTGAGCATATTCAGGAATTGATCGACGCAGGGATCAGCTCGTTCAAAATAGAGGGAAGGCTCAAAGACAGAGCCTACGTCGCAAACGTCACTGCATATTATAGAGCGAAACTGGACGAGCTTGGCGTGCGAAAAAGCTCCTCGGGGACCTGCGAGCCGGGGTTTACGCCGGATGTAAATAAGACCTTTAACCGCAGCTACACCAGCCATTTCCTGCACGGAG
Organism: Armatimonadota bacterium; assembly: GCA_050948905.1. Lineage (GTDB taxonomy): Bacteria > Armatimonadota > UBA5829 > UBA5829 > UBA5829 > DTKD01. The sequence goes on along the minus strand of JBMNES010000001.1, from coordinate 2,276,388 downwards.
CCAAAGAGAAGGTCGGAAGGCCGGAGACTCCTAAGATGGTGGGAGAACGGATTGGGGACGTTTTGAGCGCGGGCAGGAAATATGTCCGTATTCAGCCAGAAGCCGAGATTCATCCTGGGGACGGAATATGCTTCTTTGACCGTAACGGCGGGATGCGAGGGAGCATAGTAAACGAAGTTCACGACGACGCCATAGCGCCGGATAAGCCAAAGGGCATTGAGGCGGGGATGGCGCTGTATAGAAATCACGATCACGAGTTTTTATCACGGATCAAAAAGGCCAGTGGGCAACGTCTAATAGACGTGCGCATGACCCTTTCGCAGACTGATGACGGCCTCGTTCTTAAGGCATTGGATGAGGATAATTGCGAGGCGGAGTTTGCGATTGAATACGAGAAGATCGTCGCTGAAAAGCCCGAACAGGCCACAGAGAATATCCGCAAACAGTTGACAAAAACTGGCGGCACGCAGTTCGTGTGCAGCGATATTGATATAAATCTTTCCGAGCCGTTGTTTGTGCCGATGTCCGTGCTCAATTCACTGCGACGCGGAACATTGGAAAATTTGGCTAATGTTCGATCAGCCAAACGACCTATATTAACAGGGGGCAGCAAAAAGAACGATCTCCCCTACCCTGTTGATAAACTGACATTCGAAGGCAACGTTCTGAATGAGCTTGCCGCAACGTTCTACAAAAGACATGGGGTCAGTGAAATTGACCCGGCGGCCGAAACAGGTGTAGACTTGATCGGCCAGAGAGTAATGACGACCAGATATTGCCTGCGGCATCAGTTGGATATGTGTGGAGATGATAATCCGCTTGTTCTGGTCGATGAAGAAGGCCACCACCTCGAACTGCGTTTTGATTGTAAGCGCTGCGGGATGGAGGTTGTGAGGATTCGTTAAGCATAGACTGGGCAGTCTACGTGAGGGTGAGTAATTAGTCATCCTCGGCAGCAGGGCTTCGTGGCTAGAGGGGTCTTGTGTAAGTGTAGTAGCCTAGCCGTTTGCCGGATGAGTGACAGAAAATGTCAGTAACACCAAGTTATCCGGCTTTGAAAACCAGTCGCGATCTGTCTCGTTGGATGTGAGTGTTTGCTGGTTTTCGAGAAATATTGTCAGGAGTGCAAAATGGTAGTGCAACGTTGGTCCAGGGAGGTTATTACCCAGGAGATCAAACGTCTAAAGGACGAGGGACAACCCCTCAGACACAGTGAAGTAGCGATCAACCATCAAAGATTAGTGAGCGCGGCTGTCAGGTATTTCGGCAGTTGGGCCAGCGCCGTTACGGCAGCAGGGATCGACTATGCGCTTATTCGAAGAGAATCTCAGCTAGACCGTGCCGCTAAAGTTACGCGCTGGTCGTTGGAGCGAATCGACAAGGAAGTCAAAAAGCTTATCAATTCAGGTGAATGCCTGGCCGCTGCGACGGTTAGGTCGAAGCACCCTGCGCTGTTCAGCGCCGCCGTCAGTCCACGATATTATGGAAGTTGGAGAAAGACTCTCACCGAACAGGGCGTGGACTATGACGCGATGCTGCAGAAAAACAGGACTGCGTCGACTTCCGGCCGCAATACTCGCAGCAAAAGGACGCTCATCACCCGGCTGCGAGTGATGTCGAGAGGCGCAAACATATTGACCGCGGGCGAAGCAAGCTCACGATACCCGCGATTATATAAGCAGGTTATGGAGCGGTTCGGCAGTTGGGAGGCGGCCAGCAGCGCCGCTGCCAAAGTCGGACTAGATTAACTTCGAACAGGCGGCTGCTTCTCCGGCGACTCTGCCGGTTGAAAAGGCCGCCTGTAAATTGAACCCCCCGGTTTCAGCGTCGATATTGATCACCTCGCCGGCAAAATACAACCCATCGACAATTTTGGACTGCATCGTTCTAGGGTCGATTTCATGCGTCGGCACGCCGCCAGCGGTCACGATCGCTTCCTCTAATGGGGCCAGCCTGGTCGCAGTCACCCTGAAGTCTTTCAGCAGGGCTATTATTCTTGCTCGCTGCTCGGCGGTTATGGTATTCACAGGTTTAGCGGGGTCGATGCCTGTGAGGTAGACGAACGTCTCGCTGAGAGTTCGGGGCAGCAGGCCTGTCATATAATTTCCGAGATGCCTGGTCTGGGTAAAATCGCGCAACAGTCTGGTGTGCAGTTGCTCTTCTGAAAGCGCCGGTTTTAGGTCGATTGATATAGATACTTTGCCTGATCGAAGAAGCGTGCGCGCGTTGCGGCTGAGGGTGAGAATGATCGGCCCTGAAACCCCGTTGTGGGTAAATAGCATTTCTCCGAACTGAGAGGCGATTGGTTTTTTGGCTGATTGATCAGTGTAAAGCGACGCTTTTACGTTGCGCAGCGACACCCCCTGGAGGTTTTTGACCCAGTCCTCTTCAGTCATCATCGCCGAGAGCGCGGATTCCGGGGTGACTATGGTGTGGCCGACCTCCCTTGCCATAGCGTACCCATCTCCGGTGGAACCTGTCTTTGGATACGACGCGCCGCCGGTTGCTATAATCACAGCATCCGCGCTCATCGTGCCGCCGTGCACAACTACGCCGTTTACTCTGCCATTTTCGACTGAAACAGACTTTGCCGTGAAGCCTGTTTTGAGCTGTACCCCGGCGGCGGTCATCCAATTCTGCAGCGCCGCTACCACGTCGGAGGCTTTGTCTGAGACAGGAAAGATGCGGCCCCCGCGCTCTGTTTTGGTCTCAACTCCATAATCTGACAACAGTTCGAGCAGCTCATCCCTGAAAAACCGTGAGAATGCGCCGTAGAGAAATTTGCCGTTCGGGGAGAATGCGTCGATGAATCTCTGCATATCCGCTGAGTTTGTGATATTTCCCCTGCCCTTGCCGGATATTCGCAGTTTTCTGCCGGGCACTGGGCCTTTCTCAAGAAGAACTGCGTATGCCCCGCATTCTGCAGCTCTTCCAGCCGCCATCATGCCTGCAGGACCTGCTCCTATTATGATTATTCTGGGTTTGGCCAAACTCCGGCCTCCTGTGGTCTGTTGGGGATATATCGCAGTCTATTATAGCAGATGGGTGGATATGGAAGTTATAATGGCCCGGGCATATAAGCTGTCCGGGCCAGTCATATATCTAAGCCGCTCGCGCGTTCCCTTGAAGCAATTCCGTGATGTGCGTCTGCAGGGCTTGTTCTTCGTCGGAAGTCATTTCTGGTTTGATTATCTCAAATGCCTCCCCAGTGTCAGGATTTTTGTATATCAGCGTGATACCAAGGCCGGGATTGTCAAAAGCGCCCATAAACCTCAGTAACCCCGTCTGAACCATCGTCTGGCACACCACATATACGAAGACCTGCCTGATCTCTTCGGGCTGATCCTGGAACTTCTCCAGAAAGGCGCGAGCCTCCACATCAAGCTCGCCCATCTTCCAGCCTCCACTACGCTTTTGCGTAAATTGACCTAATACAAAATTAGATTACCCAGAATATCCAGACCACGCGCAGGGCTGCTTTTGTGAGTTGGCCTCGACATAAGCAATCGAGCATGGCATAATGCAGGTTAGCAGCATAAACGTGCAGTGGTTATATCTGGGTAGCACGGACTTGGAGGCACGACTTGTTGAATATCACACGGGTTCGCACCTGTTTTTTAAATCGCTCATTATATCTTGCAGTGTTTATAGCGCTGATAGCAGCAGGGATGTTTTCTCAAGCCGGTCATTGTATACCGGCGTGTCCGATGCCTGCAAAAGTAACTCAGCCCAATGGAGATATCATTACGGTTTACCTCAAGGGAGATGAGAGACTTCACTGGAACGAAGACGATGCGGGATATCTCATCACGAAATCAGAGGAGACGAACGCGTGGGTTTACGCGGTGGTCGATAATGGGCTGATACATCCGACCCCGTATGTGGTGGGGGCGATCAACCCGGCTATGCTGGGGCTTTCCAAAAACGAGCACTTGCGGTTAAAAATAATCGATAAGGAATACAAGGATCCGATGTCCGCCAAAGATCTATCCGCGCAGGTCATAACAACCGGCACCATGAAGAACCTGGTGGTGCTGGTCAATTTTTCCGACCTTGCAATTCCGTATTCCCGGCAACAATACGACGACCTGTTCAATAAAATCGGCTATACCTACGACGGTGCGGTCGGTTCAGTGAAAGACTTCTACCACGAGGTCTCTTACAACTCGCTGACAGTTGAGTCTGTCGTAGTCGAGCCGGTTACCCTGGATTATGGCTATGCTTATTATGGCGGAAACGATAGTGGAGGTAACGATTTGAGGCCGCGGGAGATGGTGCAGCAAGCGCTGGCCAAACTTAAGGCGCGGGGGTTCAACTTCCAGCAGGTCGATTCAGATGGCGACGGATGGATAGATGGTCTGACGATAATTCACGCGGGCGGCGGTGAGGAATATTCCGGAAACGACGAAAACTATATCTGGTCTCATAAGTGGTCACTGGTTTCGACGGTTACCTACGATGGCGTGAAGATGAGAGAGTACCATACGGAGCCTGCGCGGCGGGGGTGGGATAACTCGCCATCGAGTCAGGGCATCACACGCATTGGCGTAATCTGTCACGAGCATGGCCATTTTTTGGGCCTGCCGGATCTATATGATACAACGTACAACAGCTATGGCGCAGGAGACTTCTGCCTTATGGCGGGAGGAAGCTGGGGCGGCAATTATGGTCACAGGCCTACGCATATGAGCGCCTGGTGTAAGGTTAAGCTGGGCTGGGTTACGCCGACGCTGGTCTCACCAAACGGAACCCAGACCATCAACACCTTCGCCACCACCGGGCAGATATATAAAGCAGAGACCACTTGTGGCTCGAAGCAGTATTTCCTTATCGAGAACCGACAGGGCGTGGGGTTTGATGCTTCGGTGCCGGGGGGGCTGCGAGGGCTGCTGATATGGCACGTGGATGAGAATAAAACGAGTAACGACGACAAGACTCATTATATGGTCGACCTCGAAGAGGCAAGCTGCACACAGCACCTGGAACAAAAAATAAATGAGGGCGACGATGCCGACTATTTCAGAGCAGGTAACGCGACAAGTTTCGACGCCACGACCTGCCCTAACAGCAAATGTTATTCAGGCGCCTCAAGCGAGGTCAATATACTGAATATCAGCGCCACCGGGACTTCGATGACATTTGATACCTTGATCGGTACGCCTGTTTCAATAACCACGCATCCCGCGAACGCAGTTGCGTATCCGGGGCAAATAGTGAAATTCTCGGTGGAAGCGGTTGGGCCTGGGTTGTCTTATCAGTGGCAGCGCAGCACGAACGGTGGTTTGACGTATGCGAATGTGACCTCTGGCACGGGCGCAAATACAAACACCTATACCACCGCACATACTCAGATATCTGAAAACGGCTATAAATATAGATGTGTGGTTTCGCCTTCTACCGGATCCGCGGTGAACTCAAATGCGGCCACTCTGAGCGTGGCAGATTGCAACACGCTGCTTTATGAGGACTTCGAAGACACCTGGGGGGATGGAGCGCCGAGCGGCTGGACATATACAATTGAGACCGGAGATACCAAATGGAAGCGCAACTCCGGCGATCAGCGGAATAATGGAGCGGAGATAGGAAATTATAACGCACTGCTTTATCACACTGCCTATAGCGAACACAAGACTTACCTGGTTACACCTAAGATGCAGTTTGCAAGCACGGCAGCGCCGGCATTGTTGGAGTTTTATCATAAGCAGCCTGCGTGGCTAGCGGATCAGGATACTTTGAATGTCTATTACAAGTCCTCTTCGGCAATGCCGTGGACTCTGCTGGCTAGTTATACATCCGACGTTCAGGAATGGACTAAACGCAGCATAAGCCTGCCTAATCCATCAAATGATTACTACATTGCGTTTTTAGGCAACGCGAAGTATGGCAGGGGAGTTTGCATTGATGAAGTTGGAGTGTGGCAGGAGAAATGTGACCTGCTTGAAATAACCTCGCATCCTGCTGATGTGCATGTTTGTCCGGGTTCGGGGGTATCGTTCTCGATCACTACTTCTCCGGCCGCCTCGCACTACCAATGGCAAAGACTGCCGCTGGGAGCCACTGAGTGGGTAAACGCAGGCTCGAATAAGAATAATTACAGTTTCATAACCTCACCTACCGACAATGGAATGAAAGTGCGATGCCAGGTGACCAATTTATGTGGCACCGTTACCTCGAATGAGGCTACTATCACATTTAAGAGCGCTACAACAATCACCACTCAGCCACTTAGCCAAACGGTGTGTGAGGGAAGTCAGGCCGTGTTCTCAGTGGGCGCTACCGGGGAGGGGACACTTTCCTATACCTGGATGACAAAAAGCGCCTATGAGCAATATTGGATAACCCTGCCAAATAACACGAGCACGTTGAACTATACCGCGACTGCGGCTGACAACGGCAGATTATTCCAGTGTAGAGTTACGGGCGGATGCGGCAACACTAATTCCAACCAGGTAACGCTCACTGTTAATCAGCAGACCGCTATCACGACTCAGCCAGCGGATCAATCGATTTCGCCGGGAGATACGGTCTCGTTCAGCGTAGTCGCCCAGGGAGCTCAGCTTTCTTATCAGTGGCAAATGAGCACCGACGGCCTCGTGTGGTCCGATGTCGGCACGGATAGCGATACATACAGCTTTGTGGCTGGAATGGATGACACCGGCAAGAAAGTCCGGTGCAAGGTGACGGGGACGTGTGGGTCTGTAACCTCTGCAACAGCTCTGTTGACCGTGAGCGTTGACGCCTTGTCGATTCCTGAGGCGAAGCTGTTGGCCGACCAGGAATCTGTTGCGCTTCTGGCTAAAGCCGTCACATATACTGCTGGTCAATATTTCTACATTGAGGAAGACAGTCGCGTCTCTGGCATCAGGGTTGAGTATCCGCACGCTTTGATGATCGGCGATCGGGCGGATGTTTTCGGCGCTATGTCGACTAATATCAACGGAGAACGATTTATATCGGCAGCCTCTGTGGTCAAAAACGGCAGTGGCGTGATCTATCCGTTGTTTATGGTCGGCTCATCGGTCGGCGGTCAGGACTGGTACTTCGACCCAATATCCGGGGCTGGTCAGATGGGATTTTTGCAGACGGCCGGTTTGAATAATATAGGACTGCTGGTTAAGGTGGCGGGGAAGGTCGTCGGTCGGGATATAGGTGCAGGCACTATTTGCATAGACGACGGCTCCGGATCCGCTGCCGAAAGCTGCCTTATCGTGCTAATTAACCCTGCGATGGGATTGCCCAACGTGGGCGATATGGTGGCGGTTACGGGTGTGTCGTCTGTTGCCACATTCGATATTCGGAAGAGAGTGATACTGGCGAGGGATGTTCAAGTTATTCCGCAACCCACACCTTAGCGAGGGAGTATCGTCTGCGAGTATGCAGATAATTGGAGATGATTATGGGAATTGAGCTGTTTGTCGGGATGTGCTTGTGTGCGCTGCTGGTTTGCGCGGCGGAGTATCGAGGTGCATATATCACCACGTGGAGTGCTGGTTTCAGGACTCCTGAGGAAATTGACCTGACGATTGAGGCTGCGGAGGCTGCTGGGATAAACGCGCTGGTGGTGGAGGTGCGCAAGACGGGGGATGCCTATTATCATTCCGACATAGAGCCGATTGCGCCCGAAGTGCCTGCGGGGTTCGATCCGCTTGCTTATATCATCGAGAAGGCGCGCCCGAAGGGGATTGAGGTGCACGCGTGGCTGGTTGTGTATCGCGTCTGGAAGGGCAGCGAAACAGTCGATCCGAAGCATATTCTGGCCAGGCATCCGGAGTGGAAGAGCCTCAATTACCAGGGTGAAAATGAACCTGAGGAGGGCGTCTATATCGATCCGGGAGTGCCGGAATATCAGGAATATTTCGCCGATTTGTGCGCGGATATCGCGAGGCGTTACGATGTGGACAGCATTCACTACGATTATGTTCGATACCCTAATCAGAACTGGGGCTACTGCCAGATAGCGCTTGATCGATACTACGCCGAGACCGGGGCTACGCAGCGGCCAGAAATAGACGATGTCAAATGGCAGCAGTGGAAGCGGGATCAGGTCACTTCGCTTGTGAGACTTACCAAAGAACGCGTCAAGGCGGCTAATCCTGTTGTGAAAATACAGGCCTCGACTATTCCGTGGGGTGAATGTCCTGAGAACTTCGAGGATTCGCGAGCTTATAAGGATTGCTGTCAGGATTGGCGGATGTGGATGGAAAAGGGCCTGATCGATGAGAATTGCCCGATGATATACGCTAATGAGTCCGACCAGACAAGTGCTGCGTATTTCAGGAAATGGGTTGACGGGGCGGCCAGGTGGAGTTATGGCAGACCGGTGTATGTGGCGATAGGCGCGATGAGAAATACGACCGAGCAGCTACTGACACAGATCGAGGTCGTACGGAAGGCCGGGCTGCAGGGGTTTGTGCTGTTCGCATTCAATCAGTCGGAGCATCGACCACAAAGGGCTAAGGAGCTTGGCGAAGGGCTGCGGTCATTGTGAGCCGGAAGTTAAAAATAGTTTGGTTAGATGTAATGGCCGGGCCTGGGGTCCGGCCATTTTTGCTCGTGAGTCACCGTGCCCCGACTTGCGCAGGTCGGTATTCGTCGGATTTGAGGTGGCGATATGAGACCGCCACCTCCCATAGATATTTATGCATCCACTCGGCTGATATCTATGCCGAGGGACTTTGCTACGCCTTTACCGTATTCGGCATCGGCTTTGAGACAATTGGATATGTGACGAATCTTGATTTCATCGCTGGAGTCACCCATCGCACGGGCGGTGTTGTCGAAGAGAAGCTGCTGCTCTTCGGCACTCATCAAGCGATACAGCATTCCCGGCTGGGTATAGTAGTCGTCGTCATCTTCTCTGAAATCCCAATTCGCTGCATCACCCTCCAACTTTAGCGGCGGCTCGGCGAACTCCGGTTGCTGCTGCCACTCGCCGTAACTGTTGGGATCATATCCGCGAGTCGAGCCGTAGTTGCCGTCGACTCTCATCAAACCATCCCTGTGGTAGCTGTTAACCGGGCATCTTGATGCGTTGACAGGGATCAGATGGTGATTGACGCCCAGGCGATATCTCTGAGCATCGCCATAACTGAACAGTCGGCCCTGCAGCATCTTATCCGGGGAGAAACCAATGCCCGGCACGACGTGGGCGGGGTTAAAGGCTGATTGCTCGACCTCGGCGAAGTAGTTCTCCGGGTTGCGGTTCAGCTCCATCTCGCCGACTTCGATGAGAGGATAGTCCGCCTTCAGCCACACCTTGGTGAGATCGAATGGATGGAACTTGTAGTTGGCGGCATCCTTTTCGGGCATGATCTGGATATACATAGTCCATTTTGGGAAGTCGCCGCGGTCTATGCTCTCCAGCAAATCCCGCTGGTGGCTCTCGCGATCCTTGCCGACAATAGCCTCGGCCTCGGCGTCGCTGAGATTGCGAATGCCCTGTTGGGTCTTAAAATGAAACTTGACCCAGTTGCGCTCTCCAGCGGCGTTTATGAAGCTAAACGTATGGCTGCCGAAGCCGTGCATGTGGCGATAGGAATACGGAATACCCCTGTCGCTCATCAGAATGGTAACCTGATGCAGCGCCTCCGGCAGCAATGTCCAAAAGTCCCAGTTGCTGTTGGGGCTGCGCAGGTTAGTGCGCGGATCACGCTTGACGACGTGGTTGAGATCCGGAAATTTCAGCGGGTCACGCATAAAGAAGACTGGGGTATTGTTTCCGACGAGGTCCCAGTTGCCTTCTTCTGTGTAGAATTTCATGGCAAATCCACGAATGTCGCGTTCGGCATCAGCCGCTCCTCTTTCGCCGGCAACGGTGGAGAATCGAACGAACATATCCGTCTTTTTGCCGATTTCAGAGAAGAGTTTTGCCTTTGTGTACTTTGTGATGTCGTGTGTTACGGTGAATGTGCCGTAGGCGCCGGAACCTTTCGCATGCATTCTTCTTTCAGGAATCACCTCGCGATCGAAGTGAGCGAGCTTCTCCAGGAACCAAACATCCTGCAGGAGCATCGGACCGCGTGGCCCTGCGGTCATTGAGTTTTGATTGTTGGCGACAGGAGCGCCCGAGTTATGGGTGAGCTTCTTCACATTAGCCTCCTTTGGGTAAATAGACCAGTAATGATGAGCTATCTGTGTTATATTCCCAAGATTTGCTAAATGTATGCATCAATTGCCGTGACTTGCTGATACAGCAATCGCCACCTATTTTGGTTGCAAATGGGGCGTGTTCGTGGTAAAGTAATAGTGAGCATGAATAGGGTAATGGTTATCGGCCCTGCGGTGTACGTGGTTGTCGAGGAAGTTTTGAGCCGACACTCAAAATTGATGGAGTCTTTCTTGCATTGTCCAAGTGGCAGCTCATTTGATCAGGCTTAGTCCTGGTCGAAAGAGAATCGCGAGGGCAGTCAGGGGACGCCGCCCTGGTTCGCTAGGGTTCAAAAACTCGGTAGGCACACGGCACAGGCGGGGCTTTTTGCATGCTGCCCGCTGCGCCATTGAGGATTGGGGGTAACTGCAATGACGCGCACACAAATATCGGGTGCTATAGTAAGGATCCGAACCCGAGACGAGTATGATGGCATGCTCGGTAAGGTCTGTGGTTTAGAGGATGGGGGCGAGATGCTGGTCGTCAAACACAGACCGATAGTCTTTCCTCACAGGCGTGAAAGCACATTGCATTGCTTCAGGAAAGATGAACTGGAGATAGTGAAAAGTTAGGCCGCTGTAAGAGGCGGATGATAGTCAGGGCGCTCGATAAACCGGGCGCCCTTTGTTATATATAAGCACATTAAAGAAGGATTACTGACGGCCTTTGTTATACTCAAAAGCATGATGTTATTACCTGTGTTGTTTATTTTGGCATCCGGGGGTTTCGCCCCGCCGACCGATCTTACTTGCGAGCAACTGCGCAACCCGGTCGGAATCGACTCTGTCCAGCCTCGCTTGAGCTGGATTGTGCCCGGCAATGGCCGTGGCGATGTTCAGACGGCCTACCAGGTGCTGGTGGCATCTTCTGAGAAACTGTTGGACTCGGATAAGGGAGATCTCTGGGACAGCGGCAAGGTGACGTCTGATCAGTCTGTGCTGGTCGAATATGCGGGCAAGCCGCTGAAATCTGAGATGGGCTGTTACTGGAAGGTCCGGGTGTGGACCAAAAACGGCGGGCAGTCTCAGTGGAGTAAACCAGCGTTCTGGTCGATGGGCCTGCTGCATCCGGCGGACTGGAAGGGCAAGTGGATTGCAAACAGGGTAAAGCTTGATGAGGACGAAACACTGCCGCTGAATATCCGCGGGCGCGGAGCCGACGCTGCTTCACATGTGATGCAGAAATTGCCTGGACCGCTGCTTCGCAAGACTTTCGAGGCCAAAAAGCCAATCAAGCGCGCGATGCTGTTCGTGAGTGGGCTTGGGTTCTGCGAGTTGCATATAAACGGCAAAAAGATGGGGGATTCGGTGCTGACGCCAACATACACCAAGTATGACAAGCGCGTCCCCTACACCACGCACGATGTTACCAATTTGATAAAGCAGGGGCCAAACGCTATCGGCGCTATGCTGGGTAACGGCTGGTTTAACTGCTTTACTCGCGACTCATGGGACTTCGACCACGCGCCCTGGAGAACTACTCCCCGTATGCTGCTTCAGATGCGTTTGGAATATGCAGACGGATCGAATGAGCTTATAGTCAGCGATGAGTCGTGGACAACCGCACTAAGCCCAATTACTTTTGATGGAATCCGAAATGGCGAGGAGTATGACGCCAGATTAGAACAGCGCGGTTGGGACACGGCGGAGTTTGTTGAGCATTCGGAGGGAGCATCGGAACTGCCGGGATGGAAGCCGGTCGAGGTTGTCGACGGCCCTAAAGGGAAATTGGCGGCAGAGACCTCGCCGCCCGTTAAGGTTATGGAGACCATCAAGCCGGTTAAGGTGACAGAGCCTAAACCTGGTGTGTTCCTGTTCGATATGGGATGCAATATGGCCGGATGGGTAGAGTTGAAAGTGGCTGGCCCTGTCGGCACGCAGGTTACTATGCGCTTTGATGAGCAACTGCACGAAGATGGCACGTTGAACCAGACAAACGCAAGCCACCTGGCTACCGGAGAGTTTCAGACGGACAGATATACTCTTAAAGGTGTCGGTCTTGAGAGTTGGGAGCCGAGGTTTGTGTATCACGGGTTCCAATACGTGCAGGTCGAGGGATTCCCGGGCAAGCCGACACTCGACAGCCTGGTCGGAAAGGTTACTAACACCAGCTTTGAAAAGGCTGGCAGCTTTGAGTGTTCAAACGATCTGCTTAATAAGATCCACCGTGCCACCTTGCGCTCTTATGTAAGCAACTTCATGGGATTTCCTACCGATTGCCCGCATCGTGAGAAAAATGGCTGGACGGGGGATGCTCAACTGGCCTCTGAGGTTGGGTTGCTCAACTTCAGGAGCGAGACGAATTATGCCCGATGGATGAACGATTTTGCCGATTGCCAGCTTGAAGATGGCAACCTGCCGGGTATAGTGCCGACTGGGGACTGGGGTTATGAATGGGGCAACGGCCCGGCTTGGGACAGCGCATACTTCATAATCCCGTGGTACTTGTACCTGTACCGGGGAGATTCGTCGGTGCTTAAAGCGCATTACGACGGCTATAAGAAGTACCTGGACTTCCTGGCTTCTAAGGCTGAGGGTAACATCGTAAGTATTGGATTGGGAGACTGGTGTCCTCCGCAGGGTGGCCCAGGCGGACACGCTACGCCTGTGGCGTTGACCTCTACTGCTTACTATTACGTAGACGTGAAGATAGCGGCTCATACCGCTGAATTGCTCGGCAAGACCGAGGAGGCTAAGAAGTATCACGCTTTGGCGGAGGAGATTGCTAAAGCGTTTATGGACAAGTTCTATGACCCGGCGACAGGAAAGTTCACCGGAGATGAGCAGTGCGGAATGGCTACAGCTATCTATCAGGGTCTGCTGACTGACGCACAAAAGCCGAAGGTGCTGCAGGCTTTGATATCTGACCTACAGAGACGAGACGGCCATATTTGGGCGGGTATATTGGGGACCAAGTATGCTATACACGCCCTTACCGATAATGGCCGTGCTGATCTTGTTTATGCTGCCGCCACTAAGCGTGACTTCCCTAGCTGGGGCTACTGGATTGAACGAGGCTCGACTACGCTATGGGAGATGTGGGACGGTGGAGGATCGCGTAATCACATCATGTTCGGAGATATTGATGCGTGGTTCTACAGCGCCCTGGCAGGAATCAACCCCGACCCGGCAAAACCCGGCTATAAGCATATTATAATTAAACCTCAAGTAGTCGGAGATTTGACGTGGGCGAAGGCGCAGCACGACTCACCTTACGGCGTTATCAAGTCCTCCTGGAAAAAAGAGGGGGACAAGCTGACCGTTGCTATGGATATTCCAGCGAACACAACCGCGACGGTGTATGTGCCGTGCAAATCTGCCCAGGCAGTTACGGAGTCTGGCCAACCCGCAGCTAAAGCCAACGGAGTCAGATATGTTGGTGACAAAGAAGGCTGTGCGGTGTATGAAGTTGGATCCGGTCGCTACGAGTTCGTGACCAAATAAAACGGTTGCAGGTGGTGGCTATCAGGCCACCACCATCCATTTTCATAAAAGGAGGGGACACAATGCTTTCAGAGTTTAAGGCGTTTTTATCGAGAGGCAGTGTACTTGGTTTGGCAGTGGCGGTTGTGATTGGGGCCGCGTTCGGCGCTGTGATTACGTCATTTGTAAACGATATCTTGATGCCACCGATTGGGTTGGTGCTGGGCAAAGTCGACTTCAGCAACCTGTTTGTCACTCTGAATGGCAAGCATTATACTTCACTGGCGGCAGCTCAGGCTGCAGGAGCGCCGACTTTGAACTATGGCCTGTTTATCAATGTGGTCATCAATTTCGTGCTGGTGGCTCTGGCGCTGTTTGTGATGATTAAGATCATAAATAAGAATATGCTGGCTCCGGCGCGGGCGTGTCCGTATTGTCAATCCGCGATTTCCGACCTTGCTACGAGATGTCCGCAGTGTACTTCTGAGCTGGGAGATAACGCCGGTTAGGCAGGACGGCATAACCGGTTGGGTATATTGATGAAAACCCTTGTTGATTGCGCATCGACAAGGGTATCTCCATTGATGCTGTTCGACAAACGGGGGAATATTTATGAATAATCAGAATGGCATTCCGGCGGAAGTCGCATCTGAGATTGATGAACTCAGAAAACAGATCAACCGGGCAGATTTTTTATATTATGTGAAAGATCAGCCTGATATCTCCGACGCGGATTACGACAGACTTATGCGCCGGTTGCAGGAAGTGGAGGCCGAGTATCCGCAGGCTATTACTTCGGATTCCCCCACCCAGCGAGTCGGGATAACTCCGCAGTCGGAGTTTGCGACATTCGAGCACATGACGCCGATGTTAAGCCTCGCTAACGCATTCAGCGAAGAGGAACTGCGTGCGTTTGATGCGCGCTGTCGGCGGATGCTTCAGATGGAACCCCACGAGCGACTGGAATATGTTTGCGAGCCTAAATTCGACGGCTTAGCGATATCGCTGACATATATCAATGGGGTTCTTTCGGCGGGAGCGACCAGAGGTGACGGCCACCAGGGAGAGAACATCACCCAAAACCTGAGAACTGTGCGGACTATTCCCCTTGACCTTGTTAAAGTGAAACGAGACTCACCAGACGCAAAAGACGTGCCTCCGCTTATCGAAATCAGGGGTGAGGTGCTGCTTACTCACGAAGAATTTGAGCGTATCAATGAGCAGCGTGAGATCGATGGGGAGCCTACCTTTGCCAATCCTCGCAACGCAGCAGCCGGTTCTGTGCGCCAACTCGACCCTCGAATTACTGCCAAACGGCGTCTGACAATGTTCGCGTATGCCGTTGGCGGATACGAAGGCATTGAGTTCTCCAGCCAGTATGAAGTGCTTTGTACTCTGGGTGACTGGGGTTTTAAGGTTAATCCGGAGATTCGCGTGATGGACTCAATTGATAAAGTGATCGAATATATCGGCGAATGGGCACAGAGGAGAGGCAAGCTGGCTTTTGATATCGATGGCATGGTAGTCAAGGTAAACTCGTTCGATCTGCAGACCCGGCTTGGCTTTGTGGCGAGAAGCCCAAGATGGGCTATCGCGTATAAGTTCCCTTCTCAGCAGGTGCTGACGAAAGTGAACGATATCGAGGTCAATGTTGGCAGAACCGGAGCGTTGACCCCTGTCGCTGTTCTTGAACCGGTGCAGGTCAGCGGGGTGACGGTCTCGCGCGCGACTCTTCACAATGAGGACGAGATTCGGCGAAAAGACGTGCGGATAGGAGACACAGTCGCGATACAACGAGCCGGCGAGGTAATTCCTGAGGTTGTAGAGGTAATCAAAGAGAAACGCACGGGTGACGAGAGAGAGTTCGTTATGCCCACGAAGTGCCCGATTTGCGGGGCAGATGTTGTAAGAGAGCCTGGTGAGGCGGTTGCGAGGTGTACGGACATAGCCTGCCCGGCGCGTGTGCGGGAGACTATCATTCACTTTGCATCACGGGGAGCTATGGATATAGATGGGATTGGACCATCGCTGATAGATCAGCTTCTTGACCGGGGCTTGATTCATGATCCGGCGGATTTGTATTCACTGAGCGTCCAGCAAATAGAATCGTTGGACAGAATGGCTGAGAAGTCGGCTCAGAACGCATATAATGCAATACAGAACAGCAAGTCTGCGCCGCTGGATAGATTAATTTACGCGCTGGGGATACGTCACGTCGGAGATCGTACGGCGGCGGCGATTGCTCAGCGATTTGGTGACCTGGATTCGCTGCGGGCTGCTTCTGTGGAAGAGGTCGCCGAAGTGCCGGATGTTGGGCCGATAGTGGCCGATAGTATAGTCACTTTTTTCTCTCAGCAAAGAAACCGGGAAGTGATAGATAAGCTGCAGGCTGCAGGTATCGACCCGAAAGTAGAGGCACGGCGAGAATCGGCGGCGTTCTCCGGTAAGACTGTGGTATTCACAGGCGCCCTGCAGAAAATGACCCGCGAACAAGCCCAGGGGATGGTTTTTAACCTGGGAGGCAGCCCTTCGTCATCGGTCTCAGCAAAGACTGACCTGGTTGTGGCGGGTGAGAGAGCTGGGTCGAAGCTGGATAAGGCCAGGTCTTTGGGGGTTGCGGTTATCAGTGAGGATGAATTTCTGGAAATGGTGAGTAAGGCTGAAAGCGCGTCGTAAAATCGCCGAAGAGAGCGGCAATTCCAATTCTTTGCTGAGACGATGGCTGCCTGTGGTCGGATGGATGGCGATTATATTCGTGCTGTCCTCCCAGCCAAAGCTGCCGCAGATTCCAGGCCTTGGTTGTCTTGAACAACTCGATTGGAACGATAAAATAAAACACGTTGTGGGCTATGGCGTGCTTGGGGGGCTGGTCTGGCGGGCTATAGGCGACAGGCTCCCGTTTTGGCGAAAAGCGTGGATAGTGGCCGGAATCAGCGTTTTATAT
Source organism: Armatimonadota bacterium (assembly GCA_050948905.1). Classification (GTDB taxonomy): domain Bacteria; phylum Armatimonadota; class UBA5829; order UBA5829; family UBA5829; genus DTKD01. The sequence continues at coordinate 2,259,875 of JBMNES010000001.1, read as the reverse complement.
GGCATGACCGACGAGTATCATCAAAAGTTTGTCCCGAACAGGACCTGCGATTTTTGTGATATTGTCGCCGATGCTATCGGTGCGGCGTGCGCTGTCGCGTTATTCTGGGCAATAAAATCATTCAGGAGGTATAAGATTGGCAGAAGAAGAGAAAACCCACGAGTTTAAGGACAAGAGAAGGGTGAACCCCGATGGAACGCTAAAGGAGGAGGCACAAGCCGAGCCTGAAAAGCCGGAGCAGGAGGCGGAGGAGACGCCGCTGCCGGATGTATATGATACATTGCGTTTTATGCTGGGGATGTTTGTTGAACAGGCGTGGCAATTTATGGGATTACACCTGCCTCCGGGCCGGAAAGAACCCGTCGTCGACCTTGAGCAGGCGAAAATTGCTATAGACTCAATAGTCTTTGTCGCTGATAAGCTGCAGCCTCACTTAAGCGAAGACGAGCAAAAAGCGCTGCGGGGATTAATCGGCGATTTGCAACTCAATTTTGTTCAAAAGAGCCAGTAATCGTATTGGTTTAACCAGATCGGATATTGGATGTGAATGGCGCGGCATTTGATGGTGTGGCGTGGGCGTATGACGCATTTATGCGCACTTTTGGCCTGTACAAAGATAATGTCGTGCTTGAAGCATTAAACCTCAAAGGTAATGAGCTTGTAGTGGACCTGGGCGGAGGAACAGGCCACTACGCCGCTCTATTGGCGCCTTTTTGTAAAGGCGTCACAGTCGTAGACGTCAGCAGGTCTATGCTGGGAAATGTGCCACCAATACCCAACATACAGGTGCTGCGGGCGGACGCTTTGGATACTGGCCTTGACAGCAAATCATTCGACGTCGCGCTTATCACCGACGCTCTGCACCATATCCCGCACCACGATGATCTGGTAGCCGAGGCGAGAAGGATTCTCAAGCCAGATGGACGATTGTTGATTCTCGACATACACGCCGCTTATGTGCGCACACGGCTGCTGGATTTGTTTGAGCGAACGGTTTTTGGCGAAGTAAGCTATCTGACGTGCGCTCAAGCCTCCGAATTGATTTCGAGACACGGGTTTCACATCGAACTCACGACAGATGGCTGGCTGTATCTCGTTATGGGGCGTAAAAATCGCCTTAGTGCGGGGTGAGAATGACGAACCGTGGCTATTTAAAATCTCGGCCGTCTAAGAGGATCTTGCCTATGTCGTAATACATTTTCATTCGGCCGGCAAACCCACGGATAAATCCCATTTTCTCTTCTTTCATACAATGTGTACAGCCCGTCAGCGCTACCTTACTGACACGCAGTTTGCGGGCGCGGCAGTACTTTGTTATCGCGATCTCGACTCCTGAGCGGACCTGGTGCAAGTTGGGAATATCTATGAACGTGTCGCGGCGCATTGCCCGTTGGCCTGAGATGAACGGCGCGATGAACTGGGCCAGGTCGGTCGCCTGCCTGCCGCTTTTGAATATACCGACCGCCATATCCGCAGAGTTGTCTATAAGCGGCTGAACTATGGCATCGACTTTGGCGCCATCCATCCCGATGAGGTCGGCATCAAGGAACAAGACTATGTCGGCGTCGGTGTTCTCGGCTCCGACTCGCATCGCCCCACCCTTCCCCAAATTGTTCTGTAAGCCGATGGTCTTGATTGTGGGGTCGGAAGAAGCTATGTCATAGGTGCGGTCGGTAGAGCCGTCACTTACCACCACGATCTCATCAATGAGTTTCGCGGACTTAATCGCGTCGAGGACGGACGTAATGCGCTCCTCTTCGTTGTAAGCAGGCACAACAGCAGCGATTTTCATACTATTTGTTGGCAGCCGGTTCACCGACGCTTCCCCGGCCTTTAACCTTCCACTTTTCGGAGTCTGTAAACCCATTATCAGGTTTTTCCTCTGAAATATCTCGCCAGGCTTTCTGAAAGACCTCTACAGCCGAATCTTTTGCCTCTCCCAGATATTGCGCCGTGTCGCCGAAAATATCCTTCGACACCAAGTTTGCAGAGTTGATTTTTTGCAGGGCTTGATCGAGTATATTCGCGGCCTCGGCGTTCTGTTTCCTGGAGATGAGCTGCTTTGCCTGCCTGGTGTATTTCTCGGCTTCGGCAAGGGATGTCACGAGATCAGGCTGCTTGTCGGATTTAGCACTCGACTTATCTGCCGCGTGGACTTTTACAGCGATCGCGGCTACCTCCCTGCGCAGTTGTTCTATGCGCCATTGATCGTAAACCACAACCGCCAGCAGTAAGACCACAACCAGCCCCATACAGCCCATTTTACGCATCGGCCGCAGCCTCCTCGCCTTTAGTCAAATGCCCAATGACAGTACGGCCGCCGTAGACCTGCTGATTGATACATACTTCAAAGGCGACGTTCGGCGAAAATATCAGCAAATCGACCTGGCTGCCGCGGGAAATGAAACCGAGCTTCTGTGAATAGTCCAATTCCTGATCCTGCTCGACAAAGCACTGGATTTTGGCGACAAACTTGTCGGCTATTAACACAACCGCCATTTTTAATGCGCCGGCTTCGAGAAAGATGGTGTTGCGCTCGTTTTCGAGGTGATATTTGCGCGCGAACATATCGACCATTTTTCTGAGCCACACAACCCGCACATATTCCCACACGTCGAGCATAGGGAAATTGACCTTTGCAGATTTGCGGAATATGGACGCCACCGTGGATGGATACGGGCAATAGTTGAAATGAACATCCAAAGGCGACATATATATGCCTATAGCCCAGCCGTTAAGCTCGTTTGTATCACAGCCCGTGATCTCCGGCAGCTCGATTTTTTCACCCAATTTTTCGGAGTAGAGGCTGCCCTGTTCGATTTTGCGAATGTATACGATGCGGCCGTCGGCGGGGGCAATCAGCGTGCCGATCTCTGTGCGCTCAGGCTGGCGTTTGGGGTCGCGAAAAAACCAGACTCGTCTCAAAAAGAGAAGAACCGCAAGCCAAATCAGCACGATTGCAGCGATAATTTCGGCATAGATCATTCGACAAGCCCCTTCCAGGCATAATACGGCAGCCGCGCCACGAAATATCCCACAAACCCCACCAGCCCCTGGCATAGCCCTATAGCGGCCGATTGCTGTTCATCAACCGGACGAGGCTCAAATATTCCATTGCGATAGCCGTTATCCAAGGCGCTGTATGCCCCTAAAAGCCCGTGAGTTTGATATGCTTGGTAAAGTTCGTTGGAAGCAGTATCACACAACAACTCCACAGGAAAACTTATCAGTGTCTGCAACTCGTCGACAAGCCCTGCATACTCATCTAACAGGCCACTGCGACAAATATTATCCCTCATAGAATTGTAGCGGTCAATGGCGGGATCAAGGGTCTCGTCAAGTTCGCTTATGGCTTTTACGGCTCGCAATAGCCAGCGTATTCTGTTCATATCCCAGCACGGGTCGGAAACACGAAGCTCGATGGTCCCTAATCGGCGGGAATAGATGATGTCCTGAAAGCGCACTTTCCAATCCTGCTGGATAGGCCCAATAGCCCACGACTTCGCCATTCTGTAGGATTGACCGAAGTAGTTTGATGCGGCCATTGGAGAGTTGATTGTAAACAGCGAGAGTACTGGTAGAAAATGGATGAGATTATAATACAGCCGCTGCTTATCCGGCACCCCGCTTATGTGCACATGGATTGCGCAGGTGTTGGTGGGGGCTTCGTAGTCGAATAAGTGTCCAATCGGCACTATAAGCCCGGTGGCCACCGAGCAAAGGTCGGCTCTGCGGCGAGCGAGGTCATCGGCCAGCGCCTCGACGTCTGAATCCATAGCCGCGCTTATCTCAACCCCGCTCATCATCCCCTGTTTCACATCAGCTCCGCGTGCGAAATTGTGCGCCGAATGTGTGTAATAGAAAGCGGGATTTTTGGCCAGAAGCCGCGCCAGATAATAAAATGACTTCAGCGTCGGCCGCCTTGGCTCCGTGATAAATACTTCTTCTTCGATCCCATAAACTGGCATTGCGGTCTAAATTATACCAATCCAGAAATCGTGAAGCAATCAAGCTGAGCGGTTTTGACGCTGGCGCACAGCTTCATATAAGACGATACTGGCAGCCACAGCTATGTTCAGGGAATTGATGCGGCCAAGCATAGGAATCCTCGCTACAGCGTCGGCGTGAACGCGAACCTCATCCGTTATTCCAAAATGCTCACTGCCAACGACGATCATAGAGGGTTTGGTCAGATCCAGTTGAGTATATATAGTATCGGATTGGGCGGATGTGGCGATCACTTGCATACCGATGTTTTTGGCCTCTGAAATCGCCCTGACAGAGTCGCGCATTATACAAATAGGCCGTGTGAAGACGGCTCCTCGTGACCCTCTTACTACCCTTCGACTGAACGGGTCGGTAGTCTCCGCCGTAAGCACCACTCCGTCGACGTCGACCGCATCGGCTGAGCGAAGCAACATACCGAGATTGTCAGCATTGTCACCGTTTTCTACCATCGCTATGAGCGTGGCTTGGTTGGTCATTATGTGATCAATCGGCACTGTACTGCGCTCGGCTATGGCGACGCAATCCGGGGTCGGCTTAGACGCCAGTACTTTGCTTAACAGCCCTTCGGAGGCTGTATGGACGGGACATTTTATCTGAAGCGCACTCTCGACCAACTCCCGGCAATCTTCGTTTGCGGCGAATTTATCGGTGAGAATTAAAGAGTCGATCCTGCAGCCAAAAGCGAAGCCGCGTTTTACGAGTTCTCTGTCTTCTATGATGAATCTGCTTCTCTGCAGTCGTCCGGCGGGGCTGATTAGCTCGCGAAGGAGCTGAATCACCGGTTCTTTTTGTCCTGTAACCTTGCGTAACATCTCGACCAACTGTACTTTTCCAGGCGGCCGTTTGTCAAGCAACAGCCGTTTGGCGCGCAGGCTTACGGTTTTCTGAGGTTCGGGGCTGGGTATCGGTAGTCTGTTTAGTATCTCGTATATCAATGGATTTGGGGGAGCGTGAAATGCGGGTTTTGTTAATAGTCATCCTGCTGTTGTTAATATGCCTGGCGTTGTTTAGCAGGCAGCCGATCTATAGCAACGACTCAGCAGACGAAACCCTGGACGTGAATATGCTGGGAAGGGGGCTGCTGGATTCGTGTATTTCTCGATGTCTGAATGTAAGCACACGACAGATATCCGAATTAAGAGCCCAGGGTTTCGGCGACACTGATATCGCAGCAGCCTGCGCCATATCGATCAAATCAGCCCAGCCAATAACCGGCATTGTGGCTAAGTTTCGTGAATGTGAAGACTGGCAGCGAATTGCGGGTATGCACAACCTTTCGACGGCCGACCTCTCCAGCGCTCCGTTTTCTACATCTGCTGACACTGAGAGCTTTAACACGGAGTTCTTCTCCAGATACTATTCTATTTCGAAGCCTGAAATAGCAAATATCAGGCGCAAGGGCTGCAGTTGGGAAGACATAAACATCTGCGCGAACGCAGCCACCTGCGCCAGCCGGCCTCTATCGGAGATTACTGGCCTGCGCAGTCAAGGGCTGAGTTGGGCTGAGATCGGCAATAGGTATGGCATATCAACGGACAAGTTGACCACCCCGGTCAGCCTGAAGATCGTCTCAGTTGAACCTTCGGTTCCTGGGGGCGCTGCTGCCGGCCCTGGAAGCATGCGGCCATAATATTATTACCCATCCGTCATAGTATTCTCTGTATGCTTATATGTCATACTAATACAACCTGTCTATATCATTGCGTTTGCAAAGTAAGGTGACGTGGGTAACTGTAGCGAGTAGGAGAAATCTCTAATTTGCTTGACAAGGAGGATGTGAAATGCGAGTCCTGTTCATTGTCCTCGCGCTAATGCTTGGCAGCGCAATCGGTGCGCTGGCCGCCGATACCAGTGCAGCTCCGACGGCTGCGCCTGCAGCAGGCCCGGCCCCGTGTCCAGCTCCGTGTCCAGCTCCGTGCCCGGCTGTTGAACCACCGTGCCCAAGTGTTTGTGGTACAGGGCCGTCGTCTGTATGCGGCACCGGCCCATGCCAGGTCTGCGACTGGTCTGGAAACGTCTTACTTAGTTATGCACAGGTGATGGACCTGTATGCCAATGGCAACGACTGGCTCGACGTGGCCATAGCCGCCAACGTCGCTCGAGAGGCAGCATATCCAATCAGAGAAGTGCTGACTCAGTTGAAGAGCCTGGGGACCTGGCAGCAAACCCTGCTGCTGTTTGGAGTCTCAGAAGCAACTGCATATAACGTGGCTGATTACCCATTCCCACGCACAAGTATCTACACTGTGGGGGTGGATGCACAACATCAGAACGCTCTAGCCAAATATCAGAAGCCAGGCTCCTGGCCGATCTGTCAGAGAATCGCTCCCGTATGTCCGGGAGGAGTAGGCTCTCCTGTAACTGTGGTGCCGGTGCCTTGCCCGGACCCGTGCGGGGCAGGGCCTGTTTGTCCGACTCCACAGGTTACTTCGCCAGTTTGTCCGTAGGTGAGTTGTATTGGGGGGTAGGTTGCAAAGGGAAGGGCGAGGTATATTCGCCCTTCCCTCTAATTTTGTGCGGTTTTTAAAGGCTTTTCGAGCAACTTTAGCGCGAGCAACGAAAACAGGAATACCGAACTCGTCGCTCCCGCCACCACCCCGGAATCGTTCAGAACAAACGCGGCAGCCGTGCCCACGCAGCAGCCCAATGCGGCAGCAGATTCTTCAATTTGAAGAAATTGTGCGCCGCGGATCCTCCTGCCCCACCAATATAGCGCAATAGAGCCTGCGACGGATATCCCTAACAAACGGCTCCACAGGCTGGTGGAAACAAGCATCCAATTCAGCGCGATTTTGCGTTGGATGATGTCAAAAATCGTGGTCGCATTGCCGCCAGCCAGCATACGCATACTCCGGCCGATGTGTGATTGGCTGCCGCCGATGCGTAACATATCTGCCGCTACAACGGCAATCAATATCGCAATAGCGATTATGGCTATTATCGACAGGCTTCGCCAATCTGGCCGGCGGCCTCGCCTGGCAAGGAGCACCGTGACCACAGCCAACGCCGTCGAGAGCGCTCCACCGGCGTTAGCACCCAGAGTCGGTGCAGCAATAAAGATAAATACACAACAGAATACGACACAGGCCACTATTCCAGACATCCGCCTGCTCAATCGTCCAGCGGCGAGCGCCAACCCCACCCCGGCAATTGATGCGCCGAGCATCGTACCCATAAGCTCATTTCCAATGCCGTAATATCGTGCACCCTCGACGATATTATAACTGGCTATAGACCTCGCCATAAGCGATGCACCCAAAGCCAGGTCCGCCATCATCCCGACCACCAAAATAGCACTTAGCCACACAAAACTTCTAACAGGAGTTTTAAAGATAAGTGCGCTCATGACGGATAAAATAACGGTGAGGCCGACCATAACTACTACCGACACAGTAACGCCGCCATCAAAAAACAGAGGCATCGTAAACATCGCCAGGGAAAGTGCAGGGAAGCAAAGCAGCAACCACGCGCCCATGTTTTTAACAACCGGCGACGAGATCGCGAATATCGCAAATAAAACCAGCACTACAACTACCGACTGAGCGATACTCGTACCGCGCATAATCGCCTGACGCTCGGCTTGCGCGCTGGCTTTGGTGTTCAACTCAAGTAGAGAGTGGGCTGCGTTAGTCCCCGATACACTGTTAATCGGACGGCCTACCATATCTACTGCTGGCTTTATGTCAAAGAACTTCAGAACAGTTGGCGCAACGTCGCTTATGGTCACCACGCCCTGTCTGCGTGTGGAGGCGGAGGTTAACATACCGCGCTCATAGCCTGGCCCCCGAACAACTATAACCCCCAGCTTCTCCCCGGCAAGATCGCTTAACGAGCGAGGGTTTGGGGATAAGACGATGAGCAGATCTGTCTTTGGATCGAGGCTGCCGTTTAGATGGCCTAGAAAGTCATTTAGCCGTAAAGCTGCTTTTCTTATGTGCTTTGCGGCCAGAACATCAGTGCAAAAGTCCGAGTATAGATCGGCCCGGAAAGTATCCCCGAAGTCTATCACTACAAACCGTACATCCTCGTGCAGGTTGTTGTACTCACGAAGTAATGCGTTTATATTGACACGGGTTCCGAAGGGGGATGCGGGGTTATGTTCATTTAACTTCGCACTGTCGACCTCGCCTTCGTTGACGATCCCTCGCTCATCCATCGCTACTGCAACGCCCTCACGGTGCATTTCGCCTGGAATGTCGGAGTTGCCGATGACCGCCGTTTTGATACCAGCATTGCGCAACGTCGAGCCCAGAGCACCTGGCCTGGCACGATACGAGGCAGCCTCGTTGATCCTTTGAATGCGTGCTATTTCCGAGTGTAGCACTTCACCAGTATCTGGCTGAATCCCGGTGCGATATTGAAACAGATTCCCTATATTTTCATCGTTTATCTGCGCCGTGCTGTCTCCAGCCAGCCTGACCTCTCCCCCACCGGCCGCCATTGCTCCTGCACCCAAACTCAGACATCCCGCCTCAAAACCCGACTTGGACGCCGGTAGCGAATCTCGACTGGCGCGCCCTACCCTGACGTTGAGCAGCCCTGCCGAGCCAGTTTCGAACAAGTCATCGAATACTGGCAATCCGGCCTGAGCGAAATTTCGTATACTCGTGCTGCCGGCTATTACCATCACAACGCGAGACTGTCGCGCTTGAACCAAACCGGCGATAGTCATTAAAGCGAGAGTGAAGGTTAAAATCAGGCGGATTTTCATAGTAGAGTTATGTTCTCACATTGTCGGCGAGATTGCAATTATGAATCAGTCGCCGCTTACGCTGGCTTTGCTGACGCCGATCTGATCTGGCTGGCGTTTGCCGTAGTACACGTCCAGAATCGCTCGACACACCGGCCCAGCGGCAGAAGCGCCATGGCGGCCGTGTTCGACTATGCAGGCAATTGCGATGGTGGGTTTCTCCAGAGGGGCAAAACAAACGAACCAAGCGTGTGCCGGATGGCCTGGATTTTCGGCGGAACCGGTCTTTCCACAGACTGCAATTCCAGGAACATCGCACGACCTGCCGGTGCCAGAAGTCACCGTTTGTCTCATCGCTTTGCGCACGAGTTCAAACTGCTCCGGGCTTGTCTGCACCTGACTTTTTTGTTTGGGCGGTATCATGCGCACTATGTCTCCGTTCTGATCGAGAATGGTATCGACCAGGTGTGGTTGCATAATTTTGCCGTCCACAGCCACCCCGGCAATCGCCACTGCCATCTGTAATGGGCTGGTAAGAACGTATCCCTGCCCTATCCCACAACTGGGCGTCTCCCCAATTCCCCACTTTTGCTTATATTTGGCCATCTTCCATTCAGTGTCGGGCATCAACCCCACTCGGCCATCATTGTTGCGGCTTTCACGCGGCAGATCAATGCCAGTAGCCGAACCGATCCCGAACTGGCGGGCAATTTTTGCCATTCTATCTATGCCGAGACGCAAGGCAAGTTGATAGAACCAAACGTCGCAGGATTCCGCTATCGCCCGATTGAAATCTACTCCTCCGCCGTGCACTTTCCAGCATCGGAACCTTCCTCGTCCCAGATGGAACACACCCGGACAGCTTACCGTAGTGCGCGTGTTACACTCGTTATAATAAAGCCCTGCCGCAGCCATCAGCGGCTTAAACGTAGAACCGGGAGGATAAGAGTTATAGACGGCGCGATTTTGCTGCGGGCGGCCTTTATTGAGGTTAATCTTGTCCCAGTCGGCCCGCTTGAGCTTTTTTACGAACACATTGGGGTCATAGGACGGCGTGCTGACCATCGCCAGCACCTCTCCTGTGCGCGGATCTAACGCGACCACAGCGCCGGTTTGATTACCCATCGCTCGATATGCCGCCACTTGTAAGTCGCGATCAATCGAAAGCTTCAGAGCATTGCCGGGCACGGATGGCTGGTCTCCCAGAATTCTGACCATTCTGCCAGTAACATCGACCATTATCTGCTTGCCGCCGTCAGTGCCTTTAAGTTCTTTTTCGTATTCCTTCTCAAGGCCGGATTTGCCGACGTAATCCCCCGCCACATAGTCCTCACCGGCCTCCTGGGCGGCCTCAAGATCGGCCTGGCTGATCTCGCCGAGATGCCCCATAATGTGCGCGACCGCAGGCCCATCAGGGTAGTTGCGAAGCTGATCCAGCTCCACACTTACCCCTGGCAGACTCATCCTGAGTTCTCCTATGCGAGCCACCGTTTCGAGCGACACATCGACTTTTATTCTTACCGGCGAGCCGGGTCGCGCCTGCATGCGTTTAACCTGATCAGTGACTATAGACTCTATCTCGCCTGGGCTCATCTGGAGGATACCGCAAAGGGTGTGCAGGGCTTCCTTGTCCTGCTGTAGTATATCTGGCATAGCCATAACCACGAACTGCGGTCGGCTGGTGGCGAGGATTCGATTTTTGCGATCGAGTATAGTGCCTCGAGGCGCCCTGGTGCGCAGCAGCTTCACCGCGTTCATATCCGACGCTTTTAACAGGTCGTCGCCCAGGGCAATCTGAAGATACCACATTCTGGCAAGCAGCACGAAAAAGACGGCAACTACCAAATATGCCGCCTGGTTGATTCGCGAACGCTGCAACCTGCGATCTTCAAACTGGACGTGCATACTGCGGCCCCGCTACTCTCGCATCTGATCGTGCCTGATATTGCAAATCTGCGTCGGGACGTCCTCGACCAGGAACTTCTTTTTCATCTTAGGACAATATTTGCCAGCCAACAACCCCGATTGGGCGCAGATAGTGACTGTGACATATTCGAGGTCCGCAGAGACTTCTTCCGGACTCGAATCAGCGCCATCTCCAGAGGCCGTCGATATGTCTGTTCCGGTATGCACGTTGCACAGTTCCGTCGGCTCGGTGCCTCTCGCAAAAGTTCTGGTGCGCCAGTGAGGGCAAGTGGAGGTCGCCAACATACCCGTTTCCGTACATACACGGCGTTTGACGGTCTCGGACTGGTCATCAGTCGCCTGATCAGGTCGAGCATCTGTAGAGGTCGCCTCAGCATCCGCAGATTCGCCCGCTGGGTTGGGTTTGGACTTCCTGGCAGCCTGTTCGGCTTTGGCCTTCTCGGCGTTGTATATTGGGATCGCCTTAGACATAAACTCCCGCCATACAGGTATGCAAAGGCCGCCGCCGGTTGCGCCTCTCATAGATGAGTTGTTATCGTTGCCCACCCAAACCGCGCAGACAATCTTCTTCGGCACATACCCGATGAACCAGACGTCGCGTTCGTTGTTTGTTGTCCCTGTTTTGCCCCTGGCCTCGGAGATTGAAGCGGCGCCTGTGCCGGTCCCTCTGGTCACGACGCTTCGAAGCATCTGATCCATACTTCTACTGACCCCGCGCGATATGACCTGCTGCAGGTCGGGTGAAAACTCCGCTTGTGTCTCGTTTCGGCTATTGGCAATGCGAGTAATCGCCATAGTGTCGCTGTGGAGGCCATCGTTTGCAAAAGTGCAATAAGCAGACGCCATTTCGATGGGATGCACTCCTGGAATGCCTCCGATCGCGATCGGGAGATACGGTTCCAAAGGCGATTGAATGCCCATCAGCCGAGCGTATTTAATGACGTTTTTGACCCCGACTTTTTTCGCCGTATAAATCGCCGGCAGGTTTATAGATTTCGCAATCGCCGTTTCCATTGTCACATTGCCGCCGTAGCGACCGTCATAATTGCGCGGAGACCACGTTTTGCCACCGCCCGCAGGATACGATACGCGTGTGTTCGGCAACATCTTGCTCGTCTTCCAGCCCTCGGCGAGAGCGGCGGTGTAGACGAAAACTTTAAAAGAACTGCCGGGCTGGCGGCCGGCCTGAGTGCAGCGATTGTAGTGTGATTCTGGATCGACACTACCCACCATTGCCAATATGCCGCCGGTGTTGGCGTCGAGAGCAATAAGGCAGCCTTCGGTGGCGCGATAGGTCTTAGATTTAGCTTTGATCTGTTGTCGCAGCGCGTTTTCGGCGGCCTGCTGCATCTCATAGTTCAGAGTAGTATAGACCCTCAGCCCTCCGCCGTATAGTACGTCCTCGCCATATCTCTCTTTGATTTGATGATTGACATAATCCACGAAGTGAGGGGCTTTATACGCTGTGCGGCCGCTTTTGCGGGAGACTATATGGGCTTCTTCGCTCATAGCCTCGTTTTTTTGCTTCTCCGAGATATAGCCAAGCTCGGCCATTGTCGCAAGCACTGTATTTCGGCGGCCCACGGCTGCTTTAAGGTTTTCGTGAGGGGAGTATCCCGAAGGCTTCTGCGGCAGGCCGGCGATCAACGCGCACTCAGCTAAATCCAGCCCCTGCACGTCCTTACCAAAGTAGACCCTTGATGCGGCCTGCACCCCAAATGCGCCGCTGCCGTAGAATATCTGGTTTAAATATAGCTCAAGTATGCGATCCTTGCTGAAGTTGCGCTCTATGAGAATCGCGAGAAATATCTCCTGGATTTTACGCTGGATTGTCTTGCGTTGTGTGAGATAGACGTTGCGGGCAAGCTGTTGTGTGATGGTGCTGCCGCCCTGCGCCATTCTCTGACCGCGCACATTGGCCAACACCGCCCTGGCAACCCCGCGCATATCGACACCGGAGTGTTCGTAAAACCGCTTGTCCTCAATGGCGACCGTGGCCTCACGGAGTTCTTTGGGAATATCCTTTAAGGCGACGTTGGTGCGGTTTTCCCGGAACACGCGGCCCAGCAGGACGCCGTCGCTGGAGTAGACGAGGCTGGCCTCTGGGGCTTCGAATGCGTTGATATCCGGCAGTGTCTTGGAAAGGCCGGCGAACCACCCCAGCACCGTCCCGGCCAGTATTCCCATACTGAGCAAGACACCGATCTGAAGGACCGTTACAAACGACCTCAATTTACTGCGACGATTTCTGCTGTTCCTTCGCCTGGACGATGGGTTTGTTCTCATATATTTGTTACCGATGTCGATTATAGATGCGCCTAAAACAAGTGTCAAATCAAACCGGAAAACCGCGTCAATCAGCAGCCTTTTGATTAAACCGGCGCACCAATAAGAGCAAGTTCCTGGCGTGCCCCTTTACCTAACCGGATCACTACGTGGTATAATTGACCTAGAATCATGTATGAAATTGCCATTGAAGACACTTTTGATGCAGCGCACTGCCTCCGGGATTACAACGGAGCCTGCAGTCGACTGCATGGACATACGTATCACGTAAGCGTGGCGTTCCGGTTCAAATCAATTGACACCGCTTCCGGGCTGACGCTCGATTTTCGCGAGGCCAAGTCCGTGCTGCGATCGGTGCTGGATTATCTCGACCACCAATATATTAACGATCTACCGGAGTTTTTGGAACAAAATCCTTCCGCTGAAGCGATCGCCAGGTTGATTTTCGACGGTGTGAAATGTCGGGTGCCACAAACATATTCCGTAAGCGTGCGCGAGACCCCGACCTCGTGCGCCACCTATTTTGAAGACGATGAGTGAACAAGGGTTTCTTTACGAGATATTCGACTCGATTCAGGGCGAGGGGCTATACTGCGGGCAGAGGCAGACTTTTCTGCGATTTGCCGGCTGCAACCTCGAATGCGGCTATTGCGATACCCCGGCAGCGAGGGACCCGCACCCGAAGAGTTGCCTGGTGGCTGGCAGCGAGCCGGTTTGTAACCCGCTGGACGTCGAGCAGGTCGTGGAATATTGCCGCAAGTATGGCTGTAAATCCGTGTCCCTGACAGGAGGCGAACCCCTGGTGCAGGTGCAGTTCTTACACGCGCTTATGGTGAAATTGAAAGAAGCCGGCTTTAGAAATCATCTGGAGACCAACGGCACTTTGTATCGCGACCTTGCTAACGTCATACGATGGACGGATGTGGTGGCGATGGATATGAAGCTGCCCAGCTCCACCGGAAGCGAGATTCGATGGATGGAACACTCGCAGTTTCTGACAATAGCCTCCAGCACCAATGTGTTCGTGAAAACCGTGGTTTGCAAGGACACCACGGAAGATGAAATATTGCAGTGCTGCGACATAATCGCCCCGATAGACAGGCATATATCGCTGATAATCCAGCCAATCACTGGCCGAAATGCGGCTCCGGGTGAGCTGCTGATGCATCTTCAGAAGGTGGCGATGGCCCGGTTGACGGATGTGCGCGTAATACCTCAGTGTCATAATATCCTCGGACTCAAATGAAAAAGATCGGAATGACAACCACCATTCCTGTCGAGGCGATCGTTGCCGCGGGGCATACGCCGGTCGATCTCAACAACATCTTCATTAACGACCCCAACCCTGGCGCTCTTGTCACGTCCGCTGAATATGACGGATATCCACGAAGCGCGTGCGGCTGGATTAAGGGGATGTATACTCTGGCGGCGACTGGCGCTCCGGTGCTCGGCGAGGGCGGCATTGATGCGCTGGTAGCGGTGGTGGAGGGTGATTGCACTCAGACCCAGGCGATGGTGGAGACCCTGCGTCAGGGCGGTCTGAATATTATCCCGTTCAGCTATCCCTACGGCCGGGATAAGAATCTGTTGAGAATGCAGATAGATAAACTGATCCAAGCAGTCGGCACGACGTGGGAAGAGGCGGAAAAGTGCAAGGCAAGGCTGGATGGCATTCGGCGTAAAGTAAGAAAGCTCGACGAGTTGACCTGGCAGCGAGGGGCTTTAAGCTCACTTGAGAACCACTACTACCAGATTTGTTGCAGCGATTTTAATGGGGATGTTGACACTTACGAGCAGGTTATAGACGACCGGCTCGAAAAGGCCCTGAAGCACGAAAAAAGCGATGGGTCTGCTCTGCGGCTTGGGTATATCGGTGTGCCGACTATTTTCACGGATTTCTATGACGTGATTGAGGATATGGGCGCGACTGTTGTATTTAACGAGGTGCAGAGGCAGTTCGCTATGCCGTATGAGACGGCGGATCTGATAGAGCAATACTCCGTCTACACCTACCCGTACGATGTGTTCGCACGGATTGAGGATATTAAGAGAGAAGTCGAACGGCGTTCGATTCGAGGTCTGATTCACTACACGCAGAGTTTCTGCTTCAGGCAGATTCAGGACATAATCATCCGCAAACATATCGATGTGCCGATTCTTACCATCGAAGGCGATTCCCCTATTCCTGTTGATGCGCGCACGAGGGTAAGGATGGAGAGTTTTATCGAGATGCTGGAGTAGTCTACTCGACTATCGCGCCGTGGCTCTGTGCGAAATAGATTGCCTGCGCTATATCCATCCGTGTGCCTTTAAGATCCGCCGCCTCAAGATTTGCACCCTGCAACTTCGCTGCTCGCAAGTCGGCATTCACCAGCCTGGCATTTGATAGATCTGCCTTTGTGAAATCGCAGTCCCGAAGATCGGATTTGGATAGGTCGGCGCCGTAGAGGTCGGTTTCTACTAATTTTAGCCCACGCAGGTCGAGTTCTTTCAGAGTTTGGTGCCGCAGATTCGACCACGACCAATCCCCTCCCGCAATCACAATCCCGGCCATATCGGCATTAGCAAAAGAGGCTCCAATAAACCGGCATTGGGAGAAACGAGACAGGAACAAATAAGCGTGCGTGAAAGTGCAGTTGGCGAAAGAAGAGCTTTCGGCAGCGATAGAGTTGATCCGCGCCTGGTCGAAGTTGCAATCATCAAAGCTGCATTTGACAATTTTCGACTCGGATAAATCTGCGCCTACGAAACTGCAGTGTGTAAATGAGCACCGTTCGAACTCGACGCCAGACAAATCCTCGGAATCGAAGTCCTGATCGGCAAACTCTTTTTGGGCCCATTTTGTCATTTTATCTGACGCCCATCGCTTGGCGCACTTCTTCGAGGGTCTGTCGCACAGCGCTGCGAGCCTTCTTTGCGCCTTCGGAAAATACGTCTTCGATATATGTCGGGTCGGCCATCAATTTGCTGCGACGTTCGCGAATCGGTGCGAGACGCTCGTTTAATAGATTAGAGAGGCGATCCTTGGTCTCGACACATCCCGCGCGTCCTGTCTCACAATCCTCGTGCAGGTCGGCTCGACCGAAGAGATTCAGCATTTCATATACCGCACAGCCCTCGCGCTGGCCTTTGTCGTGTTTGTGGCGTTTGTTGGGGTCGGTGTACATCGAGCGAACTTTATCGGCTGTCTGTTCCGGGCTGTCGGCTATATAGATGGCGTTTGAGTAGCTCTTAGACATCTTTCGGCCGTCTATGCCGGGCACATAGGGATATTCCGTCAGAAGCGCCTCGCAGTCCAAGAAAACTTCGTCGTATAGATAGTTAAACCGTCTGCCGATCTCGCGGGCAAGCTCCAGGTGTGGTAACTGATCCTTTCCCACTGGCACGACGTCTGCTTTGTAAGCCAGAATATCGGCGGCTTGCAGCACGGGATAACCCAACAGGCCGTAGCTGATCGCCTCTGGTCGAAGCTGAGCCTGCTTCTCTTTATAAGTCGGCACACGCTCCAGCCAGGCGATCGGGGTGATCATAGAAAGCAAAAGGTGTAGTTCAGCGTGTTCTTTGACGTCAGACTGCACGAATATTGAGCACTTGTTCGGGTCTAACCCGGCAGCCAGAAAATCGACCGCCGCCTGGAAAGTGTATTGCTGGATAACGTCGGCAGTATCGTACAGGGTGGTAAGAGAGTGCCAGTCGGCTATGAAAAAGTAGGCCTCATAATCGTCCTGCAACTGCACCCAGTTGGCCAGCGCGCCCTCCAGGTTGCCCAGATGCAGCAACCCCGTCGGCTGCATCCCAGAAAGTAGTCTTGGTTTGCTCATAAACCCACGAATGCGTGCATCAAAAATCTCGCCGGAATCCCGATAAGGACAGGAAATATCCTGCCACCCAGCAATATTAAGCCTATAAATGCCATCATACCGTGACGGGCCATGAAATAATCGTATCTTCGGGCCAGTTGATACGGCAGCAGTGACGACAGAATATGAGAACCGTCCAACGGATGGATCGGAATTAGATTAAACAAAGCCAGCCCGATATTGACCTGAAGCAGAATCAAAAGAAAATAGAACAGCGGCTCCGACATCGCGTTTCCCCAAAAGCGCAATATAGTGCCGACTATCGCCGCGGATATCAAGTTCGATAGCGGCCCCCATAAGGATACCCTTAGATTATCCCAGCGCGGGTTGCGGAAGTTGCCGGGGTTGATGCGAACAGGCTTACCCCACCCTATTCCAAACCCGGCGATAGAAGATACTGCCATCATAACAGTGCCCATCGGGTCGAGATGGTCTATGGGATTAAGGGATATTCTGCCTTGCTCATGCGGGGTCTCATCGCCGGCTCGCCAAGCGGCAAACGCGTGCGCGAACTCATGCACAGTAATGCATATCACCAGCGCCACCATTGAGAGCAGAAACGGATACAGGCTAAAATTATTAAACATTATATCTATATTATACTCGCAGCGACTTTGCGCATAAAGGAAGCGGGGTTATTTCGTAAGCCGTTGAGGCACCAGGTCACATTTAACCAGGTCCTCAAGAGTTTCCCTGCGCACGATAAGCTCCGCCTGGCCATCCTTTACCAAGACCACCGCAGGGCGGGTGAATCTATTGTAATTGCTGGCCATGGCGTAGTTGTATGCTCCGGTGGATTGCACTGCCAGCAGATCTCCGGTTTTGGCGTCTGGTAGTAATACGCTTGATATCAGCATGTCGGTTTCGCAGTGCTTGCCGGAGACTCGATATTCGTTGGTAGGCTCACTACCGGCTTTGTTGGCGAGCAGTGCGGAATAGACCGCATCGTACATCGTGGGTCGAGGGTTGTCGGATAGGCCGCCATCTACAGCGAGATAGGTGCGCTTTCCGGGTGGTTCGGGAATGCCGCACTCTTTGATCGGGCCGACAGAGTAGATAGTCGTCCCAGCTTCACCTGATATAGATCGTCCAGGCTCCACCATCAGTCTCGGTTTATCTATCCCGACCGTTGCGCAGGCGACAATGACCGATTCGCTGAGCAATTTGGCGTATTGTTCTATGCTTGGTGGCTGGTGCTCTTCGACGTATCTTATGCCTACGCCGCCGCCCATATTGAGAAGCCCGATCTCTGCGCCGGTTTCGTCTTTGATCTGGCGGATAAGAGACGCCATTACGTTGGCGGCTTCGATATATGGAGTCGGGTCGAGAAGCTGGCTGCCGATGTGACAGTGCAACCCGGCGAGGCTGAGCCCGCTGTGGCTGAGAACGCTCTTGACTGCCTTCATAGCGTCGCCGTTACGAATGTTAAAGCCGAATTTGCTGTCTTCCTGTCCGGTGCTTATGAGCCTGTGCGTGTGTGGGTCGACTCCGGGGTTGCAGCGTAGAATAACGCACTGCCTCACCCCTGCGTCCTCTGCTATTACGCTCAATAGCTCAATCTCGCCCAGGCTGTCCGGAGCTATCAGCCCTACGCCGCTTTCGACAGCCATCTCAAGCTCTTCTGCGGATTTATAGTTGCCGTGGAAGATAATCTTTTCTGTGGGAAACTGTGCGCATTTTGCCGTGTAGAGTTCCCCGGCGCTAGCCACATCCAGCCACAGACCTTCCTGGTCGATTATTCGACACATAGCAGTATTTATAAATGCCTTGCTTGCAAATGCGACCGAAGCATCACCGTATTCGGCAGCGAATGAACTCACATAGGTTCTGCAACGATGCCGTATCCACTCCTCATCCATCACATACAGTGGCGTGCCATACTCTGCGGCCAAATCTACGGTGTCGCAACCGCCTATTTCAAGATGGTTCAATGCATTGATTTTCTGCGTACCAAGCAGCATATTATGATCCTCTCCACACAAATAAAGCGAACCGGCCGCTGACGACCAGCCGGTTCAGCTAAAATCTAACATAAGCGAGTTTTAGTGTCAAATAAAAGCAAACGAGCAAGGAACTTCGGAATGCTTTGGCTAAATAATAGCAGGTGTAGTAAGATAGATACGTTACACCAATCATTATAGTTCATTGGAGGAGATATGGCAGCCATAGTCGACAAAGATACATGCACCGGCTGCGCCGCGTGTGTTGAAGCCTGCCCGGTTGAAGCGATTACAATCGAGGATAATCTGGCAGTGGTTGATGCCGATACATGCACTGAATGCGGGGCATGTGTGGACGAATGTCCGACCGAAGCTATTTCGATGGAATAGATCGATACGAAATGTGGTGGCCGAACCTCTGTTTCGGCCATATTCAGGTTGTTATGGCAAGCGGTTCCACCATTGGAGCCGCTTTTCTTTTTAGCGCCAGACTTGATAAAGGGTTTTATTGGAGGTGTAAGATGACTCGCTGTTTTATAGCCACGGTTATGCTCGGTGTTCTGTTGTCGGTCACTTGTTCGGCGAACGCCGAGACTTTGACGGAGCTTAAAGCCAGGTTGGATAAAGTGGCCAAAGATTTCAAAGGCACTCTGGGGTATAGTCTGCAGGTGCGAGGCAAACCGGACGAGAGTATCAGCCTTAACGGGGATGAGCCGTTCCCTACTGCCAGCACTATCAAGACTACGATTATGTG
Organism: Armatimonadota bacterium; assembly: GCA_050948905.1. GTDB lineage: Bacteria > Armatimonadota > UBA5829 > UBA5829 > UBA5829 > DTKD01. The sequence goes on along the minus strand of JBMNES010000001.1, from coordinate 2,240,411 downwards.
CGAAGTAATGAGGCAGGTCGAGCAGGGCAAAATCAAGTGGGACCAATTAGTTGAGGTGCAGCCTGCTTCTGATGCGCGCGAAGAGGGCGGGTTTGCCTATTATTTCCAGGATGGCTCGAAGTTGACTGTGGATCAGTGGGTGCATCTGATGATGACCGTCAGCGATAACACCGCCACAATCCGTCTGCGAAGGCTGGTCGGCCAAAAGAACGTAAACGATTGGCTGGCTGCCCACGGTTTTGAACAGACCAAGCTGCTTAACGGCGAGCAAACCGACGAATTGGGTCTGAGGCCGCTTCAGAGAAAGTATGGGCTGGGTATGACTACTCCAAACGAAATGGCGAAATTGATGGAGTTGATACGCAGCGGCAAGGCGGGTTCAGCGGCGTCGTGCGACAGGATGATTCGGATAATGTTCCATCACCACTTCGATGAGAATATAGCGGGTCAGGTCCCGCCGGGACAGTGTGCGTCGAAAGGCGGCGGCATTTGGGACACGCGCTCTGATGTGGCGTTAGTTTTATCCCCAAAAGGGGAGTATATCCTGACTGTGTATACCAAAGATCAAGAGGACACGAAATGGTATAAGAACAATGCCGGCAACGTGGCGATAAGAACAATAGGCGCGATGGTGTGGCGGCATTTCGATCCTGACAAAACATGGGCGGCTCCGGAAAAAGCGATGGATTATATTACTGATTAAACACAAATACGGATGGCCGGCGGTTTAGCAAGATGAGGCACATCAACAGGGCGGTGTTGGCAGCCTGGTTTCCCTGGATCACGATGATCGTTGTAGTTTGTGCCTGCGGTGTTATCGTATGGCATGAGGTAAATGTCATTCGTAATGCTGAGCCGTCGGCTAAGCGCCCTGTAGTGGTCGTCGATCCGGGTCATCCATCCGGCACTAACTCTGCCCGACGGGTGCTTAACGGCACGACGGAGCTACAAATCAACTGGGACATAGCTCAGAGACTCGTGCCCGTTCTTGAAGCTAAAGGCATCGAAGCAATTTTAACCAAGAACTCGCGCGATGAATTCCTATCCAACAAAGACCGTGCGATTATTGCCAATGACCATAACGCCGATCTTACGATTCATCTGCACTGCGACGCTGGGCCTGGCAGGGGATATACGCTGTATTATCCTGCCCGGCAGGGCGAAATCGGCAAACAGATCGGCCCTTCCGAAGAAGTAATCGAATCCAGCGCTACTGCTGCGGAGATGATGCATTCCGGTATGCAGAGTATTCTTGCGGGCTATCTGCGTGATCGCGGCGTCAAAGGTGACGATGAGACAAAAGTCGGCAGCAAACACGGCGCGTTGACGACTTCGGTATTCAGCGAAGTGCCGACTGTAACGGTCGAGATGGTGTTTCTCAGTAACAAACACGACGCGGATTTCATAAAAAGCGACGAGGGGCAGGTGCGAATGACGGCTGCGCTTACCAGGGGAATAGAGCAGTATTTGTTGTCGGTTGGTTATAAGGAGAGAGATGGCAGATTTCTGCAAAAATAACGAGGCGGCTGATGGGAGGTCGTCCTATGATATAATACCGCTGTGAAAACTCAGGAGCCAACTACCCTTAAAACCCCATTTACTTACCTGGCGATAAGCCTTCTGGCGTATTTCGCACTTTGGATGGGAATCCCCAAAGCTAAGTTCTTGTCTGCATTGGCAGTTTCAATCGAATCTGCGTCTAAAACCTCTAATCTGCCTCTTTCTATTCTGCTATCACTAGCAGGAATCGTCGTGTTATCTGTGCCTACTATCGCGTTTATGGCGGCGCAGGTTACAGTGGTGTATCAATTTTCACGACTGCGGATGGGGTTTGGCAGGGCGGCGCTGACGCTGTTGGGCTTATTAGTGGCTTTGGGAATCGTCGTCGGTGTGATGCTCTGGCGTCTGGATGTGGTAGGAAAGCTGCATAGACTGCCAAGCCTGCGCGAAATCGGCATAATCGTCGGTTTGTATAAGCCGGACGCTTTGAAGATGCTTATGTATGCGATTATGCTGCTTAGCGCGTCGTGTGTCGGTTATCTAGTCTCGCTGCGGATAAAAGACCGCAATTTGTTGCTGCCGGTGGTGATGTTTGCGGCAACAATCGACCTGTGGACGGTGACCGCGGGGCCGGTGTCTTCGGTTATTGAAAAAGCGCCGGAGATCGTAAGCGCGGTAAGCGCGCCTATTCCTGTAGCTGGAACAGGGGCCTTTGTGCCCGCCCTGATGATGGGTATGGGGGACCCGTTGTTTATGGCGGTGGTCTTTGCGGCTGTGCACAGGCTGGGATTAAACGCTCGTCGCAATTATGTTTTTGTGCTTGTGATTATGACTATCACGATGATGGCGGTGCTGGTCGGGTTAGTGCCTTATATCCCGGCGTTGATAGCACTTGCTGTGGCGGTGGTGGCGGCTAACTGGGGACAATTTCGACTGAGCCGGCAAGAGAAGATTTCGACTGCGATAGTTGCGGTGTTTTTGGTCGCCACGCTACCGTTGGTATGGCATATTCTTAAGCCGAAGAAACCTGCCGATAAACCGGAGACAAAAATTACCGCACCAGCGGACAAAGCGGGTTCGTAGTCTATGAAATTGTTTGACAGGATGGTGCTCGATATTTAGAATTGGGCTTTAGGAGGCGGTAATGAAATCTCGATATATCTCTGACCTGCGTGAAGGCGACATCATTGAGGATGTGTTTTTGGTAAGCTCGAAGGCCGTAGGCAACACCCGAACTGGAGATCCTTATCTGAAGCTCAGCCTCAGCGATAAGAGCGGTTCGATCAATGCAGTCAAATGGGGCGCTACGCAGGGCGAGATAGACAGCTTTGTCGAGATGGATTATGTCACAGTCCGAGGCAGTGTCGGGAGTTATCAGGGACAGCCTCAACTGCGAATAGATTCGATTCAGAAACCTTCGACCCAGATTGATCCGTCGGATTTTTTGCCGGTCTCGCAGAAAAGCAGCGATGAGATGTTTGAAGAGCTGATGGCTATAGTTGATGAGGTCAAAAATCCGCAGTTGCGCACCTTGCTGTCGGCTTTTTTCGAGGATCCGCAGACGTCCAGGAAGTTCAAGGAGGCGCCGGCAGCGATACGGGTGCATCATGCTTATTTGGGCGGATTGTTGGAGCACACCCTCAATGTGGTGAAATCCTGCAATTCGCTGGCCACTATCTATCCGGAGGTCAATCGCGACATATTGCTGACCGCGGCGGCGTTGCACGATATCGGCAAAATGCAGGAGTATGAGTGGAAGCCGGCGTTTCGGTTCACCGACGCAGGTCATTTTGTCGGACACGTGGTTGGTGGCGCTATGATGGTCAAGGAAGCCGCCGATCGAATTGACGGCTTTGATGAGGTCCTTAATCTGGCTCTGCAGCACGCGATTCTGTCTCATCACGGCCATAAAGAATACGGCTCTCCGAAGTTACCGAAGAGCCTTGAAGCGATGATAGTGCACGTAGCTGATGAATTGGACGCCGATGCGGCGATGTATCGCGCCGCTGTGGAAGATGCCGCGGACGACAGTGGCTCCAGCCTGTTCACAAAACGACACTTCTTCCTTGATCGTCCGCTTTTCAAGGGTCTTCCCACCCCAAATGAACCTGAAGAACAGAGTTTTGAGCCGGGCCTGTTTTCTGCAGACACGGAGTATGACCCGTTTGCCGACTGATCTGTCTAAACCGAGGCTTTGAAACCCCTTAGACGCAATGCGTTGCTGACGACGCTTAGCGAGCTTGCGGCCATTGCAGCGGCTGCTATCATAGGATTGAGCAGCACCTGGAACGGCGGATAAAGAACCCCTGCGGCGATTGGTATGCCCAGTGAGTTGTAGACAAACGCGAAGAACAGGTTTTGCTTGATGTTGGACAGGGTGGCGCGGGATAGCTCGATAGCCGCCACTACTGCGCTGAGCTCTCCGGATATCAAAGTCACGTCAGCAGACTCTATCGCAATGTCCGCTCCTGTTCCGATGGCGATTCCGAGATCGGCTTCGACGAGTGCGGGCGCGTCGTTTATACCGTCGCCAACCATTGCCACGATTTTGCCCTGTCGACGCAGTTCTGCGACACGAGCCGCTTTATCTCCCGGCAGGACTTGAGACATAACCTCGTCTATCCCCACTGCGGATGCGACTGCGGCGGCGGTTCGGCTGTTGTCTCCGGTGATCATTACGACTTCGAGACCCATTTTCTTCAGACGCTCGATTGCGTCTATGGAGCCGGGTTTCAGAGTGTCTGCCACTGCTAACAGGCCAGTTACAGCGCCGTCCGCAGATACGACCACGACAGTTTTGCCCTGGCTTTCAAGATTCTCTATCTGAGATTCGACGGCGGTGATGTCTATATTATTTTCAGATTGCAACCTCGCAGTTCCGACCAGCACGGTCTTTCCATCCACAACTGCGCGCACCCCGCCTCCCGGATAGGCTTCAAACTCCGACGGCTCTGATGTGTCTATGGACTTATCTCTGGCAGCCTGAAGAATTGCCTGGGCTACCGGGTGCTCGCTGCCAAGTTCCGCTGAGGCGGCTAATTTCAGGGTCTCAGCTTGTGATTGTATATCCTGTTCGTCTGTCAGCGATGGCTGGCCAAGGGTGATAGTGCCGGTTTTGTCGAGTACGACTGTAGTAACCTTGCCCGCTGTCTCCAAAGCGCCTGCGCTTCTGATCAAAACGCCGTTCTCCGCGCCCTTGCCGGTTCCAACTGTGATAGACGTCGGTGTTGCCAATCCCAGCGCACACGGGCAGGCAATAATAAGCACGGCAACCGCGTTGAGCACAGCCTGGCTGAGCGTGCCGAATACGAACCATACCACAAAAGTCGCTATGGCTATGCTGACTACTACAGGGACGAAATAGCTCGCCACCACATCGGCTAATCGCTGAATCGGAGCTTTAGAAGCCTGTGCCTGTCGCACTAATTTCACTATTTGCGCAAGCATAGTGTCACTTCCGACCTTGGTGGCCTCGAAAGTAAAGCTGCCAGTGCGGTTTATGGTCGCGCCGATTACCTGATCACCCGCATTTTTGTCGACGGGGATGCTTTCGCCTGTGATCATTGATTCATCGACAGCCGATGCGCCGTCGATTATGACCCCGTCAACAGCGATCTTCTCACCTGGCCTGACCCGAACACGATCCCCCACCACAACTTGCTCAATGGGGATATCGATCTCATCGCCGTTTCTTAAAACGCGGGCCGTTCTAGCCTGTAGATCAAGGAGTTTGCGAATCGCGTCGGAAGTATGGCTGCGGGCGCGAGTTTCGAGTAATCGGCCGATCAAGATCAGGGTTATGATCACCGCCGCCGTCTCGAAATAGACTGCTCCCATATTCAATACTGTCGCAACGGTGCTATATATAAACGCGGCGAGCGTGCCGACTGCGATGAGCACGTTCATGTCGCTGGTTCTGTTCTTTGCCGCACTCCACGCGCTGCGCAGGATTCTGCCGCCTGCCCAGAATAAAACTACGGCTGTGAGCGCGAACTCGACCCATATCAGCGGCGAAGGGGTTACGGCGTGAAGACCCATAGCGATAATCACCACGGGCGCAGTCAAGATTATTGAGCCGATCAATCTGGTCCTAACGTAACCGACTTCGTCTTCTACTGCTTCTTCGGACGTTTCTGTCTCCGAGTCGTCGGTTACGAGAGTGGCGGTGTAACCGAGTGACTCCACTTTTTCGATAAGCTGCTCCGCGCTTGTAATATTTTCATCGAACGTCAGGGTGGCGCGTCCCGTGTCGAAGTTGGCATTAACATCGAATACGCCATCCATCTGCTTCCATTTTCTCTCTATTGCTAGAAGACAACTCGGACAGTGCAGACCGCCTAAAGATAAATCGACCCGACTTTGAGGGGTATGTGCGTGCTCGTGAGCGTGCCCTGATCCCGATTTTGAGCCTCCCAGAAAGTAGATCAATATAAATATTATCAGCGCAGCGCCAAGCGCTATTACTGTATATGCTGCTGTATCCATAAAACACCTCTACGTCTATTGTACCCCTGCCGTGCCGAACGAACACACTTGTGAGCAAATTTTTGCAGCCCGACGTCGGAGATTTTAGTCGTGATAAAATAGTGTATCGAGTAGATTCTCGTTTTTACTCCGTCTAATGACTATAGAATATTATATCAAGCGTTGAAAGGACAGATATGAAACGACTTGGTTTTTTTGCAATGATCTTGTTGTGTGTGGCCATGGTGTCGAACGCAGCACTGGCTATCACTTCTGCCCAGTTGCTGTCAAAGGTAAATACCGCTGAAGCTGGGCTTAAAGACTTCAAGGCTGAGATGGTTATAACCTCGGCCAACAAAGGAAATGTCTCGGATATGGGCGATGGCTACTCCGAAATCCTAAAACTGCAGAAGGGCGTTATCTCCTATAAAAAACCCGATAAGCTGCGCATGGACGGATATGCACAGGGCATTAAGGCCTCGTTTATTCAAAATGGCTATAAGAAGCTCGTTTTGGCCTCCATGATTCGAAAGACTGAGGATGTGAAGAATAAACCGGGCAAGAGACTGGATACCCTCGACTTCGGATTTGTCTCCAGCAGCCTCTGGACGGACAACAACGTGACGGTAGTGTCAACTGATAAAAACGGCGTAACCCTGCTCAAACTGGTGCCTAAGTTCGGAGACAAGGATAAGCGTCACGACAATGTATGGCTGAATGCCAACAATCTTCGCCTGGTGAAGCGCGAGAAGTTCAGAGGCAGCGGCGAGATGCGAGTGCGATACACCTATACGGATTTCCAAAATCTGGCGGGCAAATTGCCTATTGCAACTACTTCGACTATGTATAACTCTGACGGGCAGAACCTTGGGACCGTGGCTTATAAAAACGTGCAGGTAAATGTGGGCCTGGCGGATTCGATCTTCTCACTTACTCAGCGATAAGAAACAGAGATGTGACGCGTCGGAATCGCCTGCGGATTAATTGACCAGCGGTGATTCCGACTGCTCCAGGGCCGCCAGAGCCTCTTTTACGTCCTTGGCGACCGGAAAATATCTGTCTAATCTTAGCAGTTTGAGCGCACGTTCAACCGAAGGCGGCACATCCACCAGCACTAATCGCTTCCCGTCGGACTCCAGGCGCTGCATCTGACGCACCAACCACCTATATCCTGGACTTTCGACGTAACCAACACGACTAAGATCAAGAATGAGGTTTTTTGCACCGATTAAGGGAGAGTTTACTAACTTGGCCAATGCCTGGGTTCTGTCTTCATCACATGCTCCCTCGGGTCTGACTATCGCGGAACCCTCGCAGAGCGTATAACCAAATCGATGGCTGGCAATTCTCGCTTCTCGCATAACACCTCTCTCCGCCGCCTCGCTAGAGTGCCGGACACATCGACACTCCCATTATTTCTGACGATGGTCCTTGCGCGGGCGTTCCCAATTATGTATACCGCTAAATGGGCAAATTCAATTCAACTATTCGTGATTCTTACGATGATGAGTGGAATAATCACCCAATTCCGCCTTGCAGATCATCGGCCAGGCGGGTATCATCATGTCAACTTGCTGTAAAAGGAGGGAATCACTTGGCCGGTTTCAACTATCCATTATTATTGGAGCCAATTTCAGTACCTAAAGTGTGGGGAGGAGGAAGATTAGCTCGAATCCCCGGACGCAGGGTCGTCGAGTCCGTTGATCCCATCGGGGAGTCGTGGGATGTGAGCACCTGGCCCACAGCGCCAGACAACAAGGAACTGTGCACGGTTACCAGGATCACCAATGGGCCTCTTGCCGGATCGCTGCTCGATTCGGTGGTAAACGTGCCGGTTGTGGTGAAGGCCATTGACTCGGCAGATAAGCTGTCTGTTCAAAATCATCCCGTGCAGCCGGATGTGCATAAGGATGAGATGTGGTATATTCTTGACGCCGACGAGGATGCCTATCTGTATCTCGGGCTGGCCGATGGTATCCAAAAACAGCAATTCTGCGATTTAATTTGTTCTCAGGATCCGCCGGAGCAGGCAGTATTGTCCTCGCTACGGTGTATGGATTCGATCAAACCTGGGGATCATTTTAACGTGCCGACCGGAATGGTTCACGCGATAGGGCCGGGGCTTCTGACATTCGAGATCAGTGAGCAATCGCAGGTGACTTATCGCCTGTATGATTATAATCGCGCTCGAAGCCGGGGAAAACTCGACCTTAAAGAAGGGTGTGAGGCGATTATGGCCGAGCGACCAGCAACGCCGAATCTTGATGCGGGAATGGAGTTCGAACAGGCTGATGCGACTGAGCTGTTGACGGAGTTTCCCAGCTTTTGCGTGATCAAGGCCACCGGAGAGCAGATAAAGGTGAAATCTGCAAAGCACATGCATCTGGTCACTGCTACTAAAGGGAATTTAAGTATAAGCGGGCCAAATGAGCTTTGGAACGTAAAATTGGGGTATTCGTTTACTTGTCTGGTCCCGGCAACAAACGATGGCTACACGATTGATACGTGTGGCAGCGGGGAGGCGTTGATCGCGCCTTTGAAGGATTAGGAGGCCGGTGAACCATTAAACAACCTATACAGTTTTTGAGCCTGCGACGGGTAACGATTAGCAAATTGATGCGTATGTATATATGTTAATAACCTGATCCGGAGGTCTCTTTAATGCGATTTTTGCTTGCCTGTGCTGCATTGGCTGTCATATTCGTGACGACTGCGGCGGCACAGCCGTCCATTGAAGTAGGAGAACGCGCTCCTGCTTTCGATATGAAAGATCAGTTTGGCAAGATATGGAAACTGCCTGATCTTAAAGAACGAGTAGTGGTTCTGGTGGTCGCCACGACGGATTCCGGGCGATTAATGGGGCCGTGGGTGGACACCCTAAAGGCGCAATATGCCGATAAGGTTACCATTTTAGGTTTGCTTGACCTGAAATCCGTGCCATCAATCGGCCGGGGAATAGCCAAATCGAGGATTAGAAAAGAGACCAAAGACCCTATGATGCTGGATTTCTCCGGGAGGACCGCGCAGACCTATGGGGTATCGGGAAAGGTGCCGACTGTTGTAGTCATTGATAAAAACGGGCTGATTCAAGCCATCGCACGTCAGACTTATAGTAAATCGGCCTATGAATCTGTTAGTTCGGTTATTGGTAAATCTCTAAAATAAAGCAATGATGTCGATCGCCGGCGCAACACAGCACCGGCGATCGTTGCTTTTGATTGTCTATTGATTATAAATCGGCGACATCTCACGCAGCCGCTCGACGATGCCCGGCAGGGTGTCCAGAACCTTCTCTATTTGAGCCATCGTGTTGTCGTTGCCTAACGTCATTCGCAGCGAACCGTGCGCCTGTTCGTGCTTCATGCCCAACGCCATCAGCACATGTGACGGGTCCAAAGAACCTGATGTGCAAGCTGACCCCGAAGAGACGCAGATTCCGTTCATATCCATCAGCAGAATCATCGACTCGCCTTCGATGCCTTCAAATGAGAAGTTGACGTTGTTTGGAAGCCTCTTGACGCGGTCGCCATTCAATTTTACATCCTTGATTCGGGATTCGATCCCTTCGATCAAGGCGTCTCTCAATTTAATCGTGGCTGCCGCTTCATCTGCCATTCGTGCCTTTGCAAGCTCGGCTGCTTTGCCTAAACCAACGATTCCGGCCACGTTATGGGTTCCTGCTCGTTTATTGGACTCCTGGCCGCCACCATACATGAATCTGTCGACTCGCGCCCCTTTGCGAATATACATTGCCCCGATTCCCTTCGGCCCATAGAGCTTATGTGCCGAAAGCGCCAGAGAGTCACAACCTATAGCGTTAACATCGACGGGTATATGACCTACGGTCTGCACTGTGTCCGTATGGAAGTGGATGTGCTTCTCGCGGGCGATGCGTCCAATCTCTTCCACCGGTTGGATAGTGCCGATCTCGTTGTTGGCGTGCATAATAGTGATTAAAACGGTTTCGTCCGTAATAGCCGCCTTGAGATCATCCAGGCTGATTAACCCGTTGGCGTCCACGCCGAGATAAGTGGCCGCGGCCCCGCGTTTTTCGAGAAGATGCACCGGTTCGAGGATGGCGTGATGTTCGATTTTGCTGGTGATTATATGGTTGCCTTTTTTTGCTTTAGCAGAGGCTACCCCGAAGACCGCCCAGTTGTCGGACTCCGTGCCGCCACTGGTGAAAAAGACCTCGTTTGTTTGCGCGCCGATCAGAGCGGCGACTTTCTCCCTGGCATCCTCTACAGCCTGCCCAGCCGCGCGCCCGATTGAATACAGTGTGGTAGCACTGCCGTAATCTTGCTTCATATACGGAAGCATAGCCTCCAGCACCTCTTCATCAAGCGGCGTGGTGGCTGCATGGTCGAGATATGTAAGATCACTCATACGGTGTTATCCTCCTGGAGAACACATCGCTGCGTCTCCTGTTCTTCTACGAATATATTGTCCACTTGCGCAGTTAGCTTGTCAAGTTCGGCAATTAGAGGAAAATGATGTACGAAAAGTTAAGGTATGGTATAGGAGCTTACCAGCCACGGAGAGTCGCATTATGAAAGACCATAAGAGAAACTTTGCAGGTCATCGCTTGATTGAGTTTTCCCAGTCGGCGAAAAATACAATGCGGCAAATTGCCGAACGACTCTCACCTCACGAGCAGGCGATTATCGATGGGTGGGTGGATATTCAGTGCGACACATGGCAGCCGCCCGGTTTTAACAGAGATTCGCTGACTCAGGTCTTCGGGAACATAGTGCAGGCGGTGTTGTCTGCAATGAACAGCGGCGAATTGGAAGACTGCGTCGATGAGCTGGAAAGAATAGGCGGACAACTGGCCGAGCAGCAATTTCCGTTCGATGCGCTAATTATAAGCGTGCATTTTTTCGAGGAGACCTATCTTCAGTTCCTGCTCGATCCTACCCCTGATCAGCCTGGTGATTGGCTGGTGGCCATAGACGAGTTTTTGCACGTGGCTCTGGCTGCGATCTCCAACGCCTATTTCGAGGCCTATCGCAAGGAGTTGGTGGAGAGCGTGGAAGTCGGTCGAATGGTGCAAGATAACCTGCTCGCCGATATCCCAGATCAAATAGCAGACCTCGAAGTGGCCCACGCATATATCTCGGCTCAGACTAAAGCACAGCTTGGCGGGGATTTTCTGGACTACTTCGAATTGGATTCTAAGGCTGATGTGTTTGTGATAGGTGATCTATCCGGCCACGGGGTGGAGGCTGTCGCTGAATCGCTGTCTTTAAGGATGCTGTTCAGAGGGTTTATGCGCGAGCATCCGGATATTTCGATAGCGATGGAACGGCTCAACGACGTTGTCTATAACGAACTGCGACCAGGTCACTTCGCCACAGCCCTTGCGATATCATATAAGGGTAACGGCCGCCTGCAGATTGTAAACGCCGGCCATCCCCCACCCGTTCTGTGTACCGGTGAACAGCCTACAGAACACGGAATGGCCTTATCGGTGTTTTATGGTGCTGTATATGAACCCCAGGAGATCGTTCTGCACCCTGGAGAGACCTTTGTCGCTTATACCGATGGGCTCATAGAAGCTCACGGCCCAGAGGGGATGTATGGTGAAGAGCGTTTAGCTGAGACGGTAAGCGCCATGCGCAGCGCTCCGCCGGACGCTATCATTCAGCGATTGTTGAAAGAGGCAAGACATTTCGGTTGCGGCAGGTTTGCAGATGACGTGGCGATTCTGGTGTTGAGGCGCAAAGCAGAATAAGGTGTACCGGTCACACCACGGATTCTTCGTTTGCCTGGTTTTCGATTCGCTTGATTGCCTTGTCTATGAACTTTTTAACTTCGGCCTGCTCCGGGCCTTTGTCTATCTGGCACACGTGCCCGCACCACGGGCAAGTCGCGTGATCAGATGACTCGTCAAAATAATCCACAGCAAGCTGAGTGTGGCATTTTGGACATTTGGCGTGCCAATCCACTCTTATTCTTATCATCTCTCATTCACCGTCCGCTTCCCGAAACCGCCGGCATCGCCGGGCGGTCCTTCCGCGAGAGTCATGCATTACGACCTATCAGGCCGCAGCTTCCTGCATTAACTCGTCGGGGATATCAAAGTTTGCATAGGCTTGCTGGACATCGTCATTTTCGTCTAACGCATCCAGCAATCTCAGGATCTGGCTCGCTTCCTTGCTATCCTCGATCTTCACGGTGCTCTTTGGAAGCATGGTCACTTCGGCGCTGACAAACTCAATTCCGGCCTCGGTGAGCGCATCTCGGACTTTTGTCAAATCGTTAGGCTGGCAAATGACCTCGATGGCATCCTCTTCCACTCGAATATCTTCGGCACCCGCATCCATTGTCGCCATCATCACGGAATCCTCGTCGGCTGTTGATGCGGATATTTCCACACGTCCCACCTGATCAAACATCCAGGCTACGCACCCGCTCTCTCCCAAATTGCCTCCGCATTTGGAAAAGATGTTTCGAAGCTCCGCGACCGTACGGTTTCTGTTATCGGTAAGGCAGGCAACTAATACCGCCACCCCTGCCGGCCCGTAACCTTCGTATGCGATCTCTTCGTAGTTCGCTCCTTCGGTTTCTCCAGTGCCGCGCTGAATCGCGCGTTTGATGTTATCGGCAGGCATGCTGTTTTCACGGCCTTTTTGTATGGCCAGTTTCAGCCTCAGGTTGGAGTCAGGATTACCCCCACCTTCTTTTGCCGCCACTATGATCTCGCGTGCAATTTTAGTAAACAGCTTGCTCCTTACGGCGTCCTGCTTGCCTTTGCGCAAACGGATATTATGCCATTTGGAATGCCCTGCCATCTGTAACTCTCCTCGAAGTAAACGAACGAAACGAATCGCCTCATCACCGTCACCTCATGTGGCAGCGGCGGGCGATCGCAGTGGGCTGGTTGACCAGGGGAATGAGAGTAGAGACATACATCTTGATCCCCGAACAGGCCTTCTTACCCTATATCGGAATATATCACATTCTGTTCCGCTGGTCAAGGGGCTTGCAGAATATTTGTCGGAATCGTAACTAAGTCCACCGAATAAATCATCTATACAGTCATAATTTCCCGGTGAATAAGTTATCAGATTTCTATCAATGCCACCGCTTTAGTGCCGTGGCCGGGTTCGCTGATCAACTCAAACGAGCCGTTGTCCTGGCGAATGCGCTCCTCAATGCCGATAAGGCCCAAATGTCCCGCAGCGGCTTTTTGTTTACGCACAGGCTCCACGTCGAAGCCCACCCCATCGTCCACAACCTCCAGCCTCAGCATTTCACCCTCAACACTAACCGAGACTTTAACGTTTTTGGCTTTTGCGTGGTTGACGACGTTGTTCAGGAGTTCGCGCATAATCTGAAACACCGTAACCGCGACCCCGGGTGGGATTCGATGCTCGGCGGTATCGATGTCGACCTCGATCTCCAGAGAACCGCGAATTGCTGCCTCATCAGCACAGCGTTTCATCGCCTCCTGGAAACGGCTCGGTTCCGGGCCCATAATTCTAAGCTCGGACAGGTAGTAACGTACCTCGGCAAGCCCTCTGGTGGCGATCTGGTGAATCTTGTCGATTCCTTCCCTGGTTTTGTCGGAGTTCTTGTCTACGAGAATCTTACATCTTTCGAGGTGTAATTTAATTGCAGCCAGAGTCTGCAGGAAATTATCGTGCAGATCCCGCGCAATTCGAAGTCGTTCTTCGGATGTGGCGGCCTGGGTCAGCCGTTCCCAAAGCAGGGCGTTTTCGACCACTGGCGCCGCCTGAGTTGCAACCAAGCTCAGCAACTGCATATCCGCGCTGTTGAGCCGCTTTTCTCGCCCATTTGCCGCGTAGACTACCCCAACCGGAGCGCCACGGACGATAAGAGGAGCAGCGACCAGATTTCTAATCCCGAGTTTAGCGGCGACACCTTTTGGCAGCGGGTGGCGCACTGAGAGACGATTGGAGACCAACGGACGCTGCTCACGAAGGATCTCCTCAACATTCCAGACCCCGCCGCCCTCGCGGAATGTCGCTAATAAAGCAGAATTGACTCCCGCAGACCTAAGACCCGGCCCCTCAGAACCATCCGCTCCTCTTTTCGCAGGCAAGAAAAACGCCTGCTCCACATTCAGCAGTTGTGTTGCTCTTTTTATGAGATGATCGATAATATCTCGTGAGTTGGCCAACCCGGCAAGTTCGGCTCTAAACTCGTTTACCACCACCAGGCTGGCTCGATAGTTAAGTTGCTTTTCGCTGATTTGGCCGAACATTAACGCCAGCACCAGCAAAAACCCCATAAACCCCAGCGCCGGAACCACATCGGACGCGCTATTCTGCATCACCCCCGCCACACTGACAAACGAGACGACGCTGGCTCCCAAAGCCAGTATACTCCTCAACCAGCCGTATCGCGTAGCCACGCTGACAACATAAAAGATATACCAAAGATAAAACGGGATCCCAGTCCAGCCAGTAGTGGCAAGAAGATAGGTTATAAGTACAATCTCGATAATGCTACTAAGCATAATCGTGAGGCGAAAAGCCTTCGGAAAATAGCGCACCGCCACCCACATCCCAACACTGTAGCTAACAAACAGAGTGATAAGGATGGCAACGAGCTGAAGCGAAAGGATAGCTTCCGGCTCGGCTGAGCTACCCGGCTGTGCTAATCGATCTTCATAGCCCGGCACAGCCTGGCCAGAGTAAAATTTGAGAAGGACGACGGCGGTAACGAGGGTTAACAGCAAACGGATCAGCGCCTGCTGTCTTTCGGCAGTAAGCTGCTCCTGCTGTAGGCTGAATGTGCCGTCTAATCGCATTCTGTCAGGCCTTCACAAGTCCGCATCGAATAGCAAATTTCACCGCTTCGGACCGGCTGGACAAGCCAAGTTTTTCTAATATTCTGCCAACATGGACTTTTACGGTGTGTTCGCTGATAAAAAGCTCATCTGCGATTTGAATGTTGGACTTTGCCTCGCCGAGCAGTTTGAAAACTTCGATTTCTCGTGCAGTGAGCAATGAAAGCTTAGCAGCATCATCACCCAGCGGTTTTTTAGCCATACCACGGAATAGTTTTTCTGTCAGACCCGGCGGCAACCAGCACCCGCCGGAAGCGACTGCTCGAATGGCATCGACAAGCTGCGTGGAGGCGGCATCCTTAAGCAGATACCCCATCGCTCCACTTTGAATGCATCTTGCCAGCAACTCGTCATCGTCGGCTCCCGTCAGCACGATGACCTTGGTGGGAAGTTGCTCGGTGGACAGAGCTTCAAGCACCTCCACTCCTCCCATTTCCGGCATAATAAGATCCAGCAGGAGGATATCTGGCTTCAAGGCACGCACTTTTTCTACAGCCTGCACACCAGTGACCGCCTGATCCACAACCTGTAGATCGTCGTATTCACCCAGAAGCCCCATCAGACCTTCGCGCAATATTCCGTGATCATCAGCTATTAATACCGTGATTGATGAATTATCCATGCTGTTTTGTGATCCGTTTCTTCGCGTAAACTAGCGTCTTTGTAACAGCCCGACACGTGTGGGTGATGTGATCATGTTTACTGGTCAGTTCCGAGTGCTGAGAAATATCTGCTTTTTGCAGATTTTACAACCGATCCATCGCCAGCCCACCCATGCTGATCCGTTACGTCAACTTGCCCAGCGTACTGCATCTGCCGGGTTGATCTACAATTATCTCTTCCACATGATGGAATCATATACCTGCTTAGCCCAAGAGTCAACCTGCCTTGCTTGATTAGTCCGCTCTGGCCTTTTGCCGCGGTCATTTTTTGACGCTCGCTTCCTTCCTTTGTCGCAGATGTGGGTAAAACTCCACAGAGTAGACGCTACTGTAAAGAGCCAGGAAGGCCGTGCAGCAATGACCCGCTCAGATTATAAATCTGTTAATAACGCCAGAGACGAAGATATATATGGGCAGTTCGCGCCGCATCCTGAGATGAGTGTGGTGTTAACTGACGAACAAGGCGAAGGCCGTGCTCAGTGGGTGGGAGTTGGTATCTCGGAAGCGTACGGCTATTCGCTGGATGAGTATGAGGCAGACCCAAATCTGTGGACAAATATTATCCATCCAGAAGATCGCCAAAGGGTGCTGAAGGCCTATGAAAAGCTGCAAACTGGTGAGCGCATCTTTGAGGAGTATCGCATATTCGATAAAAGCGGCCAGCAGCGATGGATACTGGAGATAGGAGCCCCGGCGCAATCCGGGCCCGACAGGCATATTTCTTCTGTTCGCATTTTGATCGATATCACGCAGTCTAAAACCGGCCAACTGCTGAATTTTAAGGTACTGACAGATAAGTCACCCCTGGCCATAATGATTCTCGCTGATGAACAGGTTGTATACAGCAACGAATCCGCTGCGCAACTGTTGGGTACCGAATCGGCTGAGAAGATACGCGGGCAGCGAATTGACGAGATAATGTCCAAACAGAGTGCAGATGATATTCGTGAGAAATTATCAGCACACATGGATGAAGGGCCGTGGTCTGGGGATATATCGATCGTGCGTACGGATGGCACAAGACTGGAACTCCGGGCTTCCCTCAACATCGCCGGAGGGGGGCTTGTGGTCATATTCACAGACATAACAAAACTAAAGCAGAGTGAAGCTACCCTGCGAGCTGCTCAGAAACTGCTATCGGCTGTTCAGGATGCGCTGGCGGCCAACTTCGCCGTC
Source organism: Armatimonadota bacterium (assembly GCA_050948905.1). Taxonomy (GTDB): domain Bacteria; phylum Armatimonadota; class UBA5829; order UBA5829; family UBA5829; genus DTKD01. The sequence goes on along the minus strand of JBMNES010000001.1, from coordinate 2,223,791 downwards.
GTGAACGGTGATGGGGTTATCATAACAGTCAACGAGCGCTGGCGACAATTCGCCCGAGAAAACGGCGACCCCGATCTGCAGCATACCTGTGAAGGCACAAACTACCTCGACGTGGTTCGCCGCGCCGCAGAGGCAGGTTCACAGGACGCGGCAGAAGCGCTTTTCGGCATAACAAGCGTGCTAAACGGGGATGTGGACGCGTATGAGATGGAATATTCGTGTCGCAACACATCTGACGGTCCTGGATGGTTTCTTATGAAAGTGGGGGCGCTGCCTCACGACTACGGAGGAGCAGTAATTGCGCACATTGATGTCACAAAACAGCGCCTGGCTGAAGAGGCATTGCACGAAAGCGAAAAAAGGCTTCAATCTCTGGTGGACAATCTGGACGGTCTCGTGTTCCGGATCGATGCGGATCGAAACCTTATAGAGCTCGGCGGCAGATCCGTCTCCAAATTCGGCTATTCAAAGGAAGAGGTGTTAGCGTTACCGGCATTGTGGTGGTTAGCAATCCATGAGGAAGACAGGCCGCTTGCTTATGAATCATTTGAACGAGCCGTAGCCACCGGAGAAGAAACGGTTCAAGAGTTGAGAGTTGTAAACGAGCGTAAAAACAAGACTCATTGGGTGAGATCGCATATCACTCCCCAATTCGACGACTCGGGTAATATCCAGTATTTCGATGGAGTGACTGTAGATATTACTGAACGCATGGAAGCACAAATTCGTGAAGAAAAACGAGCCCGACAAATTGCTTTAATAAACGAAATCAACCGGCAACTCTCCACTTCTCTGGACACTCAGCACGTTCTGGACAACGCCATACGGCGAATCTGCGAAGCCTTAGATAGCAGCAGCATGGCGATCATGCTTGAACCTTCCGCCGCCAGGTTACGACAACTATCGATTTGTCGTCAGAATGGCGAAACAATTACTGGCGCGGATCATATAACCACGCAGGCGGAGATATCTGCAGAAGATATTTTACATCTGCAAATAAGTGAACCTGTTTTGATTCCGGACCTGCGGCAAACCTCCCCTATTATCGCATATCTGGCTGAAACGACTGCACGAACGAGGGTAGACACGCTTGGTCCGGCGCTTATCGCTCCTCTGTATGCAGGCATAGACAGCAACGGGCTCCTGCTGACGGTGAAGCAGTCGGGGGAAATATTTGAGGATGATGATTTGTGGTTGCTGGGCGAGGTGGCGACGCATATATCTGCAGCGCTTGCCAACGCAGCAAGCTACACCCGACAGTCTAGAATTGCCGAGACCCTGCAGCGCAGTCTGATGCCGACCAATTTCGATATACCCTTTCTGGACATCGCCGCGCTATACGCCCCTGCTCCAGGGGAAATGGAGGTCGGGGGAGATTTCTTAAGCATATTCAAAATCGACGAGGACAGAGTTGGGTTGGTGGTTGGGGACGTGTCCGGCAAGGGGGTCGAGGCAGCGGTTCATACGGCAGAAGCCCGCTATATGCTGCGTGCGCTGGCCCACCAAAACCCTGACCCCGCGTATGTTATAAGACAACTTAACGATACTTTATGCGATTTTCTTTCTGAGGAGACTTTTATAACCCTGGTCTATTTCACGCTTGAAGCTAAAAGGCAACTCATCGAATATGTAAACGCCGGCCACGAGGCGCCTATGATCATAGATTGTCCATCCGGCAATCTGATCGAACTGACCCCCAATGGCCCAGTGCTCGGCGTCACTAAGAAGGCGAATTTTAAAACCAGCAGCGTTGAGTTTCACGAAAACGATATGCTTTTCTGTTATACCGACGGGGTAACCGACGTTCGGGTTGACGGCTCGCGATTTGGGTATGAACGGCTTCACGAAACCGTTCGATCGGCGCCGAAAGAGACTGCCCACACAGTAAGGGACCACGTGGTGAACAAACTCCGCTCATATGGGGAACACGGCCAAAGCGACGATCAGGTAGTTGTGGTGATTCGATCTCTGGCGTGAGAAGAGTTCGCGAACAGATTGTCAAGGGTAGGTTTGTCTGAGTATCTGGTTGGGCATGAAGGCGTTGAAGAAAGAGAGGGTGATGACAATAGAACACATTAAATCTACTGCGCCGCCTTCTTCGTCGGTGGCTCCCGTAGTTGAAAAGGCTCTTGAACGTGCGGTCGAATGGTTGATAGGTGAGCAGTGCTCCGAAGGCTATTGGAAGGCCGAACTCGAAGGCGACACCATCCTTGAGTCCGAATATATAATCCTTATGCGTTTTCTGGGCAATGCAGATGAGTGCAAGCTGCAGAAGGCCGCCGCTTATTTGCGCGAGAAGCAGATGGATAACGGAGGATGGCCGTGTTATCCTGGCGGACCAGTCGACGCCAGCGTCTCGGTTGAGGCGTACTTCGCGCTCAAGCTGACGGGGTCGCATCCTGATGAGCCGTATATGGTTCGGGCGCGTGAGGCGATTCAATCGGTGGGGGGCGTGCCCGCGGTAAACAGTTACACCAAGTTTTACCTTGCAATGCTGGGCCAGATCCCGTGGCACGACACTCCAGCGGTGCCGCCGGAGATCAACCTCTTGCCAACATGGTTCTATTTCAACATTTACGAGATATCCTCATGGTCACGCACTTTTGTGGTGCCGCTGAGCATTATATGGGCTCAAAAGCCAGTGGTGGAAGTTGCACAACACCAGGGTATTGGAGAACTGCTTTCGGACGTGATACAGCGCGATAATGTGCGCTTGAAAATGCGTCGCCCGTGGTTTAGCTGGTGTAACTTCTTCGTCGGCGTGGATTCGATAATAAAGAGCGTTGAAAAAATCAGGTTTACCCCTCTGCGGCGTATGGCTGTGCGCCGAGCGGAGGAATGGATGGTGCAGCATCTGGACCACAGCGCCGGTTTCGGGGCAATTTTTCCACCGATGGTGTATGCGTTAATAGCTCTGAGGGTGCTGGGGTATGCAGACGATTCACCTGAGGTCCGTGAGGCGCGAGAAGAGTTGGAGGCGCTGGAGATTGAGGAAGAGGACACCCTGCGCCTGGAGCCATGCACCTCGCCGGTATGGGACACCGCTATCGCGGTAAACGCGCTGAACCAGGCGGGGGTTGCGGCGGATTCTACGAGTTTGCTGGATGCTGCAAGGTGGTTGGTTAGCAAAGAAGTGACGATCCGGGGAGATTGGAGCATTAAACGACCCGATCTCGAAGTCGGAGGGTGGTATTTCGAGTTCCTTAACGAGTTTTATCCTGATATAGACGACACAGCGATGGTATTGATGGCGCTGGATAAATGTGCTGATGTGCCTGGAAAGCAAGAGTCTATGCAGCGGGGGCTAAACTGGCTTTTGGGGATGCAGAGCTCTGATGGCGGATGGGCGTCGTTTGATGTGGATAACAGCAGGGAGATTTTCAATCATATCCCATTTGCAGATCATAACGCGATGCTTGACCCTCCTACTGCGGATATCACAGCGCGCATTCTGGAGATGTTGTCTTATTTCGACTACACCCTGCAAGATGATTGCGTGCAGAGAGCCGTTGAGTTTATGGAGAGAGAGCAGGAGGACGATGGTTCGTGGTATGGCAGGTGGGGGGTTAATTATATCTACGGCACCTGGCAGGGAATACGAGGTCTGACCCGGATAGGGATAGACACTGCCGATCCGATGATTGTGGACGCGGCGCGCTGGTTACTGAGCGTGCAAAACGAAGATGGCGGTTGGGGAGAGAGCTGTGAATCGTATGGAACTGCGTGCCTGAAAGGAAGAGGACGCAGTACGGCCTCGCAGACGGCGTGGGCTCTGATGGGATTGATGTGTGCCGGCCATACTAATAGCGAAGCCTTGAAGAAGGGTTTTGAATATCTAACCCGCACCCAAAGCGAAGACGGCACCTGGGACGAAGAACCGTTCACCGGGACCGGGTTCCCAAGAGTATTTTATATAAAATACCATCTATATCGACACTCATTTCCGACGATGGCCCTGGGTATGTACGCGAAGTTACGCGACCAGGAAACTATAGGTCAGGCGATATAAAGGATAACTAAAAAATTGCGATTCCCTATTGGACTGACAACCACCCTAGCCTCGTATATTGCGAGAAAGAAACTATCCGGGGAGAGATTTGTGCCGCTGGTGCTTATGCTCGAGCCTCTGTTTGCCTGCAATCTGACCTGCAGCGGCTGCGGGCGCATACGAGAATATAAGAATCTACAATCACAGCGTCTAAGCGTTGATGAATGCCTGGACGCATCCGAGGAGTGCGAGGCGCCAGTTGTGTCCGTATGCGGCGGGGAGCCTCTGATTCACCCTGATGTCGCGGAAATCGTGGATGGGCTGTTGCAGATGCGCCGGTATGTCTATTTATGCACAAACGGAACCTTGATAACGCGCAGTCTTCATAGATTTACACCGTCTAATCGGCTTCTATTTAACGTGCACATAGACGGCCCGCGAGAAGTCCATGACATAATCGTTCAGCGTGAAGGAGCATTCGATGCTGCAGTCTCAGGGATCAGGGCGGCGGTATCGGAGGGGTTTAAGGTTACGGTGAATACTACGGTTTATAAACAGACCGATATGCAGCAGATTGACGACATGATGAATGACCTGGAAGACATCGGCGTCGAGTGTTTTATGCTGTCGCCGGCGTATTCTTACAGCGCCGTAGATGACAAGGAATGGTTTATGTCACGTGCGGATATTGCAGCCAAGTTCGCCGATATCGACGCACTCGCAGCCCGGCATACCCTGGCCGATACACCGGTCTATCTGGAGTTTTTGAAGGGCCAGCGAGAGCTTCGATGCACAGCGTGGGGTAATCCTACCAGGAATGTGGCGGGTTGGAGGTCGCCGTGTTATCTTATTGCCGACAGGCATTATCAGAGCTATCGTGAGCTGATAGCCAGCACAGACTGGGGCTCTTATGGAGCAGGCAGGGACCCTCGGTGTCGGGATTGTATGGTGCACTGTGGTTATGAACCCACCGCCGCGTTGATGGTGGACAGGCAAAAGGGTGATCTGTATAAGATGCTCCGATGGCAGATGAGCGGAAAGGTAGCGGCTAATCGGTAGGAAAGTATTTGTGACAGGCGGGACGGGGTTTGTTGGAGCGCACGTCGTTCGCAAGCTGCTTGAGCGGGGAGACGATGTGATCGCCCTGGTTCGCCTGACCTCAGATTTAACACTGCTTGATAGCCTGCCCGTTAAGAAAGTGACTGGAGACATTCGCGATCCCGATTCCTTTATGGACTGCCTTGAGGGCGTCGAGGAACTCTACCACGTTGCGGCGGATTACCGTTTGTGGTCACGTCACCCCATTGATCTGTATAAGAATAACGCAGGCGGCACAAAAAATGTGCTGGAGGCGGCCCGGATTAAAGGCGTCGGAAAAATAGTCTACACAAGCACTGTCGGCTGCCTCGGCCTGCCTCGCGATGGAGGCTCAGGGGATGAAAGCACGCCGGTGACTCGCGAAGATATGATCGGGCATTATAAGAGATCGAAATTCGATGCCGAACAGTTTGCTCTGCAATACGCGTCAGATGGGCTGGATGTTGTTATAGTCAACCCCAGCACGCCTGTTGGGCCAGGGGACATTAAACCAACCCCCACAGGTCGGATTATAGTAGACTTTCTTCGGGGAAGGATGCCTGCTTATGTCGATACTGGACTGAACCTGGTCGCTGTGGAGGATGTCGCCGAAGGGCATCTGCTTGCGACCGAAAAGGGATTGCGTGGGGAGAAGTATATACTTGGAAACGAGAATATCACTCTGAGGGAACTGTTGGCGATTTTGTCCGAAATAACCCATAAAAAAACGCCAGTCGTGCGGATTCCTCACTGGGTGGCTTACACAGCGGCAGCCGCGAGTGAGGCAGCGGCGAGGCTGCGAGGCTGCCAGCCAGGCATATCAATAGAGTCGGTCAGGATGTCGAGAAATAAAATGTTCTTCTCGCCGTTGAAAGCTGTTGAAAGGCTCGGTTTGCCTCAAAGCTCCGTTGAAGATGCTCTTGATCGAGCTGTGCAGTGGTTTCGAGACAAGGGTTTTGCTTAAGATTATTCGACAGATATAATCGTTTGCGGGGCAAAATATAGCGGCTCCCCGGCGGATGCGACTCTGCCCGTATTCACCGACAGCATCACCAGCAGATAGGAGCACACATAGACGGCGATGGTGGCCCTCAGCATCAACCTCACAAACTTGGGCCTGAACTGCTTGCACCACTCCGCTATGAAGATCGGCAGAAAGACGAGGCTGAGTTTTATCATGACGAACGTGCCGATGCCATGCCTGAGATAATACGACATCAGCGGATTGCCCTCCCTGGCCATACCGTTCTGAAGCAGATACAGCGTAGAAGCCAGGTCTGCTGTGCATATTCCTATTAAGAGCAAGCTTTCCTTAGTCAGTGTCATCACGACGTCCTTTGATTCGCCATGATTAGTATTCCTGTTTTAGCTCATTTTTAGCTAGTCTGTGAGTGGAAATATGTAGCAATAATATGAAATTGGTTTCTAGGGTTTTGCGTAGGGATTATCGCCGCCGAGGGCTATGGGGAGCTGTACGTTATCTATGAGGGTATCGCGTTGTTCAGGGGTAACGGCGGCAGCGTGCAGATCCAAAAAGAGCACATTTATGCGTTTAATATCGGTGCTGGGTCTGTTCAACCATCTAATTTCGGGCTGGCGGACGTTTTTTTGGACTTTATATCCGCTGTGGAAGTCGAACCAGTAGTCGCACAATAGCATATCCTGCCGTGGGGATCGCCAGGTGAGCGGTTTTAAAGGCACACAGGCCGGGTCTTTTGTGATAGTAGCGCCGGGATTAGACGGGGATTCGCTGATATACGCCGTTGGACCCGGATACATATAACTCGATCCCCAATGCCACCAGCAGGGCTTATTGTTATCGTCCTGGACGCTGCCACGCACAACATCTCCGCTGCAGACCCATATCCTGTTTGGCGGCTGGTAGCCTGTGATATCGGTGGGCCGGGGATATATCAACGGCTGGCCAACGTAGTTTTGCAGGGGGCGCATATACAGGACCCACGTGTTATCGTATGAGTGGCGATCCGTCGAATGGTCAAGCGGCAAGCCGAAGCCGTTGTTATCGTCCATATATGCCATTATCGCGTTGCCGAGCTGCTTGAGGTTACTCACGCACCTGCGCATCTTAGCGGCATCCTTTGCCTCTATGAGCACGGGCATAATCATAGCCGCTAATATGGCTATGATGGCAATCACCACCAGCAACTCGACCAGCGTAAATCCCCGTCTTCTCATTTGGATAAGGTTCCCTGGAATAACGACCTCAACTATATACTAGCAATCAGGCACTCCACCACCTACTGTCATTCTACGACCGGCATATCAAGCTCACAATGACGCTTAGGTTCTATTTTGGCTAACTCCGCAGGATTACCTTCTCTAGTTCAAAAGGATTAGCACAGGGCAAGTCGTTGACGAACAGCGACCGATTGGCTACTTGATATTAGATGGCATGAACACTATACTTGAATTGGAAGCGGTGCGACAACCGCTTCTTGTCTTGTTTACGGAGGCCTTATCACCACCAAATGCGTCTACTTAAGGGTATTTTCAGCAAAGTCGATCAATTGCTTACCGGGCGTCGACCCGTCGATGACGAACTATTCGACGAATTGGAAGAACTGCTCATACAAGCTGATCTGAGCATACACACCACCACCAAGCTGGTCGATGCGCTGCGTAAAGATCGGCTTGGAGATAGCGAACAGATCAAAACAAAACTGAAGGGGCTGTTGGAAGAGATCCTGGTTACGGATTCAAAGCCAGGGTTAACAGAGCCGGAGCAGCGCCCTGCGGTGTTTCTGTTTGTGGGCGTAAATGGCGTGGGAAAGACCACTACTATAGCAAAAGTGGCCCATCGCTATAAGAAAGCTGGCCATAAGGTGATGCTTTCAGCGGGAGATACTTTCCGGGCGGCGGCCATTGAGCAGCTTGAGATCTGGGCCAATCGCTGCGGCGTGGAGATTATCAAACACCAGCCAGGTGCGGATCCTGGGGCGGTGGTATTCGACAGCATAAACGCAGCAATGGCTCGCAAAGCCGATGTCATACTAATCGACACTGCCGGCAGATTGCACACGAAGACGAATTTGATGGATGAGCTTGCCAAGATCGGCAGAATTGTCGAACGGACGCTTGGCCGGCAGCCTGATGAGACGATTCTGGTGCTGGATGCCACTACCGGACAGAACGCAGTCAATCAGGCAAGAGAGTTCAGCGCTGCGGTACCCATTTCTGGTATAGCGCTTTCCAAGCTGGACGGAACTGCGAAGGGCGGCATCGTGGTTACTATCAAAGATGAGCTAAATGTGCCGATAAAACTGGCCTGCACGGGTGAGACTCTGGACGACATTGAGGACTTCGATGCCAGGGCATTTGTGGACGCGATGTTCGAGAACTGAGCGACGGAAGGGATAGCCGGTGACTGACGAAGCGCCGTATCTGAATCTTATAATTCCCGCCTATAACGAGTGTGGCAGAATAGCCGCAACCGTTGAGCAGGTTCGTAAGTTTTTCGTGTCGCAAGGGTGGACTTTTGAGATAATTGTGGTTGATGACGGAAGCACCGACCACACAGCAGAGGCTGTCCCAGTTGAAGCCGATATTGTGAGGGTGATATCCTACCAGCCTAACCGGGGCAAAGGATATGCGGTCAGGCAGGGAATGCTGGCCTCGCGCGGCGAATATGTCGCTTTTTCTGATGCCGATCTCTCGGCTCCGATTGAAGAACTCCCGAAGTTGTTTGATGCACTTAAGTCTGGCGCAGATATCGCGATAGGCTCCAGAGCTATGGGCAAATCCGAACTACTTATCCGCCAGCCTCTATATCGCGAACTCGGCGGCAAGACGCTGAACCTCATAATTCAAATGTTCGCAGTTCCGGGAATACACGACACCCAGTGCGGTTTCAAATTGTTTCGAGGTGATGCGGCGAGAAGGATATTCAAGGAATGTATTCTTGACGGTTGGGGATTTGATGTCGAGGCGTTATATCTCGCTCGCAGATCAGGCTACTGCATTGCCGAGATACCTGTGAAGTGGAGTCACGATGCTGATTCCAAAATCAGCCCTTTCAGCGCGGGGTTGCAGGTGCTGAAGGATCTGTTTCGAATAAGGCTGCACAGATATCAGCTTTGAGGCGGCGATTGGTAAACCACCGCCTATCGCTGTAATCACAGGCTCGCTATCACCTTCATTGATTCTTTAGCAGCAGATATCGTTATGTCTATGTCTTCTTCGGTGTGTGCTGCGGAGACGAACGCGGCCTCGAATTGGGACGGGGCAAGATATATCCCTCGATGCAGCATCTCCCTGAAATATCGAGCGTATTTTTGGGTGTCGGATTTCTTTGCAGAGGCGTAGTCTGTGACGGGCTCGTCGGCGAAGAACAGGGTCATCATTGATCTGGCGCGATTTGCCTGTACTTTAACCCCTGCTTCATTAGCGGCTTGCGATAATCCATTTGCCAAAGCGGCTGCTTTGGAGTCAAGCTGCTCGTAGAAGCCAGGGGATTTGAGACGATTGAGAGTGGCGATGCCAGCGCTGACGGCCAATGGATTGCCGGAGAGTGTGCCCGCCTGGTACACAGGGCCTGCGGGAGCCACACACTGCATAATATCCCGCCTGCCGCCGTAAGCCCCAACAGGCAATCCACCACCGATGATCTTTCCAAGCGTGGTCAAATCCGGACGAACGCCGAAATATTCCTGTGCGCCTCCATACGCCATCCTGAAGCCAGTGATGACCTCATCGAATAACAGCAGCGCGCCGTGCTGGTCGCATACTTCCCGCAAGCCCGGCAAATATCCCTCTTTAGGAGCCACAACCCCCATATTTCCGGCCACAGGCTCCAGGACGATACACGCTACTTCATCGCCGACGCTTCTCATAATCTCGGTTATAGCGTCAAGGTCGTTGTAGGGCACGGTTATGGTATCCTGAGTGGTGCCGCACGGAACGCCGGCGCTGTCCGGGATGCCTAAAGTCGCAACTCCAGACCCCGCTTTTGCGAGCAAACCATCGGAGTGGCCGTGGTAACAACCTTCGCATTTAATGACCTTACTTCTACCCGTAAAGCCGCGGGCGAGGCGGATCGCGCTCATCAGGGCCTCGGTTCCGCTGTTGACCAATCGAACCATTTCTATCGAAGGCACCGCATCGACGATCATCCCAGCGAGTTCGACCTCAAGAGCGGTAGACGCGCCGAAAGTGGTGCCGTTCGCCGCAGTTTTACAGATAGCTTCGAGTACCGCAGGATCACCGTGACCTAAAATCAGCGGGCCCCAGGAGCAGACGTAGTCGATATAACTGTTGCCATCCTCGTCGAAGACTCGGCTGCCCTCGCCGCGTTTGATAAACACAGGATCACCGCCGACGGACTTAAACGCGCGTACAGGACTGTTCACCCCTCCGGGAATCAGCTCACAGGCTTTAGCGAATAGCTCTTTTGATCTTGAAAATTGCATTGGCCCCTCCAGCGAGAGTATAACGGCACACGCTTTCGATGTCAACGGCGAAAACTACTCATCACTTGTCGGCTGCTGCCCAGCTACAGGAGTTTTTTTCAAAAGCAGAGTCATCGGGATTAGTAAGATCATCAATAATGCAGTTAACCAGAATGTGTCCACGAATGACAATAAGCTGGACTGAGTTAGAACAGTGTTATACGCCAGGGCGGTGGCCAGTTGGTCAGCCTGTCCGGCCGGTTGGCCGGCGGCCATGAGTGTGGAAGCGGTGTTATGATGCCATAAAATGTATCCCTGGCTGAGTGGATTGATGTTTTCGACTAATCGGAATTGATGAAATTGTGCGCGCTTTGCCAATATGGTAGTCGCGGCTGCGATGCCGAAACTGCCTCCGAGGTTGCGCAGGAGGTTGAACAAGCCAGTTGCTGCGCCCGTGCGTTCACTGGGAACAAATGCAAACGTAGCTGTGGCAAGCGGCACGAACAGAAACGATAGCCCTACCCCGAGATAGACCCGCGGATAAGCGACCTGCCAGAAACTAACTGCCAGGGTATACTGGGACATTTTATACAACGCTACTGCGGCGAGAAGAAAACCGAACATGATCATATACCTGGGGTTGAGCTTATCCACCATCTTGCCCACAATCGGCATAAAGAACAAAGTTCCCAGTCCACCCGGTGACAGCACAAGTCCGCTGAGCAGTGCGGTGTAGCCCAGTAGCGTCTGGACAAATAGGGGCTGTAACACACCTGATGAATATAAAGCTACCCCGACCATAAACATAAGAAAAGCCCCGGCGCCATAATTTGAGATTGCGAATACTCTTAAATCAAGAATCGGATGTTCTGTGTATAGCTCCCAGATCAGCAAGACGACGATCCCCGCAATAGCGACTACTGCCAGTTGAGCGATCCAGGTGGTTTGGAACCAGTCGTGACGCTGACCGGTGTCCAGAACTATCTGCAACGAGCCGATACTAAGCGCCAGTAGACCAAGGCCTATGTAGTCCATCCTGGCTACACCTCGCTGCAGATACGGGGGATCGACCACGTATATATGCGACATTATCAAAGACAAAATGCCTATCGGCACGTTTATATAAAATATCCATCGCCACGAGTATTGATCCGTCAACCACCCGCCTAATGTCGGCCCGATTATTGGCGCAAAGACCACCCCTATCCCGAAAATTGCCATGCCAATACCGCGCTGGCTGCGTGGATAGCACTCCAGCAGCACCGCCTGGGAAATAGGCTGCAGCGCTCCCCCACCCAACCCCTGCAAGACGCGAAATACGATCAATGAGGTGAGTGACGGAGCCAGCCCGCACAGAAACGACGAAGCGATAAATATACCGACAGAGGCCATATAATATCGCTTTCGACCGAACACGGAGCTGAGCCAACCGGTCGCGGGCAAAACTATAGCGTTAGAGACGAGATAGGAGGTCAGAACCCACGTGCTCTGATCCACATCAGCGGCGAGGCTGCCGGCGATATGAGGCAGGGAAACGTTGACCACCGTAGTATCCAGCACCTCCATGAACGTTGCCAGCATAACTGCCAGCGCAACGATACTTGGCGTACCTACGGGACACCATCCTTCTTCTGGTGAATATTCGGCCGGTGCTTCCATGCGCTACCTCGTATAGACCGTGACTACGACGTTTTGGCCCGGTCGAAATACTATGTCTTTCGGGATAGACTGGTCGAAGACAATTCTTACAGGTATGCGCTGCACCACCTTGACGAAGTTACCAGTCGCATTTTCAGGGGGCAGCAGGCTCAGCTTCTCACCGCTCGCCGCGCCGACAGCTTTGACGCGCCCGCGAAACACTTTTCCAGAATATGTATCCACCCGGATATCGGCGCGCTGGCCGGGCTTCATGTGTCCGATCTGGGTCTCTTTGTAGTTCGCAGTGACCCAGACATCGCGGTGCGGCACTATGGCCATAAGCGCCTGCCCCGGCTGGACATATTGGCCGAGATTTACGTTTCGGTTGACAATTTCCCCGTTTTTGGACGCATAAATGGAAGTATACGACAGGTTCAATTCTGCCGCGCGCACTGCGGCCTCTGATTGCGCTATTTTGGCGGCAGCAGCCTTTCTTTGGGATTCACTTGCTCCGATTTGTTGAGGCACAGTCTGCGTGCCGAACTCTGCTGCTTTGGCTTGCTGGGTTTTAAAATTGGCTTGTTGGAGAGCTGCCTTTGCGGCACGTACACCGGATTGGGCCTGAGTCAGGGTGGCAGTGGACGAAGTGACTCGACTATTAGCCATCGCCAGCAACGCCCGCGCGCCTTCTCTGTGAGAAATAGACTGTTCCACAGCGACCTGTGCGGCTTGCAGCCTGCTTTGGGATGAGCGCAGGGCGGATTGTGCGCTGGTGCTGATATTGGCCATGTTCTCATATTGTTGCCTTGAAACTGCGCCCTGCTGCAACATAAATCGATAACGCTCAGCTTCTTTGGACTGCGTTTGGGCGTTGGATTTCGCTGCTACCACGTCTGCCTGTGCAATTACAACTTCGGCTTGAGCGGCTTTGACCTGAGCTGAAGCAGCCTGGAAATCTGTCTGGGCGCTCTTCACTTCGTCCTGCGCGGCCTTTACTGCAGCTTGAGCCGAGGTCACCTGAGCCTCCGCTGAAACCAGTTGCGTGGTTGCGGAAATCTCTCCCTGTACGGCGATTTCTGTCGCGGCGGCGGCCTGAAGAAAGCTTGATGGAGCGGTATGCTGCACTATGGAGACCTGATCGCTGGCCGCTGCCGTCTGAGCTATCTGACTGGCTAAGTCCGCTCGGGCTTTGTTTAGCGCCTGCACCAGATCGCTGCGATCGAGTTGTGCGAGTAGCTGCCCAGCTTTGACCTGGTCAGTATCGTCGACTGTGATCAACCGAACGTGCCCCGGCACCCGTGCAGTCACCATGACTATATGGCCGTTTATTTGAGCATCATCAGTGGATTCTTTGCCGCGACCGAGCAGCCAGTAAATGGCAGCGCCCACTATGATTATCACCACCACACCGCCAATCAGCACCGGCTTGGTGTGGCGCTTGATAAATCCCTTTATTCGTGTTGGTACAGAGCTATCGTTCAAGGTATTCAGTATCCTCCCTTGCAAGAGGTATACCTGCTGCGCGCCTGGTAAAAACACTATTTGGAATAATGTGTTGATATGGCTGAAGTTATTTAATGAAGGGAGGAGTTGCGGTGTGGTCGAATAATGCTTTGTGAACACGAGTATTGATGAAATATCCAGACAAAAGACCGCTGCTGATCAGCAGGCGAAGCGGCGCTACGAGCGAGTGACTTTGCGCGCCATATTGCTGGCGCTGGTGCTAACAGTGGTCAATGATTACTGGCTTGTTCAGTTGGAAGTAATTCGTTACTCCTACCCCACCTACGCAGCACCGTTCTATAATGTGGTCTTCACACTGCTTTTGTTGACCACGATAAACCTGGCGGTTCGTAAGAAGTTTCCCAGGCACGCGTTCTCTCGTGTGGAGATGATTACTGTCTATGTGATGCTGTCGGTTTCTTCCGGTGTGTGCTCGCACGAGTTTATGGCAGTATTGGTGTCGATAATGGGGCATGCGAGCTACTTTGCTACTCCTCAGAACAACTGGAACGAGCTTTTTGAGAGAAACCTGCCGAACTGGCTGGTGGTACGGGATCGTGTGTCGCTGCACAATTTCTACGCTGGGGATTCCAGCCTGTATTTGCCGGAGAATTTCATTCCGTGGCTGGTGCCGGCGTTCTGGTGGTGTGTTTTTTGTGCGATACTGCTTCTCACCACACTGTGCCTGAACAGCATTCTGCGCAAGCAATGGGTGGAAAATGAGCGGCTGACGTTTCCGATTGTCACGCTGCCGTTGGAGATGACCCACGAATCCGGGGCGCTGTTTCGCAATAAGCACATGTGGCTCGGCTTTGCAATATCCGGCGCGATAACGGTGCTGGCAGGTATAAATTATCTCTACCCGTCAGTTCCTGCGCCGAGAATTACCCGATTCAATGTCGGGGCGCTGATTACTACCCCACCATGGAACGCTATGGGCCATATCTCCGTGGCCTATTATTTCTGGGCGATTGGAATTGCGTATCTGATGCCGCTTGAGCTTTCGATATCCTGCTGGCTGTTTTACTGGTTCAATAAAGTGCAGCTCGTGTTATGGACTATTCTTGGGTTCAGAGACATCATATCCCGTGGGGGCGGATTCGACCAGTCCTTTCCATTTCAGGTATCGCAATCCTATGGTGCGTATATCGGCTTCTTTGTGATAAGCATGTGGTCGAGCAGGCATTACCTGGCGCGGGTGTGGCGAACGGCGTTTAAAGGCACAAAAGAAGAGGATGAGAGCCGTGAACCTGTGAGCTATCGCGTGGCGATTCTTGGTGCGGCTGCGGGGTTAATATTGTTATGTTGCTTTGCCCGTGCGATGGGGATGTCGCTGTATTTAATCCCGTTATATTTAGTTTTATACTTCATCGTGGTGATATTGATTAGCAGAATAAGGGCTGAGCTTGGTTTTCCGACTCACGATGCGTCGAGTATGGGGCCGAACAAGCTGATGCTTACTGTTATTCCGTCCGACAATATCACCCGTGCAGACCTCAGTTCTTTGGGGCTTTTCGCCTGGACTTACCGTGACTTTTCCAGCAACCCATCCCCTCATATGATGGAAGCGTTCAAGATGGTCGAGCATGATCGCGGGGTGGCGAAGCAGATGTTCGGAGCAATTGCCCTTGCCGGGGTGCTGGCTATGCCGATTGGGTTCTGGATGCTTTTGCACGCTTATTTTCACTACGGCGGGGCCACCGCGCGGATGGAGATGTGGGCTTCTAAATTCGGCCAGGAAATATGGGGATTAACGTCTAACTGCATTTCACAGCCGCCTGGCACGAACCCTATGGCTGCTACTTTCGTGGGGCTGGGGTTTGGAATTGCGATGCTGCTGGGCTGGTTGCGACTGCGATTTTTCAGTTTTCCGTTGCATCCGCTGGCGTATGCTATGGCGTCGAGCTGGGGTGTGAGCCAATTATGGATGCCGATTTTGATAGGAAGCGTGGCTAAGCTGATTCTTCTGAAATTCGGCGGACTGCGAAGCTATAGAGCGGGAATACCATTCTTTTTGGGGCTGATCCTGGGGGAGATCACTATAGGGAGCTTGTGGACGATTATAGGCATCGTGCTTGGCATTCCCACTTATGACTTCTGGCCTGGTAAGTATAACCAGATTTTAGGATCAATGTGATTTGTTTAGGAGTGAGATGAAAGTATTATTCGTTGCTATTTTATTGATGGGGTGCTTGATTGTGAACTCGAATGCTGCTGGTTGGGATACGCAATCTGATACGTGGGCGGCGACTGACGGGCTTGGCCGCAGTGTGTCGACCAATGAACAGGTCAGCCCGCCACGCAAGGATCGCTTCGTCGGCGTCTTTTACTTTCTCTGGTTGGGAGAGGAAGGCAGGGGCGGGCCTTACGACATTTCAAAGATTCTGGCGAAGGACCCCGATGCTATGAAAAATCCAAATAGCCCGCCATGGGGGCCGATGCTGGCGTATCATCACTGGGGCGAGCCGTTGTTCGGATATTATATAACTTCGGACCCGTGGGTGCTGCGAAAACACGCTCAGATGCTGTCTGACGCGGGTGCCGATACGGTGATATTCGATGTCACCAATCAAGCTATATATGAGAAAAGCTTCCTTGCGTTATGCAAGGTGTGGGCCCAGGTGCGCAGCGAAGGCGGGAAGACTCCGCAGATAGCATTTCTGACGCCGTTTCATAATCCTAGAGCGGTGGTCCGCAAGCTGTATGATGGATTCTATTCTAAGGGATTGTATAAAGACCTTTGGTTCCAGTGGAAGGGGAAGCCGCTGATTATGGCCGACCCTGCTCAGGTCGATGATGACGTGAAGGATTTCTTCACATTCAGGCGCCCGATGCCGAGTTATTTCGATGGGCCATCAGGGCCTGATCAGTGGAGTTGGCTGGAGGTTTATCCTCAGCACGTCTTCAAAAACTCGGAAGGTGTCGCAGAGCAGATGAGCGTTGGGGTTGGGCAGAACGGGATTCTGCCGAACCGGTGCGCAGCTTTTACAGAAAAGGGCACGCACGGTCGAAGCTGGCACGACGGCGGGGAGGATACCCGGCCGGGCGCGGTGAACCTGGGACTGAATCTGGCCGAGCAGTTCGAACATGCGCTGAAAATCGACCCGGAATTTATCTTTGTAACAGGCTGGAACGAGTGGATAGCGATGTATTTGCCTTCGTTTGGGGGCGTCAGCCAGCCACCGATGTTTGTCGATCAATACACCCAGGAATATAGCCGGGACATTGAGCCCATGCTGGGCGGTCACGAGGATGCCTATTATTATCAACTCGTAGATTATATAAGGCGCTTCAAAGGCGCCAGCGCCCCGCCAAAAGCCGGGAAAGCCAAAACGATTGAAATAAACGGCAATTTCGATGATTGGAAAGATGTGACCCCCGAATATCGCGACGATGCTTTTGATACGGAGCATCGTGACTACCCTGGTTGGAACCCCGATACACAATATACGAACAATACGGGTCGCAATGACTTCGTGTGTCTTAAGGTGGCTCACGACTCTAAAAATATATATTTCTACGCTCGCACACGGGAGCCGATTACCCCGCATACAGATAAGAACTGGATGATGCTGTTTATCGACGCTAATTGTGACCCGAACACAGGCTGGCACGGGTTTGATTTTGTAGTCAATCGCAAAGTTAGAGACAAATCTGTGACGCTTCTGGAGCGATGGGGGCCGGCACAAAGCGATGGCTCCTCCAAACCGTTCGGCCCGTGGGGATGGGAGTCTCACGGCGGGGTGACTTATAAAGTCACAGGCTGTGAACTGGAACTCGCAATTCCACGCAAGGCGTTGGGGTTGGACGACCTGTCGACACCTCTGAAGTTTAACTTCAAATGGGCGGATAATATACAGCACTTCGACCCCATCGAGTTCACCATAAACGGCGACACCGCACCCAACGGCAGGTTCGCCTATAGATATCGAGAGTAGATCGGCGTTTTCGCTCTTCTGAGATTCGGGTAATCCAGGCTTATGCGGAGGAGGATGGCATGAGCCTGGATGACTATCAAAGCAAGCGCGATTTCGACTCGACTTCCGAACCAAAGGGCGACGAAGTAAAGCCCGGAGAGGGGCATCATTTTGTCGTCAACGAACACCATGCCACGCATCTTCACTTTGACCTCCGGCTGGAAATCGGCGGCGTCTTAAAAAGCTGGGCCGTGCCGAAAGGCCCGTCAATGAATCCCAAAGAGAAGCGGCTGGCTGTTATGGTCGAGGATCACCCACTTGACTACCTCGACTTTCGGGGCAAAATTGAGGACGGAAACTACGGAGCCGGGGAGGTGGAGATATGGGACAGCGGGACTTATCAGCTCATCGAATATGACCTCGATAAAGGTAAAGTGCTCTTCCAACTAGCGGGTGTCAAGCTCAAAGGTGAGTTCCATCTTGTCAGGCTAAAGAGCTCGAACGACGAATGGCTGCTCATCAAAGGCCATGACCAGTATGCACAATCCGATTGGAAGCTACAACAGGTGTTGCCTGGTGGAGGTCGGAAAGAACGGGAGGAGATTGTAGAATCTGCCGGGCATAAAGGCGGTTCTGCTGCGGCCGGCGATCAGTTGGCGGCTGATAAAATGCCGGATAAAATAGCGCCGATGCTGGCGACTTTGATTGACGCGCCTTTTACCGACGCACGGTGGCTGTTTGAGGTCAAGTGGGACGGCTACCGGGCCATCGCGTTTATCAGCCCAAAGGCATTCAAACTTCAATCTCGTAATAATCTCGATATGCTGGATCGATTCCCTCAGGCCGAGGTGATGCCGGGATTTATCGACGCCGAGACGGCAATACTCGACGGCGAGATGGTGATGCTGGATGAGAATGGCAAACCCAACTTCCAGGCTTTGCAGAATGTCGCGCGATACTATCCAGGCGGGGACCAAGCGGCCCACAGGAAGTTTCAACTGGTCTATTACGTCTTCGATTTGCTATATCTCAACGGGCGAGACCTGCGCTCATTGCCTCTAATTGAGCGCAAAGAGATGCTAAGCTCAATTATTCGGCCTAACGATTTTGTGAAATATTCCGACCACATCGAAGCTCGTGGAGAGGATCTATTCGCCCAGGCCAGCGCGGCTGGTCTTGAAGGGGTGGTCGGAAAACGGATGGATAGCCCATACGTCGGAAGACGATCGAGCTATTGGGTCAAAATCAAGGCGATCCTGAGGCAGGAAGTGGTGATCGGAGGTTATACCCAACCGTTAGGGTCGCGAGCGTATTTTGGCTCCCTGGTGGTTGGGGTTTACGAAAAAGGAAAGCTGCGCCCCGCGGGGCAGGTCGGAGGTGGGTTCGAGGATACGTTACAGGATATTTTTGCGCAACTAAAGCCGCTGGTGATCGATGATTCTCCCTTTGATCCGATTCCGTCCACCAACACCCCGGCGATATGGGTTCAGCCAACCCTGGTATGCGAGGTGAAGTTCGCACAGTGGACCGATGACGGCATAATGCGACAGCCCGTCTTTGTGGGGATGCGGTCGGATAAAGACGCCCGCGAGGTTGTGCGCGAATCAGCCAGGCATACCGGGAAATTGACCCATCAGAGACTATCTAAAGTTGCTGGCGTGACGAAAGCGCCGATGGCTGCCGAGGAGTTCTTCAGGCAGGGGAAGCTATCCGGCGATGCGATCGTTGCCGTGGATTCAGCAGAAGTCGCGCTCAGCAATCTCGACAAGATATATTGGCCGGCGGAGGGCTATACCAAAGGCGATCTGTTGAATTATTACTACACCGTTCGCGACACGATTCTGCCGCACCTCAAAGACCGCCCTCTGATTCTGCGACGCTTTCCTGACGGCATAGACGAGGAATCTTTTTATCAACACAACCTCGAAGGCGCGCCGGAGTATTTGCGCACGGTGCCGATTCAGGAGGGAGACAGCATCGTAAACTACGCTGTTGCGGATACTACCGCGAGCCTGCTTTATCTTGCCAACCTAGGCTGCATCGCCACTAATCCGTTTATGTCGCGTGTCGACAGCCTGCAGACGCCGGATTATATCGCGATTGATCTCGACCCGGAGGAAGTTTCATTTGATTTGGTCTGCGAGGTGGCTATGGCGGTAAAAAGCGTGCTTGACGAGATCGGAATCGAAGGCTTTGCGAAGACTTCAGGCTCTCGCGGGATGCATATATTTATCCCTATCGAAGGAATCTACGATTTTGCACATACTCAGAGCTTCGGGGAGATATTGGCCGGAGTAGTGGCCGCGCGCGTGCCGGAGATAGCAACCACCCAGCGATCGATTAAAGAAAGAATAGGCAAACAGGTATATGTAGATCACCTTCAAAATGCGGCTCATAAGACGCTTGCGGGAGTCTACTGTGTGAGAGAATGCCCGGGAGCTACTGTTTCTACGCCGCTGAGGTGGGAAGAAGTGGCAGGCAAGCCTGATAAGCGAGAGTTTACGATACTCACAGTGCCACAGAGAATTGAGAAATATGGGGATATATTTGCTGGAGTGCTTAACAAACGACAAAGGCTGGCCGATGCGCTGGATCGATTGCAGAAACTGCACTGAGCAAATGGAGGGTTGTTATGCGCGCTACGTGGAGCGGGATGATTAGTTTTGGCCTGGTGAATATCCCGGTCAAGTTATTTGCGGCCACCCGAAGCAAGGATATTTCCTTCAACCAACTGCATAAAGACGATAACGGCCGGGTGCGCTACGATAAAGTCTGCAAGATTTGTGGCAACGTTCTGTCTAAAGACGACATTGTAAAGGGATATGAGTTTCGCAAAGGGCAATATGTGGTGCTATCAGACGAGGAACTGGACAGCGTCAATGTCAAATCCTCCAAAACCATCGAGATCACAGCGTTCGTGGATGCCTCAGAGGTAGATCCTATCGAATTCGAGCGTGCTTACTATATCGCCCCCGACGAAAACGGCGACCGAGCATATACGCTGCTTCGACAGGCTCTTGCAGACCAAAACAAGATGGCGATTGGTAAAATTAGCATGGGCACGAGGGAAAAATTGGCGGGAATAAGACTATCCGGCTCTGCGCTGATTCTGGAGACGATGTTTTTTAATGACGAAATAGTTAAACCCGACGCGGTTCCCCTGCCCGCTGCCGACGCAGAGACACAGGCAAATGAGCTGGAGCTTGCGAAGGTCCTGATCGAGCATATGTCCGCCAAATTCGACCCTGCGCAATATCACGACGAGTATGAAGCTGCGCTAAAGCAGTTGATACAGGCAAAGATCGACGGCGAACAAATCGCAGCCCCAACCGAACCTGCGGCGACAAAGGTGATTGATATAATGTCTGCTCTGAAAGCGAGCCTTGAGGCCACCGAGAAGCAGCCAGTGGCTGCCGAGAGAAAAAGCGCTTAAAAAAAGGGAGAAGCCGGCCGGCTTCTCCCCTGTCCTCTCAAATCAGACTATCGCTAGTCTATCTTCACCTTTTTCGGTTTCTCCGATTTCACCGTGCGCTGAGAGCGCGGGGTGTAGGTGGTGTGAAGCAGTTCGTGCGACTTGTGAGAAAGCGGCTTGCCGAGGAACTCCTCATAAAGCGTCTTGATCGCAGGGTTCTCATGTGACTTGCGCAGAGTCATCGCGCCGTCCTCTGCATAGATTCCCTCGATTCGCTTCTTTCTGATTTCCTCGTTGGTCGGCTGTGGCTGACCGCCGCCTCCGATGCAGCCTCCGGGGCAGCACATGATCTCGATGAAGGCGTAGTCCTTAAACCGACCACTCTTGATGCCTTCCAGAACCTCTCTGGCATTGGCAAGACCGTGGGCAACAGCCGCCTTAACCGGCAGGTCGCCGACCTGCACGGTGGCTTCGCGAACGCCCTCGGTGCCTCTGACCGCGGTGATATTTACGTCGTCGAGCGCTTCTCCGGTGATGAGTTCGTATGCGGTCCGCAGTGCGGCTTCCATAACTCCACCAGTGTTGCCGAAGATCGCGCCAGCGCCGGTGGTGATTCCGAACGGCGCGTCGTACTCGCCGTCTTCGAGGTTGGGCAGGTCAATTCCGGCCTGCTTCATCATTCCGGCAGCTTCTCGAGTGGTAAGAACGTAGTCTACATCCTGATAGCCACTGGAGTTCATCTCCGGCCGCTCACACTCGAACTTCTTGGCCACGCAGGGCATAATCGAGACCGAGACGATGTCCTTGGGGTCGATACCCTCTTTTTCGGCGTAATAGGTCTTTGTGAGAGCGCCGAACATCTGCTGCGGGCTTTTGCAGCTTGACAGATGAGGCAGAAGCTCCGGATAGTAGTATTCTATGAAGTTGATCCAACCTGGTGAGCAGCTCGTGATCTGAGGAAGCACCCCACCCTTGGTGATGCGCTCGATAAGTTCGCTGCCTTCCTCCATAATGGTAAGGTCGGCGGTGAAGTCGGTGTCGAATACCTTGTCGAAACCGAGCATTCGTAGCGCTGTGACCAACTTTTTAGTAACTCGACTGCCAGGCTCCAAACCAAACTCTTCGCCAATGGAGGCGCGGACCGCAGGGGCCGTCTGCACGATGACGTGCTTGGTGGGATCGTTAATAGCTTCCCATATCTTGTCCGAAGGGTCTTTGCCCTTCAGCGCGCCGGTCGGGCAGCGATTGATACACTGACCACAGTTCACACATACCGCCTCGGCCAAGCCGTCTCCAAGCCCTGCAACAATCTGGGTATCCCAGCCGCGACCTGAGAAGTGAAGCGCAGCGACACTCTGTATGTCCTGACAAGTGCGCACACAGCGTCCGCAGAGAATACACTTGTCCGGGTCGCGCACTACTGAGGTCGAACTGGTGTCGGTTTCCCAGTGCTTGCGGCCGCCTGTAAATCGCACGTCCTGAACGCCGAGTTCTCTTGCAAGCGCCTGAAGTTCGCAGTTCTGGTTTCTGGAGCAAATCAAGCAGTCCTGCGGATGGTTCGCCAGCATCAGCTCGACAATCATCTTTCGCGCGTTGCGCACCTTGGGGCTGTGAGTAAGAACCTCCATGCCTTCGGAGACCGGATATACGCACGCCGCGCAAAGGGTTCGCTGGCCTTTAACCTCGACTGAGCATACCCGGCACACTCCGTCAAACGCAAGGTCTGCGTGATAGCACAGAGTCGGGATATAAATGCCCGCCTGCCGAGCGGCCTGCAGGATCGTCAAGTCATCGTCTACAGACAATTCCTGACCATTTATTTTAATGTTTACTTTAGCCATAGTATTTGCCTTTCGGGCTGCATCAAGCCCGCACTTCCTCCTCAACTTTGTCCATCTCGCAGACGCCGGCTGGACAGGTTTTGTCAACCAGGTGGGCCAGATACTCGTCCTTGAACAAAGGAATGCTGCTCTTGAACGCGACTCCGGCGAACTGTCCGAGGCCGCATCTTGAGGTGAGAGCCATTGTCGTGGCCAGGTTGTCGAGAAGTTCTATGTCCTCCTCGCTGCCAGCGCCAGCCGTCCACCAGTTGAAGAAATCGACCATCCGCCTGGTTCCCTCGCGGCACGGCGTACACTGACCACAGGATTCGTGCAGGAAGAACTGCGCGCAATTTTTGATGAGATCGACGATGCATTTGGACTCATCGAGCACGATCAATGCGCCTGCACCAGGGCTGAGGTCCTCGCTGCAAAGACGCCTGTCGAGGTCCTCCTCACTGACAAGCACCCCGCTCGGCCCGCCCATCAATACTGCTTTTAACTTCTTGCCGGACTTGATGCCGCCGGCCATTCCGTAGATGACCTCACGCAGCGTGCTGCCAAACGGTACTTCATAGACGCCAGGATACTGAACATCTCCACACGGAGAGAATATCTTGGTGCCCTTGCTGCGCTCAGTTCCGATACCCTTATACCATTCCGCTCCATTGGCGATAATATGCGGCACGTTGGCAAGAGTTTCGACGTTGTTGACAACAGTCGGCATACCGAACAGACCACAGGTCGGCGGGAACGGCGGCTTGGTTTTAGACTCACCACGCTTGCCTTCAAGTGAGGCCAAAAGCGCAGTCTCTTCACCGCAGATATAGGCACCAGCGCCCTTGAATACTTCTATATCGAAGTTCAGGCCGCTGCCCATAATGTCCGTGCCCAAAAGGCCCATCTCGCGTGCGACGTCGATTGCTCTCTCGGTGTTTGCAACCGACTGCTGATATTCACCGCGAATGTAGATATATCCCTTCTGCGCGCCAACTGCATACGCCGCGATGACCATACCCTCGATGATCTGGTGCGGATCGCCTTCCATTATCAGTCGATCCTTGAAGTTGCCCGGCTCGCCTTCGTCAGCGTTGCAGACTATATATTTCGTCTCGCCGTCTGCTTTGGCAGTAAATCCCCACTTCAGTCCTGTTGGGAATCCTGCGCCGCCGCGACCTGTGAGGCCCGAATCCTTGATTTCGGAGATGACAGCTTCGGGGGTCATCGTAGTCAAGGCCTTTGCAAGCCCCTCATAACCGCCCATAGCGATATACTCATCTATGGAGGTTGGGTCGATGACGCCGATATTCTTCAACACGACCCTCATCTCTGCCCCTCGCGCGTTTGGAGCAGCCTCGACTACGGAAGGAGTGGCGTCTGTGTAGAGAAGTCGTTTGACCTGCCGGCCCTTGAGCAGGTGCTCTTCGACTATCTCCGGCACGTCGTCAACCGTGACGTTGGCGTAAGTGACACCCTCAGGATAGACTACGATAGCCGGCACCGCACCCGCCAGGCCCAGCGCTCCGGTCTCGACAACTTTGATCTCTTTGTCAAGACCCCTGCGCTTTATCTCCTCGGTGAGAGCGGTTCTGACTGCGTGTGCGCCTTTGAGAAGAGCCGCTGTGCCTGTGTCGACCAGAATATGTGCTCTATAAAACGCCATCTCAACACTCCTCCTGATACTTGCTTAGAATCGACGGGATTGCATCAGCGGTGAGGTTCCCGTATACGTCATCATTGACCATAATGGCAGGAGCTACCCCACACAATCCCATACAGCTCACGACCTCGAACGTGAAGTTGCCGTCGGCTGTGGTCTCGCCTGGCTTGATTCCAATCTCTTTGGAAATGGCGTCGAGAATGGCCCCGCTGCCCATAATGTGGCAGGGGGGAGAGTCACAGATTCTGATGATGTTTTTGCCCTGTGGCTTGGTGTAGAGCAACGTGTAAAACGTCGCCGTGCCGTGAACCTGGCCCACAGGAATGCCAAGCTCGGCGGCGACTGTCTCCATAGCTTCACTGGAAATATATCCCATAGACCGCTGAAGCTCATGTAGGATCGGAATCAGGTTGCTTACCGTGCGGCCGCACTTGTCGACTATAGCGACGACTTGGGCCTCGCACTGCACGCAACTATTGGAATTGCAAGATTCCACGATTTGCACCCCTTTTTTGATTTGTTATATGTATCGCCATCCGCCTTCGGCCCTCAGCGCCCAGCGGCGGCTAAACTGTCCGGTGTTTTAATTCTCTATGACTTGCTATAAGTTCAAAACGGCGGCCAGAGCCGACCCTGACCGCCGTGGTTGGTTTATTTGCTTGTTACCTCATCCATCTCTACATCCGTCGGCCAAAGCGGCTTCGGCGTGTAGTGCGTATGCAGGAGCTTGTGAGCGAGATGAGAATTAGGCTCGCCAAGGAACTCTTCGTAGAGCGACTGCACGGCCGGGTTCTCGTGAGACTTGCGAATCGGCAAGCCCTCGTCCTCGGCGTAAATGGCTTCCATTCGAGCCTTGCGAATCTCGTCGGTGGTAGGAATCGGCTGGCCGCCTCCTCCCAGACACCCGCCAGGACAACACATAATCTCGATGAAGTGATAATCCGCCTTGCCCTCCATAATGAGGTCCATCAGCTTTCGGGCGTTGGACAATCCGCTGGCTACAGCCACCTTCACGTCAAGATCGCCGACCTTAACGACGGCTTCTTTGACGCCTTTGAGGCCGCGAACGTCAGTGAAGTTGACGTTTTCGAGGGACTCCCCTGTCACGACTTCATATACCGTTCGCAGAGCGGCTTCCATAACGCCGCCTGTCGCACCGAATATGACCCCGGCGCCCGTGGCGATGCCCAACGGCTCATCGTATTGCTCGTCGGGAAGATTCACGAAGTCGACACCGGCCTCACGCATCATCTGAGCAGCCTCGCGTGTGGTGAGAACCGCATCTACGTCGGCCAGCCCGTCGACTACGGACATCTCCTCGCGACCCGCCTCCAATTTCTTGGCAGTGCAGGGCATTATTGAGACGCTGAAGATGTTCTCCGGCTTGACGCCGATCTTCTGAGCATAATATGTTTTAGCGAGAGCGCCGAACATCTGCTGAGGAGACTTGCAGGTGCTGAGATTGGGCAGCAGTTCCGGATAGAAATACTCGATGAAGTTGATCCAGCCGGGGCTGCAAGAGGTGAGCATCGGCAGAGTGCCGTTGTTCTTCAGGCGGCCGAGGAACTCGGTGCCTTCCTCCAAAATAGTCAGGTCGGCGGTGAAGTCTGTGTCAAAGACCTTGTCGAAGCCTATCCGCCTCAGACCAGCGACCATTTTCTTCGTAACCCGGCTGCCCGCAGGCAGACCGAACTCCTCGCCGATGGCTACTCTGACGGCAGGCGCAGTCTGCACGATGACGTGTTTGTCCGGGTCGGCTATCGCGTCCCACACTTTCTGAATGTGGCTCTTCTCATATAGCGCACCAACCGGGCACGCAGAGACGCACTGGCCGCAGGCAACGCAAACAGCTTCGGTGAGTTCTTTCTTTGCCGTCGGCGCAATTACCGTATCGAAGCCTCTATCCACCGCAAACAACGTGCCGACAGTCTGCACGTTCTGGCAGACCTCAACACAGCGGCGGCAAAGTATGCACTTGCTGGAATCGCGGACGATCGCAGGCGACGAGGTGTCCATAATCATTGGAGGCATCTCGCCCTCGAAGCGGTTCTCCTGAATGCCAAGCCTCTTCGAGAGTGCCTGTAGTTCGCAGTTGAGCGATCTGTTGCAGGCATTGCAATCCTGCCTGTGAGCCGACATCATCAGCTCAACGACTGTCTTGCGCGCGTTGCGCACTCGCTGTGTATTGGTGCGAACCACCATCCCATCAGCAGCCGGAAACGCGCAACTGGCCTGCAGTCCGCCTCGTCCGCCCTCGATCTCGACCAGACACACCCGGCAGGCGCCGAGCGGCTTGTGGCCTTCCATGTGGCATAGAGTGGGAATATATACCCCGGCAGCCTTAGCCGCGTCGAGCACGGTGCTGCCCTTTGGGACGCTGACCTGTATTCCATCTATTGTAACGTTCATTTGTTCCATAATAGTCCTTTCACGGGCCAGGCCGTTAGTGTCCCGCGTCGCACCGCAGGCATCGAGCAGCCTCGCGCAGAGCCTGTTCGCGGGAATAGCCAAGATCGACCTCAAGCATTCCTACACGTTTTTCAACCGGCAGCAGGTTCTCGCAGACTCTCGGAGTTTCGACGATGTCGTCAACGTCCTCCGGAGCCGGCGGAATCTCGATCTCTGCCGTATCTGAAGCCAACTCGCCCGTACCGCCCAGATAGCGGTCAATAGAAACAGCGGCCTTGATTCCGTCGCCGATAGCCGAAATAACAGTCCACGGCCCGTTGACCGCATCGCCGCCGGCAAAGACTCCGTCGACGTTAGTCTTCATAGTCGCGCCGTCGATCTCAATGGTACCGCCTCTGCGCAGCTTGACTTCCTCGCCGAGGAAATCCACCACCGGTTCCTGACTGAGGGCCGTGATTACCGTATCAACCGGCAGATCGAAGCTGCTCCCCTCGATAGGTCTCGGTTTGCGGCGGCCGCTCTTGTCGAACTCGGCCAGCTCAAGAAGCTGAACTTTAAGGGACTTGACCTTGCCGTTCTCGCCGATGGCCTCGGTAGGCACTGCGAGATACCGAATCTCGATGCCCTCCATCTCCGCCTCATGAATCTCTTCCAAAGCAGCGGGCATATCGGCTTTGAGCCTGCGATAGAGAATCGTTACTTTCTTCGCACCCTTCCGCAGAGCTGTTCGAGCAGCGTCAATGGCGGAGTTACCACCGCCAACAACGGCGACGTTCTCTCCGACTTTGATGGTATCCCTTTCGAGGTTCACGTCTTTGAGGAACGTGATCGCGTCGTAGATTCCGTCCAGATCCTCACCAGGAATGCCCAGCGTCCAGCCTTTCTCCGCGCCAGTGGCAACAAAGACCGCGTCGAAGTCGCTCTTGATCTTCTCGAATGCAGCCTTATCAACGCGGCTGTTGAGTTTTATGTCGACTCCAAGGGATTGAATCATCTCGATTTCAGCAGCGATGACGTTGCGCGGCAGTCGATATGGAGGAATCGCCGTCACCAGCATTCCGCCGGCAACCTTCTCCGCCTCGAATACCGTAGGCTTATAGCCGAGTCTGGCAAGGTGATAAGCACAGGTCAATCCGCCAGGCCCGCCACCGATGATCGCGACTTTCTTATCCTTTGCTTTTGATTCAAGCACAGACGGAGCCGGAAGCGCTCCTCTGTCGGCCTGATCCGCCGCGAATCTCTTCAAAGCCCGGATGGAGATCGGTTCGTCGATCTGGGCACGTCGGCACTTCGACTCGCAAGGAGCGTTGCAGACTCTGCCACAGACGGATACGAACGGGTTGTGATCCCGAACAATGCGCATCGCGTCGGTGAACCTGCGAGCGCCGATCAGAGACACATACTTCGGCACGCTGGTTCCGGCCGGGCAGGTGTGGGTACACGGAGCCTCGAACAGGGAACTGCATACGCAGGCCGGGCACTTCTTGTCCCGGATATGGGCCTCATATTCATCGCGGAAATAGCGAATAGTAGATAGAACCGGGTTCGGAGCCGTCTGGCCAAGTCCACACAGCGCAGATTCGCGAATCTGTGTGCCGAGGTCGATTAGAAGCTCGATGTCGCCTTCCTGACCCAGGCCGTGGGCGATGCGATCCAGAATCTCAAGCATTCGCTTGGTGCCGATTCTGCACGGCGTACACTTTCCGCAGCTTTCGTCCTGAATGAAGTCAAGGAAGTAGCGGGCGAGGTCGACCATACAGGTGCTCTCGTCCATTACGATCAACCCACCGGAGCCCATCATCGCGCCAAGTTCCTTGAGAGAGTCATAATCCATCGGCACGTTGAGATGCTCTGCCGGGATACATCCGCCGGAAGGCCCGCCAGCCTGCGCAGCCTTGAACTTCTTGCCGTTGCGCACGCCGCCACCAAGCTCGAACACAAGATCGCCAAGAGTGGTTCCCATCGGGACCTCTACCAGACCCGTATTCTCCACCGCACCAGCAAGCGCGAACACCTTGGTGCCCTTGCTGCCCTCGGTGCCGATCTTCGCGAACTCCTCGCCGCCATTAAGGATTATCCAGGTGATGTTGGCGTAGGTTTCGACGTTGTTGAGCAGAGTCGGGCTTTCCCAAAGTCCGGAAATGGCAGGGAACGGAGGTCTGGGTCTGGGTTCGCCTCGCTTGCCTTCGATGGAGGCCATCAAAGCAGTCTCCTCGCCGCAGACAAACGCGCCGGCACCTATTCGGATATCCAGATCAAACTTGAACCCGCTGCCAAATATATCGTGATTGAGGAATCGCCACTCTCTCGCCTGGTGAATAGCCCTCTGCAGTCTTTCGATTGCAAGCGGATACTCGGCTCGAACATAGACATAACCCTGATCTGCACCGATCGCATAGCCCGCTATGGCCATCGCTTCGATCAGCGAGTGCGGATCGCCTTCCAGAACCGACCTGTCCATAAACGCGCCGGGGTCGCCTTCGTCAGCGTTGCACAGGACGAATTTCTGATCGCCCTCTGCGTCCGCAGTGAACTGCCACTTCAGGCCGGTCGGGAATCCACCGCCACCTCTACCGCGCAGTCCGGAGGTCTTAATTTCGTCGATAACCTGCTGCGGGGTCATCTCACTGACGGCCTTGGCAAGAGCCGCATAACCGTCGCGCGCGATGTATTCCTCAATATTTCCAGGGTCGATTACGCCGCAGTTGCGCAGGACGATTTTGTGTTGCAGTTTGAAGAACGGCACGTTCTCCATCTTGTGGTAGACCTCGTCCTGGCCCGCCTGGTGCATAAATTCTTCAACTACGCGGCCTTTGAGAAGATGCTCTTCGGCGATCTTCTTGATCCCTTCCGGCGTCAGTCTCTCATAAAAGACGCCTTCCGGCACAACTGCCGCGACCGGGCCGAGGTTACAAGAACCCATACAACCCGTCATAACGACCTTGACCTCATCTTTAAGGCCAAGTCGATCAATCTCCGCGTTGAGCGCATCTGCTACGGCTTCGCAGCCGCAACTTACACAACCAGCGCCCGCGCAGACGAGAACGTGTGCTCTGTAGTTCGCAGTCTCGCTCATTTATTTACCCGCCTCATTCTTGTATTTCGCAATGATCTGTGGGATCTTGTCTTCTTTCACGCGGCGATAGATATCGGAATCTACCGTAACAACCGGGGCAAGGCCGCAAGCGCCCACACAGCGGTTAATCTCAAGCGAGAACACTCGATCCTCGGTGGTGTCATTGACGCTGATGCCGAGTTCCTTCTGGAACTTCTCCAGCACCTGCTTTCCACCTCGCACGTAGCACGCAGTCCCCATACACACTCGAATAGTGTGCTTGCCTCTCGGGACCGTGGTAAAGAACGAATAGAAGCTGAGAACGCCGTGAACCTCGCTCAAAGGCACGTTTAGACCCTGAGCGATTTTGACCTGGGCCTTCTCCGGCAGATAGCCGAACAATTCCTGAGCGCCATGCAGCACCTGGATAAGCGGCCCACGGACGTTTTTGTGCTTCTCTATGATTTTATCCAACTGCTCATAAAGCTCCGCCTCTTCAGCTTGAACCTGGACAGCGCGCTTTTCGCAGTCGCAAATATGTGTTGCCAATACGTTACCTCCTGAACTCCCCTGGTCCCCTCAGAACCGCAGGAGCAGATTTCTGTGGAAAGCTCGCGCCGGATATCAGCACCCAACTACGTCGCATTCCACCCACATCCACCAACTAATTTTTAGCAGTCACTACCCACTCGCTCACGACGCTGCCGTTGACCAGATGCTGGCCGACAATCTGTCGAGCCTTATCGGAATCGATGTAGCCATAGGTCACGACCTGGTCGTCTTTGATGACGTCAACGGTTGGCTCCTGCTCGCAAAGGCCCTTGCAGCCGGATTGCGTCACAGAGACATCGGTGATGCCGCGCTTGTCGAGTTCGTCGAGAATCGCAGTCATTACTTCACGCGCCCCTGCGGCAATGCCGCATGTGCCCATAGCGATAACCACGCGAGCAGAGAACTTGCCTTCGCGGATCTTCATCTGTTCGAGCGCTTTCTCTCGAACCTTCTTGAGATCTTCAAGTGTCTTCATTTGTTGATTTGCACCCCTTGGATTAAGTTATCAGATATTTTTCTCAGCGAAAAATGACGAGGACAACCCGTCCTCAATATATTCAGCGAGCCAGTTGATGACCGCATTTTCATTTATAGGAACATCGCCCAGTTCCGCGCGAATCTGGCGCGTATCGAGCACGAACTCCATAGAATCGACTTGATGCCTGTATACAATATCAATGTCCGGATTTGCCGCAATCAGGGCAATCAATGTCGATTTTACATCCCCCAGCGGCGCCCGATCTATGTGATTCAACTTAAAAGTCGCCTGCAGGGTCGTGCCCTCACCCAGCTTAGAATGCAACGCGAGCTTACCGCCGCACTCTCTGGCCGCCTCCGCAAACATCGGTATACCTAATCCGACCCTGCGAGTAGTGCGCGTTGTAGTAAACGGATCCAACGCCTGCGCCATAAACTCCGGACTCATCCCCGATCCGTCATCCCGGATCGATATAGTCAATTCATCAGAGCCGGAATCCGCGATAACGCTGATTTCAATCAGCGTCGCGCCAGCCGCTACAGAGTTCTGCGCCAAATCGAGAATGTGCATCGAAAGCTCACGCATATTCGATACCTCGGCCGCATTCTCCGCGGCACGCCATTTTCATCTCAGCGATAGTTCGGTGCTCCAGGCAAAACACAGTCCGCCTCTCACCAATAGCAGATAGCCAGTGAGAATCCGAATTGCAAATAAGAGAACGACCTCCGATGCTCGGATATACCTGCCTGGCCTTGTCCGGCGTGATATTTCTGGATACCTCTAAAGCCACAAAGTCGGGCGAGTCCGGCACCATCCCCAAAACATCGCATAACCCTGTAGATTTCCTGTCAATGTGCGACGGGATCAACATCCCGCCCAGATCCTCAACCCGTTGCCAGATTTCGGATATATCCATCATAGTCGGCAGCGATAGATACCTTTGGCAGAAGCCCACAAACTCATCGCACTCGTCGACTATCATCTGATTTGCCAGTTCTTTTGCTATAAGTTCTTCTTCAGTTTTAGGTTTCCTGTCAGAACCAAACGGCAGGCTCGCATAAACGGCTTCCTGCAGAGCAACCGCCTGATCCACCGTATCGAACAGGCACAACAGGTGAACTCCCTCCAGTGAGTTCACTTCCAGCCCCGGCAGCACCCTGATCCCGCTGCCGACTGATGCCTTCACCACAGCATCCGCGTTTTCGGCTGAATTGTGATCGGACACTCCGATAATATCCAGCCCCGCTTTCATCGCCGCCTCTACAATCAGCGAGGGGATCATCTCTATCTCCCCGCACGGCGACAAAAGAGTATGAATGTGCAAATCGGCCTGGTATCTATGAATCGCCACGCTCGTCCATTCCTTTACCGAATAGCTGCGTCAGCAACTTTTGATGCCAAGCTCATACATTCTGCCGACGACCTCATAAAGCGTCAAATCGGTTGTAAATAACGGAGTCTTCTCTTCGACAGCTTTTTCTACAGTCCCCGGATCAGGATCAATGCCTCCAGCGATTATCACTCCCGCCAAATTGAGCATCGAAGCAACTCCGATTATGTTAACGTGTTTATGATTGGTGACCCACAACGTGCCGTTTTTCGCCCTGGCCAGCACATCGCTCAAAAGATCCGACGCATATCCAGAGCTGACCTTTACATCACCAACCTCAGTCTTTGGTTTGAGATTCAGTTTTGAAATCAGGTTTTCCAGATTCATCAATTGCCTCTGTCAAATTTTGGCCGCCACGTCCTGCAAGCGGCTGGCCCATAGCAGGCGGAACCCTGTCTGATAATTCGAACATCTCGCTCGCCAGTTGTCTCACACGTTCGCGCAGCTTAAATACACAGTCCATCTCCGTCGCCAACCCGCGCACCACGTCTTCGGCAAGAGCCTGGCAGTTCGGGGCGCCGCAGCTACCGCAGTCCAGCCCCGGCAGCGACTCTAATATGCGCTCCATCTGCTCCATTTTGCGCATCGCCACTGCCATATCGTCATCAAGCTTTAGCGTCGGCCTGGGCAGAATCGGCCTGTCGTGTTTGAACCAATCCGGGTTCTCCTCAAGATCGTCTATAAACTGCTGTCGTTCAGCGGCTTCTTCTGGAGTAAGCTGACCCTGCGCCAACAACCGTATGCGTCTACGGGTGATAAACGGATTCTCAACAGTCAGAACCCCTCCGACACATCCTCCAAGGCACGCCTGCGCCTCGATATAATCAATATCTGAGAGCTTTCCGCGCTCGACATCCTCTAAAATTTGAATGACGCTGTGAATGCCATCGACCGCGATCTGACGACCGGCCCCAATCGACTGATTCTCTCCGCCCGATCGCGCCCATCCTACGCCTAACCCAGTGCCACGATGCAAGCCCTTCGCCAATTCTTCAATGACTTCCGGCTCGCGCACCAATTTTTCTCTCATCAGCGGATAGACATCGGCTATCGGTATAGCGCCCGTGATGATCACGTCCTCAAATCCGGCCGGCTCATTTATGGCACTGACCTTACCCGGACACGGCGTGATAAACCAAAGCCCAATACGCTGCTGTGGTATGCCGAGCCTCTTGCTGGCCTGCTGTTTTGCGATTTTAGCCGCCGCCCGCATAGGCGAGATGATCGGCAAAATATGTTCAACCAGGTTAGGAAACCTTACCTGGATCAACCTGACCACAGCAGGGCACGCAGACGATATTATCGGCCGTTCGATGGACGGATTTTCGATCGCCTGGCGTATTTTCTCCGCCACAAGGTCCGCTCCGAATGCCACATCCACGACATAATCGAAGCCAATAGCCCTTAAAGTGGCAAGGACCTGTTCCGGTTTAGTGCCCTCCCTGAATTGGCTATAAATCGCCGGCGCCGGCAGCGCGACATTATACTTAAACTCCTTAAGCCTCTGCAGGGTATCGGCGACCACGGTCTTGGCGTGATTAGGGCATATTCGGACACACTCGCCGCAATCTATGCAACGAGCTTCGATTATATGGGCCTTTCCGTCGCGCACGCGAATGGCCTCAGTAGGGCAATGCTTGATGCAGTTTACGCATCCCTGGCACTTGTCCTCCTCAAGATGCACCGAGTGAAAAAAGCCAAACTGGTTCGATTCAGGCATTCTCGAATATCATCCGAACAGTGGTCCCCACGCCCTTGACTGATTTGATATCAAGCTCGTTTGAACAACTCTTCATATTGGGCAGGCCCATTCCTGCGCCGAAGCCCATCTCTCTTATTGAGTCCGGCGCGGTGGAGAACCCCGGCGTCATAGCCTGGTCCACGTCCTCTATGCCCGGCCCCTCGTCATCTATAGTAATTTGTATGCGCTTAAGATCCGCATCCAAAATCACAGTGCCGCTATGAGCGTGAATCACCACATTCATTTCGGCCTCATAGCACGCAACCGCGACTCGTCGCACTATCTCGGAATCCGCTCCAATTTGCTGTAGAATTCTTTTTACTTTGCTGGAAGCTTCTCCTGCCTTGCCAAAATCCCCGCCCTGCACGTCGAATGTGTAGTGCAGAGAGGCCGACACATCCACATCCCCCACTTCCATCAATTACGCCCCCACAGTCTGACCATGCTCCTGACAGCCGGCCAATCCTATACTAAAGAGCTTACCGCAACTTTCGTACAGCGGGTAAGGAGATAAGATCAACACCAGTTGTAGCGATTGCGCCATTTTGATGGTCTGCTCATCCGGCTTTTTGCTGCGAACAAAGACGACGGCCTTGAGGTCGAGCATCTCCGCAGTTCGAATAACCTGAGAGTTTGTGAGGCCCGTAAGCAGCACTGAGCCCGGCCGCGTGAACGCCAGCACGTCGCTCATCAAGTCGCAGCCGCACGCGCTTACGACCCGCTGGTCGGCTAACTGCGGGTTGCAGATAATCTCCCCGTCGAGGCATTCGCAGACTCGCCGAATCGTCAATCCGCCCGCCTCTAATACTTTTTCTGCATTCATATATATAAAGCCTGTCTCAACCGACTGATTCGCCGGACAACTTCGTGATTTTGTTCACAAGCAAATCCGCAAAAAAATAGCACAGCATCGGGGCTTCTTTTGCGGTATCAAAATCGGAAGGTTGTATATAGTATATCTTTATTTTTATTATATGCTGCGAGACAGGCAGTGTCAACGATTTTACCGACATCTTCAACCAGTTTTGTGACAGCAGGCGCAGAGCAGAGATTCTGGATAATGCAGGGCTGGTGAAGCATTTTATTCGGATGCCCGCTTCGATACGAAGGATTGCGCGAATTGGGGTGTAAATGGTATATAGTCATGAGCATGAATACTGACGATCGGGATATGATAATTTCACAGGCCGAAGAAGAAGTGCCTGTTGGTATAGCCAGACTGCGGGAGGAGTGGCGCAAGGCTGGGCTGCCTGAGCACGAGTCGGCCGAACCTCAAGAGGATACGGTTCAGCCGGTGTTGTTTCCGGAGGTAGACGGCGGCGCGGGGGTCGGGGATTATACGATAACCTGCGAGACCGCCCGCGATAGCCTGGTGCTATCTGAGGAGGCTGTCGACAGGCTGATAGACTGCGGTGAGTTGGATTCTATTCTGGTGCAGGGGCCAGATGGGATTACCAGGCGGCTTATCAGCGAATCCTCCCTGCGCCGGTTTCAAAGCGATTCTGCCATAGACCCCGAAGCCCTTAAACGTGTGGCCAAAAACATGGCCGACCGGACCCTGGCGGAGTCTATCGACCACCTCAGAGAAGAACTCGGCGAACTTAAAAGCAATCAGGGCAAGATACTGCAGCAGATGAAGGACATACTCCTGCTGGAAATCCGCAATCTGAAGGAGCAGGATCGGGACCTCACCTCGTTTGTATATGAGCTGGCTGAGGAGATACGACAGACTTTCCCTAAAAAGAAGAAGCGATAGTCAAGTTTATTATTGTGTTGTTGTGTTGTTCCGGGAAACCCTTTTCCCGGAACAATGGAAAGTCAGAAGTCAATGCACATTGTATGACGTCTTGATGTAGTGGCCGGGCCTCCGTCCCGGCCATTTTCCACTCACGTAGCGGCAATTCGGAGATCGCCGCAAAGCGGGTTATGAGGTGGCAATTCGGAGATTGCCACCTATCTGCCCTTGGTCATTCCGCGCGAAGTCGCGGAATCCACGGAGAGGAATAGGCGTAACGAGATCCTGCGACTTCGCGCAGGATGACTAAAATAGGGGCGCAGGATGACTAAAATAGGGGCGCAGGATGACTATAATTGAAAGCGCAGGATGACAAAAATAATGTAGTGGCCGGTCTCTGTCCCGGCCATTTTCCACTCACGTAGCGGCAATTCGGAGATTGCTACCTATCTATTTTCGCAATTCGGAGATTGCTACCTATCTATTATGACACGAGCCCTGCGGGCTCGACTTCGGCTTGCGTGCAACCGAAGTAACCAACCGGCCCCCTCACCTGTTCCCCTTGCTCTGATTATGCAATTTACACAGCATCTGACAGTTGGATGCGTCTGTGGCGCCGCCTTTGCTCCAGGGGGTTACGTGGTCGGCGTCCATTTCTTTCAGACTATATATCCGCGTGGCGTTGGCGTCGTGGCCGATGGCGCATAGCGGGCAGTTGGAGACGCCTTTTGCTTTGGCCTCCTGCGTCTGTTTTTGGTAGGCCGACTGTATCACGGGGTCCTCGAAGAGTCTTATATTAAGCAGCTTTGGATCCGCACAACCGCCCAGCACATATTCAAATATGCCTCTTTTATTCTTTACATAATAATCCGCATACAGGTCTTCTACGGTTTTCCAGACCTCGGCGGGGTTGTAGGGCTTGCGGTGATATTCTCTGTATAGTCGCGCCCATTCCAGCCCCTGCATTTCTTTTTCCACGCCGCTGAAGACACCGTTCACCCATTCGATGACGGTGTTAAAATAGGTTTTAAGCTCGTTTATGTTATCGTCCTGGCGGTGGCGGCTCATATAATCGCCGATATTGCCGTCAGAGACCCAGTCCAGCGCGCGTTCCAGATAGGCCTGTCGTTTCACATCTCCGCTTATGTAGGCCGACCATTTTTGTATGTTTGAGTTGCCGCTGTTGCTGAACTCCGCCTTTGCCGCAGTCACAAACGGGCCGCTGTAGACTGCGTTAAGAAGCTCCTGCGAGTTGAGCGGAACCCCGGCGATGTTGACGGTCTGGAACCACTCCTTAATCTCGCTCTCTTCACCTTCGCACACATAGATAAGCAGCCTGCTGTTAAGGATGCGGTTTTTCATATCCTCGGCTAGCCCGTCGAAGTATTGCGGGGTGCCTTTTTCGTAGGGCACGGAGAACTTGTTGGTAACATAACGGCCAATGCTGGTGATGCGCTGCTGGCCGTCGAGCACCTCGTATTTGTCGTCGTCAATCTGGTTAAAGTAGATCAGCCCAAGCGGGTAGCCTTTAAGCAGGCTGTCGATAACCGCCTTCTCCTTTTTGCCGCCGTCGGAGGAGTAGATATAATTGCGCTGGTATTCCGGCTGGATTATGAGCCTGCCCGAAAGGCCGAACAACCCCTTTTCCTCAAGCTCGTTATACGTAAAACCGTCGACAATCTCCGCAACAGTCGTCTCAGTCCAAAGCCTGGTCTTCATTTATCTGCCTTTCTGGGTTTGATGAATAGGCGCTTATAAACCCTTTCGTTTGCTATCAAAGGCTGCGATACTTTGCTGGTCGAATCCCATAATCCATTAGAAAATCCTTTTCCTTCACTTTCAGTCGCGCCTAAAATCACAAACTGCTCAGGACAATACTTATCCAGAAAACTGATCGGCACACCCATTTCGCCGTCATAGTCACTTGGAATAGCGTCGGTGAATGGAACTTCTATTGCGTCGTAGTTTACATAGCGGTCGTATTTCGTCCTGCCGTTCATCTTTTTATTGAACTTGAGGTTGTCGGCCATAGTCATCAGCTTGAGAG
The DNA here is from genome assembly GCA_050948905.1 of Armatimonadota bacterium. Classification (GTDB taxonomy): domain Bacteria; phylum Armatimonadota; class UBA5829; order UBA5829; family UBA5829; genus DTKD01. The sequence goes on along the minus strand of JBMNES010000001.1, from coordinate 2,185,964 downwards.
GCTGGTGTCGGCGGCCGTGGTCGAGGTTTGTGTACCAGCGCACTCCTTTGACACGGATATATTTTCGGCCGATTTCGTCAATTCTCCATCCGGCTGCGTCCAAAGGATAACTGTCAGGTACTTGAAATTCTCTATCGCCGCTCGTAATGGTTGGGCCCAGCCACATTCTGTCATCTTTTAGCAGAGGAAATATTTCCTTATATGTGATGGCATTCATATTGCCAATGATGACGAATTTCTTTTCGTATTCGACGAGTTGTGCGACGTATTCCCGGAAGAGGCTGAATGGCGGGTTTGTGATTACTATATCTGATTGTTTGAGGAGTTCTATGCACTCTGCGCTGCGGAAGTCTCCGTCGCCTTTGAGCAGAGACCATTCGTTGTTTTTGTTTGCGCGGAGTTGGTCGGCGATGTCGGTGAGGTTAAAGGCTCCGTCTTCGTTGGTGTCGCCGACCTCATTTATAATAAACCTCGCCGCCGCGCCCACTGGCCGGTCGTTCTGGTTGGCATCAACTGAGCCTTCGCCAAACAAATCGAGTTGAGTGCAGGCCACAGGGGAGGTTTTGTAGCTGGTGGTGATAAGCTGCTTCAGGCCGATCTCGTTGAATTTGAGGGCGAAATAACGAAAGAAATTGCTCTCATAAGGATCGTCGCAGTTGCAATAGACGACTTTCCCGCGAAACACATCCGGGTCGTAGTCCAGATAGGCCTGCATTTCTTTTTGGATGTCATCATACTGAGTGTAAAACTCGTCACTTTTTGCGTTTTTTGCATTTATAAGGTTCTGGTTTGCCATGTGTATATTAAAGCACGATGTTAAATATCAAGCAAGCCGGGTGAGGAAGGGAGAGGCGCGGAAGCCACGGCGAAGCACAATCGGGACGAGATCGATCTCCTGCGACTTCGCGCAGGATGACTATAATTGGGGGCGCAGGATGACTTTTTGAAGTTAGAAGTTGGAAATTGAGGTTGGTATTGGTTATGAGGTGGCAATTCGGAGATTGCCACCTATCTATTTTCGCGATTCGGAGATCGCCGCCTATCTGCCGGGTTTCCGAAACTACGGAATTAAAATAAGGGAGGAGCGTTTGCCCCTCCCTTTCACTTCTGTCAATTTGACACAAGCTCTTACATACCGTAGTCGCCCATGCCACCGCCCGGCATCGCCGGGGCAGCGGGCTTCTCTTCTGGCTTTTCTGCCACCAGGCACTCGGTGGTGAGAATCAGCGAGCCGATGCTGGCTGCGTTCTCGAGGGCTGAGCGGGTGACCTTGACCGGGTCGACGATTCCTGCTTCGACCATATTGCAATACTCGTCGGTCTCAGCATTGTAGCCGATGCCCTTCTTCTCGTTCTTGACGCGCTCGACAACCACGCTGCCTTCTTTGCCAGCGTTCTCGGCGATCTGTCGAAGCGGCTCTTCAAGAGCGCGGCGAATGATTGCGCCACCGACGTTCTCGTCATCGCTGTCGCCGATTTTCTTCAGCTTGTCGATGATATTAACAAGGGTAACGCCGCCACCAGCTACGATTCCCTCTTCGACAGCGGCGCGAGTGGCGCTGAGGGCGTCCTCGAAGCGATGCTTCTTTTCCTTAAGCTCGGTCTCGGTAGCAGCGCCGACTTTGATCACAGCAACGCCGCCGGATAGCTTGGCCAGTCGCTCCTGGAGCTTCTCACGGTCGTAGTTAGAATCCGTGGTTTCGATCTGCTTGCGAATCTGGCTGATTCTGCCCTGGACCGCCTCTGCGGTGCCCTTGCCCTCGATAATCGTGGTCTCTTCCTTGCCCACGACGACCTTGCTGGCTCTTCCGAGCATAGTCGGGTCGACGTTCTCAAGCTTGATGCCGAGGTCCTCAGAGATGAAGGTGCCGCCGGTGAGAATAGCGATGTCCTCAAGCATAGCCTTTCGCCTGTCGCCAAAACCAGGGGCCTTAACGCCGACGATCTGCAACGTGCCGCGCAGCTTGTTGACTACGAGTGTTGCCAATGCATCGCCGTCGATGTCCTCGGCGATAATGACGACCGGGGTGCGGGTCTGCATGACCTTCTCCAACATCGGAACGAGGTCTGCAGCGGCAGAGATCTTCTTCTCATAGATGAGGATGACCGGGTTCTCGAAAACAGCTTCCATTCTCTCGCCATCGGTGACGAAATAGGGGCTGATGTAACCCTTGTCAAACTGCATTCCCTCGACTACTTCGAGGCTGGTCGCAGTGCCCTTGGATTCCTCAACGGTGATAACGCCGTCTTTGCCAACCTTATCGATAGCATCAGCGACGACTTCGCCGATTTCAGGAGCGTTGCCGGCGATGGAAGCGACCTGTGCGACCTCGTCCTTGCCCTTGACGGGGATGGAGAGCTTCTTGATCTCTTCGATGGCCTTCTCCACGGCCTTTTCGATTCCGCGCTTTACCGCGACCGGGTTGCCACCAGCGGCCACATATCGCAGACCTTCGCGCACAATGCTCTCGGCGAGCACAGTAGCGGTGGTGGTGCCGTCGCCGGCGACGTCGTTGGTCTTTGAAGCGACTTCGCGGACGAGCTGCGCGCCCATATTCTCGAATACATCTTCGAGCTCGACTTCCTTGGCGACGGTGACGCCGTCCTTGGTGATGGTGGGGCTGCCCCACTTCTTGTCGAGAACAACATTGCGGCCCTTAGGACCAAGAGTGACCTTAACGGCCGAGGATACCATAGTAGCCCCGCGCTCAAGAGAACGTCGAGCTTCCTCATCAAACTTTATTATTTTAGCTGCCATACGGAAACCTCCGGTTTAGAGTTGAAAATCGAAAAAGTGTGAGCCTTACTCCACTATCGCGTAAATGGAGTCCTGGTCGAGGATAACATAGTCCTTACCATCAACAGTGACTTCAGTGCCGCCGTATTTGGCGAAGATGACCTTGTCACCGTTTTTGACGGACATCTCAGCGCGAGAACCATTCTCAAGCACCTTGCCAGGTCCCACTGCGACTACTACGCCCTCTTGCGGCTTCTTTTTTGCGGTGTCGGGAAGGATGATGCCTCCAGGGCTCTTGTCCTCGCCCTCAAGCGGCTCCACGACTACCTTATCAGCCAACGGCTTAATCATTACTGCCTCCACCTCCTGTTTGGATATTACAAGTTTGAGTCGAGTTCAAACCTCGACCCATTTTGAAAGCCCTTCTGTTAGCACTCTACCCTTTCGAGTGCCAAAATATTTTAGTGGACAGGAATTTTATTGTCAAGGGACAAAGTATATGTTAATCAGGCATCCATGGAGGCTAGTGCAATGAAGTCAAGGATTGTAATCGCTGTCGCAACGATATTAATTATGCTGCCAGGCATTGCATTTGGCGCAGCCAAAGCCGAGCCGCCGAAGATTACTTCGATAAAGTTCTCTGCTCCCTCGCCACTCAAAGCAGGAGATACCATTACTGTGGAAATGACAGGCACACCCGGCTGTAATGCAGCCTTTGGCGTCAAGGACTTTATAGGGATAGAAAAAATGCAGGAGGTTTCACAAGGGATCTATAAAGGCACCGCCGTTGTTCCCAAAGACAAGATCGCGTTAAATGCGCCGTTGGTCGGATATCTTGGAAAAGACGGAGTTCACGCGCCTCCGATGCAGGCAAGTCGATTAATTAACGTGACAGGTTCAGGTCAGCAAAAGCAAACTGCCCCACCCCTCGGCTTTGCTCAGGGCGGGGTTGTGCAGCCCGACAAATTGCCGAAGCCCGAACCTGCTCCAAAAGAGGTAAAAAAAGATCCTGCGCCAGCGACGCCTGCCAAAAGTGCGGTTGTTGTAAGTAAGCCAGGTAAGGTTGTGATATCCTCGCCTGCCGATGGCGCAAGAGTTCGCAGCACACTCACTGTCATCGGCATTGCTGATCCGGGCAGCGCTGTACGAGTGGAGGTAACATATTCCAACCGGCTGAGCGGGATTTTGAAGCTGGCGGGACAGGTTGTGTCACAGAATGTGACGGCGGGTAAGAATGGGGAGTTCAAGATGGGGCCGGTGGCTTTGGACGGGCCTCTTTCTACGAATGGCCTGGTCTTCACGGTTAAAGCCTACTACCCCGACCGAACAGACCACGGCACGGCATTGATCAAGGTAAAACAGTGACGCTTTTGCAGCCAGCTATGATCTGCGTTTGCGTTGTGGGCCGGTTAACATGAGGCTCAGGGACAACGTAACTTTTATGCGCGAGGTGTGGCAGAATTTCGCCGGTCGCAATGGCTTGTTGCTGGCTGCTGCGGTGAGTTTCTATACGTTTCTCTCCCTGTTTCCGCTGTCGCTCGTTGCAGTGGGGATTTTGGGCTATGTTTTGCGCTCTCCGCAGCACGCGGAGGAGTTGATAACCCATTTCGCGGGCAAGGTGGTCATCGGGTCGGTTACGATGGATATGGTCACCAGCGTGCTGCACGGCAGGGATGCGGCTACCGGGATCGGTTTGGCGCTTTCTTTGTGGTCGGGGATGGCGGCGACTTTAACTATGGAACAGGCTGTCAATCTCGTATGGAGCGCACCTCTGCGCCGAAACTACTTCAAACGCCGTGGGCTGGCGTTGTTGATTCTTCTAATTGTTGGGCTATTAATTACCATATCCTTCGGCATTACGGCTTTGTTGCAGACTCTGCGCCGCGTAAGCCCGGGATTTATCTCTTCTACCCCGGTGTTATGGCAGTTGCTGGGTCACGTGGTGGCTGCAGTGGCGTCCGTGATTCTTTTCACGCTAATCTATAAAATAATGCCGAATGCGCAGGTGCGGTGGCGTAATGCTCTTGCGGGAGGCGTGTTCGCGGGTCTGCTATGGGAAGCTGCAAAGCAGATATTTACTATATACGTGGTTCACTTCGCGTCTTACAGCCGGGTGTATGGGCCTCTTGCGGGGGTGATTCTGTTGCTGGTGTGGATCAACTACAGCAGCGCAATAGCGGTCTTTGGAGCAGGGTTTGCGTCACATTGGAGAGCTGTACACGAAAACGGGCAGGCGCACTGACAGAGAGCGTAGTAAGGCAATGCCGCAAGCAGGAGCTACTTAGTGCGATCCTGCAGCGATTTGAAATACTCTTCCTCGGCTTTAGCCAGGTCATCGGCGCTTAATCGTTTGCCACCGGGAGATTCTTCGGATTGGGTGGAGTCTTCGGAAGATGAGGGTGGAGCCGCACGCGGCTCCTGTTTCTTTGCGGCACTCTTCTTAGAGTCAGATGAATCAGCTTCCTGCGAGTCCGTATCGGTAGACTTTGAGCCTCGCTTGCCGCCGGTCGGTTTGTCCCCTTTAAAATGCTCAATGTCATTTACAGACGTCAATATTTTGTAGCTGAGCTTGAGTTGTTTTTGCTCAGCGGTGAGCCTGCCACGGGCTTCCCCGGAGAGGCCTTCCAGCCATTTGGTCTTCTCAGCTTCCTGCATCGCCAGGTGTCGATCTCGTGCTGCCTCGCTTAATGAATCCAAATCGACATCCACACATACCGAACCGTCGTCGTAAACGCAGTCGACGGACCCGGTGAGACCGCCGAAATAAGAGTAGTAGAGTCCGTTCTTCTCATCTTCCGGCTTTATGTCACGAGTTATCACTCGTACTCTGTCGCCATTCTTGAATGATGCCATGCTTGATCCTCCAGCATTTTAGTTACGACATGATAGCACTTCCATCCTGCTATTTCACGCAGCCTGAAGTGGAATAGTATCAAATATATGACGAGAAATGCGGAAAACAACTCTTAGATGCGCTCAGCGCACGACAACTGCAGGATGGGTTGGTATGAGAAGCGTCGAGTTTGACGAACATAAACTGAGAGCCAGACTCTGCTTGATTATGTTGATCGCCCGATTGATATGGGCCATAAACTTTTCCATAGTAATTGTTTCAACGGTATTGCGGCACTGGGAGCTTGTTGTTTTAGCAATGACGACTGGTGTGCTGGGGTTTTTGATGAGCGCGGTGACTCAGCGTGTTTTTAATATGCTACAGGCGAGCGAATCGCATTTAGTGTGGTCAGAATATGCACAGGCAGGAAGTAATACGCCTGCGGGGGAATTATATGTAGAAGAATAATTACAACGCTGACAAATGGATTGACAGGTTTATAGTGGAACTCGCACCGTCGTTGCCTCAAATTGAATCCCTTGAGCAGAATTGTCTTGAGGACATCTGTTGTTACGGCGATCTGCGAGTTGTTCGTTCATCTGAGCCTGATATAGCCACAAATCTGGCTATTGACGAGTATCTGGCAAAAGACGCAGCGGCGACGGGCGGGCGGACTCTAAGGCTGTGGTGGGGAGATACCCCGGCGCTCGTGCTTGGGTGCGGAGATAAACCGGAGGCCGTGCTTGATCTCGAAGAGTGCGTCGCAAGGAAAGTCGGCTGGATAAAACGCATCACAGGCGGGGGAACGGTGCTTCAGAGCGGGGGGATATTGAACTATTCGTACACTGCGCCAGATCCCGGTGGCCTGGATATTAAAAGGACGTTTGAAAGCGGGGCGCAGTTCATAATCGCCGGGTTGGCGGAGTTTGGTATTGATGGTTGCTATAGAGGGATATCTGATGTGGCTGTCAGGGAGCTAAAGATATCCGGCAACGCACAGGCTCGGAAGTGGCGCTCGATTTTATTGCACGGAACCGTGCTGGTAGACTTGGACTTTGACCTGTTGGCCGCTGTGCTGAAACACCCGGCACGAGAGCCTGATTATCGACGCGGCCGCAACCACCGCGATTTCCTCACTACTATGCGTAATCTCCACGTATCCGCGGACAAAGACACAATTGAACAGGCATTTGTCAGGTGTGCGGGGGTGTTTGGCCAATAGTATCTGAGTTTGTGTATCCGTTTATCTGTTCTGCATTGGAGGGTAATTTTATAACGTACAGGAGGACTCCAATGAGAAAAGATAGACTCCGAAGTGATAAACAGGAAATACGAAATCTCGACGATCTGATCGAAGCACGGGAGCCTCGAAGTTCTCATTTCGCCGCTGATCGGGATGCTTTCGACGTGGATCTGGAGCTTCCTGAAGATCTAGACGTCGATAGCGCGCTGACATTCCCCCACCCGCATCGCCGAAAAGACGAGCCAGAGGTGCTCGACGCTCTGGATGAAAGCGAGATGGACGAGGATTATCCGAATCAGGAGATGCTGCCGAGCGACTACGCTGAAGGCTACAGCAATCTGACTACCACGGATATAAGGGATGACCAGGACGAAATAGCCGAGGAAGAAGTCGAGAAGCTGGCACATCCCCGCATTGAGCAGATGTCCGTCGAACGCCCAACCGAGGTTATGCCGGACGATATGGAAGGCGAAGATATAGATGAGCCATAAGCCAGACGGCGTTATTTTCTGCAGTATGGCCGCACTCCAAACATAGGCAGTTCGTGATATAATAAGCGAGCAATCCATGCAGAGGAGTGTGTAATGGCGGAAATCAAACCGTTCGCGGCGATTCGATATGACCAAAAAATCGTCGGCGACATCAGCAACGTGACAAGCCCACCTTATGACGTAATCTCACCTGAAGATCGGGTTTATTATCATCAGCTCAACCCATATAACTTCGTGCGACTTGTCCTCGGAGAAGAGCTGCCGTCGGATGACGATAAAGAAAACCGCTTCACCCGTGCTGGACGATACCTCAATGAATGGTTGGATTCGGGAGTATTGAAAGAGGATCCACAGCCGGCGATATTCGTCTACCAGCAGGTTTTCGATGTCGGCGAGGGGCCGAAATCGGTAAGAGGGTTTACTGTCGCAACAAAACTGTGTGAGTACTCCGAGAACGTCATTTTGCCGCACGAAAACACACTTGCAAGGCCAAAATCCGATCTGGCCGTGTTGATTCGACAGGTTAAAGCGAACCTCGACTGCGTTTATGGGCTGTATGCGGACGCAGATCGTGAGCTTGATAAAGTAATGGACAAAGCGATGGCCGATTCGCCTATTGAAGAGGCAGTCGATAAGAATGGCGTTATTAATCGGTTCTGGGCTATTACAGATGTTGAGGAAATAGCCCGGGTGCAGTCGTTTATGTCGAATAAGCAAATAGCCATTGCCGATGGACATCATCGCTATGAGACCGCGCTTGCGTATCGCAATGAAATGCGTGAAAAAACCGGCGGGGGTGGCGAGTTTGACTACGCGATGATGACCCTGATCAACGTCTACGAAGAGGATATGACCATCTATCCCACTCACAGGGTGCTGGCTAATCTGGATCAGGATGCGCTGGATTCGCTTACTGATAAGCTGGAAGATACTTTTGAAGTAAGGGCGTCGTCCAAGGAGCGGTTAATCGCGCATATGGCGGACCAGAATGCGATCGGGATGTATTCTGGCGGAGGGGCATTGATTCTGGTGCCTAAACCGGGCATTGAGTCGCAAATAGAAGGGTCGGAAGCCAGTCGTAATCTTGAGCTTAACAAACTCCATAAGCTGATTTTGGAGAAGCATCTGGGAATCGGCGAAGAGAAACTGCGCAATCAGGCGCATATCATCTACACCCGCGACCCGGCTGAGGCGTTTAAGCTGGTGGATTCCGGAGAGAGACAGGTGGCGTTTTTTGTGAACCACATCGCGGTGAAAAGCGTGTTGGATATCGCCACGGCGGGTGAAAGGATGCCGCAAAAGGCGACTTATTTCTATCCTAAACTCCTTAGTGGACTAGCCTTGAGGAAGCTCGATTAGCCGATGAAACGACTTAGCACAGGCAACGAATATATCTCGATACCGGACATTTGCACGGAAACCGGGGGCATCCGAAGCGCGGGTTTCACGCACCTGGGTTTTCGGGCATGCGTCGAAATGAACGGTTCGGATACTTCTCCTCTGCTGGCGCCGTTTCTCGAAGTCGATGGGCAGAAGCCGACTGCAGAGGATATTCAAAACCGGCTGATTTCGTACTGGATACCTGAGTTTACGGTCGACGCATTCGGCGTGGAAGCGACTGCTACGATATTTGCGCCGGCTGATCGCAGGGGTTTTATTTATTCAATAAAGCTGGAGAATTCTTCTGGCTTAGCGAAGAGGATACGTGCTGGATGGCGGGGATGCTGGGAGTCGACCTGCATAGCTTCCGGCAAATGTCGTCCTATGACCGGTACCAAACATGCCAGTATCGACCCGCAAAGGTCCGTGGCGCCTGTCATCGAGTTCAGAGGCAATACGCCGCTTTTCGCTATAGCATTCGTACCTGAAGAGGATATGACGGCCCGGCTCTGGAACGGCGAATGCGACGACAAATCTTTAGGCTGCCTGAACGTATCGGGCAATGCGCCGATATTTTACGATTTTCTGAGCGACTTCGAACTGGCCGCTGGGGAACGGAAGACTATGACCATTTACGTGGGCATAGGTCTTGAAGAGACTAGCGCTACTGCTTCGGCAGCGGAAATGCAGCTTCAGGGCTGGGAACGATTGCTGGCCAGCCTTGGTGGGTGGTTGGACCGGAGAGTAATCGAATGTGAAGACGCTGATCTCAAGCATCTTATGAACCTCAACTCTTTTTACAACTACTTTTACTCGCAGGCAACGACGTTGGATACGGAACAGCTTGTACTGACCTCGGCGAGAAGTTCTCAAAGCGAATCATGTGGTGTGTATCGCGATCGACATGCGATGAGATGGAGCCTGCCTGCAGTGTTGCACATACACTGGTCGCAAGCTCGCAAGATGCTGATTTATGCGTTTACAAAGCAGCTTAATAACGTCGGGATGTATGGTCGGTTTATTGATGGGATACTGCTGGAGCCGGGGCTTGCGCTGGATCAGCTTTGTGCCCCGCTGAGGGCGTTGCAGATGTATCTGCAGATTACTGAGGATATGTCTATTTTGTTCGATCGCCGTGTTCAGACAGGCATCAACACCATTAAAGATATACTCACTGTGCAGCGTAACCCCAAGACGATGCTTTTCGAGACCCTGTGGACGCCCTCGGGAGAAGTGTCGAAGTATCCGTATAACTGCATGGCAAACGTGCTGGCGTGGCGGATATTGATAGATTTAGGGCTGCTTTACGACCGCATACGCGACCTGGATCGTGTCGATGAGGCGACGGCGATATCCAATAAGCTGCGAAGTGCAATTCAGAAGCATTTCGTTGTCAAAGGGCCTTTGGGAGATATGTTCGCGCGAAGCGTTGATTTGAAGGGCAATTTCGAGTTGGGAGACGATTCGGAAGGAAGCCTGAAGCTGCTGACTTATTTCGGTTTCTGCGCCCCGCACGACGGAGTGTATAACAATACTATGGCGTGGCTCGACTCAGAGCACAATCCGAATCGCACGGATGATTTGTCTCTACTGGACCTGGTCAACGATCTTTTGGCGTCTCGAAGTCAGGAAGCGTTAGAGTTTCTGAGCAAGGCAAAGCTCGACGACGGCATAGCGTGTGACACGATAAACCCAGCCGACGGCAGAGTGATTGCCGGCAGAGCGAACGCGGCTTATGCTGGATATCTGGCATTTGGTCTGCACTACGCGCTGGACGCCGCTCTTCCCAAGGCCGCCACTGTGCAAAAGCAGAGGAAGCCGACAGGCACGTTATATCAGCCGCCGCCCGAGATGAACCAGCAGAGCAAGAAGGCTCGGATATAGCCCGGTATTTTTCGACCCGTGATTGGGCGGCGTCAGGAGGCAGCGCGTTGAGACAGCCTCTCGCGCGCCTCGACGTTGTCAGGGTCTAGCTTAAGCGCGCGTCTATATAGAGCTTTGGCTTCGTCGGGTCTGCCCATCATCTCACAGGCTACCCCTGCGTTAATCGTAGCCCCGACATACTCCGGGTTGATCTGTAGTGCAGACTGGAACTGTTCGAAAGCTTCTTCGTGTTTTCCGCAGCCCATCAGCGCTAGGCCGTACCAGTTGCGAATGTCCGGGTAGGTCGTATTAAGGCTGAGGGCTTGCTCAAACGCCTCTACAGCGCCGCGATAGTCGCCTGATCGGTACCGGTTCTTGCCTATTCCGAAGTGGTAGGAAATATCATCTATATTGGTAAGAGAAAGCTCGGTAAACTGTGCCAGTGCCCGCCTGTGATCGCCCTTCTTATGGGCCTCCATAGCGCGGTCGTAAAGCTCGGTGGCGTATCTTTTCTCAATCTCGACAGCGCCGGATATTATATCGGCGCCAGCATCATATTCCTGCGATTTATAGAGCAGCACACCTTTAACGAGCATGGCTTTGGCGTATCGCGGGTTGAGTTCAAGTGCGATATCGAGCTCGTCAATCGCCTCTTTGACGCGATCCGATTCGGCGATAGTTGTCGCCAGTTGAAAATGCAGGTCGGGATATTTGGGATTGCGCTCAATGGCTGCTCGCAGGTGGGTCTCCGCGTGGTCTCTGGCTCCCCGCTGATCACACTCTTCAGCCAGCCTGGCATGTACCTCGCCGATATAGAACCTGGCGAGCTTTGCTTCGGGACTGCCTTCCGCAGCAAGCTGCTGCACGGACTCGAACTCGGCCAGGGCATCAACCAGCAGACCCTGATCGAAGTACTCTAACCCCTTAGCGTATTTTTTGTTTAGCTCAGATGTTGCAATCATCGCTGCTCCTGTTCGATCCCGACCCTGGAAACGTGACGCCTGCCGTCCTAGCTCTCTTCTCCTTTGACGGCGGGTCGGCCTATGCAATAGTAGTCAAAGCCGATCCGGCGCATCCTTTCGGGATCATAAATATTACGTCCATCAAATATTATCGGCTGTGACATCATTTCCTTCACCCTTGCAAGGTCAAGGTATTTAAATTCATTCCATTCGGTAATGATTAGAAGCGCATCTGCACCCTCAGCGGTCTGATAGGCGTTCTCACAATAGGTGATTTGCGGATAGATTCGCTTGGTGTTGGGCATGGCGATTGGGTCATAAGCCCGTACAGTAGCGCCGTCCGCAAGCAGATTAGCGATAACCTGAAGCGACTTTGCATCTCTGAGGTCGTCGGTGTTAGGCTTGAAGGCAAGCCCCAGCACCGCGATAGTCTTCCCTTCAAGCGATCCCAGCACATTTTTGAGGCGATCCGTGAAACGCGTCGGCTGATTTGCGTTGATGTCGATGACCGAGGAGAGGAGTTGGAAATCGTATCCGAGTTTGGTTGCCGTGCTGACCAAACAAGAAGTATCCTTGCCGAAACACGAGCCGCCGTAGCCAAGACCCGCGTTCAGGAACTGGTGCCCGATGCGGGTGTCCATTCCCATTCCTTTGGCAACCTGCACCACATCGGCATTCGCCATCTCGCATATATTGGCTATCGCGTTGATGAACGATATTTTGGTCGCTAAAAATGCGTTTGAGGCGTATTTTATCATCTCTGCAGAGTGTACGTCTGTGATGATCATAGGCCTCTCCAGAGGTGCATAGAGCTCGAGTATTCGCATGGCGACGTTCTGGCTGGGCGCTCCGATAACGATGCGGTCCGGCTGCAATGTGTCGTTTATGGCGTTGCCTTCGCGCAGAAACTCCGGATTTGATACCACGTCGAACTCGACATGGGGTCTGACCTTGTTGATGTCTATTATCTCACGGACCAAATCGCCAGTCCCAACCGGCACGGTGCTCTTGTTGACGATAACCTTATATCGATCAAGGTTACGTGCAATGACTTTAGCAACGTCTTTAACCGCGCTGAGATCGGCGTAGCCATCATTGCCTGTCGGGGTTCCTACTGCTATGAACACCACTTCGCTGTCACGCACGGCTTTGTCCAGATCTGTGGAAAAGCTGAGCCTGTTGTCTTCGACGTTGCGTTTGACCATTTCTTCAAGGCCCGGCTCATAAATGGGCATCTCGCCGCGCTTGAGCATGTCGATTTTGGTGGCGTCGTGGTCGCAACAGACCACGTTGTTTCCCAGATCGGCGAAGACCGTCCCTGTAACCAAACCAACATACCCGGTGCCAATAACGCAGAGGTTCATATCTCGAGCTCCTTCTCGGTGTGCAATTGTGCATTCCTATTATCGGGGGTTATTGGGAAAATATTAACACAGCGGTAGTTAATCGGCAAACAATCAGGCAGCAGCACCCGATCAACACCAACACTTTTCAGTAAATTCCGCGACTACACGCAAAATATCAAACCAATGGCCTTAATACTATGTTCGTTTATAATGAACTCTTACTTTAGTCATTGACACGTGTGACAGGCAGGGATATACTGTGCGTGGTGATGGGCTATGAGCGAAAATGACCAGTTCAGACAAGGCGTTGAAGCATTTAAGGCGGGCAATTTCGACGCTGCTGTCGAAGCGTTAGAGGCTGTCACACACAGTGACCACGAAAACTATAAAGCGTTCTGTTATCTTGGCGCGGCTTATGCGGCAAAGCAACGTTTTAACGCCGCGATAGGGGCCTTTAAAACTGCGCAGCAAATCGCACCTCACGTCGCAAGTATCTACTACAACATAGCCCAGGCTTATGAGGCCGGCGGGGTTTTAAGCGAAGCGGAGTATGAGTATGGCCGCGCGCTGGAGATCAACCCGGATTACGCCCTGGCGCAGGAAGCGCTGGCGAAGCTAAAGAAACGATTGAACCATATCTGAAGCGCTGGGTTTGATCTGACACACTGGAGCAGGATTGATTGGGCAATAGGAGCCAGGAGGGCGCTCGCGGCGGTTTCAGCCTCGTCGAAATACTGATCTTATTAGCTTGTATGGCCGTGCTGGCGGCAATCCTCTTCCCCATGTTTTTTCAGGTTCGCCGAGCGGGATATCAGACTAAATGTGCCGCTAATCTGCAGCAGCTTATGAGCGCCTTCAACACTTATTCGCAGGACTGGGCCGATTGCTGGCCGTGTCCGGGCGGGCTGCGTGGAAACTGGACCTATTGGGCACAGAGCGGCGACGGCGGTATTCAGTCTTATGTAAGACAACGCGGACACCACAGCGTTTTCTGCTGCCCGTTGATGCCGGAATGGAATAGCCTCTATGACCCTCGAAGCTATACAATGAACTCATATTTGAGGGACCCGGCAGATGTGGAGTACGGCAGTTGCATATATGTTTTAAAGGGCATCCGCACCTCAAATATCCAATGCCAGAGAGATACGATACTTCTGTTTGAAGGCTTGCCCCTGCGAATCGCCAACCCGGATATTAACACGGAATATGCTTATATCTACCGCTGCTGTAACTGGACAGGGGTGAGAGGCTACTCAGCCGAAATGTATGCAAGTCACACCATCAACCCAGGCAGCCCCTGGCACGGGAAGTACAATAATTACCTATACACCGATGGCCACATCCGTGCGCGCCCGCCCGGCAGAAGGACAGTGGGCAGACTATCTACTTATAGAGAAATGTATGAGTGGTACGTTAACAAGGCTTACTTCCAGACAAACAAATAGCCGATATTTCAAAGGGATGGGGCAGCCTTGGAATAGTGCCGGCTGCCCCATCAAATACCTTGACTTTATAGCCTGATTTTAGCCCTTGAGAAGACCTTCCATCAGTGTACCCATGTCCTCGACCACCTCAGGAATGCCCTTGCCGCCGGTAAGTTCCCGGATCCTGCGCTCGGCAGTGATCGGGTCGATCTCATTCTTGCCGAAGGCATCCAGCGTCGTTTGGATCTTTTGCCAGTGCGTCCTGGCCTGTTTAAGGGATTCGGCAGCGGCAGGGCTGGAAGGTTTCGCATTGTTGAGCATAGGCTGCAACTTGGTGTTGATATCCTTTGCGGTTCCCCGGCTGACTTCCTGCATTTTCTCCATGTGTGACAGAGATTTGTCGTTGAGCGTATGCCAGGCCTTGTATCGTGTAACGTCCGCAGCCTGCTGGCCCCACGCCGCAGTCACCGCGCTCTTATCCGACCCGAGCCAGGCTAGATCTTTGTAGCTTTCAGCGTGGGCGCTGGTGGTGATGTTCTCCCAGGACATACTGGCGCTGCGCTTAGTAGTCTCCTTATACGCCTTGTCCCAGGCCTTTTGCGCATCAGTCTGCCAATTATACACAGTCGCACGTTGTCCATTTTTCAGCAAAGGATTGCCCGCCAGTTCGTCGAGGCCGATGTCTGTATCCATACCTACAGAGCCGGAACTGCAACTGTTTCTGAACTCCACAAGCTTCTGGTCGTTCCATCCCTGCTTACTCATTGTGGTGTGGAATTTGGCCTCTACATCGGCATGCACTGCTTTCATCTGCGCATTGTAGGCTCTCTGAGCGTGAAAATCGCCCTTATATTTCAGGAAGTTTTTGGCATGGGGGCTGGAGTTGATAGCAGCCGCCTTGTCTCGCAAATCCGCCTGCATCTTGATTAAGTCTTTGGCCGATTTGCCGGTTCTTGCGGCTATTCTCATCTCTCGCTCGGCACGCTGGAAGCTCTTGACCAGTGATTCGCCGTCGCTTTGAGCCTGCTTGAATTTTGCCAGCTCAAATTGTTCTTTTACGGTCGGCCTTTTGGCAGCGGGCTTCGCTCCGCTCATCACTTTAGAAGCTCCGTATTCAAACGCCTTTGAAATCACGTAGGCCTTTGCACCTCTTTTTGCCGCTCCTTCAAGGCCGCCCTCTTCATAACCTCTGAACGCCTCAACAGCCGTATTAGCCGCCGTGCCGAAAGCAGAAGCTGATCTGAGCACCGCCTCTACCGGGCCGCCCTCTATGTAACCCGCGGAGGCCTGGTAGGCAACATGGATGGGTTTTCCACCGAATAACGAGCAGACCATCATGCCGGTATCCGCGCCCGCCTTAATGTTCTCCGCAGCCTCAAGTCCGAAATTAGCCCAGGCGGCTTCTTCCTCGCTTTTGGCGGACAATGCCTGAAAATAGCCCTGCACTTTATGGTCTAAAGCCGAGGCGATCTTGTCGATGGCAGCCTTGTCCATTTTCGTCTTGACATCAAGAGTCAATTGCTTATCTATAAAGTCTCGTGCCTCCTGCGCCTCACCAGGGGGCAACATCCCAGCCATGCGATACAGCGCGGCCGACGACCTTTGGAAGCTCTCCATTTCCCTTTGATTGTCCCGAATATTTTGAATGAACTGCTGGTGGGCGTATTCATCGAACTCGGTGCGTGTGTGAACGTATCGTCCAGTCTCTAATGAGTTGATAACGTCCTTTTCCGCCTGGGCGTCTGAGACACCCTGCAGAATACGGAATTGAAGAGCCGCCCTTCGCGCCGGATCGGTCTCCTTAGACAACTCTTCACGATCCTTCGCAAGGTGTCCCTCTATAATTTTGATGTTGGACTTATGAAACTCAATAGTCTCCTGCTTAGCCTCATCGCGCTCTTTTTGAGCGAGCTTATCAGGGGAATCCTCTTTTGTGGCGCTCTCCGAAACAGTGGGCGTCGCCCCACCCCCGGTGCCCGGCTTATAAAGATATATATTCCTGACAGATTGCCCAGCCATAGAAGCCGCAACAGTAATTCGTATCTCGCCATTTTTGGCATATACTATAGTTGGGATAGTGAACTGGGTAGTTTCGCGGCGTTGTTTGTTGGGTTCATCTCTTACTGCGACATTATGCAATTTGGCATAAGCACTGCCTAAGCTCGCATTCTGATTAAATTGATCTACGACGGCAGTCAGCATCAATTCGGCTTCATCCATCGGACGCACCAGGTATTTGGCGTCCGGCAGCCCTTTCAGAGTTATATTGAGGATTACTTTTTCTCCTGGAACCAGGCGCGTGGGCGGTTCATCCCAGGAGTAGTGATAGTGGCTCCAGAACTGGCCGTCTTTGTGGTGTTCGCACTCTATAGATGTCGATGAGACGTTCCATTTCACGGAGCTTTCAGAGTAGTATGAGGTCAGAGCACCGGTTCTTTCGGATTTTTTGTCCACCAGCACCCACGCCGTCGCCTTCTCCTCCGCGGGTGCTGCGCCGGCTGTTATGTTGACTTTCGCCGTGGCTTCTGCGATTTTGGCTTTCTTTTCATCATATACGGCGACTCGAACGACATAACTGCCCGCTTTGGCGTAGGTGTGTTTTATGGAGGCCGGACCACCCGTCACGACAGCACCATCCCCAAAGACCCAGTTCAGGGTAACCTTGCCGGCGATATTTTGCATTTTCGCGGTGAACGTGCACGGAATATTCGTTTTGGCGTCGAGTTTGGCCGGGGAAATTGTGACCACGGAAACCATTCCCGACGAAGCCTGGATAGCTGCCTGATGCCGCTTTCGAGCTTGTTGTTGAGCCTGAATCGGATCTGGCGGGTTTCCCAGCACCTGAATGGCGTTTGCGACTTTGACCATTCGGGCCTGCAGCGCGGTCAAATTGTCTTTCTGCACAGCCGCTAAGGCAAGGGCCTCGCTGGCTCCCTCTTCGCTATCGTAACTCGTCGCAATTACGGCCTCCTCCCAGGCGCCGTCGAACTCAATAGCAGCCGTCGCGACAGCCCCTCGCAGGGATAAAAACTCCGAAAGCAGAGGGTTCAATTTATTTAGATATGTAACAGATTCTTCGGTCGGAAACCCGAAAAGAGGGGCCCATTTCGCGTTCAATTTGGCATCTTCAGCGGGTGTAAGTTGGCCCATCAGCTCCCGCATAGCCTCCATCGCCGCGGATACTGCACCGTTGTATTGGGCGTGTGTGAGCTTATTGATATCCAGCGGAGGTGTCATTCGCATTTCGGGAACCTGCGCCGCAAGTGGCAGATCTACGCTCGACGCTTTGACCCACAATCGATCGTTGTCCGACAGTCCCGATACTGTTTCAGTACCATCTTTGGAGACGGCTATGTACACATCCCCTGTGGGTTTCTGCTGGGATTTTGACGAGTCTGATGTCGGTGAAGGCTGTTCATCAGTTTTTTGTGGAGACTCTTCGTCGGGCTTATCGTTTTTTTTGCCCTTTAACAGGTCTTTTAAGTCCTTCAGAGCATCTTTCAAGTCTTTAACAGAATCTCCAAGGGAATCCGAAGATTTGGCCAACTTTGTTTCACTAAAAGTGGGGCTGACGGAGAATTGCAAAGTAACTGCAAGCACCAACAGCATTGACAGGTGCAAGATATAGCGTCTTCCCATTTTATGCCTCCCAGTCAATTTCAAGTCATCCGTTACGTTATTGTCTGGTTCGCGTCTGATGGATTCTTCTCAGAACACACACAGCACATGCCGTTATTCCATACTTCATCAGGTGGTCAGGTGATGTGCGGATATTATACCAGGCAGGCGATAAGCAAGCATACTCTTCGGGTCAAAAGACTTTGAGGCGAGATGCGGGAGATACGTAAGATACGATACATTTCTCAGGATGTTGGTCGGGGAGACAGGATTCGAACCTGCGACCCCCTGAACCCCATTCAGGTGCGCTACCAAACTGCGCTACTCCCCGATTCCAACACCGGAAGTATACCGCATTTGGCTTGCGCTCGTCAATGCTTTTGGCGGGATTCCATTTTCGGATAGCCTGCAAGGCGGAGGTAATTTCCTCCGTGATGATGAAATAAAATAAGAAGAGCGAGCTTAGGAGGATTTATGAATAAGGGTGGGTTTTCCTGGAAGCGGTTGATTGGCGTGACCAGGGTTAAGCAGAATATCTCTCGAAAGATCGGCATACCGTTGACGCGGTCCGGGCGGCAGAGGAAACTGGGGGCGGCGATGGGTTGCATTACCCTGCTGGCGCCGGCTGCTGTAATTGTCGCATTTGTTGCCTGGGTTTTGAGTGTTTACTAATTCAACATTTCGGACGCGCGACTGTCCGGGTAGCACTTGACAGTAGACTTGTGTCTATTATAAACTAAGCGTATCTTCGGTTGGAGGTGCGCTTATGAGTAAGGGACTTACTGCTCGGCAGCGCGAGGTGCTGGAAGCCATTCGTGAGCATATATCACGCAAGGGTTTCGCACCCTCTATTCGCGAGCTTGGCAAAACCTTAAATATCGCCAGCCTCAGAGGAGTCACCGTTCATCTCGACGCTCTGGCAAGAAAAGGATTCATCGAACGGGAGAGCACCTCTCGCAGCATACGCCTCTTAATCGCACAGGAAAACGACGACAACCGCGTATCCGTGCCCCTGCTCGGTGCGATTGCCGCAGGAGTGCCGCTGCTTGCGGTGGAGAATATAGAATCGTATATTCCGATCCCCGCAGAGATTGCCGCACACGCTGAGGAGCTCTTCGCGTTGACGGTGCGGGGGGATAGTATGAACGGGGACGGGATACTCGACGGGGATACCATTATAGTCCACAGCCAGCCCAACGCCGAAAACGGGGAGATTATCGCCGCGCTGATAGGCGACGAAGCGACCGTCAAAAGGCTGGATTCATCACGTCGCCCTGCTCGATTGCTGGCCTCAAATCCCAGCTATGAGCCTATCGAGCTTGCACGGGAAGACGTGCGAATACTGGGCAAAGTTATGGGTCTTGTGCGCAGCTATTCAAGCAATTAGGCTTGTCCAACAGCCTTTAAAGCCTCATCAATGCTGTCGTGTGTCGCAAAGACGGTGTTCAGGCGCGTGATGTTCAGTATTCGATCTATGGCAGCGGTTACCTTGACCAGATTAATAGTGCCGCCTTCCGGTCGCAGCTTGCGCGTGGCCGAAAGCAAAGCCCCAAATCCGCTGCTGTCCATGTAGTTCACAGAAGTCATGTCGATGATCAGATGCTTCTGACCGGATGCAATGATTGAGCTGATGGCTTCCTTGAATTGCGGAGCGGTGTAGACATCAATTTCCCCCGCCGCCTGCAGAATAGTAGTACCATCAATTTGCTTTAGTTCAACTTCTAATCGGATGCCTTCCACCGTTACCTCCTGGCTCGAAGTTCAAGCAGTATATAGCCAAAACGAATGCCTTGTCAATCGTGTTGAGATCGGATCCGGCTTTAAATCCCGGCTTTCAGAATATTGTCACCTCAAAAACAACATCTCTGCATAAGTCGGCAGCGGCCAAATTCGCGCGTCGACGATCGTCTCAAGCTCGTCTGCAACCTGCCGCACGGCGCCCATAGCGGATACTACTGAATCGCGATAAACCTGTGCCTGTTTCTCCAACGTATCCGTTGATGCCGCCTCATCCAGAGATTGCTGAAGAGTGACAATATTGACCTGCAACTCGTCTATTAGCGAACACAAGTCGCCCAGCAGTTTACTCTGACTCTTAGCCGCCGCACCAACCGATTTTATCGCGGCGACTGACTCTGCCACTTTGCCGGAATACTCAATCGCCGCGGGCATGATCTGGCGTTTGGCGATTTGCAGAGCGGCCAGCGCCTCGACGTTGATTTCCTTGCAGTATCTCTCCAGCAATATCTCGTAGCGGGCGAATAGCTCGTGCCTCGAAAGCACACCGTGTTTTTCAAACAGCACCTGCACTTTCTCTTCCAGCATCGGCCGCAGCCCGTCCACTGAATTGTCTATATTGAGCAGGCCTCTTCGTTGTGCTTCAGCCGCCCACTCCGGGGCGTAATTATCCCCATTAAATATGATCTTTTTATGGTCGATAGCGATTCTCTGCAGCAGCGCCTGGGCGGTGGAATGCACATCCTCCGCCTTTTCAAGTTCGTCGGCTATCTCGCAGAGCACATCTGCCACGATGGTGTTTAATACAAAAGTCGGCCCGGCGGTCGATTGAGAGGAACCGACCATTCTGAACTCGAACTTGTCGCCGGTGAAGGCGAATGGCGAGGTGCGGTTGCGGTCGGTGCAGTCTCTGGGAATGGCGGGCATTGTGTTGATGCCTAACTTCAATTCCCCACCCTGTCGGGAGGTCTTTGCCCCACCCCTGGCGAGTTGCTCGAATATGTCCGTGAGTTGTTCGCCCAAGAAAATCGACACTATGGCCGGCGGGGCTTCGTTGGCGCCTAGTCGATGATCATTGCCCGCAGTAGCCACGCTGGCACGAAGCAATCCGGCGTATTTGTCCGCAGCACGTATAACGGCGCACAGCATTATCAAAAATTGCTCGTTGTCGTGCGGAGTCACGCCGGGGTCGAGCAAGTTTATGCCGTCGTCGGTCATCATGCTCCAATTATTGTGCTTACCAGACCCACTGACTCGTGCAAATGGTTTTTCGTGCAGCAAACAGACAAAATTATGGCGCAAGGCTACCTTTTGCAGGGTTTCCATACATAGCTGATTATGATCAGTGGCGACGTTGGCTGTGCCGAAGACCGGTGCGAGTTCGTATTGCGCAGGGGCGACCTCGTTGTGCTGTGTCCTCGCCGATACCCCTAATTTCCAAAGCTCTACGTTAAGCTCGTGCATAAAACAGGCCACGCGTTCGTGAAGAGCGCCGTAGTAGTGATCCTCCATCTCCTGGCCTTTGGGGGGAGGTGCGCCAAAGAGTGTGCGGCCCGCCAGGACCAGGTCGAGGCGCTTTTTTACGAACTCCGTATCGACAAGGAAATATTCCTGCTCCGGGCCGAGCGTGCCTATGACTCGTTTCGATGTATTATTGCCAAGTGCGCGCAGAACCCGCAGGCATTGATGGCTGAGCGCGTCGATTGAGCGCAGCAGAGGCGTTTTTTTGTCCAGAGCTTCGCTGGTATATGAGCAAAACGCGCTGGGGATATATAGCGTAATATTGTCGCCGTTTTCTTTTACGAAGACAGGGGATGTGCAGTCCCATTCGGTGTAGCCACGTGCCTCGAAAGTAGCCCGCAGACCGCCGGATGGGAACGACGAGGCATCCGGCTCACCCTGTATGAGCTCTTTTCCGCTGAACTCCATAATAGTGCGCCCGTCGGATGTGGGGGAGATAAATGAATCGTGCTTCTCCGCAGTCACGCCCGTCATCGGCTGGAACCAGTGACAAAAGTGTGTGGCGCCTTTTTCTATGGCCCAGTCTTTCATAGCATTGGCCACAACACCCGCGATAGACGCGTCCAGCGGTTTGCCCTGGTGGATGGTTGGCTTGAGAGCCTTATAAACATCCTCCGGCAGCCGTTCGCGCATGACGGCCTCGCTGAACACGTTGGAGCCAAATATAGTCGTTACTGGTTCTCTGTCTGCACTGCACATACGTGTTGTGCCTCCTGGCTACGCTCTTTATGCATTATCGGCAGAAAGTCGATACTCATCAAATCGGCCTTGCAAATCTGTATCATAGACTATTCTATCAGACTCTGAACTAAGAGGTAAGATGCCTTCTTTCGGCGAACCTAATTTGTGAAGGAATATGCTTTTACTATTTTACTATCGAAGTGAGGTGTTTTATGAAGCGATCGGATATTATTCTTGCACAGAAAAAGACCGGCGAGGTTCTGGACGCGGCCGGGATCGCGATCACGGATGAAGAGCGCGCCAATATCGAGGTGGCTGATTTCGGCCTTGGCAGGCTGCTGACGGAAGGGCTGCAGATCGTGGTCTACACAAACAACGATCGTTACTGCGCAAAGGAACTGGTGCTGTTTCCGAATCAGACGTGTCCGGAACACAAGCATCCGCCCGTACAAAACAGGGCCGGCAAGCAGGAGACTTTCAGATGTCGCAAAGGAGAGGTATATCTATACGTCTCTGGTGAGCCTTCTTCAAATATTAAGGCAAGAGTGCCGAGCGAGCATTATACTGTGTTTCATGAGATAGTGCTTAAACCGGGGGATCAGTATACGCTGGCACCGGAGACTCTACACTGGTTCCAGGCTGGAGATGATGGGGCCATAGTGTCGGAGTTCTCATCGCCAAGCGCGGACGAGGCCGATATATTCACAGACCCTAATATAAAACGGATACCGATAATCGAGGACTAATCGGTCACTGCTGCTTTTTTACGAAGAAAAGGCGTATAGTTTTACGAAAAAACGTGCTGAACGCTCGCGCGGGCCTGTCCAGAGGAAGTGGGGTGTCGAGTTCCTGCCTCTCCTCTTCTGTGAGCAAATTGGGGGACAGGCGTCTTTTGATGCGCAGCACGGCCTTTTCATCGGCTCGCACGAACTGGTTGAACAGCGCTCGCATAAAGAAGTTTAATTTGCCGCCACGCAGCACGCAGGCGGCAAAGTCAACTATATATGGCTGGCCATCGTCGCCGAATATCACGTTACCACGGCTGTACAGGTCGCAGTGGGCTACCCCACGCGCATGTATATCGTCGACTACTCCAGCCAGGTCTTTATAAAATTCGTTGTTTGGGGACTTGTCTATTTTGCGATCTAAACTGGCGCCGGGGAGATATTCCATAGCGAATGCGTAGCGGTCGATTCTGCCGATGAGCTGCGGAACGCCTTTGACCCCAATTAATTTGCTAAGCGCACAGCGCTCTCTGTAAATAAGAATAGGGCCGATGATCCTGCCAAATGCAGGGGAGCTTTTTTTGAAGTCTTTTACGACTATCTTGCCCGTCGGCAAATCGACTACTCGCAAATCCGGCCTGGTACCTCCGGCAGTGCGAAGGTATTCTATTGTATTGTGTTGTATTTCATCACGGGTTGGAATATGCATTGGTCAGAGTTTAGATTATCCGCCGTAGAGGCTGGTAGTCTCTATATTCTATCACTTTTGTCGTTTTATCAAAACCGAGTTTACAAGGCCTGGCTGCAAGAGTAGAATGTGCCAGAGGCAGTAAGGCTTTTATACATCAGGAGGAATGAAAATGAGTGATTTGGCGATCGACGGCGGTGGAAAGGTCAGATCCACGCCTCTACCAAATGTCAGCGACATCAGCGGACGCACTTTTGGCGAGGACGAAATCGCTAACCTGACCGAGGTTATCAACTCCGGCAAGTTGTTTAGATTCGGCGGCAAGTTCGTCGAGAAGTTCGAACAGGACTTTGCTGCACTGTTAGGAGTGAAGCACGCCATTGCGGTTACCTCGGGAACAGCAGCCATCCACACGGCATTAGGGGCGCTTAACAGCGATATCGCGAAGGAGATGATCACTACTCCGATCACCGATATGGGAACCATCGCGCCGATTATGCTGCAAAACTGCATTCCGATATTTGCAGACCTTGAGCCTGAGTATTTCGATCTGCTGCCTGAGAGCATTGAAGCGCAGATTACCGATAAAACAGCGGCTATCATCGTTGTGCATTTGTTCGGTCAGCCGGCGAATATGGATGCGATTCTTGAGATAGGCAAAAAGCATAATATCCCTGTAATCGAGGACTGCTGCCAGGCCTATATGGCGAAATATAAGGGCAAACTGGTCGGGACTATGGGAGATATCGGTTGCTTTAGCCTTCAGCAGTCGAAGCATATCTCCAGCGGAGACGGCGGCATTGTCGTCACAAACGATGATGAACTGGCACGAAGAGCCCGCCTGTTTATGGATAAGGGATGGCCACGAGGTGGCGACGTGCGACAATATGGCTTCCTTGGCATAAACTACCGCATGAACGAACTCAGCGGCGCTGTTGCAAGCGCGCAGGTCGGAAAGGTCGACGATACGGTTGAGCGACGCCGGGCGGCGGCGAAGGCTATGACTGAGAAACTGGCAACCATTCCGGGCATCGTCGTTCCGAAGGTGCGGGAAGGCTGTGAGCACTCCTGGTGGCTCTATCCGTTTATGATAGATGACAACGCATTCAGCGTCAGCCCGAAGGAGTTTGCCGCAGCCGTCAGCGCAGAGGGGATAGGCGTCGGACACGGATATATCGGCCAGCCGATCTATATGTGCCAGATTATGCAGGAGAAGGCGACCTACGGCAAGAGCCAGTGTCCGTTCAGTTGCCCGCATTATGGTAAAGAGATCGAATATAAGCCGGATGATTGCCCGAACACACTTGAGATACTGAGAAGGCTGCTGATCCTGCCGTGCAACGAGAACTTCGGCCAACAGGAAATCGACGACATTTACCAGGCTGTTGCTAAGGTGGCAAAGGCGTATTCCAAATAGTTCGATGCCCATTTTGCTGGATATTGAAGCAAATGGTTTGACAGCACCTACTGCACAGGTATCTATAAATTAAGAGATTGTCAGATTCCGCCGAGGGTCAATTGTTGGCAGCTCGGCGGTTTCTGAATCCGTCTTCGATTCGGAGCAGGCGGGTGATTGGTGATGGAAGAACGGACACTTGACATCCCGGTCGTGTGGCCGGACTACTTTGAGGACTGCGGACATTGCACCGGTCGACTGCAGGAGATGCTGGAGGAGCTGGATGGGGTTCGAGTCGTCTCTGTGGACCCCGAAAACCGAGCTATCGGCATCTCTTACGACACCAATCTACTCACCTTTGAGGATATAAAAGAACGCGCCCGGGCGCTTGGAGTAAGCGTCGCTGAGCATTTCAGTCACCAGACCGTGCGGATAACCGGCCTGGATTGCCCCGACTGTGCGCACAAACTGGAGACTGCGATCCGGCGAATCAGCGGCGTCGCGTGGGCTTCTCTGAACTACGCCACCTCAGTTCTTATCGTGGAATATGAACCGGACATAACCTCCCTGGATGCTGTTATCGAGCGAGTGCGCGACTTTGGCTATGAAGTGGAAAGAGAAAGAATAGTCGCGGCACCGGAACCCAGAGTAACGATTCGACGCAACCTGCGACTGGCTTGCACCGCTGCTTCGGGGGCGCTGTTGGCTGCGGGTGGGATCGTGTGGTTGATATCTGGCACATCCACCATCACGGCGATTCTTTTTCTTCTATCTGCGATAATCGGTGGGATATTCACGGCTCGGACGGCGGCGCTGAGTTTGCGCGGGCTGGTGTTAGACACGAATCTGCTTGTTACCGTGGCAGCCATCGGAGCTATCGCCCTTCGGGAATATGCCGAAGCAGGAGCTGTGATGTTTCTGTTCTCCCTTGGTGGCACGTTGGAGGCATATACAGTCGACAAGACGCGAAAGTCCATTATGTCGCTGATTGAGACTGCGCCCTCCTCGGCGATGGTCAGGAGAAACGGCAGCTTTGTATCGGTAGATGTCCACGACATTGAAGTAGGAGAAACCGTGCTGGTCAAGCCGGGAGATAAGATACCGGTGGACGGCACTATCGTTGAAGGCGAATCCACGGTGGATCAATCCCCAATTACCGGCGAATCAGCGCCGGTGGCAAAAGGACCGGGGGATGTGGTCTACGCTGGAACCATCAACGGCCGTGGCTCCTTTGAAGCTCGATCAACAAGCCCTGCCGAGGATAATACACTGAGTCGCATTATAAATATGGTCGAGCAGGCGCAGTCACAAAGAGCGCCGGCGCAGCGCTTCAGCGAGACATTCGGCAGATACTATACACCAAGCGTCATTGGGCTTGCGGTCGTGGTCGCCATCGTGGGGCCGCTGTTTATGGAGGGGGGATACAAGGACTGGTTCAGCCGGGCGCTGACTTTGCTGGTGGTGAGCTGTCCTTGTGCGTTGGTTATCTCGACTCCGGTTGCAATCGTGGCGGCAATTGGAAACGCGGCTAAGTCCGGGGTGCTTATCAGAGGGGGCGCGCACCTGGAGATGCTGGGCAATGTGACGATTGCTGCGTTTGATAAAACAGGCACGCTGACGCAGGGAAAATTATCGCTGTGCGGGGTGATCCCGTTCAATTCCAACTCCGCCGATGATGTGCTCGCGATCGCAGCGGCCATAGAAAGCAGGTCGGAACATCCTCTGGCAGATGCAATTATCGAGGCGGCTCGGAACGCGAATCTGCCGGAGCGTAAAGTCCAGTTTTTTGAGGCATTTCCCGGAAAAGGCGCCCGTGCGGTGGTGGAAGGTGAGGCGTTTTATATCGGCAGCACCCGGTTTATGAGAGAACTCGGGATAGATGTGCCGGGGACTACTGCGATGGCCGAAATGCAGGTGAGGGGCTGCAGCGTGGTCTATCTGGCAGATGATAAGACGCTTCGGGGAGCCATAGGGGCATCTGATACCCTCAAACCCAACAGTGCAGATGCCATTAGCAAGTTGAAGCAGGTGGGGATTCGTAAGACGGTTATGCTGACCGGTGACACTGCTCAGAGCGGCCGCGCGATTGCCGGGCAGCTTGGAATCGACGAGGAACACGCCGAGCTTCTGCCGGAAGATAAGCTCAGGATGATTCGTGAGCTGGGGATGGGAAAGGAACGGGTAGCGATGGTCGGGGACGGTATAAACGACTCCCCTGCCCTGGCGGCTGCTGACGTCGGCATTGCGATGGGAGGCGCTGGAACCCCGGCTGCTATTGAGGCCGCAGACGTGGCTTTGATGGCTGATGACATCGCGATGTTGCCGTATGCGATCTCTTTGAGCAAAAGGGCGAGATCCGTCATCATTCAGAATATTACGTTGTCTTTGTTAGTCGTTGTGCTGCTGGTTTTCGGAGCTTTAACCAACAAAATCAGCCTCGCTATCGGGGTATTAGGGCACGAAGGAAGCGCCCTGCTGGTCATAGCGAACAGCATGAGGCTGTTAAAGAGAAACGCCTCGATTTAAGTGCGCTGCAGGTTGGCCGCGTTAGGAAAATAACGAAACTGGGTAAGTTGAACTCGTCGTTGTGACTATTTCCTCACCAGAGACCCATAAAGGAGGATGCCACTATGGAGACTCGCGCAGGCACAAGGACAACTGCCCGGCTGGGGGCTTACTTCGATGACATTGTATTTCCGTGCTCGCGGATGGAGATCCTGCGATGCGCCGAAGACAACGAAGCTCCGGATGTGATTTTGGATGCCATCGAGGACCTTCCCGAAAGAAGATACAGCAGTATGAAAGAAATTCTGATGAATCTCATCTACAGAGCGACATAACAAAACTCACTTTTACGCAGGCAGCGCTCTGGCGCATGATTCAAGGTGTGCCGTGTGGCTGGAGCTGTACGGCGCATCTGTCCTGCTATTATGTGGAGTTCATAGCAACACGGCTCGCTGCTGTGAGGTCGTATTGAAAATCACTCAGTATGCTCTGATCTTGCCAACGCTGAACGTAGGCGGGGTGATAGGTGGCGATAGTCGTGATTCCAAATTGTCCTGAAAACAGTACGCCCCGCTGTTCTCGCATTTTAAAGCTTTTATGAATCAACTCGTTAGCCGCCGTTGAACCGAGACATAATATACATTTGGGAAATATTATCTCTATTTCACGCAGCAAAACCGGCCGCCAGGTTTGACGCTCCTCTATGCTTGGGGGTCGATTGGCGTTGGTATTTGGCTTAAGCAAGCGGCATTTGACTACGTTTGTAATGTATGTTTCGGCCCTGTCAATGCCTATTTGGCTCATTTCCCGGTCTAACAACTTTCCCGCGATACCGACGAACGGCTGACCTTCGGCGACTTCCTTTGCTCCGGGAGCTTCCCCTACTAGCATCAACGCCGCATCCAGATTCCCGTCCCCGAACACGTGTGGGGAGGAGTCGTCACAAATGAACCTTGATTCGGACTGTACAGTGGCTTGTAGCTCGGCTATAAGTTTCTGTTTATCCATAGACAATCATCTCTATTATGGGTAATACCCATACAGACTAATCAATTTTCGGGGTAGTCATTGATGGGCAGGCATCATCAAAATACTTTCGGAATTGTGTTTGCTTTGGAGACCGAGATGAGGGGTTTGCGCCGCGTACTTTCTCATTCGCGCAGACTCCGAACTCAATATCCCTCACAAATCGCCTGGCAAATCGGCGAATTGAGGGTGTTGGCCGAAGTTGGGGGTATGGGAAGAAAGCTGTGCAGCGAAGCGACGCATCGGCTGATAGATCAGGGAGCTTCGTGGCTTGCCTGCGCAGGTTTCGCGGCGGCGCTTGATGGCAAGGCGGCGGTCAGCGATGTGGTGATGGCGGATAATGTGAAGCTGCCGGATATGAACAGGCCATCGATAGAATGCAGCACAGGACTGATGGCGTCGACTCCGCCAAGCGGAAAGCTCGGGTTTACAATCTGGCGGTCGGATATGGTAACCTGCGACCGAATAATTTTGAACGCAAGCGAAAAGGTCAGTATTTATCGCAACACAGGGGCTGCTGCTCTGGATATGGAGGCCTACGCAGCCGCTGAGGTCTGCTCTGTGAGACGTGTGCCATTTATGGTTGTAAAGGGCATAAGCGACATAGCCGATCGAGATTTACCGCAGGAAGTGGAATTGCTTGCCACACATCAGCAATGGACTCAGCGATTGGCTCTAATTGCCGGCCGTCCTGCTTTGTGGCCGCAGTTGTGGCGACTACGCAGAAACAGCCTCAAGGCGTCGGATAACCTCGGCGAGGTGCTTGGCACGATGCTGCTCAGGATGCGTAATAGAAACGGCTAGATGATAACATTCGCCCCGGCGAAGACCTGGAGTCTCTGCCGGGGCGATGCCAGTGCTGAGGCATTACTCGCTTTGGAGCAACACACCCGTCTTGTGCGGGTTTATTGGAGAGTACCGGAGCATGGCACTCGCCCGTGGAAAATTGTCGTCGCTGCCGTGCTATTGATCTACCCGCCTGGTGTGCGCTAATCAGCACTGTCGATATTCTATTCTCATATTCACTACTTGCACAATTCGTGCCAGACAAAAGGCTGCGTCCAAATTGTTGTTACAATTTGTTGCTTAATAAGGCCGATAATGCAAGAGAGGTCGTTATGCGGCTACTTCTATGCCAGGGGCAAGCAATTTTGGCAATCGCTGCGTCAGAGAGATCAGAGCGCCGCGCGCCAATCCGTATTTGGGGTCTATTTCGAGGGCTTTTTTATACTCGAACCAGGCTTCTCTGGGCACGCCAGCGGCCTCGTAAGCCTGTCCGAGATTGTAGTGTATGCGCGGAGAGTCCGGCTTTATGTCGGAGGCTCGTTTGAACGCACCAATAGCGGCATTGTGTCGCCCCTGCTGGGCATAGGCTGCACCCAGGTAGACGAATGCATCGTAGCTATCGGGATAGCGACGCGAGGCATCCTCAAGCAGCCCGGCGGCTTTGTCAAAATCGCCCTGCTTGAAGACACTTATCCCACGCTCTATATCTTTGTCCAGATCCGACATATCCTCCCTCACCGCAACGGTTCATCGTTGTTGAGCTTCTCCCTATGTCTATTCCCTATTATTGGTATTCTCCATAACCATTAGACGCACCTCCACAACGTTTTTTTTCATATAATTGCATATTTTATTTTGAAACAGCCCTGCGTAAGGTATAATGGAGGTGGCTTCTGCTGTCCGAGGGATGTAGGTCGATAATCCCGCGGGCCGGACTGAAAGAATCGGAAGATAAGGAAACAGATCCCTTGGGTGCATGCAAGGCCCCCGTTCAATGGTCCAAAACGTCAACAGAAGTG
Source organism: Armatimonadota bacterium (assembly GCA_050948905.1). Lineage (GTDB taxonomy): Bacteria > Armatimonadota > UBA5829 > UBA5829 > UBA5829 > DTKD01. The sequence goes on along the minus strand of JBMNES010000001.1, from coordinate 2,155,984 downwards.
AAAGTAAAGTATGGTAAGGGGGTTTAGCAAATGTCCCAGGACAAGGATCTGACCTGTAAGGAATGTGGACAGACCTTCACGTTCACCGCTGGTGAGCAGGAGTTCTTCCAGTCCCGCGGTTTTAGCGAACCGATCCGCTGCAAGACCTGCCGCGACCGACGCAAAGCTGAGAAAGCGGAGCAGGGTTTCGGCGGTGGTGGCGGCTTTGGCGGCGGCGGTCGCCGAGGCTGGTAGCTATTGAGAAACACCACGGGCAGGGCTTTGAGCTCTGCCCGTTTTTATTTGACCTTGTATACAGCCAGAACGTTGCTGACCGGTAGAATCGGCTGGATGAGGCATCTGTTGTCTGCGTAAAAAGCACATAGCGAGCCGCCGTCCATATTTATCGCATCGACCGCTCCAAGCTCGGCCATAGCCTCTGCGAGAGTCTGCAAGGTTATCGGCTGGCGCACGGCGAGCATAATCAAATGTCCCTCTGCATTTGCACCAACTGCACAGCGCGCCGCTTTGAGTGAGCTGGCAGCCTCGCTGAAACCGTCGGCAACGACGTCTATCGCGACTTTTCCATCTCGCAGCAGCCTCGGCCCGCAGGCGATTCCGTGACGACACCCGGCCCAATCGATCCGGGAAGAGCCGTGGCGTTGCCGAAAGACGATCTTGCCGGAGGACGTGATTCCGATGCCCTGGCGCTGGTATCCGCGGTGGACCAGCTTGCCGTCGATGAGAATGTCGCCAATAGGGAGATAGTCTGGGTTGTGATAAGTGCCTGTAATGGCAGCGACGGGTTTTATGCGCCTCATCATAGCGTCAAAATGCTCTGCCTCGGCAGTATTTGCAAGCGCAGGAGCAACTTTGTAATCCCCTTCAGCTAAATCTATTATAATAGAGCAGTGATCGAGGGTGTCCAGCAGAGTTGGCGGCTTTTTGGCGGGGCGATGAGCTACAAGCCCGGCGATGCACGCTGTGATAAGAAACAGCAACAAGAAAGCGCCTGTCTTTGGTTTTGATCTTCGTTTCGCCAATGGCGCCTCCCTGCCCAATAAAAGTCTATCACCTGGCGAAGCCAGCGTCAAAGACTGCGAAGGATAATTCTTATAAAATGACCAATTGATATTGGTGTAGCGGATTTATGGAGGATAAAATGTTTTCTCGATTGAGATTCGGCTGGATATTGCTGATTATACTCGTCTTTGCAGTGGGATGCGGCCAGAAAACAGGTGAGCCCGGCAGCGCGTCCAACCCTATTAAGATGGCTATGGTCCCCTCTCTGGACACTAATAAACTCGTCTTAAGCGGCCAGAAACTGGCTGAGCTTCTGGAAAAGGAGACGGGTCTGAAGTATGAGGTCAGCGTGCCGGCGAGCTACACTGCGGTTATCACGGCTATGGGCGCGGGGAATGTCGATGTCGGTTGGCTGCCACCTGTGCCGTATGTGATGGCCCACGATAAATATGGCGTGGAAGTGGTGCTGGTGACGGTTCGTAATAAATCCGCCAAATATTGGAGCTATATAATCTCCCGCACGGATACCGGCATAAACAAGCTGGCGGATCTTAAAGGCAAGCGTTTTGCTTACGGAGATCCGGTCTCTACAAGTGGAGCTATTTATCCAAAACATCTTATACGATCCAGTGGCTTTGACCCAGAGACGTATTTTTCTAACGTGATATTCGCCGGAGCGCACGATCGAGTGATAATGGCGGTTTATAACAAACAGGTCGATGGAGGGGCGATTTACGGCGGAGTCGGAACTGATGCGCGTGAGAAAGTTGTGAACTCGCTGCCAGACGTGATGGAAAAGACCCACGTGATCGCTAAGAGCATCGAGATACCGAACGACACAGTCAGCGTGCGCAAGGGGCTGCCGCCGGATATAGTGAAAAAGATCACCGATGGCCTGATAAAGGTGGCAGCGTCTGATGAAGGGCGGATCACAATTATGAGCCTCTACGGAATCGACGGATTTGAGCACACAAAGGACAGCGATTACGATTCCGTGCGGGAAGTCGCTAAATCTGAGAACGTTCAGCTCGAACAGATCGACAAAAAGAAATAGCCAGTATGCTGCGTATTAAAAACCTGACCAAAGTATACCCCAACGGCACTCGTGCGCTTAATGACGTGTCGCTGGACATCCCCACAGGACAGTTTGTGGCGGTTATCGGCCTTTCAGGATCGGGCAAGAGCACGCTTCTGCGGTCGATCAACAGGCTCATTGAGCCGACTTCCGGGCAGATATTCCTCGACGATATCGAAATCACGGCGACAACCGATTTGCGATCTGTGCGCAGGCGGATTGGCATGATCTTCCAGCACTTTAACCTGGTCAGCCGATCCAGCGTGATGACAAACGTGTTGAGCGGCAGGTTGGGCTATACATCGTCGTGGTCGAGTATGTTCCATCATTTCCAACCGCAGGATTACGAAGACGCCCGTGCAAGCCTTGCCCGTGTGGGCCTATCTGAAAAGGAGTCTCAGCGCGCAGACACCCTTTCCGGCGGACAGCAGCAGCGTGTGGGTATCGCTCGTGCATTGATGCAAAAGCCTGAGGTTATCCTCGCCGACGAGCCGGTGGCGTCGCTTGACCCGGCTACGGCTCACTCGGTGCTGAATCACCTTGAAGAGATGAATAAAAGGGATGGAATGACGGTGCTGTGCAACCTGCACTTTCTGAGCCTGGCAAGACGATACGCTGACAGGGTGATAGGCTTGAAAGCGGGCGAACTGGTCTTTGACGGCACGCCGGAAGAGATCGATGATAAAAGGTTCAAAGAGATATATGGTCAGGATGCCGTGCAGGTGGAGATAGCATGAGAAACGAATCGGCATCGAATAAAAATGCTCTTATCGCCGGGGCTCTGTCGATCGTACCGGGTCTTGGTCAGATTTACGCTGGGTCTGTGCGTCGAGGGCTGACGCTGCTGATCGGCCTGCCGGTTCAGGCGGCGATATTTTATGGAGTCGGGCTGCAGTGGCTGGCGATTTGGATGGCGCTGGTGTGGGCGTGGAACATATTCGATGCGGTGATGGTCGCGCGCGGCAGAGTCACCTCCACTTTTATGCCGATTCTTCTCATCCTGGCGCTGAACATCGTTGCAGCAGGCCAGGTCACCGATATTCGTATCCCACAACTTCAACCTGAACAGCGTGGAGTCATCGGCCAGATCGTAGGCGGAATGGCTAAGCCAGATTTTGTCGAGGCGAAGTCGACCACTCAAACTGCCACCGCTGTTTATATCGTGCCCGGCCAGGGCGTTGAAACCCGGCCTGAGGTCGAGCAGACTACATCTGCGCATCTGACCCTTAGCCCCAAAATAGCGCCTGTGGGCACTCGCATAACAGTTAAGGGCAGCCATTTCTCTCCGGGATGCTCAGGCTCGCTGATTTTGCTCGGCGGCGCGGAAATTGAGATTGGCAAGATTAAAACAGGCAAGGATGGCACCTTTACAAAATCGTTTGTAAACACCAGAGACATCCCTGGGGATTATTTTGTGCAGGCGCGGGTTAAGGTGCCGGGCCGCGGGTTTGTGATCAGCGAGGCTTTGCAGGACGCTGCTCCGAAAATGCTGGAGACGATCTATCTGGCGCTGCTGGGCACGGCGATTTCGGTGCTGTTTGCAATACCGCTCAGCTTCTTTGGGGCGAAAAACCTGATGTCAGGCTCTGTGCTGTTGAGAATTCTCTACGGAATCACGCGCGCCGTGTTCACGATATTGCGCTCAGTAGAGGTGCTGATATTTGCTGTAATCGCCGTTGCCGCAGTGGGAATCGGGCCGTTTGCCGGCGTGTTGGCCCTTGCAATTCACGGTATTGGGGCGGTGGGCAAGCTGTATTCTGAGGCCATTGAGAGCATAGAACACGGCCCGATCGAGGCAGTGCGAGCTACCGGCGCAAATGAGTTCCAGGTAGTCATATTCGGCGTTATCCCGCAAGTGGTGCCGCAGTTTATCGCTTTTACGCTGTATCGGTGGGATATTAATGTGAGAATGGCGACGGTGATCGGCCTGGTGGGCGGAGGCGGAATAGGCTATCAGCTCATCCAATACATGAACCTGCTTCAATGGCGCCAGGCGGCGACCGCGATATGGATGATAGCCGGGGTCGTCATGATAATGGACTACGCCAGCGCGGTGATAAGAGAGAAGATCATATAAAAGCTGCTTTATTTTATCGACGCAGCGATCTTTTTCAGCTCAGGCGAGGATACTTCACCGATTAAGGTAAACAGCACCCCACCGTTGACCCAGGACATCACCGTGTCAATTTTCTGCGGGGTTTGAGGCGGGGTTGTGCTGCGCGAGCTTTTGCGCTCGAACAGGGAGATTATGTTCGCGCCGTTTGAGTATTGCAGATGGGCATAACAGCGTCCATCGACGATCCCCCTGCCTATCCCGATCATTCTATAGCCTTTGGGCACGTAAGCGGGTTTGCGCACGACGAAATCGACACAGGACGGGCAATCGGCCTTGTGCGCGTTGGCAGGGATAGAAAATGCTGTTGGGAAAATATCGCGCGGCTCGACAGCGATCCTGGTAAACCCGGCCGAAGTCGTCGTCTTACCAGAGGCCGTCTGCGTATCCAGCTTCAACGTAAGATAATTTTGTTTGTCCACCCACATTTTATAGCGACGGCTACCGCCGTGTTTCGGAGTGGCCAGCAGAACGTGCGCATCCCGCCCGGCAACTTTGTCGCTGCCGATCAGTTTCAGAGCATAGTTATCGAACACGCGCGGGTGATATTCATTTGAAATCATCCAGCTCATCTGCTCCCAGCATTTGGTAGCCGGGTCGTATTTCCAGGTGTTAGGGCCGCGTTCGATAAGCACAGCACCGGCGCACTGGCTCGGCGAGAAGAACTCTCTTCTCGTCAAATCCGGTTTCTTATGGACGATTTTGACAGTGGAGGCTGACGTTTTCTCGTTGATAGTCACATAGACGGATTTAATGCCACGATAACTGACCGTCTTCTCTGCATTTTGTGCACGTCGAGCGATCTCCACAGCTAAATCGTTCGCACAAAGGGCGGTAGGAAATAGCAGTGCAATTATCAATATAAGCAGCGTCTTTGGTCTATTCATTTGGAAGCCGCGATTAAACCAGCCTTCTGTATTTCTGCCTTAACAAACGCAGCGTCCTGGTCTGCGAACCTCAATGGGACGTGCGCCCGCTGATGAACACCAATGTAATAAGCGTACTCCGAAGCCATCGATTTGTCGGAGGCCGGCGGAGTCGATTGGGCTGGCCACAACAGGAACAACGCCAAAACAAGAGCGGCCACTACCGCTGCCGGAGCCGCAAATATCGGATTTAGCGCTCCCTGAAACCACCGGCGTCTGTTTTTCGGAATGGTAACGATACTATTGCGGACCTGCTCCCAGCAGTCTACAGGGGATTTTTCTATAGCAAGCAGGGATAAGGAGACCAAAATCTCGCGAGTCTCTGAGACTTTGCACGCGCAGGCTTGGCAACAGGCAATGTGCGCCTCAAAGCTCTGTTTTTGTGAATCAGCTAACTGGTCGTCGAGATAATCAGATATCAAGCTGCACGCCGTCTTACAATTCATCGTCATATCACCATTTGCTCTCGAAGAATCTCTCTAAGCTCTGCCCTCGCCCTCGAAACCCTTGATTTAACGGTGCCCACCGGGATTTTCAGTATCTCGGCAACCTCGTCCTGGGACAGCCCCTCAACATCATAGAGCACCAGCACGCTTTTCAGCTTATCAGACAATTTGCCGATCGCAGTCCGCAGCATATCCGCCTGTTCACGAGCCGTCGCTACTTTCAAAGGATCCGTTTTCGGGTCTTTTGAGCGAGGCTCGTAACTGCTTTGTGAGTATTTACTGTCGTCCAGCGAATCAGCCGGCTTGCTTTTCTTCCTTCTTAAAGAATCGATAGCCGTATTGACCGCGATTCTGTATAGCCAGGTGTAAAACGCAGAATTGGCGTCGAAGCTGCCCAGCTTCGTATATGCCTTCACGAAAGCGTCTTGCGTTACATCCAAAGCATCGTCCGGATTGGAGAGATAGTTTTGAACCGCGCTGTATATCCGGTCCTGATATCTCCCGACCAGAATGCCAAACGCCTCCACATCACCGTCAATTACCCGGCTGACAATATCCCGGTCAGCAGCGCCGTCAGTTATCACGCGACTACTCACGGCGCCCGGCCCTCGATATTTTGGACGTATCAATCCAGCTTTCGTTCCGCACAATCACATCTTCGCCCTCGGTAAATATTGCACCCGGCCATACGGATATCCTTCCAGTGTCTCAGCGGTTATCCCTGAAAGACGATATTTAGCATAATTCGTGCCTGTTTTTATTAAAACGGCTTGATTATCCCGTTAGGTGTGAACGGGTGCGGGCTTAATACGATCGCGTCGATAGCGAAATAGTATCGATTATCCTGATTGCGCTTGCCATCAGCCCTGAACGCGATGGTATGATTTCCGGGAGCCAGGTTGGCGACGCCGATTTTATACCAGGTAAGCCCAGGCGCATATTCGATAGTCTTGCCGTCGGCAGCGGCCAGTTGCGTCCACCCACCTTCATCGACCGACCACGAAACTGGGGAAGCATCGCCGGGAGGAGATGCGGCAATCCATATTTCATGGCTGGAGTTGGCGGAAGTCGCGAAGCCGTAGACTACGCTGTATGGATCCAACGGCGCGCTCTCAGTCGTGTCCAGAACCAACGCGAGACCAGCGCTGGCACCCGGCGCAGATACTGATTTTCCGAAGTTTGCTGCAGGGGAAAGCTCTCCCTCTATCCACAACTCCGGCCCTAATGCCGCGCGCAGTTCGTTGGCAGCATCCGCTGCAATTCCGTAGGAGATATAAGCCTGCCCGTTTGATAAGACCCTGTTGGCGCTCTCAAGGCCGCCTCTGGCCTTCTTGACGTCGATACCGGCCCTGTCCGCGGCGATTATCAAACTGGACAGCTTGTCAATCTGCAATTGGGCAGTCTCTCTTGGGAAGACTTCAGTAAAACTAACTCCACGGAGCACTACTGGCGAATCGTCGAGAGCCAGGGTATATAGTTTCTTTTTTGCAGACAGACTAACCCCAGGCGGATAGTCCACCGATGGAACGCCGCTTACGCTGCCGCCCAGGGTCACCGTGCATTTGCCAGCGTTCGACCAGATATACGACCTGCTTTCGCCGAGGATGGTGTATGCGAGCAAGCCGTCGCCGATATAAGTCGTCTCCCCTTTGTGCAACGTCGGCAGCCACCAGGTATCCCGGGCCAGCCGTTTGACGTAGGCGCCTGTGAGAGGGTTGGCAGGGTAGTTTATCACAGTGGGCTTAAAATCCGTCCAGTCTTTGGTGATTTTACCCTTAAAAGAGGCGAGCCAGCCGGCCTGATTGGAGTCTCCGGTTATGTTATCTACGAAGAAGCCCTTGCAACCGACTTCCCGGAACGAGTCGAGAGTAGCGAGTAATGCGCTTTCGCCGAGATATGGAGCCTTGCCGTCGGCAGACGCCTGTGTGCCTCCTACGATAAACCAGGTCGATTTGCTCGATTCCTCCGCCAGCGAATAAACCCCACCGGCCACGCGGTCGATTGGCGCTTCACCAGTGCCATAAGCGTCCGCAGCCAGGCCGTCCATTCCGCCCATACCATAGGGATTGGCATAGATACGGTGGTATTTGCCGCTTTTGAATATGACGGGCACATTAGCGACCTGTTTTCGCAGCGTATCGGAGATCGTGTTCATGCACTCCTGGGCGGACATATCGCGATAGTCAATAATATCCCCCCATATCTGCCCCGATATTGCAGGGTTTATTGAGAACATATGTGCGCCGGCCATATCGTAGGCGTAAGGTACACCTCGAGTCAGGCTCCAAAGGGGGATTAACCGCGCGGCGCGTTCGATACTTTCGAGGTTCTCGTTAAGCCCCCACCCTGCGTTGAGGCCGCCTTCGAAACGATACTTGCGAGTCAGATAGGCCTCCAGGCCAAGCCGGAATCCACCTGACGTCGGCAGAAAGGTGGTCATATCGTCGGAAAAGTCCATCCTGGAGACAAACGGGTCGATAAAAAATCGCAGCCCTGGTCCAAATTTGACACTCTTCAGGAACACCAACAGCCGATCTCTATATTCGCTAAACCCGCTCCACAAATCCGCAACACCATCGAGGGTTTTGTGGGGGTATACTATCAAAACCTCCCCTGTTTTGAGGGGGGATGGCAGGTAAATCGTGACCTTGCCGTCTTTTACAACCGCACCACCATTGGCTTTGATGGAGTTGTCGAATTTGCTGACGATGATGTAAATGGCAGAATCGACGCCAGGCCAGGTGCATTTGATAGTAGTATCGTCAGTCGGACCTTCCATTCTGTAGGTACCCGGCGCGATGACATAGCCTTTAAGAGCCTGGCGTGGGCCGTCGGCGAACTCGATGCCGTAATTAAATCCATTGCTGTCCAGATAGGACACGATTTTTTGCAAAGAGGCGGCGTCGGAGTTGGTGATCGGGCCGCCACTTTTGAGAATGATATCGGTTATACCCTTGCTTTTAAGGGCATCAAGCGCCGCCACATCCGTCTGATATGCGTCGTCCTGAGCATCGGTTGCGAGATATTTGGAGACAAACACCGTCCCCACCGGGATATAAGGCTTTGAGTCCCAGATCAGGGTGTGGCCGTCGTTGATGCTCCACGGGTGCTGGCCGCCGGCTGAATCGGTGAACGTGCCAGAGGTCTTATATTTCACCCCTACCGCTGCTGCAGCTATGCCTGCATTTATAAAGATTGCAAAAACGAGAATTGGGAAAAGGATACGTGTTTTTCTCATGGTCATTTATGATATCAAACTCCACGGTTTGGACGACGCCCGGGCGGTTCGGGTTCCTGTGGCCTGCTTTTATCAGAACAGCAGCGGCTTATGGGTCAGGCGTTCTATAACATATACGACGGCAAGCACTGTTGTCATTCCCGCTGCCGACTGTAAAAAGCCCATCTTCCATATTCTGGGGAAGCCGGTCAATACCTCGTTGGGCCGCGACATAAAACGCTTCAGCAGTTCGTTTCCTGCGGCGATTCCACTGGCGAGCTGGCTGTCACTTGGCTCTTTTGTGGTAAACACCCTCTGCATCCAACTTCCGATAGCATTTCTCCCCAGCAATACGACTGCAATGGCCAGCATCACCGCAATTTCACCGCTGAATTGGGAGGTGATCAGGATAAATATGGCAGCGGCGCCGAGCAGATTCGTGCCACACCTTGGGTGGACTCGACCATATTTTCGCACGGCCTCAGGGGTAAGATCGTCGCCGGCCTCTATGGCGTGTACTGTCATGTGCTCTGCGCCGTGATAACCTGCAAGCGGAGATAATTTCAACAAAGCCAGCAGAAACGCTACGCTAATGACGGCTGAGCCAATGCTGTAGACACCGTAAGCCGAGTAGAGCTTCATCAAGGCAGGTAATTTGTGGCTGAGGAGATGTTGCAACATGAGCATCAATCTCTCACCCACTATTTTGCTGATTATCAGCATAAAGCCCATAGAAAGGCCGGTGAGAAACAAACCTGCGCTGCCGACCCCTCCACTGACAGTGCCGTTTGTAAGATAGACTCCAAGGGGAGTAGCCAGCCCTCCGACGGTCGGGGGTCGCAGGTTTCGCGTCATAAGGGCGATGAGGTCGCTTCTATACAGCACCCCGCGCAGCCCTCCAAAATTGTCCACCACAGGCAACATATCGACCCCTGCCTCGGAAAATATCCTGGCGGCATCGGTTTTCGGAACTGAAGGGCTGATGAAGACGGGATATGGCTCGACGAGATTTTCTACCGGTGCATCCAGTGCAGCCTCAGGGTCTTTAGCCGAGGCGATATAAGCAGCGATATTTTGCTCGCTTATTCCGCCGGCTACCCCGCCATTTTTGGTTACGAGAATTCGTGAAGCCTCGGAGGAATAGATGATCCCGGCGGCCCTGCGGACGCTTTCGCTGGCATCCACCACCCTCGGCGGCTTGATAAGATCGGTTATGTTATTGTTTGTCATTTAATCTATATAGAAAACGAGCGCCGCGCCGGAGCTTGCAAATGAGTGGCGGTTTGTGTTAGAATGTCTACTGCGTTTTGTTGGCTCCGGACTCTCGGCGCGAGCACTCCTCTGATTTATTTAAGCAGGACGCTGCCGTATTCGTTGGGACCGGCAAATGCCGTGTTGTATTGGATGGAGGTCCTTTTAGATATGTCCAACGTTTGTGATGTCTGCGGCAAAGGGCCGCTCTTTGGTCAAAATATTCGCCACGTCCATTCCGGTTCTTGGGCTTTGCGTGCTCCGCGAACCAAGCGCCGCTGGCTGCCTAATTTGCAGACAGTCCGCACAACCGTCAATGGTTCGACGAAGAAGATGCGAGTCTGCGCCAAGTGCATTAAGGCCGGCAAGGTAGCCCGGGCTATTTAACTGCCCAGTAACCCATACATTTTATCAGATGCAGCGTGAAAAAGGGAGGACCAGAGGGTTCTCCTTTTTGCTTGCCTGAATCTTCGAAATGACGGGGAGCACTGGACTTCGGACATCGAACTTCGGACATCGGAACACGTCAATAATATTGCACTTTTGAAATCTCAACTTTTACTGGCAGGGTGCCGGCGTTGATGCCCTGGGCGGCTGCGCGGGCCTGGTCTTCGAGACCGAAGCCGGTGATGTACGCCTGTCCCTCTGATATCGCACTCTTTATGACCGGAGCGGAGACTAATCGGCCGTTATAAAATACCGCCAGGTATTCCCCAGGGTTATCTTTGGTGAATTGATAAAACTTCTTTTTGCCTGCATCGGTAAACTTAACCAACACCGAGAAGCCCTCACTTGCGCGCTGGAAAGTGGAGACGGGCAAGATATCACGGCCGGTTAGCACTGGCTTGTTGTGGGCTGTGTCGACGACCTCGGCAAGCAGAGCCTTTGGGTCAAGACGGCTGTCGATGTAGGCTGCATCTGGCCCGCTGAACAGGTATGAACCTCCGGCTTTAGACGGGGCTCGCATCGTCCATGCGCGATTCGGATTTTTCTCTGTTGCTACAGAGGAGAGGTGATACAGCTCGATGCTGTAAGGCTCAATCAGCCTGTCGACCTCTTTTTTCGGCACCTTTTTACCGGGCAGCAAAAGGGTTATGGAATAATCGGATACGCTGGCAACCCTCGGCCCGTTCACTCCCAAAAGCAGCCCGCCGCGCAGGGTCAAATATCTTGACACCGCGGCTAATTGCGGCCTGGTAATGGGCTTTGCAGTCTTGATATCCACGGTAACGCGCGTGCCTGTTTTCGGCTCGATCTCGATGCAACCCGTGGCGAGGAGCGCGATTCCCAATAATGGTATAATTAGTTTCCAACGCAACAATATGTCTGCCCTCCGAGCAATTCTTCGATGAGCTGAGGAGGTTATCCTGCCGATGTGGAAGATATAGCTAAGTTGTATACGTCTTTCGCTTCGCAGGAGTGTCGAAAACTGTCGATTAAAGGGCCAGCTATGTTTGAAGATCTCAAAAATCCCCCCGGGCAGTATCGCCCAGCGCCGTTTTGGATATGGAACGACGTTCCAGACATCTCGGAGATTCAGCGTCAACTTGAGGAGATGTACGAAAAGGGAATAGGCGGGTTCTTTATCGACGGCAGGATGACTGGCCGCAGTCAGCAACTCGAAGCGGAATTGGTGCAAAGGGCCCAGCAAGCATACGATATCGCTGAGAAACTTGGGCTGTGCGTTTATAACCTGGAAAAGCCCTCGCCGCTGCAGGCTAATCAGCCGATCCTGCAGGATAAGCTCGCATCTTCGGCGGCTCACTTAAGCGGGCAGAGCAGGATAATCGCGAAGCTGCCCCGCAAGGCCGGTTGGAGCCTGTCTCTATCCGAACTCAAACAGAATATCGACCTGCAGGCATGTTTGGGGGCGAATTTCTTTTGCCCGAACGCTTTCTATTACAGCATCGCAGGTCAGGTTCGGCCGCACTTGCCGCCGTCACAGTTTTATCAGGCGACGTATTGGGATCATTATAAACACCTCTCCGACTATGCCGCCAGGCTGAGTTACGTCCTTTCGCAGGGCAAACACAAAGCTCAGGCGGCGCTGCTCAGGCCCGGTAATCACGGTGAACGGTTGGATTTGGAGACAGCGAAGTGGCTGCATGCATATTGCCTTGTGATGATCGGTCAGCACGTCGATTTTGACATCATTGATGAGGCCGCACTGGCGCGAGCGCTGTCGGTAGACGAGCAGATGCAGTTCGGGGACGAAGCCTATGAACTGCTGGTACTGCCGCCGCTTGAGAGTATTTCAGCCAGAAGCGCGGAGAAGATCAGCGCATTTGTGGACGAAGGCGGCAAATTAATCGGGACGATGGTTCTACCAGGCAAAGACTCTGTCGGAGAGCAGGATTCGCTGGTGCGAGAGACGTTTGATACGATGTTCGACCCGGAGATTAACCCGTCGACGGTTCATTTTCTCGAAATAGAAAAGGTAGATCACCTGTCAGAGACTTTTGCCCAGGCCCTGCGGCTCAGCATAAAGCGCAACATATCTTTACGATACGGCGGCGCGGAGTGTGAAGACATTGTGTTCACCCATCGCAGCACGCCGGATGGGGACCTGCTTTTCCTGTGTAACCAGTCACCTGATGCAAGAGAAGTGAAGATATCTGTGAGATGCGATGGCGCTCCGAATGTGATCGATTTGGAGTCAGGGGTGTGCACTGCTCTGCAGAACTGCACTCAGCAGGGGAATCGGACCATACTGCTGCATCGGTTCGAGGGACACAGTTCTCTAATGATCGCATTCGAGAAAATTCCCTCGTTTGCCGTTAGCAAGCCGTTTATCGATGAGGGGCAGGAGATCACGATATCCGACGAGTGGGACTTCGCTGCTCTTGACAAGAACTGTCTAACTCTTGACGATTGGGCCTTTAACACACTTATACAGGATGATGTCGAGATTTTTGAATATACCACGTCGTTTACCGCCGACTATATCCCGCGCAGCCTGCTGCTTGTGCTGGAGCGGACGTGGGGTTTTGGCCCGGAGTCCGGGTTGGTGGTTTCTGTAAATGATAAGCCCGTGGAAATGACAGAGGGCTGGGTTGTGGACGTCAATTTTAAGGCTGCGGAAATCGCGTCGGTTGTTACGAAAGGGGCTAATAGAGTCCGAATGGTGGTACAGCGTAAGGGATGGACGGGTGATCCGATACCGACCCCCGCCAGGCCACGCATTATGGGTGACTTCAGCCTCTCAGAATCCGGCCGCATCACCCCACCCCGCAGCGTGATTTATAACGGATCGTGGACTGAGCAGGGCTGTCCCTATTATTCCGGCACAATCGCCTATAGCCAGGACGTGCAGATACCCGCTTTTGCACGTGGGCAGAGAATCATGTTGTGTGCGCACGTCAGTTCTGGCACAGTGGAGTTTGTCGTCAACGGCGCCGTGGCCTCTGTGCGGCCGTGGTCACCTTATGAAGCGGATATCACCGCGCTTGTCAAAGCAGGCTCAAACCGCATTGAATTGAGGGTTACAAACAGCCTTGCCAATATGCTTCAAAGTCGACCTCTCGCGTCTGGTTTGACCGGCGGAGCCAGTGCATTCTTAACTTAACGATCCCCTACCCCACTTGTCGAGAAGAGTTTACCGGTCTGGTGTGCAGGGTACTAATAGTGCGATATAACGGCAGTTTGCACACAAAGCAGTCAAGAGGGGTGACGGATTATGCACAATCTCATCCGAACGTTTACAGTTCTGGCAGTTGTTGCGTCTGTATTGTGCACGGCGGCGATGGCGGCGGAGGAACTGCCTTCGGCCAAAGCTTCCAGCACATCAGACAAGGCTTGGATCTACGACGGCGAATTTGACGTCGTCTCACCGACTGAGATTACAGGCTCAATCCAATTAACAGCAAAAAAGGGAGCGAGCCCTGAAAAGGATGCCTCCACAGTCGAGGCAGTGTTTAAGTATAAGGGCGCAACTTATACCGTGCATTTGACACGCGCTATTCCATTCTCCGGCGAAGAAGCCCCCGGCAAAGGAATGGTGCAGTTCGAGCGGCCTATGTTCGGCAACCTGGACATGGCTGATCTCAATCTGCCTGAGACAGAAGCCAAGGTGGCGGTTTTTGGACAAGCTACTATACGACGTGATGGCAAAGTGCTGGTTGAAGATCAGCCGGTGATAGTCATGGTCAACGAGGCGATTCACGATGCCAGCCACGAGCTGATGTCGTCGCCGGATAAGAACCGCAGCGAGATTTCATTGATCGTGCCGGGACCGCTTGAAGGGCAGCAGTTTGTGGACGGTTTCGAGGAAGGCGCTTTTTATGTCTATTGGCCGAATGTGAAGCTTTCATTGACCGGAAAAGTGAGCAAAGAATCGCTGCCGCCGATCGCTCCTGCCAAAGCCGGCAGGGGTGCGGCACCGGCAGTGGGCGCCGAGGAGCCTAAAGGGACGATAGATATTTCGCTTACCGATTCGGGAATACGAAAGAAGATAGGCGAAGCTCCGGCCGGGCTGTATATCGTTAACATCACCAACAATTCCTCGCGCACCAGGGGGTTGGTGATGACGGGTTCAGATTTGTGCTGCACCATATTCACCAGATTCTCCCGGCTAATGCAACCCGGACAAAAGCAGACTTTCCGGTGGTTCTTCGCGCCGGGCAAGGTGAAGATGCAAGACTTTCTTGGAGGCAAGCAGACCGCGACCAGTTTCATCGACGTGAAATATGGGCCTCACACATCCTCGATAATATTTGAGTAGCAGTTAAGGGCGAGTGGCGTTATCCGTAGATTAATAGCCCGGATCAGGATGCTCCGGGCTATTTTGCCAACTGTCGCAGCCCCCGCAGAAGTTCGAGTTCTCCGGTGGTCATGCCTGGTTGCGGGCTGAGAAACGCCGAATTGTCTAAGGCATCTATATGGTCGCCTGGATTTTGAATGGGAGCGGCGATTTGCTGGGAGATGGTGGAAGATCTGTCCGATTTTAGGGCCGCCATTCTATGTTCGGCCTCTGCAAGGGTGAACTCCACACGTGCGACACATTCATCCGCCGCCGCTTTGAGATCGGCCATCAACCGGGCTGCGCTCTCCTCCAGCACTTTCAGGTCTGTGGGAGACAAAGGCTGGCTCTTTTTTCTTGAGATATTATTGGCTTTGGACATCCATTTGACGCCCATAAAGGCCGCGTAACCCATACCTATTAACGTGATTATTGAGAATAAGACTTCCATGATTTACACCATCACATCCAGTCCGTCGTCATCGGGCCGTTGTGTGTTTTTATGCTTCCGAGCAGTTTCCCGTTCTATCTGCCTGCGCTTTCGTTCACGTTGTTGCAGCAGTCGCGCTCTGTGAATGGAATCGGCTTCTTCAGCCTTGATCGGCGGCAGGCCGCTGTCGAATCGCTGGGTGTTCTTCTCCTGTGCTACATCAGAAGCTCTGGACGACGCATTTTTCGATCTATCTATGTCCAGCGATTTGGAAAGGGAGCCAGCCAGATTCGCTGCTTCTGGTCCCATCGCTGTCACCTCCTATCAGGCGGCGAATGCATAAGATAACAAATTGCGGGAGAGCTTGCCCGATAACCTCAGTATTGCCTTTGTATGAATCTGGCAGACGCGGGACTCAGTCACCTCCAGCACCGCCGCAATTTCTTTTTGTGTTAAATCCTCGTAATAGTAGAGCGCGATCACTGTGCGTTCACGCTCAGGTAGTTCGTCGATTGCCCTGGCCAATAGTTGTTTTTGATCGGATCGCTCGGCCTGTGAGGCAGGATCGTCGTCGCTGTCAGCACTTGATGCACTGATGTCCCCACCTGTTGCGATGACCTCATCAAGAGACAGCAGCGCGGATTGGCCGATGTCAGCAAGTCTTTTCTCCAGGTCTGAAATGTCGATGCCGAGATCATTTGCGACTTCCTGGTCGGTGGGAGGACGTTTGAGATCAACTTCCAGACGAGAGTAGACTTCTCTTAATTCAGATTCGTACTTGCGGACAGATCTGGGTGTCCAGTCGAGTTGGCGAATGACGTCGATTACCTCGCCGCGAATGCGTGTCAGCGCATAAGTCTCGAACTTGACATTGCGGTCGGGGTCGAATTTTTCGACTGCGTCTATCAACCCAACCACCGCGTGACCGATCAGGTCCTCGTAGCCGATCACACCGTGAGGGGTGAGATTTAGCCTGTCGACGGCGTATTTCGCGAGATAGGCGTATTCTGTGATAAGCTGTTCGCGAGCTTTTTCACTGCCTTTTCGCTTCAAATCACGCCAGAGTCGTGTCCGTTGATCCATAACGTTCAAATCCTTTAATCAGCCGATGCGGTTTCTTTAGCAGTGTCCTCTCCCGGGTCTTCCGACTCCGGACCCTGGACACTCAAAGAGAGCAAACCAGCAAACCAGTTTATGAGCAACCAGCAGACGGCGAATGTCACCACTGCCTTCAGAACAGCCCATATAAGCTCTTCGCCGTTGTATAGCGAATTGCAGCCCACGACGAGAAACGCCGCCAGAGCGAGAAACAGATTGATAATTTTAAGAGCTGCTTTGAGCAGCATCCTATACCTCCACCAAAGCCGGGCCAGCGTGTGATGAATGGCTCTTCCGACGCCGTTCAGTCAGTTTAATCGCCATTCTCCGCAGCCATACTGTGGCGGGGGAGTTGGGCGCGTGTGTCGCAAACGGGCGCCGAGTCAGAATTGCGTGTCTGACTGCGGCATCGGATGGCACGTATTCGTGTCGCTGGAAACTTCTGGCAAGGAAGCGTTTACATATACCGTCCAGCCCTTTGGCCACAACTCCGGCCTGAGATGGGCTTGAGCAGCAATTTGAGACTAAAGATATCTGGCAGTCCGGCTGAGACTGTGTGAGCACTTTTATTGCGGCATAGCTGTCTGTAATCGAAGTAGGCTCCGGTGTTGTAACCACCAAAACCTCGTCGGCTAAAGATAACAACGAGATCACCGAGTCGTCTATGCCGGGCGCGGTGTCGATGACAACGATGCCGTCCTCTGGCACTGATTCCAAGACCCAGTTTATCAACTCGGCGCCAGTTATTCCGTCGAGGTTAGCCATAGCGTCCAGCCCTGTTCCGGAGGAGATCAAGCGTAATCCGCCGCCGCAGTCGGTCCAGGCGGCAGATGGGTCGATTCGGCCTCTTGCCACATCTTCCAGAGTATATTTGGGTTTCACCCCAAGCAGGACTTCGGCGTTGGATAATCCAAAATCCGCGTCAATAAGCCAGGCTCGGCCGCACATCGCAGCGAGAGTGATAGCCAGATTCGTCGCCAGACTGGTCTTGCCTACCCCACCCTTTCCGGATGTGATGGCTACTTTATAGACATCGGAGCGTCTCCGCCGGGGCAAACTGACGCCTCGATCACGAACCAGATTTCTCAAAGCATCGGCCTGATCGATCACTGCGCGACCTCCGTAACGAGTTTAGCGAGCGTGCCAGCGTCGGCGAAGTCGATGTCCTGCGGCACGTTTTGGCCCATAGTCAGACAGGCCAGAGGGAGTTGGGATTTTATAGGCAGGTTTATAAGACTGCCGCGATCCCACGATTCGTCGATCTTGGTGATGACAAGCCTGCTAGGCGATAGAACGGCCATCTTTTCGAGGACTTCGTTTTGCACCTCTCTGCTCTGTGAAGCGGCGACGCAGAGGTAGATCTCGGTCGGGTTGGCGGCCTGCACAAAGGTCTTCAGTTCGGCGATGTGATCCTCGCTGCGCTGGCTGCGGCCGACTGTGTCGAGAAGGATAACGTCCTTGTCGGAGTGCTTTTCAACCCCGGCGGTTACTTCCTCTGGTGAGAGGGCGATCTCAAGGGGCAGGCCCATAATTCTCGCATAGGTGCGAAGTTGCTCGACTGCACCGATTCTGAATGTGTCTGCCGTGACCAAAGCGGTCTTTTTGCCCTGTTCGAGTGCGAACCTGGCGGCGAGTTTAGCCAGAGTGGTGGTTTTGCCGACGCCGGTGGGGCCGACGAGAGCGATTACCTGTCTTTGCTCAAGGACAGGCGGCGCGACAAACGCCTGCATCTTGCCGGCGAGAGCGGAGGCTAACTCGACTATGTTGCTTAAAGGCATCAAATCCGCCAGCGCGGAGCGAGCGATTCGCTCATCTATGCCAAGCCTGAGAAGAAGCGGCAGATCTTCGGCGGTAGGCTGTGGCTGTGATGAGAGCAACCTCTTCACCACCTCGCCTAAATCGCGAAGTTCAGCGCGTATCTGGCTTATCTCGTTGCTGTTTTCAGGCTCAGATTCGACTACTACGGGCCGCTCGATGGTAGCTGTCCCAGCGTAGGCGCTTGCGACAGTTCGAATCGGCGTTGCAGTAACGGGAGCCTCGACTTTGGCTTGCGTAGCCTCAGCCTGGTCGTCGACCGCTGCCATTAGCTCCACCCGCGTGCCTCCGCCTAATCCCAATACTCCGCCAGCCTTGACGTGCTTGCTGTTAAGCACAATGGCGTCCTCGCCGAGTTCCGCGCGGGCCTGCGCCAGCGCATCCTGCATAGTATTTGCTTGAAATGTTTTGATTCGCATTAAGCCGCTGCCACCATTCTTTCGTTAAGTGTGACTAATCCTATAGATTCGATATTGACGTCCGGAGCGATCTCGGCATACGAGAGAACCGCTACGGTCGGGAAATTCTGTTCGATCAGCCTGCGCACGTGCAGCCTTGTCCTGGGCGAGCACAGGATGACCGGTTCGTGACCCTGTTGAGCCATAAGCTCGATCTGGTCACGTACTGCTGTCAGCAATTCCTGTACCTGCGCGGAATCGAGTATGAGCCTCGCGCCGAGTTCTGTCTGGCGAACGCCGTCGAGAATCATCTGTTCGGCGGCAGGATGAAGAGTAAGCACAGTTAGGGTACCGTTGTCAGCAGCATAGCGGCGGCATATCGCAAGCCCCAGGCGCTGGCGGACATATTCGGTGAGGATATCGGTGTCCTTGGTGGATGGCGCATAATCTGCCAACGCCTCCAGGATAGTGACGATGTCCTTGACTGATACTCGCTCACGCAGCAGGTTTTGCAGTACTTTCTGCACGTCGCCGATCGCCATAGACTCCGGAATAAGCTCATTTACCACCGCAGGCGCCTCTTGCTTGGCGGCATCGATGATGTCCTGAGTCTCCTGGCGAGTCAACAACTCGGCGGAATGTCTGCGCACTATTTCTGTAAGATGAGTGACCAGGACAGTAGCCGGTTCGACGACGGTATATCCCGCAACCTCAGCGAACATCTTCTGGCTCTCTGCTATCCAGGTCGCAGGAAGCCCAAAGGCGGGCTCTGTGGTCTCTATTCCGGTCAACTTGTCTGTGGCGACGCCGGGGTTCATAGCCAGATACTGTTCGGGGAATATTTCTCCACGCGCAGTCTCAGTGCCGCGGAGTCTTACCACATATTCGTTGGATCCGAGCTGGACGTTATCGCGAACCCGGATTGCCGGAACCAACACGCCCATCTCCATCGCCGCCTGCCTGCGGATCATAGTTATTCTATCGAGCAAATCGCCGCCCTGTTTGGGATCAGCAAGCGGAATCAGCCCATAACCGATTTCCAATGTGAGCGGGTCGACACCGATCAAGTCGGTCATGGACTCCGGAGCCTTGGGAGCTTCGCGCTGCAGTTCAGAGCGTCGCTTCTCGTCTTCCTCGGATTGTTTGACGCTTTGAGAAAGCATATAAGCAGCCGTGCCACAGATCGCAGCAGCCAGCAGCAGAGGCAGCTTCGGCATGCCGGGCACGACCATCATAATGGTGAATACCGCGGCTGTGATGGCAAGGGCCTTTGGTTTTGAGCAAATCTGGCTGACCAGCTCGAAGCCAAGGCTCTTTTCTCCGCCGTTTTTGGTCACCATAAGACCCATAGATGTGGAGACCAGCAGCGCGGGAATCTGAGTGACGAGGCCTTCACCAACGGTGAGCAATGTATAGGTCTGAAGCGCGTCGGTGAGGTTCATGCCACGCTGCGCCACGCCTACCACGAAACCGCCGATGACGTTTACTATGATCATAATAATCGCGGCGATAGCGTCACCGCGAACGAACTTGCCGGCGCCGTCCATCGCTCCGTAGAAATCCGCTTCTCTGGATATTTCGGAACGGCGTCGCCTGGCCTCGGCTTCGTCTATCAGGCCAGCGCTGAGGTCGGCGTCAATGGCCATCTGCTTGCCGGGCATAGCGTCTAGGGTGAATCGGGCTGCGACTTCGGCTACCCTGCCTGCGCCGGATGTGATGACGATGAACTGAATCACGACCAGAATTGCGAAGACTACTATACCGACGACGTAGTTGCCTCCGACCACCACTGATCCAAATGAAGAGATCACCTGGCCTGCGCTTGCGTGCAGCAGAATAAGGCGGGTGGCGGAGATGTTCAACGACAACCTGAACAGCGTGGTCATCAGCAGCATTGATGGAAACGAACTGAACTCCAGAGGCTGTGAGGTGTACATCGTCACCAGTAGAATGGAGAGAGCCAGTGCGATGTTTCCGCATAGGAGAATATCGAGCAGCCAGTGCGGCATCGGGAGAATCATCATCCCTACGACCATTACAGCGGCAACAGCGACCATTATGTCACTATGCCGGCCCAGCATACCCAGATTCGGTTGTGTAGTTGTATCACTCATCGTTTGTCCGTTGAAACGTTTGAACGCTCCAACGTCCAAACGTTATGCACTTTGTAGTCTGTGACTCAGTTTATAGACATAGGCCAGAATCTCGGCCACCGCCTGGTATAGATCAGCAGGAATCTCCTGACCGACCTCAACCGAAGCATACAGCGCTCTCGCCAGTTGCACGTTTTCCACAATGGGAACATGCGCCTCGGTCGCGATATCTTTTATGCGCTGTGCGATCAGCCTCTGGCCTTTTGCGACTACGATCGGAGCCGCTGAGGCCTCTGAGTCGTACTTCAGCGCAACGGCGTAGTGCGTCGGGTTCGTGACTACCACATCGGCCTTCGGCACCTCCAGCATCATTCGCTGGCTGGACATCTCCCGTTGCTTCTGTCGTATTCTCGACCTCAGCAGCGGGTCGCCTTCGGTGCGTTTGTAATCCTCTTTGACCTCTTGTTTCGTCATTCGCAACTGTTTTTCGAGCTGCGACTTCTGAAAAATATAGTCCAGGGCGGCTATCACAAACAGGCACAGCGCCGACCTCATTAAAAGCGCCCAGGTCAACCCGCCGATCACGGTGCAGGAAGTAAGATAATCTCCCCCTACCAGGCTCTGCATATCGGCGTGCTTTGCTCTCAAAAACGAGAATACTGTGTAGCCGACAATCAGAATCTTCGCGATCGACTTGAGCAGTTCGACTCCAGCTTTTGCGGAGAACATCCTGGCTATGCCTGATAACGGATTGATTCTTTCCGCCTTGAACTGAAGCGCCTTCGGCGAGAATACCAACCCAACCTGTAGCGCACTGCTCAAAAACCCAACCACCGCAACTCCGATTAATAACGGAGCAACGGCCGTGCCGGTTTGTAGCAATAACCGTGCCAGGTATCCGGTAACGCCGTTGATGGTAAAATCGCGGGAGGGGAAGTAGGTGAGGGAATCAATTGTGATGCCCTTCAGGCATCCTACCATTGATGGGCCGAATGCCTTTATCAGCAACAGAGCAGCGACCAGCACCATCGCCGAGCCGAGCTCCATACTGCGGGCCACCTGGCCTTCTTCGCGCGCTTCCTGCCGCCTGCGGGGGGTTGGGGCCTCGGTTTTGTCCTCTAACGCCATTTATCCACCCATATACTGCAGCAAGCGCAGCAGATCGCGTTCCAGCCCGCCGAATAGCCCGCTCATCACAGCGAACGTTAACGGCAGCACCGCAAAGACCGCAAGCATTCCCACGGTCAATTTGGCCGGGAACCCGACCACAAATACATTAAGTTGCGGCACCGTGCGGGCAAGAATCCCCAGTGCGACGTCGGTGAGGAAAATCGCCCCTACCACGGGTGCGCCTATCTTCAGTGAAGCTACGAATAACAGCACGAAGATTTGCAGAATTCCCGAAGTTGCTTCCGCGGGGAAAACCGCAGTGCCGAGGGGTATGGCGGAAAAACTCTGCGCCAAGCCGCGTATCATCAGATGATGACCATTAAGAGCCAAAAACAGCAGCGTGGCGGCGAAGTTGTAGAGTTGTCCGATGACGGCGCTGTGCTGCTTCATCATCGGGTCAATGACGTTTGCAAACCCAAACCCGACCTGCAGGTCTATAAACGAACCCGCCATCTGTATAGCAGTGAATATCATCGATGCGAGAAACCCCATCACTATTCCGATCAACGCCTCCTTGGCTATGACCAGTGCAAAGGACAATGTATCGAGATTAGTCGCATCGAAATGAGCCATCGGCAAAAAGACAAAAGCCAGGCACATTGCCATCCCGACGCGCACCATCGGGGCCACGTTCACGTTGCCGAAGATCGGCGCGACGGTGAATATCCCAGCCACGCGCACCAGCACGAGGACGAAGGTGATGACCTGTGAAATTGTCCAGAATCCGATCTGCATGTTTTAGGTGTCCGAGGTCGGAGGGTTGAAGTCCGACCGGGTTTGTGTTATTCGGAAAAGCAGATTTCTCGCTGCGCTCGAAATGACAATATTTTTAGTTCGAAATGACGACATTAGCTAGCCGGGACGGAGACCGGCCACTACATTTTTTGTATATCTGGCCGGGACTGAGATCGGCCACTACGTCTTTTGTATATCTGGCCGGGACGGAGATCGGCCACTACATTTTTTGGTATATGCCTGGCCGGGACGGAGGCCGGCCACTACATTTTTTGTATATCTGGCCGAGACTGAGATCGGCCACTACTTTTTGTTACTTTGCCAGATTCGGCAGAGTCGTGAAGAGCTTGGTGGTGAAGGTGACCATGCTTCGCAGCATCCACGGGCCGAATAGCACCAGGGCCGTTACCGCCGCCAGTATCTTCGGCACGAAGCTGAGAGTCATCTCCTGTATCTGTGTGGCCGCCTGGAATACGCTTACCAGCAGTCCTACCACCAGCCCGAACCCAAGCACCGGCGCGGCGAGCATCAACGCCACCATTACCGATCTTTGTGCTAGTTCGAGAACACCTGAATCTGTCATATTGAATCCTCAGCAATTAAAACTAATGGAAACTCATAGCCAGCGATCTGGCGACGAGATGCCAGCCGTCGACTAATACGAATAATAGAATCTTAAAAGGCAGAGAAATAAGCACCGGAGGCAGCATCATCATTCCCATAGACATCAACGTCACCGAGACCACCATATCTATGATCAGAAACGGGATGAAGATCACGAAACCTATGGTAAAGGCGGTCTTCAATTCGCTGATCAGAAACGCGGGGATCAGGGTTGTCATTGCCAGGTCGGCCTCGGTGTGCGGCCTGGGCGATTTGGATAGCGAAATAAACAGCGCTATGTCCTTCGCCCGGGTCTGCTTGAGCATAAATGTTTTGAGCGGCACGCAGGCGTTATCGGTGGCCTGATCAAAGGATATCTGATGCTTCACGTAAGGTTGCAGGGCAGTTGTATTTATGGACTGCAACACAGGGGCCATCGTGAAGAAAGTCAGGAATAATGCCAGGCCGATGAGCACCGTGTTCGGCGGGACCTGCGGCGAGCCGAGCGCGCTTCTTGTGAAGGAGAGCACAATGATTATGCGGGTGAAAGAGGTCAGCATTATCAGCAGCGCAGGCGCAAGCGAAAGCACCGTGAGTATCAACAGTATTTGAATGCTGCTGGAGACATCCTCTGGGCCTTTTGACTGTCCGAGACCGATCTGTATGTTCGGGACAACCGTCTGTGCTTTGCAAATGCAAGTCGACAGGGCTATTAGAATAGCACTAAAGAGCGCAATCAGCCCGTATGTTGGATGGCTTTGTCTTTGATTACGCATCTTTGAACTTCTTTCTCAAGTTGCCAAGGCCCGCGATCTTGTCCTGCAAGAAAGCGCTTGAACCTCGAATAAGGCCTGCGATATTGGAAGCCGCATCCCCGGTGTCCACTGCGCCGCCGAGGCACATGTTAAGGCGATCGGTAAAAGAGGTCGCCTCACCTGAATCACCCGTGCTGTCTTCAGTGGCGGCGAGTTCTTCTATAGGCAGATCCACTTCTGAAAGCAGATTGATCTGGCCGGGAGTCGACGCCAAAAGCAGGGTTTTGTCCCCTACCCTAACTACGTGTAAAGAACGATTTGTGCCCAATGTGGTGTTCTCGACGATTTTAATAAGACCTGATTCACTTCGCTTTAGAGCACCGACGTTGAGTTTTTTGAGCGCATATATGGTGCCGTAAGCAAGCGCCACCACTACCGCCAGTTTAAAAATAAAACTGAGCAGGGTGATATAGACCGGCTCCTGCTTCTCTTTGGACAGAGCATCGGTTGCCTGATTGTTTGCAGCCTCTGCTTCCAACCTGGCGAGCAGATCCGGTTCGGCAGGCTGTTGTGCGGCTGATTTTGCTTGTGTTGCAAAGCCGGCCGACACTATGCCGAGTGCAAGCACTAAGGTCAACACGACCAGGATTGTGCATTTTAAGCTGTGTGAATCAGGCAGCCTGCGCATCGGCTTCTCGAGCCTTTCCGTTAATAATCTCAGTGATTCTCACGCCGAAGTTCTCGTCAATTACGACGACCTCTCCGCGAGCGACCATCTTGTTGTTTACGACGACCTCGACCGGTTCGCCAGCGTGTTTGTCCAGCTCGACAACAGAACCCGGCCCCAAGCCCAACACGTCCCGGACCTTCATTACCGATCGGCCCAATTCAACCGACACCTGCACATTGACGTCCATAATCAAGCCCACGCCGCCGCTGGCCACGTTCTCCGCTGCGGTGCCCAACTGGCCGAATGATACAGATCTGACCACCGGGTCAAATCCGTTGGTGCTTTCAAAATCGTGTGGCCCGTTGACGTTCGTCCCGATTTGCTCAACATTATCGGCCGAATCTGTCGAGGTACCCTCTGCGATCAATTCCTGTAGTTCTTCTCTGGACAAGGCATCATCAGACATAGTTTGATTCTCCTTCACACGGTGCTATTATTGCATCGCGAATTCGCTGAAATATACGTTTGTCACCCGCACTCCGGCGAGGCGTTTTTCGCAAACGGTCTGTATCTCGCTTTTAAGGTTTTCTTTACCGTCAGGTCTACTGACCTGGGAAAGTCGCTTGGCACTTAATACTTCTATGATGGCATCGCGCAGCGGCGCTTTGACCACTACTTCCTCGCCTTCGCCCGCAGGCTCCGGCACTTTGCCCACTACTTCCAGGACTATGTTGGTTTTAAGATAGTGAATCTCAGGCGTATCGGCGAGGTTTACGATTATTTCTCCGATAGGCATCATCGTTGCAGGCTCCTCAACCACCGGCTCCTTCTGCTGTGGTGCGGGAGCTTTCTTTTGCATAATTGCAACTCCGCCAATTGAACATCCGACCGCCAACACGACCGTCAAAATTATGATTGCGATCTTACCTTTATTGCCGACTGGCATCTTTACTCCTCCTGCCCGCCGCTTCCTTGCCTGACGGAGAACCTTGTTTGTCTTGCAACTGCGGCTGGAATTCTCCGTTCTGTGATTCTTCGTTTGAATTGCTTGCAGCCTCCGCAACAGCTTCCGTTGCGAGCTGGGGTTTGATCGTCGGCCTGGCCGGTGCGATCTCCTCTTTAGGGAGAATCACGACATCCACCCTGCGATTTTTGCGCCGATTTTGTTCTGTATTGCCGGGCGCCACAGGGTGTGTGCCTGCATATCCGGCCGCCGAAAACTTGGCCGCATCCAACCCTTTATCCTCGACCAGGTATCGTAGAACATTTGTAGCCCTGGCTGTCGAAAGCTCCCAATTGCTTGCATATTTGCCGCCCGAACGAGGCGGAAGATTGCACGTGTGGCCTTCAACTCTGATGTTATTGTCTACTTTAAAGAGCAACTCGGCGATTTTATCCAGCAACGGCCGTGCGGGCTGGCGAATATCCGCGCTGCCCGGGTCGAAGAGCATATTGTCGCTGAGCATACTTATAACCACGCCCCTGTTGTCTACAGTGACACGCGCGTTCTTTTTAAGCTGCGGATCCATTTGTATATAACTGATCAACGGGCTTACGATCTTCCAAGCCGAATCATTGGCGTCGCCGCCCAGCGGAGATGGCTTAGACGAATACGACCCGCCGTTGTTTAACACGGACTTTCCCTGCCCCGCCACAGTGCCACCGAACCCGCTTCTGATCGAAACAGCAGCCTCTTTGAACTTGGCCAAATTTATCACAGACATCGAATACATCATTATGAAAAACGCCATAAGAAGCGTGATCATATCCGCGTATGTCAGCAGCCAGCGCTCGCTGTTTTCGTGGGCACCTTCGGCCTTCTTCTTTCTCATGCTGCGACAGCTTCCTCACGAGATGAACCAGAGGAGCTGCTACCCTCCACATTACCTCTAATCGCCGGCGGCAGGAACGCCATCATTCTGGTTTCTACTATTCTCGCGTTGTCCCCGGCCTGGATAGACAGAACTCCTTCAATAATCATTTCACAAGCAACGACTTCTTCGGCTGTCTTGGTCTTGAGTTTTGCTGCTATGGGCAGATAGACCAGGTTTGCGAACAATACGCCGTAGAGTGTCGCAACAAAAGCAGTAGCGATAGCATGACCCATATCACCAGGCTCGGAGAGCTTGGCGAGCATGTTGATCAATCCGATTACAGTACCGATGATTCCAAGGGTCGGAGAGAAGCCGCCAAGGGAGGTAAACAATGTTTCTCCCACCTTATGGCGCTCCTGCATTCCTACCACCTCAGTTTCGAGGATTTCTCGCACCATCACGCTCGGAGTGCCATCGACTACCAGCATAATTCCTTTCCGCATAAACTCGCTGTCTACATCTTGCACCGCCTTTTCCAGGCTCAGCACGCCTTCTCGTCGAGCCTTTCGGGCGAAATCGACCATTGTTTTAATAAGGGCGACAGGGTCCATCGAGCTGCCTTTAATTGCACTTCGCACGATGGCGGGAATTGACGTCACAGTCTTCATCGAAGCGCCGGTAATGCCCGCACCCAATGTACCGAAGACAACGAGCACGAACGCGGGGGTGTTGACCAAAGAGGCGAAGTTGCCCCCTTCCAGCACGACCGCGGTCAGCAGCGCCGCCCACGCAAGACCCAGCCCTAGTATGGTGGTTATGTCCATGTTTCGAAGCCTCTCATCTCAGTTCTGAGGAGGTTCTGTCCTCTAGTCCCGAACGAGCGCCCGCTTTTTGAGATAAGGCGCCTGTAGGCTATCACTTTGCCTACAACATCCTCGACTGATTCCTTAACCATTACTTTTTTGCCTGTAGTCAGTGATATAAGCGTATCCGGCGTCCGTTCGACGGACTCAATCATGTCCGCGTTTACCACCAGATCCGCATCGTTATATAGTGTCAGTTTAATCACAATCGTCTCCAACTCCGAGTATTGGGGCCATCAACCGCCGGCAATTTCACATCCGGCGGTTGATGGCCGAGAACGTTCTTACTGCTTCATCTGCACCAGTTCCTGGAGAATGTGGTCAGACGTGGTAATGATCCGCGAGTTGGCTTGGAAGCCGCGCTGAGCTATGATCATGTTCGCGAACTCCTGCGCCAGATCGACGTTGCTGGCTTCTAAGAAACCAGAAGAGACCAGCCCGCGCCCACCGGCTCCCGCCTCACCTATCCTGGCAGTGCCGGAGTTCGGAGATTCGCTGAGCACGTTGTTTCCAAGGCGGCTCAAACCGGCCGGGTTGGTGAAGACTGCAATCGCGATCTTGCCCAACGGGCGGCTGGAAGAGTTGCTGAATCTGCCAGTAATTGTGCCATCCTGGCCAATGCTATACGATTCCAGCGTGCCTAACGGGAGGCCGTCGTTATCGCCGCCAAGCGAGACGGATGACCTGCCATCAATGGTGCCAATGCAACTCAAGCCGCTGGTGTCGATCTTTATGTTGAGCGGTTGAGCGGACCCGTTGGGAACTGCGAACTCCAAAGCGATGTCGATGCTGCCGGTTTTGGAAGCGCCATTGGCTCCGAATGTGATCGAGCCGCTCTTGACCACGCCGCTGGCATCCGGGCAAGTGATAGAGTAGTCCCAAATCGACTCCCCGGTGGCTGGGTCGCTGTTTGCCCGGGTAAAGACCACGTCGACGTTGTGTACAGAGCCAAGGGAATCATAGACCGGGCTCTGGATCTGTTCAGTGGAACCCACTGGTGAGCCGAGGTTCAGGTTGCCGGCGATGTTAAATCGACTGGTGGCGCGAGCGTTTGAAAGCAGGCCAATGGGAATGCTGATCCCGGAACTGCCGTTTACCTCTGCCGCCGTGTTCACCTCGCCAGTCAACAAATCAGCCGCCCAGCCCATCACTTTCATACCCGAAGATGAAGATACGAGATTGTTTTGAGCGTCGAGCGCGAAGGAGCCATCCCTGCTGTAGACCCTCTTGGATCCATCGGAGAGCACGAAGTACCCCGCTCCGTTGATCATAAGGTCGGTGTCGCTGCCGGTAGCTTGAGGTGAACCACCGGACATATTAGAGTCGATGGAACCGACGGTTACGCCAAGGCCGATCTGCTTCGGGTTAACGCCGCCCATGCCTGCACTTGGGCCTGTGCCGCCGGCAAGAGTCTGAGAAAGCGCCTCTTTGAAAGTGACGCGATTTGATTTGTATGCTACCGTGTTAACGTTAGCGATATTGTTACCGATGATGTCGAGACTGGATTTGAATGCATTCAGCCCCGCAATTCCACTATACATTGCCTGTATCATTTACTATCTGACCTCCGTGATATCTGGCCGCCTCAATCATTCAGCGGCCTCGCACTTCCTCAACGAGGTCCAGTGCGTGTGTTTAGATAATGATGGCGCTGTCGATGTTGGTGAAGACGCCATCCTTTGCGCTGGCTGCGTCAACAGCGGTGATAACCACCCGATTTTTCGCGCTAACCAGCAGGGCCAGATCGTCCATCAACACCAGCGACTTATCCGCGCCCTTTCCATCGATTCGGTCGACTGCGGTTTCAAGGCGAGCCTGCTCGCTTTCAGACAGTGAGACGTTGCGTTCCGCCAGTCTCTGAACCGCGTGTGCCGACAACTTGACCGAGCTCTGCTTCTGGACTTCAGCTTGCAGTGCCCCTGCAAAATCCCCCTGTGGGGTAGATTTCGGCCGAATTGACTGCGTTTGCTGCGAATCAAGCCCAGTTATGCGATTGTTGAAATTGACCGAAGCCAACTTTTATCATCTCCTTTCCGGTTCGGTTCGCTAAACAGCAATTTCCGTACCCGGCTGTGACGCGAAGAAATTGGGGACGGCAGCCTCCAATTATTCGTCACCGCTGAGGTACAATTCCCCAGCATCAGTAAACAGTCACCACATTCGACAGGAGAACCTTCTGATCTCCTATGTTGAGAATCGGCGAGCCGTACTCAAAGGTCACTTTATCGACCCTGCCGGTGAGTGGTTGGTCGTATTCTGGGTCGGCATAGTCGATGGTTCTGCCGATCAGGGCAAATGCCTGCGACGCGACGCTGCTTTTTGACAGGCCTTCGAAACCTATGTTGAGGCTCTGCATCTGCTCAAGTGATGAGAACTGAGCCAACTGGGAGATAAACTCCTTGTCCTCCATAGGGTTCATCGGGTCCTGGAATCTGAGCTGCGTCACGAGCAGTTTCAGAAAGGCGTCCTTGTCCAACGACTTTGATGCAACCCCTGCCGCGTTTGAAAGCGAAGCAGAAGTCGAGTTTGTCACTGCGTTAACTGGCAACTAACAGTCACCTCCTTTAAGCTAGCCAACTGTGCGCTGATTGGCGCATAGAGGCCCATGAACTACGTATTGCGGCATCGGATGCTACTTGCATCCCGGTTGTGCCGCGAGAAGACAGGTCGTTGTGACGCGGCCGCTGTGCGTGCGGTTGCGCGTCCTGGCGACGGGAATGATCCGCAAAAGAACTAAATCCAGCCGCAACTGAGACTGAAACCGAATCCATCCGCACCCCGGCCTGTGCCAGAGAATCGATAAGAAGCGGCAGATGCGCCTCAAGAAGACCCTGCACACGATGATTCGTCGCCTCGATGTGAGTAGTCAGACCATCAGAATTGCGCTGCACCCGAAGTTGAAGTGAGCCTAAATCCGGCGGATTCAACCGGACCAGCAGGTTGCTGCCGCCGTCAATGTGCTGCAGTTTGATCTGTTGAACCACCTGCTGGATCACCCGAACGTGCAGATCCGAGCTGTTCGTCGAATCCACCATCGGCCGCTGTGCACCTGTCACAGGGCGCGCCTCAGCCTGCAGGCTCATTGCCATCACGTGAGCGTCGGATTGCTGCACCTCTGCCGTCTCGTGCACGGGATTAGCCGGTCGCGCATCCGCAGAGATGAGTTTATCCTGTGCCTTGAAATGCTCGACTTCTGCTGTGGTTGATCGAGGGATCGCAACTCTCGGGTCACTGGTAATCCCCTGTGCAACAGGTTCGTTGCCAGTAGGCCGCGAAATGGCAATCCGCCTGCCAATCGTAGGCTCAGAGCTGTTTGCCTGAGCTTGTGACTGAACTGTTGCGAGGTTATCATCAGATGCCTCGATTCGGCTGTCGATCACGGGTTCTTCCTGCTGTCCAGGCTGCACGGCCGGGTTTAGGGCAGGCTCAAGGGTCGAGATCAGTTGCTCCGCCACCTGTGTCGTCATTTGAACCTGCTTCGGCACAGTTTGTACGGGCATCTGAACTGAGGCGGCATCAATTGATTCAACTACTGAATCGAAAGCCGAGGCCGCAATATCCGTCGAAACCGAAGGCAATATCGCCTCGGGTCGATTAAGCATTGCCGACGTCAATTGTTCAGTAGATTTAACCGCGTCGGTGACAACCTGAGCTTCAGACCCCTGTTCATTCTGCGTCAGCTCAAGAGAAGCCGCGAGCGTCGCTTGAGGATTCAACGGCTGTGGCATCGCCATCGCGACAAGAAAAGGCTCTTGAGTCGATGCTTTTTGATCGGAGAGCTCTTCTTTTGCGACTGGAAGCACGGCATCGTCGACAGTCTCTTGCTGCTCGGCTACACTGCCCATTAGCAGAGTCAAGGCGTCGGCGAAGGCCGCTTGACCAGGCATCGCTTTGGCGTCAGCGGTCGAGTCGGTGTTTGAGCCGATGACCGGCAGGGCCGCAGGGTCATAGATTGCGTTTATCATTTTTTCACCTCCTTTCTAAAATGAGATAGAAAAGTCTGGTTATGGGGGGGCGATTCGGAGATCGCTACCCATCGGCTAATATTTATCAGCGTATGAAAGCACCCTGGCTACATAGTTTTGTGTTTCACGGTAGGGTGGGACGCCGTTATATTTGGCGACGCTGCCTGGCCCGGCGTTGTATGCCGCGAGGGCGAGGTTTACGTCACCGTATCTATCGAGTTGCTGTTTAAGATAGCGAGTGCCGGCATCGATGTTTTGTGCGGCATCAAATGGGTCGGATACGCCTAAAGCTCGCGCGGTGCCCGGCATAAGCTGCATCAAACCCTGTGCTCCGGCCGCTGAGCTGGCGTTGGGATTGAAGCCGCTTTCGGCTTGTATCACTCCTTTAATGAGAGATGCGTCGACGTTGTATTTGCTTGCAGCTTCGTTTATCAATTCGTCATAGGTATTGTTGGATGCAGCAGAATCGCCATTTGCCTGAAGCTGTGCGGCCTGCATCAGATATTCAGGAAAAAACGGCTGCACGGAGGCGCTTCGTGCGCTGGCAGGCCCGGCCGTAGAATGCGGCACTACGTCTACCACACCGCCCGCACCCTGGCTCCTGAAATTGGATTTAATCTCTGCTATTCTGGCTAATACTGAGGACAAACCTTCCAGCATTACGCCCTCCTCGCATACGCCAACGACGCGATGTCATCCAGTGCGTTTTGCTCTGCACGTGCCTGAGCAACAACATATTCGTGTTCCTGATGATCTCGCAGCGTCTCGATAACCTTTCGCTGCTTCATCGCCTCGGCCACCTCAGCGCGCTTTTCGTCAATCCGCTTGCGCACGGCCTCAATGGTAAGCATCTGCACCTTGATATCGTCACGCAGCGTTTTGGACCAGCGGTCACATACCTCGAAAGCCTCAGCAGTGGTGTGAGGGTCCTGGCTGAGCGTTTCGAAATGCTGCCAGGCCTGCTCAAGTCGAACCTTCAATTCTCCCAGGCGTTCCAGCTCGACCAGTTCCTCATAAAGCAGCTTTCCAAGCTCGGCCTGGAGCATCTCCTCTGTGGATTTGCGCTGATCAAGAAGCGTCTGGAGCCTGAATCGGAACTTCTTCACTTTCTCTGAACATCTCCTCGAGGCTGCCGCCAGCCCCGTCAAAATCCGATTGTTCGTCTACCTGTTGCCGCAAAAATGCGTTGGCAGTGTCGATTTTGCTAATCGCGTAGTCGATTTTCGGGTTGCTGCCCGCCGCGTATGCGCCGATATTGATAAGGTCTTCGGCATCCTTGTATGTGGACAATACATCGCGAAGCTGACCCGCGCGATCACGCTGCTCTCGGCTGGTGATCTCCGGCATCAACCTGCTGACGCTGGAGAGCACGTCAATAGCGGGATAGTGATTTTTTGCCGCCAGATTACGACTGAGCACAATGTGCCCGTCTAATATCCCTCGAACCGTGTCCGCGACAGGCTCGTTCATATCATCGCCTTCGACGAGGACCGTATAGAGGCCGGTGATCGATCCGTTGGCGCTGGTGCCTGATCTCTCCAGCAGCGATGGCAGGACGGCAAAGACCGATGGCGTGTAACCTCGTGTGGTGGGCGGTTCTCCGGAGGCCAGGCCGATCTCGCGCTGGGCCCAGGCGACACGGGTGACGGAGTCCATCATCAATAGCACATCAAGCCCCATATCGCGGAAATACTCGGCGATACAAGTTCCGACCTGTGCGGCTCGAAGCCTGGCAACCGGCACAGTATCCGAAGTCGCCACCACGACCACCGACCGTCGGAGCCCTTCCTCGCCGAGGTCCTTTTCTATAAAATCTCTAACTTCACGACCGCGTTCGCCAACCAGAGTGATCACGTTGACGTCGGCCGCCGTGTTGCGAGCCATCATTCCCAATAGTGTGCTCTTGCCGACTCCGCTGCCGGCAAAAATGCCCATCCTCTGTCCTCGGCCTACCGTAAGGATCCCATCAATAGCCCTCACACCGAGAGAGAGCGGCTCGGATATGCGCCGTCGGTTCAGCGGATGCGGAGGATCTGCGGAGACTTGCCTTTGATGTTCGCATACAAGTGGGCCGTTATTGTCGATCGGCCTACCTAAACCATCAAGGACTCGACCTAACAACGACCGTCCCACTGGCACTTTTAGCTGACAACCTGTGGCCACAACGCGGCAATCGGGCCGGATGTTTTGGACGCTGCCGAACGGCATCAGCAGGGTGCGGTTCTCCCTGAAACCGACGACTTCGGCTTCTACATTTGGCTCGTTACGACCACACTCAATGATGCATATCTCACCGACACTGCAAGCAGGGCCATGAGATTCCACCAGCACCCCGATGACTTGTGAGACACGACCGTTAATCCGGCATGTGTCCGTCCGCCTGATCGTCTCTTTGTATTTCAACAGGTCTAGTGTCTGGTTCGCCGAACTCATTTGTAAACGCGTCCATCAACTTTCTGCGTATTTGCTCTATTTGTGTCTCTATGCGCGCGTCGAAATCCCCGGATGGTGACTCGACTATGCACCCTCCAGCAGTTATGCGCCTGTCCTCTATAACGTTCAACTCGCGAAGGCTCTCGGCTGTGCTCAAAAGCTCGTCACGCATCCCCCGCAGATGCTCCACCTCAGATGGGTTGGTCCGCACATTAACCTCACCCCGGTGCTTGAGCCGCCTCAGGCACATTTTCAGCACCCGGGCGATTATGCGCGGGTCCGTTCGCACTTCATGTCTGATTACCTTCTCGGCTACATCGACACAAAGCATTAGCGCTTGTTCTTCAATGCTGTGGACCAGATTTGATCTTTCGACATTTTGATCGTCGATGGCCTGCAGTAGTTGCTCGATCAGACTCTCCGCTTTTTGAGCGGCGTCTTTGGCGCCAGCCTCGAAACCATCAGCATAAGCGGCATCGCGTACCGCCTGGGCTTCGGAGTGGGCTGTGCGGACGATGATCTCGCATTTTTGTTTGGCAGCAGTAACAACGTCAGTAGGATCGACTCTTTCCTCCTCGTCAGGCGGTTGCGGTTCTTGTGTATCGTGTACGAGCAGAAACGGCTGGGCATCGAACCATGAAGAGGGCGTCGACTTGATAATTTTATTCATTGCCGACCTCCGCTGGCTTGTGCCTGATTGAGGGATTTCAGAACCCTGTCCTGGGCTGCTTCGATTTCACGAATACGCACCTGCGCCGCAGAGTTAAGCCCATCACGAATCAATTGAGCTGTCGTAGCCGGCACGTTGCCGAGAACTGCTTCAACGAGGTCTTCAGCAGCTACCCGCAATGCTAAACTTAAATCTTCGATGTTTACCTCGCCTAATAAAGCCTTGATCTGATTGCCAGGCAAAGCTAGCAGATCGTCGAGAGAGCTTAATTGAATCGAGTTTGAAGCAGGTTGCTGCAAGCGTTGTCGCAGCAGGCCATCTACTGCGGCAACGGTTTCAGCCGAGGCTTTGGTTAAACCGGAGAGGCTTTTCACTACTTTGTCTCTTGCAGGCTCGTCGAGTCTAGCGAGAACGAGCGCTGCGAATTTGGAGGAAAGATGTGAGATCACGAGCGCGATAGTGTGCGGCCGCTCATTGGCTATAAGTTGCGCGACCTCAGAAGGCAGCCGCTTCTCCAGCCAGACAAATGGCTGTGTTTCGGATTGCTTTATGGTCGTTACCGCCGTGGAGACTTCCTGCAGAACCTGGTCTCGCACAACGGATTTTACCGATCGCATGTTTACGATTTGTGCGCCCAGTATCTCGCGCTCCTGCGGACTAAGGCGATCCATCACTGCCTGAGACACCTCAGCATCCAAAGACATCAGTAGTACCGAGGCTTTCTGCAGGCCGCTTAATTGAGTGTCGGTGGTTATCATCGTCATCTCTCCGCCATCCACGACCGTACCAGTCGTGCCAGGTCCTCAGGATTGGATTCGGTGACCTCTGACGGCAGATCATGGCTGGGCGGCTGGCTGGCCTGCGCCACGTGCTGCTCTATATGCTCCATCGTCGCAGGCACACCTATCGGAGCTGAAGGCTCTGCTGCATCGAGATCAGTTTCGGCTTCGCTTGGTTCCTCTTCTATCGGGGATTGCAATTTGATATTGGTCACGATAAGCCGCAGCACGAACAGGAAACCTATGAGCAACACCACAGCCCCTGCATTTTTGGCAATCGTGCCGATAAGCTCGTTTCTGGAGGCATCGGCCATCTCTTTGGCTACCTGTTTTTGAGTAGAGGTGTCGAAAGCTACTGCCTGCACAGTGACAAGATCGCCACGGGACTCATCCACTCCAGCCGCAGCGGTAACGGCCTGGCGAATGTGACCTATTTGTATTCCGCTGACCGACTTGTCGACCAATACCGCCACCGAGAGTCTCTTTACCTGCCCTGGCGCAACTACGGTTTCTTCGACAGTCTTGTTAACCTGATATTGCGCCGTGGTGCTGGTTCGGCTGTAAGTGTCGCCTGCCGCAGCATTGCGAGTTGATGCGGCCCCTGGAATCGTCGATGGAGGGACAACCGATCCGCTGTAGTCCTCGCTGGAGGATTCCTGTGAGAGCAGCACCCCAGCCGGCTGGGCTTCGTTTCGCTGAGAAGCAGGCTGGTATAGCTCTGAGCGCAACTGTTTCTGGTCGAAGTTCATGTCCGCGCTTACTCGAACCACTGCTTTGTCTGCGCCGACTATCTTCGCGAGCATACTCTGCAGGTTGTGCGCCACCTCGTTTTCGTATTGTCTTTTCAGCTTAGATTGATTTGCGCTGAGACTGCCTCGGGATCCGGATACGGAGGACTCGCTGAGCACGTTGCC
Source organism: Armatimonadota bacterium (assembly GCA_050948905.1). GTDB lineage: Bacteria > Armatimonadota > UBA5829 > UBA5829 > UBA5829 > DTKD01. The sequence goes on along the minus strand of JBMNES010000001.1, from coordinate 2,120,011 downwards.
GTCCTGGTCGATAACGTCGACATTCTCCGGCGCGAGCCCCTCTACTGCGCTTGAGACCAGATGCACGATGCCGGCCACCTGATCGTCAGAAATCGGAGTGCCGCGCCGCAGTTTAAGAGCAATAGAGGCCTTGGCGGGCTGTTGTTCGCTGGCGAAAACTTTATCTTCAGGCAGGCTTATATGCACCCGCGCGCTGAGAACCGGCCGCAGTTGGCAGATGGTGCGTGTCAATTCACCAGAGATAGCCCGTTGGTAGTTGAGCTTTTCAGCGAACTCGGTCATACCGAAATTGTTTTTATCGAAAAGCTCAAAACCGACGCTGCCGCCCTGAGGCAAGCCCTGGGTAGCCATCTTGAGCCGCAGGTCGTGGACCTTGTCGGCAGGGACTTCTATGGTTCCGCCGTCACCGGAGAGCTGGTATTGTATTTTCTCATCGTTGAGTTTTTGCGCGATCGCACCAGCATCCTCACCTGCCAACCCCGAAAAAAGAACGGCCATGCGGGGTTTGGAGGCTATCATTGTAACAAATGTGCCGACCACAATCGCCACAGCAACAAACGCAGCCACCATCGCACGCTGCCCGCCGCTGAGGTCGTTCCATAGCTTCCCAAGAGCCGCAAATGGCCCCAAATTCTTCAATTGATCCATAGATCATCTCTCCGAAACGATTCCGGTTGTCTGTAATTTAGATCGAACACCCGACCAATCAAGCAGTTAAACCTGCATCCTCATAATTTCCTGATAGGCCTCAATCACCTTGTTGCGAACCTGTATGGTAAAATCAAGGGCCAGCCTCGCCTTTTGCATGGCGACCATCGCTTTGTGTACATCCTCCACATCGCCAGTAGCCAACTTCACGGCCATATCATCCGCCTTTGTCTGAAGCGAATTGACTTCGCCGACAGCTTTTTTTATAGACTGAGCGAAGTCCACCGGGGAATCGGCCTGCGGAGCCTTGAGGGTATCCGGTTTGATATCCTTTATAGAAGGCGTGATATCTGGAGCTTTAATCGGGACAATTGAGCTAAGTCGCATCTTAATAATCCTTTACTAACCCTTGCCTAACTCGATGCCAGCCGCGATCATAGATTTTGTAGCGTTCATCACCGTAACATTGGCTTCGTAGGCGCGAGTGGCGGAGATCATGTTGACCATCTCCTCGACAACGTTGACATTCGGCATTTTGACATATCCGGATGCGTCGGAATCGGGATGGCCCGGGTCGTAGACGAGCCTGTAGTCGGTAGGGTCCTGAGTTACACTGGCTACCTGGACACCTGCCGGAGTGGCGTGATTGCTGAGGGTGTTATCGTATATGCTGCGAAACGTGACCCTCTGGCGTCTGTATGGGCCGCCTTCTGGCGTGCGAGTGGTCTCCGCGTTGGCGATATTGTTTGCTATGACATCCATACGCACGCGCTGGGCAGAAATACCCGACGCGCTTATATCAAAAGAGGAAATTTTTCCCATTTACCGTTTGCCCTCCGATATGGCGGCTTTCAGCATCCCTGTTTTGCCTTCGAGCAGGACGATTGCCGCTCTATATTTCAGTGAAGTGCGGGCGAGGTCGGACATCTCGGCATCGATATTGACGTTGTTGCCGTCGGGCCTGGCCGGGCTTTGAATGTCGGTATGCGTGACCGGTGTCAATTCCTGAAGCCCCTTGCGGAGTTCGGAGCCCGTTTTGAGGTTGATTATTCGCTTTAGCTCATCCTCAAAACTGACTTGAGTACGCTTATACCCCGGCGTCTCCACGTTCGCGACGTTATTAGCTATCGCCTTTTGGCGCGCAGTCGCCGCATCCAGCGTCTTTGAAAGCGCCGCAGCGGTAATATCGTTGAATAGTTCAGATGCCAAAACTACTCCCCCTTTCTTACGCGTCGCTAACTAGCAATTACCGTGCCAGCGTAATTTGAGGGGAAATTAGACGGGGATGTGGCTATTTACAGCCGTGCGTTGGCAAGCCTGATTTTGCGTCTTATATCGAGGTTGCGTAAAGCGAAGTATACGAAGAGGGTGAAAATCGCGTTGCCGAGACACTCGCCCGCGATCTTACGTGCAACAATAACCAGGTCCGGGCGTGGGTTGCCCAGCAGAAACAAAACCTCGCAGACAACCGTGAGCCACACTGCGGAGAGCATCGGTACTAACGGGTTTTCGCTGAATAAGCGAGTAGTGACTAAACCTGCGAGAAATCCGGTAATGGTTCGTGTAATAATAAAACTGCCTAAACTCAGCCCGACCAACGACCCCTGCAGCAACCCAGCCACAAAACCCAACGCAGCGCCAAAAGCGGGATCAGCAGCCAGCGAATACGATACCAGCACCACCAGCACCAAATCTGGCTTGGCTCCCCAGATTGAGATAAAACCCGGCAGATTACCCTGCAGCCCCGCAGCCGCAATCAGCGTGATTATCGGCCAAAAATACCTCATTTGGGCACGCTCTGAGTCGGCTGAACCACAAAGACATGCTCCACCTGGTCAAAACGGATGCTGGGTCGCACCAACGCCGTGGTGCTGCCAAGAGATTTGTTATGCACAACCTTAACAACCCGCCCGACTATAAAGCCTTTTGGCACCATCTGCCCCATACCCGAAGATATGATCACGTCACCGACTTTTACATCCGCATCTTTTGGCAGATATGAAAGAGTCAAATAATCCCCACCCTGCCCCTGCAGTATGCCGTTGCATCTGGATCGCTGCACCATAGCCCCGATAGCGCTGTTCGAGTCGGTAAGAGCGATTATTCTGGAGCTGTATTGGTCGGTATCAAGGACCTGGCCAATCAGCCACCTGCCCGAGCCAACCACAGCCCAGCCCTTGCGTATGCCGGATGCCCTGCCCCTGCCGATGGTGGCGGTGTCGAACCAACTGCTCTCCTTGCGAGAGATGATTTCAGCCGAGATCATTTTAAGATTTGTCGACCTCTTGAGGTCGAGAGCGGCGCGGAGTCGCGTATTTTCCTGTGCGGCCTCGGTGAGGGCTGCGTTTTGAGCGCGCAATTTGGCGATCTCTTTTCGCAAAGTCGCGTTTTCTTTGAGAATGTAACGGCGCGGCCTGACGGCATCATGCGCTGCCCCAGCCGCAACCGCAGTCAGGTGAAAAGCGGAGGCGCTTGGCCTGAGAATAAGAGAGGCTGCCTCAAGCACTATTGATGCTCTGCCATGCTCGACAGCGTGATCGTGGACGGCTCCGATGCCGACGCCGAGCGCGACAAGCACGAGCAATGTAACAACAGTCTTTTCTCGAAGCAGTGAAAGCATCGCTAGTTCTGTTGGAGTTGCCAGATCGATTGACCTAGCAGGGCCTTTTTCAGCGCCGGGTTGGTCTCTGATTCATCAAGAGCCTTGGCCGTGCCTAAAACCACGCAGCTCAGAGGATCAGGAGCGACATGAACCGGCATAGCGGTTTCAGCAGTCAACAGAGCGTCCAGACCTCTAAGCAGCGCCCCTCCGCCGGCCAGCACTATTCCGCGTTCCATAATATCAGCGGCAAGCTCCGGCGGGGTTTGTTCGAGGGTCAATTTAACAGCTTCGACGATCTCAGAGACTGGTTCTCGAATGGCCTCACGAACATCCTGGCTGGTGACGACTGCCCCGCGTGGAAGACCCGATACCAGGTCTCTTCCTCGAACCTCCATACTCATCTCTTGTTCGAGAACAAATGCCGAACCGACCTCCAATTTGATTTCCTCTGCCGTGCGAGGGCCGATTAGCAAATTGAACGCCTTGCGGACGAAATTGATAATCGACTCGTCAATTTCGTCACCTGCAACCCTGATGGAACGACTGGTGACAATCCCGCCGAGGGATATGACTGCGACCTCGCTGGTTCCTCCGCCGATGTCGACAATCATAGAGCCAGTCGGCTCGCTGACAGGCATCCCTGCACCGATGGCGGCTGCGAAGGGTTCTTCGAGCGTATAAGCCTCCGCCGCGCCGGCCTTTATGGCGGCTTCTTTGACTGCGCGCCACTCGACTTCCGTCACCCCGGAAGGAATACCGACCGCGACCGTTGGTTGTATAAGGCCGTTGTGCCGATGCACCTTGCGAATGAAGCCGCGAAGCATAGACTCCGTCTGGTCAAAATCCGCTATTACACCATCTTTAAGCGGCCGGATAGCGATTATGCTGCCCGGTGTGCGGCCGAGCATACGCTTGGCCTCCTCGCCAACTGCCAACACTTTTCTGGACTCGCTGTCGAGTGCGATCACACTCGGTTCTCGAAGCAGAATACCCCGCCCGCGAACGTGGACAAGCGTATTGGCCGTTCCCAGATCAATTCCAATTGCCCTGGAGAATCTACTGAAGATTTTGGATAGGATTCCCATCTGAACTTTATCAACCCGCCTTAGCTGGACGTTGTCGCCATAGTCGACCCGAATACCCGGTTTCCGGCATTTATCATACCACAAAACCTGTGCTAGTTTCGACCGCAATTGTTTAGCAAGCATCAATTCACGAAATATTTAGACGCAACAAAATCGGGAAAATGCTGAGATGGCGCGAATCTGGGCGATTTGTAGAGGATAAACGCGAAATCGAAGCTACCCGCCAGTTTTAGAGGGCTGGAACTATGCTATCTCTGTACGCGATATATAGCTCTCCTCTAAACCCTGCGCTCTGTTTAACGAGAACCGCTTCTCGGCGCACCTCATCAAGCGTGTAGCGATCGGATATATGGCAAAGAATCAGCGCCTTTACGTCCTCTTTTGCAGCCCAGCCTATAGCTCCGTCGATGGTGGAATGCCTGGCAGTCTCCCAGGCGCCCGCTTTAGCCGCATCTCTGCGAAGAAAAGTCGCCTCATGCACCGCCAGATCCAATCGACCATACGGCGAATGCTGTACGTCGTAACCATCGCCGGTGTATAAGAATACAGGATGATACCTGCACACAGCTTGACCACTATTTCGGTCAATCACTTTGCGCTCCTCTTCTATTTCATAGCCAAGACTCAACTCCGCAGCGATATGTTTCATAGAGAAGGCGGTAACCCGCGTAGGCCTGCCCATATCCTCCAGTTCGACCTCGTCTCCTGCATCCAGCGGATGAGCGTATAATGGATATCGCAACAAGCCCGATTGCTTTTTTTCGATATAAGAAAGAAGTTCATGGACCCATTTGTCGTGGCGCGGGAAATAGATGGTGAGTGGTTTTTCGCGGTCACCCGAGACTATGTTGCGCACGTTGACCAAATTTGTCATCCCCGCGATGTGGTCTTCGTGGCCGTGTGATATAAATATGTGACGGATGGCGAATACCTTTTTCCGCAGACTCGTAGCTACACCCTCCCCCGCATCGAAAAGACACCGGGAGGGCTTGTGATAGAACCACTGGCTGTACATCGCCAGGGAAAATGAGATTAAAACATCGGTGTTCAGGGCCGCGCACCTCGTGTAGCTCAGCGTTGATAAGTTTCATTATAGCTTACCCACATCAGGAACCCGCGGATTTGAGACGCAGTATATAATTCGACAGGATATAAGTTGATGAGAATTATCTCGGCGAGCCGAAGAACGGACATCCCTGCCTTTCATGCGGATTGGTTTATGCAGCGCATAGATGAAGGGTCTGTGCGGTGGCGCAATCCATTCGGCGGTCAACAAATCGAGACCTCGCTTCTGCCAGAGGACGTAGCGGCGATGGTCTTCTGGAGCCGAGACTACCGCCCGATGATTCCGCATCTCGGCGAACTGTATCGGCGCGGTTATCGATTCTTATTTCACTTCACTATCACCGGGTTGCCGGAAGCCTTTGAGCCACGGGTTCCTGAAGTAGAGATAGCGTTATCCACAGCAAAGGAACTTGCTGATCAGTATGGCGCCGAGGCTGTTTTGTGGAGATATGATCCGGTGTTGATTTCTTCGATAACCCCAGCGGATTATCATCTGAACCGCTTCGGCGAGCTGGCTGCGCAGTTACAGGGATACACGTCGCGGTGCTATTTCAGCTTTCCGACGTTTTTATGGCAAAGTGGTGCGTCGGGTCGGGCAGCTAAAAACAGAGCACAGGAATAGAATGTATCGACCCGCCCGTAGAACAAAAACTGGAACTGGCGAATAGCCTGGCTGAAATTGCGGCTCACGCCCGAATAGAGATGTTCTCCTGCTGTGGAGATTATCTTGTCTCCAATCAGATATACAAGGCACACTGCGTGGATGGGGAACTGCTCCAGCGTTTGTATCCAGATCGCATTATTCCGCAGAAGCTAAAAGGCACCCGCACGCAATGCGGATGTTATGAGAGCACGGATATAGGCGCGTATGGGACCTGCGGACACGGGTGCGTGTATTGTTATGCTAACAGATGAGGGCAATCAGCTCTCAAGCATCTTCTTGAGCTTTTCCTGAGCTGTAGTGAACCGGCAGCCTATTATATGCTCGGAATTATTTTCCTGCTTTGCGCGGAGAACCTCTGCAATTAATGAGACAGTGTCAGCAGGTTCTTTCGGACGAATCTCGACGTGGAGTATCTCCCCAGGCAGCATCTGTTCGGGGATGACAAGACACGCCCCGCCCAGGCTCAGGTCACGAGTTTTGCCGGCCTCAAATTCCAGCTCCGTCTCGTCCTCGGAGATTCGTGCGTAGTTGATAGGCAACTCTATCATCTTTCGTGGATGCGCTCTTCGCTGAGTGCGATAGATCACCCTGGGCTTATCGAGCACAAGAGCAGGCTCGGTTCCGCTCGCCGAAGACACGACATTCGTAGTGAAGCTGTAGTAAGCGCCGCCAGCCGCCAACCCAACCCTGATCGGCGTTCGAGGAGCAACCGCCCTGGCTCCATTGCCGTCTTTAGGCGGTGCAACAGATAGTGAGACTTCATTTTTGTCGCTAATATGAGAGCAGTATCTGCGCGTGCCGGCCGGCTCGTGTATTTCCACTGTCACGCACTGTCCCTTGGCAAACAACACGGTGGATTCGGGCATTTGGCTGCCTGATGGCTGCGCGTTCTGACCTTTCGAGGTGCACTGTACAAGGTCGACCAGGCTATCGAGGTCAAAAGGCTTGTTGACGTAGGCAAACACACCGTGATGTCTGGCCTGTTCCATAGCCTCTGCGTTTTCACAGGCTGTCATCACGATCACGGGCAAAGTGCACGACAGCCCGCGGATCTTCTCAAGCGCTGTAAGGCCATCCATTTTAGGAAGAATGAGATCGAGTAGAACTACATCGTACTGCGATTCGCGGACCTTTTCTACTGCCTGAAGACCATCGTGCACAGAAGTGACGTCGTAGCCACTCTTGGCTAGTTTAGCCCCCAATATTCGACACAGATTAACCTCGTCGTCGACAACAAGGACGCTGCCCTTGGTGGACATATATGAAGCCTCCGGACTTCCTGGAGCAGTTGACGAAATCGACCGATCAACCGTCTCAATATTTATAGTGCAAAAAACATGCCATTATGAGCCATCGTCAGCGGCTTGATCGCCAGAAAAAATACAATGTGTCCAACTATAAGGTTATGCACAGGCTGTGCATAAAATGTTGAACACTCAATTTCCGCGCACGATAAACCGCCGCGATTGTATAAGTTTGCTGCTAGTGCTCAGGTTTTTCGTTTAAAGTTTGCCATTGCTGTCTGTGTTCTGCACCGGGCCAATGGAATCGACCGTGGAAATCATCACAGGCACAGATGCGGTCTGGATTTTTTGTACGGTTTGCACGGGCTTCTTCTCAGCCTTTGCCAACACCGAAGCAGGCACCAGGGCTGTTTTTGCGTTGTTATAGTCATTGGAATCAGAGTATACCACGAGCAAATTTGTTAACTTGCGTGTAGGATTAGCCCGGTAACTTCCACCGCCGTAGAACCCTGTCGAAGAGCCGCCATCCAGCGTAAGAGCATCCACCGCGCCGCACTTGACCATCAATTCAGCCATTTTGTGCAGCCTGATTTTGGAACTGACCGCCACTAACAGCAGCTTTCCCGCGCCGTTGATACCTACAGCCGTCCGCGCTGCAGGGGCATAGAGTGAATTGCCGAAACCCTCCTGACGGAGCCGAACCGTCGATTTCCCTTTGGTGACAAGAGCCGGGCCGCAGCACATTACAGTCTCATAACCTTCCCACGCACTCTTCCGACCATTGGCCAAAGATACTATGGATGCCTTATTGTTAGAATCGATACACAAAGCGGAGCCTATGCAGCCGCTGTGGATAATTTTGCCGTAAACTGCGATATCTCCGGTGGGCAGGAGGCTTTTGGTGTCGAAAAAAGTGCCTGTGATCGCAGCAGTTGGGCGGGTGCGACTGACCATAGACTTGAACGATTCGTTCTTGCCCAAGCCCCCCTGCGCGATCGCCACAGAGACACGCGTCTGGGGATCGGCGAGGTTGACAGTGACCAAATGTCCGTGCACTTTGCCACTGGAGATTTGCTCGTAGACGACGCTGGACGCCGACGTTGAAACGGGAACTATGAATGCTAAAATTGAAGCGATGAGCAATCTGTTTTGCATGGCGGTTCCCTCGCTTGCTGCAGGTATAAAACACTGTTGCACAAGAGGTGCCCCTGTCCATGACAGAAATACCGGTTTATGGGGTCAATATTGATTGATGAGGCGTTATGAGCAGGCAGGCGCTCGTGGTATCGGCCGCATTTACTTGTGATTGTGTTTGTTAATTTCGATCAACAAAGCTTCGTAGTAGCTCTCGAATGTGCCGATATCCCTGCGAACCTCGTTGTCGTCAAGTGCCACACACCATACGTCTTTGCCGTCCTCAATCATCAGGGCTATGGAGTCCGTGATTTGCAGTTCACCGTTTGCGCCGGGTTCGGTGCGTTTGATGTAGTCGAATATAGATGATTCGAACGCGTATCTTCCGGCGATGGCATATTGGCTGGGAGCCTGCTCAGGAGCAGGTTTTTCCACAAGTCCGTCTATCTGGAAGCTGGGCGCGATGCTGTTTTTGGGCTTTACAATGCCGTATCGGGAGACTTCTAACAGTGGAGTTTTCTGCACCACTATTACCCCGGCTGCGTCAGTTTGTTCGAATGTATCAAGCACCCTGCGAAATGGCAGCACATCGGCGTCTGTGTCGATAATCGAATCTCCAAGCACCACTGCGAAGGGATCCCCTGCGGCGAAATGTTGTGCATAGGAGATGGCATCGGCAAGGCCCTTTTGTTCTTTTTGATATTCGTATTCGAATCTTATTCCGCCAAAACCGTCGCCGAAGTGTGTGCGGATGGCGGTTTTTTGTTCGGAGATAACGAACAAAACCTGAGTTATACCCGCCTGGATGACTTCTTCGACGATGTGTTCGAGCACAGGTTTGTTGCCGAGCGGAATAAGTTCTTTAGGGACTGCCTTTGTGAGCGGTAGGAGCCTTGTGCCCTTGCCGGCAGCCGGGATGACGGCCTTTGTGATGTGAGATTTGTTGTTCGGTGTAGGCATTGATGCTCCTGATTGCAGTATGAGGAAGGCTGGAGCCGATGAGGGGACTCGAACCCTTGACCTGAGCTTTACGAAAGCCCTGCTCTGCCAACTGAGCTACATCGGCTCAAAGGTGGTGCCGAGAGTCAGAGTTGAACTGACGACACGCGGATTTTCAGTCCGCTGCTCTACCAACTGAGCTACCTCGGCACGGTTCTCAGAAGCTGGAGGGTTTCTCCAGCTTCTGACTTGGCGGGGATGACGAGACTCGAACTCGCGGCCTCCTACGTGACAGGCAGGCGCTCTAACCGACTGAGCTACACCCCCATAACCAAAACCACATCTGGTGGGCGAAGAGGGACTTGAACCCCCGACATCTTCCTTGTAAGGGAAGCGCTCTCCCAACTGAGCTATTCGCCCAGAAAGCCTTTTACCCTTTCGCCCGGCTCCCCAAGCAGGGTAGAGTATACCAGAACAAAGCTCACCCTGTCAATAGAAAAACGGGCGCCAATTTTGCGCACCCGTTCATCAGGATTGCCGTAGATAATATACCATTCAATCGGGCATCATGTCAACAAATCCCGGCAATTTATACCCATCGTTCGAATATTTCTTCCAGGCCGTCCTTGCCGTCTTCGCGGACAGGTGAGAATGATATAATGGTAACATGATCCAGGGGTGTTACGACGCGGTCGTATATCCTGGAAAGAAGGGTCATCACGTCTTCAGGGCTGCGAAATTCGAGATTTTCTTTCTCGACTTCGCGATTGCTGAGTTCGCCGACCGGTTTGACCACGACATCGTCGATAACCGCAGAAAACAGCCTTTGCCGAACTTGATATTTGCGGCCTACAGTAATCCAGACGATCTGGCCTGATTGATATTTTTCGGATTTGTCGCCAAGCCTGATGGTGGCGCTTTTTCTGCCGCGCATCAGAGCGTCGGCATATAACTCCGGATAGAAATTCAATGCAAACAGCATCTCTCGCTCCTGTTTGTCGATGCAGCATTATAAGCTTCAATTGGCCGACTGTCAAGAAATTGAGGTGATTCTGCGGCTTTGCGCATGATGCCAGGAAGATGGAAGGAGATGGCATTCAGAGATGACGTGTATAGGCGATTCGGAGATCGCCGATGTGGTTTTGAGGTGGCAATTCGGAGATTGCCACCTATCTAGCCTTTGAGTTGCTATCTGAAGTACCGTCATTTCGAACGCAGTGAGAAATCTGCTTTTGGGGTACCCAGGAGGTTATGATCGGAGGTAGCCACTTATCAGCGCCGTCTTTCGTAGACCGAAATATGAAACTACAATACGGGGTATTCGTCTATACTATTGAAATATACACAGGGGTTGGCAATTGAAAAAGGCCGAGGCCTATGATTTTTCGGTGAGCAACGAGGAGCTATTGGAACTGTGCAAGCGGCAGGACCAGGATGCGCTGCGCGTGCTGCTGCGCAGGCACGAACGGCCTGTATACAGCCTGCTGTATCGAATGCTGAGCAATCACGAGGATGCCGAGGAGGCGCTCGCTGAGGTTTTTGTAAAGGTATGGCGCGCGGCTGCTAATTTTAAGGGAGACTCGTCGTTTACCACCTGGCTATATAGAATAGCCTCAAATACGGCCAAAGATTTCCTGCGCTCGCGAAAAACCCGCCGGGATGTGTCTATGGAGGATGTCGTGATAAACGAACTCGAAATCAGCCAGCGAGACACAGCCGACAAGGGAGACCCATCAACAAAGCTGATGGCAAACGAGGAGCGAGAACAGATTATTCGTGCGATGAAAGGTCTTTCAGAAAATGATAGGCTGCTTATCAGTTTGTATCATTTTCAAGAACTGGATTATAGCGAAATAGCGAAGATTACGGGCACGGCGCCCAATAATTTGAAAGTCCGACTTTTCAGAGCACGGCAACGATTGAGCAAACTGCACGCTGCATTGGAAGAGGGTGACAGCAATGAACTGCAATCAGATACAACCGAATCTTCTGGACTACAGCAGAAAGCTGCTGAGTGGTCGTGAACAGGAAATAATAAAAGCCCATCTTCGGAAATGCCCTGAATGTGAGAGGGTGCTTCAGGAGGAAGTGGCGCTGTTCGCCCGGCTATCCGGCATACCGGAGGAGCAGCCGCGCAACGACGTATGGGCATTAGTCCGGTCCCGCACTCGACGCAGCGCGCTGCCTTTATCGCGATTGCGCGGGTTGTTGTCTACTGGTTTGCGAAAAAAGATGGCTGCTGCATCAGCGGCGGCCGTGCTGGCGGCGATTGGGCTGTATAACCTTGCGGCAACACCTCCCCAGACGCCTGCGCAGCCAGAACAGAAAGTAGTGGTGGCTGTATACTCCGATGACCCGCTGGGAGGGCACACTGATGCAGTCATCGACTCGATAGATAAGATGTAGAATAAATTATATGAAACTGTCTGTTCGGTATATTACAATATTGTTTGTCGCACTTGTAATGGCGGGAGTATCTTCACCGGTCTGGAGCGAAGGTTCGCTGAATCTATCTGCTGACAGCAAGGATCAGCTTAAAACGCTGGCTGCCAATACTCGCAAGCGAACTATGCGTGAAAGAGAAGCTATGCGCCGGGCGAGATACGACTTGCTGCAGGTATATTCAAACTATACAATCGACGAGCGCAAGGCGAAATCGGCTCAGGATAAAATCAGCGCCGCACAGCTTAATCTGCTAAACATCCACCTTGACAACGAAATCGCTCTGCGCTCGGTGCTGAATGCCGAGCAGTTTCACCAGTTCAGAAAAATGTTGAGCAGACACATTGGCGATGGTCGGATGCTCGTGGTTGTATCGCCGGAAGAAGATATACTCGATAAGCTGCCGGATAAGCCTATGCTTGATGCGCTCGGCGTGCCTGTGCAAAAGCAACGTGACCTGCGCCCGTCTAACCCGAAGCTGATCTCGGATTTGAAAGAACTGAGCAGGCAGGCGATGGTTCTGTATGGCAACTATTCTTTAAATGAAGCGAATTGCCGCAAGCTCATTGGCAGCATCCACGGGAAACAAAAAGATTTGATATCTCTTCAGCATCATCGTCAGCAGACGATTCGCCAGGTGCTCAATGAGGACCAATTTCAGAAACTACAGCGCGAGTTAGCGAAGAGCGTGGCAAAACAACAGCATCGACGCTACCGAAAACCTCACTAATCCGGTCGCATAGACTACCACTCAGGGTAATATCCCGGCGGAGGCGGGGCTTGATACGGCCCTTCGGGGCCGGGTGGAGGAGCTGGTTCCGGATAGTAATCATCCGGCTGCTGCTCCGAAACCGCGTCAGACTCTTCAGCGACCGGTTGTGTTTGTTGAGGTTGTCCCGACTCTTCAGAAGCCGGCTGCGCTTGCTCAGTCCCTTCGCCAGCCGGCTCTGCCGTTTGTGTTTCGCGCTGAGCGGGCGGCTTTTGGGCGGTGGTCGATCTGGCCAACGCCTTATGAACTGTCTCCAGCTCCTTTTTCGCCTGTGCGATAAAGGTCTCGGCGTTGGCTTTTGAGTCAGCGCTGTTGGTTTCCAGATAATCCTGAAGACTCGATGCTGCCTGAGATACCAGTCCGCAGGCAAGACTCAGGTGCAGATTCATCGATTTTTTATCATCCGGAACCGTAAGCACATCAAGGAACTGCGCCATCGTCTCCACACGATAGCTCAGACCCTTGACGCTGCTGTAGTAACTCTCCCGAGCTATCCGCTGAGTCTGATAATCCCGCGCGTCTCGTTCATATTGCTTCAACAATCCAGAAAAAGACTGCTCGAATACCTTCGTGAAGACCGAATATCTGGTGGCTATGATCTGGCTGGAAGGTCTAGGCTGAACGGCGGACAGTTGAAGCAGAGCTTTTTTCGCCTCGGAATATAATGACATCGAGACATTTACCAGTGCCAGCCGCTCATAAGCTCGCCAGTCGGCGGGGTTCAGCGCTATGGCCTCTTTATACGCAACGGCAGCTTCGTCGACTTTGGCCGCCCGCCATAAGCTATCACCGAGTTTCATCTTTGCAATCGCAGCTTTAGAATCTGCCTTGGGTTTTGGCGCAGCCGGGTCTGGCTCGGCAGTCGGCTGTGTTGTTTCTACATCCGGAGTCGGAGTTTGTGGTTGCGAGGCAACTGCTGCCTCAGCAGGAGCCGGTTTACCGTCACGTAAGGCATCGACCTGCTTTCTCATGGTCGATAATTTCTCGGAATCCGCGCCCAATGCTTCGGCTCGATTGAGTTCTGAGATGGCCTCGTCATATAAACCTCTGCGTGCAAATGCGTCGGCGAGTTTGAGGCGAAGTGATGGGCTGGTTGGGTCGGCATTCACCGCTTGCTGGTATTGCTGAATTGCAACCGCAAAATTGCCGGCTTTTAAGCTCTCGTCAGCTTGCCCCGAATAATCCGACGCGGTTGGAGGCGCCGGCGGAGCCACCAGGTCCGTAGTGATAGCGATTGTATCAGACGGGGTTGAGGCAGCTTTTTCGTCAATAGCAGGAAGCCCTAGAAAACCCTGGCGGGAGACGCTGACTACGGCGGCGCTGGTGGCGCTCTGCATAGCGTTGACGAAGTTCAACTCCCCCACCCCTCCGCCAACGGAGGATTGGCCAAGAGCCTCCCACTGATCTTTCTTGCCGCCTCTGGCCTTCGCCAGCCAGACCTTAACGTTCACTACGCCATCCTTCACCGATATTTCCGCGCTTGCAGCGTAGTCATAAGCGAGAGCCTTCGCTACGTCAATGCGCTGCTGGTGGTTGGAGTAGCTGGCGACCTGATCGGCTGTCAGTTCTTTATCCATAATCGCCCGAAGCACGGTCGGGGATTCTCTATCGAATGCCACGACGTCAACCCGGCCGGTTTCGCGAAGATAATTGCATAACGCCTGGGTAGAAGCATCCGCCAGGGATTTGTCGATGCCCTCGCCGTGAGCCGTCGGAAATACCACAGCAATCGGCCGTGCGGAATCCGCTGCAATCGGAACACATATCAGCGCTGCCATAACTGTCGCAGCAAAGAATATAATAACCCTGTTCATTGGTCTACTCATTAGCGGCATTCATCGCTTGTCGCCAGGTCGAGATCAGTTTGCGGGCGTTGGCGGCCCCACGATTTGCCTGATCAACGCTCTTTCCGGACGCGATATCGTCTTCATACATCGCAATAGCCCGATTCGCCGCGTCGATCGCTTCGGCAAATCGGTGTTGGCCGCCCAATTGGATGGCCTCACGGAGTTGCGAATCACCCTTAGGTGTGGTTGAAGCGACTTGAACTTCCTCAGCTTGCGGTTTCGGCGCTGGTTCGGATTTTGCCGACTCAGTTGGCTTCGCTTCCGGCACCAGGGTCAGTTCCTGGTCTATTTTCGGCACCTTAGCCGGCTGCACCTGGGTCTGTATGGGTATCTGCGGCACCCTGGGAGCCTGTTGAATGGGCGCGGACGGCTGAGGCGGCTGAGTGTTATTGCTGGCCGCCGGGAACGTATATACGCTCATCGAAGGCTGTGGTGGCGTGGCCGGCTGTTGCGCAACCTGTGGAGTCGGTGGTTCAACAGGCTGTTGCACGGTTTGATTTACTGGTTTTGCCTTTGGAGAAGAAGTAAGCAGTATCACGAGTGTTATCAACACGATAAACGCAACGCCTGAAGCCAGCACGGGCGGAGAGACTCGACTTAACCACTTCGCACGGCTGGGTTCAGACTCGATCTTTGGAGTCTCGGCGACCTGACCAGTATAGCGCAGACGCAGCGACGCGAGTTTTTCGCGGTCAGCCGCGCTATCCGGATTGAGGTCTATGACGGTCTCATATCGATCAATAGCGAGTTTTAGAAACTCTTTCGCACGCAAAGGGTCTGCATCAGCAGCAAATTTTTCTGACATACGCTCGCAGACCATCGCCACTATGGCGTGCGCAGAGGCGCTGTCGGGATTGTCTGTGGCGAGCTTTGCGCCCTTTTCGAGCGCCGCTTCCAGATCGCCAGCCTCAAGCAGTTCGTGCACTCCGAACAACTCTTCGCCGAGCGTCACCTCGTCTTTACGCGGCGCGGCTGTTTCCTGCTTTTCCTCTTTCGGCGCGAGTACTTCCAGCCTGGTGCCGCAATCCCGGCAGTATTTGTTAGTTTTTCCGTTGTGAGTGCCGCAATTCGGGCACCTCATAGCGTTCTCCAATCGACAAATAAATGCTCATGTCTTTGTCGAGTTAAGACGATGGTTAGTTCCATTTGGTTCACAGTAGTTCTTTTTGCCCGCTGCTTTTCCAGGCGATGTCGAGATGTTCGTAGGCCAGGCGCGTGGCCATACGCCCTCGGGGGGTTCGATTCAAAAAGCCGCTTTGGATCAAAAATGGCTCATGCACATCTTCTATTGTGTCGCGTTCCTCGCTGATAGATGCTGCTATGGTATCGACACCCACCGGCCCGCCGTCGAATTTCTCTATTATGGCCAACAGCAGCCTGCGGTCCGCTTCGTCGAGGCCGCTCTGGTCGATTTCCAGCATATCCAGTCCCTCGCAGGCGACTGTCTGGTCGATCATCCCGTCGGCTCGAACCATCGCATAATCACGAACTCTTCTGAGTACCCTGTTGGCGATTCTCGGGGTCCCTCTGGAACGCCCGGCTATTTCGTAAGCGCCGTCGTTAGTAACTTTTATGTCGAGTATCCGCGCCGAGCGCATCACTATGGTCTTAAGATTATCGACGTCGTAAAACTCGAAATTGTGCACTATTCCGAACCTGCCGCGCAGAGGCGCCGTGATCATACCTGCCCGCGTGGTCGCACCGACGAGGGTGAACTTGGGCAAATCCAGCTTTAGAGTCCGCGCGCTTGGCCCCTTGCCTATGACGAGGTCAAGCTGAAAATCCTCCATAGCAGGATACAAAATCTCTTCTACGGCGCGGTTCAGCCGGTGGATTTCGTCGATGAATAAAACGCTGCCGGGTTCGAGGTTTGTGAGTATAGCTGCCAAATCGCCAGGCCGCTCGATAGCCGGGCCCGAAGTCGACCTGATCGGGGCATCCATCTCGTTTGCAATGATCAGCGCAAGCGTCGTTTTGCCTAGGCCGGGAGGGCCATACAGCAAAACATGATCAAGCGGCTCGGCGCGCATCTTCGCAGCTTGAATAAACACGCTCAAGCTGTCCTTGATCTTATCACGCCCGATGAACTCGTCCAGACGACGAGGTCTCAGGGTGTAATCAAGCGCCCGATCCTCGTCCTTTGGTTCGGGGGAGATTATTCTCTCTTCACGTCCAACGGCATCATTGTCCATAATAATATCGCTCTTCTGGCAGGTGTCACTTAGCCAGCGTCTTTAGCGCCAATCTGACTATTGCTGCGGTGTCGCGCTTATCTTTTACGGATTTGAGCGCGTTTTCGGCGGCCGACCGTGCATCGTTTCGATTGTATCCAAGCGCGACCAGACCTTCGATTGCATCGTTTAGCACCTGACCCTGCGGTGAGGCGCCTGCTGCGGCTTGTGCCCATACGAGAGTGGTGATCTTCTCTCTGAGTTCCAATACGATTCGCTGAGCCGTCTTAGTGCCTACTCCGGGCACGCCGTTTAGTTCAATAAAACTCTCCGATGAGATCGCGTTGATTATCGTATCGACCGCCAAAGTTCCCACGATCGACAACGCGACCTTCGGCCCCACCCCGCCGACGGTCAACAACAGCTCGAACATACTCAATTGATTTTCGTCGATGAACCCGTATATGGTGATGGCGTCTTCTCTTACCGCCGTGTAAGTGAATATCCTGACCTCATCACCAATACCAGGCATCTGCACCAACACGGCGGCGGGCAGGAAAGCCTTGTATCCTACCCCGCCAACGTCGAGGACTATATAATCCGATCCGACTCTCGCCAATTCGCCGTGTAGATGGGCAATCAATGTTAGTAAATCACCTTATTGAGCGGATATTCCACGATTCCCGATGCGCCCGCCCGCTTCAGTCGCGGGATGAGCTCGCGTACCAGGTTCTCCTCTACGATGATCTCCGCCGCAACCCAATCCTTATCGGACAGAGATGATATAGTAGGGTTTTTCAGCGACGGCAACTCCGCAAGCACCTCGTCGAGCTTCGCCGTGGGCACGTTCATCTTCAGACCGACCAACCCATCGGCAGTCAGCGCAGCCTGCAGCAACATCGCCATATTCTCGATTTTGTTGCGCTTCTCTTCGTCCCGCCATGCCTGCTTATTGGCGATCAACCTGGTAGTAGACTCCAACAGGGTGTCAATAATCTGCAAACCATGCGCCTTAAGCGTGCTGCCTGTCTCGGTGCCTTCGACTATGGCGTCGACAAGTTCCGGCACCTTAACCTCAGTAGCGCCCCAGCTAAACTCCACATTGACATTCACGCCGTGCTGCTCAAAATATCTTTTAGTGACGTTGACGAGTTCGGTGGCGACGCGCTTGCCCTCGAGATCCTTTGGCCCTTTTATGGAGGATTCCTTGGGCACGGCAAGTACCCATTTGTACGGCTTTGTGCTGACCTTGGAATAGACCAGCTCACAGACTTCGACTACGTCAGACTCGCATTCGCGGATGTTGTCGTAGCCCGTGATTCCGACATCAAGCACGCCCGCCTCAACATATCGTGCGATTTCCTGCGCACGCAGAAGCGTCGCCTCGATTTCATCGTCGTTTACGCTGGGATGATACGATCTCGATCCCACGCGAAAATCCCAGCCGGCTTTTTTGAATAAACCGAATGTAGCCTCCTGCAGGCTGCCCTTCGGTAACGCAATTTTCAACTTCACAGTCAATTCTCCTCTTCAACCTCGTCATTATACCGTGAGCATCAAAGAGGGGTCAAATGAAGGATATTGCAGGCTCCAAAGAGTAGCAATTAGGCTGTAAAAGAAGATCGGGAGAATGTTACGAGTATGTCTATAAGCAGGACGCTTTTATGTGTTATGGTAGTCATCTCATTAGGCACCGCCGTTAAGGGGATGCCCTTTGAGAAGGGGCGTAAAGATTTTTCGGTGATAACCGGATTCGGCCAGAATCACCGGTTTCCCAGCGCCACGAAGAGTAAACTGAAGTTCGATGTTGCCGACCTTAGATGGGGTAAGTTTTCATCTAATAGAAGCCAGAAAGCTATCGAGTTGTGCGTTGGTAACATGGTTGATAGCGATGACAATTTGATCGTCTGCACTACCGCCAGCCATCGGCGATATTTTATGGTGAAAGATAAGACAGCATTGGCCTGGGAGCTTGGAATCGGCCTCGCGCAACTGGAACATCGAGTGCCGGAGTTGGGATCTAAGCTCAATTTCACGGAACAGGCAGGGATCGTCTTACAACGCAAGCTAAATCGGAGTGCGGCACTGACACTTAACTATAAATTCTTTCACATATCAAATGCAGGGCTTAGCAAGCCCAACGTTGGTTTGAACTCCAGCATGGTGACGGTTGGATATACCCAGTTTCGGTAGCAGGTTTACCATCTGCTGGGGCGGGTCTGATATAATAGAATGGTGAAAACAGATATAGTAAAGGGTTTAAATAAGCAGCAAAGGGCCGCGGTCACACATACCGAAGGCCCTGTATTAGTCTTTGCCGGGGCAGGCAGCGGCAAGACGCGTGTGCTGACGCATAGAATCGCCTATATGATCCGCGAGCTTGGCATCTCTCCGAGCAATATCCTAGCGGTTACGTTCACTAATAAAGCGGCTAATGAGATGAAGGAGCGAGCTGAGAGTTTGCTTGGCAAAGCCGCAAGTGGGCTTTGGATCGGCACCTTTCACGGGATTTGCGCGAGAATACTCAGGCAAAGAGGGCCTGATATCGGTATCGACCGCAACTTCACGATACTCGACGACTCCGACCAACTGACGCTTGTTCGCGAGAGCCTGGAGGCTGAGGGGTTTGATCAGAAGGTCTACAGGGCGCGTGATATCCTCAATCTGATCTCCAGAGCAAAGGAACAATTGGTGCTGCCGGATGAGTTTGGTCGGCGGTTTGTGGGCAGGCTGGAAAATGTGGCGGGACGAGTCTACAGGACTTATCAGGAAAAGCTGCGCCTCAATCGCGCGCTGGATTTCGATGATTTGATAATGTATACCGTGCTGCTGCTGGCCAATCGTCCGGATGTGCTGAGTTACTATCAGGATCAATTTCGGTACGTTCTGGTCGACGAGTATCAGGATATTAACTATTCGCAGTATCGACTGGTGCGGATGATTGCCGAAAAACACCGCAACATCTTCTGCGTTGGAGATGACGACCAATCGATCTACAGATGGCGCGGGGCGGATGTCGGCATCATTCTTCAGTTTGAAAAAGATTACCCGGACGCCGCGATATATAAGCTGGAGCTTAACTATCGCTCGACCAAGAAGATCCTGTCTGCAGCCCACGCGATTGTCGCGCGCAACGCCGACCGGGCTGATAAGAAGCTGTGGACCGAGAACGAAGAGGGCTGCGATATAGAGGTCATCGACGCGGCTAATGAAATTGATGAAGCAAGCCAGGTGGCGCAGTCGATTCAGAATAAAGTCTCGTTTGGTGATAGAAACTATTCAGACATAGTGGTTCTGTACAGGATAAACGCGCAATCGCGTGTCTTTGAAGAGGCGATGATAAACGCCCGCATTCCTCATATCCTGGTAGGTTCGGTGCGGTTCTATGAGCGCAGGGAAATCAAGGATGTGCTGGCGTATTTGCGGCTGGCCGCCAATCCGCACGAATCGGTAAGCCTGCGCAGAGTCATAAATGTGCCGACCAGGGGCATCGGTCAAACCTCGATATCGCGCCTGGAGCAGTTCGCAATTAAAGAGCATATCACCCTGTATGACGCTTTGCGGAGGGTTTCTGAGGCGACAGATATCCCGGCGCGAGCGAGATCTGCTATGGAGAAATTTGCGGAGATGATCCGGCACCTCAATAAGATGAGCGAGGAGGTCTCCGTGCGGCATTTAACCGAGGAGGCCTTGCAGGTATCGGGTTATCTGACCTGGTTGCGTGATGACCATACTATGGAGTCTCGCAGCAGATTGGAAAACGTAGAAGAACTGCTTAGTGTGACTGAGAATTTTCAGCTTAACACGGAAAACCCTACTCTGTCGGCTTTTTTGGAACAGGTGGCGTTGATATCGGATATCGACACGCTGGAGGATACAAGTAACGCCGTGACCCTGATGACTATGCATGCGGCTAAGGGGTTGGAGTTCCCGATTGTATATATAACCGGAATGGAGGAGGGACTTTTCCCGCATCGTCGATCTCTGGAGGACAGAGAGGAGCTTGCAGAGGAGCGAAGGCTTTGTTATGTCGGCATGACTCGCGCCAGGGAGGAGCTTCTGCTGACGTATGCACATCAACGTATGCTGATGGGTCAGGTGACAGGGACTGGGATGTCGCGGTTCATATCAGAGATACCTGAGGAGATAGTAGCCAACGCCCGTCCCAAAAGGCGACGAAGCGCAAACACCGAATGGCGCAGTCAATTCAGACAAATGAGAACCCCAACCGCCGCTTCGTTCCGCCCAGGCCAGAAAGTGCAGCACGACCGATTCGGCAAGGGAATCGTGATAAATTGCGCCGGGTCGGGTGATGAGGAACAGGTGACCGTGGCGTTTGATAGCGACGGAGTAAAGAAATTGCTCGTTGGGCTGGCGAATTTGCAGGAGATTTAGGATATTTAAACGCGAAAACGCGAAAAGGGCGAAAGTCAGAAATAAACCTATAGTGAAAGTAGTCGACGTAGTGGCCGGGCCTCTGTCCCGGCCTTTTGGAACTATGCGCTTGCGATTCGAGTTCGCCACCAATCATAAGCCTACGGACAAAACACTTTACCTCTACTTGACATGAACCTGGAAATGCTCTATACATATCTTTACCGGTTGTCGCCGTCATATTGACGGCCGGGATGGGAAGACCGGACGTGTCTTTCAGGGGGCGGGTGATGGAAATTGCAGCCACTATTAGCGACCCAGCAGATATCCGTGTCTACGATTGCCTGCTGCCGGATTTTGTAAAGATTTCAAGCCTCGCCGATCGATTGGCGGAGCTTATGCGCCTGCCTCAGCGGGATAACAACAACCGCGATATCGTCTATGGCCTTATTTCCAAGGACATCGGCCTGCTTGATTCCAACTCCACATTGGCCGAACTGTCGCTGCCGGCTCCTCTCACCTTACGGCTGGTACCGGAAATAGCGGCGGCAGCGGATGTCCCGAAGAAACCTCAACGCCCCGCCGATCTTGAAAATTTACAGTCTGCCGAGCAGCCTGCCGATCTCGAAGATAGCGAATGCCAGGAGTGGGATATCATTATCGGGGAGCCGATGGCGCTTGTCCACGATAGCCAACTGCAGGCCAAACTCGATGTGCATATAGACGCGCATGTCCATAAACAAATCGCACAATTCGCTCTGGATAATCGTGGCAGGGAATGTGCGGGGTTGTTGCTTGGGGTGGTCGAGACGACAGGCAACGCTAGAATTGTGCATATCACTGCGGCGGTTAATGCCGACGAGGCAGAAGGTGATAGCGGAAGTGTTCGCATATCCCTTGCGGCCTGGGCGGAAATGCTGCGGGTGCGCGACGCCGAGTTTCCGGAGTTGCGGATATTGGGGTGGTTCCATTCGCATTCGAGTTGGGGCTTTTTTATGTCGGACGCGGATGTATTTATTCATCGTCACTTCTTCCCCCACCCTAATATGGTCGCATACGTGCTTGACCCGGCCACGGGAAGAGATGGATTTTTCTACTGGCACGACGGCAGAATCAACATTTGCCCCAGTTTTGGTGTGGTAGGATCGGCTGAAGAATTGAAGCCGTTTGGATTGAGACAGAAAGCCAGCAAAGCCTTGACGGCTCAGGTTAAGATCAACCCGTACAAATGGGCGGCTGCAGGGGTCGGGATATTGCTGGTGTATTTCATATTCACAGGACTGCTTTTTGGCAAGCGACCCGCACCGCCGCCGGTCTCGCCCACTCCGGTTGCCACTCAAGTTGTCTCAGATAAAACGAACAAACCGGAAGTAAAACCCGCACCTAAGCCTGCGGCGGCGGCAAAGGATACTGTTTATACTATTCAAAAGCGAGATAATCCGTGGAGTATATGCAACAGGGTATATCGAGACGGTGACCTTGGGCCTGCATTGTTGCGATATAACGGACTCAGCAGCGCGGTCGGGCTGCAAGTCGGCCAACAGATAAAACTGCCCCCAAAAGAGACGCTTAAAAAGTATAGGAATCAATGATGTTATTAGACAACTTTATACAGGACGTCGCACGTGAGGCGGGGCAGATTCAGAGGGATACTTATCATAAGGTCAAATCGTGGCACACGAAAAGTGGCCGCGGAGACATCGTAACAGAGGTCGATTTGGCCTGTGAGAAGTTGATAATTCAGCGCATTAAGGATGAATATCCTGCGGATGCGATACTGTCGGAGGAAGCCGGCGCTATCGGTCAAAAATCTGATGGGCCTGTGTGGGTGATTGATCCGCTGGATGGCACGCGGAATTATATGGCGGGGATTCCGTTTTTCTGCGTATCCATCGGCCTGGTGCGAGACGGCGTAGCCGAGCTGGGAGCGGTTTATGACCCGATTCACGACGAGATGTTTTTTGCACGTCGCGGCGTGGGTGCTTTTCTCAATGGAGAGCCGATTAGTGTAGCCGATGATGGTGAACTTGAGGATGTGCTGGTCTCTATCGCATGGGTGAAGAGAAAGGCATCGCGAGAGCGGTTTGTGCGCTATATAGATCGACTGGCCGGGCAAACTTCCTATTTTAGAAGATTGGGTTCGGCGGCGCTGGTGTCGTGTTATGTCGCGTGTGGAAGGATAGGCGCGTACTTGCAGGCTGGGCTAAATCCGTGGGATATGGCGGCTGGTACGGTGATAATTGAGGAAGCGGGCGGCTGTGTGACGGACTTCGATGGCAAGCCTGTGGATCTGCGCAATCCCAATATTGAAATCATCACTGCCGGGCCAAAGTTACATTCCGTTATAATGCGACAGATTAGTTGATTCAGACACCTGTGCCGCCCCCACCGCGTTGGTGAGAGCGGCACAAGTATGTGGGCGCTGATTACTTTTTTGATTCTTCAATTTCGTCCAGCCGGGTTTTGACGGCGGCCAACTGTTCTTCAAGCATAGAAAGTTGGGATTTGAGGACAGTTTCCTCATCTGGCGCCACTGCCGGAGCTACGCCCATCGCAGGAGCTGCGAATCCAAATCCGAACCCGCCTCCTCTGCGCATTGCGAAGCCTCGGCCGCCTCCGCCGCCGCGACCCCAGGCCATTCCCATACCGAGTCCTCGGCCAACGGGGTTTGCAAAACCGGGCGTGCGATACCCAGCGCAGTAACCCATTGCTCTACCAGTCATAGGCCCCATTCCGGCTGGCCCTGTTCCATCACCTCTAGGCATTTCGATCCCCTTTCCGCCGCCGATTAATGACGGCTGTAAAGACAACTAACAGCTATGTGCAGTTTACACATATAATTTACCGTACTTTGGGGATGCTGTCAATGGTTTATTTTTTTGCCGAAGCCAAGGGGGACGATGATTATAAGGATGCGACCCAGCGTATATTATAGCGATACGCCGGTGCAATTCTCTTGACAGGCTGGCACTGGAATGTAATAATGGGCTAGCTACCTACCATATTTCGCAAAGAGGTATAAAAAAGTGAGCAGATTCACCAAGTTATGGATGATGCTGATGACCGCGGCCATCCTCCTAGGGGCCACTGGTGTCTGTGCCGCTACGAAGAACGCTCCGGCGAAGAAACCAGCTGTGAAAAAGCCCGCTCCGAAACCAACGTCAAATCACGCCACAGCGGGCACTACACAACTCAAAGGGGAGTATGCTAATTTTGGGTCCACGTATACTTTGGGCAAGGAATCTCCGGTAAACATTACACTCAAAAGCGCGGAATACTCTCTTGGGCCAGTGACAATCGGAGAGACTACGTACATTCCGAAAGCCGACGAGAAGTTTCTGATTCTGCACATGACGTACCATAACCCGCAGCCACGGGAATGTCTCATCCGGTGGGACACATTCACATTTACTGTAGTTGATCCTAATGATCAAAACCACGACGGACTCATTGATCTTGGAATGGAAAAGGACAAATCGTCGTGCTCTATGAACCTCAAACCGGCTCAGAAAGTGGATGTTTTCGGCGTCATGGCGGTACCGGCAGCAAAGGAGATGCCCAAACTAATTATCAAATCGAGGGATGAGCTTGTACTGCGATACAACCTCAAAGACAAGGTAAAGGGCCTGCCACAATGCTTTGCCGACCCGGCGGATAAGACTGGTGCGACTGCCTATGCTGAAGTTCCTGCAAAGCCGGGTGCTTACTACCCACTGGGGATGCTCGATGTAAAGGTGAACTCCCTGGAGTCCAGCGATAAATCCGAGATGGGAGATTTGCAACTCGAGGATGGCGAAAAGTTCATAATCGTCAATATGGACGTGAAGAACGTGAGTACAACGGACCAATTCGTCAGATGGGACACATTCCATCCTGTACTAATAGACACGGACGGGGTCAAAGCTGCCAGTTGTTCTGATATGTTCCAGAAAAGCAAGGATAAGTCTTTTTCCGCGAATCTCAAACCCGGCCAGGAGATATCGGTGCGCTGCGTATTCACGCCGTCAGACGATACTGACGTGCAAACTCTGTCTATGCAGCTTGATGAAGGCCGGCCGTTCTTGTTTGATGTCGGCAAAGCAAAGTAGCCATCACGGATTGTTGGCTTGATCTGCAATACCGTTGGTCTTTATACAGCAGCGACTGGAGAGTAAAAACCGGTCGCTGCTAAAATTTATTAGCCGCTTCATATAAGCAACGTCTATGAGAAAGTTATATATTTTCCCCTGTCATAACAGCAGTGATTCTTCCGCATGTTGCTAGATTGGGTGTCTGATGGTAGCATGAAACACAAATGGATGCTCAACAACTGCTTGAAGCTTATATAAATACCCCAGGCAGAGAAGGTGACCAGTATTGGGAGCCGCTATCTGAGGTTGTTTCCGACCTTGTACACAAGTCGGCGACTCGGCGGGAGGTCGCAGATCTCGAGGACTTTGAAGAGGATTGCGTGCTTGCGATATGGACTCGCATAAGTGCACTTAAATCCGGAGAAGTCGACGGCTCGATCGATAATATTGAGGCATTTATACGGAGAGCTGTACACAACAGATATTGCGACGCCATAAGGCGAAAGAGGCCGATGTGGTATAACCTCAAGCTGGAAATGTTGGAGTTATTTTCTGGCAAGAGTAATGTAGAAGGCTTTACGTTGTGGCAGACCCCGGGCAGTTCGGCCAGGATGTGCGGATTTACCGAATGGGAAGGTCGGGAGGAGGCAGGTTCGGTAAAGCTGCGGGAATTGTTGGATAACGCCGCCGGTTTTCGCAAAAAATACCTGAAAAATCGCAACCCACAGGAATTGCCTAAGCACGAATTGGCCGCAGCCGTGCTCGATTTCTGCGAAGCCCCAATTAATGTAGACGAACTCACAAGCTGCCTGGTTGAATTGATGCAGATTTATTCCCCGGAACCGCTTTCGATAGACGCTCAGCCGCAATCAGATGAAGACTCCGATGCGCCTGTTAATTGGCTGGTTTCCACGGATACGGATGTGGAAAGTCAGGTGATAGATGGAGAGTGGTTCAATCATGTGATGGAGTGGTTCTGGGCGGAGTTTATGGAACTGTCGCTGAAGCAGCGTAAGGCGTTGTTGTATGGAATGGGGGGCGACCAGGTGATGGCGATGGTCGCCAGCGTGGGGATGAAACAAATCGCCGAATCGTTGGAAATAGACCGCAATGAGTTTGCGTCTCTAATCAATAGGTTGCCGCGTCCCGATACTGAAATAGCAAAAGAGCTGGATATTCCGACGCGGTCGGTTCCGAGCGTGAGATTTAAAGCATGGGGGAGAATCAGGCGAAGGACCAGGAAGTCATCGCTGATTGAGGACGAAGATTAGAGGATTGCGCCAAATGGAGCGTATGTGGCAATACGCGAGTTTGGGTTACGTCTGTAATCGGCGAAAGAAGTGTATAAAATGGACTGCATTGACAGAAAAGAGCTGAAACAATTTCTCGAAGGGAAGCTTGCCGCACAGAGGCTGATTGAGATCGACGAACACCTCGACGAGTGCAAGGCGTGCAGGGCGGCGGCAGGCCGTATGTCGCCTGTGATCAATTTCGCCTCTGAAGTGATGGGGACTACGGATTGTCCGGAATATGAAGAGCTGTCGGCGTATGTTGACCAATCTCTGGAAACGGAAAGAATGAAATCCGTTCGGTCGCATATTGGGCTGTGCGAGATTTGTAGCAGGGATGTGGATCGGATAAGAGAACTGCGGTCGCATGCGGCTCTGCGAGAGAAAATTGTTGTGAGGCCGCAGAAGAGAATGTCCCGGCGAAGGCGGGGGGCGTTTGTGTACTGGCGGCAGGCGCTTGCGGCGGTGTCGCTGGGCGGAGTTATCGCTGTGGCGATCGTGTTCGGCAACGCGGGTGATCAGAATCATAATAATCGCCCGCAGGTGGCAAATAACCCGCCGATAGTGAGCAACCTGCCGAAAGCTCCGGCTGACGATGTGGCGAAAACTCAAGCGCAGGAGGCTCCTGCAGTGGTCGAATCCGCACCACCCTCTCCGAGCGTAGTCGCAGAGGCTCCTGCAAAACCTGCTCCTGTTGTAAAGACCGTCTTGCGTGATGGTAGGTATTCGGTTGTTAGCAGCGATGGAAAGATTGTTTTTGCCAAAAAAGACGGAGCCGTGGTGCGGGGCGGTGCTGGAATAGCCGCTGCCATTGATGAGAAATTGCGCACGGGCAAAATTAAGCCGGCCAAGCCGATTCAGGTTGCTATGGCCACGATTCACGTTCGCAGCGCGGGCACGTATGATGTATCGCCGACTGCTCCGAGGCTGATCGCGCCTGTAGAAAAAGTTTTAATCACACAGAAGCCTGCTTTCACCTGGGCTGCGGTGGATCTCGCGGAGAGCTATCGCGTGCGGGTGTATGATAAATCTGGAAATTTGATTATTGATCAGGTTGTCCAGCAAACTACGTTCACGCCTTCGAGTTCGCTGCCGAGAGGGAAGGCGTATAGTTGGCGAGTCGGGGTCCGCTTCAGCGAGACTGATGGATGGGTCGAATCGGCGGCTGGCGGGTTTGCAGTTATATCGGCTGAGGATTACAGCTTGATCAATCGCACGCGACGGGATTTCGCCGGTTCGCACCTGGCGATGGGTGCGGCTTACGAATCTGCAGGGCTTTATGAAGAAGCCGCAGCGGAATATAAGGCGCTGCGTCGAGCTAATCCGAACTCTGAGTTAGCAAATAGACTGCTTGATGGGGTTGCGGGAAATTAGCCATATTCCTCCCACTCGATAGAGGGGCCGGCTCTTTTGAGTTTCGGCCCCTTTTGCTTATTTGCCCTCTTGCGATCCATTGGAAGGACTTTGAGGCTGGTGCGTCGAAGGGTTCAGTTCTCCGGTATTAAGCGAGAGGAGCTGAGCCTTTGGTTGAGATCATTGTAGCCCCGGAGGAACGACGCGGCGAAGTGTGGACGCTGTTTCAGGAATATTGCGATGAGCTTTCGCAGTATGATGGAGAGAAGCGGCCTAAGTCGCGTAGGCGATACCCCTCATTTGATCAGTATTGGGAAGACCCCGATCGCGTTCCTTTTCTAGTTCTTTATCACCACGAACCGGTGGGTTTCTGTTTGATGCAGGACACCGGAATCTTCTACAGAATCGATGAATTCTACATTCGACCGTTGCACCGCAGGCGAGGATTTGGCAAGGTTGTGGTAGACTTTGTTAAAGATTACTGCCGTGATCTTGGACGACACGATGTTCTGGCGGCCAATGTTTATGTAAATAACGAGCCGGCGATCAGGTTTTGGCAATCGGTGGGCTTCAGGGACACCGGCAGGCGTACGAGAGTCAAAGACCTGAGGATGATCGAGACTGAAGCGGATTTGACTGAAGTAGAAGTGTAGTTAAAAAACAAACGCGTAAGCCCGAAAAGAGCGAAAACTCGAAATAATAACTTACTTCAGGCAAATCGGAGTATTCCTGGCCAGACCCTGTCATTCCGCGCGTAGTCGCGGAATCCACGGTGAAGAACAGGCGTAGCGTGATCCTGCGGCTTCGCGCAGGATGACGATAATTGGAAGAGCATGGTGACTAAGAGTAAGGTGCAGGATTACAAAATACGTAGCGACGATTCGGAGATCGCTGCAAATTGGGTTGTGAGGTGGCGATTCGGAGATCGCCACCTATCTCATTTACACACGATTCAGAGATCGCCACCTATCTCATTTACACAGAATTCAGAGATCGCCACCTATCTTCCTGCAGCGTGGCGGTTAGATTTTTATTCTTTTGTAGCCTTCTTCGTAAGGCATTTTGTCCACTATATTAGCCAACCGCTCTTCACAGGATGGCATCGGCGGGAGAGGCTCGCCGGGGGTTTGATACCAAAACGCGGCGGCCGACCAGTCATCTGAGCGTTCGTAGATATTTATTGAGCCATCCGGCAAGACGCCTCCGCCAATCTGCTGCATTTCGACTCTAATGTTTTCGGCGAAGAAAATCGGGTCTGCGACGTGGAAACGATAGAAGCTGACCAGTGTCTGCCAGTGGGAATTGGGGTCCATAGCTATATACGGAGCGCCCGCGTATAGCGAGAAATGCTCGCCCGTACCCCAGGCAGATCCGAGATAGTCCTCAGTGCCGGTGCCGCAGATGGTTGGCAGGTCGGTGTCGCCGTCGAGATAGACCTTAAACTCCCCTTCTCCCCACCATTGCGGGGATTTGTTGCGCGCGCCTATAACACAGCCGAGGAACCTGCCTTTGCCGTGTCGCTTGGGCAAAATGGTGAAGTCCTTTGTCATCTGGGTGGGGTTTTCGCGCCTGAATGCACAGTGAAAATATAGAGTATCTTCAGTGATAGTGTCGCCGAGGGTATAATCCACGCTGTAGTATAGGGACCCCATAACGGAGTCGGTCTCGTTGGTGAAAGTCATCTTAGCGCTACGGGCAAACGGCATCTGGAAGAAGCAGTTTAGGCCGACGCCCTCTTGCATAGCCTGCAAAGCGTTGAAAAAGTGATTAGTTCTGCCGTGGGCTATGCCGAAGAAGTCCCCAACCGGGCATTCGATCGCAGGTTGCTCAGCGTCGTCCCAGTAGGCTCGAATAACACAGCCTCGCAGCATTTTGGGGCTTAGGTCCATAGTCATCCAGATGTGCCTGATCATCCCAGGGCCGGTGGTGTCGAGAAGGGTGACGGTTTCGCCGGCAGCGATTGTCCTCCAGGCCGCGCCCTTTCTACCCGGGCCGAGGTACGATTCTGCAGCGCCTGCTTTACCTTTCTCACCTGTAGGGTTTTCGAATGATGCAGATCTGCTTTGAATATCGAGATATTTGGTCAAATCCGGTAGCATGGCCGCCTCCTAAAATCGATTTCGAATATAATGCCACAACAACCGCGTTCATACAAGTGCTTTACGGGTATATATGAGCCAGTAGCTGCAACTTATTGAGGAGGTCTGGAAGATGATAGAAGTTGTCAATTGGCATTCGTCTCTTGAAGAAGCGCGGGTGGAGGCCAGGGAGAGCAACAAAGATTTGTTGATAGATCTGTTCAACCCCGGGTGACACGGCTGCCGGTTTATGGGTGCTTACACCTACACGGACCCGCGCGTGTCGCGGTTTATCAATCAACACCTGGTTCCTGTACAGTTCAACGTCAAAGAAGATACCGGAGCGCCCGTGAGATACCATACCCAGTGGACCCCGACTTCTATGTACTTCGACGTGGAAGATCGAGAGTTCCGGCGATCATACGGGGCGTTGAATGCGGATCAGTTTTTGGCGGAATATTCCCTTGCTCACGCGCTGAGATACTTCCACACCGGGCAGTTTGAGAAGTCTGTTGTGCTATTCAAGCAGGCGCTGGAATATACCAAAACCGATCCCGAACGTCACGCGGAGAACCTCTACTGGATCGGGCCTGCTTTATATGAATATACCGGGAATTTGGACGAACTTATCTCAGGATTTAAGACGCTGCAGGAAGCGTATCCAGACAGCGACTGGACCAAAAAATCTCATCAGCTAAAGGCAGATTAACGGCGAGCCGCCTTGACTTGCGATTGGATGGATGATAGTCTAACCGCATGTCAAGATCGAGCTGTATTGATCGGCTGGCGAAGAAGCTGGCGAGGATGTCGGCTGGATTGCAGGAAAGGCACGGTGAGCTTCTGGCTCAAAAGGTGCCGCTTGCTCTGCTTTTGCGACGTTGGGAGGCGGGACTTGATGTAACATCGCTTCTTGACGGCTTTGATGATGCCGATGCGCTTGATTATATAGAAAAAGAGCTGGACGGCGCGGAATTGGACGAGACCCTGAAGGTTTTTGAGGATTCGGGCAGAGATCCGGTCGTCTATTTTTATGCTCACTACCTGAAAGCATATAACCCTGCGGAGCAGCGTGGCCGCGGGGTTATTTATACGCCTCCTGAGGTTGTGGCTTGTATAGTCAATGTAGTCGAGTCGATACTGCAGGATTGTTTCGATGAGACTCTGGACGATGCAGCGATAATCGACCCGTGCTGCGGGGTTGGTACGTTTTTGCGGCATATTGAGCGACGAGGCTGTGAGCCGAAGAGGCTGGTTGGGTTTGAACTTATGCCGGCGCCGTGTGCGATAGCCCGTTGTTTACTACATAAATCGGAAGTGATTCAGGCGGATTGGTTGTCTGAAAGGAAGTTCGACTTCGGCCGATATACTCCGGTGATACTGGGCAACCCGCCCTACTCCGGCCATTCATCGAATGTTGGCAGGATAGCTGATTTGATGCGAGATTATCGGCGGTCAATGGGAGAGCAGAACCCCAAGTGGCTGCAGGATGATTATGTGAAGTTCATCCGGATGGCGCAGCATCATATCGAATGTGCTGGCCGGGGCGTTGTCGCTTTTATTACCAACCACAGCTACCTGTTTAACCCGACGTTCAGAGTAATGCGGCAGAGCTTGATGTCGACGTTTGATGACATTCGAATCGTCGATTTGGGGGGAAACCTCAAACGGCAGGGTGTCTTTGACGAGAACGTGTTTCCCATTCAGATTGGTGTGGCGATTGCTTTTTTGACCAGGACAGGTGCTGAGGAATCCTCAGTCAAATACCTGAGCATAAACGGGAGCCGTGAACAGAAACTACGGGCGGTGAGGTCTCTGAATGTGCGGGAAGCTGACTGGCGCGAGGCTCCGGCTATTGAGCCGTTTCACCTGTTCGTTCCGCAGGATGGTGGGCTAGCGAGGCAATATTACGATTTTCCATCTGTATTGGACCTTTTTCGAAAGAGCACGATTGGATTTGTCAGTTCGAGGGACAGCTTCGCGGTTGGTTTCAGCAGGCAGGAGGTGCTAAAACGGGTTGCGGCGCTGCGGGAAGGAATAGTCAGTGATGAGGTTCTGCGCGATGAATATGGTGTGGGTGGTCTTGATATTGCGCATGCGCGTGATCTGCTGAGAAATGACCCGAGTTGGGAGAATCGGGCGGTGGAGGTACTGTACCGGCCTTTTGACCGCAGGTGGGCTTATCATTCCCCTATTATTATGGAGAGGCCACGGTGGCCGATGATGCAGACCATTAGCTTTGAAAACCCGGCGCTGGCGATTGGAAGAGCAGGACAGGTGACTGGGTCGGATGAATGGGATGTTGTTTTTTGTGCGGATATGCCGACTGATCTGAATTTGTTCAGGCGCGGCGGGGCGAAGCTGTTTCCTAAGTATTTATATGAGAACGGCGAGCGGATATCGAATGTGATGCCGGGATATTTTGATGAAGATACGCTTATTGGGTATGTCTATGCAATTTTGCACAGCAGGAGATATAGAACTCGCTACGATGAGTTTTTGAAGGTAGACTACCCGAGGATACCGATGCTGGAGGATCAGGTTGTCGTGCGTGAGCTTGCTAAAATCGGGCAGGAACTGATGTGGGTTCATTTGATGCGGGATGATGAGGAGTGTGAGATATCCGATGACCTGCAGGTGCGGATCGGGGGTTATTTGTTGCCTGATAGATATATCAAAAGCAGGGCGGGTGTTGATTCTGAGCAGCAGGTTGCACGGGTTAAAAGGTGGCTGTGCAGGATGTCGAGTTTGCGTGGGAGGATAGATAAAGTCATTGCCGGAGCTGGGATATGGAGCTAACCGTATGTGGCGTCTAGCCGAAGCTCTCGGCTCCGTCATCCTGCGCGAAGTCGCAGGATCTGCTTGATTCGACAGTGTTTTCCGTGGATTCCGCGACTACGCGCGGGATGACAAACACGTCGGGCAGTGGTTTTGTGTAAGGCTGGAGTGTTGCAATAGCAGGGTGCGGATAGTAAGATGAGTTGAAAATATAAGCAAGTGAGGGCGGAGTTGAATAGATATACGGTTTTGGGTGTTTTGGCGTTTGTATGTTTGGCGCTGCCAGGTATGGCACAGGAGGCGCTGATGCAGTGGAAAAACGATTTCAAGAAGCAACCTCTGGCGGCCAGGCCGAAGATTGAGGCTCGATATAAGAACGCTATGCGGGATCGGCTGGAGGTAGAAGCGCAGGATTACAGGATGCTTGTGGACCTGAAAGCTGAGAGCGGTCAGCGGGTTCGTGAGTTTGTGCCGGCTCCTAAATCCGGCGGCACAAACATATTGACAGGGGATGGAGCATTCCTGCAACTGACCAACTCTGACGGTGTTTCTTATACATCCTTGAACAGCAAAACCCCGTCTCGTATCAACATCTATCGCCGTGGGCCTTATTATATAGAGACACACTGGCTGGATGTCGAGATGACTGACGCTAACGGTGATGTCGCGCCGGTCAAAGGTGAAGTTATATTTTACTCCTATCCTGAAAAGACTCACGTAGGGGTAATATTGCACGTCACCAAGCCTATGGAGGTCAAAAGCGCCAGTTTGGTCTTCGATTTCGACGCCCTCACCTGCGCAAGCCCCGTGGAAGATGGCACATGTATGACCAGCTTCTGCCTGCTGAAAAGAGCGGATAATGCGCCGAGTTGCGCTCTGATTTACCCTGTGCTCAGTGGCGTGGACGATGTGACAATCGAGAAGCGCGAAACGGGCTTGAGGGTCGCCAATTTTATCTATAACAGCGAAGTACATTCAGCTAATGCGAAGTGGAATGAGGGGGATAAGCAGACGGCATATTTTGAAGTTTTTCCCCTTTCAAAAAGCGAAGTCTCCGAGGAGATGGAGGCTGAGGTCAAGCCGCTGATGTCGACCTCAATAAACGCGCTGCAGGGTAGGTCGCTTGGATATGACCCAATTCGCGGATGTTATACTCTGCAAACGGACACCCCGGGCGGGTTCAATCACCACTATTACGTGAACCAAAACGACTACGAGACCGCCGAGTTTACTATTCAGAATAACGATATCCCGCGCAAGGCTTATATTCTGCACGAGACACGGAAGAATGCAAGCTCGGTGGAGTGTGGGGTTGTGCTGGATGATAAGGGCTATACCCTGCCGATCACGGTTCAGATATCCAAGAACTTTAGCTGTGAGTTTGAAGAACCGTTTTATAACCCTGCGGACACGCCGTTTTCTGAGACGATCTTCCCGTTGTATTTGGACGGCGGCGAGAAGAGAAAACTGACGAGTCTGCACCTTTATCAGAATTGGGGCATCCACCCGCTGAAGCAATTTTCGTCGCTTGGAGCGTGGATGGATTATTATCATATGTCCACCGGAGTCACTGAAACGACTTGTTATGTGCCGTTTCTGTTCGCTGGCCTTGAAGGGGTGACAATCGCCGACTTCAGGCCGATGAGCCAGAGGATGTGGACCAGCCAGCCTCAGCACGACAACGTGGCGGGGCACAGTTTCTTGAGATATCAGGACGCTGATGAGAAGTGGCATTTCATCGAATATACGGGCACTACGTTCCGCAGCACTGGGCCGAACTGGGCTGATATGAGTATGAGCTATCTCTCTGACGATGGAAAAGCTAAGGTGAAAATCGATGTATTCGAGTTGCCGCAGAGCGATGAATTGCGTAACTTTGTCCATCTTAGAATCGATTTCTTAGACTCAATGACGGTGAAAGACAATAATATCCCGGAAAGCGTGCGATTGCTGAGGATAGCCAGTTGGGTGCAAAGATTGAGGTATACGCACGTCGCTTATGGAGGGCCATCGGGTGAGGCCACTGTGACGCCGATTCGACTGAATGACGATTTCAGCGTTAATGCTGCGCCTATTCCTGCTGAAAACGGCTGGGCTGCGGTTTACCCGGATAACAAGGGGGCTAATGCCTATATAGTGCGAAGATTTGAAGGCAAAATCGGCGGCGAATCGGTTAGCCCGGGGGTGTCGCTGATCGGCAGACAGGATGGTAATACCGAGCTTTATCTTGTGCCGGTGACGAAGGCCAAAGAAATCAGCGCTGGGGATTATCTTGATGTCGATTTGATTTTTATGCCCTACGGTGGCGGCACGCAGGATGAAAAACCGGCTCAGAAGTGCGCAAACGATTATGGTGTCAATTCGCCTAAGGTGACGTCGGTTACTGCAGGGGCAAAATTGGCCGACTTCCCCACCCGGCTCGCGCTGGATAACAAAGGCAGGGCCGAGTTTAGCGTGAGCGGCGGGCTGGATTGTATCCCTATTATCATTGAAGGGGCGAAAGATTACGCATCACTGCGCCTGTATAATGCTGACGGAGAAAAAAGCATAATAGAACTTTCCCGCGAGGGCGAGAAAGATGGCTATCAGGTATTTTCAAAAGATGATGGCAGCTTCGGGTATGTGTTCCTGGTGAATACAGATGGCAAGGAGCATAAATATATCGCGGAATGATGCGGCGGCTTGACTCGCTAATTGGTGTGAGTTACGATATCATTATCGATCATCATATCGTATTACGGAGCTTGTGATGAATAAGGTCAAGGTGTCCAGCAAATATCAGATTGTCATCCCTCAGCAGGTGCGGGAGCGCCTGAAAATCAGCAAAGGGCAGGAGTTTTTTATAGTCGAACAGGGAAGAGGGTTCATAGCCATACCTGATATCGACATCGAAGCTCTTGAGGGCTCGATTCCTGATCTGCCGCTTGATGGTTTTCGAGAGGAAAAGGACAGGCTGTGATAATAGTCGACTCGGTCGGTTGGATTGCTTATCTGACGAAATCTGATCTGGCATCGCATTATCGCGAATATATTCTGGACACCAAAAACCTGATCACGCCAAGCATAGTGGTCTATGAGGTGCATAAGCACGTGCTGAAACACGCGACCGAGGATGCTGCCAAACTCGCTTTGTCGGCGCTGTTGAAAACACGAGTTGTCCCGCTGAACGAAGGCATCGCAGTATACGCCTCGCGACTGAGCATTGAACACAAATTGCCGATGGCAGATGCCATTATTTACGCGACGGCGTTGTCTGCAGGGGCGAGTGTGGTGACCAGTGACGCACATTTTGAAAGCCTGCCTCACGTAAAATATATCCCACGATAATATTCAGAGTATAGAAGAGGATTGCTTTATTGAATAACGAAAGACTCAACAACCTCAGCAAGCAAATAACTTCCCCGGTGCCGTTTTGGTTTTTGAACGGGCATATCGAGGAGAAAGATATAATCCGCGAGTTCGATATGATGGCGAGCAAAGGCTTTGTCGATGTGATCGTGCACCCGCGATATGGGTTGCAGTGTGAGTATCTGTCTGATGAGTGGTTCGATATATTCGGCATCTGCGTCCGCGAAGCCAAAAAACGAAATATGTGGGTGTGGATATACGATGAACTGAACTGGCCGAGCGGCACTGCTGGAATGACCGTGATGGAGAAGAACCCAGATTATCAGGGCAAATATCTGGCGGTGGAGCAGGCTCGTCTCAGTGAGATCGATTTCAACTCGTTTGAACCCGGCGAGTATATGATCGCGGCTAATATCGAGGGCGAGGCGATTACCAAGACCCGCGTGGTAGAGGACGTGGCGGCAGCGCAGGCGCTTACCGGTGATTGGATGCTGTTTAATTGCAGGATAAAACGCGACAGGTTTTATATAGACACGCTTTCCTATGACGCCGTGAATTGCTTCAAAGAGGTGACCTACGACGAGTATTACAAGCGATTTGGCGACGAGTTCGGCAAGTCAATCAGGGCGATTTTTACTGATGAGCCGTCCATATACTGGGTCAGCGTCGGATATGATGACTGGAATCTGCCGTATACTGAGGACTATTTCTCCACGTTTGAGGCGAAATATGGCTACTCGCCGGTGTCTATGATCCCGCATTTGTTCTATCCAGGAGCGAAGGGGACCGCATTCAGGGCGGATTACTGGGAGCACGCGGGGTTTTTGTTCAACCAGCGATATCACGGAAACCTGGGCGGATGGTGCAGAGAGCACGGGATTATTTATACAGGACATAACAACCACGAGGAGCCGCTGCGGTATCAGATCCGGTATCAGGGGGATGCGTTCGGATTGATGCGCGAACTCGATATACCGGGGGTGGATCACCTCGAAAAGGGGACGCTGGGGAACAGGTGGATATCCATAATCGGGCATAAGATATGCTCATCGGCTGCGCACTTCGACGGCAAAGCGAGGTGTATGAGCGAGAGCTTCGGCGTGATGGACTGGGACGCCACGCTTGAGAACTTTAAGCGTGTGACGGACTGGCAGTATGGTTTGGGAATCAATTTGCTTATTCCGCACGCTCTGTTTCATACGATTTCTTCGATGACGAAACGGGAAAGCCCGCCGAGTTTCTTCGACCCCTCCCCGCTTTGGGACGAGCTCGATTACTTCACCGAATATGTGCGCAGGCTGGAGTCGATGCTGTGCGGAGGGCGGCATCTGTGCAAGGTAGCGGTAATGTATCCGACTAGCGGGCTTTGGGCGAGCTATCAATCGGACAGGAAGACCTCTGAGTTCGAGTATATGGATAATTTCCTCAACTCGCTTTGCCTGGAACTGGTGAAGAATCAGATTGATTTCGACCTGGTGGACTACAAGGCGCTGAGTTATGCGACGCTGGAAGACGGCAAATTGAAGCTGGCGGATGAGGAGTATGAGCATTTGATCGTGCCGCCGACGGCTTATCTGCGGCCTTATGAGATCGAGAGGCTGACGCAGATAGTCGAATCCGGGGTGTATACGACGCTGTTCCATCGCGCGATGGAGCCGTTGCGGGATAACCTGCCGGAGACGATGCGAGGGGCCAGTTTCGTGCGCAGCGAGGAGTTGGAGGCGTTTATCGCCAGGGTCAAAAAGCAACTTGATGATGATATTCAGATATCCGGCGGCGGGGCTGAGGATATATTGATCTACCGGCGCGCCGTGCAATTTGAAGAGGATGGCCCGGAGCAAAAGGTGACGTTTTTGCTCAACAGGTCGGAGAAGCATCGCAAGGTGGCGGCGGTGGTCCAGAATTATCCAGATGCGGCTGTTTTTGACCAGGAGACTGGGGCTTATACGAAGCTCGAAGGCAGGCAGCTCGGCAAAAAGATGCAGTGCCAACTGCGGTTTGAGCCAAATCAGAGCTACTTCATAGTGAGCGGGATGCCGGATGCGCCGGCGGCGACGCAAATTGAGGAGCCGGGTGTGGCTATCGAGGTGAAGAACCTCGAGGTCAGCGTGCCATATAACGCCGCCTCGCTGTATTCGTTTGTTTACACCAAAGGTGACGGGCAGATGCAGGAGTTGGACGTGCGCAATTACCCGCGATATATTCCGGTCAACTGGGACCCTAATAAGCCGGACTTCGAAGCCTTTGCGGGGGAGTATGAGACGACGGCGTATGTCGACTTCGAGCCTGCGGATGCCGAGGCGGTTCGGATGATTGTGGATAAGGATTTCGCGGAGTGCGAGGTGTTTGTCAACGGCTACAAGGTCGAGCTTGCCGGGATTAGTTTCGGGTCGCATCTGACTGATCCGGGGGATGTTGCGGCTGATGTCGGGGAGTTGCTGAAGCAGGGAGTGAACAGGTTCAAGGTGATCTCGCCGACGAAATTGAGCGAGCCTCTGAGGCTGGTCGGGGATTTTGCAGTCACAACTGCGAGCAAATATGTCAAACTATCCTCGCCGCATCAGATAGACCCGTTGAAAGTCGAGGAGAGTTATCCGTTTTATTCGGGCGTGATGACATACCGGGCCGAGTTCGAGCTGGCCGGACCGCATAAGTGGCTGACGCTGGACCTGCATACCGTGAACGACTCGGTGAAGCTGCGGGTAAACGGACAAGACGCCGGTCGGCGGCTGTGGCAGCCATATACATTCGAGATAGCCAGGTTCGCAAAGCCAGGGCTGAACGTTTTAGAGATAGAGGTTCGCAATAATATGGCGAATCTGATCCACGGCAACCCGCGACCGATGGGGTTGAAGCTGGCGCCGAGTTTGGTGGGGGATGGGTAGGAATTAAGGAAGGATAGTTGGGGGTTGGTGGTGTGATGGCGAGAGAAAACCTGTTCGCCTAGGAGAACATAGTGATATGAGTGCCAATAGAACAAAGACCATTATCATTGATACCAATATACTTCTACATTATAAGCGTGTCGATCAGATAGACTGGGCGAAAGAGCTTGGGGCATATTATGTCATTCTTATCATCACGCCGGTCGTTATGAAGGAGATGGAGAAGCAAAAGGCGTTGCATCCTAGCAAGCAGATCAGAAAGCGCGCCGGTGATCTTATGAAGTGGATGAACTCACAGATCGTAGATGACAGCCTTCAAGCCGAAATACGTTCAAACACTAGTCTGAAGGTGCTAGATGCGGAACCAACGGTGGATTTTGAGTCCAATTCGCTGAACCAAAATATTGAAGATGATCGCCTTATTGCGCACGCACTACAGTGGAGAGAGCATCATCCCGATGCACCAGCCACCATTCTGACTGCTGATAGTGGTGTGAGAATGAAGGCGATGGGGCGTAAATTGCCTGTGATATTATGGGAAGACAATGAGCACAGGCTGCCGGATGAAGAGGATCCTGAACAGAAGAAAATCCGGAGCCTTGAAGCAAAACTTCGAAAATACGAAAGTCGCGAGCCCGAGTTGAGCTTGCAATTTTCTAACGGAGAGAAGCACTGTGAAATTTCACTGCCGGAGTACTCAAATGAGCAAGTTGAAGCGAAAATGTCGGAAATAAAACAGCAAATCCGGCTAGATGTGCTCCGGAAATCGGACGCTCCGGCGAGTCATCTTTTGGATAACAAGATAAGCACAGCTGTTACAGGTCTGAACAAAACGATTGAATCTCTAATCGGTGTGACTGATGAAGACAAAATGGAATACAACGCCAAGCTGAAGGAATACTACAAGCAATACAACGATTATCTCGAAGAGCAAGCACATTTTCGTTGCTGCGTTATTCGCTTGAATATTCAACTCGTGAACCGCGGAGCATGTGCTGCTGAAAATGTTGACATTAAGCTGGTTTTTCCTGATTACTTGCAGATATCTGCGGAATACGATTTATCTGATGAGCCGAAACCTCCGCAATTGATTGATCGTAAGAGTCTGTGGTACTCTACGGTAGAACTGAGACCACCATTGTTGTCCGGCGTCTTCGATGATCTGAAGTACAAGGATATCGATAGGCCCTATTTCGACAGTCCAAACTCAGTGAGTTATCAGATAGCAAATGCTAAACGTGTCCGTCCCATTGAGTTAGGTTGCTTGTATGTAGATTACGGCGTACATGATGTTCTGGGGTTTACGATAAATTGCACGTTGTCCGCGGATAACTGTGTAGGGTCGAGCAAACAAAACCTATATGTTAAAGCACATACAAGCTCAGCTTCAGTAAACCCGCATAATAACGAGTAAAATTCGTAAATGATCGATAAAAAATGAGGCGCTGCGTTTATCCGATTACTGCTTAAAAAGGTTGGATACTAAAAGGTCTTTGATGGAGCGATTTTGTTGTTTCACGAAACCCTTTTCCCGGAACCGCTGGGGCCCACTGCACCTCCGCAGTCTCCATCCTATCTATAAGCAAGATACTATCGTCGGCCCGCCACTGCCCTGGCTCCGTCACCAGCTTAAGGCTCCCAGGATAATGGATTCCGTGACTACGGGCGGAATGACAAACGCTGGTGCGGAATGACGAGGTTTCGTGACCTTCGGCCACGGCTTCGGTTGTATGTAATCGGAAGCAACTAAACTGAAAGCTGGGCATCTCGTTGCTCTGCCGCAAAATTGGTGGAACTGATTATGCTGAAAAAGGCGCTAAAAATACTACTGATCCTCTTAATTGGTGGGGTTCTTACAACGACGTTACTATACTGGTTCGTTTGTAACCATGTACAGGTAACGTTCTCGA
This sequence comes from Armatimonadota bacterium, assembly GCA_050948905.1. Classification (GTDB taxonomy): domain Bacteria; phylum Armatimonadota; class UBA5829; order UBA5829; family UBA5829; genus DTKD01. The sequence goes on along the minus strand of JBMNES010000001.1, from coordinate 2,079,319 downwards.
TACACCCCGGCGGACGGGATGTATCGGTCAAGATTGATGGCAAGCCAGCCAGGCCCAGGTATGTCTCATCATTATCAGATTCGAATCTCTACGTGATCTGGCTCAAACCTGGTCAACATCGCATCATTGTAGGCAAACCTGGTTACATCTCCCAGTTACATACTCTAAATATTGTAGAAGTCAAAAAGGGAGGCGGCGAAGCCTATCCGGTGTTTCCGCCCCTTCAACCTGTGGATCATCGGCAGAACCAGGAGAAGAGGTAGGCCAGACGACATAGGCCAATTCGGAAAACTACATAAACATCTCAAACAACCAATCGGCCAGACAAAGGCCGAGCAAGCAAGCTAGCCCGTTGCCGACACGATATGAACAACTGTGCTGTTCCCGTCGAAATGCCTTTTGTTGTTCCGGGAAACCCTTTTCCCGGAACCGGGGGCCCACTGCACCTCCGCCGTCTCCATCCTGTCTATACGCAAGCCGGTTATTGGTTCTCGGTTTACGGTTTATGTCATCCTGCGCACCCTTTAACGGCATCCTGCGCGACGTCGCAGGATCACCCTTCGACTGTACTCTCGCCGTGGATTCCGCGACTTCGCGCGGAATGACACACGCTGGCGCGGAATGACGAGACCTCGTGACCTTCGGTCACGGCTTCGGTTGCGTGCGATCCGAAGCAACGAATCCAGCCCGATTTTTGTCCCCACCCCACACGTTCATTAGATCACTGCTGTTGAAAACCCTATAAAGCAAAGCTGATGTCATAGAAAATCCCGCGCCATCATGCCTGCAAGAATTGGAGGGACGATGATTCCGCACATTATGACGGCAATCCCAACAATAATCGTCAGAGTCCTGCGGGGTATACTACCTAAAGCAACGGATGCGACTAGCCACAAGATAGCAGTGAGCGTGAAGCTTAACACATAACCCTTCGTGCCGATCATAGATATCTTTATCATCTTGGCGGCAACCACAAACGCTATCAATGTGAAAACAAGACCAGTGAGAGAAAATAAGCGAGTCTGTTCCTTATGGACCTGTGTTATCATCTGAGCTCCCACGCTAATCATGAGAAAAGAGAGCCCCTGCAATATTGGACCAGCGAGTGGCGGACACACGAAATTCAGAAATACAAAATATATAAATCTCAAATAGGCAAGACCCGTCCCTACGGAGACAATCAGTAAGAATGCTGCTAAAGAGAAACCGATCTTAACAGGTTTGGAAACAGATGCGTCCAATGCGTCCCTCCTGGATACGAATGCACTGGCTGGGCAGTAGGCAGATGCCAATGACCATTGCGTGCACGATTTGTTAGTTGCATCGGCTTTCGTGACCGATACATCATCGCATAACCGCAACCTGAATTTGGCCGGGACGGAGACGCGGCCACTACGTTTTGCGGTTGTCGGTTGTCGGTTCTCGGTTTACAGTTGACGGTTTACGTCATCCTACGCTACCTTTTACGTCATCCTGCGCGAAGTCGCAGGATCATCCTTCGCTGATACTCCCGCCGTGGATTTCGCGACTTCGCGCGGAATGACATAAGCTGGCGCGGAATGATAGGGTTTCGTGACCTTCGGTCACGGCTTCGGTTGCGTGCAATCCGAAGCAACTAACGCCTAAAGAGGCCGGCTATACGGGTTATCCGTCCTTGGAGCATAGGATGCTGCATAGTCCTTTGCTTTTAGGATATTTTCGCGCCAGCGATTGTCTGTTAATTTCTTTGCATAGCAGTCAAGAAAAGATACTGCCTGTTCCTTGCCTTCTATTTTGACCAGAACCCATGCGGCCAAGGCTCTCTCCAGCTCATTGCTTGATCCGCCGATTATGCTGGTCATCTTGTCCCGTGCAGGCAGGCCGATCGACACGAGAGCCTTCGCACACGGATAGTACGCCTCGTACTCCTCTTCCACCGGTCGCACACGGTCAGGCAGGGAAGGAAGATAGGTCAATCTACCGGCCAGCGCACCAATGCCTTCAGGCGCACGATACGCGCCCAACAATGTCACTGAACGATACAAAGGCCCGTGCATCGCATGATCTGCTGACTCATCCTCTACGATTTTGATCAAGCCTTTAACAACCACTGTGTGAATCACCAACAGCCTTTGTTCGGCCCATTCTCTGACCTATGGATCCGTGCTGGTCAGATCCTCTATGTTCTTTCTGGCTTGCTCTAGTTGCCCTTCCCGTAGATCATCCTTGATCTGTATGGCCGTTTCGCTTCCTTGTGGGAAGAGTTCGTCCTTTTGGTCACCGAATGCTGCAGAACAGCCCAGAATCAGAATAGCCAGGGTTATCACACACAACTGACGGACAGCAACGCGGTTCATTCCAGTTTCCTCCGTTTTTGTGGCATCGGCTGGTAGCCACAATATGACGAGCCATTTTCTAGTTGTTCAACTTCTCTTTCCAATATTCGACGTAAGCCTGCTCATCTTCGGCAAACTTAACTATTGACGGTGCGTGCTTCGGGTCGCCTTTGATCATGGCTATTCCAAACACGGCGTTATACCTGACTTCAGAGTCAGAATCGTCCAAAGCGCTCTGCAGATAAGGCACGGCAGCATCAATTTTGGATTGTCTGAGCATAAAGCTGGCTATACGACGAACCTCCGCAGACTTGGAGTGGAGCTTTGCGGCCACTGGAGCCATCATTGCGGGTTTGATCTGCAGCTTCGTCAGATGATTCAAAAGCGATATCGGCACGCCTGACCCGTCATTCTTATCGCTGACGCACAGTTTTTCGACGACCTCAAGAGCGGGGATCACATAGCCGTCCATCCCCGCAGCAATGCATACTCCAAGCGCGCTCGCCTGAGTTCGCAGGTCGGGATCATTGATCTTCGGCTTCGTGTAAACCTCGATATCGGATTTAGTCAATATGCCTGCTTGTGCCAGCGCGCTTTGAACCACCCATTCCGAAGATGAGTGCAGAGAATTGATCATCTCCCATCGGAGGTTCGCCATTACGTCATCTGACTTCTTATAAACCGAGTATGCTTCTTCACTCACCGGCACAGAGCATTCGATACGGCTGTAAACAAATGAATCGCCGCTTCTCTTCAACATTACCAGATCGTATCCGGAACAATGCTGTTGCCCATAAAGACACTTTACTTCGATAGTCTGACCCGGTTCGATGTCTCCCTTGAGCACTCGGTCAATCCTAAAGCGGCATGTTACCTCCGAAGAACCAGCCGCCTGCCTGGCCCGGACATCGTTTACATTCGGAGGTATTGTCTTGCCAACGCAGATAAAGTCGGCATCCGCACTATCTCGCTTGAGATCCACCGGGATCGACACGGCCGCTGAGACTGTCGAGGCCACGCAGGCCACAGTCACCAAAATATATACCGTTTTTATCAGCCTTTTGCACATTATGTGTGCCTCCCGTTTGATTAGTTGTATTGGTCACCACTGCCGATACAATACCGCGACTACGTGCGGAATGACGAGGCCTCGTGACCTTCGGTCACGGCTTTGGTTGCGTGCAATCCGAAGCAACTAACATAGTATAGACTTCGTATTCTGAGACGATTGTTCCTCCTATCAATTGCCGTTGTGTTTTTTTTTTTGAGTTTTTGGAACGTTGCTTTAAACTACTTTTTCATTTCGGGAAAAGGGTTTCCCGAAATAACGGCAACCGCGACCTGAATTTGGCCGGGACGGAGGCACGGCCACTACGTTTTGCGGTTGACGGTTGTCGGTTTACGGTTTATGTCATCCTGCGCGCCCTTTAACGTCATCCTGCGCGGAGTCGCAGGATCACCCTTCGCTGATACTCTCGCCGTGAATTCCGCGACTACGCGCGGAATGACAAAAGCTGGCGCGGAATGACGAGGTGGTAGAGCAGAATGACAAAGCTGTACGGTACGGCTGGCTTCGCAATCGTGACCTTCGGTCACGGCTTCGGTTGCGTGCAATCTGAAGCAACTCGCCCATTACCCCTCGATAATCTCCACGTTGGCTCTTGGCACGACCACGGTTTCGCCGTCGTTGAGTTTGGCTTCTAATATTCGGACCACGGCGCCGGATTCTACTTCAACGGGTTCGGCGGGGAGGGCTGTAACTGAGCCCAGCTTGCCGAAATAAGGTTCGCGAATTATCCGGATGTGGGCGCCGATGTCCAGAGTCTGGCCCTGATCTGATTGCTCCTCAGTCGAAGCGGTATCCGTGAATGGAGCTATGATCTCGGGGCGGATGACTCCGGCGCGTATCTGAGTTGCGCCGTTGATGGAGACGCTACGGCCTTCTAAAGTTTTAAGCAAATTGAATGTGCGAGCGGCCATCGCTATCGAACCGAAGCCCTCGGTGAGGATTAAAGTAGTGCTGATAGGCTCGTGGCCCGTGATGGCGACGCCGATATCGTGGCCGAGATATTCAATTAAATCAGTGTCGACGATGGCGCCGACCACCACCCCGACTGCGCCAACATCAGACGCCTTTCGAAGCGCCGCCAGATTGATTCCACAACCGCCGACTATCACAGCGCCGGCGTGCTGGTCGGTTATGTGATCCTCTGTGATCACATCGTCTGAGGATTCGACCGCAACCGTCAGCTTGCCCATCTGCTCGCCGCCGACGCCGAATATGCCCTGCACCAGCGCGCCGTAGGTCTCAACGACGACTCCTTCATCCTCTATGACATCCGCTATCGTGCCGTCGATGTATGCGCTGATCTCGACTGGCTTTGACGGCAATCGGACACCTACGTGGCCGGTCGTAGGGGAAATTAACTCAATGACGCCCGCGTACGGCGTTTTGCACTCGGACCTTAACAAGCCGAAGAATGATTTGGTCTCGGCGAACATCTGCCCGGCGACTACCTCATCGCCTTCTTTAACTTGCAGGGCAGCGATCGCCTCGCCCGGTTCTATGCCCAGTGTCTCGGCGACTTTCACGGTCTGGATAATGCCGGGAATGTCAGTGCGTGCGACAATCGTATCCGAAGTCACCTTATCCCCGATGTTGACCAGCACCTGGCCTTTGAGAGGCAGTCTTCTCTGCTTTTGGATTAAAGTGCCCGAGCTGACTTTCAGCCCCGGTGTATATGCGGTTCCCATTATCTCGCCTCCAATCCCAGGGCAGTGTGCCACTCTATCAGTTTTTCTACGCGAGCCGACTGGTCAGCAGGAAGATTTATAGGTCGGCCGCGACCGTCGATGATGACTCCCGCGACACCGCCTTCTACCTCAGCGGTCAACTCCCGTCCCCTGCCCGCGCCGACATTCATCTTGCCGCCGGGCTTGATTGTCGCTTTTTTCTTCTCGCCAATGCCGATTGGAATCAGTTTAATTGAGCCGTATTCGACCTCGTGGGTCTCGCCGTCAATTGTCACACTGCAGGCTATCTCGCCAGCCTTGCAACGGCCGACCGGTGCGATGACAGTGCCGAGTTTAATAAGGCAGTCGCGCTCGAAGACCTGCGCTGCGGCCTCGGGGTGGATGGTGGAAAGGACGCCGAGCTGCGGCATCATAAAGATCGAGTCCACCGCAAGCATCGTGATTCCTTCCGGCTGGAACGCGTCGAGCATCATATACGCCGCCTCGACTCGCCTCGGCGCATGACTTAATACCCCGCCGCTGCCGACTATCATATCCAGGTTCATCAAATTGACCAGAGTCGCACCGGTCTCCTGCTGATCCATAATCTCGCCGATTGTGCGCACAGTCTGCACGCCTTTCAGGGATCGCGCAAGGGTTTTATGGTGCTCAAAAGCCAGTCGGAGAGCCTCTCGACTGACGGCCTGCTCAATTCTCAGGTCACGCAGGCATTGCGGCACGGTGGTCGGGCGAATCATTTTGTTGCGAAGGGCGTTTCGCAGGTCTGCATGGTCGACCTCAAACGGCGCCCATCTTCCGATTCCAGCCGGGCCTGCCTCGGCAAGGACGTTGCATATAGAATAACTCATGCCCAGGTTGGCGCTGACTGTGCGGTTGTAGATGCCGTCGAATACGGAGAAAACGTCGGTAGTCGCGCCGCCGATATCCGCCGCAAGGACGTTGATATGTAATTGCTCGGCCACGGTTTGGATGATTTTGCCGACAGCGTTTGGGGTGGACATAATTCCAGAGCTTACCCAGTCGCTGAGTTTGCCGTAGCCGGGGGCCTGCTGCATGACGTGCTGCAAGAAGAGTTCGTGGATGGCTTCGCGGGCGGGGTCGAGGCGCTCGCGGTCGAGTGTCGGTCTAAGATTATCGACGATTCTTAGATCAACTTTATCACCAAGGATCTCTTTGACGGGTTCGCGGGCTTCCTTGTTGCCGGCGTAAATTACCGGCAGTTGCAGACCGATGCCGAGCCTGGGTTTGGGGTCGGCTGATATGAGCATCTCGGCCATTTCGACGAGGTGTTTGACCGTGCCGCCGTCTGTGCCGCCAGAGCATAAGATCATATCCGGTCGCAGCTCGCGTATACGTCTGACCTTTTCGTAGTCCTTGCGGCCGTCGTCGACTGCGATTACGTCGATAATGATGGCACCCGCGCCAAGCGCAGCCCTTTCGGCGCTTTCGGCGCTCATAGCCTTGACCACTCCCGCCACAGTCATCTGCAACCCGCCGCCTGCACTCGACGTAGAGAGGTATACGTCTACCCCTGAGCCGTCATCCTGTGTGGGAGTGATGATGTGGTTAGTATCGTCGAGTATGCGCCGCCCTGCGAGTTCTTCGACTTCTTTTACCGCGTTCACAACCCCCACCGTGACATCGTCGAAAGGGGCTTCGACAGTGGTCGGGGCTTCGCCGCGCACAACAAGTCGGTATTGCCCGTCTTGTTTTTCTATGAGAATGGCCTTTGTAGTGGTGCTGCCACAGTCCGTAGCGAGAATGCTATTTATATCGCCCAACTATTCACCTGACCTCGTATGAGATATCGCATTGATTTTACCACGTCGGGAAACGCTCGGCAAACTCTGCCGCAATGACATTGGGAAGGGATTGGAAAGCCGGAAAAGCGAGAATTAGAAAAGGGAAACGGGTGGCAACCTTAGATCGCCACCCGTTGATTGCGATTAAAAACCAGTGAAGACCTCAATGAAGAATATGTCGTTTTTGGATTTAGCCCAACCGCCGGTGCTTTCCATGTTCTTCTCGTAGTCCGCCTCCACCCAGATACCTTTTCGGATGGGCTGGATCACGCCGATTGTGAACTGCTTTGTTGGCCAGGTCAACTGCCGGTTGTTGGTTGCGTTATTAATCGGCTTGTTGTTGCTCAGGGCCGACCAGCGCATATAGAATCGGGTCTTGTCTTTTGGTTGGTAGCCCGCCAGGACCTGATAGCCGGTGATTTTCAGGAAGCTGAAGTTGCCCTGATATACCTCGCTTTGCAGGCAGAATGGGCCCCAAGTGTAGGAAGCGTCAAGGCCATACTTGTTGTGTGCGCGCGAGGTGCTATCAGCCCCAAAAGCAGTATTCAAAACCTCGACGTCATCGTTCACCATCTTGCCCGTCGCCCCGGACAAATGAACCTGATAATCCGGCTTGGTGATACCAAAACGAACTGAGCCTGCCAATGTGCCGGGGTTGTTGGCCGGGTCGTCCTTGTCGACGATATGCGCGACAACCTTTGAACTCGGCATAAGCCCGTTGACCGGAGCGCCTGCAAAATCGCCCGCCTTGCGATTCTGTACACGCAGGTCGGTATACAACGAAGCGCCGACATCAAATGCGCCGCGCTTGATATCATACTGCGCCCCAATAATCCTGTCCTGAGTGAATGTCTCGGCAACTATACCGTATTGACTGGTTTTTCTATTTGGATATGTAGGTACCAAACCGAAGTTGAGCTGTCTGCCTTTGCCTATGCGCAATCGACCATCTCCAGCCGGCATATCGACGTACGCGCTTTCGAGGTAGACCCGGAACTGATCTGCCGTATATGCAATTACTCCGGGGCTGGGAGGCGCCTGAATTGCCCGATCAGTAAGCCATGGATGATAATAAACCTCAACGTATCCGGTGATATCGTTTTCCCATTGGCCAACGGCGGACAGCGAGACGCGCTCCGTCACAAATCTTGACGGGCTATCCGGATTCGCATAGAACCGGTTCTGCATATAGCCGTGTAGTTCGACTTGCTGGGCAAACGCCGCAGCCGCAAAGCTCATCAGTAGAGCCGACAACAATAGTACTAACAGAAATCTTTTCAACCTTTTCCCTCCTTGCCTGTGCAAGCAGCCGTATTGGCTGTGAAGCGTTTAACATAAACAAGCCCAGTCAACGCCAACAAACGCACTTAATGGCCCCGACCGGGCTGTTTTTGTCACTTAGACTGGATAACCAGATTATATAGAGTGTAATTCGTCTCCTGTGAGTATGCGAACGCCTTTGGCCTGGAGGAATTCTATTGCCCTGTCGACTTCCTCAATTCGGAAGATGACGATGGCGTTCTCACCCGATGTTCCGACGAATGCATACATATACTCGATATTGACCCCACCATCGGCCACGATATCGATGATGCCTGCCAGCCCGCCCGGCTTATCCGGCACCTCGATAGCAAGCACCTCTGTGAGCGCGACGGTAAAACCCGCCCCCGTGAGCACAGCCTTTGCTTTCTCAGGGTCGTTTACTATGAGGCGAAGCAGGCCATAGTCAATGGTGTCGGCGATGGACAGCGCACGGATATTGATGGAATTATCCGCCAGCGTGTGCGCGACATCAGCGAGCCGGCCCGATTTGTTTTCGATAAAAACTGAGAGTTGACTTACCTTCACTGGTTCAAATCCCTCCTGTCGATTACCCTCTTCGCTTTGCCCTCGCTGCGGGCGATTGTCTTAGGCTCGACGAGCTTCACTTTGACCGAGATGCCGAGCACCGAATGGAGTTCGTGGGCGATGCGGCGTTCAAGAGATTCGAGAGTCCTGACCGCATCTGAGACGAGCTCCGGGGATACCTCCACCCAAACTTCCATCTCGTCCATCTTGCCCGGCTGTCGATCCACCACTATCACGTAATGCGGCTCGGTGCCTTCTATATCTATGAGGACACTTTCGATCTGCGAGGGAAACACATTGACCCCGCGAATAATCAGCATATCGTCGGAGCGGCCCATAACCCGGTGCATTCTCACAAATGTGCGGCCGCACCCACAGGCAGTGTCGTCGATATAGGTAATGTCGCGGGTGCGGTATCGGAGCAAAGGAAGGGCTTCCTTCGTGAGGCTTGTGAACACGAGTTCGCCATGTGCACCCGGAGGCAGCACCTCCCCAGTTTCCGGGTCGATGATCTCCGCTATAAAATGGTCTTCGTTAATGTGCAGCCCGCCCTTTTCAAGGCATTCATAGGAAACGCCGGGGCCCATCACCTCGCTGAGGCCATAAATATCTAGCGCGTCGATGCACAATGCCGACTCGATTTCGCGCCGCATGCTTTCCGTCCACGGCTCCGCGCCCAGAAACGCTACTCGCAGAGATGATTTGTTCATATCCATCTGCGCGTCCCTGGCCGATTCGCCGAGCATCACGGCATAGCTCGGGGTGCAGCAGAGTACGGTGCTGTGAAAATCCTCCATGATCTGCAGTTGCCGTTTGGTGTTGCCGCCGGATATCGGGATCACCGAGGCCCCAATTCTTTCCGCGCCGTAGTGAGCACCGAGGCCTCCGGTGAACAGACCGTAACCATAGGCATTTTGAACGATGTCGCCTTTCGTGGTGCCGCCCGCGCCCAGCGTCCTGGCCATTAGCTCTGCCCAGACCTCTACGTCGCCGCGAGTATAGCCGACTACAGTGCTCTTGCCGGTCGTCCCTGAGCTGGCGTGGATACGAACGACTTGATCCATCGACACCGCGAACATCCCAAATGGATAGTTGTCTCTGAAGTCGGATTTGACTGTAAACGGTATCTTGGGGAGATCTTCAAGGCCCTTGATATCCTCTGGTTTTAAGCCGATTTCATCGAATTTGCGTTTATATGCAGGCACGTGTTCGTATGAGTGCTTGACTGTTTTTAGGAGTCTTTCAGATTGAATGCTGCGGAGTTTTTCTCGATCTATACACTCCGCATCTCGGTTCCAATAATGCATTTTATCCCCCGGCAGATAAGCGGTGCTATAATTTCAAGCTGGCCTATTATCCCACTATTGTAGAGTTGACTGCAACCAAACGAATCTCAGCGTCGTATAATAAGTTTGGCAACAGGAGCGACCATTCCTCTCGATTTAAGCGGGCTTTGATTAAATATTCCAATTTTATTAAGATTAACTGTAGGTGGGTGACTTCGTCAAGCCCGAAACATGCCCGGCAGTTTGACTTTTGAGGTGCGTGAGCCTATACTTTGGATGCCACTACGAGGCCAACAGAACACGGAATGATCAATGAACTTAGAGAACTGCTGAGATATCGTTACCTGCTCTCACAGCTTGTCGTGCGAGATATTAAAGTTCGCTACAAGAACTCATTTTTGGGATTTCTGTGGTCGCTGGCCAACCCCCTGCTGCAAGTCGCTACGATGACTGTTGTCATCAAATATATTATGCGGCTCGACATTCCCAACTATTCGGCGTATCTGCTGGTGGGCTATCTGCCGTGGATGTTTTTTCAGATGGCGCTGCTTGATTCCAGCCAGGTGGTGCTGGCACACAGGGACCTGCTGCGAAAAGTATATTTCCCACGAGAGGTGCTGCCCGCTTCGGTGGTGGTGGCAAACCTGATCCATTATGTTTTGGCGCTAGTGGTATTCTTCGCGTATCTGTTGTTTTACAGGTTCTTTATGCACGGCGCGCCGCTGAAGCCGACCGTGCTTTGGCTGCCGGTTTTGATGGCGATCCAGACCACGTTGATAATCGGGCTGGCGCTTTTTATATCGTGCCTGAATGTGTTTTATGAGGATGTTAAGTACCTTCTGACCGTGCTGTTAAACGTCTTTTTCTACCTGACCCCTGTGATGTATCCGGCGGAGCTGGTGGCTGCCAAGCTGAACTCTCCGCTGCTGTATAAACTATATCTGATGCTGCCAATGAACGCGCTGGTGGACGCATATAGAAAGACGCTTCTGCCGCCGATAAGTGGGTTGACCATCAGGGAGACTCCTATTGAGAGTCTGCCTCTGGATATAGGCACGATCGTAGCGGCGTCTGCAATCTGTGTGCTGATCGCAATAGCCGGGTATGCATTCTTCAACGCCCGGAAATGGGTGTTTGCGGAGCGGGTATGATGGATAGCGCGATAAAACTGATAGATATCAGCAAATCCTTTGACCTTCTTCGCGAAAAGCAAACCTCCCTTAAATCTGCGTTGCTTTCGATGAGGAGGCGACGGACGGAGAAAATACTCGGTTTGTCTGACGTCAATTTGTCGATTGAGCGCGGGGAGACGGTGGCGGTGATCGGCAAAAACGGGTCAGGGAAGAGCACGCTGCTGAGAATAATAGCCAGGGTATACAGGCCATCCACGGGCAGTGTAATCACAAACGGCAGGATGTCGACAATGCTGGCGCTTGCGGCGGGGTTTCACCCGGAGTTGACGGGCAGGGAAAATATATATTTTAACGGCGCGATAGCTGGTTTGAACTCGTCTGAGATAGCGAGCAAAATCGATTCGATTATTACGTTTTCCGAATTGGATGAGTTCGTCGATTCGCCTGTGAAAACCTACTCTGACGGGATGCTGATGCGGCTGGGGTTTTCGATTGCTGTGGAAACCGACCCGGATATACTGCTTATCGACGAGGTGCTGGCGGTGGGAGACGCAGCGTTTCAGGAGAAGTGCTATGACCGCATCGAGACCTTTCAGCGCAGCGGACGCACCATAGTTTTTGTGACACATGATCTGGAGGCGGCGGCGAAGGTGGCGTCGAGGGCTATTTGGATCGACTCCGGCAGGGTGGCCGCTGATGGAGAAACTGCACAGGTTATAGGGCAATACCTGAACATGGTTACACATCACAAACCAGTGTAGGGGGCGGCATTATGGGAGAAAGAGCATTATCCGAAAAATTGTTGGAGATACTCGCCTGTCCTGCCTGCGAGTCGAGGCCTAGGGTAGAACTTATCGAAGGCGGACTACATTGCAGGCAATGCGGCAGGATTTATCCAATCGAGAACGGAGTTCCGATTATGCTAGTCGATAAGGCGACCGAATCGGGTAAGGTCGAGGAGGGATAGGAAGATGAAGATTCAGATTATTCACGGGCCTAACCTTAATATGCTTGGGGTGCGGGAGGTCTCGGTATATGGAGGCCGAAGCCTGCAGGAAATCAACGAGGAGTGTGCGACTCTGGCCCATAAACTCGGCGTCAACGTGGCCATAAACCAATCGAACTCCGAGAGTGAAATAATCGAGATTATCCAGGCGGCGCGGCAGGGTTTCGACGGGATATTGATAAACCCCGGCGCCTTTACGCATTACAGCTACGCGATTCGAGATGCGCTGGCGGCGGTTGGGCTGCCGGTGGTGGAAGTGCATATGTCCAATGTGTATGCGCGGGAGGAGTTCCGGCATAAGTCCGTAATAGCGCCGATTGCAGCGGGACAGATAGCTGGATTCGGCGCGGACAGCTACCTTCTTGGACTGCGGGCGCTGGTGGGGTTGATCAACAATGCATGAGCGAATCACCCGACTGCGGCAGCAGATGGCGAGCAGGTCCTTTGATACGCTGCTGATAACCAACCTGCCTAATGTATTTTATCTGACCGGCTTTACCGGATCGGCGGGGGTAGCGGTTGTCACTTCGGCAAATGAATATATACTCGTCGATCCCAGATATACCGCGCAGGCGAAAGCAGAGTGTCCTGCCTGCAAGGTGGTGGAATATTCCGCCAGGCCGACTTCGGTTGCGATTGGCGAATTGCTGAACGATCTTAGACCGGATCGCGTTGGTTATGAGGCAGATCACGTCAGCGTAGCGTATTATAGAGCCATTCGCGCCCAGGTGGAGCCGTCTATCTCGATGCGCAACACGAGGGGAATAGTCGAGCAACTCAGGCGCGTCAAAGACGCCGGCGAGATAGCGATTATCCAGGAGGCCTGTAAGATTGCGGATAATACTTTCTCGTCGCTGATTCGTGAAATTAAGACTGGGATGACCGAGAAAGAGGCTGCACTGCTGGTTGATACGACCCTTCGCAGACTGGGAGCGGATAAAGAGGCGTTTGACACTATCGCGGCGTCCGGCCCCCGTGCCGCAAGTCCACACGCCAGCCCGACTGATAGCGTCCTTGAAAAGGGAGCCCTGCTTAAACTCGACTTCGGGGCGCGGTATTGTCACTACAACTCCGATATCACCCGCACTATTTGTCTTGGGGAGCCTGATGAGAAGCAGCGAGAGATTTATAACATCGTGCTGGAGGCGCAACTTAGGGCGATAGATGCGGTTGTGCCGGGCAAACCGGGTCATAATGTCGACGCGGTGGCGAGGGAATATATCGCATCGAAGGGCTACGGCGAAAACTTCGGGCACGGGTTAGGACATGCGCTGGGTATTGAAGTCCACGACGGACCTGCGTTGTCTCAGACGAGCGATGTTGTTTTGGAGCCGGGGATGGTGGTCACAGTCGAGCCGGGGATATATATCGACGGTTGGGGCGGAATACGCATAGAGGACGATGTCCTGGTGACCGAGTCCGGGCATACGATTCTGACGCACTCCACTAAAGAACTGCTGAATATCTCCTAAAAAACGATCTTGTGGCGGCGCATGCTGATGCCCTCAAGCAAGCCTATTGCGATTAGATTCGCGACCAGGCTGCTGCCGCCATAGCTGAACATCGGGAGAGGAACCCCCGTCACGGGCATTATGCCTAGCGTCATACCAATGTTGACCATTATGTGAAAGGCGAGCATCCCTACTATCCCGGCGGCAATGGCCCGTGCCAGAGCGTCTTCGGTGGCGGACATTATGTATAACCCGCGCCATACTACAACGAAATATAATAGCAACAACGCCACCGAGCCTACGAAGCCAAGCTCCTCGCCCACGACCGTGAAGATAAAGTCCGTGTGCTGTTCGGGGATAAACCTGAGCTTGCTTTGGGTGCCCTTAAGAAAACCCTTGCCCACGAATTGACCGGAACCAATGGCTATTCGGGATTGTCTAACATGATAGCCGCTGCCTCTGGGGTCGGCCATTGGGTCTACGAAACTCACCAGACGATTCTTTTGATAGTCTTTTAAGACTCCGTGGACGTGGAAGACCACAAAACCAAGAACAAGGCAGGCGCCCATAAATATCAGGACGTTTTTAATGTCCGTGCCCATCACGAAAAGCATAAACAGCCACGTAGCCATGATCGCAAGCGCAGTTCCGAGATCGGGCTGCTTGAATATGAGTAGGACCGGCACTAGCAAGTATAAAAACGACAGCGCAAACGTCTCCGTCGTGCGGATTTTTTCCATACGCTGCACTAAAAACGTGGCGAGCGCGATAATCAAAATTATCTTTACGAACTCCGAGGGTTGGATTCGTAAAGCGCCGTATCCTATCCATCTTTGCGCGCCTTTGGATGCGGCCCCGGACACGAGCAGAAACACCAGCACTGCGAGGCTAAATCCATATAGAGTCTTAGATATTCTCTGCAATACGCCGATGTCAATGGACGCGATAACTACAGCGAGTACGACACCGATCACGGCAGCCACGAGTTGGCGTTCTACATAGCCGATGCCGAGCTTGCCGCCTTTGCTGGCGCTGTAGATCATCACGCAGCCGAATGCTACGATGGCGAGCGTTGCCAGAAACAGGGCGTAGTCAAAATTTCTTAACAGGCGTCGATCCAATATGGTTTCCTGAACTTATCTCATATCACCAGAGCTTTACCACCCAGGCCAGGATTTGCCTTGTTGTTGCCGGTGAGTGGAACTATTATAATATAGTTAGCGGGTAATGTAGAGTGTGTATTGATGTATCTCGCTGCGGAGTAGGACTTTTGCGAAAAATCCCTACATTGTTTTTGATATTTCTCCTCTCCTCCACCGCATTTGCTCAAATGCCACCGCTGTCTATATCGACGCTGGACAGCGGCCTGACGGCGATTCTGAAGGAAGACCACGCAACCGACCTCGTTGGAATCGAGATATATATCAAGGCGGGGACGTTCAGCGAGGGCGTGTCTAATAACGGTATATCGCATTTTATAGAGCACCTGCTGTTTGCCGGGACGAGCAAGCGGCAGGCCGGGGACATGGATGTGGAGATGGAGAGCGTGGGAGCCACTTTGGACGCCTATACAGGCGTGGACTACGCGCATTTCGGAGCCACAGTCAGTTCGAGATATCTCAATAAGGCACTTGAGATATTCGCCGATGCCATTAATGATTCGCAGTTTAGAGCTGACGACGTCGAGCGAGAGAGACTGGTCATTTTAGACGAGATCGCTCGCAAGCTATCGAATCGCAGACTCATCTGCCGTGCGATGCTGGCCGAGCGAATATACGGACAGCATCCGTATTCGCTGCCGCTTGAGGGCACCGCTGATAACGTTAAAAAGTTGACGCGGGAAGAGTTGTTGGCACATTATCGGCGATATTATAATCCTGCAAATATGGGGATAGTGCTGGTTGGAGACTTTGACAGCAAAGTAGCGCTTGAAGAGATCAACAAGCTGTTCCCAAAATTGGCCACTATATCTGACCAGAAAGCGCTGCCTGTTGTAGTTCCTGTAAAAGAACAAATCCGCGAATCTGTATCCGCAAAATTAGATAGTCACGCCCTTGCAATAGGTTTTTTAGGGCCGCAGAGTGCTGATCGGGAGGATGTGTGTGCGATTGATGTGCTGACGAGTTATCTCGGTCACGGTTATAGAAGTTGGATAGCAGAAGAGTTGAAAACGAAGGCCGGGCTGGTGCAGGATATAGACGTTGACTTTGTGACTCAACGGGGCCAGGGGATGATAAGCATAGTCGTCTCCGGCGCTGAAGATAATTTGTCTAAAGCAAGGGATGCGATTTTTGATAAATTGAACAATATCGCTTCCCGTGGCCTTAGTCAGGGGGAATTGGAGTTGGCGAAAAGGACTGTGCTGGGTCAATCAGCCTATGAACTTGAGACGGTGTCGGGAAGGGCGAACGCCTATGGATTTTATTTCGCTGTTTCCGAAGCAGCGTTTGCGGATACCTATTCAGCCTGCATCAATTCCGTCACAAACGAAGCCATCACGAAAGCAGCCAGGAAGTATCTGAACCCCAAAACGGCAGTGGTATTAACCGTGGAGCCGGCGAAATGAAGAGACTAAGCTGGCTTATTATACTGATAACGTTGACTGTTTCGATCGCCCTACCCTGTTTTGGGCGAAGCGAGGGCACTGTTAAAAGGGTGCTTGATAACGGCCTGACGGTGGTAGTGAAGCCGGAGCCGGGCAACGGATTAGTGGCAATAGCGGCGATGGTGCGAGTGGGCGTCGGCCAGGAGAGTATTCAAACTGCCGGATTGGGGAACTTCGTATCACGTCTACTTCTCGCCAGCACACGCGCCAAATCCGCCGAACAGGTTGCGTCGATAGCCGATTCGCTTGGTGGCAATATCGGGGCGGAATGGGAACGAGATTTGACCAGCATCCGCACGGTGACCACATCAACAGGGTTCGACCGCACGATGAATTTGATCGGTGAATGCCTGGCGGAGGCCAACTTCGAGCCACAGTGGGTTGAGCACGGGCGCGGAGATTTGCTGGCCTATATCAAGTCGAAAAGCTCCGATCCGTTTGACGATGCATATTCGGACCTGCGTCAGTTGCTTTATGAGGATAACGGCTACAGGCGGCCTAAAAGCGTTTCGGAGAGGGCGATTACTCTGGCAACTCCGCAGGACCTGCGCCGGTATTTTGCGATGTATTATCCACCGAATAATATTGTGCTCTCTATTGCCGGGGATGTGACGGCGGACAGGGCCATCGACCGGGTGCGAAGAGCCTTTGCAGGGGTGATTGCTCGCAAGCTGCCAATAGATCGTGGCGTGCCGAATGAGACCCTGAAGGAATCTAAGAGAAAAATATCAGAATCCCGGTCCAACACCGGATATCTGTTGGCCGGCTGGCTGGCTCCGAGAGCAGGCTCTGAGGATTATCCAGCTATGGCGGTTGCGGCGAACGCACTGGGCGGCGGCAAAGGGTCGCTGATGTTTCAGGATCTGCGACAGAAACAGGGCTTGGGCTATGAGATAGGAGTTATCTATCCCAAGCTGAGGTATCAGAGTCATCTGGTCGCTTATATGATAACGGATCCATACAAGAACGCAGAGTCTGGGAGCACCGCACAAGCCACACTTGAGAAGTCAGAAGACGAGCTGATGAAGCTGGTGGAGAGACTTAAAACCAGGCCGCTGTCTGATAAGGAGCTTCAGCGAGCCAAGGGATATACCATAGGGACTTATGCGCTGAGCCACCAACACCTGCTCGACAGGGCCGTGCTGCTGGGGTGGTCTGAGACCATCGGGCTTGGGTGGGAGTTCGATGTCAATTATGCCGATATGATAGACAAAGTCACCGCGGCAGATGTGCAGCGTGTGGCTAATAAGTATTTTGCCAATCGTGCGACGATTGTGCTGGTGCCGAAGAGGATGTAGGAAAAATTAGAGCTGGTTTTGCGGTGGCGATTCGGAGATCACCACCGATCTATTCTCCGGCAATTAAGGCTGGTAATTCTTCCAAAAGCAGATTTCTCACTTCGTTCGAAATGACGGGACGTGTGATGTTCGAAACGACATGTGTGATGTTCCAAATGACCTGGAGTGTGTTGTTCGAACTGACGGGAAGTGTGTTGTTCGAAAAGACGGGAAGTGCGCGACGATCCCTGCTATTTCAGCTTTGCCGCCATTCGTTCCTGACCGCACGGGCATAGCGGCACCAGTGGGCATATCTCGCATAACGGCGTCGGGGCTTTGCATATCTCTCTGCCGTGAAAAACTATCAGATGATTATACATAGTCATCTTATCCTCAGGCAGCAAAGCTCGCAAGTCCATTTCTATCTTCTTCGGGTCCTTTTGGGTTGTAAGACCGAGGCGACGGGAAACCCTTGTGACGTGCGTATCCACGATCACCGCTGGTCTGCCGTAGCATACGCCGATGATAAGATTTGCTGTTTTTCTACCGACCCCGTCCAACTTGACTAGATCATCAATATCGTCCGGCACCTCTCCGCCGTAATCTGAGACAATCTGCCGAGCCGACGCAATAATCGCCTTTGTTTTGTTTCGGAAAAAACCGGTGGGTCGGATGATCTCCTCAAGCTCGTCGTAGTCCGCAGATGCAAAGGCCTCTACATTGGGATATTTTTCGAACAAATGAGGAGTAACGCGATTGACTCGTTCGTCTGTGCACTGCGCCGCTAATATAGCAGCCACCAGAAGCTCATGGCAGGTGGAAAAATCGAGCGTGGGCCTGGCGTCTGGATACAGTTCGGTCAGTATATTGATTATGTCGCCGATTCTATTCTCGGCCGGTTCATTTGATCGATCTATCATTTTGACCTGCAAGCTATAAAACGTGCGAATGATCGGTCGTAAGTCTTTTCGACCTCATCCGGAAAGCAACAAGCGGGCAATTCGTTCATACCCAGATGGTAGTGCAGACACTCGCAGCATTTGCCGTGCCGCGGGCAGCCCGGATATGAGCAGTTACATTTTTTGTTATTTTCAACAAGCCTCTCACAGGCCATAGGCTGTTCCCTCCCCTGAATCCAGTGAGATTCTAGCTGGATATGCACTCAGCGTCAAATTTACTGGCGCTGCCTTGACGTTTTGCGCCGACAGCCATATAATGTGGTCAGTTTTACCGACTGGGGGTGAACGGAACTGAGGGTCAGAGCTAAAGAACTTCGACGGACTCGACATCGCGCTGCAAAGAGATACAAGGAACGACTGCAGGCAGAGCAAAGCTCGACAACCGCCGCCAAAAAGAAAAAATAGCCTTTCCATATTTTCGGGCTATGTTTGTAAGCCGGCTTCGATTGCATCGGCATGCTCCGATCGATCGACTAGCCGGCAAGTTTTCGTCTGCTCGTTAAACTCCACCCATAGGCAGCTGTCCACCGCGTCGTGAATTGCCTCGACGTGGGTGATTACTATTATCTGCTCAAATCTATTCTTGAGATTCTGCAGAAGCGACACAACATTGTCGCGCCGCACATCGTCAAGAGAAGCAAACACCTCATCAAGCACAAGCAACGAATACGACTGCCCCGCACGATCGGCGATCATCTGGGAGACAGCGAGCCTCAGCGCGAGGTTGACCACGTCGTCCTCCCCGCCGGAGATCACTGGTTTTAACTCCCCATCATCTCGAATTGTAGCAGAGTAGTTCTCGTTTATCTCCAGCGTGCTATAGCGGCCATCGGTCATCTCGGTGAGCAGTTCGCTGGCGATAGACTCCAGTTCGGGACGGATGCGGTCGTTGAGATCGGTGCGCAGCTTGTCGAAAGATTCGGCGAGGGTTTTGAGGTGGAGGCGGTTGGATTTGGTCTCGTTGAGCAGTTCGATCTTTGATTTATATGATTCCTCATCTGCTCTGCACTGCTGCATAATCGCACTGGCTGTGTTAACCGCGCCGCGCTGCTTCTCCACATTTAAGGCCGCCTGGTTAAGCTGCCTGGTGGCGGTTTCGAAATCGGTGCAGAGTTTTTGGTGATCCTGCTCGGAAAAATTGATTTCTGCCAGGCTGGTTTTGGTACGATTGATTTCCTGGATGACAGCCTCATATTGAGAACGATTAGCTTCGATATCGGATTGAAGGCCCTGCTGACGTTCGAGTTCTCCTTTCAGAGCGTGGAACCTATCCCGATCCGGCTGCAGGGATTCTTTTAGCTGTAGGAGTTCGTCAAATCGTTTCTGGTCGAAGCCTGTCGGCAATTCCGACAGTTGGGTTCGGAGCGGCGAGAGATCGGCGGTTTTCTTTTTATACTCCGCGCTGATGCGGGAGTATTCGCTGGCGTTGAGGTCCCGCTGAGATTTTTCGGCGCGCAGGGTCTTGATTTGCTCCGCCAACGCCTGCTGTGATTTTTGCAGGGCGATTAGTTCGTGGTTGTCGGATTTATGAGCAGCTCTCTGGGCTCGCAGGGCTTCAATTTTGTCAGAAAAAGTCTTTAATTGAGCGTCGAAATTGGCGAGCACTGTTGGAAGTTCTCCTGCCAGTGGACGCTCACAGGTTGGGCATTTTCCTGCGGCGCCAGCTTCTTTGATTCGCTGCTTGTTGGCCTCGGTCTCGCTGGATTGTTCCTGTAGTTGAATTATTTGGGCGTCGAGTGAGTTTTGTGATGCAACCCTCTGCTCGCGGAGCGACTGTATTTTGGTTTCGGTTTGTTGTAATGCGGCTTCTGCGGCTTCAAGGGCAGCGTTTGTGCGTTGCTGCGCTTCATTTGCCTTGGAGAGCTTTTTTCCCTGGTCTGTCAGGGCCTTGATATCCTTTTCAAGGACGCTGATTTGAGCGACGAGACTTTGTCTTTTGCTCTCGTGTTTGGAGAGCGCTTCGAGATTTTTCAGTTCCTCAGCTTCATCGCGAAAACCGGCCAGTTTATTTTTGATCGTGTCGTATTCGGCTCTCTTTTGAACGAGGGCTTTGAGCTCGCTTTCGGATTTTTTGATAGTGGTTTCGAGGCGGCTGGCGTTGTTGTTATCAATTTCAAGTTTGCGGGAAAGCTCCTCCTGTCTTTTGGCCTTTTCGTCGGATAACTCTTTGAGAGGAGTGAGTTTTTCGACGGTTTGCTGCCACTTATCGCGCTCCTTTTCCGAATCTGCCAGAAGCTGATTGGCTTCATTCAGGGCCGCCTGTGCCTCTTTTTTGCGCTCTTTTAGTTCTTCCTGGTTTGGCAGGCCTTTTTCCAGGCCCTCGATCTGGCGATCCAGTCCAAGTCTATCGCTGTTTGCCTGATCTCTGGCTTTAGTGAGACGATCGTAACCGAGCATGCGGCTGATTGCGCCTGCGCGAGCGCGTCCGTCCATTGATGCCATAAACTCAAGCTCTTTTTGTGCGGTGAAAAAGCTGGTAAAAAACGCCCGGTAGTCCATTCCCAGCAACCTGGCGACAGCCTCGTTGACTTCCTTTGTGCCTGAGCGCAATGGGCGGCCGTCAACTGTCAGCACGGCAGAGGCCGAGCCTCCAGGGGTGAGACTTCTTTCGATCTGGTAGTTCGTGCCGCCAAGTTCAAAATCAAGGGTAACAGATGCTTTAGCCCCGCCTTCTGCAGCCTTAGATCTGACGGAATCTACGTTGCCTCGAAGAGCGTTGCTGCCATATAAGACCCAGGCTATAGCTTCGAGTATGGTCGTCTTTCCCGCGCCATTAGGGCCAACAATGCCGATCACGCCGTCGGTAAAGTCGATGTTTGTAGAAGTATGTTGTCTAAAGTTTTGCAGTTGCAGGCGTGCCAGCTTCACGGCTCACTCTCCTGATTGCTTGTTGATATAATCTCTGCCCAAATTTCGGAGCGCCTCCCGGTCGACGCCTCCCGGCATGTCGTAAGCCTTTACGAAATCGTCCCACTCATCCTCAAGGGAGCGCGACACAGTCGGCCCGGATTTGTCCTGTAAACGCTTCGAGCGCAAAGGAGACCTGGTTTGAAAATCGAAATGCAGCGCCTCCGATCGGATTGTTCGAATGAACTCGAAGTCGAGGTCAACCTGCACGCTGCGGGGAATATTGTCTATGATAAGGCGAATTATCTTGTTTCGATGGCCGCCTTCGACTCCCTCAATTCTGTTAGCGATCATCGTGTTAAGTTCATCAGCAGTCAGCCCGGTGGCGTCAATCGGGCGGATGTCGATTACATCACGGGGTTGGGATTTATGGAAATTGACGAGCTTACGATCGTCGAGGTCATATTCAATGAAGCCCTTTGGAGTTTTGATTTCGCTCCATATATTAGACGACGTGTATTCCAGTGAACCGGAATAGTAGGCGTTTTCTGCGAGTTGGGTGTAGCTGTGGTAGTGGCCGAACGCGATGTAGTCCCAGTCGTCTTTGATAACCTGCGATGGGCTGAGTTGGTAGATATCGCCGGCCTGCTTAATGACCCCTTCGACGGTGCCGTGGGCGAGAAGCACATTGCGCTTGCTTGATGGGTCTGGCTCGATTTTGAAATTAGTTACATCCGGCAGAGCGCGATGGGATAGGCAGAATACAGATGTGTCTAAGTTATCTAATTTAACTTGTACGTACTCGCTATGTGCCACGTGTATGCCCGGCAGATTGGTCAGGATGTCCAAAATGCAGCCGGTATCAGCAGAACGAGGGGAATCGTGATTACCGCCGATTATGACAATCGGTACTTCGAGCTTCCCTACCAGACCGGCAAGCTCGCGGAAAGTGTGCTGAATGGTGAGGTTGCTGGGCCGCACAACGTGGAACATATCCCCTGCTATCAGGACCAAATCGGGCTGAAGTTCGACGACTTTGCCAAGAGCCTCACGAAACACCCGGAACACATCGGCTTCCCGTTGATTTAACCCGGCCGTGTTGACTCTGTTGTATGCCCGGTAGCCTAGATGGAGATCGGACAGATGAACTAAGCGCATCATTAATCCTCCGCAAATGGGTCAACGTCGTCGCTGCCAATATCCTTGACTCTTACTGGCGAAACGCCTGATGACTCAGCCACGTTGGCTTTCTTTTTGATGTGACTTCTAAAATAGCTGACCGGATCGTCAGGGCGCTTTTGTATCGTCAGGTGCATTGCCTTAGTGACTTCCTGTACGTCGCCAGCTAGTGCAACTATATCTTTGATCGTGTTTCTATCTGCATTTTTATCAAGCGGCCGAAAGTTTTGATAGATTGCCTCGTCTAAAGGCAGGTCATCGCTGGGAGGGAACATCTTGATCCCGTCTGGGCCGCGCAGGATGTTGGGCCGGGGGAACTTGACGAAGATCGGCTGATTAAAGTGCGGGTGGCGGATCATCAACTGGCCTTTGCTCAGGGTCGCCAGCTTCTCCTTTGTGGCGGAGGTGAGCACCTGGTAGCCGGGGGTCGCTAGTTCGTCCATATCCATCCTGCCGTATAAGCAGGTGGCGGAGTTGCCGACTATTCTTTTGTGAACCTGGCTGCGGAACTGCTGGGCTGAGAACAAGACAAGACCCAGATAGCGACCGCGCTCAGATATGTCCAACAGAGTCTGCTTGAGATACGATTCCTGGCCGTCGGATGGAGCGTATTTGTTAAGCTCGTCGACGATGACGATGACATGCTTGACGCCGAGGTTGCCTTTCTCGAGGTGCTCTCGCAGCTTGCTGACGATTCTGGTGAACACCAAATCCTGTGCCTGCGCGTCGAGCTTGGCGACGTCAATGACGTATACCCCTCTGTCCTCGAAATCTCCCCACGGCAGATCGGAGGAGAATTCGTCCGGGCTTATCAGACCCTGATATCGAGTCGAAAGGTTCGTCAGGCGGTTATAGACCTTGCGAATCGTGGCATAATGATGAGTCTTCCACTCGGACTTGCCGTTGGTGTTCTCCATCTCCATAAGAACCGCATCGAACCAATCGTTTAGCTCCTGGAAGTTGGTGACTTTGAACTCTTTTTTGTTGGCCTCGCTGGTTTGGTCTATGACACGCTGGCGGATGTATTGAATGAGCGCATCGGCTTTCGCGTCGACATCGTCGCGGTTCAAGACGACCTCGGTATACTCCAAAATGTCCTGCATACCCCAACTGAGGGGCTGAACGGAGCCAATAAGGTCGGGATGGGTGCGCAGTGTGTTCAAGTTTACTCTGTCAGACTTGAACGGCGCGTAGTAATTTACATTATCAAACGGTTTTGGTGGGATGCTCAGCTTCTCATATTTATCGAGGTCTTCTTCGTCGATGGCTTGTATATTGTTGTCTAAGTATAGTTGCTCATACTTAGACCCCTGAGGCGAGGTTGCAGGAAAGTCGAGAAACAGCATGTCGCAGCCCTTGACGTTAAAACAGACCACAGCTACGTCCTCTTTGAAATGGCCGAATATGCTTTGAAGTATGAACTCTATTGACGAGGTCTTAGTGGCCAGTCCCGATACCCCTGTTATATTCATGTGAGCGGCCTCCGGACCGAGCAGGAACTCGGAATCTAGGTATACCGGCGTGAGAAGATCGCCGTTTTGATACAAGCCGATGGGGATACCTGACTTGTCTACATAGGAATCCATCCGCAGCGCAGCTTCGACCGCGCGGTCGTCTGCGAGATAAACCGGGCCGACGGGGACAGGCTGGAGCGGCTCCTCCGGCACCACGCGCAAAACAGCCGCAGAATAGAGCTTGATCTCCGGGCGCAGGGTCGGGGACTCGGACTGCGGATCGCCTTCCAAACCAATGTAGTCATGCAAAGGCGAGCCAAGATCGGTGAACCCGAAACCCTCCACCACTACCCCGTAAACCTTGACCTTCTCAGTCTCGACCAGCACCAGCGTTCCTATTCCGACCTTTGAATCGTCGGCTGTCCAGAAGCTGAAACTATACGCTGTGCTGGGTTTTGCCTCGGTGGCGACCACCCTTCCTATCAACTGCAAACCGTTTTCCATAGTAACCTCATTTTCCGCAGCCGGATATCGATGCCCTATTTAGAGCCCAGACTCGACAGCCTCATCAGACGCGCGTCCAGGCTGGTATGCGAAGGCGCGCAGCTCTTCATAAACATCTCGCAATCACGAATAGGATAGATCATTTTGTCCCAGCGAGAATCCGGCAGGCTCAGAGGGGCGCGTTCCGCCAGCAGCCATCTCGAAATCTCATCAGCAAGCTGCAGGGCACGCGGGCTTCGTGGGACCTCCACCCTTATCAAACCGAAATACGGGTCTTTGCCCTCACTGGAGTGCATTCGAAGATACCAGCTAAACACAGGTCTTGCGCGACCGTGAACAACCGGCACAAATGCGCCGCTGCGTTGACCTTCTTTTAGCGATAGTACCGTTCGCTGTTCTTCAAACGTCAGATATTGGGTAGCGTGGCTTTTAGTGACCCCGGCAATGTTGGCATCGCCATAATCCGCCTGCAAAGAGCCGTCCACCAATAGCCATTCGTCGGAAGCGTGCTCCCGAACCCACCGCGATGCGATCTTATTTTCCAGTTTGCCACGCATAGTGCTGATCTTATCATAGGCGGATTGGACCAGAGCCAGCGGATGCTCGACGACTTTCTCGTCATCCGTGTCCACACAGCGCATTCCATCGAATGTCAGGCCGTATTTAGCGGCTATACTTTTCGAGAAATACAGGGCCTCGTCGACATCGTAGAATCCTGAGTGCGTGGACATGCGCTTGTCAGGGCCACGCTTGCGCACCGCAGCAGCCACATAACCGTAAAGGATGGGTACCGGGGTGTTAACATAAATCGGCCCGCGAGGCCGCTGCATACCGTCCATAAAATAACAAAATCCGCCGATTGAGGGTTCGCCGACGTCTACGGCGGAAATGCCGCCATCTTCCGCGAGTTCACGCTCAGCCTGGTTCGCCTCCGCCTCAGCACGCATTGGCGGTTCGTCTCCAGCGGTGGGCTGTCCGAGGACCACACGCACATCAGATGCATTCAGGGAGCGGATGTAGTTTTCGAGGCTGCTAAGTAGATCGCTCACTCGGTGACCTCTTCGATGGTGATCAGCTAGAATGTAGCACTTGAGACGCGCCCCTGTCAATCAAAAACTGCTGATAAGAATATTTTGCTGGTGGGTCTGAGGATGGAATATTATTTGTGTAAATCAAGCGTTGTTCTCGCGTAAAATGCGCTGATTTACTTGAGATATTCGACTTATCGTGGATATAATTTATGTTGATGGCACCACAAATTGACGAGTTAGTCGACGCATTCGCAAAGGCCCAACGGGTGTTTGTTTTTACCGGCGCCGGCGCAAGTAAGGAATCCGGACTGCCGACCTTTCGTGAGATAGATGGCGAATGGCGGCACTACGACCCGATGACGTTCGCAACGCTGGAAGGCTTTCTGAGAGAGCCGGTGCAGGTGTGGAATATGTATCGGATGAGGCAGCGACAGATTAGCGAGGCCCAGCCGAACCCTGCCCACATCGTGATCGCCCAAATGGAGCAGCGATATCCTCATTTTTTGCTCACAACGCAAAACGTCGACGATCTTCACGAGCGGGCTGGCTCGCGGAAGCTGGTTAAAATACACGGCGACTGCTGGGGTATGCGCTGTTTGAGCTGTGACGAGGTGTTTGATACACGGGACTTTCACTTCCCCGATGAGTTCACCGAAGACACCCTGCCCAATTGTCCGAAATGCGATGTGCTCTGCAGGCCGAATATCGTGTGGTTTGGGGAGTATGTGCCCACTGAGGCAATGCACGCCTCGGTTCACGCGGCTGCAACGTGTGATTTGATGCTTGTGGTAGGCACGTCCGGCGAGGTATCCGGCGGATATGGATTCGTTGAGCATGCGAGCATGAACGGAGCGACGATTGTGGAGATCAACCCGACCGAAGGCATCCTGACCCGCCACGCCCACGCCTGGATTGCCGAGCCTGCTGGCGTTGCCCTGCCGAGAATATGGCAGAGCTTGTCTGCGAAAAAATAGTGTTCTTCTAAGTTGGCAGGAATTCCCAGCCGCTTGCTTAACTCATTCGTATGAATACCATATACCGAACCCTTATTTTCGTCCTTTTGGTCGCGCTCGCGTGTGCGGGGGTGGCTTTAGCGGACACCCAGTCAAGTGGAGGAAAGACGATGGACACAGTCCGAGACCACCTGTGGCTATGGTGCCACGACGCAGGGGCCAACAATGGCCAATTTGGCCTGACGGCCACCTCGCGTATGACCCCTGCGGAAGCGGCGTTTTATCTTAACGTTCCAAACGCGCTTATGATAGTGTATGGGGACAAGCCGGAGCCGCCGTTTGACCAGCTATCGATAGCTTTTCGACCACTGAAGAATGTGGTTTGGTCGATTGTCGGGGATAGTTCGTCGACTCGAAACGATGAGGCGACGGACATCGAAGAAGTAACCAGGCTGGCCTCTAAATTCCCGAATATAACCGGCGGGATGATGGATGATTTCTTTCACCCGAAGAACGATAAAGGGGAAATAGCACGATATAGCGCCGCTGAGATAGCGAAGTTCCGAGATCAGTTGCACAAAGCTGCGCACGGGCTTGATCTGTGGGTAGTGCTTTATTCCCATAACCTCGATTTGCCGGTGCAGGAACATCTGAAAAATTGCGATGTGATCACGTTCTGGACCTGGAGCGCGGCGGATTTGGTCGATCTGGAGAAGAATGTGGAGCGGATGGAGAGTCTGGCAGGGTCGAAGCGCAAGCTGCTGGGTTGTTATATGTGGGACTTCGGCACAGGCAAGCCGATGCCGCTTGATATGATGAAAAAGCAGTGCGAGTATGGCCTGAAGCTGATGAAGCAGGGGCGGCTTGATGGTATGATATTTCTCAGCAGCGTGATCTGCGATATGGAACTTGAGGCTGTTGAGTGGACCCGGCAGTGGATTGCTGAGGTTGGGGATCAGCCGATGCCGAAGAAGGGTTAGAAGGGAAACTCGTGGGGTGGCGATTCGGAGATCACCACCCATCATGAGGGATATATCTTAATATAAACATCAGGAGGAAATTGTGGCTAACAAACCTTTGTTTGCTGGGAACGAGGCGGTTCCTGCGGATGCTATTGTGCTGTTTGACGGCACTGATCTGTCTAAATGGCAGCACGGAAACGGTGAGCCTGCAAGCTGGAAGATTGAGGACGGCTATACGGTAACTCAGAAGGCCGACATTCAGACTAAAGAGGTATTCGGCGATTGTCAGCTTCATGTGGAGTTTTGGCTGCCGCTGATGGCGGATTCTTTCGGCCAGGCGCGGTCTAATAGCGGCGTCTTTTTCATGGGGTTCACCTATGAGATTCAGGTTTTGGACTCATACGGTCTGGACAGCAAAAACGACGACTGCGGCGCGCTGTATTCGATAACTGCGCCGATGGTCAACGCCTGCCGCCCGCCGGAGACCTGGCAGAGCTACGATGCGGTGTTTCATGCGCCGAAGTTCGATGAGGCCGGTAATAAAATTGCAAACGCACGGATCACGGTCTTTCAAAACGGCGTGTTGATTCACGACAACGTTGAGATTCCCCACCCGACTCCGGATCATAATGCTCCCGATCCCAAGGAGCCAGGGCCGATTCAGTTGCAGTATCACGGCAACGATGTTCGGTTCCGCAACGTGTGGGTGCGACCGCTATAAATTGCTTTGGGTGGCGGTGTTTTATCCGCCACCTGTCCTGATTCAATTCACCTAATAATGACG
Organism: Armatimonadota bacterium; assembly: GCA_050948905.1. Taxonomy (GTDB): domain Bacteria; phylum Armatimonadota; class UBA5829; order UBA5829; family UBA5829; genus DTKD01. The sequence continues at coordinate 2,051,169 of JBMNES010000001.1, read as the reverse complement.
CCGGGAGTTTATCGTATATCCTAAACACACAAAGGATAACTGAGCCGAAACAACGAAGATAGATTTGGCCTTAACTGTAAAGCAGGGCCTCATAAATCTTGCTAATGGCATAGTAATTGGTGAACCTCGTTGAAAGCACTTCTCTCGGTCCTTCTCTGTGCCTGCCTGCTGATGCCGTGTCTTGCTGATGTGCAACCGGACAAAACGCCCACTACCGGCACTACGCAGGCTGATTCGACTAAAATAGCCGATCCATCGACTAAGACTAAACCCGCAGCCTCGACCAAACCCGCGACAGCGAAAACAAGCTCGGCCGCAAAACCTGCTGCGAAAGCTGCGCCGCGTAAAACCCTAAAGACTGAGGCTGAGATAAGCGGCTTCACATCTGAGACCTCAGATCGATATAACGGCAGAATCAGCCTGGTAAACACCACTAAAGATCGGCAGTGGTGGATAAAGACGGGATATGGCAAGACGCTTTCACGCACCTATGGCCGTACATCAGTCAGCGAAAATAGAGTCGCGCGATTCTCTCTGGACTGTGAATACCGTAGAAAAACGGAAAACTCATATCACTTTGTGTCGGCTATCGCAAACCATAGAAAACGGACACCGCATTCGCCGGCCTATTACGACAACTCGGGATACCAGATGTTTTCAGCCGGATATGGGCAAAAAATTCTGCGCGGCACCGACCTGGAAGTGGCTGTGGCGCATATCGCTCAACGGCGAAATGAAACAGACAGCAGGGTGGCTCCGGTGCTGACTTTGCGGGTGAATACACCAGTAAGCTCTGATATAAACTTCGATTGTGATGCCCACTTCGTGCAGCCAGGCAGCTCCGATTATCTTGTCGATTCGCAATTAAATCTAACCTATAAAATCAGCCCCGCCGTTCGGCTTAGGCTCAGTTATTTGTTCAATAACATATTGGGGACATCGATGACCACACAATCGCCGGACTGGGATAAAACACTGAGGCTGTCGCTGGTCTTTTCAAACTGACAGATGATGACTGCCGTGTTCGCATTAGGTGCTCTTATATTCGTAGCCGGGGCAGTTGTTGCTGCGCAGCAACCGCCGCCCGCGTTGCCGCCGGCGCCAGATGGGGTGATAATAGAGCAAAATCTCAGCTATCTTGAACCCGGTCGTGAAGAGAAGCTGGATATGTACTTGCCTGCAAACAGGCCTTTGGGAGCACGGTCTCCTGCGGTTGTCATCATTCATGGCGGAGGATGGGCAGCAGGCGATAAGGCGCAAGCGCGCGAGTTTAACATCGGAACGACACTCGCCAAGCGCGGATATGTGTGCGTGAGTATAAACTATTCGCTGCAACCCGGAAACCGCTGGCCGACAAATGTGTATGATTGCAAGAATGCGGTGCGGTTTCTGAGAGCAAACTCAGCTAAATATCGCATAGATTCTGAGAATATCGGCGTTATCGGTGGCTCGGCGGGCGGACATTTGGCGCTGATGGTGGGTTATAGCTGTGATGAGCCCAAACTGGAGCCTGATTCGCCGTATCCTGGCATTTCTAACAGGGTGCAGGCAGTAGTCGACCTTTATGGGCTGGCTAATCTGCTCACCCGGCAAAAGACGGACGAAAACGGGAATCCGACAGGCCAAAGGATTACCTCAAGCGCGTTTATGAACGGCTCGCCGAAAGATAACCCGGACGGTTGGAAACTAGGCTCGCCGGTATATCACATTTCCAAGTCAAGCCCGCCGACGCTGATAATTCACGGCAGCATAGATACGACTATCGATCGAGATCAGTCTTCAGAGCTTGCGGGTAAGCTCAAAGAGGTCGGGGTGGAGCATCAGTTGATAATGTTGCCGGATACCGGGCATACGTTTGATTTAAAGACTTGGAAGGGCAAGCCTCTGCCGGTAGATATTGAGTCCGCAGTGGTGGGCTTCTTCGACAGATACCTCAAAAAGCAGCAGAATTTAGCGAAGCCGGGATAGTCTCCCGGCTTCTGTTTTCGATATCACAAAAACGACTGGTTAGATCATCGCCCACGCTTTGTTTAGCGCTCGCTTCGCGTTTGCGATCACCAACTCGGACTTCTCATTATATGCAGCGATAGGCTTGACCTCGAAGCTCAGAGGCTTGGGTGTCTTGCCGTCCAAATATCCGATCTTGAACAGCGCTTCAAGGAACTCCGCGAGCTCGATAGCGCCGTTCTCACCGCCGTCCACACCGAACCTCGGATGCTCATCGCCATAAGCCGGATGCTCCGGATCGCGAATGACGCAGTTTCCGATATGCACATGAGCCACTACGTCTTTCGCCGCATACAGCATTTTCCAGGGCGTCTCGTTGAGCATCGGCATATGGCTCAGGTCGAGCATAAGACCGAAGTTGGGGTAGTACAATTGCACAGCCTCGGCAAAGTCGACAGCAACCTCGGTGGGGCCGAGGATAGTGTTCTTACCACAGTCCAGTTGGTCGAAAGTTTCGAGGGCAATCGGTAAACCACCCTTCTCAGCGGCGTAATCGCATATCTCCAACACAGACTCAAACAGCAGTTGAAGGCCCTCTTCGCGGCCGGCAGCTCCCGGATCTTTCCCGCTCAGAAAACCAAGCCCACACGCTCCGATTTCGCAGGCTTCATCTATGCTGCTCTTGATCTGCTCGACGGCCTTTTTACGGCCTTCTTCATCTGGATCGTTGAGATTGAGTTTCTGGGTCAGCAGGGTTGGCTGTGCGCCGAACGCGCATTTCATTCCCGCCTGCTCGATCATACTGGCAGCCTGTTTTCGAATCTCCGGGTCCTTAATCCAGGTAACCTCGACCAGGGTGAAATAGTCGTCTTCGCATATCTTCTGAAGTGTTTCGAGGACAGGTCCTTCACCTTTGGTGACCTCAGGGTAAGCCATGAAGTGGATCAGTCCTACGTCAGCGTACTTGTAGATGGATTCTTGCATTTGACATCTCCGAGTTTTAGGCGTGCTTACTTATTCTTGCCAATAGGATAATCCTGATGCCCGCCAAAGTCAACACCGCGGCACAGACAAGTCTAATCGGGAAAATTGTGGCCGGGTTCTATACCCGGCCTGCGGCTAATGCGAGTTTGCAACCACTATATTGCCTGTTCAACGACTTCCTGCTCGCGCTGGCGCTTGACGCGTTGTTTGACGGAAGAGGCCATTTGCCCGACTTTGTCTACAGTAGATTTTGATGTGTCGGAGATGCGCTTCCGCGCCTCCGAACCTTCCATTGGAGCAAACAAAAGTGCCGTTCCTGCACCGACTATTCCACCAACCAGCAATCCGATAAAGAACCCCTTAGCGGTCATGGCGATATCCCCCAACGTGCAAAATATGGATTATTGGAATAGTATACCCGTATCAGGCGTCGCGAACCTCGTAGCGGACATGCGATGACACTGGTTGTCGGACCCAGATGTAGGAATCTTGTTGATCAAGGCGAGTTTTGGGCTCAAAGCCAGCGGGGGGTTTAGACTCCTGGGTGGCGAGCCAATCTAGGTACGGATCGTGTTCCTCATCGTCGCGCCAGATTGTCGTCCCCCACCCGTAGGTTTTTCGCGCGCGGCGTTCGGGGGTTTCCGGGGTGAGGTCGATCTCGTCAATGATCGGGTCTTCAAAACGTGCTACAGGCAGCCCAACGATGAAATCTCCTGAGTATTCGATCTCAATGCTGAAAACCTCGTTCTCGATACGCCACTGCACATCAGCAAAACCCAATACGGTCTTAATTCGTCCCTTCGCGTAGGATAAAGAGCCGGGTCTGGGCTGGATTATTAAATCAGGAGTACCAGGAGTCGACGGCTTGACACCGAGCAACTCGGCTGGCAAAAAATAGACCGGGATGCAGTCGATAGCTGCGCCGAGGGTATCGTCGGGGGAATACGTCCACCAAGGCCGGGCTGACTCTTCCCATCGGGAACGAATCATACCCAGAGCCTCGTCCATCTTGTCCTGCGAAGCGAGGTGTTGCAAGGCGTGTAAGCCGAAAGAAGTGGATACAGGCTCCGTGCAGGTTTTTGCGATATCGTGCCATTCGAGCGCATGACCCGATCTGTTAAGCGCCTTTGACAGCCTGAACGCATCGCGAAAAGCAAAATATCGATCCTCTTCTTTTGAGTTCTCTATGCAGACTCCAACCAGGCCAAAATATTGAAGAGCGAAGCTTAGATCGGCGGTGTATAACAAATATTCATACATCATAGATAGCCAGGAGGCGTCGAGGTCAGCGGATTCGGCCAGCTCGCTCAGTGTCTTGGCTGCGAGGGGAAAATCGAAGAAAGTATAGTAGTTAGCCAGCGCCTGGAGCCTTGCTGCGGCTGGGAGACATCTGGGATTGGCGTATGGGTTTGATTCGTAGTCGTCCTGCATAGACAGGCTGAGGGTATGTGCACCTGATTGCCAAATCTCATTAAGCAGATCATCTGAGCATTCAAATGACGATTTTTGCTCAGTCGGATAGGAAACACCTGTAGCGTAAACGGAGTCTATAGACAGTGTAGTGTCTAAGTTTCGCAGATATAGCTGCACATACCTGAACGTGCGGCGGCCGTAGCTCTGCCACGTCTGCCGGCCGCCGTGAAGAGTAAGTTTATCACATTGAGATATTCCACCCCGTCCTGGCTCAATTGTGCCGTCAGTGTTAGTGAGCAGGTCGTATGAGAGTTCGATAGTCGATTGGCCGCCCGAGCGGACCTTGATGGCGAAGCGCCCGACCAGCACCTTGCCGAAATCGATTACAACAAGACAATCCTGTCCAGGAGTTATGACCGCAGCACCGCCGGATGGCTGCAGCATCTCCTTGGCGTATTTAATCCGCTTTGGGTCGGGATGGGCTGAAGAGAACGGGCGAACAATTTGTTTTGGCAGTATCGTGGTCTCTCTGAGCAGTGAGACCTCTCTCGATTTGATTTCCGTGCTCGCAGGTTTGCCTGTGACGTACGCCTCTTCCCATGCGCTATCGTCGAATCCGACCACGTTCCAGCCAACCGGCCGGAGTCGGGAGTCGCATACTTCCTGAAAACCAAGCTGCGGCCCGATTTGCTGGGAGTGGATATCCCACTCACGTCCGGCGGATACTCGCCAGGTTTTATCTGTCACGACGACGTGCTCCCTGCCGTTGACATATAGCACGAGTTTTAGGATGAAACCTGCAGGGACATTGTCGCCGCGGCTGTGGCAGATCGCACCGATGACATTTTTGCCGGGCCTGATTATGTGGCCGAGATCGTGGGTGTTATAGTATCGCCCTCCGGAGGTGCCTGATCCACGGTCTATTGGCCGTCCATTTACGTATAGAACATACTCGGAAGTGCAGCTTACCACAACTTCAGCATGCGAGATATTCGGCGAATTGAACTCCCGCCTGGCGTATATATAGCTGTTCGGCGTATCGGTCAGAGATTCGACCCATATCCAATTGGCTAATCTGAACATATCAACTCACTGCCCAAATCTGTCCTTGTGGATGCGGTCCTGGGGCAAAACAGGGTCGTGCGGGCCGGGGTAGCGCGCGCCGTAGCCGACCATAGCACTGGCGACCGGGGCGATGTTAGCCGGTAAGTCGAGAGTCTGATGCACCAATCCACCCTCGTCCTCCTCTCGCATCATAACCCAGCACGTGCCTAGACCCATCTCAGTTGCCTGGATTAGAACGTTCTGCATAAACGCGGATCCGTCCTCAATCCAAAGGTCCTGTTTTTCGCGGTCGACGCAGACCACGATAATCACAGGGGCCCGCGCGAGTATCTTCGACCACCTGTGCAGAGTCGCAAGCTTGTCCTTGATTTGCTGGTCGCGAATAACGATCACATGCCAGGCATTGGCAGCGTGGCCCGACGGAGCGCAGAAGCCCGCCTTGAGGAGTTCCTCAATCTGTTCGTCGGAAACCGGGGTGTCCCTGTAGAACCGGACGCTTCTTCTATTTTTGATCGCTTCGAGCATTGTCGAGTGCCTCCAATACGTGTTTTACATGCGTTCCGCGCCAGTATATTTTGTCGCAATGTTTGCAGTAACCGAACTCCGTCTGCGTCTTATGGACATAAGGCGGCACTCGATCTGCGATTGATTGCTTGTCGACTGGCACGATTTCGCCGTTACAGACCGCACAGCGGGTGAATATGGCATCGCGATTGATATGTAACTTCAAAGCTGTCAGGACCTGGCGAATCTGTTGTGTCGTCGTTCCCCAGTCGACAAACAGACATCGCTTCCGCACCATTCTCCGCTCACAGAGGCGGCGGTCACGGGTCAGCAGCACGCGATCCTCGCGTACGGCGATGCGAACAAGCTCATCATCATCCGCGTCATTAATATATGCTGTGTCGTAGCCGAGCATTCTCAGCCACTTGGCCAATTTACCGAGCATGCAGTCTGCGATGAACCGTGGCATAGTATATAGTTTGATACGGGCAGGCTTTATTCCTGCGAACGGCTCTGCGGCGTCTTTAAGGGAGGAAATCAGGCGGCGCACAGCCAAGTGGGAACGCGGTGCGACAATAACGTCGTCTATGAAAGAGCATCACTTTGAGTCGTGGAGGTGTATCTATGAACTCGAAAGTTCGTATAATCACTTTAGCTACGCTATTTATCATTGCACTGAGTGCGGCGCGCGTATTCGCCCTGCCGCCCGGGTTTGCACAGGACTTCACCTATAAACAGACCGATGGCGCGGTTGACATTATGAAGGGTGATAAGGTAGTCGCTCGGTATGTCTATAAGGACACAGCAAAGCCATATATTTATCCGCTGCTTTCCCCGGGCGGATTGGCTGTAACCAGGGACTTTCCGATGAAGGCGGTGGACGGAGATCCGGCGGATCACCCGCATCAGAAGTCGATGTGGACGACTTTCGGGGATGTGAACGGAGTAGATTTCTGGACGGAGACCGAAAAAAGCGGGAAGATCGTGCAGAAAAGCATAGACTTCGACCCGATCTCCGTCGGGCCTTACTGGAGCATTCATACAACAAACGACTGGATAATGCCGGATGGCAAGAAATTGATGCAGGACGAGCGAAAGATCGCGTTTCAGTCCTGCGACTACGGCACCTTGATCGTGAACAGAACGGTGCTGACGGCATCCGAATGCAGCATTAAACTTGGTGATACCAAGGAGGGCTTTTTCGGACTGCGACTGAAGCCGAGTATGACGCTTAAGGATGGCAAGGGCCATATATTAAACTCAGAGGGCCAGAAGGATAACGACGCCTGGGGAAAGCGGGCGAAGTGGGTCGATTATACTGGTGATGTGAACGGCAAAACCGTCGGAGTCACCATATTCGACTCGCCATACAACTATGGCTACCCAACCTACTGGCATGCAAGAGATTATGGCCTGTTTGCTGCGAACCCGTTCGGGGGCAAGGATTTCACCGGGGATGAGAAGAAAGACTCCTCAATGACCATAGACTACACAAACTCGGCAAGATTTGTGTATGTTGTATTGATTCACGACGGTACGATTGACGCTAAAACGCTGGACGAATTGGCCGTGGAGGTGGTCGGCTCACCGAAAACAACCACTGGGTCATTCGAAAAAGAACCCGAGATAAGGCCCCAAACCAAATAGCAATCAACAAGATGGTGGATTAGAAGAGGAAGCGAATAGATGATTAATCACAGCGAGCGGATGTTGGATAGACTCGAAAATACCCTTAACGATTTTGACGCAAGCAAGCGTCGCGAGGCCTTGCAGGAAATAGCAGAACTCGTCAAATCCGGACAAGTAGAGGCGGCTGGCGAAAGGGATGAGGTGAACCTGCACTTTCACAGCTTCTTTTCATACAACGCCTATGGCTGGTCGCCGTCACGCATCGCCTGGGAATCGAAGAAATATGGCCTGGCGGTGGCGGGGATAGTCGACTTCGATGTGGTTGATGGAATGGACGAGTTTTTGCAGGCCGGGGAGATTATCGACATCCCAACAACCGTTGCGCTGGAAACGAGGGTGAGAGTCCCGGAGTATTCGGACAAGGTGATAAGCTCTCCAAACGAACCGGGCATCGGCTATTATATGGCGGCGGGGTGTTTCCAGCAACCGACAAATAAACCGGGTTTGAAGGCCCTTGAGAATCTGAAAGAGACGGCTCGGAAGCGCAATTTGCAGCTATTGGATAAAGTCAACGATTATCTGGATCCGGTTCGGCTGGATTATGACAGGGATGTTATGCCGCTGACCCCTTCGGGCAATGCGACCGAGCGGCATCTACTCGCTGCGTATGACACCAAAGCCAGAATCGTGATGGGTGACAAAGTTGGGCAGTTTTGGGCTAAGGCTCTTGGGATTACAGCCGAGGAGGCTGAAGGGCTTTTGAACGACTCAGCCGCGCTGCACGAGAAGATGCGGTCGAAGTTGATGAAGTTTGGTGGGGTCGGGTATGTGGCGCCGACTGAGGATGCGTTTCCTGAAATAAAGTCTGTAATTCAGATGTCGAAAGATATGGCGGGGCTGCCGACGATGACGTGGCTTGACGGCACTAATCCGGGAGAGGCGGATATGCCTGCGCTGCTGGGATTGGTCGAGAGTATGGGCACGGTCGCGCTGAATATCGTCCCTGATCGAAACTGGAACATAAAAGATGCGGAAGAGAAGCGCGTTAAGGTGGAGAACCTGGACAAGGCCGTTCGAGCAGCGAGGGCGCTGAACCTGCCTTTGTGCGTTGGAACTGAGTTGAACAAGCTCGGACTGCCGTTCGTCGACGATTTTTCCGCCCCTGAGCTTCAGCCTTACGTCGATGATTTTATGGCTGGCGCATATTTCTTCTGGGGTCATACTGTGCTTGCCAGAAAAGCGGGTATGGGGTTTGCCAGCGATTGGGCGGATGCTCATTTTTCCAATCGAGCACAGAAGAATGAGTTTTACGAGAAGGTTGGGAGACTGGCGAGCCCGTTGGCCAATCTTAATTCGTCGCTGAAGGATGCGACTCCGGAGCAAGTGCTTAAAGCCCTTGGGTAAAAAACGCTAAAGTCGAAAGATCGATCTGAAGATTAGAAATCGAGAGTCAGGTGGCGATAGACTCGCCACCTGATTCGTATGCACGATTAGAAAATCCTCTACAGCAGCGAGTCGATGCGGCTGGTGATGTCGTTTTTTGGCCTTAGGCCGATAATGCGATCCGCGATCTCTCCGCCCTTGAACAAGAGTAGCGTAGGGATGCTGGAGACGCCGTATTTACTTGCCAAAGCAGCCTCAGTTTGCACGTCCAGCTTGAAAACCTTGATCTTGCCTTCGTATTCGCCTGCAATGGTGTCAATGGCCGGCCCCAGCGCCTTGCACGGGCCGCACCATTCAGCCCAAAAGTCCACCAGAACAGGTACGGATGACTTCAAAACCTCTTCATCGAATCGATCGGCGGTTATGGCTTGTGCTGCACTCATTTCTTTCCTCCAAATAGTAAGTATGCTAAAGTCTATATGTGACGGCTATTGCTGGCCTCGTTTCCAACCGAACAGCCTCTGAGCACTGACCTCAAAAATGTTTCTCTTATCTGTATCGCTTATTTCAGCGTCCTGCACCAGACGGATAACAGTTGAAGGGTCTACATAAGGCAGCCCGCTTCCATAAACCATTCTATGAGACCCTATCCGCTCGGCTGCAAATTGTATTTTGTCCGGGCTTGATGAACCGGAAACTTCCAGCACCAGATTGAGGGTGCGCTCGGCCAGGATGGTAGCCATCCGCCAATCCTCTCCGCCCATGCCGATCAAAACGAACTTCATAATGTTGAAAGTCTTCGCGATCTCGTTTGCAGCCAGTGCGGCCTCCTGGTTCGGCGTGTGCAGGAAGACTGGCTTCACAAATCGCCTGTGCGCATTCAGAATCTCGTCGATCTCAGCAAGAGTAACGTGTCGCTCACGCTGGCCGGAAGTCACAAGCAACGCAGCAAACTGATTTTGAGGCAGATAGGTGTGCATCTCTTTTTGCGACTGCTCGGGGTAGTTCATATTAACAACCACGCAGCCCAGCATAGATTTATTGACCTCCACCAGCCGTGCGATCTGTGCATTGCCCCGGCGGAAGTCGCACGAATTGCCGATAGTCGAGGAGACGATCGACCGCTCCACCCCGTATTTGTTCATACTGCGAGCAAGGTTAGCTTCGGAAAAGGACACGCCCCATACGGGCGTAGTGCCGATTTCGGCGTGAATATCGATTATCGCCATTAGACATCCCCCAACAATCTCTTGATATTGCCGCCCAAAACCGCCGCCTTGGCATCATCGGAGATATCCGCATCCATTATATAACCCAGCGCCGATGCAAGGGAGCTGCGCAGACAACCGGAGCCGAATACTACCCTGTCCGAGCCGACCTGATCGACCAAAAACCGCAGCGCCCCAGGCACTCTCAGCCCCCGGGTATCGCAGACGACGTTAGGATATTTGCGCATCACAGAGACCGTTTCTGCCATGTTCTCGAAGGCAATGCCTTCCAATATAAACGTAGTGTTGCGCCCGTCCAATACTCTGCGCAACGCGCTGGGGCATCCGGTTTCACGAGCCTGGATCATGACCGGAACCCCAGTTGGCTCTATTTCATCGAGAACATCACAAAATGCGGAATGATCCAAAGCCCATTCCTGCAGCAGCGGGAAAAACCTGAACAGCTTGAAGCCCGCGTCCGAGAGTTTGGCCATCAGCCCTTTTGCGCCGAAGTAGCCCCTGGGGTCGATAGTCGCCGCAGGGATCAGAGTGCCAGCGTGTTCCGAACAGGTCCTGAGAGTCTCGTTATTGCCGTCACCGGAATTGTGCAACACCCCGACTGTAGAAATAGCAACCGACCTTGCGACTCCGTGGCTGTTGAGAGCCTTAAGTAACCGCTCAACAGGCATTTCCGCTCGCACAATCGGCCACGGCCCAAAGACCGTATTGGCATCTATAATCTCAAAGGCCATAAGCTACCTCGCAATCCCGTTCTTCAGCTCGCCAATGCAGCGTTCAAGCCGAGCAATTACGCTCTTCTTTCCGATGACTTCCATAAGCTCAAACAGGCCAGGCCCCCATGTTCTGCCGGTGACAGCCATTCGCGTCGGGTGAATGATGCCGGCTGCAGTAGTCTGGAGGTCATCGGCCACTTCCCTGATCGCTGTTTCAATGCTATCCGTTGTCCAGCTCTCAACGCCCGCCAGCTTCGACATTACCGCCTTCAATATTTCAGGCGTCGTATCCTTCGCCAGATGTTTCCGCGCGCCTTTTTCGTCGTATTCAAACTCCTCAGTGTAGAAATAAGCCACCATCTCCGGAGCTTCTTTAAGCAACACCAGACGATCCTGAACAAGCGCGGTGACCCGTCGCAGGTAGGCAATATCATCATTGGACGGAGAATCACTGATATAGCCTGCCTGCTGCAAGCGCGGCAAAATCATATCTGCGAGGGCTTCAACCGCCAGCATCCGCACATATTCGCCCTGCAAGTCGTTTAGTTTATGCAGATCGAAGATGGCAGGGTGATTGGTGATTCCCTCCAAAGAGAACTTTTCGATAAGTTCCTCGCGAGAGTAGAGCTTGCGATCCTCTCCTGCACTCCAACCCATTGTAGCCAAGAAATTGAGCATAGCATCAGGCAGATAGCCATCTTCAATATAAGAGAGAAATCGCGTCTGGGCCTCGCTGCGTTTGGAGAGTTTTTTACCGCGCTCGTCGAGTATCAAGGACGGATGCACCCATACAGGCGGTTGCCAGCCGAGAGCTTCGTAGATTTGTACGTGCTTGGGCGCACTGGAGAGCCACTCATCACCTCGCACAACGTGCGTGATCTGCATCAGATGGTCATCAACAACGCTGGCGAAATGGTAGGTTGGGAAACCATCGGCCTTGACTATAATGAAATCGTCCTGCAAATCGTTTCGGAAGCTGACATGACCCCGCACCACATCGTCGAGTTCCGTGGTGCCCTCGTTCTTCATAGCGAATCTGATTACAGGGTTTGGGTTCTCTTTCGACAGAGCATCACACTCAGCTTTGCTAAGAGCTCGGCAGCGCCGGTCGTAACCAGGCGGCAGCTTGGCAGCCTCCTGCACTTTGCGCATTTCCTCGAGGCGTTCCTTTGTGCAATAGCAATAATAAGCCCTGCCCGACTCGATCAACTGCTGGGCGTATTTGTGGTAGAAGTCCAATCGCTGAGATTGAAAATATGGCCCAAACGGCCCGTCAACCTCAGGCCCTTCATCCCACTGCATTCCCATCCACCTCAGCGCGTACATCATCTCATCTAAAGAGCCTTCAACGTAGCGATTGCGGTCGGTGTCCTCAATTCGGAGCACAAACGTGCCTCCGGTGTGACGTGCGTAGAGGTAGTCGAAAACCGCCGTGCGGATGTTGCCTATATGAGGGGAGCCTGTCGGGCTGGGAGCCATTCGTAATCTGGGTTTGCCGGAAGTCATTTATTGTTAATCCTTGGATATAGGTCAAAATATGAAGCTTTAACAGCCGAGCATCATATATGAGATAAGGTGGCGACCGATTGGCCGCCACCGTTAAAATGCCAATCGAGAACTATCAGCTAGCTTTTCTTGATATATTTCCTCTTGGCCTTAGTGAAGCCCTGGCTGATCTTCTTCGCATCAAACTGCCACAAACCCGATTTGCCGCGGGTGTGGAAGCAGTGATACGAGCTTAGAATTGAGGCTATCACCAACCGTGAGGTCCTTTTAACGATGTTCACCTCGTTTACGAGCTGAGCGAAGGTCATCCCCTGGCCGCGCTGTGCAAGGATTTTGGTTATCACATCGAAAAGCGGCATCTCGCGGCTCTCGAATTCGTTGCGTATTTCGAGCAACTCAAGGCTGCGGGCAACGTCGATGGCCAGCTCTTCATTGACTTCTCCGTCGAAACGATACCGGAACTCTCCAGGCTTTGATGTCCTCTCGATATAGAACACAGCCCCCGAAACCTCTGCGATATCCTTATAGAAGTCCTTGAGGCCAAAAATCAGCCGTAACGCGTTGTTTACGTAGACGGTTTTCCTCTTGCCCTCGTCAATGAGGGTGATTGGGATAATCTCCGGCTCTGGGCCGAAGAAGTCGGGATTGATCTGACACAGCGGGAGCGTGCCCTCGACTTTATGATGATATTTGAGCACACAGCGCTGAGAATCTTCGTTTGGCTGGTATATGGTAAGCGCGGGATCCTCATCGGTGACGTCTTCGGCCAGCGGGTCATATATCGCCGCCTTAAGGTCGCCCTCGAAACCTTCCACCTCAAGTTCCTGGTCGAATACATCGCCTTCGGGAGTCTCATAAGGCGGGGTAGCAGGAACCACCAGCGACGGTGGCATCAACTGCACTTCATCCGGGAATTCAACCGGCCTGCCATATCTGGTGCCGCCGATCCAGGCCACGCGAGCGTCTGTGTTGAGCGCATCTTTTAACTGTTCATAAGCGCCGGCATAAGCGGGTTCATCGGGCGATACCTCAAGAACGTGCTCGATGAGTTCCTCAGCAGACGCACTGCCCTTTTCGAGGATCATCTTGACGATCTCGTCCTTATCGGTGTCGGTAACCGTGACCGGGCCTTCCAACTCGTCTTCCTCGTCAGCCGGCAGGGCAGCTACCTCTTCGGCCAATTCACCAAGAGCGGCCAGGAAGTCCTTTTCGACACTGGCAGGGTATGCCTTTTGGTCCGAAAGCAGCAGAATCTGGTCACCCGAGACCAACTGAGCGTAGAAGTCAATCGGCTGGAAGTCCGTCCCCAGGCTGCGCCACGCGAACAACGCGAGAATCTTCACAGGCACCGGTCGCTTGCATTTCTTGAGCACAGCAGCCGCGGATTCTACGATATTATCCGCATCCCACTCGCCATTGCTGCAGTCCGCCTCGTATTCCTCGATCTGATCCTTAGAGAGATAATTATCGAAGATTACATCCTCTTCGTTGTCGGAAGTCGGCTCCAGAAGCCATCGAGTCAAACCAAAGCCGAGGGCTCCCGCATCGAAGAAGTTCTCACCGCCTGTAAGTATGCGAGGCAGCATCTTCTTGTAAACATCCGCAGGGCGTTCGTATATCTGGCCGAGTTCCTCTGCCAGCAGGTCGATAGATACCGGTATTCCAGCGCTAACGAGCAAATCGGCGAGGATTCTCTCAAACGGCCGTCGGGTGTCGCTGAAGCGGATCGACGGAGCCCATCGCCTGTCGATCACTTCGAAGCGGTCGCTTTCGACCATAACACTGCGGACCAGCTTAGGGCTGGCCTCGGCAATTCCTACGCCTTTTGAGACCTGTCGCAATTTCGCTGGCTGGCTTCTGCCCAACAACACCAAATAGGCCTTATCCGCCAGATACAGTTTCGCAGCCTCACGGGTAATATCTTTTTTAGTCAGCTTGGATGCTGAATTCGCCACTATGTTCCTCCGTTTTCGGTTAGTCGTCGCCAGCATGGCGATGACCCTGTTTCGCAGTCAAATCGTATTCCGTCGCATCTACTACAGTTGCATTTACAAACGAGCCAGGATTCGACAAATTGTCAGGTAGATAGACCAACCCATCAATATCCGGCGCGTCCCGGTAGCTTCTGCCATATACCCCGTCCTGGGCTTGTCCTTCTATCAATACATCCAGTTTCTTACCAACAAAAGACCTGTTGCGCTCCAGGGATATGCCCTGTTGCAACTGCATCAGTCTATTATAGCGCTGATCTGCGACTTCGGCAGGAACGGGTCGCAGTCGAGCCGCAGGGGTTCCCTTTTCACGGGAATACACAAAAGCCCCCGCCCTGTCGAAACGAACTGTTTCGACAAAGCGCAGCAGATTCTCAAAGGCAGCTTCGCTCTCCCCTGGAAATCCTACAATAAATGTCGTCCGAAGCGCAACGTCCGGTATCTGATCCCGAAGCGCCTTTATTGCCTCCGTATACTGTTCGACGGATCCTTTTCGATTCATCGCCCGCAACACATCGTTATCGGCGTGCTGCAGCGGTATATCTATATATTTTACTACTTTCTCGCATTCGGCGATTGCCTTGATAAGCTCGTCGGTTACCTTAGACGGATAGCAATACATCAGCCTTATCCATCGCGGACCATCAATCTCATTGAGCTTATAAAGTAAATCGGCAAGTCTGTTCGGTGAATCTATATCCTCGCCATATTGAGTAAGATCCTGCCCGATCAGGACTATCTCCTGGACCCCAGTCCTGGCCAAATTTCCAGCTTCAGAGAGAATCATCTCCTCCGGGCGACTTCGGAACGGCCCGCGAATATCCGGGATCATGCAATAAGCACAGCGATTGGAGCAACCCTCAGATATTTTCAGATAGGCAGTCCACGGCGGGGTAGCAACCATCCGCATCCGTGGCTCCACCCAAATCGACCGCGGCTTGCGAACACGCGTATATCGACCGCCGGATAACACCCGTTCGATTGCTTTTACGATCTCTGCCGCAGGCTCAATGCCGAGAACCGCATCGACTCGACCATTCCTCCCATGTTTTTCGAATCCAAACTCCGGCAGGCCTCCGTCGTAGCGCTGTGGCATGCAGCCGAACACAATCACAGCTTTGCACGTGCCCTTTATTTTATGGGAGATAGCGTTATGGATCGCCTCCATCGACTCCAGCAAGGCGCTTTCAATATAACCACAAGTATTAACAACTATGACCTCTGCGATTCTGTCGTCGACAGCTATATCGTGCCCTGCGCTGATGATTTCTGCCAGCGCAACTTCCATATCAACCCAATTTTTAGGACATCCGCAGTTTACCAGACTTACTATTGCCATAGATTAATTTCTCGAATCGCAGCACCCTGCGCTATTCATCTTCCCATTCTTCGTTTAGATCAACCACCTCAGCAGGCGGAACGTCGTCGTCTTCGTCATAGTCTTCGTCAAACGGCAGATCCATTTTGCCCGACAACACGGCGTCAAGGTCCTCTTTGGCCACCAAAACCTGCCTCGGCTTGGCTCCGTCCAACGGGCCTACTATTCCTGCCTGCTCCATAGCGTCGACGATTCTCGCCGCCCTGGTGTAACCGATTTTATACTTTCTCTGCAGCATAGAAGTCGAGCAATAACCGGATGTCACGACAAACCTCACGCTAGGCTCATAAAACTCATCTGCAAAGGCATCGTCGAAGCCACCTCCACCGTGGCCGTCCCCCGATATAGCGCCCGGCTGAATCGTGTAGAGGGGTTTGCGTTGTGCTTTCAGGAACTCACATAGCCCCTCAATTTCCCTCTCAGAAACATAGCAGCCCTGTATACGAGTCGGCTTTGCGGCGTCTATCGGCAGAAACAGCATATCCCCCCGGCCAACCAGCCTCTCAGCACCCTTTTGGTCCAAAATTGTTTTACTGTCGTGATGAGACGAGCAGGCAAACGCCATTCTAGACGATATATTGGCCTTAATTACCCCCGTGATTACATCCACCGACGGTCGCTGGGTAGCAATAACACAATGTATTCCAGTGGCACGGGCGAGCTGAGTCAGTCTCTGGATAGAGGCCTCGACCTCGGCCGCCGCCTGCATCATAAGGTCGGCAAGCTCGTCTACAACCACCACCATATAAGGCAGCCGCTCGGACTCCAATACCCGTTCATTATACCCATCTATATTACGAACGCTGCTGCGTGCGAACAGCTCGTAGCGCTTTTCCATCTCCTGCACAACCGCTCTGAATACGCTTGCCGCCTGCTTCACGTCCTTCACCACCGGACAGGCCAGATGTGGGATGCCGTCGAAAAGACTAAGCTCCACCCTCTTGGGGTCAATAAGCACGAACTTGATATCATCCGGCGTTGCTCTGAACAACAGGCTTGCGATTAATGCGTTCAGCCCTATGCTTTTGCCGGCGTTGGTGGCTCCTCCGACGAGCATATGCGGCATCTTTGCCAGATCCGCGACTATGGGGCGTCCCGCAACGTCTTTTCCGAGTGCAAATGTCAGTTTTGAGCTGGCTTCAACAAAGGGCTTGCTCTCAACAATCTCCCGCAGAGCCACGATACCACGATTTTTGTTTGGAACCTCAACGCCTATCGCCGCCTTGCCTGGAATGGGAGCTTCGACCCTGACGTCGATAGCAGCCAACTGCATCGCCAGATTATCCGCAAGCCCGACGATTTTGTTGACCTTAATACCGGGAGCAAGCTGTATTTCGTAGCGCGCGACCGTAGGCCCACACGCAATTTCGACCACGTTGGCCTGTACTTTGAACTCCTCCAACGTGCGCTCGATTATTTCAATATTGTTTTTAAGTTCGCTTTCGACCCTCGGCGGCGGAGGAGGAGGCTCGTCGAGCAGCGTCGTCGGCGGCAGTTGGAAATCCCCCTGCTCTACCGGCTCTGCGTCAGCATCGCCATTTTTAGGAATTCGGTGGGCCTTAACCGGCGTCGGCATATTGATCTTTACTTCTGTGGCCTCTGCTTTTTCCTTTGCTATTTCCTTCGGAGGCTGTTCAGGCTCGCCGAATATCTGTGTTAAAGTGCGTTTTCTGTCTTCCTCCACAACCGATGCATCAACTGTCTTTGCGCTCGGCTTTTTGCTCGTCGTTTCTTCTTTGAATTGCGCCCTCTCAGCGTGCCTTGCCGCGGCATCGCTCCACGCAGTGCGAATCCGGTCTATCAAATTGGCCAGCGGCTGATCGATGATCACGATTAGGCCGACGATTGCCAAGGCTGCAAGAAGGATATGGCCGACGATCGCACCGCCCAGCTTCCGAACGAGTATCGCAATCGCGTTGCCCAGATATCCTCCACCCGAGGCGATATTTTCAAGCGGAACGCCCTTTGCAAGGGATGCACCACCTATAATTGACAGAAATACCATCACGCTGCCGGCGACTATGTTTCGCGTGATAATCTGCAGCGGACCGACAATGCAGAATGCGCCGAACAAAGCGATCAATAATGGAATAAGATAGGCGCCGATTCCGACGAAGCTGCGCATAACCGGGGCAAGATATCTACCCAACGCACCGGTGGAGTCCTCAGCACACAGCGCGATTAGACTCACCACACCTAAAACTATGAGCAATACCCCTGCTATATCCGCAAATAGTATGGATTGAGCCTGGTCTGCACTCGTCCTTTTCGTGCCGCGCTTCCCGTTTGTCGCTGTCCGCTTCTTGCGCACCTCAGACACACCTTTCCCCGGCCCTGTCAATCAAAGATCGCCCCAGGACCCTACGTATTATACTCAATGCGGTTGGGGCTGGTCAATTGAGAGGGCGCAGGGACGGATTACGTGTGCGTTGATAGCAAATCGGGTTTTATATCTGCGAAGCGAAGTCTTCTATAAGGCCGATCGCTTCGTCAAGTGTTTCGGCGGGTTTGCAGCCGGTTGAAAGGATTTGTTCGATTAGAGCGGAGGCTTTGCCGCCCGTAAAATCGCGGGAGGCGACGTTGTTCGGGTCAATCGCTATCACCAGCTTGCCACTGGCAATGGCTTGCGCAGCAATCTCTAAATTTGCCAAATTTCCATGACCTACCGGCATATTCATCAATAACACGACATCCGCAGCTTGCATAAGCTCGCGATGGTTCTCTGATGACAGCTCGGAAATAGACTCGAATATCTGCTGAGCAACGTAGGGGATGTCCAAAGCGTCGGCCACCTCCTGGTCCGCATCTCCTACGCTCAACACACCACACGTTACATCATAGCCTCTGCGCGCCAGCTTCGCCAAAGCCGGCGCAGCCGTGCCGCCGCCGCCGATTACGTGAATTGCTGGCCGGGACAGGACATCGGGTTTGGTTGGAGCCGACCTGACACCACGGCCTCTTATGCCGGATATGACGTAAGGACGTGTGGTGACAGGATGCCGCCGCACCCATACCTCCGCGCCGTAGACGCTGCGAATGTTGTCCGAGGTGATTACGGACTGCGTTGGCCCGTCCGCAAAGACCCTCCCCTGCCCCATCATAATTAACCTGTCGCAGTACTGGCTGGCAAGGTTCAGATCGTGTAAGACAGCGAGAATTGTCATGCCGCGTTCGCGATTTAGCGATCGTATCAGGTCCATAATCTCGAACTGGAAGCTGATATCGAGATGGGATGTAGGTTCGTCCAGCAAAAGCACCTCAGGTTCCTGAGCGAGCGCCCTTGCGATCATCACTCGCTGTCTTTCGCCGCCGGACAGCGCCGTGATTTGCCGGTCTTTGAGATGCGCGGTGCCGGTTCTTTCTAATGCATCAAGGGCAATGGCGACATCGCGCTGTCCTTCGATAGAAAATCTGCCAAGACGCGGGGACCTGCCCATAAGAACGATCTCTAATACGCTAAAGTCGAACGCGACAAGAGTATCCTGAGGGACTACCGCCACACGCCTGGCAAATTCGCGCGCAGAAATGGAATATATATCAGCATCCTGCAGGTAAATCGCGCCGGACCGGGGAGCCAGCACGCGAGACATTGCTCGCAAAAGCGTCGTCTTACCGCTGCCGTTCGGGCCGATCATACCGACAAACTCTGATTGGCCTAACTGAAAGCTTACCCCTGAGAGGATTTCGACGTCGCCGTAACCTGTATAAATATTGTCTACAACAAAATCAGCGCTCATAATGTGCCTGTTGTGATTTCGAGTTTTAGAGAATATTCTCCTGCGCGGATGAGATTCCGATAATTAGAGTATAATAACAACGGAGAATAATATGAAGATCGAACAGCTTCAATTGGATAATCTCAGGGATGGCGTTTTCTGTCCACAGGGGGGTTGCATTACTCGCGAGGGTAACGGCAATTTGGACGCGTGGCTGGACGGCGGCATACTGCGTGGTCAGATCGCAAGGGACGACAACGGAGATGTCCTCGGGTTTGTGTTGTATTATCCGATTGAGATGGCCCCGATGGAGGATGGCGAAGGGTTTTATATGGTGCAATGCCTGCACGTTGACCCGACAGCCAACAGGGCTCGTATCGCGAAGATGCTGATCGACAACGCCGTCGCAGACGCGTTTGCTCAGGGCGGCACATCGATGACCACACAAAGCCTCGCTGAAAACGAGTATCCCACCACTCCTGCGACCTTTGTTCATAACCGGGGGATCAACACTCCTGATTCGCACAATTTCACTACCGTATATTACGTGGTGTTTAACGAGGCTCAGCCACATACAAATCAACGCGCACAGCCGGGTCGGTCGAAGCTGCGTATCGATATCGTCGACTGCGAGAAATGCTATTCTGATGCTTATAAACAAAAGCCGATCGTGAAAACTATAGAAAAGCTGGATACCAAAGCGATCGCTGCAAAGCCAAAAGCTGATCAGGAGACGACCGTAGACAGATACTTTTCCAGTGGGATATTTCTCGATGGCAAGTTGATTTACTTCGTGGGACCGACCAGCGAAGACGATGTTATGAACGCCATCGAAGTCGCCGAATCCGCCCGAAAACGTTCGATGGACAGATAATATTCTGTTCAGGCAGGAACTATATCTGCCCGCTTATAAAAGAACCGTATATCTACTATGGTGCCAGGAGCGGATCATGGACAAAGAGCTCTCTCGACGAACATTTCTCAAAGCATCTGCTGTAGGAGTCGCGATGGCGGGGCTGCCGGGTTGGTTCAGCGCACGCGCGCAAGCGGCGGAATTGGAGCGCGGCTCATCCCGACGTCGGAAGTTTGGCCCTAACGACCAGATTAACATCGCAGTTATCGGCCCCGGCGGCAGCAAAGGGGGGTATAAACAGGGCTTGCACGACACACAGGCCTGCGCTAATCACCCTGGAGTCAAGGTGGTGGCCGCCTGCGACGTAGACAAAACACACCTCGACGAGGCAGCGGCTGCGTTTGGCCCGGATTGTCGCAAATATGCAGATTTCCGCGAGCTTCTGGCTCAGAAGGATATCGACGCTGTAGTTATCGGCACACCGGATCATTGGCATGGATATCAGGCTATCGCTGCGATGAAAGCCGGCAAGGATGTATATTGCGAGAAGCCGCTCACCCTGACCATCGAAGAAGGACGTCAGATTGTGCGGACGTGGAAAAACACAGGGGCGGTCTTTCAGACGGGCAGCCAGCAACGTTCCGATGCAAAATTCAGGCTTGCCTGTGAGCTGGTTCGCAATGGGCGGATTGGGAAGATCAAACGCGTAGAGAGCAGGCTTCCGTCTGGTCCGACTGGCGGGCCGTATGAAACAGGCGCGGTGCCTGCTGATCTGGATTGGGATATGTGGCTTGGGCCGGCGCCTTTTGTAGATTATGTGAAGGAACGCACGCACGGTACTTTCCGCTGGTGGATCGAGTATTCCGGAGGCATGTTGACCGACTGGGGGGCGCATCATCTTGATATCGCTCAGTGGGGCCTCGGAGTCGACCGCTCAGGACCGGTGAGTGTCACTGGTTTCGCTAAAGGCCCAGACCCTATTGGTCCGAATTGCTACAATACTTTTCCCAGCTTCGATCTCGATTTGACCTATGCTGACGGCACTCCTATGCACGTGACCAGCCAGGGTGAACACGGCGTGCGTTTTGAAGGTGAGGATGGGTGGATATTTGTCACACGTGGAAAGATAGAGGCCAGCGACCAGAAGCTGCTTGACGAACCGCTGCCGGCAAGCGCGACTCGACTTTACGAATCAAATGATCACGCTGGAGACTTTATAGAGTGCATTCGTAGCAGAAAACAACCGATCTGCGACGCTGAGATCGGCCACAGATCGGTATCGGTCTCTCATTTATGCAATATCTGCCTGAGACTTGGCGGATATAAGCTGGAATGGGACCCGGTCAAAGAGCAGTTTAAGGACAACCCGGAAGCGAACGCACTCGTCAGCCGACGCGCACGCAAGGGCTGGCAGGTTTAAGCTGGCTAGTCGATCTTCATTACTTCGATCTCGTAGCCGTCAGGGTCATCGATGAAATAGAACATATCGTTGACAGGGCCGTCCTCAGGCCAGAACTCGATGCCCTGCGGCTCCCATTTCTTGCGGAATTCGTGAAGATCAGCCACGCTAATCGCGAAATGGAATATATCCTCAGGGAAGCTAAAGTCCGGCGAGTCTGGCTGGTAGCAGAGCTCTATTTGCGTGTTGTTGCCGGGCAACTCGAGAAACGCGAGCTTGTTGCCTGCAGGTGAGGTGTGATCTCGCAGTTTTTTGAACCCGAATACTTCGGTGTAGAATTTCACAGATCGATCGATATCACGCACGCGGATTCGGCAGTGCAGAAACTTCGGTTGAAAATCGGCCATTTACCTACCCTCCATAGAGTACTGGATGGCGGCATTATACCATAATTGGAAGGCGTCAATTCGGTGCAATGACAAGAGGGCCGGAGACTATCTGGCGATAGTTCCGGCCCTAACGCTTCGGTTTGGAATGTTCTAATGCTCCTGCAAGCCGCCGAGAGGGAGAATATACTCCCCGGAGGATTGCATAATGGTCTCAGAGCCGCTGCGGGTCAGAGTTCCCCTTACCCGCACGTATTCACCGCCGCTGAGGCCGTGGTATGGCGCTTGTACTGTAATCGGCATACCCGATCCGTCGTCGATGGTGAATTGCTGGCCATTAACTACGCTGACTTTACCGTAGGCCGCGAACAGATATTTTGAACTGACAAGCCCGATTATTGAGTCGTTTGCGGCTCGATTGTTAAGGGCAAACAGTCTTTTAACGGTATAGCTGCCGCTGCTGCTTGACGCATTGCCTGGGACATCTACAGCGTGTATGGCGATGCCGTGCTCGCCAAGCTCATTGGAGGCCGTAATCGCGCCCATCCACAGGCCTCCTCCTGCAAATCCTAGCTGCGTGCCATTAGCGGTAACCATCGAAACATCGGAGGCGTCCGTCGCATAGACGGTGATATATACGGTCTCGCCCGGAGTGACAACCGCTGGCTCTACATCGACTGAATGTATCACAGGAGGTGCGGCGTCCGGGAACGCCATATCCGTCCAACCCGACCAACCGCTCGCACTCTGGGTCCGTCCCCAGACGCTGCCATCAGGACGAAGTGTAAACAACTGCAAGTTGCCGTTTTCAAGATGGCTGACTATTGGCGCACTGGTCGCCGAGCCGAAGAGTGACTCCGCAGACGAGAACGCACCATCGTTTGCAGTCTGGTAGCGGCGAGTGATGAGGCCGGATTCATCTGTAGTGAACAAATGCTCTTTGAAATCCGGCTTTCGGCCGAGTGCGACGTCTTGAGAAGTTGTGACCCCAAGTGACGACCAGCCCGACCATCCAGTGCCTACCGTAGTGCCGTTTTGATAGTTTCGCCTGACCGTGCCGTCGGTAAAGCGGCAGTATGCTTCCAGGCGGCCGTCGTAAGTCCTGCCTATGACCGGGTCTCCATCAAGTGTGCCGCCCATAGCCCACCAACTCGACCATGAACCGTCATTAAGCTGCCATTTGTGAGCAAGTTGATTATCCGATGTGCGTATGAATATCTCCTGCCTGCCATCCCAGTTCAGGCCAATGACAGGGTCGTGCGCGAAATTCCCGGCCAAAGATTCCCAGCTTTGCCAGCCGCCGCTGTAGTCTTCCCAGCGGTGTTGTATGGAGCCGTCGATCATCCTGCAAAAGACGTCCAATCTGCCGTCGGGGCTTTTGCCGACTGCAGGCTTTCCGGCCAACGATCCGCCCAGATTAACCCAACCGGACCAGCTTCCCGATGAGCCGTTTTGTCGGTTGCAATATAAATTATTGTCGGTAAATCTGGCGAATACAGTGTTGCCGCCGGTGGAATTGGTGACCGCGACCGGGTCGGAAGCGGCCATACCGCCCATGTTGGCCCAACTCGACCAGCCGCCGTTAGGCGCGGTTTGGCTGAGTCGATATATGCTGCCGTTGCCGCCCTTTACAAAAAGCTCAAGCTTGCCGTCTTTGTTTATCGAAGCAGGGTCTGAGGACTTATACGGAAAATACGGAAAGCGCCAGTAGACCGAGTTGGGAATGCACGGGATTGTCGTGCCCCCTTTCGCCAGCCATACATTAGAGACGTCGCTTTTGAGATACACAACGTGATCCCACCGGCTATCGGAGCCTGCGGGATCGTTGCAAATATAGTCGCCGTTGGCCGTGATTCCGACGCACAGCAGCAGGTGACCCGCAGTGGAAGCAATCGGGGAATTGGTGAGCTGATTCTTGCCATAAGCCATACCGATCTCGACCGGAACGCCTTGCGCAATAAAGTCCCGAAGCGTTTGCTGGCTGTTTGAGCGCATATAATACGACTTAAAGCCGTGCCTTGCCGCCGTCTGGCAGATGAATGGCCAGTTGCCGTACATACTGTTGTAAGAATCGTAAGTCTCGGCGGCGACAGTTTCAGTCGGCAACTTGCAACCGTTATAAGCCATAGACATCGACATAGAAGTAGGGCCGCAAATGACATCCGGATCCAGGGTAGACCAGTATTGCGACCACCAGGGAACTGCCAGCGAGGTAGTTACGCCCGGACCTGCCATAACAGGGTTGCTTAATACTGTGCCCGTATCAGAGTAGCACAGGGCCATGAGTCGCAGAGTCGGAGTGACTCCGATGGTATTGGTGTATAAAGTAACTCGATATTCTATGCGGGGTCGTTTGGCTTTTAAGACAAGCGTATCATCAGCGACACTGCCAAGGCTGTCGGATTTGTACCTGGAGCCAGGAAAGGCCCCGGAGCCCTGTCGCGCTATCTCATACCAGGGGGTAGTGGTCAATCCGCCGCCAGTGCCTCGAAGTTCAATGAGAATACCGGTACCTGCAGGCATGTCGACGTTCCAAGACGGCACTATGTTGTTTGCCTGAAGCGGCCCATCAATGCCTTGGAATATCGCCTGAGCAATGGTGTTTGTGCCGGATATGCGAATGCCAGTGCCTGAGACATACATTGCGCCAGCGCCGAGCGTAACTGGCGACAACTGCCGTTGCAGATCCCAAACGCTTGTGGATGTCAGATACGAGCAGTGAGCAAAAGATGCGAGGAGGGTCGTCAATGCGACAACAACAATCAATCGGAAGCGTATTTGAGTCATAACATACCCCGTTTGTAACCTAATTGCATTATACGCCACTATGTTCGGCTGTCAATGGGGGTTATGATTGATTGTTGGTGGGCGGCTGATAATAGCCGCCCAACGTATATTTTTTGTTATTTCTTAGGCTTGTCTTTTGCAGGGGTTGCAAGGCGGACGGTTTTCATAACATCGCCAACCTGGATCTTCTTGACCACATCAAGACCCTCAGTCACCCGGCCAAATACCGCATAGTTCATATCCAAAAACGGAGTGGGAGCAAGTGTGATGTAAAACTGGCACGATGCGCTGTCCGGATTCTGCGAACGGGCCATCGCCACCACCCCGGCCGCGTCGTGTTTCAGTTTAGGGGTGACTTCCAGTTTGATAGTCTGGCCGGACCCACCGGTGCCGTTGCCCTTGGGGTCGCCGCCCTGGATAACAAAGCCCGGCTCAACGCGGTGAAACTTTAGACCATCATAAAACTTCTTCTCAACAAGCCCCACGAAGTTTTTGGTGGTAATAGGCGCATCTTTTTCGTACAGTCCGAATTTGATAGTGCCCTTGTTAGTCTCGATAACAACAGTGCGCCCGATCTCAGGCGCCTGCGACTTGGCCGCATCAGCAGCGGTAACGCTCGCAGTGCAAAGAAGAGTGCCGATGAGAACGTAGTTCATAAACGACAATGCAATACCTCCGATTTAATCCTCAGTATCGAGCAATATCTGAGCGATATTATACAACAATCCAGTCACCAATAGGAGATAGACGCCTGATAACGCCCTTCATTTCGAATAACGGAAAATAAAACGTATTATGGCCGGGACATAGTCCCGGCCGTGTTCTACTGATTAGTTTTTGTAAGAACCTATGCCCATCCCCGGTCACGCATAGATTCGACGACTTCGTTGACCGCGATCACGTGTGAGGCCAATCTGTGTGAAATATTCGCCTGGCGCGCCAGTTCAACTACCAGCTCATATGCGCCGAGCAAATGGCTGTCGATGGTATGGTAGGTCTCCGACTTGGTGACGATGCTGCCGGATTTGGCCTGTTTCCATTCGACATACGAGCCGACTACGCCGCCCGCATTTGCAAGGATGTCCGGAATGACGCTGATGCCGCGCTCGAAGAGAATCTTGTCTCCCTCGGCGGTGGTCGGGTCATTGGCTGCCTCGACAATGAGCTTCGCCTGCACCTTGGAAGCCACATCAGCGGTTAGAACTCCATCAATAGCGGCCGGAATAAATACATCGACCGGCAGGGTCATAATGTCGTTGGCGTCCATCGCCGGCAGGCTGACCTCGTTTAGCAGTTTGATATCCGCCATATCCTCAATCGGAAGCCCGTTCTCCATATAAACAGCTCCGGTCTCATCGGACACGGCAATGATCTTAGCTCCCGCCTGTGCAAGCAGCCTGGCTGTCCACTTGCCAACATTTCCGAAGCCCTGCACGGCCACAGTCACGTCACGCACGCTGCGATCCAACATTCCCTCAACCGCGCTCTTCACGATGCTTGCAACGCCATATCCCGTGGCCTCGTCTCGGCCCTGCAATCCGCCGATCCGCACAGGCTTACCAGTAACGGATTCCTTGGAGTGTGTGAGGCCATATATGGTGGCCATATCTGCAGCGCCCGTGCCCATATCAGGAGCCGGAACATAAGTCCCGTTCTGCAGAAAGACTCCAAAGTTCTCTATGTACTGACCCAGCATCAATTTGCGCGCTTCCGGGCCGAGTGATCGGGAGTTGATTTTAATTCCCGACTTGCCACCGCCGAACGGTATTCTGGTCAGTGCGCACTTGTAGGTCATCAACTGCGCGAGCCTTCGTGTCTCCTCCAGGCTGACATCAACAGCCATCCTGATACCACCCTTGGCCGGGCCGCGGCTAAGGCTGTGAAAGACAACATAGCTATCCGCCTGGATAACCTCGCCATTGTATTCTATATGCAAATTTGCATAGTGTTCCTGATTGCTTTTCTCTAAAAGCCTGATGATCGTTGAATCTATATCAGCGTGCTTCGCTATCAGATCAAAATCTACGACGCTCATTTTTTTGATTATTCTCCTGTGAAAATTGAATCTCGAGGCTAATTGCCTGAGAAGAGGTCAATGAGTGAAAAAGATTCAACTACCACACCTGGGCAGGGATAAGAAGCCCCAGTCCCTGGCACAGCCAGAGCGCCACAAGCTCCCAACCAGTGTCTATGAAGTTCCAGACCATTCCCGTAGTTCCGTATGACTCACTGATTCCCGGTGCCGACGCCTGATTGTCCCAGTAACCGCCGCACCCGTAATAGCATATCGTAAATCGCAGGGCTGGTGCAAGGGCCAATGCCGTTTGAATCTAAAAAAACTATGAAACTCATTTGCCAAGGGGCTCGTCAAAGATGTGGTATAATAAGTTGATGAAGGCAGGCTCTATCGGCATTATTATATTTGCAGGGCTGGTTTTGCTGGGGTCCTGCAGCATATTTATGGGCCACTATCACCACTGTGACCACGATGGTTGCCCGGAGTATGCCTGTGCCTGCGCTCATACTTGTAGATGCGCTATCGTACAAAACACGGATTTTGAGATAGACCAGGACTATCAAATCATAACGATAGAGCAATTCGAAAACGTTGTTGCACTCCACTCTTTCGATATTTTCCGCCCACCGCAACCTCTAAGCTAAGCATTCGTTTTCTGTCATCTTCTATCGGGTAACAGCGTCTCAGGTTTTGCTGTGCGCCTGGTTGCGCCAATGCGCACCGGCACGCGACGATATCCTGGACAACGCCCATCGTTAAAATCACCTAAAAGGAATCAAATATGACCGGAACACTGCTAATCAGAACGGTGGCGGCTGCGCTGCTTGTGCTAGTTTTGGGGCTGCCGGCAGGTGCGGAGAGTTTGACCTTAAAGCAGGCAATCGATCAAGCCTTACGAGCGAACCCTGCTATCGCGGCGGGAAAGCTATCGGCCGATGCCGCTAAGGAGGCTGTACACGGGGCATCTGCATTAAAGAACCCGGAAGTAATCGTCGCGCCTAGTGTGGTCGGGACTGCAGGAGCGGATTCTGCGGCGCTGGTGGCCCAACCGCTCGAAGTCAACGGATCACGTAAGGCACGCAAAAGCATAGCCAGCCACGAATCAGCTGCAGCGCAGGCGGAAAATCAGATAATCAGCCGCGACATCGTTTTAAAAGTAAAACAGCTTTATTGGGCCACGGCACGGGCGATGCAGGTGGTCGCGCTTAATCAAAATAACATCGCTTATCTGGAATCTCTGCGAGAGGCGGTGAGCAGACAGGTCGATGTCGGCAGAACGCCAGGTTCACAGCTTATTAAGTCGGATGTGGAGTTGGCGCGTGCGAGACAAGAACTTAGCCAGGCTGAACTCGACCTGGACTCGACGAAAGCTGCCCTGAACACTTTGCTGAATCGTCCACCCAATTCGGAGTTTACCCCTGCGGATACGCTTACTTTTGTCGACATAAACCCGGATGTCACCGCTCTATTGGCAGCGGGTTTGGCTAATCGACCAGAATTGAAAGTTGCCACAGCCGAAGTCGGCGCAGCGCAGGGCCAAATAGATGCCGCGCGTGCGGAATATCGTCCGGATGTTGCTTTGGAAGCGCGAAAGGAGAGCTTCGATTCCGGGGATAGCGGAGTGGCGATATCCTTTCATCTGCCTGTATTCGACTGGGGGTCATCACGATCAGCGATAAAACAGGCGAAAATCCGAGAATCCAGTAAGCAACAGCAGGTCGAATCCGTGAAAAACGCCATCAAGCTGGAAGTGGAACAGGCGATTTTGGCGGAACGGACCGCGGCAAAGGTTGTTGAGTATTACGAAGCCGGAATACTGGCCAAAAGCGAACAGTTAGCCGCGATGGCACAAAAGGGTTATGAAAAAGGGGCTACCAGCTACCTTGAGGTGCTGGAGGCTCAACGCACGCTGAGAACGATTAAGACCGAATATATCTCGGCCGTAGCAGAACACTCCAGAGCCATCGCGCAGCTTGAGTGGGCCTCTAACACGGAGATCGCTGGGACGGATTCAAGCGAGGTGAAGAAATGAAGATAAAAATAATTCTATTATTGATAGCAGTGGCGGTGCTTTCGGCGGGGGTGACATATAAGCTGACAGGCCACCATGAGTCGACCGAGGCTCACGACGACCACCATGACGATGAAGGCGCGCTGGACATACCCGGCCTTAAAACCGCTGTTGCGATTACAGGAGAAGGTTGGGACACGATCCAGTTGGCTGGAAGAGTCACAGTGCCATCAGGAAATCTGGTGCAGGTAAGCCCAAGGATTGAAGGCAAGGTCACCTCTGCCGGACCTAAAGTCGGAGATTCAGTAAAGCAGGGGCAGGTGCTGGCAACCATATCAAGTGTCGAGCTGGCCGAGGCCCGAGCGACTTATCGACAGGCACTTGCAAGGTTAGATGCCGCGCGCAAAGACCTCGCGCAGGAGCAGAAGGCTGCACAGCTCGGCGCATATAGCACACGACCGCTTGAAGAGGCGCGGGCGGAAAACGTCGAGGCACAGGGCGCGCTGGCAGATGCGAAAAGCGAGCTTGCTCAAGCTCGAAGTGAGTTGGCAAAATCTGAAAGCGAATTGGCTCAGTGTACTGCCAGGCTGGAACGGGCCAAGGACCTTTATGCGGATCAGATAATATCCAGACAGGATCTGGAAAGCGCTGAAGCCGAGGCTAAGAAGGATCGTGCTGAAGTGGAGGCTGCGAAGTCGAGAATAGCGCAGTCTGAGGCTCGGATCACAAAAGAGAAGTCTCGCGTCGAGTTGGCAAAGCAATACCTGAGCCGGGAAGAGAAAATCTACAAAGGCAAGGTAGTAGATACAAAGGCTGTTCAATCTGCGAAATCCGCCGTGGTGGCAGCGCAGACCGAAGTGCAGGCGGCAGCGGACCGTATTCGGGTACTTGGAGCGAACCCTGGCGACTCAGGGGATCAAATCGCTGTGGTATCCCCGATATCAGGCCGGGTTGTGTCACGACAGGTTAATACCGGCGAGATGGCTTCACCGTCGAACGTGATGTTTACTATCGCCAATCTATCCAATGTCTGGGTGGAGGCGGATGTATACGAAAAAGACCTGGCAAATGTACGAGTAGGCCAGCCTGTTGAAGTCACCGTCGACGCCTACCCCAATCAAGTCTTTGCCGCCAAAGTAGAGAATGTCGGGGATATGTTAAACACCAATTCTCGAACCGCTAAGATCAGATGCGTGGTGAATAACTCGCGGGGTCTGCTTAAAGGGGAGATGTTCGCGAAGGTAGCACTGATAATGGGCAAGCGCGGAAGTGTAGTTCTGATCCCGAAGCAGGCAGTGCTTGATGAGGCCGGGAGTAAGATCGTGTTCACCCCGTGCCTGGATTGCCCGGAGGACGTGAAAGCAGGACGTAGCGTCTGCGGCAGTTACGACAAACTCATAGTCGAGACTGGAGCCAGTCGTGGCGACAAGATCGAGATAACAAAAGGGCTTGACCCGGGCACTGAGGTCGTGACTGTCGGCGCGTATCAAATCAAGACGGCGCTTAGTTCCGGCAAGCTCGAAGCCGGTTGCGCGGATCATAATCACTAGAGGAGGACCGGATGGAATCATCATCTCACCCAACTCTGATAGATAGGATCATACACACGTCGTTTAAGCAGAAAGCCATTGTGCTGATGCTTGTGGGGTTGGCGGTTGTGTTCGGGATATCGGCCTATCAACAGATGCCTCGAAATGTCTACCCTGATATCACGATTCCCGTGTTTACCATAGTCACAGAAAACGAGTCGATGGCGCCGGAGGAGATCGAAATAATGATCACCCGACCGATGGAGGCCGCTATGAACGGCCTGCCTGGTGTGCGCAGGATTCGCTCGCAAACCACCCAGGGGCTGTCCTCCGTTGTCGTTGAGTTCGATATAGAATCGGAGTTCTGGCGGGCGAGGCAGTTCGTGACCGAGAGAATGTCCCAGGTGGCTGCTCAGCTTCCGCCGGGCACCGAACCGCCGAACCTCAGCAGCGCTACAACTCGACTCGCAGAGGTTTATGAGTTTGCCGTTGAAGGTAATCTGCCTGCCACTGAGTTGAGGGAGATTGCCGAATGGCAGGTGCGATATAACCTTTTGACAGTGCCGGGCGTGGCCGAGGTGCTGAATATGGGCGGCCGAATGCGGCAGTATCGCGTGACCATAGACCCCAATAAGCTTCGTGCTTATAAGGTGCGATTGGCCGATATTGAGGATGCGGTTCAGAGCGGTAACGAGAACGCAGCCGGCGGGTTTATAAGTACTG
Source organism: Armatimonadota bacterium (assembly GCA_050948905.1). Classification (GTDB taxonomy): domain Bacteria; phylum Armatimonadota; class UBA5829; order UBA5829; family UBA5829; genus DTKD01. Next base: position 2,020,006 of record JBMNES010000001.1, on the reverse strand, counting down.
GCCCAACTGAGTATACCGTGCGGGGAATCGGACGGTTTGATTCGGTTGATGATATCAAGGACACGGTAATAGCCGAAAACGACGGGGTGCCGCTCTATTTGCGGGATGTAGCGGATGTACAGGAGGGGACTGCAATTCGCAGGGGCATCGCCAGCAAAGACGGCAAGGAGACCGTAGTCGCGCTGGTTATAAAGCAGCCGGACGCCGACACGATGAAGGTTGTCGGGGGAATCGAGAAGGCGCTGGAAGATATGCGCTCGACCCTGCCCAAGGGCGTCCGATTGGTCCCGTATTATGATCAGACTCGGCTTATAAAGCATTCGCTGTCCTCCGTAACACAGGCGATTTTAGTGGGAGCAGTGCTTGTGGTGCTGGTGCTGCTGGTCTTTTTGGGGAACCTGCGAAGCACTCTGATAGTGGCGCTATCGTTGCCGTTGTCGGTGCTGATCGCCGGGATGTTGATGCGCGCGCTAAAGATCGGCCTCAACACGATGACCCTGGGAGGTCTGGCGATTGCGGTTGGGATTATGGTGGATGCTTCGATTATTATGGTCGAAAACATCTATCACAGGTTCTTCAGAAATCGCGACAGCATCGACGATTCGACTATCAAAGAGCAGGTCGCGCATAAAGCAGCAATCGAGATGGGACGGCCGATTGCGTTTGCCACTCTTATCATCGTAGCGGTGTTTTTGCCGCTGTTTTTGATGGGAGGTATAGAGGGGCTACTGTTCAGGCCGTTGGCTATTACTGTGGCCGCTGCCATGCTTGCCGCGCTGGCAATTTCACTGACTCTGACGCCTATTCTTGCATCTCGCTTCCTGCACCCAAAGGGTGAGCAGGAAGGCGAGGTGCGGCTGGTGACGTGGATTAAGAAATTGTATGTCCCGGCGCTGGAGTATGCGCTTGCCAATCGGTGGACTGTGGTGATAATCGCCTTTGGGTTGTTGATTCCGACAGCGTTTGGTCTGCTGGCGGTAGGCAGAGACTTTATGCCAAAGCTGGACGAAGGGTCGATATTTGTATCGACGATTACTCCGGCAGAGACTTCGCTTGAGGAGAACTATCGCATTACAAGTCAGATAGAAGACCTGCTGGTCAAAAACCCGGATGTGGCTGAAGTTGTGCGCAGAAATGGCCGGTCTGAGAGGGCGATTGGGTGCGTGTTGCCTGTTAATTCGGGCGAGATGTTTGTGAACCTGAAGCCACGAGGCCAGCTCAGCAAGCCGTCGGATCAGATTCTGGCCGATATTCGCCATCAGATAGAACATATCCCCGGTGTGGCGGCAGCGTTTACCCAGCCTCTGCAAAATAAGATCAGCGAGAGTATGGAGGGAACCCCTGCCCCGCTGCAGGTGAAGCTGTTCGGGCCTGATATCGGTGTGCTTGCGCAAAAAGGCAAGCAAATCGAAGAGATTATGAAACGCGTCAGGGGTGTGGCGGACGTCACGATGGATCAGGCCACGGGTATCCCGCAGGTGCAGGTTGAAATTAATAGACAGGCGGCGGCTCGCTACGGTATTTCTGTGGCACATGTTTCTGAGATAGTCAGGCTCGCCATTGGCGGCGAGGAGCTGACCCAGGTTTGGAAGAACCAGCGCAGTTATGGGGTCTTCGTGCGATTCCCGGACGAGGTGCGTGGGGATATCGAGTCTATTAAGAACCTGCTGGTCGATACCCCTTCGGGGGGACAGATCCCGCTTTCTCAGGTAGCTGATGTTACCCTGTCAGAAGGGCCGAACGTGATCTGGCGTGAGGCGATGAACCGGCGGCTCAGTATCGACGCCAGCATCCAGGGCCGTGACCTCGGAGGGGTGGTCGACGATATCAAGGAAGGCCTTAAAGAAGTCGAGTTGCCGGACGATTACTTCGTGATCTTCGGTGGGCAGTATCAAAATCAGCAAAGGGCGATGCAGTCGCTGACGCTGGCTACTATAATCGCTCTGGCGATCGTCTTTATGCTGCTCTTTCTCGCGCTTGGGTCGGCGAGCCATGCGGGGATTATTCTTGCCACGGTGCCGATGGCGTTTTTCGGAGGAGTCGCGGCACTGTTGATTACGGGGGAGACTATTAACGTCTCTTCTGCGGTCGGATTTATCGCGCTGTTCGGTATCGCGGTGCAAAACAGTCTGGTGCTTCTGACTCAGACTAATGAGTATCTGGCTGAGGGGCAAACGCGGGAGAAAGCGATTCGGCTGGCCAGCGTGCAAAGGCTGCGGCCTAAGCTGATGACGGTTGCGTCCACGGCGTTGGGCCTGGTGCCGATCCTTCTAAGCGGAGGAGTCGGTGCGGAGATAGAGAAACCTCTGGCTATAGTTCTGGTCGGTGGCCTGGCGACCTCGACGCTGTTCACTCTATTGGTGCTGCCATCTGCGTATCTGCTGCTTGAGCAGGCCAGGGATAAGCTGCGGAAGAAGAAAGTCCCTGCTGTGTAAAACCACAAATGGGTGGCGATTCAATCGCATCGCCACCCATCGTCTTAACTTCGATTATTTGCTTGCAACCTCGTCGACGAAAGCCGCCCTGACCAGTTCCTTTGGCAGAGGTTTGGTGATCAGGCTGACTATCGGGACGATAATGAAAGGCGCCACGATTGCGGCAGCGCCTGCGACGGGAATAGCAGGGTCGCTTGCCGATATTCCGGGAGTGCCCAATACCCAGCACAGCACGAGGTTTACAATCAACGAGCCGACTATACCGGCAATCGCGCCGGCCTTAGTCGTGCCCCGCCAGAACAGGCCGTAGAAGAACGGAGCGGCAAAACAGCCCGCCAATACACCCCAGCTCAGCGCCATAAGGTTCACTATGAACGTGATTTTACCTAAGGCAATCAGAACCGAGGCCGCAACGAACACTCCACATAATACTCTCATTAGAGTCATAACGGAGCGTTTTGATGCCTTCGGTTCGATTATCCCCTGATATAAGTCCATTGCAATTGCAGATGCGGAGACAAGCACGAGAGAGCTTAGACTCGACATGGATGCCGAGAAGACTAATATCAAAATGACCAAACCAATAGCTGGTGGAGTGTGCCAGGTGAGGAACTTCGGCATCAGTGCGTCGATTCCGAGGTCTTTTGCCTTGATTACATCGACCAAACGGCCGTCGTCAACTGCGAAGAGGTGGGTCAGCGCGCCGGTGTAGTATGCGCCAAAAGCCATCAGCAACGAGAATATCGTGCAGACTATTATGGTGCTTTTGATATACTCTTTGCCCTTGATCGAATAGAACTTCTGCACCATTTGCGGCAGACCCCAGGGGCCGAAGCTGGTCAGTAATACCAGAGAACTCAGCATCAGCCAACCAGGGATTGGTATTCCGGGCGCGACAGGGGCTCCTGCTGGCAGCGGTTTTGGATGTAACGCCGGGGAGAAGTCCGGGTTGGTAAGTAGCTTTGACGTGGCGGTACCGAATCCTCCGACCTGATGAACCAGAAACAACACCATAACACAGACCCCGACCAACTCGACTATGCCGCGAATGAGGTCGGTGATTGTGAGAGCGAAATAGCCGCCCATAATAATATAAATTCCTGTCAGAGCAGCCAGAAACCCCAGCACATACTCATAGGGTATGTTTGTATACGCTCCAACTAAGAAGCTGAGACCCTGATATACGGACGCCGAATATGGCACCAGAAATAGAAATACAATCAGCGCGCCGACGATTTTCAGGGATTTGCAACCGTATCTGGCCGCGAGAAAATCCGGCATGGTCATTACGTTCAACCTCGCCGTCATAGATCGAGTTCGCGCAGCCAGCACCCACCAGGCCAGCAGTGTGCCGACGATGGCGTTGCCTATGGCGATCCATAAAGCGTGGATGCCGAACCCCCACCCCAGCTTGCCCGCATAACCGATGAAAAGCACGGCCGAGAAATAGGTGGTCCCATAAGCAAAAGCCGACATCCAAGGCCCGATCTTTCGACCGCCGAGAAAGAAATCGCCGACGGAGTGGGTCTTTTTCATCGCCCAATAGCCGATGACCAGCATAACTAAAACATAAAGAACAATAAGTGTAATGCCCATCTAGTTACTCCCGAAATAGGATGGTTTAGTTTATTTACTCGTGAGTCTGAAAACGTGGCTGCCGGGGCCTGCGTGCAGACTTATCCAGTCCCCCGCATCACGAAGCTGGCCCTTGTTTACAAGGGCGTTGCCGCTGAATACCCTGCAATTTTGTTTCCCCAATTTGGGCAGAAATACCTCCGCGGTGCTGCCCATTGGGACGGTGACTTTCAATTCGATTCCGTCGTCAATCAAACTCCACTGCGAAGCCACCTTGCCTCGAATCGTGTCAATCGACGCCTTCGCCCATTTCAGATCGCCGAGCACATAGGGTTTGACCTTGAAATGCGCCCAGCCGGCATTGCCTGCTTCAGGGGAGAGGCCCGCGAGGGTTCTATAGAACCACGAACTAACGAAACCGAAAGCCGGGTGATTGTGGGAGTTCATGCCGTTGCCGGTGGCCAGATGCCAAAGCTCCCAAACTGTGGTGGCGCCGTTTTCGATCATATAACCCCAACCTGGATAGGTGGGCTGGCTGACGATTTTATATGCCAGGTCTGCCCGGCCGTGCTTTACCAACGCATCCAGCAAAAATGGAGTGCCGATAAATCCGGTGCTGAGGTGTCCTTTGTGTTTGACCTCAACAGCATCTACCAAAGTAGCCAAAACCTGGGCCTTATTCTGCGCCGGCACGATGTTCAGTGCAAGGGGCATAGCTATTGAGAACTGGCTGCCGTTGCCGTAGATTCCTGTCCTGGGATCGTAAAATGCCTTATTAAATGCGGCTGCGATGGAGGTTTTCAGGGCACGGTATGTTTTTGCATCCTCGGTTCTGCCGAGCGCCTCTGCCATGTCAGCCAGCATTCCCGTCATCCAGCAGAAACCGCCGGTGGAGATCAACTCCTTCGGAGTCGGCTCGATTGATACCCAGTCGCCGTAGGTGTTGTGATAGAGAACCAGATCTTTTGTTTGCTCCTGCAAATGGTCGATGAACTTCTTTATGCCGTCGTAGTGTCTGGCCAGAAGTCCCTTGTCTCCGGTGTGCAGATAGGTCTCCCAGAGAATTACGGGGTACGCCGCCGACCACATCGGGTCGCCATTCTGACCGCCCCAGACCTTGGGCACCGTATCCGGCACGGAGCCGTCTTCGCCCTGTGCATCGGCGATATCCTGCAAGAACTTCTCGCAGGCAGGGGCCATGTCAAAGTTATAATATAGCGCAGAGGCGGTCATCTGTGCGTCTCCGGTCCAGCCCTGCCGCTCATCGCGCTGCGGGCAATCTGTGGGGATAGAATGGTAGTTAGTGCGCATTCCCCACCACGAACAATCTTGAATCTTGTTGATCAAATCGTTTGAACAGGAAAACTTACCCACCGGAGCTAACGCAGTGCAAACCAGACGACCCTGGATAGCGTCTTTCGTAAGTGTCCCCGGCCAGCCTTCGATCTGGACATATCTGAACCCGTGATAGGTAAATCGCGGCTCATAAACCTCGCGACCGACACCGGCTGTGACATATACATCAGTAGCACGGGCACTGCGCAGGTTCTCCTGATTTACAGTGCCGTCGGGATAGATAAGCTCGGCGTGTTTTAGTGTGATTTTTGTGCCGACAGGCGCGCCGACGCTGATTCGACACCAGCCTGAGAAATTCTGGCCGAAATCTACCACGTATACGCCGGGTTTGGGAGAAGTAATCTTCTTCGGCTGGATGTTTCCAACAACCTGAATAGGCTGAATTGTCTGCGCTGTCAGGGTTCTATCGGACATATCGACAAGCTCGACAGGCGACCATTGAGCGTCGTTGAAGCCGGGTTTATCCCACCCGCGTAACTGCTGCCGAGCATCGTAAGTCTCGCCGTGATAGAGCGTATTTTCTGAAATTGGGCCATACGCATATTTCCAGGAGCCATCGGAAATAATTGTTTGCTTCGACCCATCAGCATATAGAAGCTCCATTTGCAGCAAAAATCTAGGAGATTCGCTCCACCAACCGTTGCCCAGCATTATTCCCGCGCAGTTGCGGCCTTCAGAGAGATTGTTGGTAATATCGTAAACGCTATAATCGACTCGCTTTGAGTATTCCGTGCGGGCAGGGTCGAGCACCCTGTCGCCGATCTTATGGCCGTTGATAAATAATTCGTAGTAGCCAAGGCCAGTCACATAGGCCCGTGCGCGTGTGATTTTGCCCTTTACGTTGAACTCGCGTCGAGCGATGGGGCCGGAGCGGTTGGGGGCGTGAGAGATTTGATCGCCATCTGTGAGATGCCTGGTCGACCAATCGTGGCCCTCTATGCTGTCTTTGGCCGTGACGCTGGCGCGATAGGCCAGATTATCGCCGTTAGCATCCAAAACCTCGGCTTCGGCAAGTGCAAACACAGGCTTGGTGCCTTCTGGATGGTGCAGTTTTATAGAAGTGATGCGCAGATAACGCGCAGTGATGGGCTGTGTGGACAACTCCACCGGATTCACACCCGGCCGCGGCTGGTCGGAGTCTGTGCGGTCTATGCAGGCGACGATATTTCCAGCCGCAAAGTTCGGATCGTTTGAGGCTTCTATCTTATACCTTACAGGAAACCCGAAACCCGGCTCGTCGCGTTGGAAGTTGTAAGGGCGGGCGGGATAAAGAACTACTTTGGCGAACGTTGCAGGCTTTCCGAGGTCAATTTGTACCCATTTGGAGTCATTTTCGTCGCTGCCGAATTGAGAGTGGTAACCGTTACCACCTGAGCTGGGCACTGTAACCCACTTCGCTCTCCAATCACTGCCATTAAATAGCGCGGTTTCAAAGTTCCCTGGCTGGCTAAATTGGCTCGGTTTGCCGGATTTGTCCCAGGTGCGGACTCGCCAGAAGTAGCGGGTTCGGCTGCTAAGCGGCTTGCCGGCATAATAAACTGCTGTCGCCTGATTCGATGCGACTTTGCCGCTGTCCCACATATCAGCATTGCCGATGAGTTTCTCGCTGGTTGCGACCTGGACTTGGTAGGCCGATTGCGTTGATTCATTCACGCGCCATGAGAAGGCGGGTTTCGATGAATCTATCCCCAAAGGGTTAGTGAGATATTCGGTGAGCAAATGAGCCGGTTGTGACGCAAATGCGGGGAGCGCGGTTAGCAGGATGCAAACGAACAGCAATATCAGGCGCAAATCGGATCTCCTTCTAATTTGAGGTAATGGAGTACGAAGAAAGTATGGCTGAAGCTGAGCCGTATGTCAAGCGAGCGGCATCGTTACGGTGTATCGTGAGGTGTTACTGACAATAATTGACAGCGACGGTACAGCCCGCATTCGGGAGGAGGATGCCCAGCGGGCCACACGGGCTTGCGGCCGTGCAAGCGTGTGTGTCAGGCGTTGCTATCAGCCGGAGCTACGTTGCGAGCCTGCAGACCTTTCGGAGTCTCTGCGAGTTCGAAGTTGACCGGTTGACCTTCCTGCAGCGATTTGAAACCTTGCTTGGCTATCTCGGTGTAATGTACGAAAATGTCTTTCGTTCCACTGCTATCGTCATCCAACCGAATAAACCCATAGCCTTTAGCGTCGTTAAACCATTTAACTTTACCTTTTAACATACTGCCCACTCCCTGATAATCGGCCAGGAATTAACAACTATAATTCCTGACCACTTCTGTGAATTATAGCTCATATAATCATGCCTGTCAAGCCTGCGAGACAATTTAGGCGCCAAATTTTATAGCAACTGGATATCATAAGGGTTTTAATTGTTGATTAGATGACTATTTGGTCATTGTATTGTTTCGGCTGACAATACCCAAAAAGACCTCGATAGCCGACAAAATTGCATCGGCCCATCGAGGTCTGGAGAGTTTCTTGTTGATTATTACGGCCAGGGGAAGAACGGAGCTGGCACATCAAATGCCCAGGCTATCAACGCCCATACCAGCGCCATTGAGAACTCACCCATAATCATACCCAGCATAAACGGACGAGCGCGTAAGTAGAGTTTCATGCCACCGTATCTCATTAGCGTGATCTTAATGATCCACGCCACAAAACAGGCGAACCAGAAGACCATTATCGTCCACGAATAGCATAAAGCATAGCCCAACGGGTGCAGAGGCCACCAGAAGAAGCAATATCTCATATACGACAACAGCGCCGTAAAGACAATGCCTACCCCAAAGAACACTGGCGCCTGCCAGCCGATCGTAGATACTGGCCCTCTCATCGCAGGCGTGTAGTCGTTAAACGCGCGCAGGTTGTTGTCCCTATAAGGATAGCCGTATAAATTGACGCCGCCCTGCGAATATGGCAGGTAAATCTGGAAGAAACCGCCGATTATCATCGCGATAAGAATGGCTATAGCGAACACCGGTAAAAACGACCTGCGGCGGATCTTCGCGCCGTCGGCTATTTTTAAGCCGTCCATAAACCCCGTCAACACCAGACCGCGCAGGTCTCTAAACCAGGCCGCATCCATAAAGCCAAGCACCGTCATATTAGCTGCGCCTAAAGTGTGAGTTGGGGCAAATATTCGGTAGACATCGACAGCCCTGAACGAGGTTTCAGTCATCAGCAAACCGCCCTCGGCCGTGCTCCTGGCCATAATCAAGGCGATCACGAATATGTAAACCCCTAATTCGAATAACGCAAGCCAGGGGTTCATACCAGCGGCCGCGAACCAGAACGTGGCGCCCATCACGCAGAAGAACAGACCGAACATAGCAGTTCTATACGGCAGAAGCTCGTTAGAATCGTCGACTTTCTGTAACCCCCAGGCCGATCTCCAAACCTGCTTGAGATGCGGCCAGGCGACGTATATCAAATAAGCCGACAGCACAAAATATGCGCCGATCTGCTGGTAGCCGATAAACATCTTTCCGCCATACAACGGCATACCTGGCATTTCCATACCGTACGAGTTGAATATAACAGTCTGCACTATTGCAAATATGTGGAAAAACCACAGCGAAAATAATATCTCAGTCGGCAGCAAAAAGAAGAAACCAATCGCCGCAAAACTGATATACATCGTTAAAAAACCGACGCAGTCCCAGGGCGGGTTGTCAAGATACTGACCGAGCGAAACACCGAGGTTTATCAGCGGAATAGATGGATACCAGCCATGTAGTCCGTTGATTGTGAAGACGATTGCCGGAATCGAAAACCCCAGCCACGTCAGCGAGTTTCGCCAGAAACCCTGTCCCCGTGAGTCTCCGCTGACCATCTCCAAAGGAAGCTGCGCGAGCGGAAAACTGAGCTTTTCATTGTCGACCCATTGCCTGCGTAAGATGGAAGCCAGGCACAAAAACGCGCCGAATATCAACAGCGCCAGCAAGCCCCACCAGACCAGCGGCCCTATCCACTGGTGCCACGGTATGGTCTCCCCGCTGCGCAGACCCTCAAAGAAGCGCTGGGCGACAAACTGCGGAGTATTCGGGTCGGTCTGCGTAGGATCGAACGGCACCATCCACTTTTTGATATGAGGGAAAAAGTAGGTCGTCCAATCGTTGCTTTGATTTGCAAAATAAGGCAGCGTTACCAGCAGCGGCAGAATCTTCTCCAAACACCCCCGCGAGCTGATCATCGACGAAAGCAGCATCATGCAATAAACTGTGAGCAACTCCTGTGGGGTAAGACTGAAACGCGCCTTCGTGCGCTTTGTTAGTGCAGTAACCAGAAGAATAAAGCAGAAAAGTCCTACAACTACAGGTGGCAGTTGCAGAAACCCGATCTGAATATATCTTACTACCAGTTCCGCATAAGAAACCACCAGACAGACGAGTACGCTGGCTATGATGCCGATGCTAAGACCTTTAAGTGAAATGCCCATGCAGTCTTCCTAGTTGTATTCGGCCAAAATAATGAGTTATATAAGACCGCTTTTTGCCTGGCCAAGCAACGCGGCGATTTCATCGGTGGTGGTGGTGGCGACACCGACTTTGCGCACAACGGCGGCCCCTGCGCAGTTGGCAATTGATCCGGCGACAGGGAGCTGTGCGCCGCAGGCAAGAGCCATCGTGAGGGCGCTCACGACGGTATCTCCAGCACCAGCTACGTCATATACTTCTGTTTCGATGGCGGGGATATGCGTGATATGGCCTGAATCCTCAAACACGGATAAACCATGTGCACCGCGGGTTATTACAAGCCCCTTGCAGCGAATCTGATCGACCAATCTGCGCCCTGCCCTCTCCAGGTCGTGTTGGTCGTCTATGTCGATTCGCGAGGCGGCCGATGCCTCAAACAGATTCATCGTGATAACCCCAACCCCGTCAACACAGGTGAGGCTGCGAGGTTTGGCGTTTGATATCGCGATTTTAGAGGATTGGACAGCAGCCGAGACGACCTGCCGCGATATTACCCCTTTTGCATAATCCGACAGCAACACCGCGTCGATATCTGCAGAAGAGGAACGTATGTAGTCGATCATCCGCTTCACTATGGAACTCGATATAGCGGAGTTGCTCTCGCGGTCGATTCTGACCACCTGATGCCTGTGAGAAGCCCAGATTCTTGTCTTGCGAGTAGTTGGGCGTTTGTTATCCGTAAAGACGCCGCTGACATCCACACCCGCATCGCTCAACACCCTGCGCAGAATCTGCCCGCCCTCGTCCTCACCAATAACTCCGACAACCCCGGCCTCCCCGCCAAGGGCGCGAATGTTATTGGCAACATTAGCTGCTCCTCCCGGCAGACAGTCCGAGTCACAGTCCGCTCTGACCACCATCACCGGGGCCTCCGGGGAAATACGCTCCACCGTCCCCCATATGTGCTCATCAAGCATCAGATCGCCGACTACCAATACCCGTTTGCCGGCAAATCTTGAAAGCAATGAAGCGTACGCAGAAGAATCGCTCACTACTCGCCATCCATCCTCTCAATAACACCAGCCGCTATCAGCGGAATCATCAGCTCGTGATGCCCGGTAAGGGAGATGCCTTCGCCGCCGATCTCCCGCACCCTCGCCACAACCTGCTGATTAGATCTATAATGCTGAACAAAATCGAGGTTGACCCCGACCATATCTTTCAAACTGCAACCGAGGTTCAGCAGGGTGGTGATCGCCTTTAACAGGACCTCCGGCAGCACCACCGCGGAGCCGATATTCATCAACACCCCTCCGCCGCCTAATCCACGCAGAGCCTCAGTGAGGATTCGAAAGTCGCGCATAGAAGCGTCGCCGATAGCCGCGCCGCTGGCAGTCGGATGCATGTGCACAATGTCACATCCGATGCACGCGTGAATTGTCAACGGAACGTTGTATTTATACGCTGCAGCCAGCAGGCTCAATTGCGAGTTGGGCGCGTCTGCTTCGATGACGGCTCGGCCAAGCGTCTCCCCAAATCCCAATTCATCGGCGCTGGCCTTTGCTGCACAATCATTAACGAAATCGGCCGTCTCTCTCGCCATCCCGAACAGTCCGCTCTGCATTCCTTCGACCACGTCCTCCGATGTCTCCCCGAAAAACGCGATCTCACTGTCGTGTATAGCCCCGGCGCCGTTCATTGAAAGGGAAGTTATGATGCCGCGCCGCATAAGATCGATGAGCATAGGGCTGAGGCCGCACTTGATGACATGGGCGCCCATCGACACCGCGCAAGCTTTGTCTCGGCTGCGTGCGTCAACAATGCAGTCGATGACCCGACGCAGCCAGCGCCCCGCAAGTATATCCGGCAGGTTATCTATGAACTGGCCAACGCCATCGCCTTGCTTATGCACCCGGGCAAATGCTTCAGCGCTAACCTTGCTCTTTCTATCCTTGATCGCGATTGTTCTGAGATTGCTGAGGTCTATTTGAGGATATTTTGACCGCATTCTTGACTCCAAAGACCGTCATCACGTCGTTCAATTGAATTATGCGCCCGAACGCGCATTTCAGCCGCGTCATTATACTGCCAGGAAATGATCTGGCCCGCAGAATCGGCCGCTGCACCATTTCGAATCCGGTCTTATTCAGAAGCTGGGTTATGCTCGACTTCGTGAAATAATAGACGTGTTCGCTCGGTTTGAGATGGCGCCAGTTTTCAGGCTTCATGCGAAATCGAAAGTGACCGAGGTTGGGTGTGCCGATGACGACCAGGCCACCGTCAACCAGAATTCTGTTCACCTCAAGCATGTGCGCCGTCGGATCTGGAACATGCTCCAGCACGTCCCACATTGTAACACAATCGAAAGAGGCAGCCGGATATCCGACGTCCAGCAGATCGCCCGTTTCTACCTCAAGGCCGAGTTCGCGGGCATATTGAGACGCCTGCGGCGAGATTTCTACGCCGCACCCGTACCAACCTCTGGCGTTAGCCGCCTCAATAAAATACCCCAGCGAACAGCCAATGTCAAGCAAACTGCCTGGTTGACGCAGAAGTTCTATGCCTCGCAGGCGCGCATCGCCCCGTCTGAGACGAAACGATCGCCGCTGCCTATATAGATCGAAATAGGCTCCGTCGTACTGCTCATCAAGGGCAGCGGGCTGCGGATAGGTAAACGCAAGTCCGCACTTGGAGCATTGATAAATATTGTAGTCGTCTTTGGTCAACAGCAATTCTGAGACGACGCTGTCACATATATTGCAGATCGGCAGTTGCAGACAAGCCTCCCCCCGTGTTCGAATAAGACTTACTTGAAAATGGTATCTGCCAGGCCCGAGTTGACTTTGATGTCGATGAACTCCGTGGCTCCCGCCTTCTCGCCATCGGGCGCAAAAAGCTCAACCTTTGTAGGCAACCAGATCACGTTACCCAGATTTTTCGGGTTCGAATACTCCACACGCGAGATCAAATTGTCCTTGGCATCGCGTTTTTCGAAGCGCTTTAGCCAGTAGTGTTCGGCATCTATCCAGGCGTAGTTTACCATATCGCCGGTCAGCCACATCAGTTTGAGTTTAATCTCGTTGTTAGCCTTTGCTTCGGCATCGTCGATGATTTCCACCCGCCGGCCTTCCCAAAGCTGCGGAGTCACCAGGCCAAAGTCCAGCGGTTTTTGGAGCTTGGCAGGTGTATTTGAATAGTCATCGACTTTGTTCATTTTGATCTTCGGCGCTCGGAATATCTTCTTGCCATCTGAGATTATGTATTCGACTTTAACCATTCCGAGTTTGGACTCTATTCTTATTTTATCCGGAGCCTTAACTTGGATTTGAGCGGACTGAAAGTCATAGAGCCGGGCAAATCCTTCGTCGACACTGGTTAATACGTCTTTATTTTTCTCACGCACGACCACAGTGGCCGACATATCCTTGAAGCCATTAGTCGCAGCCTCTATTGCAGCTTTGAGGTCCTGCTCGTTGGCAGGAAAGGCACAGGCACATTCTATTGCCACAAACAGCCCAAAAAGGCAAATTGCGACGCAGCGCGATATTATTTTTATCATTTACTCGCCCCCTTGTTTCTTGTCATATCCCAGAGCATCGCGTAGCGAAGGAAAGTCCCAATCTGACTCATTGTTGATATCAAAAACCCCCGAATACCGTCGCGAAAGCCCTGCTTGAGAATAAATTTTTTCCAGAAGATCAGACTCGGTGCAAACACGAGCTTTGAGAGCTGAAACCCCCTACCCTCAACGATTTTCTGTTTGGCTGCAGCACGGGCATAGGTCACGGTTTTGTCGACTATCTGGTCGAAGCTGTTATATGAGAAGTGGATGAAGTGCCCAGTCAACGTCCCTACTCGTCCGTCGATTTCCGGAGCTTCGTGCAGAACCCTGTAAGGAAAAGTCGTTTTTGACTTGCGCATCAGCCTGGTGACGTAGTCCGGATACCAACCGCAATGGCGAATTGGTTTGCCCAAAAAATAGGTGAGTCGCGGAATTCTATAGGCTTCGTATTTGTCGCTCTGTACAGCAGCCTGCACCTGGTCGGCGAGGTCGCTGGTGACAACTTCATCGGCATCAACCATCAACATCCAATCGTTAGAAACAAGCTCCATTGCCGCCGTTCTCTGCGTAGAAAACCCTTCGAACTTTCGTTGACTAATATTGTCCGTAAAGCCTCTGGCGATCTCGACCGTACGATCTGTGCTAAACGAATCTAACACGACAATCTCGTCTGCAAAATCCAGTGAGGAAAGGCAGCGTTCGATGTTGGTTTCCTCGTTAAACGTCATGACCACTGCAGATATTTTCATTGCTGCACCAGTTTATGGTAGAGAGACTCGTTTCCTTTCGCCATATTTTCTAGACTATATTTTTCCGCGACTCTTGCCTGCCCGGCTGATCCGAACTGGTCAATTAATGATGAATTTGATAGCAGCCTCGCCAGTGCATCGGCCAGGGCTTGCGAATTGGCCGGCGGTATCAGAAAACCGGTTTGGCCATCGACAACAGACTCCTTCAAGCCACCAACGGCGCTGGCGACGATCGGCTTGCCCGCCGCCATAGCCTCCAAAACCGCCACTCCCAGCCCCTCACCCAACGACGGCATAACGAATATATCGGAGTTTGCCAATAACTTTGGCATATCGGAGAACTGGCCCAAAAAGGTGCATACAATCGCCATTTTATCGGCGATTTGCTGCAATTCCTGCCGTTGTTCGCCGTCTCCGGCGATGACAACTCGAACAGGTTTGCCGGACTTTTGCAGCAGATGTGCGGCCTCCAACAAAAAGCGAATCCCTTTTCTCTCGGTGAGGCTTGCGGCCGTACTGACCACAGGCCACGAGTGATCGCCTGTCAGACTGCTGCGAAATTGCGGATCCGTAGCCGTGTCTTTGAACCTTTCGATGTCGGTGCCGCTGGGTATAGTGTGAATCTTAGCGACGTCGACTCCGCAATTGACCAGTACATCCCGCACCGCTGTCGAGATTGCTACGATCGCCGTTGTCCATTTACCGTAGGCGCTGGTATTTGGCCAGATCATTTTTATGGGGTCGTCCATTCTGCGCGTGGCTATAATAATTCTGGCGCCAGCCAATTTTGCCGCAGCCGCACCTAATACGTGTGCTCGAGAAGCGTGAAGGTGGACGACGTCGGGCTTCAGTGAGGCGATAATCGACCGCATCCGCAAAATGGACGGCAAGGACAAGGTTGACGGCATGTCGACAGTGAATGACTCAAAAGACTCCGTATTTGCCCACGATTCCAGTTTCGAGCCAGGTCGAGTTATGATCTTAACGTCGTGGCCCCATTGCCTCAGATAAGAGCAGAGTCCCGATACCTGCCTCTGTCCGCCCGACCAGGCCATTTCTGAATCTATGTGCAGTGTCCTGAGTTTTGTCATTGGGTGTCACGGCCCAGTATAGAATCGACTGCAGAAATTACATAGCTCGGCGTGATATCGAGCATGCATTTTCTGCCGAAGCTGCAGCTTGTTTTGACACATGGGCTGCAATCAGCCCCGGAGGTTAATACTATATGGGAATCTCCCTGAGGGCCGGTTATCGCGGGGTTTGAGGAGCCGTATAAACCGATGACAGGCGTGCCAATGGCGGCGCACAGGTGCAGAAGTCCGGAATCCACTGCGACCAGCAACTTCGAGCGCTGCAGAATTCCTGTAACCTCGCCAAGCGTCGTCTGACCTCTCATGTCCAAGATACATTCGTATTCTTTAACAATAGTGGACTGGTCGGCCGCTCCCAGCATCACCGGTCGAAACCCACACTTAGCCAGGTAGTTGCCTACCTCGATGAAGCCTTCATTGGTCCATTCCTTGACGCTGCGATTGCTCGAAGTTGCGGGCGCCAGAGCCGCCACAGGCTCATCGGGTTGCACACCAAATCTCTCTAAAACGGCGTTGCCTTTTTCTATTTGATCCGCTGTTGCGCAAAGAAGCCCGGAATATTGCCTGCAGGTTATTTTTGCACCAATCGCCTCGATTAGTTTCAGGTTATTCTCCGTGGACGGGGGGTGCTGGAACGGTAGGCGGGTGGTCAACAAAAAACCCATAGATGTGTTCTCAAACCCGACTCTCTTCGGCGCGCCGCTCAAATAAGCCATTGAAGCGCAGGATGCGCTTTGCGAGAACACTACTGCAACGTCAGGTTTTAGGGCAGAAAGCGACCGAATAAGTCTAACTCTGTCTAAGTTGAAGCCGGCATTCCTGGACAATACCGTATCGAGAATGCCTGTCGCTTCCAGCAACTCTTGAAGCGACGGACGCACTACGCTGGTTATATGCGAATCCGGGAATGTATCGCGGATGCTTTTGAGCGCTGGCAGGGAGAACATAAGGTCTCCCACCTGATTTAGATGGAAACATATAATTCGCATCTACTGCTCCAACCAACGCCCCACAGCCGCATCCACATCCTCCGGGGTAATCGACTTCATGCAATCGATATCGCTGCATATAGGGTGTCTCCTGCAGGGGCTGCACGGGTAGTCTTTTGCGACCCAGATGAAGTTATCTTTCTTCTGGAAACATCTCCAGTCACTTGCGCCGAATAAGCCAACAGTCGGTCTGTCGAGGGCCACCGCCATATGCAGCAAACCTGTGTCGACTCCGATTACCGCGACGCATTTTTCCATAAGCGCCCCTGCCTGTTTTAGTGTTGTCAAACCTGCGCTAATCACGGGTTTGGATTCTGCGGCATCGGCTACCCTGCGGGCTAATGGGATATCGGCCTTGGCCCCGAGAATCAGCGACTTCACCCCGTATTTGCGCCAAATAAGATCGGCCACCCCCGTCCAACCTTCCGGTGTCCAGTGTTTATTCAGCCACGTAGTAGCGACGCAAAAAGCCACTACCTTGTCGTTTGCCAGATTATTATCCTCAAAAAAACCGTTGGCAAATACGCGGTCGTCCTCGCAAACCGGCATATACATCGCCGTCTCTGTCGAGTCCACCCCCAAAGGCTTAAGCAGATCGAGGTTTCTCTGCTGGATATTTATCACATCCGGGCCGGAGGCGTATTTATCCGTATAGAGTAGTTGACTGCACTCTGCGGCATCAGCAGAGCCTATACGCTTTTTTGCGCCGGATATCATACACACCGCCGCGCTTCTTAATAATCCCTGAAGATCCACACAGACATCGAATCGCCTGGATTTCAGTTCGCCCCGCAGCGACATCAGGCTCCGGAGAAGATTTGCGGAATCCGTCAGGCCGTGCCCGACTTTTGTTCTGCCAGACACGATCACTTCGTCCAGATAAGGGTTGTCCAGGACGATATCCGCAGATTTTCGCTCGACGACCCACGCTATATGACTCTGCGGAAACGCCGTTCGTAGCGCACGAGCGACAGGAGTCGCCATCAAAACGTCCCCTATGGCGCTGAGTTTGACGATCAATATGCGCTTGGGCGCTTCACTAATCACGAAAGAACCTCCGGCGACGATTTCCATCTATCATGCAGCCATAACCATTGATCCGGGTGCAGTCTTATAGCGCGTTCAATAGCAAGATTGATCAAAGCCGTGAGATCGCGCATGTCCGCATCTGTATCCCCGCTCGGCTCGAAGTCGATGGCAGGATAGACAATAGCTTTATATTTACCATCAGGCATCCTCGTCGCGAAAACCGGCAAAAGAGGGGCCCCGGATTTGAGTGCAAACGCCGCAGGGCCTGTTGCAGTGGCTGCAGGGCGGGAGAAGAAGTCCACGAACAACCCGTGCGACTCGTGCTGATCCGGCAGAATGCCGAGTATTTCATTGTTTTTAAGCGCTCTCATAACACCTATCAGCGGCTGATCTCGGTCGAAGACCTTATAACCGCCGTGCTCACGTATTTTAGCGGTTATCCCTGTCATTCCCGGGTCGTCGCTGTCGCGTGCGATGACGTTGATTTTATAGCCGAGTATAACAAGTTTTCGGGCCAGCAGTTCCCAGTTGCCGTAGTGTGCGGTGACGATGATACCGCCGCGGCCATTTTCCATAGCCTTGTCGAGATGTTCGGCGCCCTCAATGTCAATCATCGCCGACACCTGTTCACGGCTCAGCGACAACACAGAGAAGAACTCCAGCGCCGCTCTGGAAAAATGCCGGAATACTCCTTTGGCGATTTCGACCCTCTCAGAGTCGGTTTTGTCCTGACGGTATACGTTACGAAGATTCTTCAGAGCCACATTGCGGTATCGGCTGGATGCATAGTAAAACATCGTGCCCAGAGTATTTCCCGCCAGCTTAACCGACCAGGGTCGCCAGAGACGCGCCGACACGCACATCCACCAGAACGCAACGCGTCCGATCCATTTTATGATGCGCTTTTTGAATGGCAGCCGTGCTATTCTATCCGTTGATCCGGTTGGTGATGTGCTTTGCAAGTCGTGGATTATCCTCAATCAGCAGTCTAATGGAAAGAGCATATAAATCCGGGACGCATTCCGGGGTTGCCAGGCGGGCAACGTCTTTTTCGGTAGTAACGATTGCGTCCACACCGTGCGCTTTCGCCTCATCTATTATACGAACAATATCCTGTTTTGTAAGCCTGTAGTGATCGCTGAAGACTATGCTGGCCTCAACCGATGCTCGCAGCGATTCGAGCATTTCGATGAACGCCCAGGGTTTACCGATGCCGCAAAACGCCAGCACTTTTCGTCCTTTGATCCAGTCCAGGCCGAATCTCTCCTGAGTGACCGCGTTTTTGAAGCAAACCGGCTCACGCACACATTGAAATACCTCTGCGTCTGGCGCTATATTTCGGATTTTGCGAAGAGAAGCCGCCTTATCGCCGCGCCCGATTCCGCATAATAATACTATGTCAGCTCTTCGCAAACCTGAAACCGGCTCTCGCAAGTCACCCATCGGCATAAGAAAACCGCTTCCAAACGGCCTGCCAGCATCGAGAACAACCACGTCCAAATCACGATGCAACTGCCAATACTGCAATCCATCATCTAAAACGATAACGTCGGGCCTAAACCTCTTCTGAGCCAGCCTGCCGGTTGTTCGGCGGTTTCTGCCGACTACTACGGGCACTTTCGGAAGCGTCTGAGCCAACAGTACGGGCTCATCGCCAGCCTGGGCGCTATCTGCAAGGATACTGTCGCCATCCGAAACCACAAGTGGACCCTGCGCGTTTCCGCCGTAACCGCGCGACAAAACGACTACCTTTTTGCTCTGCCCTATCAACATCCTGCACAGTTCTTGAACCGCCGGAGTCTTTCCGGTGCCTCCAAACGTGAGGTTCCCAACGCTGATCACCGGCACCGAGAGCTTTTCCCGTTTTCGAATACCGACGTCATAAAGCCAAAGATATACTGCAAGCCCGACCCTGTAGAGCATCGAAAATGGCCACAGTAGCGCCCGGATAATCCAGCCGCCAAGGCCGCACTTTTCACCCAGAATTACGCTCTCCAGGTAGCCGTGGGACATTTGTGCCACTTCACCTCAACTCTTTCGCCTTATGAGAAGGCCTGGCTTCGTAAAACAGCTTGGACAATTCGTCAGCCGTGCGTTTGGATGCACCGAGATTCGCCTGCATCATCTGCTCACACTTCGTGCTTATCTGTTCGGGAAACGCAGAATCTGCCAACATTTGGCTGATCTTTTCGCCCAGTTGGGCGCCATCTGCGATTTCAAAACCGACCCCAGCCGCCTTAGCCTGCGCGACGAGGTCCTTGGCTTTGAACGTATACGGCCCGAAAAATACGGGTTTGCCCTGAGCGATCGGCTGCAATATGCTGTGGCAACCTCGCGGAATCAGACTGCCACCGACGAAAGTGACGTGGGCAATGCCATAGATTCGCGCCAGCTCGCCAAACGTGTCCAATATTACCACATCTTCAGTTCCCTTAATAGTGGATGGGTCGCTTCGCCACGCGCATATAAGACCCCTGGCCTGGATAATGTCGCATATCTCCTGGCGTCGTTCGATTTGTCTGGGAGCTATTATGAGGCGAAGCTCGGGATGTGACTGGCGGGCGGCGATAAACGCATCGACGACGTGTTCTTCCTCACCGGGGTTTGTGCTGCCCGCTACGAATACCAGGTTTTCGGCAGTGAACCTATACAGACTTAGCAACGATTCTCTCTCAGCATTGGTCATCGGCTCAGGAGCCTCATCTGCCTTGCAATTGCCCGTGACCACCACTTTGGAGGCGTCTGCGCCAAGGGATATTATCCTCTCTGCGTCGGCTTGTGATTGCATACACAAAAGATCAAGATTCGAGAGCGCCCAACGGTATAGCCACGGCAGTTTACGTGCGCCCGTCAGTGTTTTGTCGGACACTGTGCCGTTAATCATCGCCGTTTTAACGCCACGCCGCCTGGCGATGTGCAGGAAGTTGGGCCAGATTTCAGTATCCGTACTTGCGAAAACCGCAGGCCGTACCCTGCCGAGACTACGCGAGACACACGGGACAAGGTCGAATGGATAGTAGAAGATTACGTCGGCATCTTTAACAGACTTGTGCGCCATCTCCTGTCCTTTTTCGGTGGTCGTCGAAAGCGCTATAGTTAAATCGTGTATGGCTTGCTTCAGTTCGCGGGCTACTGACCCCGCAGCGACAGATTCTCCAACCGATACGGCGTGAATCCAGACACGCTGGGTAGTCTCCAACTCTTCAGGAAGCCTCACACCGCCTAATTGCTGTCTCCAGGATTTGCGGGACTTGCCTGAGATAAATATGCGGTAGAGTATGTATAAGAATATCAGCGGGCTGAGGATCAATAGCAGGGTGTTGTACAGGAGATAACTCATGCCGCTCTCCCGCCCTCAAGCACCGCCCACGCCGATTGCTCAGCCGCATTAATGGCTTCCTCTATGCGCACTGCCGCAGTTGCGTCATCTTCATCGCGAGCGATGTGTAAGACATCACCGAAATAGATCACCGCTCTGGCGAAAGGATATGGGATCATGTGCGAATCCCAGGAACTCAACCTCTTGGCCGGCCTGCAGGCAACCCCTACAGGCAGCACAGGACAACCGGACCTTTTCGCAAGATATACCGTCCCCGGTTGGACTTTTTTGACAGGGCCTTTCGGACCGTCCGGAGTGTGAGCCATCACCCCGCCCTCCTGAAGCCTCCGGGTAAGCTCTAACAGGGCCCTTGCACCGCCTCGCCCGCTGGACCCACGAACCGTCTTGAAACCCCTGCTGCGTAACAGCTTATTTTGCAGCTCACCATCCCTGGACAACGATACCAGGGCGTAAAACCCCATTCCCCGGCAATAATAAATAGGCAGCATCGTGACCCCGTGCCAGGGCAGCACCAGCCCGCCGCGTCCAGCGGAGACGACCCCAGTCAGCTTATCGTATCCGACCACCTTGAACCGGACCGTAATCGCGATGCCGGTCGAGATCAACCACAGCAGCGAGAAAATCGCCCATTGTTTCAGCCTCTCGCTAAGACGGCCCCGCTCCGACATCGGTCGCCTCCTGCGATCTGAACTGAGTCTTATAAAGCTGGGAAAACACCCCGCCGGATTTTACAAGCTGATCGAAATCGCCGGCTTCTAGTATTTTGCCCTGATCCAACACTAGTATTCTGTCGGCGTTTTTCACCGTAGACAGCCTATGGGCGATTACAAGGGTGGAGCGATTCCTCATCAGCCGCTCCAGTGCGTCCTGGACGACCTGCTCAGAGGCGGCATCCAGCGAGGAAGTGGCCTCGTCCAAAATCAGTATCCTGGGATTTTTCAGCAGCGCCCTGGCGATGGAAATACGTTGTTGCTGGCCGCCAGATAGCCCTATACCGCGCTCCCCAAGGACAGTATCATAACCGTTAGGGCACTCTACTATGAAATCGTGAGCGTTGGCCGCCTTTGCGACCTCGATTATCTCCTCTATGCTCGCGCCCGGTCTGCCGTAGGATATATTTTCTGCGATAGTACCGCCAAACAGGATGATCTGCTGCGGCACCATAGCCGTTTGCTCACGCAGGCTGCTGAGTTTGATATCGCGGATATCATGGCCTTCGACGAGTATTTGTCCTTCTGTAATGTCGTAGAAACGGGGAATCAAATCGGCGATAGTCGATTTACCCGCACCGCTCGGCCCAACAATGGCAACCACTTCTCCCGGATTGATGGTAAACGAAATCCGATCCAGTACTTTTTCGCCCTCGTTATATTCGAAGCTAACGTCACGAAACTCAATCAGCCCCTTGACGTCTTTAAGCTCAATATCGTTGTTGTCGCATATTACTTCCGGCGGGGTATCGATAACCTCAAAAATCCTTGCGCCCGCAGCGATAGTCTGTTGGTATGTGACGCTCAATCGGCCGATGTGCTTAGCCGAGCTGGCGACTATAAAAGCGAGCAGGATGAATTCACCGAGCCTTGGAAAGGTAATGCTGCCTTTGACGACCATCCATCCGCCCAGCGACATCATCAGCGCAGTTGCAAACCCACCCATAACCTCGACAGCAGGGGCCACAAGCAGATTTCTCCGCCAAAACCTCAGCGCTGCCACCAAGTTTCGCATATTTACAGCGTTGAAGCGCTTGATTTCCTGCTGTTCAGTGCCAAAGGCTTTGATAATGCGCATACCGGTGATCGACTCCTCCACCGTAGCATTAACATCTGCCAAAGACTGCTGCGTAAGTGTTGTGAGAGGCCGTATTTTCTTGGTTAGCCGATCAATCGCTATCGCCATTAATGGGACAAAAAAAGCCGTCAGAGTCGTCAATTTCCAGCTTATCCAAAACATCCTGCCCAAGCCACCGATGATGGTGATCGGTCCTTCTATAGCCTGCACAACGATGGAACTGGAGTTCTGAATCAAGAAGACATCGTTGCTCATCCGGGACATGATATCCCCCACCCTGCTGGAATGGAAAAATCGCAGAGGGAGTCGCTGGACGTGGGCGAAGATATCAGCTCTGAGGTCGGTGCCAACCCGACTCGTTGCGGATGCGATCAGATAGCCGTTAAAATACGCAAACAACCCCTTTGGGATATAAAGCAAGACGAATAAAATTGCAACCGACCACACCAGAGCCATATTCGCCTGAGAAGCCGAAAACCAGCCGTGAGCAACGCCAAATTTCACCAAAAGATTGTCGCTGACCGGTTTGTCCCCACACGCAGCAAGAAACCAGTTGGTAAACTGGGCCATCAACAGCGTGCAGCCGGTCATAAGCCCGCCGCAGACAGCAGACAGAATCAACCGGCCCTTGTATACCAGCAAATATTTTAACAGGCGTCTGGTGTAGCTCACTAAAACCTCAACTGCCTAACCTTGATATCCAGCCCCACAACGTAGACGAATCATAAGCCATATAACCGTAGATCACCAAAAATAATGCGGCCGCAGCGGCTCCGCGATATTCGTCGTTTGCCATAACCTGGCCGAACGAAAAGCTTCCCTGCCCTCCGCCCGATCCTATTCTTGGAATAAACCTCGGCACCACCTTGCAATATACCTTGAAATCATCTCCAAATTTCTCGGTAAGCAGCCGCTCTTCATAGGCTACAGCCGCACCGTGCAGTATCCAGAAGAGGATTATTCCTATTATAAAGGCATCTAATCTTTGGCACATTATCAAATAGCCCAAACAGATCAGAAAACTGCCGACATACAAAGGATTTCTGCACATCGCAAATGGCCCCGCCGTCACCAGGCACGATAGCTTGGTAAGATAACCCGCCGACCATACCCGTAACAGTTCTCCCGCCACAACCAAAGGCATCCCAATCCAGAAAGCCAGCGGCGTCGGCCTGGCAACCAGCACCAACCCGATAGACAACAGCATCGTTAAAAAAGTGCGTCGTCTGAATAAGTGGTAGACTAAGGAATCTATAGCAGTTCTCCCATTTCAAGCACAGTGCGAGCGGCCCTTTCGACAGCACCCGCTTCTCCCAAACGGCGTCTGACTTCCTCAAAGCCCGATCGCATATCCGAAACCAGCTTTTCGTGTTGCAATAGATCAAGTGCAACACCGGCCAGTTTCTCCGGCGTCACGTCGTCATTAATCAATTCAGGACATATCCCGCGGCCGGCTATGATATTCGGCATCCCGATGAAGTCCTCCAAAATAGACTTCCGCAGGAAATATTCCAGCCGCATAAGCGCGGAGCCTCGATAGATAATGATCATCGGCACGCCTAAAATGGCCGCCTCAAGTGTAGCTGTTCCAGAGGCGATAATCAAGAGGTCGCTGGAGGCCATGCAGTCATACGTACGACCCTCGACCACCTTAACATCAGGCACATTTGAACGCGCTATCTGCATTCGAAGATTTTCAGCGCCCCACGCCGCACCTATCACGAACTGCACATTACCGAGCTTGTGGCGAATAGCCTCTGCGCAGGCCAGCATAGGATCCAGATGCCCTCGAATCTCATGAGACCTGCTCCCCGGCAACAGCCCGACCGTGATAGCCGACCTGTCTAAACTCAATTCATCGAGAAATTTCTCCCGCTCAGTGCCAGGTTTAACAATATCTAAAAGCGGGTGCCCGACGAATCTCGCATCTACCCCAGCCTGCGTCAACAACTCAGCCGACCACGCAAACGGCGTCACGACCTTTCCGCCGCAAGCCAGCAGTTTCGAAGCATTTCTGAGCTCTTTTCTCCACGACGACGGCGGGAAGTAATACACAACCGGTATGCCGTTGGCGTGAGCGATCTGGGCAAGGCGAATATTGAACGCACCGAAATCAATGGGGACAAAAAGATCGGGTCGGTTCTTCAGAAGTAGATGACGCAGGTGATTATATTTAACCACCATAGCCGGCAGCGACTTGAGAGTCTCCGCAATACCTATCGTCCCGCCATTGGTCATATTGACCCGGATGTCGACACCGGCTTCGCGCATTTTAGGGCCGCCGGCTCCCCACAAACGAGCCTGCGGAATTATCTGTGTTATGGCTCTCGCAAGATAGGCCCCGTTGAGATCACCCGACGATTCGCCCACACTAATGGCTATCGAGGGATTCACCACTAAAACTCCGGAACCTCCAACTGCCTGCCGCCAGAGCCTTCGCGCACGCTTCTTATAAAATCGGTCAGATAGCTCAATTCCACACTGGGCTCAATCTCCCTGTCTATGGCTTCCAGGGCCTGGGATACGTTGAGGTCAGATCTGTACAGCAATTTGTAAGCGTGTCTTATCTCGGCTCGAACCTTTGAGGAGATATTGCTTCTGCGCAACCCGATCACGTTCAGGTCGCAAACCTTCGTGGGCCTGCCATCGACAATGGCAAATGGCGGCACATCCTGGACAACCTTCGACATTCCACCAATCATAGCCAGCTTGCCGATTCGCACCTTTTGATGAACCCCGACAAATCCGCCAAATACTACCTTGTCTTCGATCAACACGTGGCCGCTGATTCCGACGTAGTTCGCCATCGTAATATTATCGCCGAGCTTGCAGTTGTGACCTACGTGGCAATAAGCCATAAGCATATTGCCGTCACCCAGCACTGTCGCCTCGCCGTCGCCGCTGGCCCGATGGATCGTGACATATTCCCGAATAACGTTGCCGTCGCCGATTTTAACGAAGCTATCCTCTCCGTGGTATTTTTTATCCTGAGGCGCTCCTCCTATAACAGACCCTGCCAGTAACACGCAGTCCCTGCCAATTTCGACATTAGATTCTATGACAACGTGGGAATCTATGCGCGTAAGGTCTCCGACCTGGACATTTTTGCCGATAATTGAGTGCGCGCCAATTGAAACCCCCTGCCCGATCCGCGCAGAAGGATCTATAATCGCAGTGGGATGAATCTCTGTCTTTATCGTGTCGACCTTAGGCGTGTTATTGACTGCTACGCCAACAGACGCCTGCCCAACCATTTCCCGTCTTCTATCCCTGCCGACCAAGGCGAACATAAACTCGCCTTCACAGGCCACCTCATCGTCTACCCGAGCAACAGCCCTCACCTTGGCGATATTCGCCCTGCTCGCCAGCAATTCAACATCCGTCACCAGAGTATCGCCCGGCAGCACAGGTTTGCGGAACCTCACCTTGTCCATTCCGCCAAAATAAGCCAGTTTGCCTTCGTTGCCCGACCGGCTCAGCAGCAAAACGCCGCTCACCTGCGCCATTGCCTCGCAGACCAACACCCCCGGCATAACAGCATGCCCAGGAAAATGCCCCTCGAAAAACTCCTCGTTTATGGTCACGTTCTTATAGCCACGAGCACTCTTTTCGGGCACCAGTTCCAATATCCGATCGACCAGCAAAAATGGGTAGCGGTGGGGTAGTACGTCGCGTATTTGTTCGATATCCAGCATCAATTTCCTCAATATAAAATGGTTGTCGGTTGACGGTTGTCGGTTGACGGTTAATGGATTTAGCTTACAGCCGCCTCATAACGTCTTGTACGGCCTGGCCTGGAAGTCCTGCGTAGAACTTCCTTTGCAAACTCAATATTTAGCGCATGCCCGGTTCTTACCGCCAGCACTTCGGCTTGCAGCAGCCCGCCGATAAGCGCCAAATCGCCTACGATATCCACAACCTTATGTCTAACCAGCTCATCGGGGAAACGAAGCGCCGAGCTCATTCTGTCCGGCCAAACCACAATCGCGTTATCCACGCTTCCGCCCTTAGCCAACTGGCGATCCAGCAACCCCGCTACTTCTTCGTATAGAACAAAAGTGCGAGCGGCAGCGATCTCCTCGGCAAACGTGTCTTCGCGCAGAACATAATCGGAAGTCTGGCTGCCGATTAACGGGTGGTCGTAGTCCATCACATAGGTAATGCTCAGCTCAGAGGAGGGAACAGCGAGGATAAACGAATCGTTCCGCCTAACGCAGATCGGCTCCGAGAGGGCAACGCGTCGTCTGCGGGCGGATTGTTCAACCAAACCCACCGACTTAATTGCCTGAACATACGGCGCCGCGCTTCCGTCCAGTGCAGGGGTCTCTCCGCCAACAACCTCTACATAGGCGTTGTCCACCCCCAAACCCGACAATGCGGCCATGAGATGCTCGACAGTGAGTATCCTAAAGCCGTTAAAGCCAATGGTAGTTCCGCGGGAGGTGTCGACCACGTTGGAGGCCAGACCAGTTATCGTATCTTTACCGTGTCGAAAGACGATCCCGGTGTTTTCAGGCGCCGGCTGCATCTCGACTGTCGTGTCGCGCCCGCTGTGCAATCCCTTGCCAGACAGCATAACGCTGTCCGCCAGCGTCCTTTGATACCTGGCGGCTTCCTCACTAACCTTATCCGCTATATTAGTCGCGCCATCGACGCGTAGGATTGTCATCTATTGTTCCTCTTCACCCTCTTGCAACTTCTTTATTTCAGCTTCCAGCTCTCGCAGGCGCTTCAGCATATCCGGCAATCGTAAATTCGCAGCCTGCATTCTCTTCTCAATTGTATGATCCCTTGCGGGAAATCCTGACACCACAGAACCAGCCGCAAGATCACCTATAACCCCCGCCCTTGCAGCCACAATACACCCATCACCAATAGAGACGTGATCTTTCACACCGGCTTGCCCAGCAAGCGTAACATTATTCCCAATTTTGACGCTGCCTGCCACACCAACCTGTGCCACCAGAATACAGTTCCGGCCTATTCGGCAGTTATGAGCTATATGAACCAGGTTATCAATCTTCGTGCCACTGCCGATGACCGTCGAACCCGTCTTGGCCCGATCTATTGTGACATTGGCTCCAATCTCGACATCATCTCCGACCTCAACTATACCAGCGTGCGGCAGCCTGGTCATCCCGCCATCTTGTTGAGTAAATCCGAACCCATCTGAGCCGATTACAGTGCCGGCGCGAATAATCGTCCGGCAACCTAGAACGCACCTATCGTGAATCACCACACCCGGATACAGCCTGGAGAATTCGCCGATGCTGCAGTCGTCCCCGATATATACGTTAGGGTACACCACGCACCCGTCTCCGAACACGACGTTTTTGCCCAGGTGACAATTTGAGCCAACGCGCACGTCTTTTCCAAAAACCACGCCGTGCTCGACAACAGTGCCAGCGCCAATACCTACTGCCGGCGCAGCCTGCTGGCCACGGAACAACTCGAGCGCCCTGGAAAACGCGGCGTCTGGGTCTGCTGCAACGACGATGCACTTGTCATCAGCCAGTCCATCTACTCGGGCCCCGACAACTATACAACTGGCCTTGGATTTAAGGGCCCTGCTCAAAAACTTCTGATCCGCAGCCAATACGACGTCGCCGCAGAGAGCCTCGTCCACGCTGCCGACTCCCGAAATGCAGATGTCTGGATCGCCATATAATTCGCCGCCGATAGTTTCGGCAAGTTGGAAGGCAGTTATATTCACTTCTCTACGAATTCCCTAACGCAGCCGACGCCGGAATCGAGGCGCTCCACCCACATTTCCTGATGAGGTTCGCAAACATTCCGGTGGCGTCGTTCATCCTGGTCGTCTTTCGCTCAAAGGAGACTTGCAAGCCTTTTTGCGAGGCCAAAGACAGAACCAACTCTCGCACATCGTTATCTATGCGTCTCTGTAATGCTGAATACGCGGCCCGCAGGTCCACCATCTTATCGCCGCTCGCCACACGCGTCTTTCCGACCGGCTGAGCGAACCCCATATCCAAAACAGCGAAAAGATCCGGAGTCGATGTCGGCCCTAACCGGCGGGCTATATCACTCCTGGCCGAAGCCATACTATCCGCGATTATCGCGCTCTGTTCGGCGTTATATTCGGCAATCTGCTCCTCGACACGGCGCTCCGAAGCCTGCTTTATCGCCGCGATTTTAGCGTTAATATCAGCAGTAATCCGATCTTTTTCAGCATCAGATTCCGCCATAATGCGAGCGACCTCAGCATCCGCCGCCGCCATTTTTTCATCTGTCAGAGTGCGGTCAATGCCGGCATCTTCTTTCTGACTTATCGACGAGGCGGCCTTTGCAGCGACCTGCCGAAGTCTCGCGTTGACGAGTTCTGCTGCATAACGGTCATCGACCTCTTTCATCAAGACAGCGGCTTGCGCCTGCAGGTCTTTAGCTTCTGTCTTCCATTCGGACTCTGAGCTCTTCAGCAGATAAGCCCGCATCGACTCACGCCTTGCCTGCAGCGCGTTGTATTTGCGAGCCTCCAACTTGTCCAACGCCGCCGAGGCGTCGCGGGCCGCCTTAGCCACAAGCTCTTCTCTTGACGTGCCGCTCGGTAACTGCTGTTTCGGCACACTTATCACCGGCGGCGCAGAACTTCCAGCAGCCGACATAGCTTCCTGCAACCCTGTGCCACTAAGCGTCAACCTCATATCATCCAGTGCACGCCAACCGGGATGTAGCCTGGCCAGCTCAGATGTATCGACGTAGACAACTCTGACGCTTGGCGCGGATTTAGCCTGCGCAGAGCCAACAGATACGCCTGCTGCTATTATTAAAGTGAAAAACAAAGCCGTAAGACGGCCTGATCCAGTTCGGATCATCAAGCGGAGCACCTCAGTTTTTTATGTCACTGCGCCTTGCGGTCGAGTCGAGAGACGACGTCGTCGGTAATATCCACACCGCCAAGAAATACCACAGCCTTATCCAACACAAGCGTAAGACCCTTAGCTTCAGCGGTTTTGTTGACGGCATCCTGAATGTCGCTGTCGGACTTGGTCTCAAGCTCGGCCATTTTAGCCTGATACTGACCATCATAGTCCTTTGCCAACGCAGCACCTATGTCCTTAGACTTTTGCTGCAAGCCCTGAAGTTCTTTGAGGCGCGCCTGTTGCTGGTCGTTGAGTTCTTTGGTCTCCTGGAGTTTTCTAAGCTCCTCGTCCTTGGCTCTCTCAATCTCAGAAAGTTGCTTTGCTCGCGAACTCTCCGCCTCGGTGGGTTTTTCCTTCGTTTTCAGATCGATAAGCTCTTTGATCTCGTCCTCATTGAGCATCATATTCTGTGATCTTATGTCGAGTTTGGTTGCCAAAGACCTGCTGAAGTCTTCCAACTGCTCTCGATATTGTTTGACGCGGGGCGCGTCTCTATATACTTTCTGTAAATCGACCACGCCGATTTTTATATCGTTAGGGGCTGCCAGGACCGCCGAACCAGCCAGCCCAACGACAGCTATTGCACCAGCCAACAAAAAAACAGCCCTGCCGAATCGTCTTAGCATTCGATATACCTCTCATAGAAGAATAGACATTGGGGTATTGCCCCTACTGACGTGATTATATCAGAAACACAGCGCCCCAACAACCGAAACGCCACGGCCCAATATATCTTGAATAGACGTATCCAGATGATTTGTATTGCCCGATTCACCCAGCCTCCCAAGCCAGTTCGCGGGTGAATATATTAACAAATACGGGCGGCAACGTTGAGATCACCGCCCGTATCCTGAAGCTAATTAAGTAAACGTTAAATCGCTCTTTAAAACGCCTGGCCCATACTGAAGTGGGTGCGGCTTCCCTCGCTTCCAATGCCATAGTCCAGTCTGAGATGGCCGATCGGAGTGTTTACACGAAGCCCGACGCCCGTCCCAAAGAATCCGTCAAATGATTTAGACTGAGGCATCTGAGTGATGAAGAAGTCCGGATTGCCACCCCACGCATCGCCATAATCAACAAAGACTACCCCGGCAATTGACTGGGCGATGGGCTTGCGCAGTTCCGCGCTGGCCAGCAGCATTTTGTCACCCCAGAACCTGTCCTCGCGATATCCCCGCAGGCTCTCCGCCCCTCCGACGAAGAACTGTTCGAAGAACGGCAGCTTACCGGAAGCTGTGCCGGCTCTCAACCGCAACGCAAGCGTAACGCGCTTGTCCTGCGGAGTAAGCTTGCGGCCACCTTTGCTGAAGTATCGTCGCACGTCGATTGATCCTTTGGCAAACGACCCGTCAAACGGCGATTTTAAAAATGCCGTGGGATCGTTCGCGTCGCGCTTAAACGTGTTGCCGCTAACCGAGCCCAGCTCCAAGGAGATTCCCTCATATCGTCCAGCCGCCGGGTCGAGGTCGAAATCTCTGGTGTTATGAACCAACCTTACCGAGCCAGCAGCAACAGTGCCCTGCATAACCATTCGATAAAGGTCAAGATCCCCCACAATATTGCTCAACAGGCCCTCAGCGGTTTTTACATCCTCATATCGTCCGCCGACGTATACGCGTGTCTTTTCAGTAATCGGCCGGCTGAGTGTGACGTCGCCGCCCTGGTGGCGCTCAGAATAGTTCTCGTCGTTGGCAAAAGAAGACGAGTTGAATATACCGGAAGAGAACCTATACAGCAGTTTGTTGTAAGCGTTCACCGAAAGAGAGGTATGCCTCTTGTCGATCCAGGGCTCATAGAACCCGATTTCCTGGCTGGCAGGTCCGCCGACAGCGTTGCTGGTGCCCTGCTGCCATAGAAGGTTAAGCCCCTGCGCCCTGCCGCGGAAGTTGGTCTCCGAGAGGCGCGCCTGACCGACCAGCCTCTGCCTGGAACTGTAACCAAAGCCAAGAGATACCATTCCGGTCTTTTTCTCGACAACCGGGATGGTGATTTTGACCATACCGATCTCAGCGCCTGGCGTGATTTGATACGGCTTGATATCCTCTAAAATATCGAGGTTGTATATTCGGATAATATCCTCTTTAAGAACCTTCACGTTAAAGACCTTGCCAGGCTGAGTCTTCATCTCGCGGATAAGCGCCCAGTCTTTGGTCTTTTTGTTGCCGGTGATAACCACAGATTCAACGCGGTTGACGAGGATCGGCACCGTCAGCACGCCCGTCTTAGGGTCGATGCCGAGGTCTTCAGTTACATAGGCAATGTAACCCTGCTCCCCGTAATATGCCTGAATCGCCTCAACGTCGAGGTTAAGCGTATCCGAGTTGAGGACCTGATTGGCCTTGGTCTTCATAAGCCCCAGCACGACGTCCGCAGCAATCGGCTCGCTGCCGATAATCTTAACTTCGGATATCCTGGGGTTTTCTGTGACTTCGTATGTAACCTTAACGCCTCCGGGCACATCCTCAATGTGAGGGGTGATGGTGCTAAAATAGCCCAGGCCCATAATGGCGTTGCGGTCTTTTTCAATGGCCTCTTCAGAATAATCCATTCCCGGCTGAAGAGAGATAACATTACGTATGGTTTCGGTATTGATGTTGACGTTTCCGCTGATCGCTACCTCGACGACTTTCTTCTCCTGTGCAAAGATCATTCCTGGCAGCAACAACAAGAAAGCGACAGCGAGGATAATTGCCGACACGCGTTTGGCACAAGACATTCGTTATGGTCCTCCTGACAGTCAACGTCCGATCGCGCCGAATATTCGCAACCGGCCCTGAATATTTCGTAAACTAGAATAAGTCAATGCTTGGTTTGACTGCTCATAACCAGTCAATCGCAGGCATTATACTATACGCAAAGACGCTCTACAAGTAGAGATTACAGTTCAGCTCACCAGGTCAGCAGATGAGCTATTCATCGGTCAAGTATGGGCCCAACCTGCGACGCAGCATGCCCCTTGCACGGGCTAGTCGAGTTTTCACCACGTCCACGGACAAATCCGCCGCTTCAGCGATATCGGAGTATGAAAGCCCCTGCAGGTCTCTGAGCACCGCCACGATTCTATAGTCCGGCGGCAGTTGCCGTATGGCCTGTTCGATCAACGCACGGAGTTCTTTTCGCTGCAGCACCTCGTCGGGAGTATCTGATTGATCAGCCACCCTTTCCCCAAAAGGATCAGACGATTCAAAACCAGTATCGGAGGTTTCGTCTAAAGACACCGTCTCGTACTGCCGTCGACGATCCCGTTCGCGAAATTTGTTCTTACACAAATTAACAGCGATTCGATACAGCCAGGTGTAAGCCGTCGAGTCTCCGCGAAACGAGCCCCACGCTTTATATGCAGCCACAAAAGTCTCCTGCGTCAGATCGGCAGCCTCCTCGGCATCTCCGAACACCCGCAGCACCAGGTTGTAGATAGGCTTCTCATATAAATCGACCAGCCCATCAAAATCCATAACCGCCTCATTCCGCCGCACAAGGCCTGCCTACCTGCCGCCGCGGATTCCCAGCACAGACCCGCCACACAATATGATTCCCCCCACCCGGATCACATACCTGCTTTTTGCGCGCTAATTACCGAAAAGCCGCCGCATACATCACCTGGAACAGCGCAGTCTGCTGATCGTCAACTCCAAAACTGACCTGAAAATTCGGCCTCCATCTGTAATTTAACAGGACCTGATATTCCACATCCTGCACATCAGCCAACGCAGCGGATAGCCTCTGATAGAACGACACATACAGCTTGCCGGTCAATCTGTGCGACAAAAACAGCGACAACGGCGTCACCGAACTGTATTGCAGACTGAACTGCTCAAATCCGAACTTTTGAACGAATATATCCTCAATCGGCGCAAATATCGTACTCGCAGCCGCCGCCGTAAGCACACCAGCAAGCTCGTTCTGCAAATCCGATTCAGGAGACGAGAATAATCCAGGCACATGCCCAAGCGCCGCCAACATCTGCTCGCGACTCAGCCCCGGCGGATTTGAGGACAGACTGATCTGCGGATTGGAGGCCTGTCCGGTGATTCGCATCGTTATCTGATAGCGTTCCTGACGACGGAAGCTGCTGAGAGCAAACACGGAAGCCTCCGCCTGCAGATTCAAACTGACGCTCGGCGCCTGTGGCGGCAAATAAGAGATGTCTATAGTGCCTCCGCTGGCCAGTCTTAACCTGGCAGTTGCGAGATTAATTTCTCCGGACTGGACGGTCAATCTCAAGTCCGGCACCTGTGGCTGGAGCAGGCTACCGACGAGTTTGCCGCTGCCTGCAACCGTCAAGCGCAGGTTGGGCGGGGATATGACAACGTCCTTGCCGATCCGCAGAGTGATATCGAATTTTGGATTAATGGCGGACTCGGCGGGGAGTTCGGTTCGTCCCGCAGCAGTCTGGAAAGAGAATCTGGCGTTGGATAGATTGATTCCGCCCTGTTTGCCGGCAACTGCGCTATCGGCTATTAATGGCTCCATAAGAGGCCCGGTGACCAGCAGCCCCGCGTCAATTTGAGTTAGCACATCCTCTTTGAAGCCGAGTATGTTTTTTTCGCCAACGACAAGCTGATCGGCAACCACACTCAGGTTTATCTCGCTGCCGCTAAGTATACCAAGTGTGACACTTCCACCGGGCACGACATACGCGTTTCCGCCGAGGTTGGAAGACACCCGGCACTCGTTGACCACAATACGGTCGCCTTCAAAGCCCAGATCGACAGTCACTCCGGAGAACGTGTTGGTGAATCCTGCCAGAACCACCGTGCCGTCCACGATCTTTAATGCTCCAGCCAGTTGAGGGTCCAACAGTGTCCCATCAAGACGGAACCACGCGGCTTCAAGCGCACCAGTTGTTTTTGTCGAGTCGACCAGCGGCAACAAGACGCCGATAATATCGAGAGACTGCTGGCTGAGTTGTGCCGAGACCGATATGGGCTCGTCATCGGGCACCGACAGCGATAACCAGTTCCAAGGCACCGAAGCCGCCGCAACGGCCTGATGACCCTGTGCTGACAGAAGTATATCCGGTATTTCTATTCTATTCGGAGTCACGCGAATCTGGCCGGCGCGGATGCTGTCGAGTGTAAAAGCACCAAACCCGGGCTTTACGATTTCTACGGAGCCGATGATATCCGGTGTTTGATAAGGCCCGTCTATGTCGAATGTCGCGGATAGTGTCCCGCGCGGGGTATTGTCCCCTAACCAGGGAGAGAGCCGGCTCAGTTGGATGTTTTCTGCAGAGACCTCTATTTGTAAGACGCCGTTATCATAGGCGCGCTCACCTGTTGCCTCCAGGCTGGCGTCGTCGGAGACAGCCAGGAGTTGGTGCAGAGATATAATCCCATCCTTTGCAGAGGCGTGAAGTTCCACATCCTGTATTTGCTGGATGTCGATACCTATATTGCTCACAATCAGGTCGAGCGTGCCGTCTGGTATGATCGGTGCGCCTGCGGCAGTGGAATCCAGGCACCCGGATAGTTCAAATGAGCCGTTCAACCTGCCTCCTGAGATTTTAGGCAGTTTATTAAATAAGGTAGCTGCCGATTGGCCCTCGGCAGAGGAGAAATAGGGGCTTGCCCGGACTAGGCTGATGATATCCGGCACACTGATGTTCTCCAAAACGCCCTTTGCCGACTCAAAGCAGTTTGTTTCAAGATCGTATCCTGCGCCTGATAACTCTGCGCTTTGGCCTGCACGCTCGATCACAGCCGAGTATGAAGCGACCTTGCCGTCGGCATAGGCAAACTGCAAATCCGCTCTATCGAATTTCTCGAAGTTGACTCTGAGATTATCGACGCTGAGCTGGGCAGCGGCTTTAATATCGTCCCATTCGCCTGATACCGTGCCGGATGCGTTTGCAGTACCAGCCAATACAGCGTATTCGCCAACAGCTTCCTGCAATCGAGACAGCGCGAAATCAGTAAGCTTGAAAGCGCCGTCCACGTCGTGAGTCGCCGTGTTCACAGTACCGCTCGCGGTAAGCTCTGCGCCGTCGCCTGTAATCGAGGCGTTGAGAAGGCGGATCACATCGTCGGAATAGTCGACAGAGGCGGATGCGCTGGAGATCGGATATCCAAAGGCCGTGCCGTCTTCCATATTAAGAAAACCAGACGCTACCGCATCTACCAGCCTCTGTTGACCAGGCCGGGCATCGGGCAGGTAGATGCCGGAGAAGGTAAACTCGCCGCCGATGATTCCCGTGACATCTGCTTCACGGTCTGCTAGTTCAAGGAGCTTGGAGACTTCCAGACGCTCCATACTCGCCTTTGCCGCGAGAAATATTCTGTCGGTTTGCAGGCCGGTGGCCTCCCCGCTGAATCGTATAGCGGCAGGAAAAATTTGTATGGTCGCCTCGCTGACTACTATACGATCCCGGTCCGCACTGACCTCTGCCGAGGCGTGGTCTACGGTGTACTCCTGGGTCTTAACTCCAAAAGCCTCGATAAAACCTTCGACGTGAGGGGATTTCAAAGAGCCGGTTACTCGCCCGTTGAAGAATCCAGTGCCCTCGACGCCCGGCTCGCCGAACCTGGCGGCCAGTTGACCGAGATTTATGCTCTCCCCGGCTATTGCCAGATCAATACGGCCCGTAGTTGATACCACTCCCGAACTCCGAAGCATACCGCCCAGCACTCCAGCTATTACCAGGTTATTTACTCTTATCGATGTGCCGGAGATCTGGATGCCACCCTCAATCGAGCCGAACGGAACACCGGCCACGCTGCCGTTCGTTGTGCGAGTGCTGAGTGAGATAGTCGGTGATGAGACCGGGCCGGCCGCTGTGAATGTGCCGCTGGCGATCCCCTTTAGTGAAATCGCAGGACTTGGAGTTCGGAGTGTGCTGCTTACCGCGCCGGATAGCTCGCCTATAGGTAGCAGCGCAAGATTCAGGTTGGAGAATCGGCCTTTCAAGTCGATAGACGTGCTCGGTTTGGTTGTGATGTCTCCTGCGACTTCAATGGACATGCCCCTTGCCGAAAATGCCCCGGATTGCAGATGAACAACTCCGCTCTTGTAAGTCGCGGATATAGCAACCTGCCGAAGCTGAACATCTTGAAAAACGACACTGGGCAGGCGGGTGTCGACGACGACTGTGGGGTCGGCGAAAGTGCCGGTCAGTTTAACCAGAAGCGGGCTAAGGCCTGACGGCGAAAAATGGGAGAGGGCCTTAAGAAAGGCCGCCGATTTAATGAGGCGGTTTGCATCAATTGCCTTTGATCCGACGGCTAAGTCAATATGAGTTGGTGGCCTGGCGAAGTCCAGACTGCCTTTGGCGTGGATCGGCCCACCTGCGAAGCGAGCAGTGAGATCGAGGTCCACTTTGTTTGTCTTCATCTGCACCAGGCCAGCGATGTTGGTCAGCGGCTCGGTGAACAGGGAAATCTTTGCGGTAGCGTTGTGCACGACCCCTTTTCCGCTGATTGAGGTTCTGTAGTGGCCGGATACGTGATGAATGTCGAGCGCGCCATTGATGTCCATTTTTCCAGCGAATACTTGTGCATCTTTGGACTTCCAGGCATACCGAGCCAGCAGAGAGGCCAGAACATCAGTAGCGTCAACTTTTACGGCGGCGCGTTTTGAGTTGGCGTTGTAGGTGCCGCTGAATTTGGCCCGTGTGAATTGTCCCAAGCCTCCTCGCAGGGTTCCGTTAAAGGCGTAAACCGGCAACATCCTGGCCTCAATTGCTGCGGTCAGGTCGCAAAGATCGATTGGCCTTGGGGTTTCGCCGGGGCGGACGGCGTAGTCGATAAACGATACCTTTCCACCGGCGATCTTGACTAATCCACTGAATGGCGGCTTTTTGGGACCAGGAGGGGGCTTGAGGAGTTCGGTGACATTGAAAGAACCGTCGGGTCGTCTGACTAAAAGCAGCCTGGGGTCGAGGATTTCAACCTCGCTGACAGCGGCGGCGGCGCGCCCTTTGAGCAGTGCCCGCCAATCGTATTTAATCGTAATTCGTGCAGCGGAAGCCAGGGTACCATTCTGAAACGAATCCCCGTTGGCAATTCTGACCTGTTTAAGAACAGCTTTGCCGAGTGGGCGGACCGTGACTGCGCCGACCTCGACTTTCCTGTGAAATCTTTTTTCAAGCTCCGCGGCTACGATCAGATTGCTGTGTTTGATGATAAAATCTACCTGGTGCTTTACGAAAACCACACTTGCTATCACCAGGACTATCACAGGCAGCAAGTTTATCGTCAGTAGTATGAGCCTGCGGGTTCGAGTCATGTGCCCGTACCCATATCAATTAAGTTTATGCCGAAGTTGCGCTCGAATGCTGATGCGCAGGCTGATCTGACTTCGTCCATAGACGGCGCGGTTCCAAGCAGTTGCTTGAGGCTTGTGAGTTGTTCTGCCGCGAGCCCGCAGGGGTTAATGAGTCGAAAATGATCCATATTCGGGTCAACATTGAGGGCAAAGCCGTGATAGGCTACCCATTTTCTAATCGCGACTCCGATGGAACATACTTTGTATGAGCCTACCCAAACCCCCGCGATTCCGTTTCTCCGGGCATCCAAACCGAAACCCGCCAGGACGTCGATTATGCACTGTTCTATCTGGCGCAGATACGCGTGAAGGTCGCCTCCCATTTTCCTTATTGGGAAAATAGGGTAACCGACAAGCTGACCTGGACCGTGATAGGTCACATCCCCACCCCTATCCGTGTCCACAAGCTCTACTCCCTGGCTTTCGAGGACTTGAGGGCTTACCAATACATTGCCAGCGCCGGTTTTGACTCCCTTTGTTATTACGGGATCGTGCTCGAGCAGTATCAGCGCACCAGGCAGCTCTCCAGAGACGACCTTATCATGAAGCTCTAATTGCAGCTTGAGTGCCTTTGTATAAGATATTCGCGAAATATTATACAGCGGAATTGCAGGGGCGCCGTTGGAGTCAAGAGATCGTGATGATGAATTGGTCTTTGAAATCGCGTCCATGATCCCTCCGGTGCCTGAAGGCGGCTGGACATAGTATACCCCTGCAGCAAAAGCCGGGTCAACAGAGTTTGGCCGGTAATCCTTTGTTTTCAAACACTGGAGGTATTTGCAGGCGTGTGGAGAAAACTGAGATAAGCCTGTTCGCGATAGTGTTCCCTATTGGCGGCACCGCGAACGACGGAGGAAGTGCAATAATGAGGAGTATGGCGTTGATAGTGTTAGGCGTGATGGCGATCGGGCAGTGCTGCCTGGGGGCGGGCAATGCGACTGGTGACAAACTGATTTTTAAGGATCGGTTTGTGGCCGAACTGGCGAAAAAGGTGCCCAGCATTCTGGCCTCTCAGGATAAGAATACGGGCAGATTCGGCACAGGGATATGGATGGTGAACGACCAGAACCTGATATTTCCGCTGGCGGTGGCGTGGGCTACAAAACACGACGATAACCCCTATTATCACGACCCTGAAGTCCTTGAGGCGATTATTGCTGGCGGGGACGCTTTGATAGATGACCAGGCTCCGGATGGCCAGTGGTTGTTCAGGAAGAAGGACGGCTCGACGTGGGGGATGACGTATATGCCGTGGACCTATAGCCGGTGGATACGGGCGTTCGGGCTGATAAGAAACGCTATGCCATTTGAGAAAAGGCAGCGATGGGAGCAGGCTCTTAAACTGGGGTTTACTGGCATCGCCAAGACGCAGCTTACCCGACCGGTCAATATACCGGCGCATCACGCGATGGGGCTTTATATAGCAGGACAGGTCTTTGACAACGTCGAATGGCGTGAGAAGGCCAGTGAGTTTATGGCTAAAGTGGTGGCTGCGCAGGACCCAGTCGGCTTCTGGAGCGAGCACAACGGCCCGGTTGTGATGTATAACTATGTATATTCCGAATCGCTGGGGATATACTATGCCGCCAGCGGAGACCGTAGCGTGCTCCCTGCGCTTGAAAAGGCCGCCCAGTTCCATTCTGCGTTCGTATACCCCAACTGTACTAATGTGGAGACTATTGATGAGCGTAACCCATACGGACGAGGCAGACCCGGGGGCAACGTAGGGTTTACCTTCACCGCGCAGGGACGTGGGTATTTGCATCACCAGTGGAAAGCAATTAAAGCGTTTAACCCTGATTTGATGGCAGAGTTTATATTGTATGGTCAGGAAGGAAGCGTGGTCGAGACGGCAAGTGAGAGAAAGGATTATCAGTTCGTTTCCAGTGACAATCAATCGCTGATCCGACGCAAGGCGCCGTGGTTTATCTGTGTATCTGCTTATAACTGCCCTGTTTTTGAGTCCAGGTGGATACAGGATCGACAGAACTTCGTGAGCGTATTTCACGACCGCGCGGGGCTGATAATGGGCGGCGGCAACACGAAAATGCAACCGCTGTGGAGTAACTTCACGGTCGGAGATACTTCACTGCTGCAGAAAAAGGCTGGAGAGACTGACCCTAAGTTCACCCCGCCGGATGGATTGACGCACGTGCCGTCGAACGCTGTTTTGCAAAAATCTGACCCGGTTGGCCTGACTCTGGATTACGATAAAGAGCAGTGCGAAATATCCGTTGAGCCGGTTGACGATGACACTGCTCTTATTAGGTTAAAGTCGACAAGCAACGGAAATCTGCCGGTGGCGGCGCATATTACGCTTCTTCCAACTGTAGGTAAAGACCTGATCACCGAGCATTCGAAACAGACTCTGGGCGAC
This sequence comes from Armatimonadota bacterium, assembly GCA_050948905.1. Lineage (GTDB taxonomy): Bacteria > Armatimonadota > UBA5829 > UBA5829 > UBA5829 > DTKD01. The sequence continues at coordinate 1,980,160 of JBMNES010000001.1, read as the reverse complement.
GATGCCTTTGAGTTGTCGGGAGAGAAACTGGGCGGCTGGATTGAGCACACTAACTGGAGATTAACAGTGCCGGAGACGGCCAGCGTCAAATGGCCGGTGCTACCGCATAATCCTTATACGAAGGACGGGTTTGCAGAAACCGGCGAGGGCCGGATTGTGATCAGCTTGCCGATGTCCAAAGAGAACCCGGAGTATTCACTGACTCTGACCGTTAAGCAGCCTCAACCTGCAACGGCAAAAAACACCGAAAAGGAGAAAAAATGATCTGGGCTAATCTTCTTCATCTTGGCTACAACATGTGGTACGACCGCATATTGACTGAGCTCAAGGAACCGAACACGAACCTTACCGCCAGCCCCAAAATGCGATTCGATAAAGCAGTCTGGGACGATTTGTTGCAGAAAATGGCGGAGAGCGGGGTCAATATGCTGATAATTGACCTCGGCGAGGGGGTGCAGTATAAGTCGCATCCTGAGCTGGCAACCGAGGGCGCGTGGTCGGTCAAACAGTTACAGGAAGAATTGGTCAAGCTGCGAAAGCTGGGCATCGAGCCGATACCGAAGCTGAACTTTTCAGCCATGCACGACATGTGGATGGGGCCGTATTCTCGAATGGTGTCAACACCAAAATACTATGAGGTGTGCGCGGATCTGATAAAGGAATGCATCGACATATTCGATAAGCCGCGGTTCTTCCACCTTGGGATGGACGAGGAGACATACAGCAATCAGAAACTGATGAAATACGTCGTGATACGCCAATACGACCTGTGGTGGCACGACTTCAACTTCCTGGTCGATCAGGTGGAGAAAAACGGCAGCCAGGCGTGGATATGGTCGGATTATATGTGGGATCACAGGGACGAGTTTGTCCAAAAAATGTCGAAGCACGTGTTGCAGAGCAACTGGTATTACGGCGAGTCGATGGAGCCTGAAGACCCGACCAGCCAGAACTACGTGGAATGTTTTAAGGTTCTTGACTCCAACGGTTTCGACCAGGTCCCAACCGGCAGCAATTACAACACCCCGGTCAACTTTGTGGAACTGGTGAAATGGTGCAAGAGCAACCTGTCGGCGGATAGGTTAAAAGGGTTCATGCAGACCCCCTGGAAGCCCACTACTGAGCAGCATCGACAGCATCATATCGAAGCAATCGAAAAAATTGCTGAAGCTCGCAGGGAATTCGAAAACTGAGGCGTAACTACAGTGAGGAAGAATTCGATCGATAACAATATGAACGAGGATAAGGAGTAATCAATGATCTGGGCTAGCTTAATTCACCTGAGCTACAACATGTGGCTTGATCGCAGTTCGCCTGAATTTGAAGGCTATGAGAGTATTATAGTTGGCCGACCCGAGCTGCGATTTGAGAAGGCTGTCTGGGACGATTTGCTGCCGCGGATGGCCGACAATGGGGTCAATATGCTGGTTATTGACCTTGGAGACGCAGTGCAGTATGAATCGCATCCTGAGATCGCCATCAAGGGCGCGTGGTCGATTGACCAACTAAAAAGCGAGCTCGATAAATTGCGCAAGATGGGCATTGAGCCTATCCCGAAGCTGAACTTTTCGGCGACCCACGACTTGTGGATGGGGCCGTATTCTCGAATGGTCTCGACGCCGAAATACTATGAGGTGTGTGCTGACCTGATCAAGGAATGTTTGGAGATATTCGATAAGCCAAGGCTGTTCCATTTGGGGATGGACGAGGAGACGTACGACCACCAGGCGCATATGGAGTATCTTGTTATTCGACAGTATGACTTGTGGTGGCACGATTTCGATTTCCTGGTAGACCAAGTGGAAAAGAACGGCTCGCAGGCGTGGATTTGGTCGGATTATATCTGGAACCACGAGGAAGAGTTCCTGAAGAGGATGCGGAAGTCGGTGATGCAGAGCAACTGGTACTACGACGACTCTATGGAGCCGGAGAACGAGTATCGCAAGAAGTATGTGAATGCGTTCAGGGTCCTGGAGGCGAATAAGTTCGACCAGATACCGGCCGGCAGCAACCACTCGCATTCTTTTAACTTCGGCAACATAGTAAGATGGTCAAAGGACAACATCGCGCCGGAGAGGCTGAAGGGGTTCTTCCAGACTATCTGGCGGCCGACTACCGAGGAGTTCCATCAGAGACACATCGAAGGAATCGAACAAATCGGCGCTGCACGCAAGGAGTTCGAAGGCAAGTAATTCCTTTAACACAGAGCGAAACTTCAAACAGACCTGCCCGTAATTTGGGCAGGTCTGTTGGTGTAATTATACAGCGAAGGAATCCGAAGTTAGATTGTACAACTCAGGCAGTAAATATTTTATTATAGGATTGACACCTGGGGTGGTATAAGTTAGCATGAACATGTTGACTTATAAGTAAACACATGCGCATATCCTTAATTCAATTGCCTTTTCCGACGGAAGGCGCTGCCAGTTTGCGTTTGTATTTGTGGGGCGATGGCGAACAGTATCCAGTCGGTGATTTCTTGCAGGAACTGGCTAAAAGCAGGTCAAAAGAGTTCAAGCGGGTAACTGCGCTCTTCGATAAAATGGCGTCTACGGGCAAAATAGTCAACCAGGAACAGTTCAAGGATGTTGAGGGGCATAAACCGCTGTTCGAGTTCAAGGCGTATGACGTTCGCATATTCTGTTTTTTCGACGAGCGTGGGCTAATACTGGTAGAAGGAGACATCAAAAAATCCAACAAAAGCAAGGACAGAAATCGCCAGGCAATTGCCCGGGCACAGCAAAGGTTTGAGTTATACCAGATGGATAAGAAGGCGGGGAGAGTGGAGGAGCGTCGTGAGTATTAACGATTTGCTGAGTGCATTTAAAGAGGCAGAAAATACTGCTGATTATCAGCTTGAGACAGTTGTCATTGATCTGACTGAACAGATATGTGAGATTATGGAAGCGAAGGGAATCAGCCGTGCAGATCTGGCGCGCAAGCTGGGCAAATCCCGCGCCTGGGTCACAAAAGTGCTTCGCGGAGATCAAAATCTGACACTTAAAACAGTGGTCGATATTTTCTGGGAGCTTGGCTATACAATCGACTTCGAATCCCATCTTAAAAAGCTCTCGTGGTCGGAATGGGAGGAATATGAGAGGTACTCGTCACGCGACGTCGTTTCTATTCCTGTGTATAGTGAGCCACTTACTTCTTTTGAGGCAGAATACGAGGAGCAGCCGCTCGAAGAACCATCGGAGCAGAAAAATGTTGTCGCCGCTTAAAACGCAACGTATTTGGCTTGACCGTATCAATATAGCTCTTGCCCATTCTGCAGAGTCTGGGGATCAAGAGAAGTATGAGACCTCGGTAGATTTGCATCTTCGCAAGAGACCCGATGCGCTGTCATTTAGGATCGGTCTGGAAATGATACTTACCCCTGCGGCAGGTGCTCACTGTCGATACAACCAAATATCTATAAAGACGGTAGGCATATTTGAGCTTCCGAATGACACTTCGGAAGAGTACATCAAAGCTGTCGTGCCGTTAAACTGCCTGGCAATACTGCACGGGTTCGCACGAGGTGTGGTGGCTCAGATAACAGGACTGAACGAGGGGGGTCCAGTCCTGCTTCCTACGGTGAACTTTGAGGAGGCTTTGAAGGAGGCGAGAGCGCATAAAAAACCTGAATCAAAGCCAGCAAATCAAAGTGAAGGCAAGGACTAGTTTGCGCCCATCCCCTACTTCATTACGACTGATATAAGCGACCCGCTTTTCGTTGACACTGCCGGAAATCGGGTGTTATACTACGAGTGACTTGGGCGTACCAAGTTTTCGCTTGCGTGTTTGGGGAGCAGATAGGCTCTGTTCCCTATTTTTTGCATTATAAAAGGGGCGGAGGATTATTTGTGGGCAAGCTGGATATTGACGTAGACGAAGTCAAAAAGCTGGTCGATCTGGTCGAAAAATACCACTTAGAAGAGCTTACCGTTGAGCATGGGGATATGGCGGTTACCGTTAAGGGAAAAAGCCTGCGCCCATCACCTCAAACCCTACCCTCTCCTCAAGACATGACGATTGCCCCCGCAGAACCGGAAACCATAGAACCTGAGATAATCGAGCAGCCGGAAGCTATCGAAGGCAACATAGTCGATATAGTGGCTCCGCTGGTTGGGGTGTTTTATCGATCCCCAGCGCCGGATGAACCGCCTTTTGTGGAGGTCGGTGACATAATCGAAGTCGGCTCCAGGGTCGGGCTGCTTGAGGCTATGAAGGTCTTTAACGAGGTTCCAAGTGAGGTTGCCGGCGAGGTGGTCGAGATTCCGGCTGAGAACGGTAAACTTGTTCGCGAGGGCGATACGCTGGTGCGGGTTCGCGTCGAGGAGTAGAAATTGAAGGATAAAATTAATATCGGCATCATCGGGTTCGGGGTAGTCGGCGCAGGGGCGGTGCAAATCCTTGCCGATAACGCCGAGTCTATCGCAAAAAAAGTCGGCTCTCCGCTGCGAGTCAAGAAAATTGCTGACCTTGATATTACAACTCCGAGGCCGGTTAGAGTGGATCCGGGCGTGCTGACCACTAATGTTGATGAGATTATCAACGATCCTGATATCGATATAGTGGTGGAGACTATCGGTGGAGTAAAACCCGCCGGGTCGTTTATTCGCAGATCGCTTGAAGCCGGCAAGCACGTCGTGACGGCTAACAAGGAATTGATTGCCAAAGAAGGCGGCTCGATTTTGCCCCTTGCCGCTGATCTTAAAAGAGATTTGATGTTCGAGGCCAGCGTCGGCGGAGGCATCCCGATAATCAGACCTCTCAAAAGCTGCCTGGCAGGAAATCAGATATTGCAGGTCAAGGGCATCGTCAACGGCACCACGAATTATATTTTGACTCGGATGGCATACGAAGGCCTGAGCTATGGCGATGTGCTGCCGGACGCGCAGGCGAAGGGCTATGCGGAGGCAGACCCTACTGCCGATGTCGAAGGCCATGATGCTGCTTATAAGATATCCATCCTGGCGTCTATCGCATTCACCAGCAGAGTTGATGTCACGAAAGTTTACTCTGAGGGGATAACGAAGATCACCTCTGAGGATATGAAAAATGCGGCGGAGTTAGGTTATCTGGTCAAGTTGCTTGCGATAGCTCAGCTTATAGATGGCGCTATGCTCGTGCGTGTCCACCCGACGTTTATTCCGAAACATCACCCATTGGCTAATGTTGATGACGTATTCAACGGGATATTCGTGAACGGCAGTGCTGTGGGAGAGGTAATGTTTTACGGGCGCGGCGCAGGGTCTATGGCGGCGGGCAGCGCGGTGGTCGGCGATGTGGTCGATATCGCGCGCAACATAAACTATGGTTCTACGTCCCGCATATCCTGCACGTGTTATGATCAGCGAGAGATGCTGTCGATGGATAGTGTGCGATGCAAAAATTATATTCGCGTGCTCACGGAAGATAAACCGAAGGTGCTGGCATCTATGGCGGCGGCGTTCGGCGACAATAATGTTAGTATAGAATCAGTTATTCAGAGGATGCTGCCGGATTCTACGGCAGAGGTCGTATGGCTGACTCACGAGGCTGATGAACCGAATACCAGGGCTGCGGTGGAAGCGATCCGCGGGCTGGAAGTGGTCAAAGAAGTGAGCAGTTGGATTCGAGTGGAGGAATAGTATGGCCACCTTGCAAAATCGAACAACCCGTTTCGTACGGATGCCGCTAATCGAAAGATACAGAGATTTTCTGCCGTTGACAGAGACTTCCCCGGTCGTGTCGCTGTTGGAGGGCTATACGCCGCTGGTTAAGGTTGATAGACTGGCCGCGCAGATCAGCGACAAGATCACTTTATACGTCAAATGTGAGGGAATGAACCCCACCGGCAGTTTTAAAGATCGCGGAATGACTATGGCGATCAGCAAGGCAGTCGAGATGGGAAGTAAGGCGACAATCTGCGCATCGACCGGCAACACGGCCGCGTCGGCTGCCGCTTACTCTGCCAGGGCCGGGCTGGTGTGCGCGGTGATTTTGCCGAAAGGCGAGGTCGCGCTTGGTAAGGTGTCGCAGTCGATGATGCACGGCGCAAAAGTTATTGCAATAGACGGCAACTTCGACGACGCGCTGCGAATTGTGCGGGAGATTACGGATAATTTTCCAATTACGCTGGTTAACTCACTGAATCCGTTTAGAATCGAGGGCCAGAAGACCGGAGCCTTTGAGATTTGTGATGACCTTGGGCATGCGCCGACCTATCACGCGATACCGGTTGGAAACGCGGGAAATATCACGGCGTATTGGGCTGGTTATAAGGCCTATAAAGAGGCTGGAGTTATCGATAGGCTGCCGACGGTGCTGGGGTTCCAGGCGGCTAAATCGGCGCCTATTGTGGAAGGCAGACCGATCCCGAACCCGGAGACTATTGCCACTGCAATTAGAATCGGCAATCCCGCGAGTTGGAAGCAGGCTGAGGCCGCAAGGGACGAATCTGGCGGGTTGATCGAGAAGGTTACCGACGAGGAAATCACCGCTGCACAGAAGTTGCTCGCGTCCACGGAAGGCGTATTCTGCGAACCGGCGTCTGCGGCTTCGGTGGCTGGCGTCATCAAGAAGGCGAATGAGGGATTCTTCAAGGAGAAGTGCGACGTGGTTTGCATTCTCACGGGGCACGGCTTGAAGGACCCGGAACGCGCCAAGAAGATTTGCGATCCGATGATCGATATGCCGGCAGATACAGATGCGGTAGCGAAGGTGATGGGACTGAAATGATCGTAACATCGACAGATATCCAGGGGCTTAAGAAGCATATTACGGGCAAGGTTCGCGACGTTTATGACCTCGGTGATTCGTTGCTTATCGTCGCCTCCGACAGGCTTTCGGCTTTCGATGTCGTGTTGCCGACGGGGATACCCGATAAAGGCAAAGTGCTGACGCAGATATCGCTGTTCTGGTTTGATATGACCTCTGATGTGGTGGAAAATCACGTTATTACAGCCGATATAGACGAGATACTGGATCGGATAGAGATGGCTGGGGCGAAGGATGCGAAGCAGTATAGGGACATTCTCGATGGGCGATCGATGGTTGTAACGAAGACTAAGCCCTACCCTATCGAATGCGTGGTACGTGGTTATTTATCCGGCTCGGCCTGGAAGGAATATTCGGCTTTGCGGGCGGCCAGCGGAAATGGCGATACGATAGTGCTTCACGGAATCGAGTTGTCGGGGGATATGGTGGAGTCGCAGAAGCTTCCGCGGCCGGTTTTCACCCCATCTACCAAAGAATCCGAAGGTCACGATGTCAATATCAGCGCATCCAGAGCGCGGGAAATTGTCGGGTTTGACGAGGGTGCGCAGCTCGAATCAATCAGCCTGGCGGTTTATATGCGGGCGTCGGAATATGCGGCTGAGCGTGGGCTGATTATCGCTGATACGAAATTTGAGATTGGCGATTTGGACGGTCGAATGATCTTGATTGATGAGGCGCTGACGCCGGATTCTTCAAGATTTTGGGATGCGACGATATATGAACCAGGCAAGAGCCAGCCGAGTTTCGACAAGCAGTTTGTGCGGGATTATCTGCTGACGCTGGATTGGGATCAGACCTATCCGGGACCGGAGTTGCCGGCGGAGATCGCTGAGAAAACTGCGGACAAATATCGAGAGGCCTATCGGAGAATCACAGGCAGAGAGTTGTGAATCTGGCAATTTCCCTGTAGTTTTTAACAAGGTTTCAAGTGATGAAGTACCTTCTGATAATTTTCGATGGCATGGCCGATGAGCCGCTGGCTGAACTGGACGGCAGGACGCCGATGCAGGTCGCCAGAACCCCAAATATGGACGAAATCGCGTCCAAAGGCGTGATCGGAGCCGCGAATACGACCCCTGTCGGGATGTCGACTAGCAGCGACGTCACGAATATGGGGATATTAGGCTTCGACCCGTTGAAATATTATAAAGGCCGCGGGGCGATTGAGGCCGCCAGCCTTGAGATTCCAATGGAGACGAGAGATGCGGCGTTCAGGATGAACCTGGTCTCCACGGATGGCGAGAAGATGATCGACTCCAGCGCTGATCATGTGTCAACCGCCGAGGCGCGGGAGTTGGTGAAGGCGCTTGACGAGAAGTTGTCGACCAATGTTATCAAGTTCTACCCCGGTGTAAGTTATCGGCATATTATGATCTGGCGGGGCGGCTCTGATAACGTGCATTGCACTGCCCCGTATAAGATCCACGGCGAGATTTTCGCTCAATATCTGCCGCAGGGCGATGGGGACAGCAAGCTGCGCTCGATCATCGAGGACTCTTACGAGATTCTTGACGCGCATCCGGTTAATCGAAAGAGGCGCGATGAGGGCCATCTGGCGGCAAATATGGTCTGGTTCTGGGGAGAGAGTCGGCTGCCGGAGATCCCGAGCTTTCTTAGTATGACCGGGCTTAGCGGTTCGGTGGTGGCTGGGGTCGATCTTATCAAAGGGCTGGGCAGGATGGTTGGCCTAAACGTGATCGATGTGCCGGGCGCTACTGGCTATGTCGATACGGATTTTTTAAGCAAGGCGAATTGTGCGTTGGCGGAATTGGATAAAAAGGATTTTGTCTGGGTGCACGTCGAGGCACCTGATGAGGCTGGTCACGAGAAGGATATCGAAAAGAAGATTAAAGCTATCGAAGACTGCGATCACAAGGTGCTGGGGACGATTCTGGATGGGGTGAAGGCGAAAGGGTACGATGTTCGTATTTTGCTGATGCCGGATCACCCGACGCCAATTGCGACCGGAGCGCATTCCCCTGAAAAGGTGCCGTTCCTGCTTTACGACTCAACTAAACCTGCGCAAAACAACCTGCCGATGGACGAGCGGGGTGCGCTGGATACTAAACTGGTCGTAGATTTTACTCCTGAGCTTATGAAAATGCTCCTCGACGGCTGAGGCGGCTGTGGAAGGCGGCGACTACATCCTCAAAGCGCTGAAGCATTACCCGATGCTGCGGGCTGGGGATCTGGTGCTGGTGGCTGTCTCCGGCGGACCGGATTCCGTTGTACTGCTGCACGCTTTGCATAATCTCTCCAAAGAGCTTGATATTTCCCTGCATGTTGCTCACCTCAACCACATGATTCGCGGGGATGAGTCTAATGTTGATGAAGATTTCGTGCGTAATCTTGCACACACCTACCAGATTCCTATTACAACGAAAAGAGTCGACGTGCCTGCTATGCGTGGTGAGTTGGGTATTGGGGAGGAAGAGGCGGCGAGGCTGGCTCGGTACAAGTTTTTGCAAGATACTGCTACAGAGTTGGGCACACAGAGGATCGCTACTGGCCATAATGCAGACGACCGTGCAGAGTCGGTGCTGCTTAATATCATCAGGGGTTGCGGGATAGATGGGCTGGCTTCGATTAAGCCAGTTAACGGCAATATCATTCGCCCGCTGATTGAGACGACTCGAGAAGATATTGAGCAGTATATTGCAGCTAATGCCCTGCCCTATCGAGTCGATGCGACTAATTTGGATACTACCTATGCCAGGAATAGAATCAGGCATGAACTGCTGCCGCTGCTGCAAAATGAATACAATCCGCAGATTAAACAGGCGCTTTTGAGATTGGCTGATATCGCTGCTGAACAGGCGGATATGGTGCAAGCGCTTGCCGAATGTGCGCGCCAAGCCGTTTTACGAGAAGGTATTTTGGATGCCGGCCTTCTGGCTGATCTGCCATTAGCTTTGCAGGCTCAGGTTATACGAGACGAAATTCGGCGCGTTAAAGGGGATTTGGTCGATGTAACTTATGAGCAGGTTCAGGATGTGATTAAGGGGTTGCGATACGCTGAAGATTTCACTGTCAATCTGCCGACCGGGGATTTGTTTGTGACCAGAAAAGGCGATTCATTGTGCGTGTGGCGGCGAGAAGAGCCTGCGAGCATAGAACCGTTTGAATGTGCAATTTCGATGGATGGTGAGACACGAATTGAAGCGGCAGGGCTTACTTTGAAATGCGAGACGGTAGAGAACCCAAAACCGGCGAAGCTGCCGCTGAACGAAGCATTGATCGACCTTGATTCGATTAAGGGGAAATTAACCGCTAGAAACCCGCGACCGGGAGATCGAATCGTGCCGATGGGGATGGCGGGAAGCAAGAAACTTCAGGACGTGTTCGTCGATAAGAAGGTTCCGAAGGCGCAGAGAGCCAGGGCGGTTGTTGTTTGTGATGAAGAAAAGATGCTCTGGGTGGCAGGCGTAGTCGCGTCAGAGTTGGGCAGAGTGCAGCCAATTAGCAGGCGAGCAGTGCATATTACTTTAACCCCTGATCGATAAGCAGCACTGTGTGAGCCGCCTTTTGCTGCATTTTTCTGTGTAGGATCGAGTCCCGCAACTGAATCACACACGCAGAACACCCCGTTGCTACCAAACCTGCGCCAGATTTCTCCAGGGATTGCATCTTTGTTTCAGCGACCGTTTGCGAGAGTTCGGGTTGATATATACAGAATGTCCCCCCACCCCCGCAGCACCAATCGGCTTGATCCATCTCCACAAAATTATCCCCATAAATGGAATGCAGAAGCTGCCGAGGCGTTTCGTATACGCCCATACCTCGACGCAGGTGACAGGGGTCGTGATAGGTGATGATTTGATCGTCTTCGATTGACTGGATATTCGTGTCATCTGCGTATTTGGTCACGAAATCCGCTATATCAATGATCTTTCGACCGATAGGCTCGGCCTCGGAGAATCCGAGGAGCCCACTCCATTCCTGGGAGATGGTCATCCCACAGGAACCGCACGAGGTAACGATATACTCGGCGTCGTTTAGCTGTGAGAGGATGCGAATGTCACGCTTGGCGAGAATCTTCGCATTAGCGAGGTCACCAGAGTTCCAAACCGGCGTCCCACAGCAGCCCAGATCGTGCGGCAATAGCACCCGTGCGCCGAGTTTTCGCAGGATGTTGACCGTGGCCAGGCCGACCTCAGGGTATATAAGGTTTGCAGCGCAACCGGGGAAATAGGCGACGGTGATTTTATGTTCACCAAACGGTTCGTTTACCTCAGGCAGGCTGGCAAGCAGCGACTTTCTGCCAAGCACGGGCAGGTCCTTGTCACGCCGCATTCCAACCAACGGAAGCAGCCGCCGTAAAGGGTTGTTCTGGAGATCGATAGCTGATACTTGCTGCGCGATGCCTGCCGCACGTGAGCCAAGCGCCATTAAAGTCGGGTTCTTTAGAACATAGGAAAATATCAGTTTCTTGCTTATTGGCAGTTCGCCCTGCTCAGCGGCTGAACTCCTTGCGGCCAGGGCGATTCTGTTCGGCTCAACGCCGCTGGGGCACTCCTCAGCGCATGCGCCGCAGTTGAGGCAACGCTCCATCTGCTCCTTAAAACCCGGTGTGACGTCCATTTCTCCGGAGACCACCGCCCTTGCCAGGCGCACTTTGGCGCGCGGGGATGTGGTCTCCTCGCCGATGAAAACCGGGCACGCGGACTTACAAAATCCGCATTTCATGCAATGGGAAACGGCCTCGTCAAGCTCGGCGATATATTTTGGATCCATAATTACACGAACTTTCCGGGGTTAAGAATACCGTTGGGGTCGAGGGCACGCTTGATCTTGCGCATAACGTCCATACTGCCCTCTCCTACTTCCTGAGCCAAAAACGGGGCCTTGCTGAAGCCAATGCCATGCTCACCGCTGACGGTGCCACCAAGGTCTAATGCGTCATCGATAAGTTCCTTCACCGCCACTTCGACTCGCTTCATTTCTTCTTCATCGCGCTCGTCGGCGAGAATCGTGGGGTGCAGATTGCCGTCGCCTGCGTGGCCAAACGTGCCTATGGTAACTGAGTTTCTGGCGCTGATTTTTTGTACCCTGTCGATCATCTCAGCGAGCTTAGGCAGAGGTACGGTGACATCTTCAAGAATAGAGGTCGGCTTTGCTCTGGACAACGCGGCCAATGCTACCCGTCGCGCCTGCCATATCCTGTCGCGCTCCGCTGCGTCTTCAGCCTGCTGGACAGTGGCGGCCCCGCTGTTTGTCAACGAATTTATAGCCCGTGCTGCCTCTTCATTGACTACTGCCTCTACTAACCCATCGAACTCGACCAGCACCAACGCTCCAGCCTCAACAGGCAGGCCGAGGTGTGCGTAGTCCTCAATGACGCGAAGAGTGGTGTTGTCTATGATCTCCAAAGTGGATGGCACAAGCCCGGCTGCGATGATGTTTGCTATCGCCTGCCCTGCGGAAGCCGCGTCGGGGAAGGTCGCCATCATCGCCTTGCTGTATTTGGGCATGGGAACCAGCCGCAGAGATATCTCGGTTATAACACCCAACGTGCCCTCAGAACCGCACATTAGAGATACCAGGTCGTAACCCGCCACGCATTTTCGGGTTCTGGCGCCGCTTAGAAATGCCTCACCAGTCGGGGAGACAGCCTGAATCTGCATAAGATAATTGCGCGTGACGCCGTATTTGCCGGCACGCAAGCCGCCCGCGTTCTCAGCTACGTTGCCGCCGATCGTGGAGACGGACATACTGCCGGGGTCCGGAGGATATAACAACCCCATTGATTCGGCTTTGCTGGCGATGGCTGTGGTGATTACTCCCGGCTCGACGATCATATGCAGATTGCCTTCGTCGACTTCGATTATTTTGTTCATTCGGGTCAAATCGAGCACTATGCCGCCACTTGAAGCAACCGAACCGCCGCTTAAACCAGTCCCCGCGCCTCTCGGCACCACAGGGAACCGCTCCTGATTAGCGAGGACCATGATCCGTGATATCTGCTCGGCATCGAGCGGGCGCACCACCGCATCCGGCACGCACTCAACTAACTGGCCGTCATAGGCATAGCATATCCTGTCCTCTGTAGAAGTAAGAATGTTCTCACTGCCGACTATCGAGGACAGCTCGGAAATCACTGATGTGCTGAGGGCAGATTTATCCATAGCTTTAGGATAAGCCAATCGACCTGTAACGTCAAGGCACTGGCCATTCTCTTTGCAAAGCGATTATGTCCCCTATAACTGCAGAGGGAAAATGTCCCCTTGCAGAAAGAGGTTATGACAACCCAATAAGAAGAGGCTATTCGCTCAGGCGACATGAAAGTTTGGATTGCTCTGCTATAATGTAGTCGCAAGAGTACGTAGAGGAGACTGCAATGAATAATGTTAGCCTGGTTGCGTTGGCGCTTTTGATTATGGGGACTGCGGTGCAGTGTTCGGCTGGTCGTTATGCTTGCGACATACGCTCTGGCAAGCTCAGCGCGAACTTTAACTGCGGTGGCAGCGGCCTATCGGTGTGGTATGACGATGTCTGTATCGTAAAAGAGTCCAGCATGTGGCTGCATAACTCCGCCTGGAATAAGCACTACTACGGTTTGCCTCAGATGAGTGACGATGTTAAGGTGCGGGATATTGATGGCGGTAAGGAAGCTGTTATCACCCATAAGTCGGAGTTTTTCGATGGATCACAGACGATAACAGCCACTGCAGATAAGGTCAGCGTCGACTTTAAGGGCAAGCTCATTAAGGATATCGCAGACGCCGATATGGAGTACTGCTTCGGCAAATTCTGCGCAGCCCCGATACTCGGACGGCCGTATTCCGGCGTCACAATTGCAGATAAAACCGAAAAGGGAATCGTGCCCATCCGCGCAACAAGCGCAAGTTCGTGGTCCCAGCAACTTACTTCCGAAGCCTTTAAGACGCTGGAGATCGACACACGAGTCGGCAAGATGACTCTGGAGGTAAGCGGATATCCCGCATCGCTGATAATGATGGACTACCGCGCCAACCCGTATCATGCAATTGATGAGGTGCCCTTTTTCTGGTGCGGGACCAACTGGCACTTTGATTACGGGAAAGAATATTCTGGCAATGTCACCATTACTATAAAGCCTCATCATAAAACCGAAGCACCTAAGACTGCGACGATTCCAGTGGGGGTCGTGCAAGACAAAGATATGCGGTTGGCGCAGTATGGTCCGGTGTATGTAATACCAGAGCCGCAGGAGATGAAACTGACCGACGGGGCGTTTCGGCTGACACGCGACACCAGAATAGTGGTCGCGGATTCGGCTAAGCGCGCTGATCTACGCGGAGCCAACTCCTTTGCCGATGAGGTTGATCTGCTGTATGGTTTTCGGCCCAGAGTGGTTCGGGAGCGTGAGGCAGGCAAAAACCCGGTGATTCTGGTCGGGGAGGCGGCAAATAACAAACTGCTGGCCGCTGCGGCCAATAAAAGAGGACTCACAACCCCATCGAAAGATGAAGGATATGTATTAAGCGCGACACCCTCACAGGTGCTGGTGCTCGGATATGACCAGCGAGGGTCTTTTTACGGGATGCAGACCCTGAAGCAGCTTCTGGTGTCGGATGCCAAAGGCACTGCGATTCAAGCCTGCGAAATCAACGACTGGCCGAGTTTGCCGTTCAGGGGGGTGCATATTTTCACCTCAAACGAGGCCCTGCCGTTCCATAAGAAACTGATCGATCGCATCCTTGCCCGTTATAAGATGAACAACATCATAATGGAGGCGGAGTTTGTGAAATGGGATACCGACCCCAGCATCGCGGTTCCGTGGGCGCAGGATCAGTCGGAGATTAAAGAAGAGATCAAATACGCCAAAGAAAACTTCATCGAGATCAACCCTTTGATGCAGTCGCTGGGCCATTGCGATTGGCTGTTTATGATGGGCAAGAATAAGGATATAGCGGAGAATCCGGGCAACCCGTATGCGTATTGCCCGACCAACCCCCGTACATATCCGTATATATTTAAGTTCTACGATGAGCTTATCAAGCTCTTCGATAACCCGAAGTATGTGCATATCGGACACGATGAGGTATCAGAGTCGTATGGATTCCCACTGGATGAAGAGTGCAAGAAAATCGGTGGCCAGCAGCTCTTTATCGACGATACGCTTAAAGTTTACGACCATATCCGAAAGTCCGGCTCTAAGGTGATGATGTGGGGGGATATGTTGCTCAGCAGAGGTGACAGCCCTGACGCCACCAACGCCCCGGACGCGAAAACAGCGAAGTGGCTTCGGGATCAACTGCCAAAGGATGTCGTAATCACGGACTGGCACTATGCTGCAGCAAAGCCGGAAGAGTATAAATCTCTGAAACTGCTCATGGATGATGGTTTCGATGTGATCGCAGCGACGTGGGATACTCCTGCTAATATAGAACAGTTTGCACAACAGGCCAAAAACGTCGGCGCTATGGGTCTGTTGCAGACTACCTGGGCGGGGTTCAAGAGCGCGGAGAGCAATATAAAGGAGAACTTTAAACAGTTTTCCGCGTTTATCCTGGCTGCGGAATACGCCTGGAACAGCGGCAAGACGGATTTGGATCATCTGCCATACAGCGCCGACGAGGAGTTCCGCCGACAGTGGACGCCGAAGTCGATTGCCGCGATTGACCAATCCGGGTTCGCGGTGGATCTGTCAAAGGCATATAACGTGAGTCTTGCTGATAACGATAAGCTGACCGGGTGGCTCGGGCTTGGAGCCAACCACGATATGTCCGCAGTGCCTACCGGCCCCACCCGATTCCGAGGTGATTTGTTTAATCTGGCGGCGGATAACACTAAGCCATCTGCTGTGCGATTGGCCAGTTCACTGGATGATAAAGCTTATCCAAAAAGCGTTAAGATGGCTATTGGACGAAATGCGGAGTCGCTGCTGTTTTTGCATACGTGTGCCTGGACCGATAAGAACAACCGCAAGGTCGGATCGTATAAGATCAATTATGCGGATGGCTCCTCGGAGACGATTGATCTGCAATACGGCGTCAACATCGTGTCGTGGCTGGATCAGCGTTCTATAGGAAGCGCGGATAAGATCTGGGGCGGACGCACTAAAGACGACCAGCGCATATCGTTATGGCGCTTGCAGTGGGATAACCCGAAGCCCGGCAAGGTTATCGAGTCCATAGAGTTCAGTTCGGCCGATACCGAAGCAGGGCCAGTGCTGCTGGGCTTGAGCGCTTTAGAGAAAAAGTAGAGGCAGAAAGCACAAAAATTGGGGTGGAGTTTCTCCACCCCAATCAAGTTCACTCTGGATTGACAATACTGGCTACTTACGCTCAAGAATCCTGGTTCTGGATACCTCAGCAACTAACTGATCACCAGCCTTGATGTCGAATGTCTTGCCGTGGATAAAGTATCCGTCCACCATACCCGCCGGCTCCCTGCCTTTCAAGCGCGGCACCAAGTCTATAGCTCCACCAAGTTCGGTTTTTACCGGGTGAATTGAAATTCGCAGCTTCGCGCTGACACCTTTAGGCTTAACCCCGGTTGCCTCGACTACCTTTGCCGTTACCTTAGTACCGGCTTTCAGTATCACCTTGCGTGCCACGTTTACATCACGCAGCACATGCATATCCACCGACTCCCCTGCCTTTAGTGTTTTCGAGCTGATAGCTCGATCGAAGACCAAAACGACCTCGGTGCCCTTCGGCACTGAAACACGCTCGATCGTAGCTGCCGCGTATAGAACGGCAGAAGCGAGAACCAAAATGAGCAGAACCTTAGCGACAAGTCTCACGACAAACGCTCCCCCTTTAGACAAATCTGTGCTACCGCCAGGACGCGATTGGGCACATGTCGCATTATTCCCAAAAGAATCCAATCATAAAGCGGGAAGGGGTTTTTGTGTGTTGTCCGCTTCGGGACGTATGCCGCCCCGAAGCGTTTATGTGCAAGAGGTTATTTGTGCCAGATGAAGCGATAGTTGAATCGCCTGTTGGGGGCGCTGTCGCCGGCTGTGCATAGAGAGATGGGGTCGACGAGGTCTTTGGGGTTGTCGCACCAGTGGAAGTCGAAGGTGAAGTTGCGCCCTGTGAGGCCCAGTAGCGACCTCGGCACAGCGATCTCCATCCCCTTGTCTTTATAGCGATAATTCAGCTCCGCAACGCTCTCCCACGTTTTTTTGGTCGAATCGTAGCGCATAAGCGTGGTGGTCTTATCGTCGATGACCTTTTTGTTTATCAGGAAATCGTAGCCAAACCAGCCGGTGTTGGAGTCATTATCCGCGTCGATTAGAAGCAGCATCCAGTTCGGGCTGGTGTGATAGGTAAGCGGTTCGTTAGTCTCGACGTAGAAGTAGACCATATCGGAGTCCACAGCGACTTTGCTTTTGACGATATCGTTTCGGCCGAGGTTGTCTTTATAATGCAGGCCGCCGTAGCCGTTGTAGTCGCGATGGACGGTGTCGCCGATGGTGTCGAGATATTCGATTTTGACTTTGTCCCAGTCATCGAATTTGCCGTCGATTTTGATGTCCGTATAACCGCGATGCTCCGGAATCGGCCGCACGCCTTTATATTTGCGGATGTTTTGTGCCATCTGCATATAGTAGTTGTCGGTGTAGCCGCCTTTCATCGGGGAGATTGTGCGGTTGAACTCCGAGTTGTATTGATCGACGAAATAGAACGGGTTGTTTCGTCGCATAAAGTTGTAGGTGCCGCCACTCTTTGGTTGATATTTTCCGGCGGTCCATTCATTCCAGTCGTTGAGATACAGAAACTGCGGGTTGGCCTGCAGAGCTTCGTCGAAACGCTGCTGGAAGTAGATGCCGTAACCTTCCGGATGCTCAACAGTTTTACCTAACCAGGGGACAAAAGTCGGCTCGCAAAGGTCATGTTCGTCAAGTTGTGGCTGACCTGACTCGTTTGCCCAGGATTTACCGATCAAAGTAGCTGAGTGCTGCGCTGGAGTAACGGCGGCCTGTTCGCGTCTGCCATTATGCAATGACAGTCTCTGCTCCGGGGTGAGGTCTTTGACGCGCTTGTCGCCGAGGTCGTAGCCGAAGCTCCAGTTATCCTCGGTACCTATGAATCGCTTGCCTCCCCATTCGTAGTAGCCCCACCACATTGTGCGTAGAGTGAAGAAGTCCTCGATTTCTTTGGAATAGCCCCTGGCGTTATCCTGCGGGCCGTTGGCGTCGAGTCTTGGGTTGGAATTGTATAAAAGCAGAGGTTTGTCGTCCCAGTAGAACCACAAGTCTTTGTATTTATTCTCTTTATAAATGCGGTCGTAAAGCTCCTGAACAACGGTCACGACGGGGCCGTTGAACGCCCAGAAGCAGAATTGCGGGACTTTGTTGCCCTCTGCTTTCATTTTTTGCATCACAGGGAAGACTACGTCCCATTCGTCCCAATAGCGCACTGCGTTGGTGACGTCCATTATCAACACATCGACGCCGGCATCGGCAAGCATCGACATATCTCTACGTATTACATACTCATCCTTGCTGAGGAAATAGCCGACTTCCGGCTCACCCCAGTGGTAAGACGGCGCTGTCCACAGCGAATGTTTGGCGTCGAGGCGAGCGGAAGGGTCTTTTTCGAGAATCCTGGTGACATCGGAAGTGTAGGATTTTCCGCCCCTGTGCAGCGAATCGCTATGCCAGGTGATGTAAAATATGCCGACCACCCGGCGTTGATCGTTCTTTACCGGGCCGACTTCCTTGATGTCCGGCATCGTCCTGCCGAGTGCGTCGGTGGCTACCCAGGTGTCGGATTGCAGGTCCCGAACAGCACTGAAGGCAGTGCTGCACAGAGCGATCAGGCATGCAACGAATACGATGTAGTTCACGATTTAACCCCCTGCTTGCTGAAAATTACGATTACACGCTTATCATATCATAAGAATGATGAGGCGGATATGGGGGAGAGGCCTTCATTTGTGCTAGTATTTATAGAATAATCAGACGAGGAGGCTTGTTATGATACTCACCGCACACAGGGGGGAATCCTATATCGCCCCGGAAAATACTCTCACAGCGCTTCAACTCGCATGGGATTGGGGCGCAGTGTCTGTTGAGCTTGATGTTCACATGTCTCGCGATGGAAAAATTATGGTCAGCCACGATGGAAACACGATGCGCACGGCTGGGGTGGATTTGGAGATCAAGGATACTGATTCCTCCGAGTTGAGAAAACTGGACGTCGGCAAGTGGAAAGATGAGAAATATGCCGGTGAGAAGATGCCGTTTCTGGAGGAAGCCCTCGCACAGATTCCAGCAGGTGAGGCGAGGCTGCTTCTGGAGATCAAGTGTGGAGTGGATGCTCTGCCGGCCATTCGTGACATTCTGGACGCCAGTGGCAAGAGATCACAGGTGATCCCGATAAGTTTTGGGCTGGATGTAGTCACTGAATCTAAAAAGATGATGCCTGATTTGGAGACCTTGCTGATTAGATCTTGCGCCAGAGATCCACAGACCGGAGAGAGGGTGCCATACGGCCCGGAGTTGATTCAGACGGCCCTGGATGCCAACCTCGATGGACTGAACCTGCAATATCACACTATGACGCAGGAATATGCCGACGCCGTGCGGGATGCGGGGCTGATTCTGTGGACTTGGACATCCAATGACCTTGAGATTGCGAAGGCACAGATACCGTTCGGCGCGGCCCGATTCGGCACGGATCGCAGGAGGTGGATGGCAGAGCAGTTGGCGGGATTTGATGTGAAGTGAGGCGGGGAGAAGGGAAGGGAGAAACGCGAAAAGGCGAAAGAAGCGAAAGCCAGAAATGGAAATACGGTCGCGGCTGAAGTGGGACTTCCAACGTCGGACCTCCCACATCGAAAAAGCAGATTTCTCACTGCGTTCGAAATGACAGGGACGGCATAAACGCGAAAGCCCGAAAAGGGCGAAAGCCAGAAAGGGAAATATGGTCGCGGCTGGAGTCGGACTTCCAACGTCTGACCTCGGACATCGAAAAAAGCAGATTTCTCACTGCGTTCGAAATGACAGGGAAGGGATCATGACAAGGAAGCGATGATGACGGGGACGACACAAACGCGAAAACGCGAAAGAGGCGAAAGCCGGAAATGGAAATACGGTCGCGGCTGCAGTCGGACCTCCAACATCTGACCTCGAACATCGAAAAAAGCAGATTTCTCACTGCGTTCGAAATGACGGGGATTATAAGCTCCCTACTCGTTATACCTGTCGCCCGATAGACATATCATGTACAAACGGCTCGTCGTTATGAGGAATATCAATCGGCTCACCTCGACAGTTACTTTGTCCGGTAAAGCACAAACAATTGACAATAAATATTTTTTCGCACGCAAAAAATATAAAGGAATTCGGCGACCGGTTGTATAATCCCCGAGAAGCTGATTAGTCAAGACATTGGGAAATGGAGGTGTTCATTAGTACGAATGTAACGGATATTCAAATATGTAGACTTATCAGCTAAATCATCATTTGCTTGGTTTGCTAGAGAAAGGGGAAATTTCGAATGGTAGTGAAGAGAACTCTAATCTGCGTTTTTGTTGTTCTTGTCTTGCTGTTTGTTCCTTTCAGCGCGCAAGCGGCTTGGATTAAGCTGTGTATTGATCCAGGCCACGGCGGCTCGGACCCGGGTGCTACCGGCTACGGAATAACCGAAGCCAACACCAACCTGGACATCAGCCTGCGTGCAAGAAACCTGTTCCAGCAAGATGGTGCAACAGTCGTCATGACCCGAACGACGGATACCTATGTATCGCTGCAGGGTCGATGCGACATCGCAAACAACAACGGTTGCAACAGATTTTTGTGCTCCCACTGCAACGCGTTCAACGGAGCCGCCTACGGTACCGAGACATTCGCTTACGCAGAAGGTACCTCAGCAGCGGACTATCGCAACAAAGTGAACGCGGAGATGGTCTCGCACATGGGCACCTACAATCGTGGCAACAAGACCGCCAACTACTACGTGCTAGTCCACACTAATATGCCCGCGATCCTGTGCGAGGTCGGATTCATCGACAACGCCGGTGATAACGCGAAGCTGGCCAATGCGAATTATCGGCAGGAGGCAGCCAGGGCATATCTGCATGGCACGCAATCTCACTATGGCATAGCGCCGCACGACCCGGTCTCGGATATAATCGTCGATAATACCAGCGCCAACTTCTCGGTGGTTGGTGGGTCGTGGGCAACAGGCACTGCCTCTACCGACAAATATGGCAGCAACTATCGCTACCACAGCACCGCAGCGGTCAGCGAGCCTGCGAAATGGGCTCCTACTCTGCAGAGCCGAAACTACGATGTCTACGCCTGGTGGCCTGCGGGATCCAACCGATCGGCTACCGCGCCTTACATCATCAACCACAACGGCGGCTCATCGACCGTGCGGGTTAACCAGCAAGCCAACGGCGGCAAATGGAACCTGTTGGGCACATTTGCTATGTCGCCTGGCAAGGATGTTCAGCTTTCCTGTTGGACCACTGCCGGTTATGTCGTAATGGCGGATGCCATCAAGTTCGTGCCGAAATAACAGGCGCCTTTCTACATCCACAGAGGGAGCGTAACATTGGCTCCCTCTGTGCCACCAACAATCGACGTGAGGTCGAATAAGGTTTACCGAAAGAGGGTGTTGTCTATGTGCCGAACTTTGCTTCTAGCGTTTATTTTGATCACGGTCGTTTGTGTTGGTGTGGCGGCGGCAGAGACGGACTCGACTGCAGATGCAATCGAATCACCCGCAGTGATCGATGAAGGCGGCAAAGTCCAGAACCCGCCCAACCAGCTCAGGCTAAAATACAAATATCTGGATGGTGAGAACCAACGCTACCAGGTCCAGATTATGAACCGAGGCTCATATCGACTGCTGAATTCAAGTAAAGAACAGCAACTCGATACGGTCACCGAAATGTTTTTCAAACAGAGTGTAAAGGCTGAAGAGGATGGGCTTTACAAGATTTTATGGTCGCTCCAATCCGGGACAGTCAGAATACCAGAGTTCGGCGACAGCGTCATTACCTTACCAGACATTGTCTACACCACTGACGACCGTGGGGTGATTAAAAAAGTGGCGGGGCTGGAAAAGCTGGCCTTGCTGCCTGGCAAACCACAACAGAAATCATTGGCGTCGATATTCGGCCAGATGAGTTTTCATGGTTTTCCGAACAAGGATATCAAAATCGGTGACGAATGGGAGCAGGACTACAGCGTCGCGATAAATGAAAAGGACAAAATTGAGGCCAAAACTCGTTCCAAACTCACAGGCTATGAGCACTACGATGGTTACGACTGCGCTCTGATCGAGACGAAATACAGCTATCCTTTGAAATACGAAGTCATAGACAAAATACACGGGAAGCTGACTCTGGAAGGCACGGAATCCGCCGTGATTAATACCAGATTTGCGTACAACGAGGGCAAGCTTATCCGGTCTGAAGCTGATATAAAGAGCGATGCAAAGGTCACACGAGCAGGTGGCTCAGCAGACGCATTTGTGAAACTTGAGCTCAATGTGGTGGGCCTGCTGCTGCCTTCGAAAACTGATGCACAAGGGGGTGGATAGGATGAGGATCACGTTGGGGATTGTTGCAATTCTTTTGCTGGTCATTGCTATTCCATCTGTGGCTGATATATCGGTCGGTGAGCCTGTCCAACTGCGCACACCCGAAGGCAGGTACACTATGCCATCGTTTTCCGCCGACAGTCGATATATCGCGTTTTCCAGCGAAAGATATGATGGTTTGTTTACATCAGATTGGCAGGGGAATTTTTCGACGATAGCCAAAGCCCCGCTTGCAGGTTGGCGATATAGCTGGGGGCCGGATGGTCAGAACCTGGCTTACAGGGTACGATATGAAGATACGACCGCTATGGCTGGGATGGTGGCAAGTCCGGATGGGAGTTCGCAGACTCAGATTACCGATTGGCAAAGCGACCTTTTCCCGCCGCAGTGCAGTAAGGACGGCATTGAGTTTAAGGCTGGAGACGATCTGTTAAAGGTCGACGAGTCTGGAAACGTAAAAAGCGTAAAGTCATTATCGAGGGGACAGGGAATCGTCTCTCGGGTCGCTGCACTCTCTGCTGCGTTCTTTGTAAACGGATTTGCCGCTGTTACGACGACTGCTTTTGCTGCCCTGGTGCCTGCTTCCGAGGGGACGTCAAAAGGGAAAAGTGTATTTACTAACACTGGAAACGAACTCTGGACCGTAGACGAAAAAGGGGAAATGAAAAAACTGCTGGATGTCAATGGCGAACCGGGGTTCTTTAACCCACAAACCGCTCCGACTGGAGATGTGGTTGCAGCGTCTGGGCTGAGCGGTCAGCTTTACATCGCAGATATCAACACGGGTGGTTACATAAAGCTGGGCAATGGTCAGAATCCGACGTGGTCGCCGGATGGAAGATATCTCATCTACGAAGTGGCAACTGAAGACGGTCACAGTATCACTGGTTCAGAACTATGGGTGTCATCCCGGGACGGTAGTGATCGCCGGCAACTGGACCTCAACGAGGGTATAAAACGATATCCATCGTGGTCTCCGGATGGCCGGACGCTGGTTTATGAAGTGGATGGCAAAATCTACTACGCACCCGTTGAAAGAAAATAACACCTGCTGGTGCTGTTTACGCAGTTCAATAGCTAAGACGGGCAGCGATTCGGGGATCGCTGCCCGTTTTTTGCGATTCGGTGGCCACCGGTTATCGAATTTCCTGTAAGACTAGTCACAAAACACTGCGTTTAGTGGTTGGAACAGTCCTCCTTGTCTTAAATTGTCATCCTTCATGTATGAAATAATAGTCATTGACTGGCTGCTTATTATGTGATATACATCAGTAAGTTACCAATAGCATCTCATGTTTGATTAGTTCCTCACAATACACCATATTGTTGTGGCTGAGGCCGGAGGTATTACCGATGACCGCACGCATACTGTTACTAACAGGTATTCTTCTTATCTCACTTTCCTGCGCCGCCTGTGCGCACATATACACGCCTGTAAAGCTAGAGTTAGATGCTCTTGATGTGCCGAATGTTGGAAAAATCGGCACGGTGAGGGTGGCGGCTACAACGGAACGCGCTTTGACAAACGTGACTATCACCGTATCAATTCCTGAGGGAGGAGAGGTGGTCGGCGAGGCGTCGCATGCTGTTGATGAGCTATTGCCCGGCGAGAAGATCCGCTTCAAAGCAGATATTAAGTTCTCCTCTGCGGGTTATAAGTTTGTAAGAGCTAAAATAGAGTCCGCTGACAGGCCGGATATGTTTTTGTGCTCCCCTGCCTATCTCCTTCTTGATATTAACACCACTGCCAGCTCAGTAGTGACAGACTCAAGCCTTATCCGAACTCCGCCGCAGCAAATTGGCAAAGTGGAGGGACTGACACAGAAGTTGCCGGCGTATCGCCCGGAGACTGGCGGAATCAGTCCAAATGGTTTTGCGCCTCCTCAGCCCTCCCCCATTCTACCGGCTGCAGCTGAATGGGTCACAGTCAAAGGCCGATGGCTCTTTAGCGATCGCGATAATATTAATCAGTCGATGAAATATACGATGGTGCAGTTGCGGCAACCGGCAGTAATGGGAATGGGTTGGGATACAGTGCTTGCTACCACATATACCGACTGGGATGGTTACTATGAGTTCCCTGCTGTCAAGATAGATATGAACAGCAACATATATGTGCGCTGCTACGCATTGTCGTCGCATGACGGAAACGGCGTAACGTGCCGTCCCAATTATCTAGAACCAGAACTCTACTCCACAGACACATACGAGTACACCATTACGTCGGGTGGCACTAAAAACCTGGACGTACACGTTTTGAACCACAACAACCCACACCACAAAGCCTGGTGGATAATTGATGATATGACCAAGGCCTATATGGTTCCTCCCACCGCAACGGGCGGGCACAGCGTAGTGTGGAACCCTGAGTCTGGTTCATTTACCGCCAACTACCGTCGCGGCGACCGTATAAGGCTTGATTCAGGCGACGCGGATACACCGTATGTCGTGTTGCACGAGATGGGCCATTCGGTGATGTATAACATATACGGAAATTACCTTCCTACTTCTCATTGCCCTTCGCCTCACTATGTTTTTGGATCAAGCCACGAAAACTGCGCCTTTACAGAGGGCTGGGCCCATTTTTGGGCTTTGTGGACTCTAAATACCCATTTTCCCTCTGGCCTGGGGGATATGGAGACCCCCACCTGGAACGATGGTAGAGACGAAGGTGAGACAGTTGAAGGGCGAGTAGCTGGCGCTTTGTGGGACCTCATAGACACGAATAACGATGGGTTAGATACGCATTCATATCCAGTAACATATATTTGGAACATCATGACATCGCAGAAGATCGCTAATATGCAGCAATTCTGGAATGCGTGGAAGTCCAAAGGTTATGATAAACACGGCGCGGTGCGGTGTTTATATCAAAATACCATAGACTATAATACGGCCCCAGTTATCAACCCGCTCCCCAATTGCACTATACAGGAAAACGTAAAGTCATTCGCTTTCAGCCTGGGCAACTACGCATCCGATGCGGAGAGCGCCATACACCAGTTGTCGTTTTCGGCAGAGGTAGTGCCATCTAACAAGATTGAAGTGACTTTCAGCCAGGGAGATGTATACTTAAAAAGCGTGCCTAACTGGTTTGGCACTGCTATTGTATCGATTACGTGTAGCGACGGAATCGCCTCGGCCAAAAAGAGCTTTTCTGTCCAAGTAACGCCAAGCAACCAAACGCCAACTATTAGTGGATTGCCGGATATTCACGTCAACGAAAACGGCCAGAATCTGTATGCGCTGAATCTCAGCCAGTATGCTTATGACAGAGAGACGCCTTCTACATCGCTGACCTACGCAATAGTCAGAAACAGTAACCCTCAGTGCGGGGCTTCTATAGTGAGCAGTTATTGGGTGAGAGTGGCGCCTAATGCCGGTTGGTACGGTAGCAGTGATTTGACGATAAGAGTCACCGACCCGCAGGGGCATTGGTCTGAGTGTCCGCTTAAAATCATAATAGATTACGTAAACCAGCCCCCACAGATATCTGTGCCTCCGATATCCCTGTATGAGGACACAATGCTGGATCCGCTGCTTGATCTCAGGCAATACGCAAGCGACAGAGAGACTCCAAATTCATCGCTCGCATTTCAAGTTATTTCGACCACTCTTCCCGAAGGGTCAGCCAAAGTTACATCGGGTCGATACCTGAACATCACCCCGCCAGAGGATTACTCCGGCAGTGCAACAGTCACGATCAGAGTCTACGACTGGGACGGCGGCTACGCCACTCAAGCGGTGCCTGTACAGGTTTTGGGGGTAAATGACCCGCCAGTGATGGAGGCAATTCCGGATCAGATATATATGACAGACTTTTTTGCGACGACACGCTCAATTGACCTTTACGAATATGCGTCTGATGTGGACCACAGTCAATCGCAACTTACATTTACTGTAGAGGAAAACACCAATTCTTTTGTTGGCGTAAGTATACTCAATAATCGCTACCTGCGAATGAACTTCCCGAACATGTTCCAGGGCACAACGCACATCAAGGTCCGCGTGCAGGATCCGCTGCTTGCATACGATGAGGCCAGCTTAGATGTTGTGGTGGGCCTGAGGATTGGTAAGTTCTCATCACCGTTTTCTTTGAATGATGGCGTTTATGTGGTCTCGACTGAGAACATCGTGACTGGACATCACTATTATCCAAAAGCATTTTATATGCAGGATGAAGAGCGACTTACTGGCATTAGAGTAAATTATTCCGGCGAACTGCCGCCGATAGGGCAAAGGGTTATGATAGGCGGCATTATGACACGTCATCAAGGTGAGAGGGCCATTGATTGTCTTTCACTGCAACTGGGTGAGCTGGGCGACGAACCCAGGCCGCTGTATATGAATCACAGTTCTTTGGGAGGGGTTCCAAAAACCCAAAAAGCGTCACCAGTGCCCAGCGACAAAACATCGGGGGTGTATAATGTCGGGCTTCTGGTGAAGACCACTGGCAAGGTGGTCTCGCGCTTCGGGAAGGACTTCTATATAGCAGATGGTTCGGGTGTTAAATACAGTTTTTCCAACCCTGGGCTTCAGATCGACGCTGGAATGGCTTCGTCGGTTTACCTGATGCCAAAAGGTGTGCACGTGGCCGTGACAGGAATCAGCGGCGGTGGCCTCCTGCCCAACGACGATACTCGCAATGTGCTGAGGCTACGCAGCAGGCAGGATGTCCAGGGTCTGGGAGGCAAAGTGGCGTTAATCTACAAAAACGATCCCAATATCCAGGCACTGGCATCGGCTATGGGAGAAAGGAAATGGGAGGCGACTACAATTAAAGTCAACTCGTTGGGCAGCTACGACCTGACAGCCTATGATGCTATAGTAATCTGCAACGATACAAGCAATGTATGGGCAGCCCCACAGCTTTCCCAACAAGTCATTAACTCGCAGAAACCTGTTATCGCGATCGGCCTTGGAGGATGCCAGTTCCTGGACACTGTCCCCGGTGTGAGTTTAGGCGCATCCAAATCGTCTGCTATAACAGGTATGTATGGACACCTCAACTTCAATCACCCGGCAATCTGGTTTGATAACCCGGTGAATATGCAGTATGGCAACATGGTGCAGGTCACAAAGCAGACAACTAACGTACTTGGCATTTATAACGACTGGCCTTTTTCAGAGGGTCTGTTCTCACTAAATGAAAGCAGTTCTTACCTGACAATATGCAGGGATGGCAGATACCTGCAATGGGGCTATCAAACTTCTTACAGCATGCTTACTGATGATGGTATGAACCTGCTTGTAAACTACTTGTATTATATGCAGCAGTATTAAGTGATCCTGCGGCTTTGTGTGGGGCGACAGAAAAAGAAAACGCGAAAATGCGAAAAGGGCGAAAGCCAGAAATAAAGCGCGTGTTTAGAGATAATGTGAATCGGATTGCTGGCAGCGGCGATTCGGAGATCGCCGCAAATTACTCGTGAGGTGGCAATTCGGAGATTGCCACCTATCTATGCCACCTATCCAGGTTTGGAGGATTGTCATTCCGCCGGAGTCGCGGAATCCACTGATTTGCACAAGCGCGGCGTGATCCTGCGACTTTGCGCAGGATGACAGAAAAAACGCGAAAATGCCTCATTCTACCGCCGCCTGGCCTCCCTGTGCCGCATAATAGCCAGTTTTGCAGGTTCGAACCACGCCACGCTCGCTATCCCGGCGATTACGCAGATGACGCAGTCGATGGCGTTTAGTCTGGCGAAGTTGAACAAATCTCTCAGCGGAGGAACATAGAGCGCTACGGCTAAAAATACCAAAGCCCCGCCGATGACCCACCACAGGGCGCGGTTCCTTGATCGCAGTGTGCCGACGATGCTGCGTGACCAGGAAGCGTTTGCCAGAATCAGGGTCAGGTTTGCAATTATCAGCGTGGTAAACGACATTGTTCGGCTGATTTGAGTGATTAAACCCACGTTTCGGCCGACCATAAACACACCCAGCGACACAAGCAGTATGCTTAACCCCTGAAGCGTGCTCCAGATGACTGTCCTGCGGTCGAATATCGACTCTTTGGGGTCTCTCGGCGGACGGAGCATAATATCAGGCTCACCTTCTTCGGCCTCAAAGACGGTGGAGCAAGCGGGGTCGATTATGAGTTCCATAAAAACAATGTGTATCGGCAGCAGTATCAGCGGCCAGCCCAACGCGACGGGTATCAGAGACAACCCGGCAATGGGAATATGCACGGCGAAGATATACGCCATCGCCTTTCTCAGATTGTCGAATATCCTTCGGCCCAGTCTGATCGCGGCGACTATGGACGAAAAGTCGTCGTTGAGTAATACCAATTCGGAGGCTTCGCGGGCGACGTCGGTTCCGCGTTCCCCCATCGCGACGCCGATATCCGCGGCCTTCAGCGCGGGTGCATCGTTGACTCCGTCGCCGGTCATTTCCACAACTTCGCCGTTCATTTTCAGAGCTTTAACGAGCCTGAGCTTCTGTTCCGGCACCACCCGGGCGAAGACGTCGACGCTGCCGATACGATCACGCAGCTCAGAGTCAGTCATCTCATCCAGTTGTTCGCCGGTGATAATCTGCGACGGGTGCCGTAACCCGATGTGGCGGGCGATGTTTTGGGCTGTGGCAGGATAGTCCCCCGTGATCATGACGACCCTGATTCCAGCCTCGTAACACTCCGCAACAGCACCCGGAACCGATGGCCGAACGGGGTCGACCAAGCCGACTAATCCCAAAAACTCGAAGTCGAAATCGTGCTGTTTGCCAGGCAGATTCTTATCTATGGTAAAACTGGAGCCCGCGACCGCGAGCACCCGCAACCCCATTTCGGCCATCACGGTAACGTGCTCGTCCAGCTCCGATTTTTGATCCTCGCTGAAATGACAGAGGTCGACGATGGCCTCCGGCGCTCCCTTTGCCGCTATGACATAATCCTCCCCGGTTCTCGAAGTCCAGACGAGGGACATGGCGAGCAGTTCCTTTGAGAGCGGATACTGTTGTGCGAGCGTCCAATCGCGATGCAAATGCTCGGTCTGCGCAAGATACTCCTGGCCCAGCCTGTGAAACGCCTTTTCCATCGGGTCGAAGGGGTCGCGCTGGCTTGCCAGAATGCTGAATTCGAGCAGCCTGTGAAAATCCTCCGGCAGCGGTTCTGAGCGGTCGTGATCCAGGATCAGGTGCTGGCCATGAGCATACAGATGGCCCACCGACATCTGGTTCATTGTGAGGGTGCCCGTTTTATCCACGCACAGCACAGTTGCCGAGCCGAGTATTTCGATCGCCGGCATGTGTCTGGTCAGCACCTGGTGTCTGGAGATTCTCCAGGCTCCAATTGCCAGGAATATAGTCAGGACGACGGGAAATTCCTCAGGCAGCATCGCCATTGCCAGCGCGACACCGGCCAATACCCCGTGCATCCAATCGCCTCGTGTGAGGCCATAGGCGATCACCACGACTACGCTCAACAGCGCCCCGAATATCGCGAGGTTGCGCACCAGCCTGCCCATCTCATTCTGCAAGGCAGTCTTGTCGGTTTCGATGCTTTGCAGGGATCGGCCGATTTTGCCCATCTCCGTATGCGTGCCTGTCTTGCGAATCTCTATCAGCGCTTGCCCCTGCAAGACCAGGCTGCCGGAGAACACAAACGGCCCATCGTCGCCGCCGGGGCGTGCGTCAGTTGATACGCCGTCCCATTCGGATTTCCTCACCGGCGCCGATTCACCGGTCAGAAGCGATTCGTCGACGGAGAGATTGGTGGATGAAATCACTGCCCCATCCGCCGGCACACGATCACCTTCGGAGACAATAACCGCATCTCCTCGCACAACCTCTCGCCCTGCGACTCTTTTTTCTTCTCCATCGCGAATGACACGCGCTCGCGGGCTAGAGAGGTTTCTCAGCGCCTGCAATGCGTTTTCGGTTTTTCGTTCCTGGTGAAGCGTGATGCCGATCACCACAAAGACGAATGCAAGTAGAAACAGAGCCTCTCGAACGTCGCCCAGCAGGAGATATATCGCGCCACCGGCCACCAGCAGCAAAAACATCGGCTCGCGCATAACCTCAACCGCAACAGCGAAAATGCTGCGCGGTTTGGCAGACTCGAGCTCATTTGGACCGTCTTTCGTAAATCTCCGGTCCGCTTCGGCCTGCGACAAACCAGAAACGCCTTTTATATCAAAACCGCTCACGCCGCGCCATCTCTCTACATAATAGAATATGCTTCCGAAGTATATTCGCTCGGAAGCATATTTCCCGTTTCAAACCATATATCGATTGTGCTCCGGAAGTTGCGTCTACAGCACGTATTTCCGGGCGTCTTTTACTGTAGTTATCGTAACCAGCGGGCCGGCCTTTTTGATTTTAGCCGCCCCAAGGTTATTGCCGTCGCCGTCGTATGCGGTGCATTTATCCGCACTTGACTTGAGCGTGATCTCGTCGTTGCCGAGGATGTCTATGATCTCGGCTTTGTCGCCATCTTTTCTGAGCGCTACCGCGCCTTTGGTGATGAACGAGCCTAAGGAAGTCACTTTACCGCGTGCGTCGAGATATTCATATTCCGGGGATTTTACGTAGTCCACCCGGTGGCCGTTGACTAGCGCGGAGAACTCGATGAAATCGCCTTTCTTGTCTCGCGCATACCAGCCCCATGTTGGCAACTCTTTGTCCTCGACTTTCCAGATGCTGTCCGAGCCGTTTACGAATATCTCCAGCCCGTTGCGATAGACTAAATGCAGCCTGGAGAGATTGATAATATCCTTTGAGATGGCTATGGATGCGGAGACCATATTACCGTTTTCGTCGGCGTATTCGATCGTTTCTACTGGCTGCATAGCGTATCTCTTCTGAAGCTGCTGGAGCATATAATACGACCTGCAGGCTTTCTCGATGCCGTGCGTCTCCTCGACCAGGTAGCCGATGTGGCCGTAAGCTATGGTGGCAGCGATGAAATGATCGACGCTGGCCTCAATCACCTCCGGCTTCTCCCAACCCGGCACTCTGAAGAACTGACCCATCCACGGCATGCCGATATCGCACTCCAGAGGGTGGATTTTCAGCAGATCGAAGGCCACGTTCAAAGGCTCTTTGGATAGATTGGAGTCGTCGTACATCAGACCGTAATTGCCAGATGCAAGACCGGCATACAGACATTGATAGGCGCCTTCAGACCAGATCGGCCCGTAGACGCTCTGGTCGTTGAGCAGCAATTCTCCGTATGCGTAAAACGTTGCCGCGAAGGTGCCTGCTCCCGGCACGCGGGCGTCGTAGTCGCAGTAGGTCCACGGCGGCACAGCGGTGTGGACGTCGGTGTAGGCCGCATTTGAGCCGTATTTTTTCTTGATCTGCTTGGCGTATTTCGCGTCCATTTCCACGGCGCGTGAAGGTTTCAGGGCGTAGTTGCGAGGCCACGCCGGCCGCCAATCGCCCTCTGGTGTGAGCTGCGGCATATCCTCGGTCCAGTTTTCGTTCACTGGAGCCATGTCGCAGTAGTTGGTATATAGTCCGGACAACCAGCCCAGAGACTTCTGATGGGCAACGTAGTTCTTCAGGGCCTCGTCCCCACCCTTCCCTGGCGCTGCTTTCAAGCGCATAGTGAAGCTCTCGCCTTCGTCGCGCCAACTGATCTCGTGATTGCACTGGGTCATCTTCTCGATGCCGTAAGACCGCAGTTTCTGGCTGCGTTCCATCTCTTTGGCATATTCAGCTGGCCCCCAACTCTCCTGCCACAGCCTTTCGCCGGCGATTTGGCCGCGAGGGCTGGGCGGGTTGGCGATGGTGGGCAGCACTTCTTCATATCGTGGCGAGACGGTCAAAAACACGCGCTCGTAGAGGTCGTTTCTTTTGCCGTCGGTCTTGGCTTTATAGCGCACACCACCATTGATTTTGGCAGAGTTTTCGGCGGTCCACTGCTCTACATACATCTCAGATGCGTTTGACCTATACCAGTCCACCCAAACCGTCTGGAATATAGGCTTATCCGGATCGCCGGCGCACAAGAACCTCGGCCGCTGCATCCAGTGGAAGCTGAGATATGGGATTGGGAATATTCGAGGGTTGGGGATCCCGTCGATTCCACCCAGAGTCAGGCCCGTGGCGCGGCCGCCTCGACAGATGAAGTCGATTACAAGTGACTTCTGCCAGAGCCGCATTATGTATTCAGCTCTCACCGGGCGATTGTTCTTTTCGAACTCGAAGGTCAGATGCAGTGCGTCGCCTTCGATTTTGGATTCGATTAATTTACCGGCAAGCACCTCGTCTTCGATTTGAATGCCGCCTGCGCTCATCGGCCTGCCAAATTGCTTCCCATCTACCCAGGCAATGATTTCACCAAGTTTACCAGTTGCCGGTTCGTAGACATATTTGATCTCGCCGTCGCTGCCTTTGTATAAGAATTCGTAAGAACCTTCGGCATTGCGGTTAAGGTTTGTTTTGAATTCCTTAACATAGTTGGTCGGCAGGATGGTTTCCTCACGAGTAGGAAACGGCAGCTTGCCGGGGCCGGTGCCGTTTAGGCCCTGATCCTGACCCGGCAGCAGTGTGAGGTTCCTGGCGGGGCGTGGTTCGAATGTTAGCGGCTGGAGGTTTTCCTTATAACAATAAAGAGCGCCGAAGTAGATCGATCTCGGCTCGGGGTTGTTGATGCCCTCGATTTTTATGCCGCTGACTTTTCGGCCTTTCATCGGTTTAGAGAACCTGGCGTGGGTAAGCCACCATTCCTTCCAGCGCATCTTCACCGCTGCGACAGCCTCTTCTTTGCCATCTGCATCGACCAGAATTACCGACACTACGACAAACGGAGACCCTGGCTCCGGCGCCCACTCCCACACGTTGCCGTTCAGCCACATATTGATGCAGTCGAACTCTTCGACGGCAATCGGCTGCGGCGCGCGCAGGATCACGGTCCCGTTATCGGATTTGCCGGTATAGGTGAGCTTGCCCGTGAACTCGCCCCACATCTTCTGCTCTTGGCTCAAAGCAAACTCAGCATCGGCATCGTTGTAGCACTCGACAGTCCAGCCGCTTATATCCTGAAAATCGACCAGCGGCACACGAACGTCCTTGCGCCCGACCATCTCATACGGCCGCTCGCCAGCCTTTTCCAAGGCAGGCGGCGTGGTTACAGCTTTCTTAATCACGGGATCACCCTCCACAACTCCAGCGATCACGATCACGGCAAACAGCGTGACCATAAGCATAAATAACCTGCTTGGCATTGTCTACCCTCTATAAAAATAATGTCAGTCCTGAATGCTATAGAACGCCACAAGCGCAGCGTCCCTGACCCGCTTAATAGGTACTTGATGCTTCTTCGCGGCGGCTTTGCACTCCTCGTACTCCGGCTGGATATTAAGCATCTGATTTTGCCGGAGGGCGATCTTCAGGCTAATGGAGCCATACTCCGTCTCGACCGTTTTGATCTCCCGCTGCAGGC
Organism: Armatimonadota bacterium; assembly: GCA_050948905.1. Classification (GTDB taxonomy): domain Bacteria; phylum Armatimonadota; class UBA5829; order UBA5829; family UBA5829; genus DTKD01. Next base: position 1,946,533 of record JBMNES010000001.1, on the reverse strand, counting down.
AAATGCGCTTGCGCTCGTCGATGCGGACCCCGATAGAGGTTGTCTCTTCGAAAATCACAGCGCTGATTGCGTCGATTAGAGTGGCTTCGCAGATGACTGAAAGCAGAGTGCCCGGGCGGCATTTTTTCATGACGACCGGAGTCAGATATACATCCAGCGCGCCCGCCTCAAAGAGCCTTTCCATTACAAGCTCATATACCTGCGGGCTGAGGTCATCGATATTGGTCTCAACAATCACCACGTCGACAGCCTCTGAAGAGGAACCAGCATCGGCCTCTCCGACAGCGACCCGCAGCACGTTGGGTATGCCAAAATCCTGCTTGCCGGAACCGTAACCCGTGGCCTTTACGCTCATAGCGGGCATTGAGCCAAACCCCTCAGCAAGGGTGGCGACAATCGCGGCGCCTGTAGGGGTTACTATCTCCCCTTCTATGCCCAGCTCCCGCCAGGGCGCACCTTTGGATGTGAGAATCTCCATGGTGGCAGGGGCAGGCAGAGGAAATTTGCCGTGAGCTATTTCGACCATTCCAGTGAAAGTCGGGAGCGGGCTGCAATATATTTTGTCGATTCCGAGCAGTTCCAGGCAGATGCAGGCTCCGACGATATCGACAATAGCATCGACCGCGCCGACTTCATGGAAGTGGATTTTATCTATAGTCGTGCCATGAATCTTCGCCTCAGCCTCGCCGAGAGTGGCGAATATGGCTATGGAATCCCGCTTTACCCGCTCAGATAGCGCGCTTTCGGAGATAATATGCTTGATATCGGTAAAAGAGCGGCCGTGGGAGTGTTCGTGAGAATGGCCGTGATGGTCGTCGTGGTGATGATGGTGGTGCGTATGCACTGTAACATCGCAGGAGGCGATGCCGCGCTTCATAACCTGTTCTCGTGTCAGCTCGAATTCGTGGATGTGTAGTTTCTCCAGTTCGGAGTTCAACGCATCGAAGTCGGCTCCCGCGTCGATAAGCGCACCCAGGGTCATATCTCCGCTTATCCCGGCAAAGCAGTCGAAATAGGCTATTCTCATAGAGTCTCTCCTCTTTTTAATTTTGTGGATTGTTTATGAGGTGGGCCAGGTAACCAGCACCGAAGCCGTTGTCTATATTGACCACACTCACCCCTGCAGCACACGAGTTCAGCATAGCAAGCAACGCCGCCAGCCCGCCGAAGCTTGCGCCGTAGCCGACGCTGGTAGGCACAGCGATAACAGGCCGGTCGACTAACCCGCCGACCACGCTGGCCAGCGCGCCTTCCATTCCGGCTAATACCACCAGCACATTTGCTCCTAAGATGCGGTCTTTCTGATCGAGCAACCGGTGCAGACCAGCTACTCCGACGTCATAGGCCCTTTCGACCCGGCTTCCGAGAGCAGTCGCCGTTACGACAGCCTCGTCGGCAATCGGTATATCCGCAGTGCCGCCGCATAATACCATTACATACTTACTGTCTGTGGCCAACTCTTCCTCGCTACGCTCGGGCTTGCCGACCACGATTATCCTGGCGGCTTCATAGTATGTCGAGTCAGGGATTTCTGATTGCACCGCGCGATAGACCTGTGCGTCCGCCCGTGTAGCGAGGATACAGCCATTTTGGGCGGAGAGTCTTTTGAGGATTTCTATTATCTGAGGCGTGGTCTTGCCCTGACAAAAAACAACCTCCGCCACTCCGTTTCGTAATCGGCGATGGTTGTCGAGTTTGGCAAACCCTACATCTTCATACGGCAGCGAGCGCAGTCGCATCATTGCGTCGTCGACGTTGACTGCGCCGGATTTAATATCTTCGAGCAGTTGCCTGAGCAGTTTCAAATCCATTAGACAAGCACACCAGCACGCCAGGCCTTCCGTCGCTACCTGTTGCCGACGCCCCATTCCTTGAAGTTGTTATTGTTGCCGAGCAGCGGTTCGTTCATACTTCCCGTGCGGTATCCAGCCAAATCCATCGTAACATAACCGTATCCAAGCGCGCGGAATCTGTGCAGAACCAAGTTGCGAGGCTCAGTGGCCAGCATAGCACGCATATCCTCAGGCATCAACTCTATTCGAGCGATATCGCCGTGATGGCGCACCCGGCACTCTCGGAAGCCTAATTCATGTAAAATGCTCTCGGCAGCCTCAACCTGGCCTAATATCTCCAGCGTCAACGGAGTACCATAGGGGACTCTGGAGGCGAGACAGGCGTAAGACGGTTTATCCCATGTCGGCAGTCCCAATTCGCGGGACATCTCCCGCACCTGATCCTTGGTGATACCAAGCTCTTTAAGCGGACTTCTAATGCCTAGTTCTTCCACCGCTTTTGCGCCAGGTCTGAAGTCGGACTCGTCGTCCGTGTTGGTGCCATCCAGCACACATTCTAATCCGTGCTCTTTTGCTACCTCCAGCAACTTTGAAAAAACAGCTTTTTTACAGAAGTAACATCGATCAGGTTCGTTTTCGGCGAGATTATTGACCTCCAATACGTCCATCTTCAACCTCACCAGATTAAAACCCAGCTCGGTTGCGATCATTACCGCATCATCAATTTCTGACTTTGGTATCAAAAACGAATCGATCAAAACGCATACAGCGCGCTCGCCAAGAGCATCAGCCGCGGCCTTTGCGACCAGAGTGCTATCTACCCCGCCGGAATATCCGACCACCACTCCGTCCATCTCAGATATCATCGCGACCAGGCTCTTATATTGATCCATACACCTACTACCTCTCAGCCCTAAAACAAAAGGCCACATCACCCGTGGCCTGGCGAACCGATCCGGCATTATACTGTGCCGGTTTCCGCCGGCCAACAATTACTTGTTCATCAAATAGACTATAATCCTTGAGGCACATATTGTCAAACATTGGGCCTGACGGGGATGAAAAACGCAACAGATGGGCTCTGTGTGGTAGCAGTCCTATTTTCGCGAGCCCGAGACTAAGATCGGACACTACGTTACAACAGGCAGCCGCTGGGGTTGTGAGATGAAATCAGGTGGTGGCCGGGATAGACTCCCGGCCATTAATTCCCGTTTTGTTATCTGCTCTTTCTTGCGGCTTCGGCTATTAAGCCACGGCCGATTTCGTCGCGTTGGATCTGGTTGGTGCCTTCGTAGATCTGGGTGATCTTGGCATCGCGCATCATCTTTTCGACCGGATACTCCTTCATATAACCATATCCGCCGAAGACCTGAACGGCGTTGGTGGTGACCTCCATAGCAACGTCCGAAGCCCAGCATTTGGCCATCGCAGAGTATGCCGTCACCTTATCATCCGGCTGAGAGTCGATCCATCTCGCCACGCTGTAGACCAGCGCACGAGCCGACTCGACCTTCATAGCCATATCTGCAAGCATAAACCGAAGACCCTGGAAAGCCGAGATCGGCTGGCCGAACTGCTCGCGTTCTCTGGAATAGTTAACCGCCAGCGATAATGCACCAGAAGCAATACCAAGAGCCTGGGCCGCTACTCCCGGCCTGGACTGATCGAACGTCTTCATCGCAGTGAAGAACCCCGTTCCTCTTCGGCCGAGCATATTTTCCTTGGGCACGCGGCAATCCTGGAATATCAGCTCGCGCGTAGCCGAGGCGCGAATGCCCATTTTGTCCTCTTTTTTACCGAACGAGAAGCCCTCGGTCCCTTTTTCCACCACAAAACAGGAAATGCCCCTAGGCCCACGTTCCGGGTCGGTGACCGCAAAAATTGTGTAGATATCCGCCTCGCCGCCATTGGTGATCCATTGTTTGGTGCCGTTGAGGATAAAATGATCTCCGTCTTCAACCGCTCTTGTCTGCATCGCAGCGACGTTGGAACCAGCGTTGGCCTCGGTGAGACCGAAGGCGGCGATTGTGCCATCCGCTATCCTCGGCAGCCACTTCTCCTTCTGCTCCTCCGAACCTGAGACAAGGATCGGGAACGTGCCCAAACCAGTCGCGGCGAACGCAAGGGCTATCCCACCGTCGACCTTGGAAAGTTCCTCGGTCACCACGCACATGTTCATAATGGGGGAATCCCCAGCCATCCCGCCGTATTTCTCATCGATAAAGACTCGGAAAATGTCAGCAGCCGCCATATCCTTAACGATAGGCCATGGGAATTCGTTGGCCTCATCATAATGCGCGCTCACCGGCTTGATCTTCTTCTCCGCCAACTCCCTGGCGACGTCTCGCATAAATATCTGCTCTTCAGTCAGAAAATAATCCATCTGAAATAGTGTCCTCCTGAAATCGGTTCCTAAAGCAACAAACACAGCACTTGTGCACATATCGCTCCTATGTCGGTTCGCCGAACGACGCCTGGTTTCCTTCACTCATCAATAAATGACTAAAACAGTCGCTGTCATTTTTGGTTTTAACCTGAGAGACCGTGGGAAATGTGCAGTACGCAACGAATTGGAGGTGACCGAAATGCCTATCGATCCTGTCTGCGGAATGATTGTTCCGGATGAACATTCATCTGTCTGCACTACCTACAAGAACAAGCACTATTGTTTCTGCAGCGAAGAATGCAAGGAAGAGTTCGACATGGACCCGGAGTTGTATACAGCCGAGGGCGAATTTAGTTTCGAAGAAGAAGAGGCGTTTTAAGTCCAACAATCCATTAAACTGCAGGCGTCCCGGCTCATTGAGCCGGGACTATACTGCTATCACATTGTGGCCCTGTAGATGGCGTACTTTTCCGGGTCCTGGCGGCTTCTCACAAATAGTACACTGTCCGGCGCTGCCGTGTTCGCCAAAGCAAACAACATCTGCCCAGTGCGCAGAGAAAAGCCTGTAGGCGTCAAATCCGCCTGTCCGGCAAGCAGGTATTTGCCAGTGGCCGACCACAGCTTTCCGTTATATTCAAAACTGGGGAACAGCTCTGCCATCGTGCGATAGGGATGCTCTACAATTGGCTGGTCGCGCGTAATATCTCCCATAGGAAACATATCTTTAACCGAGATTTTGTGGTTCTCGGCCTTTTTTGGAATCGGCTTCAGCGGTTTCATTGGAGTAATCTGCACAATCGGATCCGAAAGAGGTATATCCGGCGGCGGAAGCGCCGGCACACCCAGACCTGAATCCGTCCCGATATCCGGCGAGCTTGCACTCGATGATGGGGTCGATTTTTCGGCAACCATTGTTCTCGCCCTGTGCGCACTTTTGCGGCTGCCAAGCGATGAAGCATACCACACCGAGCCAAACACCAGGAGAAACGCTGCCACAACGGCGACCCATACGATATTGGATGCGGGGTTCTTTTCGTTATTCATGGCCGTTTGCCCCCGAAAGGATGTTCAGTACTATACTTAGTACTGGTACCCTGGAGTTACCGGTCACAAAACGAGGGTCACTTCCTGCTTGCAGCAGGCTCTTCTGGGATCACCAGAGAGATTTCTCCTGGTTTCACAAAGCCCTGTTTGCGCGCGGCCTGGGCTATTCCGCGAGAGGTTCTGATATAGGCCAGCTGCCGGCGGAGTTTTTCGTTTTCGTCTCGCAGGGTGTTGTATTCGGCCACAATGCGATCTCTTTCGCGTCGTTCATTGTGGAGCAGAACAATGGGGCGCTTGATTTTGTTGAAAAGGAGCACCCCTCCAACAAGCAGTGCTACTATACAGACCACCCGCGCAGCAATTGAGAGATTGTTTCGAGTCCTTCGCCCACGCCTGGCGGCAGGGCGGGTGGTCCTGGTTCGTTTCTTCGTCGAACTCCGAACGCTCACTCGATCTGACCTCCGTGTCTGATGTTTCCCAATACTACAATACCGCCTGCCTGTTGTCAATGCAAATTTGGCGTCGAAGGTGCAAGGGCAGATAGCGTATAAGAGTTATAATAGAATTATTAGACAGTAGCCGGAGGTATCATTTTGAACAAACCGATTGCAGTGGTGCGCAGGGATATTATCGCCTCCACCGGCCCAACCATCTATGGGATTTCGAGGATGGACAAGGTAAGATCACCGCAAAACGAGCTTTTCACGTTTCTGGGAGTCAGCGATGGGGTCGCCTACCTGGAGCGTGATGATAAGACTAAAGGCAAAGCGTTTGTGGAAGTAGATACTGAACTCTTCGCGAAATGGAGAAAGGTGCTGACATAGAAGAACTGATTATTGTAAGGCACGGAGAACCGGATCATCTTATAAATGACCTCACCGGCGGATGGACAAATAGCCATCTCACAGAGTTGGGGGTGCAACAGGCGACTCTGACTGGAGAATATCTCGCATCCTTGATAGGTGAACGGCGATTTTCGTTTTATGCAAGCGATCTGGCGCGAGCGGTGGAGACTGCGGAACTGATGGCAACTTCGCTTCCGATCAGGCCAGAACTGACCCCTGAACTCAGAGAACTAAATAACGGCCAGGCAGCAGATATGACAAACGAAGCAGCCTCGCGCATCGTAAATCCTATAACTCAGCCGCTGGTGGATTGGGTGCCATATCCGGGGGCAGAGAACTGGCGTCAGATGTCGGAACGCGTGGTCGGTTTTTTAGAATCCATTAGGAACACTGACGGCGTAACGCTGCTGGTCATGCACGGCGGGTCTGCAAACGCAGCCATCTGCTGGTGGTTTGGCCTTGAAATTGGGCAGACGAATATATCATTTGAACTCGACCCGTGCAGCGTCAGCCGGTTCAATGTGAACAAATGGGGAGAACGCAACGCGATAAAGATCAACGACACCGCTCATCTAAAGTGACACGCAGGTAGAAACGGCAGACAGGCTTGTGGTCTGAAACGCAGAAGCAACGGATATTCCGGCTAGACAGCGGTTCTTTCCGGCTGGCCTACCTCGATTAGCCCCAACAAAGCGGCCCGGCGCATCGCCTGAACTCGATTAGACACTTCCAGTTTTTCGTAAATCTTGGTGAGATGATAGTCGACGGTGCGCTTGCTGCAAAATAGTGCAAAAGCCACTTCGCGTGAGCTTTTTCCTTCCAATACAAGTGATAGAACCTGGGTCTCGCGTTTGGTCAGCTTTACTACTCTATTTTTCTGGTTATTGTCAGATTGCTCGATTGCCACGAAGTCTCTCCTTTCACAACCGGGGCTGTCTGTAAAACGATAGCTGCGGTTGTCGAACCAAATAACAGGTATCGATATGAACTCGAGGGGAGCTTATCCCCCTGCGATACATGGGCTGAGCAGCGCTGATGCCAAATACAACGGGGCTACTGCGTGTAACAGTTGATCCCGCCTGCAATTTATTAGCGTTTTATCGAAGATGGCTATCTGCATTGGGCGCTGCGACAGCCTGAGACCGAAGTAAGTTGTATAGCAGTTGATCTGCCAGGCCTGATTGGCCTTGGAACCTCCCAGTTTTGATTCCGACGGAATCCGCACATCCTTTCAGCGGGCCGGAATCCTCCGAGAATAATCCTCTGCCTCTTGTCTTCTTGACTTCTGAGGAAACCCAGCATAATTACTGGTATTATATTCGGAGTATACCCTATGAATATTGCCGTGTCAAGGATGAGAATAAACCAAAACTGCAAAAAATGTGGCGGCCGAGCGTAAATTGAACAGCCGCCTGTAACACGCGAGTATGCTTGACATGGAGGTTAATTCGACCATATAATGTGCCTTGAACGAGAGACCCAATGGCCAACTCCGCCGCTTCTAAATCTGTCAACAAATCACCCTCGTCGGCGCCCGTAAAACGGTCGCTTGATACGGAAGCTCAGTTCGTCAAAGGGGTTGGACCTCGAATAGCGCCTCTGTTGAAAAGGCTCAACATCGAAACCGCCGAGGATCTGATCCGCCACTATCCCCGACGATACGAAGACCGCACTCACTTCGCACGCATTGCTGGTTTGCAGCACGGAGAGGCTGCTACAGTGCGAGGTACGGTTATCACTGCCGAAAATGTGCCGACCAGGGGACGATTGATGTTGACCAAAGTGGTCGTTGAGGACGGCAGCGGGTGCGTGGTGCTGACGTGGTTTAATCAGAAATACCGAAAAGATCAGTTTCTGAAGTTAAAGGGTCGGGAGATCGTCGCGTATGGCACAGTGCAGGTCGGCCGTTGGGGGGTGGAGATGTCGTCCCCGGAGGTCGAGTTGTGGTCGGAGGCGGAGGACTCACTGACCACTCTCCGCATAGTGCCGATATATCCCCTCACCGAAGGCATATTTCAGATAAATCTCAGAAAAATTATTGCTGGCGCGCTGGAGAAATATGTAGGACTATTGGAAGAAACCCTACCGGATGAATTGCGGAAACGGCTGGGGCTGATGGATATTCAAAGCGCTGTCCGGAACATACATTTTCCCGACACTGAAGAGGCTCTGCAGGCTGCACGTAAGAGGCTGGTGTTTGAGGAGTTGTTTATGCTCCAACTGGCCCTGGCTATGCGCAAGCACGGAATTGAGGCTCCTGGCAGGGGAATTCAGTTCAGCATACCTGCTGATTTCGACAGGGAACTGGATGCACTGCTGCCGTTTGAGCTGACAGGTGCTCAGATGCGCGTGATTGGGGAAATTGCGGCGGATATGGCGCGGCCTACGTGTATGAATCGACTGTTACAGGGTGATGTGGGTTCGGGTAAGACTGCGGTTGCGCTGGCTGCTATGTTGATAGCTGTTAAGAATGGTTATCAGGCGGCGCTGATGGCCCCTACTGAGATATTGGCCGAGCAACATTACCTGGGGATATCCAATCTGCTGGGCGACCACGACCTGATGGGCATAAGGGTGGACCTGTTAACGGGCAGCTTGAAGAGCAAGAACCGCAGGGAGGTCAACGATAGGGTTGCATCCGGGCAGACTCAGATTGTGATAGGGACGCACGCGCTCATTCAGGAAGGCGTGGAGTTTCGTAATCTGGGGCTGGTGATCGTCGATGAACAGCATAGATTTGGGGTGATGCAGAGGGCTGCGTTGATGGAGAAGGGCCTGATGCCGGATATGCTGGTTATGACCGCTACCCCGATTCCCAGAACTCTTACCCTGACTGTTTACGGGGATTTGGATATCTCGATAATAGACGAGCTACCGCCTGGCCGAAAACCGGTTAAGACGCACTGGAAGCAATATGGCGAGAGAAAGAAGGTATATGCTGCGGTGCGGACGCTGATCGACCAGGGCAGGCAGGCTTACGTGGTTTGTCCGTTAATAGAAGAGAGCGAAAAGTTGCAGGTGAGAGCGGCGACCGAGCTTGCTGAGTATCTGCAGAATGAAATATTTCCTGATCTCAAAATCGGGTTACTGCACGGAGGGATGAAATCCGAGGAAAAAGACGCTGTTATGGCGTCATTCAGAGCAGGGGAGATACATATCCTGGTTTCAACTACGGTTATCGAGGTCGGGGTGGATGTGCGGAATGCGACGGTGATGGTGATTGAGGACGCGGACAGATTTGGGCTTGCTCAATTACATCAACTTAGAGGACGTGTGGGGCGTGGCAGCGAACAATCATATTGTGTTATGATTTGTGAGGGCAACAGCGCCGACTCCGTAACCCGGATGACCACTATGTCCTCTACCAACGATGGGTTTGTTATCGCCGAAGAGGATCTGAAGCTGAGGGGGCCGGGAGAGTTTTACGGGACGAAGCAGAGCGGGTTGCCGGCGTTGACCATAGCGGATATCTTTAGAGATATTCCGATCCTTGAAATCGCTCGCAAAGAGGCTTTTGCTACGATAGAGAAGGATCCTAACCTGGCTAGCCCGGCGTTTGCGAGGTTGCGCAGAGATATACTGAAAAAATATGAGGCGTTTGAGTTGGTGGCGGTGAGTTGACCGGCTGGCGATGGAGACTATGAAAGCAATTTATCCAGGATCTTTTGACCCGGTTACAAACGGGCATTTGGATATTATCGAACGGGCTGCGAAGCTGGTTGATGAGCTTGTGGTGGCTGTGGCTGTGAATCTGGAGAAGAAGTCGATGTTTGACGCGCAAGAAAGAGTCGATCTTCTTCGTTTAGCATGTAGACACTTAGAGAATGTTGAGGTAGACTATTTCCACGGATTAACGGTAGAATATGCGCGAAAACGCGATGCGCGTCTTATAATCAAGGGTTTGCGGGCTGTCTCGGACTTTGAGTATGAACTGCAGCAGGCTTTGATGAACAAAAAGCTTGACGATCAGATCGAGACTATGTTTATGATGACCAGCGCAGAGTATTTGTTTCTCAGTTCGAGTATGGTCAAGCAGTTGGCTGAATTGAACTCGGACGTATCCGGATTGGTGCCTGATGGGGTCGAAAAGATTTTATTTGAGAAGGTAAAACACCAGTAATCTGTTACAATATTTGACAAGGCCGGTGACTCGGCTGGTTGTCACTTCAATACTATAGCAGGGAGAGCACGAAAAATGAGTGATGAACAAATCGTGGTTCAAAGACCCTCTTTTATGAGCAGCAGAGGTTCACACGAGGACATTTTGAAGCTGCTGGACAGCCTGGAGGAGTTGGCGGAAAATACCTATTCATTTTTTGGTAGAGCATGGGGAATGGACCTCGAAGAGTTCCACATGCTGACCAATAAGGTTCGTGCGTCGCTGCCGGACGAAGTAAGGCGTGCCTGTCGGGTGGCGAGCGATTCGGACAAGATCGTCTCTGCTGCAAAGGAAGAGGCTGCAATTATTACCGAGAGGGCTGTGGAGGAATCCAACAGGATAGTTGATGAGGCGAGACAGATGGCGGCCAAGCTGATCGAGACCAGTGAGATCAATCGACTGGCCAAGGCCCAGGCTCAGGACCTCGTTGCGAATGCTGAGGCATCTGCCCGGGAGATCAGGCGGGGAGCCGACGAGTATGCTCGGGAAGTGCTTGCCTCAATGGAGAACCACCTGGCCAACGTTATGGGCACTTTGCAGAAGGGCAGAGAGAGGCTGGAGGTAAGGATTCACTCACAGCAACCTTTAGAGGCGACAATTCCTGCGGGGCGCGGGGTTAGAAGATAGCAATAATTCGTCGTGACGTCATAGAGTCGAGACGTCGGAGAAGCTGAATTCCAGGTGGTGGCTTTCGGGTCGCCACCTTGTCGTGTGTCAGTATGATGCTCTGACGCTCTTGGGATCGTTGGACTGATGTCCGGGAGTATGAAATGCCAAACGTAATGGAGACAATCTACAACAAGGCAAGAGCCGCTCAGAAGCGAATCGTCTTGCCGGAAGCGGACGACGTTCGGACGGTGATCGCCGCTCGTAAGATTCTGGACCAGGGATTGGCCCAGGTGGTGCTGGTGAGCGAGGAAGATAAAATCGCTGCAGCAAGCAAGGAAGCGGGAGTTGATGTATCGGGGTGTCGGATAGTTGATCCGATAAAATCTCCTCTGCGCGAAGAGTATGCTAAGAGTTTTTATGAGCTTAGAAAAGCGAAGGGCATAACCCAGGAGCAGGCGTATGAGATCGTGGGGGACCCTCTGCACTTCGGGTGTATGATGGTCTACTCCGATGAGGCGGATGGGCAGGTGTCGGGGGCGACGCACTCGACTTCGGATACGGTGCGACCTGCACTTCAGATATTGCGGACGGCGCCGGGCTGTAAGCTGGTTTCCTCGTTTTTTATAATGATTGTCCCAAATTGTGAGTATGGGGAAAATGGGGTCTTTATTTACGCCGATTCGGGGTTGGTCATTAACCCTGACTCTGAACAGTTGGCGGAGATAGCTATCCAGAGCGCGAAGACTATGGAGACGCTGCTGGGGTTTGAGCCGAGAGTGGCGATGTTGTGTTTCTCGACTAAGGGAAGCGCTAAGGACCCATTGGCGGATAAGGTTATTGAGGCTACGCGGATCGCAAAGGAACGCGCCCCTGAGATGCTGATTGACGGAGAACTTCAGGCGGACGCGGCGCTTGTGGACTGGATCGGCGCGTCGAAGGCGCCAGGAAGTGCGGTTGCGGGAAAGGCCAACGTGTTGATTTTCCCGGATCTCAATTCTGGTAATATTTGTTATAAACTGACGGAGAGGCTGGCCAAGGCTGAGGCTTATGGCCCTGTGCTGCAGGGTATTCGCAAGCCGGTCAATGACCTTTCGAGGGGCTGCAATGCGGACGATATCGTGAACGTTGCGGCGATTACGGCGGTGCAATCGCTGGGTTGTTAGGCGAAGAGGTCGTCAGACAATAAATAATAAAGGGTGCTGCATTGAAGATACTGGTTTTGAACAGCGGCAGTTCGTCGCTGAAATATCAATTAATTGAGTCTGACTCGGAGGAAGTCCTGTCGAAGGGTCTTGCCGAGCGGATTGGAGTGGTTGGTGGCGGCGGCAAGATTACCCATGAATCGTTTTGTGGCGAGAGACAGGTCGATGTCGAGATGGCCGATCACGCCGAGGCGATGGAGCACGTATTTGAATTGCTGACCGATAAGGCGTGCGGCGCTGTGGGCAGTATTGGTGAGATTTCGGCGGTGGGCCACAGGGTTGTGCATGGTGGCGAGAAGTTTGTACAGCCGACACTCGTCGATGAGGCAGTGGCTGCTGAGATAGAGAAGCTGACTCAGTTGGCCCCGCTGCATAACCCGGCGAACCTGAAGGGAATCCGGGCTTGTATGAGTATGATGCCGGGTATCCCGCAGGTGGCGGTCTTTGATACGGCGTTTCACGCGACTATTCCGGATTATGCTTATATGTATGCGCTGCCGTATAAATATTATACGGATTATGGCGTAAGGCGCTATGGTTTTCACGGCACCTCGCATAAATACGTCTCTGGCCAGGCACAAAACATACTCAAAGAGGCTGGCCTGGAACCGGATAAGACGCGAATTATCTCCTGTCACCTCGGCAATGGATGTAGTCTGACAGCTGTGGTCGGGGGTAAATCTGTCGACACCAGTATGGGAATGACTCCCGCCGAGGGGCTTGTGATGGGAACTCGTGCTGGAGACTTAGACCCGGCGATTTTGGTGTTCCTCGCAAAAGAGCTTCACGCTATACCCAACGAGATTGATGACATTATCAACAAAAAGAGCGGGCTGTTGGGTGTCAGTGGGGTATCGAGTGATATGCGAGACGTCGAGAAAGCCGCCGACGAGGGTAATTACAGAGCGAATCTGGCTTTGGAGTTGTTCTGTTATCGGATTAAAAAGTATATAGGCGCATATACAACTGCTATGGGCGGACTTGACGCGGTGGTGTTTACCGGCGGGATCGGGGAGAACAGCTCTGACGTCCGGAAGCGGGTATGCGAAGGCCTGGAGTTTTTAGGTGTTTCGCTCGATGAAGAAAAGAATAATACCCTGCGTGGTCCGGCGGATTTGAGCGCGGATTCGAGTGCTGTTAGGGTCTTGGTGATCCCGACAAATGAAGAGCGGATGATCGCAAGGGAGACCGCTGAGGTGTTGGCGGGGGCGTGATTTCTTTCGGAAGGGAATAACGCGAAAGCGCGAAAGAAGCGAAAGCCGGAGATTGGTTGCTTCGATTGCATGCTGTCGGAGACGTGATCGAAGGTCGCGAGAGATTGTGTCATGCAAAAGGAAACGGCGATTCGGAGATCGCCGAATCGGTGTTGGGGTGGCAATTCGGAGATTGCCACCCATCAGGAGAGTTGGTGTTGGGGTGGCAATTCGGAGATTGCCACCCATCAGAACAACCGATAACCGTCAACCGACAACCGACCACCGATAACCGAAAATTGGCCTTTTACGTGGCTGGTGTTTTTGTGGTAAAATGGATGGGCGTTTGATAGGTTGGACCTGGTGTGGGGTGTGAAATGAAGCTGGACCTTAGCGAAATCGCTGCCCACCTGGGCAAGCGTATCAAGTTAGAGTTAAATGAAGAACCGATAGTGGACGCCGAGAGCGGGCTGAAATGTGTGGAGCCGATTACGGGTGATATCACCTTCAGCAACACGGGCCGGACTATCGATGTTCGTGGCAAGTTTCGTAGTGTGGTTGAGCTCGAATGCGCGCGGTGCCTGAGCGCCTACAGGATGCCGGTCGAGTCAGTCATTGAGGAATCGTTGCCACTTGAAGGCCAGCCGTGGGCTATGGGGGCTGGTGAAACGGAAGATGAAGAGCTGCTCGACGAAGAGGTTGAGCCTCTGTTTATAGATAATATTTTCGATCTCGGCGAGTATTTGAGACAGTCGATACTTGTAAATGTGCCGATAAAGCCGCTGTGCGACGAGGTTTGTAAGGGCCTCTGCCCGCGGTGTGGAGTAAACCTGAACGATCGATCCTGTGAGTGTGCGGTGGATGAGGTTAATGAATCCCCGTTTGGCGCATTGGGGTCGTTGTTCAAAGATGAATCGGAAAGTTAGGGAGTTGTGAGCGGAAGGCTGCTGCTGTGGCTTTCGTTTTCGGCTTCGTGCTTCCAAGCAGGAGAACTAAATGCCTTTACCAAAAAGACGACATTCTAATCAGAGAACGCGCTTGCGCAGGACTCATTATAAACTGAGCCTGCCGGGCGTCTCTGAATGCCCGCGCTGTCATGCGCCGGCGCTTTCCCACCATGTGTGCCCGTCCTGTGGCTTCTACAAAGGCCGCCTTGTGGTCGAAGTCAAGGAGAAGCATAAGAAGGGATCTGAGTAATTTTGTCACCGCACTACGCTGAGGTAGCTCACGGATGGTAATTGCCGTTGACGCGATGGGCGGTGATTTTGCGCCTTCGGAAATCGTGAAGGGCGCTGCTCTGGGAAGTAAACTGCACGGCGTGGACGTAATTCTGGTCGGTGATGAGGCCAGGATCAAGTCTTGCCTACCGCCTGAATCAGCCCGATCGAGCAGCGTTATGATTCGTCACGCCTCCGAGATGATCGCCATGGACGAACACGCCTCCGCCATACGCACCCGCAAAGATGCGTCGGTGGTGGTGGCGGCTTCGCTCGTCAAAGAAGGACAGGCGGATGCTATGGTCTGTGCCGGAAATACCGCTGCGGCAATGGCTGTGGCGGCACTTCGTTTGGGGAGAATATCCGGCATTGATCGCCCTGCTATTGCGAGCGTTATGCCAAGTCCGGGAGGCGGGACGGTGCTGCTGGACGCGGGGGCCGTGGTGAATTGCTCGGCGGAGAACCTCAAACAATTTGCGGTTATGGGCAGCGTATATGCTGAGAAGGTGCTGTCCATTGCGCAACCACGAGTTGGCCTGCTGTCTGTCGGTGAGGAGAAATCCAAGGGCAACGATGTGATTAAAGCTGCGCACGAAGCTCTTACGACGACGGCGATCAATTTCATCGGTAATGTCGAGGGCTGCGACCTGTTCTCTGGCAGAGCGGATGTAGTGGTGTGCGATGGATTTGCGGGCAATGTGGCGCTGAAGACGGCGGAAGGGCTTGCGGATTACCTCGAAAGGCTGATTAAAGAGGAACTGCACGCGCATCCTTTGGCATATATTCCCCTTGCGATGTTGAAGCCGTTTTTAGGGCGCATTAAAAAGAATTTGGACTATAGCGAGTATGGCGGGGCGCCGCTGCTGGGGTTGAACGGGGTTTGTATAATTTGTCACGGCCGTTCGAAGGCCAGGGCTATAACCAGCGCAGTAAGAGCGGCCAAGGAAGCTGCCGGACGGGGAGTGGTGGGCACCATCCGCGACTCGATTGCCGTGCCGGCTGCTGCAATCGGCGAGAAGGAAGCCTGATGTCATACCTCGAAGGCTTCAAGGGCCTTCACTCTACGTATGCCGCGAATTAACCGAAATCCCCTGCGTAAGGGATTAGACAGTAAGGACAATTGTAATGGGTGAGATGAGAAATGCTGGCATAATCGCAACCGGCTCGGCCGTGCCGCCAAGGGCGCTTACTAATGCCGATCTCGAAAAGATGGTAGATACTTCGGATGAGTGGATTCGCACAATGACAGGTGTGCGCGAGCGCCGGATTGCCGAAGAGGGGGAAGGCGGCTCGAAGTATGCTGTCGAAGCTGCAAAGATCGCTCTTGACAGGGCAGGTATGGAGCCGAATGATCTCGATTTGATCATTGTAGCCACCTTTACGGGAGATCAGCAATTGCCATCCACAGCCTGCCTGGTGCAGAGTGCACTCGGGTGTGTCGGGACCCCTGCATTTGACGTTGCGGCGGCGTGTTCTGGGTTTGTCTATGCTCTCGCTACAGCCGATGCGTTTATCAGAAGCGGGGTTTATAATCGCATTTTAGTGGTCGGGGTAGAATTGTTGAGCAGCGTCACGAACTGGACGGATAGAGGCACTTGTGTCCTGTTTGGAGACGGCGCGGGAGCAGCGATTGTCGGGCCAGTAGAGAGTGGCGAGGGGTTGCTCTCCTTTGATCTGGGGGCAGATGGCACAGGTGTGGAAGCTCTTAAGATCCCTGCAGGCGGAAGCAAGATGCCTATAACCCACGAGAATCTGGATGCGCATGCCAATAAAATCGTGATGGCGGGCCGTGAGGTATTTAAGTTCGCGGTTAAGGTGCAAAGCGACGCTATTGAAAAGGTGTTGAAAAAGGCCGGCAAATCGGCTGCGGATATCGACCTGGTGATACCGCATGCCGCAAACATAAGGATAATCGACTCGGCTGTTGCGCGGCTGGGGCTGCCGATTGAGAAGTTCTTTACTAATCTTGAGAAGTTCGGCAACACATCGGCGGCGTCTATCCCGCTGGCGTTGGACGAGGCGGTGCGGGCTGGTAAAGTCAAAAAAGGTGATACGGTTGTGCTGGTCGGCTTTGGGGGCGGCCTGACCTGGGCTGCGAGTCTTATGAAGTGGGCCTATTAAGATATGAGTACATTTACGGATAAAAAAGTCGCGTTTGTTTTCCCCGGTCAGGGTTCGCAGCACGTGGGAATGGGCAGGGAGCTTGCCGAGCATTTCCCGGTCGCGGCGGATGTCTTTAAGCGGGCCGATGCGGCGTTGGACTATTCTCTATCTGAGCTTTGCTTTAATGGCCCGGAAGAGGATCTGAAGCAGACTATACACACGCAACCTGCGCTGTTTGTTTCCAGCGTGGCAGCTTATGAAGTTATAAAACAGAAAGGCATCGCGCCTGCGATGGCTGCTGGCCATAGTATAGGCGAATATGCGGCTTTGTATGCAGCCGGAGCGTTTTCGCTGGAAGAAGGCCTGTCGTTGGTAAAGACCAGGGCGCGGCTGATGCAGGAGGCTGCGGAGGCTAACCCTGGCGCGATGGCGGCGGTGTTGGGGCTGTCCCCTGAGCAGGTTGAAGAGGCAGTGTCACGCGTCACTGGCGCAGGGGTCGTATGCGCGGCCAATTTTAATAGTCCTATACAGACGGTAATATCGGGTGAATCGGCGGCGGTGAAGAAGGCCTCCGAGGTCGCCTCTGAACTGGGCGCAAAAAGAGTAGTTCCGTTGAACGTAAACGGCGCGTTTCACTCCCCGTTGATGCAAAATGCGGCTGATTCGCTTATGGAAGCGCTGAAATCTGCACAGATTGACGATCTTATTGTCCCTGTGGTTGCCAATTATGCTGCGAACATTGAAACTAAGGCTTCTGAGGTCAGAGAGAACCTGGCGAAACAGATTACGGGCAGCGTGCGATGGGTCGAGTCCGTGCAGAGGATGCTTGACGAAGGGATCGAAGGCTTTATAGAATTGGGGCCGGGCAACGTATTGGCAGGGTTGATTAAGAGAATGGCGTCTGTTGAGGTCGTCTCGGTCGGTGACAAGGCGGCCGTGGATAGCCTTAGCTAAATTGCTGAGAGGTAAATAGCCGTGTTCGACAATTTTAAGCCTGATATTGATCGTTACGTGGCTTATACCGGGCAATCCAGGCTGAAGCTGCTTCTTCTGACACAGGGCCTGTGGGCGACGGCGGATTATAGATATAATCGATGGGTGTTTTTGAAAGTCCGTATCCCTGTTGTTAGACAATTGATGAGGCTGTTCGGTCTGCTTTGGCACAAATCAACACAGATGTATACCGGCATTGACCTGCCTTTCACGGCGGTTATCGGCAAGGGGCTGTATATCGGCCACTTTGGCGGCATTATCGTAGGCGAGGGTGTTCAAATCGGCGAGAAATGTAATCTTTCCCACGGTGTCACTATCGGCTATGCGGGACGCGGGGATAGACGAGGCGCACCGACGATTGGCAATAAGGTGCAGATATACACAGGGTCGGTTATAGTCGGCAAGATCACTGTCGGGGATAATGCTGTTATCGGCGCCAACGCCGTGGTGACGAAGGATGTACCGGAATCTGCCGTAGTCGGCGGGGTGCCGGCAAAAGTGATAAACTATGCGGGCGCCAGCGAGTTCATTGATTATGACGTGCGCAAGAAGCCGCACGAGGATGAATAGGAGAGGATCTTGCTACTTGAAGGACAGATTGCGCTTGTAACTGGCGCTGGAAGGGCGGGAAAGGGCATCGGCAGGTCGATTGCTCTGAGGCTTGCAAAGGAAGGAGCCAGGATCGCCATAGCTGATTTCGTTCGTGAGGCTGCGGATTCGGTGGCCAAAGAAGTTGTGGATATGGGCGGAGAAGCGCTGGCGGTGTATGGCAGCGTGTCGAGTGTGGACGATGTCGATAAGATGGTGGCTGATACCATTGACAGGTTCGGTAGAATCGATATACTTATCAACAATGCTGGGATTACTCGCGACAATCTGATTGTGCGAATGAGCGAGCAGGATTGGGATATGGTTTTGGACACGAACCTGAAGGGCGTGTTCAATTGCACCAGAGCGGTGGCCAAATTGATGATGCGCGAGCGTAAAGGCAAGATCGTCAATATGGCCTCGGTGATGGGCATTATGGGTAATGCGGGTCAGGCGAACTACTCCGCTTCCAAGGGCGGTGTGATAGCGCTTACGAAGACGACTGCGAAGGAACTTGGTTCGCGCGGTATCAACGTAAACGCGGTGGCTCCCGGTTTTATCCAGACAGTGATGACTGAAGAGATGCCCGAGGATGCCAAGAGCGGTATTGCATCGCAGATACCGCTGAGGCGGCTCGGAACCCCGGAGGATGTGGCGGAGGTGGTGCTGTTTTTGTGCAGTGAATCTTCGAGCTATGTCACTGGGCAGGTAATTGCCGTGGACGGCGGAATGGTTATGTGAGGAGGCAAAAGGAATGTCTGATACTCTGGATAGAGTGAAGAAAGTTGTTATCGACAGGCTGAAGAGGAAGGATTCTGAAGTCACTGAGGAAGCGTCATTTATAGATGATCTGGGCGCGGATTCTTTGGACGTAGTGGACCTTGTGATCGGCTTTGAGGACGAGTTTGGGATTCAGATCCCGGACGAAGATGCGGAGCAGATTCGCACTGTTAAGCAGGCGGTGGATTATATCGAAGCGAAGGCCGAATAAGGTCTGTTTTGATAAAGTGATTATGCGTGGTTTCTGTGGCAAGGTGGCACGATATCACGGTTTATAATCTATAATTCACATTTTGTACGGTGCCATATCAGAGGTTCAAAGGCCCGAGGGTCTTTGAACCTTTGGGCATAGGTAGGGTTTAATGCAAGAAAGAAGAGTTGTCATAACCGGGCTTGGGGCGATTACTCCGCTCGGCAATAGCGTGGACGAGTTTTGGGCGTCGGTGAAGGCTGGCAAGAACGGTATTGGGCCGATTACGCACTTCGATGCGTCACGACACTCCACACAAATTGCGGCAGAGGTCAAAGGCTTCGATGCGACAGAACGCATAGACCCGAAGACCGCACGGCAGATGGACACTTTTGTTCAGTATGCCGCGACGGCCGCCCTTGATGCGATTGATGACAGTGGGCTGTCGATTACCGAAGAGAACGGGCCGAGGATCGGTGTTTTGATCGGGTCCGGAATCGGCGGGGTCGAGACGTGGGAAGTGCAGCATGAGAATCTGCTGAAAAACGGCCCGCGTAGAGTCAGTCCGTTTTTCGTTCCGATGCTTATAGCGAACATGGCAAGCGGAATGGTGGCCATTTTATCGGGAGCTAAGGGGCCTAATATGGCCGTGGTGACGGCGTGTGCGACGGCGAGCCATTCGACAGGCGAGGCGTGGCATATGATCCGGCGCGGCGACGCGGATGCTATGATCGTAGGCGGCGCTGAGGCTGCTATTCGACCATTGAGCTGCGCGGGATTCTGCTCTATGAAGGCGACTTCGCAGAGAAACGATGACCCGGAACACGCCAGCAGGCCGTTTGATAAGGACAGAGACGGGTTTGTGATGGGCGAAGGCGCCGGGATACTCATCCTGGAGGACCTGGAGCACGCTAAAGCCCGTGGGGCAAAGATTTATGCGGAGATAATCGGCTATGGCTGCTCTGCAGATGCCTATCACATGGTTGTGATCGACTATCGAGGGGCGGCGCGGAGTATGAACAACGCGCTGGCAAGCGCCAAATTAACCCCGGATAAGATCGATTACGTGAACGCCCACGGCACTTCGACCCCGGTCGGCGACCCGGAGGAATGTAAGGGAATCAAGCTGACTTTTGGTGATTCTGTTGGAAAACTGATGGTCAGCTCAACTAAGTCGATGCACGGCCACCTGCTGGGCGCGGCGGGTGCAGTCGAAAGCATCGTCTGCATTAAGGCGATCAATGAGGGTATCGTTCCTGCGACCCGCAACCTCGTGGAGCCGGACGACGATTGTGACCTGGACTTGATCCCTAACGAGGCGAGGGAAGCTAAGGTCGATTATGCGATGAACAACTCCTTCGGCTTCGGAGGTCAAAACGCGACGCTTATATTCAAAAAGTTCGAGGGATAGTAGCCGGAAGCCCGGATGATGGCGGGCTTCAATGACATTGTGGCGGCGGCAGGCGAATGCGGAGATGCGTCTCCATTGTCCGCTCCGCGTCACGGAGGTTATACAATTGGCAACAGTATCACGAAGGGCGAGCAGAGTAAGCCCATCCCCCACCCTTGCGATTAACGCCAAAGCGAAGGCGATGCAGGCTGAGGGCGTCGATGTGGTTAATTTCGGCGCAGGGGAACCTGATTTCGACACACCGCAGCATATCAAGGACGCAGCAGCAGCCTCGCTGCAGTCCGGATTCACCAAGTATACCCCGACTTCGGGGACTGCCGACTTGAAAAGCGCGATCTGCGAGAAGTTGGAGCGCGACAACCATTTGAGCTATAAGCCCGGTGAGATCATAGTCTCGCTGGGGGCCAAGCATTCGATTTATAACGCGATGCTGGCTACGGTGGACCCAGGCGACGAGGTGATTATCCCCGCGCCTTATTGGGTCAGCTACCCTGAGATGGTTGGGTTGGCGGATGGTAAGGCGGTGTATGTGGATTGCGATGAATCGACGGGGTTTACAGTCCCCATCGACGTGCTGCGGCAGGCCGTCACACCGAAGACCAGGATGCTGATCCTTAACAGCCCGTCTAATCCTACCGGCGGCGTATATAATCGGCAGCAGCTTGAAGAGATCGCGCAGTTGGCTGTTGAGAAGGGCTTCTATGTGCTTAGCGACGAGATTTATGAGAAAATCATCTACGATGGCCGTGAGCACGTCAGCATCGCCTCGCTTGGCGAGGATATCAGGAAGTTGACAATCACTATTAACGGCTTTTCGAAGGCGTTTTCTATGACCGGATGGCGGCTGGGCTATACTGCGGCGGAGAAGGAAATCATCGATGCGATGGAGGCGATCCAGAGCCACAGCGCATCGAATCTGGTATCGTTTACCCAACCGGCTGCTGTGGCGGCTTTGCGCGGCGACCAGGGCGTGGTGACTCAAATGGTCGAGGAGTTCGACAAGCGCAGGCGGTATATCGTCGAGCGGTTGAATGGGATTAAAGGTATCTCGTGCGCAATGCCGGGCGGCGCGTTTTATGTCTTCCCTAACGTGTCTGGGCTGTTTAACGAGAAGATTACTGGCTCGGACGCGCTGTGCGATTTTCTGCTTGAGGAAGCCAAAGTCGCGGCGGTGGCGGGCAGTGGGTTCGGCGCGGATAAATATATAAGGCTGTCGTATGCGACTTCTATGGGCAATATCGAAAAGGGATTGGATAGAATCGCGGCGGCGGTGACGAAACTGGCTTAGCTGAGAAGTGAGATGGCTCTCGATATAAAGTCACTTCAAGAGTTCGCTGACAGGCTGTGTGTGAGCGTGACGGATTATGACCTGCTGGGGCAGGCGCTCACACACGGGTCGTATCTGGGCGAGGTCGAGTCGGCGACATCGAACGAGCGGCTGGAGTTTCTGGGGGACTCGGTGCTGGGCCTGGTGATCGCCGAGTATCTGTATTCGGAGTTCCCTGATCGCGCGGAAGGTGATCTTGCGAAGGCGAAGGCGGTGGCGGTAAGTGAGCCGGTGCTGGCGGAGAGCGCAAAGCAGCTCGGCCTGGACGAGATGATATTGATGAGTTCAGGCGAGGATGCCGGCGGCGGTCGCAGGCGGCTGTCCATATTATCCGACGCGTTCGAGGCTGTGGTGGCTGTGATATATCTCGACAGCGGTATGGAGGCGGCGCGGGAGTTTATTCTGCGGGCGCTGGCTCCGATACTGGCGGATATTGAACGCAGAGAGCATATTAGGGACTATAAATCACTCCTGCAGGAACAGACCCAGGGTATTTATAAAGAAGCTCCTCGATATGTGGTGGTTAGCGAACACGGCGCGGACCACGACAAGACGTTCGTAATCGAGGCCACGCTGCAGGGAGTGCCGATCGGCTGCGGAGAAGGCAAAAGCAAGAAGCAGGCCGAGCAGGCGGCGGCTCAGCAGGGGCTGAGGTATATGGAGCAAAAGTTGGAAGCTGAGTCGCAAGAGGCCTGAGACTCGAAAGGAGACCCTGATTTATGACCGAACAGACTGCCCAGATTGGAGTCTTTGGCGGCTCCGGATTCTACTCGTTGATGGATTCGTTTGAGGAAATAAAGGTCGAGACTCCTTATGGTGCGCCGAGCGATCTGGTGGCGGTCGGGACCATTGAGGGCAGAAAAGTTGCGTTTTTGCCGAGACACGGTAAAAATCATCAGTATCCTCCTCACACTATCCCCTATCGCGCAAATGTCTATGCTATGAAACAGCTCGGTGTGGACCGGATTATCGGGCCTAACTGCGTCGGCAGCCTGCAGGCTCATATCCGGCCGGGGGATTTTGTGGTGTGCGATCAGTTTGTGGATCGCACTTCCGGCCGCAAGGACACGTTCTATGACGGCCCTGTCGCCACACATATTTCGGCTGCTGAGCCTTATTGTGCTACCATGCGCAAATTGGCGGTGGAGGTCGGGCGCGAGTTGGGAATCACGATGCACGACGGCGGCACGACTGTGGTTATACAGGGGCCGAGGTTCTCGACGCGAGCCGAGAGCAGGTGGTTCACCGAGATGGGCTGGGCGACGGTCAATATGACGCAGTATCCGGAGTGTGTGTTGGCGCTGGAGCAGGAGATTTGCTACGTCAACATCGCTTTGATAACGGATTATGACGCGGGAATTGTGGCGGATGGCGGCGCGGAGGCTGTGAGCGCGGCTGAGGTCGTTAAGGTGTTGCAGTCGAATAATGAGCGGGTGAGGTCGCTGATTCTGGAGATGATAAAGCGTGTGCCTGACGTTCGGGACTGCCCGTGCGCGAATGCGCTTGATTTTGCGAGGATGGAATAGTCTGAATGCAGCGTACTGTTGATTATATCGATGGCAGGGTGGTTCTGATCGATCAGACCAGGATACCGGCGGAGTTGGTCAGTGTCGAGTTGTCGACTCCGCGGGAGGTGGCCGACGCCATTATCAAGATGAAGGTGCGTGGTGCGCCTGCGATTGGGGTGACGGCGGCACTGGGAATAGCGCTGGCTGCCAACAGTGCGCCTGATAATGAGGATGAGTTTGTAGACAGGATACAATTGGCGGCGGATCTGCTGCGCAGGACAAGACCGACTGCGGTGAATTTGTTCTGGGGCATAGACCAGATGCTGCGGACGGCTAAGGATGCGCTTGAAACAGGCGCGACGGTTGGCGAAGTTAAGGGCATTATCGAGCGGCTGGCAAGGGAGATGATCGAGCAGGACGAGGAGATCTGCCGAGCGATAGGTAAAAACGGGGCCGAGTTGATGCCGCAGGAAGGGCACGTGCTGACCCATTGTAACGCTGGAGCGCTGGCGTGTGTGGGATATGGGACCGCGTTGGGCGTGATCCGGGCGGCTATCGAGCAGGGCAAGTTGATTCACGTATATGCCGATGAGACGAGGCCGAGGCTGCAGGGGATGAAGTTGACGGGTTTTGAGCTTGCGCAGGATAATATCCCGGTCACGGTGATCGCCGATAATATGGCGGGGGCGTTGATGCGCAAGGGCCGAATCGACTGCGTGGTTGTTGGAGCGGATCGGATAGCGGCGAACGGTGATGTGGCGAATAAGATCGGGACGTATTCGGTGGCTGTGCTGGCGCATCATCACGGAATCCCGTTTTATGTTGCGGCTCCGATGTCGACTGTGGACTTCTCGTTGCAGGCTGGTGATGATATTCCGATAGAGGTGAGGGCGCGGGAGGAGATTACTCATATAAACGGTCATCGTATCGCGCCGATGGGAATTGAGGTCACTAATCCCAGCTTCGATGTGACTCCGGCGTCGCTGGTGAAGGCAATTATTACGGAGAAGGGCATCGTGCGGCCGCCGTATAAACAGACTTTGAGATAAAACTGGCTTATTGGAGAGAGGTTATGCTCAGCGAGGCTCTGGTTAAAGAGATTATTCGAGATGTGCCGGACTTCCCCACCCCAGGCGTGTTGTTTCGGGATATCACGCCGATTTTGCAGAATCCGTCTGCTTTTCGGGAGGTGGTGGATTCGCTGGCGGAGTGCGTGAGGCCGACTAAGCCGGATGTGATAGTGGGAATAGAGTCGCGTGGGTTCATATTCGGGGCTCCGGTGGCGGTGCAGTTGGGTATTGGATTTGTGCCGGTTCGAAAGGCGGGAAAGCTGCCTTCGGACACGGTATGTGCCAGCTATTCGCTGGAATATGGCACCAACATCGTCGAGATGCACCGGGACGCGATCGAGCCTGGGATGAAAGCCGCTGTGGTGGACGATCTACTGGCGACTGGCGGCACGGCGAAGGCAGCCGTGGAGCTTGTCGAGGAACTCGGCGGGACAGTTGTGGGGCTGAATTTTCTTATAGAGCTGGAGTTTTTGCAGGGCCGGGAGAAGCTGCAGGGTTATGATATTTGCACGCTGGTGAAATATTGAGAGGTGGTTTGGGTTACGGGGCTTAGAGGCCGTAGAGGGCGGCGACGCGCTCGTCGATCTCCCTCTCCCACTCCTCGCAGCCCACACCCTGCGCATCCAGACACTTCTGAACCAAACCCGATATTAATGCTTTGTCTGAATCTGAGGCGTCGGGGATGGGGATTTGCTTAACATATATTGCTTAGAGTAAGGCTCCGTGTCTATCAGCAGTCGCCTAGAACGGAGCTTTGTCTTCATGTAAGTCCATACTGATTTCGAATTTAGAATCCCTAACAATAAACTTCCCAGGAATGCATGCTGAATACGTCTTCACGTGCATATATCCTGCATTATCGACAGCAAACCGAGCTCTTTGCTATCTCCGGATATACAATCTTCGGCTTATCGAACTCGTCATAGTACTTGCAAGGTCTGAGTTCCCACCAGTGGTCTCCTTTATCGTGTCGCTTTTCCAACTGCGGCTGCCATTGTTTAAGGTGTTTAAATATAGCGGGATAACGATCAATATCAACCCCAACCTTTGTTACAATGAGCCACCTGTCCCGATCAACAATTCTCCATTTGCGGACATCATCTCCCTTAGCCGTCGGCTTGATAATTTCAGCGCTTTTGGGGTCGGCCGCTATGAGTTCCCGCCTCTTATCGCCGTTAATCACGAAGGCAGTATTGAAGCCGGTTTTTATTCCATAATAGATTTTATGGTCGACATACTCACCGAGGGGGGTTCCGGCCTTCTCCATTTTCTCTAGTATATCTGCTGTAGTCGAGTCCGTCAGAGTCCAGTTCGCGCCTGAGAATGCAGATTCAGGAAGAGGGACGCCCTGCTGGTCTATTATCGCCTTGACATTGGGGTATGGGTCGGCGAGAGACTTTACATTTGTGAGAACAGCCTCACATTGCGACTCGCCTTTGCGTGCGATGAAAATCATCGGGAACGTTGCAGCGGATTGAAAAACCGGCAGCTCGCCAAAGTCTGTAATGCTAATGACCGAACAGTTGTCGGCGACGTGCTCTCTGAGTTTGGCTCCGTAGGCCGCCTTGAACCATTTGTTGCTGCTGATAAACGTCAGCATGCCGCCTTCTTTGAGCATCTGGATAGCGCGCAGGTAAAAATAGACGTATAGGTCGGCGGTGCCGCAGTAGAGGTCGTTATAGATGCCCTTTAGAGCAGGTTTGTCGTCCTTTATCAGTTCCTGCCGAACATAGGGCGGGTTTGCGACTACTATATCGAAGCCGCCGGGTTTGTTATCCTCCGGGTTGAATATCTCGGCGAAGTCTACTGACCAATCAAAGCGGATATTATCGGCCTGCCGGGCCTCCATAAGGAAGATGTCATTTCGCAGGTCGAAGATTTTCTTATATAGTTCGTGCTTCTTTTCGTTGTGGGCGCGCAGATATTCGGCCTTGGCCTTCACATATTCTTCGATACTCAGCCTTCGGAAGCCCGTGTTTTCTATCGATACCTGGGGGTCGGAGCAGATGACGCTGTTGCCCACCTCTATCTTAAAATCCAGGTTAGGGAGAGCGACGGCGTCACGTGCGCCGGGATCGTCGATGGGGTTTCTGTCGTCATCGACTACCAGAGACAGCCACAGCCTCAAACGAGCGATGTTGACGGCAAACGGGTCGAGGTCGACGCCGTAGAGGTTGTTTTGGATGATATCCAGTTTGCGCTCATATACAGTGGCGGCATCGTTCTGCTTTACAGCAAACAAACACTGGCGAAGGCCGAGAAGCTCATGCAACATACCAAGCAGATAGGCCCCGCTGCCGCACGCAGGGTCGCATACCCGCACGTCCTTTAACGCCTGCAAAACGCTCTCCGGGTCGCATTTGCCGAATGGGACCTGCTCGTCTACAAATTTGGCGATGTCGTCTTCGGGGACCGCGCCAAGCTTTCCGGATAGATAACCTTTGAGGGCCTCGCGGCACATAAATGAGACGATTGGCTTGGGGGTGTAGTAGCTGCCGGAATCGTGGCGGTCGGTGACCAGCCTTTCGAATATACTGCCGAGCATCTCCGGGTCTACAGCCACATCGACGTCCAGAGGGGAGCTTTCGGTGATGGTGAAATTATACCTGCAAAAGAGGTTGTTTATCATAAGACCGAAGGCGTCGTTGTCTATCTGCACCGCGTCGTAATGGTCGTCGGCGTCTTCGCACTGAAACAACCCGCCGTTGAGGAACGGGACTTCTCCGATGCGGTCGACAACTGCCTGGCGGTCGGAATAAACCGGCGAAACCACATTTGCCGGGGTTCCGAGGCCGTGGAAGAAGAGCCAGTAGAGGCGGTCGCGGTAGAAGTTTTCGCCGTTATCTATAGCTTGCTTATACAGCTCCTGCAGATAATTGACGCTGCCGTTGATCCTCAGCCACTTCTTCTTTTGCACAAATTGCAGAAACAACAGGCGATTAAACAGGCGAAGCGCGAAGAGGCGTTTGTCGCCTTTGGTGGGGCCGATGTGTTGATCTTCGACCGTTTTGAATATTTCTTCGTAGCTTTTATAGAAATCGTCAGATACCCGTTCGACATCCCACGCCTTAAGCCAATCGCCGCGTATCTGATCCCACGCGGGCTGATGGTCGGCGTCCAGGCGCATAAACAGCGGGGGCAGGTTGAATTCACGCAGAGTGCGGATTTGTGTGACGTCGGCGGTATCCCAACCGAAAGTGCTCAACTTGGGCAGCCGGTTTTCCTGCTGCTGGAAATGGGCGAAACTGAGGCTGGCGTAGTTGTTGGCGGCGCAGATGAAGATGATGTCTTCGAGGCTTTTACCCTGATATGCTCCCCGCTTGCGCATATCTTTTTTGATACCTCCGAGAATATCGCGAAGGTCGGTTCGGCGGAAGCCAGTCTCGAACTCGCACAGCATAATGACAAAAGGGTCGTCGGCTCCGAACGGGACTATCCTGCTGACCTTAACATCCGGTCGCGCGCTTGATATGGACTGCGGGACCTCGTAGACGAAGGTATCCTGCGGATCCACCGGCCAATTTAGATGTTTATTAAGGAAGCCGAAAAGGGTTTGCCGGTCGCGTATTGATGCCAGGGCTTCGGATGGGATATTGGTCATATCAACGATTTCCTCTTCTCAGTTCCATCCAGCAGACGAGGCTGGGCAGGATGGTGTTCGGCAGCGCTATTTCGAAAAAGCTGGACCGAACAGCATTTTCGAGGCGTTTCAGCGCTTCTCCGAGAGCAGCCTCATCGGACGGCAGCGCCGAGGGTTCGCCTTCTATGGTTTTTGAGAGTATATTCAATATTTCCGCAGCCTGAAGCGTGATTCCTCCACCCGCTCGCTCTAATGCAAGAACCGGCCTGCCGATGATAGTTGCGAACGCATTCCTGACGGAATCGGTGGCGCGATTTGTAGGCTGCATAGTAAACAGAGCAAACAGGCCATCACACGGCGCGTTGTCCCAAATACCGAAAGCGCCCGGGGGCAGCGCATCGAGCACGGCCATAGTTTTTTCGTCGGGCTCGTTGAAGTGACGGATGTATTGTGTGAACGCGTGATCCTTCGGCGTGACCTCGCCGTTGTAGATTTTGTTGAACTCTTTCAGAGTGCCTTCGGGGTCGGTGGATTTGAAGAAGGACTCGTCGATGCCGATGGCCTTGCTTATCTTCAACGTGCGTCGTTCTACAGATTCGACCAGCCTGATTATCTCCTCGATCTCGGAGCACGGCAATACATTATATATAATGAACTCGTGCTGGTGCGGGGTGACTTTGGGATCAAGACGGCGGTCTACCCTGCCGATGCGCTGGATTAATCGCACGGGGTTCCAATGGATGTCGTAGTTTAGAATCACGCCGGCTTCCTGGAGGTTGACGCCTTCGCTGAGGACGTCGGTGGATATCAGCACGTCTATTCTAGCCGGCACGGAAGGCGCCGTCTTTGGGGGATTGTAGCCGGGGCAGAAGGCGTGCACGATGGCGGCCCTGGTCTTTTCGACGCGAGAGTCGATGCGTGCTACGTTGTAATCCGGAAGCCGATTTTTCAGTTCGGCTTCGAGATATTCAGCCGTCCGCTGGCTTTGGGTAAAGACCAAAATACGGTTCGCCTGCTTGAGTTTTTCCTCGATTTTCGGCACGACTACTTTCAGTTTTGGGTCAGGCTGTTTGCGGGCGTCAAGTATGGCGGCGTGGACTTCTTTTAAAAATCGGAGGTCCTGTACGATATCGTCGCGCCATCGTTCTACGTCGAAGTGTTCCTCCGTGAAGCCTGCGAGCTTGGCTCCCAATTTGCGTGATCGAATAGCCTGATCCAGCCATTGGTCGACCTCTGCGCCGGAAGCGTCGAGAGTGTCACCGTCGACGATTGTGTCCGGGGTATCGTCGGAGTTGTCTTCGTCGCAAAGAGAGGCCCTGACCCATTGTTCGTGCCCGGCTGTGTAATTGTTGGCCTGGTCGCCAAAAACATGTTTGAGGCGGGCGATGAGGCCGACGCCTATGCTTTGGATGATGCCCTGGAATGCCGCGGGGCTGCTTTCTAATTGCTTGAGAGCGTTGGCAAAAACAAGCCCGGCGAGGTGGACTTCATCGCTGTATTGCTTGCTTGATTGTTGCAGTTCGCGCCTGTATTGTTCGGTCAGGAATGCAGCCAGTTTGATTCCTTTTTGTGGGCCTTTTTTGAGGCTGGCGGGCAGATCGACCCTGCCGGTGTCTTTCATTTTTTCGAGAGCTTTTTTGACGTCCTCGACGTATTTGACACCGGGGCGGAACAGCTCGTGGGCGCGTTTTATGAGCGTGCTGTAGTTTGCGCTTTCGGGCTGTATCTGATATTCGATACACTCCGGGCCGAGGCGCGTTGGGAAGCGGAGTTGTTCGCCAGCGGCCGTGGATAGGGCTTTGCAGGTCTCACGGCTGCGCTGGATCATCACCTGTTCGAGAACCTGGTTCAGGACGTTGTTTGATGTGTGAGCCGGTTGGACAGTCAGAAAGCCGGTGTTGTCCACGGAGTCTTCTTCTTTGTCGAGAATCCGGGTTGCTTTGCGAATCTGTTCGATGCTGAAACCGCCGATGCGCCCGTCGTTGTGTGTGATGAGAGCGAGTTGGGCGCTGATATCCGAATAGGAGGTGTTGATGGGCGTCGCGGTGAGCATAATTACCTTTTTCCGCCGACCGTTGACAGGTTCTATTATCTTAAACAAATTTACGTAGCGATTTGCGGCGGTGGTGCGGAAGTTGTGGGACTCGTCGATGACGATTACATCTGCCTGGCGCGCCAGGTCTCGCGCTCGCTTGCATTTGCCTTCGTCAGTGCAGTGTTCGGGGTCGAATCCGAAATCAGTCATGGATAGTTTTTTGATATTTCCGTAGCCCCCGTCGTAATCGCCGAGATACTTCTTCAAATAGCCGAACCAACTGTTTTCCAGGATGTTTTTGGGGGCTATCAACAGGGCTCTCTCGCCCTGTTGGCAGTAGTGCTCCATTAAGGCCAGCGCGATGAAACTCTTGCCCAGCCCCACCCCATCTGAGATCAGAACGCCGTGCTCGCGCTGTAGGATTTTCAGGGATTGGAATACTCCGTCTTGCTGGTGTTTGTCGAGTATTTTGAGAAGGTCGCTGTCGCGGTCGGTTGTGTCGCCCTGGTAGTGCTGGCCCCAAAGATAGAGAGCTTTCAGATACAGATAGTAGGGGTCGTAAAGTGTTATGTGTCGCTGGATTTCTTTGAGGATATCTTCAGTGACAATGTCCTCTTCGGCCTCGTCCCAGCGCTCGTCATACCAGGCTCTGAGTTGGCTGGTTTGTTCGGGGGTAAGTTCGACATTTAATTCGATATTCTGAAGCAGACCTGGCCTGGTGAAATTGCCGCTGCCGATCACGCCCATCTGTGCGGGGTGGATGGTTGGTCGGGTTATAAGATAGGCCTTGGCGTGGAACTTTTCTTTTGTATAGCAACGCGCCTGAACGTAACCGTTGGCAAATAGTTGCTCTACTTTTTGCAGAGAAGAAAGCAGAGGCGAGTTTTTGCGCTGGGCCAGCAGATCGGTATCTGAGGCCGTGCGCAGCTTCTCCAGCAACTCTTTACGCTGACTCGGACTGGCGTCATCGCCGAATAATATCCTGATATCTGTAAAGTCGGCGATGGCATCTGCCAACAAAAACAAAGCGTCTAGTGAAAAAAAAGCAGATGCGATCAGCAACTCTCTGCCCTGCTCGCCCATGCGAGATAAACCAGACAAAAGGGTGTTATCGTGACGATTGTCGATAATGCTCGAATAGAGTTCAGACATATTGCCTCCCGCGAAACTAGCCGATGCACTAAAAGTAACTTAAATATAAGGGGGGAGATACCTTCTCGTGGGTAGGTTGGGGTGGAGGGAAGGCCTGGCGGCGCCAAGGGGAGTTGAACCCCTCTCTCGGCCTTGAAAGAGCCGCGTGCTAACCGATGCACCATGGCGCCGCGTTAATATATTATACCAATTCACCGTTCGACAGGCAAGAAGATTTGCGTCCAATCACAGGTCTGTGCAGGCTGTATCTGCGTATGCTGCCTGGTTTCCAGAGGACCTATTTTTAGCCTCCTCTTGCCAAGAAAAAGGGCTGGATCTCTCCAGCCCCCTGTTCTTTGAAGACTGAATAGTGTGAGCGGTAAATGAGACCGACCTAAGATTTGTAGGTTATGTTTGTATTGGAAGCCAGGCTTCCAATCAATTAACCTGCATAATCCTTAGAAAGGAGGTGATCCAGCCGCACCTTCCGATACGGCTACCTTGTTACGACTTCGTCCCCCTCGCTCCCCACACCTTCGGCGACTCCTCCCTTGCGGTTAGGCCATCGACTTCGGGTGCAGACAACTCAGGTGGCGTGACGGGCGGTGTGTACAAGGCCCGGGAACGTATTCACCGCAGTTTAGCTGACCTGCGGTTACTAGCGATTCCGACTTCATGTAGTCGAGTTGCAGACTACAATCCGAACTGAGGACGCATTTATGAGATTCGCTCCACCTCGCGGTATTGCTGCCCTTTGTTAGCGTCCATTGTAGCATGTGTGTAGCCCCAGGCGTAAGGGCCATGCTGACTTGACGTCATCCCCACCTTCCTCCCGCTTACACGGGCAGTTTCCGAAGAGTTCCCGACTCTACGCTGGCAACATCGGATGAGGGTTGCGCTCGTTGCGGGACTTAACCCAACATCTCACGACACGAGCTGACGACAGCCATGCAACACCTGTCTTAGGGCTCCCAAAGGCACTCCCGACTTTCATCAGGATTCCCTAGATGTCAAGCCTGGGTAAGGTTCTACGGTTAGTGACGTATTAAACCACATGCTCCACCGCTTGTGCGGGCCCCCGTCAATTCCTTTGAGTTTCAACCTTGCGGTCGTACTCCCCAGGCGGGATACTTAATGCGTTAGCTGCGGCACTAGAGGGGTCGATACCTCTAACACCTAGTATCCATCGTTTATGGCCAGGACTACCGGGGTATCTAATCCCGTTCGCTACCCTGGCTTTCGCACCTCAGCGTCAGGATATGGCCAGGAAGCCGCCTTCGCCACGGGTGTTCCTCCTGATATCTACGCATTTCACCGCTACACCAGGAATTCCACTTCCCTCTCCATACCTCAAGGCTCCCAGTTTTGCAGGCAGTTCCGAGGTTGAGCCTCGGAATTTCACCCACAACTTAAAAACCCGCCTACGCGCGCTTTACGCCCAGTGAATTCGGACAACGCTCGCCCCCTACGTATTACCGCGGCTGCTGGCACGTAGTTAGCCGGGGCTTATTCGTCGGGTACCGTCACTTCCTTCGTCCCCAACAAAAGACCTTTACATCTCGAAAGACTTCATCAGTCACGCGGCGTCGCTGCGTCAGGCTTTCGCCCATTGCGCAAGATTCCTAATTGCTGCCCCCCGTAGGAGTCTGGGCCGTGTCTCAGTCCCAATCCGGCTGACCATCCTCTCAGACCAGCTACCCGTCGTCGTCTTGGTAGGCCGTTACCCACACCAACTAACTGATAGGCCGCAAGCCCATCCTAAAGCGCATCGCTGCTTCAGATATAATCACATGCGAAATCATATCCACATTCGGTATTAATCCGCCTTTCGGCGGGCTATCCCCAACTTTAGGGCAGGTTGCTTACGTGTTACGCGACCGTTCGCCGCTAGGTCGTCGGCCGAAGCCTAAACCTCGCTCGACTTGCATTTCTTAGGCACGCCGCAAGCGTTCGTCCTGAGCCAGGATCAAACTCTCCATAAGAAATCTATATCATACAGCCAAAAGCTGATGAAAGACAAAAGAGAGATCCTTATCTGCACCTACATAAATAAGCACAGATGCATAATTTTGCTGAAACTCATTTGCACGCTCACACTATACAGTTTTCAAAGAACATACCGCGCCAGGAGAAGAATTAACCCCCAGGCGCGAGGTTAATGATACCATCGTCACAGAACTCTGTCAACCACTTTGCGGAAATATTTTGCAGATTATTTGCCGATTGGGCTCAGGCGGTAGATTTTGACATCTCCGCTGGTGAAACAAGGGGAGAATCGATCTGCAAGTGCGGGGCGAATGTCGAAACTGGGGTGCTCGGAGACGTAGTAGCCTTTCTTGATAGCACCGGTCACAATATCGATCCAACAGTCGTCGGGAAGCGTGATATTCGACAGTGAGGCCCAGTCCGCAAGTTTGCCGGAGTAGTCCGGGGTCTCGCTCCAGTGGCCGTAGTAGACCTGATCGCCTGTGCAGGCTGGGACAAAGAGAGAGAAAGCAGGCCCGGCAAAAATGGTGTCGTCCGGTTTGGCGTGCAGATGCAAATAGCGCATCGCTGCGAGTTGATGATCGGTTAAATATGCCGGATAGTGTGTGACGGTTCTGCCCTGGGTGAGCAGAGTCATATCGTTGACAGTGAAATTCACATTGGATATCGCGGTGATAGCGATGATCAAGGCCAGTGTTAGTCGGCTTATGATGGTGGGAATGCGGGTTATCAGGAGGCTCAGTGCGTATGCGCAGAGGATGCAAAGCGGGATGTGCAACCCCATAACGAGTTTGCGTTGCTGGGCGATGGGGATATATGGGATCGCGAAGCCGACGATGCTCCAGACTATGGGAAGAGAGACGGCTGAATTGATGAGTTTAGCTTTTTTCATCATCCATACGGCTGCGATGGCCACGACGAGGACCAGGCCGTAGCCGAGGATGAAAGATAATAGCGGCGGGGAACTGATGGAGGTGTTGGCGCGGGCGCGATAGATGGGATCACCTGCATAGACCCAGAATTGATAGGCGGTCGATGGGGCTGCGATTATGGCGGTGAGTGCGCTGAGTTTTATGGTTCTGAACAATTCGGCTCTTGATTGCTTTGAAATGAACTGGTATATCAGCAGGCAGAGCCAGATGCAGGCTACTGTTAGGACGTCGTAGGTGTGCACGTTGCCGAGTATCAGTAGATGAAACCCGGCATAGGCTGCGTATTTAGCTTTGCCCTCTCTGCGAGCCAGCTCCAGCCAGTACAGCGCGCCGACCATAAGCAGCAGGCCCGCGAGGAATAGAGGGTTCAGGTAGATTGATAGAAAAGTAATGGCCTCCGGCTGCCAGATATCGACTGGGCCGGTTGGGGCTGAGGCGTTTGGAAACATCCATCCTATTCCTGCCGACAGGCCGACCAGTGGAATAAATATGCGGCGGGAGGCTTCATCGGCTAGAAACAGTTTTGAGAACTGCCACAAGCATAAGATTAAGGCGATTCCTAATACAATCCTGAACAGATGAAAGACAGCGATGAGTGGCAGATGGCAAATGGCAGCACACCACCCCATCGCAAGAAATAACAGGTTAAATTGCCTGGCAGGCTGAGGTTCGCTGGTGAATAGATTGCGCTGGAAGAAGTGGCCGTCGGCGGCCTGGCGCATCCAGGACAGGTACACCGCTCCGTCGTCGATGTTGTGCGTGAGGCCGGTGAACGAGTAGCCAGATGGCGCGATGAAATAACCCCAGATATAAGGCAGGCTGGAGAGCAGGACGATTATAATCGCCCATATAAACACCCATTTGAAGTCGCTGTGTTTAGATTTGTCTAGCATTGCACTTTATTTTTATACAACCATCGATGAGATATGCCGACTATTGCCAGTATCCCCACCCCGATCAGCATCAAATATAACCCCAGACGGAACGATGCAGGTTCATATTGTGGCACATTTGTCTTTTCGCCTGAGAGCTTATAAATATGAACCCCGTCGATTGTTTTAACCAGGGTTGCTTTTTCGTCGTCTATGGCATGCAGGCTGAGGGCATAGGGTGCCAGGGTAGCCAGTTCGGGCGTATAACGGCGAACGAAAAGGATGTTGCCATTCTCAGGCGGACTGGGATCGACGCCTTCGATATCGGTGAGTAGTTGCTGATATCGCTTTGTGAACAACGAATCGTAGCCCTGCACGTCGTGAAGCCCGTAGACAATGGCCGCGTTCGGAGGCAGGATGGCGTGAGTTGGGGTGGTGAAAAGGCTCCACTGGGAGTTTATTGGCGCGATTTTCTCCCCGTTTTGGGTGAGCCGCTTCAGCTCATTGGTTAAAGGCGTGTCCGGGTATACTTTTGAGCGCTCACAGGTGGGGTTGAAGTTGATGCCGAACACGAACAGGTCGACAATCACGATGGCGATGGTCAGACCTGCGAATAGATTGCGGGATATTGTCGCCTTGGATCTGAGAAAGAGTAACACAAAAGCAGCCGAGAAGAATCCGGCGAATATGAGGGCGGAATAATTTTCGATTTTATCTGTCGTTTGCAACGCGAGGTTAGACGAAAGCGCGTAAAAGACGCAAATTGCAAGACCGACTGCACAAAATACAAACTGCGAAACAGGTATTCTACGCCCAAAGTAGGCGACAATACCTTCTCTCTGCCCCACAAACCAGTCCGCACCAAAGCCGGCAAGGGTCGCGATTCCGAATAGATATAGCAACAAAATGCGGTTAGGGCCTCCGAGCGCGGATATGCCTGGCACATGGAAGTAGAGAAGTCGGTTTAGAGGCGTGCCGGTGGCGATCAGAATTGCGAGAATGGTAAGGGTGGTGAAGAAGGCTATCGGCTTCTTTTTGATCGACCATAGCGCTGCCACAGCCAGGAACAGCGGCAAAACGCCAGCGTACATACCGTATTCCATATAGTCCGCCGCGCTGCCGACGTGGCCACTATCCGGCATTCGGCCCAATAATATGTAGTTGTTTTGGCTCGGGTCTCCATAAAACCACGGCGCAAATGCGGTTATCAAGCGATATGTGGGCAGGGCGTTGCCTACAAAGGATTGATAGCCGAACTCGGTGACCTCACGCACCCTGTGCGAGTGAGCGGCGAGTTGCTGCGAGGGCAGAACCTGAGGCGCAGAGATCATACCAGCGATTACAATGCACCCCAACATCGAGACGAAGATTTTGAGAGCAGTCCGGAGATCGCGTTCGGAAACCAGCGATTCGGCTATTTTCCATATCCACCAAAACCCGATTGCTAAAGAGACATAAAGAGCAATTTGCAAGTGGCCTGCCAGGAAGCTCATCGCTAAAGTCGCCCCGCTGAGCATTCCCCAGAAAAGTGATTTTTGTGCCGCCGCTCTATGCACCAGTAAAAACGCGAGGGGTAGCCAGACTGCGACGCTTATGAATGTGGGTAGCTCCAGCCACAGCACCATAAAAGCGGAGAATGTGAATATAATTGCGGCCAGTAACGAGCCGAATTGCTCGGCTTTAAGTTCGCGCATCAGCCAGTACATAAAGACCTGCGCGAGGAATAAGTGCAGGGCAGCGAAGATGGTGAACGCGGTGATCGTGTTAAAGATTATGAATATAAAGTTTAACGGATATAGACACGCGGATTGTCCGTTGGCCTGAAATGGTGTGCCTGAGAACTGGTAGGGATTGGAAAACGGAAAGTGGCCGGAGCGGATCGACTGGGAATATAATACCCGCCAGGGATAAAATTGAGAGATAGCATCCCAGTGGAGCGGATTCCACTGGGGGGCGGGATCGGGGGCTTTGACGACAGACGACCACGGATGCATCTGTGCCAGGTAATCCCCAGGCAGCAACGCCTTGCCCGTGAAGATGGGCTTCCACAGGAAACCGAGCACCAGAGCCGCAAATAACAGGTACGGCAGCCACCGCCGTAGTTTGGGATTGCCCGTTTCAAACACCCCTTTGAACGTCTATCGACCCATTCCCAACCCGACAAAAGCCACCCCGGCCGCGATTAACAGCAGGCCGATAGCAGCATACTTTTTGTCTACTCTCTCCTTCAGCACCGCCGCCGACAGGAGCACGACCAGGAAATAACTGAGGCTCATCATCGGGTATGCTACGCTTAATCTCACCTTGCCGAGCACCAAAAGCCAGATGAACGTGCTAACCACATACAGGCCGAAACCGATAATAGCGTTGGGATTTTTGGCGACTCCGAATATGTTTGCCAAGGTTCGGCCGATGGAGTCGCCGACCAAAGAGCCGTTGCTGACACTCTTTTTTATAAATATCTGGCCGATGCTGGCCAAAGTGACGAACGCACATATCAA
The DNA here is from genome assembly GCA_050948905.1 of Armatimonadota bacterium. GTDB lineage: Bacteria > Armatimonadota > UBA5829 > UBA5829 > UBA5829 > DTKD01. The sequence continues at coordinate 1,909,078 of JBMNES010000001.1, read as the reverse complement.
CCCGAACGAGGTGATTGTGAGATTGCCTTCCACTAGAGTTGATCCCCTGATGATTCTGGCTGCTTGCCGGTCATTCTTCCCAGCCCCAAGCCTATAAATGACACCCCGCCGGATATTAGTACCAACCCCGGTACAGCTTTGCTCCAGGCCACGCTCTCTTTAAGAAGGATGGCGGACAGGATAACTACGAATACATAGCTGATGCTGATCATAGGATAGGCCACACTCAGCCTGACCTTACTTAGCAGTAGAAGCCAGGTGATGGTGCTTATGACATATAGCGCTAGACCAAGAAGGACGTAAGGCTGCGCCATTGAGCCTAACAATGAGATTAGTGTATTGATTAAAGAGGTGGGTTGTGCGGAATCGGCAACCTTAGAGGCAGTCATCCCCACTTTCAGACATATCTGACCGAAGCTGCCAAGCGTTATGCTAAAGAGCAACAGTAGAAATGTTCGCGAAGTCAGATTGCCTTCCAATGGCTGGTGCCTCCCAAATTGGCATAGGTAAAACGATGAATGCAGAGGCGAACGCACGGCCCACCCCTGCATTACGAATAAATCCGCAGCGGAGTTCCTGCACAGCTTTCCGACGAAGCGGGACTACGCGCAGCGTCAGGCTATGTTGAGCAGCTTTTTGGCGGTATCAACGGCGCTGGCCGCATCCGGAGCATAGCCATCGGCTCCGATTTCATCCGCATAATTCTGCGTCACCGGAGCGCCGCCGATCATTACAGCTACTTTATCTCGAACGCCCTCAGCTTCAAGCGCCTTTATGGTCTCGCTCATAGCCGGCATAGTGGTGGTCAGCAATGCACTGAGAGCCAATACATCTGATCCACTCTTGACTGCCTCGACAAATACCTCGGGCTTAACGTCTACTCCCAGATCTGTTATCTGGAATCCGGCGCCTTCGAGCATCATCGCGACGAGGTTCTTGCCTATATCGTGCAAGTCCCCGCGAACCGTGCCAATGGCGACCTTACCCTTAGGCTCGACGCCACTGCTGGCGAGTTGCGGTCTGAGTAGTTCCATTGCCGCCTTCATGGCGCGTGCTGCGATGAGTACTTCCGGTACGTAAAACTCGTTGTTTTTGAACCTTACACCGACAACACTCATACCGGCAACCAAACCGTTATTGAGGATGTCGCTGGCGCCCATCCCTTCGGCCAATGCCGATTCCGTAAGGGCCTTTGCGTCGTCAGCCTTACCGTTAATGATGGCTTGCGCCAGAGCTTCTAAATCAGCCACTGTTGCTCCTCCCTTGAAACGCAACTTATTGCGCCCATTAGCGAGATGTTAAATACATTTCACTGAAACCGCTAACAAGTATACACACCCAGCGTTTAATAGGCAATAGAATGTAACAATTTGATCTCGATAAGTAATTGCAAACCTATCACGCCGGGAACATCATTCTTTCCATAAGCTCCATATGATAGTCCGACGAGATTGCAAGCTCCAAATGATGAGCAGATTTCGCAAGCTCAACAGCATATTCCATCTCCGCCTCGCTGAGCAGCGCTAGTCTCGCGCCTGCTCCTGCCGCATTGCCGACAGATTGCACGCAGTCTATGGGAATCGATGGGATCAAGCCTATGCGAATGGCGCTTTCTACACGGATGTAGTTACCAAAAGCACCCGCCAGCAGTATCTCATCAAGGTTATCATCGGAAATACCAGCGGCTTTGATTAGTGTTTGGATTGCCGCGTGTATGGATCCTTTTGCCAGTTGCAGTTTTCTAATGTCCTGTGACTTGAGAGTAATCGCTTTTCCGTTGCCGGATTCTTCTTTTGGCGCCAAAACGAACTCTACGCCCGTGTCGGTTTGGATTAATCGCGCGCGCAGCGCATCCGGCAGATTTTGAGACTGGTCGGGAGCCAGCATCCTGCCGCTTTCGTCGATTATCCCGGCATTTAGCATCTGTGCGACCGCATCGACTAATCCGGAACCGCATAACCCGATCGGCCTGCGATTCTCTATAGTGGTGATATTTACAGAATCATTGATTATGACGCTGTCGATAGCGCCCGGGCCGCCTCGCATTCCGCAGCTTATCCCAGCGCCCTCGAATGCAGGCCCGGCGGCTGCGGAACAGGCATAGGTCTTACCGTTGTGCAGCAGCGCCATCTCGCCGTTTGTGCCAATGTCTACAGCTAATCGTGTGCGCCCGTTATCCTGCCATTCGCTGGCAAGCAGGACTCCTACGAGGTCCGAGCCGACGAATCCCGCGACATTTGGCAATATAATCGCAGGGGATTGTGGGCATATGTTAAGGCCGAGTTCTTCTGCGGGCAGGGTTATGCTGGCACATACGCTTGGCACGTAAGGAGACTGGCCAAGGCTGGTGGCGTCGATGCCCAAAAGAAGATGGGTCATGCAGGTGTTGCCGACGATGGTGGCCTTATAGATATTATCGCAATTAATGCCTGCCGATTCGGCTGCTTCACGGGCTACCCTGTTTAGAGCTTCGACAACAACTGAGCGAAGAATCCCCGCCCCACCCTCCTGAGTAGTCGCAAAGCTGATGCGAGAGACGAGGTCGTCGCCGTATACCATCTGTGGATTCATCACCGACGCAACTGACACATCTTTTCCGGTGTTGAGATCCATCAGATAGCCGACGATTGTAGTGCTGCCGAGATCGTAGGCTATCCCGTAGCAGGCATCCCTGGTGTCGCCTTTTTCGACAGCGATAAGCAGATCGTCATAAGTGACGGCGGTTACGTGATAATCTGAGTCTCGCAAGATGCGAGAGAGGCGCTTAATGACGTTTAAATTTGGCTTGATGGGTTGATTCTGTGCACTTATAAGGCGTTCGAACTCCGCAGTTTCATCGCTGAGTTCCGGCGCGGTCATCTCGCAGTAGGTTTTCACGACGCCGCTGACCACGGCGCAATCGCGCAGAGAGGCTGCGCTGAGTATTTTTTGGACAACCGAGCGGCTGGTCTCAGGGACGGTGATGATAGCGTCGGTTGATATCCTGGCCTGACACGCCAGACGCGTACCCGCTGCAATTGCCTCTTCTCCGAGGCGCTTTCTTTCGGTCTCGGCAGGCTCGTTGCAGCCCGCCTCTACGTTCACCCTGCATTTGCCGCAGGTGGCTACCCCTCCGCATGGGCTTTCGATCTGGATGCCTGCCGCAGCAGCGGCCTTGGAGACCAATGTGCCCGTCGGGACGAAGACATCTACCCCGTCGGGCAAGAACGTCACTTTAACCAAAATCTGTTGTTCATTGCCTGCCATATAAAACCAGTAGAGGGTCTAAAAATAGATCATATTCTTTTTAGCGACGTCGTTGTCCGGATCAAGGGAGAGGACTAATTCAAACTCGGCTTTAGCCTCATCTGACATTCCGAGCATGCAATAGGTGAGGGCAAGGTCGTTTCGCGCGCCTATATTGAGCGCATCAAGGCGGACAGCCGTGAGAAGCGCCTCGATTGCCTCGTCAAACAACCCGGTAAAGCCAAAGATCAGCCCAAGCTGTCTATGCGCTTCGGCGTGTTCGGAGTCGAGTTCGAGGACGGCTCGAAACTCCGCCTCGGCCTCCTCATATTGACCTTCCTGTTTCAGGGCTAAGCCACGCTCATAGTGCTCTTCTATGCCCATACGGTCACCTCAGCCTAGCTACTCTCTCGCCGCTAGCTTGAGTGAAGTATAACAGAAGATGAGTAAATTGGGAATAGGCGCAGCCGGCGAAGGAAGGGAAGAATGCGAAAACGCGGAAGGTCGAATGCTTACGATTACTGATCGGACCTCGAACGCCTGACCTCGGACATCGGAAAAGCAGATTTCTCGCTGCGCTCGAAATGACGATGGTGTTTGAGCTGATATCGGAATATTGTTTGTCATTCCCCGCGTAGTCGCGGAATCCACGGGATGCGCAAGCGGAACGTGATCCTGCGACTTCGCGCAGGATGACTACATTTGAAGGCGCAAGATGGACGGTGTTGAGAGCGCAGGAGGACTATGTTTTATGCGCAGAAGGACGGGTTTGAGGTGGCGATTCGGAGATCGCCACCTATCTATTTTTGTAATTGGGAGATTGCCACCTATCCAAGATTTCTTATCGGACCTCGAGCGCCTGACCTCGGACATCGGAAAAAGCAGATTTCTCGCTGCGCTCGAAATGACGGAGAAGGGCGCTCGAAATGACAAGGGTTGGGTGTTTATAGCCTTACGTCGAAACGGTCTCCGGGTTTTATTCCGCCGCGGGCGAAGTCGGCGGCTGGCATTTTTTTGCGGGATTCAGGTTGGACTTCTATCAGTCGTACTGAGCCATCCCCTGCAGCGACCTCAATTCCGTTGTTGTCAGCGGCCAGTATTAGCCCAGGCTCGCCGGTGAGATTTGAGACTGCCGCTTTCCACACTTTGACCTGCGAGCCGGCTAATTTTGAGAACGCACCGGGTCTTGGGGTGCAACCTCTGATAAGGTTTACTATGTCCTGCGCGGGTCGGCTCCAGTCGATTGACCCGGCGTCCCGTTTTAGAGATGGCGCCTTGGTGGCTAAGTCATCATTTTGAGGGGTAGAGGCGATGGTGTTCTCTTCCAGGCCCCTGAGAGTGCGCAAAAGCAAATCTGCTCCCATTAAAGCCAGGCGCTCGCCGAGTTGACCGGCGTTTTCGTCCGGGTCGATATCGAGCGTGCTTTGAAGCAGGATATCACCGGTGTCTAGTCCGGCGTCCATGAACATTGTGGTTATACCAGTCTGCTTTTCGCCGGAAATTAAAGCATATTGAACAGGGGCGGCTCCGCGATATTTGGGAAGAATCGAGCCGTGGATGTTGACGCACCCGATAGATGGCCAGTCGAGTAATTCCTGCGGCACTATCTGACCGTAGGCAGCGACTACCATCACATCGATTGGGCTAAATGACTTAATTTCAGCGATCGACTCCGGCTGTCGCATCTTTTCAGGCTGGAGAATCGGAATCGAATGGGCCTGTGCTATGACCTTGACAGGCGGCATTTGCATTTCCCTGCCACGGCCCTTTGGTCTGTCGGGCTGGGTGATTACAGCGACCACCTCATGCGGGGATGCGATTAAGGCCTCGAGCGCCGGCACCGCAAACTCACTTGTCCCCGTAAAGATGATCCTCATTTAGTGTCTCTCCCGCCACGCAGATGCGCTTTTCACCGGCCCGTAAGGCGCCATTAGAGGGTCGCCGAGTAGAATAGTTTTGTAACCAAGGTGGCGGGTCCCCATATACGCTGCCTCCGCCCAGGTGTATCCTTTGGCGTACTGCGGCAGGGTGACACCCGCGTTTACAAAATCGGCACCTGGCTCGGATACGGCTGCGTTGATGCCGGAACAGCCATCGCGGATGTATTCGGCTGAACATTGCCTGGCAAGATAGACCTCGGCGTATCTGCCTCTCGACTGCTGCTTGTCTTTGAACAGCAAATCGTTTGGAGTAAACGTGAGCGTAGAATAAGCCAATGCGCTGCCGTCGTGATAGCCTGAGTCCTTGTCCGGGTAGTAGACTTGAACCTTAGTTTTGTGGTCCGCTGGCCACTTAATGCTGGGGTCGGAAAGGTCGATCTCTGCGATACCATCTGCGCCGACCGTTGCTGTTTTAAGGACTGTGTTTTTGTAGTCCAGCAACGCCACCTTATAGCCCTGGAAATGTTTCACAGTGCTACCGACTTTGTAGCTCACTAATACTCGCATCACAGGCCGGCTTATCTGACTCGTTTTTGGGTTGGCGGAATCTGAAGAGCCGATTGTTTTGTAGCCATAGGCGTGCTGCGGGCTGCGCAGTTGCTGGCCGCCTGCGGATTCGTTGATTATGGCAACAGCGCCAGGCTTCCACGTAAAATGCGGCCTGCCCCAGTCGGTTTTGGTCAGGATGTCGAGATCGTGCATTCCAAAACTGGCATAGCCCATGACGTCGCGCTGGTTCAAATACGTTGCCGATGCTGAGGAATCCCGGATGACGTTGTCAGCGCCGATCAGACTCTTAAGAGCGGATTCGGTAGAGGCGTATCGGCCGTGACTGTAGCCCTGGTCCCCTCTCCACGGCTCATCGAGATAGAATTTGCCTTTCTGGCCTGTCGAAGCCTTGCCGCGGTCGATCATATCGCGGACGTCCCTTGGCACGCTCACACCAGATAAAGTGACCTTGAGATCGTCGTAGCCGTCCAGTCGGCAGACTAGATATCGCAGGCGATAGGTATTGCCGAATTTGGTTATGGAGTTATCTTTTGAGGCGCGGAATGCGGCGAAGGATTGGTCTTTATTGTAGTAAGGGTTAAACAGACCGGTCGGCCCTCCGCCGCCCGTGCGAGCGCAGTTCGTATATGCGAAATAGTCCGCGTCGATCACATCCGGGCCAGCGTTATCGTTGAACAGCAGGGTCAAATACGAATCCACAGAGGTAGTCTCCGACGTTGTACCGGGACACTTGCCGAGGATTTTTGACGGAATGCCGTAGCACGTGACCAGCACCTGAATTTTATCGCCAGCGAAATTCTTTGGATTTACGCTGAGAGGCGCGGCTGTCAATAGCTTTTGGATGCTCTGAGCCAGGGTCTTATATTGATCCTGAGAAATTGTCTCCTGGGTAGGGGCATCGACCTGTATAAGGTTTCGGGTCGGAATCCCGCGCTGCTTGCAATAATATGCACCGATTGCCTGAGACGGTTTTGAGTTGCTGTTGACTATGACTGCGACATTTTCAGGGTTGATGGCGGCATACAGCGGCACACAACAGAGAGTAAGAATCGCCGCGATGACGATTAACCCGAGATTCCTGCTTATTGTGCTGCTGTGCATGCGTTTTACTCCTCGTCGTCATCGTCCTTAAGCGGGACCGCTTCCAATGTGTCAGGGTCTGCGCGGTCGATGAACATTTTGCCGTCGAGATGATCGGTCTCATGTTGGAAGACGCGGGCTAAAAGCCCTTCTGCCCTGATGGTGACCTTCTTGCCGTTCTCGTCGAGGCCGGTTATTGTGACCCGTTCGGCTCTAGGGACGTCGCCCTGCAGGCCGGGGATGCTGAGGCAGCCCTCTACGCTGACTTCCTCGCCGCTGGATCGGGTGATCTCGCCGTTTACGATGGCGTGCTGTCCGTCGCCGATGTCATAAGTGAACACGCGCTTGGAGATACCGATTTGGGGCGCGGCAAGGCCCAGGCCGTTGGATTCGGCCATGATCACATACATTTTCTCGATAAGCGCTTTTATTTCATCGTTAAACTCGACCTCTTCCGCCCGTTGTCTCAACACTGGGTCGCCGTATCGAACTATTGCGTTATCCGACATATTAAACTCCGCTGGAATTGATTTTTTAACGTGGCCGTGCAGATTGGCCGACTAATTATAACATTGAGACTGGATCTACATCTACCACGAGCTTTCTGCGGACGGCAGGATTGGCTTCGAATGCAGCACGCAACAAACCCGCCGCCGCTCCTCGTTCAGCCGACCGCATCACGGTGTGCCAGCGATATTGACCCTTTAGCTTTGACAGTACCGCCGGAATTGGGCCGTCTATGGTGACACTTTTGCGCAATGAATATGGCAGGGTCGCTATTGTGCCGTTAAGCTCGTCGAGGGCAGATTTAGCCGCGTTATTGTCTGAATCCTGTGACGTGAGATTGATTAGAGTAGAAAAAGGAGGGTAGTTGAGTTCCCGTCTGCCCTGCAATTCCAGCTCGAAGAAGCTGACATAGTCGTGGTCGACTGCGCATTTTATCGCGTAATTGTCAGGATCGAAAGTCTGGATTATTACCTCGCCCGGAGTCTTTCCCCTGCCCGCCCTGCCTGCTACTTGTGAGACGAGTTGATAGGTGCGCTCGGTGGCGCGAAAATCCGGCATATTCAGAGAGGTGTCGGCGCTGATTATCCCGACAAGTGTGACGTTTGGAAAATCCAGGCCCTTTGCGATCATTTGGGTGCCAACCAGAATATCCGCCTCACCTGCTCGAAACGTGCTCAATATCTCGCCGTGAGCGCCTTTTCGTGAGGTGGTGTCGCGATCCATCCTCAGCACCCTGGCGTTCTCAAACGACTGCCTGGCGGCTTCTTCTACCTTTTCCGTGCCTATGCCGAACTTGCGAATCTTCAGACCCTTGCACTTGGGACAGACATCCGGCGCAGACTCCTCGTAACCGCAATGGTGACAGCTCAACTTGCGTGCGGCCGCATGCAGCTTCAATGAGACGGCGCAGTGCGGGCATCTGGCGACGTAGCCGCATTCTCTGCACATAAGAAAAGTGGAGTATGCGCGCCTGTTTTGAAGTAGAATTACCTGCTCTCCCCGGTCGAGTCTCTCGCGGATTCCCTGTTCGAGCCTTTCTGTGAAGATCGTGGCTTTGCCCTTTGCGAACTCATCTTTGAGATTGGCTATTTCAACAGTGGGCATCGGGCGGTTTTCTACCCTGCTGGCCATGGTAAGCATAACATATTCGCCGTTTTGAGCTGCGTGATACGCCTCGATGCTTGGAGTTGCGCTGCCGAGAACAAGGGCGGCATTTGCGTCCTGCGCTCGTTTTATCGCCACATCCCGGCCGTTGTATCGTGGGGAGGAGTCCTGTTTATAGCTGGCCTCGTGCTCCTCATCGACTATTATCAAACCAAGATTTGCCAGCGGAGCGAACACCGCCGACCGTGCTCCCAACACGACCCTGGCCTCGCCTTCGGAAATCCGCGCCCATTCGTCGCATCTTTCTCCTGCCGAAAGGGCGCTGTGCAGAACAGCGACCTGACTTCCCAGTCGGCTTTTGAAGATATTCATTACCTGGGTTGTGAGGGCTATTTCGGGAAGCAGCACCAGGCAGGTTTTGCCTAACTCTAAGGCACGTTCGATGCTGCCCAGATAGACCTCGGTCTTGCCGCTGGCTGTTACTCCGAAGAGCAAGTGGCCGGTGTATTTGCCGGCTTGGATGCAATTCGTGATTACATCTACTGCGTTGCGCTGGTCGGCTGTGAGATTGACTCGCCGTTCGTCGATTCTCGCAAATGCCGGGTCGCGCCTGAAGACCATCTCGATATCTTCTGCAACGCCTTTATTTATAAGCGAGGTTATCGACGCTCTGCTGAGGCCATATCTGCGAATCAGTTCGGCGATGGCGATGTCACGGCCGAGTTCGGCGATCAGTGAATAGGCTTCCGATTGTTTTTCGGGTAAAGATTCTATTAAGTCAACCGGCGCGTCAGGGACTAGCCTCACGCCTTTCAGAATCCTTGGCTTTCCGCCGGGTTGAATTAGTTTCCACTTTCGGCGAATGGCGCCTTTTTTTTCGAGTTGCCTGAGCAGTCTTTGTATGGTGGGCTTATCACCGACGAGGCTGCCGACATCCGCGCAGCCGTTAGCTTCAATCTGGTTAAGCAAACCGAATTCGGCTGGGGTTAGATCTGATTCGACCTCGAGGCTTTCTACCTCACATTTGAGCTTGCCCTGCATCACACCGGGCAGCATACCCATTATCACGCGAGGCAATGGGGCCAAATACCGATCGGATATCCACTCTGCCAGGCCGATCATCCCGGCGTTCAGGCGCACCGGGCCGTCGAGAATCGCGATAATCGGGCGAGTATCTTTAACCGGGGATGAGTCCTCAAAGCCGATCACATAGCCGATGACCCGGCGGGAGGTCAGCGGGACCAGCACACACGCGCCGATCTCCACCTGCCCAGCCAGGTCATCAGGTATCTCGTATGTAAGCGAGTCTATGGGACTGGTCGCGCCTGTGTCGACGACAACCCGTGCATACAACTAAATCCCCGCTTCCTTTTTCAAAATATCGACCATGTCCAGGTCTTCCCAGGATACGTTGAGGTCGGTGCGGCCGAAGTGTCCATACGACGCAGTCTGCTTGAATATGGGCTTTCTGAGGCCGAGTTTGTCGATGATACCCTTGGGAGTCAGATCGAAGTATTTGAGGATAAGCTCGCCGATTTTCTCCTCGGGGATGGTGTTGGTACGCCACGTATCGACCATAATTCCCATCGGCTCAGCTTTTCCGATCGCGTATGCCACTTGAAGTTCGCAGCGTCTGGCTAAGCCCGCAGCCACGATATTCTTGGCGACGTATCTCATCATATAGGATGCGGATCTGTCGACTTTTGTAGCGTCTTTGCCGGAGAAGCAGCCACCGCCGTGCTTGGCCATGCCTCCGTAGGTGTCGACGATAATCTTGCGACCTGTGAGGCCCGTGTCAGCCTGCGGGCCGCCGACCGAGAACGCGCCTGTGGGGTTGACGTATATTTCGGTGTTTTTGTCGATCAACTCGGCTGGTATGATCGGTTTCACTACGAATTCGATCATATCTTCGCGAATGGTCGACTGCGGGATGTTCTGTTGGTGCTGGGTGGAGACGACGACTTTGTCTATGCGAATGGGTTTGCCGTCTTCATATTCCACCGTGACCTGGGTCTTGCCGTCCGGGCGGAGATATTCCAGCGTGCCGTCTTTGCGAATCGCGGCCAGTCTGCGGGCTAGTTTGTGCGCCATCATAATCGGCATCGGCATCAGTTCCGGGGTTTCGTCGCAAGCGAAACCGAACATCATGCCCTGGTCGCCTGCTCCGCCCACATCGACTCCCATCGCGATATCCGGGGACTGGGACTGGATGCTGGTCATTACGCCACAAGTGTGTGAACCTATGCCGTAGCTCGCTCTGGTGTAACCAACCTGATCCAGCGTGCGCCGTACTATATCCGGTATCTCCACATAGGCTCTGGTGGTGACCTCACCGGCCACGACCACCATTCCCGTGGTCAATAACGCCTCGCACGCGACCCTCGCAGTCGGATCTTGTTCGAGGATAGCATCAAGCACTGCGTCTGAAATTTGGTCGGCTAATTTATCAGGGTGTCCCTCTGTTACCGACTCAGAGGTGAACATATGCGTCTTTGAGCTCACTTCGTGTCCTCCAGGAAGTTACTTTTTACAAAGTCTAAGATCTCTTTCGCTACCTTGCGTTTCGACATTTTAGGCAGCGTGATGGGAGACGAGTCTTTGGAGATTAATGTTACTTCGTTATCTTCTCCGCCGAAGACCTCGCTGCCTTCGCCCACATAATTTGCTACTATCAAATCCGCTTTCTTGGCTTCGAGTTTATGTGCGGCATTTTCTAATAAGTTCTCTGTTTCTGCGGCGAATCCTACCACAACGGTATTGCCTTTGGATGCGCCAACGGCTGCGAGGATGTCCTCGGTCTGGCTCAATTCCAGCGTGTAGTGATCGGATTTTTTGATCTTGTCAGTCTTAGCCGAGACGGGGCGAAAATCTGCCGGGGCTGCTGCTGATATGAATATATCAGAGTCCGCTACACGCCCGAGCACCTCATCGTACATCTCCCGCACGGTCTGCACAGATACAACTTCGACGCCGCCAGGAGCGCACATGTCTGTGGGGCCGCTGACCAGCGTTACTTGCGCTCCCCGCGCGGCCGCTTCCTGCGCGATTGCATAGCCCATTTTACCTGATGAACGGTTGGAAATATAGCGCACGGGGTCGATGGGTTCGTGTGTCGGCCCGGCTGTGATTAGCACGCTCTTACCGGCGTAGTCTTTACCGCTTTCGCAGAGTAGATTCTCGATGTATTCGACGATATCATCAGGCTCCGCAAGCCTACCAGGGCCTGTGTCGCCGCATGCTAATCTGCCTGATTCCGCGTCGATTATCTCGCAACCTAGCTCGCGCAACTTCTCGATATTTGCCGTCACGACTGGGTTTTGATACATATGAACGTTCATCGCAGGGCAGATTACTATCTTTTTTGCCACCAGCGCCATAGTGGATAGCATATCGTCGGCTATCCCGTTTGCCAGTTTGCCGATAATGTTGGCCGTGGCGGGGGCTATGAGCATTACATCGGCGGTTTCGGGCAATGCGATGTGGACGATTTCCCTGGAACGCGGCGGCTCGAAGACGTCGGTTATGACGTGATTCGAGGTGATCCCCCAGAACGTTGCGGGTTGAATAAGTTTGAGTGCGCTGGCGGTCATAACAACGTGAACATCCGCGCCACGCTTGACAAGTGCGCTGGCGATGTAGGCGGATTTATAGGCCGCTATGCCGCCGGTGATGCCAAGTATTATCTTTTTTGATTCCAACGAGCTTTTCATAGTCTCTTTGGGTCGCGTTTTACCTTGTTTCGTTCGGCAATTACTATCGCTTTCAGCTCTTGCGCCGCCTTTTCAACGGTGTCGTTTTCAATGACATAATCGTATTTTGAAACGAATTGCAGTTCTTCGGTTGCTGTTGCGAGCCTGGTTTTAATGCTGGACTCGGAGTCGGTTGCTCTGTCGCGAAGCCTGCGTTCAAGTTCCTCCATAGATGGTGGAACGATGAATACGGCAACGCTATCCGGCCTCTGGCGTTTTATTTCGCCCGCACCCTGAATCTCAATGACGAGCATTACATCGTTGCCTTGAGAGTTCTGTTGTTCGACCCATTCGCGCGGGGTGCCATACCAGTCGCCGTTGTAAAGCGCGCTCTCTAAAAAGAATCCCCGTGCCTGCCTCTGAATAAACTCGTCCGTGGTCAGGAAAAAGTAATCTACCCCGTTGACTTCGTTGCCGCGATCACTCCTGGTGGTGCAGGAGATGCTTTTTTTGACGTCGGCGCCGAGGGTAAGAAACTTCTTAAATACCGTGTCTTTACCCACTCCGGAAGGGCCGGAAAGCACGAAGAGGAGTCCCCCGTTTTGCGCATATTCTTCCCAGATTCGCATCGGCAGATCCCCCTGAAATAGTCCTCCAGAGTATAGCACGGCAGGTATGCAGTGTCAACGAGAATACGAATTGAGCTACCCTCGTTAAACAGGATTTGCAGAAGCGCCGGGATAGCCGGATAATCTGATATAATCGAAGCAGATAGATGGAGAGGCGCGTGGTGGAATCCTCTGATAGAGTCGTATATTTGCTGGATATGGACGCGTTTTTTGCGAGCGTGGAGGAGCGCGAACGGCCGGAGTTGGTTGGTAAGCCGGTGATGGTGGTCGGCAGCGCAAGTCCGAGGTCGGTGGTATGCGCCGCCAATTATGAGATACGCAAATATGGGGTGCATTCCGCTATGTCTTACACCCAGGCCGTCAGATTGTGCCCGCACGCTGAGATAATCCCCGCACGACCCGCCCTTTATCGACAGGCTTCGAGAAGCGTTTTTGCTATATGTGAGACGTTTACCGATATGGTGGAGATTTCTTCCATTGACGAGTGCTATATGGACATGACCCGCACCTGTGAGCGTTTCGGCGGGGCAATGGAGGCGGCAAGGCAGCTTAAGGAGCAGATTCGTAAGCAGGAAAAACTGACCTGCACGATTGGAATAGCTCCTAATAAGTTGCTTGCAAAACTGGCGGCCGGGCTGAAGAAACCGGACGGGCTGTCGCAGATTAAATGGGAAGATTTGGATAGCTTGTATGATACGCTGCCATTGACCGCGCTGCACGGCATTGGACAAAAGACCGCGGAAAAACTGCGGACGATGGGCATTACCACCGCTGCAGGATTGGGTCGGACCAGCAGGCACAGGCTGCAAAAGGCGTTCGGAGTGTTGGGAGACAGGCTGGCGGATATGGGGAAGGGGCTGGATGATTCGCCGGTTATCCCCTACTACGAAAGGGCCATAGAGAAATCTATCAGCCACGAGACTACCCTGGGCGAGGATACGACGGATGTCGAGGAACTCAGCCGCATGCTGCATTATCTATCCGAACAGGTGGCGTACAGGTTGCGCAAGGGCGGACTGATGGCTGGAGTGGTCGGGGTGGTTGGAAGATATGGAAATCTGCAGCGCACTACCCGCACCCATAGCTTGTCGGAGCAAACGGACGATGGGTTAGCTATATATTACGCGGCCAGACCCCTGCTCGATAATATCCTGGGCAAAGGCCTGCCGTTGAGGTTAATAGGGGTCTCGGCGTCCGGGCTGACCGATGAGGTTATTCAGCACGGCCTGTTTGACGACCCCAAACGAAAAACGCTGGTCGAGACGGTCGATAAAGTCAATGAGAAGCTCGGCAAAACCGCCCTCAAACCCGCATCCCTCTTACATACCAAAAAACGTGACCACATCACTTTCAAGGGATGATGTGGTAGCACGGCGTTACTTCGCAGCCCCGACAACTGCATCGAAGTCGATGACGTTGACGTTGATGCCCAAACCATCTGAGACGGCTTCCCTTATCTTGTCTATCTCATCCTGTTGTGCCGTGAAGTAGAAGACCTGTCTGCCCTGTTTGCATATTTCGCCGATAGTTCTGGCTACCATAGGGGCGCGCTCATCGTCGGTGGATGCCAGGGTTTCGTCGAAGAGCAAAGGCAGCTTGATGTTCTTACCATCTTCCAAATGCTCAACGAAAGCAAGCCGGACGCACAATAGAAGCTGAACCCGAGTGCCGTCGGAGAGTTCGTCTACTTCCCTGGTATCCTTTTCAAATTCGTCCCTGACCCTGAATCTGCCGTCGGCGAATAGAAGTTCATAGCGATTGTCAGTGACTTTCTTCAGGTAATAATTGGCCCGTTTGAGGACCTCCGGGTCGTCTTCCCTGCTCTTCTCTTCCACATAATTTACAAGAACGCTGCCTACCAACGACGCGTAGGTGGAATCGCGCTGTTTTCGAAGATTGGAACGCGCATCCATAACCTGAGCCAGGGCCTCTTCCAATTTATGGCTCTTTTTGTCCTGATCTATCAGCGTTTTGATTTTGGTAATTTCCTCTTGAATGTCGCCGTATCTGCTGGCCACGCGGTGTTGATTGTCCTTTTCCGTTTCCAGTTGGTCTATGCGTAGAGACATGAGATGCTTGATTGTAGCTTCTGTGTCCCTGCCAGCAGACCAGTCGCCTGTTTCAAGCTGTACTGGATATGATTCGCACAGGTTTCCGAGCTTTTTCGCCGACGTCTCCGCATTCGTTTGAGCTTTGTCTCTCTCTTTACTAGAGTTGCGATAGTCGCTCAGCAACTCTAGAAGCTGTGAAAGGGTTTGCAGGTCGTCTTTTTGAACCTCGATGTTGTTGAATAGTTCATCGATTCTAGATTCGATCTGCTGTATTTTTTCGACCGCGTCGGCTTCGTCCTGCTCAGAACGCTTCAGGTCTCTGAGCGCATCTCGATATCTGGTTGCGCGATCTTTGAGGTCTTTAATCATTCCGTTAGCGCTCTCGGAGTCTGTGCAAGTCTCGGTTGTATACGGCTTTGATGCGGCGTTTATCTCGTCGATAAGCACACTATAATCATTCTTCGCTGTTTGCAGAGCAGCCTCAGCCTTGCGTTGCTCAGTGCGAGCGTTACGCCAGTTTTTGATAGCTTCTGCCAACAGCAACAGGCTGGCTTCGTCAGTGCCGGGCGCTGCTCCTAGATTCTCTCGGAGTTTTTCTATTTGCTCATCAATAGCTGCCTGTTCTTCCTTCGCTTTATCAAGTGCGCTTTTGTTCTCGTTCAGTTTTGCCTGCAAGTCCCTGTCGTATTCGGCGAGACGCAGTTGTTCGCGAAGAGTGTTGAGCACGGCGAGGACTGACTTATTCGTCCAGGAATCAGGCTGCGGAAGACCGGAGTTTTTGTACTCCTTATGAGGCTGCTTTGGCAGGAAGAAAGCAACTATCGATACGATTATCGATACGATAGAAGTGAGCGCTACAAGTAGGATGGCCGGCACTACCTGATCGCATATCGCAAGAAACACGGAAAATACTGCCAAGACTACGAATATAGAGGGCAGCCACAGAGAGCGCCTGGTCGGCTTGTCGAGCCAATCGTGCAACCTAATGATGCCCGTATTGAGAGATTCGGCGGTCGGAGCATTATTCGCCTGGTTCGATAGTTTGCTTCTAAGCCAATTCTCGATTGATTTGAAAGCGTCTATCGCGGCCCGGCACGCTCCAGCTTTCCTGGCTACTTCACTTTGCTGTGACCAATTTCCGGTCTCAGTTATTTCTTCTAGTTGTTCATCGGTGACATCGTCGCCTATGTGTCTGCGGCTCTCAGAAACCGCAGCAACAGCCGCGTTGCACTGAGCTTGGAGGGTGCTGATACGCTCCTGTTTAGTTATTAGTGACCTCGCTCGCTCATCAAGGGCGTTTAGCACGCCCTCAGGCACGCCGTCGTCGGGCAGGTTGGTTTGGACGATATCATTAGAACAACGCTTGATAGTCGCTCTGGCCTCTTCGAGTTTTGCGTTTTGAGTTGTCAGGTCGGCCTTAAACTCGTCGATGCGATCAATCTCATCTCCCTTCAACTTTTGGATGCGCGGGTCGAAGGAATCGACTGCGTTTTGTTTTTCGTCAAGTGTGTCGCGGTTTTGGGCATAATCAATGGCGGCTTCTAGAATCTCTTCGCGTTTTGAAGCATCGTCAGCTTCATTGAGTTCAGTCTGCAAATCGCCCAGCCGATTGGCAGCGTTGACATTTTCCTGGAGTGATTTCCGAGCACCTTCGAGAGTGTTATTCGCCTTACCCAAAGCCTGCTTTTCAGTGATTTTTGCACTCGGAATATTTCCTTTGAGGCCAAGTTCACCGGCGATCTTCTGCAGATCATAGCCGCCAGCCATTTGCTTACTGACCTCCCGCGCAAGGTCCGCGTGCTTATCGGTCGCGTGGTCCGCTTTCTCATCGGTCGCGAGGTCCTTGAGAAGCAGATAATAGCATTTACGAAACTCTGCGCTGCAATTGACCGGAGAATCAACGGATTGCCCCTTAATATCGTACTGCGCGTTGTCAGATTTAAGCTCCACTCTGTATTCGTTGTCTTTATGCAGGAATCTACCAGCGACCTGGTCACCCTTACCTGCGGTAGCGGGCCATAACAACGACTGGATCGCTCTTGCTGCTGTGCTTTTTCCCGTAGCGTTGCGGCCATAAACCAGGTTCATATCCGCATCGCAGTTCTGCACGTTGAAGCCGCGGCCCTCAAATCCGGGCATTTTCTTTACAAACAGATCTTTAAACCATAGCTTCATTTTAAGAATCTGCCTCCATCATTTTGTTGAGCAACTGCAGGCACTGAGCTTTTATCACCGCTATCGCATCGGCCGGATTCGGCAGGTCGTCGTCCGGGCTGTCAGTTATGTCTTTCTTGACCAACTCATAAGCGGTGGACTTATACGCACTAATCATCTGCTTTTCAGCGTCTTTCAGCAGTTTAGGATGGTCTTGAGCGAAAGTGCCCCCCTCTATGGAGAGCAGCAGGCGCGCCGCTACTGCCTTAGCTCCCTTGCCCTGTGCCAGCGAGTGTAGATCAATGGTAGGAGCAACCGATATGTTAAGCTTATCGATGTGCACGTCGGATAGATGCGAATTCTTCAACTGTGATCTGATATCGTTGATCTCATTCTGAGCATCGGTAGTACCTGTGATATTGACCCTGGCGGAGACTATTTTTGCGCCGGTATCTTTCTTCGCCTCAGAAGAACGGTTAAGGATTTCACTAATGATCTTAGTTTTGAGTTTTGCGGCTTCCCAACCGGTGACATCAATATCGAACCTGCAATACTTTACTGTCGAGGTTTTGAGCTGGCGCGGCTCTGAGACTAGGCCACCGTTAATGTCCACCATCCAGGGGCCGTGGTCGCCGGTCTCACCTAGGTCCATCGCCTGTAGAGAGCCAGGATTTAGCACTGGTGTGCCAGCGTCGTTATAGCATCTAGGAGCGTGGATGTGGCCTGTGAGCCAGAAGCATATCTCGTTTCGATTTTTGAGGTCTCTAAGCGGCACCGGCACATATCTGGTGTCAGAGGAATCGATGTCGCAATGCAGCAGGCCGACGGTGGGTATGCCCGACCTATCAACCTGCAGATCTGAGAGAGGATTTTGTGCGTGCCACTCTGTGGGAAATGACCAGCCGAAAACGCGGAGCTTCTCGCCGTTGCGCTCTATGGTCACGTCCTCCCACCGGCCGCCTTCTCCAAGCAGATGGATATATTCGCCACTCTGCCCTTTAAGAAATTGCGGGAGCGCGTAAAAATCGTGATTGCCGGCTACTGTGCAGACGTGGATATTCTGCTCTGCCAGCTTCTTCAATCCGGCCTCCAATGGCCCAGCGGCTTCGAAAAACTGGTTGTCCTTGTTGATAACGTCGCCGCTGAGCAAAACCACATCGGCCTTTTCTTCGATCGCCGAATCTACGGCCCGCAGCCACGCCTCGGCGCAATAGTGCTCTTTGGAGTCATCTGGCGAACTTGATGAGCGCCTGCCGATATGCAGATCGCCGGTGCAAAACAGCCTCATTTAGCCACCCTCTTTCTTATGTTTGCAGGTCAACGCAGAATGCGCTGATTGCTCATATAATGCACTGAAACGTAAGTAGAAAAGAATTATTTCTATCGACGTGTTTGTTGACACTGTAAGAGCGATGCTGTTATAATTAGGTTCGCTATTGAGTGTGCCGAAGTGGCGGAATGGCAGACGCGCGTGGTTCAGGACCACGTGTCCGCAAGGACATGAGGGTTCAACTCCCTCCTTCGGCACCAACCTCTTTTGAACTGCAATTCCTCATACCAGATCACCCACATTGTCGCCGGATTTCAGCAGATTAGCAAAACTCTCCCCGCATCCGAGATCTTTTATATTCAGCAATTCGCATAAAGTCGTCGCCAGATCGCAAAAGCTGGCTCTGGTTCCGAGATTTATTCCAGCAGCTATCTTTTCACCATAGGCAATTACCGGCACATACTCACGTGTGTGGTCGGTGCCGGGGATGGTGGGGTCGCAACCGTGGTCGGCTGTGATTATTAGAACGTCATCTTCTCGAAGTGCGGAGATAATTTTCGGCAGTTGGCGGTCGAAGTCGTTTAAGGCGTGGGCATAACCTGCAATATCGTTGCGATGGCCGTAAAGCGAGTCGAAGTCGACCAGGTTGGTAAAAATCAGGTCGCCTCTGCCGCTTTTGATTGCAGATATGGTAGCGTTAATGCCGTCCTGGTTGCCGCTGGTGTGAATCGACTCAGTAATGCCGCGGCCTGAGAAGATATCCTCGATTTTGCCGATAGCTATCACCTCGCCGCCGGATTTGGTTATAAGATCGAGAAGCGTCTCTTTGTGAGGCGGCAGGGCGTAGTCACGACGGCCTGACGTGCGGGTGTAGTTGCCGGATGATCCGATAAACGGACGCGCTATTACGCGTTGGATGTTGTGCGGGGCAACGAGCATCGAGCGGGCGATTTCGCACATTTGATAGAGTTCTTCGACTGCGATAACCTCTTCGTGGCAAGCTATTTGGAATACACTGTCAACCGATGTATATACTATCGGCTTGCCCGTTCGCACGTGTTCGTCGCCAAGCTCTTTAATGATATCAGTGCCGGATGCGGCCTTGTTGCCGAGGGTCTTTCGGCCAATTTCGGACTCGAATTGATGTATAATCTCGTCTGGGAAGCCGTTTGGGTAGGTGGGAAACAGGCGATCGGTGATGACGCCCATCAGTTCCCAATGCCCGGCCGCGGTGTCTTTGCCGATGGATAACTCCGCCATTTTACCGTAGCAACTGGATGGGGATTTGACCGGCCCTACACCGGATATTGGAATTATGTTGCCTAAACCCAGGTTTGCCAGATTAGGCAGAGCTAGAAAATCGACGGATTCTGCGATATGAGCGAGCGTATTGGCGCCGGAGTCGCCGTAATCTGCCGCGTCGGGCAACTCACCGATGCCCACTGAGTCTAAAACAACGACTATTGCACGTGTTATGGTCATGCCCTGGGATGGCTCTCCTTATATATCTCTCTTAAATGGTCGCGGGAGACGTGGGTATAGACTTCCGTTATGGCAATAGTCGAATGGCCGAGCATCTCCTGCAGGCTGCGCAAATCCGCGCCGCGCTCGAGCAGATGTGTCGCGAAGCTGTGGCGCAGCATGTGTGGGCTTATAGGTCGGTCTATGCCGGCTACTACTGTGTATTTTTTTATAATATTCCAAAAAGCCACTCGCGACATCGGCTTGCCGAATCTACTGAGGAAGAGATATTCTGATCTCTCTGATTTGGCATATTCTCCCCGTGCGTGCTGGATGTATTTGTCTATTAACAGCCCTGCGACTTCGCCGATGGGCACCACGCGCTCCTTGCTGCCTTTGCCTATGCAACGCACAAACCCCATTTTGAGATTGACGTCTTCTGTTTTCAAATTGACCAACTCGGATACACGCAGGCCGGTCGCGTAGAGGGTCTCCAGCATAGCGCGATCCCGAAGTCCATTATTTTCAGAAACCGAGGGGGCCTGCAACAGACGAGAGATTTCATCCACGGATAGGAATTTGGGGAGTTGCTGAGTCGGACGAGACGCGGGAATAGCGGCAAGACAGGACTGGGTGGCAAGCTCCTCTGAAACCAAATATTTGATGAAACACCTTACTGCGGTGAGCTTTCGGGCCATTGTTGTTGATTTTAGCCCGGCATTGACCAGTCGGCTTTGGAAACCAAGCAACGTCGCTTCGTCTATACGAGCAGGCTCGGTTATGTCGATTTCCGCCAAATATTCGGCGAACTGGGACAAATCGCGACCGTAGGCCGCCAATGTGTTGTTTGACAGGCCGCGCTCTACCGCCGCGTAATCCAGGAATGTTTGTATAAGTTTATCTATCATTTCCTGCGCTCGTATATACAGATTGTCGGCGCTGGGTAGCGCATATCATGGGGCAGTGACCGCGTCGAGCCAAAACTTATGCCAAAAATACTAAGCCTGCTTTGAAACGTGCGCCGGGTGTAGTTGCGGTTTAGGAGGTGCTGAATGTCGACGATTCTCTGCACTTCTTTTCGCTGTTCGGAAGTCAGAGATTCTGAGTATCTGGCGGCTCTTATGGCATCGTCGACCTCGAAATCGGATACAACCCACCATTTTCTGGTGCGATATTGCTTGTGACGTGCCAGTTCCAGATGATATGGGGCTTTGCGCATTTCCCGTTCACGCTGGGCCAATGTTCCAAATCCCGTGTTGGCCGAATAAGGCGGTGAGTAGAACCACGGCACCTCTATCAGGCCGATGCCGCTGCCTTTAGGTATGTTTGCAGTTATCCACTGCTCTGCACGATTTCTGGGATCGGGGACTACGAAGAGGCGATCTAGTGCAAGTGTGTATAACATTGTGCCTAATAATATTACAGCACACACGCCTGCCAACCCATATTGCCAGCGTTTGGAGAGCCTGGCCCATATATCGCAGATCATCCACGCGACCAGCATAGCTATTACCGGAAAGAGCGGCAGGGCGTATCTTGCAAACCTCACTCGCGATTCAGATATCAAAACCAAATAGAAAACTGCGAAGGTCCCAATCGTTTGCGCTCTTTTGTCGTTTCTTATAATCGCGTAGGCTACCGAGGCCACAAACAATACAACGAGGCCAGGGCCCAGGCCGTACCATAGTGATGATGTGAACGCATAGCGATAGCCGTTACCCGTAGCCGCAAAGACCAACCCATGGCCGGAGGCTGCGTGTCGAAGCTCGTAAGTGAACCCGTGCACAAACTCTCGCGTTGTGAGTAAGACGGCCGGGGTGCTGATTATAAAAGCTGCAAGGGCCACTCCGACTGCGGCTAGAAGCCTCCTGATACCAGCTTTGTGGTCTCTGCGACCATAAAAATGAGCCGTAATCAGCGATAGAATTACAATTCCCGCATTGTATTTTGTGCCCGCAGCAAGGCCAATCATAGCACCGCAGAGAAGATAATCTCGCCATAAACCTCTGTTGAGCACCTGCAAAGCGAAACCCAGCGCGGCCGCAACGAACACCGTAGCCGACACATCGACTGTGGCGAAATGCGAATGCTGGACGTGCAATGGGGCGATGCACAGAATTGCAGCCGCTATAATTCCCTGTGAAAATCCCCAACACTGCTTTGCTGCCCAATATACGACCCAAACCGCCGCGACGCCCATTAGTGCGCTTACGACACGCGCGGTGAGATACAAATCGTGCAGGCTCTGCGATAGCCCCAATGCCGCCGCAATCGCAACAGCGAAAGATGCGAGGTAAATAAACAGGGATGGATAATTGTAGAGCCTGGGCAACCCCGTTACCAGCACAGAACCGACCGCGCCGAGGATAAGAAATTCGTCGGGATGATAGGAATAGGAACGCAACGAGTCTGGCAGCCCCCACCCCAGACCCCAGAACCTTAATGCTGCAGATATAAGCAGTATCCCCAGCAGTAACATCCTTTGGCGCCATACAGATGAATCAAGCAGCATTCCAACTCCTTGTTGGTGAAAGGGCGAATAGGCCGGCTATTTTTATGCTACCCTGGCCAGTTCCGGTACCGGCTCGAACCCCTCTCCAAGTACCTGTAGAAACGCATCGACTACCATCGGGTCGTATTTGGTGCCAGAGCCGGCCCGAATTTCTTCCAGGGCACGGCGCAGACTCATCGGCTTGGAATGATACGGCCGCTGTGAGGTCATCGCATCGTAGTCGGATGTAACCGCAAGAATCCGACTGCCGAGAGGAATCTGCTCGCCCTTGAGGTTGTCCGGATATCCGCTCCCATCCCAGCACTCGTGGTGATGGCGCACATAATCTGCGGTATCCGCCAAAAACGGAACCTCGGCCACCATATCTGCACCTAACAGGGTATGCGCTTTTACGGTCTCCCATTCCTTCGGGGTAAGCGGGCTGGTTTTCGCGAGAATGGCCTGCGGGATGATGGCCTTGCCGATATCTCTAAGCAAAGCGGCATACTCAATTCTTTCCAGTTCAGTTCCGTCGACGCCGAGTATTCGAGCAACCTTAACAGTAAGTTCGGCGATTCGCCGGGCGTGGCCGACTGTGCCGGAGTCTTTTGTCTCAACAGCAGCCGCAAGGGCCGTTATAGATTTGACGTATGCCCTTTTCATTTTGGCGGGCAGCATTACTCTGGATACATACATGCCTATTCCAGACATCGATATCGCTGCCAATGACACCGCAGCGACTCCTGGGTCTAATACCTCAGCAAGCATCCTGCCGCACCCCCTCTCTCTCCAGCATACTGAGAAACGCGCGCACTACCATCGGATGAAATTGTGTGCCACTGCCTTTTTTAAGCTCATCTATGGCTCCCTGCAGAGTCCTCGGCACTCTGTATGTGCGTCGTTTTATGGCACCGCAAATCGGACACTGCGCCGGGCGATCGCTGCCGTGCGGCTCATATCCGCAGGCATCGCAAACCCATTCTAACGAAAGCTCCCTGTCATCGGTCATCGCGTCGAAGGAATCCGCCACCGCGATAATCGAGGCCTCGATCGGGATAGTGGCGTGTTTTGTGGTCTCAGGATAGCCTCGCCCGTCGTGCCATTTGTGGTGATATCGAATCCAGTCGACTATGCCGTCGACGAAATCGAGGTGGCTGATAATCTCCGCACCTTTGTCCGGGTGCTCTTTAATCATATCCCATTCTTCGGGCATCAGCTCAGAGGTTTTGTTTAGAATCTCCTCGCTGACTCCGATTTTGCCAATGTCGTGCAAAAGACCGGCGATGGTTATATTGTTGATGCTCTCGGCAGGAAGTCTGAGTTCTCTGGCGAGCTTTTTGGACATATCGGCCACTCGCTTGAGGTGACCTCGCGTATATGGATGATAGTGCTGCATATAGGTGGCAAGCGTAGTTATGGTGTCGAGATAGGCGGACTCCTCGGCGATTCGCTGATAATAATAGTCACGCAAAGCGATAAGCGGCAGACTCGTGAGCACGAACGCCCAGGCCCCGATGTGGACATATAAATACGCCAGCATCAAAGACACTAAGACCAAAAGGCTCTGAGGCGGGATTAGAGGGAGTTCGTTGCCTATGATGACTGTGTGCAATCGACCAAGCCAACCGAAGCCGTTGAGATCCGGCAAGGGATCGAATAAGACAGCGGCAATAGCATTTTGAAAGACATCCAGCACTATCGCAGTGGTCGCTAATCCGAGGAATGGTATTACAAAACCAAACCATATATCCGTAGGCAACCCTTTGAGCAAATAGGCCCCACCGAGCCAATGGTATACAACTGAGGCGACGCCTATTGATAGCACTAACGAGCACGGGCAGCCTAACGTCATGCCCAGCATCTTGCCTAACCCGCCGCCGAGTCTGTGTTCCCAACACTCGCTGATCCGTTTCATCCTGGGCAAAGATACTTCGCTGCCAGCCCGACGGACGATAACATAAGCGGCTAATCCGACCAACTCGGCGCTCAGAGAGCTAAGAAGGCAGATGACTATGGCCTGAGCCGGGCCAAATATGCACGCCGCAGCCCAGTAGATGGGGGCACTCGGGGTAATCTCGGTTCGGTTCTCGTTGTCCTGGCCTTTAACGAAGAGTTCAGCTAACAATCCGACAGCAAAGAACCAGACCACGGAGGCGAAATAGGCGCTGTTGGCGGGGTAGACCTTCCACGTCACCCACGCCAGCAGGGCAGCTAAAGCCACTGTAGTCCAGCGAAAAACCCTGTATGCCATCGGCACGCTGTTCATAGCAAAACACTCTGTTACAGTCGGCCGGCCAGCGATATTATCTGAAACCGGCTCCGATATCGCGAGTCAGGGCTTCCTTTACGGAACCCAGAACAGAGTTGACTTCCTCGTCGGTCAGAGTTTTTTCAGGAGACCTAAAAACCATGGAGACCGTCAGGCTGGCACGTCCTGTTCCTACCTGCTCGCCTCTATATACATCCAGCAATCTGATTTGTTCGATATAACCCTTGCCGGATTCGGCTATTATCGCCTCTAATCGCTCGTATTTTACGTCGTC
The DNA here is from genome assembly GCA_050948905.1 of Armatimonadota bacterium. Taxonomy (GTDB): domain Bacteria; phylum Armatimonadota; class UBA5829; order UBA5829; family UBA5829; genus DTKD01. The sequence continues at coordinate 1,884,424 of JBMNES010000001.1, read as the reverse complement.
CGGCACCACAACAGCCATGTGCCTGTGCAGTGCGGGATATTTTGCCACGTGCCGGTAGGTTAGCGTATCCGGCACGAAGCTCATAAGGGTCTCGAAGTCTAATTCGTAGACGTTAACCCGACATTTCAGATCTAGCTCTTCGGCAACACTCGGCGCGACCTCGCCGATTATACCGACCTCGACGCCGTTTATAAGAATCCGACCGCGTCTGGTGGGGTGCAGAAGAGGGTCGTCAGATTCAATATACTGCACCTGCGTTACCCCAAGGGCGTCAAACAGGCTCTCTACAATCCCTTTGCAGATGAAAAAGTCTGATTCCAGCGCACCGGTCGGCAGACTCCACGAACTGCGCCACAAATTGCCAGCCACAGCTCCTGATATGGCTAACTTCTCGATAAGCTCGCCGCCTGGCGTTTTCAAATATACTTTGCCGATCTCGAAAATACAGATGTCGTTTATTCCGTGGGATTGGTTGCGCTCGATGACTCCCAACAGGTTCGGCGTGATCATAGGGCGCATGGAATCGGTATCCTCGGTGAGGATATTGCGAAGGCGGATTATCTGATCTGACCTTCCGTATATTTCAGCCAGGTCGCTGTCGACAAGGCTGTGGGTCAGCACTTCCTGGCCTCCGCAGGACATAAGGATGCGGCGGACGCGGTCCCTGAACAGGCCCTCTTTGCTGTCCGAACCCTGCTTTTGGGCCTTTGGCAACGTCATCGGCAGGTTTTCATAGCCATACGCACGACCTATTTCCTCAATGACATCTATTTCTCTAGTCACATCCGGTCGGAACGTGGGAACTGTGGATGTGAGGATATCGCCGTTCAGGGTCGTCTTAATGTGAAGACCGTTCAGGTAATCCACCATAGACTCCGCCGAGAGGTTGATGCCTAACATAGCATTTGCCCTCTCTACCCTTGTCGTGACCTGACGAGCTTCGGCAGGGGTTGGGTATACGTCGACAACGCCCTCGGCAGCCTTTCCTCCGGCGATCTCGCACATAAGCTCGGCAGCGCGCAGAGCGGCAACGTCGGCTACGGATGGATCGACGCCGCGTTCAAACCTGTAGGAAGCCTCAGTGACCATACCGAGATGCTTAGAAGTGCGACGGATGCTTGTGCCGGCGAAATTGGCGGCTTCTATGAGAATGTCTTTGGTGTTCTCACTGATCTCAGTATCCAATCCGCCCATAACACCAGCGATCGCCACTGGCCGATCGGCGTCCGCGATAACCAGCATATCCTCGCAAAGGTCACGCGGTGTGCCGTCCAAAGAGGTAATCTTTTCGCCTTTTTTCGCCCTGCGAACGACCACTCGAGAACTGTTGAGAAGATCGAGGTCAAATGCGTGCAGAGGCTGGCCAAGCTCCAGCATAACGTAGTTGGTGACATCGACTATATTATTAATCGGGCGCATACCGGCCGCGATTAGCCTAGCCTGCATCCAATCCGGAGATGGCTCGATCTTTGCGCCGCGCACCACCACTCCGACATACCGACCGCACAAATCTGGGTCTTTTATCTCGATAGAGACGAGTTCTGAAGCCGCAGGAGCAGTGCCGGTGACCTTGGGCTCAGGCATCTTCACGCTTGCGCCGACAAGAGGCGCTGCTTCCCTGGCGACGCCGAGCACCGAAAGCCAGTCACCCCTGTTCGGCGTCACCTTGACGTCGAAAACCGTTTCGTCCCCTATCTGAGTAACCTCTTCAACCTCCAGACCCGCCATAGTCAGCTTGTCGGCGAGTTCATCAAGCGGACAGTTGAAGTCGATCAATTCTTTTAACCAGCTAATCGGCAGTTTCATAGCCTACAGTTGCCTCAGAAATCTCAAATCGTTATCCATAAACAGGCGCAAATCGTCGATGCCATGCTGCACCATCGGCATTCGCTCAATGCCGAATCCGAATGCGAAGCCCGTGTATTCCTCGGAGTCGATGCCCGCGCCCTCCAGCACGTTTGGGTGGATCATCCCCGCGCCCGCAAGCTCCAACCAGCCGCTACCCTTACATACGTTGCAGCCCTCTCCAGCGCAGATCGAGCAGGTCACTGCAACCTCAGCGCCTGGCTCAACGAATGGGAAGAAGTCCGGCCGGAACCGCACATTCGTCTTTGGGCCGAACAGCCCTACCGCGAATTGATATAGAGTGCCCTTAAGGTCGGCCATCGTGATCCCACGATCCACACAGAAGCAGTCCACCTGATGGAAAGTATGCCCGTGGGTCGCGTCTACAGCGTCGACACGGTAGCATTTGCCCATAGTGCAGACCATAATCGGCGGCTTGCGCTTCTCCATCTGCCTGTGCTGATAGGCAGTCGTATGGGTGCGCAGCAGACGATCGTCGGTGATATAGAAACTCATTTGCTCATCGATGGCGGGGTGGTCGAGCGGGTAGTTGAGGGCCTCGAAATTGTAATGATAGGACTCGACTTCCGGGCTTTCGACGATATCATAGCCGAGCCTGACGAAGATATCTTTTATTTTGTCCAGCGTCTGAACGAGAATATGCGGCCTGCCGATGCGATAGAACCTGCCCGGCAGCGTGATGTCGATAGCCTCCGCTGCCAGCTTTGCGTCTATCTCTGTTCCGGCGATTTGTTGTTTTCGGTTCTCAATCGCCTCAGTAATGCGCTCCTTGAGGACGTTGACTGCCTGGCCGAATCCCTTGCGTTGTTCTGCAGGCAACGACCCGATTTTACGCAGTTGCAGCGTAAGTTCGCCTTTTCTGCCGAGATATTCGGTGTCGATGGCGTCGAGTTCGGCGGATGTGGTAGCCTGTGCCACTCTCTGCATCGCCAAATTGGCCAACTGTTCCAGGTTATCAGATTCACTCATCAGTTACAGGCCTCTTAAAGCACCAGCGTCCAATTGCATACGACCGAACTCCGGCTTACGCAAAGCTTTCGGTTTAATCACCGCAAGGACAGTGCGTATAGCGTCATGTTCGTCCTTAGGCTATTGGACGCTGGGCGAAATTGTCTTTTGCTGTGGCCCACGTGTGCGGGCGAGTTCTCTACGCGGTCACGATTTGGCTTCTTGCCGTCTCAACAAGAGTGGCGAAGCTCTGTGCGTCTGCGATCGCCATATCCGCAAGCACTTTCCTATCAAGGTCAATTCCGGCTTTCCTCAAGCCTTCCATAAACCTGCTGTAAGGCATTCCGCTTGCGCGGCAACCCGCGCTGATCCGCGTTATCCACAATCGGCGGAAGTCTCGTTTTTTGTTCCGCCTGTCTCGGTAGGCATAGTTACCGGACTTCATAACCGCTTCTTTTGCGGTTTTGAAGAGCCGACTCTTACCACCCCAGTAGCCGCTGGCGGCTTTTAGGACTTTATGGTGACGCTTATGCGTCATTGTCCCACGTTTTACGCGTGGCATCTATTTTGCTTCTCCCTTGCTATCAAAAATCCGAGGCATCGGTCATACCGGCCGCCCCGCTGCTGTGTCGATGAAATTACAGACCCGGAACCAGTCTCTTGATGATTTTGGTCTCTCCGGTCGTCACGCCCGACTTAAGCGACAGTCGGCGTTTTGCGGCGGCAGACTTTCTCATCTTCAAGTGGTTCATGCCTGTGTTGCTGCGGCGTATCTTACCCTTGCCTGTTATTTCGAATCGCTTCGCCGCTGTCTTACTTGTCTTCAGTTTCGGCACTTATCAATACCTCGTTATCGTACTCCTGCAAAGGAGCCATGCTATCTATGCTATTTCTCTACGATAGGAGCCAGGATCAACGTCATTGTCCTGCCTTCCATCGACGCGGGCTTCTCAACGGTGCCCAGATTTTGTTCCTTGGCCACTTCCGCCATTCTGCTCAACGACTCTCTGGCAAACTCCGGATGGGTGAACTCCCTGCTTCGGAAGATCACCGTCACCTTAACTTTGTGTCCCTCTTTAAGGAACTTGAGAGCGTTGCGCAGTTTGAACTGGAAATCATGCTCGTCGGTACCCGGTCGCATGCGAATGCCTTTAATATCGGACATTCGCTGCTTCTTCTGAGCCTCCCGCTCCCGCTTGCCAAGTTCATACTTGTATTTGCCGTAGTCCATTATGCGGCAAACAGGCGGATTGGCGGTCGGCGAGACCTCGATAATATCGAGTCCGCGCTGCCGAGCGGTATCCAGCGCTTCGCGGAACGGGACGACGCCGACTTGAGCACCGTTCTCATCAATTAATCGGACTTCGCGCGCCCGAATGCGCTCATTAACCCTGAGGTCCTTGGCTATTTGTACATCACCTCTAAAGAGATTAGCCGGCCACACGAGTCGAAACGACCGCCCAACCGACAAGACGGAAATAAGTATAGCGAAAACCCTATCAGTCTGTCAACTCTTTTTTAAGCCGCTCTATCAGATCGGCGACATTAATAGCTCCGAGGTCACCTTCTGCGCGAGACCGAGCCGCCACCGCTCCGACCTCCTGCTCTCTGTCACCCACAACCAGCATATAGGGTATCTTCTGAAGCTGCGCCTCCCGAATCTTATACCCTGTTTTCTCGTTGCGATCGTCGACCTCGACCCTGAAGCCCTGCTGCGCGAGTTCATCGGCGACCTTACGGGCATACTCGGCGTGGCGATCGGCGATGGGTATCATCACCGCCTGAACCGGAGCCAGCCACAGCGGGAACGCACCAGCGTAGTGCTCGATCAACACGCCCATAAATCGCTCCATCGAGCCCAAAAGCGCCCGGTGAATCATAATAGGCCTGTGATGTGCGTTGTCCTGGCCGACATAGGTGAGATCGAATCGCTCCGGCTCGTTGAAGTCGACCTGAATCGTGCTGCATTGCCAGACCCGGCCGATGGCGTCTTTTATCTTCACGTCGATCTTAGGGCCGTAGAACGCGCCTCCGCCCTCGTCGACCTCATAAGATAATCCCTGAGCCTCCAGCGCCGACCGCAACGCCTCTGTCGCCTGCTCCCATACATCATCCTCGCCGACCGAGTGCTCCGGCCTGGTGGAAAGAAATACTTCGTAATCCGAGAAGCCGAATCGCCTGAGCATACTCAAAACGAACTCCAGCACTCGTTTGGTCTCAGAATCAAGCTGATCCCTTGAGCACATAATGTGAGCGTCGTCCTGAGTGAACCCGCGCACCCGCATGAGGCCGTGCAATACCCCAGACCTCTCGTAGCGATAAACCGTGCCAAGCTCAGCCCATCTGATCGGCAGCTCGCGATAGCTGCGCACTCTGGATTTATAGATAAGCAGATGGAACGGACAGTTCATCGGCTTGATAAGATACGGGGTATCGTCGACATCCATCGGCTGATACATGTTCTCGGTGAAGAAATCCAAATGGCCACTGGTGCGCCACAGGTCCTGGCGGGCGATGTGCGGGGTTATTACCAGTTCGTAACCGTTTTTGAGATGCTCGCTTCGCCAGTGATTTTCGATAAGAGTGCGAACCAGCGCGCCTTTAGGATGCCAGAACACCAGCCCCGGCCCCGCTTCTTCCTGAAGCGAGAACAGGTCAAGCTCGCGTCCCAGCTTGCGATGGTCACGCTTTTCGGCTTCTTCCAGCATTTTGAGATAATCGTCGAGTTCTTCCTGAGACGCAAATGCCGTGCCATAGATGCGCTGCAGCATATCGTTGCGCTCATCGCCTCGCCAATATGCGCCAGAGGATTTGAGCAGCTTAAACGCCTTGATCTCGCCGGCGTTGTCGATATGCGGCCCGCGGCAGAGGTCGACAAAGTCACCTTCTTCATATATGCTGATGGCTTCATCTTCTGGCAGTTCCTGGATCAATTCAAGCTTATAAGGCTCATCGGCGAACATCTCCAACGCCTGCTCGCGGGATATCTCCTTGCGCACAAATGGCCGCGCCGCCTTGATAACCTGCTCCATTTCAGCGCTTATTTTTTCGAGATCGTCCGGAGTGAAGGGCTGCTCTACGCCGAAATCGTAGTAAAACCCCTCCTCTATCGCAGGGCCAATCGCTATTCGAGCCTCTGGAAAGAGGTTCTTCACCGCATGCGCCATTACGTGAGATGCGCTGTGCCTTAGAGCTTCGATATCATAACTAGCCATTTCATTTCCTTCAATATTTAAATAATCGGTTATTCAATGTGATTAATCGCCGTATCCGCCGGGATGGGCATGGTGCCAGTTCCATGCGCTGCTCACTATCGACTCAAGGTCGGGAAACGCCGGTTTCCAGCCGAGTTCGGCGCTAATCTTCTTCGAACTGGCCACTAGAACCGCAGGGTCTCCTGGTCGTCTGTCGGATGGTATCGCCTTAACCTGCCTGCCGGATACTTTTTCGACCATTTTCACGACTTCCATTACCGAATAGCCGTTGCCGTTGCCGAGATTGTAAGCCGTAGTGGCTTTTCCGGCCCGAAGCGCGTCCAAACCGAGCAGATGGGCTTGAGCGAGGTCGGTGACGTGAATGTAGTCCCTCACGCACGTGCCGTCTGGAGTCGGCCAATCGGTGCCGAATATCTTCACATCCGGCCGCTGTCCCAAAGCTGCCTGGATTATAAGCGGGATAAGATGATGCTCCGGCGTGTGGTCCTCACCGATCAGGCCCGATGGGTCCGCGCCGGCTGCGTTGAAATATCTTAATGAGATCGACCTGAGACCGTAAGCATGCTCGTATTCTTTTAATATGTGCTCGAGCATCAATTTCGAGCGACCATACGGGTTTGTCGGGTCCTGTGGATGATCCTCCGGAATCGGGACGATTTCAGGCTCGCCGAACGTGGCCGCACTGGATGAGAAGATCATCATTTTGACGTCGTTTTCCAGCATAACCTGAAGCATTGCCAGGCTTTTGGATATGTTATTGAGATAATATTTCTGAGGGTCCGCCACCGATTCACCGACTGCCGCAAAAGCAGCAAAGTGCATAACTGCGTCGATTTTGTTTGAAGTGAATATCTGGCGAAGCAGAGCCTGATCGCCGATGTCGCCTATGACGATTTCACTGCCGCTTGAGGCCTGTTTGTGGCCGAATATGAGGTTGTCGAGACAGATAACCTTCTCGCCTCGCTCGACCAATAACTTAACGGCGTGGCTGCCCACATAACCAAGCCCGCCGGTAACAAGAATCGCCATTTAGACACGCCCTCCCAGAAGATGCAGATATCGTAATCCATCGCACCGAACGCCCAGTTCAGTCCAATGGCTATTGGGAGCGCCCGTGCCGGGTGAATACTCGAACCTGCCACATTATACTCCCCAGTAAGGCCAATGGCAAGAAGAGTGGCGGGGAAGGGATAAACGCGAAAGGGCGAAAGAGGCGAAAATTAGAAATTGGTTTCAGGACTATGGTGCGCGGTGGTTGATCGGACTTCGAACGGCTGACATCGGACGGCGGAAAAGCAGATTTCTCGCTGCGCTCGAAATGACGGGGGGTGGGCACTCGGAATGACGGGGGTTGGGCGCTCGAAATGACGGGGTTGGGATTCGGTTTTAAAAAGCCCTGGTGATTTAATATGGGGGCCGGTTTCTATCCCGGCCCGAATGTGCACGGACGAAGGGATTGGCCGAGACGGAGATCGGCCACTACATTATTGTTGGGAGCCATTGGGGTTGTACGACGGCGATTCGGAGATCGCCACCCATCGTTTTTTTAAGTGATTCGGAGATCGCCACCGATCAAATTTGGCGGATCGCCACCCATCATTTTGGCTGCCACCGGTCAGATTTCAGAGTCAGAGATAGTCATCCGATGCTTTTGTTAAGCCCGTGTATCGCACGCCCTGTCTTGGCTCGGCCATCATTTCTGCCACTTTGTCTCTCCACAACAGATAATGGTCGGTGCCTTTGTGGGCTGCGGCGTCATCGGCGCTTTCATAGGCTTCGTATAGTATGAAATGAGTCGGGTCGTCGGCAGATTGCAGAACATCAAAGCGCAGGTTGCCGGCCTCTTCGACCGAAGCATGCGAGTTCTCAAGAGACGCTTCTATAAACGCTTCCACACAGTCCGGTTTGACCTTGATATGAACCAGAGTTACAAACATACTCCCAATCCTCCCGATTTATAGACACTTTGCCTATTCGCACTCTACCTCACAGGTCACGGTTTCGATCATCGCGCCAGTCTCCTCGACCGCTTCAGCTATGATCTGTATGGCCCTGTCCAGTTCGGGTTCAGGTATGATTAACGGCGGCTCGATACGCACCACTTTCGGATTATTAAGGCTATAGGCCGCAAGCAAGTCGCGTCTGCCGCATCCGGCAATAACCAGCGCGGCGATGTCCTCTTCGGCGAACTCTATTCCAGCCAGCAATCCCATACCGCGTACTTCTTTTATCATCCACGGATATTTGGCCCGCACAGTCTGCAGACCGCTGAGCAACTTCTCGCCCATAACACGCGATCGCTCTACAAGGCCCTCTTCGATGGTAGTCTTAATGGCGGCGATAATAGCTGCACAAGCGAGCGGGTTGCCGCCGAACGTGGTCGAGTGCAGGTATGGATTTGTGCCGAACATCGCATCCCATACCTGCTCACTTGCCGAAAACGCGCCCACCGGCATTACTCCGCCGCCGAGAGCCTTTGCCATTGTTACGATGTCGGGCTTGACCCCGTAGTGCTCGCTGGCAAACATCTTTCCGGTGCGGCCGAACCCGGTTCTCACCTCGTCGAGGATCAATAACGATCCGTTGGCGTCGCATATCTCCCTTACCTTAGGGAAATAATCCGCTGGCGCTATGTTAATTCCGGCCTCGCCCTGCACGACCTCAAGTATAACCGCCGCGGTGCGGTCGCTGATTGTCGCTGCAAGGGCATTTGCGTCGCCAAATGGCACGTGCTGGGTCTCGGGCAAAAGAGGCTCGAAGCCCTTTTTATAGACTTCTCTGCCTGATACAGACAGGCTGCCGAACGATTTGCCGTGGAACCCGTTGTGTGCGCCAATGAACTGGGGTCGGCCAGTCAATTTGCGAGCGCACTTTAATGCACCCTCCACTGCCTCAGTGCCTGAGTTGCATATAAATGAATATTCGATATCCCCCGGCAGCACAGAGGCCAGCAACTCACAGGCGTCTGCCAGAACCGACGACATAAAGAAATGGCTCTTTAGCGCCTCTTTTTCAAGCTGCTTTTTTACTGCATCGACGACTTTAGGGTTAAGATGGCCGAGGCTGAATGCGCCGTAGCCCCCGACACAATCCAGAAACTTTCGGCCGGATATATCCCATATATAACAACCCTCCGCGCGATCCTCCGGCACGCCAAAGCCGCTGAAATTGAGAATCCCTGCGATGCCAGGGTTCACATGTTTGCGATATTTCTCTGTGGTCTCCTCACTGAGACGCTCGATTGTAGTTTCATCCAATGTCATAACAGCCTCCACCAGGCGACACGTCGCTCATTTGCCCGACGGCAATATGATACATCGGCCGGCTGTTGCTTTCAAGGTGCACGTTCGAAAACGCGAAAGTTGCCATTTCTGAGAGTTGCCGATTTGGAGATTCTCAGTGATCCATTTTCTGTTAATTTATGCCTGTTAGGTAGTCGCTGGCACTAATGAGTTGTTGGGAATTGGCCGATTATTGTAGAGAGGCGAAGTTGGGGGTATAGATTCGATTTGTCCGAACAAGAGACTAAAGCACCAGCACCAGCGATAGAACTCACGGGCGCTGAAAAGGCGTCGGTGCTGCTGATATCGCTCGGCCCTGAGAAATCGTCGAGCGTGTTGCAGCAATTGACGCCCGATGAAATCGAACGCCTGACAGCCGAGATCGTGATGCTCAGGCGGGTTGACCCTGCTATGCGCACCCAGGTTCTAAATGAGTGCAAAAAGGCGCTGGCTGATGGCACAATTATGGGCGGAGCCGACTACGCGCGCGTGATCCTCGAGCAGGTGGTCGGAGATGTCAAGGCCAAAGAACTGTTAGCCAGACTGACCTCTGGCAGCGGGGTTGGCAGCTTCAGATGGCTGCGTGCCGTCCCTCCTCAACAGTTGGCGCAGTGCATCAGAAGCGAGCGGCCGCAGGTTATGGCCCTGGTACTCGGTCACCTTCACGCCGAACTTGCCGCCCAGGTTCTAAGCGCCCTGCCCGAACACTCACAAGGTGAAGTGGCTCTGCGCTTGACCATGATGCAGCCGACCGATCCCGACATCGCCCGCGGAATAGATGAGATTTTGATGCAGCGGCTTTCCACAATCGACAACGCCACATTCGCGGAAGTGGGTGGCAGTGACGCAGTCGTAAGTATCCTCAACAATGTCGACCGTGGAACAGAAAAAAAGATAATGGAATATCTCACAGAAGCCGCCGCCGAGACCGCTACTGAAATCAAAGAGATGATGTTCGTATTTGAGGATATCCTCAACCTCGACGATCGTTCTATACAAATTATATTGCGAGATGTGCCCCAGGACGATCTCCGACTAGCGTTGAAAGGCTCCCCCGAAAATGTCAAAGAGGTGTTCTTCCGCAATATGTCACAACGGGCTATGGAGACCCTCAAAGAGGACCTTGATTCCAGCGGGCCGGTGAAACTGCGGGATGTGGAAGCGGCGCAAGGCCGTATTTCTAATATCGCCCGGTCACTTGATGAGGCTGGCGAGATAAGCATCCGGGACAGCGGCGACGATCTGGTTGTCTAAGCCACAGTAAAGACCAATAAAAAGGGCGCTATCCAAGTCGATGCAAGCTCGCCTGGACAGCGCCCCGAAATGCGAATTAGTTTATTTTACTACATACACCGAAGGTGCGAGTTTGTCACCTCTCAAACCCATTTGCCCGATAGCCTCAATGAGAACGTCGTCAGCCGCCGCATCGACACCCACGGTAACGTTGTTGGTCATCTTATTTGCAGGGGCTAGAACGACCACCCCACAGTCCGCAGAGAGCTTGCTGAATACGTCGTAAGCCCCCGCGTGCATATCGACATTCTTTGCATCGACCTCAGATTCGAATGTCCACGGCACAAAGACGAGCTCGCTAAACGATCGACCATCGCTGTCCCAAGTGACCAACGCTACCTGAGCCTTGCGTTCCGCACATCCAGCCATAACAACCGGGACCGCAGTCTGCTGATTTGAGGACACCGTGCCCATATACAGCACATTGGTGAGATCTTCGTTCGTTATACCGCCATCCATAGCGTTTTCGCTCAGCAGATAAACTCGAACCGGAATCGACTGCCCCGTCTGCGCTCCGAGTCTCAGTATATATACCGTACTGCCGTGGCTCCTGGCGTCGACGTGTACGCTCATCATAAGCCCGCCGCCGACATCAGCGTGTTTGGCGCCTACCATAGCAGCCGCGCCCCAGGGCATCGGCATCGGCGCGACCCCTGAGTCGTCAGCAAGTTGAGAGGTGTGCCTGTTCACGCCGAAGAGATTAGCCGTGATCGACTGCAGAGGGGTAAACTGGAACAAAGTGGCGGCAACAAGCAACAATAATACACTCATCGCCAACGCCCTTGCTGGAACCCGCAATGTAAAGGCGTTTGGCCAATTGAAATGCAGCCACTTCACCCTGCTTGGAGAAGTACGTTGAGCCTCTTCTATGCGCGCCATAATGGCAGCGTGCATATCCGGCGGAGGCTCCACCTGAGGCAACTCATCCAACACTACCGTAGTAGCATGAAACTTTTCATAATCCGCTTTGCACCGAGCGCACTCTGCCAAGTGCTGCTCGAATGCGACGCCCATCGGCGGTTGGATTGTTTTCTCAAGGTAGGAGGAAAACAATTCCTGGGCCTTCACGCATTTCATAACACAGTGCTCCGTCTTCCGCTGGCTTCCAGTGCCAGCTTACGAACGCTTCCTGGCGTATCGAACCGATCAGCTATCTGCCCATACCCTCTCGTGTTCGTAACCCGCACAGGCATTTTACTCTATGCCTCTGTGCTTTGCTGTCGTTCTAGTTTGTAGACTAATGTTCTATCCGAAAAGTTCCGGTTTTTCCCCCAAGATTTCTGCGAGTGCCAGCCTCGCTCTATTAAGCCTGGATTTCACAGTTCCTATGGGAAGCTGAAGAACCTCTGCAATCTCGTCATAACTCAGGCTTTCCATATGATAAAGTGTGACAATAATCCGCTGATATTCTGGTAGAGATTTTATCGCAGCTTGAACAATCTGAGCTCGCTCCCCCGCTTCGACCACGTCAGCCGGCAGCGGCGCATCGTCGACTATCTGCCGCGCTACAGAGCTTTCGTCAAGCTCGATATACTCATCCAAAGACGTCTGCCGGTGTGCTTTGGATTTCTTGCGCTCATCGAGAAAGACGTTGGTTACTATGCGATATACCCACGTGAGAAAATTCGCATCACCCCGGAATGTAGCGATCGAGTTGAAGACCCTGAGAAACGCCTCTTGCGTAATATCGCTTGCGTCGTGATAATTGCCGCAGATGTGCAGTGCGCAATTGAACACGCGCTTCTCATAGCGAGTGAAGAGTTCGTCGAAAGCCCCGATTTCGCCGTTTTTGCAGCGGGCGATAAGCGCACGTTCGGAGGCGCGTTCGAGTTCTCGCTCTTCGCTTGATTTTGAGGTCTTAAAGATCACTTACCGACTATCCTCACCGGACCGGCGCGGCATCCGGTTGCTTAAGCGCCTTTGCAAGCGCTTGCTGCTCCTCAGCAGATAGCGGCCTATCGCCCTGTCCGCCGTAGATTGCCTTGGCGTATACGCGAGAATCCTGCCGCCCATAAAGACTGCTGAACGCCACTCCGTTTTTGGCGCTGTCGAGCATAACTATCGCAAAACTCTGCTCTCCCCCCACGTCGTCAAACGCGTCAAAGCGTACCACACCGACGCTGCTTATACACGATGACAAAGCCCGGCTTTGTTCGGACTGTACCGTCCGCAGCCCATCGATTTGCTCCTGAAGCTTCTCCAGCCCATCCGCAAGAGAGTCCAGAAAATCGATGATATCCCCTACCCGACCATCCTCAAGTTTCCCGTTGCGTTTCCGGCTAAACCCCACCAGCTTTCGCCACAGAATCAGCACAAAGATCAGCAACAGAAAGCTCAGAATCGACAGACCGAGCAGAAAATAGACATCGTTTGTTTTGAGAAAGCTCGCGACCTCATGCATAATCGCGCATCCACCCTCGCATCCAGTACACCGTGGAGTATGTCGCTTCACGGCTCCGCCAAAAAGAGCCTGGATACAGACTACACAGGTGTGTTGGGTTTATTATACCACAGCAGTGACGCCCACTCCAGAATATTGCTAATCCAAATTGCAGTCGATCACCAACAGCCCGGCAGCTAAAATATTAAAAACTCCCGCATTTGCATTTACTTCGACGAATTAAGTTGATACAATGAGTACCCGTTATGGTGTTATCCAAAGCGCCTTATCGGCAACCTCTAACTTACATTTTTGATTTAGATGGCGTGATCTACCGGGGCAAGGAAATTCAGCCCTATGCGGCTGAGACCCTGGCAGCTCTGAGAGATCGTGGAGATCACGTCTGTTTTTTCACCAACAATTCTTCGCTGTCCCGTCTATCATACACCAAACGTCTGCAATCCTTTGGCATTGACGCAGAAATCGACGATGTAATGACCTCATCGTATGCTGCGGCGCTGTACCTGCTTGACTCGAATGCAACAGAAGGTACCGTCTTTCAGATTGGCCAGGAAGGGGTCAGAAGTGAGCTGGAAGCGATCGGTATGAGGGTGATCGAAAACGACGACGACCCGGGTGCGAAAATTGACTACGTTGTGGTGGGAATCGACACTTCTTTTAATTATGATAAGCTCGCCCGCGCACAAAACGCGATCTTGAACGGGGCGAAGTTCATAGCGACTAATGAGGATCTTACCTACCCTACCGAAGGGGGCAGCGTAAAGCCGGGTAATGGCAGCCTGGTTGCCGCAGTTCGAGCCGCAACTTCGGTGGAGCCGTTTGTCCCGGGCAAGCCACATGTGTATGCGATAGATAAAATCCTGCAGCGGACGAATACACCGCGCGAGCGGGCGGTTATGGTTGGGGACAATCTGGCGACGGATATAGCGGCTGGGAATCGAGCCGGAATCTGTTCGGTGCTGGTGTTAACTGGATTGACCTCGCGGGAAATGGCTGAGGCGGCAAGTGGTGAGATGAAACCTGATATCATAATAGAGACTCTTAAGGAGCTGCTATAGTGGATCAGCCCATTAACCGACAACCCGGCGAAGTGAAGTCTAAAAAGGTTGCGATGACAATCGCGGCCTCGGATTCGAGCGCGGGGGCGGGGATTCAGGCGGATTTGGCGGTTTTTCGAGACGTCGGAGTATACGGCGTGTGCGTGGTTACAAACGTCACCGTTCAGAACTCGCTGGGAGTGCACAAAGTAAACAAAGTGCCCCCAAAAATAATTGCCGGACAAATAGACGCTCTGGCGCGAGATTTTGGGATCGACGCGTGCAAGATTGGGATGTTATTCTCGCCGCAGGCTGTGGATATCGCAGCCGAGAGAATTGCGCGGCGGGAGATAACAAATGTTGTGCTGGATCCGGTGATGTGCGCGAAAAATGGAGAAGTATTGCTCACAGAACCTGCCATTAAGCGGATGAAAAGATGCCTGATGCCGAAGGTTACGCTGATTACCCCGAACGCAGGTGAGGCTACGAAGTTGACCGGAATTGAGGTTAATGATCTGCACTCCGCGCGGGAGGCAGCCAAGGCGCTGGTGGAGATGGGTGCATCAAATGCGCTGGTAAAGGGCGGCCATATCGCGGGAGAGCCCGTGGATGTGCTGTATGACGGGGTAGATTTTGAGGAGTTTGCCGGTAGGCGGCTTGATAAAAATATGCACGGCACTGGCTGTGTGCTGAGCGCAGCCATCACTGCACGGCTAGCGATTGGCGATGACCTGGCTGTGGCTGTGAGATTCGCCAAAAAATATGTGATGGCGGCTATTGATCGATCAATTCGTCTCGGCAAGGGTGAGATGAATTTTTTTGTGGGTCTGGGTCAGGATGATTCCGGGCCGAGTATTATTTGACCGACGATTCGCGATTTCTTCCAGGGGGCAATTGAGATGAGCACAAAGTACATTTTCGTGACAGGCGGAGTAGTTTCGTCCGTCGGCAAGGGAATCACCACGGCAAGCCTGGGACGGCTGCTGAAGAACCGTGGGTTTAGAGTTACTGTTCAGAAACTAGACCCATATATCAACGTCGATGCCGGCTTGATGGACCCCTATCAGCACGGCGAGGTCTTCGTGACCGATGATGGCGCTGAGACCGACCTTGATTTGGGCCATTATGAGCGTTTTGTTGACGAGAATCTAAGCAAGCTGGCAAGTGTGACCACGGGTCGAGTCTACAACGCCGTAATCAGCAAGGAACGACGCGGCGAATACAACGGAGAGACCGTGCAGGTGATCCCGCATATCACAAATGAGATCAAAGCTCGTGTGAAGTTGAACGCAGAACAGAGCGGCGCTGAAATAGCGATTATTGAGATCGGCGGCACCGTTGGAGACATCGAAGGCCTGCCGTTTCTGGAAGCAATTCGGCAATTTCGCAAGGACGCAGGCCCAGAGAATGTGATGTACGTGCACGTTACGCTCATCCCTTCCGTCGGCCCCTGGGACGAGCTGAAAACCAAACCGACCCAGCATTCAGTCATCAAGCTCAGGGAGATCGGTATTCAGCCGGACGTGCTCATCTGCCGCGCCAAACGCCCCATGAGCGACGATATGAAGGAGAAGGTCTCGCTGTTTTGCGACGTTCCGAAAGCCGGGGTTATCGAGGCCAGGGATGCCGGGTCGATATATGAGATTCCTCTCAAGTTCGAGGACTATGGCCTGGCGGATCTGGTTCTTAACAGGTTCGGCCTGACAAATGGGGCTGCAGACCTTGAAGAGTGGAAGAAGATCGTCGGAATTATCAAGCGACCCAAAAACAAGGCTGTCGTGGCTATTGTGGGGACAGATGTCGGCAATGCCGATGCGTATATCAGCCTGGCCGAAGCGTTGAAGCACGGCGGCTTTGCAAACGAGACCGGAGTCGAGATTCGATGGGTGGAAGCAGAACAGGTGACGGCCGAGACCCTTAAAGAGAAGATTGGGGATGCGGACGCCATCGTAGTGCCGGGCGGTTCTGGCAGTGGCGCGGAAGGCAAGCTGCTGGCGATAAAATACGCCAGAGAACACTGCATTCCATTTTTGGGGATTTGCTACGGTCTGCACAGGACAGTTGTGGAAGTGGCGCGACACTTGTGTAAGCTCAAAGAAGCTGATTCTGAGGAGAACAACGAGCTGACCCCGGACCCGGTCGTTCACGTTTTGCCCGAGCAGGCGAATGCAAACGGCGACGAGACGCCGTTGAGGCTGGGGCTTTTCCCCTGCCGGTTGCTTGATGGTACGCTGGCATCGAAGTTGTATGGCACGGATTTGGTTTATGAGCGACATCGTCATCGGTTTGAGGTCAACAATTCGTATCGCGCAAAGCTGGAGAGGCGGGGACTTATTTGCTCCGGTGTGTCGCCTGATTATAGACTGGTGGAGATAGTGGAGATGAAGGATCACCCGTTCTTCATCGCCACACAGTTCCATCCGGAGTTTAAATCACGGCCGAATCGCGCTCATCCGATATTTGCCGGCCTTATCGAAGCAGCTCTGGATTATCAGAAGAACAGGAAAGGCAAGGAAGCGGCAGCCTCCGCGCCGGCTTAGGATATATATGACCGACGCCTTCTCAACGGTTGTTTCCGTGTTTTTGCTGTTGCTGGCGGGATATGGGGCCAAGAAAATCGGCTTTTTGAAACCGTCGGATACCCGCGCGGTCAACTCTATAGTCATATATTTGACTATGCCATCGTTTATCTTCGTGAGCCTGTATGGTCAATCGATAGACTCGGCGATGGTGAAGGCCCCGGCGGTTGGAATCCTGATGGAGATGGTGGTACTTGGCCTTGCTTATCTGGCGGCGAAGATGCTCAAGCTCAATCGACCCACCACTGGCGGGCTGATGCTGGCTGCTACTTTTGGCAATACAGGGTTTCTGGGATATCCGATGGTGGGAGCTGCTTTTCCGAATAATAGCCGGGCGATGCCGTCGGCTGTGATGTTCGACGAGTTCGCGATGGCGATGATTATGAACAGCGTCGGGGTCGCAGTGGCGGCGAGTTATGCGGGGAAGTGCTTCCAATGGAGCAGCCTGCTGGAGTTTCTCAAAACCCCGCTGTTTCCTGCAACGGTGGTGGGACTGGTGCTTCGAAATGCGAATATTCCGCCTGTGATTCTGAAGACTTTGGGGTTTTTGGCTGCGGGCACTGTGCCGTTGGCTATGCTCTCCATTGGATTGAGCTTGAGCACGGCCTCTTTGAAGAAGTATCCTGCCCCGCTGGGTGTGGGGTTTCTTTTGAAGATGGTAGTATTGCCCTTGCTGGTAGCGGCCGCGCTGCCGTTGGTCGGAGTTACGGGGATAGTAAGACAGGTGTCGATTCTGCTGAGTGCGGTGCCGACTGCCGTAGTCACTGGCGTTATAGCGGGTCGATATGGCGCCAACGAGGAGTTTGTGGCGGGCGCTATATTCGTCATGACACTTTTAAGCGTGGCCGTGCTGCCTGCGGTTTTGATTCTGGTGTGATAGTCTACTTGGGCTGATTGTGCCGGGGTGTAAGGTCGATTTCCTCCGCCATCACCGCCTCCCCGTTCTCCGTCACCAACACCGGCCGGTGGCATATATCGCACGCGAATTCTCGTCTGGAGACGTACACGTCGTTTTTCGTCGAGCAGTATGGGCAAAACAGCGGCCGTGACGGTTCTTTGCCGAGCATACCGACATAGATCATACCGCCTAGCATCGCGATGGCCGCAATCACAGTCAGGAATATACCGATAGGTGGGACGATGAATATCAACGCGATGCCTGCCACAAGCCCGCCACCACCATAGATAAATATCTGCGAGGTCTTTTTTTCAAGCTCCCGGACTGTAGCAAATTCTATCTTGAATGAAGACATTTCCTGCTCCCGACGAAAATAGAGGTTTTATACCACGTCTACTTTTTATTATTTCCATATTATCTCTGTATTTGGCGGGTGTCAAACTCTGGCGGCGGAGAAGAGGGAGAGCGAGAGAGGCGAAAGTCAGGGGTAAAGGGTTGTTGGGAGTGGAACTTCCACCATCTGACCTCGTACGTCGAAAAAGCAGATTTCTCGCTTCGCTCGAAATGACAGGGGTTGTGCGCTCGAAATGACACGGTTGCGCGCTCGGTATGACATATGACATGGTTGTGCGCTCGAAATGACAGGGGTCGTGCGTTTGAAACGGCAGGAATGAAAAGGATACGGCACGCTTAGGGGCTGGTTTCTATCTCGGCCCGACTCTAGATTGAGAAGCGAATGGCCGAGACGGAGATCGGCCACTACGATTTGGAAGTTAGAAGTTGGAGATTGGAGGTTGGCGTTGATCGTGAGGCGGCGATTCGGAGATCGCCGCCTATCATATTTACACGATTCTGAGATCGCCGCCTAGCATAGGAACTTCGAACATCTGACCTCAGACATCGAAAAAAGCAGATTTCTTGTATTATGCTCTTGCCTGTCTATAATGGTGGATTATAGGACGCTATAGTCCACCTGGCAGAGGGGACGTGCAGATTTCAGTGCGTTGGAGCACGTTGGCGAGATTGTTCCTTCTGTCTTGATCAAGGCTTAATCCGGACGGTATCCTGGGTCCCTGATTTATGGTGAACCCGTATGTACAAGGATGGACGCCTTATTTTCAGGAGAGACGAATGCATTATCTAGGAATTGATGTATCCAAGGACAAATTCGATGTGGCACTGATGCTTGATGAGGCTGCGCCAGACCAATTCAAACAGAAAGTTTTCAGCAACAATAATGATGGCTACAACAAGCTCATTAAGTGGCTGGACAAAAGAGTATCGGAGCCTGTGCATTTTGCGATGGAGGCTACGAACATCTACTGGGAAGAGCTGGCAGTATTCTTGAACGACAAGGGTCTTACTGTGAGCGTGGTAAACCCTACGTTAGTAAAAAACGAAGCCAAATCTTGGGGAGTGCGCAACAAGACAGACAAAACCGATGCCACAGTGATTGCGCGGTTTTGTGCGGCCAAGAAGCCACAGGCGTGGGTAGCGCCGTCGGCCGAAATACGGGAACTGCGTGACCTGGTGAGATACCTGGAGACTCTACAGGACGAGAGACAGAGATACAAAAACCGGCTGCAAACAGCATCATCTGAGCTTGTAAGGGCATCACTGAAGCAGTTGATAGCATTTCTAGATGCTGAGATTGGTGCGTTGAAGAAGAGGATATCCAATCATATCAACCGGCATCCTGGTCTCAAGAAAGATGCGGAGCTTTTGGCCAGCATACCCGGCATTGGGCCAAAGACGGTAGCAGTGATTCTAAGCGAGTTGCCAGATGTAGCCAATTTCAGTTCTTCCAAGTCTGTGGCAGCGTATGCTGGTTTATCGCCCATGAAAGCGGAAAGCGGTAAACACAAAGGTGCGACCAGGTTGTGCAAGTTTGGCAATGCTCAACTCCGGCGGACTCTATACTTTCCTGCTATTGCAGCAGCGACTCATAACGAGTATTTCCGCGAATTCTATACTAGGCTGACAAGACGGGACAAGTGCAAGATGATCGCGATCGGTGCGTGCATGAGAAAGCTTTTAGTGACCGCTTATGGAGTATTAAGATCTGGCAACCCTTTCCAAATGCCAGCTTAAAAACTTGACAGGCAAGACGGTATCTCGCTTCGCTCGAAATGACGAGGGTTGTGCGACGGGGTGACAATTTCGTAATTGCCACCCGTTTGGCTTCTATTTGTTAAACGCAGATATCTACCCACTGACCGGTGGCGGAGGATTGTTCTACTGCCTCCAGCACTGCCTGGCATTTCATGCCGTCGTAGAAATCCGGGGCGGGGTTTTCGCCGGCGGCTATTCCGTTCATCAGCATGTAGACCTGATGCACAAAGGTCTGCTGCCAGCCGATAATGTGGCCCGCTGGCCACCAGCCCTTCAGGAATGGATGCACCGGGTCGGTGGCGAGAATCGTCCTCCAGCCCTGGAAGCCCTCTTCGTCGTTTCTGCTGAAATACTCTATCTCGTTGAGCCGCTCGAGGTTGAATCTTATGCTACCATCGCTGCCGTTAAGCTCGAAATGCAAGCCGTTTCCGTTGCCGGAGGCGAATCTGGTGGCCTCGAATGTGCCGATGGCACCGTTTTTGAATTTAGCCATAAATATCGTCGCGTCGTCGACAGTCACCTCGCCATACTCCGTCGCTCCGCTGGCTTTGGAGAGGCCGGATGCGTCAGATTGCGGCAACGGTCGCTTTTTGATGAACGTCTTCATCATACCGTTGATTGATTCGAACTCGCCGCACAAATAGCGGGCCATGTCTATGATATGAGCGTTGAGATCGCCGTGAGCGCCGGAGCCTGCCTTGTCTTTCTGCAGACGCCACACCAGCGGGAACTCCGGATCCACAATCCAGTCCTGCAGATAGACGGATCGGAAGTGATACGGCGTACCGATCATTCCCTTTTCGACCATTACCTTGGCAAGCTCAATGGCGGGGATTCTGCGGTAGTTGAAGTTAATCATCGCGATGACCCCGGCCTTTTCGACCGCCTCGATCATCTCTCTGCACTCCGCGACCGTCATCGCCATCGGTTTCTCACATAAGATATGCTTGCCGTTTTTGGCTGCGGCAATGGCGATTTCCTTGTGCAGGTTGTTGCCGACGGAGATGTCGACAAGGTCTATGTCGCTGGCATTGATGACGCTTTCGTAGCCCTGGCTGGCGCGTTGCCAACCGAACTGACGGGCGTATTGCTCCGCCTCTTCTTTGACCAACCCGCATATCTCTTTCATCACCGGTTCGGCCTTGACATCCGGAAACGCAAACGCGCAATCTCTATATCCCACACTGTGCGCCTTGCCCATAAAGCCGTAACCGACGATCCCCACGTTGATCTGTTTTCTCATAATATTAACCTCCGCCGCAGAGTAAAAATCTGTTAATGAGTGCCCTCTAGACTTATAATCTTAGACTTCGAGGCGATTTGACCTTCCTGCTTTTGCAAACAAACAGCCCGGTGAGGTTGATGTTCTCACCGGGCCGGGTGTAAGACTGCGTATATCTTAAAGGCAATTGTCGCCCTATAAAGGAACAATTTTGCCGCCGGGTTCTGGCTGTATGTAGTCGATGTCTTTGATAAAATCGGAAACCTTTACACCTGGGGGTATGATGTTCAGAAATATAGACGGATCCGGTTTGATTTTGAAGTCGATCAATTCAGTATAGACCGTCTTTGCCAGCTTACCAGAGTCGGGGATACCAAACTGATCGGCCATGTGTTTAGCAACACGCCGGCCGTCGATGGTCTGATAGTCGCTGTAAATTGCCTTCAGTATGTGCCCGTGAGACTCGTAGGATACCTCAAGGATATCGTTCGTTTTTTGGTCGAGACGCACCTTGCCACTAACACCGTCGTAAAAAATGTGCCTGTAAAGCGCTTGCTTTTCCAAGCCGAATACAAACACGTCTTCTTTCTCTCTTGCGGTCTCGATAACGGCACTATGACTCTGATCTTCCGGCTGATATTGATATATTGTCGTGGCGCCGGATTTGGCTCTGGTGGTCTTGCCGGTGTGGAACTGCGTCATAACTCGGCAGAAATGGATAAGTTTGTCGTTCTTGTCAAACGTGCTGACCTCTGCTAAAAACCGGTCTCCCTGCCGCACGAAACGCGCTTTACTATAAATAGAGGGGTCTCGGAGTGGCCATTTATTTTTTTTCGCCCATCTCCGGTAGTCATCGGTGATCGTCTGACGGAAGACGACTGTGGCATCAAAGTCACCTGAATAGGGAGCCAGCAGGACTGGTTCGTCAACATCCTTTCCACCCTTCATTGCGCCACGGAAGAATACTACAGCACAAATAATGCCCAGACACAGAATAGACAACACGACCCATTTGACCCAAAAAGCCGCTCCTCTGTTGGGCAATCCGATTCTGGATTCCATAATTTTCCGACCTTTCCGTGCCGGGCCGTTATGAAGTTATTTCTCGACCAGCGGCAACACTGTATTCGCTAAGTTCGTAACAACTACATCGATATCAATGTGCCTGGCAATTCATATCGGACGCTTCTTCGACCAATCCAAAGGCCGTAAAGTTCCCGAAATGCGACGTAGTTCGATATTTGGAGCTATTTTATTCGCATATATGAGAACCTTATCGCCGCCGGCTCATTACGTAGAATGTACTTAATATTGACATCCGGAAAAGGGAAAGGGAAAACGCGAAAGCGCGAAAAGAGCGAAAGCCGCGAAATAATACATGGTTTGGGTTATTGGGGTCGGACCTCGAACATCGGATATCGGGCAGCGGAAAAGCAGATTTCTCGCTTCGTTCGAAATGACGGGAAGGGTGGTCGAAATGGCGGGATGGGTTGTGGGGCGGCGATTCGGAGATCGCCGCCCATCTTGTTTATATAATTCGGAGATCGGCCGCCCATCATGATGACGGCAAGGGAAAGGTTACGGCGCGTGCGTAGGGGCCGGTTTCTATCCCGGCCCGATTGCCTATCGAGAAGAAGCTGACCGAGACGGAGATCGGCCACTACGATCGGGAACGGTTTTGTTTTTTTCACTGCTGAGGATATAATGTATCCACCTAAATGAGGAGAGGTGATCTGCCATAGACACGCTTCTTTTGTCTCGCATTCAGTTTGCTTTCACCATTGGTTTTCATTATATTTTCCCGCCTCTTACTATTGGCCTGGCGTGGTTCATATTTGGGGTTATTTCCAGATATAAGAGCACGGGTAACGAGCTATATCGCGATATAGCTCGGTTTTGGGTGCGGATGCTGGCAGCGACATTTGTGGTGGGGGCAGCTACTGGAATTGCTATGGAGTTCCAGTTTGGCACCAACTGGGCTGATTATTCGAGGTTTGTTGGTGACATATTCGGCGCACCGCTAGCTATTGAAGCCGTGGTAGCGTTCTTTTTGGAATCCACTTTTCTGGCTATTCTGGTCTTTGCGTGGGATAGAGTGTCGATGAAGGTGGTGTGGTTTGCATCGCTTATGGTCGCGCTGGGCACGACACTGTCTGCTTTTTGGATTTTGGTTGCCAACTCCTGGCAGCAGACACCTGCGGGTTTCGAGATTATCGATGGTCGGGCGAGACTCGTCGATTTCACAGCAGCGGTGTTTAATGCTTCAACGTGGCCGAGATTTCTGCACACAACCTCTTCCGCGCTTGCCACGGCTGCGTTTTTCATAATTGCAATCAGCGCGGCATATCTGCTTCGCGGCAAGCACATAGAGTTTGCTCGAAAGTCTCTGAGCTGGGCCATCGTTGCGGGGCTTATATTTTCGATAGGGCAACTGGTCACCGGGCATGCATCGGGTGCTCAAGTAGCCGCCACGCAACCGGCAAAACTGGCGGCAATGGAAGGCGTATATGAAACCACCCGAGGCGCTGCGATGGTGGTCATTGGCGTTCCCAGTCCCGGCTCGGATGAGACGATTTCGTGGCTAAAAATACCAAAACTCCTGAGTTTTCTTTCCTTTGGCGATTTTAACGCGGAGGTCAAGGGACTGAATGATTTTCCGAAGCGTGATCATCCGCCTGTGCTTGTGACATTTGCGACGTTCAGAACTATGGTCGGGGCCGGGCTAGCGATGATCGGGCTTACCGCGCTTGGAGCGCTGTTACTATGGCGCAATATGCTGCACACTCAGAAGTTATTTTTACGTCTGCTGGTGCTGGCTATGCCGTTGCCGTTTATAGCTAATGAGCTTGGCTGGGTAACGGCGGAGATGGGTCGGCAGCCGTGGGTTGTATATAATGTGATGCGCACTTCCGAAGCTGTGTCGACCTCGGTGCCGTCTCATTATGTGCTGGCTTCCAGCATTATATTCATAATGATCTATGCCCTTTTGTTTGCGGCCTGGGTGGATGTGCTTAGGCGGATATATTTGAAGGGGCCGTCGGGGAGCGTGGAGGTGGCCGAATGAGTACGCTGCAGATATCCTGGTTTGTGCTAATTGGCGTGCTGGTGGCGGGCTACATAATTCTGGATGGATATGACCTTGGAGTTGGCTTCTGGCATCAGTTTGCAAGGTCATCCAAAGATCGCCGGGCAATGCGGTCTGCCATTGCTCCATATTGGGATGCCAATGAGGTGTGGCTGATTACAGCCGGCGGGGCATTGTTTGCCGCATTCCCGATGGTATATGCGACTGTATTCAGCGGATTTTACCCTGCGTTTATGCTGTTGATATTCGCGCTGATATTTAGAGGCGTATCACTGGTATATGTTTCACACGCATCCGACAGAACAAAAGGGATATGGGAGGTCGCTTTCGGGGTGGGAAGCATACTGGCAGCCCTGCTAATTGGAGTTGCGGCTGGAAACTTGATACAGGGGATTGCGCTGGATGCTCAAGGCAATTTCACTGGGACATTTAAGGATTTGCTCGGCTGGTTTCCGCTGTTGACAGGGGCTGCGGGGTTGGCGCTTTTGGCTATGCACGGAGCGGTGTTTCTATCTGTGGGCCAGGACCAGGCCCTCGCAGCAAAGGCGAGAAAGTGGGCGCTGTGGGGCTGGGCTTCGTATTTGATATTGCTGATTGCCTGTCACGTCGCGGCAAGTAAAGCTGCTGTGGAACTGGTTGCGAAAGTCAACTCTATACCCGGCGGGTGGCTGTTTTATGCGTTAGTGTTGTTGAGCGTCGTTGGGGTTGGACTTTTAATCGGCCTGTCCAAGCCCAGGCAGGCATTTTTGTGTTCCTGCGCATCTATAATTATTCTGCTGGCGAGCATAGGCTCTGCGTTTTACCCTGATATGGTGCTTGTGCGAGGCGGAGGAAAGTCGCTGGATATCGCAAGTTCATCATCCTCTGAGCTTACCCTGGGGATCATGTTTTTGGTGGCGGCAGTCGGGATGGCGGCTGTGCTGGGTTATACGTATTGGGTGCGCAAAGTGTTTAGAGGCGGCGGCGTGGAGTATTGACCACCACGCCAACCGCCCCGCATATAAATCATTTCTCTATAAGAGGCATTATGAGGTTCGAGTAGTTTGTGAGAACTACATCGATGCCCATAGCATACGCTTTTTTGGCGTCTTCGACGGTGTCGGCATAGAACAGATTGCAAATAATGCCGCGCTTGTGGGCTTCTTCGATTGAGGATTCGTCAAACTTGCTTGAATTAAACTGCAACCTCTGGCAGTTCATATCGAACGCTTTTTCTACTAATTCAAAAGCGGTAAAGTCCCCGGACAGGTGGCACCTTTCGATGTTCGGAGCCAGTTTGTTGGCATATTTCAGAACCTTGTCGCCGCCAGCGATATAGATGGACTTTTCCACATCGTATTTCTTCGCAAGCTCTGCGATTTTGCCGATAATCCAGCCGTCATCGCCTGCCTCTTTGACGTGTACGTTCATCACGACCTTGCCGCCGAACTGCTTCAAAACGTCCTCGAAACACGGCACTTTCAGTCCTGCCCAGGATTTATCACGCCAGCTTCCAGCGTCGAGTTTCTGAATCTCCGCCCACGTGAGGTCTCGAATAAAACCCTTGCCGTTCGTGGTGCGATCGACTTTATCGTCGTGGCAGACGACTAACTGCTGATCCTTTGAGCCCCATATATCAAGCTCAATTTCCTGCACGCCGAGGCTGATAGCGGCTGCGAACGCTGGCATGGTATTCTCCGGGCACGGGCCGCTGAGGCCGCGATGCGCACAGACCCGCGGGTAAGGGGCCTTTTCTACTGGTGTGGCGCATATCGCGCTGGTCGATAAAATAGCGGTGCAAATCATCAGCATAATACAGAGTCTCATTTTTCAATCCTTTTGTTCTTTAGAGTGCGAATAAACGGGTTACAGGCTTTTGAGCTTCTCGGCGTGTGCGTGGCATACACATAGAGCCAGGGCATCTGCAGCGTCGTCGGGTTTCGGCGGCTGGTCGAGGCCAAGTATTCTCTGGATCATATACTGAACCTGCTTTTTCTCCGCCCCGCCATATCCGACCACTGCCTGTTTGACCTCAGGCGGCGTGTATTCGACAACCGGCACGCCCCTCTGAGCCGCGACCAGTTGCAACACACCGCATGCCTTACCGACGGCAATAGCAGTGGTCTGGTTCTTAGCAAAAAATAACCGCTCCATGACAATCACATCAGGGCTGAATTCGTCGATGATACAGTTAAGCTCTTCGTGAAGTATCAATAGGCGGCGCGGCGGGGGCTGTTTTGGACTGGTCGAGATTATCCCGTATCGCACCACAGTAGGCGAGGCGCCGATTTTGTCGACCACTCCATAGCCAACCGTAGCAGTTCCGGGGTCTATGCCTAATATACGCACACAAATCTCCTCAGCTCAAGCCCAATAGTCGCCTCTATATATTCTCCTTTGCATCCTTAGTAGAATATTCCTTCTGTGGTTAAGATTCGCTGCAGTTCAGGTGGACTAAAGGTAACAAAGAAAGTCGCCATAATATGTGTACGGACTAAGCGATGGCCGGCGCCTGTGTTGTCCAATACCTGTGCTTATCATCCACCTCCCTCTCTAGCAGACGCCATAAAAAGTTGGCCGTCGACCAACTGAAGAGCGAAAAAGTCAATAGAAACGGATGACGCCTGCTGATTTCAGCGGGCGTTATCTGCTTGTTTGGAGGTTGGAGGTTGGGAATTAGATGTTGGAGAGAGAACGGCGTCAGGCCAAAAAGCAGATTTCTCGCTACGCTCGAAATGACAAGGGTGGGAGCGCGCGAAATGACAAGGGTTGGGTAGTCCGACAACCGTTAACCGACAACCGATAACCGACAGCCAGGACATCCCAACCGAAATTTCACCTACCACCGCAGAGTTAGTTTGTGCTCTCCGGGTGGACAGTTTAGGAGGGTAACATAGAAGATGTCGTTTTCTACCTCCTGCGTCACTGTGGTATGGACACCGTCCAGTATGATTTCTTTAGGAGATGCACGTAGAACGAGGGTGGTTTTCTTGCCAGCGAGATAATGGATATCCGCCCTGCCCGCGCCATCAATCAGCTTGCGGAAGCAGCTTGTTCCATAGATATCCAAAAATTTGGAACGCCTACCGAACATCCTGACAACCTCGAAGGACTTTGGCGCCAGTTCAAACTGAACCTCTCCATCCGGCAGCGCCTCTCGTCTTTTGCAATCCCAAAGATGAGCTCGACCGGATTTTATAGTCGCTTTTTCAGGCGTGTCGGATAGATTTGAAATGACGATGTAGTCTTGCTGGTTGGAACTCCAGATTATATCTTTACTCTCGGAACTCACCAGCATACTTCGCGCACCGACCTCCCGCAGAGCGTAAAGAACAGCTTTTTGCGCCTTATCTATGTTATTTTTGGACAGACCAAACCCGCAGAACAAAGCCAGAGTAGCGCGATCCCGCCACTCCGCAACCACCGGGATGTGCGCTTCGTCTGTGTCGACTTCGTACAGGATGCTGGCCCTCGACCCGAAGACCCTGCGAACGTTGGCGACCTCGTTGGTATTTAGCTGCAAATCATCACCCAAAAAGCTGGCGCGGCGTATTCGAGATACGTCTTTCAAGGCGATTGGCTCGTCGGAAATAAACTGAGGGGTCTCCTCCTGTTTCAGGCCGATCAATTCGAAGACTCCAGGGCACGCGGCGCTGCTGGGCCTGACTCCGGGATAGTTGACATCCGCACAGAACCCAAGACCAGTGCCAAACGCCACCAACCCACGCATCTCCTCACTGCGCCACCAGTGGCTTATCGCCGCCATCTGCGACGACGTAAGAGGGAAATGCTCCTCCAAAATCAGCAGTTGCACCTCGGGATGGCGCGCCAGGTCTTGTTGGAGGGTATCGGCGAAAAATGTCAGCACGGGCACCCCGCTCTCAAGCTGTAGCCGCCGCACCAAGTCCCAATAGAACGGAAAAACCGTCTCATAGGTAAACGGCTCTGCGTGCTGGGTGCCGTTGTATGAAAACACAAATGCAACCGAGGCGCGCGGACGACCGAGCCTGCCGGTATAGGCGGCCGCCTCCGAAAGCACTCGCATATATTCGTCGTCCTTGCCGTAGTTCTGACCATACCAGTGACGGGTAAACCCTCCCGGACAGGCCGCAATCCCGGATAATGTGTAGTCTCTAAAGAAATCAAACGGAATCAGCGGGCAAGCGGGATAATCGGTATGCTCATCGGTCGGATTATTTACCGCGATAATATCTTTGCCCAACGAGTGCGCCATAATCTCAGCATGATACAGCCGGGCAGACTTGGAAAAGTCATCACTCGTGCGCATAGTATCGCAATATATATTATCCGGCTGCATTCGGACTACAATAAAGTCGAGTTCCTCGATGGCGGCTATTCTCTGAATCTGGCACGACGGGTTGTGGGTTTCCGGAGGTGTGTTCTCTATTGTAGGGATGAAAAACCAGGGCATAACCCCGGCTTTGCTCGCCCCAACCGATTTTGCGTGCACGATAAGCTCCCGGCAGAAGTTGTGCAAAGCATCCGCCTTGGCTTGCTGTAGTGTCAAATACTCGAAAGTCTCCCTGCGTCTGCCCGGGTATGCGATCTGTGGGTATGCAGCGGTGAATTCGTCGTGAAATGGATCGAGCGTGCCGGGAATATCGACACGATACATAGGTTCTTCAAACACAACCCAGTCATAGCCATATTGCTGTACAAATATCGTGGTGAGCTCTTTTAGATAATCCAACCATTGCCGGGATGAAAACGACGCGAAAAATCTGTCATTTCCCAGCAGTTCCGGATTGTTGTCTATGTCGTGTTGGGCCTGGTCCACCCCCACCCGGTCACCCGCGCAGACGGTGACTTGTATCTGTATGCAGGCGGGGTAGCCCCTGCTATGTGCTTCGGCTGCGAAATCGATGTATGCAGGTTTGAGTCTGCCGATTACATCATTAAACTGATGAGCGTAGTATGCGTTATAGGGGACATCGAACCCCAGTCTCTCGAGATCAGCAAAATATCTCTGTCTGGCTACTGCGTCCCCTACCCCGTCCGGTCCGACAGGCAGGGCATTCATAGCGTGTCCTCCCACTCCTCCGGCCACCGACTTGATTGCAGCGCGCCTTATTTCGGCGAGAGCCTAAGTGTTACATATACGCCTGCTGCCTTGTGGCACGGTTCATAATGTTACTGATCTAATTGCATTATATGTCTGTATGTTTCTAGTATTATACACCATAGACCGATAGATATCCAGTTGTGAGGTCAATTGAACAGCAACATTTTCTATTTTCTTGCACTCTTTACATACTTGAGCAATTTGAATGAAACTGTGACCGTTCAATTCACGCGCAGCAACAGATATTCAGCCGTAGCCTGGTAGTGCGTCAACTATAAGTTAAGGTTGTTGGTATGTTTAGAGGGTCAGGCTAACCGACGTCTCTGTTCGAGAGGATTGGTATATTCCAGATATAATTTCGATAGATTTGCGTGCTTCGCGGCCGTCGACTACCGGCGATCGGCCAGTGTTGATAGCTTCGACCATATCTTTTATTTGAGCGATGTGGCCGATTGCCGTGATAGCCATGGGAATGGTGGAACCGCTTCCTGTCTCGACTCTGTCGGCCACAAAGTCTTCATCGCCTTCTATGTCCCAAGTTACGATATTGCCATCTTCGATGACTATGGTGCCCCTGTCACCGCGGATTTCGAGTCTGGCGGGGAATCCTGCTTTAGCTGATGTGCAAGCTTCAATGACGCCTATACTGCCATTGGCAAACTTGAGGCAGGCAGCGGCAGTGTCCTCGACTTCTATATCTCGTACCAGAGTCGCGTAATGTCCACATATCGACTCGACCGGCCCCATCATCCACTGGAGCAGATCGATATAATGAATACCCTGGTTCATCAACGCTCCGCCGCCGTCCAAAGCCCAGGTGCCGCGCCAACCGGCAGAGTCGTAATATTCCTGTGAGCGATGCCATTTAATATAGGCGCCGCCGAGCACGAGTCTGCCAAGCCGTCCATCCTGCACGGCCCTGCGGGCGAGCACAACCCCAGGCAAAAATCGCGTCTGGAAAATAACAGCCAGCTTAACGCCGGCCTTATCGCACTCATCTATAATGAGATCAACTTTCTCCAGAGTGACTTCAAGGGGTTTTTCAGCGATGATATGTTTGCCCGCGCGTGCCGCATCTATGCAGACCTGCCCTCTCAGGCCCGACGGGGTGAGGATACAGACCACATCTACGTCTGGATTAGCAAGTAAGTCGCGATAATCCGTATACCATACCACCTCTCGCGTCTCACCGATCTGCCTGGCACGCTCTTCCGAGACATCAGCCACGGCCGCCAGTCGCGCACCCTCGCATTCGTCAATGCCCTGAAGGTGAAGCGGGCTGATCGCCCCCAAACCGATAATCCCAAAGCCGAGCTTTTTCAATATCGCAGATCCTCCCTGTTTTCCTATTCAGATATCCAAGGTGCGCCGTCGTTTTCGGCGAGTTGGGTTTTGACTGTGCGGAAATGGTCCGCGATTCGTGTGGACGATGTGATATCCCACATGCTTACATCTTTGGCGCGCAGACCAAGGATTGCCGTGATCCACGCGGGGCCCCATCCGGTCTCCAGACTCCACGCGCCCCACCCCGCATCAGCAGAACTCGCCCAGTAGTCCCAGCGCTTATAGTCGAACGCGCGGAACCAGGAGCCGTTGAGATATGGGAACTGCTTCGATTTGACCTGAATTCGGCAGAGGTATTGTGCCAGCTTGTCCTCTATTTCCTTGATGTCCTTATCACCAGTGGCTGCATACGCCTCGTGCAGGCCGAGCAGCGCAAAGCCGGTGGTGTAGAGCTGGTCGGTGGCAGGGTCGCCATTGTTTTGAATCAACGGCGTCTCGCCGGTGCCGTAGGCTTCGTTGGAAGCCGGAATATGATAGTGGCCGCCGCCCATGCCGCCAAGCAGTTCCGGAATGGCCCCGCAGTTCTGCTGCTTTGCCCGCAAATCGTCTGTGATAGTCTTGAGCCAGCCCCGATGCTCAAGCGTATCCTCAACTTGAATTAACCAGGCCAGACAGAGCAACATGCGCGCACGCTCTATGGTGTCCTGCCATCGCCAACCCGATGGGAAAACATCCATCGTCATACGAATCGCGTTTTTCGTATTCTCCAAGAATGGTTTATAGCCAGTGTGTTTGTATGCCCAGATATTGCACGCCCAAAGATATGACTCGAAATGCGGCGCGTAGTTTATGGTCTCTGCGTCGTGGTAGTGCTTCCATCCGTTGGCTTCAAGATTGGGAATATCGATTCGGTCGGAGCGAAATCCGAGCTTGCCTGTGGTGCGCAAATTAGCAAGCAGGGCACGCATAATATGCTCGTCCCAATCGTTGATACCAAGGCAGGCTTGAGCCAGCATCGTTGCGAGCAACACGCGGGCGTTGTCGTCGCCGTAGTTGGCGCGCATCCACGCTGGGGAGATATCGCCCCACGCGATCAGGCCAAAGGCGGGGTGTTTGGGATTAGCGCGTTCTCCTCTACACATTCCTGAGTCCACATACACATAACGCAATAAATTTTTCGCGACTGTCTTGGCACGAGAATCTGAATTGACATCACCGTAAGCTGCCAGGGCCATTGCTACCTCGCAGTTGCAGTCAGCGCGCAGCGGCAACCGGCGGCGCTGGTCGCCATTATAGTCAATTCCGGCTGCGTAACCTTCGAGAATACCATAAGAGCCGTCTCCGACCGGCGCATCAGGCCCCAAAACAGGCACATCCTCGCCGCCACCCAACAGCCACTGGTCTATCTGGGGTTTCTCCCCTTGGCTTACCAAT
Source organism: Armatimonadota bacterium (assembly GCA_050948905.1). Lineage (GTDB taxonomy): Bacteria > Armatimonadota > UBA5829 > UBA5829 > UBA5829 > DTKD01. The sequence continues at coordinate 1,852,707 of JBMNES010000001.1, read as the reverse complement.
AATCGCGAGTTCAGATACCACCCGGCCGCTTCCTTAAGAGCGCGGCGCTCGACGTCATTAGGCAGCTTATCATCCGGCCCATAAGCAGGGTGAACCGACTTTTTCCACTTTAACTGTACTTCTACAGAGGAATCGAGCAGCTTAAAGATGCGTTCCCACAGCGTGGCCCAATCATCAGCCGGCGCGTACCGGCCTGTGATGAATCCACTAAGTTTTGTAGTGGCGATGAGGGCGTCGTAACCCGGCAATCGGAAAAGAATTGGCTGGGCGGAATCCGGTATTCCATAGACCGCGGAATCGAATCCCGCAACCCGGGCGATGACGAGAAGAGGATTATCCGCATGTGTATGAATAAACCTGCAGCCTGATATGGATAGAATCCGCAATTCCGGCAACTTATCACCGAACTCGCGGGTGGCGACTACTCCACGCTCCCATACTATCCCCTTTACATCCCCCATCTCTACCCCGGGTAAAGCCGATGGATATTCGACATATAGCCTAACGCCCCTGGCTTTTGCTGCTTCGAACGTGGGTACATCAACTGCAGTGCGCTCATCGGGATATCCGTCGGCAAGCACCAGCACCGCGCCGCCTGAAGCTGACTTGTCTATGGCCTCGGCCGCGGTGTCGAATCGGAAGCATTTGCAACCGGAATCGACCGCTGCCTTGTAAAGATCGTTATTATCCGAACAGACAAAATTGAGATGCAACTGCTTACCCTCCGCCGGAGCAACTAATCCCATCGTCGCCAGCAGCATGATCAAACCTAGATACTTCCAGAAATGCAATAATACCCTCCGCTCGACAACACAGCCGGAGCTCAAACATTATATCATAATGCCGGCTTATGGCGCGTTGTGGAGGCGCAGGAAGAGGGAAACGCGAAAACGCGAAGGGGGCGAAAACCAGAAATGTATTCATAGTTGGGGTGTTTGTAGGCTCGCAGCACAGATCGATGCGAAGTCGTTTAATGTCAGCGTCTCTCCTCGGCGGGCGCTGTCTATCCCAGCAGCGCTTAGAACTGCCTCGGCGCGCTTTCGATCCCACCCCAAATCTGCTGAGGAAGACAAAGTATTGAGCAAGGTCTTTCTTCTCTTGCCGAACGCAGCCCTGACAATAGCAAAAAACATATTCTCATCGGCCACATCGACGGCTGGGGTTGTGCGGATGTCTAATCGTATCAACTCGGAATCTACGTCGGGAACTGGATAAAAGACGTTGCGGGACACTTTCATCACACTCGTAACCTCGCAATGATACTGCACAAATACGGTAATAGAACCATATTCCGAACCGCCAGCAGATGCTTTGAGGCGAGAGGCAACCTCTCGCTGCACCATTAAAATTATGGAATCGAAATTCGACTTTGATTCAATGAGCTTTATAATTATCGGTGTGGTTATGTAATATGGCAGATTCGCGATGACACCCCAACAGCCTCCGCCGCGTTCAGCCAAAAACTGGTCGATGTCGATTTTGAGAAAATCCGCTATAACAACCTCGGCATTGGGCACATCCGACAATACCTCGCGCAAAATCGGCTCCATATCCGAGTCTATATCAACACAGACCACCCTGCCAGCACGACTCGCCAGCTCTTTTGTGACCACGCCAAGCCCCGGCCCGATCTCGATTATCCTGGAGTCCGCTGTAACACGAGCGGCCTCAAGCAATCTATCCAGCACGTTTCTGTCGATAAGAAAATTCTGGCCAAGTCGCTTCTTTGGCCGAATACCGTGGCCGGCGAGGATACTTTTGACCTGTGAGGCAGATGTCAGATTCATAGTCCACATACAATATAGGCCGCCTTTCGGCGGCCTTAACGGGTTTTTTAAATAGCTTAATCGCTACTCTAAAACGTGAACTATGACACTCTTCGTCCCAAAGTTCAGCGCTTCACGAACCGTGGCGAAACCGAGATCTATGCGATTGCCTTTAATCGCTCTTCCTCGATCTCCCGCGATAGCATAGCCGTAGCCTTCGACATATAATTTCGTGCCGAGCGGTATGACCCTTGGGTCCACCGCCACTACGCCATAGCCCGCCTGTAGGCCAGATGCGGTCCTGCCTGTGGCGTATTTCCCACAACTTCTAGGCCCCGGCTCATACGCGGTCGCCGACATTTTGAGGATTTTCCTGGTTCGGTACTCTCCCCGGCTCGTATAACGGCCTCTGGATCCGATGCTGACCACTTTATTGGCCGGTTTTTTTGCTACTTCGGACCCAATCAGTGTTCGCTGAACGGGCTTGCCGTCTTCATAGCGAACCACATAACGAATTAGCTTTTCCCCTGGCTCGCCGGGTGTATCAAGCTTAACTTGCCCCGGCCGCAGCGAGGTAGTGAATGTTTTAACCGAGTCGAATGCAATGGGCTGTTTTTCAACTTCCACCACATTCTTTACCTTCACGACCGTAATGATCATCCCGTCTTTCGGTCGCTGATTCGTCGCCGGTGTGACCTTGTCTATCGGCCCCACCTCGACCCCTGCTTCTTTTAGGGTCGCGCCGACAGTCGTCTGGGCGGTACGTATATGCCGCTCGGCCCCGTTAGACCTTATTAAGACATTTACCGTCGCCAGGCGCTGCGCTTGCACAACGTCATCTCGGTTGGCTGCTACCGCCGCAAAAATAGCGAATCCTATCACTATCGACAGGGCGGTCCTCGCAAGCCGAAACTCGCGTCTCTGCAAATTATCGCCTCCCTTCCCGCGCCGCTTACCCATAGGCAGCCCCCATTAAAACTTTTTGAGGGTAAAAACCGCCTGAGGAAACGGTGCGAGAACATGGCATACTAACATTTCATTTTCACAATGTCAAATTCGTTAGCTGCCACAGGTCGCATCTTCCGAAATGTCAGCACAAATCTCCGCATTCTTCAGCTTACGAGAATGGCCGCGATTCTGTGCCACATAACGGCCCACCGACCGAAGTCTCAGTCGCATGCAAGTGTCGCAATGCTCCGGTTCCTCGGTGATGCATCGTTTGTTGGGATAAATCTCATAATGAACTCGGTATTTCAGCGGCGTGTAGTTCGGCATAACTACGTCAGCGCCAGCCTCAAGCGCCATCTCACGACCCAATTCCTCAATGGAGCCGATTGCAGTAGTGGCGGGCAGAAGCGCATTGCGGGTGACTATTCTGGCCAGCGCCACCATTTTTAGAGTCATTTCAACAGTCCCAGTAGGGCTGTTTGCAAGCGGGGTCTGCGGATGTGGAATATATGGCCCAATTCCGGCCATATCCGGCTGAAAATCTCTAAAAAACTCGATATCGTCGGCCATTTCATCAACACCCTGACCCGGCACGCCGACCATACATCCTGCGCCAACCTGATAACCCAGCTCTCTGAGGATGTGCAGACACTGCATTCTATGGTCATAATTGCTGTCCGGATGCAGTTTTGCGTATAATTTGCGGTTCGCCGTTTCGTGACGCAGCAAATATCGATCCGCACCAGCCTCTTTCCAAAGTCGATAATCCTCTTCAGGACGCTCGCCCAGACATAAAGTAACCGCCATCTGAGTCTGACTTTTTATGCGGCTGACCATATCCGCGACGATCGCTGCTGAGTAATATGGATCCTCGCCAGACTGCAAAACGATCGTCCGAAGCCCTTTTTTATCGAGGTTAACGGCAAGCTCCACCACCTCATCCGGAGGCATTCTGTATCTGGTCGCCTGGGAATTTGGAGCCCTTATGCCGCAGTATAGGCAGTGCCGTGCGCAGACGTTGGACATCTCAACCAACGCACGAATCTGCACCGCATCTCCGCATTCTTCTTTACGCACGGCATCGGCAGTCTTCAGCAACCGGGCAATATCGGCCTCGTTGTCTAAGTTTAAGAGATAAAGTATCTCATCCCTTGACAACTGGCCTGTTGCCAAACACTTCTGCATAAGATTGTCTAAGCTCATTACATATACCTATACTGCATAAACTGGGCCATCACGGACTATATATAGAGGTCACGCTCCCCAGCCTCAATTCGATTCAGATACTCTTCAGTTCGCTTTCGCAGCGCATCCGGGAGGTCTTTAAGCCCATCGGCAATAACCCGCTCCCCTTCCTGTCGAGTCTCGGCCTCCGCGTAGTCTATCAAGTACTCTTTGAGAGACAGCAAAGCGTTCGGGCCGCACATCTTATGAATCTCGCCGTGCTTGGCCAGACCCATAAACGCCTCACCCGTCCTGCCGCTGCGATAACACGCCGTGCAGAAGCTCGGAATGTAGTCGTCCTTGCAAAGACTGCACAGCACCTCCGAAAGGCTCCTCTCGTCACCGATGGAGAACTGTTCGGCTTCTGGCGCGTGTGCCTTGGCGTCGTAGTAGCCGCCAGGGGATGTCCTTGACCCCGCGCTGACCTGAGAGACGCCAAGGGCGATCAGTTCGGTTCTGAACGACGGTCGCTCTCTGGTGGTAAGAATAATGCCAGTATACGGAACCGCGAGCCTCAAGCAGCTCACAATGCGTCGCATATTGTCATCCGTTACTGCATCCGGTGGATGATTCGCCATAGGCGCGTTGAGGGCAGGCTCCAACCTCGGCACCGAGATCGTATGAGGCCCCACCCCATATTTGCCATCGAGATACTGAGAGTGCATCAACACGCCCATCACCTCGAACCTGAAATCCGTAAGCCCGAACAGTGCCCCTACCCCGACGTCATCAATGCCTGCCTGCATCGCACGATCCGGTGCGAGAAGCCGGTTCAGGTAGTCCCTCTTCGGCCCAGATGGATGCATTTTCTTATACGTTTCCAGATGGTAGGTCTCCTGGAAGCACTGATACGTGCCGATACCAGTGGCCTTGAGCCGAGCGAACTCCTCGACAGTCAAAGGCGCACAGTTGACGTTGATGCGCCTGATTGACGCGTCGCCTACTTTTGTATCGTAAATAGTGGCGATAGACTCGATGATGTAGTCTATACCGGAGAGTTTGGGGTGCTCACCTGCGACCAAAAGCACTCGTTTGTGACCCTCTTCGAGAAGAATCTCGATCTCCCGCCGAATCTCGTCCTGAGTCAAGACGCGGCGTTTGAGTTCCGTGTTGTCCCGTCGGAACCCACAGTAAAGACAGTTGTTTGCACAAACATTGCTGACGTATAGCGGCGCAAAGAAGACCATCCTCTTGCCGTAGATCGTGTTTTTGACGTATAAGGCGGCCTCATATATCGCCGAAATTACTTCGGGATCCTCCGTCTGCAACAGGACCGCCAATTCGTCGAGTTCCAAACCGTGGCATTCCCTTGCCTTCGCGACAATCTCCAACCCCCTCGACTTGTCCGCCGATTTTCCAGCCTCCAGCAGTGAATTGATCAACTGCTCATCGATGAATCCAACCTGATCCTCTGATACCGTGCTCATTTTCTTTACCCCTCTGGATATCTCAGCTTAAGCATACACCAGCGAGCGGCCACGAAACTTGACCTTGATCAAGTTACGTGACTTCACGCTTAAATCATGTTAACACTTTCGAGGCAATTGAGAAAGTGGTTGAGATGATAGCGGGCGGCGATTCGAAATCGCCGCCCGCCAACTGAGGAAGCCGATGCAAATGCTATTAGTCTAAAGGCACCTCAATGATAGAAGTGGTGCCGCCCCGATGGATTACCATAACCGCGGCGTTTTTTAGTTTAGCAATAGCCGCGTTGTAAGTGGCGACGTTTTTGACCACAGTGTTGTCGATCCTGCTGATAACGTCGTCCTTCTGGATTCCAGCTCTATCAGCCGCGCTTCCTGGTTCGACATTGGTTACAACAACACCGGATGTTCCGGGCAGGCCGAGCGATCGCGCCTTCTGTTGAGTTAGAGCGTCAACCGAAAGACCGAGTTTGCCACCAGTTTCTGCCTTGGCTTCTTCCAGGCCGCTTGGGGCCTCTCCGAGCTTAACGGTGAGTACTTTTTCGGCCTTGTCTCGGAGCACTGTCAGTTTAATAGTCGATCCCGGGGCCAGCGACTGAGTGACCCTGCGTAGATCGAGAGCGGTGTCGACTGTTTTGCCGTCGATCTGAGTTATGATGTCCGCCACCTGTATACCGGCTTTATCGGCAGGAGAGTCTGCCTCCACACTCTCGACCAACGCGCCCTTTTTGGTCCCATAGACCTCCGCTTTAACCGGGCTGAGATCGACTGGCACCAGGCCGAGATAGCCTCGTACGACCTTGCCCTTGGTGATGAGCTGATCCATTACGAACTTGGCACTGTTTGATGGAATCGCGAAGCCAATCCCTGCGCTCTGCCGGGTGCTGGATATAATCATAAAGTTGACTCCGATAACCTTGCCATCTACATCTACCAGCGGCCCGCCGGAGTTGCCCGGATTGATCGCGGCGTCGGTCTGAATAGCCTCTGGGTAGCCCAATCCGCCATTGTCTGCGCTTGGGTCGGACTCTCTTCTAAGGGCGCTGACGACGCCGACAGTCACCGTATTTCGCCACCCGAACGGGTTACCTATAGCGATAGCCCATTCGCCAACCTGCACCTTGTCGGAGTCTGCAAAAGTGACCGCAGGAAGGTTCGTGGCCTCAATTTTTACCAAAGCGAGGTCAGTTCTGGGATCCAGGAATACCTTGCCTTTGAAGTCCCGGCCGTCGGAGAGTTTGACAGTGACCCTGTCGGCCCCTGCAACGACGTGATTGTTTGTGAGAATATAGCCATCAGAGCGCACAACAAAGCCCGAACCGGTGGCTTTTTGTGTTCTTTTCTCAGTTTTGGGCGCCTGTCTCGGTTCACCGAACGGCCATCCAAAACCAAAGCCCTCGAATGGATCGATGGACTGATAAGTGACATCCTTTTCGCTGGTGATAAAGACCACGCTCGGAGCAATTTTGTCCGCAATATCCGCAAACGCCGTCCGCCAGTTTGCATTGCTAAGATCCTTTGGCGGAGCAGCTATCGCCGGACTGCTCACGTGCTGGTAGTAGTGTGAAGCCAGCGAGAACCCCAACGCAAGGCTGAGGATACATACCATCAAAAGACTGGGGTTCTTTACTCTCGATCTCAAGTAAGACAGCATCGCTCGTCTTTTCCTCCTGATGTGTATATGAGTATATGTCGAAACAAATTACTTAGTACGCCTATTTGGACGGAGCTGATCTTTTGCTCGTTCCACATATTTATAACGTAGAATCGGGGTCTGGGTCCGGCAGATTATCAACCGCCTCGCGGCCTCAAATATGGCAACGCGCCAGACAAAACTTGGGGTAGGTGCGCCCGAAGGTTTGTCTGGCGCATCGTCTTCCGACGCCAAACTTAATTAGTCTATCGAACTGTAAAGTCCACCATCCGCAGGGACGCTCCCTGCGACATCTCATTTGCCACCACCAAAGGCGCCGAGTTTGAGTACAACATAGCGCTTTCCGGCATCTCCGGCACCAGAGACACCTGCTGCGCGTGCAGATCTATCGGCGCATTCGCCATAACATCGTTGTTGGAAACAAGTTTACTCTGTCCGCCAATGGCCAAAAATGCGAATGCCATCCCCGACACCGCCAACGCAGCCACTACAGGGCTGAGCTTGCGAGCCAGATAGCTCGACATCCGGCTCAACGCCCGCTGATGCGGCGGCGTGTTTATCTGATTCAGCCTGTGCATAATGCTCGCCGCAAGGTCTGCTCTTGGGGTGATAGTGTTGAGCCTTGCGACCATAAGCTTGGTCGCCCTAATCGATTCGTATTCTTCCGCACAATCCGGACATTCGCGGAGATGACTTCTGATATCGAGCATCTCCGCGCCAGTCAATTCGCCATCCACATAAGCCGATATCAAGTTCACAACACGCCGGCAATTCATAGTATTACACCTGCCTATAGTAACTGATGTTCATACTTTTTGAGTTTGTCCCTGAGAAGACGCCTTCCACGGTGAAGCCTTGATCGCACAGTGCCGATGTTTGTGTTCGTGGCCTCCGCAATTTCTTCATACGAAAGACCCTCGAGATCGGCATAAATCACCGTAATCCTGAACACCTCAGGTAGATTCTCCAAAGCTGCCTGTATGCGACCATCCACTTCCATCGCCAAAACAGCATCTTCCGGACCGCGCGCCGTATCAGCAACATCAAACGGCGCTTCTCCTTCGGCGGTCTGCACTGGTTGATCCAGTGATCTTATCTTCACCTTCGGCCTTCTTCGCAAGCGATCGATGAAGACGTTGGACATAATTTTATATAACCAGCTATCAAACGGCAGTTCCCTTCGATACTGGCCGAAAAATCTGAATGCGCGAATAAATGCTTCCTGAGTCAGATCCTCTGCCTCAGCATGATTGCCAGCCATTCGATACGCGATATTGTATGCCTGCTTGTGGTAGCGTTCCACAAGACGGTCAAACTCGCGTCGATCCTCGTCTCGTGCTCCCTCAATAACGGTGTCTACTAATTCCACCAAGGGACCTCCACCTCGTTCCTAGATTTATGTACGCTGATAAGCAGGCAAAGGTTCCCAATCTGATTACCAGATTTTTTGAGAAGATTTGGCGCTGCTATCCTCGCACAACTTAATTATAAGGGAATGGTGTTTATAACTCAAGTCAAAGCCTGGACGGTATTGTGATAAGCAGCCGATATCACGGCGGGTTTAGCACAAATCAAGCCGGGGGGACAATTACCATGACGGGTAAAGCCGTTAATCGAGCGCGTGGATGGTATACCGCAATGCAGTGGCAAGACAAAGGTCCTGATAAAATCGGACACAGTGAGCGGGACTTTAAGGTGTGCGGCCTCTGCGACGCGCTCAACCCGGCAGGCAATACACACTGCCACGTCTGCGGATGGAGTGGCTGGTTTTACAGGGATAAAGAAACCGTTCGTGAAGCCATTAGGGCTATGGCGGAAAGATTCGGCGGCCTGGACGAGTCGCTGTTTGTAGATGAGGCAGTGCCGAGCACACCGCCCAAACCTGGTATGTGGGCGGATGTGTGGGATTCACTTAGAAGACTGTTCGGCCGGGCTTAGTGCGGTCGCGACCGCGACTTTGATGGCCATTAAACGGGTTTGCCGGCAAGACCGGCAAGCCCGTTTGGGTTAAGCCAAAGAGATATCGTTTTGAGCAAACGCTTCACGTACCCGCTGGTTCAGCTCAAACCTTATTTTTTCCTGCGAATCGGGAACGACAATACCCATAAGCCGGATCGTATTTGAAGTCGGGGTGATGCTGGCCATTCCATCGCATACGAACGGTTTTTTGATATCGCTGGGAAATTGAGCCGCCACCGATTTGCCGACCTCAGCCAGCACCTTTCGAGCTTTATCGACATCAGAGGCAGAGGTTACCGAGTAATCGGCTGTTAAAATCAAATCCCCGCGGGAGTGGTTGCAGACCTGGGTTATATCGCCGTTGCTGAGGATATATAGTTTGCCAGCGGCATCCCTGATGCGGGTAGTGCGAATCTGCAGCTCAACAACCTCACCCGTAATAAGCCCGATAGTGACGTAATCTCCTATGCCATACTGATCCTCAATTAAAATGAAAAAGCCGGATATGACGTCACGCACGAGTTTTTGAGCGCCGAAGCCTATCGCCAATCCCGCGATGCTGGCGGTGGTGAGCAGCGGCACGATATTGATCCCCGCCGCCTGCAATATCATAATTGCAGCCAAAAACGCCAGTATGAAGCTGACCGCGCTGCTGAGCATACTGCGAAGTGCGGCTAACCGCGCTTTCCTGGCATGCAGCATGTCCCCGCTGAGCTTGGTCAGGGATTTGTTAAGCACGCCGCCGATCAGCTTTATCAACACAAAGCGCAATACCACATAGCCGACTACTATGACCAAAATTTTAGCCGACGCCAGCAAAGCATTCTCAGCGTGCGATTGCCAGAAATTAACCCAATATTGAGATGCGAATATGAGGTTCAAGATTTCTTCTAACACCCAAAACGACGGAAGCGCGGAAGATTAGAATGCCGACGGCCCTTCTGTCTTCCGCGCCCCAATATTTTCAATACCCTAAGATCCTATCTTCTCCGTAAAAATGCCGGTATATCGAGTTCACCTTCAGACGGGGTTGTCATCTCGGCAGGTTCGTGTGAAGCGGATTGCCTGCGCACCGAGTCGCCCTCACCCGTCATCGTGGCCGCCTTAGTAAGAATCGGCTGCGGGGTTCTCTCCACAGAATCGAATCCCGTCGCCAAAACAGTGATGCGAACTTCGCTGTTCAGAGCCTCGTCGACCACCGTTCCGAATATAACATTCACATTATCGGCATCGCAGGCCTTGTAGATAATGTCCGCAGCGGCGTAGACCTCGGTGAGAGTAAGGTCTGAGCCGCCGGTAATATTTATGAGAACGCCCTTCGCGCCGTCGATTGTGGTCTCCAGAAGCGGGCTTGCACACGCCATCTCAGCAGCCTTAACGGCTTTATCGTCGCCAGAGCCATGCCCGATACCCATAAGCGCCGTGCCCTGGTTCTCCATAATAGTCTTCACGTCGGCAAAGTCTACGTTGATCATGCCAGGAATTGTGATGATATCGGAGATGCCCTGCACACCCTGCCTCACAACGTCGTCCGCCACCTGGAACGCATCGACCAGAGTCGCCCTCTTTTCGACCACGCTCAACAGGCGATCGTTCGGAATAGTGATAAGAGTATCGACTCGATCCTTTAGTTCGTTTGTGCCAGCTTCGGCCACGCGTCCGCGCCGCGGTCCCTCGAAAGTAAACGGCTTAGTTACAACAGCCACCGTAAGTGCGCCGAGTTCCTTAGACAACTCCGCAATGACAGGTGCTGCGCCCGTGCCCGTGCCGCCGCCCATTCCCGCCGCGATGAAGACCATATCGGCGCCTTCGAGGAGCTTCCGGACCTCCTGCCTGCTTTCCTCAGCCGAGGCACGTCCGACTTCCGGGTTGCCCCCAGCGCCGAGGCCCCTCGTAATAGACCCGCCAAGTTGGAGCTTGTTCTTGGCTTTTGACATATCCAATACCTGGGTATCGGTGTTCATCGCTATGAAGTCGACACCCGATACTCCAGCTTCGATCATTCGGTTGACGGCGTTCATACCACCACCGCCAACGCCAATTACTTTTATTTTTGCATAATAATCAGAACCGTATCCCATCTCTCGCAAGCTCCTCTCACGGGCGATCTAATCCGTTATAATTGCACTGTTGGATTCTGCCAGGCTTACTTTCCAAATAACTTAAAGAGCCCTCGCAATCCACCCTTAAGTGTAGCGGTTTTCTGCCTAGCCCGCAACCCCAATTGTCGTTTTGCAGAGTATTTTACAAGCCCCACTGCCGTGGCATGAATCGGTGTGTCGACCTCGTCCACGCGTCCGCCGATCTCCCGCGGCAGCCCCAATCTTACAGGCATCGATAATAAATTTCCAGCCATATCTACTGCGCCCGGCAACAACGCGCCACCACCGGTGACGACCGCGCCGGCCGGCAGCATCCCCAAATGACCGGATTTTACCAGCTCATCGCGCACCTTATCGAAAATTTCCTCCATCCGAGGTTCGATTATACTGACAAGAATCTTTCGGGGAAGTTCGCGCGACTCATCCGAACCCAAACTGCAGACCTCGAAGAGTTCCTCCTCGCCAACCATATTAAGTGACGAGCAGCCGTTCTCGATTTTGACCCGCTCCGCCTCCTCCTGTGAAGTGCGCAGCCCGACCGCGATATCCCTGGTCACATGATTGCCGCCAAGAGGGATCACCGCCGTGTAGAATATTTCGCCGTCTATAAACAAAGCGACGTTAGTAGTGCCCCCGCCTATGTCTATAAGGGCAACTCCCAGCTCTTTTTCTGGGTCTAATACAACCGCTGAGCTGGTAGCAATCGGCTCAAGTACCTCGCAGTCGATTGCCAGCCCGGCCTGCTGCACACACTTAACAACGTTGTCGATGAACGTGGTGGAACCCGTGACAATGTGCGTGTCGACTTCCAGCCGGCTGCCGAACATTCCAACCGGTTCCTTGACTCCATCCTGCCCGTCGACAGTGAAATCTCTGGGGATGGAGTGGATGATCTCCCGTTCCGGCGGCAAAACAATCACCTTTGACGCCTCCACCACCCGCTCGACATCGTCGACGGTGATCTCTTTGCTCTCGCTGGAGATCGGAATAACGCCCCGGCTGTTGAGTGAGGAGATGTGCTCCCCGGTAACCCCCACCGCCACCGTCCTGATCTGAAAATTGCCGGCCTGGTTTTGAGCCTGGCCCACAGCGTCGCGAATGGCCTCAGTGGTGGAGTCGAGATCGACGATTACACCCTTCCGAACGCCATCAGACGGCGCAGTGCCTACCCCGATAATATCCGTTTCCCCAGATGTCATATCGACATCCGCCAGCACGCAACAGATTTTAGTAGTTCCAATATCTAAACCAGCGATATATTCTTTGCGATTCAACTTTAGCCCTCACGCTTTCTGCTCATTGCAGTCTGGGTCAGCCAGTAGCGTCTAATGAGAGAGAGATTGAGGAACACCCTCCCACCGAGCGCCACCACCGCAGCAAGCCACAAGTCCACCCCGATTTTATCTCCCAAAAAAGCCAGCAACGCGGCCAGGACTGTGTTTGCTACGAATCCAGAAATGAAGATGTCGTCGTGAAACTTGCCTTCGATGCCTGCCCTGATTCCGCCAAAGATGGAATCAACCCCGGCAAGCGTGGCAAGCGATAAGTAGCTGGCGTAATCCGGAGGAAGCCGGAGCGGCAGCCAATAGATAGAAAACCCTATTATCAAGCCCAAAATGGGCAGCCAAAGCATTAATTTCTCCGAAGATAGCCTGTATCAGTAATAGTTATTCGAAGCCCGCCGGCATCCCTTCCGATTACATCAGAAGATTATCCGCCAGTTTTTGGTGCGTTTTTACTCGGCACCGCATAATTAAATCTGGTGCTGCCTGTATATGCAGGCACAACTATATCGGTTTGTCTGGTGATTTCGATCATATCCAGCAGAATCAGCCCGTCAGCGACCCCTCCGGGTATTTTCAACCCGTTTTCCAGAGTCTCCGGCTTGCCGATGGCTTTGATAACAAACGGCGGCGCGATCTGGGTTGAGTTGACCAGAACCACCGGCCCCACACAGCGGATTGACGAAGTGGCGACCAACCGCTGCCCGTTTAATGAAATAGCCTCCGCACCAGATGCAAAGAGTTCGTTAACGATGCCGCGAATATCCGAGTCGTGGATGATATAGTCGCTGACTACGTCCTGGCGGGTCTCTGACGGGTTACGTTTTGGGCTGTCATGCAGCAAGACGATGACTCCGGGGCCGTGAACCGCGGTTGTGCCGGCGACCATTTTGGTCTCGTCGAGAACGCGTTCGATCTCCCTGGTGCCACCGATTCTGCCCGCCTGCTCCTTGACGAGCTTTTCTACCCGCTCTTTATAATCCGCGAGTTCTTTTTCCAGATCGATGTTTTGTTGTTTTAATATTCTATATGCTTTTCTGAGCGCGACCGGGCGTGCAGGTTCGTTGCTCTCTATCGCCTGTCGCTGTGTCTTAAGTGATAACGCCAGCAGCATACCCAGGACGATACACAGAGCGGTGATTTGCCACAGCCAAGCTTTGCCGCGAACCGGTGGAGCAATTGTAGACATTCAAATCTTCCGCTAAGATGCGGTAAGCGAGGTCACCTTTCGTTTCCACACTGGCGCGGAGGGACAGCTCAGGTCGATATATTCTCCTTCTCGGATTATCGACGGCCTCTCCAACAGCGCGTGTCGCAATAATGACATCTTTAGTGCAATATCGTCCGGCTGGCCAAGCTTAACGCAGAAATCGCTGTCCATATTTAAGCATATATCACCGACAGGGTCAATGATAATCTTGTGTAATTGGGTCTGCTGCTCGCTCGCAATCTCCACAATTTTCAATGCGCTTCTTATCGGCACAGATGTGGTGGGCTGGCCGACTTTCATCTGCAATTTACCGGACAGCATGATCTTCGGAGCGCCTTGAGGGGCTGTCTTCGTATGGTGGAACACAAGCCCGTCTGATTGCAAAAGATAGCAACCGTTTGTGCAGACCACCACAGCACAAGTCTTCCTTTCCCAGACCCTGAGCCATAGTTTATCCGGGTATCTGCGGCCTATTTTGACCTGGCGCACCTCGCTTAGCTGGGCGATTGATCTCAACGCGGTGGATTTTTTAATAGTGATAATATTTCTGCCGATGAGGGGTTTGGCGGCTTTTTCTATCGCAGTCTGGTCGGCTAATTTCACCCCTTTTATCTCAATGGAGGAGATGTTCATCTTTGGGCTGGTCAGCAGACAGGTGGCAGATCCTGCGACAAACATGGATATCATAAACAGGCAGAACAACAGAAAATAGTTGGGTCTGCGGCGATTTCGCGGAGGGCGAGGGTAGGCTCGCCGGGTTCTTGCTGGTGCGGATTGTTTCAGCTTTTGCAACTTTACTCTCCCTTTTCGCAAGCAAATTCAATCAGCATATCAAGCAATCGATCGAAAGATATTCCCACCGCCTTCGCAGCCTCCGGCAGAAGGCTTGTCGGCGTCATACCTGGTATTGTATTAACCTCCAGCACGCACATTCCTTCTTGCCCGGCGATCAAATCGACCCTTGCTGCCCCGCTGCATCCGAGGGATTTATAGGATTTTACGGCTAAGTCCTGAGCGTATTCTGTGTCTGTGTCGCTGAGCCTTGCGGGGATTATGTGTTCGGAGCCGCCGGGCGCATATTTCGATTCGTAGTCGTAAAACTCGCTTTTGGGGAGGATTTCAATCACAGGCAGCGCGAATGGCTCGCCGTTACCCAGCACGCTTACCGTTAATTCAGGCCCGGATATAAACTGCTCGACGAGGATTTGACTATCATAATCTGCGGCCAGTTCGATGGCGGCGTCGAGGTCGGCGGGTTTGCTGATTTTGCTCATACCAAGGGTCGAACCCTGTCGACTGGGCTTTACCATAACGGGATAGCCAATTTGTGTAACTTCTGCTGTGATTTTTGGCCTGTCCCAATCCCCTTTTATAACTGTAAAGTCGACCGACTTTGGCACAGGAATACCATCTGCCGCGAGAACTTTTTTGGCCATTGACTTATCCATAGCGAGCGCGCTGGCCAGTACGCCGGAACCTGTGTATGGGATTCCGAGCAGTTCCAATGCGCCCTGAATCGTGCCGTCCTCGCCGTATTTACCGTGCAGCGCGATGAAGACCACGTCGGCGCGTGGGTGTGATTTCGAGCCTATTATGCTGCGCACCGATGCCAAAGTCCGGGCACCGAAAACGCTACGCACCTCATTTATGCTGGAAATCTCGACGTCAGCGCCTTTGAGGAGGCCACGGCTGCTGCCGGTGAGCAACGCCGCGTCAACGCCATAGGCATCGTATTTGTCCGAATCCAGGGCTTCTAATATCTGTTTGCCCGTGGATAGTGAGATATCCCTCTCAGATGAAATGCCGCCCATAAGGACCGCGACTCGCTTTTTCACCACTCGCCTACCAATCTGACTTCGTATTCTAATTCGATGCCGTGTTTTTGTCGCACCATTTCTCGAACCCGCTCCGCCAGTGCATACAGGTCTGATGCGGATGCGCTTCGGGCGTTGAGAATAAAGTTTGCGTGAATGTCGGAGACCTCTGCGCCACCCTCGCGCAGTCCCTTGCCGCCAGCGGCTTCGATGAGCTTGCCGGCGCTCATATTCGGCGGATTTTTGAAAAAACATCCGGCGCTTTTGCCTTTGGGCTGGGTTTCGGCTCTGTGCTGCCGGACTGTTGCCAGGTGGCTGCGAATGGCCTCGCTGTCTCCGGGCGCGAGGACAAATGTAGCCGAGGTGATAATAAGAGAATGATCTGTCTGGAAACGGCTGTTTCTGTAGCTGAACCCGCATTCCTCTTTGGATAGAGTGCGAATTTCCCCGGTCTCAGTGACGACTCGAACGCTGCTCGTTACGGCGTCGATATAACCGCGATGGGTGCCTGCGTTCATTACTATAGCCCCTCCGACGCTGCCCGGCACCGTGCCGACCCCTTCGAGGCCGGTAAGGGAATGCTCTGCCGCGACATCCGCGACTTTGGATATCGCGGCTGCAGAACCGGCTGTGATGGTGTTTCCTTTCACCTCGATTGCCTCAAGCTGACCGTTTAGGCGAATAACAACACCCCGAATGCCTTTGTCTGAGACCAGAAGATTGGCTCCGTCGCCGAGGATCATCCACGGGAGGTTGTTTGCGTATATGTGCTTCATCAGGTCGGCGAGTTCGTTCTCGTCGCTGACCAGCACATAATAATCGGCCGGGCCGCCGACGCCGAGCGTGGTGTGCCTGGACATCGGCTCGTTTTCAATTATCCTGCCCTTAAAAGGCAAAGGGCGTCTGGACATTAGTAAACCTGCCAGCCGTTCGCTGACCTGGCGAATGTCCCCTGCCCCAAGGATTAAAACCAAGTCGTTTTGACTAATTGATGAGGCGAGTTGGTCGGCGATGGCGTCCTTATCGGCGGCGTAGCGAACTTTTTCGAAGCCGCTTTGTCTCATAAGATCGACGATAATTTCAGAGGTGACGCCGTCGATAGGCTGTTCCCTTGCAGCGTAAATAGGAGCCAGAATAACCTCATCGGCCGCGGTAAGTGCATCGGCTATCTCCTTTTGGAACACCTGGGTGCGAGAGTAGAGATGCGGTTGATAAACGACTATAATTCGCCGGTCGTAGGCCGATCTGGCGGCGGTAAGGGTGGCTTTGATCTCGGACGGATGATGTGCGTAGTCGTCGACTACCATAGCGTCGCCGTAGTATAGCACCTCGAAACGTCGTCCCGTGCCTCGGAAACTCCTGAGACCCTCAGCGATGGCATCGAAGCCGACTCCCATCTCGTGGGCGACCGCGGCGGCGGCAAGGGAGTTGGCGATGTTGTGGCTCCCCGGCACTCGCAGTTGAACCCTGCCGAGCGGATTGCCTTGACGAACCAAAGTAAAGGACGGCTCCGGGGTGGAGATATCGATATCAATTGCCTGCCAATCGGCCTGTTGGTGAAGGCCGAAGCTAACGATTCTGCGATTCAGGCCATCACAGACCTTGCGCACCGTGAGGTCGTCCCAATTTGCGACCACGCATCCGCCTTCGTCAACCTGTTCGATAAATTGCCTGAACGCCTTCTCGACATTTTCGGCTGTGGCGTAGTAGTCGAGATGTTCGGGTTCTATGTTGGTTACGACTGCAATCGAAGAGTAAAGCTGAAGAAAAGAGGCGAAGGCCTCGCAGGCTTCGGTGAGGATAACTGAATTGCCGCCGAGCCGGGCATTGCCGCCCAGACTCGCGAGATTGCCGCCGATCAGGGTGGTCGCATCCAACCTGCTTGACTCAAATATAGAATCAATCATAGAGGTGGTCGTAGTCTTGCCGTGGGTGCCTGATACTGAGATGCGATGCTTGTAAGGCTCCATCAGGCGACCGAGCATAATTGAACGCTCTATGGTCGTTATGTCCAATCGGCGGGCTTCGACGATCTCCGGGTTGTCCTGGGATATGGCGGCTGAGTAGACTACCACATCCGCACCGTGGACGCTGGCGGCTTCGTGCCCGACGGTTACTTTTATCCCTTCGGCTCGCAGCTTGTCGAGGGCAGCGCTGTCCTGCCTGTCGGAGCCGGTTACGATATCACCACGGCCGTGTAGTATGTGCGCGATGCCGCTCATACCGATGCCGCCGATGCCTATTAGATGATATTTAAGTCTTTGATTATTGCTCATCAATCAGTTGTCCAAACCTGTTTTTGCAACTTGCAGAACTATGCGGGCGACCCTGTCTGCTGCGTCGGGTTTTCCGAGAGACTTGCTTGCCTCGGCCATCTTTGAAAGCTCACCCGGCGATTTTCGCAGTCGGGCGATGATTTCGGCAAGCTGCTCGGAGGTTGTCGATAGATCCTCGCACATTATAGCAGCGCCGTGCTCGACAAGATGCTCTGCGTTGCGTTTCTGGTGTTGATCTTTATGATATGGATACGGAAACAGAATGCTCGGTTTGCCCGCGGCGGTGATTTCGGCTACTGTTCCGCCGCTGCGGCTTATTATTAAGTCCGCACCTGCGAGACCAAGTGGCATATCGATATATGCTTCAACGTGATAGTGCGGGTGTTGTTCCGGCTTACCGAGATGCGCACGCATATTATCTATGTTGCGCTGGCCGACCTGGTGAAGGAGTTGAGTGGAGCCGTCGTCGATCAAAGGCCACGCACCCGCGATGATCTCGTTTGGTTTCTGCGCGCCCTGGCTTCCTCCGACTGCCACGACAGTGAATAAATCCTTATCAAGCCCTAGTTGTTGTCGTGCTTCTGCTTTTGCAGGCAGATGACGAAGCTGGGAGCGAATCGGAAGGCCGGTGACCTCGGTTTTTGACTTGGGCAGATATGCGGTCGATGAGTCGAATGTGACACAGACTTTGTCGGCAATTTTGCTGAGTAGAGTATTAGTGCGGCCTGGTTTGGCGTTTTGTTCGTGTATGACGATTTTGCCGCCGAGAGTGCGCTGTGCGAGTAGAATCGCTGCGGTCACATATCCGCCGGTTCCGACGACAACATCCGGATTGAACTGCTTCAGCACTCTGCGCGCTCTAAAAACACCTGTCATCAGTTGAGCCAGAGATCGCATATTGCGAAGAGATAGAGATTTTGAGATCGGGCCGCTGGGGATTGGTATGAACTCAAGCCCCGCGCCTTGTGCGATATCTCCCTCCGGGCCGTGAGAGCTGCCTATATATAGAAGCTCGACGCCGGGGTGCAGTTGCTGGAGCGCTTGGGCTATGCTTATAGCCGGGTAGACGTGTCCGCCCGTGCCCCCGCCCGTAAGCGCGACCCTAATTTTCTCTGTGTTATCATGCGGTTTCCGAGAGCTCATTTACGCGATTCCGATGCGGTTCTGGATACAGACAGAAGCACCCCTACCCCTGCAAGAGTAATAATTAACGACGATCCTCCGTAGCTGACGAATGGCAAAGTGACTCCTGTGGCGGGAATCAACGCGCTGACGACTGCGACATTTATACACGCCTGTATGCCGATCATCGACGTGATTCCGACCGCAAGCAGGCTGGAGTAGGTGTTTTTTGCTCTTTTTGCGACCCGAAGCCCGACATATATAAAGAACATAAATAACGCTAACACGATCAGGCTTCCGATCAGACCGGTTTCCTCGCCGACTGTCGAGAAAATAAAGTCGGTGGAGGTGGCGGGGAGATAGAGTTTTTCAAGGCCCTCGCAAAGGCCGCTGCCGATTACCCCGCCCCTGCCCAATGCTATAAGAGAGTGGACGACCTGATATCCGTCGTCGTAACGATATTGCCACGGATCAAGCCAGACCTGCACTCGATCGAAGCGATATGGAGCCGCCTTTATGCCGACTACAACTATCATAATCAGCGTGAGGCTCACAAATATGATGTGACGCTTTCGGCCACCTGCAGCGATCCACATAGCCATACAGGTCGCAATCATAGCCAACGCCGTGCCCATATCCGGCTGTTTGAAGACCAATCCGATAATGAGCAAAACCGCAATACCAGGCCACGTCCACTGAGAGTCGATCTTTTTGAGTATTTTTTTGCCTTGCGAGAGGAACCCGGCGAGGTATATCACAATCGCCAGTTTGGCGATCTCGCTTGGCTGCAGAGTTACAGAGCTGATTTTATACCACCGCAAAGCGCCGTTCACTTTAGTACCGAAAGGGTATAGCAGAATAAGTGACGCTATGGATAGCATAAGAAGCGGAGTCGATATCTTTTGCAGAGTTCCAGCCGATATCCTTGACGCGATGAGCATGGCCACGATCCCCATTGCCGCGAAGGCGAACTGCTTTTTGGCGTAGAACCAGGAGTCGTTGTTGGCCTCGACAGTTTTGGCAAAGCTGGAATCATAGACCAGCCATATCCCAATAAACACAAGCAGTAACACCGGCACCAGGACGGTAATATCCATCAGCCCTGGACGGATTCGCGCCGCTGACTTTTTCATGTCTGCTCACGCTCCAATTCTCGCACGGCTTGCTCGAATTCTTTTCCCCTGTGCTGAAAATCCCTGAACATATCGAAACTCGCCATACCCGGACTGAGCACCACCACGTCACCGGGTTCGGCGAGACGGCTGGCTATCTGCACGGCATCGGGCATAGACGACGCCATGGTGATTGCATCGAAGCCGGCGTTTTGCGCGGCTTGTCGCAGGGTTTGCGCGTCTGCGCCGATCAATATGACGTGTTTGGCTTTGCGCTTGTAGGCGTCGCCTATGGGGGAGAAATCGTCAGCTTTGCCCTTGAGCTTGCCACCGGATATGATGATCTGAGGCCGCTCAGTGGCCTCAATTGATCGCACTACCGCCACGACGTTAGTGCACATGGAGTTGTTTATATAGAGAACATCGTTAATAGAGGCAACCGGCTCCATTCGATGCGGGACTGGCTCAAATGCGCGGATGGCGTCTCGGACTTTATCAAAATCCGGGCCCGCAAATACGGCTGCTGCGCAGATTGCGGCGAGGGTGTTTTCTATATTGTGTGCGCCGGGCAAGGGAATATCCGACGCCTGGCAAATCGTGGTCTGATTGCCCTGAAATCTGAGAACCAGCTTATCGCCCTGCAGAAACGCGCCCTCTTCGACCTCGGATTTGATGGAAAATTGCAGCACGTTCGCCTTCAATGAAGTGGCGAGTGCGGCGGTGATTGGATTGTCTGCGTTGATTACTGCGAAGTCATCAGCGGTCTGGTTTTCGAATATACGGGTTTTTGCCGCGATGTAGTTATCCATCGTCACATGGCGATCCATGTGATCTTTGGAGATATTGAGCAGCATAGCCACTTTTGGGCGGAAATCTTTGATTAACTCGAGTTGGAAGCTGCTTAATTCAGCGACAATTACGCTTTTGGCAGCCGCCTGGTAAGCGGCGCGCACGAGCGGCATCTCGATGTCGTTGGCTGCGATGTTGCCTGCGATGTATGTATCGTAACCGGCTGCTTCAAGCATTCGTTCGGTCATAACCGTGGTGGTAGTCTTGCCATTGGTGCCGGTTATGGCGACTATGGGCGCTTTTGAGATGCGGTAGGCAAGCTCAATTTCACTGATTATCTCGATGCCGCGTTTGTTAGCTTCCTGTAATGCGGATAGGTCTGCAGGCACACCAGGGCTTGGGACGATCAGATCGACTCCGTTCAGGTCGATTTTGTCGGCTGAAGCAGTTACGCGGACTCCCAGCGAATCAGCGGTTGCGATGGCGTCGGTCAATTCTTCGGCTGGTTTATTGTCGAAGATGTGGACATTAGCGCCGAGATCAGTCATAACCTCGGCCACTGCCAGACCTGTGCGCGCCGCTCCTATTACTGTGATATTCTTTCCCGCGTAGTCCATTCAGCCTACCACCAGTTGAATCCTGCGCCGATAAATGCGATCAGCACGGCTAATATCGCGCATATCCAAAATCGCACGACCACGGTTTGTTCTGAGAATCCCGACAGCTCAAAGTGATGATGGATCGGGCTTTTTTTGAAGACCCTGCGGCCGGTGCCTGTGGTGATGCGGGTGAACTTGAAGATCGCCCATTGAAGCGCGCTCGATAGCCCGTCGACAATAAACACCAGCCCGAGGACCATCATTACGATCTCAGTGTGGGTGATAATCGCGACGGCCGGCAGCGCGACGCCGATGGCAAGCGCGCCGGTGTCGCCCATAAATATCCGGGCAGGGTTGGTGTTGTGCCACAAAAACGCGAGACACGCCCCGGCTATGGCGGGCATGATTAGAACCACTTCGCGAGATTCAGTGGCATGGCGCAGGGGGACAAATATCAATAGCAAAGTGAACGCCAGGGTGGCTATTGCTGTGAGGCCGGCTACTAATCCATCTAATCCATCAGTGATGTTGACGAAATTCGCCATTCCCACCAAAAACACCAGCGCGAACGCCCAGTAGAGCCAGCCACCGAGCACCTGGACTCCGCCTATGAATAATACCGGCGCGAAGGTGTTCTTGTGTGCGATTGCCAGCCACGCTAGAAACCCCGCAGCGAGCAGGACTTGCAATATGAACTTAGGCTTAGAGGATATACCTCGAACGGAGCCGATGGGATTAATGGTGAGATAGTCATCGATAAACCCCAGCAGGCAATAGCCCAGTATCAGCATCAAAACAGCGGTCAGGGTGGGAATCCACGATGTTATACTGCCCTGCGGGCTGGTCATCGGTCGAAAACACCACGTGCTGGCCAATGCTCCGCCGAATATGCCTGCCACTATGATGAACCCGCCCATGGTGGGGGTTCCGGCCTTGGATTTGTGCGAATCAGGCCCGTCCTCACTGATCCTCTGGCCCGCTCCCCGCCTTTTTAGAGCGGCTATCAAGCCAGGGGCAAATATAATAGATGTAATAAACGCAGCCGCAAACGGCAGCGCTATAAACATTACGTTAGGCAATCAAGTCCTCCACGATTCGCTCCATTTTTAGGGCACGTGACCCCTTTACGAGCACGACATCTCCCTCGCGAACCATCCCGGCGACCTCTGCGGCAGCTTCCGGAGAATCAGTAAATTCATTTATTGCACCAATAGGCATCCCTTCGTCGATTGCTCCGCGCGCGATGAGTCTGGCGTATTCACCGACCACGACGAGCAAATCGACGCCGCATCTTTGAGCCGTTCTGCCGATCTCCAGGTGGGCCTCGGAAGCGTAGTCCCCAAGCTCCAGCATGTCTCCCAGAATCGCAATCTTGCGACCGCCTTCCATCATGGACAGGGTTTTCAGGGCGCTCTTGACCGATGCGGGACTGGCGTTATAAGTGTCGTCTATGACCACGCAGCCTTTTCGGCTCGGCACGATTTTGGAACGTTTCTCCGGCGCCTTGAAGTTGGTGAGAGCGGATTGTATAGACTGATGGTCGATACCCAGCACCTCCCCAACTGCGACAGCGGCCAAGGCGTCTTTTATGTTGTGCTCTCCTGGGACCGGAATATACACATCGAAGTCGCCGTTTTCAGTCGTCACTTTGAAACTGCAACAGCCTCCGGAGTCTATCACCGAAGAGTGTGCCCGAACCTGAGCGTTCGTTCCTTCTCCGAATGTGATAATTCGACAGTTGGCCCGCCTGCGGAGATATTCGAAGTAGCGGTCGTCTGCGTTGAGAATCGCCGTGCCATCTGAAGGAAGATGGTCGAGCAGCTCGCCTTTAGCGTCGGCGATGGCGTCCAGCGAGCCGAGCAGTTCGATATGGGACATGTGGATATTTGTTATCACACCGATAGACGGCTGGGCTATTTTTGCGAGATAGTCAATTTGACCGACCCCGCGCATCGCCAGTTCTACTACTGCGGTTTTATGGCGCGGCGTAAGGTTGAAAAGAGTCAGCGGCAGGCCGATCTCGTTATTGAAATTACCTTCATTTTTAAGCACCGGTCCACGCGCCGCAGCGACCGCCGCTATCATTTCCTTTGTGGTGGTCTTTCCTACACTGCCGGTTACGCCGATCATAACAGGATAGAATTTAGAGCGATAGTGCGCGGCGAGGTCTCCAAGGGCCAGTAACGTATCCGGCACACGAACAGTAAGACACTGCGCCTCGACCTTGCGGGAGACCATCACCCCAACTGCGCCCTTCGCAAGCGCATCTGCCAGAAACTTGTGGCCATCAGAGTTCTCACCAGTGAGGGCGACGAACAAATCGCCGTCGGCGATAGTACGCGTATCTGTGCTGATTCCGGTGATCGGCGTTTTGGGATCGCCGACCATTAGCGTGCCTTTGACCGCCTCAACTATTTCTCCGGCCGTGATTTGCTGCATTCCAGCACCTCCCGTGCCACCTGTCTATCATCGAAGTGAATGGTGCGATCTGCGAAAATCTGGTAGTCCTCGTGCCCCTTGCCAGCGATTACAACCACGTCACCCGCTTTGGCCATTAAGATGGCTTCTTTGATAGCCTCGCCGCGGTCGGGCTGAATCGTGATTCGGCTTCGGTCATTATCTGATATGCCGGTCAATATTTCCGTGATAATCGACACCGGCTCTTCAGTGCGCGGGTTATCCGAAGTAACCACCGGCAGATCGGCGAGTTCGGCGGCGATTGAACCCATAATCGGGCGCTTGCCCCTGTCGCGATCCCCGCCGCAGCCGAAAACGACAATCAGATTATTTGAGGTTATGTTTCGCGCCGTGCGAAGAACGTTTTCAAGCTCGTCGGGCGTGTGCGCGTAGTCCACAATCACGCCGAAATCCTGGCCGCAGTCGACTGATTCAAAGCGGCCGGGCACCTGATGAGCCGATGCGAGACCTTTAGCGATAGAGTCCATATCCAGCCCCATCGCAAGAGCCGCCGTGGCTGATACAAGAGCGTTGTATACGTTAAAATATCCCCCTATTCCAAGCTTTATCGGGACACTTTTGCCGGAATAGGTAAGATCGAATCTGACGGAGCGATCAGTCACCTCAATGTTCGATGCTCTTACATCAGCAGGGGAATTGATGCCAAAAGTCATCGACTTCGGGCTGGCGTCGATTACCTGCTGCGCTGCAGGGTCGTCCGCATTGACCACTGCCACAAATGCCTTGTCCGACTTTGCGGGATAGTCGCGGAATAGTATCAATTTAGCATCGAGATAGTTTTCCACGGTGCCGTGAAAGTCGAGGTGGTCGCGGGCGATGTTGGTGAATACGCCGCAGTCAAACTCGCAGCCCATAGTGCGACCCTGATATAACCCGTGCGAACTGGTCTCTATTGCGACCGTATCGACCCCATCGTCGACCATCTGCGCGAATATCCTCTGCAAATCGACCGATTGCGGGGTAGTGTGGTGGGTTTCGATATAATGGTCGTCTACTCGTGCGCCCATAGTGCCGATTAAGCCGGCAGTGTGACCTGCTGAGTTAAAAATTGCCTGGATTAAGTGGGTTACGGTGGTTTTGCCGCTGGTGCCTGTGACCCCGATCAGTTTCATTTTCCTGGTCGGGTTGCCGAAAAATGGTGCGGATATCTCGCCCATCGCCAGCCTGCCATCCGGGACTATAGCGCAGGGGACTTCGATGTCGCCGGGGTCGCGTTCTGCAATGATGGCAGAGGCGCCGGATGCGATGGCAGATGGGACGAAATTGTGCCCGTCGAATGAGCCGCCCTGAATTGCAATAAACAGCCAGCCGGGCTGCACGTTGCGGCTGTCGTAGGTTATACCCGTGATCTCAGCCTCACCAGGCCTAACCACGCGGACATCAGATATATATTTGACCAGGTCTGTAAACTGCATAGCTTCTATTATAACGCCCTAAGTGTGTAATCAGTTACGGGCAATCATATATAAAAAAAGGGGGTTGCGCCCGCTGTCAAGATTCGCCCAAGTATCTTGCCCACCAGAGACACAACCCCAATATCGAACGGCCGCCAATCGGCTGGCTGGCCGCCGGCTCTTCGCCCAGCAAAGCAAAGAGCGTACGAAAATGGGACTGCGGCAAGAGTTGAAGGTTCGCCCAAGTTCCCACGACCCCTGTCTGCCCGCCGCCCCAAAGCTAGCTTGCGACTCGCTCAAGCTATAAATTAACGCGCCCTGGCGCTGATTTATTGATTGGCCTGGGTTGTATGCAACCCAGGCAACTTAACCGTAACCTGGAAATGATGTTGCCAGGTCTTTTTCTTGCCGTGCCGGTTTTGGCGTGATATCGGATTTATCCGGTGCGTCCGGCGGCACCTTCATATACCACAACGCCTTCTCGCCGATTTCCTTAAACACAGGCGCTGCGACCGTTGCTCCCCAGTGAGAACCTCTTGGCCGGGTTACTACCACGGCTATCACCAGCCTCGGTTTAGTGGCAGGCGCAAAACCTATGAACGATGCGACAAATTCACCTGCTATGTAGCCGCCCTTAGGTTTGGCTATCTGCGCGCTTCCGGTCTTTCCGGCCACCGTTCTGCCTTTAATCTGAGCGGGCTTGCCGGTGCCCTCCTCCGCGCAGAGCATGAGCATTTTTGTCACCTCTGCGGCGGTCTCTTTGCTGATTACCCGTCTCGGCTCACTGCTGCTCCCGCACTCACAGGTCGTGCCATCCGGATTTCGTATTTCTTTAATCACATAAGGCTCGTGATATACTCCCCCGTTGGCTATCACCCCATACGCAGCCGCCATCTGCAGCGGTGTCACCGCAATGCCCTGGCCGAAACCAATATTCGCCAATCTGATCGGCCTCCAGTTTTCCGGTGGGAGCATATATCCCACAGCCTCACAGCCGAACCCCGCGTGCGTTTTATCTATCAGACCGAAGGCTTTCTCGTAACCGTGAAGTTTCTTCGCGCCCATCCTGAATGCCAAATGAGCTGAGCCGATGTTGCAGGAATGCTGGATAATTTTATACATATCCACAGGCCCATGACCGCTCATATACGGCGGATGCACGCTGCAACTGATCCTGCCACCGGGGATACTCTCCCTGCGGGCGCAGTTGGTAATAATAGCTCTCGGGCTGATGCCCTCGTTGACCGCTGCTGCAACAGTTATAGCTTTCAATGTGCTGCCGGGTTCGTATAAATCAGCTACCGCGCGGTTACGCCATCGTCCTGGCTCGGACCTGGAAGTCGAGTTCGGGTCGAATCTGGGGTAATTGGCCAACGCCAGAATCTCCCCGGTCGCCGGGTCCAACACAACCGCCGCTGCGCTTTCCGGCTGATAGGTCTGCGCCATACTAGACAAGGCTTCCTCAGCGATCTGCTGGATGGTCAGATCAAGCGTTAACACGATATCCTTGCCATTAACCGGATTTTTGACCGTGCGATTAGCCTCCGGGATAGTCCTGCGCCGCGCATCGACCTCCGTGGTCATACTTCCATCTACGCCGACCAACAGATCGTTGGCAGTAAGCTCCAGCCCTTCGGCCCCTATGTTATCCCCATTTACAAAACCAAGCGCCTGCGAAGCGGCAAACCCAGCCGGGTAGATGCGTTTGGATTCGTATAAAACCCCTATACCCGGCAATTTCTCGCGCACTTCGGCTTTTTTTGTAACTCCGCCGACCTCACGCTCGACTATCTTTTTATATCCCAGCCGTATTTCCCGGCCGATGCGTGGGTCTACACGTTTTGCGATCCACAGCGTGTTTTTGTCCCCTCGCAGTTTTTTTTCGACGGATTTCGGGTCCTCCCCAAGCATCTCCGCGAGCATCCGGGCCGTTTTCGGTATATCTTTGAGTTCTTTTTTAGCCGCGTATATTGTGGCAGCTTCGATGCTCACCGCAAGCACACGCTTGTCGCGATCGTAGATGGATCCCCTAAGAGCACGCAGCGGGATCGTTCTGGACGATATCCTCGCGCCCCAGTCCTGGTACTGCGCCCTGTTGACAATCTGCACGTAGACCAATCGCCCAATTACAGCGGCATACCCGAGCGCCATTAAACAGAA
Organism: Armatimonadota bacterium; assembly: GCA_050948905.1. GTDB lineage: Bacteria > Armatimonadota > UBA5829 > UBA5829 > UBA5829 > DTKD01. Next base: position 1,825,393 of record JBMNES010000001.1, on the reverse strand, counting down.
AAGACACGATATTCGACTTATTCCAAATCCTTTGTGCCGAGTAGCCACATCCACACCTGCTTTATCTTTAAGCAGTAAACGCACTTGTCGGCCGATTTATCTGCTCGCCACCACCTGCCGTGAAGCAAGGAAATCGTAATCGGCAGCCGGGACCATCCCCAGCTTCAGTGCGTCATCTTTGAGATGGCTATAGCTTGAATATCTGTCCAGGAGCAGTTTCAGTCGCTCGTTTTCTTTTTGCGCCTGCCAGCACTTGGTCTCGTATTCGCTTTTCGAATAGCTAACCTGTTTTACTCTGGCGTAGATGTTGGCATAAAGGAACGGCGACGCCACTACAGCCAACCCCAGCACAATAATTGAGAGCACACAGACCTGGCATTTAAATTTCCGCAAGGCTCGACTACGCGCACTTCTCTTAGGCTTGCGATATGCAACCGTAGTTTTTTCGACTTTAACAGCTTTTGCAGCAACAGCAGCAGCCATTCTCGTTCCCTCTCTTCTGCAATTTAGCAAACCACACCGTGACCCGATGCCGAACTAATCCAGTTTTCTTACAGCGCGGAGTTTGGCGCTGCGAGATCGCGGGTTCTCCGCGATCTCTTCATCAGTTGCACTCACCGGCTTTCGAGTGAGTATCTCGACTCTCTTCCTGGCTCCGCATACACACGCCGGCAGCCGCCGATCACAATCACAAACGCCGGACAGCTTTCTGAAAATCGTCTTAACAAGCCTGTCTTCCAGTGAATGGAAGCTAATCGCCGCCACGACCCCGCCGCTTTTAAGAGCATCCACCGCCTCCGGGATCGCCTTTCTAATGGCGGCAAGCTCGTCATTTACTTCAATTCTGATCCCTTGAAAGGTGCGAGTTGCAGGGTGTATATCCTGCCATCGCCCTCCCCCCGGAATCGCCGAAACGACCAAATCCGCGAGTTGTCTGGTCGTAGAAATCTGTTTCTCCTGACGCTGCCTGACAATGGCCTTCGCTATTCGGCGGGCATAGCGCTCCTCGCCGTAGTCCTTAATCACCCTTGTCAAATCGGCTTCCGAATATCCGTTTACGATATCCGCCGCGCTGAGTTCGCTTCGCCCCATCCGCATATCCAGCGGCTCATCTCTTTGAAAGCTGAAGCCCCTGGGCGAATCCAACTGATGTGATGAGACTCCAAAATCGAAAATCACCCCATCGGCTTTCGACACTCCGCTGCGCTGCAGGATAGAAGCCAAGTCTGCAAAGTTGCCCTCAAACAGCAAAAGTCGGCCTTCCATGGCCAGCAAACGCTTCCCTGCATACTGTAAGGCTTCCGGGTCTCTGTCTATCCCAATCAGAGTGCCGGTTGGGCCTATTTTTTTGAGCAGTTCTTCGGCGTGCCCTCCGCCACCGAGAGTCGCATCAACAAAAACGCCGCCCTCTCTTGGAGCGAGCAGCGCCAGGGTTTCTTTAACCAGGACCGGTCGATGATACTCCGACATCGCCCTCTCCCGGCGGAGAGATCTGCCCCAGCAGCGTCTCTCCTGAGCGGATCAGGTCTTCGACCCGTCCGTTATTTTTTTCATATTCATCAATGGCTTCCGGCGACCACAATTCTATATATTCGCCGCAGCCGCAAATCACCACGTCTTCGACGATGCCCGCATAGCGCCGGTGTTCCGGAGTCAGTTGCACTCTGTTTTGTTTATCGGCGGTGGCTTCGTTCATACCGCTGAAAAAGTGCCGGTGCAGCCTGGCCACCTCCGGGTTCAGCAGTTGAGCGAGTGGGCTGGCGAGTTTGGTGAGTTCGCCTTCGAGTTTTCTGGCCCATTCCTGGGTGAATACGCACAGGCATCCGAGGCCTTTTGTTATATAAAATCGTGATCCGAGGTTGTTGCGTATATCCATCGGCATCACGAATCTGCCCGCTGAATCCAGATTATGCCTGTAGGTTCCTCCGAACATCCCCAGCCTCGTCAATTCCAGTTGATTGCCAGCTTCTAACCATTAAAATCCAAATGATCAGCTAATTGGGATTTAATCACCAATAAAGTTACCAATCAGCCACCAACCAACTTGGTATCAAGAGTGTAGCAGCAGAATCGCCGCCTGTCAATGATTACAGGAAACTTTTTTCAGAATTATTATTTGTAAGGTACAGAAGCGTTGGATGTGACGAACATGCGTTCGGTTTTGTGCAGGTTCGCGCTTTGTCGCGGGAATATGGTGGGAATAATTGCGGGGTCTATACAGTGTAGCGGCGGGATCGACTGACCCCGCCGCTACGAGATTGCTGCAAAAGCTATCTTAAGCCTTGCCGATCTTGAACATCGTTGTGCCGCACGTCGGGCAGGTACCTTTGGTCGCCGGCTTGCCGTTCTTCATGGTAACGGCCTGTGGATCTTTGATCTCCTTCTTAGCCTTGCACTTAACGCAATATCCTTCCATCTTTGACTCACCGTCCTTTCCTCTCGTTGTGAATCGATTATCTGTTTCGTCTACTGCACGATCGCTCGGCAAAGTTTTCCACAACCTCAAGGGTATTTCCTTCTCAACTGAGCACGTTACGAAAAAAAAGTGCAAGAAAATCGCGTTTTTTGGGCATTTTGCGCCTCTCAGGCGCTAATTGGAGCTTAAAAGACTTCAAAAAAAGAGGTTGACAAGCCCGGCTTTGTGGTATAAGATGATTGCAGATACTATACCCCCCAGGGTAGCACACAGGAGGATCAGGACAACGGATACGCAAAACGATGTCACAATCAGGCTCAAAAAAATAGAAGGCCAGGTAAGAGGTATCCGGCGAATGATAGAGGAAAACAGCCCCTGTGTCGATGTCCTGCGCCAGGTACGAGCGGCCAGAAAAGCGTTCGATAAAGTAGGGTTTGTTATTCTCGCCGGCAAGATGAAAGAGTGTGTGACCGCAAAAGGAGATTCTGCGGAAACCGATGCGGCGATGGAAGATTATATGGAGCTATTCCTCACGTTGACTTAATTTACTGAAAGAAGGTGTGTAGAATGCCAACTTACGAGTACAAGTGCAAAGATTGCGACGAGAAGTTTACGGTGGTGCAGCCGATTTTGTCCAGAGGCAAGCGGGTTGAATGCCCGACGTGCGGCAGCGAAAACACAGAGCGGGAGATATCGAGCTTTAACCCCGCCGGCAACTCCTGCAGTATCGACAGGAGGTTTGGTTGAAGGTAAAATAGGCGCCAGTTGGCGCTTAGACCTATGATCGTGGCGGAGAAATCCGCCTCTTTTTGTGGAATGTAATATACCCCCGGAGGTATACGAAGATTTTGAAGAGGCGATTAGGAAAGGACGGATAACATGAGTAAGGCACAGGCAGTTAATCAGGATAATTTCGATGCGGAGGTAATTAACTCCCCGATTCCGGTTTTGATCGACTTTTGGGCGGGCTGGTGTATGCCGTGTAAGATGCTGGCTCCGACAGTCGATGAGCTTGCCGCTGATTTTGAAGGCAAAATCAAGGTTGTGAAGGTCGATATAGACGCTAACCCGCCACTGGCCAGCAGATATAACGTTCGCGGTATCCCTACCCTGCTCGTGCTCAACAACGGTACCGAGATCGACAGGATAGTCGGAGTGCAGCCTAAATCTGCGATAACGGCAAAATTAAACGGAGTGCTTGGAGCGTGAGTATGCTCAGATTTGCGATATTGATGTTGAGTGCGAGTTTAGTGTTGGCCTCGGCCGTTGGCGCCGAGACCAACTACACTGCTCTTGATTTGAGATCAGCCACGCAGCTTGCCTTGAAACACAACCCGATGATATCGAGCGCAGGGGCAGCGGCTGATATGAACAAGGCAGGGGTTGATAAGGCGACAAGCGCCCTGCGCCCCACCCTCGACGCCGAGGCAAACTACAGTTACCTGTCCAAGGAGACGCTTTTCGGCAACACACCGATTATGGAGCACGATACTCAGGCGAACAGGATCGTCGCTGGGCAGTTAATCTACTCCGGCGGGGCGGTACAAGCCGGGATAAAGCAGGCAAAGCAGGGTTATGCTGCGTCGAATTACGGCGCGGAGGCGGTTCGGGCCGATGTACTGACAAACGTCTCAGTAGCCTATTTCCGCGCCAGGCAGGCGGCAGAAGCAATTGACGTGGCTCAGGCGAGTGAGAAAGCATTGGCGTCGGGTTATGATGCGGCTGTTAAACTGCACGAGTCTGGTGTGGTGACTAACTCCGACGTGTTGCGTGCGAAAGTGGCATTGACATCGGCTGAGGCTGCCCTTATCGCTGCCAAGAATAATTATGAGGTAGCCAAAGCGGCGCTGCGAACGGCGATAGGACTAGATCAAAATCAACAGATAGATATCAACCCTGGCGCTACTGATGCGGAACTGAATATCGCTCAAGAGAAGGTCATCAGGCCGGAAGTAGCGGCAGGGGAAGCGGCAGTGCAGGCGGCAGATGCAGGGAAAGCAGCGGCAAAGGCGGCCCGGCAGCCGAATGTGACGCTGTTTGCAGATTTTTATAATCAACCGGTCGGTGCGCAATTTCCGAGGCTGACCAATACGGTTATGGCCGGGGTCATAATGAAGCTGAACGTATTTGACGGCGGGTTGACCCGTGCGAAAATTGCTGAGGCAGATGCGGCATCTCGGAAAGCCCGTGAGGATCTGGAGGCTCAGAACCGACAAGTCGAATTGGAACAGCAAACCGCCGAGTTCAATCTAAACTCTGCCAAAGCCCGAGTGGAGACTACGGCCACACAGGTGCAGTCTGCTGAGGAAAGCCTGAGGTCACTGGAAATAGGATACAGAGAAGGCATATCATCGCTGACTGACGTTTTATCCGCAGAAGCTGCGCTGACATCGGCAAGGGTGACCCGGCTGGCGGCTCTATATGATGTTAAAATTGCCCAGATTAGCCTGTTGCGGGCGTTTGGACATACCGATGAATTGACGAAGTAAAACGGCTGTAGAGGATATTAAAATGACCATAGAGAGAACGCTGCGTCTAATCGCGGGTGTATTTATATTGATCAGCGTTGGCCTGGGATATTATGTAAGCCCATATTGGTTTCTGTTCACAGCATTTATTGGAGTAAACCTGCTTCAGTCCGGGATAACTGACTGGTGCCCGATGATGAATATATTGCGCAAATTGGGGCTTAGATAGCCGATCGCACGTCGAGTTGGAGGGAATTATGGCCGGAGAAAACGGTAGACCAGCAAAGAAAAGCAAGAAGATTTTCTGGTTTGCAGGGCTGGGTTTTTTAATAGTCATCATTGCAATGATGGCGAGGGGAAAGCACGCTCCTGAAGAGCCGGTTGCGGAGGCTGCGGGGATGATCGAGGCGGAGACGGTGGTGGTGAGCGCATCAAGCTTGCCGAATAACGTATCCGCTTCGGGGACAGTGCGGCCGAACATCGAGTCCAAAATCGCGCCGAAGATTATGAGCAGCGTGGCCGCGGTTTTGGTTCGCGAAGGTGACCACGTCCGGCAGGGGCAGGTGCTGATCCGGCTTGAATCGAGGGATCTTCAGGCTCAAGTGGCGCAGGCGGAGGCCAGCGTTGCGGCGGCGATGGCGGGGTCTAACAGAGCCCAAACCGGCGCTGGTTTGCAAAAAGTGCAGACCAGCACGAGTATAGCCAACGCAGAGGCGGCATTGAAGGCGGCGCAGGAACAGTTGTCCATTGTTAAAGAAGGACCGAGAAAGCAGCAGCGCGCACAAGCCCAACTCGCCGTGGCACAGGCCGAGGCGCAATTCAAAAACGCGGAGCTGGAGCTTAACAGGTATAAAAGATTATATGAGCAGGACGTAGTGCCGAAGCAGAGGCTGGACAGCGTGCAGACTGCCTATGACATCGCGAAAGCCCAGTACGCATCGGCTAAAGAGCAATCGAGCTTGACCGAGGAAGGCTCTCGTGAGCAGGAAATCAGAGCGGCTCAGCAGCAGGTGTTGCAGGCTGAGCAGGCGCTGCGGTTGGCGAAGGCGTCCACTGCGCAGGATTCTATGAGCGCACGCCAGGCGCAGGTCGCCGCTTCGCAGACTAAACAGGCCCGCGCAGCGCTGGAGTTCGCCAGAACTCAGTTGAGTTATGCAACTATTACCTCCCCTATTTCGGGCGTTGTGTCGGCGCGAATGGTCGACCCCGGTGACACGGTATCCCCTGGGATGCCAATTATCACGGTTCAATCTGCATCACGGCATCGGCTCGAGGCGACGGTTCCTGAAAGCGGCGTGGACGACCTGTTCGTGGGAAAGCTGGTCTCCGTGGAATTGGGAGCGGAGAAGAGGGCAGCATCGGGCAAGGTGGCGGTGATATCGCCGGCCGGAGATTCGAGCAGCCATAAGTTTCTGGTAAAAGTCGATTTGCCGGATTCGTTGAACGCGCGCGCGGGGGAGTTCGGAAGGATTTATTATCCTGTCGGGTTCAGCAAAGGCGTGACTGTCCCCGTCGCGGCGCTTAGGGATCAGGGCGGATTGCCAGTGGTGTTTGTCGTCGATAAGCAGGGGCTGGCCAGGATGCAGGCGGTTAAAGTCGGGCGAACTACCGAAAGCGGCGTTGAGATACTATCCGGGTTGCACGCAGGTGATCAGGTCATCGTTAAAAACAGCGGGGTGCTAATCGACGGCGTTAAAGTCAAGTTGAAGAGATCAAGCTCGGCAGGAGATGGAGTGCAGCGATGAACAAACACTTCGGAATCGCCGGGCGAATAGCTCATTATTTTATAGATTCAAAATTAACGGCGTTGATTGTAGTAGCGTCGGTGCTGTTGGGGATATTCGCGGTGGTGGTCTTGCCGCGCGAGGAAGAGCCTCAGATTATAGTGCCGATGATCGATATATTCGTCGAGATGCCTGGGGCAAGTTCCAAGGAAGTCGAGACGCGTGTGTCGACGCCGATGGAGAAGCTGCTTTGGGAGATTCCGGGAGTGGAGTATGTCTACACGACGAGCAGCCCAGGGCAGTCTATGGCGATTGTGCGGTTCTATGTTGGGGAAAACATAGAAGACAGCATATCCAAACTGTATAACAAACTACAGGCAAACTTTGACATAATTCCACCCGGAGCCAGTCGTCCGATTATCAAACCACGCTCTATAGACGACGTTCCGATTCTGGCGCTGACGTTCTGGGGTAATGGATATAACGGCTATGACCTGCGCAGGCTGGTGGCTAAGGTCGACGATCAAATCAAGTCTGTAAATGATGTATCCGAGACGATGGTTATCGGCGGACTGCGCAGACAGGTTAAAGTAACCCTTGATGCTGCGAAGATGTCGGGCTATGGACTTTCTCCGGGGGCTATCCAGCAGGCGATTCAGGGTGCGAATGTCCAGTATCCTGCGGGACATTTTGCTAACAATAATTATAGTTTCGCGCTGCAGACAGGTCAGTTTTTGCAAAGCCCGGAGGATGTCGGGCAGGTCGTGGTCGGCGCTCCCAACGGCAGACCCGTATTTCTTAGAGATGTCGCCCTTATCGAGGACGGACCTGAGGAGCCGAACAGCTACGTGAGCATCGCCTTTGGGCCGGCGGCGAGGGAGTCACACGAAGCGGGGACTGATTCGATCCATCCGGCGGTGACTTTATCTGTAGCGAAGCGGCAGGGCAAAAATGCGATCAAGGTGGCCGATGCGGTTCTGGAGAAGGTCAAAACCCTCGAAGGCAAGATGATCCCGCCGGATGTGCATTATACGATCACTCGAAACTACGGCGAGACGGCGACTGAGAAGTCAAACGAGCTTCTGCTGCATATGCTGATCGCGATTATATCGGTCATATTGCTGATAGCGTTCGCGTTGGGCAAGAGGGAATCGCTGGTGGTGGCTATAGCGGTGCCGGTTACTCTGGCGCTGACGCTGTTAGTCTTTTACTTATTTGGGTACACGCTGAATCGTATCACACTTTTCGCGTTAATCTTTAGCATAGGTATACTCGTAGACGACGCGATTGTAGTAGTTGAGAACATTGTCCGCCACTTCCGAATGGAATCCAACTCGAACAGGAGCCTGATTGATATTGCGAGTGAGGCGGTGGACGAAGTCGGAAATCCGACCATTTTGGCTACTTTCGCTGTCGTGGCGGCGATTCTGCCGTTGGCGTTTGTGGGCGGATTGATGGGGCCGTATATGCGCCCGATCCCGGTCGGGGCAACTGCCGCCATGATATTCTCATTGCTGACCGCTTTTATCATTTCGCCGTGGGCTGCTCTCAGGATTTTGCATCGACAAACAGATGGGGCAAGCTCTCACGATGAACACCACCACTACTCAGAAGGCTGGACAACCCGGCTGTATCGTCGAATGATGAATCCGTTGATAGCCAGCCCTGCGAGGCGGCATCAATTTTTGGGATTGGTTGTGGTGCTGCTTATAGCAGCGGTGGCGATGCTGCCTGCTAAATTAGTCACGGTTAAGATGCTGCCGTTTGATAATAAGAGCGAGTTCCAGGTGGTGGTGGATATGCCGCTGGGCGCGACCCTAGAACAAACGGCTGCGGCTACCAACGCAATGGCGGCGTATCTGCGCACGGTGCCTGAGGTTACTGACGTCGAGAGTTATGTCGGCACCGCCAGCCCTTATAACTTTAATGGGCTTGTGAGACACTATTTTCTGCGTCGCGGCTGCAACGTGGCTGATCTTCAGGTGAACCTGGTAAATAAGCACGAAAGAAAGCGGCAGAGTCACGCTATAGCGAAATCTGTGCGGGATACAATACACGAGATCGGGCGAAAGTTTGGGGCCAACGCTAAAGTGGCGGAGGTGCCGCCAGGGCCGCCTGTTTTGCAGACGCTGGTGGCGGAGATATATGGGCCAGACGATAACACACGCTGGGCGATCGCCGATCAGGTTAAAGGCGTATTCAGCGATACTGAAGGTGTCACCGATGTGGACTGGTATGTTGAGGCAGATCAGACCAAGTTCGAGTTAATACCGGATAAGGAGAAGGCTGCCCTCAGCGGTATCCCGACCGAACAACTCTCTCAGACTATAGCTCTTGCGGTGGCTGGAAGCGGAATAGAACTGGCTCATATTCCAGAAGCGGCGGAAGATGTGCCTATATACCTGCAACTGCCATTGGCTCAGAGATCAAGTATTGAGGAGATCAAAAACATCCAGATCCAGGGCGCTAACGGAAACCTGGTTCCTCTTGGAGAACTGGTGACGGTGCGGCCGACCGTTGAGGATCGGAGCATATATCATAAAAACCTGAAGCCCGTGGTCTATGTGATCGGGGATGTGGCGGGGGCGCATGAGAGCCCGGTTTATGCGATATTGAAGATGAACAAGGCCATCAGCGAGATGAAAACGCCGGTGGGCTACGAGCTAAAGCATTTCACGACTGCATCTCCGTTCGACACGACCAAATATGCGATGAAATGGGACGGGGAATGGCACATCACCTACGAAGTGTTCAGGGACATGGGCATAGCGTTTGCCGCTGTGCTGGTGTTGATCTATATACTGGTGGTAGGCTGGTTCAAGTCGTTTAAGACGCCGCTGGTGATTATGGCTCCCATCCCGCTGACGCTGGTCGGAATATTGCCTGCGCACGCGTTATTGGGGGCGTTCTTCACGGCGACCTCGATGATCGGATTTATCGCCGGAGCGGGGATTATCGTGCGTAACTCGATTATTTTGGTGGACTTCATTGAGCTTCGTCGCAGGCAGGGAATGCCGTTGGAGGATGCTGTGGTCGACGCGGGCGCGGTGAGGTTCCGGCCGATGCTGTTGACGGCTGCCGCAGTTATGGTGGGTGCATCGGTTATTCTTATGGATCCGATATTCCAGGGGCTGGCGATTGCTTTGATGGCTGGTGAAGTGGCGTCTACTTTGCTATCGCGAATGGCGGTCCCGGTGCTGTATTATATTAGCGAAAGCGGCAAACTATAAGCACGCGTGGGGCACGGATATGATGTATCATTGTGTCGTGCCCCTATATAATAGAGACTGGGAACCGCGTGAAGGACTCCGGGCGTAGTCGGAGTAAGTGGTGACCGACTACTGTTTATTTCTCGGAGGAGTCTTGGATAACGAAAAAACGCATAGCAAAGCAAAACTGGCGCTGGCGATAATAACCTCGCCGGGCGCGGCATTTGAAGAAATCCACCGGCGAAAGCTACTCGGTACCGCACTGGTGATCTCGTTGATCGCTGGTGCGCTTTCTGCTGTACCGGTGATTATTACGGTGCTGAGCGGGGAACGGGTGCAGGCGCTGATGCTGGGTAAATCGAACCCGGTGACCTGGGTGGGGCTGACGCTGCTGTTTGCGTTCGTGATGCAGAAGCTGCTCAAGTGGATCGGGACGGAAGTGGAGTATGTTGGGCTGCTGACGCTGATGGGCTGGTCGCAGGTGACGCTTATTATCGCTGAGCTTGCGATGGCGGTGTTGTCTTATAGCCAATCTTTGGCGACCACCCCTACGTTTTCGGTCAACTTCGCGTTCGCGATACTGGCTACTGCCTCGCTGGGTTATGTATTTCTTATGGGACTGGCAGTCCACACGCTGACAGGCGCGCCAAAAGCCCGGGGTGTGATGGCGTATGTGGTGGTATTATTTGCGGCTGCGATCGGGTTCTCTCAGACCTATGTGACGGCTAAAATCAGCCCGTTTGCGGATGCGCTGCCTGGCGTGGCCAGCACAGCGAGGTTGATCGCAGGAGCGGATCAGACCCCGTGGACTTTTGCCGCTGTGGTCGGATTAGTGCTGGGGGCAATTTTTATAAGCAAAGGGATGCGGTGGCCGGCTGAGAAACTGCGTATAAGTGCTATTGCTGCTGGGCTTATCGGGGTCGCGATGGTGGGTATCTACCTTAATGTGGTCTATAAAACGGACTATTATGGCAAGCTGAGAAGGGCGCACGAGTCATATATACATGAAAAATATAAGACCGCTGCCGCGCAGATGGAGGCTTTGCTGCCTGTTATCAAGGACAATTATTCGCTGATGCTGGATGCGGCTGATGTGAATATGCTGGCTAATCAAGATAAGAAGGCGATGGGGCTTTTCCAGAAGGCTGTCGAGCCTATAAAACACGGCAATGTGCCGGACAAAAAGCAGTGGTTGGCCAGGCTATATGTGGGAGAGGGCTCCGCGCTGTATGCTATGGGCGACTACGAGGCGGCTCTCGGTAAATTTGAACTGGCAAAGAAGCAATGGCCGGAATTTAGAGAACCGTGGGTGCGTATGGCTGTTACCTACGACAGGATGGGTAAGTATGATAAGGCCATCAGCGCGGGCAACTATGCTGTCCAAAACCTTGGATCGACGGCGACGGTAGCTTGGGTGGCGCTTGCCGAGGCTTTCGCGAACAAAAACGACGAAGTGCAGGCGGCGACGGCTATTACTATGGTGAAAAGTTCCGACGAGAAACTGGCAGATCGGATCGGCAAAAACCTTGAAGATTGGAAAGATGCTGTGAGCAAGCTGAACAGGGTCGAACTGGGGTTCCCTCTGGAAAAACAACTGGCTGCCGAGCCTGAAAAAGCGGAGAAGAGTAAGGATAAGAAAAAGAAGTCGTAATCTGTTTTGGGGATGGTGAAAATGGTAAGCAAACGGCTCTTGTTTTTTGTGATTACGATCGTTATTACCGGATTGGTTGCTCAAGTGGCCGAGGCGGTTTCTTTGGCTGAGGAGATTGACCTAGGTAATAAGATCGACTTACAGATAATGAAAGACAACGCGCTCTACTCCGACGAGCAGGCTCAGAAGGAAATTGATGAGTATGGGCAGGCTCTGGCGAAGTTCGTGAAACGGACGGATATTGAATATCATTTCAAAGTCCTCGAAGACGACAGCTTTAACGCGTTCTCGGTGCCGGGAGGCTATGTTTACTTTACGAGCCGGCTGTGGAACGTTCTGCGTAAAGACGAACGGATCGGGGTACTCGGCCACGAGATCGTTCACGTCGACAATCGCCACGCAATTGATGCGATATCGAAGCAGCAAAAGCGGCAGACGATACTTGCCGTGTTGCTGGCAGCGACCCGAGCCAGCAGGATTATGGGAGACATAGCCAGCATCGCCGAACAGCTTTATTCGCTAAAATATTCCCGCAAAGACGAGGAAGAGGCGGACTTTGGTGCGGTAGACTTCTGTCAGAAGGCGGGTTATAACCCGGCTGGGATTCTGCTTTCGATGTATAAGATCAGGCGGTTTGAGGACGAATCCGGGGGCGCCCCTCCCAAGATTTTCTCCGATCACCCGCCGACCAAAGAGCGTCTGGACTACCTGGTGAAGTTGCTGACCGATAAGGGCATACCCGTGCCACCGGAAAATGTTGGGACAGTCGAGATGGCAGGTAAGGTCGGCGAGGTGACGGCCAATAAGCCTGAGAGTATCACCTTCACCTCCGACCAGCCTTTGAAAAACGGCGATGTGGTATGGGTGATGCGCAACGGCTGGGATTCCCATTATGAGAAGCACACATCGGTGCCGATCGGCCGGGGAATCGTTGACTCGACGGGTTCGAGCTATACTGCGAAGATGACTATGATCACCATGCCCAAAGCCTGGCCGCTCGCAAATGGCATGGGGGTCTTTGTGCCCGAATCCCCTAAGCTGGAAAAAGGCGTCGGCTCATTGATGCCTGTTTCTTCTACTTCGCCAGTGGCAAAGCTGCAATTGGACAGCAAACCCGGCCAGTTTGAACGATTGGTAGCGGTTCAGGCGGTTTGGAATAAAGAGAACACCAAATTGATCGCCGACAGTGTGGGATATCTGGTTGTGACCGACCCGGCTAATCCAAGCGGATATATCGCATTGCAGAGGCCAAAATACTCTTATGCGCCGATGGAATCCGGGGCAAATCTTGTCAAGGTTAATGATCCGGATGCAGGCAGGTGGGTCGGGCCGATTCTCTCTATTGGAACAAGCCGTGCGACAATCGAGGTTCCAGGCACGGTGGTGCTTGATCCGAGCAAAACTTACGATGTGTTGTATCCTGCCTGGAACTCAAAGGATAAATATAAAGACCGGATAGTGGGCACAGCGAAACCTGAGCCTAAAAGCGGCGCAAAAGTGGTTCTCAGGATGTCGAGTTTTAGCGGCGGGTGGAATGTCTCACAACTACGCAACGGGTTTGATGTGTATGAGCGGAAGACGGAGAATGCAGAAGAAGTAGATACAAAGGGTAAGGGAGAGTAGATCGAGTTTCTTGCGGTTATCAATCGCAGATCGCTGCCTGTTGACGAGGATTGCATAAGATTATTGGGAATACTTAAGCAGGGGTATGGTGTTTTGGACTTGAGGCGGGCGATAGCGATAATCTGTATATCTGTCGTGCTGATGGCTTATCCGGGTATTTGCCACGCGGTGTCGGTCGCCCAGGAGATAAAAATCGGCGAGGAGACCTCAAAGCTAATTCTCAAAGAGATGCCCTTGTCTACAAATCAGAAGTATCAAGACGACATCACCGCCCTCGGATCGAAGCTGGCTGGGTTTGTGAACAGGCCAGAAATTAAGTATCACTTCCATGTTATAAAAGATGAGAAAAACACCATCAACGCCTTTGCTTTGCCGGGGGGTTATGTGTATTTTACCGAGCGGATGTGGAGTATTCTGACCCCGGATGAGCGAGCGGCGGTGCTTGCACACGAGATAACGCACTGCGATTTGCGGCACGGTATAGATGCGAATATCAAGCAACAGCAGCGGATGCTATGGACGCTGCCGCTGATAGTATTCGGAGGAGCCGCCGGCGCGGACGCGTGGACATGGGGAAATATGATCGTCAATGCGCGGTATTCCCGTAAAATGGAACGTGAGGCCGATGAGAAGGGTATCCGGCTGGCGGCTAAGGCCGGGTTTCAGCCATCGGGCGCTGTCACGTCTATGAAAAAACTGCTATGCATAGAGAGCAATCAAAATCGGTATGAGGTGTCCTCATTATTCGCCGACCACCCCGATACACAAAAACGCATCGACTATCTGACCGAAGCTGCGTTGTCGCTCGGGGCAATTAAACCGGAACTTGACCTACCAGCCGTCGACGACCCTGCCCGACTGGGTAATATAACCAGCAAAGTGCCTGATATGTCCGTGCTGTATGCGAAGGTGTCCGAACCTTTGGCTTATGGCACTAAAGTGGTTATTAAAAAAATGCTGTGGGACGAGGACAAGGAAGCGCTGTATCCTAAGAGGATAGCAGAAGCCACCGTCTTAACCCCAGGCAAGTTCCCCGCTTTGGCGCTGACAGATGACAAAAACGAGGGCATCTGGGGGGTGACGGCTGGGGACGGGGTATATGCCGCTCCTCCTGATGCAAAAGAAGAGGCCTCGGAACCGGATAGCCCCGAAGCCTCTTGAGAGACTTTATAATACCTCGCGGCTTGCCTGAGCCGCCGAAACCCCATCTTCGGAGAACGGCTTCAACACGACACTGAATTTGAACTCACCTGTGCGAAGCGTGTGCTCCGGAAGCACACCGGGGCCGCAACTCGCGCTGCCGATGCCGTTTTGCTGGTAGTCGAGGTTGAGGGTGATAAAGTCGCGCTCCTTTAGCTCGTATGTGTGCCGAGCATTCTCCAGGTCCATCGTCGTGAACCTGTGGGCGCTGAAGTTGATCGTGGGCTGGCCGATGGCGATGATCCCCTGCCCTCTTGTGTTAGTCAGGGTCACCCAACTCACGTCCATCCGGTTGCCGTTTTCCTGCGGGAAGATATACGGCGTGTAGAGGTCGTCCACACAACCGCCGAACAGGCCGAACCGACCGGCTTCTTTGGTGTCGGGATAAGATTCGCCCGGCCCTCTGCCGAACCAGCTCACCTGATCCAATTCGCAGGGTATCTGCATCTGCAAACCGACTCTGGGCAGCGTGTCGCACCACTCGCGATGAGGCACCACCGACGCATCGATTTTGACATGGCCCGTGCCGTATATCGTGTAGAGATATTCGCAATCGAAGTAGCGGTCGAGGATCGGAGGAGCGATGTGGGTTTTGGCTTTGATCTGAACCACACCATCGCTCAACGCCTGCCAGGTTACCTCATCGACACGCTGCTGCAGGGCATCAAGACCGGATTGTCGCCAGGATTTGGCGTTGTCCCAGGCGCGGTCGTTGTCTGTAGTGGCCCGCCAAAAGTTGAGTATCGGGCCGTCCTCGAGCAGATCCACCCCGTCGGCGCTCCAGTGGACTATGGTGGCGTTGATCTTATCGAACACCAGGTAGAACTCCGGTCCAAACAGGGCGATTGTGAGGTTGTCCTCCTCAACATCAATCGGAAAATCGTCCGGGCAGAGTTGTACGGTGCGCGGTTCTGTCGGCAACTTGAACTGCGCCCAGGCTACCTCGTGGCCGATGTCCGCCCAGGGTTCGTCGGTGGCAAGGGTGAAGGAAATAGTGAGGTAGCTCTCGCCATATATCCCATCTTTGCAGAAGGGAATCGTGACCTCTTCGGAGGACTTTGCTGCGATTGAGGGAACCGGTGCGCTGCCGGCGCTGATGATCTTGCCGTCTGAGGTGACAGTCCAGTTCATAGCGAAATGATCAATGCCGGAGAAGTCGAATCGGTTGGTGAATTTGAATACACCTTTGTCAAGGTCTATCGCTTCAACTTGAACAGGCTCGATGACTTTCTTGTATTCAATCAAACCAGGTGAAGGGACACGATCCGGGAATATCAACCCATCGCAGACGAAATTGCCGTCGTTAGGCAGGTCACCAAAGTCCCCTCCATAGGCGAAATAATCCGTCCCATCCGGAGCCTGCACCCTGATTCCGTGGTCGACCCATTCCCAGATGAAACCGCCCATAAGCCGCGGATATTTGTAAAAGACGTCCCAGTAATCCTTGAGACCGCCGGGGCCGTTGCCCATAGCATGCGCATATTCGCACTGCACAAACGGCATAGTTCGATAGTCCCCTACGGCGCCGTCGATAGTAAACTTGCCCTCACCAATGGCGATACAGTCGTCGCGGCTTAGATACATTCGGCTGTATACGTCGGCGACTTCGATTGAGTAGTCACCTTCGTAGTGTATCGGCCTGGTCGGGTCGAGGGCTCGGGCTGCTTTTGCCATTGAAAAATGGTTGCGGCCCATGTGCGATTCATTGCCCAGAGACCACATTATAATTGATGGATGGTTCTTGTCCCGCTGTACCATTCTGACCATACGATCGACTAAGGCATCCTCCCATTCGAGGTTGCCCGGCGGATTTCCGCGCCATCCCGGCTGATCCATAAAGCCGTGGGTCTCAAGGTCACACTCGTCGATGACATATAGCCCATAGCAGTCACACAAATCATACCAGCGGGGATCGTCGGGATAGTGCGAAGTGCGGACGCCGTTTACGTTGTGACGCTTCATAAGAAGAATATCCTCGATCATCGTCTCAAGCGGCACTGCCCGGCCGAGGTCCGGATGCATCTCATGGCGATTCACACCCTTGATCTTGATAGGCACGCCGTTAACATAGAAGACGTCTCCTTTGATCTCTACTTGCCTGAAGCCGACGTTCACCGGAACAACCTCGACGGCGTTGCCGGATGCGTCCTTGAGAGTGAGGAGCAGCTTATAAAGATAAGGGGTCTCTGCTGTCCACTTGGCAGGGTTATCTATCGCCATCGACAGGTCGATTTTTGCATTTGATGCGTCCGTGGTAGCACTTGCAACTTTGGCTGATTTGGCGTCGAGCAAAGTGGCTTCTACAGTGAAACCAGAAGTCGTATTCTGCAAATCGAGGGCAATTTGCAACTCGGCGTTCTTGTACTCTGAGTCCAAAATGGTGCGAGTAGTGACATCCCATATGTGGGATTTCGGGACCGCGAGTAGATATACATCGCGATATATCCCCGACAGCCACCACATATCCTGATCCTCGCAATATGTGCCATCGGACCACTGATATACCCGCACGCTGAGGCTGTTGATTCCGGCTGCGACCTTGTCGGTTATATCGAACTCCGCAGGAATTCGGCTGCCCTTGCTGAAGCCGACCTCTTCGCCGTTCACCCAAACGTGAAATGCGGAGTCGACACCCTCGAATCTTAGCAAAATGCGCATTCCATCCCAGCTTTCCGGCACGAAGAAATCGCGCTTGTATGAGCCGGTGGGGTTCTCGCTGGGGACTTTGGGCGGGTCTACGGGGATAGGAAAGCGCACATTGGTATAATGCGGTTTGCCGTAACCAGCCATTTGCCAATTAAGAGGGACCTCGATTTCGTCCCACTCAGCCGCGTCGTAGTCCACAGACTCAAAGCCTTCTGGCGCTGCCAGTGGACTCTCCGAGAAGTGGAAACTCCATTTCCCATTAAGAAGTTTGAACCACGGCGACGCTCCCCGGTCACCTGTTATCGCGGACGCTGCGTCCGGATACGAGAACGTGTATGCCCTCGCGGGCAATCTATTGCGATGTGGCAGTTGATGGTTTTCCCAGTCGTACATAGCCCGTCCTTTGTGTTCTATAATCTGTGAGATTCTAGCACAAACAGGCAGGCAATGAAACCTGGGGACGCGGAGGAAGGGAATAACGCGAAAGCCAGAAAAGGGCGAAATTAAGAAAATACTGAAAGGGGATGTGCGGTGGTGATTCGGAGATCACCACCGAGCGAAGAAGGGAAGGGAATAACGCGAAAGCCGGAAAGGGGCGAAATTAAGGAAATACTGAAAGGGGTTGTGCGGTGGTGATTCGGAGATCACCACCGAGCGAAGAAGGGAAAAAGCAGATTCCTCGCTTCGCTCGGAATGACAGGGGTTGGGGTGAGCATCAGGCTTCGTGATGATGGGAAGGGAATAACGCGAAAGCCAGAAAAGGGCGAAATTAAGGAAATACTGAAAGGGGTTGTGCGGCGGCGATTCGGAGATCACCACCGAGCGAAGAAGGGAAAAAGCAGATTCCTCGCTTCGCTCGGAATGACAGGGGTTGGGGTGAGCATCAGGCTTCGTGATGATGGGAAGGGAATAACGCGAAAGCCAGAAAAGGGCGAAATAAAGAAAATACTGAAAGGGGTTGTGCGGTGGCGATTCGGAGATCACCACCGAGCGAAGAAGGGAAAAAGCAGATTCCTCGCTTCGCTCGGAATGACGGGGGGTTGGGGTGAGCATCAGACTTCGCTCGGAATGACGGGGGGTTGGGGTGAGCATCAGGCTTCGCTCGGAATGACGGGGGGTTGGGGTGAGCATCAGGCTTCGCTCGGAATGACAAGGGGTTGATTAGAACTCCGCTGATCTCTTGATTTCGGGTTTTAAGCCGGGGATTGCTTCTATGTATTCGGCGCGCTCCAGGCGGGCGGCGGCTATTAGATAGTCGATTCTCGCCTGCGAATAATGCCGGTTCACTTGATACTTTTCCAGATCAAGATCCGGAACTGATTCCGGCGTCTCAACCATCCAGTTTGGATCTTCTCGCCAGTTTATGGCCCCACGCGAGATAGCTCGAATAATCGCCGACATCTCCTCTATTTCCACACGAGTGACCTTTTTTCTTACCCTTCTCGCGCCGTCTAAGCCCAGTTCGACGAGTTCCCCCACCCCGCCGGTGTTCAGCATATAACATTCGACCTTATCCTGATAGGACTTTATCAACTCATAAAAAGCATTCGCTTCATCTGCTGGTTCAGCGACGAGCAGCGGGTTGCCGGCGATATCTCTGGCGTCCGGGCCAGTAGAATCGAACGTTTCTGAAAGTAGAAACGCTACCGCAGCCTGTTCAGGGGTGAGTCTGCTGGCAATAGGAATCACCGTGTATTTGCGCACCATAAAGGCCACAATCAGCCCATCAAGTTCGTCAATCGGCGGCAGGTCGATGCTGGGAGCAGCGATATCGCCGAGATCATCTCGCAGGATAACCGCTCGCCCGTTAGCCGTGAGAGTTCTATCGTCAAAATAAACGTTACCTTCATAGTCTACTACGACGTTGTCGAGCAGTGCCCTGTGTGATGTGGCAGCGCGGTACAACGCCGGATGCACTTCGGAATCGAGGCCCTCTGTTTTAATATAGAACCCGCGCTCCGAGCCTAGCGCAGCGCCGCTGTCACCCCAAAATACCACGTCATCCTGAGATACCTCGACACCCTCGCCGGGCAAATCCAAGCCGTGGTCCGAGCATATATGAGTGGTCTTGCCTGAAGCCGACATTCCGAATAAGAGCATTCCTAATCTTCGTATCTTGCCGTCAGGTCCGGTGGCGCGGATTATCTTGGTGCCCGCATGCAGACCCAGAAGCCCCTGCTGTTTGGCCTTCCACATGGCCATTCGCAGGAAAGCATTTTTGGCTTCTCCATAATAATCTGTGCCGAGAACGTAGGTGATTCCGAGTTCGGGAAAAACAAGTATCTGCCGATCTCTCTCCTGCCATTCTGGAATAAATACGGTTATCAGACGATCCCCGTCCTGGGTTTTACTCGGAAACAGAGTCTGCATTACCTGGTGAGCCAGCCGCGCCGATTCTTTTCTGTAGGTGGATAGATATAACGTGCATTCTGGGGCAAAGCTCTCGTTGTCTCCGACTCTGCAATCGACTTTTAGCAGCGGAGTCTTTTTGAGATACCGATGAAGCGCTCTGATGGTTTCGGCTGCGTGTTTGGTTATGTCACGTTTTTTTGATGTCGACAAATCCGGCAGCACCCGTCTGCTGCCGAGGTTAACTGTCAACGCCGCGCTTTGATTTTTGACCGTAGAGACATAGTTTACGTTGCCAAACACAGTCGATCTGCCGAATTCCTTAGCCCGTCGACAAATTTCGTCGGGAGTAAGCGAATATACATTCGGCTGCTCCGGTAACTCCAGAATCGTACGCTCGACGCCATCCAGCAGGGGTTGGGGCACGGATAATCACCTCGGATAATAGATACTTCGAGAATTATAGCCATAGACCAGGGGTTGGTCAAACCCACAGCCCAAATCCCGGTAATGTTACCGGTTGACCTCTTGCTGGTAATCATACATACTGTTTGTAGCTGAGTATAGAGCAGGTTGGCGGTACAGTAGTGTTCATTGAGCATGCTTTGTAGGATGCGTAGACATCTGCGGATGAATTTTAGTGGCGGGATGGTTTGTCCACCAAAGCACCGACCCTCATATAAATAACGCCTGAGAAGTATCACGACCTCTGCAATTTCTATCTCCGTCTGGTCAAAAACACGATTTACCCGCCTGCACTCTACTATTAACAAACTACCTAAACAAAACTACTAAGGAGGGTATGGAATGCATCTTAAAACGTGCAATCGTCTATTGATAATGTGCCTCTGTATGTGCGCATTATCAGTGCTTGTGGCAGCGCCTGCGTTTGCTTATTGGGCAAACTCAGGTGAAGTAAACCCGACCGGCTTTGGCAACGGCACCGGTTCCTGGGGAAGTGGCACAAGCTGCAGTAAGACCTTTTGGTACTGCTGGGCTATTAACGAAGTGGGCACCAAGATCGGCCAAACAGTAACGTGGAATCACGGCTGGACCTGGGCCGGACGCGGCTGGTTTCAGGAGGACTTTTGGCGGCCCGGATACTATAGCGGCAGCGTAGCCTATTCCAAGGCAAAGAGCATAAACACCGGCGGAGGCGTTAGCGATGCCTCGAAGCAGACTTATACTGCTTGCAATCAAGGCTGCGACTGGCTTAACCTATGGACTGGCACTGTTGCTAATGTTGCCAACCGCAACGGCGTTTTTATTGACACCAAAGAGAACATCGACTCTTGCAAGACACCTGGATACTCCATTACGATGGTTGGCCAGGTAAAGGGCTTCGGTGACAGATGGTCATATCTTAATAAGTGGGTTGTCCTCGGCCCGTTTAGTTCGACTTCTCTTGCCAATGCAAACGGCCTTGACGAAGCGAACCTGTATTTCTATCCATATATCGAGACCAACAAAGGGACAGCTATTGTAGATGGTCTGTTTGGCGGAAAGAAGCCTGTGGCTCACGACGCCGGAGACTGCAACAACGCAAATACCCTGAATTTTGGCACCTTATGGAACAAAAATCCCGACCAGGCTGCTTATGCTATGGCCTGGGTAAATGCTCCCAACGGAGCAGGGCCGAAGTTTGCAATCGGTTCTGACGACGGCTGTAAAGTCTGGTTGAACGGCACAGTCATTCATACCAATGATACCAACCGCGGATTAACCCGCGACGTGGACGTCACCGGTGCTAAGGGCATGGCCAAGGGCTGGAACCGCGTACTCTTTAAAATACAGCAGGGACCTGGCGGCGGAAGCTGGGAAGGTACGATGAGCCTTCGCAACGGCGGCGATGTTAACCAGGAAGAAGGTAGTGTAGACTTCCAGCCACATCGCTACGATGGCTACAGTATCTTCAACGAGCAGGACGGCTGGTTCCCGAAGATGACGCTGTCCAACTTCAATGGCGTCGCGAATCCTGGCAGTGGTTACACAATGTACACCAATAATACCACTGTAACTGCTAGTGGTACTGTTACCGCCCAGTTTATTCCTTTCTGGAAAACTGGGTATTACCAGTGGGGCCGAGGGCTTTCTGGCGCGGCTACTTACTATAAATTTACCACCAACAGCGCCGCTACCTGGTCTCATACCGAGACCGGCGTAACCGGCTATAGACGACTACACTTCTTCGGAATCAGCAAGTCCGGTCGAACTTCGGGCCAGGCGAGCGGTTCCAGTGGTGGGTGGACCTATAACGGCACTGGTAACTGCGCCTGGGGTGCAGTTTTCGTAGACAACGTTGCTCCGAACAATCCGAGTTTCTCCAGCGTCAACGTTGTCAGCCCGACACAAATTAATCTTGCGTGGGCTATTCCTCTGGACAAAGGCGTAGGCGTTGGTGACGGCGCGACTGAGGACTCAGACAGCACCAATGGCGGAAGTTGCCATTATCGCCGAGGTGATGTCGGCGTCAATGTCCGCCGTGGCGGCACGTCGGTTTACGGCTGGGGCACTGGAACATCGTTTAACAACACCGGACTTACCCCGAATACTCAGTATACATTCGACATCGCCGCTCGCGATAACACGAGCCAGTCGAGAGGCGCGTGGGCCAATACTACCAGCTATGTTGGCACCACTTCCGTATATACGCTTTCTCCTGCTCCTGTTGCCAACAGCGTTACCCCGAGCACGACTACTCCGTGCCAGGGCGCTAACGTTGTGTGGACAAACAATTTGGGCTGGGGCGCTGGCGGAGTTGAATATTTCAGATATGCCTGGGACAAGAATGCGACCCATACCTGGACTGATACTGAGACACAGTGGTCCAGCGGCACACTGTCCCTCGTTCCCACCTCTGGCGGGACGTGGTATCTGCACGTTAAGGGCTACAACGCTGCTAATGTCGGTAACGGAAGCTTTACGTATTCTGTTACGGCGACCGAGAACTTCACTGTCGGTACCATAACCGGTGGCGGCGGCTCTGCGTGTGGCAGCATTGACCCGGCTGAGATGACCTACTCCGGCGGCTCCGGCGGCGGAGCGTTGACTTATCAGTGGTATTCCGTGGAGGGCACTTCTTCTCCGACGATCAACGATACCAAGATCAATGGTGCGACGAGCCCATCTTACGATCCGCCTGCTGGTTTGACCGCTACTACGACATATAACGTGTTAGTCACTCCGACCTGTGGCTCTGCTGCGTTTACAGCTACGCCTGTCACAGTGACTGTCAACCCGACACCGTCCGTGCCGACAAACGCTTCAACTAACGAGCGCTGCGGTGCTGGTGATGTTGACTTCTCTGCGACACCAGATTCTGGCTGCACGGTTAAATGGTATGATGCGGCAACTGGCGGCAACGTGATTAGCACAGCTAATCCGTATACCGAGAATCTTATAGCTACTAAGACCTACTATGCGGCAAGTGTAAGCACTGAGGGTTGTGAGAGCGCGACGAGACTCGCTGTAACGGGTACTATCAACGACCTGCCGGCAGCCCCGACCAACGCTTCTAGCAATACTCGTTGCGGCTCGGGCGATGTGGCCTTTGAGGTCACGCCTGATGATGGCTGCACGGTTAAGTGGTATGACGCTGCTACCGGCGGCAATGTGGTGAGCACTGCCAACCCGTATACAGCTACACTTAACAGCACGACTACTTACTATGCTGCAAGCGTCGGCGACGACTGCGAGAGCGCTACTCGAACCGCAGTTACAGGAACTGTCTTTGCAATTCCTGACGCTCCGACCAACGCTTCTGCCAACGTCCGCTGCGGCACCGGCGATGTCCAGTTCTCCGTTGAGGTGGAGAGCGGCTGCACGGTTAAGTGGTATGACGCTGCTACTGGTGGCAATGTGGTGAGCACAGCCAATCCGTATACTGAAGAACTGACTGAGACTACTACTCTGTATGCTGCCAGCGTAAGCGCTGATGGCTGCGAGAGCGCGACCAGGACCGCCGTTACCGGCACCGTCAACGAGGTTCCTGATGCGCCGACCGATCCTTCTGCAAACGTGCTTTGCGGTGAGGGCGAGGTTGCGTTTGAGGTAACCCCTGCCGATGGCTGCACTGTTAAGTGGTATGATTCTGAGACCGGTGGAGATGTGGTTAGCACGGCTAATCCTTACACTGCCGAAATCTCTGAGACTACTACTCTGTATGCAGTCAGCGTAAGCGTTGACGGCTGCGAGAGTGCGACGAGGACAGCAGTTACCGGCACTATCAATGAGATACCTGCCGAGCCTACTGATGCTTCTGAGAACTCTATCTGCGGCGCCGGCGAAGTTGACTTTGAAGTCAGCGTAGACGAGGGTTGCAGTGTAAGATGGTATGACTCTGAGACAGAAGGCAACGTGGTAAGCACCGCTAACCCGTATACCGCTGAACTGACTGAGACCACTACCCTGTATGCGGCAAGCGTAAGCGCTGATGGCTGCGAGAGCGAGACGAGACTGGCAGTGACGAGCACTGTCAATGAAGTGCCGTCTGCTCCTGCTGATCCATCTGCTAACGCTATCTGCGGTGCGGGTTCGGTGGCCTTTGAAGTATCAGTTGATAATGACTGCACAGTAGCGTGGTATGATGCTGCTACAGGTGGTAACCTTGTAAGCACGGCTAACCCGTATACGACCAACCTGAACGTTACGACCACCCTCTACGCTGCAAGCGTGAGCGCTGAGGGCTGTGAGAGCGACACTCGAACCGCCGTCACAGGCACAGTCAACGCTATTCCTGCTGCTCCGGTGGATGGTTCTATGAACGATCGCTGTGGCGCTGGAGAGGTTGACTTCGAGGTCAGCGTGTGCGAGAGCTGCTCGGTTAGATGGTATGACGCAGCTACCGGCGGAAATGTGGTAAGCACTGCTAACCCGTATTCCGCTGAGCTGACTGAGACTACGACCCTGTATGCTGCTACCGTAAGCGCTGCCGGTTGTGAGAGCGCGACACGGTTGGCTGTTACCAGCATTGTCAATCCTCTGCCTGAGGCTCCGGCAGATCCGTCTGCAAACTCTGTTTGCGGTTCTGGTTCTGTGGACTTCTCAGTCACGGTTGATAACGATTGCTCTGTGAGATGGTATGCTGCCGCCAGCGGTGGTGTTCCTGTGAGCATTGCAAATCCATATACGAAGAGCTTGTCCGAGACGACGACTCTGTATGCTGCCAGCGTAAGCGCTGAGGGCTGCGAGAGCGCGACGAGGACCGCTGTAACTGGTACTGTCAACGAAGTGCCTGCGGCCCCGAGCAACGCCTCTGAGAACTCGAGATGTGGTTCTGGAGAAGTTGACTTCGAGGTAAGCGTAGATGAGGGTTGCTCTGTCAAGTGGTATGATGCGGCTACTGGTGGCAATGTGATTAGCACTGCTAACCCGTATTCTGCTGAGCTGACTGAGACGACTACCCTGTATGCGGCTACTGTTAGCGCTGAGGGTTGTGAGAGTGCGACTAGACTGGCTGTAACCAGCACAGTCAACGACCTGCCTGATGCTCCGGCTAATCCGTCTGCAAATGCGATTTGCGGCGAGGGTTCGGTTGCATTTGAGGTAAGCGTAGATGATGGCTGCTCTGTTGCCTGGTATGACGCTGCCAGCGGCGGCAATCTGGTGAGCACATCTAATCCGTATTCTGCTGAACTGTCTGAGACTACTACTCTGTATGCTGCCAGCGTAAGCGCTGCTGGCTGCGAGAGTGCGACGAGGACTGCTGTAACTGGCACGGTCAATGATATACCTGATGCTCCGACTGATGCTTCTGAGAACGCCATCTGTGGCGCGGGCGAAGTCGACTTTGAGGTAAGCGTTGACGATGGTTGCACTGTCAAGTGGTATGACGCAGAGACCGGCGGCAATGTGGTAAGCACTGCCAACCCGTATACTGCTGAACTGACTGAGACTACTACTCTGTATGCTGCTACCGTTAGCGCGGATGGTTGTGAGAGTGAGTCCAGGACAGCCGTAACCGGTACGATTAACGATGCTCCTGACGCTCCTACGAACGCATCTGCTAACGTTCGCTGTGGCGCTGGTGATCTTGACTTCTCCGTAACAGCCGGCGATGATTGCACCATTGCCTGGTATGACGCGGCGACCGGTGGTAATCTGGTCAGCACGGCTAATCCTTACACGGCAAGCCTGTCTGAGACCACTACTCTCTACGCTGCCAACGTCAGCTCTGCTGGCTGCGAGAGCGAGAGACTGGCGGTTACAGGAACCGTGTTCTTTGACGAAGGTTCCATCCTTGCTGCCAAGCAGGCTGAAGTAGGCGCGCCGATTGAACTCGGCAACAAGACGCTCTACTTCAAGGGTGATGGCTTCGGTTACATTGAGGAAGCCAACCGCATCCACGGTATTCGTGTCGAGGGTGCGATTGCTGCTGGTGAGGATTCCATCGTCAGCTTGATAGGTACACGAGGCGTCACGTCTGAAGGCGAGCCGTGCATAACGGTAAGTCAGTTGACGGGTGCAGACGAGGGCACGATTGCTCCTTGGGGAACCAACGGCAAGTCGTTCCAGTTCGACCTGCTTGACGGCCTGTATGTTAAGACCTGGGGTCAGGTGAAGTGGGGTTCGATTGATGGCAATTCTTATGTTGTCACGACCGGCTCTGCTGATACTGAGATAAAGGTCATAACCAAGTCCGCTCCGACGGTAAGCGAAGGTGACTTCGTGATCGTGACAGGAGCAGTCGGATTCGGCAACGTTCGGGTGATCTACGCCAAGTAAACACCCAAAGCCGACGACAAACCAACCGGCCCGTTCAATTTAGAACGGGCCGGTTTTTTATCAGGCTAATGCCCTTACTTCATAACTATCAGCCGATAACCTACAACCGACAACCAAAAAGCAGAATTTTTGCATTATTAGGGAAATAGGTAGCTTAAGAAGGCTGATCGGACTTCGAAGTTCGGATATCGAACATCGGAAAAAGCAGATTTCTCACTTCGTTCGAAATGACAGGAAGGGCGTTCGAAATGACGGGAAGGGCGTTCGAAATGACATAGTTTGTGTGGCCGCAACGAAAGCAAGCCGCAACAATCACTCACTAAGAACGAGCTGTTACATCAAGTTGAAAATCCGCGACGACGAAAGTGTGGTCGGAGGGTTTCTCCATCGACCTTGGCTCAAGGTCAATCCAGCAATCTGAAGACGTATCTGCTAAAGGCGCAGTGGCCCAAATGTGGTCGATTCTCCAGCCTAATTTGCGCTTGAGCGCGTTGGGGATGCGGTAGTCATAAAAAGAGTATTGATCAGGCTCGCCGGGATGATGTTTGCGAAATACATCGACGAAACCCCATTGCTTTACTTGGGACAAAACTTCGTGCTCTTTTGGATGGAAGCAAACGCTGCCTAGCAGCTTCTCGGGGTCGTGCACGTCTATGGGCTCTGGTGCGACGTTGAAGTCCCCTACCCATACCAGCGGCGTTGACGGTGTAAAATTGCGATCAAAATAGTCCTTAAGCGCGGATATCCAGTTGAGTTTGTATTCAAATCGCGGTGATTCGACCGCCGTTCCCTGCGGTACGTAGGTGTTGACGACCTCTACGCCGCGGACCTTAGCGCGAATGATGCGAGCCTCGTTATCGAGACCCTCGACTCCCAGCCCGGTGGTGACGTCCTCAGGTTCTGTGCGGCAGAGGATAGCTACCCCATTAAAGGACTTCTGGCCCAGAAAAACGGGGTGATAGCCGATTTCCTCGAATGCGGCGACAGGAAACGCGTCGTCCATCACACGAGTTTCCTGAATGCAAAGCGCGTCAGGCTCGTGCTTGCGCAGCCAGCCAGTGGTAATCTCGAGCCGGCTGCGCAGTGAATTAGCGTTGAACGTAGCTACCCTGAATCTGTTTTCCATTACAGATCTGCCTTGTCCGTTTTAATGTTAAGCCTGCGCTTTGATCATTGATCCGACCTTGCGACCAAGCTCCACACAGTCAGCGAGGTTTTCATCTGTCGGAACGTAGCTTACTCGCAGGCACTCTCCGGCGGATTCGTATTTCATCTCCGCAAGAAACGCGTCCAGGAGACGCGGGGCTTCCCCACCCCACCCGTAGGAACCAAATGCGGCGCCGATTTTGCCGACCGGGCGAAGACCTTTCAAATAGGTGATCATATCCGCCATTCGGGGCAGCATTCCATTATTGAGCGTCGCCGAGCCGAGCACGACCGCCTTGCAATCGAGTAGCTCGGTCATCACATCGCTGCGATGATACTCAGAAAGCGGCATCAACATCACTTCAGCGCCGGATTCTCTAATCCCGTCGACGATAGCGTTCGCCATCATCTCAGTCGAATGCCACATCGTGTCGTAGACGACAACCGCCTTGTCAACGGTCTCCTGCCTGCTCCACTTGTCCCACAAATCGAAGATGACCTGTGGTTTGGTGCGCCAAATGGGGCCGTGATCCGGAGCGATCATATCGATTTTTAGCTCCATCTTTCTGATATTCTGCAGCGCTCTTTGTATCAGCGGAGAATACAACAGCAGAATGTTTGCGTAGTATTTCTTCGCCTGCTGCATCAGCTCGTCCTGGTCGACCTCGTCGTCGAATCTCTTGTCGGTCGCCCAGTGCAAACCGAAGCCGTCCTGCGAAATCAGAAGAGCGTCCTCCTCAATATAGGAGAACATACTGTCCGGCCAATGGATCATCTTCGTCTCAATGAACTTGACGTTCTTTTTGCCGGTGTTTATGCTCTGCCCTGTAGCAACGACCTCATAAGGCCAATCTTCGTTGTGAAAATGAGCCAGCAGGGCCTTTTTGCCCGCGGTTGAGCAGATGATCTTCTCCGGATTCACCGTGTCGATGATCTCCGGCAGCGAACCGCTGTGATCCAGCTCGACGTGATTGACCACAATGTAGTCGATTTTGGAGGGCTCTATAATCTCGCCGATACGCGCGAGCATCTCCGACGCGAATCCTTTGGCCACTGTATCGAACAACACTACCTTATCGTCAACGAGGAGATATGCGTTGTATGTCGTGCCAAAGGGCGTCGAATATCCGTGGAAGTCGCGAACCGATTTGTCGATCGCGCCGACCCAATATATGCCCTTCTTCAGTTCAGTTGGCTGCATTTTTACCAGTTCTCGCCGAGCAGTTCAAAGTGAGCCTGCGGATGCGCACACGCCGGGCAGGCCTTGAGAGCCGATTTTCCGGTGTGGAGATATCCGCAGTTTCTGCATCTCCAGGTTACCTCTGTGTCGCGCTCAAATACTTTGCCATTCTCGATGTTGCTGGCAAACGCAAGGAATCTCGACTCGTGCTGCTTCTCGGCAACAGCGATCGACTCAAACACAGCAGCGATTCCGGTGAAGCCCTCTTCGCGTGCGATTGCCGCAAAACCGGGGTACATTGAGGTGTGCTCGTAGTTCTCACCGCCGGCCGAGGCTTTGAGGTTTTCGAGAGTAGAGCCGATAACACCCGCCGGGTATGTGTCGGTAATCTCGACTTCTCCGCCTTCGAGGAACTTGAAGAGTCGCTTTGCGTGCTCTTTTTCCTGGTTCGCGGTCTCTTCGAATGCGTCAGCTATCTGTACATAGCCGTCTTTTTTGGCCTGACTCGCGAAAAACGTGTAGCGATTTCGGGCCTGCGATTCGCCTGCAAAGGCGGCCAGGATATTCTTCTCGGTGCGTGTTCCTTTGATACTAGCCATAGTCTACCTCCAATTGAATCCTTCAGGATGTATTATGTATACGGTTCCGAATGAACCATTAGGTCCCAGCCAGGCAGCCTCAAGGTCCTGGCGAGGGAAAATTTTTCGCAGTTTCTCCCCGTTTTCGACCCTCGCCCAGGGATCATTAAAGATCGGGTCGCCATAAGGAGTAAACCCGCGAATTACCATCAAGTGTCCGGATTCGTGCTCCGTAACCATTTTGCGCAACCTGCTATAGTGCAGGCTGACGATCACAGGCACGCCTTTTTCGATCCAGCGTTCTATTTGTCCGATCCCAGAAAAGCGGGTTACATAGGCGCGCATACCGGCGAATTCACCCGCATACGCGGTGTTAAAAGTCCAGTTACCGGTGCCCCTCCAGGCTTCGTCGTGTACGGCCTGAGCGGTCTCGGTGACTCCGAGTTTCATTTCGGGTCGATTGAGCTTTTCGGCCCAATAACCAAGCAGCATAGCTGTCGAGGTTGGACTGCACCAGCCGTCTCCGCCCTCCACTGATATTTGACACAGCTCAGGCACTGTTAGTTCCGTGCCCCAAACCTCTTTATGCGGCGGCATATCAACGATCCACGCCTTGGAATCGATAACGTTTACCGAAATAAAGCGCAGGCTGGGATAGTGTATTTTGTCCGCGCTGGAAAGTTCGGCTTTGATTTTGAACGCCGAAGCCATACTCTTGAGCTTCAGAATGTCACAATCTACCGTGCCGATCTCATCGGACTGATCCGTGCAACTGGTGCGATGTTGAGGACAACCCCCCTGGTTCCATATCGCCATTCGATACCACTTAGTCCAATAGCCATCTACCAGAGCCTGGACAAAGAGCGTGAGATTACTGCCAACCGGAGTAGTCGCATTCCAGGAAATGACCATTTGGTCAAAGCCGCTGTTTACGCTGACCTCCGGGGATTCAACCGTTCCGATGTCGCCGGTTCCATCCGCCTTATATGTCAATCCGCCAGCTTCGGCGTCCCAGGCCGCGGAATTGAGCGTAAAATCTCCGAAATCTGCCTCGGATTCAAACCGCACAAGGGCGCCATCCAAATTGCTCGCCCCGTTGCGAGTAAACGTGACCTCCATACCCACCTCCGAAAATCACTATAAGTTTTGATTAGGTAATTCAGCGCGGTCTTCCTTCAGGTGACAATGTAATTATTTTGGGGTAAGATGCTGTAGAGGTGATTATATGGTGCTTGAGGACGAATTTGGGGACATAATTGCTAAGGCAAGGGCCGGATTTAGTCTTAGTAAAACGGAATTGGCTGATCGGGTCGAGTTGACCGAGGCTGACATCTCAAAAATCGAGGCTTACGATTGGGTTCCAGACCGCAACGTCATCAGCCTGTTGGCGAGTGCGCTGGGGTTGGATTCCGATAAGCTTGATGCGATCGCGAATAACGCGTGGACGCCTGAAGCTCCAGATTTGTCTGCTGCGCCATTTTCTGTTTATACGGTGCAGGTTCCTATCGGGCAATACTCGGAGAACGCTTATGTAGTTGCGTGCAATAAAACGAAGCAGGCAGCGATAGTAGACCCAGGAGGCTCGGCAGGAGAGATATTAAAGATTATCCAGGATAATACCTTTAATCTTATACAGATTTTGATAACGCACACGCACAGCGACCATATCGGGGGGCTGGTAGATATTTGCAGAGCCGTGCCGGATGTTACGGTGGTATCTACTCAAATCGACCGCCAGGAAGTTACCCGCCACCGCACAAAATGGCAGGCCGCAGAAGATGGCCGTTCGTTTGAGATGGGAAAATTGACGATCACGGCCCTGACTACGCCGGGGCATACTGCGGGGTCGGTGTGTTATAAAGTGGATAGCGTCTGCTTTGTGGGTGATACGCTGTTTGCAGGATCGATTGGAAGGCCAGCGGTTAAAGACGGTTACAGTCGGATGCTTGAGGCGATAAAGGATAAAATACTGGCCCTGCCGCCTGATACCGCTCTTCTGCCAGGCCACGGCCCGACGACAACCGTTACGCAGGAGAGGCGGCATAATCCGTTTTTTTGAGGGGTTGGAAAATATTAGCAAAGACAAGCAGGGGATAGGGTGTTCGATGCGCTGACCCTATTTGATTGTGGACTTCGGGCGTCCGAGGTATGCGGATTGACACTCGAAGACGCGGTCTGGCTAGAGCTCGACTAAGGTCACTGCGTTGTTTTCCAAATCGAACGTGGTCACTATTGACTCGCCCGATTGCTTAAATTCACAGGGGACGGCTTCGAGGTCGGCTTTGGATTCGTCGTTGATGACATTAGAGTGGGACACGTCTATAAGATAGCGGCGGCATTTCAGCGATTCTGGTTTTTTTGCTATGCCCGATATTGTCAGTCGTATCGGGCGCGGCGCTCCGAAGCGATCAGCGAAGCATAAGATAAGAACGGTTATTCGACCGGATTTGGGGTCGATTGAAGCGATTGAACCTATTTGACTATCCTCGCCGTCGCACTTCAGCCTCTGCGGGGCCATTATGATGTTAAACAGCCTGCAGACATTGGCCACCGGCTTAGGCTTGTTGTTACTGGTAAACATTCCCCAGTCGCCGCAGGGTGGAGAGCCAAAATCTTTCGCGTAAAACCAGCACGGTTTTTGCACCCCTGCTGCCATCCATCCCTTCAGGAGAGATGCCGCTGCCCAGGCACCTCCGACTTCGTTATCCCCGGCACGGTCGTGCCACCACGCATAACCCCATTCGGTGACTGCAAACTCCTTTACCTGGCCTTTGACTTTGGGATACTCGGTGAGATATTCTCGAATCTGTTCGGCTTCCTTTTTCATCACCGAAGCGGGTTGGAAATACTCGTGCCAGGTCACAAAGTCCAGCGGGGCGCCTGTTTTTTCGCAGTGCTCGAAAAGGCCCCTAATAAACCGCTCGCCTTTGACTCCCGGCCCGCGCGGGTCGTTTTCATTCCACGGGCCTGAGGCTACGCAAGGCCCGCCTATCCACGCCCTGGGGTCGGCGCGCCGCACTGCTTTCCAGCACGTGTCGTATAACGTAGTGTAGGTTTTCAGATGGTCCCAGCCCTCCGGGTCCCGCATCCATCCCGTGTTAATTTCGTTCCACACCTCCCAATACTTGACCGGAGTGCCGCGGTCGATGCAGTGCTTTGCGGCCTGGTAGACCAATTCACCGAACTCATCCCAGTCTCGAGGGTATGAATGCCTGTCGTGGTCAGTGACGGCATCATAGGGTTCGGGCATATATGAAATACAAAAAATCAGCTCGCATCCGACCTTTTGCACGAAATCAAGGCGACGGTCAAGATCGGTCCAATCGTAGCGCAGCGCGCCGTCATCGTTCTTCTTAACGGCGTTGGTGAGCAGATTGTCCATTCGGAACCACTTGATGCCGTAATCGCGGAACAGCTTGGCCAGCTCATCGGTGTATTCTGGAAGCCCCCCGCCCTGCGATAATCCGGCAAACGTTCTGGGCAGCGCTCCGAGTTGCTTATCTGCCTCTACTTTGACGTCGAACGGCTGCCCGATGGTCTTTTTGTCTATGATCACCAGTTTGCAGGAATCCAGAGCCCATTCATGCTCAGCGTCATCCGCTCCCATAAAGACTCGAACGGCAACAGTAATCGCCATGCCCGGCTGGCAGTTGCGGGTCAATAAAATGAGGGCGGGATGGTCGTTGTCGTAGCGGACAGCAATTTTCCCATTTACATAACACTCCCCGCCGTCGCCTGCGTTCCATTCAATACCGATTGCCTGCCCTTTCGTTTGCACGCCGTCGATTGAGTCTGGGATCGATACCCTGCTTCTGAACCACGCGAAGCCAGCGCTCTTCCATTTGTGGCCGGCCGTTACACTGCTCCAGGAAGAATCATCATACGAGGGTTTGGCAAAGTCTCGGCTGTCTTGAGTGGAAAATTTCCAGGTGCTCTGAGCAGCCGTGGAGTTACCCGCCCAGAGAGGTAAGCCGCAGAATAATAATATGAGAAACGCCAAATGTCGCATCGCATTCCGCCATTGTTGGTGCATTCATTAAAGTATCATAAACCAATGGCCAGGGCAAGGCGGGTAACAACGAGAGGCTTGCTTATCAGTGAAATAAAAAAGAGAGGCTCTGTGAGAATCCCAGAACAGGCAAGTGTTTAATCATTGGTGGGGATGAGAGGAGTTGAACCTCCACCCAGTAACCTGGACTTGGCCCTCAACCAAGCGCGTCTGCCATTCCGCCACATCCCCGGACGCAATATATTCTACACCTCACCTTGCCCCATGTCAACATATTAGCGGAGATTTTAAGCTCAACTGTGTTTATTAAACTTTAGGTTTGCCCTCTGTTGAATCGGAGCCGGTCGTTGAAGCAGGGCCGCTTGCCACGAAGTATAAATGCAGGCCGCGGGCAGCCACCAAAGAACCTGCAACGCACAGGACTATTAAGAGCAAAATCTGATATATAAACCGCACCACCGACGCACCCAACGAGGCCGCCGCACCATCACCGCCCGGCTTTAACTGCACAGCAGACGTGCTCGCCGAGAATAAATTGTAGGCCAATACCGCGACAACAACTAAAATCGCGATCCCTACAAGAAAAACCAAAATACCAAGCAGCCGTCCGGCGAGGCTGTCCTTATGCATTGATACCTCCAGGCTTTAACAGCACACTCACAACTCTTATACCCCGCAGCGCAACCTTCCTTCCATACCCGCCGCCAAAGGCGGACAAAGCCTCAAAGTTTTCTTGTCTGCGTTCTCAAAATCCGGCATTACACCCAGCAAATTAACCCCATCAACGGTGGAACAACTGCATGGAGGAGTTATCGCTATGCTGCTCACAATAGTTGAAGTAGTGTGTTGTGAAAACCCAAAATGCAGGGATTTCGGACGGGTCGCCCCAAACCCACACAGGCTGCGATCCTATTATTGCCCTATTTGCAGCAAGATAAGCTCTGTGAGAGTGGTCGACGTCAACGTGGCCGAGTCTGTCGAGAGGTTCAGAGACTATCTGCTGCAGCGAGTAGAAACTACCGATGACTTTACAGCTAAGCCCACTTCTTCGGAGCTGTGTTCTTAGCTATTAATCTAAACAGGTGGCCGACATGTCGCCGGCCACCAATTCTCTTATCTTATTGATCGTTCTTCAATTTCTTAGGCGGCTCTTTAGCTATTTGCTGCAGAAACGCTTCTTCAGCGGTCAATATTTCGATTGATACCTGCTTCAGGGTTTTGTTCTGGTTTCGGCATTTTTGTTTGATGTGGGCAAAGGCTTCGACTTCGCTTAGAGCCAGGCGACTCATAAGCACATGTTTAGCGCGTTCGGATAATTTCCTGACCTCAAGTGCGCCTTTCATATCCTCTGCTTCCTGACGTAGAAGCATGAGTTCGTTTGACCTGGCGGCGGCTATTTCGAGGTTTGCGCAGAGAGCTTCTTTTGTCACGGGTTTGAGCAGATATGAACACGCGCCTGCCCGAGCCGCACCCTGCACGAACTCTGGATCCGCATAGGCAGTCACTATCATAACGGCGAGATTGTGCCTCTCGACCAATTGCCTGGTCGTCTCAATGCCGTCCATTCCCGGCAGTCTGATATCCACAATGGCTACATCCGGGTTGAGCTCTTCGGCAATCGTCAGCGCCTCTTCTCCGCTGGATGCAGTACCGACCACCTCGTAGCCGGCGCCCTCAATTATAGACCTCACCGCAAGGCTTGCGGCGGCATCATCCTCAACAATCAGAACACGATATCCCAACAACAGGATTCCTCCAGATTATGCAGGCACCTGAACAACATAGGTATCCTGTTTTGTTTCAATGAGTTGACAAGAAGATGCAATCGCCCAAGCTCTCTACCCCGAAAGTAATCCGGCCAACCACTAAAATTATAATTCATAGTTCTTCACAAGGCAATACCGGGCGTAAGAAGGGGCTTGTGATGCCTATAAGTGGCTAAATAGGAATTGGAAACCCGGATGTCGGACATCGAAAAAGCAGATTTCTCGCTGCGCTCGAAATGACGAGGAGGCGCTGAAATGCAATGCCCGAAAGAACGAAAGACAGAAATAACGGTACGGTAGCGTAACATACGGTGCCTAAAGGGCTGAATCGGACTTCGAAACCCGGATGTCGGACATCGAAAGACGTATCTCTCCAGGCTGGTCGCGATTAGTCCCGCGGCGTCCGGGGAATATTGCTGAAGTGAGCACTTCCAGACTTCCATTTTTAGACAGGCGGCAGGCCGGGACGGAATTGGCCGCATCTTTGGGACATCATCGCAACACGGATGCGGTGGTGCTTGCGGTTCCGCGTGGCGGCGTGGTGGTGGCTTATCAGGTGGCCGTGGCCCTTAATTTGCCACTGGATATTATTGTGGCACGAAAGATCGGCGCTCCCAATCAGCCGGAGCTTGCGATTGGTGCGGTGGCTAGCTGGGGGAATCACGACATAATAATTGACCAGGATTCTGTCAAATACCTGCACGTACCTGAACATTATATTGAATCAGAAGCCGAGAAGCAATTGATCGAAGTGCAGAGGCGACTGGAAGTTTACAGGGGCAGCGCGGAGCCGCCGGATGTCGGAGGCCGCAGGGTGATCTTGATCGATGACGGAATCGCGACGGGATATACGATCAAGGCCGCAGCAGCCTCGCTTCGAAACCTGAACGTGTCATATCTCTGCCTGGCGGTGCCGGTTGCCCCGTCGGATTCGTTGGCCGCAATGGAGCAGTATGTGGACGAACTGGTCTGCCTGGGCACCCCTGATCCGTTTTTGGCGGTTGGTTATTGGTATGTCGATTTTTCACAGACCTCTGATGAGGAGGTAGTTGATATACTGAGCAAGGCCAGGAAGCGACAGCTTTAATTGCCAGGAAGGTTCGCCGTGCTATCACCATTTGAGAATAGAGCGAAAGCGGGAAGGCGATTGGCGGAATTGCTGACCGCATATCGGGAGAGCGACGCAGTCGTAATCGGTATCGCCAAGGCGGGCATACTCGTAGCGGCAGAGGCGGCAAAGGAGTTGCGATTGCCCTGGGGATTTATCGTTACTCGCAGATTACCAGTGCCGAGCAGCCCTAAAACAGACTTCGGAGCGATCGCCTCAGACGGGACAATGGCCCTGAACCACGAGATACTGCGTGGAATGGGCGGGTTGAGCAAAGCACAGATAGACTCCATCGCAAAAGAAGTCGCCGCAAAAGCGTCGATACAGGCCGATACATATTCCCAGGCGCGACATAGTCCTGAAATGATGAACCGGCCCGTGATCGTGGTCGATGATGGGTTGGCAAGCGGATACACGACGCTGGCGGCTATAAAATCTTTGCGTCTTCACAATCCATCTCGCGTTATCGCAGCCGCCCCCGTATCATCCCGATCCGCAGCGGCGATGATCGAAGAGGCGGCGGATGAATGCGTGTTCGAGATAATAAGCCCATCTGTGCCTTTCGCGATATCGCATTTTTATGTGCTCTATCGTGCACTGACCGACGAGGACATATTGCCAACCCTAAAGTCAGAGTGATCCAGAATCTTCGCCGCAGACAGGATTATTTATTTCTTCGGTTCGAGAGCTATTGCAAGCACCTGGCTGACGTCTTCGACATATTCTATGCGCATAGAGTCGCGAATGTCCTGCGGCACTTCCTCCTCGACATCCTTACGGTTCTCTTTTGGCACTATTATAGTCTCGACCCCTGCTCGACGCGCGGCCAGTATCTTCTCTTTCAAGCCGCCCACCGGAAGCACCTTGCCCCTGAGGGTGATCTCGCCGGTCATGGCCGTTCGCGGCTTGACCTTTCTGCCACTAAGCAGCGAGGCTAAAGCTGTGAGCATCGTGACACCAGCGCTCGGCCCGTCTTTTGGTATCGCGCCGGCGGGCACGTGCAGGTGAATATCCGAATCTTTATAGAAATCGGGATCTATGCCCAGCGCGTCGCTGTGGCTGCGCACATAGCTTAGAGCAGCCTGTGCGGATTCTTTCATGACATCGCCAAGCTGACCGGTGGTTAGAAGCTGTTTGCCGCCCTGCATTTTCGTCGCCTCCACGAACAGCACGCTGCCGCCAGTCGGAGTCCAGGCCAGGCCCACCGCAACTCCAGGCTCATCGGTTCGATCCGTGAGTTCCTCCTGTGAATATCTAGGCACGCCGAGGTAGACGCCCACCTGTTTCGCAGACACTCTGACCGTATCGGTTCTGCCTTCGGCCCACTCCCTGGCCACTTTTCTGCATATAGTAGCGATCTGCCGCTCAAGGTTGCGCACGCCGGCCTCACGGGTGTATCCGCGGATAATCTCAGCCAGCCCCGTCGCCAGAAATGTGATGTGTTTGCCCTTCTGCAGACCGTGTTCGGTGAGCTGCTTAGGGACGAGATGCCGTTTAGCTATTTCCAGCTTTTCCTCTTCGGTGTAGCCTGCGATCTCGAGTATCTCCATTCTGTCGCGCAGAGGCGGCAGTATGGTATCAAGCACGTTCGCCGTAGTGATAAAAAGCACCTTGGAGAGGTCGAACGTGACCTCAAGATAATGGTCTCTGAATGTGGAGTTCTGCTCCGGGTCCAGGACCTCAAGCAGCGCCGATGACGGATCTCCGCGGAAATCCGCACCCACCTTGTCTATTTCATCCATCATAAAGACCGGATTATGCGACTCCGAACGCTTGATTCCCTGAATGATCTGACCCGGCAACGCGCCGATATAAGTGCGCCGGTGGCCGCGTATCTCGGCCTCGTCACGGACCCCGCCGAGGCTCATCCTGACGAATTTTCTGCCCAACGCGCGAGCTATCGACTTGCCGAGGGATGTCTTACCGACACCCGGAGGCCCGGCAAAACATAGTATAGGATGCCGCATCTGGCCGGCTTCGCGGAACTTGCGCACGGACAAATATTCGAGGATCCTCTCCTTGACCTTATCCAACCCATAGTGATCTTCGTTGAGGATCTTATGCACCTCGGGGATATCGAGGTTGTCCTCAGTATAGGTGTTCCACGGCAGGGATATGAGAGAGTCGATAAACGTCCTTACGACCGTGTATTCAGGCGCGCCCGGAGACATGTGCCTGAGCCGATCAAGCTCGCGCATTGCCTCTTTCTCGGCTTCTTCGGTCATCTTCGCATCGACAATTTTCTGTCGTAATTCCTCGACTTCCGCCGTGCGTTCGTCACCTTCGCCTAATTCGCGCTGGATCGCCTTTAATTGCTCGCGCAGATAGTAGTCCCTTTGTGTTTTGCCCATTTCCGAATGGACCTGTGACTGAATTTTGCTGCCGAGTTCGAGGACTTCGACCTCACGGACGAGAATAGACAGCAGCGCCCGGAGTCGTTCTCTTATGCCTGGCATCTCCAGCAGCGCCTGTTTTTCGGGAATGGATATCGGTAAATGCAGCGCGACCGTATCGGCGAGCACACCCGGTTTCATTATCGAGGTTGCGATGCTCTGCAGCTCATCGGGCAGCCCGGAGGACAGACTGACCACCTTCTGAAAATGCTCCGCCACATTGCGACGCAGTGCTTCGATCTCTACCTTTTCTTCCTCGGTCCAATCGGCGACCTCCGGAATCTCCTCGATCTTAACCCTCAGATAAGGCTCGGTCTGGATGCACTCCTTAATGCGAATTCGCTTCAGCCCCTGTATAATCAGCCTCTGGTGTTCCGGCAGCCTCAGCATAGTATGTATAGCCGCCGCCACGCCGATAGGGTATACGTCGTCGATACCCGGAGCCTCGATGTTGGGGTCCTTTAACGTGGACAAGGCGATGATGCGCGAATCGCTGACCACGGCATCGTCCACGAGCTTCATCGAGCTTTCCCTCGACACGATAAGCGGCATCACCACCATCGGGAAAAGCACCGTATCCTTGATCGGCAACAGACTCAATTCCTCAGGTATGACCACATTGCGATCTACCGTTGTGAAATCCGTCTTTTCCGCTCCGACTTCTATATCCATTCGTCTCCTCTAGCGTCTATTCTATATCTATAGACCGCGCTTCCCGCGCAGGCTGTCTCTTAGGCAGCACCACCTTCAGGAATCCATCTTTATAAGTGGCGCTGAGATTGTCTCTTTGCAACGGGATGTCCGGCGGCAGTGCGATGACGCGCTCGAATGGGCCATAATAGACTTCCAGTTGATAATAGCGTATGCGTTCCGCCCTGTCTTCATCTTGTTCGATGCGCAGCCCCCGCATTGTCAGAAACCTGTTATCGGCAGAAATTGTCAGCTCAATCTGATCCGGCGCCAGCCCAGCGGCGCAGACTTTTACGATAACGTCGTCTGCCGTCTCATAGACATCGACACGTGGAGTCCAGAGTTCCCCCGCCATCCCGGAGACCCGGAACACCTGCAAAAGCACGTCGTCTGAGACTCGCCGCATTTCCCTTTCGAGTTCTTCGAGCATTTCATCATAAGATTTGAACATCCAGGCCACCACCTCGCCGGAACAATCAGCGGTACTACCCCGCTTGCTTCGGCGATATTGTAACATTCTGACAAGCATCAGTCTAGAAGCAAGAATTCGAAAGCAGGCGGGCAGCGGTCTATTCAGCCTCTGCGTGCGCAGCCACAGGCTGATCGTCCTCTGTAAACTCCCCGGTTCCAATCGGCTTTCCCATCACTACTTTTACCTGGTGCGTCGTAGCCGCCGGGAATACCGGCAGCAAATGTGAAGGCTGCCGCTCGCCATCGACCCATACCTCGCGTATCCCCTGCGAAACGTGGTCGGGATTATGGACCTCGATCTCATAGGTCGCCTTGCGGAAACGGCGGGTGACTGTAAACGAGTCCCACTCCGGGGGAATACACGGATCGACGAGCAATCCACGAATCTCCGCTCTAACCCCTAATATCCAGTCCAGACAGACCTTCCACATCCAACTCGCCGTACCCGTCGTCCAACTGAACTCACCCTGGCCGAAGTAGTGAGAGTCAGGGCCGTGGACATATTCCGAATATACATAAGGCTCGACTTTGTAGACTTCCGGCTCCATACCCCTGTGTATAAACGAAACCTTTTTCCAATACTCATAAGCTTCAGCGCCCCTGCCCAGCACGCACTCGGCCATAATCACCCAGCACGTCGGGTGGCAAAAGATGGTGCCATTCTCCTTTGTGCCAGGCGCAAAGCGGGATATAATGCCGATTTTAGGGTCCGGCTCATGGTAGGCGGGCAAGAACAGCGCGGGGCCGTAGTCGGTGTCGAGGTATTTTTTGACCGCATCCATGCACTTGATGGCTCGTTTTCTTGGGGCTGCGCTCCCCATCACCAGCCACGACTGAGCGTTTATATATATGCGACCCTCTATGTTGCGGGAAGACCCGAACGCCTCGCCGTCATCACGAGTGCCGCGAATATACCAGTCTCCATCCCACAGATATTGATTGATGCTGCGGATCAGCTTGTCGCGTTCCTCAATGTAACGATCTGCAAGCGAGTCGCTGCCGATGAACCACATAAGCGAGGCCGTCTCTTTAAGCATCCACGCCAATTGCGCCGCGACCATAGTGCTTTCTCCCCTGCCCTGCCGACCAACATAATCCAGCCCGTCGTTCCAGTCGGCCGCCATTATAAGGGGGATGCCGCGATCGCTCATATGGGCCAGCGTATAATCTAATGCTCTGACCAGATGCTGTCGCACAGTCTCGGAGCCGCTGTCGTAGTAGCGCACGGATTCGTCGAGAAAGACTAAATCCCCGGTCTCTTTAAAGTATTCGACCACTCCCTGCACCAGCCACATTGGGTCGTCGGAATGGCCTGTTTTGACCCCAATATCCGTAAGCGGGTCCCAGTTGTGCAGGGTGCTGCCGTCCTGGAACTGGTGTTCGAGCAAATATCGCACGCGCTCCCGCGCCCAATCTGTGTCGTTTGGGAGAATGGCGAGCATATCCTGCCAACTGTCGCGCCATCCGATGATCGACCCCCCGCCGATGTAGTATGAGTCCATTCTGCTCCATCGCGAAGTGACCCAGGCCTGGTATTTATTCCAGATATTTACAGACAGATTGAACTCGTCGCCTGGAGTGTCGACCAGCGTCCGATCTAGATAATACTCCCAGTAGTTGTGCACTTCGTCGAGGCCGCGCTGGGCCTCTTCCCAGCTGTCGTATCTGCGCTTCAGGGATAACGCTTCTTCCGTTCTATGGACAACGCCCACCAGGACGATGAATTGCACTTCTTCGCCAGCGGCAATCTCGAAACTATGCTGCAATGCGGCCATTATATCTCTGCCGCAGCCCTGACTATTACGGAGTTTGCCGTCCTCAATGGCCTGCGGCTGATGCAGCCCCCGATACATCCCCATAAACTCCTCGTCGAAACAGTCGAAGCCCTCGACCGGAGCGCTGGAGGTCATAAAGGCCCATTTATCCCATCTCGCGTTTGGGTTGCCCGTCACCGAACCGCTTGTGATATTCCAAAACCGGGTGGTGGCGAATATGGTATCCTGTTCAACCGACGCCTCGTTGAACAGCACGGAGAAATTTGCCTCCACTGCGTTGTAGGCGTAGTTGGCAAGGTCCCATTTGACGTAAGGGAACGCCTGGATACGACGGGGCTTGTCCGAGGCATTTTTTAACGTGACCATCCATACTTCGCAGTCGTCTCTGGGCGGCACGTAATATGTGATTGAGCTATCTATCCCATGTGAAGAGTAGCTGACTTTGGTGTATCCCATGCCGTGGCGCGCTTCGAAGTTGGAGATATCCCCACACATCGGCTGCCAGTTCGCGCTCCAGTATTCCCCCGTGTCCGCGTCCCGCAAAAAAATATAGCGCCCCGGCCTGTCTTGCATCAGCACCAGGGGGGCGTATTCGCGGGTTATGCGGTTGTAGCCAGAGGTCTCGAAAAACGAGTGCCCCCCACCCGTCTGCGAACAGATCGCACAGTAGCGGCCGTTGGTGAGATAGTTGACCCACGGCCGAGGCGTATCCGGACGGGTAACGATATATTCTCGCCCATCGCTGGAAAACTGGCCGTAGCTCATTTAGGGGCCTCTTTTACCTGTAGTTCGTCTGCGACGACGTGTCGGACACCAGGTGTGCCGCGTGCTACAAGAATGGCCATCTCCTTCTGGTCATCTTTGTCGACAATACCCTTTAAAAACACCTCGCCCTTAGCTACGCGGACCACAATCGCCTGGCCTGAAATGCGCCTGTCTGCGGCTATCGCGTTTTGGACCATTAATGTGATGGCTTCGTCCTGCACGCTCACTCGTCGCCTCCGCTGGCTTTGTTGACCATTATTTACCCGTCACACTAAGACCCAAACAGTAAATATGAGGTCGATCGGCGTGAGTGATTCAGGGGCAGATGTTTGCGCAGGATTGCTGAACGACAATAGCTCGCCTGCCCGGTCGGTCCCAGCGCTTCCAGGCGACGATGTGATTGTTGTTTTGGTCGACCCAAACAGCTATCCAGGGATAGCGTCGATGTGGCGGCTTGAGGCGAATGGCCCAGGTAAGGCTATTGTTGACTCTCGACTGTCCTGCCAGCACCGGCATGCAGCCAGCGCGCAGTTGGTCTCCGATAAGTTCAGGCGGAATATCTGAGGTATCCCGGCTCAATTCATTTGCTTTTTGGAGGATCTCCTGCACTGGTATGTCTGTGGCAGGGCGAGGGGCGAACGCTAAACCCAATAAAAGAAAGACAACCACCGCTAATGCAGCGAAATGCCCGTATCTGGATGTAGCGTTATTTTGCATTAAGAAATTTTTAGAGATATGGGAATATGGCTTCAATCACCATCGCGGCAGGCACTCTCTCGAAGATAGCCAGGTGCGGTTTTAAGGTAAGCACTTCCTGAGTCGGTCTCGGCTCCGATATTCGGCGCACGTTGAAGCCGCGAGCGCTCAAAGCATTGACATAAGTTGACAAGGTGCGATGCTTGACCCTGTTTCTCTCCTTTACCGGCCCAGCAAGGTCGGAAAGCCACCAGCGCTCGGCGTAGTAGTTGTCCACTGCCTCATAGAGCATCCTGCCGTCCGGGTCCTTTATCCAACAGGCATCCGGCATACTGAAACACGGATGGGCTATCGAGAAGATAAACCTCCCGCCCAGCTTGACCAGTCTCGCCAGCGCCGCTACAGTGCCCGCCAGGTCCCGCGTATTCGTCAGACCCATATTGCAGACGATATCGTCGAACATGCTGTCTTCTATCACCGACAAATCGTTGGCTTCGGCGACCGCGTACTGTATGGTGCAGCGTTCTC
This sequence comes from Armatimonadota bacterium, assembly GCA_050948905.1. Classification (GTDB taxonomy): domain Bacteria; phylum Armatimonadota; class UBA5829; order UBA5829; family UBA5829; genus DTKD01. The sequence goes on along the minus strand of JBMNES010000001.1, from coordinate 1,782,279 downwards.
TGGAGTTGATCTCCCTTGCAATGCCGACCAATCTGTCGGAGTTGTCGACTGCGGTTACATTAGCGCCAAGCGCTGCGAGGCGGCGCGAAAAATAACCAGCTCCGCAATATAGATCGAGAATCTCCTTGCCGGTAGCGGCCCCTATCATTTCGAGCATCGCGGGAGCCACTATGTAACGCTGTACATCCCCGCCGCTCTCGCCGGCGTACGAGGCTATACCGTCCGCGATCTGTTCGTACGTAGACGCTTCGTGACTCATTGAGGTATTCTGCTTTCCCATTTGTGGGATCAACCGAGGAGGCTGACCCGTTTGTATTGCTTTGACGCGATTGTTGGACGCATTGTTCCGGTTATGGCGCAATGGCCCAACAGGTATGTTATTCCGTAAAATCCATCATGTCAACTGATGAGTGTTAAATCGGTTGTCAGGATCCCATATCTGGCAGGTTGAATCTGGACAAAAGTTCTCTCCACGCTGCAGGGCAAGTCGGGTGTATAAAATAGGGCTTAAAGCCGAAGTCCAGATATAATTTGACGGCCTTCCACCTGAAGGTCTGGGTGCCCAGAACTGCGCAGTCGTGGGATTCCGACATCCTGTTGAGTACTGTGGAGATGAGCGGTTTTGCGAGGCCTTTGCCCTGATACTCGGGGATAATCGCCACCCAGTGAACTCTGCCGCAGAGCTCTCCGTTAAAATCCGGGTCGAACCAGGCCATTGCAGTGCCGACGGCGTGAGAAGTGGTGTCGTCGACGATGAAGAAACACCTGCTCTCCATCTCGTCTATCTGGAAGGCGAACTCAGCGTCGAACCTCGCCATTCCCTCATCAAAGGAGCCAAACCCACCTGCGTCAGCTCCGATTTGCGCCCATAGTTCCCCTTCGCCACGCCTGAAATTGCGAATCGAGAACCCCGCAGGCAATTGGTGCTGGGGAATGTGGTCCAGGTTGTCGCGGAACATGGTTATGGGAATGATGTCGGGCATGGCTATATGATAGCATATTGCCATTGCGCGCTGAGCATATTCTGCGATTTATTATTGATTCTGCAGAGGCTGGCCGATGGCGTGGGCCAGGGCAGCTCTTGCCTGGTCTACTGAGAATCTGGCGTTTACTTTGTTGCTGTCCGCTTTGATGAATGCGGTCTGGGCGTCGAGCACATCCAGAAACGTCCCTAACCCGGCTTTGTAGCGGCCCTCTACCAGCCTCAACGCCTCTAGAGCGTTAGTCACTTCGGCTTCTGATGTGGTCACCCGCTGCTCCGCTGTTTTGAGGTTCAGGTAGGCTTGTGAGACGTCGGATGTTACTGACAGTTTTGTGGATTCCAGATCAGCCTGCGCGGCCAGCAATGCGCCACGTGCCTCTTCTATGCGTCCCGCTGTTAAACCAGAATCGAACGGCGTCCACTGCATGGCAATTCCATAAGTGACTGTATCGTTGCCTGGTGGAAAACCCGCACCTCTTTGCAGCCAGCCGGTGTTGGCGGAAATGGCGGGGGAGTTGGATGTTTTGGCCGCGCTCACGGAGTAGCCGGCTGCTGACAGGTTGGCCTGAGCCTGAGCCATTTCAGGTCGATCCTTCAGCGCCTGTTGAGTCAAAGCCGCGGGGTCGTCACTGGGGATATCGGGCTCGTTGGCATCTTGCGGGATTATAGGAGTGCGAGGGTCTATTCCCATTAGTTCAGCTAGAGATACCTCAGCGACCGAAGCCGCATTTCGAGCGAGATTAAGGCTGAATATGGCGTCTGCAGCGGCTGTTTGAGCGCGAACCACATCTGCAGGCAAGCCAACACCCGCATCAAGCCGAGCCTGCGCTAACGCGAGATGGCTCTGTGCGTTCTGTACATTTGCCTCGTTTACTTTGACTAATTGTATATTCTGAGCATAATTGTAAAACGCTTGCTTTACTCGCAGCACGGTGTCGGATTCCACCCTGGTCATATTGGCATTAGCAGCGCGCAATTTCTGAGACGCCTGCCTGGCCAGGTCTCGGGTGTGATTAAAATCGAAGATAAGCTGCCTGATGTTGGCGGTCAACTGATATCCTGAAGCGGTGCCGCTGCCAGGCACGATTCCTACCGGAGATAGCGCAACACTTGTGTAGCTCCCAGAGGCCGCAAGGCTCGGCAGGAGCGCGGATTTAGCACGGCTCCTGCCGCCTTCCGCTATTATAACCCCTGCCTTGGCTGAGGTCACACTCGGCTGGTGATTTAGGGCGATCCGGGCAGCCTCATCGGCTGTCAGCGGCCGATTCGGCACATCCGACGGTATTTGCTCCGGCTCGGGCAGAGTAACCTGGGGCGGAAGCGGAGTCGGCTGGATTTTGGGCTGAACCGGCGGAGTCTGCTGAGCAAAGACACCTGTTGAATATATAATTACTACGATTGCTGCAAATAGAAGTCGAAATCGCACCATTTCTTCCTTTCAGATAACCTGCGACTGGCGGTTTGCGTTGCTGTTACGATATTTTCCGGCTGGCATTAAGCATGGTCCTGAGAGATTCTACAATACAGTCCTGTTGCTGTCCGCTCAAAAGCTTCATCGCCTCCATTGTGCGCAGTATCCTGCGTTCACGCCGGCCCTCCAGCACCGCAAGTCCTTTTGCGGTAAGAGCAAGCCTCTTGCATCGCCGATCGTCTTCCTCCAAAACACGTTCCACCATTTCTGCGCGTTCGAGTCTGTCGGCGATTTGGGTGATGGCGCTGTGGGTGATATCGAGTTCTTCAGCCAGAGTCGACATCGTCTTAGGCCCATCCCAGAGCAGCCCGCAGACGCGCAGTTGCGCCCCCGGCAGTTCCATTGCAATATCGTCGGCAGCCAGTGTATTCAAGTGTCGCATCAAAGCCAACAGCACAGAGACCACTTCTTCGCTTTTTTTGCGCAAGTTGGAATCGTTTTGGGAATCGACCATCATACCTGCTCCTTGCGTTTCCTTTGAAAAAGCATAGCGATATCGTCGAATACCGTATAAACCGCCGGCACCACGAACAATGTCAGGAACGTGGACGAGATAAGCCCACCGATAACAGCAGTCGCCATCGGCGCCTGGATCTCCGAACCTTTGCCAATAGCCAAAGCCAGCGGCAGCATACCGAACACCGCAGCCGAGGCTGTCATTAAAATCGGCCTCAATCGGGTCGGCCCGGCGGCCAACAGCGCCTCATTTCTCTGCATCCCACGACGTCTGAGCTGGTTTGTATAATCCACCAGCAGAATACCGTTCTTGACGACGATTCCGACGAGCATCAGTACCCCAATAAAGGCAGTCAGCCCAAATGTCCTCCCAGTCAGGAACAGACCTAAAATAACGCCCGTAGCGGCCAAAGGCACGGAAAATAAGATCGTCAGAGGGTGAATTAACGACTCAAACTGGCTTGCCAGCAGCATATAAATCAGAGCGATAGCCAACAGAACCGCAACGCCCATACCTCCGAACTCCTCAGCCTGACGTTTCTGGGTGGTGCCCCAGTCCCAATAGAACCCGGACGGCATTTTGATGCTGTCCATTGCCTTCTCTACATCGGCCTGAATCTCGCTGGCGGCCCTGCCCTGCGGCATACCCATAATAGCGACGTATCTTCTGCGATCCATTCGGTCGATCTGGCTTGGGCCGTATCCGTAGGTCGGCTGTGCGACCTGGTTCAAAAGCACGTCTTTATATCCATTTTCCGGAGTGCCTGTTCGCACAACAAGGTTCCCCATCGCGTTGACTGTCTTACGCTGCGATTCCGGCATCTGAACGATAATCGGATATTGGAACCCGCGTTCCTGGTAATAGGTGGCGATCGAGCCGTTGGTGGCAGTGCCTATCACACTCGCCACATCAGAGAAGCTGATACCCAACTGCTGCGCTTTTTCTCGGTCCACAACCCACTGCACCTCAGGCATAGCCTCTTCCCAGCCGACGTCGACGTTCTCAAGGCCAGGGATGCCTCGCAGGTTCATCATCACTTCTTTTGATAGCCTGGATAGCTCGGTCAGGTCGTCGCCGAATATATCAATTTCGATATTCGTGCCTCCGCCAGTCATCATCTGAGAGACGATATCGCGCTGCATCGGCCTGGCATTAACTCCCGGCAGAGACATCAACTGCCGCCGCAGGTCGTTCATAACCTCCTGCGTGGATTGATCTCTTTTCTCTTTCAATTTAACAGTCAGAGAGCCTTGATATGGCGTGCGGGAGAACTGTCCCCTGCCCGTGCCGGCGGATGAGAATACCGTCATAACGTTTGGGTTCGACAGAACGATCTTCTCGATTTTGCTGATGGCTTCGTTGGTATTAGAGAGCGCGGTGCCGACAGGGAGTTTGACACTGACGTTGAAGTCGCCGCTGTCCGACTGTGGCATCATCTCTTTTCCGATAAGCGGGAAGAGTATGAAACTGCCGGCGGTGAGGGCAAAAGCGCTTATTAACACGAATTTTCTGTGATCCAAAGCCCAATGCAGGCCACGGCGATAGGTGGCGTCCAAATTGCCAAGCACCCTGCCTGCCCATGCGAACGGTCGAGCCAGCAGCCCGCGCCTTTCTGTATCCTGCTCGTCTTCGTGCTCGGTGCCAGTAGCGATGAAGCGGGTGGCAAGCATAGGCACGATGGTGGTGGCGTCGAGAAGCGACACCGCCAGCGAGAATATAACCACCAAAGCGAACTGCGTGAACATCTGACCTGCCTGGCCCTTGATGAGCAAGAGCGGCAGGAAGACTACCATAACAGTCCACGTGGAAGCGACTACCGCAGAGAGGATCTCCATAGTGCCGGTAACGGCTGCTTCGCGCGGCGGCTTTTTGTCCCTTTGTATGTGCCGGAAGATATTTTCTATTACAACGACGGCGTCGTCGACGATCAACCCGGTCGCCAACGCCAAACCACCAAGCGACATCGTGTTGATGGTAAAGCCACAAACATAAAGCAGGCCGAATGTCGATATAATCGAAGTCGGGATTGAAAGGGCGACGACCAGCGTGCTGCGCACATTGCGCAAGAAGAATAGCAGGATGAGAACCGCCAGGATACCACCGAGAATTGCGCTGTCGCGAACGTTGTTTACAGAGTCCCGAATAAAGGCAGACTGGTCGAACGCCAAACCAAAGTTCAGTTCAGGATACAGCTTCTTCACGCGCTCGACTTGCTTGAAAACGGAGTCGGCGGTGGTGATCGTGTTCGCGCCGCTTTGCTTGGTGATGGTAAGGCCGACAGAGGGTTTGCCGTTAAGTCGGGCATAAGCGCGGGTTTCGTCGTGGTAGTCGCGAATTTTCGCCACATCCCCTATCGATATGAGCTGGCCATTGTACGACCCAAGCGGCAGCCGGGCAATTTCGGCTGGACTTTTAAACCATCCCAGGCTGCGGATGGTGTATTCCGTGCTGCTTTCCTTTGCAATGCCCGCCGGCAAGTTGAGGTTTTCGGCGAGCAGCCTGCCGACGACTTTGCTTAGAGGGATATGGTGCGCACGTAGCCTGTCCGGGTCGACGTTTACGATTATGGCCCTCTGCTCTCCACCCGTTACTGCAGCCGAGGCAACACCGTCGGCAGATTCGATCATAGGGGAAATCTGGTTGTCGATAAGAGTGCGCAGCTTGACCGAATCCTGCATCCCAGTGACACCGAATACGAGTATCGGCATCTGGCTGGGGTCGAACTTATTAACGATCGGGTCGCGCAGGGTCTGATCGACCGGGAACTGCCGCTTGGCCCGTTGGACCAACTGCAAAACTTCAACAGCAGCCTCGCCGATGTCGGTGCCCCACTGCAATTGGATTCTCACCTGCGAGACGCCCTGCATAGAGGTAGATGTCACCTGGTATAAACCGGTGACCTGAGACGCAGCGCGTTCGATGGGTCGGGTTATCTGGGCCTCGATTTCCTCGGGTGCGACGTTTGGCCATTCCGTCATCACGGAGATGGTCGGAAGTGAGACCTTCGGCAGCAAGTCTACCGGCAATCGTCCCAAACAGACTATTCCCAAAAGCAAAAAGGCGGCGATACGCATCACCACCGTGACCGGGCGGCTGACGGCGAATTGGGCTATATTCACGGCTTGCCCCTCTTTCCACCACCACCCGGCCTGCCCGCTCCCGGTTTTCCACCACGGCCAGACCCGTCGCCTGCTCCGTTGATAATCTTGGCGCCGTCTTTGACCGGAAACGCGCTGAGCATTACCACTTTTTCGCCAGGCTTCAGCCCTTGCGCAATGGAGGTATAACTGGGGTCGGCCGGGCCAGTGATAATATCACGACGATGCGCTACATCACCCTGTTTTCCAGACTCAGCTACCATAACATAAGAACCCCGGCCGTCGTGTTTGACAGCCTCTTTGGGGACGCAGACCAGGTCCTTTCGACGCTCGACTTCAAGCAAAACACGTGCAAACATACCTGTTTTGAACAGGCCCTGCTTGTTGTCCAGAGCGATTCTTACCATAAACTGCCTGTTCTGCAAATCGGCGGAGGGGTTAAACTGGACCACGTTTCCTGTAAAGCTGCGATGAGGCATCGCGTCGAATGAGACTGTCGCGGGCTGGCCTATGTGAACCAATGCGCTGATCTCTTCCGGCACGGAGATCGTGACCCACACGTTTTTGACAAACTGCACCGTGAGAATCGGCTGGCCCGGAGTGGTCATAGCGCCGGGGTCGACATGGCGGCCGGTGACCACACCATCAAGCGGGGAAACGAGAACGGTATCTGCTCTTTGAGCTTCCGCGCTGCGAAGAGAGGCTTTGGCCGATTCGACTCCCGCCTGCAAAGCTGCAAGGCTCTGCTCATAAGCGGATTTCTGCGATACATTTGCCTGCGCGAAGTCCAGCGAAGCTTTGGCCTGTTCGACTTTGGCCTGAGAGGCCGCGATATCGGCTTTCCCCTTTGTTTTAACGATATCAGCCTGTTGTTGGGCGGCCTCGCGCTGTGCCGTGGCGGAGTTGAGCTGGCCACGGGCGATATCGAGCGCGGATTCCTGCACGCTGACCCCTGCCTTGGCGTCATCGACGTCCTGTGCGGCGACGAAGCCCTGATTATACAGGTCTAGTATTCTATTTAACCTGGCTCTGGAGTTATCAAGATTAGCCTGTGCGCTTTTGATTCCCGCTTCGGCGTTTTTGACCTTTGCCTGAGCGTCGGTTACGCCAGCGTTGGCTGCGGCCTGCTGAGCTTCGTAGTTTTGTTTGACCTGCCGAAGGTCGGCTTCTGCGCTGGTAAGTGTGGCTTTTTGTTGCCGAATCTGTGCATTGACGCCGACGTTGGTAGAGTTCTGATTAATTTTGGCCTGGGCCAGGCGATACTGTGCCTCCGCCAGCGCAGCAGATTGCCTGTGTACTTCTGCTTCTATCTGTCGAGGGTCTATGCGGACCAGAACCTGTCCTTTTTTAACTCTATCTCCTTCGCGCAGTTCCAGATAATCTACCCGGCCGCTTACTTTTGAGGCTATTTTGACATTCTGCGGCGATTCTACCGTGCCCGTGGCTTCAAAAGTGCGGACTATATCTCGAAGTGTGGCAACTTCGGTGGAGACCAATGAGGGTGCGTTTTTTCGCATCTGCCTCATCCCTGCTACTGCTTTGTTCTCTTCTCGTTTTTGCACGAGTCGCCAGCCCAGCAGCGACCCCAAAAGAAGGACCGGAACTAGAACATAGGTCCAACGCTTCATTAAGTCCCTCGCATTGTTTAATGAGGATTTATTATTAATCTACCTTAACCGTTGTCGGCTGTCAAGGTATTGTGCCCAAAAAGCTCGTGGATTCTTGCTGTGAAGGGAGAAACGCGAAACGGGCGAAAGCCAGAAATAACGATATGGTGTCGTAATATGCCTGATCGAAGTTCGAACCTCGGATATCGGACATCGGAAAAAGCAGATTTCTCGCTGCGCTCGAAATGACAAACGGGGGGGATGTTCGAAATGACGAGGAAACGAGAAACGCGAAAATGCGAAAGGGGCGAAAATCAGAAAATAACGATATGGTATCGTAATATGCCCGGTCGGACTTCAGAGTTCGGATATCGGACATCGAAAAAAGCAGATTTCTCGCTGCGCTCGAAATGACAAACGGGGGGATGTTCGAAATGACGAGGAAACGAGAAACGCGAAAGCGCGAAAGGGGCGAAAGCCAGAAATAACGATATGGTGTGGTAATAGACCCGATCGGACTTCAGACTTCGGATATCGGACATCGAAAAAAGCAGATTTCTCGCTGCGCTCGAAATGACAAACGGGGGGATGTTCGAAATGACGAGGAAACGAGAAACGCGAAAGCGCGAAAGGGGCGAAAGCCAGAAATAACGATATGGTGTGGTAATAGACCCGATCGGACTTCAGACTTCGGATATCGGACATCGGAAAAAGCAGATTTCTCGCTGCGCTCGAAATGACAAAGAAAAACGCGCTCGAAATGACAAACGGGGGGATGTTCGAAATGACGAGGAAACGAGAAACGCGAAAGCGCGAAAGGGGCGAAAGCCAGAAATAACGATATGGTGTGGTAATAGACCCGATCGGACTTCAGACTTCGGATATCGGACATCGAAAAAAGCAGATTTCTCGCTGCGCTCGAAATGACAAAGAAAAACGCGCTCGAAATGACAAAGAAAGGCGCTCGGAATGAGGGAGAGAGGTGCTCGAAATGACAAACGGGGCGATGTTCGAAATGACGTATAAGCCGTGCTTCTGGCTGATCACTCTGCGGTTGGTTCGTGGGTGGGGCCGACTGCGTATAGGGTGGCCAGGGGGCGATATGTGGATTTGAATGAATCGCTTACGTCAGCGCCATCGGCAGTTTTGACTTTGCGATGAAGGACCACCTGCAACCCTCCGGAGCCTTTGGTAACCACCTGTTTGTGGCCCTCCGGCAAGGACGCGTCGATGATGGTTTTGGTTCCGGCCGCGGTTCTGTTTACGACGCTGGTGGACAGGCTGACCTCTTTTTTGTCCGACGCTGAGCCGTATATCTGGATCACCAGCCGGCTGCCTTGTGCGTTGGCAATGATTCCAATAGGGTGCTCGGCAGAATTTTGGAACCGGAAGTCGGTTTGGCCGTAAGCCACCGTAGCGTCGCGGCCCGGGGTAACATAGGGAACGACCAGAGAATGCGGAGCACGCTCCTTGATAGTCAGACCGGCGAGAAGAGCCGCGTTGAACAGGGTGCTTGATACCTGACATACTCCTCCACCCAGTCCGTCCTCCAGCTTTCCCTGCACATATATCTGTGCGATGCGATACCCACGACCAGCTAACCTGGGCCCAACCGTATCGTTCATAGAAAATACGCCGCCGGGCTTGAGGATAATGCCATCTATCGACTGCGCCGCCAGGGTGAGGTTATGCGTTCTGCCTACTTTCCCTCTGTTAAACGGAGTGCTGAAACTGGCGAGCACAGTGTTAATACTGGCGGCATCTTTAGCAGTGACCTCAGGATGATCGGGGATAACCGGAAGGCGAATCAGGCTTTGGCCGGATTGCACGCCTTTGGATACGGCTTTGAGAGCTGCTTTTTCGTCGAGTTGCAGACCGACCACGTCCTGCTGAATCTCTAATTTCGAGTCGACAATTTTCAGCCTGGCATCCTTATGCGGCGCATTCACCGCCTGAGCCACTTTGTGCAGAGTCTTTTCGAGTCGGCTGTGGTCGATCAGGACTCTCGGAGCAATACTCTTTCCCGTGCCGCCGGATGTAAGCGCACAAATAATCGAATTCAGGGAGAAGTCGTTACGACCGAGCGAATATGCCTGTTCAATAGATGGTTGCCAGTCAATTCGCACCCCCATATCCGACAAAGCCCCGCTCCAGCGACGATCGAGCGCGACAAGAGTAATGTTTTTGGATGCCTGTTCTCTTGCCCAGTTTTGCACGGCGCTGCTGGCCTGGTCTTTGGAGAGTCCTCCGACGTCGACAGTGGCGATACTGACCCCGCGGCATATTGTGGCGCTTGTCCGGAATCTGACTGCCAGCGCCACGACAACGAGCGCGCAGACCACTATGCCCACACCCAAACCCAGAGCCAACCGTGCTAATTTACTGTTCACCAATCAACCCCATCCGTAATTATGCGTGATCCGACCGACGCCATAACGTTCCCGCAGGCGTGTCCTCCAAAACAATACCCATATCCGATAATTGCTGTCTCAACTGATCGGCTTTCGCCCAATCTTTGGCGGCGCGGGCTTCTTCCCGCTGTTTAATCATACCCTCTATCTCCGCATCCACGGAGGTCGCTTTTTCTGCGGACTCGCGCAAGTTTAAGCCTAAAACTTTATCAAAGTCATACAGCGCGTCGAGCACGCCATATTCCTTGCGGCGATCTGCCTCACGAATAAGTTCGTTGACAGCGGCCAGCGCCTGGGGCATGTTCAGGTCATCGGCAATCGCGTGTTCGAACTTTTTGCGATGCTCAGCAACCCACGGCTGCTCTTCGCCCCCAATCTGCTTGGCCCTTGCCACGAAGTCCTTGAGACTATCGTAACCCGAAGCCGCAGCGTCCATCGACTCCCAGGTAAACTTCAGCTTCGCCCTGTAATGAGCTGAGAAGCAGAGATAACGATATGCCAGCGGATCGTAGCCCTTATCTATTAACGTCTGAAGTCGCAAAAAGTTGCCTTCGGATTTCCCCATACGCTTCTCAGAATCGGCGTCGTCGTCGACAGAGAGCTGGCCTACAACCAGAAACGCCCCATGCATCCAATATCTGACGAACTTCTGCCCCGTTGCGCCTTCGCTCTGGGCGATTTCGTTTGGGTGATGTACCCAGATGTGATCCTCTCCACCCGTGTGAATGTCCAAAGTCTGGCCGAGGTATTTCATCGACATAGCAGAGCACTCGACGTGCCACCCCGGAAATCCGACGCCCCACGGAGAATCCCATCTCATAACATGATGCTCGAATCTGCCAACCGCCTTGAACCATAGAGCAAAATCCGCGGGGTTGCGCTTCTCCGGGTCCTCCTGAACCTCATCGCGAGCGGCGGTCATTTTGTCCTCCAGGGACTGTCGCGAAAGCTCGGTATATGAGGGGAACGTGCTGACGTCGAAATAGACAGCCTGTGCTGTCTCATAAGCGTGTCCGCGCTCGAAGAGCTTTTGGACCAGGGCGATCATGTCGTCGACGTGCTCGGTGGCGCGGCATTTGACCGTGGGAGCCTCGATATTTAGCTTCTTGATGTCATCAAAGAATATGTCCTCATAATATCGTGCGATCTCCCAGATATCCCTGCCTGCCTCTCGCGCCTGGAGTTCCATTTTGTCTTCGCCAGAGTCCGTATCCCCGGTGAGGTGGCCGACGTCGGTTACATTCATCACCTGTCTCACATCGTAACCGAAATATTGCAAAGTGCGCCGCAGCACATCGGCGAATATATATGACCTCAAATTGCCGATATGGGCGTAGTTGTAGACCGTCGGGCCGCAAGTATACATCGCCGCAATATCGGGCTTGATCGGAACGAACTCCTCCTTGCGCCGCGTGAGCGTATTGTAGAGGCTAAGAGACATTCTCGCTACCTTTCCCACTCTCATATTCTGATTCTTCGAGCAGTTCTATTCTTTCAAGCATACTCTGGAGTATATCCATTATAGGGTCCAAATCGCGGCCATGGGTAAGTGGCGGAGGTTCGGGAACTCGCCTGCCATCTTGTACGACCACTCTGCCCGGTATTCCGACCACGACCGAATTCGCCGGCACGTCTTTGAGCACAACTGCGTTTGCACCAACCTGGACGTTATCGCCGAGGTTTATATCCCCCAGCACCTTGGCCCCTGCGCCGATTACAACGTTGTTGCCGAGGGTTGGGTGTCGTTTCTTCTTTTCCAGACTTGTGCCACCGAGGGTGACGCCGTGATATATAAGGCAATCTTCGCCGACTTCCGCAGTCTCGCCGATCACAACGCCCATCCCGTGATCGATAAAAAACCCTTTGCCGATGGTCGCGCCGGGGTGAATCTCAATGCCCGTGAAAAATCGAGTGACCTGGGAAATCAAGCGGCCTAGAAACTTGCACTTATGCAGCCAGAAAAAGTGGGCCACCCTGTGCCAGAACACCGCGTGCAGCCCTGCGTACGTGAGCACTTCCCACGCGTTACGCGCCGCAGGGTCTCCACGAAATACCGCTCTCCAGTCTGCTCTAAAATTGTTCAACATATCCCTCAAAGTATACCACTAACAAGGTGGGTTAGCATATAGCCGATGCCGCGATTCGAGATCGCAGGAGAAAAACAAACGCGAAAACGCGAAAAGGGCGAAAGCCAGAAATTAATTAGATGGTATCGGATTGTGGAAGGCGTAACGTTGCCTTCGGACCTCGAACGTCTGATATCGGACATCGAAAAAGCAGATTTCTCGCTTCGCTCGAAATGACAATGATTATTAGCTCGAGATGACAGGAGAAAAACAAACGCGAAAACGCGAAAAGAGCGAAAGCCGGAAATTAATTAGATGGTATCGGATTGTGTAAGGCGTAACGTTGCCTTCGGACCTCGAACGTCTGATATCGGACATCGAAAAAGCAGATTTCTCGCTTCGCTCGAAATGACAGGGGTTATTGGCTCGAAGTGACCGGTAACCAATAACCGATAACCGACAACCAATAACCGCCAACCGATAACCGACAACCGACAACCGACAACCGATAACCGACAACCGATAACTGTCAACAGACAACCGATAACCGATAACCGTCAACCGACAACCGACAACCATAATTACTACCCCATAACAAACCGGGTGGTTCAGGAGGTTATGGGAGGGGATGCGTGGAATCTGATTATGCCGGGTTATGTAGCATTATCAATGACGAGGTCGTAAATGACGATTAACAGAGTATTTTACACAGCGATCGTTGTGATCGGAATTATTATTTGCGTAACAGGAGGGACGATGGCTGCTTCTTCTTCGGAGACAAAGGCTTTCAGGCCGCCAGCGGTGCCGCTGATTACATGTGATCCGTACTTCAGTATATGGTCTATGGCCGATAAACTGACGGATAGTTACCCGAAACACTGGACCGGCACTAATAATAGCCTGGCGGGAATGGCGCATATAGACGGCAGGACATATAAATTTATGTCGCCGTGGGGTGCAGCGCCCGCTATGGAGCAGACTTCGCTGCGTGTGACGCCGACGCGGTCGATTTACGAGTTCGCGGCTGGTGGAGTGAAGCTGACGGTGACTTTTATGACTCCGCTGTTGCCGGATGACCTGGATGTGTTGTCGAGGTCGGCGAGTTATATAGAACTCGAAGTGGCGTCGACTGACGGCAAAGAACACGACGTTCGTTTGTATATGGACGCCACTGGAGAGCTTGTAGTCGACCGGGCGAATCAGGAGATCGAATGGGGCCGGTATGTGCTTGGAGGGGATGAGAAACTCCAGGTGCTGAGAATGGGTAGCGCAAAGCAGGATGTGTTGTCAAGGTCGGGAGACGATCTTCGTATCGACTGGGGCTATCTGTATATGGCCTTTGCAAATACTCCGAATGCCAGAGGAATCATCAATTCCACGGACGCCACTCGCGGGATGTTTACAGAAAGCGGCACGATTCCGGATGGAGATGATCTGAACATGCCCAAAGCCGTGTTTGTGGGATGGACGGGCGCTGCCTGCGTATTTGATCTGGGCAAGGTGGGCGCTAAGCCGGTCTCGCAATTGGTGACGCTGGTATATGACGATGGGTATTCGATAGAATTTCTGCACCGAAAACTGCGGCCTTATTGGAGACATAACGGATGGGGGCCCGAAGACTTGCTGCGGGCGGCGGTGCGCGAGTATCCGATGTTGAAGAAACGATGCGAGAACTTCGACGCCGATCTTATGAGAGACGCTGCTAAAGCCGGTGGAGAAAAATATGCTCAGATACTGGCGCTGGCATATAGACATTCGATTGCAGCGCATAAACTGACAGTCGATGTCGATGGTTCCCCGCTGTTCTTCTCTAAAGAGAACTTCTCGAATGGCTGTATCGCTACTGTGGACGTCGCCTACCCTGCGTCGCCTCTGTATATGCTGGTGGCGCCGAAATTGTTGAAGGCTATGCTGGAACCGGTGCTGCAGTATGCGCAGTCACCGATGTGGCCGCACGATTTCGCGCCTCACGACGTGGGACAATATCCGTTGGCTAATGGGCAGGTCTATGGCGGGGATGCGGCACAGTTGCAGAATCAGATGCCGGTGGAGGAATCCGGCAATATGCTGATAATGCTCGGGGTGATCTCGCGAATAGACGGCAACGCAAAATTCGCGAGTCGGTATTGGGATCTGATCTCAACCTGGGCTAATTACCTCAAGGAGAAAGGCCTCGATCCTGAGAACCAGTTGTGCACCGATGACTTTGCAGGGCATCTGGCGCATAATACCAACTTATCCCTGAAAGCGATAGTCGCGCTGGCGTGTTATTCGGATATGGCGGGAATGCTGGGCGATAAGCAGGTTGCGGCTGAGTATCGGAAAGTGGCGGAGTCAATGGCGGCTGAGTGGAAAAAAATGGCTGCGGATGGGGATCATTATCGACTGGCATTCGACCAGCCGGGCAGTTGGAGCATGAAGTATAACCTTGTATGGGATAAACTGCTGAATCTTAAACTGTTTGACCCGGAAATAGCGGCTACTGAGCTTGCCTATTATGCGAAGGTGGCCAACCCATACGGGATTCCGCTGGATAATCGAAAGCCTTACACCAAAGCGGAATGGCAGATATTTGTTGGGACATTGACGGACTCTAAGGAGCGTTTTGAGCAGATAGTTGATCCCATATATAAATATATCAACGAGACTCCCAGCAGGGTCCCGTTCTCAGACTGGTATTGGACTACCGATGCAAAACAGGTCAATGGAATGCAGGCGAGGTCGGTGGTCGGCGGGATGTTTATAAAAATGCTGGCCGACCCGGTGGTTTGGAAAAAGTGGAGCAAATAGGTAAAAGCAATCCACTAAGTACACGAATAAGCGCCCGGATTGATAATCCGGGCGCTTGTGCGTCTGATAATCTTCAAGCCGGGCAGCATCCGTCTACCCCGAAAGATTTAGCCCCGACGCCGGGCACTTTTGGAGGGCAAGAGACTCGTAACGCCGGATCCTATGCCGGCTGAATAATCCTCGACCATCCTCCCGATTTCAATGAGCGGCAAACGGTAAATAGTTATTGTCACTTATAGTTTTCCACGCAACTACACCAGCCTATCCCCGTACTATTGCTGGTTTACTGGTAAAATGCGAAGGAATGTGGGAGAGGCAGCGACCTATCTCGACGATACCGTTTGGACTTCAATCGACCAGTAGACTATCTCAAGGTCCGGATCGGTGACGGCCGGGCCGTCTGAGTTGTAGCCGTAATATAAGCGATCGTTTGTGGTGTCGACTGTCACGTAGTTCTGCCCGCTGGGACCAAGGCCGTCCCATATTCTATTAGGCACAATTTGTCCGCCGAGCGGCAGGGCATTTGTTGTGATAAAGTTAATATCTAGTTGTTTGATATCGTCAGCAGGGATCGCTGTGGTGGCGATTTGGCTGAAATCTATAGTGATGCGCAGAGTGGAACCGCCTTCGAGCAGCTCTGCGCGGATAGGAGGCTGAGGGGCGGAGACGTTCAAAAAATATGTTCCGGGCAGGATGCCGTAGATGTATCCTTCCGTGTTGAAGGAGTCGTATTGTATAAAAGACGTGAGGCCGATACTGTGCTCGGCGTTTTGTGATGTGACCCAGCCGTTTCCACCGTAGGGTGGATAGATTGCAGCCCATGGGCCTGTGTTAGGGTCGCCGTCGTTGTCGATGGCTATAAAATAATGCCGCTGGATGCCCGGGTTCAGGGAGTCGTGCGGGTTTATTCTCCCTCGCACTTTGAGTGTAAGGACGAGTTGTTTTCCGGTTGTGACCGGGCCTGATGGAAACTTGGCGCAACCAGTTAGCGTAAACAGGATGACCAAAGCCACTATGGATGTTGTTGTGCGTAGTTTAAACATGAGCCTCACTGACAATTATAACGTGCTTGGACGATTCCGTCACCTGATTCTCCCCGCAACAAGTGGAATTATCCTGGCGATGGCTATGCCGGAGCCAGGGTGGAGCGTGCTGGCGTGGGTGGGATTGGTACCTCTGATGGTTGCGCTGCGCGGTGTTGGCGCAAAAAGAGCCGCGCTGTGTGGATTGATCTCCGGGCTGGTTTATTATGCAGTTATCCTGAGATGGATCTCCTTATTTGGTTTTCTGCCGTGGGTGCTGCTGAGCATACAGCAAGCGCTGTTTTTTGCTGCGTTTGCAGCGATATTTGTAAGAGTGTCTCCGAATCGGATAGGGGGACTGGGTTATGTGGCTGTGCCCGCGGCTTGGACTGCGCTGCAGTATATGAGAACACTGGGGCCTTACGCGTTTATTTGGGGCAACCTCGCTCACAGCCAGGCCAATAGTCTGTATGTGTCGCAGATAGCGGCTATTACTGGGCCCTGGGGCATAGATTTTCTGCTGTGTTTTGTATCTCTTGCCATCAGCTACGCAGATTTACGAAAGAGGCGAGCATTAATACCGATGGCTGCGGCTGTGATATTGATAGTTGGAGTGCTGACGTTTGGAATTGTCAGCATGCGAGCCGCGGAGCCGGCGGGTCCACACCGAAAGGTGGCGGTGCTACAGGGCAATATGAAGAATGACCTTCACCCGATTCCAAACTATATCCCGAAAGCCCTGCAGCGATATAGCGAACTAACCCGTTATGCCGCTAACAGCAAGCCTGATGTGATCCTGTGGCCGGAGACCGCGTTGCCGACGGATATTTCAGACTCGATCATCGCAAGCCCTCTCTCCGACCTAGCAATTGAGACAGGCTCTTTTCTTTTGGTAGGCGGATACGACCTGCCGGACCCGGTGCATTGTAACTGCATTTATAACAGCCTGCAGGCGATTGCTCCGGATGGCGAGTATTTGGGAGTCTATCGCAAAGTGCATCTGGTACCTTATGGAGAGTTTGTGCCGATGAGAAAGCAGATGCCGTTTTTGAGCCGTTATGGAGTTCGGGACACCGATTTGTGCGCCGCGCATCAACATACGCTTCTGGATACTCCGATCGGCAAAGTCGGGACCAGCATCTGTTTTGAATCCACATTTTCTCATATCGCACGCGAGGAAGCCCTTGGCGGCGCCGAGATTTTGTGTGTGGTCTCAAATGACGCGTGGTTTCAACGCACCCCTGCAGCCCAGCAGCACTTTATGATGGCCCGATTGAGGGCTATAGAGAACAGGCGATATTTGATGAGGGCTGCGGGCACTGGCATTTCGGCTGTTATCGACCCTCACGGCAGGGTACACAAGCGCCTGGGTCTGTTTGTGCCGGGGATTATAATAGATGATGTCGTTGCCAGCCGTAGTTTAACCATCTACACCCTGTACGGCGACTGGTTTGCATATCTGAGCCTCATCGTTGTCGCGATCGGTGTGCTTGTGAAGAATGCTTCTCCCTCGAAGTCCAAACACGGAAAACATCGTCCGGGAACCTCACGACGATGACTGGATGGGATTGTCCGCGGATGAATTGTCGAATGCGGCGATCGGTTTTGCCGCTTATGACCAGCGCGCACACGACGCAGATCATCGACAAAAGAATCAATATCCCCATTAAGACAAGCATCACAACGACCTCGCCACACGGTGACTGATAGTTTCATTCCCGTCGAGCGATTCTGCGAAACCGCGGCTAATGTTGTCGCGTGAGTGAGTGTAAGTTATATCCAGGCGGGTAAGTATACAGCCGCCGGAGATTTGATGTTGTTGTAAAGAAGGTGTTTGGGCAGTGTGTTGGTGAAATATACTTTATATGTACGTGCGGGTGCGTTACACCTTTTGGAGGTTTGACGCGTTAATAAGAATAGGCGGGATGCCACTTTCGGGATGCAGGCTGCGAGCTGATTGCGTAGGTGGTGTGTATTCGGCTGCGAGCCTTGACACCCGCTAAACTCATCAGTTATACTTGACCAGACATTAATTGTGCTTGTCGGCAAGCTGACTGAGAGTAGAAATCCGACAGGAGGTCTAGGCATTTGGGCAAGCTCTCATTAACCGGCGGCGCACGATTGCTTGGGACGGTAGGTTCCAGCGGCAGCAAGAACAGCACTCTCGCGATAATGGCGGGGGCGCTGCTCGGCAAAGGTGAGACGATCCTGCATAATGTCCCGGAGATCGGCGATGTCCGCACTATGATGGACATGCTCCGCGCTTTGGGGGTTGGTTGTGATGAGATCTCACGCGGCGTGGTGCGCATTGATGCGACCGATATAGAATCCACGGAGGCCCCTTACGAACTCGTAAAGAAGATGCGGGCCTCTTTTTGCGTACTCGGTCCAATGCTGGCACGGCGCGGCTATGCGAAAGTTGCTATGCCGGGTGGCTGCGATATCGGCGCCAGACCGATTGATTTGCATGTTAAGGGTATCCAGGCTCTTGGAGCTGTGGTCAATATTGAGCACGGCTTCGTGGAGGCGGAAGGTGATGAACTGCGCGGGACTCAGATTTATTTTAATCTTCCCAGCGCGGGGGCTACTCAGCATATAATGGCCACGGCCTGCCTTGCGCAGGGCGTGACTACAATACATAACGCGGCGATGGAGCCGGAAGTGGTGGAGCTGTCGTGCCTGTTGACGAAGATGGGCGCGAAAATCCACGGCGCCGGCACCCCTGTTGTGCGTGTAGAAGGGGTTAAGGAACTGCACGGCACAGAGTTTGAGATCGTGCCGGATAGAATGGAAGCAGGAACTTTTGCCGTGGCAGCGACGATTACGCTGGGTGATGTTACAATAGAGAATATTCGGCCGGATCATATCGAACCTTTTGTCCTGAAACTGCGTGAAGTAGGCGCGGTTGTGGATATGTATGATAATGCGATGCGAGTGAGATGTAACGCCAGGCCGATGGCGACGGATATTACGACGATGCCGCATCCGGGTTTTCCGACCGACCTGCAGCAGCCGTTTGCTTCGATGCTTTCTATAGCCGAAGGGGTGTCGATGGTCACGGAGAACGTATATGAGCGGCGGTTTAAGTATGTCAACGAGATCGCCAGGATGGGCGCTGATATCAAGCAGGATGGACGCACCGCGGTGATTACCGGCGTGCCGAAGCTGCTGGGGGCTCCGGTGACTGCTCCGGATTTGCGAGGCGGCGCGGCACTGTTGTGTGCTGGTCTTGTGGCGGAGGGCCGAACGGTTATCAGCGGCACTGAGCATATGGAGCGGGGTTACGAGAACCTGGCGGATAAACTGAATCATTTGGGCGCAAAAATTGAATCAAGTCCTAACGATATAGAGAGGGAATCAATCCTTGTTTAACCTGGTGCCTGAGCTGGGCATCGACCTGGGCACAGCGAACATATTAGTATACCTTAAGGGCAAGGGCATCGTGCTGCGCGAGCCGTCGGTGGTGGCCGTAAACACGACGACCAAGCAATTTGTCGCCGTGGGTGAGGATGCGCGATTGATGCTGGGCCGTACGCCTGGCAATATCGTCGCTATCCGGCCGATGTGTGAAGGCGTTATTGCCGATTACAGCACTACGCAAAAGATGCTGGAGTATCTTATCGCGAAGGTGTGCGGCAAGAGGCGGATGCTTAAGCCGACGATTATCGTGGCGGTTCCCTCGCAGGTGACCCCTGTTGAGAAACGGGCCGTGGTGCAGGCGGCAAAGAGCGCAGGTGCGAAACAGGCATACCCCATTGAGGAACCGCTGGCGGCGGCTATCGGAGCGGGACTACCAATTGCTGCGCCTGGCGGCAATATGATTATAGACTGCGGCGGGGGAACTACCGACGTTGCGGTTATATCACTGAATGGCATTGTAAGCTCAAGATCAATTCGTATGGGCGGTAACAAGATTGACGAAGTGATTCAGCGGCATATAAAGTCAAAGTATAGCCTGATGATCGGAGATCGGACCGCTGAAGAGATCAAGATGAAGATCGGCAGTGCGTATCCGCTGGAGCAGGAGTTGGCTCTTGAGGTAAGAGGTCGGGACCTGGTCGCGGGGTTGCCTAAGACTATTGAAGTCACATCCAGCGAGGTGCGTGAGGCCATAATGGAGCCGATTATGGCGATAGTCGATCGGGTGAAGTCGGTGCTGGAGCAGACCCCGCCTGAGCTTAGTTCGGATATTATCGAGCGTGGAATAATGCTGACCGGCGGAGTGTCGCTGATACGTGGTTTCGATAAGCTGTTGTCGAAGCAGACAAGGATTCCGGTGCATGTGGCTGAGGACCCGTTGAGCTGCGTGGCTCTGGGCTGCGGTCGAGCTTTGGATCAACTTGATGTGATCCGCGATCAGTTCATCGAAACCGGTTTTGAAGCCTGATTAACTGCTGCAACTAAGTAATCTCCTGGCGAGGAGGCTGAAATGCGAATCCCCACTTTTTGCGCGCTGCTGTGCGTCTGTCTTGTGTCGTGTGTTTCTTCCGATTCATTCAAGGATGTGCCTGAGGATCACTGGGCGGCGGAGTCGGTAGAGATCCTGAAGGCAAATGGAGTGCTGCAGGGGTATCCGGACGGCACGTTTCGGGGAGATGCGGCGGTCACGAGGTATGAGCTTGCGGTGGCTCTGACCAGCATGATTGACTATATGGAGCACAGCCTGAAGCCGGAAGTCGAGTCGCAGAAGAGCCAGGCATCCACTCAACCCGCCAAGCCGTCAGATAAAGAGAAGTCGAAGGATGCACCCGCACAGGCTTTGAAGGATGGCGGGTTTATTGCGGCAGATTCCGTGCTTCTTAAAGACCCCGATAAGACGATTTCTGCTTCTGAGCTATCCGAGGCGCTCGCGTCTGTGGCGAAGAAGTTGATTGAGAATCATATTCCCCCGCCAACCAACGATTGAGCCTCACTTGTTAAAAACCCACTCTAACGCATAAACCTCGAGATCATCTATTGACAAGCGAATATTATGCCTGCATAATACAATAATGGAAATCATGGCCTATTTCGTGACGTACAAATGAGTTATTAAAGCTCGTATCGACTCCGGAGGGAAGATTGCTGTGAAATATATATTAATTATCCTTTTGATAATAGGTTTTGCTGTTCAAATCGGCGTTGCTCAGGCCCAAGAAAATCCGTGCGAGATGGTATTTATCCCAGCAGGGTCTTTTCTTATGGGCAACAACGGCTCTGAGAGTTATAGCCCATACAGTGAGTTTCCTCAACATTCGGTCTATCTTTCCGCGTACTACATAGGTAAGTATGAGGTGACACGTGGGGAGTACCGACAGTTTATAGAAGCAGGGGGCTTCTCTAACCCTGATTATTGGTCCAGTCCAGGCTGGTTTTGGAAGGGGAGCCGCACTGAGCCTTACAATTGGGCGGAAGTTCAAACCTGGAACGGACACACGTTCACGCAGACGGATAATCACCCTGTGGTTGGAGTCAATTACTATGAAGCTGAAGCTTTTTGCAAGTGGGCTGGAGGCCGGTTGCCTACTGAGGCGGAGTGGGAAAAGGCCGCGAGGTGGACGGGTGAGTACCCGAATGAATATCCATGGGGCAATACCTGGAACGCTGAGATGTGTAATTGCTGGGATGACACAAACCCAGTCGGTGGCGGTTATAAAAGCGGTCAGACCACACCTGTCGGCAGCTATCCGAACGATGTAAGTCCCTATGGTTGTTATGACATGGCCGGAAACGTAAGTGAGTGGTGCAAAGACATATGTGACTACACCTACTATTATGTTAGTCCGCCACGCGATCCGCAAGGACCTAAATTTGACGGCCCTCGTATTCTGCGTGGTGGTAATTGGAACAGCAACGAATTCTACAACCGATGCGCTTATCGCTACGGCCTCGGGCCGCACACTCGCAGCACGTCGAACGGGTTCCGCCTGGTCCGCAGCCTGTTTCCGACACCGCCGACCCTGGTCTCTGCTAAAGCTAATGCAGATGGCAGTGCTGTCGATTTGGAATGGACAGCCCCTGATTACGGCACGGTATCGCACTATAAAATAGAGCGCAGCGATGGCGATGATCAGTCGTTTTACGCGATAGAAAACAATTGCGCAGGACTTAGCTATTCTGATACATCCGGCGAGTGTGACATTAAGTATCGCTATCGCGTAATTGCTGTTGAGTGCAACGGTAATGAGTCTACGCCGTCCAATGTGAAAGCCAGTATAAAATGCTATTCGCAACCCCCTGAGTTTCCTTGCGAGATGGTCCGTATCCCCGCAGGGTCTTTCCTTATGGGCAGTAGCTACTTTGAAGGTTATAGTAATCCAAATGAACAGCCCCAGCATTTGGTCTATCTCACAGATTATTGTATAGGCAAGTATGAAGTAACGCGCGGGGAGTATCGGCAGTTTATGGAAGCAGGCGGTTACTCTAACCCTGACTATTGGTCCAGTGAAGGCTGGCAGTGGAAGGTGAGCGCCAATCGTGCTATGCCGTACCATTGGGCGGAGCAGCAGAACTGGGGATCCGGCGCTTTCATTCAGACGGATGATCACCCTGTGGTTGGAGTGACATACTATGAGGCCGAAGCTTTTTGCAACTGGGCCGGAGGCCATCTGCCGACTGAAGCTCAGTGGGAAAAAGCAGCGCGGTGGACAGGGACACATCCGAATAAGTATCCGTGGGGCACTGAGTGGGATGTCGAGAAGTGCAACAACCAATACGATACTAACCCGGCGGGAGGCGGCCCCGATAAGAGTCAGACAGCGCCTGTTGGGAGCTATCCAAGCGGTGTAAGTCCTTACGGTTGTTATGATATGGCTGGCAATGTACGGGAGTGGTGCAAAGATCGTTATCGCGAGTATTCTGCTGATCCATCAAACGACCCGCAGGGACCTGCAAGCGGCACCCTTCGTGTTGTACGAGACGGTAGTTGGAGCCACGGTAACGGTTATGACGATTACTACCGATGCGCCTTTCGTGACTACGAATACCCGGACACCTCCCGTTCGAACACCATCGGGTTCCGCCTGGCGGCTGTGCCAAAAACACTACTGCCTACTGTTTCTGCAGCCAAGGCATTGTCTGACGATACTTCGGTTACTCTCAACGGTAAAATAGTCACCTATACTGCGGCAGACTTCTTCTATGTTGAAGAGGACAACCGCACTATGGGCATCAGAGTAGAGAAATCTGATCACGGTTTAGAAATCGGCTTTAGAACCGATGTTACCGGAGTTATGAAAACCAACGCTCACAAAGAACGATACATCCTTGCATCCGGCGCTACCCAGTCGCCCGTGACAGGTTATGCCGGAAACATAGATCCATTAGGTATGAATAATCTAGCTATTGGCGGCGGCGACTGGCGAGTGTCCGGGACAGCGGGCCAGAGTGGCGTCACAGGCGGCGTCGGCGTCAATAACATTGGTTTGCTGGTCAAGGTCTGGGGCAAATTCGACAAGATAGACGACACCACTTTCCAGATTGATGACGGATCGGGGCGTCATATAAGATGCAAAGTCAACGCAGGCACAACACTCGACGAAAGATGGGAATATGTCACCGTAGAAGGAATCAGCTCAATCTACAAAGACGATGACTCGCTTTACATTCCGTTAGTTCTTGTTCGGGAGATACAAGTGGCCAGTCCACAGCCGCTCCTCATTGACGTTGAGATGATTCATGTCCCGGCTGGCTCTTTCTTGATGGGAAATAACGGCAACGAACCGTTTAGCAATTCAGATGAACTGCCGCAACATTTGGTCTATCTCTCGGACTACCATATAGGCAAGTATGAAGTGACACGTGGTGAATACCGCCAGTTTATGGAAGCAGGCGGATACTCTAATCCTGCCTATTGGTCAAGTGAAGGTTGGCAATGGAAGTTGAGCGAAAGCCGCACGGAACCGCTATACTGGATGGCCACTCAGACTTGGAGGCCGGGCCAGACGTTCACCCAGACGGATAATTACCCTGTCATTGGCGTGACTTATTATGAAGCCGAAGCTTTCTGTAACTGGGTAGGCGGGAGGTTGCCTACTGAGGCAGAGTGGGAAAAGGCTGCGAGGTGGACAGGTAGTTCTCCTAATATATATCCTTGGGGCAATGTATGGGATGTCGAGAAGTGCAATAACGTGAATGATACCAACTCAGCCGGCGGCGGTTACAAATGGTATCAGACAGCGCCTGTTGGCAGCTATCCTGCCGGAGCAAGTCCGTATGGTTGTCACGATATGGCAGGCAATGTATGGGAGTGGTGTAAAGATTGGTATAGCTCCAGCTACTATTCTGTAAGTCCATCAAGCGACCCTCAAGGGCCTAAAAACGGCGCCCTTCGCGTCGGGCGAGGTGGTAGTTGGTTCACCTTTGACGACGACACCCGGTGCTCCCGCCGCCTCGGCTACTTCGTGGATAGGGGCAGCACCGTCTTCGGGTTCCGTCTGGCCTATTAGTTTCGCGCTTTTCTCTTTTGCCCTACCAAAAAGAGAAGAGGCAGTATACATATCGGAAAAGCAGACTTCTCACTACGTTCGAAGTTACGTTGCGCCAAAGCCGGCGAAGTGACATGGATGTCAGGCTATGCTCCATAATCATTCGCACGTCATTCCGAGCATCGCGAGGAATCTGCTTTTTCCCTTCCCTGGTCTCTTTATTTTCCATCCGACGCAATTGAGGAATTGCGCGCGTCCTGGCGGTGCTTTTTTACTGCTTTATTTGCAAGCTCGTCTGCACGTTTGTTGTATTCCCTGACCACGTGGGTGATTGTAGCTTTCTCAAAAGAGCGCAAAAGAGCCACTAATTGTTCGAAAAGCGGCTGCAGATTCGGAGATTTGACCTTATAGACGCCGGTCAGTTGGCGGACGAGAAGTTCGCTATCTGCGCAGATGTCGACGTGAGTCGCGCCGAGGTCGTGTGCTGCGACAAGGCCGTGGATCAGTGCGGTGTATTCGGCCACGTTATTTGTGGTTTTGCCGATATATTCGGCTATCTCTCGGACGATTACTCCATCCGCATTAGAAATAACCACCCCCACCCCGGCATCCCCCGGGTTTCCTTTGGAGGCCCCGTCGGAGTATATTGTCAACCTCTTCATTCGTCTTCCATTTCCAGCACAAGTATGCGGCCGCAGTTTTCGCAGTATTCTATGTTTTTGTCATCGTAGACGTTATGAAGGGTAAACGAAGTCACTGCGACCTTGCAGCCTTCACACCGGTGATCGATGATTCTGGCCACAGCGGTGTTGCCAGTCTTTTTGCGGATCGCTTCATAGCGGGACAGTGCCTGTCTATCAGTGATGGCAGCGACCATCGACTCGCGAACAGGGGTAAAGTCCGCAAGTTCGGCTTCGAGGCGTTTGCGTTCTACGGCCTCTTTTGCCAGGCCATCTTTGACCTGTTTTTCAACCTGCTCGACGAGTTCAGCGGCCGATTTCGAGTCTTGACGTAATTTTTCGACTTTTTCGAAAAGCTCCAGCACAAGTCCATCAAGTTCGTTTTGCTGGTTTTTGAGATGGTCGATTTCTTTTTCGAGGCTGGTGGATTCTTTGATGCTCATAATACCGCCGCTGAATAGTTTCTTCTCGGCTGCAGCTCTTTTGGTGTCTATTGTTTTCAGCTCAAGTTCGTTGTTTTTGAGCTGCATTTCGGTGTCGATAAGGTTTTGATGGGCGGTATCTGCACGTTTTTTTGCTGCTGCAAGCTTCTTTCGGAGATCAAGAGCGTCATTTAGTGCGGCAAGTGCGTTGTTGATGCGAGTGATCTCCAGATCGATTTTTTGCAAGTCGAACAGCGATTTTAGCTGTTGTCTCATTGTAACCTCCACGTCGCACACCGATTGTAACAGACCATAATCCAGCATGCAATGTTTTATGTGAGTTGTCCACGTATAATACCTCGGCTTATCCTGGAATAATTGTGGTATGATGTTAGGTGCACGATCAAACGAGCCGACGGAGACTGGGGGAGACTGATGATCGAGGAGAAAGTAACTTTTAAGACTTCACGGGGACTCAGGCTCTCCGGAGCGCTGCTTGCTCCGGATGAGGATCTTCACGACGTAGTTGTGTTCGCCCACGGCACCGGCTCAAATAAATCAAGCCCTCGAAACAGGGGAATTGCCGAGCGGCTATTGGATTCCGGAGTGGCTTCATTTCTTTTCGACTTCACCGGACACGGCGAAAGCGACGGCATTGCAGAGCAGTCGACTCAGGATCAGCAGTTCGATGATCTGACGAGCGCGCTGGATTTCATCACTTCGCAGTCTTTCTTTGAGACCAGGTTTGTCGGGATAAACGGATCAAGCACAGGCGGCACTGTGGCGATACACACGGCGGCAGAGGACGAGCGAGTGGTTGTGATGGTGCTGAGAGTGCCTCGTAATTATGAAATCGCACCATTTGTTCCGATGGTAAAGGCTCCGACGCTCGTGGTGCAGGGCAGCGAGGATAAGATTGTGCTGCCGGAAGCTATTGAAATCTACGAACGCCTTACATGTCCCAAGGAACTGCACATCGTGCAGGGCGCCGGCCACCTGTTCGACGACACTCCAGCTCATTTTCAAGAGATGACCGACGCCACGTGCAATTGGTTCGAGAAGTGGTTCCACCAGCACGGAGAAGTGTGATTACTCCAAAACTCCAGCCCCGGCTGCGGGTGAGCAGGCAAATAGCACCTCATCGCGCCGCTGGGGATTGATCCCGCGTTTGGCGTAATAGCTTTCCCACACCTGATCAAGTACTTTGTCGACGTCTGCTGTGCGCACCAGCGAGACAGTACATCCGCCGAACCCGGCCCCTGTGAGTCTGGCCCCTAAAGCCCCGGCGTTTCGTAGATCGGCGACGAGTTCATCGAGTTCAGGGCAACTGATCTCGTAGTCGTTGGCGCAGCTTTCGTGTGATGCGTTCATAAGCCGACCCAGTTCTTCGGCGTCGTTGCGATGCATTGCATCGGCGGCGAGTTCGACTCTGTTGCCTTCTGTGAGGACGTGGCGGACTCGCATTTTGGGTTTTAGTCCGTCGACGTCGTCCGGCAGGTTTTTGATCAGATCCGGCCACAGAGGGAATGTTTCTGAAAAATCCTTGAGCAGTGCTGCTGATTGCGCTTGCGGGTGGGTATCCTGCACCATATCTTTTAGCAACGACAACCCCAGCCTGCATTCTGAAACGCGGCGATTGTATGCGTCCAACGCGCCGCCGGTTTTGTCGGCTACTACCAGTGAATTAGCGACAACTATCGAGCAGCCGGATGGAACCTTAACAGGGGTTGTGCGAAGCGGGAAGAAGTCGATTTTAAGGGCGTATCCTTTTTGGGAGAGAATCGACGCGGCCTGATCCATTCCCCCACCCTCAGTGCCGACGTAGCGCTCGCCTTTTGCCAGAAGGTCCGCTAAATCGGGTTTAGGTATAGGCAGTTTGTTGACGTGCACCAGAGCAAGCGCAGTAGCGACCACGAGGGCTGAACTGCTGGACAGACCCGAACCTGATGGCACTGAACCCGCCACGCATCCGCGATAGCCCTTTAGAGGCAGCGACTGCGCTGAGTTAGCCGCGGCCCAGCCCCAGATAGCCTGCGCCGCCGCTTTTGCGTAGTTTCCCCAATGTCCGGTTTCGTATGGCTGAATAGTGTCACTGAGGTCGAATTTGACCAGCGGGAACGTGTCCTTTATGTTGGTGAGCTCTACCGACAGCTCGGAATTTGCTGCAAGGGCGATCGCTATTTCCCTGTCGAGGGCCATTGGCAACACGGAGAGGCCGTTGTAGTCGGTGTGCTCGCCGATGAGATTGACTCTGCCGGGTGCGCGGACGAATTCTATATTAGCTTCGCCGAATACGGATGCGAAACGGGTTTTGGCTTCATCATAAAGGGTGGACATGTTACTCTCCATCTCCGGCCAGCATTCGCTCTGCCACTGCGACAGCTTCTATCGTGCCGACATCAAGCCACTGGCCATCGAGATATGACGGATATAATTGCAGCCCATCGGCGATCATAGCGTTCATCGCATCGGGAAGTTCGTATTCCCCGCGAGCCGAAGGGGTTAATCGTTCGAGATAATCGAATATGACGGGCGCAAACACGAATATGCCGGCGCTGTTCCAGTTGGATGGAATCTGGCCTTTCGGAGGCTTTTCGATGACGCCGGTGATTTTATTTTGCTCATCGACCAGAACCGCGCCGCCGTGGCAGGGGTCATCGACCCAGTTCAGGGTTACTACCCCCGCGCCGCCCGTCTCGTTGAATATGCGGATTGCATTTGCGTAGATGTGGGTTTCGACTATTACGTCGGCGAAAACCATCATTACAGGCTCGCCCCGTGACAATTCTTTGGCGGCGAGTAAGGCGGCCCCGGTGCCGTATTTGTCGGTCTGCTCCACATATTCCACAGGTGCGCCGAGAGCGCTGCCGTCCCCGAAATATTCGACTACTTTGTGCGCGAGATACTTTGTGACGAGCACGAAATCTGTGACGCCGCCAGCCATCATTCTGCGCATAACATATTCGACTACGGGCTTGCCGTTTATGGGGATCATCGGCTTCGGGGTGTTCTCGGTGAGCGCGCCCATTCGAGTGCCCCTGCCTGCCGCAAGGATTACCGCCCTCATTGCGAACTCCTCCACGCGGCGCTGGCTTCGACAAACGCACGGAAAAGCGGGCCTGAAATTGTGTTTATGTAGTCATCGGACTGCTTCTCGGGATGCCACTGGACACCCATAACAAATGCGTCGCCGATCATTTCCGCTGCTTCGACAATACCGTCTGGTGCGGTGGCGGTGACCCGCATTTTGTCGGATACGAACTCCGGTATGAAGCCCTGGTGGTGGCGGCTGTTTATGACTACTGAAGTCGAATTGTAGACCTTTTCCAGCAGGCTGCCTGGCTCAATTGTGATCTCGTGGCGGGAGCTGATACCGTTGACGGCGTAGTGGACGAGGGTGTTGGGCTTGAATGTGGTGATGTCGCCAATAAGGGTGCTGCCGAGAACCACGCTGAGCATCTGGAATCCTCGGCAAATACCCAGAATCGGCTTGCCTTGTTTGAGAGCCTGCTTTGTGATACGAATTTCGACTTCGTCTCGCATTTTCTCGGTTTTGATCTTATATTTCGCCATTACCTCGTCGTCGGTGAGGTTCTCGTCGCCGGGGATTCTCTTGACGTATTTGGGATGGACGTCGCAGCCGCCGGAGAGCAGCAGCCCGTCGCAATCCTCGAATTTCGCGTGTCTGCCGTGTCCAAGCGGCACCGCTTCCCCGCCCGCGTTCCGGACAGCCGTCGCATAAGATAGAAAATCACGACCTGTGCGGGAGCCGTCGGCGCCGAGGCTGACGGTGATCCCGATAAGAGGTTTGTTACTCATAGTTATTTAGTCACCTTATAACTTACGTAATCCAATCCAACCATGTAGCTCTTTATAGCGCTTTCATTTGCGCCGACGATGGTGGCGGTGAGTTGATGCTCGCCCTTGGTCAGTTCTACAACTCCGAGTTCGACCGGACCGAATGGTATCACGCCGTCGTTATAGAGGTCGATAGGCTCGCCGATCTTTTTGCCGTCGATAGACCATTGCACGATGCCGTAGTCCCTGGCCTTAGTCATACCAAGTGCGATAGTATATTTGCCCTTTTTGGGAATCGGCAGTGCGAGAGTGAGAGTGTCACCGGGTTTTGCGCCGATCCACCACAGGTGAGCTTCCTCGCTGAATCTCTCGCCGAGTCGCTGAATCTCGGCGGTGCCGCCGGTTTTTGAGAGCACTTTCATAGCCTCTCCCTCTTCAATGCCCGGTTTCTTTTTGACTACCGGCCGCACATACCAGTTCAGACGATCCTTTAGCGGCACAGGCCCATACGGATCGACTCCGCCGGGAGAAAGATACCAATATACGGTGGAGGCATAGAGGGTTGGTCGGTCGTTGAGGAAATATTTCTCGATATATCCATCGAATGATTTCTGGAACGGTATATTTTCAGTTATCTGCCAGCGATTGACAGAGACGTGATCGGAGTTGTTGTCATTGTCGTTGCGGGTCTGGTTGTGGTAGGCGTTCTGGAACAGGCTGGGGTCGCACCAGGCATAGCCGAAGTAGTCCTCTGAGCCGGTGCCGAACGTGGACGGGAACTTCTCGCCGTCTACAAACCACTTCTCGTCGCCTTCACCCCACCATCCGCCTTTGGGGTTCCATACCTCAAGCGCCATACCGCAGAATCGGCCGCGTCCCTGGGTTTTGAGCACGGTCCAGTCGATCCATCTCTCCTCTTCTTTAGGCAGGAACGCATCACGGTGCCATTTGGCATGGAATCGTCCGAGTTGGTCGAGCGGTTTGGAGAGCGTGGAATAAGTTATGACCATCTGAGAGGTGAATCTCTCACGGCCCTCGTTTTTGATCTCAACTACCGCTTCCTTATCGAATGGCATATACCAATAGGAATACGCACTGTTTGGGGTGACGCCCATTGTCAGGGATTTGTACTCGCTAAGCCCCGGTGCGGTGCCGAAGAAGTCGCCGATCGGTGACCATACGCTTGGCTGCTTTTCGCCGTCCCAGTATATCTTTAATATGACACTGCGAAGTTGAGCCTCTGAGTGCTTTTTGGAGTTGATCATAGCGTGGAGGCTGGTTATTGCGTTTGGACCTTTTATTCGAGCCACCGTGATCGTTTGGCCCGGCGCGGCGTCAATCACCGGGGCGATAACGGTCTTTTTCGAGCGATCAGCGGGGTCTGTGCCGAGCTTTTTAGTGAGAAATACGCTGGCTTTTTTGAGCGCATCGGCTTCCTGCTGCGAAAGATCCCGCTTAAATGTGGGGACTATTGTGCCTTTGGGAAATGTCGTATAGTTAAACTCGAAATATGCTCCCCAGTCTTTTTCGCCTACGATTTTACACGACTTTTGATACGGAATCGGCACGTAACAGTTGCGACCCTGAGCAGTTGTGTGCACCAGGCCGGGGTAGTCGAACGGCGGGTTTTGCAGGTTGAAGTAGCCGTCAAATGGCAGGTCGACTACAGGCTCAGTCGCTCCGTCCAGATATATCTTCACGTGACCCTGTTTTGCCATCGCCGACCATATTCGCCAGATGCAGCCGGGGCCTTCCATCTCGGCGAATACGAGCGTATCGCCCTCTTTGCGGATGATGCCCATACCGTCCCAGTTGGCGTCCCAGCCGAGGTATTTGCCGGTCTGCTCGTCGTATTTGCTGGCCCTGTCGTAGCTGGACCACTGTGCGCAGGTCTCGCCCTGAGCAGGCAGGACCGCGAGAGCCTCCAGGTCGGTAAGCCTGTTGACAAGGTCGACGTACGTGAGAGTCTCCGCCGCGCACGGCAGAGCGGTTATTATAAAGAGAATTGTGAAAAGTGCAATGCCTGGCCTCATTTTACTATCCTCCAAATGTTCACTTGATAGAGTCTATCACTCAATGGCTGAGTAATACAAGAAGGGGAAGGAAAAGGCGACGGAGCGTGCGCAGGGGCCGGTTTCGTATCGAGAAAAGATTGGCC
This sequence comes from Armatimonadota bacterium, assembly GCA_050948905.1. GTDB lineage: Bacteria > Armatimonadota > UBA5829 > UBA5829 > UBA5829 > DTKD01. The sequence continues at coordinate 1,750,912 of JBMNES010000001.1, read as the reverse complement.
GAGACGGTTTGGAAGTTGGAGGTTGGAGATTGGAAGTTGGGATTGGTTATCAGGCGGCGATTCGGAGATCGCCGCCTATCGGAATCATCGGTCGCTATTTCAGATATGAAAATGCCTGGTCGAGGTCGGCGATCAGGTCTTCGGTGTCTTCTATGCCGACGGATAGCCTGACCAATCCATCCGCGATGCCGAGTGCCTTGCGCTCTTCTACGGTGCACTCGACGTGGCTGGTGGTTCGCGCAGGGCCGTAGGTGGTCTCGACTGCGCCGAGGTTCGCTGCGCGGTTGGCATATTGTAGCTTAGGCAGCAGAATCGAAGCCGATTCCATTCCACCTTTCAAAGCAAAGCTCAACATCGCGCCGAAATCGCTCATTTGACGCGCAGCAACGTCGTGGTGCAGATGGCTTGATAAGCCGGGATAATGGACTTCTTCGACCATATCCTGGGTCTGCAAATATGCTGCCAGTGTTTTGGCGCTCTCGCACTGCTGCATAACCCTTAGCTTGAGAGTCTTCATTCCCCTAAGCAGCAGATAGGCGTCCCACGGAGCCAGCGTCGAACCGTTGATCTCGCGATAGTGATGAATCGCTGAGATAAGCTCTTTTCTACCGCAAACCGCACCGCCTAGAGCATCGGCATGTCCACCGAGATATTTGGTCGCGCTGTGCAAAGACAAGTCCGCGCCCAACTCCAACGGTCGCTGGAGAATCGGGGTGGCCATAGTGTTGTCGACTATTAGCAACGCCCCGACCGCCTTTGCCGCTTTGGAGATGCGCTCGATGTCAGTGATTTTCACCATCGGGTTGGTGGGGGTCTCAAGATAGACGATCTTACATCCACGGGCGATTTCGCGCTCCAGCTCCTCGTGGTCGCCTGTGTCACACAACTTGACATCGACATTGATGTTCGGCAGAAACTCGGTAAATAATCGGTGGGTGCCGCCGTATGAATCCTTTATGGAGACGACGCGATCCCCTGGCCTGATGAACGTATAAATCGAATTGCTGACTGCGGCCATTCCAGTTGCAAAGCTGGTGGCGGCCTCCGCGCCTTCGAGCGCCTTGATCTTATCCTCAAACGCGGTTACGGTGGGATTGGTATTGCGGCCGTAGATGTGGCCGGGTTTGTTGCCTATTGCAACGTCATACCATTCCTGCATATCGTCATAGCCGTAAGCCGAGCTTACTATTACAGGGACCTGCGTCGCGTTATGAACTCGCTGCGCTTTTTCTCCAGCCCAAACGGCAGCAGTGCCGATGCCGGGCTTTGCAGGTGTTTTGTCAGCCAATTTCTTTTCTCCTTTGTGTCAGCGGTCCGAGGTAGGGCTGCTGTGCCTATCGTGATTTTGATTTTATGATTTTAGAATATGGTCTGGGAAAGTCCGGCGGGGTTGGGCGATTTTTCGCGACTACTACCAGCCGGCGAGTGATATTCTCCTTCGGGATCGTGACCTGGCTTACCTTCTCTATCGAGCCGCCGAGTTGACCGATTAGCGGGCGGGCGAGATCGATTTCTTCGTCGGATGCCTCACTTTTTTGTGCTATAAGCGAGCCGCCGACCTTTACTAAAGGCAGACACAGTTCCACCAGGGCCTTCATATCCGCAAGAGCGCGGGCGATGGCGATGTCGTATTTTTCACGGTGTGCAGGGTCTTTTCCAGCGTTTTCTGCGCGAGCATTGATAGTTCGAATGTCGGAAAGGCCGAGGGCGGCAATAGCATCGTCTATGAACTTGAGCTTCTTGCCGGATGAATCCATAAGCGTGACATCTAGGTCAGGGCGGGCGATTTTTATGGGAACGCCAGGAAAGCCCGCCCCTGTGCCTATATCGAGAATGGTCGCCTCCTTCTTGATTTTAACCGCCGTCAAACAGGAAAGCGAGTCGAGGTAGTGGCCTGTGACTATCTGATCGGGCTGGGTGATGCGAGTAAGATTGAGAGTTTTGTTAGTTTCGACGAGCAGGCGGGCAAATTGGTCAAGCTGATAGATTTGCAAATCGTCGAGCTGAATACCCAACTCTGCAGCACCTGATCGGAGCAGTTCGATGGGTAGAAATGCGCTGTCGGAATTCACCACGTCAGTTCTCTTGCCCGCGGCTGTTGGCTATGCTCACCGCGAGGATGGCGACGTCGGCAGGGGTTACGCCTGGGATTCGTGACGCCTGCCCGAGAGTGGTCGGACGTACGCGGGCCAGCTTTTCGGCAGCCTCCCGCGAAAGCGCCCTGATCTCGGCGTAGTCTATGGCCTGGGGTATCGGCTTCTCCTCAAGTTTTCTGGCCTGTTGAACCTGAGCCTCCTGCCGCTCAATGTAGCCCATATATTTGACACAGATTTCTACCTGCTCTGCGACGTCCGGAGGCACCTCACCGTTGGGCACTGCCCGTGCGATGTCGCTGTATTGGATGTCCGGTCTGCGTAGAATCTCTTCGAGAGAGATGCTGCGGCCGTTGATCTGTATGCCGAGTGCTTCGGTCTGCTGAGTATCAGAAGGCCGGAGATAGGTGTTGGCCAGGCGGATGTGCTCTTTTTCGACCATCGCCTGCTTCGTCTGGAAGCGTTCCCAACGTTCATCGGAGACGAGACCGACCTGCCTGCCGATAGGGGTCAGTCTCTGATCGGCGTTATCCTGTCGCAGCAGCAGTCTGTATTCGGCTCTGGAGGTCAGAAGCCTGTAGGGGTCGCTGACGCCCTTGGTGACGAGGTCGTCGATCAACACGCCGATGTAGCCCTGGTCTCGACGAATTACAATCGGCTCCCTGCCTCTGATGAGCTGGGCTGCGTTGATCGCGGCCATAAGGCCCTGCGCAGCAGCTTCCTCGTAGCCTGAAGTGCCGTTAATTTGACCGGCGAAGAACAGACCCTCGACGAGTTTGGTCTCTAACGACGGCTTTAGCTGGGTTGGAGGGGCGAAATCGTATTCTATTGCATAGCCCGGGCGGATCATCCGGCACTGCTCAAGGCCGGGAATCGTGCGCAAAGCCTGGATTTGCACGTCCTCCGGCAGGCTTGTCGACATTCCCTGCACATAAATCTCGTCGGTGTTCCAGCCTTCCTGTTCAAGGAATATCTGGTGGCGGCGCTTGTCGGGGAACTTGACGAGCTTGTCCTCTATGGAAGGGCAATATCTCGGCCCGACGCCCTCGATTCGGCCGCCGTACATAGCGGATCGCTCGAGGTTGCGGATAATAATGTCGCGGGTCTCGTCGTTTGTGTAGGTGAGGAAACACGGCAGTTGGGAGTCGGCGTTATCGTAGCCAGCCGTTCGCATAAACGAGAACGGGCCTGCGTCTGGCTCTGAGTCCTGCCTCTCGCATTTGGAATAATCGATGCTCTTTTTGTCAATGCGGGCTGTTGTCCCAGTTTTGAGCCTGCCAAGCTCGAATCCGAGATTTCTTAGGCTGTCGGAAAGAGACTTAGCGGCGAACTCCCCTGCCCTGCCGGCGGATATCTGGGTTTCGCCGATGTGAATTAAGCCGTTTAAGAACGTACCGGTGGTTACGATCACACACTGCGCGGCGTATTTGATGCCTGTTTGAGTGGTGACTATGAGTTTCGAGTTGCTACGTTGAGCAATATCCTCGACCATGGCCTGCCTGATGTCAAGACCGGGTTGGGCCATCATCACTCGCCTAAAGTAGCTCTCGTAGAGTTTCTTATCTACCTGTGCACGTAATGCTCGAACCGCAGGGCCTTTGCCGGTGTTGAGCATCCGGATGTGCGTGAGGGTGGCGTCGGTGGCAAGCGCCTGCTCACCGCCCATCGCGTCGATCTCACGCACCAGATTACCCTTCGCTGGGCCGCCGAGGCTGCAGTTGCAGGCCATCAGGCCGATGGTGTCCATATTTATTGTCAGAAGCAGGGTTTCAAGGCCCATTCGAGCCGACGCCAACGCTGCCTCGCAACCGGCGTGCCCTGCCCCGACGATTATGACTTGGTAGGTTTGCATTACTATTTTATTATAGCAGGTTTGGGGAGAAGGGGAGATTTTGCCGGTTAGTGGAGGGTAGCTTATTTGATTGACAGGAAAGGTAGCTCTTCATATAATTTGAATACACCCCAGCCCCGGGGTTTTGCTCGTATGAGCGTATTGATATGTAGCCGCTTCGGCATATTTGGGGCTGGCCCGGAGCGAAGAACGGAGGAAGCATCGTATGGCGCAGGTCGTCATCAAAGAACTGACCAAGACATTTAAGAGTGTAATCGCGGTCAACAGTATGAACCTTGAGATTAAGGATAAAGAATTTCTGGTGCTTGTCGGGCCTTCGGGCTGCGGTAAGACCACGGCCCTGAGGATGATAGCGGGCCTTGAGGAAGCGACTGAAGGCGAGATTTATATCGGAGACCGCCTGGTCAACGATGTCTCTCCGAAAGACCGCGACATCGCGATGGTGTTTCAGAACTACGCTTTGTATCCGCATATGAGCGTGTACGATAATATGGCGTTTGGTTTGAAACTGCGTAAGCTGCCTAAAGAGCAGATCCAGGCGCGGGTTAAGGAAGCAGCAGACCTCTTGGGGCTGGCGGATTTGCTGAATCGTAAACCGAAACAGCTTTCGGGCGGACAGCGGCAGAGAGTCGCTCTTGGAAGGGCGATTGTGCGGGAGCCTAAGGTCTTCCTTATGGACGAACCCCTCTCCAACCTTGACGCAAAACTGCGAGTGCAGACCCGTGCGGAGTTGATTAAACTGCACCGAAGGCTCGGAATCACGACTATATACGTAACCCACGACCAGGTAGAAGCGATGACGATGGGCGATCGCATTGTGGTTATGAAGGATGGAGTCGTGCAGCAGGTTGATTCCCCGCTTGGATTGTATAATACTCCGGCTAATGTGTTTGTGGCTGGGTTTATCGGGACGCCCTCGATGAACTTCATCAATGCAAAGATAACCAACGGCGCAGATGGATATGGAATTGACGCAGGATTTTTCACCGTGAAGCCACCGGCCGACAAGGCCAAGCTGCTGGCCGATTATGTTGGAAAAGATGTGATCTTTGGCGTGCGCCCGGAGGACATCTTCGATAAAGCGCTGGGAAACATCATAGAAGCGACCCCTGATAATACTATCAAAGCAGTCGTGGATGTGACGGAGCCTATGGGAAACATCGTCACAATGTATCTGAGCTGCGGGGATCACGATATCGTTGCCAGCATCAAGGCTGAATCTCAGGCAAAAGACGGCGCCGAGATGGAACTGATATTGGATATGGCAAAGACCCACGTTTTTGATAAGGAGACTGAAGAAGCGATCTACTGATCGGATCTTGACGTCTGATTTCCAATGGCCTCGGAGGAATCCGGGGCCATTTTTGCGTATGAGGCAGTATGACATTGACCAGGAAGTGCGAAATGAGAGTAGTGGTGATGATAGTGTTTACATTGATGCTTGTAAATGCAGGGTTTGCGAATGTAGAAGGGCCGAGAATCACGGACGCTGAGTTTTTTGATGCGATGAACCTGGATTCTGCTGGCTTGGAGAAGGTTAAGGCGGCGATTAGTGCATCGGATATTGAAGGCGCAAAGCACGAGTTTGCTGAGTATTTGAGGGGCCGCAAAAAACCAGTTTGGAAGCCGGATTGGCTGGCTGGTCTTCCTCGCGGCAAGCGCACCGATAAGACCGATACCCGGCAGGCTGACCGGATTCTGCAGCGGGATTTGCCGAGCGTGGGAGTCTATCACAAATATGACGGTAGAATCGACTGGAGCCTGGACCCTATAAACTATCGTGAATGGCCGTTTCAGTTAAATCGGCACCCGTTTTGGACGACGCTGGGCTTGGCGTATCTGGCGACTGGCGAGGAAAAATACGCTGAAGAGTTCGTTTATCAGATGACCGATTGGGTGAAGCAGTGCCCGATACCGGAAAACGAAAGCGGTAATCGCGGAGTGCTGTGGCGGACTATCGAGCAAGGCATACGAATGGGCCAGACCTGGCCGGCGGCGTTCTATCTGTTTGTACACTCTCCCTCTTTCACTGACGAGGCTATGGTGACTATGGTCAAGTCGATGGTGGAACACGCCCGGCAGTTGGTGAAATATCCCACGACAGCGAACTGGTTGACGATGGAATGCAACGGTCTGATGCACGTCGGGGTGCTGTTCCCTGAGTTCAAAGAGGCCGAGCAGTGGAGAGAAGTTGCTACGGATCGGCTGCTTGTGGAGTTGGATAAGCAGGTTTATCCGGACGGCGCGCAGATAGAGCTGTCGACGATGTATCATCAGGTCTCGCTCGATAACTTCTCTATGGCGTGGGAAGTGGCGAATGTGAACGGGATAGCTATGCCTGAGAGTTATGTTGCGAAGATGGAGAGAATGTTTGATTATAACCTCTACGCATCAATGCCGAACGGGTATCTGCCGGGGCTGAACGATGCAGGCTTGACCAATGTCAAGGGCCAGGCTCGGAAGGGGCTGACCTATTTCCCTGATAGGAAAGACTATCTGTGGCTGGCGACACTCGGCAAAGAAGGCACAAAACCCGCAGTGGATTCTATTGCACTGCCATTTTCAGGGCATATAATTATGCGGTCCGGGTGGGATGCGGATGCGCGGTATATGCTATTTGACGCTGGCCCGTTTGGGTATGGGCACCAGCACGAGGACGCACTCAGTTTTGTGATCTACGCCTATGGCAAGTATATGCTGATCGACCCCGGCAACTATCCTTACGATAGCTCGCAATGGCGGAAATATGTGCTATCAACGAGAGCACATAATACGATAATGGTCGATGGCTGTGAGCAGCATCGCAAGGGTCGGCCACGGCAGGAATATGTGCTGTCGAAGCCGATGCCGATTAAATGGGCGACTGGTGACAAATATGATTATGCATCAAGCGTATATGCTGATGGTTACGCAGGGGATAGCTTGATAAAAGTGGAGCACGAGAGGAGTGTGTTCTTCGTTAAGCCGGATTACTGGATAGTGGTGGACAAGCTGACCCCTGGAGACGACAAGCCGCATAGATATGAGAGTATGTTCCATTTGGATGTGAGCGAGGTCGAGGTAGATAAGAAAACCAATGCAGTACGCTCGACCGACGACCAGGGTGCGAATTTGACGATATGCCCTGCGAAAGATGATTCCTTGTCGGTGGATGTGATAGCTGGACAGGAAGATCCGGTAGTGCAGGGTTGGATTCGGTTCACTGATTATGGCTGCAGGCCTATCCCCACACCAGTTTATAAAAAAGAGCAGGCCGGAGTGACCAGGCTGGCCTATGTGTTCTACCCGACACCTGAAGCGGCAAATTGTCCGGTGAAAAGCGTGGAGTATGTTCCGATGAGTGGAGGAGAAGGTGTAGCGCTGGCTATTGGCTTCGGCGGTGGAAAAGTGGACTACTTCGCACTGTCAGATGCGCCCGGCGAGAAGCTCAGCTTCGATAATTTCAACACGGACTCGAGGGCCTGTTATTATAGGACTGTGAACGGGAAGATCGTGGATTCGGTTGTGTGTGGGCATTCGATACGGGATTTGTCCAGGACGACTGAGACGCATTTTTTTGAGTAGGGAAGGATGCTCGAAGGGCTGGTGGTTATCGGAAAAGCAGATTTCTCGCTTCGCTCGAAATGACGGGGATGGGCGCTCGAATGACGGGGAACGGTTAGGGGCGGCGATTCGGGGATCACCGCCTATCATAGGGTTATGGGGCGGCGATTCGGAGATCGCGCCCATCATAATACCACTTGAAATGATAGGGAATGCGCGGAATTACGGGATGTTGGATGTTGATACTGCGCCGTAGTCTGCTATTCTTCGCGGATTTCGGACATTCTGTGCCACGGTCTTAGGGGCTGCAGGCGGGCATCTTCGTGGTGCGCGCCGTTGACTCGGGCGGCGTGTCCATCAGCGAACAGGGTATTGCGATAGGCTAATCTGCCGTCCGGGACCTGATCGCCCATATGCCAATACCAGATATCCCCCATAACCGCTTTGCGGCTGGTGTATCGAATGCTGCTGAGAGGTGCGCCTACTCGATGAGGCCCTCCGGGACCGTCGACCTCTGGGGAAAGACCTGTCCAGGATCGAATGGTCGTAGCCTCCGGCTGATTGGGATTGTAAGTCTCCCAATCTACTTGATTTGAGGCGTAGTATTCGTAACTACACCCGGCATATTTCCAAATCGGCTGATTCGCAGGTACACCGTGCAGATCCCCTGCGCTGCCGCGCACACCAACGTCGCTGGGGCAGTAGAAAACACCTGGCTTGGCGTAGGTTTTGCCATCAACTGTCTGCATTCCGTTGCGAACATAACGGGAGAGCAGTTCCTGGATGGTCTTTTCTGAGCCGTTGCTTACATCGTGCCAGTAACGTGGGCTGCCCCAGGAAACCGCACTTGGGAAGCGTTCGTTATAGTCGCTGAGGTATTGTGATAAACCGCCGTGGAGCTGGCGAAGGTTGGATAGACACTGGCCGATCTTGGCGCCTTCTTTGCTTTTGATGACGACAGGAAACATAATCGCCGCCAAGACGCCGATAATCGCAATCACCACCAATAACTCAACGATGGTGAACCCGGCAGTGCCTACTGCCGTTGGTCTTCCTTTAACAGCATTCCCGACTCGCATCGCTACTCATACTCCGACAGGATCACGTGATTTCACGAAGCGTTTTATGCCAGCAACCGTATGATACAACATAAATAGCAGCCCGTCAACTAAAACGCCCTGACTTCGATAACCACAACATCTTTAATTCGCATTTGCACAACAATAGCTTTACTGCTATTTACCCGTACAGAGTGTCGGTGAATCTAGAGCTAGTTATAATCGCGCTGATGCTTGGATTATCGGCATATAGGATGAGAATGAAGAGATGCGAGCATTGCAGGCTGCTCGTTTAATGTGGGTTGGATATGCCTCGCAGCTTGACAGAGTTCGGCCATTTCCATATCATTTACCTATAAGAATTTGTGGAGTATGATCTGGCTTTTTACGATAAAAAAACAATGACCCTCCAAACCGCCCCACCCCAACCTATCATGAGTTGGTCAATTCACCTTGCCCGCCAAAATCTCGCTAAAGCGCTCGTCTCAATCGCGTTTGCGGTCTTTGCTGCGGTTGTTGGCTATGTCGCTATCAGTCCATACGCTGCGGTAATAGTTGTGGCTGCGGTGCTGATATCGTTGAGCGATTTTTTGCTGCCTGTGCGATTTGAGTTGTGGCCGGATAGAGCGGTTTGCAGGATGTTGTTGAAAAGCGCGGAGATCAAGTGGGCGGATGTTAAGCGATGCTATCTTGACGATTCTGGCGTAAAATTAAGCCCGCTGGACAGAGTATCGCGACTGGAAGCGTTTAGAGGTGTGTATCTGCGGTTTGCTGATAACGAATCTGAAGTCATCAAGGCTGTGAAAGAGTTGAGGCCGGGTTCTGATGAGTGATTTGGACCTTTGCTCCCCGCTTACAGATGAGAGGCGGGAGCAGATCATAGATACGATCGCAGAAAAGGTGGTCGGAAAGCATCTGGAAACCCCTGCGGTGCTGTTTCTGGACATGCATAAGCCGCTGTCGTGGATAGCAGGGCAGACGCTGATGGTGGGAGTGCCTTTGCTTGGGTTGTTGTTCGGAGCGCAACCGGTGGCTGATTTCGGCAAAATGCTGATGGAGCGTGATAACATCGACAAGCTCATTACACGTATTGAAGAAATGTCAGCAAAAGCAGAAAACGCACAGGAGAAGGTATAAGTATGTCCGGGATGACTGAGTTTGCCAATCCGGCGGTTTATATTGTCGAAGGGCTTCTGGTGTTCTTCATATTGTGGAAGATACTGTCGGCTCGACGGGGACGAGAGTTGTTTATTCGCCGAATACCGGGGTTGTCGGTGCTGGATGAGGCGGTTGGGCGTGCTACGGAGATGGGCAGGCCTATGATCTATGCGCCTGGCTTGAGCGGGCTGGACATAGTCGGCTTGCAGTCGATGTCGATTATGTCGCATATAATCAGACGCGCTGCGAATTATTCTACCCGCGTGATCGTAACCCTGTCGGACCCGATACTCTACACCGTGGCCGAAGAAGTGGCAAGGGACGCATACGCTGCCGAAGGTGTGCCGGAGCAGTTTATACCGGAAGACGTGCGTTATATCACCAATGAGCAGTTCGCGTGGGCTTCGGGCGTGGTCGGGATACTGCACAGGGAGAAAGTGGCGACGGCGTTCTATTTTGGAGCATACTTCGCGGAGGCTCTGATTCTGGCAGAAAACGGCCAGATTGCAGGGGCGATTCAGGTAGCGGGAACGCCTTCCATCACGCAGATACCGTTCTTTTTGGCTTCATGTGACTACACAATTATCGGGGATGAGTATTATGCGGCGAGCGCGTATCTCTCCCGCGAACCTACTCTGCTGGGCAGTCTTGTGGGGCAGGACTACGGCAAATTGCTGATGGTAGGATTGGTGCTGATCGGTGTAGTCGGAGTCACGCTTGCCGCCCTAGGAACGCATTTCCCGGGCTTGGGGGAGATTAACAACTTGTTTAATAAATACTTCCTGCAATACTTCCCGAGGAGCACATAACGGTGGGAATCGGGTTGAATGTATTATCTGTGGCGCTGCCGGTGTCGGTTCACGGCCGCCTGTTGACGTTTTATATCCTGGGTGCACTATTAGTCGGGGCTGCGGCGCTGATGGCCCTGATGGCGGTGCCGCCAAGATACCGAAAAATGGTGGTCGCAGGCGTAACGTTTCTCGGTGGATTGTATTTCTCGTTGGAGTTTTTGCTGCCTCACGAAACTGTTGCGGGGATTCCGGGAAGTGCAGGAGTGGCGCGGTTTGCGAGAGGGCTGACGGATGCCAAGCCTAATGTGGCGGACTGGGCGATGATTATCGGCAGTTTTACGCTGCTTTTGGGCACCTCCAACCTGTTCGCTATTCACGGCAGAGCGGTGAAGAAAAAGGGAGAGGGCTGGTATAACAGCCTGGCCTTTTTCATAACGTTCTTCTTTATTATGATCGTCGGTTTTTTGAAGGACAGCACGATTAGTAGCCTTGGCCCTGGCCTGGCCAAGGGTGTGCAGTCGGCGAGCACAAGCCTTTACTCGATCCTCTTCGATGGATTTGTGCAGAACCTTGATGCCACGATGTTCTCGCTGATCGCCTTTTACATAGTCTCTGCTGCGTATAGAGCATTCAGAATCAGGTCGGCTGAGGCGGGCTTGATGATGGGCACGGCGGGGATTATTATGCTGGGATTGGTCCCGATTGGCGCGTGGTTGACGGATTGGCTGCCGCATACGGGGTTGCTGGCGTCGCTTAGGCTGGAGAACATCACCTACTGGCTGCTGACTTGGCCGAATATGGCGGTGCAGAGGGCGATTGAGTTTGGGCTTGCCATCGGCGCGGTGGCTATGAGTTTGAGGATATGGTTGAGTCTGGAGCGCGGGAGCTTCTTTGACAGGCAATTATAGATGAACCTATTGATTAAACTTCAGAATATTGATCGGCGGATTTTGTATGTGCTGGTTGCCGTGGTGCTGTCGGTGCCGCTGATTATTCGCCCGGCGAGGCATCCTAAGACGGTGCTGCCTGAGGTGCAGAACACCTATAACACGATCGACGCGATTCGGCCGGATCAGATAGCGTTCTTGTCGGTGTCGTGGGGCGCTGGGACTCAGGCCGAAAATGACCCGCAGATGCAGGCTTTGATGCGGCATATGTTCTCAAAGAAGATCAAGTTTGTGATTATGAGCTGGAACCTGGTCGGCTCTGAGTTGAGTTATCAGAGCGGTATGCAGGTGCAAAAGGATATGAACAGGCAGTTGGCAAAAGAGGGCAAGCCGCTGATTAAATATGGCAAGGACTGGGCGCATGTGGGTTATAAGACAGGATCAATCAGCGCAATTATTAGCGGAATGGGAGAGAACTTCCAGCAGGTTATGAAAGAGGACCGAAACGGCACCCCGCTGAGCAAATTGCCTGCCACGAGCTTTGTCAAGAATTATCGTAACATCGGCGCTGTGGTCGATTTGACCTCGGTGGGGCTGATGGGCTATTGGATTTCATATTTGACCACGCCGAAGCATATCCCGCTGATCTATTGTCCGACGGCGGTTATGTCGGCGGGGGCGTATCCATATTTGGACTCCGGCCAGCTTAAAGGGATGCTGAACGGCGTTATGGGCGCGGTTCAGTATGAGACGCTTGTAGGTCGGGGCAATGTTGCTACGGATGCGTCTGCTTCTTCGTGGGCGCTTTCTGCCGCCCACATATATATTATTCTCCTGATCGTGCTGGGCAACTTGGGTTACCTGGCGGCCAGGAGGGCAGGGTTGACGAGAGGGTCCAGACTTGGTTAATTGGCTGGCTTCTAATTCTAACGCGATTGCGATCTGGGCGGGCGCGCTGTGCACGTTCGGAATATATACGGTGCTTTATAAAGAGAACAAGTTTTACAGGTTCTTTGAGCATATATTCATCGGTCTTTATGGCGGATATGGGGTGTATATTACGTGGCACAACATACTGTATCCTAAGTGGTGGAAGCCGATGACAGCCGACGGCAAGTGGTGGTGGATATTTGCGGCTGTTGTCGGAAGTATGTTCTATTTTATGTATAGTCGCAAACACGCGTGGATCAGCCGGGTTATATTCGGTCTGTTCATGGGATTTGCGGCAGGCGGGATATTCCGCGAGTTCTACGAAGGCTATTTCCCTCAGATCGGCTCCTCGATGAAACCGTTCACAGGGAGTTTCTCCAACGTGATCAACGTGACGATCTTCTATGTTGTGCTGCTGGCTGCATTGAGTTATTTCTTCTTCAGCTTCGAGCACAAGCATGCGGCGGTTAAGAACACTGCCGCCGCGGGGAGATGGTTTTTGATGATTGGCTTCGGCGCGATGTTCGGCGCTACGGTTATGGGGAGGATGACGCTGTTCATTGGGCGGTTGAACTTCCTCATCAACAAATGGGTGCCGGAGGTGCGATCGGAGGCTCAAAGCCCCTTGTTCTGGATTATTATTCCGCTGATATTGCTGGGCGTAGCGGCGATTGCCTACCTTGCGCTCAGAAAACCCCCAAAAATAAAAGCTTAGGTATAATGGTGAGTTTGAAGGCCGCTTATTAAAGGATTCTGCGACATTCGGCACTAATTACAGGACTAGGAATAGTTCGAAAGCGAGGTGTTTAGGATGGCAGAAGTTAAAGAAATATTCACCGGATCAGATACCGAGGGTGGAATCACCAGCAGCTACGAGATGGATGACGGCGTCGTCCTGAAGGTTCGTTATTCGTTCTTCGGCTCGATTTACGATGAGGACGAAAAGAACGCGGCCTGGCAGGCGATGCAGCAGGACACCCTCACAATGGGTCCGCAGGTGGCGGGTTTCCAGAGCGAATTTGCCAAGATGTGCGGCGTAAAACACGCATTTGCCGTGTCTAACTGCACTACTGCAATGCACGTTGCAACGCAGGTGTTCAACATCAAACCGGGCGACGAAGTCATCGTTACCCCGAACACTTTCGTGGCCACTTCGCTTGTGCTCCTCAAAGAAGGCGGAATCCCCGTATATGCCGACATCAATCCGAAGACTTTCAACATCGACCCTGCAGAGGTCGAGAAGAAAGTGACTTCCAGGACGAAGGCCATTTATGTGGTGCACTACGGCGGGCAGATGTGCGATATGGACCCGATCATGGAGATCGCCCGCAAGCACAATCTGTATGTGATGGAGGATTGTGCGCATACTCCGGGGGCGGAGTATAAGGGTCGCAAGGCCGGCAGTGTTGGAGATATCGGGTGTTTCTCGTTCCATTCGCTGAAGAATATTACCACTTGCGGCGAAGGTGGGATGATCACCACCAACCGCGATGAGTTCGTGGAGCCTATCGAGAAGCTGCGCTGTATGAACCTTGATCACTGGAAGGATCAGAAGGATTATTGGATTCCTTCGCACTTCGACGTGGTGGACGTGAACGGCCATTGGGGCAGTAACTATCGTATGAACGAGATTCAGGCTGCGGTTGGTCGCGCTCAGCTTAAGAAGCTGGATATGCTGAACGAGAAGCGACGCGAACTGGGGCGGCGAATCAGCGAGGGCATCCGGGGAATCAAGGGAATCTCTCCGGTATATGAGTCGCCTGATTGCAAGCATATTTATCACCTGTATACCCTCTGCGTCGAGGAAGAAGAGCTTGGCGCGAGCAGGGACGATTATATGCGGGTGCTGTATAACGAGGAGGGCGTGCAGGGGATTTTGCACTACCAGCCGACCTATCACTTCACCGGCCTGAAGAAACTCGGCTATAAGGATAATCTCTGTCCGATTGCCGAGAAGTTCTTCTATCGACGTGAGATCAACCTGCCGATGCATCCTCGGCTGACAGACCGGGAGATCGAGGACACAATCAAGGGCATTCGCAATGCCGCAGAGAAAGTGCGCAAGTGACGCACTCTCCGTTTGAGGATCGTTGATTCGACATCGTGCCCGCGTTGCATAGCGGGCACGTTTGAATGTTTAGGAGTCTTTAATTGGCAAAGATTGCAATGGCGGTGGTAGCGCACCCGGATGATATTGAGCTGATGATGGGCGGCACGTTTATCAGGCTTGGGGATGCGGGATATGAACTGCACTATATGACGATCGGAAATGGGTCATGCGGGTCTGCTACAATGGACGCGGAAGAGACGGTTCGCATGCGCACGCAGGAGGCGAAAAACGCTGCGAATATGGTGGGCGCGAAATATCACGACTCAGTTGTGCCGGATATAGAAATCCACTACGAGCAGCCTTTGATACGCAAGCTGTGCGGTATAGTGCGGGAAGTGAAGCCGGAGATTTTGCTTTTGCCGTCGCCGCAGGATTATATGGAAGATCACTCGATATCGTGCCGGCTGATGGTGACGGCTGCGTTCTGCCGTGGCATGAGAAACTATCAATCCGACCCGCCTACTCCTCCCGTTGACCACGATATGGCGCTTTATCACGCGCTGCCCTGGGGGTTGTGTGACCAGCTCAGAAACCCGGTAACACCGGATTTTTATGTGGACATTACCGGGGTTATGGATAAGAAGCTGGAAATGCTGGCCTGCCATAAAAGTCAGAGGCAGTGGCTCGACGACAGCCAGGGGGTGGATAATTATCTGAGCACCATGCAGGAGATGTCTAAGGCTGTCGGAAGGATGTCGGGGAGATATGAATACGCCGAGGGTTGGCGGTTGCATTCGCATCTGGGATTTGGTGCGGAGGATTTTGATCCGCTTCGTGAAGTTCTCAGAGATTTCATAGCTGAGCAGGCCTGATTCACTGATATCAACCTATAGAAAAGGAGAGGGAAATGCCGAGAGCAATTAGCAAGATCGCGCCGGACTGGTGGGATTATATGACGCTGGATAAGGAAATCCTTGACGATGCCGCCAGGTTGACTCCGGAGGATATGCTGGGGTTGTCGCGAGAGGGTTTCAAGGTGGTGTTTTACGACACGCTGGAGGATTTCTACTGTGCTGAGGCGCTGGAGTATGTCGATGCGTGGCGGCAATCGACGCCTGATAACCCGGTGGGAATCTGTGGGCCGATCGGGCCGACGGAGCAGCTTCCACTTGTGGCCCGGATAGTGAATGCTATCGGCTTGAACCTCGCCGATTCGCATTTTTGGGGAATGGACGAGTGGATTATCGACGGCAAAGTAGTTCCGGAGGATCATCCGCTGTCATTTGCACGAGCCGACCGTGAACTGTGTTTTAACCGGATCAAGCCGGAGTTGGCTCTGCCAAAAGCCAATGAGCATTATCCCGACGCGGATCCCGCGGAGTATATAGCGAGTTGGGAGGGCGTGAGGTGCGCAGTGATGCAGGGCGGCCAGGGGGATGTCAAACACTGGGCGTTCAATGACCCCGTCAAAAGAGAGGGCAAATATAAAGACCTGCCCCCCACCCCTGAGGAATACCTGCAACTCAGCACCCGCGTAGTCGACCTGCATCCTATGACTATTATGCAAAACGCTCGCACATCCGGCGGCGGCAAGATAGATATCGTGCCGAGCAAGGCCGTGACGGTTGGTCCGGTGCAGACGTGGAAGGCCGAGAAGGTCTCGATATGGCAGGCGGGCGCGCACGACAACCCGTTTGGTCAGAGGTTGACGACTCTTATGATCGGCAAGAAGATACCGGACAGCGCGGTGCCGATGTCGCTTCTGGCGCTGCACTCGAACGTGCAATTCAATTTCTATCGCGGCGGAATCGGCACGTGTGAGGTGGAGATGCACTAATCGCAGTTGCTTACATTTTTTCACGTTTTACCGGGACAGTGGGGATATTCTCCGCACAATGATGGGTATAGACGGCTATGGCATACTTTATGCACGTGTGTTTAGCGGCTGATCCGTCTGTCTCTACAGATCGGCCTCCTTTGGAGGGAGCGTGGAAAAAATGGTTAAGTGCTTCTGGTGTGGAGCGGAGAACAAACAACACCAGGACACGTGCTGCGTCTGCAAGCGTAAGCTGCAATGGACGACATTTTTCCGAGGTATGCTGCGACCGTCTGTTGGCTGTTTGCTTGGCAGTAAAGTATCGAACGTAAATACACACAACTCAGCACGTATGAGACTGGTATAGTCTTGTTGCACGCTAAAAGAGTTCGAGGCCGGATGTTAATGTCCGGCCCGTTCTTTTGTACGTCTTTAGGAATTGAGCAACGCGATGAAGCTGGTTGGGTGCTGTTTGCGGACCTCGCGGCGAGGGTTAGCTGCGTCGTGGCGATATATGACCACGCTTTCATAAGGCGGTGCGGGCATCGATACTTTGAACTCGCCGTTGGCAAAGCGTTGTGCTGCTTTTTTTGCGCCCTCTTTAATCAATTCCCTTGCACGAATGGGCTGCAGATGCACGGCGCCGGCGTTGCGGATGCGGTATTGATCTGTATCGCATTCCTCACCTGAACCTATTGCGACACCGCGTTTTACGATGACGGTCTCAATGCCGGGTATGAGCGTCTGCGCTTCTTTTGTGAAGGCTTCATCTCCGGAGCCGAATATCGATGGGATGCCAAGCTCTGCTGCGCAGAATGCGAACTTTCCGAACTCGCCGATGGATATGCCGTTTACGGAGAAGTCTATGACGTTCATGGAGCCGGTGTGGCAGAGGTGTGCTTTCTCGGTGCCTGCCTTGGCGTGTTGTCCAACCCAGGCCACAGCGTCGATGGACTTGTCGATGCCGAATGGCCACGGGCCGACCCATCCCCTGGAATATTCTGCGGCCGGATCCAGCAGGCAGATGTTTATTGCACCGCAGCCGTGGCCGTCTATTACAAAAAACTCCGTTGCTCCCCCCTCACGAAACCCCTGAATGGCGGCGGTGACTTCCAGTGTGAGCAGGTCTTTGGCAATCTCATAATAAGGGCTGGTTTCGTTGCACCAGTTGACCGAATCGACCACCCCGGCGACTCCTTCGAGGTCCGTCATAATAGCGATTTTCATAGCCGGCTCCTTTAGCCTGTGAAACGATATTTCAGCAGCGTCCAGATGCACTCGACGCCGTCTTTCCAGGTGATTTTTTTGCCCTGGGCGTGGGTGCGGGCTTCATACCAGATAGGCGCTTCTTTGTAGCGATAGCCGCGTTTGAGAAGCCGCGCCGTCACCTCCGGGCAGAACTCGAAACGATTGCAGCGCAATTCGATGCTATTGAGTACTTCGGTTTTGAAAGCCTTGTAACACGTGGCTTCGTCGGTGATTTTGACCCCGTAGAGCAGACTCGCGAGCGCGGCGAAGATTTTGTTAGCGATGTAGTTTACAAGACGCATTTTCGGTTTTTTGCCCATAAATCGGCTGCCGTAGACGATGTCGGCTTCCCCGTCGATGATCGATTTTATGAGCGCGGGATAGTCGTTTGGGTCGTATTCCAAATCGGCGTCCTGTATGAGAACGATGTCGCCGGTTACGTGCTGCAGAGCGGAGCGAATCGACCTGCCTTTGCCTTGATTGCGGTCGCTTTCGACCAGGACGATATCGGATTGCTCTCTGAGATATTCTCTGGAGCCGTCGGTGGAGCAGTCGTCTGAGACGATTATTTCTTTTTCTATATCAACTGCACGGACGCGTCGCAGCACTTCCTTGATGGTGTCCATTTCGTTATAGACAGGTATGATTACGCTCAGCTTCATTTGACTTTCAGCACCACAGCAGAGCTCTCGTAGACTACCTGCAACCGACCATCATCTATTAAATCGTGTATGTGTTTCGCGGTTCCAGTGGCGTCTTCTCGCCTGGGTATCAGACATGTGTTCACCATAGCATAAGATATCCCCTGTCTCTTGAGGTATGCCAGGAACTCGTCAGCGCTGTCGAAATCCCTTGTAAACTTCAGATTGTGTCCGGGGTCTGCCCAAAAGTATGGTCGGTCGAGATAGAACCCGCGAGTGTCGCCAAACAGCGCTATTTTGGCATCTTTCGGCGTGTGTGAGTTGATCCACTCCTGGGCTGGATAAATCCACAAATATTGCGAGAGATATTGCTGCCTGGTCTGATGTCCGATCACGCACGGATATGCGATCTTTATCATATCCGACTCTGTGACTATACCAAATACGGCAGTTGCTATGAACACAGAAATAAGTGCGGCGCGGATGTATTTCATGCGCTCGTCTGTGTAGGCAATAGCCGCGATTATTACCGCAAGAATTGCGAACGCCGGTATCAAATACCTGCTCTGCTGAGTGAGACAGAACCATATAACAAGTTGGGCCATAAAGAACATCGCCAGTCCGAAGAGTTTGTTTGAGCGATACCTGGCGAGCAGCAGCAATGGTACAGCTATGAGAAATATGGGGCCGGGGAAAAGCCCGGGCGTATCGTAGAAACACCACGACTCAAACGTCAGATCATAGGGCAGAAATATGAACGAGGCAAAGTCGTGGCCTTGTCCGAACTGCGCCTGCAGCTTCGAATAGTTGTCTGCAAGCGACATGCTCCAGTCTTTGCCGCCGAAGATAGGGTAGAAAAACGGGTAGACCGGGCTGCCGGTGTAGATAAAAGTCTTTAGGTACCACGGTGAGCACACCAGCAGCGCAACGCCGCATATAAGCAGCGATTGTTTCCATTGTATGGTGCGGTTTGTGTAGAAGCGATCGATCAGGAGCCAGATGGCAAGCAAAGGAAAGAGAGCCAGGCCGGTGAGCTTGGTCGAAGCCGCAAATCCAGCCGCTATGCCGCACCCAACAAGGAAGTGCAGCCTAGGTTTGTCCAAGTATTCCAGCAATAGATAGACACCCAGCACTGTGTATAACGCCGTCGCGAGGTCGATGTAGGCGGTGGTGGCCTCCCACATGACTAATGGCATACTCGCAATAGCAAGCGCTGCCAGGGGCGCGGCTTTTGGGTGAAAGTGTCTTTTGGCGAGAAGCGCGACGGAGAACGCCAGCAGCACGCCGTATAGATAATGAACCAGCTTCGCCCCGACGGCGTCTCCAATAGACAGCGCCGGGGTGTATAGCATCTCGACCAAAAATGGAAAGTTTGAATGCGAGGCGAGGTCGATATAGAAAAACCCGCCGTGTTGCAAATATAGCTTGGGAACGGCGAGATGATAAGCCAGGGAGTCCCAGTCGGCGCTGGTGGGAGGAACAAGGGCGGGAATCAACATTGTCGCCGCGATGCCGGTGAAGACTATGATCCATAGGACCGTAACAGGCGTGATGAACCGCCCGCCTTTTGAGCGAGTCCTGAACCACCGGATAGCATCGGCAATCATCGGTATGCCGAGTATACTTAAAACAGAGCAGAGAATCAGAGGCCAGGGTCCTGATAGGATCTGGCACGCGGCCATAGCGAAATAGACAAGAGAGAGCAGGCCCATGCCCATAGAGATGTCTAAAACGTATCTGTCCAGTGCAGGGGCATCGGAATCGCGCCAGAGCCGGTGGGCAAGCCTGCCTATTCCGCCTCCCGCCAATATAACAAGTATAATTAACCAAATGCTGCTCACGTCTCTTCTACGCCTCCACCATTGGGATTAGTTCGCTGGTCAGTGTGACAGCCCCGGCGTCGAGTTCCACATCTATTTTACGCACAGATTTAGCGTAAGCGCCGGAATGGAATATCTTTGTGTTGCCGATTTCGGATTCTTCTACGGTATGCGTATGTCCACCGAGTATTATATCAATATCCGGCGCCGCGTGGGCGAGTTCGCGATCCTTGTCAAGACCGATATGTGTTAGGGCTATGAGCAGATCGCATTCGGCGCGCAGCCTGGGGGCTAAATCGGCAGCCGCTTCTATTGGATCGACGAAATATTGGTGGGCGATGCGTTTTATGCGCATACTTTCAGTTATGCACGGCACCGTCAGGCCGAATATCGTAACTCGAAAACCCACGTCTATTGTCACGGATTCCTTAATGCCAGAAAATGCAGTTGTGTAGGCAGGGTTGACTGAGCGAAGATTGGCGCTGAGAATGGGAAAGTTGGCGCGGGAGGTTTTCTCGGTTAGGCCTTTTGACAGGAAATGATACTCACGATTGCCCATACACATAGAGTCATAGGGAACGGTGTTCATCAAGTCCAGAATCGGCTCCCCACCCGGTCGCCAGAATATATTGCCAGCCCAAATAGCATCCCCGGAATCTAACATCAGACTGTTCGGATATTGGGATTTCAGGTCTCTAAGATTGCAGGCAAGAGATTCGGTAAGTTTGTTGTGGAGGTCGGAGGTGTGGAATATGGTAAGCTGCGCCATCAGGCGACGGCCTCCGGCCCGGACTTTTGTTGTTGCTCGCGATTCAGTTCTTCGAGGAAGCTGTTGACAGCGGCTTCCCACTCGCCGCGAGCCTTTAGCACCAGTTCGATCACTTCGCGCACAGCCCCGTGCCCACCGCAGCGCTGAGTCACATAATCGCTGCGTTCCTTGACTTCATCACAGGCATTGGCGACAGCAATTGCAACACCCGCCATCTCAAGGGGAGGGATATCGTTTAGATCGTCGCCGATATAGGCTACTTCATCAATCGTTAAGTTGTGAGCAATGCACAGGCGCGCCAGAGCCTCCGTTTTGAAGCGTGCGCCCTGGTAGACGTCGGTCACACCCAGCGACTTCGCACGATCGGTGACGGCTGTGGAGGTGTTGCCGGTTATCCAGGCGATTCCGAGGCCGTAGTTCATAGCAAGCCTAGTGCCGAGGCCGTCGTAGACGTTGAACCGCTTCACCTGGTGGCCGTCGAAGAAAATCATCTCACCGGCGGTAAGGGTGCCGTCTACGTCCATCGCGATCATTTTGATTTTAGAAAGTTTGTCGATCATCAGACGATACCCGCTGCGACGAGGTCTTTGAGCATCAGCATACCAACCGGCTTGCCTTCTTCTATTACAGGCATCTCGCCGATCTGTTTCGGGGGACCTTCCATTTTGCGCAGACCCTCAGTGGCCAGCCTGTCCGGGGTGATGGTGCGAGGGTTGGCTATCATCACCTCAGAAGCGAGTTTTGAAAGCGCCATATCATCGGTAAGCAGTGCTCGTCGCACGTCGCCGTCGGTGATAATGCCGATAAGTAGTCCAGATTCATCGACTACACAAGCCGCGCCTGCACCTGCACGGGTTATAGCGAACAGAACATCGCGCAAAGTGACATCTGAGTTGACTACAGCCATCTCGGCGCCGGTGCGCATCACATCCCCTACCCTGAGCAATAACCGACGGCCTAGCGCGCCGCCGGGATGGTATAGAGCATAATCTTCATGTGTAAACCTGCGGGCTTCCATTACCGCCAACGCTAATGCATCGCCTAAAGCGAGTTGCACTGTGGTGCTGGTGGTAGGAGCAAGACCGAGCGGGCAGGCTTCGCATTCAACGGAGGTGTCCAGCACGATATCCGCGCAACTGGCCAGAGTCGACTCTGACCGACCTACCATAGCGATAAGCTTTGCTCCAATTCGGCCGATAGCGGGCAAGATGTGTGCTATTTCCTCGGATTCGCCGCTGTTAGACAAAGCCAAAACGACATCTTCGCTGGTGACCATACCCAAATCGCCGTGTATTCCCTCGGCTGGGTGCAAAAAGAGCGACGGAGTGCCGGTGCTGCAGAATGTTCCCGCTAATTTGCGGCCTATTGCACCTGATTTGCCCATGCCAGTGACCACTAATCTGCCACGGCAAGTCAGTACCGACTCGACAGCCATTGCAAAAGACGAATCCAGCCTGTCGCACATCGCAAGCACAGCTTCTCCCTCTGCTTTGAGAGTGGCTATGGCGCGTGCAAATGCCGTTTGTTTATCCTGATCTGTAAACTCTTGAGGTGTCATCTCACAGATTATAGCAGACAAAGAAGGCGCAGGGAATAGGTGCAGCGACGGTTCTTCATTCGGAATCAATCGAGCGCCATAGTAACGCCCTCAGTTTGTTGTATAAAACACGAGGGTAAGTAAATAGCAAGCGATCCAACATAGAAAGAAGGGGTTGTATCATGGCTGTCGCGGCAAAACTAAGCGCTTTGCGTATAAAGGCCAACATCCTCGCCGATTCGGTCATCGGACTGATGGATGTCGAGGCTGAGGTTGAAAATCACGTCGCGGTATTGACCGGCCAAGTGCAGACTCAAGGGCAAAAACAGCGAGCTGAGGATTTGGCCTACGAAATTGAAGAGATCGACGAGGTGATAAACAAAATCGAGGTTGTGCAATCCGATGGAGTGCCGGCTGATGCTCATCTCGGATATAGCATGGCGGAGGGGGATTTAAGCGAAACACCGTTTGCGATAGGCGGGGAATCGGCAGGCCCAGCCTCGGATATGGCCGCAAGCGAGCAATTTGCTGGGGAGTTCAGCGATGAGCAGATAGAGAGGGCCGTTTGTGAGAAGCTGGCCAGGCAGAATATGGTGGATGCGTCTGATATCAAAGTAAGGTCGACCAATCAGATCGTCTATCTCGAAGGCACAACCACCGGCGACCTGAACCTGCTCCAGGACCTGGTGCTCAACGTGCGCGGTGTTATGGGTGTAGACAGCAGCGTAACGAACGCCGATATCCCCGGCAAAATATAATCAGGTTAACAGCGCCTCTATTGCAGGCACATCGCCAGGCGCATCGATAGATACGAGCATCTCAGGATAGCCGGTGACATATATTCTGCAGTTCACATCAAGAGCCGCAGAGAGCTGGGCTTCCAGTTCGTCAGTCGAGACTTTTGTAAGCATCAGCTTCATAACAAGCTTCGGCCCCAGAAGGCTTATCAGCTCTTTGGGGTTACTTCTTGCCGACATCAACCGGCTGATTGTCGATTGCCTGGAGAGCGCCACTTGCGCATCGAACAGCAGGCAGCTAGACCCGGTGAAGCAGCCCTCTTTTGTGTCGATATAATACGCGGTCCTGTCCGGCAACAGCCTCACCATATCGGCCCTTCCTACTACCGGGTAGACCACATCACAGTCCGGCGCGCCTTGTAACAGATCACTTAATGCCTGCGTCGATGCCAAAGGCATATCCGCACTCAACATCAAACACCGTTCTACGCTGGAGGATTCTATACCAGCAAGCACGGCCTGCTCCAGGTCGCTGTCGACGAAAATGGTCGAATCAGCTTCGATAAAACGGCAAAAGTCGTTGCTGTCGGTGACAAGTATTATGCCAGAGATCAATTCGCAAAGTCGCAGATTATCCAGCAAATAGGAAATCGCCGGCCGGCCATTGAGTTCGATTAAAGGCTTCTGCCCATTAGGAGCCACCACGGACATCTCCGCAGCGTTTTTCGAGGACAGCGCCATAACGATTGCATCGGTTTGTTTTGACTTCATAATATATCAATCAACAGTTTCGTCGAATACGATGTTTTTAGCTTTGGAGCTTTCAGTCCGATACGATCTTGCCAGGGCCATCGAGAAATAGACTGTTGAAGCAAGGGTAATCACTCCACAGCTCAACAGCGTTCCAGAGACCCCTATATGTTTCAACTCCGATAGTCGACCCATCATTACTGCCCCAGGAGCGCCTAAACCAAACAACACCAGAGCACGCACGCTCATTGTTCGACCAACCAGGCTTTCGGGAGACTCCATCTGCATAATGGTATTAGTAGACGATGTAAAAGCCATCATACCCACGCCAACCACAATAAGACACACCAGAGAAGCATAAAAACTATTACATAAAGCCAATGCTATTAGCCCTGCCGGCGCAAGGACACCTCCGACGAAGACGATATCCCTAAGCTCATATCGGTGACCTAACGACGATACGACCATCGCCGCAGCTAACGCGCCTACCCCAACCGCCGCGGTCATCGCCCCCTGGCCCATAGCGCCGACGTTGTATATCTTCAAAGCGTATACAGGAAAGAAGATGACGTACTGGCCGATCATCAGAGTCGATATCGACTGTAAAATCAGCATAGTGCGGGTCAGTTTGTTCTTCCAGACATAACCGAAGCCTTCCAGGATCTGGGTCGTCATCGAAACGGTTTTGCTTGCCTGTTTGATGACTTTCAGATTCCTCATCATCAATAGCCCGATAATCGCACCAAGATAGCTGAACGCGTTGGTCATAAAACACCACGCCGGGCCTATCAGTGCGAGGACAATCCCTCCGACGAACGGGCTGGCTATGCGGGTGAGGTTAAACATAGTGGAGTTGAGGGCAATCGCGTTGGCGAGGTCCTCTTTTCCAACAAGCTCGACAATCATCGCCTGGCGGGTTGGAAGATCCATCGCGTTTGCAATGCCGGCGAACGCAGCCAAAGCTATGATGTGCCAAACCTGGATAGTATGCGTAAACGTGAGCACAGCAAGAGCCAGCGCTTCAATAAGAAGCAGGATTTGGGTGACAATCACGATTCTTCGTTTACTGAAACGATCCGCGATGACGCCGGATGGCAGGGTGATTATAATAGATGGCAGCATTCTAACCGCCGCCACTATCCCCAACAGTAACTTGGAACCTGTAAGAGTAAAAGTGAGATAAGGCAGGGAAAGGCCCTGCATCCAGGTGCCTGTAAGTGAGATAAGTTGACCGAAGTAAAGCAGGGTATAGTTGCGGTGGCGAAATGCTCTGAGCGCATACGGCCCGCGCCATTCCGGGCTCTCATCAAACTCAGCGCTATCAGTAGACATACTTCAGTTCCTGATTAAACGAGGCAGATTTACAAACTCAAACGGAAATACTCTGTCCGAGCAACAAAATATGCATACCCGGACAGAGGGCAATACCCGATCGGCTTAAGCGTGCCAGTCGAGGTTCTTGACTTCTTTTGCGTGTGCTTCAATGAACGCTTTGCGCGGCTCCACCTTGTCGCCAAGCAGAACGGTGAACATATCGTCCGCGTCGATGGCGTCCTCGACTTTGACCTGCTGTATTCTACGCATCTCGACGTTCATTGTAGTGTCGGCGAGGTCCTTGGCGTCCATCTCTCCAAGTCCTTTGAACCGCGTGACCATAACGTCTTTTTTGGTGCCTACAGTGCGCAGTATCTCGTCGCGCTCCTCATCGTCCTTCGCGTAAAATATCTTATCCTTGCCTGCCTTTATACGATAAAACGGCGGCATAGCGATATAGATGTGGCCGTCATCGACCAACGGCTTCATATATCTGTAGAAGAACGTCAGCAGCAGGGTTCGGATGTGGCTGCCGTCGACGTCCGCGTCGGTCATAATAATTATACGGTCGTAGCGCAGCTTGGATTTATCAAACGTGGCGCCGTTGCCATTACCATTGCCATTGCCGTTCCCATTACCATTACCGTTGCCGTTGCCGTTTTTCTTACCATCCGATTCGAAATCGAGTTCCGGTTCATCGTCGGCTACATCCATAGAGCTGTGAGTAATCCCGGTGCCGAGGGCAGCCACCAAAGACTTGATCTCCTCGTTTTCGAGAGCCCTGTCCATCCTCGCCTTTTCGACGTTGAGGATCTTTCCTCGCAACGGCAGGATTGCCTGTGTGCGACGGTCGCGTCCCAGCTTCGCGTTGCCGCCCGCACTTTGTCCCTCTACAAGGAACAGTTCGCTTTTCAGAGGGTCTCTCTCAATACAGTCGGCGAGTTTGCCCGGCAGCGATGCGTTCTCCAACGCGCTTTGTCGCTTGACCATATCAGCGGCTCTTCGGGCGGCTTCACGTGCCCGATGTGCGGTGAGCGCCTTGTCGACGATTCTACGGGCTGCGGTGGGGTGCTCCTCGAGAAACTCCCCGAACTTTTCGCCCATAACGGAGTTGACGATGCCTTCGACCTCACCGTTGCCCAACTTGGTCTTGGTCTGGCCTTCAAACTGCGGATGCTTGATCTTGACTGAGATAATCGCGCCGAGGCCTTCGCGGACGTCGTCCCCGCTCAAGTTGGGGTCCTTCTCTTTCAGCGCACCGGATTTTCTAGCGTAGTGGTTTATCACACGAGTCAACGCGGTCTTGAAACCCGACAGGTGGGTGCCGCCCTCGTGGGTATGGATATTGTTCGCGTAGGTGCGGATATTTTCCTGGAAGCTTTCGTTGTATTGCAGCGCAACTTCCACAGCCGTGTCGTCCCTCTCCCCAGAGAAGTACACCACCGAATGCAGAGGGTCTTTATTGCGGTTCATCTGCTCGACGAACTCGGCTATGCCGTTCTCATAGCAGAACACTCTCTGCCGCTCGTTCTCATCTTCGGCCTGCTCGTTTGTGAAGGCGATTATCAGACCTTTATTGAGGAACGCAAGCTCACGCAGCCTCTCAACGAAAATGCTAGGGTGATATATGATATCCCCAAAAATAAGGGAGTCAGCAAGATATTTAACCGTAGTGCCGGTCGAATCGGCGTCTCCGACAACCTCCAGAGGGCTGCACGGAATACCACGGCAATATTTTTGATAATAGGTTTTTCCCCCACGCTTGACGCTTACCTCTAGCCATTCTGAAAGAGCGTTGACAGCCGAGACCCCTACCCCGTGCAATCCACCTGAGACTTTGTAGTGCTCTCCGCCAAACTTGCCGCCAGCATGCAGCATTGTCATCGCGACCTCGACTCCTGATACGCCAGCCTCGCTGTGTATATCCGTCGGGATACCGCTTCCGTTATCGACAACCGTCACGGTGTTGTCCGCGCCGAGTATAACATCGATTTTGGAACAGCAGCCGGCCAAATGTTCGTCGATACTGTTATCTACGACTTCGGAAAAGAGGTGATGAAGTCCGCGGGTGGTGGTATCGCCGATATACATCGCCGGGCGCATCCGCACTGCTTCGAGGCCCTTAAGAATCTGTAGATTATCGGCATCGTAGCCGTTCACGGAGGTATCGTTTTCTATTTGTGTGGTTTCAGGATTTCTGGTCTCGTCCTTGTCTGTCATCCAAAGGCTCCTGCTTTTATGTAAAGGGAAAGGTTCTATGTACGCAAGTCAAGCCGCTGTCGAGCGGCCAAATTCAGTGTGGTTCTCGATGCTTGAAAACATAATTATTATAGTAGTTTTGGCCTCACCCGTCAAGCTCCGCCTGGCTTTGGAGCCGCTGTGAAAACCGCCATTATCCAGGAAATCGTGCGTGAAACGGGCTGGTTTGGAGTTGAAGCTCCGTCAGCCTTCTTTTCATAGCCCAACTGGACACTTCGAAGCGCCCTGCCATAATCTGCACCCTGTTTTCGGGGTTGCTTGCAAGCTCTGCATAATAGCGACGCACCCACGGCTCCGGCATAAGCAAAAGCGCGGCAAACCGATCACACGCTCGCTCAAGACTGGATCGCCTCATTTGGGAGGTGTCGAAGAAAAACAAGCGAGAACCCGGCTGAATGCGACGGCCGAGAAGGTGGTGCCCGATCTCATGGGCCAGCGTGAACCTCCTGCGTACAGTTGGTTTGACATAGGAGTTGTTGATTGCAATAACCGGCGGTGCACCGGGCAGGCGCAGGTATAGTCCGTCTATTTCTCTGGCGAACTCCCGCTCGCAGATTTCAATACCGAGCTTATCCGCCACTATATATAAATCGGCCGGCGGCTCAAGCTTGAGGGTATGCCAGGCTTTATGAGCGTAAAGCTCTGCCTCATCCGCGAAGTGCAGTCGTCTCATTCTCCAGACCCACTTTGCTTCCCTTGTATCTCGCGAACCAGGTCGATAATCTGTTTTTTGCCTTCTTCGGATAAGGTTTTCTGGCTTCGCAACGCGAACTCCACAGCCTCCACCGGATCCATCGACTCCATTTTGGGGCCATATCCGGCGGCCTGCCTCAGCGCGTTTTCATCGAGTTCAGAAAATGCCTCGGACATACGGTGCACAATGTCCTCTGAAGGCACCCGCCCGTCAGACATATCCGCCCAGTATGCCGCGCTGATGCCTGATTTGAGAGCCGCAGCGCGAAGGGTCAAGCCCGTTTTTGCGAGAAATGACTTCACCAGCCCGCCGAACTCACTCGATGATCTGGCCATCATAACACCTCCGTTCACTACTGGTTATCATAGCATTTCGCGTGGTGATGTCAAGCGGGAAGATCGTGGCTTGTGCGCGGGTGATAAGGAAGGGAATAACGCGAAGCGAAAGAAGCGAAAGGCGCGAAATAAGCATATAGTAGAAATAGTCGATGTAGTGGCCGGCCTCTGTCCCGGCCTTTTCGGGCTGTGCGGTGGCGATTCGGAGATCACCACCGATCGTAGTGTTGGCGCGCAGGATGACTATAATTGAGAAGCTGGATAACATTATTTGGGCGTGTTTCGTCCTTGACTCCACGATATTTCGGTGATAATATGCGTACATATTCACGAGCTTGTTTGCCAGGTAATTGAAGAGTCGGGTGTCAGGAGGGGTTTGCATGCTACGAAGAGGGTTGGCGATTGCGATTGTAGTGGCTTTGTGCGCCGTTTATGCGCCAGCTTTTGCTTTTGAGTTTATCATAGGAGCTGGTGAAGGCGGTCAGAACCAGGAATATTACGCTGAGGTGGGTGATTGGGCGGCGCTTAATGCTTCGTCGTCTGCGCCGGGTTTGCTTGGGAAGTCCCGATATAGCGGCACAACTGTATACTGGGGTCCACAGCGACAGGCTTATGCATTCTGGCAGCCGGAAATCAGTGGTTATTATCATATCAACCTCGCTTGGCCTTACGCCAAAGGCGAGAAGGATACCGCAGTTGTTCTTTATACGGGCAACTACATCGGCGGGCCAGCGGATCAGTGGGGTAATTCCAGCCCTACCGGGATCATTTATGCCGATACAATGGATATGTTCGAGTGCGCCTCCGACACCTGGAACAACTTCACCACTGCACAACTAGACGCCGATATCTTATACAAAGTTGGTATTTATGGCGGTTATAAGGGAGGGGCTGATGGAGTGGGCTCCAACAGGGTTTGCATATCGGGGTTCCAGTTTGTCTCTGCCACTCCCGAATCTGTCACTTACACAGGACCTGCCAACGGGGCGACTGGAAACGTTGCGGATTTTCTGGACACCGGGTTGTCGTGGACTGCGGGGGAATATAACTCATTTTACGAGGTGTGGTTTGGGGAGACAAGCGGGTCTTTGACCCGGCTTGCGACGATTTTGGCGGATACTTCTTTTGATCTTGACGGGCTTATTCAGCCGGGCAGGACTTATTACTACAGGGTGGATTCTGGTAACGTCGACAACATCACTTACGGTGCTGAGTATAGTTTCCAGACTAATGCTGATAATGCTGTCCCGGAGATGAGCAGTCTGGCCTGTGCAGCCATGGGATTGGTCGGTATTTTCGGCTTTATTCGTCGGAAAAAGTGATGTTTTCCATACTCCTGGTAATAATACCTGTTTTCACAAATACCCTTGACTGCTTGTAATTCTGGTGCTATTATCCAAATGTGAAGCATATATCATTCCATATCAAGCGGACGAAGGGCCGCAGTGTTGGTTATATGCTGTCAATGGTGTGCTTCTATTTGTTTCATCGTTCTATTTTAGAAGCATACGCATCAGTTGGTATCTCCAATATCTAATTTCGATCTGTTAAGGAGGAAAGAAGATGACAAAGAAATTGTTGTTTGTTGCTGTGCTGTTGCTGGCGCTGTCAGTATGTGCACATGCGTGGATCGGGGTCTACGGATGCCGAGCTGACGGCGACTTCAGCGGCACGAACCCGCCGGTTGCAGCGCCGGGATTCGTAGTAGCGCCTGCGGCAAACGCTGTTGGGGCGAGCGGAGCGGGCAGCAGTGCGCCGGGCGCGACCAATGCTTACGGAATGTACATCAGCTCGAATGTACCGGTTGTAGGAATCCGAAGTGGCACGTATGTCGTTTCTCTGCCGACGGCAGGGTACTACAACGTAGCCAACACTTTTGGCAACGTGAACCAGGCAGTGGCGAGACCCGACGCCAAATGGGTCATTACTAGTGCCTCCGGTTCCACAACTGTGTATCAGGACCAAACCCCGGCAGCGAGCAAGAACAAATGGCTTGATCTTGGCACCTATAAATTCAACGCCAATGATTCCACTAACACCAAGGTTATGTTGACCAACGACAACCAATCCGTCGGCGGATCGCTGTATCTGCACAGCGTCAAGTTCGAGACCGTGACCCCTGGCGCTGTGGGCTATGGCATTGCGGATGGGGCTTCCCTTGATGTGGGAGATCTTATCGACCTCGGTTTGAGCTGGACAGCCGGCCAGTACGCTATGGCTTATGACCTGTGGTTTGGCGAGGATGCGAACAATATGACCAAGCTCATAGGCAACTACAACGGCCTGGGCTTCGGCCTGGATCCGGATTCGCTTGCTGCTGGCAAGACCTATTTCTGGCGAGTTGACTCGATTAACGTCGACAAGGTCGGCACAGGCGAGCTTATGAGCTTCTCGACCAACGCGATCCCTGAGCCGGGCAGCATGCTTGCTCTGGCGACCGGGTTCGTCGGCCTGTTCGGTATGATCCGCCGCAAGAGATCATAATTTGTTATAGTCATCTGATTGCTTGCCGTCGGCCTATGGCCGGCGGCATTTTTTGTGCGTTATGCCATGTTGTCTATTATATATACACATTGTATATTATCGTGACGAATATCGCCCGTTCATTGCTCGTGTTATATTCCATAGTCTTGTGTTGCTGTACCAGGTAATTATACCGGATATTATCTCAGCCCTTGACGAATTGCAAAACGGGTGCTAGTATCCGATTGTTGAGTAGAGTATTGCTGGCTGAAAAAACGCCCGGAGAGGCGCTGAAGCTGTTGCAAAACAGCGAATCCTCTGATTTAGCCAGGATCGCCAGGCAACAGCAAGCTGGGCGATCGACTCCATCTCAAAAGTAGTATGGAAGTGAGGAAAGAAGATGACAAAGAGATTATTGCTTGTCGCGGCGCTTTTGCTGGCGCTGGCCGTCTCCGCTAATGCGTGGACAGGCGTTTATTGCGCAAGAGTTACTGGCGACACTGGCGCCGTGCCTAACTTGCAGCCCTGGTTCACCTACGTTGGCGCAGTAGGAAATAGTGGCGCCTACGGCACTGCTCCTGGCGTACCGGCGAATACGTTTGGTCTTTATACTGCAGCCAATGTAAATGTGGTGGGCTTGCGCACAATGACCTACTCCGTCGGACTGCCGACGGCGGGTTACTACGAAGCATTTATCACCTGGGCGACGACCACTAATGCGCCGACCAGCGTTAAGCACATCGTGACCGAGGCTGGTGGGGCTACATCTAATTACTTCATCAATCAGCTCGCTACCAAGAACGTCTGGGCCGGGCTTGGCGTGCACAAGTTCAACGCTAACGACGCCGCCAACACCAAAATCACCGTATCCAACGAAGGTCAGACCGCTGGTTCGATTTATGTTCACAGCGTGAAGTTCGAGTCTGTGACCCCTGGCGCTGTTGGCTACGGTATCGCTAATGGCGCTTCCCTCGACCTCGGCGATCTTATGGACCTCGGTTTGAGCTGGACTGCCGGCCAGTATGCTATGGCCTACGACCTTTGGTTCGGCGAGGATCCGAACGCTATGACCAAGCTCATTGGCAACTACAACGGCCTGGGCTTCGGCCTGGATCCGGAAGCAATCGCAGGTGGCAAGACCTATTTCTGGCGAGTTGACTCGATCAACGTCGACAAGACCACCCAGGGCGAGCTTAGGAGCTTCTCCACCAACGCGATCCCTGAGCCGGGCAGCATGCTGGCTCTGGCGACTGGATTCGTCGGTCTGTTCGGCATTATTCGCCGCAAGAGATCGTAAATCGCACTTTATATATTGAACATTCGCCGCCGGTCTGTGATCGGCGGCTTTTTTTGTGGCAGGAGGCCGTATGGGGTATATAGAACCTTGCACAGGAGGTGGATATGGCTAGTGTCTTTGACATTGTAAATGACCTGGAGAATATTGCCCCGCCGCAACTCGCCGACCCGGAGGATAAGATCGGGTTGCAGGCGGGGGATATGGCGACGCAGGTTAAACATGTATGCGTGGTGGTGGATGTTACTGACAGGGTTATCGAGACTGCTATCGAGCGGCGTTCGGATATGATAGTTGCGCACCACCCGCTGATATTCAAACCCCTCACCTCGGTTGCGCAGACTAATCCGGTGCAGAGGAGGTTGATAGCTCTAATTAAGGCTAATATAGCTCTGTTTGTGATGCATACGAATTATGATGCGGCTCGTGGCGGTATCAACGATGTGTTGGCGGAGGCGCTTGGGGTGGTCGGCAGCGAGATTCTTACTACACAGGCGACGGATCCTTTCGTTAAAGTAGTGGTTTTCGTGCCGGCGGAGGCGGTTGAAGAGGTGAGAAACGCTATGTCCGATGCGGGTGCGGGGGTTATAGGGCAATATACGCATTGCAGCTTCCGCAGCGCCGGGACAGGTTCGTTTGTACCCATGTCGGCGGCTCATCCGTATATAGGAAGCGCCGGCAAGCTCGAAGAAGTCGATGAATACAGGTTGGAGATGATCTGCACGGCCTCGGAGACGAACGACGTGGTCGATGCGGCGGTCGAGGCGCACCCCTACGATGAGGTGGCTTATGACATATATGAATTGGCAAATGAGCCTGTAAGTTATGGGTATGGACGGATCGGGTCGCTGGATGAGGAGATGACACTCAGCGCGTTCGCAGACAGGGTGAAGGCCGCTCTAGGATTGGAATATATAAAGGTGGCTGGAAATGTCGACCAGAAAATCCGCCGAGTGGCGGTGTGTGGAGGCAGTGGCTCGGGGCAGTATAAGGAAGCTGCAGCGGCAGGGGCTGATGTGTATGTGACAGGGGATACGAAGCATCACGATATACTGGATGCAAACGATCTTGGTCTGAGCATAATCGATGCGGGGCATTTTCATACCGAAAAGCCGGGTATGGTGGCTCTGGCGAATCGGCTTAAAAGAATGTATGAAAACCACGGAATTGAGGTCGACTACGTTGAGTAGGAATCGGCAGGAGGGCGATTTTGCTTGACGATTGGCTTTGTGCTATGGTAAGATACAAAAGTTTGGCAAAACACACTGCTCTCTGACCGGGCGTGGGTGTCCTGAATACTCTGGATGGCGTCCCGGGATGAAGAGACGGGAAGACAACAACCTGAGGAGGATACGAATTTGCCGGCAATCACAATGAAAGAACTCCTTGAAGCTGGAGTTCACTTCGGACACCGCACCCACCGTTGGAACCCAAAGATGAAGAGATATATCTACGGGAGCCGCAACGGTATCTACATTATCGACCTGCATCAGACCCTCAAGCTTTTTGAAGAGGCTCGTGAGTATATCCAGGAAGTCGCTTCGACCGGCGCAAACGTGCTCTTTGTTGGTACAAAGAAGCAGGCACAGGAAGCGGTCGAGAGCGCTGCCAAAGAGTGCGGGATGTATTATGTGAACCAGCGATGGCTGGGCGGTATGCTCACCAACTTCGGAACCATCCAGGGTCGTATAGGCCGTCTGCGCGAGCTGGAGAAGATGGAAGCTGAGGGCGTCTTTGAGCAACTCACCAAAAAGGAAGCCGCCAAACTGCGTGAGGAGCGCGACAAGCTGGAGAGGTATCTCGGCGGAATCAAGGATATGCCTGGGATGCCGGGGGCGATTTTTATCGTCGACCTGAAGAAAGAACGCATTGCACTGCTGGAAGCGCGCAAGCTTGGAATCCCCGTGGTCGCTATAGTCGATACCAACTGCGACCCTGATGAAGTGGACTACGTGATTCCCGGCAACGACGACGCCATTCGTGCCATAAAATTGATGTCGAGCAAGATGGCTGAGGCGATCAACGAAGTTCGACCTATGCCGGAAGTCGAAGAGGCTGCCGAGGAAGCAGCTGAGACTGAAGAGGTTGAGGCCGAAGAAGTCGATGCTGAAGCCGAGGGCACCGAAGACGACGAGGAAATCTTCATAGACGCTGAAGCAGATTTGGACTCGGATTCCGATCTGCTGGTAGATGAGGAAGAGTAAGTAAAACAATACTGGGGCTGTGCCCTTATACATACGGAGAAAAAATCAATGGCGATCACTGCCGATATGGTCAAGAAACTGCGTGAGCAGACCGGGGCCGGTATGATGGACTGCAAAAAGGCCCTCACCGAAACAAATGGAGATTTCGAGAAAGCAGTCACCTTATTGCGTGAGAAGGGGATTGCCGTAGCGGCTAAGCGAGAGTCGAGATCAGCCAGCGAAGGGTTGATCGGGTCTTATATCAGCGACGATATGAAGGTTGGCGCACTTCTGGAGTTCAACTGTGAGACAACCTTTGTGGCGAAGACAGACGAGTTCGCCAATATGGCAAAGATGCTGGCTGCGCAGGTGGCAAAGGATCGATGTGCGTGCATTAACTGCCTGCTGGAAGCGCCGTATATCGAGGACGCTAACAACACGGTCAGAGATACCATAGCCGAGATTATGGGCAAGATCGGCGAGAAGATGGCCGTTGCCAGATTCGTCTACCTGGCGCTGGACGACACTCCGGGGATTATTGGCAGCTATGTCCATATGGGGGATCAGATCGGTGTATTGGTCGAGCTGCACACCCAGACGGAAGCGGCGGCTAATAACGATGAGGTGAAAAACCTGGCTAAGGATATCGCGATGCATATAGCCTGGACGAACCCTGATTATATGCGCCGAGAGGATATCTCCGAGGAGGATCTGGCCAAGGAGCGCGAGATTCATCGCCAGTGGGCCATCAAAGAAGGTAAGCCGGAGAAGGTCATCGATCGAATTGTGGAAGGTCGAATGAACGACTTCTTCTCTAAGGTATGTCTGCTGGAGCAGGCGTTTATTAAGGACGAAGAGCTTAAGATACAGGATCTGGTGACTAACGCGTCCAAGGCGACTGGTGAGACGATCAGCATTGCCAAGTTCGTGAGATATCGCGTGGGAGAAGTATCGGTTGACGCAGAATAGCGACAATTCAACCCGACGATGGACAAGGGTATTGCTGAAGCTATCGGGCCAGGCTTTTTCTGGAGCGCAATCACGGGGAATTGATACTGATACTGTGAATGCGATTGCCGAGGATATAAAGTCGGCGAGAGAGTCTGGGGTCGATGTTGCGGTGGTGATCGGCGGCGGAAATATTATCCGTGGTGAATCCGCCTCAAGCGGGGGGATGGACAGGACGACCGCTGATCATATGGGTATGCTTGGTACGGTGATAAATTCGCTGGCTCTGCAGGATGCGCTTGAGAAGATCGGGGTCCAGACGCGGGTTCAGAGCGCGATTAATATGTCGCAGGTGGCTGAGCCGTTTATCCGCAGGCGTGCTATGCGGCACCTTGAGAAGGGCCGTGTGGTGATCCTGGCTGCGGGGACAGGCAACCCGTATTTCACCACCGACACCGCGGCTGCGTTGCGAGCGTTGGAAATTCGGGCGGAGGTCGTGTTGAAGGCGACCAATGTCGACGGCGTGTATACCAGCGATCCGAAGAAGGATCCGGAGGCGGTTAAGTTCGATGAGATCAGCTTTATGGAGGCGATCAATCGAAACCTGGGCATAATGGATCTTACCGCTTTCACGCTTTGTATGGAAAACGATCTGCCCATTGTAGTATTCGATATTACTGCGCACGGCAATATTGCTAGAGCCGCGCGTGGTGAGACGATAGGAACACTGGTCAGGGGGAAAAACTCTTGAGTCAAGAAATTATTCAGGATGCCGAAAGACGGATGCAGAAGGCCGTGGAGGTCTCGGGTCACGATTTCTCTACTATACGAACAGGCCGGGCAAACCCGGTGATCTTGGAAAATATCAAGGTTGACTATTATGGCACGCCAACTCCGCTGAATCAGTTGGCGGGGATTTCCGTGCCGGAGCCTCGGATGCTGCTGGTGACTCCGTGGGACAAGGGGACGATTAATACGGTTCTCAAAGCTATACAGAGCTCGGATATCGGTATGACTCCGATGAGCGATGGCAATGTGATCAGGCTCAATGTGCCGGCTTTAACTGAAGAGCGACGCAGGGACCTTATCAAGCAGCTTCATAAGAAAGCTGAGGAGCACAGGGTGTCTATTCGAAACATCCGCAGGGATGCTAATGAGCGCATAAAGGCTCAACAGAAGAGCAGCGAGATTTCGGAGGACGACGCTAAGCGAGAACAGGAAGAGACTCAGAAGCTGACGGACAAGTATATCGTCGAGATCGATAAGCTGGCGAACGCGAAAGAGGCCGAGCTTAAGGAAGTCTAATGACTATCAAGTGAGATCACATCTTCAGACCCCCGTCGTATGCGGGGGTCTTTGTGCTTTAGCTATTGAGGAGAGTTGAATTTGCGATCATACCCCGAACTGGATATGGCTCGAATACCGGAGCATATCGCCGTGATAATGGACGGTAACGGGCGATGGGCTACGCGGCAGGGAATGAAAAGGCTGCAGGGCCATTTTCAGGGCTACAAGACTCTGCACAATGTGGTGATATGGGCTGCTGATCTGGGGGTCAGGGCGCTAACTGCGTATGCCTTTTCTTCTGAGAACTGGACGAGGCCGGAGACTGAAGTTGAGGGGCTGATGGAGCTGGTGACTATGGCGCTGCAGGCGGAATTGGAGATGATGATGGAGGAAGGCGTCCGAATCGTGCGCAGCGGCAGGGGCGCTGATCTACCGGCGGAGGTTATTGAGGAGTTCGATTTGGCCGAAGAGCAAACTAAGAACAACTCGAAAATCGCCCTCAACATCTGCTTGAACTATGGCGGGCGCAACGAGATCGTGGATGCTGCGAAGGCTGCGGCAAAGATGGTGGCGGATGGCAAAATCAGCCCTGAAGAAATTGATGAAAAGCTGTTATCGAACTTGATGTACAGGCCGGAGTTATCGGACCCGGATTTGCTGATTCGGACGGCGGGTGAGATGCGGGTAAGCAATTTTTTGTTGTGGGAGATCGCTTATTCAGAGATTTATGTTACGCAAAGCCTGTGGCCGGATTTTTCTAAAGATGAGCTGGTTCGGGCTATAGCGGAGTATCAATCCAGGACGCGCAAGTTTGGGGCGGTGGTCGATGAGAAATAACACTGTTTCGATTTCCATATTGGGTTCGACGGGTTCGATCGGCACGCAGGTGCTGGATGTGGCGCGAAGACTGGGGCCGGAATTGGTGCGTGTGGTCGGTCTTGGCGCGCAGAATAACGCTGACTTGTTGATTGAACAGGCGTTGGAGTTCAGGCCGAAGCTGGTATGTATTGGCAATGAGCAGGCCCTGGAGTATGTCAGGGATGCGCTGGGCGGGGGGGATATCGACGTCTGCGCGGGAGCCTGGGGTTTTGATGAGCTTGCCACTATGCCTGAAGCTGGTAGAATTGTTGTGTCGGTTGCTGGTACTCCGGGACTTTCCCCTACCCTGCGTGGGATCGAGGCAGGAAAAGATGTCGCACTGGCAAGCAAAGAGGTGCTGGTGGCGGCTGGGCATCTGGTTATGGAGGCGGCAAGGGCAAAGGGAGTCTCCATTCTTCCCATTGACAGCGAGCATTCGGCGATTTTTCAGTGCCTTAATGGAGAGCGAAACGACCGCATTGATAAGATTTATTTAACCGCATCGGGGGGCGCGTTCAGGGATTTGCCATTGGAGGCGCTTGGCTCAGTTACCCCTGAGCAGGCGCTGGATCATCCGACCTGGAAGATGGGCAAAAAGGTCACCGTCGATTCTGCGACTCTTATGAACAAGGGGTTGGAGATCATCGAGGCGAAGTGGCTGTTTGGGGTCGACGCTGATCAGATTGAGGTGGTGATCCACCCGACCAGCATCGTACACTCGATGGTTCGATTCGATGATGGGTCGATAATAGCGCAGCTTGGCCTGCCGGATATGAGGCTGCCGATTCAGTATGCGCTATTGTATCCGGAGAGAATCGATTCGGGGCTGCCGAAGCTGGATCTGCTGCAGGCGGGGGCGCTGGAGTTCCGGCCGGTGGATCTGGCGAGGTTCGAGTGTTTGAAGCTGGCGATGGAGGCGGCTCGCGCAGGCGGGACGCTGGCGGTGGTTATGAACGCGGCTGATGAGGTGGCGGTGGAGTTGTTCCTGTCCGGACGGATCGGGTTTTTGGATATCGGTCGGGTGGTCGGTAAGACGATGGAGGCACACTCGTCAGTGGATAACCCCAGCCTGGATGAAATTCGAGAAGTTGATGCGGAGGCGAGAACTGCTGCGCGGTCGCTGGCTGGTGTGTGAGATAATTAAACGATACCGATGGAATTGAACTGAGGAGCTTGATTTGACGATCTTAAGCCTGATTGTTTTTATAGTTATTCTTGGGGTGCTGGTGTTCTTCCATGAGCTTGGGCACTTCATCGCGGCTAAGTCCAGCGGGATGCGGGTAGAGGAGTTCGCCTTTGGCTTCGGCCCGAGGATGGTGCAGTTATTCAAGCGCAACGACACCGAATATACCATCCACTGGGTTCCTTTGGGCGGGTTCGTGAAGATCGCAGGTATGGAGCCGGGGGATGAGAATATAGCCGACGGGTTCCAGGCGCAGGCGATATGGAAACGGGCAATAGTCATCTTTGCCGGCCCGCTATTCAGTTTCATACTTGGAGTGGCTGTGCTTGTTGGAGTTGGAGTGTTTTGGGGATTTCAGAATTTCCAACAGCCTCAACCTCGCGTTGGCAGCGTGCAGCCCGCTACCGAAGCTGCGAGTATTGGTCTGATGGCCGGGGACAGGGTGCTTGAGATCGATGGAGTCAAGATCACCCAGGGCACGCAGATGACCGATATAATCCACGACAGGCCGGGGCAGAAAATTACGATCCTAGTCGACCGGGACGGCAAGCGAATGCTTAAAACGGCGCGGCCGAGATGGGTTGTGCAGTATCTCGACGCTAACTGGTCGTTTATGAAGGGCGACGGCGCCATTGTCGACTCTGAGATGCCTGGCTCGAAGATCAAGCTTGATGATAAGCTCGTTTCTTTTAACGGCAAGAGTGTCTCGAACGGGGAGGAGATGGTGAAGGCGATTGAGGCTAATGGCGATCGACCTGCTAATCTGGTTCTAAAACGGGGCGCGGAGACAGTGCTGATAAAGCTAAAACCTGAGGCTCAGTGGGTGCAAGGGCTTGGCGCGAAGTGGTTGTTTCCGGGAGGGCTCGCAACACCTGAAAACAACTCCTCAGCCAAGTCGCCTGTGCAAAGAGACGATGTGTTAGTCAGCATTAACGGCAAACCCATAAAATCAAGCGAGCAGATGCTGGCTGCTCTAAAAAGGCAGGACCAAAGCTCAGTGAGCCTGGTGGTGATGCGGGAAGGCCAGAAAAAGAAGCTGGTGGCCACGCAGACCGGCGTGGAATCCGGGCTGTATTCGACTACCGGGTTGCTCGGATTTTTGCCGGCCCCTACCCTGGTCAAGGTCGGATTTGGGGAGTCGATTAAACAGGGTTTCAGCATTGTTGGGCGAATGATGCAGATGCTGATGAAGACACTGACCAGTAAGCGGATAAAGGAAGATGTCGGCGGGCCGGTCTTGATCGCCAAGGTTACCCAGTCGTCGGTGGCGCTGGGGCCGTATTGGGTGCTGCTTGAACTGGGCAGTTTGAGCCTGGGGTTGGCGGTGATTAACCTCGTTCCGATTCCAGCGGTTTTGGACGGCGGGCATTTAATTTTGCTGGGTGTGGAGGCGGTGCGAAGAAAGAGGTGGTCGAGGAATCAGATGGCCACGATGCAGATGATCGGGTTGTCGTTGGTGGCGGCTCTGATAATCCTTATCTTTGTCTCCGACATCACAAAGATAATGACTGGTCAGATACCTCAATAGAAAATATGCAGCGCAAAAAGACGAGAGAAGTTAAGGTGGGCAGGCTCGGAATCGGCGGGCAAGCGCCGGTTACGGTGCAGTCTATGACCAACACCGCTACTGCCGATATTGACGCGACTGTGGATCAAATTCACAAGCTGGAGATGGCAGGTTGCGATATCGTGCGGGTGGCGGTGCCGGACGAGGAAGCGGCGCGTGCGATAAGGGCAATTAAATCCGCAATATCGATTCCACTGGTGGCGGATATTCACTTTCAGTATAAGTTAGCCCTGGCGAGCTTGGACTCTGGGGTGGATAAACTGCGCATTAACCCCGGAAATATCGGTTCTGAGGATAAGGTGGAAATCGTCGCGAAGGCGGCCAAAGAACGCGGGGTGCCCATTAGAATCGGGGTCAATTCCGGATCTATAGACAGAGCGAAATATGGCAGACCGACCGCCGAGGCACTGGTAGAGAGTGGCCTCGACGAGGTCAGGGTGCTGGAGAAACACGGTTTTGAAGATATAGTGCTGTCTCTGAAGGCGTTCGATGTGCCGATGATGGTCCAGGCCTATCAACTGGCTAGTGAGAGGTGTGATTATCCGCTGCATTTGGGCGTGACGGAAGCCGGGCTTGCCTGGGAGGGGACAATACGAAGTGCGGTAGGAATCGGGGCCCTGCTGGCGGAAGGGATTGGGGACACTATTCGGGTGTCGCTGACTGCTGACCCCGTAGAAGAAGTCAAAGTTGGCAAGGAAATCTTAAACAGCCTTGGACTGTATCGTAAACCGTTCACGCTGGTATCGTGCCCTACTTGCGGCAGATGTGCCATAGATATCACCTCGATTGCAAACGAGGTGCGCCTGCGGCTGGAGGCGAATCCGCCTGTGAAACCGATTACGGTCGCGGTGATGGGGTGTGTGGTAAACGGCCCTGGAGAGGCTTCGATTGCCGACGTTGGGATAGCGGGCGGCAAAGGAGCGGGAGCGGTGTTTGCAAGGGGTGAGATGCTGAGAAGCGTCCACGAGGATGCGCTGGTGGACGAATTGATGATAGAGGTAAGGAAATTTGAATCAGATACGTAGAGCGAAGGCCACGGATGCGAAGAATATCCAAAAGCTGATTAATACATTCGCTGCCAAAGACGAGATGCTGCCGAGGTCTTTGAACTCGATTTACGAGAATATCCGCGATTTTCTAGTGATCGAAGAGAACTCTGGTGTGGTAGGCTGCTGTGCTTTGCACGTAACATGGGGCGATCTTGCAGAAATACGCTCACTTGCGGTGGATGAAACTACTCAGGGTAGAGGTTATGGCAGGCTACTTGTCGAAAGATGTCTTGATGATGCGAGAGAACTGGGTCTGCCGAAGGTGTTCGCGTTGACCTATGTCCCGGATTTCTTCGAGAAGCTGGGGTTTTCGCGTATCAGTAAATCGGAACTGCCCCATAAGATCTGGTCGGAGTGCATAAATTGCCCCAAGTTCCCGGACTGTGGGGAAGAGGCAGTTCAACTGGAATTATAATTCGGATTATTTTAGCAACAACTGAGGGTTAAATGCGCGCTTCACAATTATTCTTCCCTACTTTAAGAGAGGTCCCCGCCGAGGCGGAGATGCTTAGCCACAAACTCCTGCTGAGGGCAGGGTTCATTCGCCGTGTTGGGGCGGGGATATACGATTATCTGCCGCTGGGATATAAGGTTCTTAAAAAGATCGAAAAGATCGTGCGCGAGGAGATGGACGCGCAGGGCGGGCAGGAACTGCTGATGCCGGCCATAGTGCCTGCGGAGTTGTATCAGGAGACCGGACGATGGGAGCTGGACGTGCTCTTCCGGCTGAAGGATAGAAGCGACAGGGATTATTCCATCGGTTTCACGCACGAAGAGATTGTTACGGATATCGTGCGGCGGGATGTGCGATCTTATCGCGAACTGCCCCTTAACCTCTATCAGATTCAGACAAAGGGCCGCGATGAGCCGAGGCCGCGTGGCGGCGTGGTGCGGGGTCGTGAGTTTATTATGCTGGATTCTTACACGTTCGACAGGAACTGGGAGGATCTGGACCGGGCTTATGACAAAATGTATATCGCATTTGCGCGGATATTCGCACGCAGCGGGCTGGATACGCTGGTGGTGGAGGCGGACTCCGGCGCGATAGGCGGCAAGGACAGCCAGGAATACATGGTCATCGCGGATTCGGGCGAGGATATGGTGCTGGTATGTTCGGGCTGTGGGTATGCTGCAAACTCCGAAAAGTGCGAAATCGGCCAGAGGCCTGTGAAGAAAAGCTCGGAGGAGTTGAGTAATCTGGAGATGGTCGATACCCCGGATGCACGCACCATTGAGCAAGTGACCTCTTTTCTGAAAAAATCCCCGAAAAAGCTGGTGAAGACGTTGATCTATAAGGCGGGGGATGAAGTGGTCGCAGTGCTGGTGCGTGGGGATCGTGAGCTTAATGAGCCGAAACTTATGCGGGCGCTGGGCGTCAAATCAGTTGAGATGGCCGATGCGGATATAATCGAGAAGCTGACTGGTGCGGAGGTTGGCTTTGCAGGGCCGATCGGGCTGAACGGCGCGAGGATAATCGCTGATCGCGAAGTGGAAGGGATGGTCAACTTCGTGGTCGGCGGAAATAAGACGGACGCGCATTATATTAACGCGAACATCGGTCGGGATTTCAATATCACTGAATACGCGGATTTACGGGTTGCGTGCAAGGGTGATGCGTGCCCTAAGTGCGGCGCTGATCTGAAAGTGGAACGCGGCATGGAAGTCGGGCATATATTTAAGCTCGGCACGATATATTCCGAGAGTATGGACGCGAAGTTCCTTGACGATGATGGCAAAGAGAAGCCGTTCATCATGGGCTGTTATGGAATGGGCGTCAGCCGGATGCTGGCGGCGATTCCGGAGGTCAACTCCGATTCCGACGGAATGATATGGCCGATCAGTGTGGCCCCATTTGAGGTTGCGATTATTCTTCTGAACTCAGATGATGAAGCGCAGTGTAACGCGGCTATTACACTTTATGAGGAGCTTCAACGGGCCGGGGTAGATGTGTTGCTCGACGAGCGCGATGAACGACCCGGGGTGAAGTTTAAGGACGCTGATTTAATCGGCTGCCCGATACAGGTCGTGGCTGGCAGATTGGCGAGTGAAGGCAAGGTCGAGGTTCGGACTCGGACGGATAAGGCTAAAGAAGAGGTGAGTCTGGACACGGCGACCGCACATATCCTGGAATTACGTAGTAAACTGTACTCGTTGCTTGATGAAAAGGCCGCGGAGGTCGTATCTCAGCGAAAGGACAACTAAGAGTTGGTACCTTCTCTTTCAGAAATGCTGTTCAGGCTGGTGGTGTCGCTCATTCTGGGGAGTTTGATCGGGATGGAGCGAGAGATACACGGCCGACCTGCGGGCTTGCGGA
Source organism: Armatimonadota bacterium (assembly GCA_050948905.1). Classification (GTDB taxonomy): domain Bacteria; phylum Armatimonadota; class UBA5829; order UBA5829; family UBA5829; genus DTKD01. The sequence continues at coordinate 1,707,484 of JBMNES010000001.1, read as the reverse complement.
CGCATGCGCTGGTGTGTATGGGTTCGGCAGTGTTCGCAATGACTTCGTTTTATGTAGGGCCGTGGAAGGACGCCAACGACCAGAGCCGTATTGCAGCGCAGATCGTCAGCGGCGTCGGTTTTTTGGGTGCAGGGACGATTATCCAGCAGGGCAGCTCGATTCGGGGTCTGACGACGGCGGCGAGTATATGGTCGGCGGCCGCGATTGGACTAGCTGTGGCGATGGGCGGCTCGATGATGTATGTTGGTCTTGTCGGCACGATATTGATCCTGGCCACGCTGGATGTTATGGATCGCCTCGATAAGCACTTCACTACAGGGCGCGGAGAACGCAATCTCACCGTGGTAATGCAGGGCGGCTACGACAGTCTGTGCAATGTTCTGCGTATGTTGGAGGTTCATCACGCTCGCGTTCGGTCTATTGATACACAGGAGTCCGACGATGCAACTCGGCAGGTTCTCCGGCTTCGGCTGCGTGTGCAAAGGGATTTTGACGAGGTAGCTGTGGCTGGTGATTTGGCGAGCTGTGATGATGTGATAAGCTATAGTTGGGAATAATCCGGGCTTTGCCGCTACGGACAGGAAATTGAAAGGGGATGCTATGGGATACAAGACTACCCGCAGAGAGTTTCTTAAAAATATGGCCTTGACCGGGGCCGCATTGACGAGTTTGCCTGGCGTTGTTGAGGCTGCGGGAAAGATCGCCGGACAGCCAGACAAATCGCGCGTGGTCATCACAACCGACGCCGCCAGCCTTACAAAGGATAATGAAGTGGTGCAGGGTGTGGTGGAGAAGATGATCGCACGGAGTCTTGCCAAGCTCACCGGCACAAACAGTGGCGCCGCAGCGTGGAAAAAGCTCTTCTCCCCTAATGATGTGGTTGGAATAAAGATCAACTGCCTGTTCGGCAAGGGAGTGTCGACACGGCCGGAGATGGTGAATGCGGTTGTGGCAGGGCTGAAGTCTGCTGGAGTGAAGGAAGACAACATAATCGTTTGGGATAGAAGCTCGACCGATATGATCAAGTGCGGTTTTGTTCCGAATAAGACCGGCCCTGGTGTGAAATATTTTGCTGATGACGGCGATTGGGGACCTGAGATTCAGCGAGGAGCCTTTAAGGGGAGAATCACCAAGGTTATTAACGAAAAGGTGACGGCTATCATCAATATGCCGATTCTCAAGACCCACGGGATTACCGGTATATCCGGATCGCTTAAGAATCACTACGGCTCTTTCGATAACCCGGGCAGCCACCACGGCAACAACTGTAACCCGCAGCTTGCGGATTTCAACTCTATTCCGGTGGTGAAAAATAAGACCAGGCTGATTGTAATGGACGTGCTCCGGCCGCAGCATTCCGGCGGGCCCGGGTTGCAGACTCAGGATCAGTATAATCATTATTCGATTATGGTCGGAACTGACCCGGTGGCGGTGGACTGTATGGGCTTGAAAATCATTCAGGATAAGCTGAAGCAACTCGGCAAACCGGGGATTCAGGAGAAGAAGGTGCGGTGGATGGCTTCCGCGCAGGAGCGTGGGGTTGGCACTTGTGATGAGCGCAAGATAGAACTACTGAGGGCGTAGATATGATCAGGCAGATTATCGTCGTGATTATGGCCGGAACTTTGATGTTGGTGTTCGCGGCGGCGTCATTTGCGGCTCCTGCTGCGGTGGAAAAGTTGCTGCCTGCTAATGGGGATGTAGCTGGATTCAAAATTATGGACAAGTCCCTGATCTACGGCAAGGGCACGGACGTCACGAAGATATATAACGGCGGATATGAACTGTATACGAAAAACGGGGTGATAGACGCCGTAAAACAGATGTACCAGCGGGATAGTCAATATGTCGAGGTGGCGATTCATACGATGAAATCCGCTAAGGCCGCCACAGATTTTGTAAACTATTGGGCCAGGCAGCGTGAATCTAAAGCCGCGCCTATTGCTAAATTGGGCACCGGGTTTACGGTGACGAAGCCGAACGTGATGTCGTATTATGCGATGGGCAAGTATTTTGTGACCGTGGCGGCTTATTACCCTGCGGACAAAGCGGCTAAGGATACCGAAGCCTTTGCCAGGGCTGTGAAGAAAAGGATTAAACCTTAGTTGGATCGCAGATCGTCATTTTTCTGTGACGAATGTCGGCGCCCGCTGAGCACGGCTAATGCGTGCCCTTGTTGCAAGAGAATTCTTTGTTCTGAGCATTATTATGGCGAACTGGCCGCATTCGGAAGGCGAAAAGACGGCCTTTGCGTCCGATGCGCGGCTGTAGTGAGGGAAGAAAGTGAGAAAGCTGGACAGGCGTGAATTTTTAGGCGCGATTGCTGGCTTGGGCGGCGCGTTGTTTTTGGGTGGTTGCGGCGCAAAAGAAGTGGAAAGCGCACAACCGCCTGCCTCTCGTGACTCGAAATTCGACAAAAATACCCTTATAGTTGCATCCGGTGGCGACGCCGCGAAGCTCACCCGCAAAGCTGTAGATGGCCTGGGAGGGATGGGCAAACTGGTTAAGAGCGGGGATTTTGTCGTAGTAAAACCCAACATCGCCTGGAATCAGCCCCCTGAAATCGGCGCGACCACAAACCCCGAAGTTGTGGCGGAGATCGTGCGGATGTGCAAAGAATGCGGCGCTGGCAGGGTGTTGGTGATTGACCACGTTATCGACAGGCCCGCAGAGATGGTCCTCGGATTGACTGGGATTATGGCGGCGGGCAAAAGCGCCGGCGCTGAGGTGGCGGCAGCTCAGAATGAATCTGACTTCAGGAGAATTGAGATATCCAAAGGCCAGGCGATCAAGACTGATACGTGTCTGAAGGAAATACTGAAGGCGGATGTGTTTATCAATGTCCCTGTCGCCAAAACCCACGGCGCGACGAAACTGACCCTCGGAATGAAGAATATGATGGGCTGCATCTGGGACAGGCAGGCGTGGCACAGAAATAAGCTGGATCAGTGCATAGCCGACTATGCAACGACGATTCGGCCGGATCTTATTATACTGGACGCGAACCGTATCCTGCTGACGGGTGGACCGAAGGGGCCGGGTAAGACTAAGGAAGTTGGCAAGGTGATCGCTGGGGTCGACCAGGTGGCGGTGGATTCTTATGGCGCGAGCCTGTTTGATATGTCCGGAAGTGAGATCAGCCACATTAAGCTGGCGCACGAGATGGGCGTCGGCGAGATGGATTTGACCAAAGTCAACATCAAAAACGTGTAAAGCTAGTGAGTCAACGAAATACCCCTAAGACGAAATTGGTTCGTATGGAAAATTTGCGCCGGGTCGTGCAGGTGCTCGCGTTCGGCGCATTTTTGTATCTGTTTGCCCTTACAATCGGTCGATTTAGCACCGACAAGATGGCGAATGTGCTGACGTCCAGGGCCCCTATTGATACGTTCTTCAGAATTGATCCCCTGCTAGGCTTGACCACGATGGTCGCGACGCGGCGAATTATTATGATTATGCTGGTATACGGGCTGCCTGTAGTGGTGCTGAGTGTGCTGGCGGGGAGGTTCTTTTGCGGGTGGATTTGCCCGTTGGGGACGACGCTTGATGCTGCGGATAAGGTGTTTTTCAGGAAGCGCAAGAAGACTGCTGCGGCGAATCCGGCGTTGCGAAATGTGAAGTATTATGTGCTGGCGGGGATAGTGGTGGCGGCCATATTCGGCGCACAGGTTGCGTATTTCTTTGACCCCATAACGATCATTACGAGGGCGTTTACTTTCTCGATTTTTCCAGTTGTGACACAACTGCCGGCGCGAGGGGTGAGCCTGCCGCTGGTGCCGACGGATGTGCAGTATTACTTCAGGATGAACTTCCTGGCGGCGGCTATGCTGGTTGGGATAATCGCGCTTAATGCAATCTCGCGAAGGTTCTGGTGCAGGAATCTGTGCCCTTTGGGAGCTTTGCTTGGGGTGCTGTCGAAAGTGTCCATCGTGCGAAGGGTGGTCAAAAATAATTGCATTACCTGCAAAAAGTGTATCCCTGAGTGCAAGATGGCGGCGATTTGTGAGGACCCGACACAGTACCAGGCGCCTGAGTGCATATATTGCTATTCCTGCACGCCGGTCTGCCCTACCCTGAGCACGCGGATCGCACCGACGCTGGCGAAGGATGGTTATCACGCGAATTTAGACCTTAGCAGGCGGCGTGTGTTGCAGGCGGCTGGCTTAGGGTTTGGAATTGCGCTTCTCGGAAAGACCAATGTCGCGGCTAAGACTACTCGCACAGGTCGAGTCAAGACCTCCAGCCCGATGCTGATCCGACCGCCGGGAGCCTCGCCTGAAGATGAGTTTGTGGCGAGGTGCGTCCGGTGCAGTGAGTGTATGAAAGTGTGCCCCACAAATGGCCTGCAGCCAGCAATTACAGAGGCTGGTTTTGAGGGGATATGGACCCCGGTGCTGGTGCCGAGGATTGGCGAATGTACGAGGCAGTGCAATTTGTGCTCGCAGGTTTGTTCGAGTCAGGCGATTCAGCCGATTGAGGTCGCAGAGAAGGACCATATCTATATAGGAACAGCCGTAATCGACAGGTCGCAGTGCATCGCGTGGAACTCGGATAAACAGTGCCTGGTTTGTGATGAGTGCTGCTCATATCGCGCCGTGGTTTGGCAGACTATAGATGGTGTGCGGCGGCCGTTTGTGGAAGAACACAAATGCGTGGGATGCGGGATTTGCGAAAATGTCTGCCCGATTCAGCCTGTTGCCGCGATCAGGGTTTTTTCGTTTGGGGATAAGCGGCATTTGAGCAGGGACGAGCAGAAGGCGTATTTTGACCAGGCGCCTGATGTGGAGCAGTAGGTTATTGGGGAAGGGATAAACGCGAAATAGTCTATATATTTTGGCTCAGATAATGTAGGGGCCGGTTTCTATCCCGGCCCGGAGCGCATAGGCGAAGGAATTGGCCGAGACGAGATCGGCCACTACGGTTTGGAAGTTAGAAGTTGGAAATTGGAGGTTGGAATTCGATTTGAGGCGGCGATTCGGGGATCACAGCCTATCTGAGAGCGGTCGAACCTCGGACGTCTGACCTCGGACGCCGAAAAAGCAGATTTCTCACTTCGTTCGAAATGACAAAGTGGGGGTTTGCGGTGGTTACGAGGAAGCGACTCGGAGATCGCAGCGGAAAGGGAATTGGCCGAGACGGAGATCGGCCACTACGTTATTTTTGGTAGTCTGTGGGTTTTGCTGAGGGGGCGGTCGAACTACGGACGTCTGATATCGGACAGCGAGAGAAGGTAGGATTCTTATGAGTAAGTTTATGGTGACCGGGGGTGCGGGGTTTATTGGCGGCCATATTACTGAACTGTTGGTAGCCGAGGGCCATGATGTTGTGGTGTTCGACGATTTTTCTACTGGAAGGATCGAAAACCTTGTAGCCGTTGCGGATAAAATAGAGATAATAAAAGCGGATATACGAGATACCGACGCGCTTAATAATGCTATGCGCGGGGTCGATTATGTGATCCATCAGGCCGCCGAGATTTCTAACACCAAGTCCGTCGAAGACCCCGCCTGGGCTAACTCGGTCAATGTGGACGGCACCCTGAACGTGCTCATAAGTGCGCGGGATGCCGGAGTGAAGCGCCTTACAATGGCCTCATCGTGCGCGATTTATGGCGATACAGGCGCACAACCGCAACGGGAAGACTTCCTGCCCCACCCTCTTTCCCCCTACGGCGCGACGAAGATATGCGGGGAGCATTATCTCTCGGTATTTAATCAGATATATGGCCTGGAGACCGTGCGACTGCGCTATTTTAACGTCTTTGGAATTCGGCAGAACCCAGACTCGCAATACGCCGCCGTTATACCGAAGTTTATTGACCGCATTATGGATGGTCGGGAACTGCATATCTACGGAGATGGCTCACAGACCAGGGATTTTGTCTATGTGGAAAATGTGGCAAGGGCGAACTATCTTGCCTGCATAAAAGAAGGCGTGGCAGGAGAGGTGTTCAACATCGCAAGCGGCGCTTCGATAGACCTGAACGGACTCGTGAGCCAGTTGAAACAACTCGCCGGAAAAGAGATAGAGGTTATCTACGACCCGCCTGTGGTCGGCGACATCAAATACTCGACCAGCGATATATCAAAGGCACGAGAACTGCTCGGCTATAGCCCGTCAGTCTCTTTTGAGGAAGGTCTCAAGCGTACTTTTGTCTACTTCACATCCAAGGCCGGCTCCACCAGCTAGGCGGATATAAGGCCCTTTGCGGACCACGCCGCCCTTTATAGGCTGCTCGCTGATAAGCAGGTCGGAGTCCAGATCGAATACGCTAAATGAGTTGGTGCCGCAGGCGACCTGCACTGAGGCGGCCTGACCGATGTGGGTTTCGAGCATACAGCCAAACATCAAATCGATTTTGGCAGCCCGGCAGATAGAACTGATCGTGAGCGCACCGATCATTCCGGCCTTCATCAGTTTTACATTGACACCATCTGCAGCCTTATATCGCACCACTTCCAGCACTTCGGCCGGGGTCTGAGCGGCTTCGTCGGCAAAAACCGGCACGTCGACGTGCTCGGTGACGTATCTTAATCCATTAAGATCCGCAGCATCGACGGGCTGCTCCAGGAGACGGATGCTGAGGTTTCTATCCTGCAGGCTTTTGATGAATTTGACGGCTTGTGTGGGAGTGTAGCCCTGATTTGCGTCTATAACGAAAGTGCAGCCAGGAGCGCCCTCGCTTATGGCAACGACTCGCGCGAGGTCCTCCTCCTGATCCTTGCCTACTTTAACTTTGAATATATTGAACCCCTGCGAGCGAAGCTCAATTGATCTTTCGCGGGCATGGTCGGGAGGACAGATCGCGATTGTGACGTCGGTTTCGATGCGAATTGATGCGCCGCCGAACAGCGAATAGATAGGGGTATTCAGGCTCTTGGCATATGCGTCCAGCATAGCGATCTCGACGCCCGTGCAGGCCGATTTGCCCTGCGGGAGCGCCTCTGAGAGCTTTCTTGCGGATAATCTGAACTGTGAAAGCTCTGCCCCCACAAGAGCCTCCGAAGCCGTCGCAAGGTCGTGAAGGACTGTATGAACGTCCTCACCAGTCACCTGACGAACAGGGGTCGCCTCACCGTAACCGACATAATCTCCCGCATGAAGCTCAACTATGACCGTGGGAGAGGTAGTCGCGCGCCTGTATGAAGTCTCAAAAGGCTCCACTAGCGGAACTTCGATAGGATAAGCAAGGATTTTATCTATTCGCAGCATAAGCTAATTATACCAGACTTTCACAAAGGCGGAAATATTCATGCGAAAACTAAATCGGCTAGTGGCGCTTGTGATTCTTTGTATTGTGACAGCCACCGGCGTATGCACGGCAGACCTGACAAGCAGCATTGATGAAATACTGGGCAACCGCTCGCTCAAAAACGGTGTGCAGGCTGTAGTCGTGCGTTCTCTCAAAACAGGGCAGACGCTATATGAACACAATGGGGATTTGCTTATGATACCGGCGTCGAACTTCAAGCTGCTGGTTTCGTCAACTTCCCTCGAACTGCTCGGGCCTGATTTTAAGTTTCAAACCGAAGTATTTGCCAACGGCCAGGTGAAGGACGGCGTGCTGAATGGAGATCTGGTAATCAAAGGCGGCGGGGATCCCGTGCTGTTGACGGCGGATCTGACCGAGCTGGCTGGGCAGGTCAAGGCTGCTGGAATAAATTCTGTTAAAGGCAACATTATCGCAGATGACACCCTCTTCGACAGGCAGCGAATTGGCTCCGGCTGGTCGTATGATAGCCTGCAATACTATTACTCCGCAGAAGTCAGTGCGCTGAATTTGAATAGAAATACAGTAGATATTTGGGTGCGCCCCGGCAAGGAAGTCGGCGACCCTGTGGAAATAGAGCTTTCTCCCAGGACAACTTATTTCACAGTCGAAAGCACCGCTACAACAGGCAAGACAGGCTCGGCTAATACTATTTGGGTTTCGCGAGCGATTGGTCTTAATATAATTCGAGTCAGCGGCAGTATCGCGCAGGGGACAAAGGTTACCAGCCGAGAGACGCTGAGATCGTTAATGGAGCCCCAGCTTTATGCAGGCTATGCGTTCGCCACGGAGCTTGGCAAGCAGGGAATAGAGGTGTCGGGAAGTGTTCGTTCGGGCAAGCTGCCGGAAGGCTCAAAGGCAGTCGCATCGCATTCATCACCTCCATTGTCTCGAGTGCTGTCGCTGCTGAACAAACCAAGCGACAATTTGATTGCGGAAGTGTTGCTGAAATATCTCGGCGCGCATTTTAAGGGGACCGGTTCCTGGGACAACGGTGCGGATGTGGAGAGAGAGCTGTTCAGGAAAATGGGGATGGATATGGACGGGCTTTCGATTACCGACGGCTCCGGGCTATCTCGATTTAACTACATATCCGCAAATAACCTTGTCAAACTCCTCACATATATGCATTCATCAAAGAACTTTAAGACCTTCTATGAGTCGCTGCCGATTGCAGGGGTTGATGGAAGCCTGTATTCGCGAATGCGCAATACTTCTGCTAAGGGCAACGTTCACGCCAAGACCGGTTATATCGGCAGGGTGAGCAGCCTGTCGGGCTATGTGAACACGAAATCCGGGGAGCCGCTGGTGTTTTCGATTATTATGAACCACCATTTGTGCCCGAAATCTGACGCCACGTCTCTTCAGGACAAAATCTGCGCGCTGCTGGCCGATTTGCCTTAAGTTCGACTATATGAAATCGATGGCCGTGAAAGCTGATAGCGTCATCCGACATTTGCCATTTTAATAAATGCAAGAACTCCTGCGCGGATATATGCTATGGCGATTGCGGCCACGAATACTCCCATCAATCGGCTCAAAAGATCGGCTACGCTTTCGCCGACAATGCAGTGTATGATGCGGGCGGATAGGAATATCAAAAGGCAGACCACCATAGCGATTAATACGGCCAGCGAGGTCATCCAGACGCCGTGCTGTGCGGACAACACCACGGTGGCGGTTATTGCGCCTGGGCCTACGATCATGGGAGATATGAGCGGGATTGTGGCGGAGTTGTGCTGTGTGTCATCTTCTGGGCCGAACCTGCCCTCTGTGACGAGCTTGAGAGCAATAATGAGCAGCAGCAAACCGCCGCCGATCTGCATATCGCTTATATCCATCTGGAAGAGCCGCAGCACCCAGGTGCCGGTGAGCGTGAAGAATATCAGCAGAATGATTGACCCGCCTACGACGCGCAGAACTACCCTGCGGGCCGCGCGAACTCCGGCAGATGCGTTTAGCCCTATGATAATAGGCAACACTCCCAATGGGTCGATAACGATTAAAAGGGCGGCGACAATGGTCCCCAAATTGACAAGCTGATTTATAAACGGCATCAACGACTCCCTACGGTTAGATCAATATATCGGCAGGACATTGATGCCTTCTATACACCAGCCGCTCACTCCTTCAGATCAATTGGAACTCCCGATTCGTCGACAATCTCAAGGCAATTTACAACGTCAGTGACCCCCGGCGTCCACCAGACGATATCTTCCACCGAGAATTTTTGAGCCGACGAATCGACGTGTCCTCTTAAGGTCACCTCGCCGTCGTTAGCCTCAACACTTACCAGGTGCGCGTCGATTGAGATATCACGTGCGATTGCGTTTCTGACAGATTCTTTTAATTCGTCATTTGTGCGCTCGATGAAATTGCGCAGTTCCAGACTATCGATTACATCTCTAACGCCGGTGGTGAGTTTGACGACTTCAAGTATGGCCAGTCGCTCCGCAGCGCCGTCGACCGAGCCGGATAGATAGACCGTCCCATCAACTACCGCAACCTCGATCTCCGCAGCATCGATTCTCGAGTCCGCACCCAGGATACGACGGATAGTGTTCTCAGTATTTTTATCAATTGACTCGCCCATAATCAAACCCCTCTTCAAATCCCGCTTTGTACGAATGGTTCCCGCGGTTTTGTCAGGCTCAAACCCAATCCCATGAAGGTTATGGCTCAGCCTTTGTGGGAATATAATTTGTAAAATAACGCAAGGAGGGATCAGTTGAGCCGGACGAAGATTGTGGTTATTGGCGGCGTCGCGTGTGGGCCAAAAGCGGCTGCAAGGGCACGGCGCAGGGAACCTGACGCAGACATTACTATTATAGAGCGCGGAGATCTGCTGAGCTATGGCGGGTGTGGTATGCCCTATTATATACAGGGCACAGTGGAGACCGTAGACGAACTGATGAGCACTGCTGCTGGAGCGGTGCGGGATGCGGCTTTTTTTAAGAATGTAAAAGCGATCAATGTGATGGGGCAGACCCTTGCAGAAAGCATCGACCGGAAGCGCAAGGTTGTTGAGGTAGTCTCGCTACTGACTACTGAAAAGTCCGAGGTGCCGTATGACAAGCTGGTGCTTGCGGTGGGTGCGGATGCGTTTACTCCTCCATTTCCTGGAACAGACTTAAAGGGCGTCTATCGCCTGAACTCGCCGCATGATGCCGACAAAATTAAGGAGTCTATGCTCAATGGCTGTAAGCGCGCGGTGATAATCGGAGCTGGGCTGATAGGCATAGAGGTTACAGAAGCTCTGGCGGCACATCAGCTTTCGGTGACCGTGATAGAGATGATGGACAGCGTGGTGCCGGCGATACTCGACCTGGAGGCTTCTGCTCAGTTGGAAAGACATCTGTGCAGCAACGGAGTCGATGTTATGACGAGCACTAGAGTAGAAGCGCTGCTGGGAGACGACGCCGGACAGGTATGCGGGGTAATGACCGATAAGGGCCGGATTGATGCGGATTTGGTGCTTATATCCGTAGGCGTAAGGCCGAACATCAAATTGGCGGCCGACGCGGGCCTTGAAATTGGCGAGACCAGGGCTATAAAAGTCAATGAGTATTTGCAGACCAGCGATCCGGATATCTACGCAGGCGGCGACTGTGTGGAGACTATCAATCTGCTGAGCGGCAGGCCGGGATACGTGCCGCTGGGGTCTACGGCGAACAAACACGGTCGGATTATCGGTGACAATATCACGGGAGGCAATTCCACATTTAGAGGGGTGCTGGGCACGGCTGTGTTCAAGGCGTTTGACTTCAACGTCGGCCATACCGGGCTTTCTGAAAAGGACTGCGTGAGGCTGGGGATTCCGTATATCACGGCGATAACTCCAGGGCCGGACAGGGCACATTACTATCCGACATCGAAATCGATGGTTCTGAAGATGATAGCATCTCCTGAGGACGGCCGATTGCTCGGAGTGCAAGCGATTGGGGAAGGTGATGTTGTAAAACGAATAGATGTCGCTGTGACGGCGCTGACGTGTGGGATGAAGGCTACTGATATTTCGGAGCTTGATCTGGGATATGCGCCTCCGTATTCGAGCGCGGTGGATTTGTTGGCGCATGCAGCCAACGTGATAGACAACAAAGTCAATGGTCTGGCGAGGTCAGTAAGCCCTGTTGAGGTGAAGCAGATGATAGACCGAGGGGATGATTTCGTGCTGCTTGACGTGCGCGGGCCGAAGGAAGTGGAAAAGACCAGTTTCAAAAATGAGCGAGTTGTCAACATACCTCTGGGCACACTTCGTGAGCGGGTGAATGAACTGCCGAAAGACCGCGAGATCATCGCTTTCTGCACGGTGAGCCTGAGAGGCTACGAAGCACAGAGGATATTGGACGGTGAAGGGTTCACTAACGTTAGATTTATGGATGGAGGAATCGCAGGCTGGCCGTATCCTTTGAAACAGGAGTAGGCGAACTATGAAAACACAGATTAACGTCCATGCGGATCCTGAAGTCGTAAGTGTCGTCAAGAATCTGGCGCTGGAGGGTTTTGAGGGCGCTGGCAAATCCGAAATCGGCAGCGTCGAAAAGTATCGCCGTCTGACTGAAGTCGGAAGCAAGTTGTGGATGGACACGGGGGATTTCGATGCGGCCAGCACGGCGTGGTCGAGCGAATTCGAGGCCCTGACCACCAATAATACGCTTGTCAATCAAGTCGTGCAGACCGGGGCGATGGATGAGGTGATCAGCTATGCTGCTGAGAAAATCCGTGCGTCTCGGCCGGATATCTCGGAGCAGGATTTGATAATCGAGATAGCGTTTTTGGTGAACGCGAGGTTGGCGTTGGGGTTGGTGGCAAGGCTCGGAGCCCACGTCAGTGTAGAACTTCATCCAGGTACAGCCTTTGATGTTGAACAGTCTTTAGCCTTTGCGCGGCGATATTACGACATCAACAAGGATTATTTCTACGTGAAGATTCCGCTGACACCGGATGGATTTATTGCGACGAGGCGGCTGTCGGAAGAGGGTGTTCCCATTAACTACACCCTGGGTTTCTCGGCACGTCAGAATTATCTGGCGGCTGTGTTCTCAAAGCCCAGATTTGTCAATGTTTTTCTGGGAAGGTTGAACTCCCTGGTGGAAGAAAACGGGCTGGGTGATCCGGAAAATGTCGGCGAAAAGGCCGCACTGGCGTCGAATGAATTAGTGAAAGAGCTTCGAGATAGCTCAAAAACTCCGACGTTCCAGATCGCGGCGAGCATTCGCCACGGCGGCCAACTGGCGACACTGGCCGGCATAGACGTCCTTACTATTCCGCCAAAGGCCGCAAAAGAATATCTGGCAATGGATATCCCAGCAGAGCAGGTTCGCAAGCATAGCTCGGAAGAGCTTGAGGTCAAACTCGCTAAAGAGGGATTGGCGAAAGTGGTGGATATTGCAACCTTGTGGGACGTTGACGAGAGGTTTGTCGCCTTTGTGGAGGACGCGGCACAGCGAGGCGACGAGATGGCTTATGGGCGCGACCTCGTGAATGTGGCGCGAGAGCACGGTATTGATATTTTTCACGAGTGGACAAAGGAAGAGCGTCGCCTGATTCGTGAGCACGGAAAGATTCCGGATCTTTCCCAGTGGCCGGGCGTGCCAGTGGATGACCTGATGTCGATATCCGCACTCGAGAGCTTCGCACACGACCAATCGGCGCTGGATGAGAGAATCAAGGGGTTGCTGCCTGAGTGACGAGAGACGAAAAAGCGAGAACAGAGCGAACGAAGAGGCGTATCCCAGTCGAATGCCGAACGTCTGACTTCGGACGTCGAAAAAGGCGGATTCTTGACTTCTGGATTGTGGCTCTGTACGCTTAGAATGCTATGAGTAAGCTGGACAGGGATTTTTATAAGCGGGATACCGTCGAGGCGGCGCACGTACTGCTCGGCAAAATAGTCGTTAGCAACACTCCGGACGGCGTCATATCCGGTCGAATAGTCGAGACAGAGGCGTATGTCTACGGCGATCCCGCTGCCCATACCACGCGCGGCCGCACTCCACGCACCGAGGTGATGTTTGGAGAGCCCGGTCACGCTTATATCTACATAATTCACGGCATTCACTTCTGCATGAATGTGGTCAGCCACCCAGAGGGGGTTCCGGGAGGGGTTCTGCTGCGCGCCCTTGAACCTCTTGAAGGGATCGAGCTTATGAAACGCAACAGGGGGTTGGAAATTCCAAAAGCGCTGTGCTCTGGACCTGCAAAATTGACCCAGGCGCTGCAGATCGACAAATCCCTGCTTGGCGAGGATCTGCTGGGGGATCGGCTGTATCTGATCGACGATGGAACCGATATTGGGGAGATCGTGGCGCGGCCGAGGATCGGGGTCAGCCGCGCCGCTGAGAAGCTGCTGCGTTTCTATCCCGCCAACTACCGCCATTGGGTCTCTAAACCCTGAAAATCGAAGGCCGATAACCACTATGACTTACGACGGATTTCTGCTCTCGGCGATAATTGCTGAGCTTCGACTAGCCTTGCTGCGAGGCCGAGTTCAAAAGATACGACAGGCTAGCGACACAGACGTCCTGCTGGAAATCCGCGGTGTCGGTCACACCTATGCCCTGTTTATTTCTGTTGACGCTCGCTTTCCTCGTATTTACCTCACAGCAAGCCCTCCAAAATCGCTGCCGGAGCCGCCTAACTTTTGTATGCTGATGAGAAAATATGCCTCAGGCGCGTTCGTGACGGGCGTAGAACAAGTCGGGATGGATCGCATCGCACACATCGAGTTGGATTCCTCGGAATACGGCAAATTGACGCTCATAGTTGAGATTATGGGCAAACACAGCAATTTGATACTGGTAAACGCGCAGGGCAAAATCCTGGGTGCGGCGAAGCACGTTGGTTCGTCGATCAGCCGATACAGACAGGTGCTGCCGGGGCGTGATTATATCCCTCCGCCGGGTGAGCCAAAACTGGACATCCGGACGCTGGATCAGCAGTGTTTCGATCGATTGTGGGCGTTCGGAGAGCCTCCAGATAAGGCAACAGTGCAACATTGGCTGATGGACAAATTCAGTGGGTTTGGGACGTTTCTTGCAAATGAGATCGTAGAACGTGCTGGTTCGGAGCGTGCGAGAGTTGAAGAGGAACTAATGAGCCTGAGCGGGATGGTACGCAGCGCCGCTTATGAGCCGGTGTTGATAACCGACGACAGAGGAGCCGGGCTGATGGTGTATCCGATGCCGTCAGTGCAATACGCTGCCTCAGTTCAACATCCCCGCGACAACGTGAACGAGGCTGTCGATACCCTGTTCAGAAGTCTGATCTCGCGCAGCGCCTTAGACGAGGAACGCGCGCAGACTCTGACCGCAATTCGACGGGCTATTGCATCGCGGAAGCAACTGCTCAAGTCGATTACAAAGACCATAGAGGAATCGCAGAGGGCCGAAAAATATAAGCAGATTGGGGAAATAATTCTCGGCAATCTGCATCTATTGGAAAAGGGTGCGAAGTCCGTAAGTCTGACGAATTTCTTCGATCCGGATATGAATGAAATCGAGATCGCGCTGGACGAGAAATTGGAACCGCAGGCGAACGCCGAGCGTTATTTCAAGAGATATCGCAAGGCTCGTGACGCGGCTTCCACTGCCGAAGGGCGACGAAGCCAGATAGAATCGGAGATGACACAACTGCAATCGGCGCTCGAAGATGCGGAATCGGCGAAAACCGTCGATTCTCTGCGGAGCCTGCGATCCGCGCTTACGTCGTCGGGTATGCTGAGGCAGGAAGTCGTCCGTGAGAAACAGGAGGCGGAGTTTGAAGGCCATCGAATTCGCCGGATTTTCGTCGATAATTATGAGATTTTGTACGGCGAATCCTCTACTGCCAACGATTATCTGACTCAACGGGTAGCGCGACCCAACGATGTGTGGCTGCATGCCCGACAGATCACAGGATCACATGTCATCGTCCGGATGGCTGGCAAAAAGGGCGGCGCGCCGCGGCCCGTGCTGATACAGGCGGCAAAACTGGCTGCGAAAAACAGCGATGCAAGGCATTCTTCGCTTGTGCCGGTGGACTACACCCTGCGCAAATTCGTCAATAAGCCACGCGGCTCGGCGCCGGGGTTTGTGATATATCGAAACGAGAAGACTATCGATATCAACCCGAAGGAGTAGAATATGCTGAGGTTGATTTTGTGCGCGATAGCGCTGGTTCTGTTGGGAAGCTGCGCCTCGGCGACAGTCATAGTAGTCCCTGAATCAGCGTATCCTGTGGTTCAACTCGCTGCAACTGAGCTGCAATACTACGTGCAGAAGTCGACGGGGATCGACTTGCCTGTTATCGCAGAAAATGAGTTGCGGGGTGAATCGGCAGATCGAATATATCTCGGCGCGACGCGTGCAGCGAGGGCAGCGGGAATTGATGCGTCTACTCTGCCGAGAGACGCCTATCACATTAAATCCGATGGCGCTGCGGTGTTTCTGGTCGGAGGGGACGGCGACGGAGATCCACTCAATAAAAAACTGGACACCCCTGTCGGGACGCTGTTTGCAGTCTACGATGTTCTGGACAACGACCTGGGAGTGCGGTGGCTATGGCCGGGCAAATCAGGAGAATACGTCCCACACCATAGCCAGTTTCGCGTCAGTAAGCGCGATGAGATAGTTAAGCCTCGATTCAGGTTCTGTGGACTTCGGACTAACCGCACCGATGAGATATTGTGGCTCAGGCGAATGCGGATGCACGGGGCAGATGGTGTTAAGTTCGGCCACGCGTTTGGGGACTGGGGGTCGAGATATGGATCGCAGCACCCGGAATGGTTTGAGATGGATTCCGAGGGAGTGCGCCACCCTGGGTGGTCGATGTGCGTCTCAAACCGCGATCTTCAGAAACAGATTGTAGACAACTGGTGGGCCGATCAACAGCCGCAAACCGGCAGCCGGACTACTGTAAACGTCTGCGAAAACGACCGAAATGGCAACTGCTGCTGCCTGAATTGCCTTGCCCTGGACGGCGCAGAGGCTCCCAGGCCACGGCCTTTATACTACAAAGATTCCCACAACGTGGCGAGACGTTACGCCCAATTTGCGATGGACGTACTGAAACTGGCACGTGAGCGCGACCCGAATGCCGAAGTGACGTGTTACGCATATTTGAATTATCTTTTCAGCCCGGCGCCAATGAAGCTGGATTCCGGTTTGATCGTCGGGTTTGTGGCTGATGTGTTTTATCCTCGCACCGCCGAGGATCACCAATGGGTCCTGAGACAGTGGCAGGGCTGGGCGAAGTCTGGCGCTTCTCTTTTCCTGCGGCCGAATTACCTGCTAAATGGCTACTGTATGCCGGAGAACTGGGCGCGTCAGATCGGCGATGAGTTCCAATTTTGCGAAAGACGCGGGATGATCGGCACGGATTTCGACAGCCTGAACGGTCAATGGTCGACTATGGGGCCGGTTTTATATGTGGTCGGTCGGCTGCACAGCAAACCCCGCGAGCCAATCGACAACATATTGCGAGAATATTATGCCGGGTTCGGGGCAGCGTCAAAACAGGTGAGAGAATACTGGGAGTATTGGGAGCGCTATACGAGGCAACACACCGACGTGCTGCAAAACGGCACCTCGCATTGGACGACTTATCCGAAAAGCGCTTATAAAAGGTTTCCCATAGAATGCTTCGAACCCGCCCGCAAGCTGCTTGATGCCGCCGAGCGCGAAGCAGTTAGTGACCCGGACGCGGCGGCGAAGGTAGCTTTTCTAAGAACAGGCCTGGAGCACGCCCGGCTCTGTGTCCAAACCAGCGTGACTATAGCACAAGCACAATCTGATGATGAGAAGAGAAAAGCCCTGGAGCCTCTTCAGCAGTTTCGTCGTGGGATCACAGAGCCTATGGCGGTGAATATAGATCACGAATTCTTCTCCTGCGTGGACAGGGAAAGAGCCTCCGGCTGGCCTGAGTAGGTTAGCCCCAATACTTTCTATCGAGGCTGCGGTATTGCACGGCTTCGGCGATGTGCTCTACCCCGATGTTGGGTGCGCCGGAGAGGTCGGCTACGGTGCGGGAGACTTTCAGTATCCTGTCATAAGCGCGCGCCGATAACCGCAGGTGATCTATGGCCTGCTTGAGCATAGATTCGGCATCTTCGGATAGCCTGCAGTGAGCTTTCAAATGCCGCGTAGTCATCTGCGCGTTGCAAAATATTCGGGAACCTGCGAATCGTGCATTCTGCAGTTCTCTGGCAATTCGGACCCGATTGCGAATGTCAGCGGAGCTTTCGCCTGAGGTTTTTCGCATCAGTTCGTCGTGCTTGAGACGAGGAACTTCCACGTGGATATCGATTCTGTCAATAAGCGGGCCGGATATTCGCTGCAGATAGCGTGCGATTAACTGCGGCGTGCAGGTGCAGTTGCGCAGGTGGTCGTTGTAAAATCCGCACGGACACGGGTTCATTGCAGCCACGAGCATAAAGTTAGCCGGATAGGTGTATGACGCCTGTGCCCTTGCGATGGTCACCTCCCCATCCTCCAACGGCTGACGCATAACCTCTAAGACATCTCGTCTGAACTCAGGAAACTCATCCAAAAACAGCACACCATGGTGAGCAAGGCTCACTTCACCCGGTCGCGGATACGTGCCTCCGCCCGTAAGGCCGGCGCTCGAAATAGTGTGGTGTGGCGATCGAAAGGCCCTGCGTGTGATAAGGGCCTGGTTAGAGCTCAACAATCCACATACGCTGTAGAGCTTAGTTACCTCCAGCGCCTCCTCCATATTCAATGGCGGAAGTATGCCAGGCATTCGCCGGGCGAGCATAGTCTTACCGCTGCCAGGAGGGCCAACCATTAGCAGATTGTGTCCGCCCGCAGCCGATACCTCCAGTGCGCGCTTGACGGATTCCTGACCCTTCACATCGGCAAAATCGGCCTCATACGCGGGATCGTCGAGAGCTTCAAACGCGGATGCATCGAATATGGCCGGCAGCATAGAACCCGGGTCGCCGAGCAACTCGACCACCTCAGTGAGGGTCTTGACGGGATACACATCAATTTCACTCACTATCGCCGCTTCTTTGACGTTGCGTGCTGGAACGATCAATATCTTAGTGTCACTATCGCGTACACTTAGAGCGATTGGCAACACGCCACTGACGCCACGGACGCTTCCGTCCAGACTGAGTTCGCCGATCAGACAGCACTTCTCCAAAAAGTCCAGATTCACCTGACCCGTGGCTGCGAGGATGCCGATAGCGATGGGTAGATCGAAAGAAGGGCCTTCTTTTCTGACATCGGCAGGCGCGAGATTGATAGTAATACGGCGGGAGGGGAACTCGAATCCGCAGTTTTTTATCGCGGAACGCACACGCTCAATAGATTCTCGCACCGCCGCGTCCGGCAGCCCAACAATGGTAAAACTCGGCAGGGCCGTAGCAATATCGACCTCCACCTCGATCGCAAATGCATCGATTCCGTTCACTGCGCTGGATCTGACGTGTGCGAGCATAGACCCCATCCTGTCATTGATGTGTGTTCAATGCAATTATAGTGGGGGGATTACGGTAGAGTCAAATGGAGGGGAAAACGGAGGAAGCTTGGGAAACGCGAAAGCGCGAAAGGGGCGAAAGCAAGAAATATTGGCATGGTTTCGAGAAATGGCAAGAGTGACGTTGATAGGTCGGACTTCGGATGCCTGACCTCGGAGAGCCGGAAAACGCGAAAGCGCGAAAAGGGGCGAAAGCAAGAAATATTGAGATTGTTTCGCGGAAAGGTAGGAAGAACATTGATGGATCGGACTTCGGACGTCTGACCTCGGACTCGGAAAAAGCAGATTTCTCGCTTCGCTCGAAATGACAAAGGGGTGCCGATGATGATAAATGGGCATTCGCAATGACGAAGGGGGCGCTCCATTCTGCGTAATCCCCTTGATCTACGCGTGTCCGTCGGTTCGTAGTTTGTAGCCGACGCCGGGGACTGTTACGATGTATTTTTGCCTGGTCGGGTCGTCTTCGATCTTTTTTCTGAGCCTGCCTATATGGACATCGACAGTGCGGGAATAAACCTGGTCACCGCGCACATCCCAAACGCTGTTTAGGAGTTGGTCTCGCGTCAGTACCCTGCCAGCGTTTTCGACGAGCACGCGCAGCAACCTGAACTCCATCGGAGAAAGCGGCACCGTTTTGCCGCTGCGGCGCAACTCACAGCCTGCTAAATCCACAGTAAGATCTCGAACAGCCAGCAGCTCAGATTCCGCGGCACGACGACGATATACGGTCTCCCGGCGGATCGCAGCATCCACGTGCGCGATTAGCACAGAAACAGATAACGGCTTTATCAGAACCATATCCGCACCAACCGCCAGGGTGAGCACTATATCGGAATCGTGCTCAATACCGTTGACTATTATCACCGGGCGCGTGAGAAAAGCCCTCAGTTCGGTGCAGAGGGGTATCGCTTGAGATCGAAGAGAGTCGCAGTCGATGACAATAACAACGGGGTTCGTGGAGCGAGCAAGCGTGATAGCTTCCGTGCCGATACGTGCGAGAGAAGTAGTAAATCCTCGCCCAGTCAAAGCCCGATCGAGATGTTCTCCGACTTCGTTGTCCGCTGCGATTACAAGCACGTTCCCGTTCGGCACATTCGCACTCCGCTTGATTCGTGTCAGACAAATTCAGTATAACTCAATAATTTTGAAAATCAAGCTCACGTGCATCCATGCGTCATAATAGCGTATAATGTGTGAGTTAAAAAGCGGAGGTAGTTATGATGATTAACTCGTTTAAGTCGCGCTGGCATCTTATACTGGTTGCGGCTGCCCTGGTTACGGCTTTTGCGGCAGCGAATGTTTATGCGGAGCCGTTGTTTGCCGGTGACGAAGCGGTGCCCGCCGACGCGATTGTGCTGTTTGATGGCAAAGACCTTTCGAAATGGGTCACCTGCGGCACAAATGATCCTGCAAAATGGAAGGTGCAGGACGGTTATTGCACACCCGAAGGGCCGGATATCTGCACAAAGCAATTGTTCAAAGATTGCCAGCTTCATGTCGAGTTCTGGGTTCCGTCTATGCCGGACCAAAAGGGACAGGCACGCGGCAACAGCGGCGTTTTCTTTATGGGGTTTACATACGAAATACAGATATTGGACTCCTATGGACTGAATCCGATTAACAACGACTGCGGCTCAATTTATTCTCACACCCCTCCTATGGTCAACGCCTGCCGACCGCCGGAGACCTGGCAGAGCTATGATATTATTTTCAAGGCTCCCAAGTTTGACTCAGCGGGCAAGAAGATAGCCAACGCGCGCGTGACCGTGCTGCAAAACGGCGTGCTGGTTCAGGATAATAAAGATATCAGGTCTCCCACACCGGATCATTCCGCGCCCGAGCCCAAAGAGGCAGGGCCCATCCGACTGCAGAACCACGGCAATGCAGTGAGATTCCGCAACATTTGGGTGCGACCTCTGTAGTTACAGGAGTCATCAGTAAGGTGAAGAATCTAAGCAGGGCGATGGAGGAGGGATACATCGCCCTGCGATTCGACCAACCGATTAGTCGGTCGTAGTAATTGTCTGAGAGTCCATAGGTTCGCCATCTGCCGAAGTGGCGCCTTCTGGGCGATAGCTCTTGCCCGGCTTGTCCGATGGTGACGACTTTTGCCCTTGGACCCCGTAGTATCCGCCGCCAGTGTAGAAATAGGCAACTACACGCTCGGAGGGTCGGTTTGGAATTGTCAGGGTTATTCTATACCAGGTGTTCGGAGAGAATTGACTGGATGGCTCGAACCACCAGCTTCCGCCGGCGGGGTCTGAATCTGCCTTGCTGTATTTGGTGTGAACCGCGCCCCACCTGTCTCCCGACTCGCCCTTCTCCAATACCAATCTAAACGTTTGGGGCGGTGGGAATCGAGAATCCGGCCAATAGATGTGAATCCAGGCATCTACGGGCACATAGTGGTCTCCGTCTTCCGGCGTCGTAGCAACGCCTAATAATGAGCCGTACCAGGGAGATTCACCCGTCTGTGACTTGGAACCACCTCCGCCGCAGCCAGCGATCAACCCAATAAAAAGAAGCAATAAAGCTATTATCGAAAGCCGTTTCATTATTTTCACCTCCGCATGCTATGCCAGCGTTCTCTTGTCCCCCACCCGCTTTGTGACCCTTTTCTTATCGAAGTATTCTAACAAAGGCACTGTATATTTTCTGCTTGATGAAATAAGGTCTCGAAACTCTGCCACGGTGATCTGTGCGTGCTGAGTCAGATATTCTCTTAAGACGTTCTCGGCAGTTTGCATTGCCTGCTTATGAAAAAACAAATCCACATCGACCTTGATAAGCTCCCCGGTTTGCAGCAAAAGCGCGGTTATGTCCTTTGCGATTGAGCCATATTCGGTTTCGAGCTCGGTTACCAGCGGCGGGTTTGCGCCTGCGTCGAGGTATTTCTTTTCGATGGTATCGACCAGTTGGCGCTCCTTGTCGCCTAGCGTCGGCACGTGACCGGGCAGGGTTATATCGGCGTCAGCCACCTGTAAATCGCCGCCGGATTCCATCAGAGCCAGCAACGCGGCGAATCCTTTGGAGTCGATGGTTCTTCCGAGGCTGCGGCGCAACTCTTCTTTGGGCATGCCGAACTTCATTGGGTTGGTTTCGAGATAAGTCGTAACAATCGATTTGGCGCGGGATATTATGCTCTCGGCGGTCACTTTATGCAAAAATCGATTAGCCGAGCGAATGACCCGCTGTTCTTCGATCAACTGATCCAGCGCGGCTTTGACCTGATCAAATGGTAATTCGATGATTCGCGCTATTTCCTCGGCGACAAAACCTGTTTCGTGGATGGCGAGGGTGTCCTCTATAATGTCCACCGGATCGCCTTTGAGCTTGCGCTGTAGACGGGCGATTACATCTTTGTCGCCGGCGCGGTGTTTTGTGGCAACCGGGTCGAGGATGCTGCCTCCTCCGAGGATTATCATAGGTGAATATAATCGAAGCACGAACCTGTCGCCCCTTGCTGCCGCAACCGGGGATTCGAGTCGAAGCTGAGCAAAACCGCGCTGACCGGGTTCTATGGATTGGCCGCCTAACACAATTGCTCTCCCTAGCACCTCCGCGGTTCCTAGATGGAGCCGTATTCTGCTGCGCGTAGTGAGGGGTTTGGAGACCTCGGCAGGCACTGTTACGGAGACGTCGAGAGTGGTCGACGGCTGCAGGTAGCCCGGCGAAAGCAACACATCTCCGCGCTCAATATCAGACACCTCGACTCCGACCAAATTGACTGCCACGCGGCTGCCCGCTTGTGCTTCTTCCTGCTTTTTGCCGTGGACCTGGATGCCACGAACGCGAGTATTGATGCCTTTCGGCAGAATACGAGCGGGGTCCCCGATTTTCAAAGTGCCTGAGATCAACGTACCGGTGACCACAGTGCCGAAGCCGGTCATAGTGAAGACGCGGTCGATGGGCATTCGGAATGGCCCATGTAACGGCCTCTGATCGACTTGTTGAATTAAAGAATCGATCTCTGAGATTAATTCATCTACTCCCGTGCCAGTCACACCGGAGACGCGAATTATATTGGAGTTACGCAGGAACGTATCGGAGAGATATTCCCGAAGGTCGTCCTCTACCATATCCAGCCACTCTTCGTCGACCATATCAGCTTTGGTGAGAGCGACCACGCCCTGCCTGCTTTCGAGCAGGTTGAGGATTTCTACGTGCTCCCTGGTCTGCGGCATCACGCCCTCGTCCGCCGCCACCACCAAAAGCGCGATATCCACCCCACCCGCTCCTGCGAGCATATTTTTCAGAAAGCGTTCGTGACCCGGCACATCGACGATGCCGACTACTCTGCCGCTGGGGAGTTTCATAGAAGCGAAACCCAGGTCGATAGTCAAACCGCGCTCCTGTTCCTCCTTGAGGCGGTCGGTGACGATGCCGGTCATCGCTTCAATCAGCGTAGTTTTGCCGTGGTCGACGTGTCCTGCGGTTCCAACAATGACGTGCTTGGCGTCCGAAGCCATATAGTATCCTCCAGAAGTCTCACATACCAGTTATCACTAACCGGCGCTCAGTCCTTCTGGAATGGGGTTTACGCGTCGTTTTAAGCGGCGGATCTGAGTTGGTAGGGCAACACCCTTAGCTGATCGCGGTATTTGGCCACGGTGCGCCTGGCGATTTCGACGCCTTGCTGGGACAGCCTGTTTGCGATCTCACTGTCAGAGAGCGGCTCGGCGGAGCGTGCTATGATATCCTGAATCATACTGCGGATGGGCATTGCAGAGTCGAAAAATACGTCGAACGAGACAGCTTCACCGCTGGGCAGCTTGCAAAATTTGCCCGCAACGGCGCGACAGATGGTGGATTCGTGGACTTCGAGCGCCTTTGCGATGTCCTTTTGGCGCAGAGGTCGAAGTTTGGACGGCCCGGAGATCAGAAACGCCTGTTGATACTCGGCGATGTAGGAAGCGACGCGGGCGAGGGTCTTTTTGCGCAAGGCGATTGCGTCGAGTATCACTCTGACGCGGTCGACGTGTTCGCGGATGTGGCGGCAGTCTTCGCTGTTCAGGTAAGTATCACCCTGCTTGATTGAATCGTACAAATCTTCATAGGTCTCATCGATCCCGAGCAGATTGCCATAGGAATCCAATACATCGACCTTGATCGAGTCCCCTGCCTGGCGCATAATGACGTCCGGGACAATCGCGGCCGATTGGTCCCCTGAGAACTCAGCGAATGGCTGAGTATAGGCAGATGCGGGGTATGGCGTCAGGCGATCTTTAATGAAACGGGCAGCTTCTTCGACCACGCCGATTGGCATTTCTGTTGTCTTAGCAATAGATTTTAATTTGAGTTTGGCGAAATCGTCCCAATAGTCGGTTATGATTCGTTCGACATTGGAGATAATGGGCGATTCTTCCGAATCCGTCGTAAGGGCGACCTGTCGAAGCTGGATCAGCAAACACTCGCGCAGGTCTCGTGCGCCTATTCCGGCCGGGTCGAAGCTCTGCAGGACCTTGAGGACTTCCTCTATTTCAGGAACCGCGACTGCGAACTCTTCAGCAGTCTCGAAGAGGGATTCCCTGAAATAGCCGTCATCATCTAGGCTATCGATCAGATATTCACAGATGCGAAGTCTGCGACCGGACAGATTTAGCCCCGCCTGTTGTTTGAGATACGCACTGAGGTCGATAGTGGATGCGACTGTGCGAAACGGGTCGAACGCGGCTTCGTTGCCAGCGGCTGAGTAGACTTGCTGCAGGTAATCCCGCTCGTCGATGGCCTCAGAAACAGGGAGAGATTTCATAGACGCGCCGCAGACAGGACAGGCTTTGTGGTCGGTAACAAAGCCGCAAATCGAACACCGCGAACCCTCTTTAACGGATAGTGCCGGGTTTTCGACTGCCTCAGTCTCAATAAACTGCTGGAGTTCGATGAGACTCATATTCAATATGGCGTTGGCCTGAATCTGAACCGGAATCGCCCGTAGGCTCTGTCTTTGGCATAGCGCAGCGCTTTGCATGAAGCCACCTTTCACTTCAGCACAGTATTAGCATGAAGTATCGGCAGAGGCGGGCTTCCACATTAGCAGTTTTTTGTGAGAAAGAAAAATATTTTTGATGAGCTTGAATCAGCTCGGTTTTTCGAGCCTGAATTCTTTGATTTTGTTGCGCAGGGTCTTGCGGTCTATGCCCAGCACTTCGGCGGCGGCGGACTGGTTCCACTTGCGATCCAACAACACCCGCTCGACATGGATTTTCTCCATATCGCGAAGTGAGGCAGTGACGGGATAAGCTGTAGACCTTGGTTTTGGCTGAGCGGATTGGGGCATTGAACGCAGCATAAGGTGTTCCGGCCGGATAGTCTCGCCGTTGCAGAGTATGACTGCGCGCTCGATGGCGTTTTCCAGTTCTCTAATGTTGCCCGGCCAGGTGTGCTGGCATATTTCGGCCATAGCCTCATCGGAGAACTGCCGGACGCGCTTGCCGGTATCATCTGCATAGAGCGAGAGAAAGTGCTCGGCGAAGCGCTTTATGTCGTCCCCGCGTTCGCGAATCGGGGGTAGCTGGATTGGGATTACGTTAAGGCGATAATACAGGTCTTCTCGGAACTCCTTCTTTTCTATGGCTTCTTCGAGGTTGCGGTTGGTGGCTGCTATTACTCTGACGTTGACCGTAAGAGTCTCGCTGCCTCCGATTCTTTCGAACTGCTTTTCCTGTAGCACGCGAAGAAGTTTGGTCTGCACGCTCGGGGAAATCTCCCCGATCTCGTCTAGGAGAATGGTGCCTCGGTGGGCTACTTCGAATCGGCCTGTGTGCCTCGCGATTGCGTTTGTGAACGCGCCTTTCTCGTGACCGAAAAGCTCAGTTTCCAGTAAGTTCTCCGGCAGAGCGGCGCAGTTTACCTTAACAAATGGCCCGTCCGCGCGATCGCTTTGATAGTGAATAGTGCGTGCGAGGTATTCCTTGCCTGTGCCGGTTTCCCCTAAAATCAGCACCGTGGCGTTGCTGGCTGCGACCTGTGCCGCCATTACATACGCACGCTGTACCTCAGGATTGTCGCCTATTATGTTGTCGAAGCCATATTTCTTGCGCAGCTCCCCACGCAAAAAGCGGTTCTCGTCGATTATTCTCCTCTGATCGAATGCCCTTTCGGCCAGTAGTTGGAGTTCGTCGAGTTCGAAGGGCTTGGTGATAAAGTCGTATGCTCCCAACCGCATAGCCTCTATCGCGGTCTGTGTGCTGCCATAAGCGGTGACCATTATCACGGGCAGGTCGGGTTTGTCTTCTTTGATGCCGTTAAGGACGTCCAGCCCGCTCATTTTCGGCAGGCTCATGTCGAGTATTACCAGGTCGAATTCGTCCTGTTTTGCTGCTGAAAGCCCCGCGGCGCCGTCCGGGGCAGTATCCGTCTGGCATCCGGCCTCTGCGAACATACGGGAAATCATATCCCGCATACCCGGCTCGTCGTCGATAATGAGGACTTTCTTATACTCCGACACCTGGCTGCTCCTGACTGTGGATTCGTGCTTATTGTAAGACATCTGACTGATCTGAGCAAGAGGATATCGCAGGCAAACGCAGCGTGACGCTCGTTCCTTTGCCCTCCTCAGAGTTGATTATTACCCTGCCCTTATGGCGAATGGCGATGGCGTCGACTACGCTCATGCCGAGACCGGTGCCTTCCGCCCCGCGAGTCGTGAAGAATGGATCGAATATGCGATTTAAAGTCTCACCAGTCATCCCTGAACCAGAATCTGTGACCTCAAGTTCGACTACATCCTTGTCGCTGCGAGTGCTAATAGTGATTGTGCCTGCGCTATCCATAGCCTGGACCGCGTTTAAAAGTATATTCGCCAACGCCTCGCGCAGTTCGACAGCGTTGCCCATTACCGTGCAATTATCTGCGAGTTGTGTGTCAACCTTGATCTCATTATCCGGCCCCTGGCCCTGTTGACGCCAGGCCGGGATGGCTGCCCGGACTACTTCATTTACTATCGTATTCAGGTCGATTTGAGAATAGCTGCCAGGGTCGACAGGTTTGCCGATTTCGCGAAGCCTTCTGACTGTCTCCGCGCCGTCACGGGCTGCTAATTCGAGGGCGTCGATGCTTTGTAGCGCGGGATGACCTTCGCCGAGCTTGCGTTTGGCCAGTTGGGCGTTGCCGAGGATGATTCCGAGCACGTTGTTGATATCATGCGCCACCCCAGCCGCCATTTCTCCAAGCGCACGCAGCCTTTCTGAGGCTATAAGCTGCTCCTGAGCGTTTTCGAGCTGCCTGTTGAGATCGGCCAGCTCTAAATTGCGCTCCATTATTTCCTTTTCCAACTCGCGGCGGGCAGTGATGTCGCTGAGAATCTCGACTCGTGAAGCGACCTGCCCGTCGGCGGTGTATAGCGGAGTGGAATAACGGTGGAATACTCCCCCACCCGCAAGTGCGCCTTCGATGACCTCGTCGATCACTTCATCATCTGAGATCGGATGGCGCCTGATGCAATCGGGCAGCGGCATACCGAGCAAATCACCTACAAATACGCCTAATACCTCAGCGGCACGGATGTTGGCTACGGTCACCCGACCCTGGGTGTCCAAAAGCAGCACCCCGCGCTCCGGGGAATGGATGGATCTAAACTCGGCCATTGATATGCAGCGCCTCCTGGTACTTGAGAATTATATAGCCCAGCAGTGGGAGTGTAAAGGGTGGGAAGGGATAAACGCGAAAGGGCGAAAGGAGCGAAAATCAGAAAAGATGATAAGGTTGCGGAGCGTGAACAGGGGCTGGGCCTCTGTCCCGCCCGAATCTGGGTGCCAATTCGGACGCCGGAAAAGCAGATTTCTCACTGCGTTCGAAATGACGGGGGAAGGGTGGGAAGGGATAAACGCGAAAGGGCGAAAGGAGCGAAATCCAGAAAAAGAAGATAAGGTTGGGTGGCGCGCGTACGGGCCCGAATCTCGGTGCCGATTCGGACGCCGAAAAAAGCAGATTTCTCACTGCGTTCGAAATGACGGGGAAGTGGAGAAGGGATAAACGCGAAAGGGCGAAAGGGGCGAAATCCAGAAAAAGAAGATGAGGTTGGATGGCGCGCGTACGGTCCCGAATCTCGGTGCCAATTCGGACGCCGAAAAAAGCAGATTTCTCACTGCGTTCGAAATGACGGGGAAGGGATTGGCCGAGACGGAGATCGGCCACTACAGTTTGGAGGTTAGAAGTTGGAAATTAGAGGTTGGAATTAGGTATGCGGTGGCGATTCGGAGATCGCCACCGATCAATGACTTCGCGCAGGATGCACAAACCTGAAGGCATTGCCTCTATGCTGGTTTTGTTTGAAATGATGGAAGAAAACATCTGGTAGAGGCAGGCGGGGTGTGGTATTCTGGAAGAAGGATGCTAGTTGGGGGTTTTGACAGATGATGGTGACTGTGATCGGCAGGGGCCACGGAGGGACGCGCGCTATGTCGCATACTCTCTCCGAATCCGGGTTTTATATGGGCGCGGAGATTAACGAATCTGGTGATTTGATACCTGCCGAAGAAATGTACGAGGCATGCAGGGTTATGTCCCGGTATGTCACGCATTTGGGCGGGCTGCGATGGGATTTCTCGAAGCTGCATACAATGCCTATAGACCCGGAGTTCACACGGCTGGTGGAGTCGTATCTATCTTCTGTGCTGGACAGCAACGCGGAAAATAAAGGCTGGAAATTGCCGGAGACTACGCTGGTATACCCGTGGATTGTGCGGATGTTTCCGGATATTTATTACATAGACTGGACACGAGATCCGCGAGACTCTATAATCGGCGCGCATCTGACGGATAACCTGGCAGACTTTGGCGTTTCTTATGACGAAACCGATGACCTGCGACTGCGAAGGGCGATTAGTTGGAAGTATCAGCGTGAGATCGTAAAATCCACCCCGAAGCCGAAGCATAGAATCGAAATTCGATTTGAGGATTTTGTGCTTGATCAGGAAAAAACGCTGAAAGCAGTAGAGAAATTTCTCGGCCTGGAGTTGGCAAGAATTGAAGTCAACCCGGAAGCCGTCGGGCGATGGAAAACAGACGAACAACGCCGCGACTTCGAGTTCTTGCGAGACGATATGCTTCAGCTTGGCTATGTCTAGCTAAGCGCACGAACCTGCTTTAAATGCGCCAGAATACTCTTTACGCTTTGTGATACAGTCGAGTCTCCCGAATCTATCCTGACCGCTGGGGAGTCGGGAGGCTCGTAAGGCGCGGAGATTCCCGTAAACTCAGGTATTTCCCCCTTACGCGCCCGTGCATACAGCCCCTTGGGGTCGCGCTGCTCGCAGAGTTCGAGAGATGCATCGACAAATACCTCTATAAACCTGTCCTCGCCGATTATCTCACGAGCGTTGGCACGGTCAATTTTGAGCGGAGATATAAACGACGCGACCACGATAAGCCCTGACTCGTTCATTAGCCTGGCAACTTCAGCGACACGTCGGATGTTTTCGAATCGGTCTTCGGCAGAGAAGCCCAGGTCGCGATTAAGCCCGTGTCGCACGTTGTCACCGTCCAGCACAAAGCATGCGTGGCCCTTTTCGGTCAGTTTCTTTTCCACTGCATAAGCCAAAGTAGATTTGCCGGAGCCGCTGAGGCCCGTCAGCCAGATCGTAACAGGTCGGTGCCCGAAGAGCCTCTCCCGTTCCTCTATTGATACCTGCCCGGTGTGTCGGGTGAGGTTGGCGGGCGTGGCAGATTTAGCGGTTATATGAGCGACTGTGGCCCGTTCGTATTTGTGCGATCGGTCGATTATCATCCCGGCGCCCGCGGTGAAATTGGTCTGCGGGTCGATTATTATGAAGCTGCCGGTTTGGCGGTTGTTGGCGTATTCGTCGCAAAGAATCGGCCTCATAAGCTGCGCATCGATTCTGCCAATTTCGTTAAGTTGCAGGGTATCGGCGTCCTGTCGATGCAGCGTGTTCGGATCGATCTTATATTTAAGAGTGGAGATTCGGCCGCGCACGGTGCGGGTGGTGTGCTTGATTATATACTGACGGTTGAGCTGCAGTGGCTGGGTGTCCAGCCATATTAAGAGTGCTTCTATGTCACCGGCAAGCCAGGGGACGTTGGCAGTGTGCACTATCATATCGCCGCGGCTGATGTCTATCTCGTCCTCAAGGCATAGCGTTACAGACTGAGGAGGAAAGGCGTGTTCGACTTCCTCACCTGCTGCGATTATCCGCTGCACACGGCTTGTTCTGCCGGAAGGCAAAGCGACTACCTCACTGCCGACGCGAACGACCCCAGAGGACACGGTTCCGCAGAAGCCCCTGAAATTCTGGTTCGGGCGCAAGACATATTGCACCGGGAATCGGAAGTCGATAAGATTCTGGTCGCTGGCGATATGCACGGTCTCCAGATGGGATAACAACGGCGGCCCGTCGTACCACGGCATATTCTCGCTGCGCAAGACGACATTGTCGCCATAAAACGCGCTCATTGGGATAAATACGACGTCCCGGATGGGCAGCTTGGTCGTAAAGTCGCGATATTCATCGCTGATGGCCTTAAAGACATCCTCGGAATAGTCGACGAGGTCCATTTTGTTGATTGCGACCACGAGGTGCGGAATGCCCAAAAGCGAGGCTATGAACCCGTGACGCCGGGATTGTGTCAGAACCCCGTTGCGCGCGTCGATGAGTATGATGGCGAGATTGGCTGTGGATGCGCCGGTGACCATATTGCGAGTGTATTGCTCATGGCCGGGCGTGTCGGCGATTATAAAGCGGCGCTTAGGGGTGGAGAAATGGCGGTAGGCCACATCTATCGTTATCCCCTGCTCCCGTTCCGCTTTGAGACCGTCGGTGAGCATCGCGAAGTCGATATCGTCCCTGCCTGCGCCGATAGAGTCTTTAGCAAGGGAGGCGAGATGATCTTCGTAGATGTTTTTTGAATCGTGCAGCAGGCGGCCGATTAGAGTCGATTTGCCGTCGTCGACGCTTCCCGCCGTGGTGAACCGCAGCAGATCCTGAGTTAGGGAGTTTTTGATTATCGATTCTACGCTATTATAAACAGGCCCCAATGTAAAATCAGCCTCGCATTTTTTTATGATCCAGCCGAGCAGAAGTCGGCTCTTAGAAATACCCTTCGCGCTTTTTTTGCTCCATTGAGCTGTCCTGATCGTGGTCGATGAGTCGTGTGATGCGCTCGGAGTTTCTGGCTACCATCATCTCCTCAACAATCTCGGCTATGTTTGACGCGGTTGATTCGACCGCGCCCGTGCACGGGTAGCAGCCCAATGTTCGGAAACGGCAGACTATTTTCTCCGGGGTCTCGCCATCGAGCAGGCGGGTGTTTTCATATACCGGCACCAACCGCCCTTCCCTGCGCACCATATCCCACTCCTTTGCGAAATACATCGGTACCACGGGGATATTTTCGGAGTAGATATACATCCACACGTCGAGTTCAGTCCAGTTGGAGAGCGGAAATACCCTGATGCTCTCTCCTTTTCTGATGCGGCCGTTGTAGAGGTTCCATAACTCCGGGCGCTGGTTTTTCGGGTCCCACTGGCCGTGTTCGTCTCTGAACGAGTAGACCCGTTCCTTTGCCCTGGATTTCTCCTCGTCGCGGCGAGCACCCCCGAATGCTGCGTCGTAGTCGCCCTCTTCAAGAGCATTAAGCAGCGCCTGGGTCTTGAGTTGCGCACAGCATTTGACAGTTCCCAGATCCCACGGATTGACCCCTGCCGCGATCGCTTCTTCAAATCTGTAAACCCGAAGGTCCGCGCCGATCTCTTTGCAGAACTGGTCCCGGAACTCATACATTTCAGGGAATTTGAAGCCCGTATCGACGTGAAGAAGGGGGAATGGTATTTTGCCAGGCGCGAAGGCTTTCTGCGCGAGCCTTACCATAACCGAGGAATCCTTGCCTACGGAGTATAGCATCACAGGCCGCTCGAATTCGGCGACCACTTCGCGGATTATATGTATGCTCTCTGCTTCGAGCGATTTTAAGTTCGATAGATTTAGGTTTTCCACTACTAGATTATCGGATTAAGCTGAGCAGGAGTCAAGGGGAGTGTGGGAAGGCGAGAAAGAGGCGGAAGCTGGAAAGCGCGTGGGGCGGACTTCGGAACTTGGAGGCCGGATTTCGAAAAAGCAGATTTCTCGCTTCGCTCGAAATGACGGGGTGGGTGCTGGAAATGACGGGGGTGGTGCTGGGAATGAATGGGTGCTCGAAATGACGGGGTTTATCGGCCGGAGGGTGGCGTGCTGCTGATGTGAACGTGGGTGGCGGTTTGGAACCCGCCACCCTTTGAAATTGAATGAAGACTATTTTTTTGCGGCTGGCTTGCTCTTCGGGTCTCCCGGCAGGGTGCCAGCTTTGATCTCGTCGATGTTGCTGACGCCGTCCTTGTCGGAGTCGAGCTTCTCTATTGCCTTGAGCGAAGCGGCAGTCTTAGGCTTGCCTTTCAGTGACTTGCCATAAGCGTTAAGTTCTGAGCCCTTGGTGTGGCAGATCTTGCACTTAGCTTTTGCAAGCTCGCTGTCCGCTTTCGGCTTGTAGGTGTCCATAAACAGCTTCTGCCAGGCGATCGAAGCGAGAGCCGCAGTGGAAAGAATTGCTATAACAGCAATAATCGCGATGATCGTTTTAAATCTTCTCATAACTTCCTCCGTATCAGTCTCCTTATCTAAAAGGACGTGAGTGTGCCTCCCCTATTCCCCTTATGTATACTATTCGAGTGTGCCTGAATCCTGCCTGGATGCTAATGAAGCTATCAGGCGTTTTTGAGGCAGACCGCCTCGACGATATTTGCCGCGTCCTCGCATTTGTCTATGGCAGTCTCAAGGTGCTCGTATAATTCCTTCCACTTTATCACTTCGATGGGATCAAGCTCTTTGTCGAAAAGCCCCGCAATCGCCGCACGGCTGACGGAATCGCCCTCGTTCTCAAGTCTGTTGACCTCAATCCACCGTTCTTTCATGCCACTTGGATTCTTCATTTTGTCCAAATCTCGAATAAGCTCTACAATCTCTTCAGTAGCTCTCAGGATGATGTTTGCCAGCGAAACGGCATCGGGGGTGACATGATCAACCCTGTATAACTGCATCCGCTGAGCCGTCGCATTGATCAGGTCCAATATGTCATCCAAAGCCGACGTGAGCGCGTGAATATCCTCTCTATCCATCGGCGTGATGAACGTCGTGTTGAGTTTTTCCAGTATGCTATGGCCGATCTCATCGCCGTGGCTCTCTGTCTTTTCGATCAGCATTCGTTTCTGATCAAGGTCAGTGTAGTCCTCCAGCAAGTCCTTAAGCAATTGAGCGCCCACGAGGACATTCTCGGCCTGCTGGACAAACATATCGAAGAACTTTTCTTCCCTGGGAATCAATCTGAGACGCATTTTATAGACTCCATTTCTGCATCGTCGCTCAGAGTTTATATCGTATAGTGCAAAAGGAAATATACTAATGCAGCAATAAGCGCAGCCATCGGCATAGTCAGTATCCACGCCCAGACTATTCGCCCAGCCACACCCCACCTGACTGCAGAGAGGCGTTGTGTCGCCCCTACCCCAACAATCGCGCCGGTGATCGTGTGAGTTGTGCTGACAGGAATTCCCGCGACCGACGCTCCGATGATCGTAAGCGCACCCGCAGTCTCCGCACAAAAACCGCCAATAGGTTTAAGCTTTGTCAACCCAACACCCATCGTCTTGACGATCCTCCAACCGCCAGACATAGTCCCCAAAGCCAACGCTGCAGCACATACCAACTTTACCCACAACGGAACCGGGAAGTTGCCATCGGGCAGCCTCTGCAAATATCCCGATGTAACCAAAAGCAAGCCGATCACACCCATTGTTTTCTGGGCGTCGTTCGTTCCGTGCCCCCAGCAATAAGCCGCCAACGAGACCAACTGCAACCTCCTAAACCAGGCATCAATCTTACGAGGAGGAGCATTGTGGAACATCCACATCACTGTCACCATAATCGCAAAGCCTAAAATCAAACCGATCAGTGGAGACAGCACGATGAAAATGACGATCATATCTACTTTGGCCCACTTTATCACGTTAGCCAGCGAATTGTGCTTAATCATAGCAGCCATCAAGCCTGAACCGACCAACGCTCCAATCAAGGCATGTGATGAGCTGGTAGGAAGGCCCAAATACCATGTAATGATGTTCCAGGCGATCGCGCCGACCAACCCCGCCAACACTACGTAGATCATCCTGTCGCCAAGTATGTCCATATTGACGACTTTAGCCACCGTATCCGCAACAAACACCCCAGAGACCATAGGAGCCACAAAATTGAAAAACGCCGCCCACAACACCGCTTGTAAAGGTGACAGCACTTTGGTGGCTACTACGGTTGCAATGGAGTTCGCAGCGTCGTGAAACCCATTTAAAAAGTCGAATATGAGTGCAACTAATACAATGATTATTACCAGGGCCAAGGTCATTATCGATTGCCTAACCTGGGAGGGGCTGATACGAGGATGCCGGGCAAAATGCCCCTGCCCACATATTCTATAGTGAGAGTGGCATCAAGGTCAAGGGTATGCCGGCACAACTGTCAAATAGTTGTGGAGATTTGGCTTGGCCTTTTTCTGCAACAGGATGGGGAAGGAAAATGTGAAAGAGCGAAATGGACGAAAGTCGCGAAATAATACATGGTTGGGCTTATTGGAATCGGACTTCGAACGTCTGACTTCGGATTGCGAAAAAGAATGGATTGGCTGAGACGGAGATCGGCGGGATGATTCGGGCCGACCCGGAGGTCGGCCCTTGTGAGTCAGAAGATCACGAAGATTACTCGGCGTTTACCGGGCTTTGGTTCTTCACGACCAGTGCATTGAGTACCGGTGTTGCTCCGCTCACATCGAGCGTTCCAGTCGCCGATACGTAGTCGGAATCGCTGAATCCATGACCGGCATACAGCACCTTCACAGGCATACCAGAACCGTCGTCAACCATGAAGCTATCCGTATCAACTACGGTAACCTTGCCCCAAATGGTGAACTTAGTGTTGGCATCCACCAATCCGATGATCGGATCCCAGGCAGCCTTGTTGTTCAAGCCATAAGATTGAATATGGTTGACTACTGAAAACGCCTGGCTGGCCTCTTCGCTTACATTCCCGGCCTCGTCGATAGCCCGCACATACACCGTATGGGCCCCAGCCAACAACGATGTGAAGACAAACGGGCTGGTTGCAGCCTCGAAATCACCATCGTCGAGCTTGATTTCATAGCTGAAGTCGTTGGCATCGGTAGAGCCGCCGAATGTTACGGTGGCAGTGGTGCCGTTTACAGCAACATCAGTGATGCTCGGAACGGTCGGCGCGATGCTGTCGACCCTGAATCCGGTGGCATCAGACCAGTCGGAGAGCAGGCCGGTGATCGCCGCTGCAGAAGCGCCGGTCTCCTCGTTGAACTGATAATAAGCCCACGGCCCACTGGTGCAGACCGCATCGCGATATGCAACAGCGTCCTGGCCCTTACCGTAGTGATCAGAGACCTCGGCAGCCGACAGACACTTGTCGTAGATCGCGAACTCGTCAATTCGACCCTGATAGTATGAATCCGCCTCCCAATTGCTCTTGCCAATATAGCATTTTGAGCGAGAGGAGACCACCGGAACCGCCATCGGACCCTGACCGATCAGAGCGCCGTCTTTATAGATGCGACCGTAACCGGTGGTGTCGATTGTGGCGACAAAGTGCTGCCAGGTGTCGAGGCTGATCGCGTCGGAGACAAGCAGCCTGCCAACGACGGTGTCGCCGCGATAGACGTCGAAGCGTAGATTGTTGGTGGTACTCTCACGAGTAAGAACAATGTTATCAAGTGAAGCACCATTGCCCATATCAAAGAAGCGTGCCCAGCTATTGGCAGCAGTCGGATAGGCCCAAAACTCACAGCTAAACCCACCGCCGAAGCTGTCGAAACCGGCGGGCAGGCTGATATAGCCATCGACCCCATCAAACTCGACTGACTTGTCGCCGTCTGAACCAAAGACGCCAGTAGCGCCAGTGGAGCAGCCGGCTTCACAGGTGGCATCGAGATTCGAGTAGGCGCCGTCCATAACACGGGTGCGATAGTACAGTTGACCTTCCGGCAGCGAGGGAGTTTCAAACGAACTCACCGCAGACGCCACCAGATCGGTGTCGGCTATCACATTGGCAAACTCAGAATCGCTGGCGATCTGAACCTGATAGGCGCTCTGAGGGTTGGTGTCGGCATCGGCATAATCCCAACCCAGTTCCGGAGTCTTTGTGACGCTCCAGGCGTTGGAATCGAATGAGTTATTGGCAGCAGTCGGGGCGGTGTTGAGCATTTTGTACGCTCTCTCATACCGACCGTATCGACGATCGTCGTCGTTGTCGCACTGCTGGCTTGCACTGTTGATGACGTGCATCATGTTGTAGTAAGTCTGCGGATAGTTGCCGGTGATGGTGTAATCTTTATACCAGCTTCCGCTGGTGGCGTCCCACGCCATAGCTTCAGACTCGAAGATATTCCATTCTTCGTTTTCGACGCCCAGCCACACGTTCGCCGACAGACCCTCGTTTGCGTTGTGGACACGCAGCCAATCGACGTATACCGTCTGCCCGTTGGCCGCACCGTTCTGAACCGGGTCGAACCTGAGTTGTGTAACAGTGCCAGTCCACGACGCGGGCAGCGCGACTCGATAGACGTGCCATTTGTTGTCAGGATAGATGTTGAAGTCAACATGCCGGCTTTCGTCCCAGTTTCCGGCAGTGCCCTTCCAGAAGAATTGGGCGGAGGTTCCGCCGCTGGCCATCATTCTGATGGACATATACTTGCAGTTATTGGTGTTAATCGCCAATCCAGCGGAGCTCTGAAGATGAGGATCTCCCCCAGAGATAGCGATCTTCAGCCGTCCATTAGCGCCATCTGGTGTCAGGGTGCAATTATTGGCGGCCGCCCAACCCTGAGTGGTGGAGCCGTCGAAGTCCCAGCCGTAGTTGTTGCCGGTTCCCCAGCTATCGGAGCCGGCGATGCTGAATCGCACGGTCTCGCCTTTTTTCTTTGCGCCGTTGTCAGCGCCGGGTGTGCTGGCCGGGGCTTTGCGCGTAACGGTAACCGTGGTGCGCATGTTGGAGTTGCTGGCGAACTTATCGCCAAAATACGATGTGCCGTTTCTGACCATCTGAAACTCTTCGTTGGAAGTGCCGGTCTGTGTGGGGCGCATGTTAAAGTATGTAGTCATTGCGCCGCCCGGAGCGGTACCAGGAGCGCTATTAACAGATTTCGCAGCATACCAACCGGGGCCTTCCACGACACCGGCAGTGTGATAGAAGATATCCTTAGGATCGTTCCACGTCCACCAGGCCGAGCTTGGGTTGCTCATTTTATACATCCACTGGTAGACATTTCCCATATACATACTGGTGACTACTGATTTGCTGTCATAGACAGCATCGAGTTCAGGATAGAACTTCGCCTTCTCGACGACGGTGTCCATAGTGCCACCATCGTCAGAGCCGACCTCCAGCCAGTCGTCCCAGTTATAGGCTGCTCTCGAACCTATAGCGTGTTCGTAGGTGCCGGAGCCTTTCTGGTTACAGGCTACGTTACCCGAATAAGCGCCCTCTGCATAAGAGTAATGGCGAGCGTTGGTGTCGCCGTTAGCTCTTTTTTGGAAGAGATGTCTGTAGGTGAAAAACATGTCGCGTCCAACTCCAGCGCTGCTGGTACTCAGTCGCGCCCGGTCAGCCCCGTTACTACCCCAGCCGACCATGTAATTCCCGCATTCGCCACCTGGGTAGGTGAGCCATCCGCCAGCGCTGGTGGTCCGTGTGCAGGTGGACCATACGCCGCCGGCATAAGCAATTGTTGTGCATAATGCAAAAATGCACAGTAGCACGAATATTCGTCGCACAGCAAATCTGCCCAATGAAGTGTACTCCCTTCAAAAGCTTTCTGATGAGTCGAAAGCGGGCCGAGCAGGCCACAATGCTCTGCCCGACTTTCAGACCTTTCAGTTTATCCTTTAGTATGATTGCTAATTAACTTTTCCGTCAATCCGTAATTATACTGGGTATTAACGGCTTTTTGCGTGAAACTAACGATATATGGGAGTACTTTGCCACACAAAAACAGCGATGAGCTTGTTTATACTCATCGCTGTAAATTTCATCACTATTTAATACCGTCAAGTTAAGTTACTGTGCGTTAGGTGCACCTCCCCGGGCTCCGCCGGTCCCTGGCCTGGCTCGGTCGCGATTCTGATTCTGGCGAGTCTCTCCGCCAAACCCACCCATTCGTCGCGTAGTGGCCTCAGAAAGTGCTGCGACCTGTGCCGGTGTTAGAATTGATCTGATTTCTGTCCACGACTGGACATTGGCCGTCGATATTGCCGCATCGGCCTTTTGCGCGGCGGCCAAAAGTGTGTTGACCTTCGCCGAGTCAAACGTGGGAGCATAGATAGCGTCGTGCAGAGCCTTGCTGGCCTGCTGTGCAGCCGTGCGCAATTTGCCAAGGTTTGTGTCGTGCTTGGTCAAAGCAGCGGTCAGCTTCGTTTTCTGATCAGCCGTAAGCCCAAGAGTTTCGGCGTTGCGATCAATCATCATTAATGAGGGCGGAGCAGAGGCCATAGCCGGGCACATTCCCATCATCCCGCCACCCATCATTCCGCCAGGCATACCACCAGGAGCGGCGCCAGGCCCGCCGGGACGAGGCCGCTGAGTCTGAGTTCCACCCTGCTGGGCAGAAACTGCCATAGCACAAACCAGCAAAATTACGATCGCCAATAAGACTGTTCTTTTCAACTCGATTCCTCCTTCAAATTGGGCCCCCGGCTCCCATTTCGAAAGCCGCAGCCGGAGTGAGATGTATCCTGATCTTACAAACTATAGACGTTTCCCATTGCTCGTCGTTACAAATCATCGGTTCCTGCTGACATTTATAACAGCCTCAGCGATAAATTTGCAATTTCATTGTTTCTATGTGCGCTGAGTGGGGTATTAACTTGGGTAACTCAACAATACGGAGGAGCAATGTGATGGCGAACATATCTACATCATTTATGGGAATTAATATGAGTAGCCCGATTGTTGTCGGCGCCAGTACTCTGTCAAATCAAACCGACAATATCAAGCGCGCGGAGGATGCCGGCGCGGGAGGGCTGGTCATTCACTCGCTCTTCCAGGAACAGATCGAACTTGAGGCTATGGAGATCGAGGAGGAGCTTTTAATAAGCTCTAATCATTTCGCGGAGTCTCTGACCTACTTCCCACAAATGGAACACGCCGGGGCGCGAGAGCACATTATGTGGGTGGAAAGGGCCCGAAAAGAGGTGAAGTTTCCTCTATTTGGCAGCTTAAACGCCACTACCAAGGGCAAGTGGCTGGAATATGCCAGGCTGCTGGAGGAGGCAGGCTGCGATGGGCTCGAAGTGAACTTATATTCTATCGAACCTGATCCTGCGAAAGACCCGCAGGCCATTGAGCAGGAATCGTTGGAGATAGTGGCGGATGTGAAGGCCAGTGTGTCGATTCCCGTGGCGGTGAAGCTGAGCCACTGGCATACGTCGGTGGCGAATTATGCCGCGAAGGTGACCGAGGCGGGCGCGGATGGATTGGTGATGTTCAATAAATTCCATCAGCCGATAATCGACCCGGAGAAGGAAGAGCTTGTGCTGGATTGGGCTTTGAGCTCGCCGGAGGAAAGCGGGATACCGCTGCGGTGGATAGGTCTGCTATCGGATCAGCTTGACGTGGATATGGTGGCGAATACCGGCATATATACGGCGGAGGACGTGATCAGGCAGATCCTGGCGGGTGCGCACGCGACGCAGATTGTGTCGGCGGTGTATAGCCACGGCCTGGAACATATCACGGCATTGAATGCTGCGATCTCGAAGTGGATGGATAAACATAACTACGAAAATATCGAGGCGTTCAGGGGTAAGCTGGCCAAGCATAAAATGAGCGATCCTTACGCGTTCGAGAGAGCGCAGTATGTGTCGTGGCTGATGCAGGCTCACGATCCAAGGGCGAAATACGGCCTGGTGCATGGATATTATCCGATTGAAGTGAGGCCGGGGCGCGTGAGCGGATAAGTCGCTTAAGGTTGGATGAAGCATATAAACGGGGCCGGCGATTGTATTATCGTCGGCCTCGCTTTGTGCTGGGGTATTCCTTTGGTATAGTTAAGCTGATACAATAGGCACGATTACTTGAGCCGATTTGTGAGGTATGCTATGCCTAAAGCTAGTTCGCAAAAGACCACCAAGCCCGCCGCCGGGCAGCCAGGTGTGATTACTTCTAACGTTATCTCCCTCAGAGCCTCAGCCGATTCGGATACGGAATGCGTTACTCAGGCGCTGATTGGCCAGCCGGTGATCGCGGAGGGCGGTCAGAAAGACTGGTATTATGTGCAGACGTGGGACACATATCGCGGATGGATACCGAGCCGCGCGATCAGGCTGTTTGAGGATCGTGCCGCTCCGGCGTATGCTTCAAACGGGCCGGTGGCAATTATCCGCGAACTGTGGTGCGATATTCACGAGCAGCCGAACGACAAGTCGATGATACTTACGAAGGCGACTGTCAGCGCAGAGTTGCAGGTTGTGGATTCAAAAGGCGACTGGGTGGAGTTGGAGCTTCCGGACCTGAGGAAGGGGTTTATTCGTAAGAAGGACGCCAAACTGGTAGACAAACAGCTCGCGCAGACGATATGGCTGCCGGACCCGGAGAAGATGATCGAGACGGCTATGCGGTTCATCGGCGTGCCGTATCTTTGGGGCGGCACATCGCCGTTCGGCATCGACTGCTCCGGATTTGTCCAGCTTGTTCATCGCATACACGGTATCACACTACTGCGTGATGCGCACATGCAGGCTGGGGACCCGCGATGTCAAAGAGTTGAGCGAGGGGATGTCAGAACGGGGGACCTGGTGTTCTTCGGTAAGACACCTGAGCCGGATCTGAAGGCAGTGACGCATATCGGAATGGCTATGGACAACGATTGGTTTATACATTCCGGCGGCCGGGGCGGAGTGCAGGTGACGCGCTTCGACGACCCGACTTCCCCATACGTCAACAGATACTGGGGCGCGCGCAGGATGAGATACGAAACTCTGGATGTGGGCGGTGGCGCACCGGAGGACTGACAAGGGAATCTTGTAACGAAGTTTATGAAATGAGGATAGTATGAGGATGATTGCATTTATGTTGACTGCCGGGCTGCTTTTGGCTGCGAGTATGGCCGTGTCTGCTGACAACGCAGGACGATTTGTTCAGGACAGGTTCGCTATTGGTTTCTGGGTGGACCCGCCTGCCGAGGAGATAACCGACGCGCGTTATAAAGAGATAGCCGACGCCGGGTTCACGTTCGTGCTGGGAGCGTTTGGTCCTAAGAACGAGAAGGACGTCGCCAAGCAGCTTGCCTTGTGTGAAAAATACGGAATGAAAGCGATTGTGCGAGTCTTTGACCCTGAGAAGCGGCCGGATTCGCCGGCGTGTTGGGGGTATCATATAGTCGATGAGCCTGGAGTCGCCTCAATCCCGGAGATTAAGGGGATCATCGACTCCATAAGAAAGCAGAGGCCGGGCAAGCTGGGGTATTTCAACCTGAACCCGGACTATGCACCGCTTTCTGTGCTCGGCACTGCGAGTTATGACGAGTATATCAAGCGTTTTGCCGAGGAGACCGGATGCGATGTGCTATGTATGGACTACTATCCTATGATGACGCCTACAGCCGACGGCCGCGACGGATATTGCGGCAATCTGGCGGTTATGCGAAAGTATTCCCTGCAGCAGAATATCCCGCATTGGAACTTCTTTAATACGATGCCGTTCGGGCCGCACAACGACCCGACTGAATCTCAGCTACGCTGGCAGATATACACTTCTTTGGCCTATGGCGCAAAGGGTGTGCTGTATTTCTGCTATTGGACTCCAAGAGGGGGCGAGTTCCCCAAGGGAGGGGCGATTATCACGGCCGAGGGCAAACGAACCCGACACTACGACCAGGCCAAGAGAATCAACGCCGCTATAGGCAACCTTGGGCCGACTCTTATGCAGCTCACCAGCCTTGATGTGATTAGAGTCAAGCCGGACGACAACCCCGCTGAAGTGCTGAAGGGCACTCCTATTCGAGAGATAACCCCTGGGGATTATCTGGTTGGAGTTTTCAAGCACGCCGACGGTCGCCGAGCGGTTCTTTTGAATAATTATGATTTCAACTATGGAATGTGGCCGACTGTGAAGTTCGACCTGCCCGCAGATAAAGTTATCGAGGTCGACCAGGCCGACGGCAAGGAGAAGCCCGTCCGGGATGATTCACCCGACATGCCGGGGCTGCAGTTGTCCCTTGACAGCGGCGAAGGCAGGCTGTTCCTGCTGCCGGCAAGGCGACTATAAGTAATAAGCTGAAACGAAACGACTGTGGCCGGTTTATGCCGGCCACACAAACTATGTCATTTCGAACGCCATCCCCGTCATTTCGAACGCCATCCCCGTCATTTCGAACGCCATCCCCGTCATTTCGAACGCCATCCCCGTCATTTCGAACGAAGTGAGAAATCTGCTTTTCGTAAAACGCGAAAGCCCGAAAGAAGCGAAATGTAGAAAATGGAAGGGAAAAAGCAGATTCCTCGGCATTCGCCTCGGAATGACATTATCCCGCAGCAGTTAATGGGGACATAATAGCTCGGCATATACAACTCATATAAAAACCCCTCGACCTCGCCCATAATTAAACGTATAATCTGCCTGGGAGATTTTAGATGGACTATGTGAAGACTGCTGCGGGTATTGCTGCTCATATTAGAGGCGCTGTGCGGCCGCATTTGGGGACTCCGGCTGCAAGGGGGATAACAGGCACTGCATC
Organism: Armatimonadota bacterium; assembly: GCA_050948905.1. GTDB lineage: Bacteria > Armatimonadota > UBA5829 > UBA5829 > UBA5829 > DTKD01. The sequence goes on along the minus strand of JBMNES010000001.1, from coordinate 1,664,949 downwards.
CAGCGGAGACGCTACTTTTAATATAGATAACGTCGCCGAGGAGGCAGTGTTGCAGTATATTGAGCGCAACGGGCTGAATGTGGCGGTATATACTGAGGACGAGGGCTTGAAGGAGTTTGGCAAGCCTGAGGCGGTGTTGATTATAGACCCCATAGACGGCACACGGCCTGCGGCGGCAGGGTTTGAGAGCTGTGTTGTGTCGGTGGCGGTGGCCAAATGCGGAACAGAAGTGCGCATGAAAGACGTCGTGGCCGGGTGCATATATGAAATAAAATACGATAGGCTGTTTACCGCATTAAAAGGAGATGGCGCGAAGGTCTTCTGTGATGAAAAAGGGGCCGCAGTAACTCCGTCCACAGTGACCAGCATTACTAACTCGGCGTGGACTGCGGAGGTGGCTGGTCGGCCGTTTGATAAAACCGGGGTGGTGCTGCGGGATGTGTTGGCAGCTTCGAGTATCACCGGCGGATTCTTTGTGCTTAATAGCACTGCGTTTTCATTAAGCAGGCTGGTCACCGGGCAGTTGAGCGCAGTGGTGGATGTGGCGGGCAGGATGTTGAAGCAATGTCCGTGGACGAGGGATAATTTCCTGCAGGCGGGCAAAGGCAGGGTGATAGGGCTGTTTCCTTATGACTTCGCCGCGGCGGCGTTTATTGCGATGGAGGCAGGCTGTGTTGTAACGGATGCGTGGGGAAATTCTCTGGACGAGGTAGATTTGCTGGACAGTTCGGAGGGGAATATACAGTCCATATTAGCCTCATCCACCCCGGAAGTGCATGAGCAGTTTTTGCGGATGATCGATGAGGGATTTAGGAGGTTGTCTGATGAAAGTGGTAGTTGAGACTTCAGCGGCGCCGAAGGCTATCGGGCCGTATTCGCAGGGGATTAAGGCAGGCGGGTTCTTGTTCGTATCCGGTCAGATACCGATCGATCCGGAGACGGGGTCAATGGCTGCTGTCGACGTGGTCGCGCAGACCAAACAGGTGATGGCAAACCTCGGCGCGATATTGTCTGCCGAAGGGTTGGGCTTTAAAGATCTGGTAAAGACCACTATTTTCCTGACGGATTTGAGCGATTTTGCGCGTGTGAACGATGCCTATGCGGAATATTTCGAGTCTGATCCGCCGGCACGGTCGACGATTCAGGTGGTCGCGCTTCCTAAAGGGGCCAAGATAGAAATAGAGGCTATAGCGACGCTGGGCTGACCTGCACAAGGCCGATTTCGGCGGCCATCTGGTGCGCTTGCTCAATACCCGCTCCAACGTCGACGGCTCGGTGCGCATCTGAGCCTATTGTCACAATGCGCCCACCGAGCGAATGATATAGCTCCAATATCGAGCGGCCGGGGTAGGTTTCGCCGGGGGCCTGTCGAAGCCCGGATGTGTTTATCTCCAGGGCCATGTTCTGTTTTATCACCAATTTGAGTGTTTCTTCGATTGCCTCGCGGTGGGGTGACCAATCGAAAGGGCCGTAGTACAGGACGCCATAGCGCTTGCATAAATCGATGTGGGCCAACGCGTCGAACAACCCACTGCCTGCCGCAGCCAGAGCATTCTCAAAATATGGGGCGTAGGCTTCGTAGACACCTTTGCCGGGGAAATATGACTCGTGATCCTCTAATATGACTCCGTCGACGTAGTGTGCTGCGCCAAGCACAAAATCGAACTGTTTGCCTTTTAGAAACTCCTCTATATCCGCTTTGAACCTGAGCGTGAAGTCGATTTCTACGCCTCGACGGATGGTCAATTTGCCTGCGAACTCCTCCTGTACCTCGGCGATTCGACGTTTATGAAGCTCATAATCATACTTGCCGTAGCAAAGGTCACTGGGGTCAAAATCGACGTGGTCGGTGAATGTCAGGTCGGTTATACCGCGTTCGATTGCAGCAAGGCAGGCGTCGCGCATAGTTGTGTGGCAGTCACCGGAGCAGTTAGAGTGCACATGGGAGTCGATCAATTGGATTTTTCCTTGTATATTACTTTGGCTACGACCTCGCCGACGACTTTCAGAGAATCTGCAGAGCATTTGTCGACGGTGTCGTCGAGAGTATGCCAGGGGCCGTAGTCGAAGTCAATGATGTCGATGCACTTAACGCCCGCGCGAATTAGCGGCACATGGTCGTCCATAATGTCGTATTTGGTCTGTGGGATAAATATCTTTTCATATCCCAGCGACCTGGCCGTGTACCAGACTTTCTTCACAACCTCCGGGGCAGCCTTTGCTGACTCGGCTTCCTGGTATATCGCGAGGTTTTTGTCGCCGATCATATCGAGGAGGATGCCGAAGCGAATGGATGATTTAGCCTTGGCGTCCATATTTGCGGCGTAGTATTTGGAGCCGAGGAACATGTGCTCGGAGGCGTCGGTTTCTAAAGCGTAATCCTCGCCGTCGAAGAAGACCATTATGACGCCGACTTCCGGCTGGCGCTGCTTAAACATTTTAGCGAGTTCAAGGAGCACGGCGACTCCCGAGGCTCCGTCGTTTGCGCCGGGGATCGGTTGGGCCTGCTTGATGGGGTTTACTTCTTTGTCGGCGATGGGTCGCGAATCCCAGTGCGCGGCAAGAAGTATAGACTTCGACGCATCTGAATTAAAGCGCGCGATTATGTTATATAGCGGCAGTTCCTTGCCGGATGCGGTGTGCTTGAAGTCCTGTACTGTTACTTCGTCAGCATAGGGCTTGAGCTGCGAAACTATATAATCGCGGCATTTGATCTGACCGTTGGAACCTGGGTAGCGAGGGCCGATGTCGACCTGCTTTCTGAGCGCGGAAAAGGCAGACGATGAGTCGAAGCTGGGAATATCCGCCGATTGCGCACACCCCAGCACCGTCCCGAGCAGCAAGCCCAATATGAAGATAATGCGCAGGCTTCTCACTTTATCACTGATATCCTGTTCAGGGATGAATAGTTGAGTTTGGAATTGGCGAGCATAAATCTCTCAATCGCTGTGGAACTGCTTACGACGTCGGTCTTGGCGACAATATTTGATTTCGACCACACTTTCCAATAGCCCAGAGCGCCATCGGCGAGTGATTTCATTACGGCTACCGTATATGTCTTGTCCGGCGAGATCGGTTTATCGGATATTGTGACAGAGGTGATTCGCTCGCCTGGTTTCTTCTTTGCCTCGAAAGAATATTTCAGTCCCGATACCTGCAAAAACCCCAACCCAGGACGCGGGTATCCTGAAACTGACCGCTCCAAAGCGTCGATTATGGTCTTGCCGTTAAGGGCCAGCACAGTTAATGTGTCGTCCGGATATGCGAGAAATGCGGAGACGTCCACAGAAGAGACCTTGCCTGCCGGAAGTTCGGTGTCCGACGCTTTCAGGTCTCCTGCAGCTACGAAGGCTACGTCTGTGCCCATTTGAGAGCGAAATGCGTCGGCCACCAGATCGCCGATCGGCGTCTCAGAGATGCCCGGTTGCTTGTTTTGGAGAGGCGCGGAGGTCGTCGATTCTGCCGCGCAGTAGCCGGGAAGGGCCAGCATCGCCAGACACGCAAATACTACGAGTGAAACTGTCGTTAGTCTTGCCATTTTTCACCTCTCCTTTGTGCGGAAAAGCAGATTTCTCACTGCGTTCGAAATGACAATATTAGGATGTTCGTTATGACAATGTTAGATTGTTCTAAATGACGAGAGTTTTATTGGTTTTGAGGTGGCGATTCGGAGATCGCCACCTATCTATATTTACGCGATTCGGAGATCGCCACCTATCTGTTTTTGGGCGATTCGGAGATCGCTACCTTTCCAAGTGCGAAAAGCAGATTTCTCACTGCGTTCGAAATGACAACGTTATATTGTTCGCAATGACAATGTTAGAACGTTCGTAATGACGAACGTAATTAGGTCTGTTGGCCGCTTGATGCTTTTAGTTGGGCCTGGATAAAATCGTCAATATCGCCGTCCATTACCCGGATCACGTCCCCGGTCTCGTGGCCGGTGCGATGATCTTTCACCATCGTATATGGTTGAAAGACGTAACTGCGCATCTGACTTCCCCACTCTATTGCACGAATATCTCCACGAAGTTCTGCCAGGCGCTGTTCGGTGGCTGCTCTTTGCATCTCGGCGAGGCGAGCGGCGAGAACTTTCATAGCGCTTTCGCGGTTGGCTGTCTGAGACCTCTCATTTTGACACGAGACCACGATGCCGGTGGGGATATGGGTTATTCGCACCGCCGAGTCGGTTTTGTTGACATGCTGGCCACCTGCTCCACTGGCGCGATATGTGTCGATTCGCAGTTCATCTGGGTTAATATGAATATCGGCCTCATCCTCGATTTGAGGAATGACATCGACTGCCGTAAAAGACGTGTGGCGGCGTTTGTTTGAATCGAACGGGGAGATGCGCACGAGCCTGTGGACCCCGCGCTCGTTTTTGAGATAACCGTAGGCGTTTCTGCCCTCGATAAGCACGGTCACGTTTTTTGTGCCTGCTACTTCACCGGGCACGCTGTTGAGTATCTGAGTATGATAACCCCGTCGCTCGGCCCATCGCAGGTAGACCCGCAGCAGCATATCGGCCCAATCGCAGGCCTCGGTGCCGCCGGCGCCTGCGTTGATTTCCATTATTGCGTTGGCCGAATCGTGCTCACCGGAGAGCAGCGTCTCTAATTCGAGCCGCTCATAGTCTGACTCCAGAGAATCAAGCTCCGAACGCAACTCAGCGGCGTCGGCGCTCTCCTCATCACCCTCGTCTTCGATAAGCTCGGCAAGCTCCTTAATGTCCTGGAGCTGCTTTTCCATGTCAACAAAAGGCTCGATTGCCGCTTTAAGGTCGCTGAGTTTTTTCATTGTCTTGCGCGCCTCGGCAGCATCGTCCCAGAATCCCGGCCCTGCGACCAGCTCTTCGAGGCGGGCTATTTCATTTTGCTTGCCTGCCTGGTCAAAGATGACCTCCAAGCTCTTCGAGGACTGTTTGCAGGCTGGAGGCTCTATCGTAAATATCTTTTAACACTTAATTGCTCCAACTTATAATTGTGATTCTATCTTTCCCAGACAGCATTTTTTGAACTTCTTGCCGCTGCCGCAAGGGCACGGATCGTTGCGTCCGACTTTCTGGGATGGCTTCTCCTTCCGCGCCGCGTGTGGTCGCGCCATCGGGTTGGCGTTTGGGCTGCCGGCCATATCCGGCACTCCAGAACCAGCAAGCTCCACCACGTTGTCGTAGGTCATCCTGCGACGCTTCGGCGGCTCCTGAGTCTGGACGCGATACATAATGCGCACCATCTCGTCCTGGATGCTGGTGAGCATCTCCTGGAAGAGATCGTAGGCCTCTTTTTTATACTCCACAATCGGGTCACGCTGAGCATACCCGCGAAGCCCGATGCCTTCGCGCAGGTAGTCCATACCGTCGAGGTGGTCTATCCATTTGCGGTTGATCAGGTCCAAAGCGATGTGACGCTCAATGTCGCGCATCAGTTCCGGCCCGATCTCCTGTTCTTTAAGCTCGTAGGTCTTTTCGACGATATCTCCGAGCATATCTTCAAGCTCTTCGCGCCTGCGACCCTTTAGGTCAGCGGGTTTGATGAGCACTTCCAGCGGCAGAATCTCATTTACGTGGTTGAACAGGCCATCAGTGTCCCAGTCATCGACGTGCACCCCTTCCGGGCAGAACATATTTATGGCGTTCTGCATCGACTGGTGCAGGTATCCTACCACTGTAGGTCTGAGGTCGACGCCCTCGAGAATCTTGCGCCGCTGGCCGTAGATGGTCTCGCGCTGGACGTTCATAACGTCGTCGTATTCGAGGACGTGCTTGCGCATATCGAAGTGGTGCATCTCCACTTTTTTCTGCGCGCGTTCGATCATTTTGGAGAGAATCTTGGCGTCGATAGCCTGGTCTTCCTGCCATCCAGACAACAAAAACGAGTTTGATCTGTCCCCGAACAACCGCCAGAGTTCGTCCTCGAGTGAGACGAAGAACTTTGAGAACCCGGGGTCGCCCTGGCGTCCGGCTCGTCCTCTAAGCTGATTATCGATTCTGCGGCTTTCGTGACGTTCCGAGCCGATTATATATAATCCGCCCCGTTTGACCACGTCATAAGTCTCCGGAGAAACGCTGTCTAGTTTGTCCGGGTTGATGGTTTTCCAATGGTCGAAATCCCAGGTCAGATCGGAATCGTCGAACGCGGCGAGATCGCGGCGAGCATCCTCTTCTTCCTCATCAGTTAGCTCAGTGCCGCCGAGGATAATGTCGACGCCTCGACCAGCCATGTTAGTAGCGATAGTGACGGAGCCTCTGCGGCCGGCCTGTGAAATGATCTCAGCTTCCATCTCGTGATATTTCGCGTTCAGGATGTTGTGGACGACGCCTTCTTTGAGGGACTCTTTGAGCTTATCGACTCCACTATGGCTTATCTCCAGAGCCGCGGCAAGCTCGGCCACGTTTTCGTCTGACAGCATCTCCAGGTCGAAATCCAGCCTGCGGGCTAGCTTCTTGAGCGAAGGCATATCGATTCGACCGCTGGCACCTCTTTTGCCGCCCGGAGCAGGATGACCGCCGAACATTACAAATCCACCGCCGGATTGGTTGAAGTGGTTGGCGAAGACTTTAAATCGCCCTGCCGCGCACTCCTCGGCATACTCCGGTGGGAAGACGTCCTTGGGTTGATCTCTGGCGATTCTGGACACCAGCATGCCCAGGTAGTCGCCGTCCTCGGCCTGGTCGATATCCTTTAGCCAGATTCCTCGAACAATGCCTGTTTGATCTTTTATAGGAAGATAATCACCGACAAACTCCGAAACCACCGCATCGAACTTGCCGTTAATGAGGGCGTGCGCCTCTCTTTTTTCCTCAGCGGACATATCAGAGGCTTTTTCGAGCCTGTTTCTGAGTAGAATCGTCGCGCCGAGCAGTTGCAGTTGATCGGAAAGCAGCCTCTCGCTGATCCGTTCAGATACTTGAATTGATCGTGTGCCTACGAGCACGGGCTGTTCGCGAACGTGCGCCTTCAAAACCTCGATTGTAATGCCGCGGAACTTGGCCTCTTCGGATTTATAGACCACATCGGGCATGTCCTTACGCATAATCTCCCTGTTGGTGGGGACCTCGACTACGTCGAGTGCGTAGATTTTGCGGAACTCGTCCTCTTCGGTCTTTGCGGTGCCTGTCATACCCGCGAGCTTGTCGTAGAGTCTGAAATAATTCTGATATGTGATGGTGGCGAGGGTCTGGCTTTCCTCCTCCACCTGCACGCCTTCTTTGGCCTCAACAGCCTGATGCAGGCCATCGCTCCACCTGCGGCCGAACATCAGTCTTCCGGTGAACTCGTCGACAATAGTCACCTGTCCGTCTTTGACAACGTAATCGATGTCTTTACGAAAGACCGCGTGGGCTTTCAGAGCTGCGTTGATGTACTGGTTTACATCGAGATTTTCAGGATCGCTGAGGTTGCCGCAGCCGGTCATTTCCTCGACTTTTGCGATGCCCTCCTCTGTGAGCATCGCGGTCTTGGCCTTTTCATCAACCGTGAAGTCACGATCCTTGACCAGCCTGCGCGCCACCCGATCCATTTTATAATACATATCGCTTGATCGGTTGCCGGAGCCGGATATGATGAGCGGGGTCCTCGCCTCGTCGATTAGGATGCTGTCGACCTCATCGACTATTGCATAATGAAGTTCGCGCTGCACCAGATCCGCCGCGCTGAAGGCCATGTTGTCGCGCAGGTAGTCGAAGCCGAACTCGTGGTTTGTGCCGTATGTTATGTCGCAAGCATAGGCCTGCTGCCTGGAAATCGGCCGCAGTTTCTCCCATTCGCCGGGGTCTTCCGGCACATATTCGGGATCGTAGATAAACGACCTGCCGGTCTCAGAGGTCTCGGCGCTCTGGCCGTGAATCGAGCCGACGGTCAAACCGAGAAGATGAAATATAGGGCCGTTCCACCGGGCGTCTCTTTTAGAAAGATAGTCGTTTACCGTGACCAAATGCGCCCCACGTCCGGTGATGGCGTTAAGATACAGAGGAAGTGTGGCGACCAGGGTTTTGCCTTCGCCCGTTCTCATCTCGGCGATACGGCCCTGGTGGAGGACCATTCCTCCAATAAGCTGCACGTCGAAGTGCCGCATTCCGAGGGTGCGCATGCTGGCCTCTCGCACGACTGCAAACGCCTCCGGCAGCAAAGTGTTTAATATATCCCGCGAAGCCTGCTGACGCTCCTCGTCTGAGTATTGCTCGCTGGCGACCGCAGCCTGATATCTGGCCTTGAAATCGTCCGTCTTTGCGCGAAGTTGCTCGTCGCTGAGTGACTTCATAGACGGCTCCAACGCGTTGATCTTTTCGACGATTCTGCGGAAGCCTTTGATTTCGCGTTCATTTGAACTGAAGAGTTTGAGGAAGTTCATAATTCATCCCGTGTAACGGATAAAAAGGGAAACATTGGCCCAACCCTCTGCTTCCCTGACAATTAAAATCTCGATTGATTTACATTTAATACATTATCACAGGGGGCGTTTGGTGTCAATCAAAATCGAAAGGCGAACGGAGCATCCGCCGTTCATCGTGCAACTCCCTGCATGCCACCCCTCACGTCTAACAATGCAAACAGATATCATTTGATATAGGCATTCGCCGGTAGTTTTAAGCTTTCCTGGTCCGAAACCTCCACAGCATTGGCCGGCGGGCTGAAAACGAACATCTTGTCGTCAATCTCCTTGTTATATTCAAAATCCACTCGTTCGGTCCATATCAAATTGCCTCGATGATCGAACTGGCGGGTTATTTTTGTTTCTGTGCGACCTGTAGCCTTATCTGGAAAGAGGTCGACTTTCTGCGAACCGTCTTTCCAGTTGGGCAAATCAACCTCGACAGCATCTCTTTCTACCCCGTCGAGATTCTTTCTGACCCTGCTCTCTGTCAGATTCGGCTCCACGTGCCGCCAATTATCCACAACATCAGACGGCTTGCTCCATTTTTCCACCTGTATCGAAGGATTTGTGGGGTGATGGATTACGATGTAGCGATTGTTGTGTTTGTTCAGTATCCAGTGATCAACACCGTTACGCACTCGGATAATGTCGTCGGTCTCGACCTTTAGCTTGTTTGGAACTACGATCCAGCTTTCAGCCGAATTATTCTTTCGGCCCGCAGCCGTGTAAACGGTTGCCACCTTAGAACAGACCGACTTTATCCCGACAGGCGATTGATCTTGAGCAGCAGACGTTGCATCTGATGACACTGCGCCATAGAAAAACCAAACGCATACTCCTGCTATAAGAAGAACCCCGACCGTAGCCGATGAGATTCGAGCAATACGTGAAGCGCTCATTATCAGTTACCTCCAACAGCAATTCGGTAGGTTCAAAATATCCATTTGTCTGGCGGTTTTATTGTTCCGGGAAAAGGGTTTCCCGGAACAACGGAGTAACTGCTGCGGCAAGCATGTGAGCAGTAAGCACAACATTATCCGCAGGCTGATTGACCCGTATCGAGACTGGTCCGGCATATTACTTGCCTCCCTTCAATTGATCATCGCCATGCGTTACACGTTCCGCTTCTTTGGCTAGAGACTCAATTCCCCGCAGTCTTGTGTTGCCGACTTGGCTCTTCATCAGCGCGCTGATCTTAGCCGCAGCTTTTGAATCATCGGCCGATGCCAGGCAGCCCTGAATATCCAATAGGGAGGCCGCGCAATCAGCCAAACCAGGTATGTCGCTAATGGCAATACGCTCTATCCGAGAGAAGTCTGTATGGCACTTTAAAGTAATACCAGGCCGTGAACTGTGGTCGCTACCCGCGGTCATACTGCCATCCCAAGATGTCGGAACTCCGCCAGTAGTATCAAAATATAACATAAGCTTAATATCGACCAAAGAATCTGCTTTTTTGATATTGAGCGCCTCCATCTCTATAGCGGCAGTTCGTGCTTCGCGAAGTGAGGTAACTCGTGCTTGAGCGCTCACGCTCCGGTCCGCCATTTCGCCTGGGACTGGTATCTCGGCTTCCCAAGATGGTCCGGTTCCTGCCTCGGGCAACGTGAACGGCACGATATTTCCCCAAGAAAGATCCAAAGCTCCGCTGGCTCCACCATTTAGAAGCCTGTCTCGTGCAGGGAAAGACACTACCTTGCCTGCATCTGTGACCAAATAGGAAAACAACATTGGTTTTGTCTCCGGTTTGCCGTCCACAGAAATAACTGACTGAGCATAGACTATGTAGGTGTGAGGCACCCTCTCCCCAACAATAACAAGAACAGTTTCGCCCTTGAAGCTGTGATTCTCTGTTGTCCCATCGCGGAGAAATGCCACATTGGTTTGATGCTTAAGCCGAAACTGGTCACCGGCCGCCAATTTGAGCTTCAGTTCACCCGGTTGCGGACTTAAGCTATCAGCAGCCAACATCCCTAAGGCACACAAGAATACACTAATGCTACATAAGACAGAAACATAGATATTTTTCATCGAATCGACCTCCTCTAATCCGTTATTTGCTAATCCACGGTTCCACAATCGTCACCACAACTGCTGGGAATGGGCGGACAGAAAAGCCCGCACGTGCACTCTGGCCCGCCACACCCGTCATCGCTTGCGCAGTCCTTCGCTCCGCCGCACGGTTTGAGATAAGAATCCCCGGACGCCGCTGAGCAATGTTTGGCACAGTTTCTGGAACCATCGGACTTGATGCACCCTTTACCTCCGCACGTGCAATCAACCAGATCCCCGCACGGCTTGTATGGCGATTGAACGTTTGGCGCGCAGAATGTCTTGCTCGGACACACGTTCGAACACCCCCCTCCGCCACACTCACAGTTCTTCGTCACCGTGTTCCCGCCACAGGCTTGTGCAGGGCACTTGCTGCCCCAGGACGCACAACCACAGGAGTCATCGCCGCAAGCACACGCAGTGCAATGGCAGTCAATTAGAGAGCATCCATTGATGCAGCCACAAGCGTTTCCGGCTGTTACCTGATCAGCCGCCACAAACCCTAGACAAAGTCCCACTGCCAGCAGAAGACACAAGCGACCTATAGTCTTTCCTGCCATAGCCTACTTGCCTCCTACCCGCTTAGCTAACTCAGCTTCCGCGATCTTCGCTATCGGATTGTCGGGATAGCGCTGTATGATCGCCTCCCACATCTGACGCTCCTTGTCTGGTTGCCCAAGCCTGGCGTAGCAATTGGCGGACCGCCTCAGGCTATATAGCGTGATATCCCTGTTGGCGAAGTTATCTACCTCAGTGTATTTGCCGTCGATAATGGCAGAGTAGTGAACCAACGCAGTTGCATAGTCGCTTCTGCTCTCGCAGGTGTTGCCCGCAATGTAGTGCGACCACACCATTTCCCCGAAACCACGGAATCCGCTTTCTCATGGCACCCACTTCTGAACTCTACTGTTCGCCCCGTCGCATACATACACCTTGCCTGAAGGATCGACGACGATAGCACAAGGATTGTCGAATTGGCCTTTACCAGAACCTTGAGTGCCAAATTTCGTGATATACCTCCCTGATGAGTCGAACTTTTGCACCCGGTTATTGCCACTGTCTGCAACCCAGATATTTCCGGACGAGTCGATGTACAAGCCCGTTGGACCCTCAAGCTGCCCATCGCCAGTTCCTTTTGAGCCAAACTGGCTCACATAGGCTCCCTCGGAGTCAAACCTTTGAATTCGGTTGTTCCCCGTGTCAAGAACATAGATATTGCCGGAACTGTCTGCTGCTATATCTTGTGGGTTTTTGAACTGCCCGTTTCCAGCGCCCTCGCTTCCGAATGCCTTCACGAATGTGCCATTAGCATCATACTTGTCAATTCTGCAGCCAGACATACAAACGCTGTAGACTCCGGCGGAAGTGCAGGCTACTCCTACTGTGTCGTGTCCTAGCGTTATTGCGGACTGAAATGCTCCCGAAATGGAGATATTCTGGATTCTACCGTTATTAGCATCGGCGATCCAGAGGAAGCCACCTGATGTCGGCGTGATCCCCATCGGACTATCGAACTGGCCACTGTTTGAGCCATTGCTGCCCCACCTGGACTGAAAAGACCCGGTAAGGGTAAACGATTGTATATTGCAGTTTCCTGAATCTAGGACATAAAGCAATGTCTGTCCGCCGGCCTGAGCGACCAACGTCAGATCGACCGGCCCGACGAACAGGCCATCGCCAGTTCCAACGGAACCAAACGACGAGTCGTATGCATAGCCGAAACAGCCAACCGGCCAAAGCGCCATAGAAAACGCGGCAATAATAGATATCCATTTAAACATATAATTAGCTCCTCAAGGTGTACCATGCTTACAAGTGCAACTCGGGCAACTTGAAAGTCGTGTGCGCACTGTCTTTGTCCACATACACCTGTCACCGATGATTGGGTATGTCGTCACAAGGCGGATGTGTTGCGTGCATGCCCAGCGATCAGAACAGGTGCCCATGGGGCAGCAAAGTGGTTGGCTCTGGTTCCACGTCACTTGTACACTTTTGGTGATTATACGACTACGGAGTGGTTTTGATGACACCAAGATGTCACTCACCGTGCCGGTTTCTGTTTCGGTATGAGTAGAACACTCGCAATCCACTGAATGGTCTGCGGCATGTACCGGCGTCAATCTAACCGCAAGTAGCATTACCAGCATCATTCCCAAAATCCCGAATAGCATGTACTGTTTCACTGATTCTTTGGTAGGCATTTTATCTGTTTACTCCTCTATTTGCCACAAGCGCCGTTCTTATCAGTGATCCTATTGCACTTTCTACAACCGGTGTCCATAGGGCACCTCGGAAGACCGCAGTTGCATGATACCGTCCCTGTACATGAGCCGGTGTAGTCACCTTTATACTGGGCGCAGTAGTTCTTGGGGGGACAGGTGCAGAGACCAACTGTCTTTCCTTGTACGTCTACACAGCACTTGCATGTTAGAACTTGGTAGCTGTTTTCACAGGTCTGGCTTCCGGCGCAACCATGTAGGCCGGAGCCGTGCCATCGGAATACACAGCAGCCGACGGTGTTACCGCTGGCGACGGGGCAGCCCTCGTACGCGCACTTTGGACTGAAATCGACGCAGCCGTGACAATCAGGCGATGAACACATCCAGCAGGTGCATGCGGATCCTGCGAATATCGGAATAGAAAGGCACGCCATTAATATTGTGCAGTATAAAATCAGACGGTATTTCCCGGCGGTCTTCATAGTCCTACTTACCTCCATACTTGGCTATCATGGCAGCTGACAGACTGGCCTTGGGACTACTTGGATAGTTCTTGAGCACTGTTTGCCAGATATCAAGGGCCTTAGCAGTCTCTCCTGTGCGGACATGGCATTCCGCTGACCTCATCAAGCAAAACAAAGTAACATCCAAGCCCTTGAAGTTATCGGCCACTGCATAGTGGCCTTCAATAACGAGCAGGTAGCGCTTCAAAGCTGTGGCATAGTCACCTGTATTCTCGTAACCGTAGCCCGCTATCAAGCTAGCCCATCCTATTTCAAGTTTGCATTGAGGATAAGCTTGGATCAAAGCATCCGCACGCCGCGCCTGATCCTGGTAGTCCCCGTTCTCCATCGCGATCTCGGCCAGCATTATCTCTAACCGCGCCTTTATCGCCCCGGGAGCATCCGCGTACGTGCTCAACACGTTTCGGATTTGTTCTGCGGCTATATCCCAAGTTGACCGCTGGGCCAACACCCTCTCAAACGCGATTCCCACGCGATACATCTCCGCCTTGGCACACAGGTCACGTTTGTCGGGAAATGTCTCGGTAACACGCCTGAATGCGGCGTCAGCTTCTTCCTTGCGCTGCCAGTTCTGCTCGTCGGTGTTCTGCTTGCAGACCTGAGCTATGTGCAAAAGCCCAAGGTTGATCAGCCCAAGGCAGGCCGCATCAGACTTCGGATACCGACTAATCAGATCATCAAGCTCCCGAATAGCCCTTTCCTTTTCACCTTTTGCCTGATAACTCAGCGCCAAACACCTCTTCAGGGCAGGCGCATATCCGCTGTCCGGATACATATCCAGCGCACGCTTGAAAGCGGCTATCGATTTATCTCTGTCGCCCAGCTTGTCTGTCGTATAGGCCGCCTGCTTAGCCGCACGCGGAGCATCCGCATGATCAGGGAATCGCTCCGCGATGCTCCAATAAATCTCTGCCGCCTGATCATGGTTACTGGACTTGGCGGCAGCCGACGCCTCGACAAAAGCCTCGGCAACATGAGCGTCAAGCGTCGGGTCCGACTGAGGCGTACTCTGCGCAAATAGAGAAACAGAAAATGCTGCCAATACCACTATTAGCACGAATACAAATAATCTGAAACGCATTGCTATTTCCCTCCTTTATTACTCGATGCAGGTGACGATCCACAGCCTCCGGATGCAGAACCGCATCCGCAGCCCCCACCGTTTGTTTTCGCCAGAATTGATTTCTGTTTTGCTGTGTAGACTTTGTCTTTGGCCTTATCCCTCTGTCTGTCCCATAGAAATATCTCGCCTTGCAAATAGGACAGTCGGCGAACGACGCGGGCGAGCCTCAACTCGTCGGCATTTGCGTCAGAGATCAGCTTTGCGAACTCCCTGCGGAGCCCGTCGGACTCGCTCGTCATCTTTTGAGAGCGAGGGTCGTATTGCTTGTCGATAGAAGCGAGCTTCTGCTTCTGGGCCGCAGTCAGATCTAAAGAATCTGCTGATTTTCCCGTTGTGGTGCAGGATGAACTACAGCCGCAACCACTGGCATCGGCCTTAACAGGAACTAAAATCGTCGCCATATTGGCAGCCAGCGCTGCCAATGCCACGTACGTAAGCAATAATCTGATATGTTTCAATGCCATTTCCCTCTCTTGTAACTACAGCACGGGTGACCGATAAAAGCATCGGCGCAAAGACGTCATTTCACCCGCGAGATTGTGATGTTACAGCCTGGACGGTCAACGACCGCCTACAGAGATCAGGCAGGAGGCGCACGAGGGCCTTGGAAGGAAATCGTTGGGCTTTGGTAGTCAGAGGATTGTTCTAATGCTTTATGAAAACAGTGACCAGCAACGCAAAGAAGAGCAGCGTTGAGTAGAGACATATCTGAATCGGACGCAAAAGAGATAGACAGGCGCTCATCGTACTCATACTTGTCGGCCATAATCGCATGCATATGCACCGGAATTGTAACAGATTTGAGCTTGCAGCCGCATCCGTTCTTGCCGTGGTTCACGCAATGATCAGTTGCACTCGCCTGGCCGTGGTCCTGCTCCAGATGACAGGTTATCTGACGAAACGGATCGTCGGCGTGGCTTGTTTTTGAGCACCCGCAGGCGCATGCCGTCTTCCTTTGCATCGATACGGCAATCCGTCGGCTTGATTGCCCCGCGACCGCAGAACAACACATTACGGCCAACAGCAGCACAGCCAGAAACCTGGTTTTCCCGGATTGTCTCACAAAATCGCCTCGTTTTGTTGGACGGTAAAACAGAAAACAACTCACGTGATAACCCCAAACCAGCTACCAGAATTATGGACAGAATTAACATACTTGTCAAGGCATTTGGGATAATATCATGAGGAAATATTCACCCAGCACATCTTTCGTAAGCAGTTCGCGACAGTATTGCTTCATAACGTAAATGCGTTAATAAGAGCGGCGCGGTTTTTTGCAGGGGTGGAAGTTATAGAGGGCGGGAGGTGTCGGTGGAGCGGGCGGGCGTTTTCATTGTTGCCGTCATACGGAATCGACCGTCCGGGCCGAGGGTAAGCTGTGTCGTGCGGATGACAGCGATCCATTTGCCGCTTTCCTCCTGAGTCAGACCAAGCAGCAATTCCTCTCTAACTCCGGCGCGCATGAGGCAATTGTGGACGGCAACCTGGTCGTTGCCGGGCTTGCAGTCCATCTGGTGATCGTATTCAATGTGATCCACCACCGCCGGGTCCGGCACAGCATATACATGTATCGGGCTTCCGTTCAACGTCGAACTGAGGACGTACACCCCGCGGCCAACGTCACGCTTGCACTGCCAGGCCATACCCGGAGACAGCGCGATATACTCCCGGTCTACATCGTCGAGCACGTGCCCCATGCTGGCCTGTTGATAGGAGGTCAACTGGCCGTTCAGCATCACCGCACCACCAATCACAGCAAGACAGCACAACGCGATAAAAGCCAATATCGATCTGCCGACGAAAGCTCTGGCAGCCAGCAGTTGACCAAGGATTCCCGCCCCCAGACCGATTACACCACCAGCAACCATCCACGCTATTCTTTCGCTCGGATTTATAAACGCACGGCTGAGGGCAGTTGAGATAATCGCGATCAACAACAGGCTGAATACACCCGACCACAGCGGCGCCCAGGCGATAGCCCTGCGTGGGGAGATCATGCCGATAGCCAGCCCAAATGCAATAGGAGTGGGAAATATGCACAGCGCAGTCTTGGCGACATAAGCGGGCAGAAACGCCTGGTAGCGCAGCGTGACCAACAACAGCACATGCGCAGCCAGAATCCCCAGCAGACCCGCGGTCAGATTCCGCTTAAGTCTTTTCTTTATCCCGCTGTTCACGGTATCGCCCATTTGCCACTCCTCGGACTGCATCTGCGTGATGTTTCGATGCATCATATCTGACGTTCGCACATAATACCACAGAATTCAGACGGACGCGAATATTGAGGGTTTCAAGGCTGCAAATGCCCTGCAGCGGCCTTTCAGGTGGCGATTCGGAGATCGCCACCTATCAATTGGCCTTTTATATGGCGACGGAGGCCGCCGCCTACATCAAATGCTATCCGCACCAGTCAATTATAAAGTTCGCCATTACTTCAGCCGATTTCAGGATATCTTCGAAGTCGATTTTCTCATCTCGTGCGTGAGCGTCTAATATCGAGCCCGCACCGAATACGATCGTAGGCATATTCCCCAGTTTAGCATAGAGCCGCGCATCGCAACTGACGTTCCAGCCGAACACCTCTGAGTCCAGCCCGGCACTATCACACGCGCCTTTAAGAGCGAGGACTGCCGGATGATTGTAGTTGGTCTCATAAGAATCGTTGTGTAGTTTAGGGAAGCTGAGTTTGTAATGATCCTGCAACCAGGGATCGTCTATAGACTCGATAACCTCCCGCATCTCACGTTTCACCTGATCCATAGACCGGTTAGGTAAAAACCCCACCCCGCCTTCTATTTCGGCGTTGGCGGCGACCATCGACGGCCACTGTCCGGAGTGCAACATTCCGACGTTAACCTGGACAGGGTTGGTATACTTCTCAAAACCGGGGTAACCCGCACTCTCTGCGATTATGCGGTCTTCATATTCGTAGAGCGCGTTGATTACTTTATACGAAAGATCAATAGCTGAGATACCCTCATGCTTGCGGCCCATATGCCGAGGCATCCCCTCGATTTCGATTTTAAACCAGATGGCCCCCCGGTTGGCGGGGTGTATCTGCATCTCTGTGCTTTCGGCGACCAGAACAGCATCTGCTTTGTAGCCGGCACGAATCATAGCCAAAGCGCCGTTACCCCCGAATTCCTCTTCGACAACCACCTGTGCCTGGACGTCTCCCTTTAACGAGACATCACGCAAGGCCGCCAGAGCCAGCCATATTGCGGCGATATGACCTTTGGCGTCGCATGATCCGCGGCCGTAGATCAGGCTGCCTTCTTCGCGTGGGACAAATGCGTCCTCCCAATCCGATGCAGGAACGGTGTCGATGTGAGTCTGCAGGATCAGACTTCTACCGCCGCCCGTGCCAGGCTTGCAAATCGAAAGGTTAGATCGGCCGTCGTAAGAGACCGGAACCTCGGGATGGCTGTATTCCGGGTCTTTCTTGATTTCATTAGAAAGCGAGACCAGTTTGCATTCACAGCCCGCTTGTGCAAATTTACCTAGACAAAAGCGAACGGCTTCGGTCTCTTCTCCGGAAACGCTCTGTATTTGTATGAGATCGATGAGAAACTCCCGAGCCTTTTCAGCATTTTCCTCGATCGCCGCAAGTATCGAATTGCTCATCAAAAACCGCCTTGTGTAGTATATTCACTTTTCCTTTTGGGTATTGTATCACAACCGGAGTGTAGCGATAAATCGGAGGATGGGTTGGGGCTTGGCTCATAAATGTCAGAGACGGGAAGGAGAGGTTGACTTTGATCAAGAGACATTTCCGACTACTTTCGGTTCGACAAGACAGCCCACCGCATTTTTCAGGACCACTCGCACGGGTGTTAGGGCATCGTTTGAAAGATCACACGCTTGTTAAGGCCACGTCTTCGATTTCCAGATTGATGAATAAAAAGGAAATCGAACTCTTCGGTATGACGACGGAGCTGGACGACGACGGCACATTTCGCGCATATCCTACCGGAGCGGTGGGGAAATTGCCGGATGCGCAAAAAGCGATCAAGGGAGTGGAAAAAACAATTCAGGCACGGGGAAAGCCGATCAAACGCCGCGATGATACACTGATATACACATCGTATCAGCCTCCAATCCCGACAAACGCATCCATGAAACTGCTGGGCAATCGGCTGGCTCTGGAGTTGGACGGACATCCGCAGCCGACTGTGTGCACGCTGCAGGTGACCACAAAATGCCAGGCGGATTGCGTTCATTGCAGTGCAGTGCGATATAAACGCGCAAATGAGCCGGAATTGACGACGGAGCAATGGAAACAGGTGATACGTGACTCCGAGCAGTTGGGAACCGTGACAATAGTCTTCACTGGTGGCGAGCCGCTGTTGCGCGGGGACATATACGAACTGATTCAGTGGGTGGACAAAGACGAGGCAGTGGCTTTGATGTTCAGCAACGGCCTGCTTCTCAATAAAGAGAACGTGAAGAAATTGGTCGAGGCTGGGCTGTGGGCGATTCATATATCCATCGACTCGCCAAACCCGGACGATCACGACCAGATGCGACGAGTGCCGGGCTGCTTTAATAAGGCGATTGAGGGTTTGAAGAGATGCAAGGATGCTGGGATTATGGCGGGTATCTCGACTTATGCGACGCCACAGCGGCTGCACAGCGGACAAGTTCTGGAGATGATCGAACTGGCGAAGTCGGCCGGAGCGGATGAGATAACCATATTCGACGTGGTACCGACCGGGCGATTGTTGCACGAGCACAAGATACATCTCCTTACAGACGAGGATAAAGAGCAGCTCTGTCGGATTGAGGAGCAATATAACCGTGATCGTGAGCTGCCCTCCGTGATTACCCAGGCACACGTCAACGGCCCCACGGGCAACGGGTGCTATGCGGGTTGGTGCCAGTTTTATATGACCGCATTCGGGGATATGACGCCGTGCGATTTCACGCCGCTGGCCTTTGGCAATGTACGGCAGGAGAGCGTGGAGACGATTTGGAAGAGGATGGCGAGCCACGAAGGATATTGCTGGCACAAAGAGAGCTGCCGAATGCAGGATCAGCATTTCCGCGCTCAGTGGGTCGACAGGATACCTCAAGCCGGGCCATTTCCTTACCCCATCGACAGGCTGGGTGAATTGAACGACCTTGAGGAAGACGGCGAGGATGTCTACGGGTCACCTCTGGGTATCAAAGGCTGAAGCAGTCCGCGAGTCATCAGAGACGTTTGATTGAGATTCGCTATCCTGCTATAATTGGGCTTGATGATACCTGTCATTATGAGGTGATATAGTGCCGACGTATGTCTATGAGTGCAAGGTATGCAAGCACCAGTTCGAAAAATTTCAGAAGATGACCGATGAGCCTGTAGATAAATGCCCTGAGTGTGAGGGCGAGGTGGCGAGAGTGTTGTTTCCTCCCGGAATCGTCTTCAAAGGTTCCGGATTTCATATCAACGATTACCCCAGCTCGGGGTCATCGGTGTCCGGAAACCCAAAGCGCTCCAGTGATGCTGGAGAGTCAAAATCTGAAGCGATAGCCGAGGCAACGGCCGCAGTAAAGAGCTGATCTAGCCAGAAGAGTATTACGAGAACAGCCGGGACATAAGGCCCGGCTGTTTTTCTTGTTCCTGGTTTCTACTGTATTTCAGTGGGCAAGGGCGAGTGATTTTTGAGCCTGGGCACAAGCCTGGGCATAGTTGCCGGCGTCAAATATGGTGCGATCAGACACCAGGTAAGGCGCAGAATCCATCATTACTTCTTTGCCGTTGACTCTGGCGATCCTGCTGCCGATTTTCATCTCAAAGACTATATCACCGACGAACGCGGTGACGGTGCGGCTGGCGGCATCCCAGAATAAGACTCCACCCATACTCTCGAAGAACGTCCTGGCCTTGACCTTGCCCGATACAATGGCCTTGTTCTTCTTCTCGATCCTGGCTGGGGCCTGTTTAGGTGTTGCAGGTGGGCAGGCGATTGCCGGGCTTGTGTGAGCGGCGGCCCTGGCGGCGTGCAGGTTCGGAGCCATCGCGATCTGGACTCGCTTCAAAGACTCCTGTGACAACGCTGCAGAGCCCTCGACGATTTTCGGAGCAGCCGACTCAGGGGCGCTAAGCGTTGCAGGCGCGGTCTCTACGTCTTTCAAATCACTCAACTGCGAGTGCGGCACCATCTTACCGGCCGGGGATGGCACCGGAGTCACCAGCACGACCGGCGCTGATGAGGACGCGGGCTGCTGGTTCAGTTTTTGGTCGGTCTGCCGCAGTGGCATTGATTCCTCAGCCTTTGCAACCTGCACCGTCTCAGTGTGCTTAGCGTCAGCGATTTGCGTCTTCGGTTCAGCCGGTTTGATCGATACAGGCGCAGCAACCTCAGCAGGTGCGGCGTGCTCAGAACGCAGCGACGGCACGATGGAAGCGGACGCCATCTTTACCCCGCCCTGAGTCAGCTTGGGAGCAGCAATCACCGGGTCAGGTTTTATCTGAGGCGCCGACGCCGCCATGCTGTTGTTCGTCTTTAGAGCCGAATCGGCCGGCCGCAGGTTCGGTTGAACCGAGGCTGAGACGGACTTTGGAGTAGAAGAAGTATGCCTCGGCGCCGGTATCGTCTTTGGCGCTGCGGCTATAACTTGAGCCTGTGTCTTAGGCGCTGCTGCAACGACCTGAGGCTGCGGCTTTGGCGTGGCAACCGGCGGGGCAGTATAAGTTTCGGCATCATTCTTAGACGCACTTCGACTTGCGGTCGCAAAATTGGAATCCGTGACCGGATTTATCAGCGCAGGGAGATCGTCTCCATCAAACTCCTCAAGAAGTTCGCCTTCCTGTTGGCCGACTGAAAGCGTGGTCACGACCGGGTTTTTGGCACCGTTGCGGAATGTCACATTGACGACGGCGGGGTCGCTTTTGTTGCCGGCGCCATCATAGGCGTAGGTCTTGAGCGCGTGGTCGCCGTCCGGGTAAGTCGTAGTATCCAGATCGTATGTGTACGGAGGAGTATTTTTGATCAGCTTCAGAACATCGTCCACCAACAGACTGACCATCGGCGGCTCACCGCTGTCGTCTGCGGCGTGAATTTTGACGGTTGTGGTGCCCGTGAGGATGTCCTGAGAGCTGATATTGGCGAAAGTGACTACCGGCGGCCTGGTGTCGATTATACCACGGCTCTGCCCGTTGCGCCCTACTGTGCCTGTGCCGTAGACTTTGGAAATTAATTGGTCACCGGCAAATACCTTGACCACGAGGTCGTGGGTGCCCTGTTGCTCACGGGTGACATCCCACCAAAAAGAGCAGACACCACGGGATTCCGGTGTGCCCAGGATCTTTCTGGTATAGAATTTACCGTCTACATAAAGCTCAAGAGAAGTGATCTTTAGCGTGGATTGCGTGTTGTAACCCACCGCTACTTCTACCCTGGCGCCGGAGACTATTTGTCCGGGTTGTGGCGAGAGCCAGGTTGCCATAGTCCCCTCAGCAGCCGAAGCCACCGCAGGCGTGAGCATAACCATTACTATAGCCAAAGAAATCCAGCGCCGCATCGCCGTCCCTCCGTAGGTATGTACATCCTTATAAAGCAAGAAAACTGTACCACGAGCTCATCCAAAAGTCAACGGCAGAATTGAGGGCAGAATTGAGGGGCTCCTGTGGCGGGGCTCCCCTGAAATACTGCATCTAAAACCAGGCAAAGGCGATGCAATAATCACAACATTCGAGGTTGACTTGTGGATGGCCGCAGGGTATACTTCACACAAATCTGATCATTGTGTGACTACATCATCAAACATGAGGCGCGTAGGGCTACGGGAATCAGCGTCGAGATGTCAACATGAGGAAGGAGGTAGACAGTACAACTACTGTTCTGGTTAGCAGATATTCTAAGCAGATCGTAGTTTGCAGCTGGCAGTGACGCCGCAGGTTGCAGATCGGCCGGTCCAAGACAATGGAAAACTGGAGGGATGCGAAATGAGAAACAACAGATGCGCTGTGTGCCCGGTGTTTTTGTGCATTATGCTCATGCTTGTGCCTAAGGCGGGTTGTTGCCTGGAGATGGGAACCATCAAAGCCGCAATAGAACGCTCTATGTCATCTTTGAAAAGCGGCTACGGTTATTTCGCCATATCCTACGTTCAGGCGGATGACCTGTATCAGGCTGAGCAAGCTGGATGGAACGCTTCACAGAAAGGCCTCATACGCGTTCAGACACCTGCTGGCCCGGAGTCCCTGGAAAAGCTTTACTGGGCTTTCGACGGGGTCAAATGGCGTTTTGACAAGAGGACGCTTATCCCGGAAAAAGCCTGTGCCGGGCTGAGTCAGGTCGCGTGGAATGGCGCGACAGGCTCTGGACTGACCGGAGCTGATGGTTTCATATCCAACGATCAGAAACAGACCCGCCTTCAAGCTTTGATCGGAATAATGGATCCATTTGTCGGCGCCGAGAGGAAATTATTGTTAAGCGGCGCTCCGACCTATGTTGGAGATGAGACCATTGACAATGTAACCGTGCATCATTTCACTTTGCGGCAGGGCAGCGTAACGAGGGATATCTGGATATCGCCACACAACGGCTACCTTACCAAGCGAATGCTCACGACCCCCGACCCCGGCAAGGGACGTGTAAGTGTTTACAATGTAGAATCATTTCGTCAATATGATGACGTCTGGTTCCCTGAAGCAGCCACCGTGGTAAGCTATCTGGATAAAAACGGAGCCAAGTCAGCGCCTGACGTCAAACGTTTCCGCACGTTGGAGTTTCATCCAAACGCTGCGATAAGCGCCTCAATTTTCACTATCGAGTTTCCCGTGGGCACGACTGTCTACGGCCCACAGACCGCAGTTCAAACTCAGATCGGCGGTATTATAGCTAAGGATGAAATGGAAGCGCTTCTGAAAGCTCCAGCAGTGCAATAGGACACCCGCAGCCGTGGCTGAATGGCACGGCTGCTCTTCTCGGACTTCGGACAACTGACTTCGGACGGCGAAAAAGCAGATTTCTCACTGCGTTCGAAATGACGGAGGGTTGGAACGTGATCCTGCGACTTCGCGCAGGATGACCGTAATTGGGGGCGCGAGATGACGGTATTTAGGGCACAGGATGACGTTATTTGGGGCGTTCAGTGACTGGTTTTGAGGTGGCAATTCGGAGATTGCCACCTATCAAGACCGTAATGGGCGCGGGATGACGGTATTTAGGGCACAGGATGATGGGGCGGTGGGTGAAATTTTGTCCTCCTCAATTTATGGCTGCTCTGATTTCTTCTGGTTTGACCTGGCGCGGGGATATTCGGCGGCGGGCGGATATGGCTGCTGCGGCGCCGGCGGCGGCTCCTATGCCGAGGCAGATCGTCATTACCCTGTATGAAGCGTGCGCGTCGTGACTTCCGCTGATACATCGACCCGCCAGCAGCAATCCGTCGATTTCTCGTGGGACAAGGCAACCGTAGGGTATATCATAAGGCCGGCACTCAACAGCGGACCCCTCCGATTGACCTGGCCCATCGGGGTTGTGGATGTCGATGACAAATAAAGCATCCTCCACGACCGCATCCGGGCGCTTTCGACCCTCCAAAAGATCGGCTCGAGTGAGATAATCGCATCCCAAAAATCGTCTCGTCTCCCGCACGCCGATCACTGTCGGCATCTCGCTTATAAAGCAATTTTCATATCCGGACGCGTGCTTTCTAAGAAACTCGGTGACTATATGAGCCTGCCTGCGACCCTCCAATTCTGCTCTGGTGAGATCATCGGGGGAAGTGCCGTCGATGTAGTTGACCTGGGTGGCGTTTACGGTGACCTCGGAAGGGCGACGAGTGGCATAAGTGCGAATGACGCCGACGTTTTCAGGTAATTCACCTTTGCGCATTCCACGCTCGACGATCTGCTCCCAGGTGCCCGCAGGAAGCGTAAGGGCGGCCGCCTCGCCCTCGCTGCCGCACAGCAGAGGGGACGGCCCGACACCGCCTATTCTGAACATAATGGAGACGGGCTGAGTAAGGCCGTCGCCCGGTCGACCCTGCTCGAATGGCACCCCCGCTGAGTACGCTATGTCCCCATCACCGCTGGCGTCTATGGTGACCGCAGCGGAAATATCAATGCGGCCCTGCTTTGTAAATGCGCTGCATCCTGTTACTCTATCGCCGTCCATAATCGCATTAGTTGCACAAGTATGTAAAAGTATTTGCGCATTATCTTGAACAAGCATATCCGCATAATTAAGATCCAGAGTGGAGGGATCGACTTGCCTGCCGCCAAGGTGGTCGATTATATCGTTGACGAATTTGCCCTTGACCATCCCCAAAAACGGAGATACCAGGGCGTTGGTGGCCATTCCGCCGAGACGACCGCTGCGTTCTATTAGAAGTGTGCTGGCCCCTGTCCTGCTCGCTGCCAGAGCTGCCGCGAAACCCGCCGGCCCTCCGCCGACCACCAGTACATCAACATTCCTGCCTTCACTCATAACTCTTACCCCGTTTTCGTTATCCGCCGAGAGTCGATTTACCTTCAGTTATATAGGATGCTTCCCTTTGCTTGCCAGTGCGTGTACAATGTAGTCCTACATAATCCCAACAACGGGAGGCAGCAATGGCGCTTGATAAGTATGGATACTTCACTGAAGACGGTAAGGAGTTCGTAATCACCCGCCCGGATACCCCTGCGCCCTGGGTCAACTATATATCCAATGGCCGCTACACCGGGCTTGTTTCAAACACAGGGGGCGGATTCAGCTACTGGATGGATCCGCGGGACAGCAGAATTACCCGCTTCCGCTACAATTCATTGCCAGTAGACAGACCAGGCCGGTACGTTTATATCAAAGACGAGGACGGCGAGGCGTGGAGCCTGTCGTGGCAGCCGACCGGACATAAACCGGATAGCTACGAATGTCGCGTCGGGCTGGGATATCAGACGATAAAGCAGAAATATCGAGGAATATCGAGCGAGATCACCTATTTTGTGCCGCTCGGCGATGACCTCGAGATATGGCTTGTGAAGCTGTGCAACGAGACTTTTGAGCCGAAACGGTTGTCTATTACCAGCTACGTCGAACTGTGCCTGGGACATGCGCTGCAGGATTTGATTATGCAGCCCAACGATCAGCATTTTAATCTGGCGAAGTTCTCCCGTGAGGATAACGCCATTTTCGCCACCAAGAATTATTGGGTGACGAACCGCGGGGTTTCGGTTGCGCAGCCGAACCAGGCCTGGGACAGGTATGTCTTCTTTACCAGCGATCTACAGGCGAACTCGTGGGATTGTCTGAAGGATGCGTTTATCGGGCAGTGGAGGAGCGAGTCTAACCCGGTGGGTATTGAAAATGACCTGCTCTCGGATACGGATATTACCTCCGGGGATGCGTGTGCTGCGCTGCGGGGAGAGGTGGTGCTGGAGGCGAAACAGGAGGTTGAGTTCGTCGTTATGATGGGCTGCACTCCCGCGTCGCCGGACAAAGGCGGCCTGGCTATTCCCCCACCCGGAGCCAGGGAAATTATAGCAAAATATCGTTCACCGAAAGCCGCGCATGCGGAGTTGGCGAAGGTCACAGCCTATTGGGACGCGTACATCGCCCCTGTTCACGTGGAGACGCCAGATGACGAGATGAATAAGATGCTCAACGTCTGGGGCAAGCGGCAGAGCTGGGTTACGTTCAATATGAACCGCAACGCGGGGTATTATCACGGCGGGCTGCTGTTTGGAGTTGGAATCAGGGATCAGTGCCAGGACATGATGGGGCCGATTTTGAGCGTGCCGGATCAGGTCGAGGATAGGTTGCTGGAGGTTCTTTCCAAGCAGTTTGCCGATGGCAGCACTTTGCATAACTATTTCAAGTTGACAGGGGTCGGCGAGAAGACCGGCCACTCAGATACACCGCTCTGGCTGCCGTTGGCAGTGATCAATTATATAAAAGAGACCGGTGATTGGACGTTTTTGATGAAGGTAGCGCCGTTTTATGATGGCGGGGAATCGGATGTGCTGGATCACGTGATGCGCGCTTGCGATTATGTGCTGTCGCAGTTGACGGAGAACCACCTGCCAAAGTTCGGCCCTGGCGACTGGAACGATACCCTGGACTACGTCGGCCGAAAAGGTATCGGCGAAAGCGTCTGGGTGGCGCATTTCCTGTGTTACATTCTGCGTGAGACTGCAGATTTGCTGGATAAATTCTGCGAGGGCACGGGGTGTTTCGGCATCGTCAGAATCAAGGAGGCAGCGGACAGGTATAGAGCGGAATATGACCTGGTCAAAGCGGCGTTGAACGAGCGCTGCTGGGATGGCGAGTGGTATATCAGAGGCATCCGCGACGACGGCGAGGTGATCGGCTCAAGTAAAAACAAAGAGGGCCGAATATTTATGAACGCTCAGAGTTGGGCGGCGATTTCGGGGGTTGCGGACGCCAAGCGAGCGAAGAAGGCGATGGACTCAGCAGACAGGCTGTTGATAACTTCGAGAGGGCCTAAGATATTATCCCCAAGTTATACACAGGTTGATTCCGGAATCGGGCTTGCCACGAGGTGCGTGCCTGGCAAGAAAGAGAACGGCGCGATTTTCAATCATGTGGCGGCATGGGCGATATTGGGCAACTGCGTCATAGGGGAAGGTAATCGGGCGTATAGCTATTACCGAAAAACTTTGCCAATGATGCAGGCAATCGACCCCGATGTGTATAAGATGGAACCGTATGTCTATTCAGAATATGTCACCAGCGACGACCACCCGACATTTGGACAAGCCAGTCACGCATGGTTAACCGGCTCTGGGGTCTGGATGTTCCGCGACGGGTTGGATTATATTCTCGGTATCCGCCCGACCTACGACGGATTGATCGTAGACCCGTGCATTCCCGACTCTTGGGATAGCTACAAAGTAACCCGCAAATTCCGTGGGGTCACTTATGAAATCGAAGTCAGAAACCCTGACCACGTCCAGCACGGAGTAGCGGAAATTACTGTCGACGGAGATCGCATTGAAGGAAATGTGCTTCCTATGATAGAAAAAGGAAGTGTGGCAAAGGTCGTATGTGTGATGGGAAATAGTTGTGGGTCGGGCCACAAATAG
Source organism: Armatimonadota bacterium (assembly GCA_050948905.1). Lineage (GTDB taxonomy): Bacteria > Armatimonadota > UBA5829 > UBA5829 > UBA5829 > DTKD01. The sequence continues at coordinate 1,637,640 of JBMNES010000001.1, read as the reverse complement.
ATTCGATGGATCAAAAAAGGAGTCCAAGGTATGTCCAGCAAACCGAAAGTATCCATATCGAAGGTATCGGACCTCGACAGTATGCAGGCTGTTGAGAAGGCGGTTCGTGAAGCTGTTGCTTTAGCCTGCGATTTCACCGCACTTTGCAAAGGCAAGCACGTCGTTCTCAAGCCGAACGTTTACTGCCCCAACCCGGCGCCGACTACGACGGATCCTCGCGTCATTGCGTCACTGATCAGAGCGGCGAAGGATGCGGGCGCACGAAAGGTGACGGTCGCGGAAGGGCGATCAATATCGACTGCGCTGTTCAGAAAAAACGCCAGCACCACCGAGGCATGTTTTGAGGCGGTTGGTATGAAGCAGGCGGCTCTGGATAACGGAGCTGATATAGTCTACCTCGAAAAGGATGAGTTTTTGAACCCGTCTAACCCGGATGCGCTGGTTTTGAAACACCCGAGTATTCCACGGACGATACTCGAAGCCGAAGTGCTGATCAACGTGCCGGTGTTAAAGAATCACAGCTTAACTTTAACAACATTAGGCATCAAGAACCTGCACGGCACTATCTCCGACGCAGACAAACTCTTCGGCCACGACTATACCAGAATCCCGCAGAAGCTGGTTGATATCCTGCACTACAACAAGCCAGACCTCACCGTCATTGATGGCGTACATGGTCAGGAAGGCGACCATGCGGATATGGGCCAGGTAGTGGATATGGGAATTATCATATCCGGCACGGACATCGTGGCAGTCGATGCGGTGGCGGAATCGGCCATCGGGTTCGATAATCTTCAGATCGACACGACCCGACTTGCGCACGAGCAGGGTTTTGGAGTCGGCGACATCAATGAGATCGAAGTTGTGGGCACACCGATTGCCGATATACGGCGCAAGTTCGCGATGCCGGATATCGAGATCACCGAGGAGCGCTTCCCCGGAATCAAGGTCTGCGCTGGCGATTATTGCAAGGGCTGCGAGTATTATGTCCGACGTGGCATCGACAAACTCGTCGAGCTTGATGCGCTTGATCCCGATAACCCGGTCACACTGGTGTTCGGAAAAGACCCAAGCGTGGATCCGAACACAGAAGGCAAAGTAATTCTTCTCGGTGACTGCGCTATGGAAAGCCATTCGGTGAAGAGGCTGCGCGACAAGCTGTGGCTTACCGGCAGGCTGAAGACGGTCTACTGCTGCCCGCCGATGGAGTTTCGAATGAAGGCGCTGGAGCTTGCGGGGGATTAATTCCCTGTTTCATTTGATAGACACAGCCCCGGTTCTTGTTTGAGCCGGGGCTTTTTTATTGAGTACGTGGGAGAGTCCAGGAAGGCTTGATTGGGCTTCTAATCTCGGATGCCGGACGTCGAAAAAGCAGATTTCTCGCTGCGCTCGAAATGACGGAGGTGGGTGCTCGAAATGACGGAGGGTGGGCGCTCGGAATGACGGGGGTGGGTGCCCGAAATGAGTGGGAAGGGGTTGTGGGGCGGCGATTCGGAGATCGCCGCCCATCATAAGCGATTCGGAGGTCGCCCATAAGCGATTCGGAGATCGCCGCCCATCATAGGCGATTCGGAGATCACCGCCCATCATAGGTGATTCGGAGATCGCCGCCCGTCATAGAGGGTGTGGGTGTTCGGAATGACGGATCGCCTGATTGACATGCATCCTTAGCGAGTGATAGACTCTGACCGATACCAAGCAGGAGGTTGCCAAGTGTACGTTGGACGGATAGTGGCAGTCGGTAAGACCGACAAGCCGTTTGTTGCCTATAGAGTTTCTTCGAGGTCGTTTCCAAACCGGGTGGCGCGGATAACGGATGTGGGGGTTGCTATACAGCCGCTGGACCCCGCGGATATGAAACGCAACCCGTATATCGCTTATAACTGCATTCGGGTGTCGCGTAACGGGGTTGTGGTGTCTAACGGTTCTCATACCGATCCGATCTTTGAAAAGCTGGAAGCAGGGGTCAAGCCGGAGCCGGCTCTGCAACAGGTGCTGGAAGAGATGGGTTATGAGCGCGACGATTTTAATACCCCGCGCATAGCCGGAATTGTGACCGATAAAGTCGGGTATGTGGCGACGATTCGGGCTGATGGCTTCGAGGTTGCTGGATTCGACCTGCAGGAGGACTCCTGTCACGTTATCTGCACCTATGAGATGGATCATATCGAAAGCCAGGGACATACGTTCATAGCAGAAACCGCAGAACAGGCCGCACAGTATGTCGTGGACGGCGGTATTTTTGAGAGCCTGGAGTTGCCGATCTGCGCCGCGGCGTGGATGGGTGAGTTGGCAGTGGTCAACCCGCACGAGTAGCGGAAGGGAAAACGCGAAAACCAGAAAGAAGCGAAATCCAGAAAGAACGGCTCAAGAGGGATTGGCCGAGACGGAGATCGGCCGCCACGGTTTAGTTGCTGGCTTATATAAGTTGGGGAACAGCGATTTGTTGCTATGAGAAAAACTAAGATAGTATGCACAATAGGGCCTGCGAGTTCTTCGCCGGAGACCCTGGCGGGGTTGATTAAAGCCGGGATGAACGTCGCCCGGCTGAACTTCTCTCACGGCACTTATGACGAACACCTGCAACGCCTGCAACTAATCCGTTCCCTTGCCGAAAAAGCAGGCAAGGCGGTCGGGATTTTACAGGACCTCTCCGGGCCGAAGATTCGAATCGGTCGGGTAGATAAGTGCCCTGTAATATTGCAACCGGGGGAGCCGTTCGTATTTACAACCCAACAGGTTAGCGGCGACGAGACAAAGGTCACACTGCCATTCCCCGAGTTGCCAAAAAAACTGAAACGCGGGCAGTTGATATATGTAGATGACGCCAAGCTGGAGCTCAAAGTGGTCAGCACCACAGATAGCGAGATCGTAACAAAAGTCATAATCGGCGGGGAGCTATCCTCGAATAAAGGCTTCACTGTGCCGGGCGCTGATTACGACGTGCCGGGAGTCACCGAAAAGGACAAGGAAGACCTGCGATGGGGGCTGGAGCACGGCGTCGACTGGGTGGCGAGCTCGTTTGTGCGCAGCGCAGATGATATTCTGCCGTTGAGAAAAGTGATGCGAGAGTGCGGCAAGCGCGTGCCGGTTATAGCCAAGATCGAAAGGCCGGAGGCTGTCAAGAACATCTGCAGCATAATCGACACCTACGACGGGATTATGGTGGCGCGTGGGGATTTGGGAATCGAAGTGCCCATAGACGAAGTGCCTGGCATTCAAAAGACTATAATACATCACTGCAATCGCGCCGGTAAGCCGGTGATTACCGCCACACAGATGCTTGACTCTATGATGATAAACCCGCGCCCCACCCGCGCCGAGGTGACGGACGTGGCAAACGCCATAATCGACGGCACCGACGCGACCATGCTCTCCGGGGAGACCGCCGCCGGGCAATTTCCTGTGCAAAGCGTGCAAATGATGGATAAAATAGCGCGCAAGACGGAGAAATCGCTGGACTATAGGGCGATGTTCGATAGGCAATCCTGCTCCGCTCCTAACAACTGTAATCCGCAAAAGACTCAGATTACAGAAGCCATCGGGGAGGCCGCAGTTAACCTGGCCTTTGACCTGCGGGTTCCGGCCATAATCACCTGCACATTCAATGGCACCACCGCGCGCCTGGTTAGTAAATTTCGACCGCGTGCGAAGATAATCGCTGCTGCTTCCAACCACGAAGCCGCCCGCCGGCTGACTCTGTCGTGGGGGGTAAGCCCGATGTATGTGGAGATGGCCAGCGACACCGACGAGCTTATCCGCAACGCGGTCGAGGCTGCGTGTGACTATAAAGTGGTCAAGCAAGGAGAGACTGTGGTGATGATCGCAGGCGTGCCCGTGGGCATCGCGGGCAACACGAGTCTGATTCGGGTTCTTAAGGTGGAATGAGGGAGCAGGCGAGGAATTAAACGCGAAAACCCGAAAAGAGCGAAACCCAGGAATTAAATAACCTGTTAAGGCAATGGGCCAATGCCGCTCCGTTTGGAGTGGTTTTTTTGTGTACCTCTATATTATGCCAGAAATAATATCAAGAAAGGTCGATTTATGAGAGGATTGGAGAATCCCTCATATCGGCTGGGGTAGCAGGGAAGGTAAATCCGTGTCTGATGATAGAGTAGACAATGGAACAATAGGCGCTATCGGCTCGTAGAAAAGCTGACAGTTGAGCTTTTGGTTGGAGATTAATTATGCAATTGCGAACCTTTATTATTTGCGTAGTATTGACCTGTTTAGCTTGCAGCATAAGCCTTGCCGGCAGCAAGCTGTATACCTGGAGCGGAGAGAAGCAATTTAGTAAATGCACCTTCTCTAAGGTAGTATATTCGAAAGAGGCAGGCGGATTGGTGTTTGACGACGCCGCTAAGGCAAGAGACGGGGAGAATGATACTGTCGGGGTGATCGAAACCTCGGAAATCGTCGCGCCGAAGCCGTTCCTTGAGCTTGTTTCATCGTGGAATTCATATACCCCGAAAGGTTCATATATAGATGTGCTGGCGAAGATCAGAATAGACGGCAAATGGACGCGGTGGTATAAGCTGATGCTTTATACCACTACCGATGCGCCGGAGCCTAAGAAGAGCTACAAGGATGGGGACGAGTTGGCGCATTGTCCTGTGGATATTCTGATAGTTAAAAATAACAAAACCGCTGACGCATTCAAGCTGCGATATGAGCTGAAATCGACCGACGGCAAGAACTACCCTACCCTGCGAATGATAGCCGGTAACACGGACGATCCCAAGGGTTATAAAGAGGATATTACGCCCGTTAAGAGCGTTTGGGGGACCGAGCTGGACGTGCCGTATCTGTGTCAGTTGTCCGTGGAGGGAGGCAGCGTGTGGTGCAGCCCGACCTCGACCGCGATGGTGCTTGGCTATTGGGGAAATAAGACTAACCGGCCTGAATTGACCGTCGGAATCACCGAGGCCGCTAAGAATTGTAAGGATCATAGATGGGGCGGAACAGGAAACTGGGTCTTTAATACCGCGTATGCCGGGGAGTTCAAGGGAATGCGGGCAGTTGTGGACAGGTTCTCCAGCGTTTCCCAAATTGAGCGGTGGATCGCCAAAGGGGTGCCGGTGATAGTCAGTTTGAATCATAATCGTCTTACCCGTGGCAAAAGTTCCTCGCAGGGGCATTTGATGGTGATCAGAGGGTTTACCAAGGATGGTGACCCGGTATTCAACGACCCATGGGCGAGGCTCGAAAAAGGAGAGAAGCTGCGCAAGGTGTTCCCAAGGGCGGATTTGGAGTATGGATGGCTAGGCCCGGAGGTACCCTCCAAGGGGGCTGTGTATCTCATATATCCTGAGGATTACAAGTTGTGAGGTGATCCTGCGACTGTGCGCAGGTGACGTAGAAGGGAAAACGCGAAAGCCAGAAAGAAGCGAAAGCCAGAAATAACGATTTGGCGCGGTGGTATGGAGAGCTTCATAAGGCTAGATCGGACTTCGAACCTCGGATAGCGAACATCGAAAAAGCAGATTTCTCGCTGCGCTAGAAATGACGGGCGATCCTGCGACTGTGCGCAGGTGACGTAGAAGGGAAAACGCGAAAGCCAGAAAGAAGCGAAAGCCAGAAATAACGATTTGGCGCGGTGGTATGGAGAGCTTCATAAGGCTAGATCGGACTTCGAACCTCGGATAGCGAACATCGAAAAAGCAGATTTCTCGCTGCGCTAGAAATGACGGGCGATCCTGCGACTGTGCGCAGGGTGTCCGAGACGGAGATCGGACACTACATTGTTATTGTTGACTTAAAGGTTCTTGCGGTGGCGATTCGGAGATCGCCACCGATCTTATGTGACCGATGAAAATCAAGGCTTCTTATTATCAACAGTTTGATGCCGATCTCGGCCTGGATGTGCCTGGTGAGAGTTATGGAGGCTGGGGGGAGGCTGATATTGAGATATCCCCTGAGCATACGGCGGTCGTGGTTATGCACGCATGGGATTGTGGGTCTCCGGAGCAGTATCCTGGCTGGTTTCGATGTGTGGAATATATCCCTCGGTCTCAACAGATATGCCGGGAGATCTTTCCTCCTCTGCTGGAAGCCGTTCGACGGTCGGCACTTAAGATATATCACGTCGTCAGATTCGGAGCCCACTACAAAAACTACCCCGGTTATAAAAGAGCAACCGCACTGGCCGGTTCTCCGCACGAAATGGAGTATATTGCTTCAGATTCATCCGTTGAAAAACTGCGAGAATTCAAACGGGAACACGTCTTTGTAGGCAAACACAACGAAGCCGATGTAGCCGCAGGGTTTGAAAACCTCGACTTCGCCGCAGAGGCAGTGCCAGTTGGCGACGAGGGAATAGCAGAAGATTCCGAACAGCTTTTCGCGCTTTGTAAAGAAGATGGTGTGAATCATTTAATTTACGCTGGGTTTGCTATCGACGGATGCCTGCTTATTTCACCGGGTGGGATGGTGGATATGAGCAGACGGGGTATAATGTGCTCTGCGGTGCGAGACGCAGTGACCGCCATAGAAAACAAAGAGACAGCCCGTGAGGAACTGTGCAAGCAAATAGGGCTGTGGCGGGTAGCTTTATCGTATGGTTTTGTGTTCGATTCTAAGGATATAATCGAGGCTATTGCAAAAGGAGGCAAGTGATGAAAAAGGCGCTGCTTTTAATTCCCGCTGTACTTCTGTTATCGCTGGGCGCATGTTTCGCTCAGAGTGTGACTAAGACTAAATCGGTGCAATTGACCGTATATAGCGATGGGTTTGCCCTGGTGCGCGATGTCAGAGGGGTGAGCTTGAAAAAGGGGATCAACTCGATTGATGTGGAGGATGTGGCAGCCAAAATCGACCCCACAAGCGTGCTGTTCAAGCCGCTGACATCAGGCAACTCTGTGGATATTCTGGAGCAGAATTATCAATATGACCTGATAAGCCCGGCCAATATCCTGAACAAGGCTACCGGGCAACGAGTGACGTTTACCCAGTTTGACAGCAGTGGCAAGCCTTTCATTGAGAGCGGTGTGCTGCTGGCTCCGCCTGATAACGGCGGCGTGGTGATTAAAGCGGATAACGGCAGCATCGTCCTCCAACCGGAAGGCCAGGTCTCGCTTCAGAAGATGCCGGAAGGCCTGCATCCGAAGCCGACTCTGAACTGGCTGCTGAACTCCGAGGCAGATGTCACCCAGGACGCTCAAATAAGCTACATTACCGATGGGGCTGGTTGGAAAACGGACTATGTTGTTTTGGTCAATAAAGATGACACCGCGCTGGATTTGAACGGCTGGGTGACTCTTAACAACAACAGCGGCGCGACTTATTCTGACGCTAAACTGACCTTGATAGCGGGAGATGTTCGGAAGCAGAAAGCTGATTATATGATGGCTCCCAGGTCAGAGGCAGTTGGAGCTGTGGCAAAATCGGGTTTTGAGGAGCAGTCATTCTTTGAGTATCACATGTATACAATGGAGCGGCCGACCACTATCCGCGACAACGAAACCAAACAGCTTTCCTTGTTGAGTGCATCTGATGCCAAGGTCAAAAAAGAGATGATCTACGATGGCAGAAAGCAGTGGTGGAGTAGATGGTGGTATCCGGGTAGAACCGACTTGAACCCTGGCAGCGGATATGACACCTCAGACCATCACAAAGTGAATGTGGTGCTGGAGTTCCAGAATTCACAGGCTAATAATATGGGGATGCCGCTGCCGAAGGGCAATATCCGAGTCTATAAACTCGACGACAAAGGTACGCAGCAGTTTATAGGTGAGGACAGCATAGACCATACGCCTAAAGACGAGAAGATAAGGCTGTATATAGGGGATGCGTTCGACGTGGTTGGAGACTACAAGCGCACCAAATATACCAAGATCAGCGATAAGGTTATTGAGGAGAGCTTCCAGGTTAATATCCGCAACCATAAGGATACTCCAGTCGATGTGAAGATAGTGGATCACGTGTGGTCGGACTGGAAGGTGACGCAGTCGTCGGCAAAATACGAGAAAATCGATGCGCATACGATTCACTTCCCGGTGACGGTGCCGAAGGACGGCGAGACGGTGGTAACTTACACGATTCGGACGTCGTGGTAGGGTCTTAACAAATAAGTTGAGAGGGAGATCTCAGGCCGGGGCGCTGCCTCGGCCTGAACCGTTTTAGGTCGAGCACTGACCTCGGTCGCGATTATTTAGTATGACTGAATGTTCGAACATAAAGGACCAGAGGCCAGCGGTGGTCGGGAAGCACGGTTTCTTCCATTACTGGGTCGTGGCCGATTCCGGTCAGCATTTGCCGATATAGCTCGCCGTCTGACATTGCCGCGATTCGAGGGGAGGAGAGATCGGCTGGTTTCGGCACATAGCTCTCCCCTGCGTGGCCGTTGCCATCCCCTTTGTCACCGTGGCATGTCAGGCAGTAGTAGCCGTAGTATATCCTGCCGTTGGCAAGGTTTTCTTTGCCTGGTGGAATCGGGCTATTTATCGGCACACTGCCTTCAAGCATTAGAGTCTGTATTCGGCCTGTGGTGGGAGTGGAACCAGGCTGCATCGCGGGCATTTGACGGCTGTATGGTCTGACGCTGGGCTGGTTTTCCATGCGTGGGCCACACGAGGTGAGCGCCAGCGTTATCGCAACTAACAGCAGTTCTAGAGCCCGTCGCGAATGTACTTTCACGGTTGGTTCACCTGAGTCTTAATGGATCGCGGGCCAAGCGGAAGTTGGACCTGCTTCGGTACAGGGCTGCCTGGTGTTGGGTTTGTGGTGCTGAACGCCGACTGCGCCGGCACATAGGGTACCGTGCCAAACTCCCAATCCCGTACCCGCCATCCGATAAGCCAATAGCACATCAGCACCCAGAATATCGTGAATAATATCACGAGAATCGGGGTTATATACCCTCCTACCAACCATACATTTGCTCTGTCTACAGGTTCTATCAATAGCTTACCCCCGTCAGCCAAACCGCCAGAACATACGCTACCATCGTGATTCCAGAGAATATCAGAAACACGGTAAGCACCGGCGGGATGCCTGTAAAGTTTTCCTTAATATCCCCCGGCACATCGATTTCGGGGAGATGTGTCTCGGATTCCCGGCTGCGCACTGCAAGGTAGCCGATCGCCCACCAGCCCGCGAAAGCTGCCCCGATGAGAAACGATAAAATTGCCAGGATGTTAGTTAATCCTTCCGATACAAGTTCCATATCAAGCGCCCCGTGTTGCAAGCACCACCGCCGCACCGAACAGACCAAGCGCGATAGTGACTATGAATATCAAACCCCACCGATCCGCCCGCGTGCCGTGTCCCGACTCAGAATCGGCCGAATCGCGTTCATCCGCCAATGGAATATACCGCCCCTTGTCGAGATTTGAAAACTGTCGAGCACGCACAGCCCAGGCCAGCACAATAGAAAAAGCCGTCACCCCGAAGAGTGCATACCCAAGCCACACCCGCAAAAATACAGCGGTATCGAAATCCATTATTTTCGCTTCCCTTCAAACGCGGCCGGAATCCCGACCGATGGATAGACATCGTCGCGGTGATCGATAAAGCTGTGCTCAATAAAGTTGCCGACGTCCCAAATCTTTGCAGACTCCAGGTCTTTTTTGAAATAAGGCATAGCCGTGCCCGTTATGCCGTTCATGATTTGATAGTACAAAATGCCGCCGATAAACTTGCCATCGACGAGGTGTCGCTTCAGGATGGTGAAGTTCAGCGGGGTCGGCTTAAGATATTGCGCGGCAGGCCCGAACCCGTCCCCTACCGCGCCGTGGCAGCCGATGCAGTAGTCCTGGTAGATTTTCTCCCCTCTCTGAACCGAGGCGTGGGTTACGGGAGACTCGGTGGGCATAGCCCGCCACGACGGCGGCACGCGGGAGTGCAGCCACTCAACGTTTTTGTCCGGCCCTTGTTTGAACGCAGCCATCGCCAGCTTTTTCCAATGCTTCTGCCTGGCTACCCGCAAATCCGCGTCTTTTGCCCCCAAACCCTGGACATAATCCGTAAGATATACGATATTTTGCTGGTTGAGATACTCAAAACGCGGCATCAGCGAGCGGGGACGAGTCAGCCTGGGGTTGATAAAATGGGCCAGGTGCCAATCATCCGGATGCTCCCCGCCTTCCTGAGAGAGATCCGGTCCGGTGCGTTCGGAGCCAAGCAGATGCGGGCGCTGCTGGTGATAGTCGCCATATTCTGCTATGCGACCTGCGCCGATACCCCAGTCCTGTGGACGAATAAATTGTGTATGACAGTAAGTGCAGCCGTTTGCCATATACAGAGCGCGGCCCTTGTCCTCGTGTGATGTGGGAGCGCGCCATATCTCCGAAGGTTTATCCTTGATAGTGATCATCGGCCAGAACACAGTAGAAAACGTGGCCGCGAATACCACAAACAGGCTGCCGACGACGACGATTGTGCCGTTTGCTCTCACTGTTGTTCCTCAGCCTGCAGCGGCTTGCCGTGCCTGATGGACATAATGACGTTATATAGACCCACCATCGCAGCGACGATTATGGGCAGGCCAAACGCCAGCCTCAGAGCCATGTAGGGTTTCATCAACGGGACCACCCTATAGACGGTCTCGCCGTTGTTCCAATTCGAGCCTTGTATCAGGCCCGCTATGGTCAGAACCGTGAAAAACCCCGACAAGCCTATCAGCACCAGCCAATATTGCAAATTCACCAACCGCTCGCTGTAGAGTCTGCGCCCGGTGACGCTCGGCAGAACGTAGTACATACCTCCTAACGCGATAAAGCCCGTGAAACCCAAAACGGCCAAATGTGCATGGCCGACCGTCCAGTTATTAAGATGCGTGATGCGCTGTATCCACGCTGGACTCTGCAGCGGTCCCTGGATGCAGGTCAGCGCATACCAGATTGAGCCGACCATCATCAACTTCCCGGCCGGGTTTACCAAAAAGCGATCGAACCTTCCCCTGGCTGTATACCACCAGTTTATGAGCACCACCGCGACCGGGATTATCATCGCGAAGCTGTCGATTATAGAGACCGTCTTAAGCCACGTTGGGACAGGAGCCTGGATGAGATGATGGCCGCCGATGTGTGCGTAAAATGCCAGCAGAGTCCAAAACCCGATAATCCCAAGCAGTTGGCTGTAAAGAGGGGCGCGGGCGATGCGCGGGACCATATAATAGCCTATCCCGACTGCCAATGGGGTCACGAGCAGGCCGAACACATTGTGACCATACAGCCACAAAAATATCGCGTCGACTATACCCGACTCTGAGCCTGTGCTGGGGTGCCACATAACGTTGCCGACGAAATACACGAACGACGTCCATAATACCGCGCCGGTGATATACCACGCCGCCACATACAGCAGCGGCTCCTCGCGCCGGGCTATCGTAGCGACACACTCGACGGATAATAAAAGAAAGGTCAGAACCACCAACACATCGGCAGGATATATGTATTCGGCGTACTCCCGCGCCTGGGTCATACCTGCAAGCAAAGCGATATCGCCGAGCAGGATCGCTGCGTTGAAAAACAACGCCGCCAGGTTGCCCATTGGCTCGCTATACAGCTTCGTGCCGAGCACCTTTGGGAGTATGTATAGCCCTGACCCCATCAGCATCGACACAACGAAGCCGAAAAAGACCGTGTTGACGTGCACAGCCCTTATGCGGCCGAACTCCAAAATGGGAATGTTAGCGAAGAAGTCTGGAGCGACCAAGTGGGTGGCACTGCCAAGCCCGGCGATTGTGCCCACCACCATCCACACGGCGCCGCTTATCAGCCACGTCTTTGCTGCGCTGTTCTCTTTTTCCCAATATCTCAGGCTATCGTTACTTCGCAACTTATAACCTCGCTAATAATGACAGGTGTAACAGCTATCCGATGCGTTGTTCTTCCAATGACACCTGATGCACCAGTTCATATCAATTTTCTGTGTCTGGCCGACCCGATCCATCCTGGCGACGTCCCCGTGGCAGACCCCGCAGTCTATGTGCCGGGAGAGATGCGCCTGGTGGCTGAAGTGTGTAAAATCCGGCACGTAGTAGACGCGCTTCCATTCTATGGGCTTGCGCTGGCGATAGTGACTTACGACCTTGGCTATGGGCCAGAACTTCGACGCTATGACTTTGTGACACAAATAACATTTCTCCACAGGCGGCATGCCTGCGTGATCGGACACGGTGGCATAGGGGTGACAGAAGAAGCAGCTCAATTGTTTGCCTGTCACGTGAACGTGGTGGCTGAAGGGGATCGGCTGCGGGGGAGGCGGGGGATAGTAGTATTTGCCGAATATCACCACCAAAAACCCCGCGATCAAAATCAGCGCAAACGCCGCCCCTATTATTTTTGCCGAAAACCAACGCGGCCACCTCATGACAATCGCTCCAGTGTCAGCGCTTCATCAGCCGCCGAACTCGACGAATATCTTCCCATAAACCAGCCGACCGAAAGCAGGGTCAAGCCTGTAAATCCAAGCACACTCAGCGCGCCGGCCGGAGCTATGAACAGCGTTTGTGGCTCGACGGACGGCACCACGAGAATATATCGCTCAATGCCTACGCCGATGAGAATAATCACAGCCACAACGCTCAGCAACTTTGATCGAAGCTTAATCATACGGCTCTGCAGCAGTAGAAATGGTATGGCATAGCCCAGCATAAAGGATGTCCAGCTTATGGGTGGCCAGTCTCCCTTGACATATCGCAGGATGATAAACGGCACTTCGTTGGGCAGATTTTCATACCAAATCGTGACGTATTGTGCAAAAAACAAGCCCATATTAAACAAAGAAAAACCCAGCATCAGATTGCCGAGGTCGTAAAATACCTGAGGTTTGAGACGATCGATCAACCCAAGGGGTCTTCTGAACGCCGCAGCAAAGAGCGCCAATGCCGCAACACCGGCATAGGCGTTGGTGCAGAAATAGTAAGCGGAAAACATGGTGCTGACCCATTTCGGCGACAGCGACATTATAAAATCCCACGCAATCAACGTGGCTGTAACACAATACATAAACACCGCCACCACTGCGGCCACGTTGATATGATGTGCCTTGCGATCGGTGATCTGTTGAATATCGGCTGCCAGGCTCCACCGCACGAGTAGAAAACACGGGATATAAAAAAGCAGAGCGACTACGACCTGGCGAATGATAAACGCAAGCGGGTTCAACCATATTTGCAGACCCCGCACAGGCTCCTTTGCCCATGGAGCATAAGTCGGGAGGCCAACCAGCAGGCCGATGAGCAGCGCAAGCAGCCACGCCACACAATATATGGCCCCGTGCCCGATCCGATTTATGACAGATGTCCAGGTCGCCTGTGCTGTTCGAAATACCGCCGCCCATAGCAGCATCCCGGCCAAAATACCCCAGAACAACACGAAGTCGATCACCAGCCACAGCCAGCCCTGCCGCGCATCCGTGAAGAACGCGACCACCATACCCGCCGCGCCTATGGCTATGGCCATTATGCAGACTGCGATGAACCACGCGGGCATTCTCCACCGATCCGTGACCTGATTCGTCTGCTCAGGGTTCATAGACCTCCACCGCTCCCGCATTTTTTAAAAGCTCGATCATCGACTCTCGTTCGGCGGTGGTGCAGGTGATCTCGACTCCAAAACAATCCCCGCTGAATCGAACGTCGTAGTCCGGCCCGATGCTGCCGGCTCCGAGCTTTGCATAAAGAATCCCCGCCAAAAATCCCAGCACTGCGCCTATAAGAAGTGTGCCCTCGTAAGTCGGAACCACGTACGGCACCCTGCTGACCGGGGGTTTGCCGCCGACTATTAGGTTGTAAATCATAGATGTAAATACACACATCAAAAAGAACGTCGCCAAACCGAGAGCGGCCCCGAACGTGGCCCATCCTCGCACAAAGCTGGATTTGGAAGGCATCAGGTCCTCGACTTCTTTGAGATCTACCGGCGCGTAGGCAGTGTAACCGGTTGTGCGAGTGTCTTTTAATATTTGCAGGGCGTTTTTCGTGGCCTGCCAGTCGTCAAATACTCCTCTCACACGTGCCATCAGGACCTCCCCTCTTCCTGCTGCTCTAGTGCATCGTGTTTCATCTCGCTGATCCCAGCCGAGGGAAACAGCTTGCAGAAGGACATAAAGGCAAAGGTGAAGAACGCCAGCGAAAACAGCGTAACCATTACCTCGACCAGCCTCGGAACGTAGAAACCCCACTCGCTGGGAAGGTAGTCGTGAATGAGTGAGCCTGCGATTATGACGAGCCTTTCAAACCACATCGCGACATTGACGATGATCGACGCGATAAGCAGCCAGGTCCAGTTGGTGCGTAATCGTTTGAAGAAGAACGTGGCCGGCACGATGCAGTTGCCGGCCACCATAAACCAGAACCAGGGGGTATACGCCGAGTTGAACGCCCTGAATGCGGCGAACTGCCTCTCGAAAAGGTCGGCGCTATACCAGCTCATAAACGCCTCCACAGAGTAGGTGTATGCCAGGATGCTGCCGGTGAGGATCATTAAAAGCGCCATCTGCTCAAAAAAGTAGAGCGTGAAGACCCTCTCCAGCCTCAACGGCTTTCTCAATGCAATAAGCAGCGTGATCGCCGTGGCCAGGCCCGAATGAACGGCGCCCGCCACAAAATATGGCGCGAAGATGGTGGTGTGCCAGCCTCGCACCAACGACATAGCGAAGTCCCAGCTCACCACGCTGTGAACCATAATGACCAGCGGCGTCACTATGGCTGCTAATACTAGATAGGTGCGGGCGAAATGTCGCCATTGCTCGTATTTTCCCGTCCAACCCAGTGAGGTTATCTCATAAAAACGCTTTCGCCAGCCGTCGGGCGTCCGATCCCTCGCAGCGGCGATATCCGGCAGCAGGCCTAAATAGAAAAACAGCGTGCTCACCACGAAATAGGTCAGAACAGCCAACAAATCCCAGACCAGCGGGGACTTGAAATTCGGCCACACGTGACGCCAGTTTGGATATGGCATTAGCCAGAAAAACACCCATACCCGGCCGAGGTGGATCAGAGGAAACAGGCCGGCGGTGAAAATCGCGAAAATGGTCATCGCCTCGGCGGCGCGATTGATCCGGTTGCGCCATCGTGCTCTAAACAGATATAAAATTGCCGAAATCAGCGTGCCCGCGGTGGCGATTCCGATCCACCAGACGAAATTGGTGATGTATGTTGCCCAGCCGACCGGGACAGACAGGCCCGTGACGCCCATGCCGATTACATATTGAAACAGATAAGCGATCAGCCCCAGCAGCATCAACAAAGCGCATAGAGCAAGCACCAGACCGTAGCCGATGGACGGCCGCTCCAGCGACTGCAGCACCTCGTCGTCTATTCGTTTCAGCTCGACATTTCCCATTTTATTAACTCGTCACCCGTTTCAGGTAGATAATCGCGGGTTTTGTGTTGAGCTCGGCCAGGACTTGATATGCTCGCGGCTCGTCTGCGAACATCCGCGAGACCTTCGAATCCTTGTCCATAAGGTCCCCGAAAGTAAACACTCCGGTCGGGCACGTTTGTACGCAGGCAGGGACTATCTCCCCATCCTCGATTTTGCGACCCTCCCGCAGCGCCACAATCTCGACCTCGCGGATTCGTTGAATGCAAAACGTGCACTTTTCCATCACCCCGCGGCACCGCACGGTGACATCCGGGTTTAGCTGCCAATTCAGCGGCTGTGGCCACTGGTAGTCGTACCAATTGAACCTGCGCACTTTATATGGACAGTTATTTGAGCAATAGCGCGTGCCGACACAGCGGTTGTATATCTGCATATTTAGTCCTTCATCGCTGTGGGCAGCGGCGAAGACCGGGCAGACCGGCTCGCAGGGGGCGGCGTCGCAGTGCTGGCAGAGCATTGGTTGAAATAGAATCGGCGCGGCAGGTTCCTGCCAGTCGATGTAGCGGTCGATGCGTATCCAGGACATCTCCCGGCGTCTGGATATCTCTTCGGCTCCGACAATTCCGATATTATTCTCCGCATAACACGCGGCGACACAGGCGTGGCAGCCGATGCACTTGTCCAAATCGACGACCATCGCCCATCGGTGTTGTTCATATTTTTGGCCGGGGTAGAAATCCCAGTGCGTATAGCCGGACGGCAGCGGCATAATTATCTCACGGTCACGTTTGAACGGTTGTTTGATGGGCTGGGTCTGGACGATATTCCTGTCGGATTGATCTGTCGATCCTAATATTCGATTGACTTGCTGTTTTTGGCCGGTCTTATTAACTTGCACACCCGGGCTGGGCGTAGTGAGCAGCGGCAGGATGTTTGCCCCTACCCCGCTGGCGAAGCGGCCGTATTTCGTGTGGCCCTCGCCGATTGGCACCGCGACGGTATCACGCGCGACACCTTCCCATACAAAGGCCGAAGTGACGATCTTCGCTTTATCCGTCTTGATCTCGATTTGATCGTTGGTCTTAATGTTCAATTTGGCAGCAGTGTCGGGGTGTATCTCCGCCCAGGTGCCCCAGACTGTTTTGGTGACGGGTTCCGGGAGTTCCTGAAGCCATCGCCGATTAGCGCCGCGGCCGTCGTAATAATAAGTCTGTGGAAACGCGTAGAGACGTATTGATGAAGGCTGCTGCGGTTGTGGCGGTGATACAACTGCGGCCTTTGGCGCAGGCGCGGCGGCGGATGCTCCCTGAGTGTAGCCTTTTTGCAGCAGAGCTTCCCATTCGGGGGCCGGGGTGTCCGGCGTCTCTCCAGCTTTCAGGGGAAACCCCCACCGGTTTCTAAGATACTCGTAAAAAGTCTCTGCGCCTAAATTGAAACCAGCTGCTTTTGCGAGTCCTATGAGAGCATCCCCGGTTTGGCGGGTGTCGAATATCTGGCCCATCGTTGGCTGCATCAGGTTAGTGACATCAGGGTAAGGTTGATAATCTCCCCAGGATTCAAGGGGCGTGTTTGACGGCAGAATCCAGTCAGCCAACGCAGCGGTTTCGTCCATATAACTCGACAGGCTAACCTTAACCGGCACACGTTTCATAGCTTCTGCGAATCGTGCGGGTTCAGGCAGAGAATAAACCGGATTTGTGCCCAGCACGAACAAAGTATCGACCAAACCAGCCTCCATGTCCTGAATCAGGGCGTCGATTTCTGAGATTCCAGATATATCCGTCACAGCGTGAGGCCGGGTGCGGTCGATCGCTTTAGACTTATCCCCACCGAGAGCCCGAACAGCCTCGTCTGAAGCGGAATACCACCCCGGCAGAATAAGCGGGTTTCGAGCCGATTTCAGGGCGGCAGATACCCTGGCGATATCGTTTGGGTCGATGTGATATTTGGCGGATACGGCTTTTGCGTCGCCGGAAGCTATGGCGTGGGCGACCTCGGTCTCGGCGCCGGGGGGAATTGTTATGCGTAGGTCTGCGTTGGTGGCGGTGGCGGATACCCTTGGGCCGATGTAGACGAACTCCGACCGGGTGCCGTCGCGTAGTCGCCGCATTTCAGCAAACCCACGAGCATACTCCACCGGCGATATCCAGTTTTCGAAAAAATCCGCACCGAATGAGACCAAAAAATCGCAGGCAGCAATATCGAAACCAGGCACGACTCCGAAGGCTGATTTAACTGCTGAATAGTCGATGGGTTCCCAGATTATCAAGCGATTCGAACCAAAAGCAGCCAGCCAGGACTCCATCAACGCCTTCAGAGTACCAGTCTGCAGGTCGCTTAAAATTACAATTCGTTTTTTGCCGGTAAGGGCATTTGCGATCTTCTCGTAGGCGTCGTCCCACCCGACGTCCTGAAATTGCCCGGATGTATCACGCTGTTGGGCGGTTGGGACACGATCCGGATCATAAAGACCCATTAGAGCAGCCTGTCCGCGAGGGCAGAGTCTGCCGAGGTTGACGGGATGTGTGGGATTGCCCTCGCACTTTACGACGTGTGACTCTCGGTTTCGGATGAGCATAGCACAGCCTGCAGGACATTCGCGGCAGCTCGTCGCATACCACGCCGCCACCCCCGGCACTATATCCTCCGGTTGGATAACATACGGAATGATGCGGTCGAAACCGCCGGCCGCAAGCCCGAATCCGCCTATCGCCAGGCCGGCATTTTTTAGAAAATCCCTACGCGATAGAGGCAAAGTGCGCTCCTTCCATCCATATAACCCTGCGTGCAAACCTCACGGAGGTGATTTTATCCAGAAAAACATCAACTTACTCACTTTATATGCGCCCGGTATGGGTAGAGAGGAGATTGATTGGGGGGTGAGAGGTTTGCTTACTGCATTCTTGCTCGGTTTTGGGGCGGGGATAGCGGCGACGCCACATTGCCTGGGAATGTGCGGCGCGTTTCCGCTTCATCTATCCAAATCCACCGCCACTGGCCCACCTGCGCTCCGGCAGTTGGTTTTTGTGTTGGGAAAGACGGTGACTTATGTTTTTCTGGGCACGCTGGCCGCGGCGTTGGGGATTGTAGTGTTTAAGGATACGTCGCTATCTCAAGGGGCGTCGTTTATGAGGTTTGCGGCCGGAGGGGTGACTATTATTATCGGCCTAGTGATGGCGGGGGTGCGAATACCATATAAACGCAAAGCCTCGAAAAAACAGGCAAAGGCCGCTGATGCTTCCAGCGGGTTGTTGGGAGGCATATTCGGCGCTTTGCTGACCAGACCAGGCCCGGCATCTGCCCTGGTGCTGGGGTTGGCGGTGGGTTTTTTACCTTGTCCGCTGCCTATGGGGATGATGGCAGCCGCGGCGGTATCGAGAAACATACTCTACGCAATGGCGTTGATGGCGGGGGTTGGACTGGGGACAGCGCCCGGGTTAATCGCGATTGGGTTGTTCGGGATGAGCATAGACAAGCGATTCAGAAACGTCGGCATGCGTGCCGCCGGGGTGTTGGTGATTTGCGCAGGGCTAATAACCATATTTAGAGCATCCGGGATCGCACTGCCGTCGAACGCGGGAATCACAAAACCGCCGGCGTGTTGCGGTAGTGAGCGTGTGCCGAAATGAGCGACAAGTCTAAAACACGAAACTCGTGCGATTTCTGCGGGCTGGAGTTTGACGGAACCGGTTATTCCCCGGATGGCAAGGCCAGATACTGCTGTGTCGGCTGCTATCTGGTGACTCGAATTACCCAGGCTTCGGGGGAAGAAGGCATCGCTGCGTGGATCATTATACGTCTAGGGATCGGCGCGTTTCTGGCGATGAACGTGATGATGATAAGTCTGGTGCTGTATGTCTCCGGGCCGGAGGATCTCAGCCAAGCGGTGGTCAGAGGATTGCAATGGGGAATGCTGATACTGTCGGCTCCCGCCGTCGTGATCCTCATCGGGCCATTTCTGGCGTGCGGGATTAAGGACATCTTGCGGCTCCGGTTGGGCACCGATGTGCTGATATCGACCGGATCGTTGACCGCTTACGGGGTCAGTGCGGCGCACGTCATCGTGAACCGTGGTGAAGTATACTTCGACACCGCCACTATGCTGCTTCTGATCGTAACGCTCGGACGGCTGTTGGAAGCTGCGGCGAAATGTCGAACTTCGTCAGCTATTCAGGAGATGATGGCGCTTATACCGGATAGAGTGCGGGTTGTGAGGGATGGACAGGAGATAGAGATCGATAGAGACGAGGTTGTTGCCGGGGATATGGTGGCTGTAAAACCGGGAGAACGCATCTCCGCAGACGGCACAATTATCTCCGGCAGCGCTTATGTGGAAGAGGCTGCTTTCACAGGGGAGTCACATCCGAGGTCGTGCACTGCGGGGGATCACGTCTACGGAGGCAGCATCAATACCGATGGAAATTTGACCATACAGGTGGAAGCCATCGGGGAGTCCTCTCTTGCAGCGAGAATCAGGCAGATGGTGCTGAAAGCGCGCAACCAGCGTGTGCCTATCGAGAGGCTGGCTGAACGAATAGCGTCTGTGTTCGTGCCGGGGGTCTGGCTGGCGGCGACAGGCGCAGCAGTTTATTGGACAGCCGTGCGCCATGACCCCGCGCAGGCGGCGATGTGTGCGCTGGCGGTGCTGGTGGTAGCCTGCCCATGTGCGCTAGGGCTTGCGACACCTATGGCGACCAACCTTGCAATAGGCAAGGCCGCCAAAGCCGGGGTGTTGCTCAAAAGCGGAGAGGCGTTAGAAAGGCTGCCTGGCATAAAGCGGGTTCTGTTTGATAAGACCGGGACTCTGACGATGAATCGCCTGCGAGTGGCCGATGTGATGACGGACGATTCGACAAGCCGCGAAGAGCTGTTAAAATGGGCGGCTGGTCTGGGTGAGAAGAGCGGGCATTTGATAGGTGCGGCGCTCGCTGATGAGGCAAAGTCGGTGGGATTAGAACCGGCTGAGGTCGACGACATAGAGATAATCCCTGGCTTCGGTGTAGAAGGGCATGTGAAAACAGGTGAGGAAAGTCGGCGGGTGGTAATCGGATCGTTGGCCTATATATCGAAGGATCATGCCGTGCCGGAAGCTCTCGTGTCGGCTGCACGGGACGCGGCGTTGACCTCGACGTGCGTGGCGTGGGATTCGGCGTTGCGAGGAGTTGTGCTGTTGATCGACGAACTACGCCCGGAGGCTGAGCACACGGTGGAGACGCTTCGTGAAGGGGGCATATTGTCCGGTATAATTTCGGGAGATCGCGAAGATCCGGTGCGTCGGGTGGCAGATGAATTGGGAATTGATCAAATATTTGCGGGTTGTACACCTGAGGATAAGGCGGCTGTGGCGGCAAAAGCGAAGGGCACGGGGTTGGCGATTGTGGGAGATGGAATCAACGACGCGCCCGCGCTGGCGCAAGCGGATGTCGGAATAGCGATCGGCAGCGGCACGGATTTCACGCAACAATCGAGCGACCTAACCCTGCTCGGCGATGACCTGTCCAGAATCCCCGATATGCTGACCTTGGCGCGAGGCACCTACAGGATTATCAGATGCAATCTGCTGTGGGCGTTCGGGTATAACGCGGTGGCGATTGGATTGGCGAGCATGGGCTATGTGCATCCGATCATCGCCGCGCTCGCCATGCTGGGCAGTTCGCTATGCGTGACCGGCAATTCGCTGAGGATCAGTCGATTGCTCGATTGACGCGGGTTTTAAATAATTAGAGATAACCTTGCTTGCAAACGCCGCCGCCAATATTATGATCAATGGCATAACCGGATAGCTGAATCGCACAGTGGAGTAGATTATAGAGTAGATTGCGGTGTGGTATACGACGACCGCAAGGGTTACGGTTTTATAAGCTGGGTCGATTGATTTTTCTCTCCAGCCGAGTATGGCCATAATAAATAGAATCGCATTGATAGCCGCTACAACTATGCTGGCGGTGGATGCTGGATGGTCATGCCAGAGATTAAACCAGAACCGTACAAATTTCCTGGGCATGAGCATCACATATCGGCCGGGGTTCGCCTTGATCTCCTTAATCGCCTCTTTTCGCAGAGCATAATCCCGATCGACTTCGTTCATTTTAGCCAATCGCTGCTGCAGGGAGGTGATCTTTTGAAAGGTTTCCTCACTTACGTCGGGGATCAAGGGGTGATCGTATAGATTGCGCTCTTTGGTGTCGACAGGATATCCCGGTCCACCGAGACAAACCCCGTCTGCAGGGCCGGTGCCGCCCCAAAACGGCATCCCGAAGTTGGTCGTCACAGGCACAAACTTGTGCAGCATTATATAGTTACGTATAGTCCACGGGCTGATCGCGACATACGAGCACGCCACAAATACAGCGGCCTTCAGCAGCCACCCCTTCACCCAATTTCTGCTTAACAGAAGCACCAACGCGAACATAAATGGGAAAGCCAACAACGCCGGGCGAGAGAGTATCGCAAAGCCCATCAAAAGCCCGGCAAGGGCATAATATTGCCACTCTCTTCGCATAGCGACGACCAACACGAACGCCAACGCGAGCATAACAAACGTGTTGAAAGTCTCAGTCATCGCGGTGCCGGTGCTGAATATGAACGGCGGGTATATCGCATAAGCAAACGACGCCAGCAGGCCCGTGCGCACATTGTTTCCGGTAAATCTGCACGCGATAAAGAACACCAGCAGGCACGACAGCGTGTCGATAATCGCCTGTGCTATGCCGATCTCCACCAATCTGGCGTCGAACAAATAAAGCAAAATCGCCAGGAAATAGGGGTAGATGACATAGCCGTGGGCGCTGGGCTGGGGCTCGCCTCGGTAATCGTTGGCTGAAAACCCCTTGCCGTCGGCGATGTTGCAGGCTATTTGATAAAACGCCGCAGCATCGCTTCTGATCTCGTTATCCCCGTGATAAAAGACGAGTGCAAGCCTAAGCAGCAGACACAGCGCCAAAATGGCTATGAGCCATACTTTTGCGGACCTGCCCACCTGCGATTATATCTCTATCTCGGCCCCATTAGCCGCGATGGATGCGTCGGATGCCGCAAGTAGACGAACCATATTAAGCCCACTTTCGCCACTGCTGCGAGGGGTGGCCCCGGTCTCTATGCACTCCAGGAAATGCTTGCACATAGCGCTCAGCGGCTCGGCTTCCTGAAGACGTGGCATGTGAATGTCGCCGTATTTGTATGAGCACAAAAACTCGCCGAACGTGTCGTAGTGCGGCGGGTTATCGACGCCTTTGTCGTATATCTGAATCTTAGAGAGCGGGTCGAGGTCGTCGTATACGAGCATCTGCTTTGTGCCGACGACGCTGACTTTACGAATCTTGAGCGGATCAACCCAGCTCACGTGAATCGCCGCGCTGGAGCTGTTGCCGGACTTGAGAGTGACGAACGCCGCATCCTCGACCTTGGGATGCAGCAGCTTCAAACCGACCGTGCGTATTGAGGTGGGTTTGAATCCGGTGGCGTATAGAATAATTGAAATATCGTGAGGCGCGAGGTCCCAAACCACGTTGATGTCTCTTTGGAATATGCCGAGATTAAGCCGTGAGCAGTGCACGTAGAGGACATCGCCGAGCACACCGCCTTCGATGAGCTCCTTCATCTTGTTGACGCTGGCGGTGTATTCGAAGGTGTGGTCGACCATCAGCACCCTGTTATTCGCCTTAGCCAGTTCAACAAGCTCCTCCGCCTCCTCCACCTTTGCAGTCAGAGGCTTTTCGACGAGAACATGCTTTCCGGCCTGCAGAGCCTTTTTGGCTAGTGGGTAGTGCGCGCTTACGTGGGTGCAGATGGCTATAGCGTCTATCGACGGATCATTAATAAGAGAATCGTAGTCGGTTGTGACGTTGATCCGGGGATACAGGCCTTTGATATGAGCGAGCCGCTTTTCGTTTAAGTCACAGCAAACCGCCATATCGCAGTTGGGAATCTGATTGAAGTTTCTAATGATGTTAGGACCCCAATACCCGGCCCCAACGACGCCGATTTTTGTGCTCATACTGATCCTCTTTTCACTATTTTGCGTCTGTCAACTTAACACGCACCGCGGCCAACTATGGTCTTGGTGATTGTGCGGCACATAATGCGGACATCCAGTATCAGGGATTGGTGCTCTAGATACCATATGTCCATTTCTATCGCCTTTTGGAACGGCACCCTGCTTCTGCCGTGGATCTGCCACCATCCGGTAATACCCGGCAGTCCTTCCAGGCGCCTGCGGTGCCAGTCCTGATAGAGTTCAACTTCATAAGGCAGGTGCGGCCTCGGCCCCACCATGCTCATCTCACCCTTAAAAACGTTCAGCAACTGCGGCAGTTCATCAAGGCTGGTGCGCCGCAAAAACTTGCCGATCAGAGTGATTCTATCGTCTCCGGTCAGCTTGTAAATCTTCTCGCCGGGATAGCGCTTCTTTATTTCTTCTTCGTTGCCTTCTATAAAGAGCTTGATATACTCCCTGTGCTCGGAGTCGTCGTTGTTGACGCGCATGCTGCGGAACTTATAGAACATGAACTGCTTGCCGTCCCTGCCTACTCGCATCTGCCTGAACAACACCGGCCCCGGACTCGACAACTTTATAAGCAGGCTGATGACGGCAGCCAACGGAGCGGCCACCAGCAGCGCCAAAGAAGCCGTCACCAAATCCAGCACCCGCTTAGACTTGTAAGTCTTGATCGGAAACGCTTCACATACCTGGCCCACACTATTTTCCTGGGCTGTCGGCATTACTTACTACCTCATCCATTACATGCGCCAACCAGTTCAATATGGCGCACTTTGCTATTTTAATACTTCTTTTATTATACTCGCCGCTTCAGCTACCTGCTCGGCCGTCAATTCCGGGTACATCGGGATCGACAGAACCTGCTTTGCCAGCTTCTCCGAGACAGGATGGTCGCCTTCCTTGCCTCCCAAGAAGGCGTATGCCGGCTGCAAATGAAGCGGAACAGGATAGTGTATCCCACAACCGCAGCCCTTTTCTTTGAGCTGGGCCATCACTTCGTCACGGTTGTCCAACCGCACAACATAGACGTAGTATGAGTGCTTCATATTCGGTTTCTCAATCGGCAGACTCAGACCCTTGACGTCTCCCAGCAACTGAGCATACTGCTGTGCGTGCGACCTGCGAGCCTCCACCCATTTGTCGAGATACTTTAGTTTCACACGCAAAACGGCGGCCTGGATTCCATCAAGCCGGGAGTTGTAACCGATTATAGCGTGCTCATACCAGGTCGTGCGGCCGTTGTCACGCAGCAGTTTGAGGTTCTCACAGACCTCGTCGCTGTTGGTAAGCACCATTCCAGCGTCTCCATAAGCTCCAAGAGTCTTGCTTGGATAGAAGCTGAACCCGGCAGCATCGCCGATCGAACCGATCGACTTCCCCTTATATAGTGTTCCATGAGCCTGCGCGCAATCCTCAACTACCTTAAGGCCGTTTGCACGAGCAATACTCATTATAGCATCCATATCCGCAGGATGTCCGTAGAGATGCACTGGCAGAATCGCCTTTGTTTTCTCTGTGATAGCCATCTTTATTTTCGCGGGGTCGATGCAGTAGGTCTCCGGGTCCACGTCCACAAACACCGGAATTGCGTTTGCGTGGCTGACAGCAGCGGCGGTTGCGATGAAGGTGTTGGCAGGAACGATGACCTCGTCGCCGTCCTTTACCCCGACAGCTTTCAGCGCCAAAAACAGAGCCTCAGTGCCGTTTGCCACACCAACTCCGTGTTTTGCGCCGCAATACGCCGCAAACTCCACTTCGAATGTCTTCATCTCATCGCTGAGGATGAAGGCGGTGTTGTCGCAGACGTTTTTGATTGCCGCCTCGACTTCTGCGGCAATGGATCTGTGTTGAATCTTTAAATCGATGAGCGGAACCATTTATCTACCCTTCCTCTCCGTGCAGGAGTATGTGAGTGTATGGGGCATCGGTCAGGCCAGTTTCACACTTGAGATCGTGTATGCTGCAAATCACCCGGCCCGGGTTGCCGACGACGACTGAGCCTGCGGGAATATCCTTTGTGACCACCGCCCCCGACCCTATCACTGAATGTGCGCCGATTCGAACAAACGGCAGGATGGTGACGTTAACGCCGATTTGGACGCCCTTTTCGATGTGCGGGCCTTTCATACACTCGGCGGAGAACTCACAACCCGGGTGGATGTCGTTGGCTATAGTTACACCCGGCGCCATAAACGCGTCGTCCTCTATGACGGTAAACTGCGCGACGTAGCAGTTGCAGTGGATCTTGATATTGTTGCCGATCTTACAGCCGTAGTCTATGGTGGTGCAGTTCCAGACGTTGAAATTATCGCCGATCTGGTTTTCTTCGCGTATTGTGACGTTATGACCGGTGGCGAATTTGTTGCCGATCGTGGAACCGCCGTAGATCACGCTGCCAAACCTGATGCACGCGTTGTCGCCGATGCGAAGTGTGTGGTCGGCGATCTTTCTGCCGGTGCGATAGCCCAATTTAACACCATCGTCGATCAGTGCATCTTTGCCGAGTATGACGTCTTTGAAGTCCATAGTATCCTCTATTATCCAGGCGTTATGAGCGATGTGCAAAACTCGATAATGCTGTTTGCGACATCGCCCGCATTGTAGCGAGTCTTTGCAACTTCTCTGGCCGCAGTCCCCATTTTGGCGGCCATATCGAAATTATCCATCAGTTCGATTATTCTTTGCGCAAGCAACTGTGAGTCGTCGGCGTCCACCAAAAACCCTGTGACACCATCCTCAATCATCTCCGGAACACCGCCAACCGGAGAGGCCACAGGCACGCGTCCTGCCGCCATAGCCTGGCAAATGACACCAGGCGAGGTCTCCTGATACGACGGCAACGACAGCGCCACGCACTCCTCAAGTAACTCCACAAGCTTGTTGCGGCTGACGACTCCGAGAAATTTTACGGATTCATCGATGTTTTTGCTCTTAATGAAACCGTCTATTTCCTTTTTGTAAGCCTTGTCGCTTATGCCGCCGCACACATATAAGACGGCTTGCGGGTGCTTACTCAGTATTATCGGCATAGCCGTGACAAGAGCTTGCAGGTTTTTTCGTTTGTTAACAGCACCGGCAAATAAAATCCCCTTGCACGGCTGCATGTCCGGCACCGACCAGAATATATCTTCAATAGGCACGTTAACAACCGCGCTTGGAGATTTTATCCATCGACCATAATAATCCAGGCCGTGTTGGGCGACGGATAACACCCCGTCCGCGTTCAAAATCGACTTGTGCTGCAAGCGCGCCTGAAGCATAGAAGCCAGCTTGTCCCGGCCCTGTTTTAGCTTAATCTCATTATCAATAATGCCGTGTATGGTGTGCACCACTTTGCTGCCTGCCATAATTGCAGCATCGGTCGTTACGGAAGAATGGCTGTTTATCACATCGGGTTTCAATTCGCGTATAATGGGCGCGATCCTGGCAGGCTGCGTCAGCAGATTCGGCACAAACGCCCCTTTTTTGCATCCCACATGGTGAATAGTAACTCCGGGTCTCTGCACAACTCTAGTGGCATCCGAGCCTTTGGTTGACGATACTATATGAAAGTCTATATCGTCCCGCCTGGCAAATGCCTCGCCGAGTAGATACATAACGTGAAGCACCCCACCACCTATCTTGGTTGTATCTGCCGGGTATTCTCCTGCCAAACAGAACCTGAGTTTGCTCATGCATTCCTCTGGCCAAGTTGGTAATACACCGCCAGATCTTTCGCGCAACGTTCCCAACTGTACTTTTCAGCATTCTTTCTCGCGGCAACGCTTAGTGCGTGCGCTCTTTTCGGGTCGCGGATCAGAGACACTACCTCACGTGCAAGGGCATCGACATCACCTGCGTCAACGATAACCCCTTCTTTGCCGTTTTCCATCATATCGGGTATGCCTCCCACTGCAGTGGTCACTATAGGAAACCCCGCCGCCGAAGCCTCCAACAGAGCTGTGGGCAACCCATCATTTCGAGATGTATTTAAGAATATATCCGTCCGATCATATATCGCCGGAACTTCGCTGTTGGGCAATCGGCCTGTATAATTCACATCTGACAACCCTAGTTGTTGTATTAAGCTGTCCATCTGCGGCTTTAATGGCCCATCGCCGATAAACGTGATAGTGGCCTCCGGAACCTCTTCTTTGACTTTCGCGAACACTCTTATTGCGGTCAGCGGATCATACACACCCGAAAACGTCCGAATCCACACGATGTCGGGCTTTATGTTCGTCCTCTCGCGATATTGGAACCTGTCCACATCCACCAGGTTCCACAGCACCTCGGAATCGATGTCATACTCCGCGAATGCTTTTTTCAACCTCGGCGACACCACCACCAACTGGTCAGCCATCCGCATATAGCGCTTAGCGAGTTTATTGTGTCTCTTCAACCATACGTGGCCTCTGCCGCCGTGAAAGCTTATGACCAAACGTTTTTTGAAGAACCATTTGTTTAGTGGCGCAACCACCATCACGGGCAGAAAACCCCACCACGAGCAGGCCTGGATGTGCACTATGTCGCACTTTGGCGCGACCCGCATAAACCGAATCGCCGTAAAAATAGCCTGCAGAATTATTCGCAGTGGCAGGAGCATCTTGTGGCTGATGGAGTGGATGTAAGTATCGACCCGCATCACCTCCGCGCCCTCACGCTCCAGGCTATCGACCATCAGATGCGTCTGAATAGTCACCCCACCCTTTTTCGGCAAATACGGCGCAACCATACAGACCCTCAAGCCTGCAAACTGATGTGCGCCCACCTGCCGTTTTTCTTCTGCCAACTGAGCCATCGGTTCCTAATTTTATGTCATCATAGTATCGTGATGACAGTTATTCGCATTCGGACATAGCAGCAGGCTGGATGCCGCACTTCGAAATGAAATAGCGTCTTTTGCCACCAAGGGTAGTGGGTATTTCGTCGACCAATTCTAGCTTGAGGGTAACATCATCACCCACATACGCCTGGATTTTCGATAATATATCTCCGCGCACAGCGTCGAATCCTTTTCCAGGAACTATTGCAACAACCATGACATCAGGACGTTCCTGCACGATCTGGAAACTTACCACCTCTGGGGTAATTTTCGAAAACATTAGTGTGAAGAAATGTACATAGATCGGCTTGCCCGAAGGGGTAATGCCGATATCAGACAATCTGCCGGATACTTTTTCAAGCATTGGTAATCCACGACCACACGAACATATTCTGTCGGATTTGACTGCCACATCCTGAATATTGTAGCGAATAAATGGCATAGCATAGCGATTCAGATCGGTAAGCACTACCTGGCCTTCAACGCCTGGCCCGCATACAGCCCCGTCAGGCCCGACTGTTTCTAATATGATATTCTCGGCATTTATATGATAGCCCGGGTCGTGTCCGCACTGGCCGGCTGTTTCCATTCCTTCTCCGCCGTAACCATCGTATACCTTGCAACCATAGACCGATTCCATCAACTCTCTTTGGAATTCGAAAAGCGTCTCCCCGGTGGTACAAACCGAGTTCAACTTCAAGCTGACTCCTTTTCCGCTCATAATTTCAGCCAGATAGTAGAGTGTGGAAGCATAGCCTCGAAGCGTATTTGGTTTAAACGCAGCAATCTTCTCCACATACTCACTTGCATTTTTGTCATAGAGATTGAATGCCGGAAGACCAAGCATGCCCGAGAAGCGCGATTCCAGAAACCCGATCAGCTTGTTATGCTTGAAAGCCTTTGGCGGAAACGCAGTGAGGTTGACAATACGGTCGCCCATTTCATAGCCAGCCCATTTCCAGAACCTGTATAGACCCGCCCATTTGATAGCTTTCTCATCATCCGACAGCACATACCGGAAAGGTTCACCGGTCGAGCCGCTGCTCGTCATAACCATAAGTTTGGAAGCATCAAACAACGTCGAGATCATCTTATCCGGGTAATTGGCTCTGATTATTTCCTTTGTGAGAATGGGAAGCTTCGGCAGATCATCAACACAAGTTATATCGTCCGGTGTCAAGCCACACCGATTCATAACCTCTGTATAAAAAGGCACCGTTCGATAAGCATGATCTATCAGCTTTGTTAGCTTGGCGTCTTGTATTGATCGAATCTCGTCAAGGCTTAGCCATTGTGTACGCAGCAACTCCTTGAGGTATCTGCCTACGTACATACCCCTGAGCCGCTCCGCCATAGGCAACCCTATTTTTTTGACAAAAAACGACATTGATGCCTCCTGTTTAACCTCGAAACTCCTTAACTGCTTTTGCGATTTCTGTTACCGCCTCCCTGGTCATTTCGGGATAAATGGGCAAGGATAGGATTTCTTTTGCAGCCTTTTCTGTTACGGGGAAATCGCCTTCCTTGTAGCCCAGATCGGAATACGCAGGCTGCATATGAAGCGGCAGCGGGTAATGGACTCCCGTCGCGATTCCCTTTTCCTTGAGATGCTTCTGCAGGGCATCTCTGTTCGGGTGTCTTATTACAAACAGATGATAGACGTGTGTGCAATTGGCAGCGACAGCCGGCAAACCAACCCCTGCATCTGCAAGGTCTTCGGCGTATTCGGCGGCGTGCTTTCGGCGCAAGGCGTTCCAATCGTTGAGATGGGGCAACTTCACGTTGAGAATCGCGGCCTGAAGGTTATCCAGGCGCTCGTTGTAGCCGACCATCTCGTGCTCATATTTGCCCAAACGACCGTGATTGCGCAGCTTGTTGAGCTTTGTCGCCAGTTCGTCGTCGTTGGTGGTGATAGCGCCGGCGTCACCCATCGCGCCTATGTTCTTGCCCGGGAAGAAGCTGAAGCAGCCTATGTCACCCATTGTGCCGACACGTCTTCCTTTATACTCGGCTCCGTGTGATTGAGCGCAGTCCTCGATGACTTTTAGACCATACTTTTTCGCTATCGCAAGAAGCGGGTCCATATCAGTGGGATGTCCGTATAGATGAACCGGGATAACCGCCTTTGTGTTGGCAGTGATGGCGGCTTCGAGCTTGGATACATCCATAGTATACGTCGCGGCGTCGATGTCAACAAATACAGGTTTTGCGCCGCGCACGGATATGGCCTCGGTGGTAGCGATAAAAGTATGCGGAATGGTAATAACTTCATCGCCAGGCCCGATCCCAATCGCCCACAGCGCCAGATTGAGCGCAGATGTGCCCGAAGAGCACCCAATCACGTGCTTACAGCCACAGAACTCAGCGAAATTGGCTTCCAGTTCCTTGATCGCCGGCCCCATAATGAACGCGCTGTTGTCGATCACATTAGTTATCGCTTCGAAAATCTCCCCGCGAAGCGAGTCATGCTGTGCTTTCAGATCCACAAACGGTACCATAGATGTACTCCAAGTTAAGATTAGCGTTATTTAAAATTACGGCGATATCGTCTTCTATTATTGGCTGGAGATCGGCTTTGGCTTACGGCCCACGAAATAAACTCCGCCGGCAGCCAAGTAACTATACGGCCGTTTCACTATCAAAGTGTCCAGGTATTTCCACGGAAAAGCCAACAATCTGCCGATTCGAAACCATATTTTGCGCATAAACGGCCCTTTTGCCAACCCCTGGCAAAAGCCTACGAAAGTCCAACATAACCCCGAAGCAGGGCCGATATGCACCCCGCATTCGATCTCCTCAAAGCCCTCAAACAACTTTCGCAGCCCATCCTGCGTAAATCTCCAATAATCCTGCGGGTCTGCATGGTATCCCTGCATAAACGGCGCATCTATATGCACCAGGCCGCCGGGTTTGGTTACCCTCGCGATCTCACGCGCCGCAGCCCACGGATCCGGCAGATGCTCCAGCGTCCCCGTGCAAAAGACACAGTCAAATGCATCATCGGCGATTGCCAATCTCGCCGCATCTGAGACAATGTCTGTTCCATCCGCCCAAAAAGCATCCACTGCAACGATGTCCGGCGTGATTTTTCTTCCCCCAGCGCCGACATCGCAAGTCATAGCCCCTTCGTCCAAACGAGCAAGTGTGGCGTCAATGCGCTGATTCGCCACGATAAAAGGCTCAAGCGCCCGCTTCCATTTGCCATACCTGCTGTCAAAAAATGGCATAACTCACACGTCGTAAGGTCTTTCACACAGATCGTAAGGGCAATCCAGATCCGCTACGTTCTTTATTATCTTAGCGGGGGAACCAGCCACAACGACCTTATCCGGCACGTTTTTGACCACCACCGACCCCGCTCCGATCAGCGCCATCTCGCCAATGGTTACATCCGGCAAAATAGTAGCGTTGGCCCCTATCTTTGCCCCGCTTTTCACCGTGGCGCCCTTCAGGCACTCCTTAACGTGTTTGCAGAGCGGGTGCAGGGCATTGGTGAAGACCACGTTCGGTCCGACCCAGCAGCCCTTCTCCAAAACCGTGAACTCCGGCACAAAGGCCTGAGAATGGATCCTCACCCCATCCTGTATCTCAAGGTGATGCTCGATAACGGTGTGACTGCCTATGCTGACGTCGTTTCCGATCTGGTTGTCCTCACGTATAAGCGCGCTGTGGCCGGAGTTGAAGTTGTCCCCGATCACGTTACCGGCGTAAATGACCGTATGCGACCTGATCACGGCGTTTTTGCCGATGCGGGTTTCAAGCTCGCCGGCGGCCTTGCCCTTCGGAGGAAGCCCTATAATACAGAACTCCCCGACCTCGGCCCCTTCTTCTATGATTACATTAGGATATATCTTCGCTGTCTCTGCAATATTGCTCATAGCTTGACCTCCACCGGACAGCCCCCGGACTGCATCGACTCCTGAGCAGCCTCCAGCACCCTTACTACCTGTTTCGCGTGAACCCCGTCAGTAAGAGGCTGTTCGCCGCTTATAATACAGTCCACAAAGTGCTGGCACTCCATCTTCAGAGGCTCTGTTGCGGCGATTTTCGGAATCAGAACGTCACCCGCTCGCATTAGAAGCTGGAATTCTCCGAAACTGGTGAACGACTCCGCGCTGCCGTTAGCGACCTTGGTTACTCCTTTATCGAATATCTGTATCTTGGCGTCAGCGTTGGTGTCGTCGTATACAACCATCTTCTGGCTGCCGACCAGTGTGAGCTTGCGCACCTTGCCGGGGTCCAGCCAACTGACGTGAACATGAGCGGTAATATTATTCGGGAAGTCCAAGAGCATAAAGACGACATCCTCAATGCCGGGCTGGATATGGGTTACGCCCTTAGCGCTGACCGACACTGGCGCTGCTCCGAATAGATTTAAAAATATAGCGATATCGTGCGGAGCCAGGTTCCACATTGCGTTGACATCTTTTCGAATCCGACCCAGATTGACACGGGTGGAGTATGCATAATAGACATCCCCGACTTCACCCGAATCGACGAGTTCCTTGAGTTTAAGCACCGGTGGGCTATATAGGAACGTGTGGCCGACCATCAGCCGAAGGTTTTTACTTGCGGCGAGGTCTATAAGTTCATCACACTCCTCACCGGTCATAGCCAGTGGTTTTTCGACCATCGCATGCTTGCCGGCTTGCAGAACCTGCTTTGCAATATCGAAATGGGTGCCGGCAGGAGTGGCGACGACTACCGCGTCCAGATCGACGGCCGCCAGCATCTCGTTAATATCTGTGGTGGTTTTGGTCTTAGGATAACTCGCGGCTATCTTGCCCAACGACTTCTGATCCGCGTCGCAAACCCACGCCAGCGACGCGTTTTCAGCGCTGTTAAGGTTTCTGGCCAGGTTAGGCCCCCAATATCCAACACCAACAAGTCCCAAATTGATCATAATGTTATCTCCAGATGCGAGAATTATGCTACGTCCTTTGTGAGTGATTCTTGATTTTCAGGAGCATCAACACTCTGCAGCCGCTCAACTACTGCTATGTATTTTTTCTTCTCGGCCGCCCAATTCCAGTGCTCCGACAGGCGTCGGCCGTTTTCTTTCATACTGGTTCGCAGGTTCGGATTATTGTATAGTTCCTCGACAGCTTCGGCGAAAGAGTCGACGGATCCGGATTCGCAGTATCTGACGATGTCCTCGCTGAAATACCGTTCGATTGTTTCCGTGCGAGTCGTTATGGTCGGCAGGCCCATGCTCACGAACTCCGCGACCTTTGTCGAGAAATACAGCCGCATAAAATCATCGCTTATATGCGGTGATATACCGACGTCGCACTCAGAAACAATCTCAGGGATTTTAGACAACGGCACCGGCCGCCTAAACTCGACAATATCACCCAGCTCGAGTTTCTCGACCAATTCGCGCAGAGTCGGCAGATCATCTCCCTCTCCCACCAGCAGTAATCGCAGATCAGGGATCGCATCGCGCAATCGGGCCACTGCCTCAATAGCGACGCCGAGGCCGTATCTTGCTGAAATAGTGCCTGTATAAAGCAGCGTAAACTTTTTGTGCTCGATATTTTCGGAGCGCTCGCGATTAACCTGGAAAATAGCCTCATCTGGCAAGTTGAGCACCACAGAAATCGGTGTGCGCGGCGCAACGGGCTGAAGCCTTTCCTTCATTATGTCGCTTACCGTCAAAGCCTGGTGGCAGTATCGCAGGCTGATTTTTTCCTGCCAGTTGAGAAATCTTATAGGTAAACTGCGTCCTCCGATGCCGTATTTAGAAGTAAAAATCTCCGCCATCGGATCGTGCACGTCTAAAATGATCTTCGCGCCGAAGAGTTTCGGCAGCATCGTCGAGAACACCAGGAAATCCGGCATGTTGTTGATGTGTATTACATTGTATCGGCGAAGTCGCCCGCACAAAATCGCCGAGGCCATAAGGAAGAACAACACATACTCGAGCATATATCGCACAGCCGTCGCCCGTTTGCGGCTCAATCGGACGCCTGTGATGTTGACGCCATTGACAGTCTCGTTTTGCGGTCGATCCTGTTCGGCAAGCGAAATCACATCGACTTCGTAGCCGACCTGTGCCAGCGCCTCAGCCTCACGCCTTACCCGTGGGTCGCGTAAGTAATACGACTGAGTTACCAAGCATATTCGCTTCGCACGTATTGCCAACTGCTTAGCCACCTTCTCCAGCCAGCGCCATCTTATTGTGTGCATAACTGGCTATTTCATCGACGATTTTAAGATAAGCCTTGCCATCTCCCAGCAGTTCGGGATGCTCCTGCGGAGGCTCGAAGTTGCGCACAGCGTCCGCTATCTTTTTGCTGTCAGGCCCGGCGACGGTTTTCCAACCGGATTTCACCAGGCACGGGAACCACACGAGGTTTATAGCGACTATTGTGGGCTTGCCAAGGATATATGACTCGCGGCGCACCCCGCCCGAGTCCGTCACTACCTTATTCGCTCCGGCCAGCAATGTAACAAAATCCAAATATCCGCGCGGCTCGGTGAACTCGATTGTCTGAGAGTTGCCGAACTCTTTTAAGAGATCGAACTCGTCCAGCCTCTTGCGTGTTCTGGGATGCACGGGGAAGACGACCTTTTTACCGCTATCTGCCAGCCCGCGCAGTATAGCCGACAGGTTTTGCTTGTCATCGACATTCTCCGCTCTATGCAGAGTACAGAGAGTATAATCCCCGCGGGCCACGGTTATATTGAAACGCTCCACCGTATCGAGGAGCACATCCTTCATGATGTCCCCTGTGAGCACTATTTTCGACCCCGAATGATTTTCCTTCATCAACTCTTCGTATGCATCTTCGCAATTCGCAAGGAGCAGTTCTGATACAGTGTCGGTGGCACGCCGGTTGATCTCCTCCGGGTTGTAACGAGCCATCGTCCTGACCCCCGCCTCAACGTGTGCTACCGGGATACCGAGTTTGACCGATGCAAGGGCGGCCGCAAGAGTCGAAGTGACATCGCCGTATACCAGCGTGACATCAGGCTTTTCGTCGATAAGAATTTTCTCAACCGCCTCAATGATCTCCCCTGTCTGCCTGCCCGGCAGCCCAGTGGAGACCTGCAGGTGATAATCCGGTT
Source organism: Armatimonadota bacterium (assembly GCA_050948905.1). Classification (GTDB taxonomy): domain Bacteria; phylum Armatimonadota; class UBA5829; order UBA5829; family UBA5829; genus DTKD01. Next base: position 1,602,494 of record JBMNES010000001.1, on the reverse strand, counting down.
CCGGGATATCGAGTTCCTGGAAGAAAACACGCGACATTTCATAGTCGTAGTGCTGCCCCGTGTGCACTAGCACCTCTTCGATTCCACGCCGCTTCATCTCTTTATTTATCAGCGCCTCTTTGACAAAATTGGGCCTAGTGCCCACCACGGACAGGACTTTCACCGGTCTCTTCCCTCTTTCTTAGCAACCTGGTCGCTGAATATTTTGCCTAACTGCAGAACCACATCGTCGGAGAAAGACGTCTTTACGATTTCGAAGTTACGTTTCCCTAACCGCATCCGTAGTTCAGGATCCTCAACCAGGCGCTCAATTGCGCTGGCAAGCGCGTCGATATCGTTTTCGTCGATCAATATTTCTTCAACAAGCTCCGGTATGCCCGCGTGTCTGGTGCTGATCACCGGTTTGCTATGCGACATCGCCTCCATAAGTACGGCTGGGATACCTTCCATATCGCCGTCCGGGGCAGTCCGACTTGGCAGCACCAGGAAGTCGCAAGCTTCATAGAGAATGTTGAGCATATCCTTGCCAACCATCCCTAAAAACACGGTCTGATCTTCAAGTCCCATATCCCGCGCAATCCCCCGCACATCCAGGTAACCTCCGCCGACAAACCAGACAACAATGTCTTTTCGATTCAGCTTCTTCAGTGCGGCAAGCAAAATCTCATGGCCTTTTTTATATCGGAACTCACCCACCATCAATATACGGGCCGCTGGAGGATCTTTGGATTCGGACATATCACCGTGAGCGCGAATCAGTTCGATTTTGTCCTCAGGCAAGGAGAAATTGTTCATCACGCAAGCCTTATTGAACTCCGATTGCACCACCACTTTTTCGCATCTGGCCAATGCGATTTTGAGCATCAACGGCCTGGGGTTTCGGTGAATCTCATAGGCGTGCATTGTGACGGTCATCGGCAATTTCAGCCATTCTGAACAATAATATCCCGTGTAGAGCTTGCTATCGCCGAAGTGACAATGAATATTAGTGGCCCCCCATCTGCGCATTTGCCCGACAAATTGCATCCCCAGTGCAAACTCACGCATTGTGCCGGTTTTCAGCGCCGTTGCTAACATAGATATATAGAGAACAGGCCTGGACATTATTCGGCAGATATGAGCGATTAACATCGACCAAAGGCACGGCTTAAAAACCGGCCACTGAGCTTTTGGCATATACGGCCCAATGCGATACGCCAGCGTAAATAGAGCTATGTCGAAGCCGTTTCGGCGTAATATATCTATCTCACGATAGGTAAACGCCGGCACTCCTGACTTCACCATGCTTATGATGTACGCTACTTTTTTCGTCACTGTCGCTCTCCAGAAGCCCCTATGAGCAAGTGTCGCAGGATCATCCCCTGATTTCTGGGATAAGATCGGCCATCGGATAAAAATCCATAATCACCAACCGAATAGCCAAAACTGCCGTCTGGCTTTTGGACGTCAAAAAGTCTTCGATATCCCCGGGCTGCGATTTTAGCATATTCACCCAGTCCGACATCTTGAGCGCATTTTAACGCTGCGCTGACTGCTGCGGTAAAATAGTGCATCGTTGGTCGATTTGTCTCGCAATCGTATCGAGCATCACCCTGTTCGGTGAGTCCCTTTGATAGAAACTCGGCCAACCCCCGCATCACCTGCAGCGCCTGATCGCTTTTTGAGATCAAATAATACTCATACATATCCATAAACTGAAAAGCGTTGTATTGGAAGCACAGGTAGTGTAACTTCCCTGGCCCATAATCGCTTTCAAGAACGTAAGGCAGTTCACCTTCGCTGGTTTGGCATCGCGCCAGAAACCGCACCATAGCCGGGCAGTGTTCGAGATATTTCTCCTGCCCACTGGCCTTGGCCAAAAGTGCGCTCATCCACACAGCCAGAGTAGAGTTATTCGGAACCAATCCCCGGCCCACGTTCGAAAAATAGTTGATGGCCTTCGAGTCAGAATCGTATTCCTGAAACCCGATCTTGTCCACCATAAAATTGTACCATTTCGCGGCAGCATCAAGCATGCGTTGATCCTGTGACTGCTCAAACGCCATCAGCAGGCTCACAGCGCCAAAGCAGCCTTCGACCGTCGCCACCCGGTTTTTCCACTCAGCCTGCGGATACTGCCACCAGCCCTCATCGGTCTGTCTGCTCGCGACAACTTCTGCGCACCGTAGTGCGGCATTGATGCAGGCCGTGTCGCCGGTGAGTTTTGATAGCTCTATATTATTCCATATCCAGTAAGCCTGCGCCTGCAGGTAGTAGAGTTGATCTCGCCACGGCAGCGCTCGCAGGTAGTATTTGATGAAACGAGTGACGCGCAGATTCAAGCTGACACCAGGGTCCGGGCCTACGATTGCACCGTCATCTCGAATATGATGGCTCACAAGATGATTATATAAGCGCAAAGCCGCCTTTCTGCACTCCGTTTTATCTGTTGTGAGTGTCTGTTGAATCGTCAAAATTGCCTTTACCTGCCGTTTAACGCCTCTTCATAAACCTTGACTGTCTGAGCAGCGACGGATTCTTTTGAGAAACGCCGAATCGCTTCTTCACGAGCGGCTGCACCCATTTGACTTCTGAGCTGGTCGTCACCGAGGAGCCTGTCTATGCATTCGACGAAACGGTCATTGTCTCGCCAATCTGCGATATAACCCGTCTCACCATCCCTGACCAGATATTCTATTCCACCCGCCGTGGAAGCCACTACCGGTTTGCCAGCGCCGAGCGCCTCACTTATAACCAGTGGCGCTGTCTCCTGTTTAGACGGCAAAAGCAGCATCGTCGCACGGGAGAGTTCTTCCATCATAGTCTCTACCGTCGTCTGGCCCAAGAAGTCTACATTATGTTCTATGCCGTGTTCTTTGACGAACGCGAGGCATTGTTCATAATATTTTTGATCCGCTATCTTTCCGGCCACCCGCAGTTTCAGATTCGGACGGGTTTCGACCAGCCGACGAGCTATTTCCAACAGCCCCAGCACGTTCTTTCGATCATAAACCAGCCCGCCATAAAGCAGTCTATCCGGTTCCTCATTATTCGGGACGCCGAAGAAGCGCTCGTCGATGCAGTTGTCTATTACGTGAAACTTCGCTGCGGTTAGTCCATTATATTCTTTTACAACGTAGTGGCTGGTGGCGATGATATGCTTCACCTGAGACATCACTTCACGGTCATATCGCATATATAAAGCGTATCGCAATCTATCCAGTGGCCGCGACCATACCTGGGCCTCTTTGTGTATGACGCCGTGTACGGTAAATACAGTCGGCAACCCTGCGCGCAGGCTTGCTGCGGCATATATCACCAAATTTGCGTTTACAATGTCGGGATTTATCTCGCGCACCTGGGTAGCCAGGCGTCTGATATTGCGACTCATGTTCGGAATAATGCGAACCTTTGGCTCGGAGAGAAAACGCACCCTAAGCCCGGCATCGATACGATCCATATCCCCAGGGGCCTGCCCGCTGACCGTCAGCACCCGCACGTCTATATCGTCCCTAAGCTGCATACCGCGGGCGAGATAGTATCCTGCAGTATGAACACCTCCGGGAAACTTATTTGTCTCAAACGGATACTGCTGTGCAAGGAGTAAACGAATCATCTCTCTCTCATCACGTCGCGATACATCGCGATAGTTTTGTCTATGACCACACTACGGCGGAATCGATTTTGGGCGGATTGCCTGCCTACAGCGCCCATTTTGCGTCGAAGTTCGCCATCTTCCATCAGCTTGCCAAGAGCAGATGCCAGTGCGGCAGCATCGTCGACAGGAGTGACAAACCCCGTCACCCCATCTTCCACCATCTCTGGAACCCCACCGGCACATGTAGCCACAACCGGCTTACCCGCGGCCATCGCCTCCGATATTATGACCGGCGCCGTCTCTTGTCTGGACTGAAGCACCACTATAGATGCACGTTCAAGCTCAGCGACCATCGCGTCCGTCGAAAGCCCTCCCAGAAACTCAACATTGTCCTGCAAGCCGTGACTGGCGACGTAGTCCAGACATGTCCTGTAGTACGCCTCATCTACAGCCCTGCCTGCGATTTTCAACCTTGCTTCCGGGTGCTGCTTGACTAAAATATCAAGCGCCTCCAACAGGCCCAGGACATTTTTGAGCCTGGTTATCGAGCCGCCGAAGAGTATTCTTCCCGGCTCCTCGTCGCTTGTTGATATTTCGAAAAAACGATCGTCTATTGGGTTATCGATAAATCTGATATCCGATGCTTTCAGCCACGGGCCGTAACTTTCAGCGGCGTATCTATTTATACAAATCACGTGTCGGGCTAATCTCAGAGCTTGGCGTTCATATCTGCAAGCGAACCTCGCCCTGATTGCCGCCCAACCGCGCTGTTGAGCCGCCTCGCGATAGTGAATACCGTGCACCGTAAGCACCGACCTCCACTTCGGGATCAACGCTGCTTTGGCAAAGATCAATATCTTATGAATGTGCACCACGTCCGGGCTGATTTTATCAAGCGCTGCCCGAACAGGTTTTATATCGAATGCAAAGCCCGTTAAGTTCCCCAGCTTGCCCAAAATCGGCAGTCTGAGCACATTGACCCCGGATGAGGTCTCATATCGGGTCTCTTTTGCGACATCCGGGTCCGTGGTAATCACAAAGACCTCAACGCCGCTGCCAGCCAAGCCATCGGCCAGCGCCGAGACCACGCTTTCGACTCCGTTTCGAAACTTGCCCTGCTCAACAGGATAAGGCCCCAAAAGAGCTACACGTAGCTTATTTTGTGCTGCGTCTGCGCTCATATTCGATTACATCCCTGTAGAAATCGAGCGTTTTGGAGACCACCACTGAGCGTTTGAAGCGCTGCTCGGCAATCGCTTTGCCCGCCTGCCCCATCCGTTTTCGCAAATCGTCGTCGGACAAAATACGGTCAATTCTATCTGCCAGTGTATTCACATCATTAAGCGGCACCACGAATCCGCTTTCCCCATCGGCCACCATTTCCGCGATTCCGCCGACGTCCGTGCCAATCACCGGGTTTGCCGCCGCCATAGCCTCCGAGATTATCACCGGCGCGTTCTCCTGTTTGGAAGTAAGAGCGACGACAGACGCTTTGGAGTGCTCTTCAACCATCTTCTCTACAGACAGACTTCCTAGAAAGTCGACGTTTTTTTCTATTCCGCGCTCAGCCACAAAAGAAAGACAACGCTCATAATATTCCTGATTGCGCACCCCGCCCGCTACGCGCAAGCGGATATGCGGGTGTTTATCGACGAGCGTCGCAACTGCTTCGAGCAGGTATAACACATTTTTCAGGTCATAAATAAATCCGCCGAACAAAATGCGGCCCGGCTCTGCGCGGTCGTCAACATCGAACCAGTGATCCTTTATCGAATTGTCGATATATCGAATGTCCCTGGCGCGCACGTTTGAGCCATACTCGCCGATGCAATAACGATTGATGGCGATAATATTTTTCGCCCTCCTTACGGAATCTGACTCATAACGATACGCAAGCTGAGAGTGCAGTTGTGCCAGCCCGCGAAAGGATGCGGTCTCCCGGCGAAGGATGCCATGCATTGTCAGAATCGATGGCCACCCACGTTCCAGAGCCGAATGGGCATATAAAAGCTGGGTATGCACGTGAATTATGTCTGGGGCTATTTCACGCAGCTTTGACCGAATCCTGCGACGATCTACGGCAAACGCGGTCAAACACCCCAGTCTCCCAAACAGCGGCAGAAGATGGACGCGCACACCACCAGAGGATATCCGGTCTGCGGGACGATCAAGAGCACTGATGGAAGTGACCGCGTGAACCTCGACGCCTTCTACTGCGCTCAGGCCATCTGCCAGCGAGGAGGTAACCGCCTCCACTCCTCCGAAGACACTGCCCTCTGAGGAAGGATAAGGTCCAACAATTGCCACGCGCAGATTGCTCATCGCGCAGGATCTCCTTTTGCGGTTCCGCTTAAATATGACACTCTAAACGTGAGTCAGCACCGGAGTTTTGCCGCGATCGTCTTTGATATCGGCGTTTTTGTGCGCAAGCGCCTCTTCATTAACTATTTCGCCCAGCCGAACCCCTATCGCGAACATCGCCCATAAGACGTAGTTTGGATATTTGAAGAAACGTATGTCATAGGTTAATGTGGAGATAAAGTGACCCACGCTACCTACTATCAACAGGGCGATTAGATCCTTGCCCAGTATCCCTTCATCCGGCAGCCTCGCCCTTACTCTAAACAGATGAACAATAAAGGCGATAAAACTGCCGAGATACAGGAACCCTCCTACGAGACCTTCTTCAGCAAGAATGGTGAGAAACGAGTTATGAGAAGTGATTACAGGATAGAGCTTTTTTTGCGGGTAAATCTGAAGCGGCTGCATACCTCTGGCATACCACCCACTCAGCGTGCCGGCGTTGGTGATATATTTCTCAAGTCCGTAGTCGATTTGACCCAAACCAATACCGAAAACGGGATGATGCTTTACAATGTTTAATGTGCCGGCTGTGATAACAACCCGACCTAACATCGTGCTCTGCTTGGTCAATCTTCGGTGGATTTGCCTGTTGGAGGCAACAATCGGCGCTGCAACTATTACAGCTATTACTGCGCCAACGAGCAATCCAACGTAATATTTTCTATACGCCTTCGCAAAAAATGGCATCAGAAGCAACAACATCGCAGGGGCAATGTATCCTCCCCTGGTATAGGTAAAATAACAGCCTATCAATTGCACCAATATTAGAGCCAGCAAAAACATCTTTAAGGACTTGCGCTGGAGATTGTAATACAGGTGATAGGTCAGAAACGCCGTTATCCCCAAAAATGTACCGAGCGCAGAGGGGTTGATAAGCGGCCCGCAGGCCCTACCCACGTCGGCATAACCCAGCCTTGATTCCACCGGCAAAAATGAACTGAACCATCTCAGCCCGGTGAAGTGCTCGTAGAAAGCCGAAAGAGCGGAATAGCCTCCCGCGACAACTAATGCGATGATGGCTCCAAGAAGCTGTTTTCTGGTGGCAAGGACGGATTTTGCGATATAGTAAGCTATGAGCGCCAGCGCGATGTGGTCGAATTTTTCGGCAAGTGTGCGCAAAATCTCTCGAACACTGCCAGGATGCATCACGTAAAGAGCGAGTGCAATATAGGCAATATGCAGCAGCGTCAGAGCCTCTCCGGTAATCGGCCGCTTAATTCGATGACGATGCAATAGCGTTCGAAGAATAAGAAAGCCCGCCAATGCTGCAATCGTTACACGGTCGAAACTGATCGTTGGTATACCAGAGCCGAAGTCCATTCTGAGAAAAATAAACCCCAGAGGCGAAAACGCGAGCCAGAAGATGTAGGTGGCTGTTGGTTTTGCTGCGGCAAATACTAAACAGGCCACAATAACCATAAAGGCTACGATGAATATCCACATCAGTTGGTTGCAAAGATACGCCAGCAGGAGTTGCATTGCGAAATACAACGCAAACCCAAACGCCACCACCGACCATCGCACCAGCTTCCGCCAGCCCGGCGCAGTGGCGGTTCGGAGAACCCCTATTCCATATCCCGCTCCCGCAAGTGCGCCGCCGCCAGGAGAATATTCAGCGCTGCCTGCGCTAAACCTCTCGCTAATTCGCGCAAACGGCCTGACTATTGCTCGAAGACTGTTTCGAAGAAACCTCATCAATACCCTCTAGTCCTCACTGCTCGAACTGCGGAGAGTTCGCCACAAACTCACGAATAAACCTCTGCAGCCTCGCTAACGAGGTCGGTGAGTCTTCATAATATGCAGGAGTGGAGAACCTGTAGCAATAGGACTGGCGATTTTTATAGTTGGCCTCAGCCTGCGCTGCGTCGCCGATACCTACCCAGCTTTGAGCTATAGCCCTAAGGTCGTTGAGTTGCAGTTTTCGCATCACTAAACGCACCTGGCTGGTTCTTGGATAGGTTTCATGGTCTGTGCTATACCAATAGACCAAAAGATAGCTGTCCCCGGTATCCCTGTTAGAATATCGAAGATACGTCGCCTTAACCGTCATCGGTTTTGGTTTATTGAATTTCATTGTGATAATACGATCTTCGTCGATTGAGCTGCCTCCGCCAGGTATGCAACTATGCGGGTCGTGGAACGCGTCGGTGTCTCTAGCCGCCTGCACCAGCACAGATGCGCTTTCGACGTCGTGAGCCGAATTAATATAAACCCTGCTAAGCATATCGGCGGTCTTAAGCTCTGTTTGAGTAAGCGAGTCGATTTTCATATCCTGCGAGAACCAGGTGCTGAACTCCGCAGGGAAATTGGCCCTTTTGAGTTCTCCCCGGGCGGTGGCTTCGAGAGGCTTGATGGCGAAATTGCTGAGCAGAATAACCATAAAAAGAACTAAAGCCACAGCGCCCGGCCGGCTGCTGATGCTGCGTTTCGAACTAATTTGTGCGGCTTCAACCTCTGCTTCTAAGGGGTTGGGTATGCCGAAATCGACCGCCTTGATCAACCTGGCGATGCCGAACAATATCGCAAAGGATAACACCAGTTCGAAGACCATAGCCCACGAGTCGTGGAACTTAAACATCGTCTCCGCCGATTCGGTCCAGATACCGACGTAGCCGATCACCGCAATGCGCAGCCCGTTCACAAATAAGCTCAGCGGAAGTGATATCCCGACCAGCAGCAGCTTCTTCCACCACGTCGTGTTCAGCATATAGACAAAGAAAGCTGTGAAAGTGATCAACGAGATCAGCATCCTGAACCCGCTGCACTCGCCTTCTACACGAAGCACACCCTCGGATTCTCCCGGCCCAGCAGGAAGTTTCGGGGAATAGATCAAATTGCCCGCCTGCCGGATATCCCAGCCGGATTCACTAAAAATCTCGCCGGAATAATGGAGCACTTTTGCCGCAAGGGTAGTAGAGGACTTTTGTACCGGAAAAGATGCCTTGTCCAGCAGAGTCGAGGGCATCGGCACCATAAATATCAGATAAAGAACCGGGAATAGGAGCATCCTGGTCATCCGACTGCCGACAAACATCAGCAAACAGCCAATCAGGAATGTCAAAAACGTGATCGCGCAGATGTTGCCGGAGCCTGTCCATCGTCCAAAGATAAAAAACGGTATGGAAGGTAGAATAAGCAGCAGCCCCAACCACGAAGGCTGTATTTTGACCAGAGCCAGTCGTTTGCGGTTGGCCCAAACCATAAACAACGATATAAGAGGGACAAGCGGCCCGTGGGAGTAATATGAATGCGGCTTTTGCCAGGCTCTCCACCAGTCGACAAAGGGGAACTGCCATTGCATTGCCACAAATAGTGCACCAGCCAGAAAAAGCGGCCAGTATCCCTTGAACGCTGTGCTCAAAACAGGCACGATCTGTTGCGCCAGACTGACGTTTCCGCCTTTTTCAACTTTTTCGCCGCATTTTGGACACGCGTCCACGCCATCGGCAAGCTCGACACCACATTTCCGGCACTCACGCATTTCCCGCAGTTCCTCCTATAACATCCGAAGCGGGCGATATATAGTGGCCGGCCTCTGTCCCGGCCATCTTCCGTAGTGGCCGGCCTCTGTCCCGGCCATCATCCGTAGTGGCCGGCCTCTGTCCCGGCCATCTTCCGTAGTGGCCGGCCTCTGTCCCGGCCATTTCCTGTAGTGGCCGGCCTCTGTCCCGGCCATTTCCACGAGACGGAGTCAAAGTTGGAGCGCTATCGTGCGCCCTTGCTTGAATCTCTGATAGTTTTCGTGCCACCAGCAAGCTGCGGCAGCCCGACGCCCTCGTAGGAGCGATGATAGTGGAAGTAGCTGCTGGAGTCCTCCCGTCGGACTTTGTTCAGGACAACACCCAACAGATGTATTCCGACGCTATCCAATCTCGCGCGCAGTTCGGATTCGCTTCCCCTTGGCACTCGACCGGCTGAGTGGACAACTACTGCATTGCCAACTATGCTGGCCACAAGGACCGGGTCCGGGAACGCAATGCCCGCCGGCGTATCGAAGATAACGAAATCGGCGAGGTCAGATATCTGTTTAGCGAACTCTTTCATCTCCTCAGATCGGAGCAGCTTGACCGGGTTATCCGGAATCGGCCCGGACGGCACCAGCAGCAGTCCCGGCACCCTTGTCGGCATCAGCGCATCTTCGAGCGTAGCGCCGCCGCTGAGAATATTCGTAAGCCCAACACGGTTCTCTACATTGAAAATCAGATGCTGTGTCGGTTTACGCAGGTCAGAATCGACCAAGATAACCCGTGCGCCTTCCCGTGCTAACGCGACGGCAAGGTTAGAGGCAGTAACGCTGCGCCCGGCATCAGGCTCGGCGCTGACCATAACTATCGAGTTGCTCTCATTCTCCTGTGTAGCAATCCAGAGGTTGGAGGTCAGCATCTGATACGCCACATCCATAATCTCCGGACAATTCTGCCTCGGCAGCGAGTGCGCCTTAGAAGTCGGGATAGCTGTGAGAACCGGCAAGCTGAGCAGTTTTTCGGCATCGGTGACAGTCTTAACCGTGTTATCCGTATAATGCAGCAAGAACGCGACGCCGACACCCATCAGCGGGGCCAACATCAACGCAAGTATGATCTTCAGTCCGTGTTTTTGATCGACCGGCCGAACGAACGCCGGGTCAATGGTCTTTAGAGCAACCTCGTTTTTATTCTGCTGCTCCAGAATCTTGGCCTCATCGAGCTTATTTTTCATCAAGGCATAGGTATCGGTCGCCGTTTTCAGGTCGACCATCAACTCGGCCATTCTGGCTTCTTTTTCGGGCAGCTGAGCCATCTCCGCCCTTGCCTCGTTGGCAACATTCTGCGCCGCAGTCTGCTGAGCAGCCGTAGCCACATCCTCCACTCTGGAGTTCACATAAGTGTTGGCAGCGTTTTGATAGATGGGGTTTTTGGACTCCGATGTGCCTGAGACATATTCTTCTTTTGTATTTAGAAGCTCCTGCTTGACGTTGTCGATCTGAGACTGGATTGCGAGCACCTCAGGGTGATTGGGTCCCCTGCGAGACTGCCCCGGCCCACCGTTGAGCATGCTGGCCTTCCTCGTCTCCAGGTCAACCAACTGCTCTGTCAGCCGCTGCCAGAGAGGGTTGCGGGACACGGTTTTGCCGCTTTCCTGCCACTCATCAAGCGCTTCGACTTCTTTGAGAGCCTGTGCCGCCCGAGCTGCAGCCGTCTGGTGAGCGATTTGAGTGCCTGACGCCGTCTCTTCGGCACGACTGATCCGTTGGATAGTCGACGCCGCCTGCTGGTCTATTTGAATGATGCCGCTTTCTTCTTTAAATTTCTTGACAGCATCCTGTGCCCGAACCATAGCAGCGTGTGTCGCTTCAATTTGAGCCTCTATAAACTCCTTGCTCTGGCTGACAGATGCGTTATTGAGGTCGGCATATACCTTTTTGAACTCAGCCGCAACCACGTCCGCCGCCACTTTTGCGGCCTCAGCATCAGATAATGTAACCTCAATTGCGAGTATATTAGTATCTCTAACCGGGGTTACGGATGTGGCAGACAGTATCCGCCTTGCGTCATAGTTCAAACCCAGGTCCGAAAGCGTCTGAGCCGCATTTTGCATAACTCTCTGGCTGGTGGCCAGATTGCCCAGATTCGATATCTGCAACTGCAAATCCGTCGGGCTGCTCACCAACTGAGACTGGTAAAGCGGAATTCCCAGATCCTTAACGCTCCTGGACTCCATAACCGTAGTACGGCCAATATATAGAGGTTCTGAATTGTAATTCCAGAACGCGACCGCAATCAACGCCGCCAACGTCCCTAATAATATCAGCCAGCGTCTTCTGCGTATTACTCTATAGTAGCGCCAAAATTCCACGGACACATCCTCCTGTTTGCCGGCAAGCCTAGAAGCCTACCCGACGCAGATAGCTAAGATTGACCATCGTGCTGACCACCGATGCGACTCTGTTCCAATCGAACTTCTTGGAATCCGGCACAACCACGACGTCTCCAGGGTTCAAAACAAGATCCTGCGACATATCTCCCGTGTCGAACAATTTGCGGAAGTTCGCCTTAATTCTCTCCGGCTTTGCAGGATCTCCGCGCATCAGCACAGTCTCCCTGATAGAGCCGCGCTCGGTGGCGCCCCCTGCCAGGCTGATAGCGGAAAGGATAGTGGTATTGTCCTTAAGGCTGTATTGACCTGGTCGGTTAACCTGACCGAGCACGTAGATCTTATTGTTGTACTCTTCGTGGGGAATATAAATTACATCCCCATTAGTAAGGGTATGGTTTTCGGACATATCCCCAGCGAGCAATTTTTTAATATTGACAGGTATCTGGTGGTCGGCGTCTTTATGAGTCAGGGTGGCGGATTCAAGCATAGCGTCGTCCTGATAACTTCCCGCCAGACCAATTGCGTCAAAGACGGTATCACCGTCCTTAAACTCCCACGACCCCGGCCGAGCAACCGCGCCGAGCACCCGGACCTGCGGCTTATGCAGACTTATCAGACTAACCTGCACTTTAGCATCGTATAAAATGTCCTGTTCGGCCAGCAATTTGGCGATCTTTTCGGCGATTTGAGTCTGGGTGAGCCCTACGACTTCCATCTCACCGAGATAAGGAACATTGATCGTGCCGCCAGGCGTAACCTGGAACTGCATTGCGCTGAGTTGTGACTCCCCCCAGACATCCAGCCTCAACACGTCCTCCGCCACTACCCGGTAGTTTGGATCGGCATTGTACGTGGTTACAGGTTCGGGTAGAGGTTCATTTGCGGGAGGCGGTGTACTGACCACCGACGGGGCCGCAGAAACGATTTGATCGGTATTCTCAATAGCGGCAAACGCGGGCGCAACAAACAACAAAGCCACGCCAACAGCCACCAATGGTCGTAGGACACGTGTTTTCACGTTTAATTCCTCCTGGAAAACGCACAGCTTTCCCGTCATGCGGGTCCTGTAATCTCAATTATTGACTTGCTGACTCGTATCTTTAGACCGAGCTCAAGTATATATGCCAGCATATTTACGGACGACCAGCGGCCGCTGGTTCCCACGAAATAAATTTCCAGAGACTATCCCGGCCGTTTTTTGTCAGCATCGGCTGGCCGCTATCATCCGTCCATTTATGAGTTTGGCACACTTTGTGCATATACCTTCATGCAAGAGCCGAATGACAACGGAGTCGGCAGTTGGTGCTGCCGGCCATACGGTCGATTGTAAACGGGGTATCACATCATGCGATTATTGATACGAGTATTACCAGTTATATTGGCACTAGGGCTTGCGGGCGTCCTCGTAGCGCCTGTCTTTGCGGCTCAGTCAACACCACCTGGATCATATTTGAAATATTCAGTATCATCCGTGGATGAACTGCGCGAACAGGTGGCCAGTGATTCGTTGCTTCGCAACAGATACTCCCTCCACTTTGGCGTATCACCGGAAGCTCTGGATGAGTATTTTAGCACAAATCTGCAACTAATTACTCTAAAGCAGCCCTTAAAAACTCAATGTTGGTATGTCGATAAAAAGGGTCGGACCCACGTAAAGACCAAAACCCTGCCTAAAGGCACAAAGGTCTTTGCCACAAAGGCGGGCAAGCCTGTGATCCAGGCTTCCTGTGGTAATCCGCTTAGAACCGACCTGCCGGATCGGGTGTCGACTAAGAGCGTAACCGAAACCATCCAATCCGAAAACGCTGCTGCGGCTATGGCTCCGCCTGCCCCTGAGGTCGAGACTATGGTTTTGCCGGCACCTGAAGAAGTCATTACTACAGCCGTAGTTATGGCACCGCCAGCCCCTGCAGCGGCAGCAACACTGCCTATTATGGCGCCGCCAGTAATGCAGCCGATCGCCGCGTCTGCTGTATCGATTGCACCGATTGCAGCGGTGGCGGCAGCGGGAGCTGGAGCAGGTTCAGTGCTGGGCGTGCTTGGTGGATTGGGCGCTGTTGCAGGATTGGCCGGCGGAGGTGGCGGAGGCGGTTCGCATGCGCCGTCGGTTCCGGAGGCATCAAGCCTGCTGGCGTTGCTGGGAGGCCTTGGCGCAATGCCGCTGGTGTTTAAACTGCGACGCAAGTAATACTTCGCATAATCAAGATTCGCATTATAGAGCGCAGCCTCAGACAGTTGGAAGCAGGCTGCGCTCTTCTGTGTCTGTGGATTCTGAAGCTAACTTGACCGAGATGATCTTGCTGATGCCAGGCTCCTGCATGGTGACGCCGTAAAGAGTGTCGGCCGCCTCCATTGTGGATCTGTTGTGTGTGACGACGATGAACTGCGAGGTTTTGGCGAAGTCTTTTAGCACCTCAACAAATCGCTCGACGTTGCTTTCATCGAGTGGCGCGTCTACCTCGTCCATTACCACAAGCGGGCTGGGTTTTGCGAGCAGCAGTGCGAATATGAAAGCACACGCCGTCAATGCCCTCTCCCCGCCGGATAACAACGCCATATCCTGAAGTTTCTTGCCCGGAGGCTGCACACTGACGTTGATGCCGGTCTCTAAAAGATCATTTGGTATGGTGAGCGATAGCTCGGTCTTGCCGCCGCCAAAGAGGCGCTTGAACATCGTGTCGAAACTGGAGGCAACTGAGTTGTAAGTCTCCATAAACAGGCCGCGTGTGTTAATATCGAGTTCGCGTATCGCCGCATTGATCTGTTCTTTCGCCTGTTCGAGATCGGCACGTTGAGCTACTAGGAAGTCCCATCTTTCTTTGATTCGCTCGTATTCCTGCACTGCGCCTATATTGACTGGGCCCATATCCTTGATCTCTCTGCGCAGACGAGCGACCTCGGTTGCTGTGCCGCGCTCGACCTCGACTTCCTCCGGCCAGTTCATCGCCTGGTCTTTGGAGATGCCGTATTCCTCGAAGAGCCGTTCCGCTGCAAGCGTGACCTGCACTTCGAGTCGTGCCTCTTTTACGTCGGCGTCGTGGTTCTGTTCAAAGACCAGCGTTCGCTGCCTGGAAGTCTCTTTCAGCCGATTTTCGATGTGAAGAGCTGTTGAGGACTCCGTGGATTTCTCCGTAGACAGGGATTTGAGGCTGAAATCCGCCGCTTCGAGTAGCTGCTGCTGCCGCGCTCGCTCGGCTTCCACGGTCTTCTGCTCCTCGACTATTGAATCGATACTCGTAGAGGCGTTACCCGCCGTCGATCGTCGAATCCCCAGCTCTGCGGTCATATTGTCGATAGAAAGCCGCATATCCGACAGATTTTGCCGTATTGAGGCGATCCTCTGGTTCGAGGCGGCGAGGTCCGCATTGAGGCCCATAAGCTCCCCGCGGGCAGCGTCTCGTTGCTGCTGCAGGCTCTCCATGTCCTGTTCCGCGCCGGCCACTTTCTCATCGAGGTCCTCGTTGGCATGGCCGATAGTCTCCAACAGCCTCTGCAGGGTCTCAACAGATTCGAGCTCTTCTTTAAGCAGCAGCCCGGTCTGTTCCTGTTCGGCACGCGCCGTATCCAACTGGTTGACTAGACGCTGGGTTTCACGGGACGCAAAATCCGCCCGCTTGGAGTGCTCAGCGTGCTGGAGTCTGGATTCGGATATGAGATTCTCCGATTGAGCGATTTCCTTATTAAGGTCGGAAATGCTCTGCTGGGCAGCCTCTGATTGTTGTGAGAGTTGCCTGGATTGCGCATCGAGGGAAGCGAGTTCGGTAGTCAGCGTATCTATTTCCTGCTTGCGAATAAGCAGCCCTGGCCCCTTGCTTTTGCGGGCGCCGCCTGTGATTGCTCCGGATGGGACGATCAGCTCGCCTTCGAGAGTCACGATCTTGTTCCAACCGGTAAGCGTGCGCGACAGGCCAACGGCATCGTCGATATTCTGTGCGACAACGGTGCGGCCGAGCAGTGATCTGATGGCCGCATCGTATTTCGGTTTATAATTGACAAGTTGAGCGGCGATTCCGAGCGCGCCCGATCGCTTATCCATCTGACCGCGAACTTCCTGGCCGCCGGTTCTTAAACCGTCAAGAGGCAGAAATGTGGCGCGACCCGCCTGGTTTTGCTTAAGAAACGCGATAGCTCCCTTTGCCTGGTCGACGGTGTCGGATATAATGTCCTGCAGGCTGGCCCCTAACGCAGTTTCGAATGCGACCTCATATCCCTTTGGCACGTCAATGACGTCAGCGACTACGGCGAAGTCTCCGGTTAATTTGCCGGACTTGGCGGCCGCCATCACGCTTCGGACGCCTTCGTAAAACCCCTCGTGAGCCTCCGCCATTTCAGTAAGAGTGCCGAGGCGGGAGGACTTTGAGGCAATTTGTCGGGTCTGTTCAGCGTGGCGGGTGTTCAGTTCGACCAATTCGGCTTCGGCGGATTTTCGGCTTTCCACGAAATCTGCAAGCTGCCGGGCGAGTTGCGCTATATTTTCTTCAACGGAAGCCGCCTGCGCGGAGGATTCTTTTTGAGATTGTTCGGCGGCTTCGAGCTGGGACTGCAGTTGGGCTATCTCTTGATTGTGCTTAGATTCGACGGACTGCAAATCGGCGATACGCTGGCGAGAGTTCTGCAGAGCATTACGCTTTGCGGCGATTTCCTTTGCCAGCTCGAGATAATTGCTCTTCTGGTCGTTCACCGAGCGGGAGACGTCCTCGAAGAGCTTATCGAGTTCAGCCAAAGCGGCTGCCTTAGCTTCAACATTTGCCTTAATCTCTGCAACCTCTGCGGCGGTCTGTTGTTCTTGTGTTTCAAACTCGGACAGACGGGATTTTGTATCCTCGATGCGTGCGACGAGGTTGGATATTTCCTCGTCGGTCTGAGCGATCTGGGACTTTGCCGATTTCAGTCGCTCTTCGAGCAGCGCAGCCCGGCTGTCGAGTCGCTGCACGTTGCCAGATAAGCCGGCCTGGGTGCGCCTGGCTGATTCGACTTCCTCTTCAAGCCTGTTTAATCTAGCTGACTGAGCCTCGTGTTGGGCTTCGAGTTCTTCGAGTTGACGATCGTATTCTTCCAGTTTGCCCGCCGAATCCTGCTTAGACTGGCGCACTTCTTCTAACGATTCAGTGTGCTTTCGAAGGTCGCGTATAAGAAGTCCGATCTCGATTTCGTTGAGCCGGGCTTGCAGTTCTTCGAATTTCTTGGCCTGTTCGGCTTGTTCGGCCAGCGGTTCGAGTTGGCCATCAAGCTCGGACATAATATCGCAGACTCGCAGGAGGTTGGCCTGAGTTTTGTCGAGCTTGCGATTAGCTTCCTCACGCCGATAGCGATATTTTTTTATCCCGGCAGCTTCCTCGATAAGTTCACGGCGATCCTCGGCTTTGGCGGAGAGAATGGCGTCGATTTCACCCTGGGATACGAACGAATAAGCCTCCCTGCCGATCCCCGTGTCAAGGAACAGCTCATATATGTCCTTTAATCGGCAGCGGGTCTTGTTGATGAAATACTCGCTTTCCCCGGATCGGAAAGCCCTGCGGGTGACAGTGACCTCGTTATAGCTTAACGGCAGTGTGCCGCAGGTGTTGTCGAGAGTAAGGGAGACCTCGGCCATTCCCAGAGCGCGTTTTTTGTCGGTGCCGCTGAATATGACGTCGACGGCGCGCTGGGCGCGAATGTTGCGGACGTTGGATTCGCCGAGAACCCACATCAGAGCTTCGGCGATGTTGCTTTTGCCGCAGCCGTTTGGCCCGACGACGCTCGTCATACCGGAGCTAAGATGAATATCCGTTTTATCGGCAAACGATTTGAAGCCGAGAATTTCTAATGATTTGATGAACATGGATTATGAATCCGAACTGAGGATTAAGCTGAGATAGCATAACATTATCAGGCGGCCGGGGTCAACGAAAATCCGCCGTTTATGCAATTTCGTGTTTGACGTCGACTGTCGGGTTTGTTAGACTTGCAATAATTACGTATCCTGGATTGCTCGCAAGCGAGGATATTTATATGAAGTCGCATTTGACCAGAAGAGACTTTTTGCGCGGCGGGGCCGCGGTGGCTGGGGCGCTGATGACCTCGAAGATGACGATATCGGCGCAACCGAATGAGAAGGAGAAAAAGGATATGGGATCGTCCAAATGCCGGATCGGTGTGGTCGGCGGCCGCTTTGGAGCGGCGTTTCACTGGCACCAGCATCCGAACTGCATCGTAGAAGCAGTCAGTGACCTGCGCGAAGACCGGCGCAAGCATTTGATGAACGTCTACAAATGCGATAAGTCCTATAACTCGTTAGAAGAGCTGATTAAAGACCCCAAGATCGACGCGGTGGCTGTGTTTACTGGCGCGCCTGATCACGTTAAACACAGCGTGGCCTGTATGAAAGCTGGCAAGCACGTAGTCAGCGCTGTTCCTGCCTGTATGTCTCTCAAAGAAGCCGAGGAGCTGCTCGCCGTTCAGAAGCAGACTCAGATGACCTATATGATGGCGGAGACGAGCTACTATCACCCGGCGATGATCTCGGCTCGGCAGTTTCTTAAAGAAGGCAAGTTCGGGGACATATACTACACCGAGGCGGAGTATCACCACGCAGGGATGGAGTATGCCCTGTGGGAGGATGAGTTTGGCCACACGTGGCGATGGGGCCTGCCGCCGATGCTGTATCCGACCCACTGCACCTCCTTTCTTATCGGGTTGACTGGGGAACGATTGGTCGAAGTGTCCAGCATCGGATGGGGCGATGGCGACCCGATTATGGACGGCAACCCCTATAAGAACAAGTTTTGGAATGAGACAGCGCTTTTTAAGACGGATAAAGGCAATGCGATGCGCGTCTCGATAAACTGGCGAGGAGCGTTTGGGGGATGCGAGCGCGCGCAGTGGTATGGCAGCAAGATGAGCTTCTTTGAGCCGCACCCGAACGGAGTCGGCCCGATCATCCGCCGCGCCACCCATAAGATGGGAACCGACAGCGCAGGATTCGAGCGTGCAGAGTCGACTTTTGAGCAATATAACCAGCCCAATTGGGCCCAGACACTGCTGCCTGAGTCGCTGAGAGTGGGCGGCGGCCACGAAGGCGCGGAGCCTTTCCTTACCCACGAGTTTGTAGATGCCATTGTCAATAATCGCAAGCCCGCGATTGATATATATGAGGCTCTGGCATACACAGTGCCCGGTATCATCGCACACGAGTCGTCGAAGCGAAATGGTGCGCAGATGAAGATACCGAGTTTTGATAAGTAGATCGCAGAAGGGAAAACGCGAAAGCGCGAAAGGGGCGAAAGCTAGAAACAATGCGCTTGGTTGGGGTTATTTGCTTCGGACTGCGAACGTATGACTTCGGACACCGGAAAAAGCAGATTTCTCGCTGCGCTCGAAATGACGGGGAGGGGTGCGCGAAATGACGGGGGAAGGGTGCTCGAAATGACGCAGAAGTGGACACTCTGAACGGCTGGGAGGGAATAACGCGAAAGCGCGAAAGGGGCGAAAGCCAGAAACAATGCGCTTGGTTGGGGTTAGTTGACTTCGGACTGCGAACGTCTGACTTCGGACATCGGAAAAGCAGATTTCTCGCTGCGCTCGAAATGACGGGGAGGGGTGCGCGAAATGACGGGGGAAGGGTGCGCGAAATGACGGGTGTGGGGCTGTGAGGTGGCAATTCGGAGATTGCCACCTATCTGTGTGCATTCATCCCGGCCGTCCGCGTCCGAGAAAAACTGGCCGAGACGGAGATCGGCCACTACGGTTTATACGGTAGATTTGGGGTTGTGAGGTGGCGATTCGGAGATCGCTACTTATCATATACCAGGTGACTCGATCACCTGAATTTAGAAAGGATAGTTTTGTCGTGCGTTTTGTTGCTTTTTTGTTGATCGTATTGCTACTGTTGCCGACAAGTGCATCTGCTATGAAGATCAAAGTAATGACCTACAACATTTTGTATGGTGCTGGAGTTGAACCGGGGGACCGGGCGATCGCTGAGCGAGATGGGAAGTGCTATGGTGATCGATTGGATCGCATAATAGCGGTTGTCAAACACGTCGACCCTGATATCTTGGGAATTGAGGAGGCCAACTCCTGGAATAAAGATGATGAGGCGACTGCCAAGAAGATGGCAAAAGCGCTGAATATGAATTATTACCTCGCAGTTTCGGGCCACACCGGCTTCCACGTGGCGGTGTATAGCAAGTTTCCAATTGCCTCGGCCACTGGATATCCTCAGGAGTTCAGCCGATCTGCTTTGCATGCTCAGCTTACTCTGCCGGATGAACGACCGTTTCACGTATTTGTGCAGCACTTCAACCTGAGGAGAAATCCGGAAGCGCAGCTTGAGGAAATACGCTGCCTGGCAGGCAAGATGCGGCCGTATGCGTTTGATCTGGGAGTTATGATGGGGGATGCTAACTTCAGATTTGAGACCGATTTGCCGCAAAGCAAGGCCATTAAAGCCGCCGGGTTTGTCATCGCCCCGCAGGTCGGGAAACGAATCGACCAGATATGGACCACCCGGCCGCTTGCCGGCAGAGTTGGAGATGGGCCTGCGATACCCGAAGCATTGACCAAGGGTACTTCCGACCACACCCCAACTGTGGTAACGATAGATATACCAGAGAAATAATCTGCCAATCAAGAGGCGGCCCTTCGGGGCCGCTTTTTTTGTGTCACTGAATTGACCGTAACAGAGTCTTGCAACTTATGCGATAACAAATGAGCAGATGGGTATAGATGATTCGACGCAGCGCATCGATTCGATTGGAGGATATAATGAAAGTCGCACAGGCTAAACCAGACACTATTCCCCACCCGCTCAGCGAAGAAGAACTCCTGAAGATGAACGCATACTGGCGCGCCGCCAATTATCTGTCCGTAGGGCAGATCTATCTTTTGGATAATCCGTTGCTGAGGCGACCTCTGAGCGTCGAGGATATCAAACCAAGGCTGCTGGGCCATTGGGGGACCACTCCGGGGCTTAGTTTTATCTATGTTCACCTCAACAGGATCATCAAGGAAAGGGATCTGAATATGATTTATGTCACCGGCCCTGGTCACGGTGGGCCGGCGATAGTGGCAAACGTTTATCTCGAAGGAACCTACAGCGAGATTTATCCCAACATCCCGCAAAACATCGACGGAATGCAGCGGCTGTTTAAGCAGTTTTCTTTTCCTGGCGGAATCCCCAGCCACGTGGCCGCAGAGACCCCTGGCTCTATAAACGAGGGCGGGGAACTTGGGTATTCGATAGCTCACGCTTATGGAGCCGTCTTCGACAATCCTGACCTGGTCGTAGCATGTGTTGTGGGAGATGGTGAGGCCGAAACAGGGCCGATGGCCGCATCGTGGCATTCGAATAAATTTCTTAACCCTGCAACCGACGGCGCGGTGTTGCCGATTCTGCATTTAAACGGCTATAAGATAGCAAACCCGACCATACTTGCGAGAATCAGCCGGGACGATTTGATAAGACTATTTGAGGGTTATGGGTACAAGCCACACTTCGTGGAAAGCTCCGATCCCATGGAGGCGCACCAACTGATGGCTCATACCCTGGACGAAGTGATCTCGGAGATTAAGACAATCCAGCACGAAGCGCGTGTGGGAGGAGAGACGAAACGACCACGCTGGCCGATGATAATTTTGCGCACGCCTAAAGGCTGGACAGGACCAAAAGAAGTCGATGGGCTGAAAGTAGAGGATTTCTGGAGATCGCACCAGGTGCCGATTGGGGATATTACAACCAACCCCGAGCATCTGAAGCTGCTGGAAGAATGGATGAAAAGCTACAAACCCGACGAGCTTTTCGATGCGGACGGCAAATTATTCGATGAAATCGCCGAACTTGCTCCCAAGGGGCAGCGTCGGATGGGCGCCAACCCTCACGCAAACGGCGGGCTGCTTCTGAAGGACCTGAATATGCCTGATTTCAGAGACTATGCAGTGGATGTGCCGAAGCCTGGAAAAGTGACGGCGGAAGCGACAAAAGCCGTCGGGGATATGCTGCGCGACGTTATTAAGCGCAACCCGGACAACTTCCGGCTGATGGGCCCGGATGAGATAGCATCGAACCGTCTTCAGGGCGTCTTTGAGGCCACCGACCGGGTGTGGATGGCCGATACGTACCCATACGACGTTCACCTGTCACATGAGGGACGGGCTATGGAGGTCCTCAGCGAGCACATGTGCGAAGGATGGCTGGAAGGGTATCTGCTATCCGGCAGGCACGGGGTATTCACATGCTATGAGGCGTTCATACACATAGTGGACTCGATGTTCAACCAGCACGCCAAATGGTTGAAAGTGTGTGATAATATCCCGTGGAGGCGGCCGATTGCTTCGCTGAATTATCTGCTCACCTCGCACGTTTGGCGGCAGGATCATAATGGGTTCTCTCACCAGGACCCCGGGTTCATCGACCTGGTGGTCAACAAGAAGGCGGATATCATCCGGGTCTATCTGCCGCCGGATACTAACACCCTGCTCAGCGTCACCGATCACTGCCTACGCAGCCGTGACTTCGTTAATGTTATAGTGGCGGGCAAGCAAATTGCGCCGCAGTGGCTGGATATGGATTCGGCTATCAAACACTGCTCAGCCGGGATCGGTATTTGGGAGTGGGCCAGCAGCGATATGGGATATGAGCCGGACGTGGTGATGGCGTGCGCGGGGGATGTGCCGACTTTGGAGACGCTTGCCGCGGTGAGTATACTGCGCGAAAGCATCCCAGACCTCAAGGTGCGCGTCATAAACGTAGTGGATTTAATGACCCTGCAACCTGAGGAGGAGCACCCGCACGGGCTTTCCAACCGGGAGTTCGACACCCTGTTTACTACGGACAAGCCGATTATCTTCGCCTATCACGGTTATCCGTGGCTGATACACAGACTCACCTACCGACGCACAAATCATAAGAATCTGCATGTGCGAGGTTACAAAGAGGAGGGAACCACGACCACCCCGTTCGATATGACCGTGAGAAACGACCTGGATCGATTCCACCTCGTCAGCGACGTTATCGAACGAGTTCCTAAGCTAGGGTATATCGCCGCATACGTGAAACAGGGGGTCCGGGACAAGCTGATCGAGCATAAGGAGTATATCCAGAAATACGGAGAGGATATGCCCTCGGTGCGGGACTGGAAGTGGCCGTATTAGTTGATTGGGGAGGTTAACATGCCTGTTAAGGCGCTGTTGCTTGACATCGGCGAGGTGCTGCTGACCAAAGGATGGGGCAGGCACACGCGTCAGAAAGCCGCCGAGCATTTCGGCCTGGATTATGACGAGATGCAGGATCGGCATGCGCTGATCTTTCACATCTACGAGGAAGGTCGAATCAGCCTTGACGAGTATTTGAAGCGAGTGATATTTCATTGCCCACGCAGCTTCACATATCAACAGTTCACGGATTTTATGTATGAGCAATCGAAACCCTACCCGGATATGATGGAGTTTGTGTCCGTACTCAAGGCAAAATACGGCTTGAAGACCGTTGCTCTTAGTAATGAGGGACGCGAGATAACGGAATATCGGATTGAGAAGTTCGACCTCGCCTCCCTCATAGATTTCTTCGTCTGCTCCTGCTATGTTGGCACGGAGAAACCCGATCCTGCCATATTTGGTTTTGCGATGGATCAGGTGCAGTTATGCAGGGAAGAGGTCGTATATATCGACGACACCGAACTGCACGTAGAAGTGGCCAGGGAGCTTGGAATCCCTGCAATTAAGCACGTGGATTATGCGTCTACTCGCGAAAAGTTAGTCTCGTTCGGGTTGGAGTTAAAGTAAAGGGTTTAGGCGGTTTTCAGTACTTCGAGCACTTTGCGCATCTGTTCGCCCTGCGCAAAGTGCTTTTCTACGTGCTCGCGTCCCTTTTTGCTCATTAACTGCGCTTTATCGGGGTCGTTGAGTATCTCGCAGGCCGCGGTGGCGATAGCCTGTGGGTCGTTTGGAGGAACGAGCAGGCCGGTCTCGTTTTGTATGACCGTCTCCAATAGTCCGCCGTCTGCGCTGCCTATCACGGGTTTGCCGAGCGCCATAGCCTCGATTGCCACCAGCCCGAAGCCTTCTGTGCGCAGGGATGGGACAACAACCAAATCGCAGGCGCTCATTATCCCGCGCACATCCGGCTCAAATCCTGTGAATATTACTTTTTCGTTCAACCCCAATGCTTCGGTGGAGCGTTGGAGATCCTCGCGGTCCTTACCCTCGCCGACGATTACCATACGCGCGTCGGGAATATCCTTTAATATCAAAAACATCGACTCAATTGCGACACGGTGGCCTTTGCTGTTGACCAGAGCACCAAAGACCCCTAACAACGGGCCGTCGCAGCTGTCCGGCAGAATGTCGGGGTTAGCAGAGGCCAGTTTAGCTTTCGCATCGTAAAGGTCGGATGGATAAAACCGCATGAGGTCGACACCGTTGTGGACGACGTGGATTTTGTTCGCCTTGATCCCCTGCTCGACCAGGTGCGATTTCACAGTCTCCGAGACTGCGATGATCTTATCGGCGAACTTATAGCACGTAGCGGTGTTCAGTCCGTGAACGTGTGCGACGGATCGCTTTCCCGCAAGTCTGGCAGCAAATGCGCCGAGCAGGCTGGCTGTGGAAAGGTGGGTATGAATCACATCGAAGCGGCCGCGTTTCAATAGACTTGCCAGTCGTATCACTGTGACCGGGTCGATTTTGCCGTGGGTCTTCCAGCTTATCGGCGAGATGCCCTTTGAGGTGGCGTATTCGATAAACTGACGACCGGATGGGCAAAATAACTGCACTTCCGCGCCGAGTTCCGCAAAGCTTGAGCAAAGCTCAGCTACGAATATCTCCGCTCCTCCGACCCTCGAAGGCGTTACGACCTCCAAAACGCGAAATTCGCTCATATTTTCAACTGCGAAGCCCTTATAGCCCTGTTGATTTTCCTGCGAAGCTGCCACCCAAACCCGTTCCAGCGGATATTGACTCGTGGAATCTCAAACAAGCTCGTCCCCTGGATCACCGTCCCAAGTTTGGTGCTCACCGCATTTTTATAACCGGCCGCGACCGCCGCCTGCAGCACGCGATTGTCGAAATTGCCGTACGGATATGATAACGAGGTGACCTCTTTGCCGATCAAATCCTCAAGTTTGTGCTTGGAGTCTGTGATTTCCCGCGTCAGTTGTTCGTCATCAAGCTGGGCCAGCCTGGGATGGGTAAGGGTGTGCGAGCCTATCTCGAAGCCGTTATCCGCGAGCTCCCTTGCCTGTTGGGCCGACATCATTCGCTCCTCTACGTCCCCTGCCCGCCTGTCCCAGTCGTTTATCCCCCCAAGGGAATCGACCACTATGTAGACTGTGGCTGTGATTTGACGTTCTTTCAGAAGAGGATATGCGTGCTCGTAGACACTGAGGAAGCCGTCGTCGAAAGTCATCGCAAACCGATCGGCTCCCTCCGCGTTATTCTTTCTGCCGAAAGCAATGCACTCGTCAAGCGACACGGGCTGCCATTTCTTTCTCAGCATCTCATCGATGCCCCAGCCAAGCACCCTGGTAGATACGTATTGCCCTGCCACCTGTGAGCTTAATTTTACCGGCCCTATCCTGTGATATAACAATACGACAGAATTGCCCGCCGGCGTATCTATTTTATTCAAAACCCCACCTTACTAAACGATTAGACGCCTGCAGCGTGATTCTCAATCCTCTGACGCTCCTCGCAGACTCATAGGCATTTCCTGTAGCGTCACAGAGATTGTCTTCCGCTTGCCGTCTCGCATGACTACCAACGATAGCTTCTGGCCGACGTCCTTGACGCGCAGAATCTTCTGCAAATCGCCGCCGTCGGTGATTTTTTTACCATCCGCCTCAATGATTATATCGCCTTTACGGATTCCGGCAAGTGCCGCTGGACCATCTTTTTCGACTTCAGCAACAATTACGCCCTCTTTTGCCGGCAAACGGAACACCGATGCGATCTCTGGAGTGATGTCTCCATAAGATATGCCGACCCACGGCACCCTCACATGCCCAAATCTGCGCACGTCTTCCATAACCCTGCGGGCAGTGTTTATAGGGATAGAAAACCCCAGCACACCGACGTCTCCTCCGACCACCGCAGCATTGACGCCTATTACCATACCGCTGCTGTCGACAAGCGGCCCTCCGCTGTTGCCGGGATATATTTTAGCATCTGTTTGTATTAGATTGCTCAAAGATGCGCCCCCACCCGGAATGCTGCGACCCAGGGCGCTTATTACGCCGACCGTGACCGTGCGCTCAAAGCCGTAGGGGTTGCCTATCGCAATAGCCGTCTGACCAACCTGCAAATCGTCTGAATCCCCAAGCGGCGCCACAGGGAGATCGTCCGCGGGCAGTTTAATTATAGCAAGATCTATCAGAGGATCACCTCCGAGGTTCTTTGCGTCGAGTTCGCGCCCATCGGCCAGTGTAACCTTAAGCTTAGCGCCCTTGCTGACCACGTGATTATTAGTCAGCACCTCGCCGTCAGACGACACAATTATCCCGGAGCCAAGCCCAAGCCGACTCCCACCCTGGCTATAGCTGGTAACTGCAACCACCGTGGGAGATATTCGCTTAACGATATCGATAATCCTTACCTCTTCGTTAAGCAGCACCCCCAAAGGCCCTTTGCCCTTACCCGCAGTGGTGTTTTGGGTCTGGGCAACAGCCGGAGAAAACCCGACAGCCGATAACACTAAAAGCAACACCAGGATATGCAAATATAGGAACATTCTCTTATGCATTTTGGTTACCTCCCAAGTTTTATAATATCGGTATGGTCAGTTCGGGAGGGTGTCAAACCTGGTGTCGATGCCTGTTTATTTCTTCTCCTCGTAAGGTCCCGCTATCACCAGTGTGGCGGATTCGGGCTTTATATATTTTTTGGCCGCAGCGTTGACCTGATCAAGCGTGACCGACCTGTAGATGCCGGCATATCGCTGTAAGAAGTCGATGCCGAGGTCATAAAACTCCACGCTGCGCAGCATACTCGCTACCCCGGAGTTTGTCTCAAGGGCGATCGGAAACACCCCGACCACAAACTCCTGTGCCCGCTTAAACTGTGCTTGTGTGGCCCCCTTCGCTGCGAACTGTTTTACGTCTTTTTCGAGCAAGTCTATCGCCTGATCGGCATTTTTAGAACTCGACCCCAGTGAGGCAAACCACGGCCCTGCGCCTAACCCAGCGTCAAACGAAGAAACTACGTTGTAGACCAGACCGCTGCGTTCACGGATATCCTCTCCTAGAATACTGGTCAGAGCGCCGGCGCCACCGAGGATCTGATTGGCGATCCGAAACGCGTAGTAGTCCAGGTTAGATCGCTTCATGCCGAGCGGGAAGCCATACACTACGTCAACCTCGGCTTTATCCATCATAGGAATTACGATTCTGCCGCCCTGCTTTGGCGGTTCGATGGTCGGTATATCCACAACCGGCTTCGGCCCGCTGGTTTTCCAGTCGCCGAAATATTTCTTAACCAGTTCCGTGGCCTGTTTCGGGTCAACATCGCCGGAGATTACGATAATCATCGTGTCGGGGCGATAATATTTTGCGTGGAAGTCCGCCACGTCATCACGAGTTATCCTATTAAGCGCCTCCTGGGCCTGTTCGACGGTCAGCCTGTGATATGGATGACCCACCGGATACACCGAGTTGAAGAAGGCCCTGCTGGCGCGGGATTTCGGGGACTCTTTGCTCTGTTGGAGATTCGAAAGCCTCTCGGCGCGTGCTTTTTCGAACTGATCCGCTGGGAACGAGGCATTTCTCAGCTCGTCGGAAAGGATATCCACCAGCAGCTCAAAGTCCTTTTTGAGTGATTTTCCTTCGAATAATGCCGATTCCACGTCGGCGGAAGTATCCAACTGCGCCGCTACAAACTCCAACTGATTGGCTATCTCCAAAGATGTGCGTTTGGAAGTCCCCCGGTCGAGCATATTTGCCGTAAGGGCTGCTACACCATTTTTACCCTCTGGGTCGAAGACGCTGCCGGCTTTGACGTTGCCAGCGATTGCGACCGTAGGGTTCGAATGGTTCTCCTGGACGATTACCACCAGGCCGTTGTCCAATACAGTCCGATGAGGCTTTATGAGCTGCGACGCTTCTTTCACCGGACCTGCGGCGGTTGTTGCGGGGGTCTCGGCTTTTGCTGATACAAACGAAGATGCAGTAGTGTCGCGATAATTGCACAAACCTGGCCAAATAGTATTCTGAATCGGGCCAACCGGTTCGCTTTGAATAGCTCCTGATGCCTCACCTGTTGGCATGAACGTGCCAACGGTGAGGTTATCCGTTGTAAAATACTTGCGTGCCACGTCCTGAACCTGCTGGGGGGTGACAGCCTTGATTTTGCTTACCAAGTCCCTGAGATAGTCCAGATTCGCGACAGTGCTGTAGTAGCCGAGCTGCTCTCCCTGATCGGAGACGCTGTCGTTTTGATAGATAAAATACGCCTCAAGCTGATTTTTGGCGGATTGCATCTCCTCGGGGGAAGGCAACTTATTTTTAGCAGTTTCGACTTGTTCCAGCAACGCGGCTTCTACATCGCCGGGGGTGACGTTTTGCATAACCGTGGCGCCGAGCATAAACAGCGACGGTTCGATTCGATTGCCTGCGCTGGACCAGGCAGATGTTGCGAGCTGCTTTTCTACAAGCGCCTGATACAAACGACTCGACCTGCCTCCGCTTAGAATCTGATCGAGGACTGTCAGCGGATATGAGTCCGGATCGGTGAGACTCGGCACGTGATATCCGAGCAGCACCCGCGCGGCAGTGCCCTCGCGATGGACTATAACCCTCTTCTGACCCCGCTGAGGCGGCTCAACGGTGTATGGCGGCCGAGGCAGTTTGCCTGTGGGCAGGGATGAAAAATATTTTTTGACAAGCGCAAGGGCGTGGTCGGTGTTGAAATCGCCGACGAGCACCAGGGTTGCGTTGTTTGGATGGTAGTATGAGTCGTAATAATCTACCAACTGCTGGCGGTCGATGTTCTCCACATCTGAACGGAAACCGATAGTCGGCCAATGGTATCCGCTGGCGACGAAAGCCTGGGCCATAACAGCTTGATAGAGCAGCCTGTCCGGGTTATTTTCGTTACCTTCAAGCTCGGAGAGCACCACGACCCGCTCTTTTTGCAGTTCTGGGTTTAGTAAGAGCGCGTTGCCGGCCTTTTCGGCGAGGGTGCTGATGGCGAACTCGAGGTGCTCGCTGGATAACAGGTCCCAATAATAGGTAAAATCGGTCCAGGTGGCGGCGTTATCGATCCCGCCTTTTTCGTGTACAAGCTTGGAGATCTCTCCCTTTTTGAAGTGCTTTGAGCTGGTGAAGAGCATATGTTCAAGCAGATGGGAGATGCCGGTGATTCCGGTGTGCTCGTTTCGGGAACCGACTTTGAACCATATCTGGGCAGTAAAAACCGGCGCGGCGTGGTTCTCTTTTGTCACAACTGTGAGACCGTTGGGCAGCTTGACCTGCTTGACGCCCTCCATTTGAGCGAACGCACCGCTGACGGCCAGCAACCCGATGATTATCAGAAGGGCAAGCCCTAATCTAAGTCTTCTGTTCATATCTACCTCCATCGGTGTTTTATACCCGATTTACTTAATTGCGCTTAGCGGCCGGGCGTGATATTTCCTGCTGATGAGGAACCGGATCGCAGGTTCAGCATATTTTCTTAGTTTTTTTAAGACAAACGGAATATTTGGAAAAGTATTGACATCGCCGAATTTTCGATGTACACTGCCGCGTGCAGATGTAGAGTATGGAAGTGAATAGGAGGACACGCGAATGAAGCTATCCAGAATTGCAGTAATCGCTGCCGTTGTGCTGGGGCTATCGTTGCAGTTCTCAGCAGCAGTTTGGGCTGACGAAGCGGCGAACGCGCTAAGCCAGGCACGGCTGGCCCTCAAGGGGGGAGACAAAGCCTCTGCAAGGAGTTTATTTGAGGCGATCTACCTGAAGTTTCCTGACTCGCCGCAAGCCCCGGCTGCGATGATGGGACATGCCTACCTTGTTTTGCCCGATGACGAGAAAGCGGCGCTGGAGCAGTTCCGCACAGTCGCCACCCGTTACCCGGACTCACCGGAAGCGCCGCGTGCATGGCTTCGAGTGGCTTATATCAAGCTGCGGGATAACCAGACGGATGCCGTTTTCTACTTCAAGCTCATATCCGAGCAGTACCCCGGAACTCCGCAGGCCCAGGAGGCCGTCTATCGCCTGGGAAGGCTGAGCGTCCGCGACAAGGACTACGACAAGGCAGTGGAGACGCTGCAGTCGGCGGAGTCGGCGCCGGGGCTGGATGTAACCAGGGCACAGACGCTGGTCCACCTGGGCAACGCGCACATCTTCAAGCTGCTCGCGACCAGGGATAAGGCGGAGCTTGAGAAGGCCGAGGAGATCATGCTTCATATCGAGGAAAAATGTCCCGGCGAAGCGAGGTCTATTATGCAGGCGCGAGTAGACTTGGCCCGCGTCTATTTGTTTATGGGTAACGAAGCAGGTGTGTACGATCCAGCATACGCACGCACGATCCTGCTCGAAGCGCTGGCAAAGTGGCCGGATACCTACTACACGCCGGAGGCCCATGGCCTGGTAGGCTTTAGTTTCCATTACCAGGGCGATAACGAGAACGCGATTACCTATTTTGAGAAACTGGTGAAAGATTATCCTGCGTCCGGTTG
This sequence comes from Armatimonadota bacterium, assembly GCA_050948905.1. Classification (GTDB taxonomy): domain Bacteria; phylum Armatimonadota; class UBA5829; order UBA5829; family UBA5829; genus DTKD01. The sequence goes on along the minus strand of JBMNES010000001.1, from coordinate 1,572,054 downwards.
GAACTCCATGCTGCTCGACACAATCGGTGATCTCAATCGGCGCATGGGGGAGAACGCAAAGGCGATTGATGCGTACAACAGGTGTATCGCATTAGATCCCAATACCGACTGGGCGAGGTCAGCGACTGAAACGCTTACATCCTTGACGGCTAAAAAGGCCACGGAATAGCCCATAGAACGAAAGAAAGGAGGGAACAATGATCACAACATCTAGATCCAGGAACTGCGCACTATTGATCTCAGTTCTCCTTTTGCTCGTTATGTGTAGTGCTTGCGATGCCGTGTGCCCGCGCCCAGGGGTCGGGCCTCTCCCCGATCCGGGCACCGTGATACCAAATGACGCCGTATTCTGCGTTGGCGAGGAGGTCAACTGGGCGGATGTCATATGCACCAACGACAGTCCCGCAAAACTCAGCTATTGGAGCTTGGCAGGCGCATACGACAAAGACTACTGCGATGATCCAGTCCTCATCTACGACAACTGGTGTGCGGAGTTCACCATTAGCGGCGTGCCTTATCACTCCGTCCCCGGCGGCAAGATCGTATTCGATGGGCCGGGCGTAGGGACCGTAACAGCCAATATGTACGACATAGGCGACCCCGGCAAGAAAGACCCCGGCGGACCGTGGCCGGCTGTAGAGGCAAAATTTTCGGTGGTACGAGTCACAATGACTAACCCTCACGGCGATGCACCCGCTGAAGGAGCAAACCAGTTCACATTCAATTCCGCCAATCCGGGCATTTGTAATATCCAATGCTTGGCCACTGTAGAACCTGATAATGCCATCACTCGTGCTTGGGCTAAAGAACACGTCTCATGGAGCATATTACCCGGCGTCGTCGGCTCCAGCGCATTATGGAGCAGTGATGATAATGGCTCGGGCAGTAACAAGGGTTTGAATGTCAATCTTCAGTACACGGGTTTGCCTGATAGCAATACGTCCTTTGGCAATAACACAATAACAATGATTGCGTGCCCTTCATGCCCTACACAGCAACACAGTATTCAAATCTTTTACCGCCAAGATGCGACTAATCATCCAAGCGGGGATACGACTGCTCTGAATTGGCACCATTACTACTCACAGACACCCGCTGGCGCGGGGGTACCGTTTGACCCGACAGCGTATGGACAGGCCAAGGGAGGATACGCGAAATGGGACCCCTATATGAATGAATGGGTAGCATTCCTGGACTGGGGTGGCAATATGCCAATAAACCGACCTTCGTGGGGCAGCCCACAGTTTATCGATTCGTTTGCTTGGTTATCGCGCCATGAGTTGAGGCATGTTGCGCAGATGGTCGGTTTCTGGGGTAACAATGACCGCGACCCGGCACTTGATGTCGACGGTGACAGTATTCCGGATATACTGGAATCCACATATGGGCGCGGTTATTCGCCGTTTCTAGGCTGCACTTACCCAGATGAAGTAGGCTATGGCGTTACGCCAATTCCTGATGCGGAAGACATATGTATGCGCGGAGATGCGGTGCCTTGGTCTGTAATCCAGCTTTGGGAAAATGATCAAGACTCAATAATCGCACAGGATTGGGCCAATTTTGGGAAACAACACTCGTTCTATTGAGGAGGTCAGGGTCATGAATAAAACATATCGATCATCAATCCGTCTTGTGACGATTGCTTGCCTCGCGCAGGTCATGTTCTTGCCGCGTATTTGTGCGGCAGAACCGGTCAGAGTGAAATCGTCGGATAGACTTGCTGCTTTGCAGTTGATAACTAAAAAATACAGCGGGGCCGCCAATGCTCGAGAGCGCGCTGAACAATGCTTCTCGCTGTTGAAACAGGAGATGAAGCTCCCATCCACCGCGGGAATGGGAAGCGCCGGGGGACCGATAGATACTGGCTATGTCCAGAACGTCATCATCGGGTCATGCCTCTATTCGAACGCCCCCAATGTCGGCGAGCAAGAGCGCCTTGATGTCCGAAAGTGGGCAAAAGAAGCATTGAAGCGCGAAGGCGAAGCCGACAAGGAACTGCACGACAGGCTGATTCTGCTCATAGGGCACACGGGCGACAAGTCCGTTGTGCCGGAACTCGTGGCCATTCTTCAGAACCACCCGGAAGGTTATATGCGATTTGAAGCCGCGATGGCTCTTTACGATACTAACGACCCTGCGTCTGTACCGGCTCTTAAGCATGCGCTTGAAACCGACACGTATGCACGAGTTCGCACCGGTGGATGTCTTGAGCCTAATACAGGTACTATAGTATATTCCCCGGTGCGTCAAGCCGCTGCACGTGCACTGACACATCTAGGCTTTTCTGTTCCGGAGGGAGCAGATATCGTGGATGCGAAGAACGTGGTGCCTCAACTCGAAAAGATGCTGTACTCTAATGATGCGCCTTTCCAGGAACTGATGTTCCTTGCGAACATCGGAGGGCCGGATGCGGAGGCTGCAGTCAATCGTTTCATTGCTAAGACCGCTTCATCAAGCCTGGCTGATTTTGCTCGCGACGCATTGGAGAGGGCAAAGACTGGCAGCGCAAACAACTGATGCGGGGTCCTCACGGGATATGTTGTTTCGGTTGCCTGCAACCTAAGTAACTTAAAATGCGCTACGCCTTTTGTTGTTCCGGGAAGATTTCCCGCAACAACGGGACACTCGTTCCGTTGTTGCGGGAAACCCCGAAGCTGTCTCAAAAATAATAGGCCAGCAGGCATGAATTCGAGGCTCTGGTGTCGAAATCCTTTCCGTTGTTTCGGGAAGCCCCTTCCCGAAACGCTCCTGTTCACTGATGCTATCTCGTAGGAGAATCAGATGTGAAATGGAAGAAGCAGGCTATGAGGCCGGATGGGCTGGCTGTCTATACCAGGCACGCCAATGGTTCGGCTGGGCTGGGAGCAAGGTCGGGCTTTGGGCATCCTGCGAGAAAGCGATATAGACCGAGATCGAGTATATTCACAACAATCCGGTGAAGCGTAAAATGGTGGCGGAGCCGGGGCAATGGCGGTGGTCAAGTTGGCACAACTATTATCTTTATGACGAGAGCATCTTACGTGTAGATAGGACCGAGGCGCTATAGCCGGAGGTGCGGTGACCCCGGCGGTTTCGGGAAAGGTTTCCCGAAACAACAACAAATGTTGCCCCATGGCCTGGGAACAACGAAGGTTAACCATGCCCATAATAAACAAGTAAGGAAGAAGAACAATGCGTCACTTTTTTGTGCTCTATGTGTGTATCGTTCTGCTGTCCAGCCCCACAATGGCGGCGGATGTGCAAAATAGCTTGCTGGATGTGAAGGTGTCCAGCTTCACATCCAATGCCCAAATCGAACAGGCGGTATCGGATTTGGCTTCGTCTCTAGGGGGGCTTATGGCCGGAGAGGCGGTCCATAAGACAAGCACAGACCCTTCTACCGGTGCATCGGAGGCGCCTGGGCCGGCCATCTCCGTCTCGGTGCGCGATATGACGGTGCGCGATATCCTTGACCTGCTGGTCGCGAAAGACAGTCGCTACTGCTATGTTGTTTCAGGCGATTGGATAAACCTGGTGCCGAAGAACGCTGCAACCGACCCTAACTACGTATACAACAGGCACATACCCGGAAAGGTCGTTGTCAGCACTGATAGCACTAAGGATACAAGCATCAAGGCTTGGGCTGAAGAGAACAGAGTGTCATCGATGCTGCTTACAATGGGAGACATGAGGCGCAGCCTACCGACAGCAACTCAGACCGTGACGTTGGTGAATCCAACGTTCCGCGAATATACTAATGCGAGGATGAGATTAAGTGGCAAGAACAGGTGGTTCGGAGACTGCAGACCCCGTAAAGATGGCGGGACCCTTATAGTTTTCCACTACTCAGTGGTCAAACCGGACTGATCTTTTCGTTGTTTCGGGAAACCCTTCCCGAAACGGTCCTGTTCACTGATGCTATCTGGAAGGAGAATCAGATGTGAAATGGAAGAAGCAGGCTATGAGACCGGATGGGCTGGCTGTCTATACCAGGCACGCCAATGGTCCGGCTGGGCTGGGAACAAGGTCGGGCTTTGGGCATCATGCGAGAAAGCGATATAGACCGAGATCGAGTATATTCACAACAATCCGGTGAAGCGTAAAATGGTGGAGGAGCCGGGGCAATGGCGGTGGTCAAGTTGGCAAAACTATTATCTTTATGACGAGAGCATCTTACGTGTAGATAGGACCGAGGCGCTATAGCCGGAGGTGCGGTGACCCCGGCGGTTTCGGGAAAGGTTTCTCGAAACAACAAAAGGCGCCTTGAGAGAAACCAATATGCGTACAACTACAATTCTTCTCACGTTTCTTGCATCTGTCGTTATCGGCAGTGCTCAAGCAAGCACGACCAATGTGTACAAGGCTACCCTGAAGCCTCAAGGAGCTGCGGTTTGCATTCTCAAGTCCCAGCCCGACGGCATCAGTGCTGCGCTTTATAAACATACCAAAGTGAGCAAAAACAGCCGGGCTGACGTCGGGAAACTGGAGGCGAGTGGAGATTGGCATCTCGACAGCTATGTGCTCACGGCCGTCATGATTTCCGGCCAGCCGGAGGAAGTCTTCTGGCAGCATCAGAGAAGCTACTTCGCACTCCAGGCTAACATATCACCCGAAGATGTGAGAGTGCTGGACGTAAGTCTTCAAAAGAATCTCGCTACGGTTCTCTTTGTCTCCGGAGGCTCAACAATGATTGAGCGGTGGTCACGCAGCCAGAGCGGTGTGTGGTCAAGGGACTACCTAGGCTGTGTTCCCGTGGGCGAGATTGCGTGGATAGATAGAATCGTGGTCAAAGGACAGATTCAGCCCGATGAGACTATCCAACTCGACTACAAAAATGGCGATATGGAAAAGTGGTCATTTTCCACGTCCCGACTCGCAAGACTGGTGGAACACAACGATCTAAAATGGAAATATACCCTCCCTGATGGCTTATACGATCAGAAATAGTGCCTATCGAAGATTTCGTTGTTTCGAGAAGCCCTGAAACCATCTCAAAAATATTAAGTGCACAGGCATGAATTCGTGGGCTTGGTGTCGAACTCTTTTACGGTGCTCTGTGAGGTGATGGATCATCTGGACTGGAGCATTCCTGAGAGCAGGGAAAATAGAAGAGTTTTAAGATAAACTATTGACATGAGGCTGCTTACTGGGTAGAATACGGAATACGACTATTGTCGTGCAATTGAAATGAAAAAGAGCGCTAATCAGATTAATACAGGACTCACCCTCAACGCAATGCCGAATTGTGCCGTGCGATTAATGGCGCTCGTCAACCTTATTACCGTTAATTATTCGCCGCGGCCGAGGGGAGAGAGTCTTCTGTAACATTCACCAGGAAGCAAACTTCCAGAGGCCGCGGAGAAAACTCCGGCGGCCTTTTTTGTTTTTTGGAGGAGGTAATTATTATGGCGTGGTATGAGGAACTGTTCTCAAAAGAGGATCCGGCACGATATGACATCTACGAAGCAAGCGAGGTAAGTCGCAGCCAGGTTGATTTCGTTATAGATGCGTTATCTCTTCAACCTGGCGCGAGGTTGCTTGACCTTTGTTGCGGTCAGGGCCGGCACCTGATCGAGCTTGCCAAGCGCGGCTATGATGTCGTAGGTCTCGACCTCAGCGAGTATATGCTCGACAAATGTCGGGCCGCGGCTGCCGAACAAGGAGTCGAGCCGGTTCTCGTACACGCCGATATGCGCGAGATCGGATTCACCGAGGAATTTGATGCGGTTATCAATATGTATACCTCGTTTGGGTATCTCGAAAACCCGGACGAGGATCAGAAAGCTCTGAACGCCGCCTCCCTTGCTTTGCGGGGAGGCGGTTTATTTTTGATCGACCTGATGAACAGAGACTGGCTGCTGAATGATTTTGAATCGGTAGTATGGCAGGAAAATCCACGTGGAGATTTAATTCTTGCAGATCGTCACTTCGACAGCCTCACCGGCCGGCTCAATGCACGTGAACTTACTATATACTGCGACGGCCATCGCGAAGAAAATGTAAACTCCATTCGCCTGTATACTTTCAATGAACTGGAGGCAATGCTGCTTAAGGCAGGGCTTATGGTGCAATCGGTATACGGCGACTATGATGCCAGCGTTTTTGAGGCGGCCTCCAGGAGGATGATAGTGGTTTCGAAGGCGGAAAAGGATACTTGAAAATTGAAGAGTATGGGTGACGATTGTAAGTCGCCACCCCATAGTTTCATTGGCCGGCAGATTACCGGTCATCAGATTATCTTATTAACAACTACAGCTCGTGCAGCCTTGCAAGCTCTTCAAATCGGAGATCAGCTCCGAGCACTCCTGCGCAGTTGCCCTGATCGTCAAACAACGGCGCAGAGACCGTTATACACAATGCACCTGTGATGCGGGATTTGTAGAAGTCAGTGATGAATACCCCGCCCTCATCCACAGCGCCATTGAACCAGTCTCTGTCCGAAAAGTCCTCGTTGAGGCCGAATGTGCCGTATTTTTCGCGGAACTCCGGCTGGGTGATGTTCTCGGTTATCTTCCTGCCGGACATATCCGTCACGTAGATAAACTGAATAAACAATCGTTTCTGTACGGCAGCTTGCAGTATTGGCTCGATGCGGCCTCTGTCCATACTCCGTACGTTGTCGTTCTCCGCGAGTGCCTCGATAATCTTCTCGGAAAGGTTCAGAGCGTGGTCTCGCAGCTTGTCGAAGTCGCTCTTGAAGTATTCCGGCAAATACATTTGCGCCTGCATCAGCATTTCATCATCGGATATCGAAGTCACCCTACCCTGCGCATACTGATCCTTGACCCATTCGTGAATATGGGCCAGACCCGGGTGGCGTTTGTCCAAAGCCGCCTCCGGTTTAAGTCCAAGATAGGAATTGACCCAATGCGCGATGCCCGCAATGCCGGACTTGTCGGTGACATTGACCCTGGCAGGCCTGTCGAGTATCTTGCCAGTATCGAAGATGTTGTAAATTTCCTCGTTTTTGAGCATTCCGTCGGCGTGTATACCCGCGCTGGTGACGTTGAAATTGCTGCCGATGAACGGATAACCCGAGGGTATCTGTACATCGATTTCATTTCTGAAATAATCTGCAATTTCGGTTATCACCTCGGTGTTTACGCCGTTTTTCTCCCCTTTTAAGGAGACATAGTCGATGATTGCGCCTTCCAGAGGCGGGTTGCCTGTGCGCTCGCCAAAGCCCAGCAGCGCACAGTTGGCGGCAGCACAACCATATAGCCACGCGGTGGTGGCATTGATCAACACCTTATGGAAGTCGTTGTGCCCGTGCCACTCCAGCCACTCGCTCGGAACCCCGCATTCGTGGATCATAGTGTGGATCATTTTAGGAATACTGCGGGGCAGCGCGGCCTCACCATACGGCAAACCGTAGCCCATCGTGTCGCAAAGCCTGATTTTGACGGCCTTACCGGCGTCGTTTGCTATCTCCATCAACTTCTGCACGAACGGGATAATGAACCCGTCGAAGTCCGCCCTGGTGATGTCTTCAAGGTGGCACCGGACGCTGTCAAGTCCGGAATCTAGCGCCGTAGTTACCAGATCGACGTAGTGCTCCAGCATCTGGGTGCGGGTCTTTTTGAACTTCAAAAAGATGTGGTAATCTGACGACGAGGTCAAAATCCCGGTCTCCTTGAGCCCCATCTGCTTTACGAGCTTGAAGTCGTCCTTGTTGGCGCGAATCCAACCAGTGATTTTCGGGAATTCGTGCCCCAACTCCTGACACTTTCGCACAGCTTCCTTGTCGCTTTCGCTGTATAAAAAGAACTCGGTCGCTCGGATGACGCCGTTTGGTCCGCCGAGCCTGCTGAGCATATCATACAGCTTAACGATGTCTTCAACACGATAAGGCGGCCGAGCCTGCTGACCATCGCGGAACGTGGTGTCCGTGATGAAGAAATCCTTAGCCGGCTCCATCGGCACGCTTTTACCGTCGAATATCAATCGCGGCACTTTGGTATAAGGATATGCATCACGCAGCAGGTTAGGCTCCTGCACATCCTGCACCTGCTGCTGCGTAACGAGTTTGAGAAGCCCCGAATTTGGATCTTTCTTGATCATAAGTCTTAGTCTCTCCTCTCCGACGCGCACGTAAAGGTGAACAATATCGTACGCGCTCGATCGGGATTGCTTATATATAGTATAACAGAAAACTTTCTACGGTTCATTTTGTTTGCTTCTCCAGTCAAGACTACATACCGCCGATAATAGATAGTGTATGTGGGTCTGGCGATGCCGTCCCATTATTCCGACCATCCAACGTTTGATACCCAGGAGGCCAACTGAATGGATTGCGCTGAACTCTCTATCGCCGTCGAAAAGCTCATTGGAGTGCCAAGGCTTACGCTGCGCGGTCACATGGACGGCTGGCACGATGAGGCTATGTCTGGAGTTTTGTCCGGGTTTTGTGAGCAGGGTACCACCTCCCTGGTGCTCGATATTGCCGGGTTGAGCTTCAACGGGGTAAACGGCGCAACTTCGATGGTTAATGCGTTAAGAAAGCTCGGGCCTGATATGGCGGTACACGTGGTGGCCTCGGATCGTTCGGCTAAGCTGTTACAGACTGCAAAACTTGGCTCCACCGTGCGGCTATATTCGTCGACCAGCGAATTGGCTGAGTATATATCCCCAAAATCGGAGGATCTAACCTCCAGATGGGCACCGGAGGCCTCTGACGATTCGGAGATGCCCCTCGCGGCATAAAAAGTATTCTATACTGTTAAAAATACCAGTTTTTCAGCCACGAGTAACGATTCTCGTGGCTGTAGCCTTGTACTGTGGAATCACATTGTAGAGCTTGCCCTGCAGAGTTTACGCCTTAAAGACACTGGGTACTCTAAATATCGAGGGTTGTCTCGGAGGAAACAAAATGGGATTTCGCGACATGGACCTCAATGACGACGTGAGAGCCAGTCTCAGGAAAGACGGAATGCTCTCTGGCTTTAGAATCGACGTAGAAGTGCGCAACGGCATAGTCTACCTGAAAGGCCTCGTCAGCGCAGGCGCGAAAGAACATGCGGTCGCCGTTGCTCGACAAGTGAATTCAGTGGCCGCCGTGGTAGACCAGATGACGATACAGTAATAGCCTGCTAAATCGTAGTATGATCTTCCGGCGGGGCATCTACCCCGCCTTTTTTTCTCTAAACCAGCGCACCCAGTTCTCGCAGAACTGCGGTCAATGAGCCTTTATTGATCTCTCTTACGCAGACTTTTTCATCCAGAGACATTGCCGCAGCCACACCCGCCGCCTGACCCATCGCCACGCAAGCAGGCATAATGCGAATGGCGCCGTGCCCAGCCTGCGAACTAGATACACACCTGCCCGCCACAAGCACGTTGTCCAACCCTGCCGGCAGCAGACACCTATACGGAATCTCATACCAGTCGCCAGGAGGAGCATTATTTACGGGCCGCCTGCCCTCTTCTTTTGTGTAACCGTCGCCCTTGCCGGAGTGGATGTCCACCGGGTATGCCAGCCTGCATACACAATCATCGAATTTGCGCGCCTCAACGACATCTGTCTCGCTGAAAACATAATCCCCAGTGATTCTACGGCTCTCCCGCACGCCGACGTGATCTGCGCTTCTCAGAAGATAGGCGTTCTCGAAACCCGGCACGTATTTGCGAACGAACGAGACAACACTTGCCATCTGCTGTCGGCTTTCGATTTCGGCACGCGTGAGGTCCTCGGCGTCGGTTGCGTGGATGTTGCCGACGTGGGTGGTGTTAAACACTACCTCGCCTTGATGCGGCCTGCTGATGTAGAAAATTAAATCTCCCGGAACCGAATATTCACCGTTCGCCCGAGCCTGTGAGATCAGGTCGTAATATCCGGCCACGGAGATTACCCCGTTGGCCAGCTTAGCCGTGTCCGCATCGGCAGGCAGTTTTGGGAAGCGCATCTGATCTGGATTATCGCGGACGTAGGTTATTGCTTTCTCGAAATCCACACCGCCAACGTCGAACATCAGCGTCACGGCCTGCGGAACGCCGTCTTCACCGCCCGATTGATAGTCCGCCCCCAACGAGATAGCCACATCTCCGTCGCCGCTGCAGTCGATCAACCGACTGCAAGTGAACTCCTCGATACCGCTCTTAGACCGACAATGTACACATATCGCACCATCGGGCATATACTCAGCGAAATCGACGAAGCCGTGATATCGCAGCCGAACACCTGCTTGCAGCATTGTCTCCTGAAGAATATATCGCATAGCCTCGGAGTCGAATGAGTTGCCGAGCAACGCATCGGCCTGTGTCAAACGATCCCGTAGTTCCTGATAGAGCCCACCGACAAGAGGCTTGCCATCGGAAGTGCAGTGTGACATAAACGGGTTCACCAGCGCGGCCGTCGCCCAACCACCTGGGTAGCCAAATTGCTCAATTAGAAACGTGCTCTTGCCCGCCCGCGCCGACGCCACCGCTGCGCCCCAACCGGCCATTCCACCGCCAACTACTACAACATCGAAGTGTTCCATCGCCTGCCTCCCAGTGCCAGTGTATCCATTGTAGCTTATGCGGGCAAAAATCAAAAGGGGAGGTGATACTGCGACTTCGCGCGGGTGGCTGGATAATCGCAGGCTGATCGGAGAGCGCGTGGGTTGTGAAAAAGGGTGGCGATTCGGAGATCGCCACCCATCTGTTCTAGCTCATTATGTATTGATTAGAGCTGATCGTAGTACTGGGTCGGATCCCAGCCCATCTGCTTCTGGACCTGTCCAGGCGGGTTGGAGTTCGGGTTCACCCAGGTGTTGTAAGCGAACGGCTCTACCAGCTGAGTGGCAGCGCCAGGAACGACAGCGGCAGTGGTCGGGCCGTCTTTGACGGTGAGCGACGCCACGTGGGTGTCCATAAACGCCATGTTAAGCATGACGCCGTTTCGGATACCGCTCTGGTCGTTGAAGTGCCATCCCTTATACTCGAAGAAAGCGATCTGGTCGGACTCGTAGCCGTAGTCGCCCATCTTTCTCTTGCCCATATCCTGCATCCAGGCGCGGTCGATAGCATACTTCATCCAGTAGGAGAGAACAGGGCTATTGTTAAGAGCGCCTGTCGGTGTGCGGTCAACCGAGTCAGACGGGCAGAACATAATGTCCTTGTTTCTCATGTTGTCATAGAGAACCTGCGGCCAGGTCTGCCTGACGTTGGTCGGCGGGAATGTCGCGCCCAGTCGGCAGCCAAAGTTCTGGTAGTTGGCCGCAGACGGCTGAGAGTTGCCGCCAGCAACGAGAGCGGAAGACGGAAGGGTTCCGTCGTAGTCGTCGGTATACATCTTGAGCGCCTGGGCGCACTGCTTCAGGTTGCTCTGGCAGCTGGATTTTCGGGCGGCTTCACGAGCGCGCGCAAAAACCGGGAACAGGATAGCCGCCAAGATTGCTATGATCGCGATAACGACCAACAGCTCGATGAGTGTGAAACCACTCTTTCTTCTTGCAAGCATTGAGCTTCCTCCTAATTTCTTTGCACCGATATTGCGGTAGTTTTGATTGTGCTTAACGAAAAAACGCATAGATAAAGACAATATGCCAATTTGCTGTATGATCACCTCCTCGCTCAGACCCATAAGGATCTATAGAGCACTACGGTGTGATCGCAATAGCTTTCCATCGATCCTTAGGCCCGGTATTGACGGAGTTGAACCACTGTGAGCCATCCCAGCAGTTAGCCGGAAGTTCTCCATCCGGAAGGTCCCCAGCGCCGAAACCCTTTACATGGCCATCGGCAAACAGAATGTTCGAGCCGTTGCCGTGAATCTTGGGGTTGACCGGGGCGCCATTGCTGCCGAAGCCGTTGTCGGTTGCAGTCAGGAACGGAGAGTTCGGTCGTGTGCTGGCGCCAGCGGAAAGCTGGAGCGGTCGGAGGACGGCGTTAACTCTTCTGTCCGTCTCACGAACAAGGAACATATTCGCAGGCGTGGTTATTACACCCTCGGGCTGTCCGACCATATTGATATTCATCGCATAGGTGACCCTCGCGCGCGCTGAGGCGGTTAGACCACCTTGTCCGTCCTTGAGATCCGAAGATGCCTTACAAGACCACGCATCTGCACCGTTCTCTGAGAGGTTTTCCATATATGGGAACAACGCTTCTACCCAGTTGACGTTTGCGGCATCCGGGTTATTGCTGCTACCCGTAAAACGCACCGGCGCACCGTTGGCATCGACCACTCCGGGATTTGAAAGCACGATCCCAGGCTCATCGCCGAGTCTCGCACTGGGATTCTGATACGGATAGCAGTCCTGCCATTCGCTGAGGTACATTTTGAACGAATTGCCGATCTGCTTTAGATTGGACTGGCAGTCTGAGTTCATAGCGGCCTTTCTGACCCTTGCAAAAACCGGGAACAGGATCGCGGCCAGAATAGCTATGATCGCAATGACGACCAATAGCTCAATCAGCGTAAAACCTTTGCGACCTTTCATTTGCTCTCTCCTCATAATCATGCTGCATAGGCCGACCCGCATGCTAGTAACGACAATGATGCTTTAGGTGAACCACCAGCCAGCGCAACACATGCGCCAGGCTTGCCATCCGTTCGATTTGAACCGTTGGGCCTGCCTTAGGCTCCTATGCTAGCACAACAAAACAGGCAAGTCAACGAATCTGGGCGGCACGGCTCCCTGGTTTGTAGACCTTATAGCCCGAAAAAATGTTCCAGTAATTCCCAAAAAAAACAGCAACCTGTATAGGGTATTATTGGTGATGCTGATTGGTGCTTGAAGAGGGAATGCGCCACGTGTTAGAATGCGCCTATGAACCCAACTGAGTCGGCTCTGAGAGCCATTAAAGATAGAGTGGCAGCAGCGATGGGCGACCTGGAGGATGCGGCGGCGTATCCGGGTCGGAAGGCTAATCAGCAGCGAATGAGCGCGGCTGCCGCAGAATTGCACCAGTGCGCCAACGAGATACAAAACGTGCTAATGAGACTGCGGCCGCGCGCTTAATACACTCACAATAAGGAGATGAAATTGGATAGCATAAAGCCGATAGCGGAAGACATTCGAGCAATGTTCGATGAGACAAATCGGGTCCGGGAAGAGGCTCTGCAGGTCTCAAGAGAGGTTATCCGGCTCTCCGCCAATTCTATTCGCGCGAGCCACAGAGAGGATTTTGACGACGCGTGCGATCTTAAGGCTCAGGCCCGAAAGAAGGTTGACGAGACGCGAGAACTGCTGGTAGATAAACGGGAGATATACTACACCGGTTATGTGCAGGACGCACAAAAGGAGTATGCCGAATCGGAGCTGACTTACGCCATTATCCGCGAAATGCCGTTTCCCACCCTGGCCGATTTGGGGGTCGAGGCTCCCGCCTACATCAATGGGCTGGCTGAGGCGATCGGGGAGAGCCGCAGGCATGTGCTTGACCTGATGCGGCTGGGAGATATGCAGCGCGCGGAGAGAATCCTGACGATAATGGACGATGTCTATTATACTCTGATCACATTTGACTACCCGGACGCGGTTACCCAGGGCCTGCGCAGGCAGACGGATATGGTTCGAGGGGTGTTGGAACGCACAAGAGGGGATTTGACCCTGTTACAGGAACAACGCCGATTGGAAGAACAACAGCGCAGGCTTCAGGAGGCGATAGAATCTGCCGTGAATAAACTGGACAGCTAAACGGCGCATAGCAAAATGCGGACAATCATTGAAAAGCTGAGGTCGGCAACCTGCGGTACGGAGTATGAAGGCAGGTTATACCTGGTGGGGGGTATCGTCCGGGACAGAGTTATGGGCAATCCCGCCGAGGAAGATGTCGATATAGTGCTGGAAGGTGATGCCGCACAACTGGCCGCGTTTTTATATAACAAGCAGCTTTCTGAGCATCCTCCGACGACCTATCCCCGTTTCGGCACTGCGATGCTGAGCGTGGAGGGTTCCAGGGTCGAGTTTGTAGGTGCTCGCAAGGAATCATACGATCCCGCCAGCCGAAAACCCTGCACAGAACCAGGCAGCCTGCAGGATGATATCCTGAGGCGGGATTTTACCATCAATACTCTGCTGGAGAACCTCCATACCGGTGAGGTTCTCGACCTCACCTCTAAAGCCAGGCAGGATATTCGCGATCGCATTATCCGCACCCCGAAAGATCCGCTGGTGACTTTTGAAGATGATCCGCTGCGTATGTTGCGTGCGGTGCGATTCGCCAGCCGGCTCGGTTTTGTGATAGACACCGAAACATACGAGGCCATCAAAAAGCGGTCGCATCGCCTGGATATTGTCAGCGCAGAGCGCATTCGCGGCGAGTTCAGCAAAATATTGATGACTGAAAATGCTTCGAGCGCGTTGGAAATGCTGCGTGAGACCGGTCTGTTGATGCGATTTGCGCCTGAGTTGGCCGTGACATACGGTGTGAGACAAAATAAATATCATCGTTACGATGTGTGGTGGCACTCGCTGAAAACGCTTGAGCATATTCCTCTCGATCAGGGGATTGTGATGCGACTGGCCGCGTTGCTCCACGACCTCGGCAAAGTGCCGACAAGGACGGTGGATGAGGAAGGCGAGGCGCATTTTTATGGACATGAGGCTGTGGGTTCGGAGCTGGCGCAGGGGCTGTTGAGGCGATTGACGTATTCCAACTCGGAGGCTGAAGAGGTTGGTTTTTTGATCTCGATGCACCTGCGGGTTGGGAGTTATAGAGACGATTGGTCGGATATGGCGATGCGACGGCTGATTAGGGATGCGGGCGAATATTTGGACAAGTTGATTTTGTTGACGGAGGCCGATCGAGCGGCAGCCAGTTCGTCGGCAAGGGGCGCGGATTTAACGCCGTTTCGGAATCGGCTTGCTGAGGTAAAAAATAAGCTGGACGGAAAGAAAATCGAAAGCCCGCTTAACGGCCGGGAGATAATGGAAGCGCTGGGTATGGCGGCTGGGCCGAAGGTTGGGGAAGTGAAGAAGTATCTCGAGGAACAGGTTGTGGCGGGCAATCTGCAGCCGGGGGATAAGTCGCAAGCCAGGGAATTGCTAATAAATTTTGAGATTTAGAGAAAATTGGGCTCTTTAAAAATAATTGACAGCGCCTGAGGTGGGTGCTATACTCCGATTGGATGGGCCGGGCGTGTTCGGCTCTCTGGCCGTGCACATTCGACGAAACAATGCCCCGCAAATTCAGGTCTCACTGAATAGAAACTAGATCATATATGTCCCTCAAGCTGTGCTATATGGAATAAATGTAGCATGCAGAGCGAGGAAGGTGACTGGAATTGCTATTTGAGCAAGGCCTACGGCAAAGTCTATCTCAAAAGATCGATCCCAAGCTGATCATGGCCAACAATATACTCCAGCTCACATCACTGGAGTTACAACAGGCCATCGAACAGGAACTGGCGGAGAATCCGGCTCTTGAGGAGCCGGGGGATGACCCCTGCGAGAACTGCGATCAGCCGAAGACTATGTGCATTGATTGCCCGTTTTATAAGCAGAAAATCTCCACCGACGAAACGGATCTGAGCATATATGAACTGGAGCAGCCCATCGACTTTGCTGCAGATGCTGATGAGAGCGAGGGGGATTTCATCGCCAGCATACGGGCTGAAGTCACTCTGCGTGATTACCTCGTCAGCCAACTTCGCGCGGCTCTAACCCAGAACCACTGGGATGTTGGGGATTATATAATCTCCAACATAAACGATTCTGGTTATCTTGAATGCAGCACAGCAGAAATTGCCTATGAGCTCGGGCGGGAAATTGAAGAAGTGGAGATGGTTTTGGCCGTGATCCAGACCTTCGACCCGCCGGGCGTTGGTGCGCGGGAGTTGCGAGAGTGTCTGCGGCTGCAGTTGGAACGGCTGGCGGAGGACGATAGGGGTAACCCGATCGCTCTGGAAATGGTGCGTAATTACTGGCAGGAACTGCTGACGGGAAAAATAGGTCGGGTGGCTCGCAGGCTGAAGGTAAGCGCGAAGGACGTGCTGGCGGGTATGGAGTTCGTAAAGAAACAGCTCAACCCCTATCCCGGCAACAGCTTTCGGCCGCCGTATCAGACCGATGCGGATGATTTCAGCTCTGCGGTGCGCCCTGATGTCATTGTCAGCAAGACGGATGCGGGTTATGAGATCGAAATTGTCGGCAATGACCAGCAACTGCTTAATATCAACGCGAACTACAGGCGTATGTATGATAACATCAAAAACGGCGGGGCAAACAAATTCAGCAATGAGGATAAAAAACACATTGTCGAGTTCGTGGAACGCGCCGATTTGTTTATTAAAAATATCAATCAACGGCGAAAGACGCTGCGCCAGATCACCAAGGCTATTGTGGAGTATCACAGAGGCTATCTGGAGACGAGTTCGAAGGCATTCCTGCGGCCGCTTACTCGAACGCGTATTGCACGCGCGCTGAAAATACACGAATCCACAGTCAGCAGGGCGACCGCAAATAAGTATGTGCAGCTTCCCAGCGAGGAAGTGGTGAGCTACGACTTCTTCTTCGATAGCGCGGTCTCGGTGAAGGATCTTATCGGTGAGTTGATAGCCTCTGAGGATAAGACCTGCCCACTAAGCGACCAGCGAATTGCGGAAATCCTGGCTGAACGCGGGTTTGATGTTGCCCGTCGGACAGTCGTCAAATATAGAGAAGCCCAGAAGATCTTATCTTCCAGGCATCGTCGCAGATAGCATTTCACTGTAGCTGCAACTCACATTCAGCGGCCTGCTTTTCTTCTTCGGGTTATAAACACGAGCCCTGGCGCACCTGCAAGCAGGGCTATCAGCGTGGAAGGCTCAGGCAGGTGATGAAGGCCGTCGTTGACTATCCAGAACGTGCCGTTTTGTGAGCCGAAATATAACGACCCATCGGCGCCGATAGCTGTGGTGGTTACCTCAGAGCCTGTCGCCAGAGTCCAGCGCAGATGGCCGCCGGAATCCAGCGAATATACCGTGCCTCCAGCATCTCCGAAGTACAGGTTACCCAGGCTGTCGATAATCGGCGAAGTTTTGATCTCCGCGTTCGCCCGGAATATCCACGATCTTGTACCCATACTGGAAACCGCCGTCATATAGCCTTGATACGTGCCGAAGTATGCGGTTCCGTCGAGTGCAACGGCAGGGGAGCCGGATATGATTGAGTTGGCGTTGAACTTCCAGCGCAGTGAGCCATCGTCGTTAAGGCAGTGCAGAATACCATCTGCGGAGGTCGTATAGATCAAACCTGCGTCGACAACTGCGGGGGCGGCGTGGTTCTTGTCGATGGCTTGATAAGTCCACTGCAGTGCGCCATCGGACGAAAGTGCGTGCAGTTTGCCGTCGGTGCCGCCTATGTATATGGATTGCTCGTCGTTTGATACGGCTGCGGAACTGAGCATAGTGGTCCCGCTGCGATACCTCCACTGCTCCAGGCCTGTCTGCGTATCCAGTGAAAATACATAGCCACTTAACGCAGAGTATATGAGGCTGTCTGAAGATGTTATGACAGGCGACGAATAGATTGCGCTTGGAGGCGAGGCAGGGTTAGCCGCCGAGGATGTTCTCCAGACCAGAGCGCCTGTTGGGTCTACGGAGTACATATATCCGTCGAGTGATCCGACATAAATGTTGCCCGCGGAGTCGAGAGCAGGTGATGAAGTGACAAGGCCCCCAGTCTGATACGACCACAAAATATTCCCCGTCGCACTGACAGCGTAGAGTCTATTATCATTGGAACCGAAGTATGCGGTACCCTTTGCCCCAATCGCCGGTGAAGATGCTATCGGACTGCCTATATTAACCTGAATAACGTTTGCCGGCGTCTGTGGGCCGACGTGTGACGCGCGGCCTGTGCGTTGTGTATCGCCGCGATAATTTGAGAATAGCGGGTCTGCCGGGGCCGCTGTAGTCAGCAGGCAGATCACGATAACCAGTCCGAAAACCTGCAATAAGATTGATTTATTCAAGACTCTCATATACTGCCTCCGATATTCCAGCCACCCACGCTGGGGGCTAAGCCAGGCGGCCGTCACCAAACACCCTGCGCAAAAAACGTGCCAATTGGCCAGTAATTGCTAATTTAGTGTCAGAATAGAATATTTCATCAAAGATGGGTTTGTAGAGTCTATTATGGGGTATAGTGGTTCTGTTTGCGCTCATTTGTTCTTGGGAGAGGCTGTTGAGAGAGGGTTTTTGTGGGAATATAGCTGGCAGGCGGATGATTTTGTTTAGGTTTGCTCTGCACGATTAATGCTCAACTAGCAACAAAAGCCCGGTATAATTACCAGTTTGTGGATGTTTTGCACAGTTTTTTGTCATTGCCCCTTGACAATGCGCGCAGTCTTGAATATAGTAACGGCGGGAAAGATGGCAAGGAATCACGGATTTGGTCTGGGCACAGCCAATAGTGTTCATTATTAGTGGCATTATTGTATCTGTTTGCCGATCAGACCGCTTTCCGCCATCTCTTTAGAAGAGGTGGGTTGAGTGCCGGAGCACTCAACCCGGGGGCTACCGAATTCACTCCGCCCGGGGAGCGAGTGGCAGCCCCGTTACGGAATTTTCGGGTTTAGCTGATGATTACTGTAGGGTAGCTTGCAGGGAGTCCGGCTATTTTTCGAAATATTTCGTAGGGCTGCAACTCAGAGAAAGTCGAGAAGGGGTTTTGCTCCAAACTCGGCGTAGTCGTCGCTTTCGGAGTTTTAAGGGGGTGGTTATAACCGGAAGCAATCTGAAGCGTAGTTCGAGTTCACCTGGAGAAGAGATGCTGATTGCTACGTAGTCGTGACGCATTGCTCAATTCCAGGCCAATCGAATCAAGCAGGGGCGCTGAAAGCTTGATTCGTAAGAGGAGCGCCCGATCGGTAGACTCGCAGCAGCGAGTAATCCTAATTTATCAAACTAGAGAGAAAGAGGTAGAAAGGCAATGAAGAAGACAATCGTAGTAATCTTGATCGCCTTGTTTGCGATCTCGGTGCCGACATGGGCCGCCAAGGTGCTGGTGGTACCTTACGACCACTGCGACGAACCGTTCGTGGTGTATCAGGCTTATTGTGGTGCGACTTGCCCTGAAGCCGGCAATCAGGTCTTCCAGGGTCTGAATGGCTTTGGCGATGATGTCATCACTGCAGTGCCCGGAGTTCTGGCAATTGATCCTGGTGGGACTTGCCCCGAAAATGGTTGGCCGAACTTCGTGACCGCTTCGACGGTTCCAAACGGACTGAGCTGGCAGATCACCAACATTGCGCTTAAGAAGGAAGCCCCGGCCTACTTCTGCTCGATTCCTGCGTTCAATCAGGAGTGCTACACGGTTCAGGGTAGCAACAACGTCCGCCTTTGGTGGCCGCTGATGTATGAGCTTCCGGGAACCTGCTGGAAACTGACGGTCAGCTATAAGACCGATCAGCTCTGGGCAGATCCGGCCAACCCGAACCACCCCTCGACCGCGCATCAGGAAGTCTGGTGCTGGTATGTGGACGCTGATCTTGAGCATCTGGACCTCCTCGTGGACCTGTTCCATGAGCTTCCGGTGGGCAGCCTGCAAGTTCCGATCATCTGCAGCGAGGCTCTTTACGACACCATCAAGTGCAAGATTGATGCTCTGATCTGTGCCGATCCGGCTGATCCTCAGACTACCGCTAAGTTCTGGGATCTGCGCATGTTCATCGAGAACAACTGCGACACAGCCCTTTGCGGCGAGCCGTTTGTTGAGTGCGGTATCCGCAATACTCTCGAGAACCCTGCGTGCTGCAAGCTGCAGGCTGACGTCGAGTACATTGGCAACAAGCTGGGAGTATTCTTCCCTGCCAAGTAATTCCATATCAACCTAATACCTGGTAAGTAAAACGGAGAGAAGCCTTCAACCGGCTTCTCTCCTCTACCTCGAAAAGCCCGGTTCGAGCAGTGCGCCAGGAGTAAGTGTGAATTGAAGAGGCGCGCCCGTTAGGGCTCCACACCCGTAGTGCCCTGCGTTTTAGGCAGTCCTCTGCAAACAATTGGTTCTCGTTTCATTATTTATATTATTGACTCGTGACGAACACTTATTGAATCGCAGAAAGGATTGGTCGCTATGTTGTCTTTCACCCGTATATCGATCATCGCTGGGGCTTTCATTTTGATGCTTACTGCGCCGTCGGCGTGTATCTCCGCTAAAGCCACCAAACCCACCAAGAGCGTCGCTAAGCCAACTGCAGGGACGGCTACTATATATAAGGTACGTCTGAAGAATCCTTTCGGCGACGCGGGCACGCGCACGATGACTATCGACGGAAAGAATTTTCTGTGGGAAGTGGCATCGCCGGGGATGGATCTGAAGTTGATAAAGAATAACGATGGGTTATTTATGCTCGGCAGCACTCCTTTTATCGGTAAATATCCCGCGGGTCACAAAAAAGAGAACCCAATGGCGCTGTTTCCCGGGCCGATCGGGGATGTGAAGGCATTTCTCAAAGCCAATAACGCGAAATCGCTGGGCAAGGCGACGCTTGATGAGGAAAAATGCGACGTCCACGAATATAAAGACCCTGTCTCCGGCTGGAAGTGTAAGCTGTGGGTGAATGCCGCAAAAAACAGCCCGATGAAGATTGAGGTTGAGGGGCCGAACAAAGCCGACCGTGCCAGCGCCACTTATCTATCATACAAAGTCAACCAGAAGATACCCTCAGCCACATTTGAGCTGCCCAAGGGCAAGCAGATTCGGCCTGTGCCCGAAGTCACGAATCAGAAATCTGATACTGCAAAGACAAAGAAATAAGAGCTGGAACACCTCAATCAAACCAGTCTGCAATTATGTTTGAAGCTAAGCAGCGCAAAGACGCTGCCACACTTGCTAGGGATGGGGTAGTATGAGTAACACTAGATGGTTGGTCTGTTTCATTATTGTAGTTATCATTATCGGGACGATGGCCTTTCCGATCGCCTCTCTTTCGGTATCCAAGCAGAACCGAAAAGATGTAGCTGCTGATCAGCCTGTGTTTTTGCTGTATACCAGCCAGGTTTACGGCCAGGTGCGTTCCTGCAACTGTACGAAGTTTCGATACGGCGGCTACGGCAGGCAGGCGACGCTCATCAAAGAGCTTTCTGATAAGTACACAAACGTGGTGCTGATCGACTGCGGGGATGCGCTGAGCGGGGATACCTCTGCGCAAGGACAATTTAAGCGGGAGCTTACCACTAATATCCTGTCAAAGATCGGCTACAACGCGTGGGTTCCCGGGGAGACTGAAATTGCGGCGGATCTGCACGCTGTAAACGAGAAATGCGTCGAACTGAGCGTTCCTATAACCTGCGCCAATGTCTTCGATGTCTCCACTGGTAAACGCGTTTGCCCCTCGCATATCAGCTACAAAACGCAGGGTGGAGTGCGGGTGGCTGTCATTGGGCTGTTCAGTAAAAATTTGGCCCCTAACGACGTGCTGCGAAAAACGAGCGTCAAGATAGGAGACCCCGCCGATCTGGTGCGCAAAATGATCCCCAGCATTAGGAAGTCCGCCGACGTTATCGTTATTGCCGCCCACATGCCTTTAGCCGAAGCCACAGCGATCGCAGAGCTGGGGCTCAGTGACGTTGTGATCTGTTCACACATCGAAAAGGAACTCCATATGCCAGATAAAGACAGTAATGTGGTAGAAGTTCCTTATACAACGATAGGTGATGTGGTATTTTTGAGAAGTTTGACACGTTCTAACTGGAGTGTGGGCAAGCTGGAGATAGAACGGGCGAAGGCGAAAAAATGGCAGGCGGCCTCGAATTCGCTGCTGTATATGGATCGCGCCTACGATGAGCACCCGGACATCGTGAAGTTATTTGACGCTCATAATGAGGCGCTTAGAGATCATTATATCAAACAGCGAGACAAAATGAGGGCCGAACTCGACGCCAAGGTAAGGGCGAGCGGGTTGGACCCGGACGCGATTAGAGAGAGCAATAAAAGATTTTCAGGCCACGGCGCCTGCAAGCAGTGTCACCCGAAAGCCTATGAGGTGTGGGAATCGAGTCAGCACAGCCACGCTATCGATACTCTCAAAAAGACTAAGCAGGAGTATGACCCTGAATGCGTCGACTGTCACACTACCGGGCGTCATCAGATGACCGGGTTTGTCAATATGAAGGAGACCCCGGAACTCGCTAATGTGCAGTGCGAGGCGTGCCACGGCGCTGGTAAGGAGCACATCGCCAAGCCGGCCAAGGGTTTTGGGGCTACCGGTGAGGCCAACTGCAGGGGTTGCCACACCGACGAGCTGGATCCGGAATTTGACTACGATGTGAGGTGGAAAAAAATAGCGCACTAACCCGAATCTTGCCGGATTAGTGCGCCGCAATCAAATAGCGTTCTTTCTCTTTATGCTCGGCGCTTGCGACGGAGAGCCGCCGCACCCATCAGGGGAAGCGCTGCCGCCAGCGACATCATAGAGCTGGGCTCCGGCACTGAGTTGGGATCGTATATGTCGCCATAGAATGAGACATATTCCCAGGCATCAGTATCGATGTAGATCAGTTCGAACTGAGTCGGCGCGGTGGCGCCCTGGGGAGCGATTACTGAGAATCCGGCAACTGATTGGCCCATATCCGGGACGTTTTCCATACCGGCTTCCCAGATAACCTGCCAACCGGGGTAGTAATCGAAGAGGTCTTCCTCAAGGTATTCCCAGCCAACGGGATCCGGACCTGCAGCTTGAAGAGTCGAAGCAGACGATCCGAAAAGCCCGAATGAATCGAGAGATAACGGGATGTTGGAGTCGTTGTAGAGCGTATAGGTCCAAACACCTGTAGTCCCGTCATCCGTGCGCTCTACCCAGAAGCTGACGAATGGAGCACAGAAGGCGTTGCCGGCAAGTAGCAGAGCCAGGCAAATGGTGAAGAGAAGCGTGTTCTTTTTCAATTGGATACCCTCCCATTGTGTGCGAGGCGCTGTTCTCAACCAGGGGTGATAATCACGCATCGCTTTCATTAGCCAATTTACTTGAATCAATCACAAACATTGCAATTTTTATGCCAGTCTGGCAATATAGACTATATTTCCGAACCCGGTCTTGCAGAAAGGGGAACAACAATGAGTAATTTATTGAGGCGTTTCGCGATTAGCTTGGGTGCCTTGGCTGCCGTATTAACTATCGCTGCCCTGGCGCTGTGTCCGGCTGCGGCGGACGACTATGCCGTCGGTGCCGAACGTCAGATTGCAAACGTAACCTGCCCCGTCACAAACCTGGTGGGTCAAACCAGCATAGCTGCGGGTCCGGGTACGTATTTGGCAGTATGGAGTGATAACCGTACTGGAAGCCAATACGACGTTTATGGCATCTTTCTGGATCAAAACGGGGAGCCCGTTAGCGATGAGTCTTTTCTGATTACCTGTGACGCCAAAGGCAACCCAAATCCAATGAACGAACGGCGTCCCTCGGTTGCGTTTAATGGTACTAATTTCCTTGTGGTCTGGGATGCAGCCCCGGCTGGGATCCAGAAAATCTATGGTGCACGGGTAACGCCGTCGGGCCAGGTTTTGGATCCGAACGGGTTTGAAATCTCGGCTGCACAAACTGATCACCAGCTACGTCCAGTCGTTGCATCAAACGGGTTGGACTGGCAGGTGGTGTGGCAACTGGGTGGCTACGGCAGCATATCCAGCATCCTATCAGCCACAGTATCGGGCGTGACGCGTGCGATTACTAAACGCGCCACCCTGGCCAGTGCTGGAAACTCATCACTTAGCCCTGCCATTGCCTGGAACGGATTAACGGGCACAGCAGCGCGATACTTTGTTGTGTGGGAAATGCAGGGCGCAGACTCTGATATTGTAGGGTGTAGAATAGACCACCTGGGCAACAAAATCATTGGCTCAGACGTGCTGGTGTCAAACAAAGCAAGCCAGCCCGCAAACGGAGCAGCAGGGGCCCAGTTCGCACCGAAAGTTGCAGGTGGGCTTGATGCCAACGGAACTGCCGGTGGATGGATGGTGGTCTGGGAGGATGCACCAGGCGGCGTCTCCGGCGCGATGAGCGACGTCCGGGCGACCCGCATATCGACAACCGGAGCTGTACAGGACCCAGGCGGGATACTCCTGTTCTCGGAGTATGGTCAATACTATACGGATTGGAACTACTATAGCACCACCCCAGACGTAGCCTGGAATGGACAGAGCTATCAAGTCGTGTGCAGCTATGCAGTATCAACCAGGCGGCCCTGGGGTCGTACAGTGGGTTACAACGGCGCTCTCGGAACTGCCAGGCAGTTGTCCTCAAACGTATCGTGCAGCCAAAACGGCATGGCGATTGCCGGAAAGACGGGCACCTATACAGGCTCGGTTTTGAGCGTCGAATATAGCGGATCATCCGGCATTTGGGGATGTCACCTGAATAGCAGCGGCATGGTGACTGGCAATCAAACAATCTCGCTTGCCAAGCAGGATCAGCAATCGTGTGCTTCGGTGTGGAATGGATCAAATCACGTGGTCGTCTGGGCAGATAAGCGCGCGAGTTCTTTATCCAGCGCCATCTACGCCGCCCGAGTGCAATCCGATGGTACCACGGTTGATCCCGTCGGCAAACCAGTATCCAGCGCATACGTGGCTACCCAGCCTGCCATTGCCTGGAGTCCGACGGCAAATTGTTATCTCGTCGTCTGGAGACAAGGCACCGCACTGTCGGGTTATTACGACATCAAAGGCAAGCGGCTGGACGCGAATCTTAACCCTGTCGGCTCTGAGATAACTATAAGCAGCCTGGAGATGGATCGTGGGAATCCTGCGGTGGCCTGGACTGGCACCGATTTTATGGTAGTGTGGGCGGATAATCGCGCATTGGATGGTTCCTGGGACATATACGGAAAACGGGTAAGTGCCTCCGGAGTTCCGAGCGTCATCGATGTCTATGTAACCACTGCTCCGGGCCTGCAAATACTCCCGTCTATAGCCGCGTCAAGCTCCGGCAACTGCCTGGTGGCCTGGCAAGATCAGTGGCAGATGAGGTATGAATATGCCATAGGCACAACGTTTAAAGGCACTAACGTTCGAGGCTGGACTACCGTGCCCGCATCATACACTGTTCCTATCGTAGGCATCGCCACTGAAGTGACAGCAACCGGGCTTATGTTGCAGGAGAATGTAACTTACTACATATCGGTGAGGGCTACCAACAGGGCGGGACAGAAAAGCAGTGTCGGCTGTTCCGATGGAATAAAGATAGTCAAAGCGGGCTCTCTGATGCCGCCGAAGGTATCGGCCTTGTCAGTGCCGAGCACTCCAGAGGTTTGGGATGACGGAGACACGCAAACCAGCAGAAGCACACTGCATGCCACCTGGAGCGAAAGCTACGATTCTTACGGTGAGCCTGCCACGGTGAGCAAAATCGTGCCACCCGCTGGGCCGGTCGGCGTCGAGAGGATTGTAAACACGACATCTTCTGCCACTGCTGAGCCCAAGATTGCGTCTGACGGCACCAATTATATGGTGGTCTGGACAGAGTCATACAACACTATAAAAGCTGCTCGGTTCAACGCGTCCAATACGAAGATAGGTTCCGATATTACGATAACAACCAGCCCGGCCATCGGCAGCCACCCAAGTGTGGCCTGGGATGGAAGCAAGTACGTCGTGGCGTGGGAAGAGCGCCGAAGTGCCGCATCGACTAAGACAGACATATATGCGGCGCGAGTTTCCTCTGATGGCACGCTGATGGATAGCGGTGGGGGCATTCGTATATCCAATACTGCCCAAGCCGAAACGGCGCCTGTTATCTCCGCGGAGTCTGCCGACAAGTGCATGGCGTTTTATATCACCAACCAGTATTCGATAAACAGGCTTCGGGCGCGGGAGTTCTGGACAACCGAGCTTCCTCCGCCTGAGTATTCACTGGAAGACGCAAAACAGCTTCCGAATGGCACGGAAATTACGATAGTTGGCCTGCCTGTAACTGCGGGCAACGATCAGTTTGCAGGTGTGTTCTATATAGAGGACAAGCAAAGGATACAGGGCATTAAGGTGGTCTGGAACCAATCGACCATATCGGAGGGCATGGTCGTCACTGTGAGCGGCACCATCAGCACAGTTAACGGCGAAAGGCAGATCAATGCGACCTCGGTGAAGCAATTGTCACAACCGCAGGTATTAGTGGTTCCTTTCGGGATCAGGCCAGAGTATATGGGCGGTGCGGCTGCTGGAATTGTGCCGGGAGTGGTCGGTGGGACGCTTGGCGCGCGAGGAGCGAATAACATCGGGTTACTGGTCAGGACGTGGGGAGTGGTGCAGAATGCTGCCAATGGTTACTTCGAGCTTATGGAACCTAACGGCGAGGTCGCGCGCGTCAAAACTCCATTTGCGTTGCCGACTGTCGGGTCGATGTATGCGGCGACTGGGATCAGTTCGTGCGAAGCTGTGACGGGCGGTTACGGCAGTCTTCTGTTAGTTCGGAAGGCAAGTGACGTGCAGTTTTTGCATTAAATAACGATTCAGGATGACTTAAAATCGGGAGTGTGGCACGGCGAAACTGGTCTGCCCGCTGGCAGGGAGGCGCGTCTGGATAAGGAGCGTGTTTGACGACATGCGTGTTCGCGCGTTTGCGGTTGGGTTGTTCATTGTGTTGTGCATGGGCTGTATGCCGGTGTCAGCACAATTGATGAGTGGATGCTGGTCTAAATTTCATTCTGATGCCTGCAATACAGGGCAAAGCTCGGCTTCTGGCCCTGCCGGAAGCGCGCTGGGATGGAGTTATTTGGCTGAAGGGGCGGTCACTGGGGACCCGGTGACCGACTCCTCCGGCAATATCTACTTCGTTTGTCAGGATACATACATCTACAGCTTGACTAAAGAGGGCGAACTGCGTTGGAGAGCTCCCCTGCAATCGGCCGGCCGAGGCGCACCAGCTATCTCAAACGACGGCACGATTTATGTTGGATCTGACCTGACATATCTCTACGCGTACAGCATTGCTGGCACGCTCAAATGGCGAAAGCTACTGGGCGGAAAACTCGGCGCATCCCCTGCCATTGGGCCGGATAAAACGATTTACACCCCTTGTCTGGATAAAAATCTTTACGCTCTGAATTCCCAGGGAACACAGAAGTGGGCGTACTCGACGGGTGGCGCGCTGAGGTCTTGCCCGGCGGTGTCGGATGGGGTTATTTACGTCGGCTCCGATGACACCTATTTATACGCAATATACTCGAACGGCACCCTGAAATGGCGCTATAAATTCCCCTCTGCTGTGTCGAACTCCGCGGCTGTTGGCTCTGATGGGGTGATTTATGCGGTTAGTTCCAATGGAAAATTGGTGGCGCTGAACCCCTCCGGGACTTTAAAGTGGCAATATACAATTTCTTCGCAGGTTGACAGCAGCCCGGCGATCGGCCCGTCCGGCACGATTTATGTCGGCGCGGAGGATGGAAAGTTATATGCGATAACCTCGACGGGATCGCTGGCGTGGTCGTTTCAGACCTCTGGCCCGGTTCGTTCATCGGCAGCAGTTGGCGGCAACGGCGTAATGTATGTTGGCTCGGAGGACGGCAGCATATACGCCATCAAACCGAATGGCACTGCTATGTGGAGCGCGAGCCTGGGGGGAGCAGTTAGCAGTTCGCCCGCCATCGGCGCCGATGGGACGTTGATGGTCGGAGGTGGCAATAAGTTACACACGTTTCCGCCGGATTCCACTCCTCCTTCGACGCCTGTTGTGACGGATGGCGGCGTTTACTCATCCAGTGCAGATTCGTTGAGCGCATCGTGGGAATCCTTTGATGAGGAATCCGGCATCTCAGAATCTCATTACGCGATCGGCACCAGTCCGGGTGGCACTGATGTGTTAGATTGGGTGTCGGCTGGCAGCGAGTTCTCTGTAACACACACTGGTCTGACTCTCGTTGATGGGCAGGTCTATTATTTTGCCGTAAAGACTCGAAACGGGGCCGGGTTATGGTCGGAGGTGGGTGTCAGCGACGGCATAATGGTCGATGCAAGCCCACCCGTGACGCCGGTTGTTACTGATGATGGAGAATATATCTCAGGGGAACAATCGTTGCACGCGCAGTGGAGTTCCAGCGACCCGCATACCGGCGTGGCAGAATACCAGTACGCCATTGGCACGACGGCGGGGTCGGCTAATGTCGTCGATTGGACTTCTGTGGGTACTGCTACTGAGGTGACGAGAAGCGGATTAGAGTTGGTCGATGGGACTACTTACTACATCTCTGTTAAGGCTAAAAATGGCGCGGGGATGTGGAGTGCTGTTGGAAGCTCTGATGGGATTATGGCTGATTCTTCGCCGCCTACTCAGCCGGCCGTTACTGATGATGGGGAGTATACGTCAAGCCAGACATCGTTGCACGCTACGTGGACGGCATCTGATCCGCATTCTGGGATTGCTGAGTATCAGTATGCTATTGGGACCTCTGCCGGGGCCACTGACGTTGTTGGCTGGACTTCGACGGGAGCACTAACCTCAGTTACGAAAACCGGCTTGAGTCTCGAGACTGGAAAGACTTATTACTTCTCTGTTAAGGCGAAGAATAGGGCTGGGTTGTGGGGAGAGGTCGGAGTATCCGATGGGATTTTGTGCGATGCCACTCCTCCGAGCACACCTGTTGTCATAGATGACGGAGAATACACTTCGAGCACTAACTCGCTTCACGCGGCGTGGTCTAGCGGCGATCCTGAGTCTGGGGTTGCAGGCTATCAGTATGCTATAGGTAGCACACCTGGTGGCACGAGTATTGTCAACTGGACTTCTGTCGGGACTGCTACTGAAATTACGCGCACTGGTTTGGCTCTTACGCCTGGGGCTACGTATTACATTTCTGTTAAGGCGACTAACGGCGCTGGGTTGGTGAGTGCTGTTGGGACTTCTGACGGAATTAAGGTAGATAACAGCCCTCCAACTACGCCTGTTGTTACTGACGACGGGGTTTATACTACTGACGCGACTACACTCCACGCTACCTGGACATCTGGTGATCTGCAGTCTGGGATAGTCGAGTACCAGTACGCGATTGGTACTTCTTCTGGTGGAACGAACGTCGTCGATTGGACTTCTGCAGGCACTGCTACTGAGGTGACCCGGTCTGGGTTAGAGTTGGTCGATGGTACGACTTACTACATCTCTGTTAAGGCCAAAAATGGTGCGGGGATGTGGAGTCTGGTCGGTAGTTCTGATGGAATCATGGTGGATTCCTCGCCGCCTACTGCTCCTGTTGTGACTGACGATGGGGAGTTTACGTCAAGTCAGACATCACTGCACGCTACGTGGACTGCATATGACACGCATTCTGGGATTGCTGAGTATCAGTATGCTATTGGGACCTCTGCCGGCGCTACCGATGTTGTTGGCTGGACTTCTACGGGTGCAGTGGCCTCTATAACGAAAACCGGCTTGAGTCTTGAGACTGGAAAGACTTATTACTTCTCCGTTAAGGCGAAGAATAAGGCCGGGTTGTGGGGGTCTGTCGGAGTATCCGATGGGATATTGTGTGATGCCACTCCTCCCACTACGCCTGTTGTCATAGACGACGGGGAATACGCTTCGAGCACTAATTCGCTTCACGCTACGTGGTCGACTAGTGATCCTGAGTCAGGGGTTGTGAGTTATCAGTATGCCATAGGTAGCACACCTGGTGGTGCGAATATAGTTAACTGGACATCTGTTGGAACCGCTACTGAAGTTACACGCACTGGTTTGGCTCTTACGCCGGGAACCACATACTACATTTCTGTTAAGGCGACTAACGGCGCGGGGTTGGTAAGTGCGGTTGGGACGTCTGATGGGATTAAGGTAGATAACAGCCCTCCGACTACTCCTGTTGTTACTGACGACGGGGTTTATACTACTGACGCGACTACACTCCACGCTACCTGGACATCTGGTGATTTGCAATCTGGGATAGTCGAGTACCAGTACGCGATTGGTACTTCTTCTGGTGGAACGAACATCGTCGATTGGACTTCTGTAGGGACTGCCACTGAGGTAACGAGAAGTGGGTTGGAGTTGGTCGATGGGGCCACTTACTACATATCGGTTAAGGCTAAAAATGGCGCGGGGATGTGGAGTGCGGTTGGTAGTTCCGATGGGATTATGGCGGACTCTTCGCCGCCTACTCAGCCGGCCGTTACTGATGATGGGGAGTATACGTCAAGCCAGACATCGCTGCACGCTGCTTGGACGGCATCTGACCCGCATTCTGGCATTGCTGAGTATCAGTATGCTATTGGGACCTCTGCCGGGTCTACTGATGTTGTTGGCTGGACTTCTACGGGTGCAGTGGCCTCTATAACGAAAACCGGCTTGAGTCTTGAGACTGGAAAGACTTATTACTTCTCCGTTAAGGCGAAGAATAAGGCCGGGTTGTGGGGAGAGGTCGGAGTATCTGATGGGATATTGTGCGATGCTACTCCTCCGACCACGCCCGTTGTTATAGACGATGGAGAATACACTTCGAGCACTAATTCGCTTCACGCCACGTGGTCTAGTGGTGATCCTGAGTCTGGGGTTGTGAGTTATCAGTATGCCATAGGTAGTATGGCCGGCGGTGCGAATATAGTTAACTGGACTTCTGTTGGAACCGCTACTGAAATTACACGTAATGGTTTGGCTCTTACACCGGGGACTACGTATTACATTTCTGTTAGGGCGACTAACGGTGCGGGGTTGGTAAGTGCGGTTGGGACGTCCGATGGGATTAAGGTAGATAACAGCCCTCCTACTACGCCTGTTGTTACTGACGATGGAGTTTATACTACTGACTCGACTACACTCCACGCAACCTGGACATCAGGTGATCCGCAGTCTGGGGTAGTTGAGTATCAGTACGCCATTGGCACGACGGCTGGTTCGGCTAATATCGTCGATTGGACTTCTGTTGGGACTGCCACTGAGGTCACCAGGTCTGGATTAGAGTTGGTCGATGGGGCTACATATTACATCTCTGTTAAGGCTAAAAATGGCGCAGGGATGTGGAGTGCTGTTGGAAGCTCTGATGGGATCATGGCGGATTCTTCTCCGCCTTCTCAGCCAGCCGTTACTGATGATGGGGAGTACACATCAAGCCTGACGTCATTGCACGCTACGTGGACGGCATCTGACCCGCATTCTGGGATTGCTGAGTATCAGTATGCTATTGGGACCTCTGCCGGGGCTACTGATGTTGTTGGATGGACTTCTACGGGGGCGGTGGCCTCCGTCACTAAGAGTGGGCTTAGCCTGGAGACTGGTAAGACCTACTACTTCTCCATTAAGGCTAAGAATAAGGCCGGGTTGTGGGGATCTGTTGGAGTATCCGACGGGATATTGTGCGATGCTACTCCTCCTAGCACTCCGGTTGTTATTGACGATGGTGAATACACTTCGAGCACTAACTCGCTTCACGCGACGTGGTCGAGTAGTGATCCTGAGTCTGGGGTTGTGAGTTATCAGTATGCTATAGGCAGCACACCTGGTGGCACGAGTATTGTCAACTGGACTTCTGTTGGAACTGCTACTGAAATTACACGCACTGGTTTGGCTCTTTCGCCTGGGACTACGTATTACATTTCTGTTAAGGCGACTAACGGCGCTGGGTTGGTGAGTGCTGTTGGGACTTCTGACGGAATTAAGGTAGATAACAGCCCTCCAACTACGCCTGTTGTTACTGACGACGGGGTTTATACTACTGACGCGACTACACTCCACGCTACCTGGACATCTGGTGATCTGCAGTCTGGGATAGCTGAGTATCAATATGCGATTGGCACAACGGCAGGGTCTACTAATGTAGCCGATTGGACTTCTGTGGGCACTGCCACTGAGGTAACGAGAAGCGGATTAGAGTTGGTCGATGGAACGAGTTACTACATCTCCGTTAAGGCGAAAAATGGCGCGGGGATGTGGAGTGCGATCGGTAGTTCCGATGGGATTATGGTGGACTCTTCTCCACCTACTACTCCTGTTGTGACAGATGATGGAGAGTATACGTCGAGTCTGACATCGCTGCACGCCGCTTGGACGGCGTCTGACCCGCATTCTGGGATTGCTGAATATCAGTATGCTATTGGGACCTATGCCAGTGCTACTGATGTTGTTGGCTGGACTTCGACAGGTGTAATAGCTTCAGTTACGAAAATCGGCTTGAGTCTTGAGACAGGGAAGACTTATTACTTCTCTGTTAAGGCGAAGAATAAGGCAGGGTTGTGGGGGCCTGTTGGAGTATCCGATGGGATTTTGTGCGATGCCACTCCTCCGAGCACACCTGTTGTCATAGATGACGGAGAATACACTTCGAGCACTAACTCGCTTCACGCGACGTGGTCGAGTAGTGATCCTGAGTCTGGGATTGTGAGTTATCAGTATGCCATCGGTAGCACGGCTGGTGGTGCGAATATAGTCAACTGGACTTCTGTCGGAACTGCTACTGAAATCACACGCGCTGGTTTGGCTCTTTCGCCGGGGACTACGTATTACATTTCTGTTAAGGCGACTAACGGCGCTGGGGTGGTGAGTGCGGTTGGGACGTCTGATGGAATTAAGGTCGATAATAGCCCGCCTACTACGCCAGTTGTTACTGACGATGGGGTTTATACTACCGACGCGACTACACTGCACGCTACCTGGGCTTCAAGTGATCCGCAGTCTGGGATAGCAGAGTATCAGTACGCCATTGGCACGACGGCTGGTTCGGCTAATATCGTCGATTGGACTTCTGTTGGGACTGCCACTGAGGTCACCAGGTCTGGATTAGAGTTGGTCGATGGGGCTACATATTACATCTCTGTTAAGGCTAAAAATGGCGCAGGGATGTGGAGTGCTGTTGGAAGCTCTGATGGGATCATGGCGGATTCTTCTCCGCCTTCTCAGCCAGCCGTTACTGATGATGGGGAGTACACATCAAGCCTGACGTCATTGCACGCTACGTGGACGGCATCTGACCCGCATTCTGGGATTGCTGAGTATCAGTATGCTATTGGGACCTCTGCCGGGGCTACTGATGTTGTTGGATGGACTTCTACGGGGGCGGTGGCCTCCGTCACTAAGAGTGGGCTTAGCCTGGAGACTGGTAAGACCTACTACTTCTCCATTAAGGCTAAGAATAAGGCCGGGTTGTGGGGATCTGTTGGAGTATCCGACGGGATATTGTGCGATGCTACTCCTCCTAGCACTCCGGTTGTTATTGACGATGGTGAATACACTTCGAGCACTAATTCGCTTCACGCCACGTGGTCTAGTAGTGATACTGAGTCTGGGATTGTGAGTTATCAGTACGCCATCGGTAGTATGGCTGGTGGTACGAATATAGTTAACTGGACTTCTGTTGGAACTGCTACTGAAATTACACGTAATGGTTTGGCTCTTACGCCGGGGACTACGTATTATATCAGCGTTCGGGCGACTAACGGCGCTGGGTTGGTGAGTGCGGTTGGGACGTCTGATGGGATTAAAGTAGATAACAGCCCTCCGACTACGCCTATTGTCACTGACGACGGGGTTTATACTACTGACGCGACTACACTCCACGCTATCTGGACATCTGGTGATCCGCAGTCCGGGATAGTTGAGTATCAATACGCGATTGGTACTTCCTCTGGCGGAACAAACGTTGTCGATTGGACTTCTGTTGGGACTGCTACTGAGGTAACGAGAAGCGGGTTGGAGTTGGTCGATGGTACGACTTACTACATCTCCGTTAAAGCGAAAAACGGTGCGGGGATGTGGAGTGCGGTCGGAAGCTCTGATGGGATTATGGTGGATTCTTCTCCGCCTTCTCAGCCGACCGTTACTGATGATGGGGAGTTTACGTCAAGTCAGACATCGCTGCACGCTACGTGGATGGCATCTGACCCGCATTCTGGAATCGCTGACTACCAGTATGCTATCGGGACCTCTGCCGGCGCTACTGATGTTGTCGGCTGGACTTCGACGGGAGCAATAGCCTCGGTTACGAAAATCGGCTTGAGTCTTGAGACAGGGAAGACTTATTACTTCTCTGTTAAGGCGAAAAACAAGGCCGGGTTGTGGGGGCCTGTGGGAGTATCCGATGGGATATTGTGTGACGCTACTCCTCCGACTACGCCTGTTGTCATAGACGACGGGGAATATACTTCGAGCACTAATTCGCTTCACGCCACGTGGTCTAGTAGTGATCCTGAGTCTGGGGTTGTGAGTTATCAGTATGCCATCGGTAGCACGGCTGGTGGTGCGAATATAGTCAACTGGACTTCTGTCGGAACCGCTACAGAAATTACACGCACTGGTTTGGCCCTTACACCGGGGACTACGTATTACATTTCTGTTAAGGCGACTAACGGTGCTGGGTTGGTGAGTGCGGTTGGGACGTCTGATGGGATTAAGGTCGATAACAGTCCGCCTACTACGCCTGTTGTTACTGATGACGGGGTTTATACAACTGACGCGACTACACTCCACGCTACCTGGACATCTGGTGATCCGCAGTCTGGGATAGCTGAATATCAATACGCCATTGGTACAACTGCGGGGTCGGCTAATGTGGCCGATTGGACTTCCGTAGGTGCTGCCGCTGAGGTGACCCGGTCAGGGTTAGAGTTAGTCGATGGTACTACATATTACATCTCTGTTAAGGCTAAAAATGGCGCGGGGATGTGGAGTTCGGTCGGAAGCTCTGATGGAATTTTGGTAGACTCGTCGCCGCCTACTACTCCTGTTGTGACAGACGATGGGGATTATACTACCGTCCCGAATTTACTTCACGCGACCTGGAGCGCAAATGATCCGCACACAGGGGTAGTCGAGTATCAGTATGCTATCGGCACCGTTTCCGGAGGCACTGACGTCGTAGAGTGGACTGACGTCGGATTGGAAACATCCGTTACTCTGACTAACATCACGCTGATCCCCGGCAAACAATACTATTTTGCTGTCAAAGCGAAAAACGCAGCAGGTCTTTGGAGCACAGTAGGAGTCAGCGACGGAATCAGGATAGACATAACGCCGCCGAGCGCGCCACACGTGATCGATGAAGGCGAATACACAAGCAGCCTTACCTCTCTAAGCGCGCAATGGCTTGCAGTTGATCCAGAGTCCGGAATATCGGACTACGAATACTGCATCGGCACCGTGCCTGGCGGCACAGACATAGTCGGCTGGACCTCGTCGAACGGCGCGAACCACATCACCCACACGGGCTTGAGCTTGACTATGGATTTGACCTACTACTTCACCGTGCGTGCGAAAAATGGCGTCGGCATGTGGGGGCAGACGGGCACAAGCGATGGTATCGTGGTGAGGATATTGATCGCCTGGCCGAAGTTCAGAAATAACTCGCAAAATCTCGGTGTAAGTCCGTTTATCGGCCCGGCCGTTCCGGGGTTGCTATCGTCGTATGAGACCGGTTGGGGAATCACGTCGTCAGTAGCGATTGGCGGGGATGGCACCCTGTATTTCGGCAACGACGAAGGCTATATGTATTGCGTGGGGCCGAACGGCATTCTGCACTGGAGATATAAAACCGGCGGGCCTATTGATTCGTCGCCTGCCATAGGGCCGGGTGGCGACATCGTCTTCAGTTCATACGATCACTACATATATTGCCTGACCGCCGACGGGCTTTTGCGGTGGAAGTATAAAACCGGTGACTGGAGCCGTTCCTCGCCCGTTATCAGCTCCAATAACGTCGTATATGTCGGTTCTCAGGACGGCTATATGTATGCAATTAACTGGAACGGCACTTTGAAGTGGAAGCACAATATCAATAACACCGTGTGGTCGTCGCCGGCTTTGAGCCACGATGAATCGGTCTTGTATTTCGGCGGTGGCGATGGCGGAATCTATTGTCTG
The DNA here is from genome assembly GCA_050948905.1 of Armatimonadota bacterium. Classification (GTDB taxonomy): domain Bacteria; phylum Armatimonadota; class UBA5829; order UBA5829; family UBA5829; genus DTKD01. Next base: position 1,536,402 of record JBMNES010000001.1, on the reverse strand, counting down.
AATGCCAAAACTGGGGATAGAATCTGGCGCAAAAAGACCGGCACCGCCGTAGACTCATCGCCGTGCGTGGCCCCCGACGGCACCATATATATGGGTTCAGGTGACGGGTATTTCTACGCACTGAACCCCGATGGCACACAGAAGTGGGCCTTATGGACTGGGGATTTGATGGATTCATCCGCCTCCGTTGGGCCGAGCGGGACGATTTATACGGGATCAGGAGACAACTGGGCGGCAGGTTTGCTATATGCGATAAACCCGGATGGCTCGGTTAAATGGACATTTGACTGCAACGGAAGCATAAGATGTTCGCCGGCTGTAGATGCTGCGGAAAACATATACTTTGCGTCTACTGACGATCATCTCTATGCCCTTAATTCATCTGGAGCATTAAAGTGGCAGTACGAAACCCACGGCCTGTTGTTCTCGTCTCCGGCTATCGGTAGAGGCGGGAGTATATCATTTGGGACAGCTCTGGGAGCAATGATTACCATTGGTGACGCCTCCAACGACATCACTCCACCTTCCACACCGGTTGTCAGTGTGCCAAATTCGCTGCAAACCGATACCTCTACCCTGTCAGCGTCGTGGTACTCGACGGACCCGGAATCCGGAATTGTTGAATATATGTACGGAATCGGCACGGTGCCCGGAACCGACGATGTCATCGCATGGTCTTCGATCGGCTCACATGAATCCGTAGTCAGGACGGGGCTGAAATTGATTGCTGGGCAGACCTACTATTTCTGTGTTAAAGCGAAAAACGGCGCCGGGAAATGGGGAGCTGTTGGCATATCGGAAGGCGTTCACGTGATCTCCTCCACACAGGAATCGAGCATTGGCCAGGCGCGACTGATGGCCGACACGCAGGTGGTCTATCTTAAGAACAAGATCGTGTCCGCTGTCTTCGAAGACTGCATATATATCCAGGAGCCTGCGGGTCACGCTGGTATTAAAGTATTTTGTGGCGAAATCGATCCGCCGGCTGTGGGAGATAAGGTAAGCATAACAGCGGCGGTAACCACTCGTTATGCCGAGAAATCTCTTATCCCGCAAACTCTGACCGTTGAAGATACATCCGGCACGCCGAAAGCTCTGGGAATGACGAACTCCGCCGTTATCGATGCGGCCGCCAAATCCGGCTTTCAGAGCATAGGTGGTGCGTGCACCACTGGCCTGCTGGTGGTGATTTGGGGAGAAGTCACGAAATCTGAGGATGAGTATATCTATGTCGACGACGGATCGGGGGTTATTGATCCGACGGGCGAGCGAGGCATTAAGGTCAGATTATGCGGCCAGGCGGTTGCTGTGGGGTCGTATGTTCGCATTACTGGAGTAGTATCTACCGAGCCTGCGGGGTCTTGTTATAGAAAAGTGATACGCACTCGAAGTCAGTCCGACATTAGCTATTTGGAAGTTGGAAGTTAGAGGTTGGAAGTTGGGAAGAGCATAACGCGAAAGCCAGAAAATATGAAATCGTGTAGAAGATCGAAAGCGTAGGGTTGAATGGTCGGACTTCGAACATCTGACATCGGATATCGAAAAAGCAGATTTCTCGCTGCGCTCGAAATGACAATATTGATTTTCGGCTTCTGTGTCAATTTCTAGTACTATTACCGATTGACCATTAAAAAAGCAGCAGGTATAATGCACGGTGATGAGCCCGTCTACATGCCTGGCTGCGACAAGGGGTTAAGCTCATGAAAAAGCACTTACTTGTTGCCATCGTCGCCGCACAGGTCTGGATGATCGTCGCCTCCGCACAGGGTGCGCCCATCAGATTCCGGGTCCGCACCATCGACCCCACTGGACCTAAAATGCAAATCGCAATTCCGATGCGCGATGCTGGTCTTTTTGCTATTCAATTTAAAAACGTGATAACGCCTGAGTGGAAAGCTCAACTGGAGAGCCTTGGGGTCGCCATCGTCGGGTATGTGCCCGAAAACACACTGTTAGTGCGTCTCAAAGCCGGACAGTTGGCGGATGTGAAGGCGCTACCATTTGTATATTGGACAGGGCATATCTCAGCGGATTTAAAGATTGAGCCTGAACTGCTGGAATGTCAGTGGGATTATGTGAATGTGGTGATTAAACTCACCTCGGCTGGGGATGCTCAAGAGGTGGTCGAGCAGTTGCAGAGGCTTGGAGCAACCGGTATTTCTATCCCAACAGAGTCCACCACTATTCTGCGTGCCACTGTGCAGCCTGCCTCGCTTCTTCAGATTGCTGATATCGACGAAGTTCAGTGGATAGAGGAGTGGATTCAGCCCAAGCCGACTAATAACGTCTCCGGCCAGATAACGACCGTGATCCCTACCCGCGAACAGTTGGGCATCTACGGCGAGGGCCAGATTATCGCGATTGCTGATACCGGGCTGGATACAGGCAGCCTGGCTACGCTGCATCCGGATTTTGCGGGCAGGCTGGTGAAGAGCTATGCTCTGAGGCGAGCCGGGGACTGGAGCGACTTGATCGGGCACGGAACGCACGTTGCGGGAATCGCGGCAGGATCGGGCGCACAGTCCGGCAGCAATCCGGCTGCGCACGAGTATGAGACCTCGTTTGCAGGGATGGCGCCTGAGGCGGGTATAATCTTCCAATCGATCGGTGACGGCTCCGGCAACGTGTTTCCCCCTATGAATCTCGATCAACTGTTTTCTCCTGTATATGCGGATGGGGCGCGTGTACATAACAACAGTTGGGGATCGCCTGCATACGGAAAGTACACGGTCTACGCGCAGCAGCTTGATGAGTTTGTCTGGGCGCATAAGGACTTCGTGGCGGTATTTCCGGCTGGTAACGACGGCGCCGACAAAGCACCGGCGGATGGGGTTGTCGATCCCGGTTCTTTGTATACTCCGGCCACCGCAAAAAACTGCATAGCTGTCGGGGCGACTGAAAGTGACAGGAACACAGGCAGGGCTACGACGTATGGCAGTGCGTGGCGTTACGATTTCCCTAAACTGCCTATATCGAATGATTATATATCCGATAACCCGAACGGTATGGTAGCCTGGAGCAGCAGAGGGCCGTGCGAGGATGGCCGAATTAAACCCGATATCTGTGCGCCGGGCAGCAACATCATTTCTGTTCGTTCGCATCGGGCTATGAATTACGGCTGGCTGCCGTATGATACTGATTATGTATACTGGGGCGGCACTAGCATGGCGGCTCCGCTGGTCTCTGGGGCGGCGGCGCTGGTGCGTGAATATTGCATAAAAAACAGGGCTGTCAATCCGAGCGCTGCGCTGGTAAAGGCTATGCTGATGAACGGCGCAACCGATCTTTTCCCCGGCCAATATGGAGATGCGACCAGCGCAACCAGGGAAATACGCACTCTCAGGCCGGACAGATCCGAAGGCTGGGGCAGGATCAATCTATCAAATACCCTTGAGCCAGCCGCGCCTCGAGTGGTCGATTTTGTCGACGAGACCGCCGGAATAAGCACGGGCGACGAGAGGCAGTATCAATATACGGTCATCGATGGGAGCCTGCCTTTGGCGGTAACACTGGCCTGGACGGACTACCCCGGAGAATTGCTTGCGGCTCAGGAACTGGTCAATGATCTGGATTTGACCGTGATCGGGCCTAACGGGACCAGCAGATATTACGGCAACGGGACATTCGGTGATTCTATTAACAACGTGGAGACCGTGGACGTCCCAACGCCGGTGGCAGGCACATACACAGTGAAGGTGAAAGGGCACAACGTACCGTGCGGCCCGCAGCCTTATGCACTGGTTGTATCGGCAAAATTGCCCGGCTCCTACATAGCCGGGCGTCTGACGACAGCTTCGGGCAAACCGATCGCGTCTGCGACTGTTACGGTAAACGATGGGGTATCGGATCGCACGGTTTCTACGGATGGCAACGGCTCTTATACTATCCATTTGTCGCCGGGCAATTATACTGTAACACCGGATAAGCCCCAATGGCAGTTTTCTCCGGCCTCTCGACAGGTGCTAATCGGCGACCACGGCGAGAGTGGGGTCGACTTCGCGGGTTCGGCTAATTCAGGGGGTATTTCGGGCACTGTTACCTGCGCGGCTGGAGGGATGACCAATTATATTCTGGAATCCCCCCACCCCTATGACCTGAATTGCAACCTGAACTATACCGTGCAGGCGCACCCAAGCGCCACCCAAATCCGGCTGCACTTCAGCGAAATTAGTGTGCTGGAGGGTTATGATTTTATAGTAGTATCGACACCAGATCAGAGCCAGATTCAGTATATCTCAGGCGAGTACAGCGATTTGTGGAGCGATTGGTTCGATGGCAACTCGCTGGTGGTACAGTTGGTGGCTTATGGCTGGGATAATGACTGGGGATTTTATATAGATGGCCTGGAGACGGATGTCATCACCCAAGGCGGGGTAGATGGTGTCGAGATAACAGCAGAACCCTATGATATCTCTGCGACCACACAGAACGGCGGCCAATACGTGATCCCAGATTTGGAGCCGGTCTCTTATACTCTGTCGCTGTCCAAGCCGCACTGGGACTTCAGGCCGGCCACTGCCTCCGTTTCCGTGCCGCCTGGGCAGGGCGGGACTGGGAGTATAACCCTACCGGGCACGGATTTTCTTGCGTTTGCGCCGGCGTCGCTTGGCGGCGAGGTGCTAACTGGAGACGTCAGGTCATTTTCCGATAATACTGCTAGTGAGCATCCATATTACGACGACTGGGACGAGATGTGGACGATCAGCTATGCCGGTGAGGAGCCATGCAGCCGGATACGAGTGCATTTCTCCAAAATCGATATGGAGGACAGTTTCGACTTCGTGCAGGTGCTTACACCTGACGGCGAGATTGTGCACACCTACACCGGCAGTTACCCCGACGGCATCTGGAGCGACTGGGTGCAGGGAAACGAGCTTCGTATCAGGCTCACTTCCGATGAGACCTATAGCTGGACGAACAGCTATTGGGGCTTTGCAGTCGATGAATATATGATAGCCGGCAACGAACGGCCGCTTGCCAATGTGCGAGTGGGGATAGAGTCCGGTCAGGCGGCTATGACGGATAGCGACGGCAAGTATTTGATAACTAATGTGGGCGCGGGCGAATACTATGGTTTGATTGCCCAAAAGCCGTGTTTTGAGATTGATCCTCCCCTAAGATATCTGAATGCGATATCCGGGATGACGAGTGATGGCGGAGATTTCTTCGCTGTTCCGCAGAAGATAAGCTCTGCCGGCGTGGTCAAAACTCTGGCGGATTCAAGCCCGGTGACGCTGGAAGGGCTTGTGGTTACGGCTGGAGCGCCGAGGTATACGAACTTTTTCTATGTAGAATCTCCGGACAGAACCAGCGGCATCCGGGTGATAAAACAACAGCACGGTCTGCAAGTCGGAAGCAAGGTAAATGTCTATGGTGCGCTTGCCACACTGCCTTCCGGGGAGAGGGCGATTGTCAACCCGTCGGTTGACGTGGTCGGCACGGGAGCAGTTGTGCCGGTTGGTATGTCGAGTCGGCAATTAGGCGGAAGCAACTGGCTGTATGACCCGATTTCCGGGGCCGGCCAGGTTGGGATATTCGGTTCGATAGGGCTTAACAACATCGGGATGCTGGTCACTATATGGGGCAAGGTCACCCATAGCAACTTATGGGATGACTATTTCTACATAGATGACGGCGGCGCGTCGACTTCGGGCAGCGATCCCAGAGGCGTCCGCATTGAGGCTGCGGGTTTGGAAATTCCTGAGTATGGTTGCTATGTGTCTGTAACGGGAATATCGAGTTGTGAAATGGCAGGCGGCCACATCGTGAGCAGGTTGCTGGTGAGGGGCCAGAGCGACATCAAAGTGCAGGACGTTTCGCCTTAGAAAAGGTGATCATTGGGCTTCAAATTGTAGCGAGCGAGCATAAAGATGTCTATGCTGGTATTTTACGTGATAGTGGTGCCTGGTTTGTAATATTAGCGACTTTAGTGCATAATATTGTTTGATTCCTAGCAGGTTAGTGGCGTTGATCTGTCTAAGTGAAGCAATGTAAGGTCTGAGCTCGGCTGTAGGCTGGCTGCTACATATTTTTGGATATTCAGCGCGGCCTATTAGTCGGATTATTGAACATTATTACATCACGCTGCACACAATCCGGTAATATTGACAGGTTCGCAGGGATGCAGGGCGTGGAATGGTTCTTTTGGGAGAGTTCTTGCGGCTTGTAAACAGCCGTGGCAAGGAATGCGCGTCTGTTACGGCAAGCCATTTGGCTTAAACACAGCATTATCCAAGATGGGTTGTGTATGTGTTATGGCAGGGTCTTCCAAAAACAAGCTGTGTCCGCATTATCAGACCAGCGTGTTCAACGGAGGAGTACATGATCGCCAGTGTTCGACGTCCGGAGCGGCGTCTTCAGCCGATTGCCGCTCGTAGATGGGCAATACTGCCTATACTATTTACCTTTTTATTACTAATGTCGTCGGGTGTGCTGCTTGCAGCGTCAGTCGAGGTGGAGGTTGTGAACACGACTTCGAACTCGGCCGAATTGTCGTGGGTGCCGGTTGGGCTTAGCGACGTGGTGTCTTACGAGGTGACCTACTACGCACCCGGTATGAGCAGGACCATCTATGCCCGCCTGGCGACATCTGCCACAATTACCGGACTTTCGCCTTCTACTCAATATTCCGCCAAAGTGGTGGCTAATTATGCATCAGGGTCAGTCTATTCGTATGTGTACTTCACCACCGAAGCCCGAGGCGCTCCTTCAAATCCCGGCACACCCGTGACCCCGGCAGTTCCCACTCCTCCCACCGATCTGCAGGTTTCACTGGGGTCCAACAATATCGCAGAGCTGAGTTGGAACGATACATCGTCAAATGCCACGGGTTTCAAGATTATGCGAAGCGCCGCCGCAAACGGCGTTTTTACTATGATCGGTTCGACCACCAAAGGCGTAACGACGTTCCGCAATGCCGGCTTGATGCTGTCTACGACTTACTACTATAAAGTATGTGCGTATAACGCTTATGGAGATTCGGCTTACACCGATGTGGTGAGCATCTCTACACCTGTTGCGCCTCCATTGGCGCCGTCGAGGCTGGTCGCCAGCGCGGTATCTTCGAATCAGATCAATCTAAGCTGGTATGACGCAAGCTCTAACGAAGAGGGGTTCCGTATAGAACGGGCGAAATCAGCAAATGGGCCATTTGCCCAGATTGCCCTGGCTCCGGCGAACGCAACTTCCTATGCGGATTCCGGTCTGGAGCCTTCTACGGCTTACTATTATAAAGTATACGCCTATAATGAGGGAGGCAGTGCGGGCAGCGCAAACACGGCCAGTGCCGTGACACAGGCGAAAGCGTTGGATCCTCCGACCGGCCTGCAAGCCGCCGCGATTTCATCCTCGCAAGTCCAGTTGAATTGGCACGCTGTTGATGGAGCGCTGGGGTATAGAGTCCAATACGCGTCAAATGCAGGCGGGCCTTATACAGCGCCCGTCGCGTTGGGGGCTAACGTAACAGCGTATTCGTTCAGCAGATTGACTCCATCGACCACTTATTTCTTCAGAGTGTGTGCTTACAACTCGGTAGGCAACTCCGAATATTCAGACGCAGTGGCTGCCACGACCCAGGCCGTGCCTCCAATCGCTCCGAGATTGAGCGCGACTGCGGTTTCGGATCAGCAGATCGATTTGTCCTGGAATGTGGTCAATGGCGCGACGAGTTATGTTTTGGAGAGACGCAACCCGGCAAACGGAGACTACGAAATAATCGGAACCGTCGACGGTAGTATTGCATCTTATTCAGATATTAAACTTAGCTCATCGACCACCTATTACTACAGGGCCACTGCTGCCAACTCGATGGGTAGCTCGGGATATTCAAACGTGGCAAGCGCCACTACTCGTGCGAAACTGCCGGATGTGCCGGTTGGGTTAAAGGCGACTGTGGTCTCGACAAATCAAATCGATTTGAGCTGGCAGGACGTGGACGGAGAGACCGGATATCGAGTGCAGCGCGCATCGAATGAGAACGGGCCGTACTACAATTTGGCGACTACAACCGCCAATGTGACCAATTTCGCGAACTATGGGTTGTTGCCAGGAACGGCTTATTATTACCGAGTATGCGCATACAGCTCGCTTGGGACCTCGGAGTACTGCGATGCTGTGGAGGCCATTACCAAATCGCTGCCTCCTGCCGCCCCAAGATCGTTGACTGCGAAGGCTGTCTCGGCAAGCCAGATCGAGCTGCAATGGATAGGAGTGACGGGAGCTGAGGATTATGTTATAGAACGCTCCACAAGTGCTAATGGCGCGTTTGAGGTGATCGGTAATTCGGCTGCGAAAACGAGCTTTTCTGATACTGGGTTAAGCGCTTCTACCGCCTATTACTATCGAGTATACGCGACCAACTCTGGAGGCAACTCTGGCTATTCCAACGTGGCTAATGCGACTACTCAGACGCCGCTGCCGGAACTGCCGGAAGCTCCTGCGGGGCTGACGGCGACTGCGGTATCGACCAGCCAGATCAATCTCACATGGAACGCAGTTGCAGGGGCGGCTGGATATACAATTGAGCGCGCACCTGGTGCGAACGGCGCGTTTGTGAAGATCGGCAGCACAAATGCCGGGGTTACCACGTTTGCAAACACGGGCCTGACAGCATCGACTGCATATTACTATCGAGTATATGCGACCAACGCGGCGGGTAACTCAAATTACTCTAATGTGGCTAATGCGACTACGCAGACGCCGTTACCGGAACCGCCGGAAGCACCTGCGGGGCTGACGGCGACTGCGGTTTCGACCAGCCAGATCAATCTCGCCTGGAATGCAGTTGCAGGGGCGACTGCTTATACAATTGAGCGCGCACCTGGTGCGAACGCATTTGCGAAGATCGGCAACACCAACGCCGGGGTTACCACGTTTGCAAACACCGACCTTGCGGCGTCGACTACTTATTACTATCGAGTATACGCGACCAACGCGGCGGGTAACTCGAATTACTCTAACGTGACTAATGCGACTACGCAGACGCCGTTACCGGAACTACCGGAAGCTCCTGCTGGGCTGACGGCGACTGCGGTTTCGACCAGCCAGATCAATCTCGCCTGGAATGCAGTTGCGGGGGCAGCTGGATATACAATTGAGCGAGCAGCTAGTGCTAATGCAGCGTTTGTGAAGATCGGCAGCACGAATGCAGGGGTTACCACGTTTGCAAATACAGGCCTGGCCGCATCGACTGCGTATTACTATAGAGTATACGCGACCAACGCGGCGGGTAACTCGAATTACTCTAACGTGGCTAATGCGACTACGCAGACACCGCTGCCGGAACTGCCGGAAGCTCCTGCTGGACTGACTGCGACTGCGGTGTCGACCAGCCAGATTAATCTCGCCTGGAACGCAGTTGCAGGGGCGACTGGATATACGATTGAGCGAGCCGCGGGCGCTAATGCAGCGTTTGTGAAGATCGGCAGCACGAATGCAGGGGTTACCACGTTTGCAAATACAGGCCTGGCCGCATCGACTGCGTATTACTATAGAGTATACGCGACCAACGCGGCGGGTAACTCGAATTACTCTAACGTGGCTAATGCGACTACGCAGACACCGCTGCCGGAACTGCCGGAAGCTCCTGCTGGACTGACTGCGACTGCGGTGTCGACCAGCCAGATTAATCTCGCCTGGAACGCAGTTGCGGGGGCTGCTGGATATACAATTGAGCGCGCACCTGGTGCGAACGGCGCATTTGCGAAGATCGGCAACACCAATGCCGGGGTTACGACGTTTGCAAATACCGACCTTGCGGCGTCGACTACTTATTACTATCGAGTATATGCTACTAACGCGGCGGGTAACTCGAATTACTCTAATGTGGCTGATGCAACCACGGAAAAGACTGCCGATCGCTCGTCGCCATCAGGATTGACCGCAACCGCAGTTTCGACAAAGCAAATCGACCTGGCGTGGACAGGAATAGCAAACGTCATAGGCTACAGCGTCGAGCGAGCGGCCTGTGCGGATGGACCATACACCAAGATCGCCTTCGTCGCAGCCTCGTCGACTACGTATTGTAATCTGGGGCTGGCTGCGTCGACGACTTACTACTATCGAGTTTACGCAAACACCATGACAGGCACCTCGGATTATTCGAATGTTGCACACGCGACTACCGAGGCGCCACCGGCTCCTCCGAAGCTGCCCGCGCCGAGCGAACTGAGGGCAACGACAATCACGTCAAACAGCGTCGAGCTTTCGTGGAACGACAATTCCACCGACGAGTTCGGGTTCTACGTCGAACGCTCGATTACAAAGGACTTCAGCGTCAAGGAAGTCTTCGCTTGCGGCGCTGGGCGCTCGAGCCATTCGGATGCAAGGCTTTCTGAAGACTCCACCTATTATTACAGGGTGTATGCCTACGGTATCACGGGCAACTCGGATTACTCTAATACCCTTGAGATCACAACTCGGATGAAAGCGCCGACCAACCTGGTGGGAGTCGCCGAATCCCCTACCCTCGTCGTGCTCGCGTGGAGCGATAACAGCGATAAAGAGCTCAGCTACTTTGTCGAGAGGCGCGAGGGGGGCGGCACATGGAAACGGCTGAGCAGTGAACTGCCGGCCAACACACATAGCTATCAGGATCAGGAATGCGAACCTGCCCGGACATACACCTATCGCGTAACGGCGGTCGGCAGGTCTTCATCTGAGACATCCGGGGAGGCTGCGGTCACCACACCAACCGTGAAAGAGATTGCGCTTGAGTGGGTTGGGCCGGTCTCTACAGATCACTTGACAGGAGTATACGGCAGTTTTGCGGTCTCCGCAAGCGACAACTATCTCTACGCCGTATCGGCCGGGGTCGTCAATATATATTCGACAGACGGAGCAGAAGTGCCGAAATACTACTCTCACGTTTTCCTGACTGGAGCGTCGGGAGTTTCCGCAGTCGTGATAGACGGCGAAGATTATGCCTGTATCACAGCGGGGAATACTCTAAAGCTCATCAAACCAGCAGACCCCAGCTTCGAGCGGAGTGTTGGCCTGCCTGGATACGGTTATAAGCCGGTATGTGACGGAAATCTGGTGTATGTGGCTTGTGGCAACAGTGGATTGGCCGTTGTGGACATTTCCGACCCTTATAACCCCGCTCTGGTCGCCTATCCCGATCTGGGTTTGACACAGGCCTGGTCGGTGGACGCCAAAGGCTCTATTGTAGTAGTGGCTAACGGATCCGAAGGTCTGGCGGTGCTGGATGCATCTGACCCAGTGAATATAAAAAAGGTTGCTATGGTCGGTTTGACCACCAATAGCGGAGCCAAAATAGACACCGCATTCGACGTGGCGCTGGGCAAAGGAATGGCCTGGGTGGCTTGTGTTTACAGCGGTCTGTGTCAGGTCGATGTGACGCAGCTCTACCAGCCGTTCTGGGTGAGGGCCATCGGCACAACCGGCCCGGCAACCGGGGTATGCACCAGCGGGGATTACGTCTTTGTCGCCTGCAACAACGGCGTCAGCGTAAGAACCGGCATCGAAGCATACGGTTATGGGGGAGGTAAAATCGAGAACCTCGGTTTCCTGCAGACCATAGGCTACGATGCGCGGGCGATCGCTACTCACAATAGAATGATATACCTTACAGACAACTGGTTCCTTGCCGATGTGGCGAAGTTCTAGTATGTGAGGTCAGTCGAAAATCAAGGTGGGGCTGCTTTCAGCCCCACCTTTTTAATATCTCCCTCCTCGGTTGTCGGTTGCCGGTTATCTGTTGTCGGTTGTCGGTTGACGGTTCTCAGACCCCTCGTCATTTCGAGCGAAGCGAGAAATCTGCTTTTTTCGAAGTCCGACATCCGAGGCCCGAAGTCCGACCGAGCCTTGTTAGGCTCCCCACGTCACGATACCACATCCTTATTTCTGGTTTTCGCTTCTTTCGCGCTTTCGCGTTTCCCTTGCCTGTCATTTCGAGCGCAGCGAGAAATCTGCTTTTTTCGATGTCCGTCATCCGAGGCCCGAAGTCCGACCGAGCCTTGTTAGGCCCCCCACGTCACGACACCACATCCTTATTTCTGGTTTTCGCTCCTTTCGCGCTTTCGCGTTTTCCTTGCCCCGTCATTTCGAGCGAAAATCTGAGATGTGCCTATCCGCCTCAAGACATCCCCTCACTCCAACGGCACCGACTTCTTCAGGCAATAGGTGTTCTTGTCGAGCACCATCAACTGGTTTTCCCGCACTATATAAATGGAGCAGTTGTCGACGGTGATCCCTACGTTCGGCGGCGAAGGAGGAACGTTGACAACTGGTGCGGGCTGTGCGGGTACATTGACCACAGGAGCAGGCTGAGCCGGCACGTTCACAACGGGTGCGGGTTGCTGTGGAACGTGGACTACTGGCGCAACAGGTCCTCGGGCGGCGCGTGCGGGCGTGGAGCGCCTGACGGTTTTCTTTTTAGGCGTACACACTGTCCGGCAGCGCACTGCACTTTTGGGTTTAGCCACAGGCTTGGCCTTTTTGACCACTTTTGCGGGCTGGCTTTTTTTAGCCACAGCGGCCTTGGATTTGGTAGTTGTTGCCGCTTGAAGCCCTGCCGTCATCATCAGCGAAACCGCAAAAACGGCCGCTATTAGCATCCACAGTTTGCGCATTACAAATATACCCCCTCTGATGAGTTTGTTCAGGCTAACTGTGATGGTCTTTATAAGTACATACCCTCGTATTGTGACATAACACCCATTGATTTGCACGATTTAGGGCGGGGTCGTGTTGTTGTTAGCGTGCTGACGAATATAATTGATGGAAGTCACACACGATGTGTAAGTTAGGCGGTTAAGAAGCGGTAACGATGATGAAGTCAGGGGGCGAGATTGCCCCGCCCCCTGGTCAGGTTCAGTTGTATGTAACCTTATGGATGCAAAAGCCCGAGGACATTCTGTATCCAGGTCACATCAGCGAGTATCTTACAACACGCCGGGTTATCGCACGTGTTTGCAATACCGGTTCCGGCCCCACCCACTAATGGTTTGGTCGGCAGGAAATCGTCGATGCAGTGGTTCTCCACCAGCATACGGAAGGCCATGAGTTTCTCACCAGCCAGAGTATCCTGCCCTTGCGAGATCAGGGAGATAATCTCATCAAGATCAGCTTGCATCTGCACATACAACGCCTCATCCGAAATCAGAGGAACCTGATGCGTTCCAAGAGGCAGTTGATGGAACAACGCCAGCAATCTCTTGAGATCAGGCAGACTGGTGTCCACTCTGAACGAATAGGCGTTAACGTGGGTTATGCTCGGCGACACCGTCCCGCCCTCATCCCACGGAGTATCCGTATCGTAATAAACAGTCAGTGTGAATGTGGTGCCAGGCAGTTCATACATCAACGGCCACCACAACTGAATGTTCGGCAACTGCTGGGTTATGTCCGTACCTCTGTATACATCCGGACAGTCCTCAGAGGGTTCGGCCTGTTTTCTCAGGATAACGTTTTTAAGCGTGTAAGGCACGCCGTCCTGAGCAGCCAACACCCAGTTGCTCCACTGATCATCTCCCGGGTCGATAGAGAACACGCCCGGAACCGCGCTAATGACGTCACCCACGAGGCCGTAGATGCCTGTATTGATGGCATTTCCCGTCGTAGGATCACAAGTCAAACCGCAGAATACCTGCTTGAGCGTTGGAGGACAAACCACCACCAGCGCATCACAGGAACCCGTGTCGACATTCCTGCTTCCGCAGACATCCGGCTGGCTCGCAATTCCGCAGGCCGAGAACTCATTGATCCAGGTGCTGATACCCGCCGGGCACAGCACTGTCTGATCGAACAGGAACGGTCCAAAGACATGACAGACGGTTTGCCCGACCTTGAGAACCGCGCTGCCGTTTAAGGCAACAAGTTCGTCGATCATCGCTGCATTGACGTCGACTCCCGTTCCTGGAATCAAAACATCAGCAGTCGATAGTTTCGGATCAAGGAAGTTCGGACAAGCTGAAGAGCCCGCGCCCGTAAAGTCGATATCTACTTCACCAGCATTTATCACGCAGGTTTGGAAGTAGACATTCTGCTGTGGGTGCATCGGGTCTCCCGCTTTAAGCAGTTTGGATGGATTGGTCATTGCCGGATTGTCATCCACCCATTTCTCACACATGATATTCGGAATCAACAGATCCACGGTCGCCGTAGCAGGCCCTGCGTCAACAGAATTTCCAGTGGCGCAAATACCCGTCGCAGTGGCCGAGTTGACGATGTCATCGGTCTCGCCAACGATTATAAAGTTGGGATCAGTCGCAACCTTACAGATGACGCATTTTTCTTCGCCAGCCTGCAGAGTGCCGACATCCCAGGTCGCGCCGTTGACTATGCACGAAGGCAGCGCAACGCCATTCACTTTGCATTCCACACAGCCCGCATATCCCTCACTTGGGAGCTCGACTGTATCCGTTACCAAGATATTGTCTATTGTAATCGACCCCGCGTTTTTAACGCAGACCTTAAAATAGACATCAGATCCAGCGACAGCCTGCACGCTGTCAGCAAACGGCCCATCCTCAGAACACGAAACCTGCTTTGTGACCTCCAATCGGCACGGACAGCAGATTTCGACTGTGGCTGAGCAGCCGCTCGTATTGACAACCTCGCCACCAGCGGGCGGCAGGCATACATTCGGATCAGTAGCCAGCCCACATGCGGTGAATGTGTTCACCCATTCGGACTTGGTCAAGCACAGAGTCGGTTCGTCGAACGTTGTGGCAACTACCACACAAACCGATTGTCCGGCAGGCAGCGTGCCATTCGTCAGGCCGCTGATAAACGCCTGGGCTATATTGACAGGCGAGGTTGCCGGAGTAGTCGATACCAGCGTGATGCCGGTGGGCAGATTGTCCAGAAGAGTGTCGGCGAAATGAGCCGCGCAATCACCCTTGGTGAAGTCCACCGCGATATCCCCCGTATTGTTTATGCACAGTTGATAGTAGACATTTTTAATGCCTTCAGTACACTGCGGCCCGCCGAGGTCGAGGAGATTCGTGGCATTAGTAAAGTCGTTAGTGCTATTAACCAGCTTCGAGCAGGCTATCTGCGGCACCAGCACGTTAACCGTCGCGCTGACCGGGCCAGCGGTGGCGGTAAGATTAGATGTAACGCCAGTTCCAGTGACGCTCGCCGTATTGGTTGCGTCAATCGCCGTGCCTATTATGTCAAATGCAGGGTTAGTCTGGAACTTGCAATAGTAAGTCGCACTTGCACCGATGGCAAGATTGCCGACAGTTATCGCGCCAGGAATAGCATTGCCGCCCGTGCAGCACGATCCACACGGCAGCAGCGCCTGATCCTCCATCGTCATTGTGTCTGTGATGACCACGTCTTTGAGATCATCGCAGCCGCTGTTAGTGACGGTTATCTTGAAGCAGACAAAGCCGCCTCGGAGAACGTCAACGCTCGCCCCGTAGACCCCAGCGGCACAGTCAGCTTCCTCCGAAGAGCAAGCCACTTCTTTAGTTATCGTAATCGCCGGCTGGCAGCATACATTGACCGTGGTGGTGCAGGTATCAGTGGAGACCTGTTGTGAACCGCAAATATCGTCGCTGCCGGCTGTTCCGGTAGCGGAGAAGTTGTTTGTGATCGTGCGTGTGCCGTTTGTGCACAGCGCGCATTTGTCGAAGTTAAGCGGCCCCACCACCGCGCACACCGTAGCTCCGGGGGCCAGAATCCCAGTAGATAGTTGCGGCTGTGCTCTGAACAGCGCACAGACATCGACCGGCAGCCCCGAGATGCCGCTGAACGCACTATCAAGCAGCGAGTTCGTAATTCCGCACGGCCCGGTTGTGCCGAAATCGACAGGCGCTTCACCGGAGTTGGTGACGCACAGTTGGTAGTATACCGGCGCCAGATTGTCTCCGCCGCACGGCAGATCAAGCGTGGTAGTAGCGTTGGTAAAGTCATTTGTGTTATTTACCAAAGTGCTGCACGTTATCGACGGAATATCGATGTTGACCGTAGCGCTGACCGGTCCGTCGCTTACAGGCAGCCCTGAAGTTGCGCCGGTTCCAGTCACCGTAGCTATATTCGTCGCGTCGATGGTTGTCCCAGTAACCGAGAAGGCAGGATTAGTCTGGAACTTGCAATAATAAGTCGCGCTGGCGCCGATGTCGAGGTTGCCGACGGCAATCGTGCCCGGAATAGTGTTTCCTCCGGTGCAGCACCCCGCACACGGCAAAAGCGCGTTGTCTTCCATAGACAGAAAGTCGGCGATCGACACGTCTACAAGGTCATCGCAGCCGGTGTTTGTGACTACGATCTTGAAGCAGACATATTCGCCAGGCAATACGTTAACCGAGTCCTTATAGTCACCGTCGGCACAATCAGCCTCTTCCGTTGTGCAGGCGACCTGTTTAGTTATCTCGATCGACGGTTCGCAACACAGGTTAACGGTGGTCGTGCAAGTCGTGGTGGTGACGGTTGTAGCGCCGCAATCACCCAGATCTACACTCCCAGTTGCCAGGAAATTGTTGGTGATAACCCTCTTATCAGCCTTGCACAACGCGCACTTGTCGAAGCCAAGCGGCCCAACAGTCACACAAACCTGCGCACCCGGGGCCAAAATACCGCCAGCGAGCTGCGGCTGTGCTCTAAACAAAGCGCAAACATCGACCGGCAGCCCCGATATGCCAGACGTCGCAACGTCCAGCAACGAGTTGGTGATACCGCAAGGTCCGGAGGTGCCAAAATTGATAGGAGCATCTCCAGTGTTTGTCAGGCAGAGCTGATAGTAGACGTTTGCAATGTCACTGCCGCACGGCAAATCGAGAACCACACCTGCGTTAGTGAAGTCCGGACTATCGCTGACCAGCGTCGAACACGCCAAACTCGGGTTCAACACGTTCACCTGTGCGAAGTCCACCGCACTAACAACCTCTTCGCTAAACTCCCCTGTCCCAGTTGCCGTCGCAGTGTTCAGACAACTGGCCGTTATCGAGCTATACGAACAGATTCGGGTAACCGATTCACCGGAAGCGACATCGCCGATCACGATGTTCGAGCAGTCGGTGATCCCGCCAGTGCACCCAACGTCTGTGATGGTAACATTTTCAAGGTTCTCACTGCCACAGTTGGTAACAGTAAGTGCGAAATAGACGGGATTGCCTGCGAGGATGTCTATATGCACTATCTTGTGGAAGCTTCCCGTGCCATCACCCAACAGATCAACGGCAGAACCACCTTTGGTGAGAGACACCTGGAAGGAGTTCGCATTTGCATTAATCACGAAATAGGCCGTTGCAGTGTTTATTCCTGTGGTGGTGACGATGGTGTTGAATCTCACCTGATCGCCGTTCACCAGCCCGTGCCCCGTCGCGTTCACCGTATCCGTACTACTGATAAACGTGGCCGGCTGCACTACTGCGGAATCAAACGGCCCATCCTCCGAACAGGCTACTTCCTTGGTGATCGATATACACGCATCGCATTCCAAAAATAGCTGCTGCTCGGTGGTATCCTCGTCTGTCAAGTCTCCAGGGCCGCCGCTTCTGGTCTTGAGTATTACGGGCTTTTTCAGTCCTCCTCCTGGATATGCGGCCCGAATCCCGCAGACCTTTACCTCAATATCTTTCTCGGTACCCGGGAAGTTCGGCGGGATTCTCGGCCCCTTAAACCATGTAGCCGTCACCCCGGCATAGGGCAGATTGTTCTTAGTGATATGCAAATCGGGGTCTGCTCCCCCGTTCATATCATTTATAGCAACCTTAAAGGTTTCGACGAAAGTGTCCGGCTGGTCCTGGTTGTGCAGTATTTGATCGACACCAAAGTAAAAGACATATTCTTCATAGTCCGTGTCTCTGAACTGATCCTGCAGCTGCGTGCCGGGGGCTGCGATACTTTGCAGAATAAGGTTGTCATCGTTCATGTCCCAGGCTATGCGTTCATCTGGGAGCTTGAGTCCGATATACAAACAATCCGAGGCACAATCGTAACACCAATATACCCTTTCGACATTGAAACCGGAAGGCGAGAACTTGGTCGTCGGCGGGATCACAAAACAGTTGAGCCCCATCGGCGAGTCCATACAACCGGGAACATTTTGATTATGCAAGGGGTCTTGCGTCATCTGGTCCGTAGTATCCACCTGACTAAACACTCCCGGCTTGCCGTCGAAGTCGTTCAAGACATTGCCGGTAAATGTTATGGTAGTGGCGCCTACAGGCATTGCTAATGTCGCGAGCAAGGCTGCCGCGACAAATACAATGCAACATTTAATCTTCATGTCCTCATTTCTCCTCTCTTTCAGCCTTTTTCATGGAATTAATACAATGTGGTACCAAACATTCTGGTACACCGGAATACCCATGACTTTTGCGGCTGCGTATGCCAACTTGACATCACAGCCTCCAACCGGCATCATGCTTGAGGTGATAAAAGTCTGGGATTCCACTTCCCTGAGCGGGATCGTGAGGAGAAATACAATTTAGCGCGGCTTCGGTGACCCCTCTCAAGTGGAAACCATACTGCGCTAGTGCGGCGGGGAGGCGGCAACCTCCCCGCCCGTCTCACAAACGAACCCGTCTACACGCGATATTCAGTTGTCCAAACGAAAAGTCTTAATCCCTCGGCGATCAGCCCGCTATCTGCAATCTACAGCACTTTGTCGAATTGCTGATATACTGTCGTCGCGGTCGATAGCCACATTTGTCAAAAGCATTATGATAACATTCGAAACTCTAGTCAATACCAGTTTTATTAACAACCGGCAGTGGCAGTGTTAATGTTATCTTTTGAACACCCCCAGTGCTTCTGCGATATAGTCGGCATCTGCCAGAATCTTGCAGCACGCCGGATTTTCAAGCGTGTTGCGTATTCCTGCCTGTGCAGTACATTCTCCACAGCCGGCTGTAGCACAGTTGTTTTCTACAAATAAAATAAAGTCGTAAAACGCATCAGCCATCGCAGGATCCGATGGATTCATCGACTTAAGCGCTGCAATATCGGTTAGCAGACGATTGTATAGCGATGCGCTGGAGATAAGCGGAACCTGGCAGTTACCAGCGGGCAGTTCATAAAACAGCCGCACAAGGCCTTCCAGGCTATCGAGTGTTGCATCGACCTGCCACGACCAAACGTCCTGCATAGCTGAATAAGGCGCCTCATCAAGCTTATAATCCAGAGTCAGGGTCCACGTCGTGCCCGGCAGCTCATACATCAGCGGCCACCACGTACGGATGCGCGCACTGCCCTGCTGCAGCACCGGTTTACCCCCGATAGGGACCGCACAAACATACTGTGGCACGGTCTTGGAGAGGCGAACGTTGGTCAGAGTGTAGGGCTTGTTCTGCGCCGCGGCAGAGACGAAATTCGGCCAATTCGGACCACCCGGGTCGAATGCAAAGACCCCAGGCACCGCCGTAATCACATCAGACCCACTTCGGCCACGTATACCAGCCCAGGCGAGGTTCGGCTCACAGCTCCCGCCGCAGTACGCTTGAAGCAGATTAAACTCAGTGACAGGCGGATCCACCTGCTGGCCCGGAGTAATAGTGAGATCGTATAGCACAGGAGAGGCCTGGCCCGGATCACGCTGGAACAGGACAACAACTTTTAAATATCGCCCAGGCGGAGTAGCCTCCAAAGGCAGGCCGTTTTGAGCCGTTTCAGCGGGCGAAAATGTGGTCGAATCGACAGAACTCTGGACGCTGACGGTGATGCCGGATGGATTAATCGCGACTCCGCCAAGACCAGGAGGCAATGTCTGATCGTGCCACGAAACGTTATCCCATTGTGTGCCGGCCGCTCCGCTGTCATATACCACAGTCCATGTGCCGGTATTCGTGGCAATACACCTGTAAAATGAGCCTGTCATATCGTTGTAGCCGTAGTGGCCGTTAGATGATGGCAGGTTCTTTCGAACGACGAAAAGTTGGGTTATCGGATCGATGCTGTAGACGAAATTGTCCATACGGTTACAAGCCCAGACATCACCGTTTACATCGACCGAAATGCCCGACGGCTCCGCTCCCGCATCGTCGATTGTCGCCTTCAAGACGCCACCGTTATCGTAGCGGGTGATGGTGTTGGATGCGGAGTTTGTAACCCAAAGGTCGTTATCAGGCGTACACACTGCGCCCCGGCTGCCCGCCAAACCAGGCAGCCTCTTGGACCAGTCTATATTCATCGTCGCCGTATCTATCCGGCTTACCTCGTTTTCCGTATAGCCCGTAACAAACAAATGCCCCAGGCTATCCAGCGCGAGTCCATAAGACATATGAGGCAGGAAGATACGGTCGAATGTGGCAGGGGATGCCGCTGGATCGAACCTTACAATATCTCCGTTGTCTCTACCCGCCGACCATACTTTGCCAGTGCTGTCCATAACAGCGCCAAACGGCCTGTGCGGGGAGACGTCGATCGTTTTATCAATTGTGATAGCTGACGGCAGCGCAGGCAATTGAGCGCCGGCCACGTGAAAATACATCCGCCTGCCCCAACTGCCGACCCAGATGTCATCGTTTTCATCCTTAACGACGGCGCGCGGCGATACGCCGCTCCAATCGTCCGGGTCGTAAGGCCCGGTGTATGTGCCCGGATAGAAAACTCCTTCATATCCAGAGACTAAAACCACCTCATAGAGAACGCATTCGTCCTCTCCCCACGGCAGCATCTCGTCGCCGGATATTACTCCATCTCCGTTAAGATCTCTTGACGTCTGCACTATGCCATCGTTATTTCTATCGATCCACTGGTTTGCTTCCAACAGGCCAATTTTAACCACAGTACCCGCAGTTCTGTTGGCAACCCAGCAACTGCCGTCGCTGCAGACAGTCGTGCGAGAGGGCCAGCCGAAGTTATCCAGGCCAGAATATGGCAGCACAGGAAGGTTCGGCGGCACTACGCGGTATCGCGCGAGTTCGTTGCCGGTGGTAGTGCAAACCTTGGAGATGGTGCCACTTTCGTTCGGCACCCAAATAAAGGACAGCGTTTTGCAGTCATCAGGGACCAACTGCAGTTGATCGGGGATAGAATCGCATTCTACACCCTGCAGTATCCCGGTTTTAAAGTCGGCAGTTGTGGTGTAGGTTTTTTGGGCAATGCTGCTGCCGGAGACAGCCATTGCAAGCAAGAGCGCAAGGCCCAGATTTCGATAACAGGCTTTTAATGTCATTGCCATACTCTCCTCTTCGACGCGCCACACAATCAGGCGTGTGAGCACTCGCGGTTGCTTTCCGTAGGGGCAGCCGACGCTCGCTTCATCGTTCTGAGCAACGATAGATTCAAGCTGCTCAGGTCGATGCAAGCGTCAGGGCCGTAGGGTTTTGGGAAGAAGAGGTACGGCTTTACGCATCCGTATTCAAATATAGATGCAGTATAGCCAGCGTTGTCTACATTGTCAAGGGATTTGTGTGTATTATTTCGACTAAATTGATACTGATGAGCCTTGTTATCGAGCCATCACCCGCAAGACATTTAACAGCTTAATTACCCCCGGCGCCAACACTACTACAAACAAAGAAGGCATAATGCAAAGCGCCGTCGGGAAGAGAAGTTTGAGCGGGAGTTTAGCGGCCTCTTCACGAGCCCGTAGATTTCTTTGTATGCGCAGGCTGTCGGATTGCTCACGAAGCACCTGCGATATGCTGCCGCCAAGTGTTTCTGCCTGATACAGCGCCGCCACAAATATCCTCAATTGCGGCACATCGACGCGCTGGGATGTAGTCCGCAGAGCGTCTATTCGACGACGACCGATGGCGATATCATCGAGAGTCTTTTTGAATTCCTGCGACAACGGCCCGGACATTTTATCGACCACCTGATCCATCGCGGCATCCATCCCCAACCCTGCCTCCACACAGACCACCAGCAAATCGATGGCGTCCGGTAGTAGACGAATAATACTCTGCTGTCGGTCGTTTATCTTTCGTGAGAGTATGGCCTTCGGAAACAAGAATCCCGCTATCCCACCGCCTATCAGCAATAAGATAATCTCGGAGGTCTGTAAGTCCAATTTCCGGCCCAGCCAGCCAGCCAAAATTGCGAGCACCACGGTGCTGATGATACGATAGGTTACAAACGTGGCAGGTCGCAGCGTCCATCCAGCGCGCTCCAGCTCGGCGCTGAGTGCCTTGAGGGCGGCGCCAGGAATATGACGTGCTAATGCGTCGACGACTCTGTTCCACAATGGAACGATCAGTCGCCCTACCAGTGGCTTGTCCAGATCCGGATCCAACGATATGCCCAGCCTCTGGCCCCGCAGCGTCGATTCTCCAGCCCGAGTCAGACCCACAATAAACAAAAACACCGTCATCGCACACAATATGCTTATTAAAACAGGCAATTCGATGTACCTCCGAAATCAAGTCTGAACCCGAAAAAGCAGATTTCTCGCTTCGCTCGAAATGACAGGGTTTGGGAACCGACAACCGACGACCGTTAACCGACAACCGATAACCGACAACCGCCTATTAGTAGTCGATCTTCAAAATCTCCCTAATGATCACTATCCCTAAAACCTGCAACACTAACGCACCGGCCATAAGAATCTTGCCGATGGTGTCGGTCAACAGCACCGTGAGATAGCCGGGGTTTACGGTTAATATCAGACCCGCCATCACGAATGGCATAACGAGCAAAATGGTCCCCGACATCCGACCTTCCACCGTCAACGCGGAAACCTCGCGTTCCAGCCGCACCCTGTCCCGTATCATTCCTCCGATGTTGTCCAATATAGTCGCCAGATCGCCCCCGACCTGTCTGTTGACTATCATTGCCACAGCAGCAAGCTCCAGATCGTAGCTCTGCACCCGCGTCACCATACGCTTCATTGCGTCCTCAAATGGCAATCCGACTCCTGTCTCATTTAAAAAACGGGCGAATTCATCAGACATCGGAGACGGCAGTTCGTCGCGCACCATCAATGCAGCATGTTCGAAACCGGTGCCGCTTCTCAGCGCCGAGGCTATAAGCGAAAGCGCGTCGGGAAGCTGACTGTTGAAGGCGGCCAGCCTGCGAGCACATTTGGATTCCAGATAAGCCCACGCACCAACGACGCCTACGATAAGGCCGACAAATTGCGATCCGGGAAACCGGAGAACCAAAGCCAGCGTGATCGCCAACGCCAGAGATATCGCGCCGGTAATACCGACAAACTCGCTTGGTTTGAGCTCCAATCCAGCGCGTTCCAGCTTGACCAGCAGCTTCCTGGTCAGATTGTTGTCGAATACCACACTCTCGATACTGTCAAAGAACCACGACTCTTCAACACCCGCCGGCTCCTCAGTCAGCCTCTGCGCGCTCGCACTCCTCATTGCTAACGTCTTTCTTCTGCGCGTAACCACGCGGTCACCAACCCACCAGACCACATAGCCGAGCACCAGCCATCCCGCGATAATCGCGGTGACCAGCCCATATTCCGGATTTATGGCAGCAACAGTCATATCAATTATCACTTCCAGCGACGAGCACCGAAGATGTCGTCGGAGACAACGATACCGTCTTTCTTCAGACGATCCATAAACAACGGCCGGAAGCCGGTCGGTTTATGCTGTCCGATGACTACTCCAGTAGATGAGTCCGTATCGTATTGGTCGAAAACAAAAACCTCCTGGGTCGTGATGACCCCGCCCTCCATGCCTCTCACTTCTGTGATCTTTTCGATCCTCCTGGTGCCGTCTCGGAAGCGAGATTGATGGATAATTAACTTAACCGCCGAGGCTATCTGCTCGCGAATGGCAAGGGATGGCAGCTCCGTACCTGCCATTAACACCATAGTCTCAAGCCTGGCCAGCGCATCTCTTGGGCTGTTGGCGTGAGCCGTGGAAAGCGAACCCTCATGTCCGGTATTCATAGCCTGCAGCATATCCAACGCCTCACCGCCGCGCACCTCGCCTACGATAATTCTGTCCGGCCGCATTCGCAGCGCGTTTCGGACAAGGTGCCGCGTGGTGACCTCACCCTTGTTCTCTATATTAGGTGGTCGACATTCTAACCGCACAACGTGATTCTGTTGCAGTTGCAGCTCAGCAGCGTCTTCTATCGTCACGATCCGCTCTTCCGGTAATATAAAACCGCTGAGCGCGTTCAGGGTCGTAGTCTTGCCGCTGCCAGTTCCGCCGGAGATCATAATTGTGATCCTGGCTTTGACCATAGCCTCTAGAAAATCGCGCATGTCGGCTGACATAGTCCCGTTCTCGACCAATGCCTGCGCGGTAAGGGGTTGGCGGGCGAATTTGCGAACTGTGAGCGTCGGGCCATCTATCGCCAAAGGAGGGATGATAACATTAACCCTTGATCCGTCCGGCAGCCGGGCGTCGACCATAGGGCTGCTCTCGTCGATTCTCCTGCCGAGCGCGTGGACTATTCTCTCGATAATTCGCATAACATGGGTGTCATCCCGGAAGACTTTGGGATGACGATATAGCTTGCCGCCCCGCTCGATATATATGTTTCGCGGCCCGTTGACCATTACCTCAGTGATGTCCGGGTCTTCTATAAGGGTCTGAATTGGCCCATATTCCGATATTTCCGCCTCGACCTCTTTGGCTATGGATTGAATCATCTCCGCAGTAAGATGGATCGAGTGATGTTTGGCCACCTTCCGAACCGCATCCTTAGCCAGTTCGATGCGTGCCTGCGGAGTCAGCGCGACGAGCTGCGCCGCTTCCTTTTCCTCGGTGACCATCCGATGGGACTCCACCACGAGGTCCGCGAACGTCTTATCGTCTATTCCAGCCTGTCTCGCGGTTTCCGAGACATTAAAGAGTTTATCCACCGATATCACGCTAGTTTTCATCTCCCATGACAGTAGAATTAGGCAAGGCCTTTATCCGGGAAATCAAGCTTGGTCCGGAAAAAGCAGATTTCTCGCTTCGCTCGAAATGACAGGGTCGGGTCACTGTCAATCATCAACCGTCTCGCTTCGCTCGAAATGACAAGGTCGGGTCACTGTCAATCATCAACCGTCTCGCTTCGCTCGAAATGACAGGGTCGGGACACTGTCAATCACCAACTGTCTCGCTTCGCTCGAAATGACAGGGTTTTGAAATTGTCAATCACCAACTGAATCCGTGTCGGATACCAACGGCATCGACTCCTCCACCAGCTTGTCTGCGAGTTGGTGAAGGGCCTTAGCCAGCTTCGTGTTGCCTCGCATCGGATCACCTGCGAGATTGCGCTGGTTGGGCAGCAGCGCCTCGACTTTTAGCCCCGTGGCCTGCTCGATCTGCTTCTGATTAAGCGTATCGTGCCTGGAGACGCGATTTATCACCAACCTGACCTGCTCCAACGGAATGTAACGAGGCGCAACCGTATCAAGCAACTTCTTGCCGTCAGTCACCGTCTGCACCTCGAACCGGTTTGCCACTATCAACAGTTCATGACACAGAGAGATCACCCTGAGCACAGGTTCGTGCATCAGCGGCGGCAGATCGATCAACACATACCGGTAGCCGCGCTTTAGCTGATGTATAATATTTTCCAGCAGATCTCCACCCAGCGCCTCCAACGGGCTGATCTCCGTAGCCGCGACCAGCACCTTCAGCCCACTTTCGTGCCTGGACATATACGATTCCAGCAGTTCCAGGTCTATGTTGTCCGCATTCAATTCTGAAAGTGGACGCGGGTCTGGCAGGCGCATCATGGTGGCTATGTCACCGAACTGCGTATACATGTCCAGCAGCACAACCTTATCCGGATATTTTTGATGTAAACAAAGCGCCAAACCAGATGCCACTGTGCTTTTGCCGATCCCTCCCCTGCCACCAGTCACCGCAATTATGCTGCACGGCGGGGCGGGAGGAGGCAACGGCGGCGGACATATCTGCTTGATAATCTCCACCAGAGCTGAATCAATTTCGGCCGAGGACAGACACGCCGACGCACCCGCCATCATCGCCTGCCTGGTCATATCCGGCCCGACGTCGCCGTTTCCTACGATTATCCCTTTCACCGAGGGCACATATTGTCGAATCATCCTGGTGGTCTGCAAACCGTCATAGATCGGCAAATCGAACATCACCACCGCGACATCGTGTTTTCTGATGCTGGCGACATGCACCGCCTCCAGGCCATCGGCCGCAACCCCAGTGATGACGAAATCCTCGGACTCCGTGAGCACTCTGCGCAGCCGATCCCTTACCGCCCGGTCCTTGGCAGCCACCAGTATTCGTATATTTTGCCGTCTTTCATTCATAACACTGTATTACCGATCAATACCGTCCTGCGGCACAGGTATTGGCGCGTTGGTACCTTTCTCAATCAATTGCGGGGTGACGACTATTATCAGCTCGGTCTGTTTTTCCAGGAAATTCCTGCTCTTGAAGAGTTCGCCAAGCACTGGTATCTTGCTAAGCAGCGGAATCTCGCTAATGACTTTAGCCGATGTGCTGGAAAACAGTCCGCCTATGGCGAGCGACTGGCAGTTTTGCACATGCACTGTCGTGGTCGCTCGCCTGACTGTGAGAGCAGGAACCACTATGCCGGCTGTCCTGACCCCTGAATTGGGGTCCCTGTCCACGTCGCTGACCTCCGGAGTCACAGTGAGCGCAATGCGGTTATCGTCACCGATCTTCGGCCTTACGGTCAATTGGATGCCAAAGGGCTTATATTGAACCGTTACCGAGGCGACCCCGATGCTGGAGTTCTGTGCTATCGGTATGGGTAGCTCACCGCCGACCAAAATGCTTGCGGCCCGACCATCGGCAATGAGCAGCTTGGGTTCAGATAGAATTCTGGCATAGCTGCTGTCGATCAGAGCGCGAATCTGCGCCGCAAAGGGCAGTCTGCTAAATGTATTGACTCCGTCGTTGAGGCCAACCCCTCCAACAGATGTATCCGGCACGAGTCCGCTGGCGTTCTCTAAAACAAAAAACGGCTGATCGATAAAGACCCCGTTAAGCGCCGATCCCCATTTGACCCCAAGCTCCTTGAGTTTGCTGCGGTCTACCTCCAGCACCTGCGCTGTGACGAGCACCTGCCGTGCGGTAGCCAAATCGACGTTTATAACCGCTACTATCCTCGGCCCATTCGGCACACGACCCGAAAAGACGCTGCGGATAGCGTTGGTTTCCTCGCCGACCACTACCCCGCCAGGGTCCTGCAGCGTCGCCTCTGTCCTGGCTCGGTCTACTGCGTCGGGGATGGTGATTTGATCGTTGCTGATAAAGTTGACCTGCGTATCGCTTTTAACGCTGGTGCCGGTTCCGGAGGCGGGCTGCACATCCTCAACCCAGGCCCCTATGATGTCGCGAATCTTAAGCACCTCAGTGGTGGTCGGCACATCCCCTGTGATCATCACCGTATTGTCCGGCAGTTCTTTATAGGTCAGAGACGGGTTATTAATCGCCTCTTTCAGGGCCTCAATCACCGAGGCAGCGGAAATGGCGTCCAGTTTAATCAAATTAACGACTTTAAGACCCGTGCTCTGGGCGATATATTCCGCCCTTTTGATCTGCTCATCGCTTTTTGCCGTACCGGATAATAATATGCTGGCCTGATTAGCCTGCACGCTGATAGTCGGCACGCCTATCTGAGCAGTCAACTCCGCCGCCACGACCTCCGGTTCCGGTTTCGGTTGGGCCACAGTTACATAATAGGTGGCGGGTTTATAAACGGAGTCCCATATCCTCACCACAGCCTTGCCCTCGGCCTTGGCGTTGAGGATTACCTCACCCTTAGACACAACCACGAGATCGACGACCTCCGGCAAATTTACCGCAGCCCGGGTGATCGAGCGGCCGTTTAGCAGGATAGACTCTCCGGGCAGCATATTTTTGTGAGCAAACGCATGCGGCACCTGCGGGTCTGTTATAGGTTGATCGGAGTCGATGTCTGACTGCGACGAGGACTCGGCCACCACATCAGCCGCAATCGATTTATCTGTATCTCCGGCATTCGCGAGGAAACAGGGCAGTGAAAAGACTATTATGGCGAGAAACGCCGCCCAAAATCTCCACATCCTTTTGCCGTTCTCTATTGATCTCATGTGTTGCATACCTCCCAGCGCATGAAAACGACTGCGCACATTGAACTGCCCTGATTAGTCTATGCTGACCACTTCCTGGGTTCTGACGTTGCCGCGAATCACCTCTACAGTAGGAGGCTGCTCCGGGACGATTTCAGCGTTGTGCTGGATAAGTTGTGTCACTGATTGAGGCGGCAGAACCCTTTCGGTAGTTGGAACGTGCGGGGTCGGATAGATCGTCCGCGGAGTTTCTTTTACCGTAACCGGCACTCTGGATGTGGTTTCCTGCAATTGCTCATGTACCACATCGTTGGGATTACGAAGAACCAGCCTCAATTTGCCCTGATTTTCGGCTAACGTCACCAATTGAGCCTGATCGGGGGTCACGATAAGCGTAGCAGTTTTACGCTCCTGTTGAACGGTTTCCCGCTCACCCGCCTTTATTTTCTGGCCGACAGCCAACAACTCCACGTTTTGGAGGATAGTCTCAGAATATGCGCTGTCGCCGCGGTTATAAGTTGCGACCACATCCACATGGTCACCCGGCTGGACAAATCCCGCAACGTTTATGACCGCATCCACACCGACGCTCACCGCCCGCATACCAGCGGGTACCTCCGCGGAAAGCCCCTTTGGACCGAGCTTATCAAGCTGGAACCGATCGCCCTTTTCAATATTTGCCAAAGCGATCTTTCCTACCACAGCCTCGGAAGACAACGTCGATTGTCCGTGCCGAGCTATCGCCTTCAGGGTGACCATATCCCTGGTGATAAGTTCCCCTCTGGAGACAGCCACAGTCGCGACAGCCGTCTCCGCCAACGGGCGCCCACGCGGCAAATAATTCCAAACGATCAACCCGGTGATTATCCCGACTAGAGCCGCTGCGATCAGAACATTTCTTTTAGTCCAACTTTTGCCCATAGCCACCCCCTGGCCCGCATAAAAGACCATAATAATTGCCGATTATCCAGGCGCTTAAAAGTCTCTGATTAGCCTGGTGCCAAAATCGTAAAGCATAATTTTGCTGACCATACTCGTGGTGTATCTTGGTTTCACCTTGAGATTCCAGCTCAGCCTGTTGTGGCTGCTAATGCACGATAGTAATACAAACTCGACTTTGCCATCGACCGCGTCGTATTTCGTAACAAACAGAGGCGCGAAACCGCGCACCTTATATGAGCCATTTGCCTCCGGCGTCTCGGCTATGATCAGCGCCATTAAAATCCTGGTGCTGTCCGCAAAGACTCCATTTTCGCCGTTGTTTTTCCAAGCCTCATAAGCTCCGTCATCGTAAGCCGGGTCGACTCCGAACCGGCTTTTCAATGCCGATGCAGTAACGCTATTGAAACCGACCTGATTCTCCAAAAGCCTGATATAAGACGACTGCACAAGCGTCTCCGGAGGTTCTGCAGGAAGATCGGTGCCGTACTCGACAGGCTCCGCGTTTCCAGCTAAGCTATCCGCATAGCCACCGGGCAATTCGACTGCGAGTATCCTGAACGGCTCAGAAGCATCGGCCGGCGTGCCAGGCACAACCAGCTTTCCCGTCATTTTGGACCCAACCTGCGGCCCATCCCCTTCGCCGGGAGGAGGGAAGACCATCTTATACTTGATGGCCCACGGAACGAAGTTGTACCTCAGCCTCGGCAGCGAATATAACCGCGCCACAGCATCCGCGCTGACGGTTCTTCTGCTGGAGCCATACAATCTTCCAAACGGCATATCGACGGGTATTGTGCAGGTAGTCTGAACGGATATGTTAAAGTCTTTTTCACCCCAGGCCAGAATATTCAGTGGAGGATTGACAGTCGTGTTGCGTATATTATGGTCGTAGCCTATTCCACAAAACAACAACGGCGAGCCTGCAGGCTGCGCTATTCCCGCTTTTCTGATATCCGGCCCTGATGTCATGGCAGGATATTTGGCGAACATATAGCCCGATATTTTGTCTATCTCGAATTTGGCCGTCGCTCTTTGGATTCCGGCATCGGCGTAGTTGTTTATGGCGGCAAGGGCTGAGACCGCGCATTGATCGGCGATGTTCTGCGCGTTCTGTTTTGCGACGTATAGCAGTCCGATGTCGATGACCAGGGCGGCTACCCCCATCAACGCCGCGATGGCGATAACCACCATGACCATGACGGCTCCGGACTGTGCTCGTCCTTTACGAGTTTTGTGTCTCATTTCCTGCCGTGCCTATTCCTTGATGTGGACCCCGGCTCCCTTTAGGGTTACTGTATGAGGTAACCCAACCAGCCTGCCAGCAATCGTGCTGTGCTGATATTTCAGGGTAACTTCCATGTTATGCAGGACTTGACTCTGAGGAGACTGGCTCAGTTCGTCTTCATATTCGTCGTCGTGCGAAAGAAACGTGATGCTGAGCTTATTTTGCTGCAGGCCCAAAGCCTGTGCATCTACTTTGACCCGATCGGCAATGGTAGCCGTATCAGTCCCCAACGCATAGCTTCGTGCTGCGTTTTTTGCCAGATGCGAGAGCGCCAGGGAGTTTTTTAATATTAAACCCAAGTCGATCATCCCGAAAAGGAGCATCAACAGCACGCTGAGCACTATGACCATCTCGACCATAGCAGCTCCTCTGCGGGTTTTTCGAGCGCCAGATTTTGGTGTGTATGCTGCCTGCATCCCGCACTCCGTACACGGGCGCGGCGGGTATCACGCCACCGCGCCCCACGCTTACTAACCGCCGCCAGTCGCGTCAGTCACTTCGTCACCAGCTTCAGTGACTGCGTTTTTTATCCCGGTCCCCAAAGTTTTCCACGCCGTAATCGCCACAATAGCAACCAGGGCCAGTATGAGGGCATACTCAACCATAGTAACGCCCTCTTCGTCTTTAATGAAACTCATCAACTTCGCTAACATTCTCTACCACCTCCTTTACTGTGGTCTCTCTCCCAACATTTATATTGATCACTGCGAATCAGCGAAAAATTAACCACACCATCGCACCCATCGCGATAGCCAGTGAATACGGCAGCCGGGTTCGTTTCTCGTCGACCGCTCCAGCATATACTGATCTGACAGCGGCCATCTGGAGAAAGCCTCTTCCGATCCTACCCAGCCCGTGTTTTGCTCCGTATTTCGCCGCCATCAGCACGAGAGCCATAACCCCTCCCGCCACTGCGCTGACAACCAATATCAACGCGACCGACGAAATACCCGCCAGAGAGCCGATGCCCGCCAGCAATTTCGCATCGCCAGCTCCGATGAAGCCGGTGAAATACCCGACCAGCCCAACCAGCAACATAAGGGCAAGCCCTTTCAGGCAATCCACCATCGTCAACGCACCCGGCGCGAACAAAGCAAGCCCCAGCCCCACGATGATCGCCGAAACAGTAAGCCAGTTCCATACTTTTCGGAACCTCAAATCTGAATACACCGCGACCACCAGGACGACTATGAGAACATAATCCGCTATCTGTAGTTTCATCATAGTGCGTCTCAAAAGGCCAAATCAGCCTGCCGGCCATAATCCATAATGAGTATATGTGGCACTTTCCCGGCTGTCAATAGGGTTGCGAAGATTTATTCGGATATCAGTCATTATTTCTGGCTATGTCATCATTTTGTAGTGATATACTGTCGTTTCTTTACATATTGTGCAGCCGACTCTTAAAGTAACATAATAGTAACAGTTCGAGTTCCGTGAAAGTATTGCACTTCGTGTCACATCTGTCTCAAGCACTTGGCGTGTCACTCGCGAGACGGCTCAGCCGTGCATTCTGGCTTACCCACAATTATTAGCAATGAAACACAACAACGACAATCAACTTCATAGCATCGACAACGGGTTTATTTTTAAGAATATGAGAAATATGAGGAGGAAGACTAATAGAGGGGCATACCTCCGCCCGATATAGCGAGCGGAGGTATGCTTATGAATCGAAAATCACGCTTTTACCGGGTCTTGATCGCCCTGGGCTTGCCGTTGTTCGCCACAGGCCGGTAAGCGTTCCACGCTACCGCGAAGAGAAACGCGGTGATCGCAGCACAGCCTGTCAGCATCCCGAACACAGGGTTCCAGTTGCCTGCTTTTACAAGTGAACCTACCCCCCATCCGGAAATAATTCCGCTCATATACCCGAAGAATCCGGTCACACCAATGGCAGTCGCGGCGGCCCTGCGGGTGGCCAGATTAGCGGCGATAACCCCAACCAGAGCCTGCGGACCATAGACAAACAGGCCGACTCCACACAACAGTGCCGCATTGATCAGCATATTGTGAGAATCCAACCTCCAGAAAGTCAACATGCATACGGTACAAAAGACCATACTAAAGAAGCAGGAACGAGCGGCTCGACCGTGAAACACTCTGTCAGTAAGCCAACCAAACGCCAGCATCCCCGCTACTCCAGCCAATTCCACACCGAATACAAAAAACCCGGTATGCTTCAAGTCGACAGCTCTGGATTCTTTAAGGAAAGTCGGCAGCCAGTTCAGGATAGAATATCGCACTGTATACAGGAAGAAATTCGCCACGCTGACAATCCAGATATAAGGATTGCAGAAAACGTTTTTCTTAACAAACTGCTTGAAGCTGGGATCCTTTTCGGCTGCGGGTTCCTCCGAGACTTCTTCGCCAGCGTAGACCTCTACAGGAGGTAGTCCCAAAGAAGCAGGAGTATCACGAAGCCGGTTGAGCAGAAAAACAGTGCCCAAAATAGCCAGCCCTGCCGGAACCAGCAAAACATATCGCCAGTTATAAGTGGCAAGCCACGCGCACAGAAGCGCGACCAGCATCGCACCGACGGAGTGGGATGTGTTCCATATACTAAACTTAACTCCCCGCTCATTCGGCGAGAACCAGTGCGTAAGCGCCCTCGCGCAGGGAGGGAAACCCATGCCTTGGAACCAGCCGTTGAACAGCCAGAATATGCCGAACAGTATCGATAAGCTGCTAAGCCCAAAACCGATATTCATAATGGCGGATAAAAGCAGCCCGGCCGCCATAAAATACCTGAGATTGGCCCGGTCGCCCAGCAAGCCATTGGCAAATTTCGACACACCATAAAGCAGCCCATGCAGCGTCAAGAACAGGCCCAGGCTGGCTTTGCTGATACCCAGATCGCTTTCTATTCCCGGCAGAGCAAAGGCAAGGTTCGTCCTGGTAAAATAGAAGAGCGCATAGCCGATCAGGGTGGCATACATCATCCTGATTCGCCAGTAGCGATACAGGCTGTCGACTTTGGCCGGGTCCTCTATCTGAGGTATGGGTTTTGCAGGGCGAAAGAAGTTGATCAAGGGATCGAACATTATTTGGCCCTCTTATAATCTCGCACTGCCTTGAGCGCCACTTGCGGATCGTCGCTGGCAAATGACTCGAACCCGAGGTCTAACAGCTTCTTATAGGCATCAGGACTCGCAGATCCGCGAACCCAGGTTTGATATAAAATACCACGCGATTTCAGCTCTTTTGCTACTTCGCGCAGGAATGCAGAGGACGGCTTGAACGGGTCGGCAGAGTTGAGGTCACCGACGTCGACGTGTATCTGAAGTTGAGTCAGATCTGCAAAATCCACCTTTCGCAAGTCGTCAATTCTCTTTCTCAGAGCAGATTCCTCTCCGCCCATCCAAAGCAATGTGCCGGAATCCGGCAGCATTTTCTTCCATGCGCGATGATGCTCATATTTAGTTGAGGCGAGAATGAGCTGCTTTTCTATGCCGCGCTGGTGGGCCATCTTGGCGAGTTGCTCCAGCGGCACTTCCTTGACGTCGAGATATAACCAGCGCTCCGGACGGCCTATCATATCATCAAACACCTCATCAAGCCTGGCCATGCGCTCACCTTTGTGCTTGGGGCCTTTGTATTCGCCCACATCCAAGCTGGATGCCACAGCCCACGAAAGATCGTTCACGCTCTTGGCTTTGATATAATCCGGTGCGCCGGGAGCCAGGCGTTTGAGGTTGTTGTCGTGAAATGCGACGATGACGCCGTCGGTGGTGGCTCGCACGTCGGCTTCCGGAACCGTGCCCATCTTCCAGGCGAGTTCAAAAGATGGCAGAGTGTTCTCCGGAGCAAGATTGCCAGCGCCTCTGTGTGATTGAATAATAAACTCGGCCCCTGCAGGCAGACTGGCTGCGGATAATCCCGACGAGAGAAGCAATACAATCAATGGGACGAGCATAAATACGGAAATGGGACAGATTGATTTAATCATGAACAAAGCTCCTTGTGCGAATGTTATCTGGAAGCGAAGTGCTCTCGCATTACTTTGAGAGCCACCTGCGGATCATCGCTTGAGAAAGAATTGAAACCGACAGTCAGCAGTTTTCTATAGGCGTCCGGGTTATCTGATCCGCGAACCCAGGTCGAGTATAGAATACCTTTGGCTTTAATCTCTTTGGCGACCTCACTTAAAAATGCAGACCGGGGTGAGAACGGTTCCGCAGCGTTCAGGTCGCCGACGTTGACGTGTATCTGAAACTGGGTTATATCGGCAAAATCGACTTTGCGCAGGTCGTCGATGCGTTTTTTAAGCGCAGCTTCTTCGCCGCCCATCCAGAGCAGAGTGCCTGAAGTCGGCAGCATCCTCTTCCACTCCCGGATATGTCGATAGTCTGTCGAAGCGAGTATAAGCTGGTTTTCGATGCCGCGTTGGAGAGCCATTTTGGCCATACGCTCAAGAGAAACATCTTTTATATCGAGATACAACCAGCGATCCGGATGGCCTTTCATCTCATCGAAGACTTCATCAAGACGAGCCACGCGCTGACCTCGATATTCCGGGCCCAGGTATTCTCCGACATCGAGTTTTGAAACTGTCGCCCAGGGCAGATCTTTGATGCCCTTAGATTTGATTTCCTGCGGCGCGCCAGGCGCGAGCCGGCTGAGGGTGTTGTCGTGAAAAGTGACGATGACCCCATCGCTTGTCGTACGAATATCGCCCTCCGGAATCGTGCCCATTTTCCATCCGAGCTGGAACGAAGACAGCGTGTTCTCCGGCGCAAGGAAGCCGGCGCCGCGGTGAGATACTACAATGAATTGAAACCCTGCGGGCATTGTATCCGCGGACAAAACGCCAATGGACAGACACGTGAGGATCGACAGAAAAATAAATAAGGAGAGGAATCCAGACCGAATAAACATAAAGCACTCCGCTAAGACTTTTGCGACGGCACAAGCCGTTAAGTAGTATATACAACGCGGTTTGCGGCTATTCCTGCGCATTTTCTCGCGGCCGACTTCGTGCCGTATGTCACGATTTGTGTTTGACACTAATTATGGCGACATGGTAGACTCACTGCGACAAATTTAGACGGAGGTCACTTAGTTGGCACACAAGATCACACTCATACCCGGCGACGGAACAGGCCCTGAGATAACCGAGGCGACTCGGAGGGTTATCGACGCCACCGGGGTTTCAATAGACTGGGAAATTAAAGAAGCGGGCGTCGATGTTATGGACAAATACGGCACCCCGTTGCCTGACGAGGTGCTGGAGAGCATCCGCCGCAATAAAGTGGCGCTTAAAGGCCCAATTACTACCCCTATCGGCAAAGGGTTCCGCAGCGTCAATGTGGCTATGCGAAAAGAGCTTGATCTGTATGCGTGTGTGAGGCCGTGCAAGTATTACCCTGGGATTAGATCGAAGTATGACGACGTGGATCTGGTGGTTGTGCGAGAGAACACTGAGGACCTTTATGCCGGAGTGGAGTTCGACCTTGGCAGTGATGAGGCTAAGGCGATTGTCGAGATGAGCGGGGGAAAGATTCGAGAGGATTCCGCTATTTCGATCAAGCCGATATCAGTAACTGGCACGCGCAGAATCGTCAAGCTGGCGTTTGATTATGCTATTGCCAACGGCCGTAAGAGCGTGACCGCTGTGTGCAAAGCCAACATAATGAAGTATACCGACGGGTTGTTCTATCGCGTCGCCCGTGAAGTGGCGAAGGCTTATGGCGCGACGTTTGAATGGAGTGAGCTGGAACCGGAGAAGGGCGATGAGACGCTGAGCGCAGAGGCAGGCAAGGGCGCGGGCATCGTATACCAGGAACGGCTGGTCGATAATATGTGCATGCAGTTGGTGCAGAAGCCGGAGCTTTATGACATCTTGTGTATGCCGAATTTATATGGTGATATCTTATCCGATTTGTGTGCCGGGTTGACTGGCGGGCTTGGGGTTGCTCCGGGTGCTAATATCGGCGATGGGGTGGCGCTGTTTGAGCCGACTCACGGCAGCGCGCCGAAGTATACGGGGCAGAATAAGGTGAACCCGATCGCTATGATTCTTTCCGGGATGCTGATGCTGCGGCATATTCACGAAAATGACGCCGCGGATAGGCTGGAGAAGGCCGTGGCGAAGGTGATAGCCGAGGGCAAGGACGTTACTTACGATATGAAACCAAACCGCAACGACCCGACGGCTGTGGGAACCAGCGAAGTTGGAGATGCTATTATTCGAGAGTTGGAGAGGTAATAGGCGGCAGGAAAGGAAAACGCGAAAGCGCGAAAGAGGCGAAAACCAGAAATAACGATAAAGCTAACAACCCTAAATCGGACCTCGAACCTCAGAGGCCGGACTGCGAAAAAAGCAGATTTCTCGCTGCGCTCGAAATGACAGGAAAGGGAAACGCGAAAGCGCGAAAGAGGCGAAAATCAGAAATAACGATAGAGCTAACAACCCTAAATCGGACCTCGAACCTCGGAGGCCGGACAGCGAAAAAAGCAGATTTCTCGCTGCGCTCGAAATGACAAAGTGTAGGGCGTGATCCTGCGACTTCGCGCAGGATGACTATATTTGGATGCGCAGGATGACTTTTGGAAGTTAGAAGTTGGGAATTGGAGGTTGGCTTTGGTTATGAGGCGGCGATTCGGAGATCGCCGCCTATCTATGACCCCATGAGAGTGTAGTGGCCGGGCCTCTGTCCCGGCCAGTTTTTGTTATGAGGCACTCTAAGCGGCATTAGTTGGCAACTGTCAATTCGCCGTCATCAAAAACTATCTATCTTTATTCTGCCGAATTTTGGAGGGCTGTAGGAGTGCAGGCTGTGCACTGTGCCTTCTGCCTGGGCCGCTGCTGTGCGGTGCTCGAAACGCATCTTGCCTGAATACAGCGCCTCAATCAACGATTCTCTGGTGCGGTGACCCATATCCTGGAAGCTCTGCTGGACACCTTTCATAAGATAAGGCACATATTCAATCAGAGAACCCCGGTCGAGAACCGTTCCTGACACCCCTTGCGGGACTATTACCTTGTTATCCTCGCTGAGATATCGTTTGCCTCCGCCGGCGTCCATAGCCTCCACGCTCGCCATACCACGGTATCGTTTGACGCGCATGCCGTTTTCGTAGAAATAGTCGCCCGGGGATTCCGAGGTTCCTGCAAGCAGATATCCTACCATAACCGCACTTGCGCCTATTGCCAGCGCCTTGGCTATGTGGCCTGTGCCCTGGATTCCGCCGTCTGCGATAACCGGCACACCCTGCTCTCTGGCATATCTCGCACAATGATATACTGCCGACGCCTGTGGGCGGCCTACCGCCATCATCGTCTGGGTAATGCAGATGGAGCCCGGCCCCATACCGATTCTTAATGAATCAGCGCCCGCATCTATAAGAGCCCTGGCCTGCTCGACCGTGACCACGTTGCCAGCGATGACATCGACACTGGGGTAATGCTCCTTTATAAAGCGCAGCATCTCAATCTGGAAGACCGAATAGCCCTGAGCGGAGTCTATGAGGATGATATCGGCTCCCGCCTCAGCCAAAGCCTCGACACGCTCACGATCCTCCGTTCGAGTGGAAACCGCCGCTCCGACAAGCAACTGCTTGCCCGCACTTTTTGAGGAGTATGGGAAATCTTTGTTTTTCAGCAGGTCCCTGCGCGAAAGCAGCGCCACCAGACGGAAATCCTCATCAACTACCGGCAGCTTGCCCTTTTTGGACTGTTTGAGAATCTTGTTAGCCTCGCGCAGCGTGACGCCCTCCGATGCAGTGATCAAATCGGTAGTCATAACGTGGCTGAGCGGTTTGGTGCGGTCTTTTTCGAAGTCTATGTCGCGGTTTGTGACTATACCGACGAGTTTTGAACCCAATGTACCGTCTTCAGTGATCGGAATACCGGAAAACCCGTGCTCTATTTTAATGTGGTCGACATCGATAATCGTATGTCTGGGGCTGAGGACCACCGGGTCGAGTATAAAGCCGTTTTCGAATCTTTTGACCTTGCGTACGTGCTCCACCTGGGTATCGATGGAGTTGTTGTAGTGAATTATTCCTATGCCGCCGAGCAACGCCAGCGTGGACGCCATATTCCACTCAGTTACCGTGTCCATAGGGGAACTGACCAGCGGCCGTTTTATGCGAACATTGCGAGTGACCTGGGTCTCCAGGTCGACCTCACTTGCCTGGAAGTCTATGTAACCGGGCAGCACTATAAAATCGTCATAGGTGAGGCCCTTGCCCGGGCCAAACAACGTCTCAGCGGAAAGCCCGTCTATAGATGAATTGTTTTCCTGCGCCATCTCACACTCCCACTAAGATATTTTTTGGTGTAGAAGTATATTATAACCCAGATCGCTGTTGAGGGGAACAAATCCGGCTTATATGAACGCAAATAGTGCGAGCAGGCGCAAACGCGAAAGCCCAAAAAGCGAAAACCGGAAATTATTTTAATTGTGACGGAAGAGAAACGGCATTGTTACTCTGCAATTTTTTATTTCTCCCCTTGACAGGCACGCGGAGAGTCGATATTATTGGTATGATTTATATGATTATGCACATCTATGTGTGCGGAGGCAAATATAATGGACCCTGAAGTCTCTCTCGATGAGCTATTTTTCGGCTCCGCTACCGTTGGTGAACGCGGGCAGATAGTGGTGCCTGCGGAGGCCAGAAGAAAATATGACATACACCCCGGAGACAAGGTGCTGGTAGTTGGTCTTCCTAACGGAAGGGGAATAGTAGTGTGCAAAATAGATGAATTGCGCAAAGTATTCTCGTCATTGCAAAGCGGCCTGGAGAAAATCATGGCCGAGGAACAAAGCTGAGTCTGATTCAGCCAAAGACAAGGCAGAACATCGGAGGAACCAACATTGAAGCTAATCTTTCGTATATTCGCTCTGTTTGTATTAACAGCCATCGCAGGCTCGGTGAGTGCGGAAAATCCCACAGCATCACCCTCATCTCCTATTGATATAGACCAGGCGCTGGAGATAGCATTTAAAAACAACCCCGATTTGCGTATAGCCACTGACTCGGTCAACAAAGCCAAGGGTGTGGTCGAGGAAGCCGGGGCGCGTTTTAACCCGTCATTCAGCGCTCAGATCGTTCAACTGCAGCAAGGCCCGGCAGTCTCGCTTCCGGCAAATCCGTTAACGGGCAATCAGCCTATTACCATTATGCCTGCATCGCAAACGACCGCCAAGCTGCAATTTGCTTTGCCACTGGATGTGTTCGGACGGCTCCGCTACGGCAGTGATATCGCTAAAGACCAGTTCTCGATCAACTATTTGAGCCTGCTGAGGTCATCGCAGCAGCTTATCGCACAGGTGAAAAGAAACTATTATGAGCAACTTCGTGCGGGCGGCCAGAAGGACACCGCCCAGGCCGCAGTCGATGTGGCTGCGGTTAGACTTAAGAACACACAAGCCCGGTTCGAGGCTGGCACAGTGCCGAAGTTCGACCTCACTACCGCACAGGTGGATCTCGCTAACCTCAACCAGAACCTGTTGGCAGCAGAATCTCGCGTGAATATAGCGCGGGCCAATTTAAATCGTGTCCTGGGGTTGGACGCTGATGCCCCCACTGAGGTGGTCAAAAGCCCTGTTAAGGTGGATATAGACACTGTCGATGTTGCAGAAGCCTCGAAGATCGCCATCGAAAAGCGGCCTGAGGTTAAAATGCAGCAAACCGCCATTGCGCTGAATAAAACGAATATCGCTCTGCAGAGGACTGCGGCGAAACCCAACCTGGGATTATCCGGCAGCTATGACTACGTTTCCGCGCAGGGTTTCTCCACAAGCAACGTCTCCTGGAACGCATTAGCCAACCTCAACATCCCAATCTGGGATGGCGGGGTTACCAAGGCAAAAGTAGACCAGGCGTTTGCGGATATGTATTCCGCCGAGGACACCCTGGCTCAAACGGAACTGGGAATAACCCAGGAAGTGGCCACCACGATTTCTGTGTTGGAGGAAGCGGCAAAACGAACGAGAACTACCGCGGAGAGCGTGGCCCTGGCCGAAGAGGCGCTGCGGTTGGCAAACGTTAGATATGAGGCGGGAATTGCGGTGCTGGTGGAAGTGACAAACGCAGAGTCTCAGTTAACGCAGGCCAGATTCAACGAAGTCAACGCGCTTTATGATTACGCCATAGCGCTAGCGGACCTGCAAAGAGCAACGTCAAGTCAGCCTGAAATCGAAAAACTGCGGCTCGTAGATTATAGACCCATGCTTAATTTGGATGCCGAGAAGAAATCGCCGGAGGATCGAAAGTGAAAAGAAATATTATATTGGCATTAGTGATAGTGCTCGTTATTGCGGGACTATTCGCCGCGATGAAGAAAAACGCGCCTCAAAAACCTCCCGCTACGACAGAGGAGATTTGGCGAGATGCCGGTATCCCCGTGAAGACGACTGTGCTCACTCGTGGAGATATGGAGCAGACCGTGGAGGTAACCGGGGATATCCAGGCGCTGGACAAGGCGGCGTTGTCCTCTAAAATCTCTGGCAGAGTGGCTCAGGTAAATGTGCGCGAAGGGGATCACGTGGTCAAGGGCCAGACGATAATAGTTCTTGATCAACAGGACCTGCACAGCAATCTCGTGGCTGCCAGAGGTGGCCTTGAGGCCGCAGTCGCGCGATTATCACAGGCTAAGACGAGCTTGAGAGTCACGAAAATACAGACCGACGCCGCCATAGCTCAGGCAAAAGCGCAGTTGGATTCGGCGAATGCGCAGTTGGCGGTGGTCAAAAACCCGGCGCGATCTCAGGAACGGATGGTGGCGGAAAACAGCGTCGCCGAGGCTAAAGCTAATCTCGACCGTGCGACCTCGGATTATAACCGAAACAAAAATCTGCTCAAGCAGGGCGCTATATCGCAGTCCTCTTTTGAGATAGTCGAAACCCAGTATAAAATCGCGCAGACGCAGCATAAATCTGCAACTGAGCGGCTCTCGCTGATTAAAGAGGGCGGGCGTAGTGAGAACATCTCGCAAGCTGAGTCGCAGGTGGCAGTGGCGCAGGAGGCTCTGCGGACTGCACAGGCGAATGCGGCGCAGAATATGTTGCGTGAGGAAGACATCAAGCAGGCAGAGGCAGCTCTTTCGCAGGCCAAAGCCGCCGTTGCTCTCGCTGAACAGCAGCTTTCTTATAGTTATATCAAGTCCCCCATTTCTGGAGTGGTATCTACGAGGTCTATCGACCCAGGACAAGTTGTGGCGCCGGGTCAGATGCTGGCGGAAGTCGTCGATTTGTCTTCGTTATATTTAAAGGGAAATGTCTCTGAGAAGGTATTCGCTCAACTGCGCAACGGACAGAACGTGAAAGTGAGAGTCGACGCGATACCTGATACCACGCTTCAGGGAACGGTTGTCGAGATTTACCCGGCAAGCTCTACAACAAGCCGAAACTTCCCGGTAAGAATCGCCATCAAAGAAGGCAGTTCCAGGATAAGGCCGGGGATGTTCGCTAGAGGCAGCATAGTCACCGGCACGCTGGAAAACATACTGCTGGTCTCCAAGGATGCCATAGACAACCGCAAAGGCACACAGTCGGTCTTCACAGTAAAGGACAACACCGCTACACGCCATATTGTCAACGTAATACGGGAAAATCGACACTATGTGCAAATACAAACGCCTACTAATCTGAAGGCAGGAGATGTAGTCGTCACAGAAGGCCGTCAGAACCTGCAACAGGGCGTTAAGGTCAAAATCGAAACCGACAACCGATAACCGACAACCGACAACATGTATCGATAAGAGAGATTTAAACGGAGAGCTGTATGTGGCTAACTAACGTATCTATACGTCGGCCTATATTTATAGTTATGTTCGTGCTGGCGCTTATAGTGCTGGGGTTGCGATCCCGCACGACGATGCCGCAGGAATATAACCCAAAGATCGACATACCCTATGTGACCGTGGTCACGACTTATCCTGGCGCCGGGCCAAGCGAAATCGAGACTCTGCTGAGCGAGCCGATAGAAAAAGCGGTCACTTCTATCGGCGGTCTGAAGAACGTTACTTCGAGTTCGCAGGATGGCGTGTCCACGGTGGCGCTGGAGTTCGAGCTGGGCACCGATCTTGAGGCAGTAACCGCAGATGTGCGAGACAAAGTGGCCGCTATTCGAACCCTGTTGCCTAAGGATGTCGACGAGCCTAAAATTCTCAAGCTCGACGTAGCTTCAATGCCGATTATGACTATCGCATTGGAGGGGCCGTTGTCTCCCAAGGAAATGAGAATACTTGCAGACGACGTAGTCGTCGACCGACTCGGCAAGGTAAGCGGGGTCGCTGCGGTCAACCCGTCTGGCGGCGATGAACGGGAATTTTTGATCTTGGTGGACAAAGATCGCCTGGATGCTTACGGTGTCGGAATAGACAAAGTGCTGACGGCAATCCGAAACGCTAACCTAAACGTGCCGGCAGGTTCTATCAAGGAAGGCGCACGCGACACATCTATCAGAACAGTCGGTGAATACAAAAACATTCAGGAAATCGAAGACACCAGAATCTATGTTTCCCCCTCAGGCGGCGTCCCTTATACGGTGCGAATCGGAGACATAGCCGAAGTCAAGGATAGTGTAGCCGAAGCCGAAATATTGACCCGACTCAACGGGAAGCCCGCCGTGGTGTTCTCAATTCAGAAGCAATCGGATGCAAACACCGTCGCGGTGGCGGATGGAATAAAGCGAGAGCTTGAAGGCCTGAAATCCGAACTGCCAACCGGTGTAAAATCCGTTATCGCAGTAGACCAGTCCAAGTTCGTTAAGAATGCGCTGCGAGACGTCAATCACAGCCTTATGGAAGGCGTGCTATTGGTTGTAGTGATCGTCTTCTTGTTCCTGCACTCGGCAAGGGCGACATTTATCGTGGCAGTGGCAATTCCGACGTCTTTGATGGCTACCTTTATTCCGATCAGCGGATTTGGTTTCACACAGAACCAGATGGTGCTTTTAGCCTTATCACTTGTGGTAGGTATCCTGGTCGACGACTCGATCGTAGTATTAGAAAATATAGAACGTCACCTTAGGATGAGGGAGAAACCTGCCGAGGCGGCTATAAATGGTCGTTCGGAGATCGGTTTGGCGGCGGTTACCATCACGTCGGTGGACATCGTAGTCTTCTTGCCTATCGCGTTTATGGGCGGTATCGTCGGCCAGTTCTTCCGGCAATTTGGCGTTACTGTGGCGACCGCTACGGCGTTCTCTCTGCTGATGTCGTTCACTTTGACACCAATGCTGGCTTCCCGATGGATGCGCAGTGAGGATGATAAAGACGCGGATGAAAAGCTAATGATCGATAGGCTGCAGCACGGTCAGGCGACCTTGAAGGATCGTCTGGACTATGCCTCCGGCTTTTTGTTCGGGGTGTTGGATCGGTTCTTGCGATCACTTGACAGGAAATACCGAACCGTGCTGGAATGGGCGTTGCACAACAGGTATTTGACTCTCGTTATCGGTTTTGTGTCGCTATTGACGGTTTTGGCTATGGCGATGCCGATGCCGTCTGGCGGCCAATCGAAGTCCGCATTAATGCCGAGGATCGTGATCGCGCTTATCGGGCTGATGCTGTGTGGCATCGCGTTTGGAGTCAATCCCAGAAGCAAAAAGATTGCACTGGTCTTTGGCGTTGTGATGGCGTTTATCGCGATAAAAATATACCTGCCGTTTGGTTTTGGTTTCTTCCCCGTGGTCGACCAGGGCCAGTTTAGCGTTACCATCAGGACAGCGCCTGGAACTTCACTTGCGGCTACTGATAGAGTGGCCAGACAAGTAGAAGATGTGCTTCGGCAACTGCCTGAAATGAGGCCAGTTACCCATGAAGTGAAAGAAGGGCTGTTCAAAAAAACTACTGAGACTCAGCAGGGGTATTTTATGACCCTGGTAGGCACGAGTTCTCAGAGTATGCTCGGAGGCGGCAGTTCTGGTCCTCAATATGCTATCATCAGCGCCAAAGTGGTGGATAAAAGCCTGCGCAAACGCAGTCTTCAGGATATTACCGATTGGGTAGCCGAGCGCACAGCTCATATCCCCGGCGCCGAGATGATCAGTGTGGCGATATCGTTCGGGATGGGCCCCGGTAATAATATCGAAAAAGACGTGCAGGGCCAACACATGGACGATATCCTGGAGGAAGCAAACCGTGTTGCCGCGGTGATGAGAAAGACTCCAGGCGCTGTGGACGTTGATATCTCGTATAAACCGAGCCGTCCTGAGCGCAGGATCGTGGTGGATAGGCTGAAAGCTGCGCAATTTGACCTGACAGTGGCTCAGGTGGCGACCAGTGCGCGTATGGCAATCGACGGAGATAACACGGTAAAATTCCGAGACAGCGGGACGGAATATCCGATTAGAGTACAATACTCACAGCATATGCGTGACAAAGCGTCGGATGTAGACAATCTGATTATCGCATCACGAGCCGGTGCGCCGATTTATCTAAGTGATGTGGCTGAGATCGTGCCGGACTATGCGCCGAGTAAAATAGACCGCAAAAACCGACAGCGGGTGGTCTATGTCACGGCTAACCTCGCTCAGGGTGCGGAGATGGGAAACGTAAACCAGGCGATTGAAGCGGGTCTGAAGAAAACTCAAATGGTCCCAGGCACCTCAGTAAGCAGCGGCGGTACCACTCAGATGATGGGCGAGAGTTTCGGACATATGGGCACAGCTATGCTGCTGGCGATTCTGCTTGTTTATATGCTGATGGGGGCGTTGTTTGAGTCTTTCCTGACACCGTTTGTCATTATGTTCAGCTTGCCGCAGGCTATGGTAGGCGCGCTGCTGGCGTTGTTATTGACAGGCAACTCAATGAGCATCGTCGCTATGATCGGTATAATCATGCTGATGGGTTTGGTGACCAAGAACGCTATTCTACTCATTGACTACACGAATACCTTGATGAGCCGCGGCAAAAACAG
This sequence comes from Armatimonadota bacterium, assembly GCA_050948905.1. Lineage (GTDB taxonomy): Bacteria > Armatimonadota > UBA5829 > UBA5829 > UBA5829 > DTKD01. The sequence goes on along the minus strand of JBMNES010000001.1, from coordinate 1,491,419 downwards.
ACACGACGCGATATTGGAGGCAGGCCCGACCAGGCTGCGGCCGATTATGATGACTACGTTTGCTATGATCGGCGGTATGCTTCCGACCGCCCTGGCTCTCAGCGAGGGCTCGGAGACACGGTCCCCGATGGCTATTGCTGTTATCGGCGGATTGCTCCTCTCCAGTTTGTTGACGTTGATCGTTATTCCGGTGACGTTCACTATCGTAGACGACATATGGCATCGGATAAAACGGACGCTTGGAGGTTCGTCGAAAAGCGTCGTGTCGCTGGAAGATGACAGAGAGATGGCCTCAGCCGGAATAGGCCCCGATTCGGAATAATTTAGTGGCCGGGCACCTGTCCCGGCCATTCGAAGGAGAACCGCACATAAAATACGATATTTTACATACTGATCCGAGGACTCGCGCACGCCGTGGAAGGCTGCATTTGAGATCGGGTACCATAGAGACCCCGGTTTTTATGCCGGTGGGCACACAGGGCACTGTAAAGGCAATGAGCCAGCAGGAGCTGGCGGGGATGGGATTTGAGATCATCCTTGGCAACACCTATCACCTCTATTTGCGACCTGGAACGGAGCTGATAAAGCAGGCCGGTGGTCTTCACAAGTTCATAAATTGGCCGGGCTGCATTTTGACAGACTCCGGCGGGTTTCAGGTCTTCAGTCTGGAGCACATTCGCAAAATCGGCGAGGATGGGGTCGTGTTTAGATCGTATGTGGACGGTTCTTACCACGAGTTCACCCCGCAGCGGGTTATGGAGATACAAAGCGCGATTGGGGCTGATATCGTGATGGCATTCGACGAATGTGCCCCCTACCCCTGCGAAAAGGACTACGCCGCAGAGGCGATGAACCGAACCCACGAATGGGCTAAACTATCGCAGGAGTCGGCGGACCCCAACCAGGCGTTCTTTGGCATTGTGCAGGGCAGTGTATATCAGGACCTGCGTGCGCAGAGCGCTCAGTTCATCGCGTCGCTGGATACAGATGGAATCGCGATCGGCGGGGTCTCTGTCGGCGAGGGCACGGAGTTGATGATGAACGCGATCGACTGGAGTGTTCCTTATTTGCCGGAGCATAAAGTGCGTTATCTGATGGGGGTCGGCACGCCGGAGGATTTGATCGACAGCGTTGTGCGCGGGATCGATATGTTCGATTGCGTGCTGCCGACGAGGCTGGGCAGAAATGGGTCGCTTTATACGACCTATGGACGCATTAATATCAAGAACAATCGGTTTATTGATGACCTGTCGCCGGTCGATCCGGAGTGTGATTGCTGGGCCTGTAAAAATCACAGCGCTGCTTACCTGCGCCATTTGTATAAATGCGACGAGATTCTGGCCTCACGACTGGCGACATTCCACAATCTGCACTTTTATGGCCGGTTGATGCAGAGGATTCGGCAGGCTATAGAACAGGGTCGATTGCTGGAGTTCCGCAAGGAGTTTTTGGCGAAGTATCGCAAGCATAAGGCTGCTGTTCACGATGAACTGCCGCGATCTGAAGTAGGTCGCCAGGCACGAAAACGCGTCGAAATCGGCTGTGATGAGTAAGGAGGATAATTGCCCGGTAGAGCAATTGACACCATATGCAGACGGGAAAAATCACCCTGGACATCGTTCGTCGCAACCCTAAGATAAAAACCTATATGGAAGCGGCGAATAATCAAATGAACGCGCTGGGTTATACCGAACACGGCTTCAGACACGCGGGCATAGTGGCCGAAACCGCGCACAGCATTATGGCGGGCCTGGGCCAGGGGCCGAGAGAAGCGGAGTTGGCCGCTATAGCCGGATATCTGCACGATATAGGCAACGCCGTAAGCAGGCAGGGTCACACAGATTCCGCAGCAATTATGGCCTTTATGCTGTTAAATGAGATGGGGATGCCCGCCTCGGAGATAGCGTTGATAATCGCGGCTATCGGCAACCACGAGGAGGAAATAGGCTCCCCGGTTAGCGCGATATCCGCCGCTTTGATACTCGCCGATAAGTCTGACGTGCACCATTCCCGTGTGCAAAACCAGAACCCGCTGACTTTCGATATCCACGACCGTGTGAACTACTCCGTGCAGCGCTCGAATCTGCGAGTGGACACGGAGAATAAGAGCATCAACCTCGAGCTGACCACCGACGAAAAGTCCGCCTCCGTGATGGAGTATTTCGAGATCTTCCTCTCTCGAATGCTAATCTGCAGACGCGCCGCAGACTATTTTGGCTATAAGTTTAAGCTGGTGATTAATGGTGTGGATATGTAGGGGGAGGTAGAAACGCGAAAACGCGAAAAGAGCGAAATCCAGAAAAAACGATATGGTGTCGTAATATACCTGATCGGACTTCAGACTTCGGACATTGGACCTCGAAGAAGCGGAGATTGCCACCTATCTATATTAGACGGCGTAGGATGACCGAAAATGCCGAATCGAACTTCGGATTTCTAACCTCGAACCTCGAAAAAAGCAGATTTCTCACTTCGTTCGAAATGACAAATGGGGGAGGTTCGAAATGACAAACGGGGCCACATTCGAAATGACAAATGGGGCGAGGTTCGAAATGACGAGGAAACGAGAAACGCGAAAAGAGCGAAATCCAGAAAAAACGATATGGTGTCGTAATATACCTGATCGGACTTCAGACTTCGGACATTGGACCTCGAAGAAGCGGAGATTGCCACCTATCTATATTAGACGGCGTAGGATGACCGAAAATGCCGAATCGAACTTCGGATTTCTAACCTCGAACCTCGAAAAAAGCAGATTTCTCACTTCGTTCGAAATGACAAATGGGGGAGGTTCGAAATGACAAACGGGGCCACATTCGAAATGACAAATGGGGCGAGGTTCGAAATGACGAGGAAACGAGAAACGCGAAAACGCGACTACGTGGCGCGCAGGAACTCCTCCATCGCCTTCTGTGCCCGGCTTGCTTTTAGTTGTTTGCGCATTTTCTTTGGGTGCTTTTCGGTGATTTCCGGGAGGATGCCGAAGTTGGAGTTCATCGGTTGAAAATCGTCGATAGGGCAGTTGGCGATGTAATCTAACAAGGCGCCGATCATTGTCTGTTTCGGCAGGGTTACAGGCGGCTCGTTCAAAGCAACTTTGGCCGCGTTGATTCCTGCGATTATACCGGAGGCTGCTGACTCCATATAGCCCTCCACCCCGGTCAGTTGGCCTGCAAAGAAGAGAGCTTCGTCTGAGGACTTGACGCGGAGTGTGGCGTTCAGAATATTTGGCGAGTCGATATATGTGTTGCGATGCACTGCACCGTATCTGACGAATTGGGCGTGCTGAAGGCCAGGGATCATCCGAAAGACGCGATCCTGCTCCGAATGGCGAAGCTGAGTCTGAAAACCGACAAGACCGTATACGCTGCCCTCTGCGTTTTCCTGCCGCAGTTGAACCACCGCATAAGGACGGCGGCCTGTGTGTGGGTCGGTGAGGCCGACGGGTTTCATTGTGCCGTAAGCAGGAGTCTCCCTGCCCCGCCGCGCGATCTCCTCAATCGGCAGACAGCCCTCGAAGTAACTCGTGTCCTTTTCCACTTCGAGGTGCAGATTGGCGATTTTCGCTTCTAACAGGGCATCAATGAACGCCTCATACTCTTCACGTGTCATCGGACAGTTGAGATACGCAGCCTCGCCTTTATCATAGCGGGATTGCCTGAATACCTTGTCATAATCGATGCTGTCGGATTCTATCGAAGGGGCTATCGCGTCGAAGAAATGCAGGTGTCTGGCGCCGGTCAGTTTGATTATATCGTCGCACAAAGCAGGAGAAGTAAGCGGGCCTGTGGCTATCACGCAAGGGCGATGCGGCGGAATAACGGCCGCTTCCTCCCTGATTACCTCGATTAACGGATGAGATGTCATCGCCTCGGTAACGTGATCCGCAAAGGCCTCCCGGTCGACACATAAAGCATCCCCGCCTGGCACCGCCGCTTTCGAGGCGCATTGCAGCACGATCGAACCCAATGCACGCATCTCCTGCTTTAACAGCCCGTGCGCAGTGGTCGGGGAGTCGGATTTAAGAGAGCTGGAACATACCAGTTCGGCGAGTTTACCGGACCTGTGAGCCGGAGTCATGACCTGCGGCCGCATCTCATATAATCGCACCCGCAGCCCACGCTGCGCTATTTGAAAGGCGGCCTCGCATCCAGCAAGCCCGCCGCCGATTACCAGTATGTGATTGGTCATAGTTACAGTATATGGGTATTAGGGTGGCGATTCGGAGATCGCCACCCATCTCTTTTTGGAGCAGCGATTCGGAGACCGCTACCCGTCTCTTTTTCGGGGCAGCGATTCGGAGATCACCACCCATCTATAGGTTATTAGGGTAGCAATTCGGAGTTCGCCACCCATCATATTTCGCGACTTACTCCCCGGCTTGCTCTTCGCTCTTAGGCTCCTCTGTCTCGCCTTCTTTGGCCTTGCCGCGAGTGGTCTGATAGTCACAGTCCGGGTTGGTGCAGCGATATCCGGATAATTTGCCCCTGAACCGGCGTTCACCCAGCAGGCTGTTACATTGTGGGCAGCGCTTGTTGGTCGGTTTGTCCCAGCTTACGAATCCGCAATCGGGATAGCGGCTACAACCGTAAAAGACCTTGCCCTTGCGGGATTTCTTCTCCACCACGTCACCCTCTCCGCACGTTGGGCACTTCACATCCAGCGGCTTAGTGATCGGCATAGCGGTCTTGCATTCGGGATATCCGGCGCAGCCCAGAAACTCCCCGAATCGGCCTTCTCGAATCAGCATCTTTTTTCCGCAATTCGGACAGACGACGTCGCTTTCCTTCGGCTCGATTTTGACGCGCTCCATATTCTCCTGCGCCGCTTCCAGTTCCTTCTCAAACGGCCCGTAGAAATCGGAAAGCAGCTTGACCCAATCCAGTGACCCTTCCTCAACGTTGTCGAGCTTCGTCTCCACCCCAGCGGTGAACTCAACACTCAGAATATCGGGAAAATGCTTGACCAATTGGTCGGTAACGATGAACCCCAGCTCGGTTGGCCTGAACTTTTTCTCTATTAACTCGACGTATTTTCTGTCCTGTATGGTGGATATGATCGTGGCGTAGGTGCTCGGACGGCCGATGCCCTTTTCCTCGAGAGCCTTAACAAGAGTCGCCTCGGTGAAGCGGGGCGGCGGCTCGGTGAAATGCTGCTCCGGGATAAGCTCCCGCAAATCGAGCTTCTGGCCCTCGCTAAGCTCCGGCAGCGGCGGTTGCTCCTCGTCGGCTACTACTGCGGAGTCATCCTTGCCCTCGGTATAGACCTTCATAAACCCCTGGAACTTAACTGTCGAGCCGGTAGCCCGGAAGATCATGTCCCTGGCCGCAATGTCGACCGTTACCACGTCGAAAACAGCGGGTGACATTTGACTGGCAAGAAATCTCTGCCAGATTAGTCGATAGAGGCGATACTGGTCGCTGCTCAAAGACGGTTTTATCGCGTCCGGATGGCGGTGAACCGAGGTAGGTCTGATGGCTTCGTGCGCGTCCTGTGCGCCTTTTCGCTTGATTTGTCTCGGCTTCTCCGGCATATACGAATCGCCGTATTGTTGCTTGATATAGTCGCGTGCCTCTTCCTGGGCTTCCTTTGAGATGCGAGTGGAGTCGGTTCGCATATAGGTAATCAACCCCACATGTCCGTCACCCGGCAGTTCGAGGCCTTCGTATAGCTGCTGAGCTACTGTCATCGTTCGCCGGGCGGAAAATCCGAGCTTGCGGGACGCTTCCTGCTGCAGGGTGCTTGTGATGAACGGGGCGGCGGGGTTTCGTTTCTTCTGGCTCTTTTTTACATTTGAGACGATGTATTCCGCGCCTTCAAGCGCCTTCAGCAATTCGTCGGCCTGCTGCTGATTTTGTATCTCCAACTTATCGCCCGCTCTGGAGATGAGCTTTGCGTTGAAGAGGTGTTCCTTTTCAGTTGGAGTCAGCGACGCTGTGATTGACCAGTATTCGACGGGCACAAAGGCGAGAATCTCGCGCTCGCGATCGCAGATTAGCCGGACGGCTACTGACTGCACCCGACCGGCGCTGAGGTTTCTTTTGATCTTGCGCCAAAGAAGCGGGCTGAGCATATATCCGACCAGTCGATCCAGCACGCGCCTTGCCTGTTGCGCGTTGACGAGCCCTGGATTGATCTCATTTGCCTGCTGCAGAGCCTCTTGCACTGCCGATCTTGTTATTTCGTTGAAGCGGATTCTCTTGGCGTCAGGAAGGTCAAGCGCCTGGCTGAGATGCCACGCGATTGCCTCGCCCTCGCGGTCAGGGTCTGAGGCGAGATAGACCGTATCGGCTTTTTTTGCGGCTGCTTTCAGCTTTTTTATTACCGCTCTTCTGTCCTGGATGGGAATATACTGCGGCGCAAATGAGTTCTCCACGTCGACGCCGAGCTTGCTTTTGGGCAAATCGCGGACGTGGCCCATACTGGCTTCTATCTCGTAATCTGAACCTAAAAAGTTGCGCAGAGTCCTCGTTTTTGCCGGGGACTCGACTATGATAAGCGATTTCGCCATTGTATATGATCCTGCTTTTAACCTTTTAGCATACGCATTGAGCGTATCCGTTGTGTTCCCTGGGGGGCTTTCTTCCCAAACCGGCACACCAAAGCATTGCTATAAATGTAATATGTGTACCCGGAAGCGTTTCCTGAAGGGGATGTTGCACGGAGAGTGATAATATCACATAGTAGGGCGGCTGTCAACGGAAATCGATAGCTCTGATGCCTGAACCCTCACAGGTAAAAAACTTGCAACCACTCTTCGATGATAAACGTCTTCAGCACTAGTAACGACATACGTATACTGTCGATCCATAGCGATCCAACAGTATACGGCGTTGCGAGCATTTTGTCCGGAGGGCTTAAGCGAACGGCATGAATAGTCTTATAAAGCTACTAAAGGAGCACTTCTGGGGGGTCATGCTTATCGTGGTGCTCCTTATTGGCTCAAGCATAGCAGTGCGAGCCTGGAAAGCAAAGCACCCGGGAGCAATGAGCGTTCTTGAGAGCCAGGCGATGGACATGACGGTTATGAAACCGCCCGTCGGCGCTGTGCCTGTGGCGACAGAAATTGTACATCTGGGCCAGTTTACAGCTCAAGTGACATATACTGGCTCGGTCGCGCCGCTTCAGGAGCAAGTGGTTTACCCGCGTGTTGAAGGATACCTTAAGGACCTGTCAGTCTATAATGGCGACCGCGTCTCAAGTAACCAGCTTATCGCAGTGGTCGATTCGCCAGACCTCCAAAGCAAAGTCGCCGAAGCCTCAGCCGGACACGCCTCTGCAATCAGCGAGATACCAGTTGCCCAGTATAACGTAGCCAGGCTATCTGCAGAGCAAGCAGCCGCTCAGGGCGAACTTCAATTGGCAGAGAAAGAGCTGACTCGTACCAGGGCAATGGTTGCCGCAGCTGAAAAGGGAGTTATTCAGCGGCAGAAAGAAGTAAAAAGCGCGAAGGCCAACCTCGAATACTGGAAAGCCGAGATTGTTCGTGAGAAGAAGCTTTTGGACGCTGGCGCGGTATCGATGGCCGAATACCAGTCTGAGCAAGCTCAGGCAATAGCAGCCGAAGCAGAGTATGAAAATAAGCAGGCATTACTGGAAGAAGCAAAAGCTAATGTAGAGGCTGCACGAGCGGATGTTGCCGGCAAGAAATCTATGATAAGTGTAGCCAAACAGAGGGTATCGGCTGCATCGGCTGCAATTTCAGGGGCTAATTACGAGGTTCAACAGAAAGCAGCAATGGCTCGTCAGGCCGGAGCCAGGGTCGCAACCGCAGCCGCGTTAGACCAGTATCGCTACGTTCGCGCTCCTTTCGCCGGCTTTATTACCAAAAGATACGTAAGCCCCGGTCAGTTCGTGACACCTAACACCGCAGTTGTAAGTATCGTCCAGATGGATCAGGTGCGCTTGCAAGCTAATGTGTCGGATAAAGACATCGGCCGCATAAAGATTGGGGCACCTGTCGTAGCCCGCTTTGCCAAAGACCCTGACTTGACGATAGAGGCAAATGTAACCTCAGTCTCACCGCTATCTGATCAGATAAGCCGAACTTCAGTTGTAGAGGCGCTGGTCACAAACACCGGACACAAACTCGTGCCTGGCGATGCTGTAACGCTTGATATTACTGTTTCGGGTAATAACGACACCATCAGTGTTCCTGCCAGCGCCATCGTATCGAAGGATGGTATGGATGCGGTGTGGGTGGTAAGAACTGAGGCCGCGAAGGGCGAAATACTCTACTACTGCACTATGCATCCTGAGGTCGTGCAAGATCACCCCGGCGACTGCCCTAAGTGCAATATGAAGCTCGTTCCAAAGACCAGTGACGGCAACAAAAAAGCGCATTTGGTTATGGTCACAACAGGGTCCAGCTCAGGGGATCGTATAGCCATAACCTCGGGCCTTGCGGATGGTGACGAGGTCATCTATCAGGGCAATACCTATCTGAAAGAAGGCGACACCGTATTCCCTACAAAGTGGGGAGCGAATGGGCCGGAGCAAATGCCGAGCGCCCCTGGTATGGGCAGTATGTCCGAAATGCATGATATGCCGGATATGAAACACGACTCCGAAGGCAGCAAAAACATGCACGGAGTGGACAAAGGCTCGAGTGATAGAAAAGCAAAGCCGAAGACAAAGATCGATGCTGCGAAACGATCCAAGGCCACTTCTGGTAAACCGATGTATCAGTGCCCAATGCATCCGCAGGAGAAAAGCCGCAATCCAAATGATGAATGCAAGATTTGCGGTATGAAAATCAACCAACCGGTAAAGAAATAACGAGGTCTGACAGGACGCAGTAATGAACGAACACAATACACCTACAACCAGACCTCGTATGGAAAAGCGTGCAGCGAATATGTTGCACATGATCCATAAATGGTCGATAGAGCATCCGTATGTAGTTATCGCGTTTTACATCGCAGTTATCGTGGCCTCCGTGCTGACCATAAGGTCTATGCCTCGACGTTTCATGCCCTACGTGGAAAGTCCGATGGTCGGTGTCGTCACAATGATGCCAGGCTATTCTGCTCAAGAGATGGAGTTGTATATCGCAAAACCCATTGAAGAGCAGATGGTCAACGTCAAGAACCTGCACTATATAAGATCCACCTCACAGGATGGTTTCGCTCTGGTGAGCCTGGAGTTCAACTACGGCACAGATATGAAAAAAGCGCTCTTCGATGTGCAGAGTCTTATGAACCTTATCCAGGCGAACCTGCCGACAACAGGTGCGAATATAAAGCCTTCCTGGGTTCTTTCTATTGACCCGCTGAATCTGCCGATTTTGTCGTTGGCGGTCACGGGAGACAGCCGGTGGGACAAAATCAAGCTGCGTGAGTTTGTAGACAACGATGTTGTTAACCGCATCAAGACAAATCCGCAGGTGTACTCGGTCGTTCCATTCGGCGGTTATAAGCGACAACTCCAGGTGATCGTAGACCGCAACAAGCTCGCAGCATATAAGCTTTCGATTCTGGATGTAAAAAACGCTATTGATAAATACAACGTTTCCCGGTCTGGCGGAACGCTGACAAACGGAGCCAACGAGGCCATAGTGCGCGTCGACACGCACACAGTCGACCCTCAGACTGTTCTTAATTATCCTATAGCGAGCATAACCGATGGGGGTAGCATTGTCCCGGCCAGTTCCATTGCATCACCCGACGATATTGGGATGGGAATGGGCAGCGGAGGAGGATCTTCTTCTACTATACCCCCAGCATCGAATGCAACAGGAGCGACAATAGGCACCGGCACGCTGGAGCAGCCTAAGACAGCCTATGTTCGCGATGTAGCGCGGGTGATTGATACTCACTGGGAACGTAGAAGCGCTTATCATTTTCTGGACCACGGCGAGATAAAGGAATCCATTGAGGCTGCGGTGATACAGGACCCCAGCGCAAGCTCGGCGCTGGTCGTGCCGGCTGTCGAAAAGATCGTCAGGCAGCTTGAAGCAGATAACCCGGGAGTCAAGTTCGAGGTAGCCTACGACAACGCCCACTTCGTAAATATTCTGTTCAAGAACGTGTTTGAAGAGCTTGGATTGGCAATTCTTCTCACGGCGCTTGTTGTGCTATTGTTCCTCGGAGAATGGCGAGGCACAATCATTGTGCTTATCACTATTCCTATCTCACTGGCGATGTCGATAACGGGCCTTGTGCCGTTGGGAATGACACTCAACTCCGGCACGCTGATTGGCCTGTTGCTCTCCATTGGCCGACTGGTGGACGACTCAATCATCGACATTCACGCGGTGGAACGGCATATGCGGATGGGTAAGGATCCAAAGACCGCCACCATTGATGGAATTGCAGAGGTGCGGCTTGCGGTTATCGCATCGACTCTGGTATTAGTGCTCGCACTTTCCCCGCTGCTTTTCTCAGGCGGTATAGTCCAGCTCATGTTCGTTGAGCTTGTATGGCCTATCATTCTTGCATTGCTTGCATCTATGCTGGTGTCGTTTACTCTCACTGCTCTATTGTGTGCTAATTTCCTGCGCCCGCACTCTGAGCTTGATAAAGAACGCAGCAGTTGGTTCTATGTTAAACTCCTCAATCCGGTTCAGAATGCATTGGATCGGATGGAAAACGGCTACGGCGGAATAATTCGCTGGATGCTCAAGCACAGGTTCTCCAATATGGCGAGAATCCTTGCTACCGTTATAATCGGCTTTACGTTTTATCACTTCATCGGCTCCGAGATGATGCCTCTGGCTGACGTGGGGCAGGCGTATGGCGTTTTGGAGATGGCTCCCGGCACAAACTTCGCCGAAACAGAACGCGCAACAATCGCCCTGGAAAAGATCATGGCCAAATATCCGGAGATAGAGAAAGTCTCAACGGAAATAGGCACAGAGACAATGTTCGAGTCCTTCAGCCCTAACTATACGGGCTACGCGATGCCGCAGGTCAATGGCGCGATGATGATGATGACCTTCTCCGACAAGGATAAGCGTAAACGCGATATCTGGACGATAATGGACGCCGTCCAAAGGGAAGCAACCCAGACTATACCCGGCATCAGGCGGCTGCAGATCAAAGAGATGGGTTCCGACGTTATGGCAAACTCGCTTGCCCCTGTATCTGTATTGATCTACGGCAAGGATATGCACGTCCTCAACTCCATCGGCCAGCAGGTACTTGATATTGCAAAAGAGACCAAGGGGATGTATCAGGCGTCTTCGAGCTGGGATATGATGCAGCCTTCCTATAAGATAGACGTTATTCCTGAGCGCGCTCAGGCTATGGGGCTATCGCCAGCGGATATATCCGAGCAGGCGTATTATTCGCTCAAGGGGGGCCTAACCAATGAGTGGTATCGCCTGCCTAACCTGCGCCAGAATACAGTGCTTGTACGCTATGAAGGTAGCGACCGTGCAAATGCTTCTGATCTCAAAGATATGTATGTGACTGCTTCGGATGGGACTCAGGTGCCGCTGAAAAGCGTGGCGAACATTCGCAAGGAATACGCTCCAACCCTGATCGAACACGATGGCGTTCGGCGAGTGATCTCGATTAATGGCTACTATCGCAAAGGTCCAGGGGACAAACCCTCAATGGATGTAACCATGGATCTTATGATGAACGCTATGGCTAATGTCAACTTCCCTCCAGGATACGGTATGGAAGCACGCGGTGATATGACCCAGATGATGGACTCATTCGCGAGGCTGCTCAGGGGACTTGGTATCGCTTTGATATTTATATTCCTTGTACTCGTAGCGCAGTTCAGGGGCTTCGTGCAGCCGCTACAGATGGTTTTCAGCCTGCCTCTGGAGCTTGCAGGAGTATTCATAGCGCTATTTCTTGCACACCAGGCGTTCTCGACGGTGTCTATTATGGCAGTCATAGTGCTGACTGGTATGGACATCACTACGGCCATCCTGCTCATTGATATTATTGCTCGCTATAGAGACCGGGGTATGCCCAGAGACCAGGCCGTCATAGAAGCCTGCCCGCAAAGGCTCCGGCCAATTTTGATGACGTCGATGACTACTATCATCGTTATGATCCCAGTGGCGTTCTTCCCCAAGACAGGAATGGACGCCTATCAGCCGCTCGGCACTGTAATCCTGGGAGGTCTCATAATAGGCACAATACTCAGCCTCTTCGATATCCCGATTATGCACACATACGTTGATGATCTGATAAAGTGGCTGAATTGTAAGTTCCTCAAGCGCAAGTGGGAGTGGCCGGTTAGCGCGCACTTTGGTGAGGAGGGTGCCAGCAGCGATGTGCGCACGTTTGATTCAACTAATACCGGTTCCGTTGTTGCGGTTGACGGTGTTGTACCCAGCGACGAAGTGGACGGAACGGAGAGTAACCAATGATCAGAAGATTATCGCTAATATTTATCTCCCTGGGAGTTGTGATAGCACTGACGGCGGGATTGGCGACCGCATCAGCGGATCAACAGAAACTCGACTCATCGGGACAGCCGGTGATATCGAAGGCGATCAGCCTGGATGACGCTGTTAACATCGCTCTTGAAAACAACCCAAGCATTGCTTCTCGTAAAGCTTTGGTTAACGCCGCGGCGGCAAAGGTCGGAATAGCAAAGGCGATGACAAAGCCACAAGTTTCAGCCTCAACGTTTGGGACATTGAGCAATACGGCAATGATATTATCAGGACCAGGCACAGTACAGCCGCAAAACATCCTGCTTTCTGCAGATAAGCGGCGCCTGGATCAGAGTCTTATGGGAATGTACCCGATTTATACTGGCGGGAATCTCAAAGGGCAGGTGGACAGCACCCAGGCTCAGCAGCAGGCTTCGTCTTTTGATGCAGCCACCACCGAACTCGACACAGCGCTCATCGTAAAGAATGCCTACTACGAGACGCGCTTGGCCCAAAAGTACATAGATGCATATCAAAGCCGGGTAGATGAGGCGACAGAACGAGTGCGTATTGCAGAAGAGGCTTTTGCGGCTGGGCGTATCGCTAAATTTGACCTGCTCAGAAATCAGACTGACCTCGCCGAGGCACAGCAACAGCTCAATGATGCCCAACGCTACGTGGAGACATCTTATATTGAACTGAAAAACATAATGGGCATTTCGCAGACTTCACAACTAACGCTCACGCAGGATCTGTCGGTTCGGACAGCGCCACCTGATCTTGATGAACTCCAGGCTACCGCATTGAGCGCACGTCCGGAGGTGCAAGCCGCGCGGGCACGCGTTCGTTCCGCAAAAGCCAATGTCGACGTTGCGAAAAGCTCTTATAAACCGCAGGTGTATGCTACCGCGATGGCCAACCTGTCAGCCAACATTGGTGACTCGATGAACGGCCACACAGATACGGGCTACCTGGTCGGAGTGACGGCCGCGCTGCCGGTATTTGATGGCGGGCTGAGAAAATCGTCAGTGGATGAGGCCGAGTCCATAGTAGACCAGATGCAGGCAGATGAACGCGCAGCCGTCCTCGACGTATCCAGAAGCGTAGCAACTGCCTATGCTCAATTTGGCGCGGCGACCAAAAATATAGACCTTGCGCAAACCGCTGTGACGGCTGCAGAAGAAGACTATCGCGTCATTCGAATGCGCTACGAAGCTGGAAAAGCGACAAACGTAGAAGTCCTCGACGCGCTTGCCGCACTCACACGAGCGCAAACTATGTACGCTGAAGCACTGTACGGGCAAAATATAGCCCGCGAATCTCTCAACAGAGCTATCGGTCAAAGATAGCAAAAGCAATACCGGAGGTACGACAATGAAAAAAACGATTATCATAGCTGCTCTGATCGCAGCTCTTGGCGTTTCGGTGACGCCAGTCTTTACGTCAATAGGCCAGGCTGGTCGCAAAGCTCCTGCAAAAGCCTCGAAGAAGGTTGTCTCGGCGGTTTGTCCTGTGATGGGCTCGAAGATCCCCGATGTCACCAAGGCCGCAGGAAAGAGCGTCTACAAAGGCAAGACTTACTACTTCTGCTGCGCAGGCTGCAAGCCCAAGTTTGATAAGAATCCAGCCAAATACGCAAAGTGACTGACCTTATCGAAAGACCGCAGGAAAACCGGTGCAACCGAATCTTGCGGTCTTTCGTCTTCTGACGTGTGTAACAATCAGAATAGTGGTGCCTCAGCAAGTGATTAAAGACAAAAAGACAGACAACTCCAGCGATGCAGGCTCTAAAACAAAACGCCGGTGGATCAATATTGGCCCGGGCATTGTGATAGCTCTAGCGGTATCCGCTCTAATCGGTTCACAGTATATCGAGTCGGAGACCGCCGCCCGTCAGCGCAACAGCGCGCCACCCATCGTCGAGCAACAGATTATTACATCTTCTTACGAGGAGAAGTCAGGCCCGACGCCAGAGTTGAGCTATATCATAGATCAAGCCGAAGAGTTGCGAATAACCAGCTCACAGCTAGCTCAGCTTAAGAAATTACAGGCGGAGTGGCAGCAGTTTTATGGCCCTAAAATAGCCCAGGCTCACAAGGCCGCGAGTGAGGCAGATAAGTATCTTTCGGATGTCAGAGATCAGTCACGCACTCCTGTTTCGCAGATAAGTAGCGCTGCCGAACCTGTAATTACGCTATCCGGCGAGATATCCTCGGCCAGGCGGAGCTATTGGGATCGCGCCGTCAAAATCCTCACTCAAGAACAGCAAAAATTACTTCAGACCAGGCGTGAGGCCGACTGGGCTGCAAAAAAAGATGCTCTCAACAAAGCGAGAAAACGTATTGGTGGATGAGGTTGGCAGCGCTCGTTGATTTCACTTTACGGATTCAGTGATCTTCTTAACATCTTCCGGTAGTAAGTCACCGACAACCACAACCGTTCGGTCACTACGGGACATCTGGCAAGTTTTTGCCATATCGCAGTTCTCGACACAACAGCTACTCTCGTCTCCGCCATTTGTCGAATTGCAGCAGTCAGAACAAGAGGTCATCTTGGGGGTCTGAAAGACAGATATCACATTAAGACCATCAGTATAAGTGATCTGGGCAGACCGGTGATTACAACTGCAGCGGGCATTAAACACGTGATAGCCTTCCACTACATAACCATCCGGCAGATACGTCGGAGTACCGATCCGCATGCCCACCGTTTTGAATAAATCTCTGGACTGCGCGGACTTGCAGACCATCACCATTTTAGCTGAAGCGTCGTCAGGAATTTTAAAGATGTCGGGGCTAATTCTGGCGTTATAGTGAATCTGCTGGACCTGCATACTTCCGCGCTCAGCGCCGGTTGTCGTATAGTCAATAGACCTCAACACTGTAAAGTACCGTTTGTCGATCCAGAGCTTTTTGGCAGGGCGTCGGCCGCGGCGCGATGATATTTTCACCACGTATGTATCGCGGCCGGCAACCTTTTCGCTGCCGAGAATGATAAATTTATAATTTCTGGCAAGCAACTCGCTCCGCTGAGCATCTGAGATTATCCTGCTTGTCTCACTCACCAGGATAGAGTTCTCTGCAGGCACGAACGTATATGATTTGTTGTCCTTAAGCATCGACCATATACGCTGCCCTTTACTACCGGAGTATTCCAGTTTTTCTGTGCTGCCCTGGTGATACAGTATTGCGCGATTGTGGATGCGCTTGCCGTTGTATTGAGTCGTAGTAACAACATGTGCAATGTAGTCCGTTTTAGCGCTGGAAAACAACGCGCGTACTGCAAGCTCGCTTACGCTGCTGTGCCGCAGCGCAGCACGATGGGAGACCAGGCACGCAGTAGCCAGGATTAGCAGAGCCGATATAAGGAAAATTGTAATTCTACGTGTTTTCACCTGACTGAGTTTTCGCTGGACTGAGAAGATGCCGCTACTACTGCGATGTAGTTGGCGCGGTCTGCAAACGGGGCTTGTCCTGCATAGAGGGCATGTCCCTGGATATACTCGGAATTCGATGCCACCTGCATCGGTGTCTTTTCAGCACGCGGGATTGTGTTTATTATTAGCCCTACAGCCAGCCCCAAAACCGCAACGCCAACGCCTGCGACCCGAACAGGCCCTGAAAGCCAGCGCTTGAAACCACCTGGCAAAGCTGAACGATCAGGCTCAGGGGATGTGATGCGATTATAAACGCCGTTCCAGAGACCTGCGGGAGGCTCCTGCTGGTGTGTATTCTCCTCCACAATTGCCAACACCTCATCGAGCACACGAAGCTCATTTGCGCAGTCTTCGCATTCTCTGAGATGCTCCTCAAGCCAAGCGGATTTGCCAGCGCTCAGTATCCCTGTCCTGTAATCTGGAAGCAATTTTTGCACTTGTTGGCATCTATCCATATCATCTATCACTCACAATATACTCAAGTTTTCGTTTAAGCTCTGCCCTGGCTCTGGCAAGCCTGGACTTTACCGTCCCTTCAGGAGAACCCGTTATCCTGGATATCTCAGCAACATCCGCTCCATCGACATAGAAGAGCGTTACAACTTCACGGTAATCCGGTTTCAGAGAACTGATTGCATTTTGCACGGAGTCTTGCAGGCTTCTTTTCATAGCCGCTTTGCCTGGATCGCTCGACCAGTCGGCGATCTCCTTTTCGGCGTTACTACCGTCATCGTACTTTCCCGGCGCGTCAAGCGACTCCAGCTTGACTTTCCCGCGTTTGCGCAATACATCCCTGCAAATATTAACGGCCACCGTTTTAAGCCAGGTAACGAACGCTTCGCCTGAGACGAGCTTATTTATCGACCTGAATGCTCTCACAAATACTTCCTGAGTCGCATCAGCAGCGTCAGATTCATTTTGAAGCATGCGAAGAGCTATGTTATACACCCTTTTATGGTGTCGGTTGAACAATTCCTCAAACGCAGTCAGATCACCCTGCTGAGCTCTTCGAGCGAGTTCGTTATCCACATACACTCCGTCCGAGTCTCCGCTTGATGCCTCCTGCGTTCTTTGGTTGTAAAGACGTGAGTTCGCCTTATTTGGTTGCAGGAATTTGGGGTCCATACCATTATTATGATAAGGCTTTGCGCTATTATGCGCAAAGTATATTGACCGAAATAGTGAGCACAACTATTGTCATGATAACGAGAGCTTCTTGCGTATAGATAAGGCGAAGACCTGTAGCCAGAGTTCGATGGTCCTGGCGGTTACCGGAAACCATTACATAGTCGGACGGCTATCAGCGGAACCGAAGTTCGGGCCCTGTATGCTGAAATCTTTTATGGTCGAGAGGAACGCATTGCCATAGCGCTCCAGCTTGTGTCTGCCAACTCCCGATATTGCCCTGAGTTCTCTAAGGTTTGCCGGACGCATACGCGCCATCTCCCGCAGCGTGCTATCGTGAAAGACGACAAACGGTGGCACATCTTCTTCCCTGGCTATGCGGAGTCGAAGCTCGCGCAGCGCAGTGAACAGCCTCTCTTCTTCGGGGGTTGCGCTCTCTGTGACGGTCTTCTTTTCGCCTCGCGGCCGTGCCCTACGCGTTTGCTTCGGGTCCTTTCGCAGGCGAACTTCCCTTTTGCCTTGCATAACCGAATGGTATTCGCTGGTGAGTTTGATTGCACCGTATTGTTCAATATCAACGACGAGCAAGCCCATCGCCACTAGCTGGCGAAATATCGACGACCATTCGGCGGCGGAGAGCTCTTTGCCCCCGCCGAACGCCTTTAGTTTGTCGTGACCGAGGCTGAGAATACGATCGGTGCTCTTCCCCGTCAGGATGTCTACAAGATGCGCCGTGCTGAACCGCTGTCCGGTTAGATGGACACAATATAGTGCCTTTTGCGCGGGTTTCGTGCCATCCCAGCTTTCAACCGGATCCAGGCAAGTGTCGCAGTTTCCACACGGCCCATTTATCTCGTCGCCAAAGTAGGAAAGCAGCACGTTGCGCCTGCAAGCCGTTGTCTCGCACAGACCCAGCAACGCGTCCAACTTCCTGCGTTCAACGAGCTTGTGCTGCTCGTCGGCATCGGATTTGTCCAGAAGCTGCCTCATCATCACGACATCAGCAAGTCCGTAGGTCATAAACGCATCCGCCGGCAGACCGTCGCGACCCGCACGCCCCGTCTCCTGGTAGTATGCCTCTATACTCTTGGGGAGATCCAGATGGGCAACAAAACGGACATCGGGTTTGTCTATGCCCATTCCAAAGGCGATTGTAGCGACAACTATGACACCATCCTCGCGCTGGAAGGTGTTTTGAACACGAGCCCTGACGTTAGATTCTAAACCGGCGTGATATGCGAATGCATTTTTCCCGTGTTCGCAAAGCCAGCGTGCCGTCTCCTCTGTCCTTTTGCGAGAGAGACAGTAGACAATGCCGGAGTCGTCCGGGTGTTCTGAGTCCAGAAACGAAAGAAGCTGTTGTCTGGCATTGTGCTTTGGCACGATTCGATAGCGGATGTTGGGCCGGTCGAAGCCGGTGACAAATAGCTTCGCTTCTGGGAGGTCGAGGCGAGCGACGATTTCCCGTCTCGTGGGGCCGTCCGCCGTCGCTGTCAGAGCAAGGCGTGGTATGCCGGGGAAGCGATCGTGCAGCATAGAGAGTTGAAGATACTCCGCCCGAAAATCGTGGCCCCACTGCGAGACACAGTGAGCCTCATCTATCGCGAAGAGGGCTATTTTACAGCGCGAAAGCAGATCCAGCGTTCGTTCGGTAAGGAGTCGCTCCGGCGCTATGTAGGCAAGATCAATATCGCCTGCAAGAAGCTGTTCTTCCACCAATTGCGCATCCGCAGGGCTTAGCGTGGAGTTTAGAAATGCCGCACGCACGCCAAGCTGATGAAGCGCCGCAACCTGATCCTGCATCAGCGCGATTAGAGGAGACACGACGATACCCACACCGGAGCGCAGGATGGCCGGTATCTGATAGCACAACGATTTCCCGCCGCCGGTCGGCATAAGAACAAACGCATCGCCCCCGCGCGTGACGTGCTCAATAACCCGCTCCTGATGACCACGAAAATTAGAGTAGCCGAACACATTTTGCAGAACATCACGCGCAGTAATCAAGTTCGATGACCCCAATTCAGCAAGAACCGCTGGTTTAGTTGAGCCATTATATCACGCCAGGGGGGCTTGCATATCCGACAGTGATGTTCCGCACGATTCGTAAGCGATACTTTCGAGTACTCTCAAAGTGTCAAAACACACCAGTCATCAGAATGATCAACGTTACTTACTTCCTAAACGAAACCTGCTTTCGAGCAAACAGGACAGTGACTCATAACCTGAACACGGAATACAGACGGGCTTTCCATCCTTTATGCGCACATATTGTTCGAATACATACTCTCCGCAGATGCTGCACAGCGCTTTGTTGAACGATCCTTTAACTGGTGCGAAGCTGAAGTCTGGCTTTGGCTCTATCTTGAATATCGATTCATCCGGTTGTTCCGCCACCCAAGCTATAACCTCGTCGGTCACTGGCGCGGGTATCCTGGACGGTTCGATTCCTCGCTTTCGGCAGGCAACGAACTCGAACTCGCCTATAGCATCTATAAACTCAGGCTTAAATGAATAACGCACTGCTCCCTTATCGGGATGATAGAATGTCGCCGCCAATTTCCCATAAAATGTCTTAGCCATCAGAACCTTGCCAAAGGTCGCTCCCGTTGCTATCTGCAGCCCATCCATAAAGCACGCTTGCGGATACCCTTCGCCAAGCTCGGGAAAGACGAAAAACCCGTGATCCGGCTCCCTTTCGACCCCTAGATCAGTCATCGCCAATCTACCCATACGATAACCAATCGGCATAAATGGGCAGCGGTGCCCGTGAAACTCAAACGCCCACTCAGGCGGAGTAAACTGTGTCGCCATTGCTGCCTCCTGCGTCGCCAAGTCGTTACTAAGCGCTACCCACTCGTGTTGTCGCTCGAAACGTCGTTGGATGACGAACTCATATGGGTTTCGTGTGAGCTGGTGGAGGAACCAGAGCAGTGGCTATGGTCAAGTTGGCACCAAGACAGCTTCAGAGTTTCTCGAAACACCGGTCGAAGTCGTCACAGCCGAAGAAATCGCAGGCAACCCCGTAGTGTTCTTCACGTAACATGCTGAACTTACAGGCAGTCTTCTTGGGGACGAACTAGCTACCAACCATCTTGGCAATGTCGCTTTCCAGCAACTTGCCGAACTCTCTACCGGTCGGTTCCCAGTCGCGTTCGTCTTTGGTCTCAACAATCAACCTTGGCCCACGCTGACACCATTAGGAAGTTCGATCTTCCGCATGTCCCCACGGACTGCAAGAAGGTCTATGTCGGACTGGTTGTATGAAACTGGTACAGGCAACGACTCATAGACCAAGCACCTGTGCTTCGCCTGTAGCCAGAACCTAGTTAGCTCAGATATAGCATTTGATCTTCCAGCCATAATGATCTATTCCACATATGAGTACTTACGGGGTTGCATGCCACAGATTCACAGCACGCAACCCCGCAGAGATACCAACGAATCAGCCAAGGCCGATTATGAGTTTCGCCGCTTCCTTGTTCGGGTAAGAATCCCGACCAGGCCGCATGCTAACACTGCGAATGCGGATGGTTCGGGAACGGGGTTCCACATTGCCGCCATAGGTGCCCCGTCTACGAGAAGTAGATCGCCAGCAATCTGTCCATTGTCGTTGATTGCTATTGGGCGACTGAGATAACCATTGGAGTAGCCGGCGAGGTAAGTGATACTACCAGTAGAGTTCCAAACAACTCCTCCGTGCCCGTCTATTTCGCCCACAATCTGCCCAAAGTTGTTTATGTCATAAGCTATACCAATGCCAAGGTCAACAACGCTTCCATCTGGCTTCCACATTACAGCATGGTTGCCAGATTGCCCCACTGCGTATCCGTGGTCATTCATTGCAGAAACAGAGCACAGGTTGGTAGAACTGAGCGCAGACAACTTTGTGGAAGATTGCCCATTCCAGATATATGCTTCACTAACCTGCTGCCAGTTTTCTCCATTCTGCTGTTCATTCATCCAGTTCCACGCAACATTGCCCGAATTGCTGATCGCAGATGCCCAACTCCGTCCTTCCGTCGCCGAGGAAATGATACTTGGATTGCCTGCACTGTCCCATACAGTGGCAAATCTTGTATAGCTACCCGTAGAGTCATCAACGACCTCCATGCTGCCAACGACCTGTCCGCTATCATTAATCCCAGCAGTAAAGAGATCGATTGCACCAGATACCCGACCAAGCTGACGAGTTGTGCTGTCGGCATTCCTAACCAGGCCGTTGTAAGACGTTCCCGAAGCGTTACTGCCAGAAGCTGCAATCTGGTTGTAGTTGTTGATGCCTCCAGAATAGTCTATCGCACCTCGAACTGTTATCTCGCTGA
Source organism: Armatimonadota bacterium (assembly GCA_050948905.1). Lineage (GTDB taxonomy): Bacteria > Armatimonadota > UBA5829 > UBA5829 > UBA5829 > DTKD01. Next base: position 1,470,193 of record JBMNES010000001.1, on the reverse strand, counting down.
CACCAGCATTCTTAGTCCATACAGCAACTCCTCGTGAGTCAGAGGCTCCATTTCGTAACCAACTGCATACGACTGTTCCTGAGTTATTAATACCAATCGCCATGCTGCATGACCCTTCACTCGTTGGCCTACCTATCTGATATAACTCGTAACCAGTGGCGTTTACTGTTGATGTGACTATAGAGCAAAGCACAACAGCGAATGTAAGTGCTAAACAGACTTTCTTCATTATTGTTCTCCTCCTTCATAATGGTAAATGCCGAACGACTACTCGAATACAGAACAAATATTCCGAACGAAAGTGATCTGGTTGCTCAGGTAGTAGCTCGAATTGAACATTGACTCATCATGGATAAGTACTGCATGCCCTCCACTTGTGAGGCTTTTTTCCACTATCCATCTGTAGTCAACTCCACCAAGCACCTGTGCTTTGCCTGTAGCCAAAACCTAGTTAGCTCGGATATAGCGTTTGATCGTTCAGCCATAATGTAACTTATTCCACATATATGCACTTGCGGGGTTGCTTGCCGCAGATTCACAGCACACAACCCCGCAGAGATACCAACGAATCAGCCAAGACCGATTATGAGCTTCTACGCTTCCTTGTTCGGGTCAGAATCCCGACCATGCCGCATGCTAACACTGCGAATGCGGACGGTTCAGGGACAACGTGGTAGTCGATGCAGAGTTGTGGCCTAAGCGATAAATCGACATATTCTCTCGAATAGATGGTTGGTGCCGTGTAAGGGCCATGTTCTTGCAGAGGATCAGGGGTTTCCTGCACGGGGTCGTGGTACTGTGTAGTGAGTGTTATTCCCTGATTGGAGTAGAATCCAGCCACCCAGTTTCCAACCCAGTTGGTAAGATCAATCTGATATTGAGCAGATACGCTTTGCAAATACACTAACCCATCCTGATCGCTGTATGTTGGTCTGCTGTTCCACGTCACGGTAGCCTCATCCCAAGCCGTCGTGTTTCGATTTACGATGAAGCCAGCACCGGGAATCGTTGCTTCTGCATGGAGTTGCAGTACCGCGCTGTCTATGATCGCATTTGTCGGTATAGAGGCAAGGTTGAACTGGATTAGTGCCACATCCGAGCCTTCCGAAGTCAACATGAGGTACTGAGAACTCCCGTAGTTCGTAGCCGCTTGCTGTGCGTTCCCGTGAGGCAGAGACGCATCTTTGGATGGGTCAATTTCCAACGTTGTAGCTATTGCAGAACCACACATTGCTACTAACAAACACAAGGTTAATATCAAGATTCTTGCTCTTATCATTTCTCCCTCCAATCTCACTGTGGAAAGACCGTATACAAGTTCTCTACGAACCTGAAGTTACGATCAGGCACATCATCATAGTCAGTCTCATAGTTGCCGACTAGATTCTTGTTTGGGTACGCTTGCAGATAGTTGTCGTATTCAAAGAGGAACATGCCACAATCGTGGATGCACACGACACTGCAACCATGCAGTATGTCCTCTTCGACCACCCAGAACTTACCAGGGTATACATTCTCACCATCTCGCATTGCTGCTATAGGGTTCACGTAGCTAGCGAATGCTGATGGGCCAGCATCCCAAAGAGCACCTACACCATTAGTCAGATAGTGGCTTCTGACTGGACAATCCCTGTAGTGGTTGGTGTAGTCAAGAGCAATACCAGGGTCATAAGCTGTCTGGGTGCTCTCGGTGGTATGGAACCTGGTCGTCAGGTTCAGGTTTTGTGTAGATATTAGGGTGTTAAGTCTCGCGTTATCTGCTGAGTAACTGTCAGAGGTTTGGCCTTGGCCAACATATACCTTGCCAGTGTCTCCTACAAGGACAAGACGTTTGTTAAACCCCTGGTTGTTGACAAACGACTGTATCGCGCCGATCTCAGTAGAGGTAAAGTCGGACGCAGGAAGAGCGACAAACAGCACGTCATAACTGGCATAGTCGCTGGTTGTACTCGGTGCACTGGAGATTGTTGTATAGGTGACGTTGCCCACGCATGGGCCGTAGTACTTCACGCTGTTGAGATAGTAGTCTATATACCATTTGACATTGCTGTAGGTATATGCAGTGCCGGTCTCACACTTGTAGTACAGGAAGCCCACCTTGACTTTGTTACAGGCAACCGCAGTGCTGTCAGTATAGTTGCTTACATTCCCCGCGTTATCTCTAGCCCATACTCGGATTCCAATCTGTACTGTCGGGTCAACTGCAAGGTAACCGCCAAGGTCATAGGTTGCCCATGTGTTCGTGGTTGTCAAAACACTTGTAAGTGCATACGGGCCTCCAGAGCTTGTCGTGTACCAGAACTGATAACTGTAGTTCTGAATGCCGTTCGTATCAGTCGATGCGTTCCAAGTTGCATGAATGTATCGGCTGGTGGGAATTACATGACTCATCACTACATTGGAAGGTTGTGACGGGGCCGTCTGATCGATGGTAAACGAAGGAACAACCTTATCAGCGGATTGGTTACCAGCATTATCCCAGGCTATGAGGACAAGGTTGTTTATCGTGCCCTTTCCCGTGTAGTTGAGCGTGAACGAGTTGCTGCTTCCTGTTCGAGCATCAAGCAGGGTGTATTGCCCGCCGTCCACTTCATACAACCCAACCGCAAGCAAACCGCTTCCACCAGTATCAGCCGCCCCAGTGTAATTGATAGTCACCTGTCCTGATGATACAGCCGGTGTCTCAGTGCAAGTGCTGATAGTCGGTATCACATTGTCAAAGAGCACGGAGTTGTCTGTATGGGTTGCCTCATAGTTCCAGACTCCAGAGTTGTCTTGAACAACTCCAGCGGGAACAGTAGCAATTACTGTACCAGCAGTCGGCAGGCTTACCGCTACATTGTAGGTCGCATCACTTCCGGTCACAGTTGCAGAGGCTCCCGTGACTCCACTGAGCGTAACACCATCAGCCGTGAATCCTGTGACAGGTTCGCTGAAAGTGACGGTGAAGTTCACAGTGCTGGTGTTGGTGGGGTCGCTCTGCCCTGTTGCCTGCTCGATTGTGCAGGTCAAAGGCTGAGGGCGTAAGACTCTCTGCAAATCTCCGTTTGTATCGGCTTCGCATGAGCTTATGCCAGAGATAGTAACATAGTCATTGACCGCATAGGCAAATGGGGGATAGGCAATCTTGGTCTGAACGTTGGAACCGTCGCTGATTAGGAACCATTGCGCTGGGCTTGCCGTGTCGAGTTCCGTTACCTTGCCCCAAGTTCTCACGAGCAGCCCTATGTTGTTGAGATCGGCAGCCCCGGCAACACCTCTCTGACCGACTACCGGAGGGCCGGGGTCGTAGGCGAAGTCCCCGCCTCCAAGCCACTTGTTGTTCATCCCAAGCGGGGTTAGCTCCCCGGTTCCGGTCTGGGTGATTGTCGTTGCGGCTATGTATCGCTCACCATCAGAGTTGGTTGCAAGCGTTCCCTCAACGCTAACGACCTCGCCCTTTACATGGCCGTGGGCTGTCTTTTCTACCCTGATACCGCATGCGCGGGTGTCGTCTTCGATGTAGAGGTAGTCCGTCCAATTGCGGGTGATGATCTTGCCGGTTATGTCTCCGGTAGAAAACGTATGGCCGCCAGCCCACGACTTCACCCATGCAACTGAGTCTTGAGGGGCCGTCAGAATGCTTCCTTGGAAGCTCTCTTGCACGTTATAATTCGGCCCTGAGTCAACATCCAAAACCCTGTCCGTTCCGTCTGTCGTGTCGATTGTACCACTGACGGAGCAAACGCGGGATGTTTGGCTGACTGTGCCGGTGTAGTTGGTTGCCAGAGTATCTGTACTGCCGTCTTCTCCGAGAACGAATGAACCAGTGCCCCCGGATGACACTGGATGACAGCGGATTATGACGGCGGTTCCAACGTCATTGGCCTTAGCGTCGGCAATGGTTGCACAGACCTGTACTTCCGTGGAAGAATCTGTGGTGACTTCGCCCGGTTGAGAAGGAGTTTCAGAACGCAATGGCGAAAAATCAACTGTTAGGTTGACTTTGTAGTCCCAGGGGGTAGGCTCAAGCAGCCCCTTGATTAGCGGGCCGTGGTAGAGAAGTGTTCCTGCGCTGTCTGTGTATCCCCAGACGGTTACGTTGGTCAAGGCACGGTCGCCTGATTCGGTGGTTGTAAGGTCTCCCTCAACATCCACTGTTTGTCCAACTCTGAGTTCCGGGCTTGGTTGAGTGAACGCAACCAGCTTATCCCGCCATGAGAAGCATTCTGCAATAACGATGTAAGGCGGTGATTGCTGTGCTCGAATCTTGCTGATCTCGACAGCATCCAGGTAGACATGAGTTCCGTCTGCAAGCCCTTCGGCCCACTTTACGGTTCCCTCCCGCGATTGCCAGTCAAAACTTGCGGCTACAGTCGTGGAAAGCGCGAGTACAACAAGCAACGCTATCCCCAAGGCCGCCGTCAGCCTTCCTCCTACCCTCATTTTGTTATTATCCTCTTTGTGACCTCCAGCGCGGGGCGACAGGAAACCTCGGGCCGTAATGCTGTAACTCCGTAGACTGAGTATTTTATGCCTACTTGTTCTTAATGGGCTTTGGAATCTCCTTCCTGCTGAGCCGGAACTGTGTATAGAATAGATCGGGAGGTTCACGGGTCGGGGTTACTCCGGCTCATAAGCTCGGTATGGGGTTCTCGAACTCGTAAATCGAGCGTGGAAACTGTACGAAAAGCGGAGATTGCAGAAAGAGAGAATGGGCGGTAAGTTCGATCAAACCGCCCAAAATGATGTTTGGTAGCCCCGAAGGGATTCGAACCCTCGACCTCATGGCTGAGAACCATGCATCCTGGACCACTAGACGACGGGGCCACAATGCTACCTTACAGTAGTAAGTATACCAAGACACTCTGTGCTTGTCAATGTAAATTTTAGCTCGCAGAGTGGGTCAGTCAATATTGGTTGAGTGCCATCCGTCAGGTTCCGTCCGCCCACCGGGCAAATCATTATACTTACCATCCGGTCTGTATACCAAAGTGCCTCCAGGAACCAGAGGAACACAGATAACATACGGGGATTTCCCAAGAAACCGTCTGGCGCTCGGAAACCACGAGCCGGAATCGTCTTTGTCGCTTGTCGCTGATGCGTAATAGAAACGGCGGGCAGGCGCCAGGCCCGTGTGTGGAACACCAGCAAGATCGCTTAATTGATCCGGATAGCGACCGTGTTCTTTGTGATATGCTGTAATAAGCCCTATTAGCGGCTGAGCACGGGCTATGACCTGTGATTTGTCCCGAAACATCGCTACCGAAATGCTAAGAAACGCCAGCACAGAAATAACCAGAGCAATCGCCCATTTCGCTCTCGCAGTTCGGTTGCTCCAAAAACCATATAAGAAGAAGCAGCCCGCCCCAAACGCGATGAATTTTGATACTAATGCCAGCTCAGTTGGAGCATATCCACCACCAGACGATGTCCAAAAGAGTATGTCATACTTTACCAGCAAAGTCCTTGCAAAGATACGCGGTACGACAACAGCCGCCGCCAAGAGCGTGACTGTTATCAAATATAGAGCGCTGTTCTTTTTCCCGGACACACCCGGCTACCTTCTCGGTTTGATCCCCATAGCCACGCGTTTTGGCGTCGGGCTTTTGATCAACTGCTCATCGACAGTCTCAGATCCGACCAATCGGCCGTTTTCGTAAATCGACTCCACCACTACCTTGCGTTTGCCTGCCGAACCAGGTGATATCAGATAGGTTTTGCCCTGATACAACGTTGAACTGGAAATGGTCTGAACGGGTGCAGGAATTGACTCCGTTCTCTCGCTCATATCCCTTACCACCACAGTCAACCTCGGTGATGTGGCAGTAGTCTTGACACGCAGCCTGTCGCCGATCTGCAAGCGATTGAGATTCACCGACGGATTTAAGGCGGCCAGTTCGGCAAGTTTAAGACCGTGTTTGCTGGCGATAGAACCTGCGAGTTCACCTTTCTTGACCTCGTGAACTCCTTCTCTGCTGATCTGCTGCTGCGGTGAGAACAAAAACTCGACGGCCTCATCGACGGTTTTCTTAAAGATCGCAGGGTCTACGTCTGCTATTTCTACAGTCACATTCTCCTTAAACTGCGGCGCTTCGGCGAGGTTGGGCACCTGTTTGCCAAACCGCAATTTCGACGCCTCCAGGACCTCTCCCGCCATTTCCTCGCTCGGCACGGCCAAAATCGGCTTGCCATCGACGATTATCGCCCACCTCGGCACGACCGTAGAGACTACCCCGGCGACTGTTCTGAAGGCCTTATGCCTGCTAACTGCGATAGTGCTCCGGGGAGCGCGCACTACCCTTACGTCCTGCTTAAAAGAAATGTCCGGGGAGTTGGCGCCGGTGTTCGATTTGATGGTGTTCAGAATCTCGTGGGCATCGTGCGCAGTCGACACGCACACTACCGGCTTGCCATCGACCACGATCATCGACTTGGCGTCGCGATACTGGCCTATCAGCCAGACAAGTGCCAAAGAAATCAGCACCGCGCCGAATATCGCACGCTCGATCAACAACCGCTTCTTAAGATTTTGGATAACCTGATCCTGTTCCATATCTATACTCCTGGGCATTTGCCATACCCGAACTCGTCGCAACACCGGGGCTTATCAGTTTTATTATATGATCTTGCAGAGCTGTGTCAAATGCGGGATGGGCAAAGGAGAGAAAACGCGAAAGCGCGAAAGGGGCGAAAGCCAGAAAATAATGGGATAGTTACAGCACATGGCAAGCGTAGCCGTTACCTGATCGGACATCCGACAACTGATTGCGGACAGCGAAAAAGCAGTTTCTCGCTTCGCTCGAAATGACGGGGTAGGCGCTCGGAATGACAATGTTTGGGGCGAGATCCTGCGACTTCGCGCAGGATGACTATATTTGGGGGCGTAGGATGACATTATTTGGGGGCACGGGTGACGGGAAAAGCAAACGCGAAAGCGCGAAATAGGCGAAAGCCAGAAAATAATACGTATCGTATGGAGAATTAATGTAGGGGCCGGTTTCTATCCCGGCCCCGAGCGCATAGAAGAAGGGATTGGCCGAGACGGAGATCGGCCACTACGGTTTGGAGGTTAGAAGTTGGAGGTTGGAGGTTGGATATGAGATTACAAATCGGATATCGCCACTTATCATAGAATACTCAACGCAGGGTTGGGGTTGTTTCGGTGTCTTTTAGTAGTCTGCCGGCCAGGGCTATTGCGTCTTCGGGGTCGAAGGGTCGGCCTAAATACCCTACCCTCTCACCTAAAGCAGCCAACTCATCGCGCTGGTTTGGCAATATTCCGACGAAAACTACCACGGGTTTAGCAGACGGCAGAGATTCGTAAAGATCGACAGCGGAGACATCCGATAGAAGCGCGTCTGCGATAATAGCGTCGAATGATTGTGTAGCGGCACTGGACAAAGCACTTGAGCCGTTGCGTACTGTCGATACCCGGCAACCGAGGCTCTCAAGTCGCCACATCAACACCCTTACGCTCTTTTCATCAGCGTCCACTATGAGGATATTCTTGCGTCGAATAGAGCGCAGGCCGATTGATCGCTCCTTTTGATGCGCCCTGGAGGCTCTCCACCTCTGCCAGCTTAATTTGAGCAGTTCCCAAAAGCCGGGAGATTGCTCCTGGTTGTGCGGATATCTCCACCGCGCGATGATCAGAGCGATGGATAAAAAGAGTATTACGGTTGCGATCAACCTTGAAAATATAAGCAGCCTGGCTGGCATCTGTGACTCCCGTTTATGTCATACTGTTAGTCGCCGAAAGGTGCGGTTCCTGCCCCCAAATCGCTCGCCTTGCTTGTTGCCTGTTTGGCGCTGAGTGGCGTATACTTTGCTTGCGATGAAGCGCCAAAACACACATATAATTAGACGTCTGATAGGCGGGTGTATTGTTCTTCTTATAATACTTACGCTGGTGATGGCGCTGGATGTTTCCTACGGCGAATCGAGTATTCCGTTGAGCAGAACCTGTGCTGTAATTTGCTCGCATATACCCATTTTGAAGGGACTTGCACCAGGCGCTATATCGACGATGGATGCGACAATTATCTGGCAGATACGGGTACCCCGCGCGGTGTTGGCGCTGCTGGTTGGGGCGATGCTGGCGATGGCGGGAGCGGCTTTGCAGGGGCTGTTGCTTAATCCGCTGGCTGATCCTTACACGGTCGGGGTATCATCCGGGGCGGCTCTGGGTGCAGGAGTGGCTACCCTTGCGGGATTAGGAACAATTGCCGGCGGATATGGGGTCTCGTTTGTCGCGTTTGCATTCGCTATGGGCGCGATGATGATGGTATATATGGTCGCGAGGTCGGCTGGCCGGGTGTCGGTGCACTCGTTTTTATTGGCCGGGATAGTGGTAGGGTCGTTTCTATGGGCGCTGCTGAGTTTTGTGCTTGCGTTGGCGGCAGGGGATCCTGCTGAGGCGCAGGGTGCGATCATCCAATGGCTTTTAGGCAGTTTCAATGCAGTCGACCCGTGGGGATTCGTGTTCCTGGCAGCGCCATTTGCTATCTTCGGACTCATTGCATTTATAGCATTTGCCAGAGATTTGAACTTGTTTGCGCTCGGTGAGGAGAGCGCGCGGCACCTCGGCATTGAGACTGAGAATTTGAAGATAATAATACTGGCGGTGGCGTCCTTGGTGACGGCGGCGGCGGTCTCGGTGAGTGGAATAATCGGCTTCGTCGGGCTTGTGGTGCCGCATATATGCAGGAAGATATTCGGTTCAGATCACAGGGTGCTGATTCCTACTGCAGCGCTTGCGGGTGCATCGCTTACCGTGCTGGCTGATCTCGTGTCGAGGGTGGTTCTGCCGCCGAGCGGGCTGCCTGTAGGGATAGTGACTGCGATGCTGGGCGCTCCGTTCTTCCTTTATCTATTAAGAACTTCCAAGGGGTAGAGATATGATCAAAATAGACGGTGGGGTTACTGCGGCGCAGGGGTTCAAGGCTGCGGGTGTGAGATGTGGGATTAAGCAGAAGGGGCTGGATCTGGCGGTAATATATTCGGAATCCGAGTGCTCGGCGGCAGGGGTTTTCACGACCAATGCTTTTAAGGCGGCTTCCATTATTATAAACACCGAAAGACTGCAATCCGGGCGAGCAAGGGCAGTGGTGGTGAATAGCGGAAACGCCAACGCATGTACAGGTAAGCGTGGGGTGCAGGATGCGTTGCATATCTGCGACTATGCGGGCGGTCTGCTGGGGATCAATCCAAATGAAGTGCTTAATGCCTCGACCGGGATAATCGGTGTCCCGCTGCCAATGGATAAGATAGAAGCCGGGGTGAAAGAGGCGATAGGAAATCTCTCCTCAGACGGTTGGGAATCTGCATCGCAGGCGATTATGACCACTGATACCGTGCCCAAAACAGCCGCTTACGAGCTTGAAATAAGCGGAAAGCGCGTGCGGGTCGGCGGGATGTGCAAGGGTGCGGGGATGATCTGCCCGAATATGGCGACTATGCTGTGTTTTATAACGACCGATGCGAAGATATCTGCCCCGGCACTGCGCAAATCGCTGGTTTCAAGCGCTGAGTGCAGCTTCAATTCCCTGACGGTTGACGGGGATATGAGCACGAATGATTCTATGATCGTGCTGGCTAATGGGGCGTCCGGTTGCCCTGAGATAATGGAAGACACACCTGAATGGGAGGCGTTTGACAAAGCGCTGGGGCAGGTCTGTCGTGAACTGGCCATTGCCTGTGCCAAAGACGGCGAGGGGGCGACCAAGTACGTTGAAGTGCGGGTGCTAAACGCCCTTAGCTATGTTGATGCAAAGTCTGCTGCGATGACGATTGCTAATTCGCCTCTGGTTAAGACCGCTATCTTTGGAGAGGACCCTAACTGGGGCCGAGTGCTGTGCGCGGCTGGCAGGTCTGATGCCAAAGTCGTTCCTGAGAAGACATCTCTTTATTTTGGAGATGTGAAAATAGTCGAGAATGGGGAGCCGTTGCAGCTTGAGCCGGACGTCGCCCGGAAGCCTATGCTGGAGAAGGAATTGGTAATCACCCTGGATATGGGGCTGGGTGATGGATGTGCGACAGCGTTTACCTGCGATTTTTCGTATGATTACGTGAAGATTAATGCGGAGTATCATACGTGAGGAAGGGAGAAACGCGAAAGCGCGAAAAAAGCGAAAACCAGAAAATGATGTATATTCTATACTGAATTGATGTAGGGGCCGGTTTCTATCCCGGCCCGTTTGCGTATCGAGAAGGGATTGGCCCGAGACGGAGATCGGACACTGAGAGAGCAGGGTTGTGAGCTGGCAATTCGTGGAAGGGAAAAACGCGAAAGCGCGAAAAAAGCGAAAACCAGAAAATGATGTATATTCTATACTGAATTGATGTGGGGGCCGGTTTCTATCCCGGCCCGCTTGCGTATCTAGAAGGTATTGGCCGAGACAGAGATCGGCCACTACAGTTTGGAAGTTAGAAATTGGAAATTGGAGGTTGGGATTCGATTTTAGGTAGCGATTCGGAGATCGCTACCTATCATAGAAAACCGGAAAATGATGTGTATTCTATACTGAATTGATGTAGGGGCCGGTTTCTATCCCGGCCCGTTTGCGAGAAAGCAGGGTTATGAGATGATCTAACCTCTACCGCCAACCTCTACGTGAACGTCACATCCGCCACCAGGAAATAGTGATCGCTTGGATAGTGGCCGTATTTGTGATCTTTGATTATGTATGAATCGTGTGACTCAACCGGGCCTCGGCTGAATATGAAGTCTATTTTGCCCGGTATTTTGTTTGCCGGACGTGACTCAGCGTATTTCGGGCCCAAAAATGCGTGAAACGTGAAACCAGGGTCTTCCGGGCCGTGAGCTGCGGCGTAGGTATCGACCCAACCGCCATCCTTCAGGATGCCAATTGCAGGATGCTTCATATCAGAGTTGAAATCGCCCGTGAGAAACTGTGGCAGGTCATCTTTGAAAACCTGGCTGGCCTCGACCATCATCTGAGCCTGCATCCTCCGCGCAGTCTGGCCTATGTGATCGAAATGCACGTTCCAGAACCGAAAACTCTTTCTGGATTCATAATCCCTCAGCAAGACATAGTTGGCAAATCTAGGGTTTGCGCAGTCCCATGACTTCGATCCTTCGATGTGAGGGGTTTCAGAGAGCCAGAACCCTCCCGCCGTAATCAACTCGAACCGGCTGCGGTCGTACATAATAAAGTTGCTGGGTGTGTAGACAGGATTGAGCGTGGCCATGCCGTAGCTGTCGTATTTCAACAGCCGAGCGTGCAAATCGTGAAAGTGCTTGTTTTGAGCTTCTTGAATACCGATGATATCCGGGGAGTTTGAGGCCATTACCTTTGCACAAAACTCTTCGCGTGCGTCCCAGTTGTCTCCCGTATTCCTGTCTTCCTTTACATCCACGCGAATATTAGCGCTCATAATTCTAAGTTTGATGGGTCCCACTGATTAGTCGCCTTTCTAGTGTAGTTGTGTCCCGGTATTCAGAGGAGTAGTGTGTAAGAGGGTGTTTTCGACGAACGACGGCGGTTAGTTTATTGCTTGTTTCCCGAAATGCTGAAAGTCCACAATTTACCGCCCGCACCAACCGTGCCGCCGAGAAATCTCCCTTCGGCATCGCGTGCCTCAATATCTGCCACATAAACATTACCCGGGACAAGTTTTGTGGTGACTACCTCTGTTTTGGGGTTAGATGTTGTCACCGAGACCAATTCCTGTTGTGTCCCTTGTTTAGTAATTACGAGTTTATATGCGGCGGCTCCTTCACAAACAGTCCATTCGAAGATATATTTCGCCGCCAACGGTATGGTTTGCTCGGCTTTTGGTCGCACCGGGTGGATGATCCTGCCAAGGCTAATCGGCTTAAACTGCTCGGTTTTGCCGCCACTAACTTCGATTTCTTCTGAGACTCGATTAAAATAATCCGGGTTGTGACCCACCCACACATACGCCAGATACTTACCGTCCGGCAGCGAGTCGAACGAATATTCACCACTCTCGTTAGTGGTAGCCAGATAGCCCTTAATTGTATTGTAGTCCGGATCGACCAGAGAGACTTTAATACCTTCTATGCCCCTGCCTCTGTACACCACCTGTCCGTGCAATTCGTTTGGTTTCGGCGGCGGTGGGGTAGCGATGGTGGAAATGTCTACAACCGGCCGCGTCGCGAGGTTATATGAGTAACCCAGCGACTTCGCAACAAACGACAACGGCACCATAAGGCGGCCGTCTCTGAGGTAGGTCTCGATTGGAAGCTGAACATTTAGAGAGTTCACCATAGCGGCGCCGCCGTTTTTAGTGAACGTCAGGGTGATCGAGCCGGCTTTGAACTGGGTCTTTTCAGGTGAGCTGCCCGGCTGCACAGTGCCCCAGCCGAGTGTCTCAAGCTCCCGTATCCAGATCATAACCTGCTGGCCGCGAACCGCCATCTCGGTGTTCTCTATTTCGGCGAGCTTTCCATTGATGAGGATTAATGGTTTTGCGGTGGGTTGATCCAGAGCTCGAACCTCGACGCTCGCCGGCGTCTGAGCTGACAGACGAGAGAGCATACACAGCAAAATCGCCAACATCGTCAGGATAATTCGATTGTTTTTGCCCATATCGCTCTATTGATCTGCAGACGGGGTCGTCTCCGCGCTTCTGGGATCAGTCACCTTCGGAAGTTTGGTGTTTTCCGCCTCAACCTTTGCCTCAGAGTTCTGCATACTCTCTGAAGATTCCTTCCGATCAGCGGATGGTTTTGTTTTGGCAGGCGCATCGACCACGGCCGCGTCTGAGGTTGGCGCGGGTTTATAATGCCGCTGCTCGGATTGCCCTCTGCCAGGCGTCGTCTCACGCGAACCACCGGTCATCGCAGCCGGGAGGTTGATCGCCTTCAGAACCTCAATTAACTGAGCAGCAGGCTCGACAGCCTTCCCTTTTGGAGCCTGCATCTCTTTGACTTCTACTGTGACGGCAGCCCGAGTCGGTTTTTTGTCGATTGCCTTTGCCTGATTTGAAGGACGATTGGTGATTTTGCCTGCAAAAAAACCCGTCAACAGCACGACCGCGACCAATGCCGCAGTCGGCGCCAACCGGACAATCAGCGGTGTCTTATACGCCTGCTGATTGCGCACTGCGCCTTTAACCGACCAGGCTATCCTCTGGCGATCGGTGTCAGAGATAGCCGGCACAGAATCATTGAGAGCGGATATTACCTTGCCTCGCGAAAGCAGATCTTCGCGACAGCACGCGCAATCTTTGGCGTGCAATCTAAGGTCTCTCATCTGATCCGGGTCAAGATCACCGTAGAGGTACGCCCCCATAAGTTCTTTTGCTTGCCTGCAGTTCATTTTCTGTCTACCTCCGAGGACTGCAACATCTCGAACAGCTCAGTCCCCTTCAGCTCATCGCGCACACGCGCCGTCGCACGAGAAAGATGAGCTTTTACCGCTCCGGGCGTGCATCCGATCGCCTCGCCTATTTCCTTGATCGATAGTAGCTTATAATGGCGCAGGATGAACACCTGCCTCTGACGTTCCGGCAATCTATCGACCGCCCAGCGAATGGTCCGCCCAACCTCGCTTTGATAGGCGCGAAACTCCGGTTCGTCGTCTTCAGAGCCTCTTAACAACTGCCAATCTTCGTCGCTGAGCGCATTTGTTGACCATTTGGCCCTGCGCTTGCGATCAATGCAATGATTCAGACATACGCGATACAGCCAGGCGTTGAGATTATCAGACGGGCGAAACCTGCCGAGCACAGAATGCAGCTTGATGAACACCTCCTGTGTGGCGTCAATCGCGTCCTCACGGTTCTGAAGCACTCCCCACGCAAGGGAGAATATCTTATCCGTGTGGATAGCCATCAACCGATCAAACGCCTCGGCCTCACCTCTCTGAAATCGAGAGATCAATATTTCATTTTCAGAAAGAAGCTCGTCTGCCTGTCGCATACTCTTGCATTCCCTAATCCCCAGTTGTATAAACGACTGACCAGCAAGAAAAGTTTACATTATAAGGGGCCGCCCAAACCCATATTACCAGGACGCAAGAGCCAATTTTGTCTTGACCGTGGTTAATATTGCATGATACAATCAAGTGCCGTCGGGGCGATTAGCGCAGTGGGAGCGCACTTCGTTCACACCGAAGGGGTCACTGGTTCGAATCCAGTATCGCCCACCATTTCCCCTCTTTTTTCTATCCTAACGTGCGTTGCTGTACATAGCAAAGGCGCCTGTGGATAAACCACAGACGCCCCGCATTTCGTAAAAGGACAGACCTGCCCTTAAATTAGACGCCTCAACCACACTGGCCGCAGCCGCCGCAGTGTTCCAGATCAAGGGTCATAGTGGTGCAGTCACAGACCTCAGAAGGGCCGAAGTATTGAATCGGGCCGGGGAACATATACCTGTCGTTGATGGCCCAATCGACCCGGTTCGCCGCATACCACATAAACGGTTCCCCTTCCAGGTCAACCAGCGCTTTTTTGATGACCGGAGTGGCTTTGCCCTTGCGCATCTCCATATTGAGCATCATCGTCACCGGAGTGCCCCCCGCCACCCACTGGTCGGCGGGTTTGGTCAGGTTCTGAATGTTAACTGTATAACCTGTAAGGCCTGCTCGCACAAGCTGCGCAGCCGCATAGCCGAGGGAGTAGGTATAATCCGCATCGAAGTTCGACGGCGCCGCGCACCTGCCTTCGTAGCCGAAGAAGTGTGCCAGAGGGCTGAACTTGACGTCAGTCTCGCCGCGGTCCTTCAGCAATCTGATCTTGTCTGAGACCAGATCGATCAGCAACCGCTCGGTCTCCACCTGCGAAAGCGGCACGTTGCCGTGGCTGTCTCTCTGCAGCAGCACGATTTGAATCTCAACAGGCAGCGAGCCATAGACGAGGGCGCTGCTGTCGGAGAGCACGTTGTTGAGATACTGAACCCGCTCTGAATGATCCGGCAGGCCACGGATATAGCTATCATCCTTGCCCAAAACGTTGCTTAACTCGTCGATCATCGCCTTGATGTCGGATATGAACTCCGGCAGCCCCTCTGGGACGATGACCACGCCATAGTTCTTGCCTTCTTTGGCTCTTCTGAGAATAACGTCCACTATGTAGTCGACTATCTCGCTGAGGGTGGTGCCTTTGGCCTGCACTTCTTCGGAGATAAGCGTGACATTCGGCCTGGTCTGCAGTGCGCATTCCAGGGTGACGTGGCTGGCGGCTCTACCCATAAGTCGGATGAAGTGCCAGTATTTGACCGCAGAGGTCGCGTCGCGGCAGATGTTGCCGATTAATTCGGAATAGGTCTTAGCGGCGGTGTCGAAGCCGAAGCTGGCCTCGATTTGCTCGTTTTTCATATCGCCGTCGATGGTCTTCGGGACGCCGATGACGACGGTCTTGGAGCCCTCCGCACGCAGGTACTCCGCCAGGACAGCGGCGTTGGTGTTCGAGTCGTCGCCGCCGATGATGACCAGTCCATCAAGGTCCATTTCGGCGAAGTTCTTTTTGCAGGCCGCGAGCTCTTCGGGTTTTTCGATCTTGTCGCGTCCGCTGATGATCATATCGAAGCCGCCGGTGTTGCGGTAAGGCCTGATGCTTTCTGCTGTAAGTTCCTTATAATTCCCCTTGATAACCCCGCCGGGGCCTTTGACGAAACCGTAGAGTTTGCTCTCCGGATTGGCAGCCTTGAGGGCGTCAAAGAGACCAGCGATGACGTTGTGTCCGCCGGGAGCCTGCCCGCCCGAGAGAACTACGCCGACCTTCAATGGGGCCGTGCTGAGGTTGCTTTCCCCTGAGACTATATGAGCTACAGGCTGGCCAAATGTGTTAGGGAAAAGCTGCTGAATCGTTTCCACGTCAGTGGCGGGATGCGACGGCTCTCCCAGTTCTATTTTAATATTGCTGCTTCGCAAAGCAGCCGGCAGCTTCGGCTGATATTGGGCCCGTGCGTTTTGCAGCGCGGAGATATCCTGGTTCATCTGCTTACCTTTCCTTATATTAATATTGTTAAGTCGTCGGCTGGTTTGCCGCAGACAGACGTACGCAAAGACAGCGCCCGCGATTGCAGGGCGCAAATTAACCCGTGGTATTATACAACAAGCCGGCGGTACCGGCAAACGAGGTGGGTTGTTTCGGGGAAGGGAATAACGCGAAAGCGCGAAAGAAGCGAAAGCCAGAAAATATGAAATCGTGTAGAAGACCGAAAGCGAAGGGTTGATGGGTCGGACTTCGAACGTCTGACATCGAACATCGAAAAAAGCAGATTTCTCGCTGCGCTCGAAATGACGGGGAAGTTGTTCGTCGAAATGACGGGGGAAGTTGCTCGAAATGACATGGTTTGGGAACCGACAACCATCAACCGACAACCGTTAACCGACAACCGATAACCATCAACCGTCAACCGTCAACCCGTATCGACATCCAGTTCGGTGACCTCGCGCAGGTGGCAGGTGTCGTTGAAGAGTCTTAGCAGGGGTTGGGTGGAGAGTTCGAGGATTGTCAGGCCTGCGTTGGCGGTGGCTAGCCTTCTGTAGCAATGAATGGGGAGCTGCAGGGCGGACAGAAGCAGGCTTTTGATTGAGCCGCCGTGAGCCACTATGCCCAGATTGGCTTCGTTCTGATAATGCTTCGCGATGTAGTCGAGGAAATCGGCACAGCGGTCGATGGCTTGTTCTATTCTCTCAGCACCCTGTGGCCGATTCTTTATCGAATCCTGCCGCCATAAGGCATATTCCTCCGGTCGAAGCTCGGCATACTGTTCGCGCGTCAGCCCCTGAGCTACTCCCAGGTTCAGTTCCCGTAGGCGTGAATCTGGGATTATGGGACACTCTGAGCGCTGAGACTGTGCGATAATCTGCGCTGTCGATAATGCACGATTCAAGTCGCTGGAATATATGCAATCGAGGCGCTCACGTGATAACCTATGCGCCGCCGCCTTGGCTTGTCTAATGCCAAGTTCGGTGAGCGGAGAATCGGTGTGGCCCTGGATTCGACCCTGCAGGTTGTCGACAGTCTGACCGTGGCGGACAATATATAATAATATGCTCATATATCTGTGGGATGGAGGATTCCCAACTCCTCGCCTTCTTTTGTCACCCGAATGGAGCCGAATTGGACGACTCGCACGGGTGAGATTGTCCTGATGGGGGACAATATAAACATGAACCTCTGCTTGAAATCGATCGTCTGCAACAGGCCGACGTTGATGGTGTTGGCCTTCTCATCGGCCAGCCCGACCAGGACGTGTTGAAAAGTCTTGCCGGTGGCTGAGGTGATATTTGTAGTCTTGAACTGCTCCTCAAGCTCGACTCGGTTGGCCATTGAGCAGGCGCGCTCGCTTACTATATATATCCCCTGCCCCGTCACCTCCACGTGCAGAACAGGACATTTCAGGGCATCCTCAATGAACTTCCTGTATTGCCACTTCATCGGCCGCCCGCTGCCCAGCCAGGTGTTCCATAAACTGACTTCGTCGAGCCGTATCAGGTGACCCTGCGAGTTGGCGAAGTGTTTTTGATAATTCATCTTGCGCCGGTTCGCCCGCAGTTCTTTCGATTTTCTCATCACCTGATCGGATGAGGGCAATCGACGGACACGCATCGACTCCAGCGTGGAAAATGGAATCAGCAGATGCTCTATTTCGTGTTTCCGCTGGATTCCGACAAGATAATCCGGGCGCAGGAGATCGATTTTGCAGGTCTTTAACTTTCGCCCTACCCACCCGCTGACAAGGCCCGTTGTGTCGACTATTACCAGTTTCATGCCCATAGTTCGAGCCTGGTCGACCATCTTTCGAGCGCCTGCGCAGCATTCTGCTATATGATCCACGGGGCTGGTCGCGCCGACAAAGTGGAGCCTGTTGGGTTTGAGATCGGAGAGTGAGCGTATTTCACGGTCGATTATCGCCATGCCGATTGTGCCAGGCGCCCCGATCTCCGATTGCCCTATATCGGCATCGACCACCGCAGTTGGGACCTGAGCTTCATACGCAGCACGGCACAACTCCAGGCAAAACCTGGTCTTGCCGGTGTCCGCATTGCCCACTACCATAGCCACACCAGGCTCGGCGATGATCTCAGTTATCAAACTCTGCCAGTCAGCGGTGATCTCCATAAGTAGGTAAGACTTCGAGAGCAGCGCTGCGAAATCCTGCGCGAGACTGGAGGCGAGGGATACGCCTGAAGGACAATAGACTGAGTACGGCCAAGAAATAATTGGATAATCAGTCGGGGTCCAGGTCGGTCACTCTGCCCAAGGAGACATTATAGATGAGATTTACAGTATTGCTTTTGGCTGCCCTTATTTTAGCTTCAATGGGCGTGGCGGCGACGGCAGACACCGGGTTTACAGCCTGGGTTGCCGACCCGTTGGTTAAAGTGACACGGAATATGCCAGCCACCTCGACGCGCGCAGTGCAAATTGAAGCAGTCGCAAACGAGTATGAGAGCGGGCAGATAGTTGTTAGTTCGGGTGTGGATATAAAGAAGATGACCGCCCGAATTTCGTCGTTCGACGGCCCTGCCGGCCCTAAACCTCAGGGCAAGTTGAATATTGTAGGATATGTCCCCATCAAACACGGCACCGGAGGCGCCCCTGAGGAATATATAGTTGCCAGACCGCCGGTGGAGTTGCCGGATGTGCTGTTTGATAATAAACCCGTCAGCGTCGAAAAAGGTAATAATCAGCCGGTTTGGGTGACTGTATACGTGCCCAAAGGTACGGTTCCGGGCAAATATACAGCCTCCGTAGTGATAAACTGCGATAACGAGATGGCGTCTGTGCCTGTTAACGTTACAGTACACGGCTTCGAACTGCCGGATAAGAGAACCCTGCACGTAACTAACTGGTTTACTGCAAAACATATTGCAGATGCGCATAAAGTGGAACTGTGGAGCGAGCCGTATTGGAAATGGCTTGAAGTGTGGGCCAGGGCGATGGCAGACCACAGGCAGGACACAATAATAACCCCGGCTCCTCAGCTTGTTAAAGGCCTCGACGATGGCAATGGAAACCTGACCTTTGATTTTTCGGACTTTGACCGATGGGTGGATATCTTCGACAGAAGCGGCGCTGGCGGCATAATCGAAGGTGCGCATATGTGCACGCGTATGGGCTGGGATGCCACGGAACTGCACGCGCTGTATGTTAACACCAAAATGCCGGATGGTTCGTGGAGAAAATGGGTCGATCACGCCGCGAGCGGTGAGGAGCATGTAAAGGTGATGTCGCAGTATCTGCCTGCGCTTCAAAAACATCTGGAAGAGAAAGGCTGGCTACAGCGGTATGTGCACCACATCGCCGACGAACCGACAGAGACAAACGCCAAGGCGTATGTCGAAGTCGCCAAAATGATCAGGAAATATGCTCCTAAATTGCGAATAATAGATGCCTGTATGTGTGAGAGCATCGTGGGAGCTATCGATGTATGGGTTCCGGTGACCTCTGCACTTGATGCTAAAATGGAGTTTTATAAGGGTCGAAAGCAACTGGGAGAAGAGGTGTGGTTTTACACGTGTCAGGCACCCAAAGGCAAATATATGAACCGGTTTATCGACTATCATACTTTGAGCACCCGCCTTTTGCACTGGCTGAATTATAAATACGATGTTACGGGATACTTGCACTGGGGATTGACCACCTGGCGCGGGGACCCCTTTACGAATATGGAGCCTGCGTGGCGTGAGAACGCCTATTTGCCGCCTGGTGACGACCATCTCGTCTATCCTGGTCCGCTGGGGCCGCTAAGTTCGATCAGATGGGAAGCGATGCGGGATGGTATTGAGGATTACGAAATGTTAAAACTGCTGGAGAAGCGAAACCCGAAGCTGGCGGCTGAGATTTGCAATAGCGTTGTGCAATCGTTCACCGAGTATACGCTTGATCCAGTAGTATTCAAGAAGGCTCGTGGCAGAATGTTGGACACACTCGAAACATACAATGGAGGAGACAATAGATGAGATTGGCAGTGCTTGTTGTGTCGGCGATGATTATAACTTCGATGGGGGTGACAGCCATGGGAAGCACAGGTTTTGCGGCATGGGTCGCGGATCCGCTGGTTAAAGTGACACGGGATATGCCTGCGGCATCTGCAAATGTTGTGCAGATAGATGCAGTAGCGAACGAGTATGCGAGCGGCCAGATAGTGGTGAGTTCGGGTGCGGATATTAAGAATATGTCCGCGCGCATTTCCACGTTCGATGGCCCCGCCGGGCCTAAGCCGCAGGGCAAGCTGAATATCGTGGGATATGCCCCGATTAAGTACGGCACAAAGGAAACTCCCGACGAGTTTCTGGTGGCCAAGCCGCCGGTGGAGTTGCCGGATGTGCTGCTTGAGAATAACCCTGTAGCTGTGGAAAAAGGCAAAAATCAGCCGGTTTGGGTGACTGTATACGTTCCGAAAGGCGCGGCTTCTGGCAAATATACCGCTTCTGTGGTGATAAATTGTGACGGCCAGATGGTGTCCGTGCCGGTGCAGGTGGCGGTGCACGGTTTCGAGCTACCGGATGCCAGGACTCTGCATATAACGAACTGGTTCTCCTATAGGCACATCGCGAACGTGCATAAAGTGGAGCCGTGGTGTGAGCCGTTCTGGAAATGGCTGGAAGTGTGGGCCAGGGCGATGGCGGATTACAGGCAGGATACTGTCCTGACTCCTACCCCTCAGCTCATAAGAGGCATCGACGATGGCAAAGGAAATCTAACCTTCGATTTTTCCAATTTTGACCGGTGGGTCGAGCTATTCGACAGGAGCGGAGTGGATGGGATCATCGAAGGCGGTCATATGTGCGGGCGCAAAGGCGGGGATTGGTCGTCTAAAGACTTGGAAGCGTGGTTTATTAATACCACTATGCCGGATGGTTCCTGGAGAAAGTGGGAGGATGCATCCGCAGTCGGTGAGGAGCATAAAAAGTTCTTGTCACAGTATATGCCCGCCCTGCAAAAGCATCTGGAAGAGAAGGGCTGGCTGGGACGATATGTACAACACATAGCCGACGAGCCGACCGACACCAACGCGGAGACTTATATAGCAGTGGCCAAGCTGTTAAAACAATACGCACCGAAGATTCCTATAATCGACGCCAGCATGTGCGAGACGATTGCGGGGGCTATTGATATATGGGTGCCGCAGACGTCGGGGCTGGATCAGAAGCTGGACTTCTATCAGGCTCGCAAGCAACTAGGGGAGCATGTGTGGATTTATACGTGCCTTTCGCCAAAGGGCAAGTATATGAACCGCTTTGTGGACTATCATACTCTCAGTACCCGGTTGCTGCATTGGGTGAACTTCAAATACGACGCCACGGGATATTTGCACTGGGGGCTGACCTATTGGCACGGGGACCCTTTTAAGGACCTTGAGCCTAACTGGGGCGGGGATACTTTCCTGCCGCCTGGGGATGATCACCTGGTTTACCCCAGCTCGCGCGGGCCGCTGAGCTCGATCAGATGGGAGGCCATGCGGGATGGTATCGAAGATTATGAAATGCTGAAGCTGTTGCAGAAGCAAAACCCGAAGCTGGCATCTGAGATTTGCGACTCCATAGTGCAGTCGTTCACGTTGTACAGTCTTGACCCCGTGGCGTTCAATGCGGCGCGAATGAGGTTGATCAAAGCTTTATCGAGCGATGATGCGAAGGGCGGAATAAAGCTTGGGTATCATACTGAAAAAGGCGGCGGAAGCTCGGGGATACAGATCGGTTTCTAACCGGTTGATTCCGAAAACCGCCAGCCGGCATATAGACACTGCAGGCTGGCGGTATCAATATTTATGTAAGGCGGTTTGTGATGAGACTTTGGATGGTAGCGCTGCTAATTTGCACTTTGAGCCTGGCTGGTGCAGCCGGATATGCGCAGGAGAAGGTGGCGGCGGTGATCGGCCAGCAATCTGATTTGAGTGTGCTTTCGGAAGCCATAGGCTCCAATGTGACGAGGATCACGCTGGCTGAGGACGGGCCGTTTACAATCTTTGCGCCGGTCGATTCTGCCTGGAATGAACTGTGCAGCCCGAACTCGGCGGAACTGCTGAGCGCGCCGTTTAGATCGATGTTGATATCGACCCTGCAAAACCATATTGTGCTCGGCAAAATACCTTTTGCGGAAATCTGCAAACAGACGTCGAGGGTGTGGAACGTAGGCGGCACGGAATTAATAATAAAAGAGGTCAACGGCCAGCTTTATATCAACAATGCGCGGGTGATCGACAAGCCCATTGCAGCCGCCAATGGAATGATCTACAAAATCGACCGGGTATTGATGTCACCCGGGTTTGAGCTGCTGAAATACAGAAAGTGAATCAGCGCTGTTGGGCAGCGGCGAGATGGGCCAGGCGGGTCGGTTCGGGTAAGCGGTAATCGCTTGTGCAGCGAAGCACGAAGTCCGTCGCCGTCTCAAAGCTGATCTTATGACCGGGGGAGATAAAAAGGGGTTTACAGCCGACTTTTGTGCGGACGACATCCCCTATTTTATCTCCTTCCGGAGCGATTAGAGACGAAGCTGCGCCCTTTGTCTGCGCTGGTTCGACATACTCCCCTATCATTCTGCTCTTGGCGCAGCCGATTGTGGGAAGATTGAGCAGCACACCAGCCATACACGCAAAGCCGAAACGACGCGGATGGGCATAACCTTGGCCGTCGAAGAGCACGATGTCGGGTTTGTGAGCCAGCAGGTTCCAGGTCTCGAAGAATATCGGCAGTTCTCGAAAAGCGAGAAGACCGGGGATGTAAGGGAAGGTGATCGGCGCGTGATGTATTTTCGTTTCTATTAACTCTAACTCAGGAAACGAAAGAACCACCACCGCGCACTTCCCCTGCTTGATGAACCGGGAGACGCTGGCATCGACGCCGCCGACCGTTTTGATATCACCAAGGTCATCAATCAAACTCATCTGCTGACGCATTCGATTTTGCACATCGATGCCCTGCTGCGGCGTTACATCGAATATGCTGAGGTCAATCAGATCAGCCATTCAACCGACCCTGATCACAGCAGGTCTTCGCGTGTATGCTCGATATATCCATATACCGCTTGCGAGCGCGGCGGCCAGCGGGAGAGCCCTGCAAATCCACTTCATCCTACATGCGTCCTTTCAGAGGCAATCTCTGTTACGGCTTCGATCACATCGTTTTCAGACGAGTAACTTCTGGCCGGCAATTCCTCCAACAAGTTTAACACATCATCAGGAAACTGCTGTTCGTCGGCCATCTCCAACAGCCCCCGCTTGGTACATGGATAGTCGAACATCTCCGCATACGCGGCTATTTTAGCGACAAAATCATGTTTTATCGGCATTATAATCACTTCCTAAAATAAGGCTTACAGCAATAACTTACCCTTATTGCACATTCTTTGAACTTATGGAGTGGTAGCTCAAGATGATGGATTGCTGTTGACGGCTGTTGCGCTTTTGGCTAAACTACACTCATAGATAATAAACCGGCTCAATTAGACTAAAGAGCTCGAAGGGATAATATCGAATGACAAAATCTGCCAGACTGATCGGAGTAAGTGTCGCAATTTGCGCTTTGGTAGCGGCGGCGTGTGCGTTTGCAGCAGCCGCACAGACCGTTGAGGCGGCATACCCGGGATTTGCCAGCGATGCTTTGCGATATGCGATTTTGACAGACCTGCCCAAAAATGTCATCCTGCAGACTGGAGACTATACCATTGGACCAAACGACCTGAACGCGCAGATTCGCCAGGCGCCTGAGGAGTATTGGCCGCAGATGAAACGAAACCTCTTCTTCGTGTTGGAGGGTTTGGCGGGCAATGCGCTGTTGCAGTATGAGGCAGATTTGTGGGCGGAGAAGAATCCGACCAGACTGCCGGAAAACCCCGAAGAGACAATGCAGGTCTTTTTGGACGATGTTACGCCAGATGCGAATGTCAGCGATGAGGAAGTCAAGGCTTACTTCGAAGCTGAAAAAGCGGCTCATCCGGATTTGAAATTCGAGGACGTTAAGGATAATCTGACGGCGTTTTTGATCAGTGGCAAAGAAACACAACTGCGGCGCGAGTATGTCGCAGGACTCGGAAAGCGATATGTAATCA
Source organism: Armatimonadota bacterium (assembly GCA_050948905.1). Classification (GTDB taxonomy): domain Bacteria; phylum Armatimonadota; class UBA5829; order UBA5829; family UBA5829; genus DTKD01. Next base: position 1,446,214 of record JBMNES010000001.1, on the reverse strand, counting down.
AGATCGATAAAACCTGGTTCGCCAAGCAGCATTCAGCCGCTATCGACAATCCTCTGGACAAAGCCCGAAAATCAGGCAAGGCGACGTTTGCGGCGTTCACATCTGAGAACTGCCAGCCCTGCAAACAAATGCAGCCAACGCTTGATGCGGTGAAAAAGGACTGCGCTAACTTAGGTAATATCATCATCGTGTCCACCGACAAAGACCCGCTGCTGGGGACGAGGTATTCCGTGGATTCTGTACCTACGCAGATATTCTTCGATAAAACCGGAAAAGAAGTCTTCCGGCACATGGGCCTGCTTACAAAAGAACAAATCCAGGAGAAATTGACGGCTGGTTCGAAAAAGTAGGCTGGCTTGCGGTGAATAACTCGCTGAATAAACCGGTGATCGGCATAACTATGGGCGACCCGGCCGGGATTGGGCCGGAGATTATACTCGGCGCGTTGGCGGATGGTGAGGTCGCGGGTCGATGTGAGCCGATTGTGATCGGAAATGCCGAACTCTTACGAAGGTGTTCTGCGGCGCTGGGTTTTGATAAAGCAGATATAAACGGCATATCCTCACCGCAAGATATTAATGTGTCAAAGGGTATTGTGGTGCTGGATGTGCCTACTGCTGGCGCATCTAAAATTATCCCGGGCCAGCTTAGCGCGGAGGCTGGGCTGGCCGCCGGGGCGTATGTACAGAAAGCCTGCGAGCTTGGTCTTGATGGGTTGATCGATGCGTTTGCGACGGCGCCTGTCAATAAAGAAGCGCTGCGGCTGGCGGGAATTGAGCATATCGGCCATACTGAGATGCTGGCGGAGTATCTGGGCGGAGATCCGGTGACGCTGTTTATAACAGGCAATATGCGCATATTCTTCCTGTCCCGCCATCTCTCCCTGCGCGATGCGATCGGTTATATCACAGCCGAGCGCGTCTATAATTTTATCCGCAGAATCCATAGCGTAATGGACGATTTTGGCTTCACCTCACCTCGTATTGGACTTGCCGCACTTAACCCTCATGCGAGCGATGGCGGGCAGTTTGGAGACGAGGAGCAGAGGCATCTGCTGCCCGCGGCTGCACGGGCACGAGCCGATGGGATAGATGTTAGCGGCCCGATCGGCGCGGATTCGGTATTTAATATGGCGTTGGAGGGCAGGTTTGATTGCGTGATCTCCCTTTATCACGACCAGGGCCATATCGCAGCCAAGACCCGTGATTTTCACGGCACCGTGACCGCGACTTTGGGCCTGCCGGTGCTGCGAACATCGGTGGACCACGGCACGGCGTTCGATATAGCCGGCAAGGGCACAGCCAACCCCATCAGCATGAAAATGGCGATTCTTGCGGCGGTCGATATGCTCGCCAAGAGAAATTCGTAGTATGCCGCCCCCGAAAGTATCATTACTCATCCCCACTTATAACGCAGAAAGCACGATCCGGCCGGCGTTGACCAGCGTGCGAAGACAGACTTTCTCAGATTTCGAGATTGTGGTCGTCGACGATGGATCGACTGATGACACCGCGGCCTTATTGCACGATATCGCAAAAGGCGAACCACGGCTGAGGATTATTAAAGCCGACCACGGCGGGATTGTGGACGCGCTTAATATTGGAATCAGCGAATGCAGAGGGGAACTGGTGGCGAGGATGGATGCCGACGATATCTGTCACCCGCGGAGGCTGGAGATGCAGGTGGGTTTGATGGATATCCTGCTTGATGTCAGCGTCTGTTCGTCCCTTGTGCGGATGTTTCCACGGTCGAATCTGTTAGGTGGGCTGGCGAGTTACGAGCGCTGGCTGAATTCGATTATAACCAGTGAGCAGATTGCGAGGGATATGTTCGTCGAAAGTCCGATCGCTCATCCGACTGCGATGATGCGGCGACGGGAGTTGGTGGAGATAGGCGGCTATGAAGAGCACGGCTGGCCGGAGGACTACGACCTGTGGCTGCGATATCATACGGCTGGCAGGAAGTTTGCGAAGGTTGATTCCACGTTGCTGTTCTGGCGGCACAGCGAGAGGCGTCTGACTTTTACCGATGGTCGATATTCGGTGGAGAATTTTCTGAGGGCTAAGGCTCATTATCTTGCACGAATACTTGAGCAGAACCTGCGGCAGCGAGAGGTAGTGATGTGGGGCGCGGGCCAGATGGGCAGGCGGTTGTGTAAGCATTTGCAGCGGGAAGGCATGACGGTCGGTGCTGTAGTGAGCGTGGAAGAGGCAAAGGTCGGCACGGGGATGAGGGGAGTGCCGGTTGTTGGGGTCGATTATTTGGAAAACGGGCCGCGGCTGAAATATGTGATCGCGGCCGTCAGTTCGGAAGAAATTCGGCAGATTATACGTGCGCGACTGGATTCGATTGGGTTTGTCGAAGGATTTGATTTTGTGTGTGCGGCGTGAAGGGAAGGGAAAACGCGAAAAGAAGTGAAAATCGGACTTCGAACGGCAGACTTCGGACATCGGAAAAGCAGATTTCTCGCTGCGCTCGAAATGACAGGGTGGTGTGGCGCTCGAAATGACCGGGTTCGGGAACCGACAACCGACAACCGATAACCGATAACCGTCAACCGGTAATAAACGTTGACACGGGGTTAGCTCAACAGTATACTACCATTGGCAGGCTCCCGTCTGGTTTGATGCGAAGCCTTTGGGATCGCGGCCCTCGTGTGCCCATAAGCCAACTGAAGTGAAAGTTGATCAAATCCAAAATGCGATTACATACCAACTCCCGAAATTTACGCTGCTTTGGCCTGATATCTGTTCTTGTCATCCTGGCGCTGTTAGTTCCCAGCGTTGCAATAGCTCAGGACAACGACGAGTGCATGATGTGCCACAGCGATAAAACCCTGACCACCAGTAAAGGCAAATCTGTCTACGTTCGTCAGGCTGCGCTGAAGGGTACGCCCCACGGAGAGTTTGGATGTGCCGATTGCCATACGGGATTAGACCCCGCCAAAATTCCACACGCAGCGAAAATTGAGCCTGTGGACTGCACGAGTTGTCATAGCGACGTTAAAGCGCAGCATACCACCCATAAAGATCAGATCCTCACGAGTGGCTCGGCGGCGCAGATAAGCGCGTCTTGCAAGGAATGTCACGGTTCACACGTCAGCAAACCTCTGTCTACGGCGTGTTCGACCTGCCACCCGGATGCGCACGATGAGTTTGTGTTGGACAGGCACGGCAAATCTCTGCTTTCGGGAGTCGTGCAGGCGCCGGATTGCTTCAGTTGTCATAAGAAAAATATAGTCAGCGCGGGAAAACGCACCGGGGCACAGTTGAAACTGGCGCAGCAGAAAGTATGTATGTCCTGCCACGTGGACAATCCTGCTATCAGCAAGCGAACGGTGCCAAACGCTCATTTTATCAAGGGAGTGGAGACCAGCGCACACGGCCGCGCCCTTGCAGCCGGCAACGAGGCGGCAGCTAACTGCGTTGATTGTCACGGCAGCCACAGTGTGCTGAATGCCGCAGATGCAAAGGCGAGCGTGAACAGGGCGAATATCGCGAGCACTTGCGGAAAATGTCATCCTGATATTGCTAAACAATATCTCGGCAGCATTCACGGCAAAGCAGTTGCTAAGGGGAGCAAAGACGCTCCGGTGTGTACAACATGCCATGGCGAGCACAATATATTGAAGGCGAGCGACCCGAAGTCGCCGATCGCTCCACGTAACGTGGCGGAACAGGTCTGCGGAACTTGTCACAGTTCGCTGATGCTATCCGAAAAATACGGCATAAGCAGCGACCGGTTCCAGACGTTTGCGGATAGTTTCCACGGGTTAGCGATTCGCGGCGGAGCGGTCAACGTGGCCAACTGCGCGAGCTGCCATACGGCGCACGATATAAAACCATCCACAGACCCCACGTCCAGTATCAGCAAGAAGAACATCCCCAAAACCTGCGGCCAGTGTCATCCCGGCGCCAATGAGCGATTCGCGGTTGGGAAAGTTCACGTAACGATGGATCAGAAGCAGCAGCCGGTGCTTTGGTGGATCAAGCTGATTTATGCGTTGTTGATTATCGGCGTGATTGGCGGGATGTTCGGCCATAACGTGCTGGATTTCTTAAAGAAACTGCGTAAGCACCTGAAACTGCACGACCTGCACGGGCTGTATACGCGCATGACTCTGTTTGAGCGCATTCAGCATATTCTTATGATGCTGAGCTTTATAGTGCTTGCGATAACCGGTTTTATGCTGCATTATCCTGATGCGTGGTGGGTGGTTTATATCCGCAAATTAAGCCCGAATGTGTTTGAACTGCGGAGCCTGCTGCATAGAGTGGCTGGTGTGGCCATGATTGCGGCTTGCCTAATGCACGTTGCGTATGTGGCGCTCAGTGCGCGAGGCCGGCAGTTCATTGTTGATATGTGGCCGAGGCGCAGGGATGTGGTCGACGTGATTCTGGTTGTGTTGTATGGGTTCGGGCTTGTCAAAGAGAAGCCTAGGATGGCGCGATTCACGTATGTTGAAAAGGCCGAGTATTGGGCGCTGATCTGGGGAACGGTGATTATGACCCTGACAGGCATCGTAATGTGGGCCAACAACTACTTTATGAACCTGTTCACCAAGCTCGGCTGGGACATCGCACGCACAGTTCACTTCTATGAAGCGTGGCTGGCGGTGTTGGCGATTATCGTATGGCACTTCTACTTTGTGATATTTAATCCGGAAGTCTACCCGATGAACGCGGCCTGGTGGACCGGAACCCTTACTGAAGAAATGCTCGCCGAGGAACACGGCCTGGAATACGACGCGATTAAGGATAAGATTCGGGCGAAGAAGGGCGAGAAGAGTTAAGATTTCTCACTGCGCTCGAAATGACGGGGATATAATCGGTCACCGTAAACCGATAGCCAGCATCAAACCTCAAAAAAATCGCCCGGGTTATATGCATAACCCGGGCGATTTAATGCGCGGCTGACATCCGTGTCGAGTGGTTTACTCCAGCCTATTCTCCGACGAGCCGACTTCGGTTATGTAGTAGGAGTCGCCTACCCTTTGCAGGGTGTAGGTCACATAGAGCGTACGGATTGCGCCGGATGATCTAAAGGAATGCTCGCCAAAAGCGGTCAGGGTGCCATCGGCTCGCTCACGCACCTTGCTCCAGACGAATGTGGTGGTGTCTATATCACCAAGGGCGTCGCGGGTCATTGCCAGATAGTCCTCTCCGGAAACCGAATAGTCGTATTGACCGTCGAGCAGAACCGCTATCATCCTGTCCGGCCTCACATGCCTTTCAACAAGATCGTACCTGCCAGCTATCCAACCACTGCGAATATCGGCCAGGGTCTCGTCCAGATAGGCATAACGCGTCGGGCGATGGTAGATGTTGTCGATGTATATCGGAGCAGTCACATAGCTGATAGTGGTATATGACAGGGCCGATATCCGCGAGACTCTCAGATATGGGAACAACCCAAAGCTGAAATACACAGATCGATAGCTGAAACCAGGTGCATATACAGGCGCCCAGTATGCGAAATAGCACGGTCTGTCGTAGTAGCTGGCCGGATAATAGTAAAACCCCGTCCGATAGATCGGCGGCCTGTAAGTAGGCGGGATATACGGCGCTGCCGGCCGATAACCGACTACATACTTGGTCGTCCTGGGCAACGCAGGTCTGTAACCGAGTGTCGGACGCCGATTTCGATCATTGTAGACTCTGGTCGACGAAGTTGACGTTGTCGGATTATGTGGCCGATAGCTGCTGTTATCGTAACTTCGGCGGTCGTTTGGCCGAGATTGATCCGGTTTCTGCGCAATTCGATCATCTCTAGGCGCAGGCCTGTCCGATCTGCTGGCTGGTTTATCAGGCGTGTAGTTCGACACCGGCGGCTTTGTAGTTGGCCGCTGATAATAAGTCGATGACACTGGTTTGGGATCGCCTGATATGTTGTCAGGGCCGTGGTCGCGGATTTTGCTGTCTCGCGAACCACCGGAGCCATAGTAACTCAGTACACCACTGGGGCGGGTAGCCACCTGAGCCGGCTCAGATCTATCACCGGTCGGGTTTGCAGGCCGCTGATAGGTCGAAGTTCCAGGTCTGTAGGAGTTGGTGCGAGAAACGGAATCATTTCTCGTAGTAGTCGTCCTCGGAGCAGTTGTCACACTTGGCCTGGTATCGGTTCGGGTATATGTGCTTCTACTCTTGTCCGGTGTGTACCTCGTCTGGGGGTTGGTAATGCCGGATGTAGGGCTCTGAGGCGAGTATGACGGGCTAGACGCACGCGACGTGGCAGGCGCTTTAGTAGAAGCGCTCGGCGGCGTGTTAGACCGACTCTCCTTTGAGTCTCGGTTGGATCGTCTTTCTGCCGCTCCAACTGCGACTGCGGTGGCAATTATCAAACAAAGAATAATGATGGTCAGTCTACGCATATTAACCACCTCCATGTAATACAGACGTAACTCAAGCGGATTTATATCAGTTACTGCACAGGGAGTTAAAATAAATTGAGGAATAATGCCCCAATGGCCCAGGCTGATCTTCGTCATGGCCTGACTCAGTATATGAACAGGAATTTCCAATTGTCAAGCAAGAAGGGGCGGGGAAGGGAGAAACGCGAAAACGCGAAAATAGCGAAAGTCAGAAATCAAGCATATAGTATGTCCTCTGCGTTGTGGACGCACAGGCCCCGGAAGGATTGTCCGAGACGGAGATCGGACACTACGTTATCGTAGATAGCTGTTGCGGTTGTGAGATGGCGGCGGGAGAAACGCGAAAACGCGAAAATAGCGAAAGTCAGAAAATTAAGCACATAGTATGAGCTCTGCGTTGTGGACCCACAGGCCCTGGAAGGGATTGTCCGAGACGGAGATCGGACACTACATTATCGTAGATAGCTGTTGCGGTTGTGAGATTGCGGCGGGGAAGGAAGAAACGCGAAAACGCGAAAATAGCGAAAGTCAGAAAATTAAGCACATAGTATGAGCTCTGCGTTGTGGACCCACAGGCCCTGGAAGGGATTGTCCGAGACGGAGATCGGACACTACATTATCGTAGATAGCTGTTGCGGTTGTGAGATGGCGGCGGGAGAAACGCGAAAACGCGAAAATAGCGAAAGTCAGAAATAAAGCATATAGTATGTCCTCCGCGTTGTGGATGCGAAAATAGCGAAAGCCAGGAAGTTAAGCACCTATTATTAGTGCTCTGCTCCCTGGCCATACAGGGTCCCGTGATGGAGCGATGCCTCTACCAGTTGACAGGATAAACACTGATGTTGGTGAGACAGCCGATTAGCGTCGTGACGGCGCCGCCCAGGAAGTCTCCGGCTATCAGGCCCAAAAATAGAGGCATCATCTTTCTATAGAGCTTCATGCCCCCGGATTTGATAATGATCGTCTTCGCCAGCCACGCTATAAAGAAAGGCAGCCAGGTGTTGTATACCAACCAGGTGGTAGACATACAATAACCCACAGGGTGGAACGGCCACCAGACATAACGCATGCGCATCGACGAGAGAAACATCGTCATAATAACGCCTATTCCGACGCCCATCAGGCCTGATCGGTCGGGTGTCGATGGGGTTTTTATCCACGTGCCCAGCATGTCAAAGGACTTTTTGCCCATCATCGAACGCCAGGTGTCGGTCTTGGCCAATGCGCCGAATTTCGTCCACACATATAAAGCGATGATAAACGAGACCACCGTCCCGAAAGCCACTGCTAAAACCATCGCCCAGGCCATCTTTCCGGGCTTGATACCTGCAGAATCGGCCATTTTGAAGCCATCAAGCTGATGGGACATACACACGCCACGGAAATCCTGCTGGGCAGTGGCGGCGCGTACGTATGTGAGAGCAGTCAAGTCAGAGCCGCTAAAGGCCCCGCTGCCCCCCATCATCACCATAAACCTGAAAGCATCGATCTCCGGCCCCACCGGCCACGCATTGCCAGTCTCGGCACGTATTCGGGTGGCAGCAAGCAAATACGCCAGCATCAGAATAACCCAGATCACGGCAATGTATACACTGGCCCCGGCAATGACCGTGAACGCTATCATCGCCAGAACACTGAATATAAGACCCAACACCGCTACGCGGTAACCCCTGGCCTCGGGATCGTTGGTGGGGTTGTCTCCAAAAGCAGCCGCAAAGACTTCCTTGAGGTGCGCCTTGGATATCCATACGCTTAGTCCTGCCAGCGCCAAAAATGAACCGACAGCCTGATAGGTGCGCCAGGGGAACACACTCTGCACCCCTGCCCCTCCAGTCGACCAACCGACAGCCGCGCCCCAAACCGACTCCGCCTGGCCCAGCAAATAGAAGAACCAGCAGCTAAACACAACCTCCGTGGACAGCAGATATCCAATACCTATCACGAATGGGAAGAAGGTAACAATCACCGGGTTCATCGCGTTCCACGGCGGATTTTGGAAACTGGCAGAGAGGTCGGTCGCCCTCAGAGAAACATTCGGCAAAGCAGGATAGTTGAGCGCCAGCGTGTTCCAGCAGACGATAATAAAGGTGACCACAGTTCCGATCCAGAAGAGCCGATCGCTGAGAATCGGGGCGTTGTCTTTAGCCAGCTCTATTGGCAGCGTGACCGTCGGGAACGACAACCGCTCTCGCTCGATCCATTGCTTGCGCAAAATGAACATCATGCACAGAGTCGAAGTGGTAAAGACCACCAAAAAACCGCACCAGATGGCAATTTGCTTCGCCCAAACCTGCAAATTGAGCGTCTGCCCGCCTTTATAAAATGCTCCAAGCGCATCGATATTGGACTGCACCATCCATTTGGGAACGAAATTGAGAAACGGAGCAGCCCACGTCTTAGCGGGGTCCACGTGGTTGAAGTAGTGAGCCGCGGTGATGGTGGGGATCAGGAAGTGCATTCCGCCTGAGCTGGAAAGCACCGTGCTCACAGCGCTCATCACATATATGGTCAGCAGTTCGGCCGAGGCCAACCGAAGGCCGGGTGCAAGGCGCGTGATGCCAATGTTTATAAACACGAGTGCGAATAAAACGCTAAACGCGCCCACAGGTATTGAGGTATTGGCCAATGCGGTATGCCCCCGCGTGCCACCCAATACTAGCTCAGCGTAGTGAATCCATAAGTCGATCAACGCCGAGACTATCAACCCGATCAATATAGCCCGAAAAGTTACACCGGATGCACCTCGCTGCTTCGGCTTGACTTCGGTATCTTCCCTGACTGGTATCTGATTGGACATATTGCTCACCTTACGCTATTTTACAGCATTACGGCAAGATGAGCTAGTAGTATTTATATAATAAAGATTCCAGGCCGTGATACGATATACACGGCCTGGAATGGAGAGCAGGTTATGATGTGCCTGCCGTTTTATTTGTAAGCGTTGTTAATTCCGGCCACAATGCTGTTGAGGGTCGATACGCTGACTCCCCACGGCAGATAGCAGGTGTATCCGCCGAGCACGTTTTCGGACAAGGAAAGAACCTGACCGATAGTCCAGCCCTTAAGAGCAGTGTTGCTCAGCTTCAGGCTGCTTAGGCCACGACCTGTGACTCCGGCGTTGGAGAAGTCGACGTTGAGCCTCAGGGCCAGAACGTTGCCCGCAAACTCTCCGGCGTTCGTGGTTGTCGGGTTGCAAAGGGATTTGTTAAGGATGTTTACCTTGCCCGTCTGCGGCAGGAAGTAGCCGATCTTATCCCAACCGGTGAACGTCAGCTTGTAATATGAGCCGATGGTAAGCTTGCCGCAGGGATAAACCTTGCAGAACTTGCCTTTCAACAACACGACTGCAGGATTGCTGCTGGATGTTGAACCCCAGTCGGCCTGGGAATAGGTAACGTAGGCCGCCGCAGCCTTGGTTATAGTAGTCTTGCACGATGAAGTGCTGCTCACCTTACATCCACTCGGCGGGCAGCCTGTGGCGGTAGCCTGGTTGACCAGAACATCGCCGCTGGACGAAGGCGGATTGCACGGGGTCGAGCAGTATTTGCCGCAGCCTCCGCTCGAAGCAGATTTCACCACGTAAGTTTTGTCAAACTCGACGACTTCACCGGGCGCCAGTGAGGCTTTCTGCCAGATCACACCGCCGAGCAGTGGATCGTCGACAACGACTCTGGTAAGAGTCGTGTTGCCAGTATTGACGACCTTAAAGTGATACGTGATAGTGTCGCCTACTTTCGCGCTCTTCGGGCCGGTTTTGATCAGGCAAATATCAGGCTTGCAGCCGGCGTAGCCGAAATCGACATCTGTGCGGTTCTGCCCTGCCGAAAGAGAGACTTTTGTGGAGCCGTTGCGGGTTCCATCAAGTTCATAGGTCTGCTTAATATTCTTAGGCAGAGTATTCGTGTTGACAACAACCGTATATGTGCCGGCTGACAGATCCTTGAAGATATAGTCGCCGTTGCCGGACGTAGTGGCGGTGGCCAGGGTTTTTCCGTTGCTGTCTTTAAGGGTCAGCTTGACTCCGTTGATGCCAGGCTCTCCGGCGTCCTGCTTGCCGTTGCCGTTGTAGTCGAACCACACGCGATCGCCGATAGAGCCTTTGGCGGCGCCGACGGTCGTGGTGCAGGAAGACTGATCCGTTACTTTATCATCCTGCGGCGAGGTCGCCGTGACGGTAGCAACGTTTACGAGCTTGTCCTTCGGTTTGCAGGGCGGCTTAGGGTTGCAAGGCGGCTTCGGATGACACGGCGGCTTGAAACCACAGTTGGCCGAAATCGTGTTAGCGCCCACAGATGTAACACTGCTGGAGGTCAAGGCGTTCTGAGTGATCTTATAGGTGCGAGTAAACTCTACCGTCTCACCTGGCGCCATAACATCTTTTGTCCAGATGACCCCACCGAGCAGCGGATCGTCCACTTTGACGTCGAAAAGGTAGGTGTCGCCAGTATTCGTCACCTTGAACTTATAGGTTATGCACTGACCAACCTGAGCGTCCGCAGGGCCGGTCTTGATAAGCCTGATGCTCGGCGCAGATCCGGTATAGCCGAAATCGACATCTCTGCGGTCGTCGCCGGCGGCCAGGGTCACCGTAGCGCTGCTGTCGAGGTCGCCATCAAGATCGTAAGTCTGCGATAGGCCCGCAGGCAGAGTAGCCTCGTCCACAACAACGGTATATGTCCCCGGATAGAGGTCCTCGAACAGATAGCCGCCATCGGCCGTGGTCACTGTAGTGGCAATAACTTCGCTGTCTTCATCGAGCAGCTTAACTGTGACACCGCCGATTCCAGGCTCGTCTTCGTCCTGTTCTCCATCGGCGTTGATGTCATTCCAGACGCGGTCGCCGACAGAGCATGCCTGCCAATACCCGAAATCTACATTCAGGTTCACCTCACCGGTTCTCAGGCGGACTATCGCAGTATCGGGTGTGTCGAGACCATCGAGATCGTAGGTCTGGATTGCTCCCTCAGGCAGGGTCTCATAATCGACAGTTACCCTGTAAGTGCCTGCCGGCAGATTAGGGAAGAGGTAGTAGCCGTTTTCGTCCGTCACGGCTGTATCGGTGAAGTCGATTATCCCATCGCCGTTTAGATCGGCCTCGAGCATGACTGTAACGTCGTCAATGCCATTTTCGTCCTCGTCCTGGATTCCGTCGCCGTTTGAGTCAAACCAGACGGTATCGCCGATTGCGCCGCTTCTCATCAGTATCTTAGATTTGCTTAGTACTTGAGTGCCGCGGGCCGGGATAGCCATATCCCACTGGAAGGCAAATGCAGCATCGCCGTAGAAAGGAGATACACCATTTGAAAGGTCGAGTATTGGGGCGTTATTGAGCCGATTGAATATATCAGCCGCGTTGCCGATCTCCCATCTGTCCGGGACAGGGGTCATACCGCCGGTCGCGGCGGATTCAGTAGTAATCAAGGATCCGTCCCACTGAGCAACTGTGGTCTGATTAACCAAAGCCGCGCTGTCGTTATCGGGTGTATTGTCCAGATTGAGATCAGTAAACTCGAACAGATGGAATGTAATCGGGGCGGCGGTTTTGTTTTGAATGCGCACCTGCTCAGCTATTGTCGCATTGCCGCTGCCGATCTGGCCTCCATTAAGTATATATCGCAGCAGTACATCGACGGATTGGCCTTTGTAGAGCAAATCTATCGCATTAGGGGCCGACTGTGTCACCACGGGCACGGCGAGTTGATTTATCGGCTGCTGCTGGGTGTCTCCGATGCGATAGTACCACCACTGAGACGCCATTTGATTTATGCCATCGAGCACCCAATCGTAAGCTCCGATCACGGAATCTGGGTCGATGGAGACGGTGCTGTTGCCAGAGGCTATGGTATAGGAATTGGCCTCGACACACACAGGAGTCATTAACAGCGACACGGCGACCAGCGTGAGCAAGACCATCGCAAATACACCGTGTCTAAGAGGAAAACTGGTAAAGCGCATAACACAATATTTTCCCTTCTAGATTGATTTTGACAGGTTTGCTGCCAGGTTCGGTTTGCGCCCAAATCACTAGCCTTTCAGGGAGATTTTGCAAGCTGAGTACCTTACCACCTGTCCTTAATACCAGTTATTCGATATTTTCATAATCGTGGGTCATCGTCGACTCATATCTTCTTTATGTGTTCATATTGACCGTGTTGATATGACGTGTTTTGGCTGATGATTTAAGGTGATCATCACGTGTCGAGAAGCAAAGCAAAAGAGGAGCGCCGAAGCGCTCCCCTGCTTATATATTGAGGTTAAGTGACTGTTTGAATTAGTTTTTGCGTCTGCGCATCAACGGCAGCAAGCCGATCATGCCCGCCAGTGCGAAAATCGAGGCAGGTTCCGGCAAAGTGGGGTCGGCGAAGAGTGCGTTGTCCTGGCTCATCATCCACGAATCGTCGAGATAAACATTCCATTGCGCTATGCAGGCGACATCTCCCGCATAGTAATCGTTCGCAACCAGACTTATATTGCCGTTGAGCTTGCCGAGAAGCGTCGTCGCATCGCCGATTTCGATAAGGTCCGGGATGTCGATGAAGCTCAGCATCGACTCAGTAGAACCGAAGGTTTGAGTGAATGTCGACGACGTGTCGAGTGTTCCGACCTGCCCAGCCGCTGTGCCGTTGAGGTCGAGGTTGATATACTCATAGAAATGCAAATCCAGAACCGAGTCGGAGTTATTTGTGATCGAGAGTATCTGGGCGAGGTCAGACTGTCCGCTGTCCTCATCCGCGCCCATCAGCATGTAGCTGATCTTCGCGTCAAACAGCTGCCCGGAGTATAGAACCTCACACATCATGTCCAGAACAGGGGTTATAGTCGGGGCGCCGAGCGCTGTGATGGGAGTGATGGGGCCATCGCCAATTCTAAACCAGTATGAGTTCTGACTCATATGGTTGACTCCGTCGATGATCCACTCGTAGACTCCCGCCTGGGTAGTGGCGTCGATATTTACTGTGCTGTTAGGGCCGAATGCGTCGGTCAGCGTGATGGGGTCTGCGTTCACTGCCAGGCTCGCCGTGACGAGCAGCAGCGCCAATAGAATTGCCGATAATCCTATCTTAAACACCTTATTCACTTCCTTCCAATGTGTTCGCCGCTTAATTAGTGTGCGTCATTAGTTCGCCCGGCTGTCTTATACTGCACGATTTTAGGCAGGCGGGCTATTTATGCGCCACTATGCGGTCTCTTATTTTAATAATTTATTATAGCATGAGATTTCAGGTTTGTGTTAACGTACAGCCTATTTATTTTCTCATTTCTTGCAGTTTGGTAAGGTTTATGCAGTGCGGCCGAAGCTCATCTATATATTTGAACGCCCTTAAGCCGAAAAACAGGGCGCTCAGTCGAGCGCCCTGCACATATTGAGAATAATATGGTTGTTTTAATTGAATTATGCGGATCGCCTTCTCATCAACGGCACCAACCCGGCAAAACCTGCCAGCGCCAAAAGTGAAGAAGGCTCCGGCACCGCAGCGCCACCGAAGAGGGCGTTGTCCTGGCTCATCATCCAGGAGTCATCAAGCAACACATTCCACTGGAATACGCCGGCAACATCCCCTTCGTAGTAAGCGTTGTCAACGAATGTGCCGTTAGAGTTCAGCTTGCCAAGAAGTGTCGCCGCGTCGCCAACCTCAACAAGGTCGGGGACAGTCAGAAGGCTCAGCATAGACTGCGTCGCGCCCAGGGTCTGGGTAAGAGTCGAGTCACTCAGATCCCCTGTCTGACCACTGGATATGCCGTTAAGGTCGAGGTTGAGGTATTCATACCAATGCAGGTCGAGAATCTCCCCGGATTTGTTGGTAATTGAGACAATCTGCCCGATGTCGGACTGTCCGCTGCCCTCAGCGGCGCCCATAAGCATATAGCTGATCTGCACGTCCAACATGTCCCCCGAGTATAGCACATCGCACATCATATCCAGAGTAGGTATGATAGTGGGCGTGCCCAACGCGGTGATCGGAGTGATGTCGCCGTCGCCAATTCTGAACCAGTATGAATTCTGATTGATATGATTGACCCCATCCACAAGCCACTCATATACACCCGCCTGGGTGTAGGCGTCTATGTTGACGACACTGTTCGGGCCAAGAAAATCGGTCAGAGTGATCGGCACCGCTGCATAAGCGAGGCTGCAGAAGGCGACCAGTATAACAATCAGCGTTGTGACGAAAATGGTCTTAGACACGTCTTCTATCCTTTCCAGCCGGATAAGTTTTAAACGCGCGGTTTCGCAAAGCAAATCCAGCTCCCCTAATAAACGTTGCACGAAGTGTGCCAATTATTGGTGAGCTGCCGTTTAATGTTGTTTAGACAGGAGGGTATTGTCGAGCTATGTTGTAATGTGTAATGTTAGTATAGGAACGGAATTAGCGGAGGATGTAATAGTGACAGTTCGGGCGATGTTGCTCATAACCACACTTTTGACGGTTTTGTTTGTTTTGCCTGTCTACGGCGGTGAGCCTGTAGTAGAGTTGACAGGCACCGATCTAATCGGCGGCGCAGCAGACCTTTTCGGGTCGATTAAATACGGGGAGATTGATGTCAACTACGTCTATGCTCAACCCACAGGCAATCGATCGACTATGTCGGCGAAGTTTACCATTTCAAAACCCGTCACAGAAGAAGTTGTCCTTTACGTAAAGGGCAGAGACGACGACTACAAAGAGAAGTGTGGGATTTCAATAGAGTTAAACGGCGCGACCATTTTCTCCGGGCCGAGCAAGTTCCCTGACGCCAAATGGGAGACACAGACATATCCTGTCAGCCGTGATCTGTTGAAGACCGGAGATAACGAGATAAAAATTACCTGTACAGAGAAAGACGGCAACCTGGGCAGGCCGCCGTGGTTTATGGTCGCCAAAGTAGCCATTGCCGAAACGGGCCACGTATTCAGACGTAACATATTAAAGGATTTCTGGTTCAACCTCCCCGCACAGATCAGAGAATACCCTGAGCCTCTGCCTGCCGGCAAAAAGCCGGGGTTTGCCTGGCGCGGGACGAAGGGCTGGTTGTGGACTCCGGAGCAGTATTTGGCCGAGATTCCGGTGATGGCGAAGTATAAAATGAACTTCCTGATGAATTGCTACGGAAGCATGTGCGACATCGAGAACTATTCGTGGGGTAACCCGGAAGTGAACCGGTGGTGGGAGGACTTGCCGGCACCTAAGAAGTCGGCTTATGAGAATATAGTCCGGCAGTGCGAGAAAAACGGCATCGCTTTTTGTTTCAGTATGAACCCCAATCTTTTCAGTAAGCGCCCGTTGCAATATGACTCGATGGCGGATATAGACCAGCTTTGGAAGCATTATTCGTGGATGCAGGGGTTGGGGGTGAAGTGGTTCAATATCTCCCTCGACGATATCTCGCAAGGCATCGACGCATCGGGGCAGGCGAAGGTCGTAAATGAGATTTTCAAACGTCTCAGGGCAAATGACCCATCGGCACAGATGATATTCACACCTACTGCTTATTGGGGGGACGGAACCGACGCCGAGGCGAGACCATATCTGGAAAAACTGGCAAAAGAGCTGGATAAGGACGTATATCTGTTCTGGACCGGCAACAGCGTTGTCGGCAACGTAAACCGGCAGGCGGCGGTGTCGTATAAGGGGATCTCAAAACACAGGCTGTTTTTGTGGGATAACTACCCGGTCAACGATGGGCATCCGACTCTGCACCTTGGCCCGCTGGTCAATCGCGACCCTGATCTGTGCGAGGTTGTAGACGGGTATATGGGCAATCCATTGTATACTCAAAATGAGGTGAACCGCATTCCTCTGCTGACATGCGCTGATTACGCTTATAATCCGTATAATTACGACCCCGAACGGTCGATCCAACAGGCGATACTTCACCTGGAGAGCGCCCCTGAAAAGCGTGATCTGCTGCGGGAACTCGTTGAGGTGTATCCGGGGTTCATTATACTGGGCAAGCCGAATACAGGACTTAACCCCGTGCGGGAGAACTTCTCGAAATTGGTGGCTCTGAAGCACAGCCGGCCGATTCTGGAGGGGTATATCAGGTATCTTGAGGACCTGTCTGCGAGGATGGGCAAGGCGTTTCCTGATAAATATAAGGCCGCTCAGAAGACTCTTGCAGACGATGTGTCGCTGATGAAGGGAATGGCGAGAGACAGGTATTTGGCGGAATAGCGCGGTTTTGAGGCGGCGATTCGGAGATCGCCGGATTGGTCTTGGGGTGGCGATTCGGAGATCGCCACTCATCTTAGACTTCGGCAGGCAACCGAAGTGTGGTCGCCAGCTCAAGTTGACAGTAGAGTTCAGCACTTTTATACTGGCTAGAGAACGGACTTATTATTCTACGAAGGATGGATGCAATGATTAAACTCGGAGTAAACTCCGTTTTGTTCGCCGGATTCGATTTTGCCACTGCCGCTAAGACGATTAAAGCGGCGGGTTACGACGGGGTCGAGATTTCCGCTATTCAGGGGATGTGCGAGCATCTGGAGCTGGATAACTGGAAAGCTCAGGCCGCTGAGTTGAAGCAGATTGTTTCCGACAACGGGTTGGAGTTTCTGGCTATGGAGGAGGCCGCGCTGGACGAAGGCAGATTGACTAAAGCCTTCGAGGCGGCTTCGGAAATTGGAATTCCCGTGGTGAATATCGGCCCCGGTGGGACAAAGGATGTGGAAGAGGACTTCCAGCGGCAGACCGATATGATCGCTAAAATGGCCGAATTGGCGGAGAGTTTCGGAGTGGCGCTGTGCTGCAAAGCGCACGTTGGGGCATCTATTTATAGCACCCCTACCACGCTGCGGGCTATGGAGAAGGTAACTTCCCCGGCTTTTGGGGTCGATATGGATCCGAGCCATATTCATCGCGCTGGTGAGGTTCCTGCAGAGGCACTGAGGCCGGTTCTGGCGAGGACGAAGCACATTCATATCCGCGACTGCAAAGGCCCCGGCTCATCTCCTGGAGCCCCACGCGATCAGGCTTGCGGCCGAGGGGACATCGACTTGATGGCCTACTGCCGGGTTATGGTGGAGGGCGGATATAACGGCCCGGTGAACCTGGAGGTAATCGGTGCCGGAGAGTCTGACCTGACCGAAGTTACAATAATCGCTGCCGAGAGCTACGGCTATTTGAATGCGTGCCTGAAGTCGCTCGGCGCTAGATAATATAGCAATTAATACCTTGAATTGAGGATTTCTGATGGCAAAAAAACCTAATTTGATTCTCGTCGGGATCGACAGCCTGCGGGCGGATCATATGAGCCTTTACGGCTATCACAGATTGACCACGCCGCACATCGACAAATTCGCGGCGAATGGAGCCGTCTTTACCAACTGCTTCAGCCCGTCGATTCCCACAACACCGGGCTACGGTTCAATGCTGACCGGGATGGATGTATTCGGCACCGACGTGGTCGCGCTGCGGCATGAAGGCCCGCTTGGATCACACGTTAAAACCCTGGCCGAAGTGCTCGGCGAGAACGGGTATAACACGACCTGCGTAGGATTCAGCGGCAATCAGGCATCGAGGGGTTTTCAGAAGTATATAGACTTCAGCGGATGGGGTGATTTCGGGTCCGGCAGAAGTCCTAAGGCCGAAAATCTTAACGCGGTCACGATACCTGAGCTTAAGGAGTTAGCGGCTGGCGATAAGCCTTTCTTTCTGTTTTTGAGGCATATGGACCCGCACTCGCCTTACCTGCCGCCGTCGCCGTTTGAGAGACTTTTCTACGATAAGAACGAGTTCGACCCTGAGAACCGATCCCTGGACCCGGTGATGAAGTTCAAGCCGTTCTGCGACTACTTCGCAAGCTGGTTCCCGCCGAACTGCACCGACAAGGATTATATCATCGCGCAATATGACGGCGCGGTTGCGTATATGGACACCTGTATAGCAAATATATTCGAGACCGTGCGATCGCTGGGGATAGAGGGTGAGACGCTGATCGTCATAGACTCCGACCACGGCGAGACGCTCTACGATCACGAGTGCTACTTCGACCATCACGGGCTGTATGACCCGACTCTGCATATCCCGCTAATCTTCCACCTGCCGGGGAAAATAGAGCCGGGTATGAGGTTCGATGACTATGTTCACACCAAGGATATTATGCCGACGATCCTTGACGTGATGGACATCAAATCTGGAATCGATTTCGACGGACGCAGCCTGGTGCCGCTATTTGAGGGCAAGCCGCGCGTGCAGGAGCCGGAGTATTATTTAACCGAGAGCACCTGGATGCGCAAGCACGGCTGGAGAACCCCGGAGTGGAAGTATATCCGCGCACTGGAGCCGGATTTCCACTACAAACCGGAAATCGAGCTCTATAACCTGCTCAAAGACCCGGATGAGAACGACAACGTAGCGGAGCAGAACCCGGAAGTGGTGGCGATGCTGGATACGCGGATGAACAACTGGATTAAGAAGCGTGAGAGCGAAACCGGGCGCAAGAACCCGATATTCACCAACCTCAACTGGCACGGCCGCGGGGTTCAGTTCACAAGCAGCGACGAGGCTTATAATACTTTGTATATCGGCTCTGCCGTGACAGCAGAGGCTTTGCAGGCGAAGGAACTAAAGACTCAGAGGGGTCAGGAGAAGCTTTAGGCGCGGGAATGTAAACGCGAAAACGCGAAAAGAGCGAAAGCCGGAAAAAGCAGATTTCTCGCTGCGCTCGAAATGACGGGGATTGGGCGTCATCCTGCGACTCGCTGCGCTCGAAATGACGGGATTGGGGCGTGATCCTGCGACTTCGCGGGATGACATAAATTGCATAAATCAAGGCAAATAAAATGATTAAAACAGCAGTAATCGGTATGGGGCCGATCGGGAACCTGCATGCCGATATTTATCGGATGAATTCGAATGTCGAGCTTGTTGGAGTATGCGACCTGCTCGAAGATCGGGCGGTAGGCGCAGGCCAGCGGTTCGGGGTGATGCATTTCATCGACGTAGATGAAATGCTGAGGGAATTGAAACCTGATTTGTGCAGCATTACCACTGGTGGGTTCGAGTACTCCAGCGACCACTACGAGCCGACTATACAGGCGCTCAACGCGGGCTGTCACGTGCTGTGTGAGAAGCCGATTTGCAATGAGATAGACAAAGCCGCAGAGATGGTTCGGGTGGCGAAAGAGAAGAACAGGTGCTTCGGCATTGATTTCAATCACCGATTTACTCCTGCGGCGCGGCTGGCCAAAAGCTGGCTTGATGAAGGCCGTATTGGTGAACTGCTGTTCGTTAACATGGCTCTGTGGATCGGCAGACCGGACACTTTCGACTCTCCTTATTTTCACTTAAAGGCGCTGAACCCGCACTCTGTTGATATGATGCGGCATTTTTGCGGGGATGTGGAGGCTGTGCAGTGCTTTGCGATGAAGGCGACGGGCCGGGAGATATGGTCCACTGCTTCGTTTAACATGCGCTTTAAAAACGGCATTGTCGGGCATCTTACGAGCAGCTACGATATAGAGCGCGGCCACCCTATGGAGCGATGCGAGGTGGCGGGAATCAAGGGTCGATTTGTAGTCGACGATATGTGGCGAGAGGCGACGCTTTATCCCGCGGGAGACCTGGTCAAATCGGTGTATACCAACCCGGTATTCGGCGGGTATCGCGATTTCAGCGATACGTTTGCCGAGCGAATTAACTGTTTTGTGCAGCAGATCGTCGATGGCGCGAAGCCGGAGGAGATCGACGGCTCAGGGGCCGATGGGCTGGCGGCGCAAAAGGTGATAGCAGCGGGGATAGAGTCACTTGAGACGGGAAAAGTGGTGCAGGTGGACTGACACCTTTAGCATGCTTTCTAATCACATAAAAACTATGTGGCCGGGTTGATGCCCGGCCACAACTGCATTAGTTCGCTACTCGCGTCATTTCTTGACAGGAGTTTTTCCGCTGGGGACGTATTTCTCATTCGGCTTCGAATTGCGTGGAGCCTGCCTGCCTGCCGGCTGGGTTATACCCGGCCGGAAGCTGGATCGCGAACGCGGCGAGAGCTTCTGACCCCTGGAAGTTTTCTCTATATCGCTGATGATTTCGCTCATTCTTTGCGTCTGCCGCTCCTGCCACGAATCGCCCCTGCTTTTCTTATCGTAAAACGGGTTGAAGTCTTTCATCTGCTCCGGTTTGAAATCGGGACGATATATGCCTCTGGCATCAGATCTGCGCTGCGAGTCAGGCCGGTAGTCTTTGCCAGGTTGTGTTGGTTTTCTCTGCGAATCCGGTCGGTAGTCTTTACCGGGTTGCTCCGGTTTTCGCTGTGAGTCAGGTCGGTAATCTCTATTCGGCTGACCAGCTTTACGTTGTGTATCGGATTTGTTGTCCCTTTCCGTTCTGCCGGTCCTGTCTGGCCTGTAGGAATCACCCGGCCGGTATGTCTGATTAGCTCTCTGGCTCTTCTGCCAGGCGACTGCTTTGCTGGTTGATATAACCGGTTTGAGCTTGCTGATGGCTTGCTGGGCCTGCTTTTGTGTCAGTTTTGACTGTTTTCTCAGCGGGTTGACGACAGAAAGCACCTGCTTGGCCTGAGTTCGGTCGAAACCAGACCTTGGGTCCCGGTTCATAGCGTCGATCTGATTCATAGTCTGAATCAGCTCGAATGTGTATTTGTTTTCGTCCCGAAACTGCGATGATCCCACGCCAAAGGGCCCCTGCGCAAGGGCTGCGCCGGCTATAAACAAGGCCATTATTGACGCCGCTATTAATCTCATAGGAGTGTTTCTCATAATATGCCCCCGTTCCGGCGCTTCAAGGGCGCCTGGTATATACTTAGTCTACCATGAATGTTAGACGTTATAGCTGCACAAAGTATCCGTAACTATTTTGGGGCGCAGAATGACATTATTGAAGACGCCGACGATATTGATACACAATAAATCTGCCCCTGCCCGCCATTTTATGCAGCATCTATGCTATCATTTGCTCAGCATTTCACGTGAGGTGTGAAGATGACTTTGTTCATTGTACTTGCTCTAGTTCTTCTCATTTTTTGCTCGGCTGCTATGGCTGATACGCCGTCTGATGGCACGTTGGATACAGGCAAACTTAAGGTGGCGTTCGATTGCTCTAAAGAGAAGGCCGTGCTGTCGACGATTAGTATGTCTGATGGGCAGAACTTTGTCGCCCAACCGACAGACCTGCTTTGGAGGGTCGTTTTAATCGCCGACGACGGCAGCGTGAAAGAGATTGCCAGCACGGATGCTGAGTTCGTCGGTGCGAAATCCGAGTCGAATAAACTGGATTTGACCTGGCGGGTGGAGCAGATGGAGGTTGTGGCCACAATTCGTGCTCCCAAAAACAGTTCGGTATCTTATTGGTCGATAAAGGTCAAGTTACCGGACGACAGCAAAATGAAGCGCTGTGATTTCCCTATTTTGCCGACTATCTCCAGTGAGCTTGGCAAAAAGTTGGCTGCGCCGACCTGCTGGGGGATAGAGTACAATATGACCCCGGGTATGACGTACCACGCCACTTATCCATCGTTGAGCGCAGCGATGCAGTTTCTGGCGTTTTATGGGGATCGAGATGTGTTGTATCTCGGCGCTCACGACCCGAAGGCGAACCACAAAGTCTATTTAGTAAACGCCAATGATGACGCCGTTTCATATACGTGCGAGAACTGGCCAGGGCAGGCGGAGAAAGGCGGGGGAGAGTATAAGCTGCCGTATGAAGCTGCGGTGGGAGTCGTAAATGGCGGCTGGTATGAGGCTGCACAATTATATAGAGAATGGGCGCTGACTGCTCCGTGGAGCAAAGCCGGCAAGATCTCCGAACGACCTATTCCGCAGTGGCTTAAAGACACGGATATGTGGCTGAGGGTGGAGTTCGACTACGAGGGCATCGCCGATGTCTGCAAGCAGGCTCGTGAATACTTCGACGTGCCGACCTCGCTGCACTGGTATAAATGGCACGAGATTCCCTATGACACGCTATATCCGGACTACTTCCCCACCCGACCCGGATTTGCCGAGGGCGTGAAGGAACTCCAGTCGATGGGATTTCACGTGATGCCGTATATCAACGGCCGCATAGTCGACCCCAATTCGAAAGGCTGGAACGAGGAAGGACTCTCGAAATCGGCGGCCCGGCAGGAAAACGGGGAGCCGTATACGGAGGTATATGGCTCGCAAGTGCCCCTGAACGCAATGTGTCCGTATACCACAGCGTGGCAGGATAAGGTGGCTTATCTTACAGAAAGATTGACGAATGAGTGTGGGGTGGATGGAGTTTATATCGACCAGATCGGCTGTGCTCACGCCTATTTGTGCTATGACAAAAACCACGGCCACCCATTGGGAGGTGGGACTTTCTGGGTGGACGGATATCGCAAGCTGCTGGATAAAGCCAGGGCGAAGCTGCCCAAGGGCAGGATGTTCACCACGGAAGAAAACATCGAGTGCTTCATCGACAAATTCGATGCCCTTTTGTTGGTAAACTCGCCGTGCAATTCATATTCGAACGTAATACCGTTGTTTCCGGCGGTTTACTCTGGCAGGACGATCACATTCGGGTTTCAGTATATCGGCAAAGACGATATCGCTGCCTCGACTCCGTTCAGGGCAAAGATGGCGCGGGAGTTCATATTCGGCGCTCAGATAGGCTGGGTGCTGGCGATACAGTTGATGCAGCCCGAAGCGGAGAAAGAGCGAGAGTTCGTGCGCAACCTTGCTAGATGCAGGGGTAAGGCGCACAAGTATCTGCTGGAGGGTCGGCTGCTTGGCCTGGTGGATGTTAAGGGGGATAACCCTAGGGTGAAGTTCACCGCGGCGCATCCATTTGGAGGAGAGTATACCCTGGATTTGCCCAGCGTATTTGGCAGCGCGTGGGAAGCGGAGGATGGTTCTATTGCCGTTGCCTTGTCGAATATGACCGATGAGCCGCACAGGGTGGAGTTCATAACCGCCGGCATGGATAAGCCTGAGAGGGTCACTGTACTTGCGAGAGACGCAGCGGTGGTCGAGGTCAAAAGGCCGAGCAAGTAGGACTGTTTTTCCGGCAATTTTTGGTTATGGGGTGGCGATTCGGAGATCGCCACCCATCTATGCCATCCATCCAAATAGCCACCCATCTTTGAAGATCACTGATGCATATAGTCATTCCGCGCGTAGTCGCGGAATCCACGGGAATAGATGGACTTGTGACCAGATCCTGCGACTTCGCGCAGGATGACAGGGTTGGGAGCGCTCGAAATGACATCGGGCGCTCGAAGTGACGGCTGTTAGAAACGCCTATGCCAACTCGATCACCTTGCCGGTTTTTATGCTCTCGTGGACGGCTACACCTATTTTTGTGACCTGCAGGCCGTCTTCGCCTGATGGGTATGTGCCCTGCAGGCTCTCGATTGTCGCGCCCTGCTTTATTGCCTGGACGTTGTAGGCAAAATCCTCGATGGATTCTATGCCATAGCCCTTATAAATCGTTCGGCCCTGTTTGTCGACGGACTCGCGGGTGAAGTTATTGTTCCAGGTGCGCATGCCCTCATCGACCATGCAGGAGCGTGATCCGCGGTATTGGCTGTCGATTTCCCAGACGCCTTTGGTTCCGACCAGACGTATCTCTTGATTGACGATAGCCTCGAATGACTTCGGCAGAATCCAGCTTGTGGCGAATGTGAACACGGCGCCGTTTTCGAATTCCACCGTGGCGTTGATCGCATCCCAGGTGTCCACGTTGTATTCATCGCGCAGCAGACCTCTGTGTCCCCTGGCAAAGACGGTTTTGGCGTTGGACTTGATGATCCATCTCACCAAATCGTAAAAATGCGTGCCGAGGAACCACGCCGGGCTGGAAGATGGCGCCCAACGGGCAAGCCACTCGCTTGGGACCTCGATTCGATCCTCCATGCATATCGAGCCATACAGGACCTTGCCGAACTCACCAGCCGCCACTCGGCGCTCCATCGCCATATGCTCCGGATCATAACGCTTGTGGAAGTCTACCTGAAGCAGGACATTGGCTTTTTTCGCGGCATCCACCATCGCCTGGCAGCCCTCTACCGTAACATCCAGCGGCTTTTCGACCAGCACGTGCTTGCCGGCCTCCGCAGCCGCCACGGTGATCGGCTTGTGAAGGTGATCCGGGGTTACGACCGTGACTGCGTCGATGCTCTTATCGGCAAACATCTCATTGTAGTCGCGATAAACCGGGCAGCCATAATTATCCTCGACCCATTTCGCGCGCTCCTCGTTGATCTCAGCGACTGCCCCAAGCTCCGCCACACCGAGATAAGATAACTGCCTGAACGCGTTGAGATGGTTTACGCCGAATATTCCCGCGCCCACTACTCCGACTTTGATAGACATCTGCCCTATTACCTCCAAACTATAGAAAGCGTAACTGATTCGGGTTTGTTGTTGAAACTGATCAGGCTTGTAGTGCCATCATACTGAATCTTGAGATCGTTATTCGACTCATCAGAGGTGGCCCCGGATGTGGATAGCTCTTTTAGGTCGATCTTCTTGCCATCAAGCGAAATGGATGCGATGTCGTTGAAACATCCCATAGGCGTAAAGACCCGAACGACTCCACGTGTATCCTGCGGGCCGCTGAGAAGAATGTTCGCTGTCTGGCCCTGCATTATTACGTTGTCTACCCTGCACGAGGAGTGCAGTATCTTGACCTGTCCGCCGAGTTGATCGCTGACATCCTTGTAAAGAGCGCACTTGCCGGCTGGAATCACCGGATCGATTACTACCGGCAGCTTCGGATCAAGAATATTGATATAAGAACCGGTCAGTTTCTTCTGGCCGCTGAATACGCGAACAGCAACGTAGTCGCCTCTTCTGATTCCCAGGGCGTTGTTCTCTTTATATTCCAAAGAGGCAGCCTCACACGCCGATTTGACTACGCTGCGCAGTTTATCCGCTCCTGCAGCGGATTCGGCGTAGACTGCAGGGGCTTCTTTTATTGCTATGACCTTGCCCTTGCCTGGGTCTTCCAGCCTTGCCAGCAAATCCGCAGTCGGCGACGCGATTCCTCTTTTCGTCCACCATTCCGGAAGCGCGTTGTAAGGATCCTCACCTCCGAACAACACCAGAACTCCTCCCGCCTTGACCCATTCGGCCAGGGCCGCGTTGATCTCTGGTTTCATGGGCTTCATAAGATCGAATGTGAGAAGCAGGACCTTGTATGGTTTGAGATAGTCTTTTTCGACTACCCGCTCAAGCTGAGCCACCTGGATCGGGATTCCCTTATATACCAGAGGCAGCGTCATACCCCAGAAGCTGTCGTAGTTGCTTGGCTGGGGAGTGGCCCGCTGCCAGGCCATCGAATCGGCGACAAAAGTGGCGATCCCACGAGTTCCCATATCGTATTGCACAGTTTTTTGATTGTGCATATCCTGTAGCGTGTTGATTATCGAGCTGATCTGCGTCGCGAACTCCCCCGGGATGCGGCCGTAGATGCGGTTTGGCCACGGCATAACCTCATAAGCGTCGACCTCCGGGAATAACAGGGATGCGACCAGGGTTTTTTCGTAGTTTGAGTGATAGTCCTCCATAGTGCGGTCCTGATTATCCTCCAGCGGGTCCATCAAAAACCACATTTTCTTGCCGGTCTCACGTGCAAGGTTGTATAGATTGGAATATTCCAGGAATGCAGTCTCGAAAGTGCGCTCCTCGACCTTGCCTTCGTATTTGTTCGGCGTTCTGGCTGTGCCCGTCCACACCTGGCCGATTATTTCCTGCAAGTTAGGCAGCATCATACACTCATAATGCGGGTAGACGATGTTCCAGCCGTAGTAGTTCACCGCGCTGTGGCAGGCCACCATCCTGCGGACGCTGCGTTTTTTCGCGGCGGCGGCATCCACAATGGCTTTGACCATATCATATTCCATTTTGGCCTTCAGCCGCTCGGACTTCCAACGCGCCTCAATTGAGCTTTCCTGATCCTGCCAGGGCTCTTTGTAGTATTCCTGCCAGGCCTTTTTGAACGAATCGGAGTAGCCCGCAAAGGTGAAAAACTCCGGCTCCTCCGGACAAACGGCCAACGAACCGCGATCTATGGCGTTGTCGAAAAACCGCACAGCCGCTTCAATTCGGCTTTTGGTGGGAACCATATAATAGCTGCCGGGGCCGCAGGTGACTATGACGCCATCCCTACCAGTCTGGCCCTCATAGGCGTGGTCCTTGATATAATCTTCGCCGGTGCGAAAGCCGTACATAGTCTGCACGTAATATCCGTTGTCCGCCCAGCTTTTTATACGCTCGGCGTCATCGGAGTAGCAGATCACGGCGTCGGTTTTAATATCGTGGTCAGGTTGATATCCGCCACCTGTCTGGAAAGTTGTATAAAGAGGCTGCGTCTCTTTATTATTGGCGACTGCGGCATCGGCATTTGGCACGAGAGCCGCGATAAACATAGCGACAAATAAGATTATATACATAAGCATTACCACCTTTGCGGAATTGTAGCGTTATTATAATTGTAATGCAAGTTCAGTTTTGAACAAACGCCGCTTTGGCATCGTCTTAGCGGTAGATATTCGAGCCAAGATTGGTCGTGAGATTTTGCACCGGGGTTTGGGTGTGGTATAATTTGAGCGGCAGTGGTCTTGGATATGCCGTTGTTTTTGCGATCTATTGTCCATACGCGCCGGCGCTGTGGTGCCGGCGATTTTAATATGAGGGATCAATGCAAAGGATTCATAAAATAGGGGTCTGTGTGCTGCTGGTTGTCCTGTGTTTTGGGCTGGGTATGAGCCTGCGCGTAAAGAGCGACAGAGCTCAGTCTGCGCTCGCCCTTAAAGCCGAAACCCCATTCGAGGGAACACAGATCGCCTCCAGCAGGCTCGACCTAACAGTCGCCGATATTCGCCCGCTTAAGACCCTGTATAGTGTGTTGCGAAGCCTCCGGGAACATTATGTCGATCCGATCACAGTTAAAGACGAAGGCAAAATGTCGTATGGGGCGATTCGCTGGATGCTGGCCTCACTGAACGACCCGGAGACGCGCTTTATCGAGCCTGACCATAGAAAGCTTTTGGGAGAGGCTCGTGAGGGGAAGTTTTATGGTATCGGCGCGGTGACTGCCATAAGGCAGACCATCAGACCCAACACCGATAAAGATAAGACCAAAGATACAGTCAGCGAGGAGCATCTTATTGTCGCTACTGTGCTGCCGGGTGGGCCTGCAGACAGAGCCGGACTGAAGCCTGGCGATGAGATTGTGGCAATTAACGGCAAAGATGTGCTGCCTTTCGATCCCTATCAGCACTTCAGCGATACCATAAAGCAGGAAAACGTTCGTAATATGGAGCGGCCTCAGCTTCTTAAGATGATCGATACGGAGCAGAAGCGTATCGACGACGGCATTGCCATAATCGATGCCGAGAAAATGCTGATGTCCGACGATAAGAAACCGGTTGAGCTCTCGCTGGCGGCACAGCCTCCCCTGAAATCGAAGACGATCACTATTCAGCCGAGCGAAATAACCGTCAAGCCGCTGGACGACGCCATCGTAATGGCCGGGAACATCGGCTATATTCGGGTGCGCTTTTTCGGCGATAAGACGGCCAGCGAGTTTTCCGCGGCGATGAAAAAGCTGCAAAACGAGAAATTGGCTGGCTTGATCGTGGACTTGAGGGGATCGACTGGATGGGATATTTTGGCGGCGGATAATATCGCCAGTTGGTTTGCGCCGCGAAAGGTAATGGCGTTTCGTATCAGATCAAGGGGCCGAAAGGATGTTATAAGAATCCCGACGGCGGAGTCGGCGCCGTGGACCAGGCCGGTTGTGCTGCTGGTAGACGGATCGACCACAAAAGCTCCTGAAATACTGGCGGCAGCGCTTAAGGATAACGGAATTGCAAAGCTGGTCGGTGAGAAGACTTTCGGCAATTTTGTGGATTCTACTATGATCGATCTGGCCGATGGATCGGCGATAGTGATGTCGACAGGCAAATATGTGACCGGTAAGGGCAATGATTATAATCTCAAGGGAGTGCCGGTGGACGTGC
This sequence comes from Armatimonadota bacterium, assembly GCA_050948905.1. Classification (GTDB taxonomy): domain Bacteria; phylum Armatimonadota; class UBA5829; order UBA5829; family UBA5829; genus DTKD01. The sequence goes on along the minus strand of JBMNES010000001.1, from coordinate 1,417,914 downwards.
CAGTTAATGCCAGCGACGCACAAATGAAGGAAGCCATTAAGCTGCTTTCGGAAAGTGAAGGCGGGAACTAGCTATGAAAAGAGTAGCCGTTTATTCGCTTATAGCTGTTGTTTTGGCAGCCGCGTTTGTCGCTGGTTTCCTTGTGCAGGATGTCCGGGCAAATGGTTTTGCACTGGATAAGCTGGCTGCAAGCGTCGAGCTTATGCCGCAAAGGCTGGAGACTCTTGCAGGTGAGGCTCCGGACCCAAGCAGCCGCACTTTGCCGCTAATTGAGACCTACTCCGCGGTGATGGATCGGCTCAAGTCGGATTACTACGGCACTAAAACAATTGATGAGCAGGAGATCACCTACGACGCCATTCGCGGCACCCTGCAGGCGCTTGGAGACCCGTTTACCCGGTTTATGGACCCGGAATCTTATAAGAAGATGCGCGAGGAGAACGAAGGCAACTTCACCGGAATCGGCGCGCAGCTCGATACTAATAAAAATAACGAAGTCTACATAAAAGAACCGCTGCCTGATACGCCGGCGATGAAGGCCGGGGTTAAGGCTAACGACGTGATAATAGCCGTAGATGATAAGTCGATCAAGGGCGTCGATATCCTCGAGGTTGTGAAGCTGATTCGCGGACAGGAAGGAACCAAGGTCAAGCTGACGCTGCGGCGGCCTGGAGTGGCTAAGCCGATCGATAAAGTGATCATGCGCAAGACCGTGCAGTTCCAGATGGTCGACTCTCGGATGGCCGACGAGGCTGCGAAGATCGGTTATATCAGGCTGCGACAGTTCAACGAAAAAAGCGACGAGCAATACGATGCGGCTTTGTCTGCTCTGGAAAAGAAACATATAAAGGGGCTTATATTCGACCTTCGGGGCAATCCTGGCGGGCTGCTTTCGGTGGCGGTGGATATCGGCAGCCGGTTTATTGAAAGCGGGCCGGTGGTGACTATCCAGGAGCGCGGCGGGCAGAAGAACCCGCTGTATGTCGAAGAGGATAAGCACAATCACAAGAGATACCCGCTGGTGGTGCTGGTGGATAAGTCGTCGGCGAGCGCATCGGAGATCGTCTCCGGGGCGATTAAAGACGATGGAGCCGGCACGCTGGTCGGCACCACGACGTTTGGTAAGGGTCGAGTGCAGACCATTCTGCCACTGCAGGATGGCTCGGCGGTGGCGATTACCACGGCTAAGTATCTCACCCCTAAGGGCACCGACATCCATAAAAAAGGCATTGACCCCGACATAGAAGTCGAGGCTGCGGATAATCTTGACCCGACAGACCCTGCCACTGATAACCAACTGGCGGCTGCGGTTGAAGTGCTGAAAGTTAAGATGGGGTTGCTGCCGAAGAGTGCGTTGAACAAATATGAGAAGCCCGCAGCAACCGCTGAGGCTGCTAAAACAGACGGAAAAGTATCCAAATCCACGCAGAAGAAGGCTAAATAAACGACCGGCGACCATGTCAGACCTCTGGTTAGTCGCTGGCGCCTGCCAGAATCAGGATGTACTGGGGGAGCGGTATGTGTAGTTATTTTCGAAACACCCGTCACTTTTTTATTATCGCGGCTTTGATGGCCATGGTGATCTCGCTGGCGATCTCCTGTTCGTCTCCTCCACGGGCAGAAAAATCCACCAGGCAGCAGGCATCCAAACCAAAGTCTCAGGCCAAAGTGGATTCATCTGAGGGCGTGAAACCTGCCGAAATAGTCGAAGAGCCTGTAGCTAAGGCGAACGACGAAAAGGTCGAAAAAGCTGAGGTCAAAACAGATATTGCGGCAGCCAGAACCAGCAGGGAAGTGACTAATCCTACGGCGAATAGGAAAGCGACCAAACCCCACAGGCGATATGAGGGCTACCCGGGCGAGATAGCTTACGTCAAAGGAAGCAACAAAGTCGCGTTGACTTTTGACGCAGGGGCGAGCTCAGCACCGACGTCCAGTATTTTAAAAACGCTGAAAGAAGCGGGGCTGCACGTGACTTTCTTTTTGACAGGGAAATGGTGCGAAAAAGACCCGGAACTGGTGAAGCAGATCATCGCCGAAGGCCATGAGATCGCAAATCACAGCTACTCACACCCGGACTTCAGAAAGATCAGCGACTCCGCCATAGTCGAGCAACTCCAAAAAACTGAGGATATCGTCTTCAAACTGACCGGTGCTTCCACCAAGCCGTTCTTCCGGCCTCCATTTGGTGGCAGGGATAAGCGGGTGTTAAGCGTGGCGGGAGAGCAGGGATATACGTCGATATACTGGTCTTTGGATAGCTGGGATGCCTTCAAGAAGGGGATAACGGCTCAGCAGATCGAGGATCGCATATTGGAAAGAATCCAGGGCGGGGATATTGTGCTGATGCATTGCGGAAGCGAACCGACGGCGAAGCAGCTTCCTGATCTGATAGAGCAGATAAACAAGCGCGGGTTTGAAATCGTTAAGGTGTCGGAGTTGGTCAAAGACCGCTGAAAGAGGATCTACGGCGCGGTCCAGAGCAGGTCCCAATCGTCGGATGAATTGGTGAATATTTTATATGCGGGGTAGTCTGTCGGGTCTGGCCAGTTATCCGGGTCAACAAGCTCGACTCCCAGCACCCCAGTCACCGCTATGTAGTCTCCCACCGCAGGTGTCTGAGCCGGCTTGTTGATTATCTGGGTGCGGATGCCTCGCACAGGGGCCTCCCCGGCCACGGTTCCGTCCATAAGATGGGTCCCGTCGTCGATATAGACCGAGCCATTCCACGGATCGATCCAGCTTACCCTGCCGAATAGGCGGACTCTCAAACCGACGTTGGACAACCCGGCCGACTTTTGATTTAATGCAGGCTGATTCGGCCCGGCCTTGCCGACCGAAGCCTGAGACATGGCAAACGGCTTCGGAAGTGATTGACGAGAAGTGCCCAGCGACCATTGCGACGCGTAAAATACCGCTTCCTTGTTGATAATGATCAGGGAGCCTGTAGCGGTCAATCCGCGCATCAGTTGAGGGTTTGGCCCGTCTCCGAGCGGCAGTAACACCCCTATTCCTGCCGAACGATTATCATCCTGAACGTAAACCTTCTGACATACCCGGCCCAGCGCGTATATTTGATTCGGGCTGATGTGGGTGACTATTTTATCCTCTAATATGCCGCCGAGGCTGTCCTTTGAGGCCTTTAACGCGCCAACGCTGCGCGGCTTAGGAGATTCGAACCTGACCCCGTCTATAGCCGAGACGTGCCACTTTAACGCGAAGAGGTGCTCAAACTCCAGAAATACGGTCGCGACGCCGTTTTCCCCTGCGGTGACGGTTATTGCTGCCGGGTGCCAGGTGGCGTCGTTTGTGGCGGAATGGCCGTGCCACCACACGATATTAGGGCTGCCGGGGTCGATCCCGCCTTCGGGGTCTATGCCAATTTTGACTTCTGTATAACCCTCTTCTCCACCGACCTGATATGTCATATACCTTGCGGACAGGGTGTAAAAGTCTCCGGGATCGACATAAACCCTCTGGAAGACCCCGCCGTTTTTGTATGCCAGGCTTGCCCCTGCACCGAGAAAATAGCTGCCGTTATATGCGGTCACGCCGGCAAGCCAGGTGTTCGAACCGCCAGAGGGGTATGGGCCGATCAAGCCATCAATTGGGTTGTATCCGGAGACTCCCTCCTGAGTCGTATATTGCACCCACGGGCTAAGGCTGTGACCCTGCCCCGGCGTTATGCATTCGAAGTCGCCATTGGCGAGCGACCATCCAATTTCGGGCAGAGTCCAGAAAGTCATAATCTCGGAAGACGCATCGGTATAGCCCGGCCGGCGACTCCAGACACGGAAACTGTATTGAGTTCCCTCATCCAGAACACCGAGGTTGACTTTGTGCTTGGTTACATAGGAATAAGCCTCTTCGGTAAAGACGTGCGGGCCTGACCCCGTCCAGTACTCGACCTGGGAGGTGGAGAGCAGATCCGTCCGCCACTCTATTGTCATATCTCCGCTGGGGCCGACTTTTGTCACGATATCAGAGAGCCAGATCGGGTTTTTAAAGGTCAGATGGTCTGAAACGTAGCTGAGATAGCCGGCGGCCTCACTTGTTATTTTATAGTAGTATTGCTTTGACGGCTCAAGGCCGCTGAGCGTGACATTGTGCTCCGTGACCAACGTCTGGCTGGCCTCGGTCTGGCTGTAGGCGTCAGTCAAGCCATAATCGACGATCGACGAGGACGGCACATTGGTCGACCACGAGATCGTCAGTGACGTGTCCGGGTTTAGCGGATCGCGGGTTATGGTCGGCCCGAGTGTAATCAGAACTGGGGGTTGTGGGGTAAAATCTACTTTGTCCCAGAGTGTAGACATTATCGCGGACGAGTTTGGCTGCTCGGCTTCGATGAATATGGTGTAAGTCCCTGCTCCTGGCACCTGCAGGGTTCGCGTGCACCATTGATCCCCCCACGGAAACTCGGTCCAGTTGTATACTTCATCCCGGCTTTGTGCGACCCCTGAGACCAGCCCCATCCTGACCCTGCAGCCGTTGTTGTATGGGGTGGTGTCGTATTTTTCCGAATAGGCGCGAGCAGTAACACTGATCGAAGCAGCGTCTCCAGTCCAGGAAAAGGTTTGGCAGACCCCGCCATTGCCGGTTGTCTCAAATGATTGAATGCCGCACGCCGCGCCACCTTCTGGTACGCTGGTGTCATTTAGGAGATTAAAGACGCACGGAGATGCGCCGACGCACCCGGTTTGCGGCTCCGCAGGTTGAACTTCTGGATAAGGTTGATAAGAGTACGCCGTCCACCCATCCATACCCTGTTCAAAACCGGGGTTTGTTATGGGAGTGGACGAAAACGCGGGCGCGACGGTGAGCGTCAGGCACAGGCATATTAAGATGTGGATTCTTATCGCCATCCGTCACCATATACCCCCGGACAATACCCGGGTAGAGCTAGCGACCGTAGGCGGCCAGGCGCTGAGATATATACTTCGATCGACTGTGATCGTATTAGCCCGCTTATTGAGCGATAATGTCGCCCTGCGATCTGGCCCGAAGATTAGGCTGAATCGCCCCGTTATTGGCCGGCACCAGGCAGGTGCTGATGATTCCCGTCACTACAACTTTGTCATTGACCGCTGGTGGATTGATGGCAGGCACGCCGGCAGCCAATCCGCCGTAGCTGACTCTGACTCCGACCACAGGAGCCCCTGCGTTCATAGTACCGTCGATTCTGCCAGAGCCGTCATCTATGTAAAAATATTTGTTGGCGGCATCGACGAAGGTCACTTTGCCGTAGGTGCGCACAAGGAGCCCGATATTGTTGGGGCCAGCTCCGCCCTCGACTCCCGGGGTATACTGATTAAGTGCCGCGCCCCCGAGCGCCTTTCCAGACATATACAACGGCTCCGGAACCCCGTCGGCCATTGCTACGCACGCGAAGAGCAAGCACACGATGACTGCTGCAACGGTAAATGCTGATCTCATATCCTGTTTTCACCTCAACGACCGGCCCAAGCCGGGTCCGAATAACAATCACATAGTGGCGGCAAACTGCGATAGCCGACGCATAATGCGCCGGTCCTCTAATAGCTTTATACCTCATTGAAGGCCGTTTGGCAATAGGGCAAATGATTTTATTGCAAGCGCAGTACTATTAACCCACTAGCCCCGCCCTTTCGACTACCCTCCTCTATTTCAACTATCCTCCTCTAGCTGTCCGATACGGAGATCGGACACTACAATATCATCGTAGTGGCTGGCCTATGTCCCAGCCAGGCAATCCATCAATGAACACTAGCAGTCCGAGACGGAGATCGGACACTACAATATCACCGTAGTGGCTGGCCTCTGTCCCAGCCAGCCGACCTATCAACGAACACTAGCTGTCCGAGACGGAGATCGGACACTACAATATCATCGTAGTGGCTGGTCTCTGTCCCAGCCAGCCAATCTATCAACGAACACTAGCTGTCCGAGACGGAGATCGGACACTACAATATCATCGTAGTGGCTGGTCTCTGTCCCAGCCAGCCAATCTATCAACGAACACTAGCTGTCCGAGACGGAGATCGGACACTACAATATCATCGTAGTGGCTGGTCTCTGTCCCAGCCAGCCAATCTATCAACGAACACTAGCTGTCCGAGACGGAGATCGGAAACTATATTATTTGCGTAGTGGCTGGTCTCTGTCCCAGCCAGCCGACCTATCAACGAACACTAGCTGTCCGAGACGGAGATCGGACACTACAATATTATCGTAGTGGCTGGTCTCTGTCCCAGCCAGCCAATCTATCTACGAACACTAGCTGTCCGAGACGGAGATCGGACACTACAATATCATCGTAGTGGCTGGTCTCTGTCCCAGCCAGACAATCCATCAATGAACACTGGCTGTCCGAGACGGAGATCGGAAACTACTGGCAAGGACGCTCATCATTCGTGAGCTGTTGCGAGGAATGTTATAAAGTGACAAAGCAGCTCACGCATGTTAAAATGCCGAATAATAATGACAAGAGAGGTCAGCGGGTTGAGACTCAGAGACGTTACCGTTCAAGAAAGAGTGCTGCAGGCTGTGCGCGATGCGCGGATTACGGATATTCATACACACTTATTTTCCAACAATTTCCAATCGCTTCTGCTGCGCGGTGTCGACGAACTGCTGACGTATCATTATCTTGTTGCCGAGACTCTGCGTTGGGGGGCGACTACTCCGGATGGTTTCTGGAAACGCTCGAAACGAGAGCAGGCGGATCTGGTTTGGAAGACTCTGTTTATCGACCATTCCCCGGTGAGTGAGGCGTGCAGGGGCGTGCTGACCGTGTTGGACCGATTCGGTTTGGACACGGCATCCCGCGATTTGAACGCTTATAGAGAGTTCTTCGATGGGCTTTCTGTGGAGGAACATGTAGACCGAGTTTTCGAATTATCCGGGGTCGATTCGGTAGTGATGACCAATGACCCGTTCGACGAGACCGAAAGGGCGACGTGGCTTGCCCGGCCTAAAATTGATGACCGATTCAAACCCGCGCTGAGGCTGGATCCGATGCTCAACGAATGGGAATCGACTGAGGATCTGATGCGGTTGTGGGGATATAACGTCAGCGATTATGTCGATGTCAAAACCTGCAACGAAGTTCGGCGGTTTCTTAACGAGTGGATAGACCGGATGAGCCCGCTGTATATAGCCTCTTCGCTGCCGGCCGATTTCACTTTCCCGGATGGCTCGGCGAGGTCGAGGCTGATATCTGAGTGTGTTCTGCCGGTGGCGGAAGAGAGAAATATCCCAGTTGCGCTTATGATCGGGGTGAAAAGAAACGTCAACTCGGAGCTTAAATCGGCGGGGGATTCGGTGGGGATCGCGGACCTCGGCCCGATAGAGCGGCTGTGCCAGGTGTATTCCAACAACAAGTTCCTAATCACGATGCTGGCGCGAGAGAATCAGCACGGGCTGTGCGTGCTGGCTCGGAAATTCGCGAACCTCATGGTGTTCGGCTGCTGGTGGTTCTTAAATACGCCGTCTTTGATAGAAGAAATCACAAGAATGCGATTTGAATTGTTAGGTATGAGCATGATTCCACAGCATTCGGACTGTCGGGTGCTGGACCAGCTCATTTATAAATGGGAGCACTCCCGTATGGTTATAGCCGATGCGCTGGCGCGGCAATATGAAAACCTTACGGCTACCGGCTGGACAGTTAGCGACGAAGAAATACAAAGGGATGTGGCAGATTTGTTCGGGGGCAACTTCTGGGCATTTGCAAGTAAGTAATGGTAATACGAGATTATCAGGCGTTAATAAGTAGACTGCGGGCGGCTGCAGCTCAGCCAAACGTAGAGATGGTTCAAATCGGCGAGTTTGTTTCGTGCGGTCAGCAATATGAGATGTTCACCCTGCTCGTTGGAAAGCCCTCACAAGACAAGAAAAACGCGATGATCGACGCGGGCATCCACGGCGACGAACCTGCTGGAGTCGAGGCGGCTATCCGATTTGTAGAGCAAAACGCGACCAACGATGCGCTTCTTGAGCGTTGTTCTTTCACCGTATTTGCCTGCAACAACCCGACCGGATGGGAGCGCAACACACGGGAGAATGTGGATGGAATCGACCTCAATCGGGAGTTCAACCTGCGCAGACAGGCTCCGGAGGCCAGGATAATTTCAGATGCACTGCAGGGCAAATGCTTTGATCTAGTCTTCGAGATGCACGAAGACGTGGACTCGCCCGGTTTTTATATGTATGAGATTGCCGAAGACCCGTTGATGTATATTGGTGAGCAGGTCATAGAGGCGGTAAAGTCGATTGGCTGCCCGGTAAATATGAACGAATGTATCGAGGGAGCGGACGCATCAAATGGCCTGATTCGGCCACAAATCGTCCGGTTTCGCAAGACGCGTCTGCCGCTGGCGATTTATGCGTGGAGGACCTGCGGCGGCCACGTGATTACACTGGAGCCGCCGGCCTCCAAATTGTCGATGGACGAACGGGTGCGAGTTCAGCTTATGGGTTTGACGATTGCCCTCGATGCTTGTGCAGCAACGGAACAAAGATAACCAGGTTCGCCACGATGAATAGCGCACATACCCACAATGCGTTTCTCATGCCGATGTGATCCGCAGCCTGACCAATTGCAGGGGGGAAAATGGCCGCTCCTATCGCCCCGGCAGAGACCACCACAGCCAGTACTGTGCCGGATTGCCTGGGGTGAAGAGCGCTGGCCCGGCTCACGATAGTCGGCCATCCCGGCCCAAGCGCAAAACCTAAAAGCCCCGCCGCAACCAGCCCAACGCCCTCTGACCTGGTGATCAAAAGCGTGACCTGGCAGATCAACGCAAAGGCATGCGCCACTACTATGATCGCGTAGTCAGACAGATGCCTGGCCGTCCATACCGCGAAATAACGCCCCGCGCCAATGCCTCCCCAAAATAGCGCCACAGTCGCAGCAGCCACTGGCGCCAGCGATCCGATATCGTCCTTAAAATATCTCGCCAGCCAGCTTGCCTGGCCGCTCTCCGCTGAAACGTAGAACAAGACTCCTAAAGATAAAAGAAAAATGCTGCGGTCACGCAGGAGCGGCTTCCAATCGATGGTTTCCGAACCCCCCACCGGACGTTCCTCGCGTTTGCCAATGGTAATTCCCACTACCCCAGCAGCCACGAGACAGGTAAGGGCGGTGATCACAAATGCCCAACGCCAATATCCAACATCGACCGCGATCAACCACGTTACAAAAAGCGGCCCGACTACCGCTCCGACGGCGAAAAAGACCTGCGCGTAGTTCATTATCGAGGTGCGCTTGTGAGGGCTGGTCACGTCGGCAATGATCCCGACCGCGATCGCCTCGGTGAATCCCCCACCCGCTCCCATCACCAGCGACATGATAATCGCCATCGGGAAGGTATTGATGCGGCCGAAACCAAGCGTGCCGAGTCCCATAAGCAGGCAGCCGACGAACAACACCGGCAGTTTGCCGATCTTATCTGAGTAGCGGCCGCCCAGCAGCACACAGACCACAAACGCCGCCATTGAGACTCGAAACAGCCAGCCGATAAGGGTGTCGGAGTCGTGGCAAATCGGGCTGATCTGGTTAATTGCAGCAGCGAAGATAGTGTATATCAGCGCGTAGCATACCAGACCGCCTATTGCCGAGAGTATAGCGAGCTTACGATATCCGTCGGAGTAGTCTTTCACTTGCTGGGTCAATTATCTAATACCAATGAAAATACATCTACCCCCGAAGAGATATAAAACTTGCCGTCCGCGCTGCAAGCCACGTTGTCGATGTTGTCCGCTGCCTGCGCTACTACAGACGTCCGGCCTGTTCTCATATCGAGCTTGACGACCGTGTCCTTGTGCGGATAATAGACAACGCCGTCTGCCGTCTGCGCCACACTTCGTCCACTTCGGACAGGCGCGTCGATTAAGGTCATAAACCTGCGCTTATTCGCGTCAAACAGGGTCATTTTGCCGTCGACTGTGATCAACACTCGCTTGGACTTAGCATCGTAAGCCAGCACCCATATATTGGTTTTGCCCTCAAACTCTTCCTTGAAGATGACTTGCTCGGTTGCAGTGTCAAATATACCGAACCGCGGGTTCTCCCCTGATTTTTTGGGAAGTCCGTTGCCTCCAAGGCCGGTGCTTATATAGACTAACCCGTCGTCGCCAGGAAATGCGCCTATGATGGCCTGTTCGCCGAGTGGGTTTTCGATAATCTTGTTATTACCTGTTTTAGGGTCGGTGATGGAGAGTGCTCCGCCATAGACCCCATAACCCGCCAACCAGCCGGTATATATCTTGCCGTCCGGGCCGAGGTTAGTGCCGCCTTCGGGTCTGATATATCCCGATGCGCCGAGACTTGCGATGACCCTGGGGTTTACGTGATTGATCTGGTTCCACGGCTGGCTCGGGTCGTATTCGACGACGTCGCCGCGCGAATACGAGACAGCGTAGACTTTACCATCAGAAAACGCGACGTCATATACCTCGCCGCCGGCATCGCAGACCGTGCTGGTGTTTTCATATTTCTTGGTGACCGGGTCCATCCACCAAAGCGTCTGGCCGAAATGTGGCCCGCCCCATAGTTTGCCGTCCGGAGCGACTCGCAGAAACATAGTTTTGCGAGGGCTTGATTCGACTGGTATTCGTTTCAGCTCGACCTCGGTATCTCCGGGTTTGATGACGAAATAGTCCTGCCCGCGCAAGCCCAGCGCCCAGCCCTTGCTTGATACTTCCCGGATTCCGCCTCTGAGATTGGTGACCAGTTTGATGTCCTTGTCGCCGGCGGTGTAGCTGTAGAGCGACGAACCCTGAGACATATAGGCGGTTTTGGCGTTAGTCATCGGGGCAAACGACCACACTCCCTTATCCGCCGGCGGGGTTGGGAATGGGATGGGTTTGATTTCCTCCAGCGTCTTGCCGTCAAAAACCTGCCTGCCGGAGACGAAGTAGCCATCAAACGGTGCGCCGAATGTGCTCCCAGGCAGCGCGGCCGGAGATGGCTCGAACCTTTTGGTCTTGGGATCGAATATCATCCCCATCGGTTTCTGGCTGTAAAAATGACACAATATCCGGCCATCTGGCAGTTCCCAAACGTATCGCAGATACAAATTCGGCGGTGCGGGATTGCCGAAATCCTCCACCGAGTAATCATTCAGGTCTAATGCGCCGAGCTTACCGCCTGAGTACGTCCCGCCATAAACCCTGCCGTCGCTTCCGACAGCGAGGTTCCATATATAGCTTTGCCCAGGAAAGTCGGCGACTTTGGTGAACTCCATTTTGTTCAGGTCAAAGACCATAAATACGCCGTCGTAAAACGTGCCCACAATAAGCCTGTCTCCAGCGACCTCTTTGAGCGCCCACGCACCCGAACCCGCCGGCGCTTTGTATGCCTTGCCGGTGTTGTTCTCGAAGTCGATAAAGAGCAGTTCGCCGTGTGTGGCCTCGTTCATATCCGACAACACGAACCACTCCTTGTCCGTGGCTCGGTCTTTAACCAGCGCCGTCGCAAGGACATTTTTAGCGTAGCACGGTTGGCCCAGAAGCTCTAACTTTGCCGCGTTCGCGCCCACGGCTGCGGTAAGAAGAATCGTGGTTGCTGCAATCATAACTATATACTTCCCCCAAGTCATCGCCATCCTCCTGATATTGCAGACCTATGGTAACCGATATTGCGTGCGGCGTAAAGGCTTAGCACAGATTCGTGTCTGCGTGCAGAATGACAAATACAGATAGGTGGTGATCTCCGAATCGCCGCCTCATAACCAATGCCAACCTCCAACTTCCAAACAGTAGTGTCCAATCTCGGTCTCGGACAATTCCTTCGTGAACTGAGTCTGGCCGGGACAGAGGCCGGCCACTACATTTATGCACCGCCTACTGACATTTCGAGCGCGCCCCGTCTGTGCTTCGCCGTGGATTCCGCGACTACGCGCGGAATGACGAAAGGTAGAGGCGGGGAATGACGATGGCTGTGCGCAATAGGCATCCGGTGCTTTAACACGCCAGAAATGATATAATATCCTCACGACACAACGATATTAGGCAGATAAAATCTGCTTAATGTGACCTACGTCAAATTAAGATGACGTTCAAACCATTAGACTCATACTGTAAATAGACAATAGTCTCAGAGAGGAGATCAGATTTATGAGTATGTTCTGCTATCAGTGCGAGCAGACCGCTAAAGGCACCGGATGCACGGCGGTTGGCGTGTGCGGGAAGGATGCTACAACCGCAACACTGCAGGACCTGCTGTTATACGCCGCCGAGGGAATCTCGATGTATGCGCATAGAGCGCGGCAGTTGGGCGCCTCCGACAACGACGTCGATGTATTTGTAATCCAGGCGCTGTTCGCCACGGTTACCAACGTCGATTTCGACCCGGAGCGACTCAAGGGAATGCTCGACGAAGCCGCGGCTATTCGAGATAAGGCAAAGGCGCTCTACGAGGGCGCGGCGGCCAAGGCTGGAAAGACACCGGAAAAGCTCGGCGGAGCTGCCGAATGGAAGCCTGAAGCCACTATCGATGGATTGGTTGCGCAGGGCGCGGAAATTTCTATCGTTAAACGAATGACCTCCCTTGGGGATACCATCGCGGGATTGCAGGAACTGGTGACCTACGGACTGAAAGGCGCCGCTGCTTACGCCGACCACGCTCATATACTTGGCAAGGACAGCGATGAGCTTTATGCGCTGTTCCATGAGGCGCTTGATTTTCTAACCAACCCGAACCCGACGGTCGACGAGCTTTTAGGTTGGGCGCTGAAAACCGGCGAGATCAATATGAAGGCGATGGAGATTCTGGACGCCGCTAATACGGAGGCGTACGGACATCCAGTGCCGACTAAAGTACGTGTCGAGCCGATCAAAGGCAAGGCAATAGTCGTCTCCGGCCACGACCTCAAGGACCTTGAGGAGCTTTTGAAGCAGACCGAAGGCAAGGGGATCAATATCTACACCCACGGCGAGATGCTGCCGGCGCACGGTTATCCTAAATTGAAGGCCTATAAGCATCTGGTCGGCAACTTCGGCGGTGCATGGCAGAATCAGGTCAAAGAATTCGACCAGTTCCCTGGCGCTATTTTGATGACCACCAACTGCATCCAGAAGCCGCGCGATTCTTATAAGGGTCGCATATTCACCTCCGGGCTGGTCGCGTGGCCGGGTGTTGAGCACGTACACAATTCGGATTTCAGCAAGGTTATAGAGGCTGCGCTGGCTGCTCCTGGTTTTGAGGAGGACGGTCCGGATAAGGAGATCATGGTTGGATTCGGCCACGAGGCGGTTATGGGCGTGGCAGGCGCTGTTATCGACGCCGTAAAGACCGGCGCGATTCGCCACTTCTTCCTGATCGGTGGCTGCGACGGCGCTAAGCCGGGCCGCAACTACTACACCGATTTTGCACAGCAGGTACCGGAAGATTGCGTGATTCTGACGCTGGCGTGCGGTAAGTATCGCTTTAACAAGCTGGATTTTGGCGAGATCGGCGGTATTCCGAGGCTGCTGGATATCGGCCAGTGCAACGACGCCTACTCCGCAATTCAAATCGCAGTCGCGCTTGCGAAGGCGTTTGACGTTGGGGTCAACGACCTGCCGCTGTCTCTGATTCTTAGCTGGTATGAGCAGAAGGCCGTGGCGATTCTGCTGACCCTGCTTTACCTGGGTATCAAGAACATTCGCCTTGGGCCGAGCCTGCCGGCGTTCGTCACACCGGACGTTCTGAACGTGCTGGTGGAGAAGTTCAATATTATGCCGATTAGCACTCCTGAAGAGGACTTGAAAGCGATATTGGGCTGAGATACACAAGTGATGGGGTCTTCGGACCCCATCTTTTTTTGTTTGACCCGCCCCGAAAACGGCGATAAGTATCGATATGAACGAGGGGCGGATTATCATAGAAGCCGTGGTGGAAATCCCGGCTGGTTCTCGCAATAAATACGAATACGACCCTGAGCGCGGCATCTTTCGTCTGGATCGGGTTTTGTATTCGTCGGTGCATTACCCCACAGATTATGGTTTCATTCCACATACACTTGCCGAGGATGGAGATCATCTTGATGTGCTTGTGATTGTGGAGGAGCCGACCTTTCCCGGCTGCCATGTGCCGATTCGGCCCATTGGCGTGCTGGATATGATAGATGTGAACGGTGAGGACCAAAAAATTCTGGCGGTTCCCGTAGGTGATCCAAGATTCTCCGGAGTACAAGATATCGACGATTTATCTCAACATTGGCTAATCGAGATCGAGAACTTCTTTGGCACATACAAAACCTTGGAAGGCGTGGAGACAACAATGAAGGGCTGGGATCACGCAGACAGGGCTGTGCAATTAATCGCCGAATGCACGACTCGTTGCAAGGCTAACGAGAGGTGTGCGGGGTTGTAGGTACTAATTACGGCTCAATACCAATCAGTATCAATGGCACTGCGGGTACGCCACGACCTTGCCGTATGACATTGTACAACTCGCCCTCATAATATGAGACACCCGAACTCATCTCTCTTTGAAGCGATTTCATCGGCATTATCTCCACGCCAACGTCTATTTGATCTCCCACATAGAACGCGAGGTGTTTGACAAACAGATCATAAGCGACGAATGAGTATTTTCCAAACTGCACCTCTATTGCAACCCGGTCTTTTACAAAGTCGGTCTGATTGTAGCTGAAGATCGCTTCTGCGCCTGCCCTCTCAATGGCCGATTTTTGCTCATCCGCTTGCAGGCTGAGTGTCTTACGGATAAGTTTCTCATCCTTTGTGACCCAATAACTTACGCGACTCTCATTCCACTCAGCTTTGCGCAGTAGCGAACCAAAAGCCGCGTTCATTTCTATTGGGCTGTAAAGCACCTTTCCGATCATATTACGTTCTTTGGAAACTTTAGTCTTGCAGGCCGCCGCATCAACTGATTCGATCACTCGAACGATCTCCTGATAAAGCTCTGGCTTATGCACGAGTAAAAATTCGTAACCATTCAGATGGGAATACAGCTCTACAATCTTCATTGAGAATCCTCCGGAAGCACACTCAAGGAATCGACTTCGGAGCGCCAGGGTGCTGTGATCAGAGCGGTTCCCGCATCGGAGGGATCGAAGACCGGCTGACCCATAGGGCGTGTGCGCAGCGTGCCATCCAATTGCTGCCTGATTCGATTCCGCGCCAACTCTACATAAGCGGGAAATACCTCTGCACCGGCGCCACATCTGCCGTGCCGAAGCGCGGCTACTATACTCGTTCCAGTTCCGAGAAAAGGATCAAACACCCAATCCCCTTCATTAGTAAGCGACAGCACTAGTCGTTCTATTAATTCCACCGGAAACTGGCATGGATGCTCGGTCTTTTCAACATGATTACTCTTTACATTGGGAATAATCCATAGATCGCCGGGGTTCTTGCCCAACGGATTACAGGAATATTGACCTGCTTTCGGGCCTTTGAAATGCTTCTTGCCGGGATATTTCTGCGGAACTCTGACCGGATCCAGATTGAAAACGTAGTCATTGCCTTTCGTAAACCACATAATGGTCTCATAACGACCCGAGAACCTGCGGGCGCAGTGCAGGCCATGCTCGAAGTGCCAGATGATGCGATTGCGCATTTTCAAACCTAGCGAGGTAAAGATTGGATACAGCAGTGTATCCAACGGCACCACGCTGCCATCGTCCACATAATTGCCCACCTGCCAACAAATGCTGCCGGTGGGTTTCAGAACGCGCACGCACTGCTCAATTACTCTGGTTTGTTGGGCCACATACTCCGACAAATGCAATTTGCGCTCGTATTCCTTGCCGAGGTTGTAAGGCGGCGAGGTGACGACTAACTGCATAGTATCATCCGCACAGTCGCGCAGAAAATCCAGGCAATCGCCGGGATATAATGCAACATTCTGGTCAGACGCCAGATCGCTTGAAGACGTGTCGAAAAATAGTGGCAAGCTATCTTGGACAGACATTTTGATTATCCTGTGTTTGATGCTGTCATTGTACAGCAGGCCGCCGACCTGGTCAATGGAGTACAGGTGACATTATCCACCTCACACCAAACCCGCCAGCTCGTCAATAAATGCTGTTTGTGCCTGAATGAGACGGGTCTTGGCTTCGGGCAGGTCGAACCAGGCGGCTTTGTCTACTTCGGGAAAATCGATTATGTGTCCGGAACCGGGGGGCCATTGCATTGAGAACGTGTTGCTTTTTAGTTGTGATGGGTCGAAATCTCCCTCAAATGCCCAGGCTCTTACGATTTTGCCGCCTGCCTGGCGAATCGGGGTGAGCGGGATGAAACGGCCTGATGGGGTTTGGCCGGTCTCCTCGGTGAACTCGCGAACCGCCGCCGCGAATGGGTCTTCATCCGGCTCATACTCGCCTTTTGGAATCGACCAAGCGCCGGCGTCTTTATGCCGCCAGAAAGGGCCGCCCGGATGCACCAGCAAAACCTGCAATCGCCCCTCGTAAAACCGGTATACCAACAATCCCGCGCTCTGTTTGGCCACGGTATATCATACCCCGAGCAGCCTCTTCGCGTTTCCTCCGAGCACCGCCTCGATTTCCTTCTCAGTAAGGTCCAAAGCCCGGATTCCATTCACCTCGGCGGCCTGCTCGGTCCACGGCGCGTCCGTGCCAAACATAACGCGCTCGACGCCATGTGCACGAATCATCGAAGCCATAGCATCCGCTCCCAAGTCGGCCAAAGAATAGCTGGTGTCGAAGTATAGATCGCGCCCTGTTAAATAACGCTGCACATCATCCCAGCATTTGTAGCCCCCCATGTGTGCAGCTATAACCACGAGTTCGGGCACCGCGTCAAGAGCCTTCGCGAGTCGATCAGGTGTGCAATGGACAGGCGGAGCGAGGCCGATATCGACGCCCGCATGAAATAGCAATATGAGTCCGGCGTGTGCAATCGCCTGGTATATTGGAATAAGCCTTGGCTCGTCGACGTAAAAGAGCTGGTAATCCGGATGAACCTTGACACCCTTTATTCCGCTGGCGACCATTTGCTCTATCTCCGGCTGCCAATCGTCCTGGTCGGGATGAAGCGTGCCGAAACAAATTAAATCGTCGTTGCTACTATTTACATCTGCAGCCCAGGCGTTGATACCCCTCACCTGAGATGGCTTTGTAGCTATAGGGGCGATGACGGAGAGGTCTATTCCAGCCGTGTTCATCGAAATCTGCAAGCCTGAGCAGGTGCCGTCGGTGGATGGCTGAAGGCCGGAGTTGCCGCTCAACACCTCCATCGCGCGGGGAGCCAGTGCGTCGGGAAATGCGTGAGCGTGTATATCTACAATCATAATGTCTTTATTTTAGCTATTGCTTAAGGTTCGGTCAACTTCGAGAGCCGCCGATTTTTGACTGATGTTATAATATTAGAGATATGATACGTGTAAATGCAGAATTTCTGACGAGTGTGGCGCGATTGGATCAACTGCCGGAAGAGCCGCTGCCGGAGATTGCTCTGGTGGGGCGGTCGAACGTCGGCAAATCCTCGCTGATAAATAAGCTGGTTGGCCGAACAAAACTGGCGCGGACTTCTAATACGCCTGGCCGAACGCAGACGCTGAACTATTATCGAATAAGCTCGCCGGATCAAGAACCGTTCTTTATGGTGGATATGCCCGGATATGGGTTTGCAGCCATAAACCTGGCGAAGCGATCGGATTGGGGCAATCTGATCGAGAATTATGCAAAATCCAGGTCAACTCTTCGTGGTATTATCCAGCTTATAGATTTGCGCCATCCTCCGCAGCCGCTGGATCATTCCATGTCGGAGTGGTTAAAGCGGCACGACTTCAACTTCCTGGTGGTGGGGACAAAGGCGGATAAAGTGGCGAAGACTAAGGTATCCGGGCTTATGCTGCAGATCGCAGAAAAACTCAATATCGACAGCCGGGATACGCTCGCGTTTTCGGCCGAGACCGGGTTGGGAAGGGAAGAGTTGTGGCGATGGATAGTTGGGTCGGTCTGATGGGCATAATGCAATGAGATTGACCGGCGGCTGACAGCAAAGAATGCAGGTTTGCAGTCGGTGGATGGCGAATAATCATTTTAATGGCCGCCTGCTTTATGCGGCATAGCTCGCAGTTATACCCAATTGGAGGGAACCCATAATGTCCACAGAAACCTCTCTCGGCATAATAGCTATCTGCCAGTTGATTATGACTATCGCAATTCTGGTGGGTACGGCAGGCGTGATAATCGCTATTTTTATGTTTAAGAAAACGATCGGCGCAAAGCTCGATGAAGTAGTCTGCCGAATTGAGCCGATTCTTGAGCAAACCAAAGAGATTGCCGAACACGCGAAAGAGACATCCGAAAAACTCAACGCTACAGTCGAATCGATTCTGTCCAAAGCCGACAATACCGCCGACAGACTGTCCTCACAAGTCGGCACGGTGGCGGATAAAGTCGCACAGGTGGTAAGCCCTCAGGCCGCGACAGTTGCCACGTATGCTGCAGCCGCGGTGAAGGGATTTCAGTTGATACAACAGGTGATATCCGCACGCCGCGCCGCGGCTTCAGCCGCGGAAACCGAGCCAGAAGCCGAACCGGAGGAAGAAGAGACGGAGAGCTGAGGGGCTTCGAATGTGAAACGTTAAACCCCGAAAGGGTGTAGTGGCCGGGCCTCTGTCCCGGCCATTTTCGGGATGCCGAAGGGACGATTTGACCACCTATCCGGGTTCGGACTTCAGACATCTGACCTCGGACATCGAAAAAAGCAGATTTCTCACTGCGTTCGAAATGACAAAGGGGGGTGAAATGACAATATTTGAGAGGTGATCCTGCGACTTCGCGCAGGATGACAATGAACCGAAAACCGTTAACCGCCAACCGAAAACCAGAAAAACAACACAGAGTTCGGGCAGGTGATGTAGTGGCCGGCCTCTGTCACGGCCATTTTTTTCGGGATGCGAAGTGACGATTTGACCACCTATCCGGGTTCGGACTTCAGACATCTGACCTCGGACATCGAAAAAAGCAGATTTCTCGCTTCGCTCAAAATGACAAAGGGGGGTGAAATGACAAAAATTGAGAGGTGATCCTGCGACTTCGCGCAGGATGACGGGGTTTAGCAGCAGGTTTAATTCTTCGGTTTTTTGCTGCCGATATCCTGTTTTTTTCTAAATAGTCTAAACTCACCAGCGCGGGCAGCACCCATTCTGGGCCGATTTCTCCATCTGCCTTAGGCGTGAACGTATAGAATATAGCATCATCGTCAGTCTCCCACCCGCCGGGCTCTTTTTTGCATACAATACTGACGATATGTGCCGCCTTCAATGTTTCATTGCCTAGTCTTTTCTGGAGCGGCTTCTTTATCAAAGCGTATTGTTCTTCGGAGAGTGTAGAAAGATCAAGCCCACCGCTCGATAGCATAGCCGTACGCTGATCCTGCCTGAGGCTGGCGTATAGTTTCAGTATTTCTGGATTGCCGAAGTCCTTTACGTGTGCTGCCGGCCTTGAAAGCTCCTCATCATTCTTAATATTTTGCTCATATTGGCCATCTGTGAGCAGTGATATCTGAGCAAGGCTATCCAGCCCAATAGACCCGTTTTTCCGGACCTCCTCACGCCACGCCTCAATACGCGACTCCTGAATTAAATTGAGGCGCTTTGTATACCAGTACCTATCCTGAAACTCGATAATCTCTTCCTGCTTATCCCAGTTATAGTTAAAGGTTTTGCAGAGCGAATCAAGCACCCGCCGGATCTGCGCTTCTCCATGCAAAACACCAAGCAAAGGATCCATGGCGCCATAATAATCGGAGACTATCGACAATTTCGTCGCTTTAGCGAACGCTAATTGCAAATCGGGGAGTTGTCGGCTATCGGTATCTAAAGTGATCTTTTCGCAGTAATCAGGGTTACCAGGGTGCTCGATAAACGGTTCACAAATCGGCTCAACCTCTTCCTGGAGATCAGTAGTGCGTGCTCCCCAAATCTCCGTCCTTTGATCTTCCCGTAATTTATACCTGCCCTGTTGCTGCTCTCGTGCGTCAAGCAACACTGAACCGGTAGCTTGTGCCGTTTTGCTTAACGGATCGAGTAGGTCGAGATCGATTTGTCCGTGGTAATAGCGAACGCGTATCTCACCCAATTGGTAAGTGGGCATTGAGAAAGGACTGTCCGGATCCAGTGACTCATTTATTTCGATTGTAACTTTGGAGGGGTTCAAAATATCAAGCTCTGGACGGTCGTTTCGTAACCTTATTTGATCAAAAGTGTGCATATCTTTCATCAGAGCCATTAAGCTGGATTGCGCCGCAGTTGACAACGATGAGCCTTCGAGTTCAAGCATGTGGCCATTGGCAATGGCATCGAAAACAGCCGGCACTTCCTCAAAGAATTTGCCCAGCGATTTGCCGAGTCCAGATTCAGCAATCACATATAGATAAGGGTTCGTTTTTCGGAGGTCGTTTTTTTCTTCCTTGGTAAGATATCTCAGTTTTTCGTATTGTTCGAGCCCTTCGGCTCGCTTCTTTGCTTTGGCTTCCTCAATGCGCTGGTCAGATAATGCGTGTTTAGCCTCCTCGTTAAGTAGGAATTTGTAGTCTAAATCGAGACGATAAATCCACTTACCTTCCTCCCCGGATCGTCTCCATTTGAACTTCATAATCCGAGCGATTGAGCCCATCAATTGACTTAGAGGAACATCAGCCACCGATATTGTCATCTTTCGGTCTCTAACCTGCCAATGGGAATTGTTTTTTCCAGCTTTGAACGTGATGCCGGAGGCTGCGGTGAGATCGTCGAGAATTGAGGCCATTGTGCAAGCTGAGGCGGAGTAGGTTATCTTTTGACTGAGACGGTTATCCGTTTTGCCGGGGTCATCAATCTCTTGCGATTGATTGGGGAGATTAGGATCTACCGTAACCTTGCCCACAGCAAGAGTCTTTGCTGGTAAAAGAAATATCAATAATAACAGCAACCACGTTCTCATATTGGCCCCTCGAATATCAACCCTCAGTCCGTGATATTACTTCTCAACACCGTGGTAAGAGCGTGCATCACCATATACCAAAATTGTATTCTCTCTTAGATTATAGTTTTCCTTGTTGTTTCGAATACTTATACGTCAAGATGACAGCGAACCGACAACCTGAAAACAACACAGAGTTCGGGCAGATGATGTAGTGGCCGGCCTCTGTCCCGGCCATTTTCGGGATGCCGAAGGGACGATTTGACCACCTATCCGGATTCGGGCTTCAGACATCTGATCTCGGACATCGAAAAAAGCAGATTTCTCACTTCGTTCGAAATGACAAAGGGGGGGTGAAATCACAAAAATTGAGAGGTGATCCTGCGACTTCGCGCAGGATGACAATGAACCGAAAACCGTTAACCGACAACCGGAAAAACACCACAGAGTTGGGGCAGGTGATGTAGTGGCCGGCCTCTGTCCCGGCCATTTTCGGGATGCAGTGTCGATTTGACCACCTATCCGGATTCGGACTTCAGACATCTGACCTCAGACACCGAAAAAAGCAGATTTCTCACTGCGTTCGAAATGACAAAGGGGGGTGAAATGACAATATTTGAGAGGTGATCCTGCGACTTCGCGCAGGATGACGGGGTTTGGTAGCAGGTTTAGTTCTTCGGTTTTTTGTTGGGAGAATTGTTTCATTGTTGCTTTTTGTTGCTGGTATCCTGCTTTTTGTCTTCCTTCTTTTTTATCACCGGGGTTGTCAATGTCCATTCGGGTCCGGAGGAAACTCCGTCTACATATAGAGTGAATCTGTAGGTCGCGCTTTTGTTGTCGCTGGCCTGGCTGGCTTCTCTTGAACATGCTATGGCAATGGAGTTTGCGGAACGGACAGTTTCTGTGCCGAGTTTGGCCTGGAGCTGTTTTTCTGTCTGGGCGAATTGTTCCGGGCTGAGCATACCAACATCCATTCCCCCGCCCGACATCAACGCCCTGCGCTGATCCGCGCTGAGACTTCCGTAGAGTTTCAACAGGTCCTGATTGCCAAATATGCAGGTGCTGAGGGCTGGCTGGCCCAACAATTCGTCGGCCATCACATTTTGGATGTATTGTTCCTGAGTTAGTTGCGCGATCTGAGAGAGGCCGTCCAGGTCGATTGTGCCGGTGCTGTTGACCTCTTTTCGCCAAACGTCAATACGTGACTCCGGTATCTGGTGGGTTCTCTTTTTGAACCAGTTTCTATCCCTGAACTCAATGATCTCGCTGTGTTTGTCCCAATTATAATTGTAAGTATCGCTGATCGTATCCAGCGCCTTTCGTATTTCCATTTTTCCAGACGGCACGCCGCTCAAAGGGCCGATAGAGCCGAAATAATCGGAGACCACCGGCAGCTTCGCCTCTTTTGCCAGAGCCAATTCGACATCTGGAAGCCTGGCGCTGGCAGCGTTGATGGTAATCTCTTCTTTAAATGCCGGATCATCAGGATGCTCAACGAGAGGCTCACCAGTGGCGGCAGCTTCTTTTGTCGCAGTCTTCACCGCGTCCATAAACTCCCCCAGATGGTCTTTCATAACCTCAGATATGGAGCGTTTCTGCTCCTGAGACTCGATAAGTATAGTGCCTATAGCGTGGGCCATTTTGCTTTGAGGATCAAGAAACGGGATATCGACTTTACCACCATCATAACGAACAGACATATTTCCCAGCATAAAACCTGCGACCGGAACGCCACTTATATGCTCCAGCGAGTCGTTAACACCGATCGATAGTTTCGATGGATCAAGCGTATCCAGTTGCGCCCGCTCCCTGCCCATCATTTTCTGTTCTATGCGGGACATATCTTTTATCGCGGCCATCAGGTTAGATTGCGCCACTGGAGACAAGGAAGCGCTGTCGAGGTCAAGCCTGCGACCATTAGCGAACGCATCAAAAGCCGCAGGCACTTCTTTAAAGAATTGCCCCAGCGATTTGCCCAGCCCAGACTCCGCTGCCATATATAAGAACGGGTTGGTCTGACGGAGGTCGTTTTTCTCCTCCTCTGTAAGGTCCATCAGCTTTGCGTATTTCTCCACCCCTTCGGCTCGCTTTTTGGCTCTGGCTTCCTCCGCACGTTCCTCCGCGCGCACGCGCTGAGCCTCAGCGTCCAGCAGAGATTTCCGGTCCAGGTATAGACGATATGTCCATTTGCCATCTTCTCCGGAGCGCTGCCACTTGAACTTCATCACCCGCGAGATTGAGTTCATCAGACGATTTAGCGGCACATCCTCAACCGATATCGTCATCTTCCGATCCCGCACCTGCCAATCGGAACTGTTGCTTCCCGCCTTGAACGTGACGCCGGTGGTCCTGGTGAGGTCGTCGAGTATCTCAGCTACCGTGCGCGCAGAGACGGTGTAGGTGATTTTCTGGCCGAGCCGGGAGTCGGTATCGTCGGGTTCATCGCTCTTCTGAGCCTGGCCAGGCACGTTAGGATCTACCGTGACCTTGCCCACGGCTCTTGCCGCCACGGGTGATACGAATATTAAGAATACCAGCGCCCAAATTCGCATATCGATACCTCATAAAAAGGAATTGCACATCAAGGTTTCTCATTAGAGATGACGTGAACGGAACTCCCAAATGCATCCCTGGCCGACATACTTTAATTCTTTCTTAGACTGCGGTTTTCCTTGTTGCATCGAATATACCCATCTGCGTCGTTTCGGCCTGCCGCTGACTGGGTACAAAAGACAAAGCGTATCGACCAGGAGCTTTGGAGATGGCAAACAAAAAAAGTAACGTAAAGAAGCCAAAATCTGAAACTGCGAAGATGGCCAACAAGAAGGGCGGCGAGGCCGAGTTCGAAATGGGGGCGCCTAAGCCTGTTCGAAAGCAGAAAAAGAAGAAATAGAACGTTATTAGCCCACAGTCTACGGTCTGCTTCGAGCCCGGCTATCTCGTCGTTGGCCCGTACACAAACAGCCGGCCGACTTTTGTCGACCGGCTACTTGTTGGTGATACAAATCAGCCAACCACTTCAGCTGCTTCGCTCTCGCTGCGCCTTACCACTCTCTTTTTCTTGAGAGGGCCCAGCGTCAGCTCCCGTATCCTGCGTGCTCTGTAGTTACGCTCGTACCGGGCGAATTGCTGTTCGAGTTCTTCCCAATTCTTTCGAGTGTTAGTATCCTCGTGCTCTTCTTCTTCATCGGGTTCGGTTTCGATTTCGTCTTCTATCCGGTTGTCGTATTCGATTGTCGGTTCGCAGAGAACGGGAGCATACAATGCGGTGGTGTCATCAGCCACAATAGTTGCCTCCCTTCCTATGAATCTCGTTATCATTGACGCTCGTCCGGCACCTGTTGTTCCGTCCGAGCATAATATTATATGGCAAGTGCAAGAGAATTGAAACACCTTCAGCAATTTTATTTGCTGGCGTGCCTGCGGTTGGTGGAGCGGACCTTTTCCAGCAGACCCTGGATGTCGTGGGGCGCCTTTGTTGAGGTGGGAAATGTGGTTTTCAACACACCCCACCAGTCGTAGTTGCGCGCATAGACGAGGTCGAACAACATGCAGCCCTGGCTGTTGTTGAGACATTCCGCCACTGCCTTGGCAAAAGCCTGCGGCCGTTTGTGATACTGCAACAAATACAGGCTGGCATAAACAAACGTATCGTCTTTAACCGCGTTGACAGATTCCTGCGCCGCAGCCTCAACGCTCATCCATTCCGGGTCGCCTTCTCTGATGGCGTCTTTGCGGGTGGGATGAGTGTAGTAGCAGCCGGTGCACATAAAATCGACCTGATCGGCATAACCCGTGGTCTCATAACCCTCCGGCCACCACTCATAGTCGGCCGCGTTTGAAGGGCTTCCCCAGTTCACACCGACATCGTAATACATCGGATACCACGAACCGACGTATATGCCCAACCTGGCTGCCGGCCTGGCAGACTTGACCGTTGCACGAGCTTCAATGAGAAAATCACGCATAATCTGAGCACGGAACTTCAGCCAATCCTTAAACAACGGGCCACGAACAGGGTCGAGGTAGCCAGTCGGGGTCCTGACCATTATGTCGCGAGGCCAGTTCTCGACCGGCCTGCCGATAGTCTTTTCAAACTCGCGCCTGGAGAGGTCGCTGAAATCGCTGTACAGGTTGGGATAACGCATCCTGTCGAGCACGATGCCGTCGACGTGATAGTTCTCGCATATTTCCTTTATTATACTGAGGGCGTATCGTCTGGCTTCGGGGTGCAGAGGGTTAACAAATATCGCCTGGTGCGCGTCGCCGACCTCCCCTACTCTAACCAGCGAGTCCTTCGTGTCGAGATCAAATCTCCTGCCGCTTTCGACCACCCCACGCAGCCAGTCCGCCGCCTTGCCCGTGCCCAGCAACACATAGCCATCTTCAGGAGCCGATATCTTTGCGCGCCCTGCAGCCATCCCGGTTTGCAACGCCGCACCGCTCCACGCAACCCGGACGTAGTAGGTGTTGTCGGGCAGCTTCCCAGCCGACTCCGAACTGAACCCGTAAAGACAAACTTCGTCCTTGCGCAGCGGCGTGTTCGGCCTGTCAAGTATTCGCGGCTCCTCGCCCTCAACTTTTAGGACGCGCTGCATGTCGTATTGCACACACTGCCAATCCGTATGCTTATACGCAGGGCCGCCAAGGAGGGTCTTCGAACCTTCGGAGAATACGTTGACAGAGGCATAAACCGGAATCCCCGCCTTGCGACCTTCTTCCACCATAGTCTGTAGCAGGTCATAATGCGCAGGATATCGCATACCCTGGCTGTAAGTGATTTTGGGGGCGATCTTACTATTATATAGAACCAGCCCGGAGAGCGGTTTTACATCTACGATAATCGTGTTGATATTGGCGGATTTGCACTTTGCGACCATATCGGCAACGCCACCGCGAGTCGAAAGCGCCTTAAGATTGGCCTCCGCATCGAACCACATTATCCTGGCCTGAGCGCCCTGCTGTCTTGCAAGGGAGCCTGCAATACTATCCGCAACCGAAGCTGAGCTGATAAACATTAACACCAACCCTATCTGTAATATCCGTATATACATAGAGCTTTCTCAGTGTGGAAATCTCGATGTCATCCTGCGCATTATAATGACACGAACCCAAAATCAGGCCGCATTCACTTTTAGTTTTCCACATTTCTGATTTTGTTAACGCCTAAGACCTGACTACGAGCATCGCGGGGTAATTGGACCCTGCCAACGGTATGGTAGTCACTTTACACATCTTCGTCTGTCCAGGCTCCAGCATAATGCTGTCTAAGACGACCTCGTTGGGCGGCTGCGCGTATTTTACCGGCACAAACTTGCCGTTAACAATAAACACCGCCGAACAAGGTCCCGCAGTGGGGTCGAAGACCAGGCTGATCTTTTTAGCAGCCTCGGTTGGGTTATGCACTCGCACGTTGATGTTGTAGGTCACGCCGTAGTTGCCATATAGCTTTTTCTGCTCGCTGGAATCGCTGAGCGCGTGCTTGCCTATGGAGATAAACGCCCATCGGGAGCCTACCTCATACTCTGCATCCACAGTCTTGATCGGAGTAGGGTAGATGTGGTCGGACAACTGCATTATAAAGGGATTAGGCGCCCTAGCGATTGTGCCCCGCGACACGTTATCGACACCAGGTTCTGCAGCCGTTACTCGCACAAACGTCGGCAATCCCACCATCTGTTTTACCTCAATAATCCCGCTGGAGGTCTGCTTGGTCGATAAAATATCTGATACCAGCACAAGCCTGGATTGCGGAGGGATTACTTCAATCACGCTTACATCATTGGCATAGTCTCGCATAAATGCGTTTGTGGCCACGTGACCGACGTAAATCGTATCGACCAACGGCGGGGAGATGCCCCGGAAGATGCGCATCTGAGCAGGGATGTCGTTCGGGTTTACCAACTCGACGATGATCTGCGTCTTTTTGGACATCTCGCTTTGGTGGTGATACAAAAGCCTGGTCACCGCGTTTATGTCCACACGTCCCGCGAAAAGCGGTTGGTATTTATATATGCTCTCCGGGTTATTGCTATAGAAAAGCTGGATAGGCGCTTCGCGAGGAAGGACTACGTTGCGAACATCCACGTCGACAGTCGTAGCCACGGGGATATAATCCCCGCCTCGAATTTTCACATTCGCCTTCATCTGCCTGCCCTTGCCGGTGCCTAACGCCTCGTTGGAGCCTTCTATTTTATCAACCTCGATGGTGGCGCCCTGCTCCAGCCTGGCGCTCTGAGCTATAGCCTGCCGCGCTGCGTAGGTCACGAGTTGGGCGGGGCACGGATTTCCAGTAACCTGTCCCGCTACCGTGCTGGGCACCGATCCCGCGTATTTCTTAACCAGGATAACCATCGTCGCCCGCTCCCCGGAAATCTCGACCTCAACAACGGCTTTTCCGAGCTTTTTGCCTAAGATTGTGAGCTTCTTTCCATCGGACTGCACTGCTACGTCAGCTATCTCAGGATCGTCAATAGCAAGAGATACAGGGCCTCCCGCTGCCGCGCCTTTGATCTCCACCTGACGATTTTCCTCGAAAGGAACGGTCAATTCTGCAGGTGAGAGCACAACTGCGGGGAGCATCAATAAAGTTCGTATCTGCGATGCCCACTTGGCTGCGAGATCAAGGGGTTTGCTTTTCAGGGCTTTGGCATCGGCGGCCGTGGCGATGCAGATGAGGGTTTCGGCTGCGTAGATGCGCCCTGCATTGGCGTCACCTTTTACACTGATAATGGATGGATTAAACCCGGCATTGACCAGCGCGGCGATGCGATCTGCCGTTATTTTTGCACGTTCTGGCCCGCTTAGATTGCCGTTAGACACCTGAAATCGCACTGCAGTCTCGCCGTTGATGATCACTGACCCAACAGCGCCGGATGCGATAGAGGAGACTTTTGGTTTGAAATCTGCGTGGGCAACCACTGCAAGCCCCGCCAGCGCAGCAAGGATCACCGCAAACATACACAGCTTTCGCCAGTTCGCCATTAATTCACCCCTGTACACCAAAACCGGGAAAAGTCCGGACGGGCCTTTCCCGTAGATACCATTATCGACATTTCATTGCGATGACTATTTTATGTGCTGGCGGATATTCCGTCAAGCAGCCCAATCCCGTCGAAAAATGACATACCCTGACGCAAGCCGGACTTCTTTCATTTGCGTGAAATCACGCTACAGGCGAAATATTATAACGCCAGCCTTTGCCACCAGGATTTGCGCTGTGAAGGTTCGGCCACAGCGTCGTCAGATGGCTCATCTTCGGACAGGATTTCTTCCTGACTATCATGGTCCTGTTCCGGAGAATGATCAATTATATGTATTGCAGGCTCTGACGCCTCTTCCTCTTCGACGATTTCCGCCTCTACTTTCGGCGGTTCTCGTTTTTGTGAGAACTCCCAGATGGATTGCTGCCTGCCGAATGCATCCTTGGACTGCTTTTTCATATCCTCACGACCAAACGAGGTCGATGGATTCTCGCTTTGCAGCGCGCCTAGCTCGGCGTCCTGCACGCCGGTTTGTTTGAAAAGTTCGTTGACTCTGGCAACGCGATCCGCCCACTCGGCTTTCTTAGGCTCGGGCAGGGCCTTTGCCATCTCGTTAAGCTCCATCGAGCTAAGCGCCATCGCTTCCTGCGAGCGATTGAGCATAATATTGGCGCGGTTGAGCATTACGTTCAGCTCGCGCTGGCGTTCGAGAAGCTCCCCAACTAATCCGTTGGTATTTTGCTCACGTTCTTTTGCGTCGTGATACTGCATTTCCAGCAGTTTGCTTCTCTCTCGCAGTCCCGCCATACGCTGCCTGGTGCGATTGAGCTTGTCATTGAGTTTTTCTATTTGCTGCAGAAGATCGGTTTCTTCCACGGGTAAACCACCTCCCGACAGGACTATTATCGGCGACAACTGCCCCAAGCGCAAGCCCTTTATAAATTACGGTATGCTTTGCGAGATTGTTCCGCTGATGGGTAGGGTATCAATGCCATGATTGACAGGACTCAACAAATGCTGCACGCCAGGAGGCGGTTGACAGAGGGTGCCGGGCGTGTTAAACTTGATCGGTTTACTATGACGAGCCTGCGAAAGGAGTTCCTCTGCCAATGTTGATCCACGTTAAGGGCAGGAATATCGAGGTTACCGACGCCCTTAGGAGCTATATAGAGAAGAAACTGCCGAAACTGGAGAAGTATTTTCAGGATATCCGCGAGGCCACGGTTATTTTGAGCGTGCAGCGCGGGATGCAGATGGTTGAAGTACAGCTCGAGGGTGACGGTATTTTATTGCGCGGCGAGGAACGTCGCGTCAACGATATGTATGCCAGCATAGACGAGGTCGTCGAAAAGCTGGAAGGGCGCGTCAAAAAGTTCAAGCGCAAAAGAGATAAGAGCATCGCAGAAGGGCCGAAAGCTCGAAACGCTATTCGTGACCAGGCGATGATCGAGGCGTTCGGAGCCGAGGAGACGGCGGAAGAAGAGCTGCCGACTCTGGTGCGCACCAAACGATTTGCGCTGAAACCGATGACGCCGGATGAGGCTACTCAGCAAATGGAACTGTTGCACCATAACTTCTACGTTTTCCGCAACTCCGAAACCGAAGAAGTCAACGTGGTCTATTTGCGCGAGGACGGCAACTACGGCCTTATTGAGCCTGCATAAATCCGCCACCACCAACCCAGAGCGCAGCCGGAAGGTGGCATCAATCGGACCGGGAGGTGAAATCTCCCGGCAGATTGGCAAAGCGATCCCTGGGGCGGTGTTTTGCTGTACGGCAGCGAGCGGATAACATAAAAGGAGCCACCGTTAGATGATAGTAACAACCAAACAACTTTTTGAACTGGCCTACGGCAAGTATGCTATCGGCGCTTATAATATCAACAACGCCGAGCAGACTATGGGTCTATTCCAGGGCAATATGGACTCAAAGGCGCCGTTCATCGTTCAGATTTCCAAGGGCGCGCGATCATACACCAACAAGCTGATGCTGGAGGGTATGATCAGAGCGGCGGACGAGATTTTCCCGGATGCGGTCTTTGCGGTGCATCTCGACCACGGCGACGAGCAAACCTGCTATGACTGCATAGACAGCGGGTTCTATTCGTCGGTTATGATCGACGCCAGCCACGAGTCGTTTGAGGAGAATATCGCCACCACCAAGCGCGTGGTCGAAAAGGCTCACGCGAAGGGTATCAGCGTCGAGGCCGAACTCGGTCAGCTCGGTGGAGTCGAAGAGGACATCGCGGTAAGCGAAGAGAACGCTCACCTCACCGACCCGGATCAGGCGGCGGAGTTTATTAAGCGCACCGGCTGCGACAGCCTTGCCTGTGCCATCGGAACCAGCCACGGCGCGTTCAAGTTCTCTGGAAGCCAGGGGCTGCACTTCGACGTAGTCGAGGCGATTCAGAAACTGGTCCCGGGATTCCCGCTCGTTCTGCACGGCTCAAGCTCCGTTCCGCAGGATGAAGTTGAGCGAATCAACGCTGCGGGCGGCGCGCTTAAGGGAGCCAAGGGCGTAGATCCTAACCAGTATCTGCCGGCGGCAAAGCTGGGCGTCTGCAAGATCAACATCGACACGGACGGCAGACTTGTGTGGACGCGAGTTCACAGAGAGTTCTTCCGCGATAAGCCGGAGGTCTTCGACTTCCGCCCGGTCGGCAAGATATTCCAGGAAGAGTATGCGAAGTTCATCGCCAGCCGCAATGAGCTTCTCGGCTCTGCAGGTCAACTCGACGACGTGCGAGCAGCCCTGAAAAAGTAAGAAGAAAACATAAAATATCCCGGAGCTTGCCGCCTGCAATTTTGTGGGCGGCAGTTCCGCATTAGAACGGCGGCATGCAATCCAATGATATCATCCATCACACTCAATCCGTGCGTCGATAAGACCATCTACGTCGACAAGCTCGCCTGCTATGATACTAACCGCATCACCAAGGTAGAAATAGATGCTGGCGGGAAGGGCATCAACTGCTCCCGTATGATTAAGGAACTCGGCGGGGAGACCACCGCGCTGGCTTTTTTGGGCGGGGAGACTGGGGATTATGTAAAGTTTGTCCTTGACAGGCGCGGGGTTGGGTCGGTGATAGTCCAGACTGCTGCGGAGACTCGCACCAATATATGTATAGAGGAAAAGTCCAACACTCCTCCCACCACGCTAAATGAACCCGGCGGGCCGATTGAGCATAAGGAAATGGTGGAGTTGTTCGAGCGGGCCAAGGATTTGGCGCGACAGAGCAGCTTTATGGTGATCGGAGGCAGTGTGCCGCTGGGTGTCAACCCTGATGTTAAGAAGGTGCTGATCCAGATTGCAATGGCTGGCGGCGCTAAGGCCGTACTGGATGCCGATGGCGACGCTTTCACGGAGGGTGTGAAGGCGAAACCGTTTATGATTAAGCCCAACATCGACGAGGCGCAGCGGCTGTTGAATAAGACATTCGAGTCGAAATCCGACGTGGCGAGAGCGGCTCTGGAGCTTTCACGGACGGGAATCGACCTGGTTATTATCTCCCTTGGCAAGCAGGGGGCTATCGCAAGTTACGAAGGTTCGATATACGACGCCACCACCCCGCAGGTGGAGCCGAATAGCACGATCGGTTCCGGCGACTCCCTTATCGCAGGGGTCGTTTACGGCCTTGAGCAGGGTCTGAAGATAGAGGAATGCCTTGCCTTGGGCTGTGCATCGGGAGCGGCAACGGCTCTCAGCGACGGCACGGATATCGGCAAAAAAGCGGACGTAGATCGACTGATAGGCGAGGCCAGGGTCACTAAGATAGAAGTAACGCAGATTTAGGAAGGAAGCGTCGCGAGTCCGCGGCATAGAGCAAACCCTCGCCCCGGAAAACGCGAAAGCCCGAAAGAAGCGAAAACGCGAAAATACCTATAGCGGTCTGCCTCTGCCTGGCTCACACAACCCTGCTATTTCGCTCCGCCCTCGTCATTTCGAGCGCAGCGAGAAATCCGCTTTTTCGGTGGTCGGTTGGCGGCTAACGGTTATCGGTTCACTATTCAGATAGGTGGCGATCTCCGAATCGCCACCTCATAACCAATGCCAACCTCCAATTGCCAACTTCTAACTTCCAAACCGTAGTGGCCGATCTCTGTCTCGGCCTATACTATCCGTGGATTCCGCGACTACGCGCGGAATGGCCAGGACTGGGATATTGGTATGGCCTCGAAATTATAACTGACCACCGAATATGCAGCAGATTCCAGACCTGTTGTTAATTTACGCGCTGGCCGCGAGTCCCTCTTCCAACACGGCGATGTAGTTTTGCACGGGCATATAATCTGTAAGGGAATTTCCCGTGCCGAGCGCCCAGAATCCGTCCGCGAAGCATTTTTCAATTTGCTCACGTGCGTAGCGGCGCACCTCATCTTCGGTGGATCGGCAGATTACGTCGACATCCAGCCCTCCGAGAGCAGTCACCCGGTCGCCGTAAATCTTCTTGAACTCGGAGACTGGCAAAATCTGATCTTCAAACGAGTGCTTTGCGTCGATTTTACAGCCGTCGATGAGATCGTCATAGACCTCGGCTAGATTACCGCAGGAGTGCAGGATAAAGGGCTTATTCTGAGCGTGAGCCAGCGCTACCATCCGCGTATAAATAGGAAATATCAACTTTCGAAGCAGCGGCGGACTAAGGAATGTGGAGGTTTTGAATCCGAGATCGTCGCCCTGCCGCAAGGCCCCTATGAAATCCATAGTCGCCAGTTGCCTGACCGCGCCAATATGCAGGCGGCCTATACGGGCAAAGACCTCTGCGACGAGTTCGGGGTCATCGGCAAGCAGGTATGAAAGCCCGATGGTCCCCAGCATCTGCGAGGCCCATTCATAAGGCCCGGCACATACCCCGCCGACTATCTTTGCACCATCCGGCAGCATCGAAGCCACGGTCTCGAAATGGGTGAAATCAATGGGGTCAGACTCAGTCGGCCAGGGGTAGTTCTCATAATCCTCTCGATTTCTAATGACAGCAAGGGCCTCGCTGCCCTCCGTAATTGCACCGTGACCCGCTCCGAGCGGGCATCGCAGGGGAATCTCCATTGGCACACAATCGAAACCCATTCCCAGCCAGAAATCGACGTATATGCGCCAATAGTCGACTGTGCCAAACGGCATTTTGTCGAAGTCGGTCCCGGTGCGACGCGCGATAAAGCCGGGGCTGGCGATATGTTCGTAAAACGGCAAATGATCCGGCCTGCCGCTCCTGGTCAGGACCTTTAGAAATTGAGAGAAATCAGGCTGACGGGATAGTTTCATAGGCAAATGGTAACAGGTCGGTTGGGTTGGTGCAAGGGGCTGGAGCACGGAAGGGATAAACGCGAAATCGCGAAAATTGCGAAAGCCAGGAAAGGGAAAGTCCGAGACGGAGATATGAGACGACGATTCGGAGATCGCCACCGATCTACTCAACCGTCAATCGTAAACCGTAAACCGACAACCGACAACCGCATCTTGACGTCGGCTGTTTGGGGGATTATGATTGCCGGGAGGCTTGATGGAGGTTATGGAATGGCTGATCTGAAATGGTATGAACGACCGGTGCGGATGATGCGGCTGGATTATCTCGGCGAGATGGATCGGATGAAGGGCTGCGATCTGGATGCGCTGGCGCGTAGCAAACGCGACGACTGGCATATTAATTGTGAGTGGGTGATGGGGACGCTGGGTTCTGCTCCGGGGCTGGCCTATCAAACCACATTTAATACCCCAAAGTTCGAGAAAGCCGCTAACCTTGGCGACTTCGATGTTATACGAGAATACCTGCCGTATGCCAGAAAATATGGCCTGAGCGTGCTGGCGTATGTGAATATGCACTGGTATTCGTTCGATTTTGCGGCAGAACACCCCGGTTGGGAGCAACTGCTGGCCGATGGTACCTCCTATGGCCGCAAATATCCGCTTTATGGCAGTGGCACGACACTTTGCGTGAACAGCGGTTGGCGGGATTGGTCGATGGAGATGATCCGGGAGACTATGAAAACCGGCATAGACGGGGTTTTTCTTGATGGACCGGTGATCTTCGCTGGGTGCTGCTATTGTGACTCATGCAGAGAGAAGTTCGCGGCGAAGTATGGCGCGGATTTGCCGACGGTGGAGGATTGGTCAGACGACAACTGGTTGAATTTCGTGAAGTTCCGATCGGATTCGCTGGCGGAGTATCTGCGAGACAGCAGAGAGGCGGCAAGGTCGATAAACCCGGATGCGGTAGTGTTTTTGAACGCGGGAACGTGGCACGCGAACACCTGGCGATACGCACGATGCGTCGATGCTGTCACAGATTTTGAGGACTTTAACGGCGCCGAGGAGTTCTTCCATCCGGGCCACTCCGATTTCCTTTTGGCCTGGGCTGCTACGGCGAAGTATATGGCGGCGGCCGGTAAGCCGTCCGTGGTTTTCAGCCATCACACCCTGGGAGCGTGGCACTATATTCCTCTGCCGAATTATGAAGCCCAGCTTGCTATCGCGCAGACTGTGGCGTGCGGGTCGAACCCGTGGTTTGCGGTGTTCGATTATGCGCTGGATCATAGCAGGGACGCCGCGGTTAAGCCTATCAAGGAGATGCAGAGCTTTTTGGCTGCTAACGAGGAGTATTACACCCAAACCGAATCGTGTGCGGAGGTTGCGCTGCTTAATTCATCGCAGACTGCTACCTATTATGTGTCGGATAAGGGGCAGTTTTATGGCGAGGCCGGCAGCGGCCTTGAGGTGAACCTCGGCGTGGATGCTGGCGGCGAAAAGCGGACCGTGGACTGGAAGGCGCGGAAGGAGACCTGCGAAGGGACCGTCAACCAGTCTTATATCGGGTATTTCACCGCGCTGACTCGTGCTCATATCCCGTTTGACGTGATTCTGGACGGGCAATTATCGGCTGAGGGGCTTGCGGGATATAAGACCCTGATTCTTCCTAATTCGGCGTGTCTTTCCGATACTCAGATCGAAAATATAAAGGCATTTGTGCGCGGTGGCGGCTCGGTGATCGCGGAGTTCGAGACCGGGGCTTATGACGAGATGGGCAGGCGGAGGGAATCCAACCCGCTGCTGGAAGCGCTCGGAGTGAAGAACACAGGGGAGATGATGACTCCGAGATCCGCCGAGGAATATGTCAAGGTCAAGTCGCAGCATCCGGTTGTGGCGGGATTCAATGTCGGGGAGTTTTTGCCGAAGCCGACTTATAGCCTTGAGTGCGAGGCCGCGGCCGGGGCGGAGGTGGCATCGGTGTTTATGGGGGACATCGGCGGCAGCTATATGCCATTGAGCGATGAAACCACGCTGCCAGCTTTGATTACCAATTCGTACAACGACGGACGAGCGTTGTATGTGCCGTCGCTGATCGGCGATTTCTACGGCCGGTTGAGGATGCCGCAATATCAGAGCTTGATAGAAAACGCGGTCCGCTGGGCACATTCTGATCCGATGCCCATAGAAGTCGAAGCTCCTGCGACGGTGCAGGTTGAACTGCGCCGCAGCGCGGATAAGAGCCAACTGCTGGTTCATATCGTGAATAACACCGGGGATATGCAACGACCGATTTCGGAGATTATCCCGATCCGCGATATCAAAATCAGCCTGCCCGGAAAAGACCTGAAACGAGTAAGAGCTTTGAGGGCAGGTTTGGATCTGCCGGTGGACAAAATTGACGGCGTTTGTACATTCACGGTGCCGGAGGTGGATGTTTACGAGTTGGTGGCGGTGGATTTATCTAACGATATTGGGTAAGTTCAGACAGAATAATATCAACAAATTGCTAGTTGACAAACAAAATAAGTTAGCGTATGATACAGACTAGCACGATATACGCCATAATATGGGGGGGGGATTTAGTAATATCGTCATATCTTGGAGTTGTTTCCCGAATCTCGTGAGAATCGACAATCGGCGGGCCATTGTCCATTGACAGCATTCCGAAGGTAATAGTTCAGGCAGATCAGACCAGCCGATAGGCGAAAGCTTTATGAATGGAGGGTATGCAATGAGAAGGACTATACTGATTATTTCTGTTGCTGTCATTTGCGCGACGCTCTTTTCTGTATTGTGTTTGAAAGCAAGCGGACCTTCGTCGCAGACAGATGGCTTTTTGGCGCTGCAAGAAGGGCGAGATGGTCAGGCGTTCTGGCCGGGAACGCAGTCGCTTGAGGTTGACGATGCCGCAGTCCCCTCGCCTGCTCAGCAGCGTATCCTGGACATCCGCAGCGCCTATGACAACGGTAGACTGGCCGAATTGATCGGTGTTTACGAGAAAGAAGTAATCAGCCGTCCGGATTCTGCGATATCTCACTTCAGCCTGGGATATGCCTGCTCCGTTGCGACAAACGAGGGAGTTGTGTCAAAGGCTGCGCCTGAGAGAAACAACTACGCTTGCGCACAAAAGGAACTGCAGCGGGCTATCAAACTGGATCCCTCCTTGAGAGAGGCTCAAATCGCGTGGGCCTATTTCCTCTTTAGGACAGGGTTTGCTGTTAAGGCTATTGAGCAGTTCAAGGCGTTTCTCGCTACTGCTCCAGATGACGCTGAGGCTATGTTCTGGATAGCAGAATGTTTTAGTACACACGGAGAAGTATATGACGCCGAACGATCAGCAGAAGAATTGCAGAAATTGCACGACCAATTATTCTGCGAGAGCGATGAGATGTGCATCGAATGGTTGCAAAAAGCCTGTAAAGCCTCTCCGAATTGGCTGTTGCCTAAAACACGCCT
Source organism: Armatimonadota bacterium (assembly GCA_050948905.1). Classification (GTDB taxonomy): domain Bacteria; phylum Armatimonadota; class UBA5829; order UBA5829; family UBA5829; genus DTKD01. The sequence goes on along the minus strand of JBMNES010000001.1, from coordinate 1,381,367 downwards.
GATGAGCAAATACATGTCGATTGCACGGGAGCAAGGTAAATCGGACAATGTCAAATATCAGGAGCCCTGGCGTGGGCTGGCAATGGAGCAGTGCAGGGAAATCATAAAAGTTGCTGATCCGGAAAAGGATGGCGAATTGTTAGCGCGTGTGACGACGAGGCTCGCGGAATTGACCGAGAATTGAGAACTTGCAGGAACTCTGACGAAAGCCCCGGCGCCCTGCCGGGGCTTTGTGATGTACGGCACTATACTCTTGCACTAATCCTTGACGAGGTAATGGGGCAGGAGTATAATTGTGCCGGAATTGACTGCTGTAGCCGGTCGCCGTTTTCAAAATGGATCAACTTCTTGGGCTAGTCATAGAACTGGGAATAATAGTCGCCATTGCAGTGGCAGTTTTGCTGTTTGTGATGGTGGCTGTGCTGTATCTGGTTCTTAAACTGCGCTGGGTTATTGCCCGTATTCAATCGAGATTAGGCCCCAACCGCACCGGGCCGTGGGGCGTGGCGCAGACAGTGGCGGACGCACTGAAGCTGTTTCAGAAGGAAGACATCATCCCTCGCGGCGCCGACAGACTGCTCTTTACCCTGGCCCCAGCGATAGTTTTTATCCCCGCTTATATGGTGTATGTGGTAATCCCCTTCGGGGATGGGATGACTGCGCGCAGCCTCAACATCGGCGCGATATATATAAGCGCGATTTCCAGCATTGGGGTGATCGGGATTATTGTGGCGGGCTGGGCATCGAACAATAAATGGTCGCTTTTGGGAGCGTTTAGAGGTGCGAGCCAGCTTATCGCTTATGAAGTACCGATTATTCTGGCTCTGGCGGCGCCTGTGCTGATCACGGGGACACTGGATTTGAACAGGATTGTGGAGGCGCAGGCAGGCGGGTTCTGGCATTGGAACATCTTCCAGGGGATGCCGATGCTGCCTCTGGCGTTTTTGATAATGCTGGTGGCGGGGTTGGCTGAGATAAACGTGGCCCCGTTCGATATTATGGAAGCGGAAAGCGAGTTGGTGGCGGGGTTTAACACGGAGTATTCCGGGATGAAGTTCGCGCTGTTCTTTTTGGCGGAGTTTGCGGCTAGCTTTACCCTTGCCGCGATCATCGTAACCCTGTTTTTGGGTGGATATCAGCCGCCGCTGCATATATTGGGCGGACAGGTGACGGCAAAGCTGTTCGGCGTTATACCGCTGTTTAGCCTGATTTCTCTATTCTGGTTTTTGTTTAAGTGCTGGGTGGTGGTGCTGGGGATTATGTGGATACGCTCCACGTTGCCGCGAGTGCGGATGGATCAGCTTATGAACCTGAGCTGGAAGGCGCTTATCCCTGCCGGATTGGCGAACCTGCTTCTGACCGGCGCTTATGTCGCGTTTTGGATGGTGAAGTGAAACGCAGGCTGCTCAAGGACATAGTAAACTCTTTTGTAAGCGTGGCCAAGGGATTGTGGGTGACGATGACCCACTGGAGCGTGCTGAGGCCATCGGTTACTGAGCTGTATCCTGAGCAGCTTCCGGAGTTGCCGGATAACTATAGAGGCTCACCCACCCTGCCCGTGAACCCGGAGACCGGCCGAAATGGCTGCATCGCTTGTGGGGCGTGCGCGAGAATCTGCCCGGAGCACGTGATTACGGTCGTGATGGATAAATCCGACCCCAAAGACCGAAAGCCCGCTAAATTTGAGATAGATGTGTCGAGGTGCATGTGGTGTGGGCTGTGCATGGAAGTCTGCCCTACCAAGTGCCTGCAACCGGGAAGAGACTTCGAACTGGCATGCTATAGCCGAGGGGAAATGGTATATGACGAGGCTAAGCTGGAGGAAATGGGCGGGGAACTTACGCCAGCGGAAAAACCTGAACCTTAGAAGGGAATAACGCGAAAACCAGAAACAGGCGAAAGCGCGAAAATATATATTTATAAACCAAATTGAAAGACTGATCTAATAGCTGACAAGAAAACCTGCAAGGAAATAACGCGAAAACTAGAAAAAAGCGAAAGCTCGAAAATATACACAATAAAGCAGACTTCAAAGTTGATCGTCGATAAAGGCGAAGCAGCACTGTAGAAAACATACTAAATGGAATCGGAGACTGAGGACAGGATGTCGCGGGTTTTTGACGATCTTTCCAGGAGGGTTATTGCTGCAGCTATAGCAGTACACAAGGGTCTTGGCCCGGGGTTTCTCGAGAGCGTTTATGAGCAGGCATTGAGAGTAGAATTAGCGGAGCAGCAGATACCTTTCGAAGCTCAAAAACATATTGATGTCATTTACAATGGAACACAAGTCGGCACACACGTCTTGGACCTGCTCGTGGATAATTCGATTGTCGTCGAATTGAAGGCTATCGAAAAGTTTGAAGACATACACTATGCTCAAGTGAAATCATACCTTCGAGCAACAGGGCTTAAGGTGGGACTGCTGGTTAACTTTGCAACAACTCAACTTGCTGTAAAAAGAATTGTGAGCGGTTACGAGGATAGAAGCACGCAGTAGCAAAACTGGACAAGCTTTGAAACTGTAATTTGTGAGTTTTTTCTGGATTTCGCATTTTTCGCGTTTTCGCGTTTAAATCACTATGCACGTGCTAGGGTTCGATATAACTGGATATCAGCTTGCCTTTGTAGCGATTTCGGGGATTACTGTGATCGCTGCGTTGGGCGTTGTTTTGGTGCCTAATATTTTACGAGCGGCTCTACTACTGGGGCTGACTTTAGTCGGGGTGGCAGGGTTGTTCGTGCTTATGAACGCACCGTTTTTGGCGGCTGTGCAGATTATGATCTATGTCGGCGCGATTACAACGATGATTATCCTAGCGATATTTTTGTCCAATCGGGTGATGAACGTGGGGTTCTCGCAGGCTATCTATAACCCGATCCTCGCAGCCGGTGCCGCGGGGCTGCTTTTTGCGTTCTTGTTTATCACAGTGGCCAACTCGGTTTGGATTAACAACCCCAACAATATAATCGCCAATGGGCCTGCCAATAAGGATGTCGGCGTGGAGGCTGTTTCCAGGGCGCTTTTGCAGCCTTATGTGTTTCCGTTTGAACTGGCCTCGGTGCTGCTGCTGGCGGTGCTGGTTGGGGCGGTGGTGATCGCCAAGGAGGATAAACCAGGTGCATAGCGCTTATGGGATTCCGATATGGTGGTTTTTGACCGTGGGCGCGATGCTGTTTTGTATCGGTCTGATGGGGATGATGATCCGCCGAAGCGCGGTCGGAATGCTGCTGTCCATAGAACTTATGCTGAACGCTGCCAACATTAACCTGGTCGCGTTTGGATCGTATCTGAAATCACCCGTAATAGCGGGGCAGATATTCACGATTTTTGTTATTACACTCGCTGCTGCCGAGGCCGCTGTCGGGCTTGCGATAGTGATCAATATATATCGCCTGGAGCAGCATATAGATGCGGATAAGATCACCGCGATGAAGCTGTGACGTTGATTTATGACTGAATTTGCGTGGCTGATACCAACAATACCGGTTATTGCGTTCGCGATGATAATCGCGTTCGGTCGCAGGTTGCCCGGCGAAGGGGCCTACGTCGCGATTGCGGGCATGCTGGCGTCGCTTGTAATGTCGATTGGGCTGGCGTGGCAGTGGTTTGCGCAGGCACATACGGAACCGTTCAGCAAATCGGCGAACTGGATGCCGGGGCTGAACGTGAATATGGGCTACAGCGTCGATGCGCTGAGCTGCGTGATGCTGCTGGTGGTGACTGTGGTCGCGTCGATGGTGATGATCTACTCCATCGGATATATGCACGGCGATAAGAGATACCCGCGCTATTTTGCATATCTTTCGCTGTTTGCGGCGGCGATGCTGACGCTGGTGATCGCCAATAATATCCTGCTGATGTTTATGGCATGGGAGTTGGTGGGGCTGACGTCGTATCTTCTGATCGGGTTCTGGTTCGAGAAACCGTCGGCTATGCGAGCGGCGAAGAAGGCGTTTCTGGTGACCAGGGTCGGGGATGTCGGATTTCTGGCAGGGTTGATACTGCTGTTTCTCCACACCGGGTCGTTCGATCTGTTCGGAGCTTCCGGGATATTTGCGAACCTGGATAAGATGCAAGTGATCGGGCCGCTGGGGCTGAGCCTGGCAGGGTTGGCGGGGCTGCTGCTGTTCTGTGGGGCGATCGGGAAGAGCGCGCAGTTCCCGTTGCACGTGTGGCTGCCGGACGCGATGGAGGGCCCTACCCCGGTGTCGGCTTTGATTCACGCGGCTACGATGGTGGCGGCTGGTGTGTATCTGGTGGCAAGAATGTATCCGGTGTTTTTATCGGATACGAGCGGGGTTGCGTTGCAGGTTGTGGCATACGTTGGCGCATTTACTGCCCTGTTCGCGGCGTCGATTGGCATTGCCCAAAACGATATAAAGCGGGTTCTGGCGTATTCTACGGTGAGCCAGCTCGGATATATGATTATGGCGCTTGGGGCGCTGGGGTATGCGGCGGCGATATTCCACCTGATGACCCACGCATATTTTAAGGCGCAGCTATTTTTGGGGTCGGGCAGCGTTATTCACGGAACAGGCACGCAGGACATTCGCCACATGGGCGGGCTGCGGAAGAAGATGCCGTGGACCTATTGGACTTTTCTTATCTCGACGCTGTCGCTGTGTGGGATTCCGTTCATAACGGCAGGTGGATGGAGCAAGGAAGAGATCCTGACCGTGGCCTGGCACACAAACCCGGTCGTGTTCTGGGCCGGGGTTATAGGCGCGTTTACGACAAGTTTTTATATGTTCCGGCTGGTCTATAAGACGTTTCACGGCGAGCCGCGCAATAAGGATGTTCACGCGCACGAATCCCCGAAGGTTATGCTGGTTCCTCTTGGTATTTTGGCCGCCCTGGCGATTGTTGCCGGGTTCGTGGGGACGCCGTTTAATAATCTCTTTGAACACAGCATTATGCCGGTGCTGGGGGCGCATTTTGAAGGTGTGCTTGAGCACTCACTTGGCGGGTTTGTGCCGGGGTTTAATTTGACGGTGTTTATAATCGCCACGACCGCTGCTCTTGCCGGGATCGGCCTTGCGACTATCATCTGGCTGGTGCCTATCCTCAAAATAGAGAAGCTGGAGAAGCTGTTCGGGTGGCTGTGGCGGCTGGTTGAGAACAAGTATTACATCGACGAGATTTATCAGGCCACGCTGATTCGGGGTCTGATGGTCGCGGCGGCGGTGGCTTATTGGTTCGACAGATGGGTGATCGACTATTTGATCGTAAATGGGGTCGGTTACGTTACTTTGATGGCATCTGCCGCGTGGGGATGGTTCGATAGGACTGTAGTCGATGGCGTGGTGAACGCGGTGGCGTGGATCACCGGGTTTGCCGGACGCTGTGTGAGATATTTGCAGACCGGGGTTACTCAGCAGTATGTATTTTTGCTGGTGACTGCGGTTGTTATCATAAGCCTGGCAATGCTTGGATTTGCGGTGTTGAGCAGTGACAGGGTGGAGGCAGCATGGATTCACTTATCCTTCCGATATTAACATTTTTCCCGCTGCTCGGGGCGGCGATACTGCTTTTCATTCCTAAGGAGAAGCCCGCGGTTATTAAGCTGACTTCGATATTGGTCAGCCTGATACCGCTGGGGATTTCTATATGGCTGTGGATCGCTTATGACCGGGCTGGGGCCGCGTTTCCGAACGGCAGCCAGTTCGGAATCAACGCCGCGTGGATACCGTCGCTGGGGGTCTCGTTTAAGATGGGGGTGGACGGCCTTAGCGTGCCGCTTATTTTCATCACCACCCTGCTGACAACTTTGAGCCTGATATACTCGACCTTTATCGACCTGCGGCCGAAGGAGTTCTTCTGGATGTTCCTGTTGCTGGAAACGGGGATGCTGGGGGTATTCACGGCGCTGGATTTCGTGTTGTTCTTCGTGTTCTGGGAGGTCTCGCTGGTGCCGATGTATTTCCTGATCGGCATTTGGGGCGGGCCGCGCAGGGAATACGCCGCGATTAAGTTCTTTATTTATACGATGGTGGCCAGTATGGCTATGCTGCTGGCTATTTTGGCGCTGTATTTCACCAGCGGGAACACGTTTGATATGCAGAAAATCGCGCTGGCGCATCCGTTTGCGACGCCGTCGCTGGTGGGGTCTCTGGTGTTTTGGGGGTTGTTCTTCGGGTTTGCTGTTAAGACTCCGATGTTCCCGTTCCATACCTGGCTTCCCGATGCGCACGTCGAGGCTCCTACCGCAGGGTCGGTGATTCTGGCCGGGGTGCTGCTTAAGATGGGGACCTACGGGTTTATGCGAATCCTGATGCCGATAATGCCGCAACAGTTCCAGCAGTATTGGTGGATAATCGCGGCGGTTTCGGTGGTGGCTATAATCTACGGCGCATTTGTGGCGATGGCGCAGAGCGATTTGAAGAAGCTGATTGCGTATTCTTCAGTCAATCATATGGGCTATGTCACCCTCGGATGTGCGGTCGCAGGGGCCGGAATAGCTGGTATCAGCGAGCAGGCGAGGACTCTGGCTCTTAACGGAGCGCAGATGCAGGCGTTCAGCCACGGCCTGATAACCGGTGCGTTGTTCCTTTTGGTTGGAGTAGTATATGAGCGCGCGCATACTCGCAATCTAGCGGATTTCGGCGGGCTTGGAGCGAAGGTGCCGGTATTCGCGGGGATGCTGGCGTTTTGCAGCTTCGCGTCTTTAGGATTGCCGGGTATGACCGGGTTTATCGCGGAACTTTCGGTACTGGTCGGGACCTATAACATAAGCCCATTGTTTGCGGGGTTGTCACTGATTGGAATTGTGATGACTGCGGCTTATATGCTGTGGATGATGCAGCGGGTGCTGCTTGGGCCGCTTAACCCGAAATGGGAGAAGATGCCGGACGCCAACGCGAGGGAGATTGTGAGCCTGGCGCCGTTGATGGCGCTGATGCTGCTGTTCGGTGTCCTGCCCGGCCCGGTGTTCGCGTTCTTCTCGAATGCGTCCGGGGCGATTTTGGGGTTGTTCCATTAATCAGGATTAGGTTTTGAGGAAAGAAAACGCGAAATCGCGAAATAGGCGAAAGCCAGAAATTAATTATGTAGTATCTGAATGTGAAAGGCGTAACGTTGCACGGTCGGACGTCGAACGTCTGAAATCGGACTGCGAAAAGCAGATTTCTCGCTTCGCTCGAAATGACGACGGGGTGAGCTCGAAATGACGACGGGGAATGAACGGATTTGTCATTCCGCGCGAAGTCGCGGAATCCACGGGAATTAACAGTGTGGCGTGATCCTGCGACTGCGCGCAGGATGACTATGTTTGGGAGCGTCGGGGATCGGGTTTTGAGCGCAGGATGACCTTACTGTGAGGTGGCGATTCGGAGATCGCCACCTATCAAGCAGAACAGAAATTGTAACCTGTCTGAATCTTACTAATATGCATATCGGCAATTTTATCTTAATATCACCTGCTATATACCTGATGGTTGCGGCGATTATTGTGCTGGTCATTGGGGTGTTTGCGGCGGTTAATCCTAAGGGCAGGCTGGAGCATTATCTGGCTGCGCATTATCTTGCGCCTGCGTTGATGATACCCGCGCTTGTGCTGGCAGGCGGGGTGATATATCTGTCCTCTATCTATGCCTCGGCTACACAAAATGCAGTGATCGGCGATGTGGTGATGAAGGCGCCGGCGGTGGGGTTGTTTATCACCAAAGGCGGATTCGCGCAACTCACGGTCGATCCTTTTTCGGCGATTATGTCGTTTGTGGCGATTGCGGGCGCGTTGATTGTAATGCTGATGTCAATCGACCACTTCGGCGAGTTTCAGAAGCATAAGGCGGAGTATTATGCCCTGTTGATGTTTGCCACGGCAGCAGCATCATTAGCAACCGCTGCGTCGGATTTGATCGCGATTTTGCTGACTATCGAGTTCATCAGCCTCGTAAGCTATGTACTTGCGGCTTATACTAAGCAGGACAGAAGATCCGGTGAGGCCGGGCTGAAATATTTCCTCTACGGCGCGGCGTGTTCGGCGATTATGCTGTATGGGATGTCGATTTTGTTCGGCGTCAGCGGTGGCAACACGTCGCTTGAGGGAATAGCGAGAGGATTTTACACGGGCGCATCCGCCGTGCTGCCGTTCGGGGCTGCTCAAACCGGCGCGGGCTGGGTCGGGGTGATGTTCGTGCTGGTGGGGCTTGGATTCAAGCTGGCGTTGGTGCCGATGCAGTTCTGGGCGCCGGATGTATACGAAGGCTCCCCTACTCCGGTTACCGCATTTCTGTCCGTGGTGAGCAAGGCCGCAGGGTTGGCGGTGCTGATAAGATTTTTGATGGTGGTAGCAAACCCCGCTGCAAGTCCGGTGTCGCTGAGCTGGTATTGGATAATGGTGCTGATGTGTGCGCTGAGCATGTTCTGGGGGAATCTGGTCGCTATCCCGCAGCGCAATATCAAAAGGATGATGGCGTATTCCAGCATCGCGCAGGTCGGGTATATGATGATCGGCGTGCTGGCGGAGATGCATGTTTTCACCCGTTCGAGCATAGACGGCACAGTGGTCCGAGCGAATATTCCGGGCACAGATAGTTTGCCGTGGGGGATGCAGGGCGTGATCGTATTTCTCCTCGCATATCTGCTTATGAACCTCGGGGCCTTCGCTGTCGTGGTGGCGGTTGGAAAGCGCACGGGGTCGGACAATATCGAAGATTATGCCGGCTTAGCGAAACGCTCCCCTGTTTATGCGGCTGCGTTGGCGGTGTTTTTCGCATCTTTGGCAGGCATACCTCCGACTGCCGGATTTTTGGGAAAGCTGTTTGTGTTTGGAAGCGCGATTAAGATAGGCTTGATGGGTCACCCGGAGCTTATCGTCCTTGCTGCGCTGGGTGTTGTGAACAGCGTGATTTCAGTCTATTATTACTTTAACGTGGTACGAGTGATGTTCTTCGTGCCCGGTCGAACAGAGTCTAAAATTCGCGGCACCACGGCGGTCAATGCTGCTGTTGCAGCTACGCTGGTGCTGACAATCGCATTTTTGCTGTTCGCAAAACCGATCTCGAAACTCGCATCTGGAGCGGTGTATACCTCGCAGGCGATTGTCTCGACTGCTAAACACTGAGACAATCACCTTGGCTAATTGCGAGAAAATATAAAGTTGAGTGGGAAAATCGTAAGAGGTCAAAATGAACGAGATTACGCAGAAACAAGCTCATCAGATATGGCAGATAGCCGCTGAGAAGGTCAAAGACAGGGTGATAGCGCCCACACTCTACCGTGCCCTGGAATTGCCCGTTGGAATCGCGGTAGAGGGCAACGAATTCATATTGGGCTTTGCCAACCAGGACCTTCCGATGGCGGGACACTTGCGCAGCGCTCAGCATCGAGCGATCATTGATCAATGTGTAAGCGAGGTTCTCAAACGCAAGGTTCGTGTGAGGATCATCGAAGGCACTACCATTGAGGATTATGAACATTATAAACAACAGGAAAAAGCCCGCGAGACAACTCACGTCACACTGAACGCCCAGAGAGAGAAAGAGCGCCAGGTGATAGCGGCCTGGGACCAAGTCGGCGAACAAATCACCCGTCTTTATGCCAAGTTGAACCTGAGGCAGTTGGCTCAGCAACGAGCTGATTTTATGTGGGAAGTGTTTCGGTTAATCAATGAGGCTATCGACAAGATGGGCTATGATGAAAACGCAGACGAGATTTCTAAGAGAGCATTGGCAAGAGTGTTTGAGCGATTCGCAACGGTGGTGGATATACCGAGCACAATGCTTGCCTTTGAGTTCTTTAAGCTGCGGAAAGATGGGAAGTTGTAATAAAACGCGAAAGCGCGAAATAAGCGAAAGCCAGAAATCAATAATATAGTATCGCAATGTGGCGAACATAAGAGGGGCTGATCGGACATCGAATCTCGAATATCCGACCTCGAAAAAGCAGATTTCTCGCGCTGCTCGAAATGACAAGAAAAGGTAAAACGCGAAAGCGCGAAAGAAGCGAAAGCCAGAAATCAATAATATAGTATCGCAATGTGGCGAACATAAGAGGGGCTGATTGGACACCGAACCTCGAATATCGGACCTCGAAAAAGCAGATTTCTCGCGCTGCTCGAAATGACAAAAAACGCGAAAACGCGAAAAAAGCGAAAGCCAGAAACGGGACTGATCGCACGTCGCTCATCGGACATCTGATCTCGGACCGCGAACGACAACCGACATTGCTAAAAGGCGTGAAGGTAATATTCTAGCGGATTGCTAATACTGCTCTAATGAACAGCGCAGAATATGGTCTGTTGTTGTGCGCATTTTTTTGTGGAGGATACGCTAGTGCCTGATATGTTCGTCAAATTGCTGGAGATTCCGGACGACAGCGCCGAAATTGGCAGACTGAAGGAAGAGGGCATCAATATTCGCAGGATACAGCCGTGGGAGCGCTCTATTCTAACTCGATTCGTGATGGAGAACTTCAGCGAGGGATGGGCCGATGAGGTGCAGTCTTCCTTTTCGCATCAGCCCGTAGCTTGTTTTGTGGCCACGCATGAAAAGAAGATTGTCGGTTTCGGTTGCTATGAAACCACCTGCAAGAACTACTTCGGCCCTACTGGTGTGCTTAAGGAATATCGCGGCAAAGATATTGGCAAGGTATTGTTGATTGAGTGTCTTAAGGCACTGCGGGAAATGGGCTACGCCTACTGCGTGATAGGTGGAGTCGGGCCGGCGGATTTCTACACGAAATGCTGTGGAGCTACACTGATACCCGATAGCGTGCCGGGGATTTATGGAGACGGACTCGCCCGATAAACCCCCCGCGCTAGTTAGCTTTTCAAAAGCCGCCTTAGTTTATATGCCTGCTGCTTGTGCTGTGTGATCTCCTCGGAGGTCATCGCACGGTTTTTGCGCGAGTCGAACCGCGACACCTGCAGGATATTGTCGATCAGGTTATTTTTTGGAGTGCCTGCGAAAAATGCGCTGCGCCGCTGGTAGTCGCGCCAGCCCAACCTGCCTTTTACATACAGAATTGAGGCGAGAATCTCCACAAGCTCCTTGCGGGATTTGCTCCGTATTTCGTCACGGGAAAAGACGTGGTCGGCGAGGTATTCGAACTCGAGCTTATATGGCGGCTGATCCCCAAAAGATTCGGAGAGCAACGTCGCAGCCCGCCAATTTAATATGACTGACCTGCTGTTTGCTGTATAAAAAAGTTTGACCTCGGCGTCGTAAATATGCGCTTTCGCCGATTCGGGGGTCACTATTTCGTATTTTTTGAGAGTGCGATATATCAACGGCTGTCCCGGCCTGGCATCGGAGTTTTCTATTCCCGCGATGTCGGAGTCCTCGACTGACAGAATCTTGGCGTATTGATTATGAAGCCAGTCCATCTCTGGCCGGAGATCGCCGCGAACTCGGATATAATCCCCAGCTCCGATTGGCAGCCTGGAGCCCTCGGATTGAGCTTTTGCCTCACGCTCCTCTTTTATGAGCATCTCCCGAATGGTAGACTTGAGAAAACTGCCTTTATCCGGATTCGACAGCGCCCTCGCGATCATCTCGGCCAGCGCGCCGTCCTCAGACCGGCTTTGAATCGGCCTGCGGGGAGATTTCTTGCCGGATTGGGTGGCGAATAGGATAGCATCCTCATTGATGCGGCTGACCTCTCCGTTGCGCGTGTTCTGGATGGTGTAGACCCAATGCGACTCAGGAGTGGGGCATAAATCGACCTCTAGTATTTCACCGATAGTCCTTGCTGGCCCTAAATGGCCGTAGCTTTGTCGAGGAAGTTTTGGATCGTTGTGTTGGTAGACCACAAGCCGGCCTACGCTATACTTATAATCATCGAGCATCTCGTTGGCCCTTTCTATTCCATTATACTCCACATTCTATACGCGTCAACTTCAACTACTCATTCCTGCCGACTGTGCGGTTGCGACGTACGTATGTTTGGGGATATACTTTTTGTGGGTTTAATGGAGGAGTTTTTGGAGTTTGTGGAGAAAGGTAATGGGATGAACGACGAACATAGGTTCGAGATATTTGAACATACAGCAGACGTTGGAGTGATCGGCAAAGGCCAGACTATGGCCGAGGCGTTCGAGAACGCGGCGTATGGCATGTTCTCGATTATGACGGAACTGGACAGATACCGAGCGACGAAACAGCAGTCTATCACCGTTATCGGCACGGACGATGTCACTTTGCTTGAGCGATTTCTCTCGTCGCTGCTGCTGCTCTTCGACGCGGATCGACTGTTGCCGGTGCAGTTTGAGATTACTGAAATATCGATGGGTCGACTGACCTGCTGGGTGAGCACGAGACCGATAGGTGATGATATCGAGTGGCTGGGGCCGGAAATCAAGGCGGTCACGTTTCATCAGATGGCAGTCGAGAGCAAAGGCAGCGAATGGACGGCGAAGGCGCTGTTCGACGTATAATGGAGCGATATGGTATGGAAAAGAACCTGAGCCAACGGCAGAGGCAGATTCTTCACTGCATCATACAACACACTGAGGCACACGGATTCCCGCCGACTGTCCGGGAGATCGGAGAGGCGGTGAATTTGTCGTCGAGTTCTACTGTGCACGGGCATCTTAAGGCGCTGGAACAGGGGGGTTGGATCAGAAGGGAAGCGGTGTTGACGCGGGCGATACGGGTGGTGACGCCGAACCGGCTTGAAGAGGCTGAAAACGTGACCAGCTCGCCTGATAAATCTGCGGAACCTGTGGGCAATGTGACGTGTCTTCCATTGGTCGGATGCGTGGCTGCCGGCAGCCCTACCCTGGCGTTTGAGGATATCGAGGACACATTTCCAGTATCCAAAGATTTGCTTGCAGGGGCAGAGGGGTTTTTGCTGCGGGTAAAGGGCGAGAGCATGATCGAAGATGGGATAAGAAATGGAGATTATGTGATCGTGCGCAGGCAGGTGGTTGCCGAGAACGGTGATACGGTGGTGGCAATGGTAGACGAAGAGGCCACTGTTAAGAGGTTCTATAAAGAGAGAGGCAAGATTAGACTGCAACCGGCCAATCAGGCTATGGAGCCGATGTATTTCGACAGCGTGGAGATAATCGGCAAGGTGGTTGGGCTGTTCAGAAAGATGATGTAGAGATTCGATTGGAGGATTAAGTGGCGGTAGTAAAGAGTTCAGTTGAGATAAATGGGTCTATCGAGGATGTTTATGCGCTGGCGAAGTCGGTCGAGTCGTTTCCGGAGTTTATGCCGGACCTCAAGAGCGTGAAGATATTGGAGCGCAGCGAGGATGGGAATCGGACAGTAAGCGAGTGGGTCGGCACGGTCAAAGAGTTTAAGATGACCATCAAGTGGACCGAAGAGGACATCTGGGACGAAGAGGCGCGCACGTGCACGTTTTCATTGGTTAAAGGGGATTATTCCAAATATAGCGGCACCTGGGAGTTTATCGACCTCGGCGGCCGCACGAGGTTCGATTCTGAGATAGAGGTCGAATATAACGTGCCGATGATCGGGTCTCTGATCAAGGGCCTGATCGCTAAGAAGATGAAAGAGAACGTCGACAACATGCTGGCGGCGGTGAAGGCGAAGGTGGAAGAAGGTTAGGCGGTAGAGCGAAATAACGACCCGAAGCTCTCAGCAAAGTAAAATTTGGAGGGCTAAATTTTACTTGAATAAGTGAAAGTAAAATACTTTTACTTTGAGGAGTATATGGAAAGAGGAACACAAGGCACATTTTCTCAGGTTGGAAAGTCTTTCAAGGCATTTATTCCCCATGATTTGCCTCCCAAACCACCGCTTGTTTACGATAAAGACATGATTGATCTTCTGGAACAAGCGAATCGCGCACTGGGACAGCTTGATGGCATTTCTATGATTTTACCTGATATTTTGATTTTTTTGTATTTTTATATCCGGAAAGAGGCAGTGCTTTCGTCTCAGGTGGAAGGAACGCAATCTTCTTTATCAGACTTGTTGCTTTTTGAAATAAAAGAGGTGCCGGGAGTGCCGCTTGATGATGTGCTTGAAGTTTCTAATTATGTGGCGGCATTAGATGTCGGTCATAATGCCATAAAGTCTGACGAAATAATCTCAATGCGTTTGATTAAGCAGTTGCACTCCATATTACTATCAAGAGGACGAGGCTGCGACAAAAACCCCGGTGAATACCGCCGATCACAAAACTGGATTCAGGGCACTGGGCCAGAAAATGCTGTCTTTGTGCCACCCCCATATAGCGAAGTCGGGCGTCTTATGGGGCAGCTTGAAAAATTTATTAATGATAAGCCAGAAAGAACACCCGCTCTCGTCAAAGCCGCTCTTGCACACGTTCAATTTGAAACTATTCACGCATTTCTTGATGGCAATGGCCGGCTGGGCCGTCTATTGATAACTTTGATCTTATTGAAGGAAAAGGCCATTGAAAACCCATTGTTGTATCTCAGTCTGTATTTCAAATCGAACAGAGATGAATACTACGCATTGCTTAACAAAACAAGAACCACAGGCGACTGGGAAGCCTGGTTACGCTTCTTCTTGGAAGGTGTGAAAACGACATCTAAGCAAGCTTTTGTCACTGCCAAGCAAATAAGAAAAACATTTGAAGAAGACCGGTGTAGAATACAGGCGTTGGGTAAGTCCGCAAATTCAGCGCTTCGTGTCCATCAATTGCTCCAATCTCACCCCCTGATTACTGTACCGGAAATAGCCAAGCAGACAGAACTGTCGAAGCCAACAGCCAACACAGTCGTCCAGAGGTTGCAGGAATTAGGTATTGTGCGCCAAGCAACTCAAAAGAAGAAGGGTCGTCTTTTTGTCTACGACAAATACCTGGCAATATTAAACGAAGGAACCGAGCCACTTCGTTAAACAAGAATATCACCGTAAAAACGACATAAAAATGGCGGAGAGGCCGGGATTCGAACCCGGGGCCCGGTTTATCACCGAGCAATCACTTAGCAGGCGATCGCTTTCGACCACTCAGCCACCTCTCCGCGCAGATACATTCTACCATGTCCGAATCAAATTCATCAAGCAGATAAATGCAATCGGCCCCGTAATTGCGCGGGGCCGAATAGTTTAGTCTGCGGATTATCGATTAACCCTTCACCTTCGCCTGTGCTTTTTCGTCCCTGAAGAACAGCAGGAACGCCACTGCACAAGCGACAGTCAATGCGCACGGAACCAGGAAGAACGGAGTCCAGTTGGCCAGAGCCTCTCCTGGCTTGAAATAGTCCATCATAAATCCAGTGAACTGAACACCAAGCCACGTTCCTATTCCAAGTGTCACCAGCGCCAGCAAGCTCTGCGCCGATGCCCGGATGTTCTTCGGAGCGACCATATCGACATACACCTGACTGGCCACAAAGAATAATGTGTAACCCAATCCGTGCAGCGTAAGAGATGCTATGACCAGCGGCTTCATTACCGCCAGCGGCCCCAACGGAGCCAGAGCAAATACCACATAACGAAGCGGCCATGCGATAGTTCCCAACGCCATAGTCTTGCGAACGCCCCAGTTGCGCAGGGCAAAGCTAAGAAGAAGAGCCATAGCGAGCAATTCGGCCGCCTGAGCCACACTCAATACAATTGGAGTCAGCGAGCCAGGCACCTTCATCGCAGCACCCAGGAACTGCTCGGTAGGGCCATAGTAGAACTGCAACTCAGTTGTGACCACGAATGCGATGATCATAAAGATCAGGAAGTTCTTGTCCTTGAGCATGACAAAGGCTTCGCGGAAAGCGAGCGGGTCCGCCGCCTTGTCTCTGGCAGGAGGAGTATGAGGCAGGAAGAAACAGAACAAGCCCTGGATTATGCTGAAGGCTGCCGCCAGCAAAACGCAGTCTGCCACTCCAACCGGAGTTCCGATCGCGCGCCACCCGGCCAGCAGGAACCCCGCGAAAATCCAACCCAGGGTGCCCAATACTCGCACCTGGCCGAATATCCTCTGGTCCTCGATATGGGTAAACGCAATTGAGTTAGTCAGAGCCAGGGTGGGAGCATAAAGTAAACAGTATACGCCCATCAACGTCGTGACCTGGGTAAAGCCGGTCGCCTTAGCCAGGAAATATAGCACCACGCCCGACCCCAGGTGCACTACACCCAAAAACTTCTCAGTAGAAACCCATCTGTCCGCGATCTGCCCACCCGTAAACGGTGCAAGGATGCACGCCAGAGCAAGCATTCCGAACACTACTCCAGCCTGAGCTCCAGACATCCCCAACGAATCTACCAGATACTTCCATAAGAACGGCGCCCACGCGCCCCAGATGGCATACTGTAGGAACATCATCAGGCTGAGACGCCAACGTATACTCCAGTTCATAAAATCCTCCTGTGCGGCTCACAGTATTATTGCTGAATCTCAATTATACATCAGCTTCGCTTTTTCCTGCGCACTTATTATTTCTTATGGGGGAGATACGGGTTTTGAGGAGGCGATTCGGAGTCGGTGCTTATCGTTGATTTGGTTTTGAGGCGCCGATTCGGAGATCGGCGCCTATCTCACGCAATGCGGATTCGGAGAGCTTGTCTGTCCTATTTAATGCGACTACGTATAAATTGCAAACCCGCTGCTCACTTGACCGGGCGGCCTGCAAACGGATAGAATTACTCGACACAACGATACAGGAGAGACCTCAATGGTTGATATGGATACCATCGTAAACCTGTGCAAAAAGCGCGGGTTCATTTTTCAGTCCAGCGAGATTTATGGCGGACTAGCGAGCACGTGGGACTACGGCCCGCTTGGTGTGGAGTTTAAACGCAACGTGAAAAACGCGTGGTGGAAGGATATGATCTCCACACGAGACGACATAGTCGGAATCGACGCGGCAATTCTTATGCACCCACGAGTATGGCAGGTCTCAGGCCACGTGGAGAGTTTCACAGACCCTCTAGTCGATTGCAAGGAATGTAAACAGCGGTTTAGAGAGGACGACCTTGACGGCTCCGGCAAATGTCCTGCCTGCGGCGGGGAGTTGACCGAGTCAAGGCAGTTTAATTGCATGTTCAAAACCTTTATGGGCCCAGTGGAGGAGTCTGGATCGACGGTCTATATGCGGCCGGAGACAGCACAGGGGATATTCGTGAATTTCCTGAACGTGCAGCAGGCGACACGCAAGAAACTGCCGTTCGGTATTGGGCAGATAGGCAAGAGTTTTCGAAATGAGATCACCCCGGGCAACTTCATCTTCCGCACCAGGGAGTTCGAACAGATGGAGATGGAGTTCTTCTGTATGCCGGGCACGGACGATGAGTGGTTTGAATACTGGATCAAAGAGCGCTGGAACTGGTATCTTAAATATAACCTGCGAGAAGAGAATATGCGACTGCGCCCCCACGACCCGGACGAGCTGTCGTTCTATTCGAAGGGCACTACGGATATCGAGTATAAATTCCCGTTCGGCTGGGGGGAACTTGAGGGGATAGCGAACCGCACCGACTATGACCTTTCGAAGCATACCGAAGGCTCTGGCAAGGAATTGACCTATTTCGACGAGGCCAGCGGGGAGCATGTTATTCCTTACGTGGTCGAACCGGCGGCAGGCGCAGACAGGGCTACTCTGGCGTTTTTGGTCGACGCTTATGAAGAGGAAGATCTGACCAAAGAGGGTGGCAAAAAGGACAAGCGCACGGTGCTGCGGTTCCATAAGGACCTGGCTCCGGTAAAGGCGGCTGTGCTTCCTCTGCTGCGCAACAGGCCGGACCTTGTGGAGACGGCGAAGAACCTTGCTCACGACCTCCAGAAGGCGTTCCCGACGATGTATGACGACACAGCCTCAATCGGGCGGCTCTACAGGCGTCAGGACGAAATCGGCACCCTGTGGTGCATTACAGTCGACGTTCAGACCATTGAAGAAGATCACCAAGTGACCATACGTGACCGTGACACCATGCAGCAAATACGCATGCCAATCGAAGGGGTAAAACAATACCTGCGCGATGAGTTGGAGAAGGAATAGAACCGGTCATCTGCGGTTTGATTAACGAAGTAAAGGCTAGTGTGCGATTAACGGTTGTTTATTGCCACTAGCTTTACTTTTCTTAATGCGTTACAATAGATGTATAACTTGCGGTCATTGCCGGCGCCTGGCGCTGGCATTTGAAAATTGACCCGCACCTTCCTATTGCGAGACCACTACCCTGTGATAGCCCTTAGGAAGCAGGATTAGCAGTTATGAAATTGCCTGCGCTCCGAATAAGAGGCATCACAATTAATCCACCGATAATCCAGGGCGGCATGGGCGTTCGTGTGTCCGGGGCCCGGCTTGCATCTGCTGTCGCCAACGAGGGATGTGCTGGCGTTATCGCAAGCGTTGGGCTTGGGGATTTTGTGGGCCTCGCGGGAAAGCGGGCCACTGAAGTCAACAGGGAGGCGCTTCGGCAGGAGATTCGAAGAGCGCGAAGCCACAGTGACGGCGTAATCGGGGTTAACGTGATGGTCGCGTTGACGGATTATGACGAGCTTGTCAGAATAGCTGCTCAGGAAGGCGCGGATTTTATCATATCTGGAGCGGGGCTACCGCTCAATCTGCCTGCACTGGTAGATGACGACAGGATCGCGTTGATCCCAATAGTCTCCTCTGCTAGGGCTTTGCGGATTATATGCTCCAAGTGGCGACAGTATGGTCGAGTTCCAGATGCGGTTGTAGTCGAGGGGCCGAAGGCGGGGGGACATTTAGGCTTCAGCCGAGACGACCTCGAAGATGGCAGCGTCACCCTTGAGCAACTCGTCGTTGAGACCATAGAATTCGTGAAAACTTTCGACCCTGTTATCCCTGTTATCGCGGCGGGGGGAATATTCGATGGCGCGGATATCGCTAGATTTTTGGAGTTGGGGGCCTCTGGAGTACAGATGGCCACACGATTTGTCTGCACCGAGGAATGCGATGTGCATGAGAACTTCAAGGCGGCGTATATTAGCGCTGCTAAAGACAGCATGCAGATCATTTCCAGCCCGGTGGGGATGCCGGCGCGATGCGTGGGCAGCGAATTCGTCGATAAGATCAGCCTCGGCACCACGGCGCCGTTTACCTGCCGCTACCAGTGCTTAAAAACCTGCAATCCGGCCACTGCGCCGTATTGCATTGCTCGAGTGCTATCCGATGCGGCAAATGGGAATATGGACTGTGCGTTCGCATTTGGCGGCTCCAACGCGCCGAGGTGCACTGAGATACTCCCCGTCGCCAAATTAGTTGAACAACTGGTAGTTGAGGCCTCTGAGCATTATATGCAGCCAGCCCAAGCCGGTGCTATTTAGCTATTAATCCGCTCCGTATTTCTTCAACAGCGAAACAGCCTCTTGATGGGTCGCACACCCTGTCATCAGAAGCATATCTCGCAGGCTGTCCATTTCATTTGACAGCGCCTCAAAGGTATCCGGCGGGCCGTAGAGCTGGGATAGTTTGCCTGCGGATTGTATTTTCTTATAAACCTGCGGCCACGATCTGGGGTCGGGCTGACCTGCCCCTGGCACCCACTGAATCCCCTTTAGCTCCGGAATCGACAACAGGGACTCCAGATGCGGCAACTGCCCAGGGCCGTCAAGGTGATAGAATCCGTTTGGCATTCTCTTGCAGCTTGCTGCGATCTCCGGGCGCACGAACTCATCGAACATCTGCGGGCTGATCATATAACAGAAATCGCACTGGAGCATATAGTGCGGCTCCTGTGAATAAAACCCCGACCACGCGCTGTAACCGGGATTGACCGGCCTGATTATCGAATCAAGCTCTGTAAAGTACCTCCACCACAGTTCGTGCGCCTCCCAGGTCAGCCTCTTTACTTCATTGGGATGATCGTATAGATCGTAGAGCAACTGCTCTGCCGGTCTGAATGTGGAGAGCAAGTCGAGGTTGCCTCCAAGGTCGGTCATCCCAACCTGCACCAGGCCCCGCCATTTTTCTGCGGCAGCAAGGTAGATATCGGCGATTCTTCGAAACCAGATATTGTCGGGTTGATATTCAAAGTGTATTTCTGAAATCGGTCGTTCTTGCGCCGGGTGAAACCAGACTGTGCCCGCGGAGGTTGATGACTGCATCTCGGCTCCCATAAACGCCGCCGCCACACCAGGCCCGAAGTTCGGCCAGACATGGGGAATGGCGCAGCCGTAGAAGCTGATACAGGACAAGTCATAGTCCCAGCGGTCGACGATTGCCTCGGCGGGGATGGACAGATCGTAGAAGGCGGTGAAGTGGTGTGAAGGTAGCTCGGGTTCTGGCCTGCCTGGGTCGCGACCGCCGACGGTGATACTGATAATTGGTCGCGTCAAATCACCCCGCCACCAGGCTTTGTATTCTTGTTTTACTCGCTGCCATCGCGAGGAATTGAAGTCTATGGCCATGATTACCTGCCCGTTTTTTGTTGGTTATAGTATAGCAGGGGGCCGGGTTGCGGAGAAGGGAAAACGCGAAAAAGCGAAAGGGGCGAAAACCAGAAGTTAAGCACATAGTTCGGGTTAGGAGTCGGACTGCGGACGTCGGATATCGGACATCGAAAAAAGCAGATTTCTCGCTGCGCTCGAAATGACGGGAGAGGGCGCTCGAAATGACGGGGGTGGGTGCTCGAAATGATAAAAGAAGGGAAAACGCGAAAAAGCGAAAGGGGCGAAAACCAGAAGTTAAGCACATAGTTCGGGTTAGGAGTCGGACTGCGGACGTCGGATATCGGACATCGAAAAAGCAGATTTCTCGCTGCGCTCGAAATGACGGAGAAGGGTTGTGGGGTGGCGATTCGGAGATCGCCACCCATCATAGTGCCTCCGTCCCGGCCAAACATTGTCATTCCGCGCGTAGTCGCGGAATCCACGGCGAGAGTATTTGCGAAGGCAGATCCTGCGACTTCGCGCAGGATGACTTAAGTAGGGGCGCAGGATGATCGTGAAACGATAACCGATAGCCGACAACCGTAAACGGTCAACCGACAACGGCGTAGCCTTATGCTATACTATCAGCACCAGCCTGTATCGCAGGCGAATGTGGGGGTAGAATGGCGTGAGAATAGCTGATATTCATATACGTGACCCGTTTGTTTTGCCGGTCGAATCGGAGAAGAAGTATTACCTGTATGGCACGTGCCAGCCGCCCGGTAATATCGGCTTTGATACGTATTGTAGCTCAGATTTGGTCGAATGGGAGGGGCCGTTTCCGGCGTTTAGAAAGCCGGAGGATTTTTGGGCGACGCATCACTTTTGGGCGCCGGAGGTTCACTTCTATAACGATAAATATTATATGTTCGCGAGCTTCAAAGCTGATGGCGCGTGCCGTGGCACCCATATACTGGCAGCCGATAAGCCGGGCGGGCCGTTTGTACCGCTGACTGACCAGCCTGTTACACCAAGGGATTGGGAGTGTCTGGATGGGACACTGCATGTGGATGAGGAAGGCAAACCCTGGATGGTCTTCTGCCATGAGTGGCTGCAGGTGGAAGACGGGGAGATGTGCGCGATGCCTCTCAGCGACGACCTGTCTACTGCACTGGATAAGCCTATACTACTATTCAGGGCTACTGAAGCAAAATGGGTGATCCAGGTGGCGGCGGATAGAAAAGCATACGTCACAGATGGTCCGTATCTTCATAGAACGCCCGGTGGAGATTTACTGATGCTGTGGTCCAGTTCGAGTAGAACCGGCTACGGAACCGCATTCGCCAGATCCGAGTCGGGCAAGATAACAGGGCCGTGGATTCAGGACTCGGAAACACTTGGCCTTGCAGATGCGGGGCATGCTATGATCTTTAGAACACTCGACGGACAACTGATGCTCACAATGCACCAGCCGAATAGAAGTTCAAAGGAACGGGCCGTGTTTTTGCCGCTTAAGGAAACCGAGCACAACCTCGAACTGGCGTAAGTCGGCGTCTTCAGATTCGCTGCTGAGTCGGCGTATGGCGTATGAAAATCATAGTCAATATGAAGCAGATCGTGAGGCCGATAGCGCTAGACCAGAACTGTGCGTAGTGGGTTGGGATAATATAGCCCATCACATCAATGGGAGGCACGCTGTAAAGGTAGCCTCCCAGAAGCACCCCCAGCAGAACCCCGACCCCCTGCGCCGTGCCGACCGCCCCGATAACCGAGCCGCGCACCTCCGGCCCGGACAGATCAGACACCAGTGCCAGCCAGGCCGGCATGCCGATCGCAAACCCCACGCCGATTATCGCAGCCAACACCGCTAACTGCCAAGCCTGGTGAATAAACGGAACCAGCCACATCGCAGCCGCACCTATCGCTATGCCCAATTGCACAGTGTGCGGCTTGCCAATGGCCACGGAGATTTTCCCTGCCAATAATGCCGCCACTACCAGCAACCCGGCCACCGGAAGCACAAGCAACCCATAACCCGTCTCCGAAAGACCCAACACCTGCATCGCGAAGAGCTTTATCACTGGGATTAATGCACCTATTGCGAAAAACGCCGCAAAAGCTATGGCGATGAAATCAGGGAATGTCTTTATCCCTAACCATATCTCACCGAACAGCGATCTTGGCCGTGAAAGAGTAGCCGGCCGCCGCATGCCCTCCATTCTCGGATGCACCGGCACCAAAAACAGCGACATAACCGCAGCCACTGCTAAGAATCCACTAGCCAAATAAAACGAGGTCAGTTTGGAGTGAGTCATATCATTAGCGTATCCGCCGATCAACGGGGCCAAAGCGAGCGCAGCAAAGTAGGTGACGGTGAACAGCCCCATAGCCCCCGTTCGTGCACCACTGCCGACCGTGCCACCCATTGCCAGCACCGTCACAGTCCAAGCCCCGGCGGAAGCAAAGCCGTCGGCGATGCGGATAGCGAAGATTACTCCTAAAATGTTGGTGATTGTCCACAAAAAAGCGGATATAGCCCCTACCCCGGATGCGACAAAATACACTTTACGCATACCGAGCGCATCGGCCAAAGCCCCCATAGGTGTCTTGGCGGCGGTCTCCGCGATGAGCCAGGCGGCATAGATAGCACCTATCTGCTGTGTCCAGCCGCGCAGCTCAGCATAAGGAGGAATAGCCGACTGATTGAGGACGCTATAGCCGAAATGAGCCGTCACCGCGACCAACGCGACGCCAATTAACTCTCGATACTGGCGATAATACCCTTCGATGACGCCGAGTATCGCCGGCTGGCCGGCCATGTCAGGTCTTTCCGCTGCGTTCGGGGTCTACATACAACGACTCCCACAGATCGTCAGTAAGCTCGGCCATACGTCTGCCATAGCTGACCATCCCCGCATAATGTTCGGGATCGGCTATCGCTTCCCCCGCTTCTGAATTAATAGGTCGAGCGCCGCAGGAGGTTGCTACCTCGGCGAATACATCGAAGTGGTCGCGAATCGGACACGGAGCCAGCCAGTTTCCGGTATCAACGGCCCTGCGGTTAAATCCGTATTCCCGCTGCCATTTGCGAATATTCTCGAAGAATGGGGATTTTATGGCAGTGCGTAAATCCCCGCCATTGGCGTAAATCTCGTTGATATTGCCGGACGCATAGGGTGCGAAGACGCACGGCATAATGTCGCCGTCCCAATTAATATGAAAGTATCCGCCGTGCCTGCCCGCAGCAATGCAACCCTGGCTGCAAGTGGCGCTGTTCCAGAAATCAATCAGGAAAATCTTGCGATTTCTGACCAGGCCCCACATACGCCGGGCCATCTCCACCCTGGCCTCCGGGGATACCACCAAATCGAGATTTTGGTCACGCCCCATCGGCATATACTGAAAAATCCAGCCGAACAGCACACCCTGTTCGTCAAAATAGTAGTCGACAAACTCATCACTTGTTATCACGCGCCAGTTACTACGAGTGGCGGTGGCGGAAATGGCAAAAGGCACCCCGTGTTTGCGCAGAGCCTCAAACGCCCTCAATATCTTGCGATGAGTCCCCGCACCTCGTCTTGCGTCGGTCTCGGCCTCGAAGCCCTCCACGGATATCGCGGGCGTGATGTTGCCCGCCTCGGCGATCCTTCGCGCAACTTCGTCATCAATCAAAGTGGCGTTGGTATAGACCATAAGAACATCGTTTGGATGCCGCCGCGCTAATTTCATCAAATCCCATGCGCCGTCTTTCCATAAAAACGGTTCGCCTCCGGATATTACGGTCCAATGCGAACCCCACAACTCCCGTTTTTCTCGCAGTATTCGATCAAAGACCTCAAAGGATAACTCCCCGCCTTTCAGGGCCGCATCCGCAGCGTAACATGAGGCACATCTGAGGTTACATCGACCGGTAGGGCTGACGACCACAAACGACGGAGGCGCTGCCCCGGCTTCTTTCTCGATTCTTTTAGCATCCTCGTTGAGTATAACGTTGCCGAGCAACGCATCCAGCAGGTGTTGCATAACCGATTTGGAGACAATGCCCCTCTCGATAATCCTGTCCAAGCCCTCGAATAGCCCGACTATGATATCCATGCGATCCAATTTAGCCTGCGTAGGGCACTGCCCAGGCCGACAGGACATGCTCTCCTGCAACAGGCGCAGTTCGATCCTTTTCCACAAAAAACGTCTGATCCTGCGATTATGCAGCATAGAGCACAACAAGGCGCTTGAGTGTTTGCCAACAAGTGCTTTTCTGATGTTCATAAGCGATCCAACAATCAACGTAATAATCGTGAAGTGCCAAGTCGTTTGACTTGTATTACCCAATCATTCTTTTCCAAAACGCAGGCCGTTTGCCGGATCATTGTCCGGCCGCCTGACTTGTGGGGTATAAGTTAGGCTGGGTTATAAAGATATAAAGAGAACAGGGCACGATATTGCAAAAGCAGTCTTACACAGTCGTCGAGATAAAACACCTGATAGTATTCGGAACACTGTTCGCCGCAGGGGTGTATGTGGTGATCAAGTTCTTCGCGGCTGTTGTCGGGTTTGTGATACTGTTTAGCATTGTGGCGCTGATTACGCTTATCGTCAGCCCCGTAATAACCTGGCTTGAAGAGCGAAAAGTGCCGCGGTATTTCGGAACTGTGGCGCTGGCTCTTGTCGTTCTCGGTCTGCTGGCTTTGGCGGCCTGGTATATCTATCCGATTCTCAGACGCCAGTTTATCGAGCTGTTTCGTAGTTTGCCGGGTTATCTTAACGATATTGATCGCTGGCTGGCCGATCATCTGGGCTTTTTAGGCTTCAAACACAAAACCACCGAACGCGCCACAAGCTCTATCGGTGCGTGGGCGGGGATGTCTCTGTCAGGACTAAGTCTGCTCACCATGAGCGCGATCGAGGTTCTGGTGAGCATTGGAATTTTGTTTATAAGCACCATTTATGCGCTTGCCCAGCCCCGCACGATTCTTTTGCATTTTCTGCAGCTTATGGGCCCGAGAGCCAACATCGCAGCGGAAATACTCTTCAGATTGTCGACTCAGCTTCGCCGGTGGGCATACTCCGTAGCGGCCGGGATGTTCGCAGTCGGGTTTTTGACGTGGGTAGCTCTAGGGCTAATTCTTCACCTGCCTTATGCACTGCCTTTCGCCGTTATTGCCGCGCTGCTGGAGATCGTGCCGATAATAGGCCCGGCGTTGGCCGGGGTGCCGCCAGCGTTGGTCGCCCTGGCTATTGATCCGCATTTGTTTTTTTGGGTGGTGCTCGCGATCATAATCGTGCAGCAGCTCGAAAATCATCTCATCGTGCCCCTTGTTATAGGACACGGGGTAAGTTTGCATCCTGTCAGCGTGATGTTCGCCGTGACGGTGCTTGGCGCTTTATTTGGAATAGCAGGGATATTTCTGTCGGTGCCAGCAGCGATTACCCTGAAGATTTTGATAGATGAGCTGTATCTAAAGCCGCGACAAGGCGGCTCAGTACACATTATGGAGAAAGTAGAGATGATAATATCCGGCCGAGGTCGCCCTCCGCCTGAGGAGGAATGATAGTTGTAGGTGGCAATTTGGAAATTGCCACCTACCAGGATTCACGGTTCATAGACCGTCATTTGCTAAAATCTACAGAGTTACTTCTGTTTGGCGGACTTTTCGGCTGTTTTTGCCTTTACGTCAGCCGGCGAGGTGGCCAATATCTTCTCCGTCAAGGCCTGTACCGCTTTTCCAGCCGCCAGACTACGCAGAGAATCTTCGTCGTCGGTCTCCTTGCCATCTCCCGCCGTAGCTGCCACCAAAAACTCCTGAGTCACCTTGCCACCTTCAGCCAACACAAGATCGGCTTTGAGGGTGATCTCCACAGTCTTTTTCTCTCTATTGTAGTCATAGCCTTCCACAGAGCCGACTATGTAGTAGTCGGTGGAGAGGGCTTGTGCCAGCTTCTCTACCTTGGGTTTGTCGGTAGAGAACGGGGCTTTGGTATCCTGTTCACGTATTGATTTGTCGAACATCGCCCGTTTAATAGGCATAAGCCTCGCGTCATAGAGCAGCACAGAATAGCCCTTGCTGGCTGACATAGAATTGCGCAAGTATCCGGCAATCGTCTCGCCGTAGTCATCAGGCACTCCAGCCGCGGAGTCCGTATCCTTATCAAACGGGAAGATGACCAGGGAATATTTGACCGTGGCTGCAGTTGTCTGCTTCTTGGACTTTATCAGCCCGAATAACGCCGCCTCCGAGCCAGCCCCCGCTATGAGAGCGAACATAACGCAAAACGTAATGCACGCTAATATACGTCTCTTCCCCACCTTAATCATGCCGATGATGTCCTCCATAACACTAATTGAGAGGCACGGCCCGGCATTACCGGGCCGCGCATATTTGACGTTACTCCGGCGCAGGAGGAGGCATTTCCACGGCCTCCCCAGAGTTCATTGCTCCGACAGCCATGCTCCTTGCCGTTCCAGTGAACACCCCATTGAACGATGTGTTCGGGTCGATCTCCAGTTGGCAATTCACATACGCCCTCACCCAGTAGCCGGACCAGGCTTTGAGCACTCTTTCCGAACCCGCCGCATCAGCAACTTTAACATACTGCTTCTGGAGCGGATCGTATCTCCAGGCATATCCGAGAATCCATCCCGCAGCCGCCGCATCTGCAATCGTCTTGGTCTGGCCGAGATATGTCACGCGTATATCCTTCCACGGAATACCGACATCCTCTCTCGGATACAGCTCATATTTAACATAGACGCTGCTTGTCGACGCAGGTATCGGCTCGGTGAGTCGAATACTGCTGTCTCCTCGACGATACGGCTGAGTCGCCAGCCCCGGCTGATAGTAGTTGGTGCCGGTCAGTGACGAGGTCAGATAGACCCCCAGCACCTTTCCGATCAGAGCCGGCTGGACAGGTATGACCTTCCACTGGTCTATCGCCCCGCTGGCCGCCTTGCCCACCCCACTCGGAGGAGCCGGAGGCTCGTCCGGAGCAGGGGTAGCCAACTGCGCACCAGTCTTCCAGTTGAAGAAGATGTTTCCTACCTGGTTCCATCCAGTCGTCAACTGCACTGTGCTCGATTTGAGCAGCGGCAGCCTGGTCTCAGTATTCAATATCGGTGATCCACCAGCTCCAGTTTTCAGCGGATACGCCTGGGCTGCAACTTTGACCAGCCGATACTGAGAATGATAGTATCTCGGATCGCCGCCGACCATCTCCTTTGCGACCGACGGGTTATCCAGCGCAATCCAGCCCTCGTCGACGCTGCTCTGCGCACCGACATAGCTGACCCAAACCTGAGTCGTGCCAACCGGCAGGAAGCTCGTCAACGATATCTGACCATCCCCAGCACGGAACGGCGAAATCGCTGCGCTGTGGACGTAGTAGTTTGTCCCGGTCTTCTGAGCGTTAGTATATACACCAAGCACATGCGAAGCATATACCGACATCGCCACACGGTCTGTCAGCAGTGCAGTCGCACTCAGCGTGTATACGTTGCCCAACGGCTCCGCAGCAGGGTAGCCCGAACCAGGAGTGCCGGAATTACCGATCCTTGGCTTGATCCATACCGCATCGCCTGGCTGCAACTCAGGAAGAGCGCCCATCTGGCCGTAGTAGTAATACTGGCCGGAGCGCGGATCCCATCTCACAACCTGCATCGGCAAAGCTCGATCCCAGCCGAACACAGCGCCCGGATTTTTGTCACCGATCAACATCGGCGGGGTGATCATATCCGCTATCGGCTCGGAAGTCTCCGGCTTGCGCGGATCAGCAACCGCCACAGTCCTGCTCGGCCCGCTGACGGCCACCCTAACCTGGTCATTATGCCCGTCAAACTCCGCATCGGTCTGCGCGCCATCATACAGTGAGTCCCCCGGCCACGAAGCGTTCAGTATCCACTGCCCACTCGCCGTAAGCGTGAGGCTCTTTCCAGTAATCAGCGCCGGATCGACAAATCCACCATAAGTAACCACGATGTCCCCAATCCAGTTTTGTGGATTGGTCGCGTTGTCCTTACGTATATTGTTCAGGCTCGCGTTCAGAGAAACCGCGGTCGCATCAGGCTTGGTTACCTGAATGGTTATGTTGCTGATATCCGAAGGCTGCTCTGTGGCAATAGTGTACGGGAAGTACATTTTGCCCGTGATCAGCACTTCCTGACCAACGATTGAACGATCGGTGATGGCCTCGCCGTCCCTGCCCATAAGCTCCAACTTGAAGTAAGGCAGCATCAGGATCGGGCCATTCTTGACAGCCACAAGCCCGCTCACCAGTTCTGCCGGCAGGTCGCCGTCAGTCGCCCGGATCGAATAGGTGTGGTTGCCCGTGCCGAGGGTCCTTCCGGTAACCCTGGCCTGGAACTCGACACCCTCCGGCTCCGTGTAGTCCGGTAGAACCACACCCGTAGTCATCGGCAGTATCTTTTCAGTAGGCAGCCCCTCGTCGATAACCAGGGTCAGCGCAGTCTGCCGCGCCCCACTGCTGGAGATAAAGACAGGCTCGTCGTTGTCTTCGTCCATATACCACGCTCGATAGACGAACGTGTCGGATATCTTACCGGTGCCTGGCCCGAGCTGGCCATTAGGCATAAGCCTTCTTACCTCGTAGTCCAGGATCACCGGAGCAGTGTTAGTATCGCGCCTCGTCACGGTCGGCCCCGCCAGAGTATCGGCGTCCTGTATGCCATCGTGAGCGACGAATATGGTGTTATAGGCTCCCGGCGGCAGATTGACGCTGCCATCCGGATTCGCCACATCGACCGTACCCGTATAGAGCACTCCCATGGAGTAATTCGGCGTCAGGTCGAGAGTAGTCATCGGAACAGTAATCATCACAGAAGGATCTGTCCTGTGCTTCAATATCACCTTGACATAACCGCCTGCAGCCGGGGCCACGTTGTCGCGGTCGGTATACTTCACGGTAAACGTGAACGATGCCGCGCCAGATGTGTGGTCGACGCTGCCGTTGGTCAATGTAGGCTTGTAGTTGACCTGAATCCTCTCAGGATTAGCCGCCGTCCCGCTGCCGTAGTACTTGGTCACCTCATAACCGTCAGAGGCCTCGAAGTGATACGGATGCGTTCCCTCCGGCACGTCGGTCAAAGTCACGCCGAACGGCATGCCTGAAATGTAGCTGCTGCCTGTGCCCATAGGCACGAGCTGCGAGGTGCGACCAGTGTCACTGAAGACCACCTGGACGTAACCCTGCACGCCGTCGTGATAGGTCGGCGGATCGCCGTCGGCGTCCTTATAATTGACCTTGAACGTAAGCGGCTCACCAGCGACGAAGATGCCATGAATCGGCGTCCTCGCAGTACCAGGTTCAGGTGAGAAGTAGTCGACATATACCGGAGGCCATGGAACATACTTAACCACCAGCCCTGTGCCGGAGGCAATCGGCGCACCCCAAAGAGGAACCGACGTAGCTCCCGGAGCCCATCCGCTAACATCCACCAGGTTGCTGGAGAAATCAACGTCCGCAGCCGTGTAAACCCCGACCACATATGCCACTTCATTCACATTCGGGATCGGAACGTTATCTGTTCCATCCGCAGTAGTAGCCATCGTCGCGGTAGCCGGTTTGTATTTAATGTATACGTCCGTAGTGCCAATAGGCAGGCTCGCGGACATAGTGATGCTGCCGTCGCCATTTAGACTCGGCGACGCCGGCGGATAAGCCGTTCCAGTCAATCGCGGGTCTTTGCCGACATATACAGCCGACACAGTCCCAATTGCCGAAGACACATCCGGAATCACCGTCAGCAGGTCGGAAACCGTTCCGTGCTGAATGATCTCGTCGTCAACAGAGATTGCCGGTAGATTCCTGGCAAGCTTCACCGGATCGCCGGTAGCCGGCGGGTTCGGCGTGCTCGTAGAATCGTAATAGTCTACCTGCTGCTCTGCGGCCAAATGCGCATCGGCGTTAGCGTTGACATGCACCCCGGTGACGCTCAGCAGCGCAGTGTAGTTAGACGGCTGCACCCTATTGGGTGACAGAACCGTTGAGTACTGCTGCCTCGGCCCTCTATAGACCGTGGATGCACCGATTCTGGACAGCACAGGCTTCTGGTTGCCCGAAGGCGTCGTGCTGACGACCGTAGGCCCAGCCAGATCGCCTACCGCCGGGAATCTAACCATCTCCGAGTATGGATTCTTATTAAGATACTCATCCATAGCCAGCAGCCACTGCGGCTTGGTCTCACGCGTTCTCGCGGTGAAGTGATATTTATGAGTGCCTACCACAAGTTTCGGCACAGTGATCTTATAATCGATGCCCAGAGCGTAGTTCTGATCCGTCGGGTTCACCTTAGACATCAAGAGTCCATTGATCCTGAACTGCGCCAGTCGTGATTCACCGGTGACAGGATCCTTGGGGACTATGAGCTGGTCAGTCTCCAGATTCTCAGTCGCAATGGTGAGCTTGTTGTATGTATTCGACTGAATCAAATACACCCTCAGATACGGCGACGATGCGATATCCGACCAGGTATCGCCGTTAGTGATCTGCATCAGCTTGCCGGCAAACTGATCCGTCGTCCAGTTCGGATCGACCAGGTTGCCTTCGGCGTCCGTGATCTTAACGACAATAACCCTCTTTCGAGATGTCTCAAGCGGATCGGCCTCCAGCGCCACAATCGAACCTGTGACAGGCGCCGCCTGATCGTCGTCCACTGCCGCATCAACCCACAACCTGGGAGCGCCGGATATCGGAATCCCACTCAGCGGATCGCGCTGCGGATCGTAGAAATACGGCTGATCGTTGTCCGCATCTCTGAGCGTGACGGTATAGTCGACGCTATCCTTAGTGCTGATTCCGCCCGTAGCCGGGTTCGGCGCTGCCGCTCCATTTGAGAGCTGCGGCGGATCGTTGACCCACGGCCCTTCGAGGTCGAGGATGCTCAGAGTAGGCAGGCCTCTCTCAGCCTGATGCGAACCATTCTTATCAAACCACGCATACGCCGCCCCGTCGGATGCGACGAAGTGGTAACTATGCGATCCTCCGGCCAGACTGCCAGAAGGCTTATATGTATATACAGCGCCTACGTTATACAGCGGCGTGCCAGTGCTGACAGGCGTCATGTCATACGCCACGCCATCAATCACAACTCTGACGTACTCAGGCATCTGGCCGTTCGGCCCGTCGATGTCCGTATACTTGACGCTGTAGATATACTGCGTACTGCGCGCCCCGACCAGCGGAGTCACCTTTCCTTCGGTCAGCTTCGGCAGGGTATTAGGCAACAGTTTCTTAGGCATTCTCTGGCCGAAGAAGTAGCTGACCTGAATCTTATCCAAAGGCTGAACCGGGCTGTTCTCGTCGAATCGCAGCGTGCGGTTCCAGCGGTCGATGAAATACATCCCCTTCTGGTATGCCCTCGCGAACAGTTGACCAGTACCCGCAGGCAGCTTGGTCGAAAGCCTCAGTTCCTTCGGGTCGTCATCGTAGACGTTTACCCTGCGCGGGTTGAAGTAGTTGGTTCCGGACAGATCCGGCGACATCCACACACCGACCACACCGCCGTCAATCGCTCTCGGCAATCCACTTACAGGATCAAGCGAGTTGCCCAATATATTGATGCTGTCGACATAGCGACCATCAGGGACGAAGAACAAGTCTCCACCGGTGACCATCAACGGGTTGATTGCCGGTTCGTCGAAATCGGTCAGCAACGGCTGCTGTGCCGTGCCAGTGAACAGGTGCGTATAGCGGATGTCCGAATACTTGATCGTGACATTGCGATCCTTCGGCTGATACGCGATTGTAACAGGCGCCGAAATCGTCTCCGGCAGTTGGCTGCCGAGATAGATGCTGGCGTCGCCCATCTTGAACGGGTTCAGCGTGCCAGTGTAGTAGTTGAGAGGATCGCCCTCGACATATACGCCCGTCACCTGTCCGATTTCGTCAAGCTTTCCAGCCTCAGACGGCTTAACCTGGCCGCGTGTAATTACCGTTGCCGCTGTGAATATATCCGGCAACTTAGCTGTCAGCTTGATATGGTTGTCTCCAGGATTGAAGCCCTTAGCCCATATCTTCACGTAGACCGTGGTCACGTCTTCAGGCAGCTTCCTGGTAAGCGTTATCTGTCCGAGTTCGTTAGGCGTCCCCGGAGGATAGTAAGCAATATAGAGCCTGCTCGGAAGCGGGTCATCTGTCATAGGCTCGTCAAGCTTAACCGGCTCGCCATCCACTCCCGAATACGGCAGCAGGTTGTAAGTGGTCGGGAAACCGTCCGCATCCGGCTGCAACATATTGGTCGCAGGCGTCGCGGTCATCGACCTGTAGACGCCCTTTATAGAGACTATGTCCACAGGGTTGATAGGCCACACGAAGCTGGGATCCAGCACATAAGCAGGCTGCCACTGATAGACGTCTTTATTCGCATTTTCAGAGAAACCGGCGCCTTGATAATAATTGGTGCCCTGGAGTTCAGGGTTGTCGTAGACACCCAGAATCGCATACACCTCGTCAGGATCCGCAACTACGACCTTGTCCGGCGAGTCGCCAGGGCCTACGATCACACCGCCTTCCCGCACAGCCGGCGGATCCAGCAGCGAAGGATCGTAGTAATTGTCATATTTGTGATCCTGATCCGGGTTATCGAGCCAGTAGACGCCCTCGACCGAGGCTATATCAGCCGGGTAGTCAGGGGTGACATACAGGCCGGTAGGTCTACCCTCATAAAGCGCCACGCCGTCCATCAACAGCACCGCGTGGTCGAAACCGCCGTCCGGATTCTCCACGTCAGAGACGAAACCGTTCTTCTGATCGGTCAACAGCAGAGGAAGCGGGTTGGAAGCGAAGTTCTGGAAGACCTCCGCATCGCGCAGCATTCCAACATGCTCAGGATACTCGATAGGCAGCGGGCCGATTATCGGGGTGTCTGCCTCGACCTTCAGCCAGACCTTGCCCGCCGGCACTGTGGAGCCGACCGTGACAGTCCCAGTCTTGCCCTTGTAGTCTATCGGGGAGCTGACATAGTTGGTCCCCGTCAGGTTCTCATTTGTATAGAGCCCCAATATAGTGATTATATCTCCGACCCTGTTCGGGTCCGGATCGATTGTATTGGTAGCAGCAGAAAGCACAAGCTGCCTGGCGATAAGCGGACGAATGACGTAGTGTGTTTCGTCAATTCGGTCAGCATCCTGCAGCACGAAGCAGCCGGCCGCATCGGAACGCAGGTCGTCATTGGACGAGCTTGCATAGGTTGCATATTGAGAGCCATCGTGCGCCGCGAATGCATAGTAATATTGAATCGCCGAGGATGTCGGCATATAGGTCATATAAACCTGCCCCGTGGGCGGGTTTGGCAGAGCCGTTCCGAGTCGAATCGTCAGGTCTCCAGTGGCAAACGGCTTCCCAGTGCCAGCATAGAAGTTGGTATTGTTCGGATCACCTTCCATAAACACGCCATAAACAGCGGCGATGTCTTTCGACGGCACACCTACCGGCGTTACGTTCAGCGTGTCGTTCATCGTCACATTGGCGCGCTCCAGCACTGCACCGTCAGGACCTCCCAGACGTGTCTGGAAGAAATACTCCGCCCCGTCCGCATAGACTGTATCCGAAGGATCGGACGGGATCATCGTGTTGCCATCGTCCCAGATAACGTTTTTGACCTTGGAAGTGCTCTCAGGCACGGTCTTATCGCCAACCTGCAATCGTCCGATGAACAACTTGACCATCGACGGCGGGTCGTTATCCTTGTCACGATAATTAACCTTAAACGTCCACAGCGTAGCCGCGTTTGCGGTGCCGTCTGCAGAGGTCACAGAGCCTTTGCTCAGAGTCGGCGCAACGTTGCCGGAAATAACCGGCCCGGTCTTCCATCCTTCAGGAGCTCTGGTAGTCTCACCTTTGCGCCTGTCGTTGGGATCGTCAGATCGGCCCCAGTCGTCCGTAAACTCAACATAGAACCGCCTGGTGCCCGTCTCAAGCGCCAGATTTCCCAAAGAAGCCGTATCGAGCAGATAATCCACTCCGGTTTTGTAAAGCTCGGAATTGTCTGCCGTCGGGTTGAGCCTATATTTGGGATCAACATACATATCGAACGTGCGCTTGTCTCCCGCAGCGTTCACTTCAATAACGAGTTTTGCGGAATAGACACGCTGTCCGTCGGCGTCGGAGTAGGTGGCACGGAAGACGAAATTGGTGCCTTCCTTGCCAGTGCTCGGCGTAACCGACAAGTTGGTGATCTTCGGAGCACTGTTGACATACGGCCCCGGTACGAAGTCGTTGTCATAGTAGTCTTCGGCAGCATAATCGGAAGCCAGGCTCTCCGTCGGATGCCACCAGTCAACGTACTCGACATTATTGTACGAATATTTATCCGGTCTTACCGGCCATCTGACCTTATGCTCACCATCATAAGCGGTGAAGTAATATGTGTGTGGCCCAAGCGGCAGATTCGCCGTGCCGCTTTGTAGCGTATACTCATACCAGACACCTTTACGATAGTCTTTCACGGTCTGGCCTGGGGTCGGCAGCATTGAGTAAGCCTTATAAGTATGCTGTGGGGTGTCTCCCGATTTCTCGGAAGCGTTATTTACCCACAACTGAATAGAGATTGGAGGCTTATTATCTATCTGCTTGTATAGAATCCGGAAGACATTAGTGTCCTTGCTGAATGAACCGGATGTCTCCGCACGCTGCGCGTCAGAGCTGGCGCCTCTTGACCCCGGCAGAAGCGGATTGACGGCGAACCTATAGGGAGACAGTGTGCCGAAGAATCGGCCCCAGCCGTATTTTGCGTCGTCGTAACGAACATCCATAGCGTCAGACGACGGCATAAGCAGTTCGCACGAGACGCGCGGGTGCTCATCGCAAGCGTATTGATAAGGATAATCCCTGCCTGCTTCAAATTTACCCGGCGCACGAACAGGTCGATCTACATAGATAGTAGAGTCATAGGGCGTGGTTCCGCTTGAGCTATACCTGCGGTATTTTGCTCGATCAACATCAGGATAGTTCGTAACAACTCGCTGAGAAGACGGGTCCAAGCCGGTGCTGCTGTAGTAGCCGCCGGTATGGCCCCATTCCTGAAGCCCGGTCTTGCTGAGTGGATCGTCTGGATTCATCTTTCGGGCGTTCTGATATTCAAACGGGAATCTACCGTTTTCGAACTTGAGAGAGTCGTCCGAACAAGCAAAGAAATAGTGATAGGTTCCGCAGGCCAGCGATTGATACAAAGTGTTATCTTGGATCGCGGCACCCGCATACGTTACAATACCTCGTTGAATTGGCCACAAGTTACTTCCCGATCCTCTAGTGCCGAGCTTGTTGTGCGGTATTACTCTATATACATAGACGTCTCCGCCACTACCCGCCGCAGACGGTTCGGTCGGGTTTTCTCTCTGCATAAAGTGAGGGCGATAGTCACCGGTGCCGTTCTGGTCCAAATAAAGCACAACTCCGGAGTTGCTGTCTGTTCCCCAACTGTTCCACCAGTCGTCGGCTTCGTGCAGCCAAGGTAGAGGCTGCAAACCGTCCTGATTGTGGTATCTGACTCTGAACACGAACTGAGTCGAGCTGGAGCCGTCGTCCGGGCGGCTGGAGTTGACCTCGTCATTAAGAGGTTCAATACTCAACGGATCGACATCCGTGTAAGAAGGCCGGGCGGCATCGGATATAATAGACAACCGGTCTCGGTTACCAGACACGCCACCGTGGTCGATCGTTCCGCCACGCTGGGAGTCGTGAACTGTTACGGTGATGTTGTCACTGATTTTGACCTCGTATGTCACGATAGCCCGATCCTTAACACAGCGCCCAACGGCCGTCAGCCAGCACGTAGCCGGTGCGCCGCCTGGCCCCGCTACAAGATGACTGTCATAATACATCGGGTGAGAACGCGGGTCGTATATCAGTCTGTTATTTACAGCCGGCCTGTTCAACGCCATCTCGTTAAATGGCTGCTGTTTTGGGTTAGACATATTCAGACCAGCGCTTACAGCAACTCGGAATATCGCGCCCGAGACCGGAGAGTTCTCGTGGTAGCGCATTGGAATAGAGCCACCGAGCCAGACCACCTGACCTTCCGAATATCTGCCCCAATAGGTTATCCCCGCAGCGAAAGTCGGATACGGAAGCTCTTTGGTATCAATAACGAACTTCCCTCCGTCATAACCGCAGTTGGCGTCTTTTGAGCTGAACGCCCAGGCAGGGTCGGAAGGGGCAATCGTCACGTTTGTAACTACCTCAACCTTCGGGCTCTGAGCAACCGTAAACGATGTCTTGCTCAGCTTGCGATATTTCACATATACTTGCGGCCCGCTGATAACCCTCTTAGCATCGTCGTCAATTTGCAGACTATTCTCCGATAACGGGGTAGCAAGGCGGATAACACCAGATTTAGAACAGTAACCTATCGGCTGGCCGTTAGATCGCAAATAATAGTTTTCACCCGATCCGGCAGAGTTTGCATAAACTCCGTCGACTGCATTAGAGGAAACTACGACAAAGAACTCCCGGCCAGCCTCAAGCTCCTCGAGGTCGGGCAACTTGGTGAAAAATAGTCTGCCATATGGATTGTCCCTCGTCGGAGGCTCATACCGCGGCCTCGGAGGCGCAGTCGGATGCGCCGGATCATCGAGTGGGTCCGACAGATCAAAGTAGTTGGTGCCAGTCAAGACGTCGCGTGCACTGCCGTATATGCCCAGCACAGGACAGTCCTTCGGCTCAAGGTTCTTATCATTCAGATCGCCGTTCCGATTCGGATCCAGCTTGAGAATCTCAGGATTTATCAGAAGATACGGCGTATGGGTATCCGAAAGCGTGACCCGATAGACCGTATAAGGCATCGGAAGAGGGCTGGACTCGGTGATAACGTAGTTTGTTCCCGGAGCATAATAGCTCACAAAAACCCTGTTTACGTTAACAGGCAGCTTGCCGTCCTTTTCCATTATCTCGATAACGTTATAAGCTGGCCAGCCGTCGTTATCGTCGTCTTTCGGGAATATCTCAGCGGCGTTTCGAATGCGAGCCTTCAGGCGGCTGGCCGCTGAACGGCTGGCGGAACTCCATACACCCACCAGCATCACCGGGACCTTCGAAGTGACAATTACCGCCGGGGTCGCAGGGCGCGAGGAATCTTCATCTACACCATCGTCCTCATCCCGCTGGGGAACGATGCACGGAGGTACATTGCCCTGTGCGTCAGGCACGGGAACTTCCTGCGCAGTGTCGCTTATCGCTTCGAGCGAAAGGTAGTCAACACCGTGATAGAAAGCCGGATCATCCGTTTCCTGCGAGCTCATCTCCACCGGCTCGGGATCAGGCTGAACGGAGACAAAACCAATCGGTTGATAGGCTTCATCAGGAAGAATCTCGGTCGGCTCGGCAAATCCGATAAATCCATCCGGCGGAGCCATCGCACGCCACCAGGTTAAGGATTCGGCCCAGGCCGCCGGAATAAGCGCCCTGGGAGTACCAATCGTGGCCCCCCACCGGTCGCCAATCAGCCCCATGTTGATGAGACCTTCCGTGCGGCTGCTGCGCTCCAGGGTGGGCCAGATACCATCCTCCTGCTGCCACGTGGCTGCTATGTTCCATACCGAGTTGGCCGTCGCCGCAGTCGGAGAAGAGCTTAGCTTTAAAGCAGCAAACGCCCCGCTACAGCCTGCAGCAAGCAGCCACAACGCAATAAAGAGTATTAAGAATAAACGCCCTTTACTGGACTTCATAGTTCATCTTCCTTCCACACTCCATAACTGGAGCGCCTTCCACCAATCTACCCCCGCTGCAATTCGGTCTGCAAAATCCGCCGAATTCGCCATCTCCACGCCTGTATAAAAACACTCCAGCGGCCAGGTTTATCACTGGCCGCCCGGATTGGCCGTCACATCCCCGCCCGGCAACACCGGCGGCCGGAATGTGAGGGACAGTTGCGTCTTTTTGGCGTTGAGCCAATAGCCCAGCCACGGGTTCAACAACGAACCTGTATCGCGAATAATGTCATAACCCTGCTTGGCAGGATTCCACGAATGCAGAGCTTTCTCTATCCAGCCCTTGGCTACTGCTTCTTCAAGCGTAAGAGTCTCAGTGCCCCGGTGAACCAGGGTCTGACCCCAATATATTGGATAGACATACGGATTGCCGATCAAGTTCCATCCGTACTGTAATGGCACTCTCTGCTCAACGGTTTGCTTGCCAGTGCCCAGCGACTCGCCGACAATGGCTGCGTCCGGTGACAGTGAGAAGAGTTGCGTCTCATTCCAGCTCAGCCCCGACACGAATATCCAAAAAGCACGACCCGGTTTAAGCTGATCCAGCGGCTTATACCGCCCCGCATCATAGTACTGCGCTCCAAAAGTGCCCGGAATCAGGCCCAAAGGGTTGCCAGTAGCCATAAAATACGGGTTATTGAACGCAAACGGCACGTGCATCAACTGCCAGCCATAATCAAAATGGCCCCTCTTGGCAGCCGGCACATAAATCGGCCTCATAACTGTCTGCTGCCAATATCTGCCTTCGGGGTCATTGTCGACTACCGTAACATAAATCGGCAGTTCACCGACATAGTCCCCCGTTGCCCGCACAGTCCACTGAATCGGCTCGGCCTCGGTATTTCTTTCGACTATGCCTTCAAGACGCTGCGTAGCTTCGTTGCCCGGCATAGTGGAGACCAACTCTAACCCATCCGGCAAAGATATAGATGCCGTCACATCACGAAGCTCATACGGCCCAGGTTTATTAGAGAGATTGTAGACATACGCCTTAACCGCAAAAGTCGAAGGCGAATACTCAGGCGTATACGGCAGCGGGTTGACGCTGTCGTATTTAAGGCTCCTGGGAGCCTGGACACTCAACATAGCGTCGTCTCTGCGGGCGTTTTTGCCCAACTGATAAGTCCATCTGCTGGTAGCCGCGCCAATTCCGTAGTAGGTTACGATAGTCCGAGTGGCAGAAGGCGCCAGCATCTTCTGATCCCAGCACAGCAGCCATGCCATATCAAGTACCTGATGGGCTTTATCCGGCCGATAATCCAGCGGCAGCCACAGGTCCTTGTGGTAAAGGTCGTTGTGCTCACCAATAGCAACCATATCAGGCTTGGTGGCATCTTCGAGTCCGAGCACGTTTCTAGCCGAAATCCCCGGGCTGTATGCCTGATCATAAAACTCGATCCAGTTCGGAACTGCGGGGTTAAGCGCATTTGTATCCGGGTCTCTGCCGCCGAAGACCATAGCCTTTTGCTTCTCAACCGGCTGGGTGGCCCCTATCCCTGGAACAAACGCAAAGCCCTGGTTGTCGTATGGCCCGTAGTAACCGCCGACATCGCTGCCTCTGAAAATCGGCGCACCCATCTCCACGTCGCCGTATTTCTCAAAACCTATGTTCTCGGTATTAGGCCCCATATTTGTGATCTGATATTCGAACCTGGCCATATCGCGCACCAGATCGATGCGGATTTTAATATGAATGGTGGAGCCATTGCCTCCCGTAGTTCGCCACGTGCCCTCTATATACGGCCCATACTCCCCGGAAGGATACAGCGTCGGAGTCATAACAGGCTGCCCGGCGCCACGATTCAGCCACGAACCCGTTGCGCCGTCGCCGATCATTCGCATATCCTCGCCAATGCGCAGCTTCAAAAAACCGAAGTAGTGGCAAGGCATAAAGCCCATAAAGTTCAACGGCAAGTCGTCATCGACCGGGCTTTCCGGGTCGCCCTTCTTGGCGACAACTCCAAACCTGCCGGCCACGCCCCAGTTGTGATCGTCAGACGAAAGAACCTTATCGCCCCTGAACCACTTATTTCCGCCAGAGTCAGCGTCGTTGCAGACTGCTTTGGACAAAACATTTCCCTGGATACCGAACCTGCACGCAATGTATTCGTTTTCCAGGGTAACATACATCGGTGACGAGTCCGGGTCCGGCTTAAAAGAAGGGTAGTTCGCTGGCACTGTCCACTGCGCAAACGCAACACCTCCAACGAAAAGGCTTAATATAGCGCACAGCACACCCGCAATTATCCACCGTCCATATACGTTCATCATCATTCTCCTCACATCCGTGCGTGCATTCACATCAATACACCGTCATAATAAGCTGCTCATTGGGAGAAGTGCCTCCGACCAAAGCCCTCACCCAATAGCCCTGATAGGGCTGCAGCAACTGACGCTCGATCTTGTAGCCAGAGTCAGACTCATAGGCATAGAACGTATCGTCAACCCAGCGCGGTCGAGCCAGTTGGTCCTCCCGCAGCGTTCTCGTCTTCCCCTGATAGGTCAGTTTAATAGCCGCAAGAGGGATCGATCTGGTATACGGATTGCCGATAATATTCCAGCCCTTATACAGATACATGCTAAAGCCCTGAGGGGCATTTATCTCCGTATAGGCATTGTTGATATAAGCATCTCTTTGTAAAGTCAGCCAGAACCCCGCCCCCGCCGGGAACTGCAAAGCTCTGGAGTTATCGTTGGCCAAAAATCCGCCGCCCGTGGGCACAGTCGACCAGTTAGAGAGAATCATATAAGGATACAGCCACGCCATATCGTCCGGCCTTGGCACATTCTGATTCGGGTTCCAAAGCCCCGTGACATAGGCAAAATAGCCGCCCTGCGGAGTCGACCAGCGATGCAGCTGAGCGCGATCCACCGTCTGAATACGGAAATCCAGAGGCTGCGAAGTGGCAGCATCCATAAGAATATCCGACGGCAGCGTGCTGATGGAAGTGGTCCCATCAGGATTTGTAGTCATAAACCCATACGGGAACGCGCACAGATGCTGCCCCGCAGGGATAATCCTGCCCGTAACCTCAAAGACGCCCCAGTCCGACGTGCGTTGACCGCCAACAGTAGTGGTAGCCGTGACGTATATCCAGTGCAGCCCGGGGCTTAATTGTATATGCGGCGCCACCTCTTTCCAGTTAAATGCAACGGCCGTGCCCGCCTGATTAAGGAACCTGCTCAATGCCACCCCAGCGATCACCGGAGTCTCCAAACTGAGATTATCCGGCACCCCATCGCGGTTCGCGTCAACATAATCTACATAAACAGCAATACTGTCCGGCCTGATTCCGCGCACATTTATCTGCACATCGGGGTTGGCGCTGACCGTGGAACCCTTTACAGGCTTGGTGATAAACACAGTCCCACTCGATATTGCAGCGGCAACGTCCAATATCCCGTTGCCGTATTTCTTTTTGTCCATCCCAGCAATGCGTCGGGCGGTACCCTCAAGCCGCGATCTCACCTCATCAGCAGGAACTCCACTGCTCAAAAGCAGAGCAGCAGCGCCTGAAACGTGGGGGCACGCCATTGAGGTGCCATCCTGCGCTTCGTAGTCATACACAGGAGTGTCACCCATCCAACCGACAGATGTGCTGTAAATCCCCGCGTCAAGACCGAAGAAAACCTGATCTCCACCAGGGGCAGTGATATCAACTTCGTTGCCCGGCCCCCAGCTTGAATACCAGGTTACATTGTCATTAGGACCGCAAGCCGCGACCGCGATGCACTCCGGATATGAAGCCGGCTCCCCAACGTATGGGTTCCCGCTAAACCCCGAATTGCCAGCCGAAGCGCAAAGAATGAGCCCCGCCGAGGCCAAAACTTCGATTTCCGCCTGAAGTTCATCATCGTGAAAGCCGTATTCCTGGCCCCAGCTCATATTCACAACATCCGCGCCCATCCGAAACGCGTGATCCAGCGACAATATCGCGTTATCCGTGGTGCCATTGCCGACTCCATCCAAGAACCTGATAGGAAGGATCTTAACGCCATCCCAGCAGACTCCGACAACTCCTATATTGTTGTCGCCCTGAGCAGCGATCGTCCCCGCGACGTGGGTTCCGTGACCATCGTAGTCGTTGCTGGCATCGGCATCGTTGTCCACAAAGTCGTAGCCCTTCTCAGTAAGCACCCTTCCGGCGAGATCCGGGTGGTTAGCGACTCCTGAGTCGATGACCGCTACGGTCACCGAAGAGCTTCCCTTATTTGTATCCCACGCCCTGGGCATATTAATTTTTTTGAGGCCCCAGAGCTTTTCATTGGTCCAGTACGGATCATTTGGAACTGCGTGCTTGCTATAAATGAAATTGGGCGCAAAGCTCTTTATGACCCACGGAGTGGTTGCAACTCGAGTGTTGCGAATGGTGCCGCTGACCCCGCTATTGGCCGGCACGCCCATCCTCACCAGATAGGTATCCGGCAGCGGCAGCGCCTTTACGACCATCCCACCCAACTGGGCAATCGAGTCCGAGACCGCCCTCACGCTCGCTCCCTTTTCTACACGGATGATATACTCGTTTACCACATACGGCGATGTGACATCATCCGCAACGCACAGCGACTGCAACCCGCCGATTAACAGGCCCGCAATCACCAGCCACGACCATATTGATCTGGACATATTGATTTTCATTTTCTGAGACCTCCTGAATCCTCTGACCCTAGCTAAGTTCCTACGGAGGACCTCCAGGGGTTGCGCCTATCGTGAATCTCGGCCACTGGCTTGTGACCGGATATGTCCACAGAGGCTTCGTATCTGCCGAGTTCCTGGCATAGACGCACCACCTCATTTGTACGTCTGGGAAGTTGTTGAGCCTGTTGGCAAGAGACATTCTATCTCCATCGTTCAACGAGACTTCCGAACCCGAACCCGCATGCATTATGCTGCTCTCCCATTTCGGAGCAGTTCCTGGAGCTATCGGTTCTACCACTACCTTATATTCACTGGCGCCTTCCAACGGCAACCAGCTCAGGTTAGCTTCGTTATTCAAAAGCTGGCTTACATATACCGGATCACCATCAATCGGCTCTACGGCCTTATCTCGCGAGAACGGCTCGACAGCCGTCGCTGTGATCTCGTTGCCCAGCTTGGTCATTTGATACTTATAAGTCGTTCCAGACGAACCTTCCGACGTTTCGCCCAATCGCGATCTCAGCAAAACGCGCAAGTTGTAGGTATGAGTGATCCCGTATGGCTCCGCCGGGATTGTTTCCGTAACCGAAGTCGGGCTGGTCGCACCCATCGGCAGCCTGCTGTAGGTGACCGCAGTGCCCGCCGTTGTGCCATACAAACCGCTGATATTGATCCGCCCATTGTTCCAGAGGCTGGGGTCGCTAATAGCAGCAACCACTTCAGCATGTCCGTCCAGCGCATCGACTGCGTCTCGAACCACCTGAAGCTCGAATACGTTTTGGCCATGGTTATAGAGCTTGGGATCCCACGTAAACTCAAGGTTTTTGTTACCGATTCCCAGCGAAGGCGGATCGGCAACCCCGCTGCCGCCCTGGAACAACGATGCAAGCCCTGCGACCACAACCAGTCCAATGAAGAACTTGCCGATCTTGCTGGCCGCACCGCTACTAACATGACTCTTTTTAGGAGCGCCAGAAGGAAGCGGCTCGGATTTAAGCGCCGATGAGACCGTCGGCATGTCATAAATCGCTCTAGCCTTGTCTTCCGGCTGGATACCGCGCATAGACTTCAGAACCGTGGCATACGCATCGTCCGGGGAGGTGCCTGTGACCTCAAGGTAGCCGATGATCTCGCGGTTTCGAAGCACGATCATTCGCATTCCCGGCTTGATTCCCGCTCGCACGCCCTTGTTGATCATAACCTGGCTCTCGCCGACGTTCATCATAACCGTCGCTTCGGGGATGACGTAATCTGTCATTGTCTTAACAACGAGATACGCTGCGGAGTTCACAGCCTCTGCGATGAGTGCGTTATCATCAGCCGTATAGCCAACGCGTGCGCTGGAAGTGCCCGTTTGCACCGCGCCGTTGATGATCTCACCAGAGGCCTGGTCGATCATCTGTGCAACGATAGTGACGCTGGCGCGCCTGGTCGGGCCAGAACCTGCCAACTGCACCGATCTTATCGACCCCTGCAGCATCGCGTCCGCGCTGAGCACCTCACCCAACCTCACCAGGTCGAGTTTGGAGAGCGGGCTGCGAAGGCCAAGTTCTTCCATTTTTGCG
This sequence comes from Armatimonadota bacterium, assembly GCA_050948905.1. Lineage (GTDB taxonomy): Bacteria > Armatimonadota > UBA5829 > UBA5829 > UBA5829 > DTKD01. The sequence continues at coordinate 1,337,231 of JBMNES010000001.1, read as the reverse complement.
TTCATCATCGTACGCGTGATGCCCACGTCGTAACGATTAGATTTACTCATCTCGACGACAACCGCGTCTGTCGCAAGCCTGGCCAGCAAATCGCCCTGAACCCCAGATTCATTGGCGAAGTCAATAACTCCGACTGTATAAGTCGGCATAAGCTGTGCGCTCGCTTGCTGCGTAAGCGGCGGCATAAGCGTCGACACAAGCGCCACTACCAGCGCGTAGCAGATGCTTCGGATTGCTCTGTTTTGCAATAGCTGCCTCAACGGTCGATTTCCTCCTAAATTGAGCCACACGATCGTCTCACCTGGGTGAGTTCGTTGCACTGAAATTTCAGTCTTGTGTCGCCGCGCACAATCGCCGCAGAAAAGTTCGTGCCCTATCCGGACAATTCCGTCGACGAACAATGGGGACGAGGCGCGGTGGCGAAAGAACAGATGACGACAAGCCTGCCGTCCAACTGAGCGTCTTGCCCAGTCCTCGACACGCGCAGGAAATGCAGATTTTGATATGGTGCAGACTCACTGCTCATCCGCGAACTCATCAGTCACCCAACTATAACATACCTACTCATGTTAGGGCAAGCGAATTTCGTCCCAAACCGCTCGAACCTGGCTCTCCAACGACTCCAGCGAACCATCATTCCAAATAACCCAATCCGCCCGTTCGATTTTCATATCCAGCGGCATCTGGGCCTTTATTCTAAGCTCAGCCTCATCAGAGGAGATACCCCTTATGGTTGTGAGACGACATACCTGCGTTTCAAGTTCCGCCGCAACCACGACAACATCATCGACAACGCTCTCAAGCCCACATTCGACCAGCAGCGGTATCTCCACCGCCAGCACATGGTCGACGTTGGCGCTATCGGCGCGAAATTCTTCAATTTGTCGATTGATCTGTGCGATTATATGCGGATGCGTGATATTTTCGAGGTCTTGGCGTGCTGATGGATCAGAAAAAATAATTCCACCGAGAGTCGCCCTGTCGATCTCGCCGTCAATACCGACAATCTCCTCGCCGAAACGCTGGATCGTTTGCTGGTAGCAAATGCCCCCCTTTGCCAGCACTTCGCGAGCGACAGCATCGGCGCTGAGTGTCCGGGCGCCCAGACGCGCGAAAATATTCATCACCGTGCTTTTTCCGGTGGCGATACCTCCGGTAACCCCTATAACTCGCCCCATAACCACATCCTTCACCATTACTTCACCAAATAAAGGGGTTCCTCCTTCGTATTTATCTCCGGCCCCCGGCCACAAAACGGCCCGGTGCCACACAGTGCGCACCGGGCCGTAGTATGCGTTTCAGGTATGTTCCCTGCCGGGATTACTCAGCAGCCTCTTCTTCGCTTGCTGCTTCGGGTGCTGTCTCGACGGCCTCTTCCGCCGCAGGTTCCTCGGTCTCGACTGCGGCCTCTTCAACCACCTCGACGACTTCCTCTACCTCCGGCTGCTCTGTCTCAACAACAAGCTCATCTTCGGATTTGTTCAATTCCTCGATAATCTCGTCGATCTGCTCGGCTTCCGCAAGCGCCTCAGCCTCCGCCAAAGCTTCTTTCTGCGCCGACCTGGCACGAGATTTTCTCCGGGCTGCTTTCTCACTGTCCGGCTTAGCCATCGATGAGAATTGATCCAACTGCCCACCGATCAGGTCGCCGATGGTCGTACGGCTCTCCGGCCTGCTCTGCTGATAATGCCTGTAGTCGGGCTGCTCCTCGCGCGGCGGCCTCTCCGGCTGCGGCTGAAGCTGCCTCAGCGAGAGCGTCATTCGGCGCTCCTCCGGCCGAAGGTCGATGATCTTAACCTCGACCTCATCGCCTACATTCACAACCTCTTCAGGCTTGTTGACCCTCTTATGGGCAAGTTCCGCATTGGGGATAATCCCCTCGACCCCGCCCTCAACCGCGACGAACGCGCCAAACGGGACCAATCGAGTGATGGTGACCTTGATGGTCTCCCCAACGTTGTGAATCCTCTGCACCTCGATCCACGGATCCGGCAGAATCTGTCTCAAGCCAAGGGAGACTCGACCCTGCTCCAAATTCAGCTTAAGCACCATAACCTGGATCTTCTGTCCGACTTTTACAGCCTCAGACGGGTGATTGATTCTCGTCCACGACATCTCACTGACGTGCAGCAGGCCATCGACTCCGCCAAGGTCAACAAACGCGCCGTAGTCGGTAATTCTGCGAACGACTCCGTCTCGGATCTGGCCCTCAGCCAGCGACCCCATAGTCTCCTTGCGCAGTTTCTCCTGCTCTTCTTCCGCTGCCATTCTGTTGGACAAAACGACTTTTCTGCGCTCGCGGTCGACCTCAATGACCCTGAAAGTCATGCTCTGGCCGATAAACTTATCCAAATTCTTCAGTCTGCCGCTGCCCACATGGGAGGCAGGCACAAACCCACGAATGCCCAAATCTACAACCAGACCGCCTTTGACTCGGTCGGAGACCATCGCCTTAAGGGTGTCCTTTTCGCGATGTGCCTTCTCGACACGATCCCAAGCGTTTTCGAAGTCCGCTCTTTTCTTGGAGAGGATTGGGCCGCCTTCCGCGCTGTCCGCCTGCACAACGTAGACGCGAATTCGCTCTCCCACGCTGACGACGTCCTCAGGGTTGGCGCTTGGGTCGCGGGAGAGTTCGTTGGGCTTGACGTGGCCTTCAGACTTCGTCCCTACATCCACCAGCACTCCCTCGCGGTCTATGTGCACAACCACCCCATCAACCACTTCGCCTTCTTTGAGCGCCTTAAATGTGCCGCCATAATCGATTCCGGCTTCGGCCGCCATCGCCTCTTCCATCGTCATCTCTTTCTTTTCGACTGGTTCTGGCTCTGTCGTTTCGACCGCTTCCGGCTGGTCTGCTCCCTTATCAGGAGTCTGTGCCTCTACTTGCGTGGTCTGCTCTTCGGAGACGGCCTCTGCGGCCTCACCCGATTCAGAGCTGCCGAATGGCGTTGCAGACATTTCGTGGTTCGGATCAGTATTCTGATCCTGCTCAAACTTCTCGTCAGACATCGAAAACACTCCTCTTCGCGAACAAGCCGCACGCTGTGGGGCTCTCGCGGGTTAGTCATCCCAGACCCAGATTTCCGTAAGCCCGGGAGGCTGGTCAGTGCCGGCATAAGTTAATGCGGGCGCTTGCCGGCAAGCTGTACGGATCCAGCTAGCGGTATCCCGCATCTAATAATATAAACGGTTGGCTCCGCCACGTCAAATTTAATCTGCAGGCAACGGAATAAAATATAATTCATGCGGGGCTCTGCGTGGATTCCGCGACTGCGCGCGGAATGACTGAAGGGGTGACGCGGAATGACAAGGGTGGTGGCGTGGAGTGACGTGGGGTAACCGATAGGTGGCAATCTCCGAATTGCCACCTCAAAACCCGATTCGCGGTGATCTCCGAATCGCCGCCATCAATAATTGTCATCCTGCGCGAAGTCGCAGGATCTCGTTGCTACGCCTGTTCTCGCCGTGGATTCCGCGACTGCGCGCGGAATGACAGAAGGGGTGACGAGGAATGACAGAGGGGCGTGGAATGACAGAGGGGTGACGCGGAATGACAGGGGAGGTGGCGTGGCGTGACACGAGGGCAGTGCGGATTGGCAGAGCCACATCAATAAAACTTCAACTCCGTCTCTTTGCCCAGAGATTCCAGGCGTTTGGCGAGATTTTCTATTACCGTACGCCTCAAAAATATCGAATCCGGCAGACCTGTGTTTTGATGAGCAGGGTTTCTCGCGGTGCCGACCATAAAGGTTATGCCGTCCACCGCCTCAAGGTGATCCAGCAAAGCCGTGGCGGCATCCATCCTGCCCTCCGGTCGGCCCTTAGCCAGGTATTCCGATGCGCGGCTCAGGGTCAATATTCCCTCAGTCACTAGATCCACCCCATCCAGCCTGGCTATAGGCGGCAGATCAGTGTCTATATATCGCTCATCAGGGACCAGTTTTTCGTCCAGATGATCCGCAAGCAGATGCGAAGTGGTGCCGCCGCAGACTAATTTCCGGCCCCTGGTGGCCATAAAGTCGCGGAGCATACGTTTTACGTGGTCGCGATTCCCCGGAGGGCCAGTAAGCAGAGTAGCATTCTCGGCTTTACGATACCGCGCACAAAGCACGGTTCCGTCGTCGCCGGGCCTCTCGTGCCAGAATCCAAGGGCGGTCTGCGCAACGCTGTCGGCAATCTGCGTGCAATCGCAAAGCTCCGGTGCGGCCTGGGAGACGTATTCAAGAATGCCATCCTCCTGCCAGCCCATAGGCAACCCCTCACCCACTCCCGCGTAGACAATGCCATCGCTGAACATCATCACCGCGTCATCGGGGTTCAACCGGAAGTGCGACTCGTGTATGCTGCGATCCATTATGCTGCGCTCAATACTCTTAATCGCCGCCGGCTTTACACCGCCACGCAAATGCAGCAAGGTCGGGGAATCATATTGAGCCACCGTAACGTGACCCGTGTCGTAGATTCTTACGATAGAAAATGTGGAATAGGCGATGTTGCGCCACTTGCAGACCGGCAGGGTCGCGATCAGCGTCTCCATAATCTCCTGAAGCGATAACTCACCTGAAAACAACCCCGTCGCAAGTTCGACGGTCATCGTGGCCAGCACATTGGCCTTGACACCACTGCCTAATCCGTCGGACATCACGATGATCGTCGAGTCCGGCGTTCGGGATATTTTTATCGCGTCCCCGCATATATCCTCGCCGTTTTTAGAAAACTGGCGAGAGGTTACATCCACAGCGTATTTTTTCATTGCGATTTATCGGCACCACCGCCGTTTTCGTCGGATTCCTTCATCAGTTCGGTTAGTTTGCGCAGCAGTACCCTGGTCTCGCTGGTCGTCTCACCCAAAATCCCCGCGATCTCCTGTGCCATAAGCATCTGCTTCTGAATGACTTCCTCAGCGTGAGAAAGGGTCTCTTCGCGGATATGATCGAGACGGCTCAGCCCTTCGGTGCCCTTGTCCACATTGGCAAGGATACCGACCACCAATGCCTCATGCTCGATTCTGTAGACATTCAGGCTGGCGCTGACATGATAAGCCGGGAATGAAACGTCCTTGCTGACGATTCTATCCACAGCCCGTGCCAGGACCTTCTCGAAATCACCCGTATCCATAAGCGTCGACAGCGGCTTGCCTATGATCCCCTTTGTGCAGGAGAACAGATCCGCAAAAGCCGCGTTGAAATCGACCACCCGCAGCGAAGAATCCACTATAACAATCCCGTTCGGGCTGTTGTCAATAATCTGGTCTGCCTTGCGCTCGGCGACTTTTCTCATCCACGGAATGCACATGGTGTGTTCCGCCATCCCCGACAGCACGGCGATAGCATTAGCGCGACACGATGGATATCCGCATGCGCCGCAATTAAGCTCATCGTCCGGGGTGATTTTGCCTGTCCTGGCGAGCACCGTTCTGATGGCCTCTTCTGTTATATCCGGTTGGTCTATAACGGTCTCACTGTAGGCGCGCCGCAGGTCGACGTTTTCCATAACGGCGTCGAAATCGGGTGTGTCCTCATCCCTGGCCGAGCGTTTCTGATGCTGTAGTATCTGATTGCGTCTTCTGAATATGTCCTTGCCATCTCCAAAGCACGCGCCGTTGATACAACCGCCAGGGCAGTAAAGCGCTTCGAACAGCTTTACTGTGCTGCCGTTTTTCAGATTTTCCAGCATTTCGGAGACCTGCTCGCTGCCCGAAAGCGCGACAAAATCCTGCCTTAGAAGGTCCGGTTGCATAGATGCGGCTTCGGCCAACCCGCCCTCAAGAGGGAATAACCGGGCCAGCGACGCGGGAATATCGTCCATTTCGACTGATCTTAGCTGATCTTTTCTAATGTTCGCAGAATCTATCCAGGCGCGGAGTTCCTCGAATGTCAGCACAACATCGACATCCCCCGCCAGATCCGGCTGCTCTGCCTCAGCTTTTTTGGCTGAACAAGGCCCGATGAAAACGACCTTTGTATCCTGACCGTATGTGGCCTTCAAATGCCGGGCATGCGCAATCATCGGAGAGACTACCGGCGCCAGGTTGCCGAGCAGGTCTGGATGATATTTGACTATCAAATCGACCAGCACCGGACAAGCCGAGGCGATATGAGGCTGAGGCTCGTCTGCGACCACCTTCGCCGTCTCGCGAGCCACCAACTCCGCCCCAACCGCCGTCTCCGTGACCATATCAAACCCCAGTTTTTTTAATACAGCAGGAAACAAACCTCCACCATAGTCGGGAAAAGCTGCCACATACGACGGCGCGACCGACGCGATGACACGCCCAGTCCCGATCAGTTCCTGCGCCTGTGCAAGATCATCCCTGACCTGTTTGGCGTTTTGCGGACATTCGCGCACGCAGGTTCCGCAGGCCAGGCAGCGGGCGGGGTCAACCTGCGCCTGGCCCTCGGAAATGCGGATGGCCTTCACCGGACAAATCCGCACACAGCGATAGCAATCTCTGCATCTCGCCTTGTTGGTGGATATAATTCCTGTATTCACTGTGCTCGCCTCAGTATATGCTCGAAGAAGAACGTCTCCGCTTTATCCGGCGTGATTCCGCCGTAAGTGACGCCGTCTACCACCACATTCGGCGCCTGGATACAATTATCCAGACACAAATCAGCGGCCAGATCCACTTCTTCGGCCAGATTGTGCTCGTCAATCAGGGCTTTGAGCACCTTCATAGTCTTGGCGCCGCCTCTGATGTGACACGAACTACCGACGCAGCATTTTACCGTTATCACTGGCTAGACCTCCAGCTTTTCCGCTTTGGACGCGCCCTCGGCAGCCGGCTTGATCGTCTCCTCAAAGAACTCGTCGATCTTATCCGGGGTGATTCCGCCATAGACCGTATCTCCGACCTGCACATTGGGGCTGGCCTTGCACTTCTCGAAGCAGAACGTCGCCTTGAAATCGATCTTACCGGCGAGCCCCGCATCGCGAGCCTTGTCTATGAGCTTGCGCAGGGTGTCATAAGAACCGCGCAAGTAGCAGTTGGTGCCGATACACACCGAAACCGGGGTCTTGGTTCCGGCCTGATCGTCGGTGAGATCGAGGTCTTCACCTTCTATTCTTCTTCTGGATCTATAGCCCGTATGCAGCAGTTTGTGTGCAATGGAGCTGTTTGGTTCCTGCAACAAAGTCGAATAGCACTCTTTGATATAAGGATTATCGGCCGCATTGTGCAGCGGCATAATCGCGTCGCAATCGTACAGTGTAGCCTTTCGCTCCTCGCGAGCTTCCATATCGTTAGGCAAAGGCTGGCCGCCGCCGCCGATACACCCGCCTCTGCACGCCATAACCTCGATTATGTCATAGTCAACCTCACCGGCTTTGATCCTCTCAAGAACCTGCCCCGCATTGGCCAACCCGCTGAGAACTGCCAGCTTCAGAGTCTTGTCTCCAACCGTTACCGAGGCTTCTTTGATGCCCTCCAGGCCTCTGACCTCGCGGAACTCCATAGGGGCAGATTTGCCGTCGGTGCTGGCCCCTGCAGATGCCATTCGCAACACCGCCTCTGCTACCCCACCGCTCGCTCCGAAGATGATCCCTGCCCCGGTCTTGAAACCGAACGGCAGATCCATCGAATCCGGCGCCAGGTTAGCGACCTTGATTCCGGCCTGATCGAACATACTAATCAGTTCCTGAGTAGAGAGAACAGCGTTGATGTCCGGGTCGCCATCGACTGCGAACTCCGGTCTGTTGGCCTCGAACTTCTTAGCCGTGCAGGGCATGATGGAGACTACATACAAATCCTCTCGCTTCGTGCCTTCGTGATCGACATAGAACTGCTTTGCCAGCGAACCGAACATCTGCTGCGGGCTTTTACACGAAGATAGGTTGGAAATATAGTCCGGGTAGAACTGCTCGACATACTTCACCCACGCCGGGCAGCAGCTCGTAAACTGCGGCAGTTTCTCACCCTTTGCCACTCTGCCAAGAAATTCTGTGGCTTCCTCGACCGTGGTAAGGTCAGCGGCGAAGGATGTATCGTATACCTTATCAAACCCCAGCCGGCGTAAAGCGGTGACTGTCTTGCCGATGGCGTGCTCCCCACCAGGAATTCCGTAGGCCTGAGCGACCGCCGCTCGAACCGCCGGCGCAATCTGGACTACAACCGTCTTGGTCGGGTCGTTGATTGCCTTCCAGACTTCGTCGGTCTGGCTCTTAATTGTAAGAGCGCCTGTGGGGCATACCGATGCGCACTGTCCGCAGTAGACGCATTCGACCTCGTGAAGATTCTTCTTAAAAGCCGGGCTGACGCGTACGTCGCTGCCCCTGCCGACAAAATCCAGCACCCCTATACCCTGCACCTCTTTGCACATCCGCACGCAGTCCCCGCAGAGTATGCACTTATTGGGGTCGCGCACTATGGATTGATTGAGATCGTCGATCGGCACCACGTCGTTGACTTCTTCGAATCTGACGTCCTTGACGCCGAGTTTCTGGGCAAGTTCCTGTAGTCTGCATTGAGTGTTCTTGCCGCAGGTCTGACAGTTGCCGTGATGGTTGGCAAGCAGCAGTTCAAGCGCCATTCTGCGGATCCTCATCACCTGCTCGGTGTGCGTATGCACCACCATACCGTCTTCAGGCGGGGTAGAGCACGATGCCTGTATTCCCCTACCCTCGATGTCAACGATGCACATCCGGCAGGCGCCGTAGACGGACAGCTCGGAGTGATAACAGAACGTCGGCAGTTCGATGCCGGATGCGCGAATGACCTCCAACAGGTTTTTGCATCCGTTTATCGGGGTCTGAGCCCCATCAATGGTTATATATCCTTCCATTTAATACTCCTTAACTAAGCACCACTGCGTCGAACTTGCACACGTCGGCACATACCCCGCACTTGGTGCACAGATCCGGATTGATGACGTAAGGCTTCTTAAGCTCGCCGGTGATCGCGCCCGTCGGGCACTTCTTCGCGCAAAGACCGCAGCCCTTACACTTATCTTCGATGATAGAGTAACTTCTGAAAGCGTCGCACTGCCCGGCCGGGCAGACGCCGTCGACGATGTGGGCCAGGTACTCGTCGCGGAAGTGCTTCAGCGTCGATATGACCGGGTTCGGGGCCGATTTGCCAAGCCCGCACAGCGAGCCGTCCCGCACCGTCAGCGCCAGTTCCTCAAGAAGTCCGATGTCCTCCACCTTGCCGCGGCCTGCGACGATCTTTTCGAGAATATCGAGCATGCGTCTGGTTCCCTCCCGGCACAACACGCACTTGCCGCAGGATTCCTTCTGGGTGAAGCTCATAAAGAACCTGGCGATTTCGACCATACAGGTGGACTCGTCCATAACCACAAGCCCGCCGCTGCCGACCATCGCGCCGACAGATCGCAGGGAATCGTAGTCCAGCGGCAGATCGAGATGCTCCTCAGTAAGACACGCACCGGAAGGGCCACCGATCTGAACTGCCTTGAACTTCTTGCCGGTTCGAATGCCGCCGCCGATCTTAAAGACGACGTCTCCGACGGTAGTGCCCATCGGGACCTCAATCAAACCTGTGTTGACGACGTCTCCTGTAAGAGCAAATACCTTAGTTCCGGGGGACTTCTCGATTCCGAAGCTGCGGAACCACTCCGCCCCGTTCAGGATAATCCGGGAGACGTTGGCGAAGGTCTCGACGTTGTTTACCACGGTCGGCTTGCCCCACAGACCAGAATTGGCCGGGAACGGCGGCTTGGGTCTGGGCATTCCCCTGTGACCTTCAATTGAGCTGATAAGGGCGGTTTCTTCTCCGCAGACAAACGCGCCCGCGCCTTCCTTTATATGTATATGGAAAGAGAACGGCCCGCCGAGGATTTTATCGCCGAGCAATCCCGCCTGCTCCGCCTGTGAGATAGCGGTGCGCAGGCGTTCGATGGCGAGCGGATATTCAGCCCTCACATAGATATAACCTTCGTCGGCTCCTATCGCGTAACCGGCTATGGCCATCCCCTCCAGCAGCGCGTGGGGGTTGCCCTCCATGATGCTTTCGTCCATAAACGCGCCGGGGTCGCCTTCGTCGGCGTTGCAGACTATGTATTTCTTGTCGCTTTTGACGACTTGCGTGAATCCCCACTTGCGGCCAGTCGAGAACCCTGCCCCGCCGCGACCTCTCAGGCCGGACTCGGTGATCTCAGAGACAACTGCCTCCGGGGTAAGCCCGAACAGCGCCTCGGCCAGGGCCCTGTATCCGTCGCGTGATATGTAGTCTCTAATGTCACCCGGCTCGATGACACCGCAGTCGGCCAACACCACGTTGACCTGATCCTTATAGAAAGGAAGCTCGTCGCGGGTCGGGTAGCTGGCCTTTTCGTCTTTGAACAGAAGCCGCTCGACGGGCTGGCCGTTGAGAACGGTCTGGGTGACGATATCTTCTGCGTCTTCGGGTTTGACCTGCGTATAGAAATAATCTGCCGGCAAAATCCGCACAATTGGGCCGACCTGGCAGTAGCCGGGGCAGCCGCTATAGCCGATGGTGATAGCTTTCTCGTCGTCTTCGTTCATAATATCGGCGCGCACCGGCACCTCGTGCTTGTCCAGCGCCTTCTGCAGCGCTTCGAGCACCGCAGGGCTGCCGTTTGCCATACACCCCGTGCCTCCGCAGACCAGCACGCGAGTGGCGCACCCTTTAATGGCGGCGACGGCTTTTCGCTTCAGCGAATCGAGTTCAGCCGGTGAGTTGAGCTTTGCAAATGGTGTCATTGTGCGACCTCCGCCTTATCTGCCTCTTCGATCTCATCGATAGCCGCGACTATTTTTTCTGCAGTTGTCTGGCCGTAGACATGGCCGTCTATTACAACCGCCGGGGCCAGCGCGCAGGCGCCGATGCAGCTTACTATCTCAAATGTAAAGAGGTGGTCGCTGGTGGTTTTCTGCCCTTTTTGCAGGTCGAGTCGCTGATTGACTGCGTCTATGATGGCCTGGTTTTTTCGCACGTGGCAGGCAGTGCCATCGCAGCATTTAATGATATGCTTGCCTTTGGGTTCGAGTGAAAATTGCGCATAAAACGTCGCCACACCATATACCGTGGCCGGCGGGATGTCCAGCGCGGTGGCGACAAATGTGAGAATCTCCTCCGGCAGGTATCGATATTCTTCCTGTACCTTCTGCAAAATGGGGATCAGAGCGCTTTCCGTCGCTCCATATTCCTCGATAATCTGCTGAATCCGGCTGAAATGGCGCCCGGCCTTGGACCCGGGATCGGGCAAAACGGCAGACTGAGCCAATTTAGCTACCTCCAAAATCTATTTGACCTCTTGGGTCTGATCGGTTGTTGTGTTGGATTTCATCGCGTAAGAAAGCGTTATCAGCCCCCACGCCAATGACTGGTTTTCGACGACCACGTCGTCAGGAACGTGCAATTTTACGGGGGCGAAGTTCCAGATCGCGCGAATACCGGCTCCGACCATCATATCCGCGGTCTCCTGCGCGACCTGGGCAGGCACCGCGATCACCCCGGCGATGATCTGTTCGGCTTTGACCACCCCGAAAATTTCAGTGACATTGCGCACCCGCAGACCCGCCGCCTGATTGCCGATGAGTCTGGTGTCACGGTCGAATATGGCGGCGAGTTTGAAGCCAGCTCTCGACCAGATACTGCTTGAAACCAGCGCCCTGCCGAGGTTTCCGTAGCCGATAAGGCAGGTGTTTTTGGGAGTTTCGAGGTCAAGGACGGATCTTATGAGAGCACCAAGTTGGGCCACTTCGTAGCCAACTTTGGGTTTGCCTTCGGTCTCGAAGTGAAAGAAGTCCTGCCGCACTTTTACTGCGGAAATGCCGGTTGCCGCGCCTATTTCGGCGCTGGTGACGAATTCGCAGCCGTCCGCTTCAAGTTGTTCGAGCATCTCGAGATACAGTTCTAATCTCAGCACAGAGGCTCTTGGCAGTTTTTTGTTCTCTCGCAAGGTCATCCTCGGCATATCGTTAAACTCTTAACAATTAGATATTACCCGATAACCAGCGACCTGTCAATAGAAATTTGGATCAAAATAATATTAATTGCTGAGCTGTGTCGAGGAAGTGCTTAATGCGGCGGCGATTCGGAGATCGCCGCAAAACGGGTTGTGAGGTGGCAATTCGGAGATTGCCACCTATCTGTTCCTGCTCATTGCCCGCTACCACCGCGCGTAATCGCGGAATCCATAGCAATAGGCGAGGCGTGATCCTGCGACTTCGCGCAGGATGACGGGAAGGGAAACGCGAAAGCCCGAAAGGGGCGAAAGCCAGAAATTATGAAATAGGTATAGCAGATAGAATGCGTAACGTGGACTGGTCGAACTTCGGACACCCGACATCGGATATCGGAAAAGCAGATTTCTCACTGCGTTCGAAATGACGGGAGGGGCATTCGAAATGACGGGAGGGGAGTTCGAAATGACGGAAGGGCGTTTGAAATGACATCGTTTGTATGGCCGCAACGAAAGCCCCCTGCTACAATCGTTTACAAAGAGTGAGCTGCTACGCCACTACGCGTTAACTAATCTTATGCTCGTTGTAAAACTGGTCGTATTCGGCTAGAGCTTTGGCGAGCATTTCGGGGGGATTGAGATCGTAGGGGCAGCGGGCGCGACACTGACCGCAATCGGTGCAGTTGTCTATGCGGTGCATTTTTTCATACCACTCGTCGTTAATAAACCCCTGCCACGGCGCGCGTTTCAGCAGCAGGCTCATTCGCGCAGCCATATTGATGGGGATAGCCTGTGGGCACGGCAGACAATAGCCGCAGCCCCTGCAAAAATCACCGGCAAGCTCGCAGCGGTCGTTTTCTATCACCGCAAGCATCTCCTCATCAAGCGCAGGAGGATTGGCGTCGAACTTGAGAAGCTCCTCAAGCTCGCTCATCTTCTGAATACCCCAGATCGGTATCAGATTCTCGAACTGCCGCAGATAGGCAAATGCGGGGGCGAGGTTGGTTATCAGGCCGCCGGAGAGAGGTTTCATCGCGATGATGCCCATATCCGCATCCCTGCACATATCGACTAATGCGATATCCTCAGGGGAGGAAATGTGGCAGACAGGGTATTGCAGGGTATCGTAAAGGCCGGATTCGATGGCTGCGATTGCTTTATCCCGCGCGTGATTTGTGATGCCGATGAAGCGGGTCATACCCTTCTGCTGCGCCTCGATGAGGCCGGCATAGGCGGATTCGTCATCGTCCGGGTCCTGGATCTGTGTTGGATTATGGAGCTGGATAAGATCGACGTAGTCTGTTTTAAGCTCAGTAAGGCTCTTTTCCAGGTCAGCCAATACCCCCGCCCGGTTCCTCGCGCCGGACTTGGTCGCGATGACAATAGAGGATCGCACATCGGAGAGCGCGTAGCCGATTTTAGTCTCGCTGTCAGAGTAACTGCGCGCAGTATCGAAGAATGTTACCCCACCGTCATAGGCCGCCCGCAGTATCCGCGCGGATTCCTCCATGTCGCATCTCTGAATCGGCAATGCGCCGAAGCCGGTGCGGGTGACGATAAGATTAGTGCGTCCGAGCCTGGTTGTTTCCATTAGCTGTCCTCCAAGCCTACGCGAGCCAGGATTTTTGGCAAATCGGAATATGACAGCCCGCACTCGCGAATCAGGTTAAGGTGCGGGTAAAAATCTCCGACCTCGCGATAATGGTGCGAATCGCTGCCGAACACTACCTTTACTCCAGCATCAAGGCAGGTGTTCAAAAAATACGGCGACGTAATCTGGCCGTGGAAGTTGATCTCCGCCGCTACATTATTTTCCTTAAGAATGTCGATCATACCAGGGATCAGGTGCGGTGGCAGTTGATCGTCTGTCCAGTCGCGGAATACCCTGAGCGGGTGAGCCAATATCTGGATTCCACTGCGCGCAAATACCGCCAATCGGCCCAGCATCTCATCTGCGGCGGCGTGCAGGTCGATTTCTTCTTTCGGCTTCTTCATCTCGCCGACCCAGTGAATTGAACCTAACCTGACCTGAGTCGCATCCCAAGCGTTGCGGCGAAGCACCGGGTTGCCCGCTTTGTCGCAGTCTATTTCAAGGCCCAAAAGAGCCGGCGGGCAGTGCTCATTGGCCAACGCCAGATATTGATCCATCCGGTCGTCGGCGCCGAGCGGGTTGTTGATGCCGTCATCTACATAAGTCGCATCCCAGTAGTAGCGACGCTCGAAATAGAGTTGCCCGGAGTGTTCAGTCAGCGCTATACCAGCAAGGCCGAACTCATCCGCCAGCACCCTCGTCACCGGCACTTCCATATTCTGGCTGCAATAGGCAAGCGGGGTATGGATATGGTAGTCATACAGCTCAAGTTCCTTTGGTATGACCAGTTCGTGGCGGGTAGTCTCTATCTTATCCCCGTCGATGTTTATCTCAAGAAAGACAAATGGCGACTCGCATAATGCGGGGGCGACTATGGCCGGGCCAGCTTCTCTGGCTGTTAAATCATCACCCGGATGCCAGTGGCCGCTAAGCGACAGCATAAACCCGTTTCGCTCAAACGGATCCCATACCTCTTTGTTGTTCGTGTAACCATAAGGACTCTGGCTTGCATTATCAGGAAGAAGCGGGACGTGCTGGATGGAGATCAGCGGGCCGTCGTGATCCTGCCTGGCCTGATCCATTCTGGCTATGTCGCGTTCTGATCGACGAGCGTTGTAACCAGGCTGCTCCTCGTCAAGGAATGTCAGCAGCCGGTATCCGTTGATGTCGATGCTCTCCGGCGGAGGGGGATATACAGAGAAAAACTCGCCGCCGTCATGATTGCCCGGCAGGATGATAGTCGGTGATTTGATCAGGTCGATATTTTCTTTAACCGCTTCGAGGCCTTCACGCGACCCGTCGTCGACCAAATCTCCGAGGATTACTGTAACATCGGGCTTGATAAACCTGTTGATTCGGTGAATTGCTCTGAGAAGTAAAATGTTGGCTATGGCACTGCGCCTGGGGCCTGGCTGATAGATTGATCCTTCGGCGAAGTGAATATCCGCAATTGCGGCAATACGTAACGACACAGAAACGTGCTCCTGACATTGGGGTTTATAACAGTCTACCACAGAAAAGGCGGATAGCCAAAGTGGAGAAGGGAGAAATGCGAAATCCTGAAATAACGCGCGCGAAATGGGTCATTGTTGTTGCTTTGGAAAAGGGACGCGCCTTGCATTCCTCAGATTGATTTTACACAAGAGATTGTACGCTACCCCAATTAAATGGTCTTTTGAGCTCACCAAACGTATACTCGCCGAAGATGCAATCTTTTACATATCGATTAGCAGCCTCCGGCGCTTCTGCGCATTGCAGCTTTGTAAGCAGAAGCTCATTGCTTATCATCCAGTATCCATAACTCCTCATTACTAGATTGATCTGGTCGAAAACAGGCATCCACACGTCCAGTGCTTGAGCTTGCTCTTCATCAAAACAAACCCAGCGGCAATCATGCACACCATCCGCTCTACGCCAAGCCATAAACGGTTGCGCATGAAACAAGGGACACAATGTGCTGACGGCTATGGTAAGTCCAACGAGGCAATTTTGCTGGGATAGAGCTGAATCAATCATTCCCCTAGAATCAGAATCAGTTACCTTGAATGGTATTACATCAACTTGATATGAATACCAATAGGTGTTAAGCGATGTGTCTTCTATCGTGTAATTGAGGAGCGATGCAGCCAACTCATTAAGAACTTGCGACCAAACTGGATGTTTGCGACGGGCACTATAGCGCGCGCCGCGGAGCAATGTTGCTGTCTGTTGGGACGCCTGAAGATCAATTGTCGCCTCCAACCCACAACCATAGTAATGCAACAATGTCCTGTTCACCATTCGCCGCATCCAATCAGGAGTATCTTTAAGTGTTAACGCCATTTGCATTACTTCTCCGCATTTATGAGCTTAGCGCACTCCGGCTATAGCGCATCCGTTTTATCTATGTTTCGGGAAAGGGTTTCCCAAAACAACGGAATACCCATGTTCGCCAGCATACTGATACGGCTGGTCTACCGATCCCGGTAGGGTCACGTCGTAGGGTGCTTGGACCATACGAAACCACTGCAAAGCAATGAACAGACAAGCGGCAAGGAGGCTCGCCACCACTATGGCGGCAAATCCCCAATGCACGACCAGCCCATACCCCACGCGCGCCTCATCAATGGGGGGATGGCCCTCCTGCACAGCAGTGACCGGAAAGCTAACACTAGCAGAAAAGCGCTGCCCGAAAGCGCCCACAGTACTACTGCGCTAGAACCCAAGAAGATGAGGACAATCCCCAGCACGAAACTGGAGACATAAGGCCCGCTAGTATTGACCATGCAACTGCCTACACGGCACAGCAAATATCCCGCAGCGACGAGGAAAAGGCGCTTGCCAGGGGCTTCACTCACCTCGTACTTGGATATCGCAATCCAAGCAAGGCACAGTAACACTAAAACAACTGCGTCGTCCGGACTAACCATGTTTTATCCTCCTCACTCCTCCGGATGGTGCTTCAGGCAATCTTGTCGCCGGAACGGGTGTGCCGCCGGCCATTTTGTAGTGAGTGATAGCGCTCATCATATACCGCGCGTCCCTTTGAGAATAAGTATAATCCGTATATGTGCCGTTGCCGTTGATCTGCCGGGTCCTGTTCCCGACCTCATCATAGGAGTATTCGGCTATCGTGTCTCCATTATACTTCACGTTTTTCAGCCAGCCATTGGCGAAGTAATCATAAGTCACGTCGTACGTCGTAGCCGTGCCGTTCGTGATCTTGACTTGTGTCTTCTGGCCGGCATCGTTGTAATCATACTCCACGTAATATCCGGAATCAAGGCCAATCGGCGGCTTGTAGGTCTTCAGCCGACCCCAGTAGTCATAAGTATATTCGCTCTCACCGGAGCTATCTGCCATAGATGTCCTCAGCGTACTGCCGACGCGGGCAACGTAGATTGGCCACCCATAGTCGATCGGCAGTTCGTAGGCGTATGCTACATCATCTCTATGCATCGGGTATAAAACCTCCCGAAGTATAACCAAAGAGTCTTTAGTGCTTAGGTAGTGCTTGCTCCGGTGCGTCTTGCTTCGGAATGAAACGGTTGTACGGATATTCAATGCGACCTATGTAAATGCCCCGTCCAGATGCCACGCGACCGCCCAGTTTGCGGACCCTATGTCCGTTAATTGTACGAATATCTTCTCCAGACATAGGGTTCACTATGGAGCCTATGCGCGGCGATGCGGTAAATATCTCACCAACAACAAACCCACCGTGATTATTACGTAGCATTAGGAGCGTAATTCCGTGTTGGAGATCAACCAGGTATTCACTATCCGGATCATGAAACCTAAGATAGGGTCCCGAATTGCCTTCCTGTGCATACCAGTACACGTTCACCGGCCAGGCACCGCCCGGATCGCCAGGAATCCAACGAGTCTGGCCTTTGAAGTGAGACGTCTCCAAGCAAACCTTTCGATTCCACTCAGCGCAAAGGATTTTTCTCAACCGAGCCATATAGATCACCGATCCCGATTCATCAGGAAGTGGAATTCTAGATTGCTTCCACAGAAAGAATCCAGAGATGATCCACCCTATTACTAACAGGGCTATTACGGTTGTTACTAGACAGCCCCAAGGCATCCATACCCGGCTAGCTCTACGTCCGTTCTCATCTGTCTCGTATCTCATAATCGAATATCCTTAGTATCGTTACTGATACGGGAGTTAGGCAGCTTTAGAATGAGCCACCGCCATCGTATCCTTCCCAGAATGAGCCGTCGATTGTGAATCCTCCAATACCTATGCCTAGGCCAGTTGGGTCGGCCCAGTAGTCATGCATGCGGAAATCGAGGACACAGTCGAATGTATAGGTCTTCTTGCAGCAATTGACCTTGATTCCACACAGACCTTTTTGGAAGAAACTGTGTTCCGCGACTGTGAACCAGCAGTGATCCAAAAGTGTATCAATATGAACTTTGAATTCGCTGTCGCTCCAGGATGTTACAAGGTTAGATGCGGCAAGGTTACTTTTGCAAGCGCGTCTTGCCTTGTCGCGCACGTGTCCGCGAACCTCTTCCTTATACGCTGCAACTGCTCCCTTTACTGCATTTGTATTTCGGTAGCTAGCCAAGAATCGGTAGTCTAGCACCCATGGGCGGCGATGTCCAAAGAGGTAATGCCAAGCAAAATCTAGATCTGGGCAACACCCGATTAAGCGCTCCGGCCACAGCCCGGTGGGATCTACCATCAGTGTTGGTGCCGATGCTGCGTAGGAATAGGAATTCATTCCTTGCATAGCATCCCTTTGCGTGAACATTCCTTCTTCAGTATTATAGAATCTGATGCCCAACTGCAGGAGTCCAAAGGATGGTTCCATCCAGTGTGTATAATAACCTAACCGACCAACGTACTGGTAAGGCTGGTTTATGGACTCCAGATAGCGATCGTGCGACAGCAGGTTGCCATATGAATCATAGCTGTATCCGGCAGTTACGTTACCATTATCATTTGTTAAGCATCTCGTCGAGCCAATCTCATCAAAATGATAATAACGGATACCGTCACCGGGATGCAACCGAGCAATCAACAGTCCGCCAGGTTCACGGATGTAATAGACTGCAGTGCCCTCTGACAATTCCGAGAATACTACCGGAATGCCTGCGGTAGAGTCATATACGAATGAATAGAGTGTTCCATTCGCAGTCATACCTACTCGGTTAGAACTGGCATCCCAAGTATTTGCGAGTGTTCGGGTGCTGCCGGAATTGTCCATATATATTGCTGTATCAAGAAGCCAAGCTGGTAGATAAGTATAGCTATTCAGCACTTGTGTGCCTGCGGCGTTCTTCACTTCCTTGAGGCTCCCGTCAGGGTAGTAGGTGTAAGTGTGCATCCCGGGCCAACTCATAAGCTGGTCCGCTGCATTATAGACCATCGGGTTCGGATTGGCGGGCGGATTCAGGCGGTTGCCTACCCAGTCGTACTCATAAGGCCCGCCCGCAGGCTGCTCCGGCACAGGGTTCGGAGGAACAGCCGCGATCAGACGATTGTTCGAGTCGTAGCCATACTGCCATTTACCGACCGAATCGGTTATCGACAGCGGATTTCCGACAGCATCGCGAGCATAGACTATTGAGTTCGTCAGCTTAGGATCAGTTGCCAGTACGGGTGCGCCGCCGGCCATTTTGTAGTGAGTGATAGCGCTCATCCTATACCGCCCTTATGTCACGGTGAAAAATATCATACGCACGTGACCGCGCTCATCGAAGTAAATAAACGTCAGTTTCATTAAGCTACTATAGACCCAAACTTCTTCCTCGCCTTTTGGAGGAGGAGTCGGCGGCGTTCCTCTGTCACGGTAACTGCTCTCAAGAATGCTCCAGTCCGGATGATCCATCACCTCACAGAGCAAACGCACTTCGCTATCTCTTGGCACCATCTCATCCAGGCTAGGCGGCATAAGCCACATCTGGTCCGGGACTTGCGGCATGTCCTTGAATCTCGGCATCATAATCACCTCTATAAAAGAGTTCGACACCAGTGCCCCGAATTCATGCCTGTGCACATAATATTTTTGAGACAGCGTCAGGGTTTCCCCAAACAACGGAAGCCTAGCCCATCAATTACCGGCGGTGCGGCTGATGGGCGAAAGACACCCACTTCATCGGCTCGACGTTGAATGGGAACTTATAGCGTCTGACAATCTTTGAGTCCACGTCCAAAGCTACAAGCATCTGGTCATAGTGCTGGTTCACCATCAGAGCGCATAGGAGCCAACGTCCATTTTCTGACCACTGAAGCGAAACCACGCCCAACGGATGCCCTGTCCACAAAGGACAAAGGTCGGATAGATGGACCGGCCTCCACGCCCGAAGCGTTTTAGCACGGCGAGAAGCCACATCGAAAACGGCGACCTTGTACGACCTAGACAAGCCACCACCTGGTTCGGCCTCAATATAGCCTATCCTCCTACCATCTTGTGTCAGAACAGGCTCGTATCCGGATCCGACGACGAATGGTGCTCGATGGCCCCGTTCAAAGAGATATATGGTGGGCGTGCTGTTGCCACGTGTAGTCAGGGTCGCCACTGTAAGTCCATTTCCCGATACACTTACCGGGCTGAGGAGAGAGGTGATTTTGTCGCCGGGCATACTGAGTGTTGTATGAACCCGCATTGCGCCACTTTTGGATAGCTCTCGCAAAACCAGATTGCCGCGCTCCAGAGTCGGTGCAACTATCTTGTCCCCTACAGGTGAAATATCGTCAAGCCTACTGGACCAAGTTGAGGCTTTCACACGAGAGACCCCGTCCTCATCTAAGATGGCACAGAACTTGGTGTTAGCTGCTGAGGAATTGTCCTTGATGATCAAGGCTAGCACCTCCTGACGAAGTTGTCCTACAAAACGGCTTACCTCCCATTGGTTATCTAGCCGAACTCTGCGGAGATTCACCCTACCATCTGCAAAAGAGTAGAATGCACCTTCTCTACCAGCGTAGTAAGTGATCTGTACACCGGCAGGTGGTAAATGTATAGTCTCGCTGCGGCCAAGTCTAAGTTCTGCAACAGCCCATACCACAAGTATGATAGCTGCTACCCCAGAAATGCACGCTAGTATCTTTGTCTTCATCCTTGCCCCTCCCTTTTATGGCAAAGGGCGCCCCTTACGACATCTGCAAGCGACGTCTGCGTTATTACTATTTCGCGAGTCATTAACTTGCGTCGCCACGCTACCAATTCCAGAAGGAAGAACAGGAGCGACAATTGCATTGCTATTTGTCTGCATGAACCCACAACTGTTAAATAGCCTGGCGACCCATCCCGTACAAGTCGGCCCTCCGACTACATATCTGGGTGGGCTCTTTGTGTCGCTCTTAATCTTGCGCATCATACAGTTGTATACGCAGTCACTGACAACTACTCTATAGCAGTGCCTGTAATTCTTCCACATGCCTTGCATAAGCCAAGTATCATTCATAACCTTTCCAGGCAGCCCTGGACCTTTGCCAACGTAAAAGCCATAGCAATCGTTACCCATGCATACCCAGGAGTGGTCCCCGGCTACTGGTATCTTCCAGCCCAAATAACAAAGCTTGATGATTGGGCTGCGTCCATCGGGATCTACATACGCAACAGGATCCAAAGCCGCATAGGCATAGGAAGTGACGGTGGAGTACCCAATAGGATCCCTCTGCGTAAACCCTCCCACCTCCGCATCATAAAACCTAACCCCAAGCTGCAATAATCCAAACTCAGGTTCCTGATAATGTGTGTAATAACCCAACTCACCCACATACTGATACGGCTGGTCTACTGAACCTGCACGCCGATTATGCGAGAGCAGCGAGCCGTAAGCGTCGTAGGCGTACTCGTCAGTCACATCGCCATCGGCATTTGTCAGCAGCCTGGTCGAGCCAAGCTGGTCGAAGTGGTAGTAGCTCGTGTTCGAGCTTGAAACGCGGGCTATCAAGCTGCCATTCGGTTCCCGAATGTAGTGTATGCCGTTCTCCACGATCACAGCTGGAATACCTGCCGTCGTGTCGTAGACGAACGTGTGGTCTACTGAGTTCCCAGAGAACCCAACCCGGTTCTTGTCCGCGTCCCAAGTGTTGGTCAGAGTCTTGCCGTTGAACTCGGCTGTGGACAGAAGGCCATCGGGAGTGTAGGTGTAGGTCTTGAGCACAACCGTTCCGGCAGAGTCTTTCTCTTGATACAGACTCCCGTCGGGGTAGTAGGTGTAGGTGTGCATCCCGGGCCAACTCATAAGCTGGTCCGCTGCATTATAGACCATCGGGTTCGGATCGGCGGGAGGGTTCAGGCGGTTGCCTACCCAATCGTACTCATAAGGCCCGCCTGCGGGCTGCTCCGGCACAGGGTTCGGAGGAACAGCCGCGATCAGACGATTGTTCGAGTCGTAGCCATACTGCCATTTACCGACCGAATCGGTTATCGACAGCGGATTTCCGACAGCATCGCGAGCATAGACTATCGAGTTCGTCAGCTTAGGATCAGTTGCCGGAACGGGTACGCCGCCGGCCATTTTGTAGTGAGTGATAGCGCTCATCATATACCGCGCGTCCCTTTGAGAATAAGTATAATCCGTATATGTGCCGTTGCCGTTGATCTGCCGGGTCCTGTTCCCGACCTCATCATAGGAGTATTCGGCTATCGTGTCTCCATTATACTTCACGTTTTTCAGCCAGCCATTGGCGAAGTAATCATAAGTCACGTCGTACGTCGTAGCCGTGCCGTTCGTGATCTTGACTTGTGTCTTCTGGCCGGCATCGTTGTAATCATACTCCACGTAATATCCGGAATCAAGGCCAATCGGCGGCTTGTAGGTCTTCAGCCGACCCTGGCAGTCATAAGTATATTCGCTCTCACCGGAGCTATCGATCATAGATGTCCTCAGCGTACTGCCGACGCGGGCAACATAAATTGGCGCGACATAGCCGACCGGCAGTTCGTAGGCGTATGCTACATCAGCGGTCGAGATTTCGACGGGTGCGCTTAAGGGCCAATGCGGGTTAGGATTGTCGCCCAGGTAGTTGTATTTTACCTTCTCAAGCCTGCCCCAGGCATCGTAGCTATACGCAGTTACCTGCCCCCGAGTTATCGCGCCTTGAGCGTCCACAAGCCCGAGCCTGCTCCTTCCATATCGCCAGCTCAGCCGGGCCGATTCGGGAAACTCCTAGGCTGTCTCATAAGTCCCTGAGCAAGTTATTCTGGTCAGGATCTGGACGTTCCAGAAGTCCGAAAAGTCGCGAGAGGCCGTTTCTCGGCCATTCTCACAAGCCGTTTTTCAGAATGCGCTTCCGCCAATGACTTTTGAGACAGCTTCAGGGTTTCCCGAAACAACGGAAGGTGCTGTGGATATTGCAATTGCCAGGAATAGCGCAACAGTGCATATTCTCATGTTCACGTTGTGGCCACACTCAGGTTTCAGCGATGCAATGTGAAGCTTATTACCAGCTATTATCTACACCAACTGAAGCTTGCAAGCATCCTCCATCTGCTGGGAAAAACAAGCCGGGGTTCCGCCATAATACCTCGAGAATATAAACGTCTGAGCCAATGCCTCTTGTCCAAACCCTTGACAGTTTTGTGTGTTTTCATATCTGCAATGAAGTAGCCAGGGGTAGACCCTGGTTCATCAGCGTTTTTGATTACATGGCCGACTACAAGATCATCTCGGACGGCGTAGCCATCTACATCCGGTTCAACGATGATGCCATTTTCGTTTGCCAGAAAGATGGTACTGCCAGACGTACGTACCAATTCATAGTGATGAGGCAATTTTATCGCGTAGTCGACCATGAGGAACAGAACTAGGCAAAACAAGAAACCTACCAGCACCACAAGACAACCAATGCTTTTCAGGAACGCCACACCCCATTTTGCGATCTTTGGCCTGCTGTCATTATTGGAATTTAACATAGAGGTTACCATAATCCTTCAGTCTCAAAGCGTTCATTCCAGCCGGCGTTTATCTTGTATGCTGTTCCGCCCGGTAATTCAATTCCAATGTCCAACGGATCGTTGAATGAGTCGCGTATGCCGTAGTTCATGCTGCAGTCGAGGCGGAATGTTCGGGTTTCACAGGATACGATAAGGTGGCAGCTTCCCTTTCGGAAGAATGAACTGTGGCCCACTGCGAACAGACATTCCTCGGTTGTTACGTCCGTGACATCGTTATTGTCAAGGGAGAATGTGTAAGCCCCCGAACCCCCACCGTGACATCGGCACTTGCTGGCTGCCATTTTCTTCGCTGTCGACAGAGCCATTTGATGAAAATTCTCTACTGAACGCCGTACGGAATTGGAATTTCGGAAGCGTGGAAGCAGCCCTACATTTCCCAAGTCAATCGACTCGCCGTGACCGTGGTAATAATGGTCGACGAAATCTTTTGTGCAGAAAAGACCATATGGATCAGTTCCAATGATGGGACGACCATAGACATATTCGTACCAATTTAATCCATCCCCACTAAGATCTTCTTGTGTAAATCTCCCCGTGCTTGGATCATAGTATCTGATACCAAGCTGCAACAATTCGAACTCCGGCTCTTGCCAACATGTATAGTAACCCAGCCGCCCAACATACTGATACGGCTGACCTACAGAACCTGCACGGCGATTATGCGAGAGCAGCGCGCCGTAAGCATCGTAGGCATACTCGTCAGTCACATCGCCGTCGGCATCCGTCAGCAGTCTGGTCGAGCCGAGTTGGTCGAAGTGGTAGTAGCTCGTGTTCGAGCTTGAAACGCGGGCTATCAAGCTGCCATTCGGTTCCCGAATGTAGTGTATGCCGTTCTCCACGATCACAGCTGGAATACCTGCCGTCGTGTCGTAGACGAACGTGTGGTCTACTGAGTTCCCAGAGAACCCAACCCGGTTCTTGTCCGCGTCCCAAGTGTTGGTCAGAGTCTTGCCGTTGAACTCGGCTGTGGACAGAAGGCCATCGGGAGTGTAGGTGTAGGTCTTGAGCACAACCGTTCCGGCAGAGTCTTTCTCTTGATACAGACTCCCGTCGGGGTAGTAGGTGTAGGTGTGCATCCCGGGCCAACTCATAAGCTGGTCCGCTGCATTATAGACCATCGGGTTCGGATCGGCGGGAGGGTTCAGGCGGTTGCCTACCCAATCGTACTCATAAGGCCCGCCTGCGGGCTGCTCCGGCACAGGATTCGGAGGAACAGCCGCGGTCAGACGATTGTTGGCGTCGTAACCATACTGCCATTTACCGACCGAATCGGTTATCGACAGCGGATTTCCGACAGCATCGCGAGCATAGACTATCGAGTTCGCCAGCTTAGGATCAGTTGCCGGAACGGGTACGCCGCCGGCCATTTTGTAGTGAGTGATAGCACTCATCATATACCGCGCGTCCGTTTGAGAATAAGTATAATCCGTATACGTGTCGTTACCGTTGATCTGCCGGGTCTTGTTTCCGACCTCATCATAGGAATATTCGGCTATCGTGTCTCCATTATACTTCACATTCTTAAGCCAGCCATTGGCGAAGCGCCTACCATATCGCCAGCTTAGCCGGGCCATTGGCGTGGCCGGTATAGACAGCCAGTTCATCCGGTCTCATAGCCTGCTTCTTCAATCTAACTTCTGATTCCCCGTCCAGATAGTATCAGTGCGCCGGGCCGTTTCGGGAAAGGAGAGGCTGTCCCATAAGTCCCTGAACACGTTATTCTGGTCAGGATATGGACGTTCCCAGAAGTCCAAAAAAGTCGCGAGAGGCCACTTCTCGACCATTTTCGCACCGTTTTTCAGAATGCGCTTCCGCCAGTGACTTTTGAAACAGCTTCAGGGTTTCCCGAAACAACGGAATGGCACCTAATCCGCATTCGTCTTTTCTTTTTTATCAGGAGGCGGAACCGCGTCCTCCATGATATGCATAGCATAAACAGTCCCTTGCTCGTTCAGATAAATAAGTACGCTGCCGGTACCGAACTTCGACCCAATACGATAGTACTCAGCTTTGGATCGAAATATGACATTTGGCCGCGGACTAAACCACCTCAAATCCCGTTCGAGATCTTCGACTCGATTGTATCTTCCACCGAATCTTGCGCCAATAGAGGACATAACCGGCGCTATGTCTTCTTGCTGATGTCCGAGCAAAGAGTTTATTTTCCCGCGAACTTTTATGCCCTGCATCGGGGTATCCACAAATAATGAAAATAAGATTGCAAAAAAGACTACTACAACAACTGCAACGATAACTGTTGATCTTTTCATTACGCCTCTCTTTGATTTTCAGCACGACCTAGTATTGTCCGATATCCTGAGCCTTCTTATAGCAACACTGGAAACAAGTCGTTTTTGACAGGCCGCACTCCGCGCCCATTACATTCCATTTTGTATTCACTAACCAGTAATTATTTCCCCATTGTTTATCATCTCCTTCCGGCTTGCCCCATGGCGTATATTGCCATAGTTCCATTAATAAGCCTGCAATGATTGTCTGGGAGCGGCCGACTATGGCTCTGTCATTAATACGGCCAGAAGAGACAGCATACCACAGTCCACACGTCAAAAACGTTCGCGGTATGCAGCGTGTTACCGAGCAGGCAGCCACACAATGCGCCATAAAATGATTAGGCCTTCCTAATTTGTTATCTGAGCTTCTAAATTTATCACCAGCCTCGAATCCCCGCCTAGCACAAAGCACATCTAAAGCAACCGCAATTCCGGCTATTCCGATTTTTACGGCATTATTTCCTGACGGGTCGGTGTACCGAAAGACACCGCCATCGACATAGAAATACTCGGACGATTTGTCTGATGGTATCGGATCCCTCTGCGTAAACCCTGCCATCTCCGCATCATAAAACCTGACACCAAGCTGCAATAATCTGAACTCAGGTTCCTGATAATGTGTGTAATAACCCAACTCACCCACATACTGATACGGCTGGTCTACAGAACCTGCACGGCGATTATGCGAGAGCAGAAAACCGTAGGCGTCGTAGGCATACTCGTCAGTCACATCGCCATCGGCATCCGTCAGCAGCCTGGTCGAGCCGAGTTGGTCGAAGTGGTAATAGCTCGTGTTTGAGCCTGAAACGCGGGTTACCAGGCCGCCATTCGGTTCGCGGACATAGTATACGTTATCTTCTTTTATCACCGCCGGAATACCTGCCGTAGTGTCGTAGACGAAGGTGTGGTCTACTGAGTTCACAGAGAACCCAACCCGGTTCTTGTCCGCGTCCCACAGGTTCGTCAGAGTCTTGCCGTTGAACTCGGCAGTGGAGAGAAGACCATCGAGAGTGTAGGTGTAGGTCTTGAGCACACTCGTTCCGGCAGCATTCTTCTCATATTGCAGGCTGCCGTCAGGGTAGTAGGTGTAAGTGTGCATCCCGGGCCAACTCATAAGCTGGTCCGCTGCATTATAGACCATCGGGTTCGGATCGGCAGGAGGATTCAGGCGGTTGCCTACCCAGTCGTAGCTATAAGGCCCGCCCGCAGGCTGCTCCGGCACAGGGTTCGGAGGAACAGCCGCGATCAGACGATTGTTGGCGTCGTAACCATACTGCCATTTACCGACCGAATCGGTTATCGACAGCGGATTTCCGACAGCATCGCGAGCATAGACTATCGAGTTCGTCAGCTTACTATCAGTTGCCGGTACGGGTGTGCCGCCGGCCATTTTGTAGTGAGTGATCGAATCCATCATATACCGCGCGTCCGTTTGAGAATAAGTATAATCCGTATACGTGCCGTTACCGTTGAGTTGCCGGGTCCTGTTTCCGACCTCATCATAGGAGTATTCGGCTATCGTGTCTCCATTATACTTCACGTTTTTCAGCCAGCCATTGGCGAAGTAATCATAAGTCACGTTGTACGTCGTCGTCGTGCCGTTCGTGATCCTGACCTGTGTCTTCTGGCCGGCATTGTTGTAATCATACTCCACGTAATATCCGGAATCAAGGCCAATCGGCGGCTTGTAGGTCTTCAGCCGACCTTGGTAGTCATAAGTATATTCGCTCTCACCGGAGCTATCGATCATATATGTCCTCAGCGTACTGCCGACGCGGACAACGTAGATTGGCCACACATAGTCGATCGGCAGTTCGTAGGCGTATGCTACATCAGTGATCGAGATGTCGACAGGCGCGCTTAAGGGTCTCGCGACTTTTTGGACTTCTGGAACGTCCAGATCCTGACCAGAATAACCTGTTCAGGGACTTATGAGACAGCATCGGGGTTTCCCGAAACAACGGAATCTCCCTCGCTCTATCTGCACACCCACCACAGCGCTGTGCCGCCGCCGACTAGTTCTGCCAAAAGGACCAAGATCCGAGTGCCACCACGCTTGCCGGGCACAGCCACCGTTCCGAGTCCTGCACCGGCCAAGACGGCCGCAACGCTCGCCAGTGCCCATCGTGCATCAGGAATAAGTCCGGACAGAAAAAGCTCCTCTTGGCCGTCCAGGGCTACGCCAACCAAGCTTCCCAAGCAGGCAACCGCTAAGCCGAATATCCCGAGCCGAAAGCGCAACATTCTTGTTAGGCTGGCAGTTACCATCGCGGTCGTGCCTAAGCAGATCAGCAACGGTAGCCGACCGAGGCCAACCCCTGGATCACATAGGCCAACATCCGATCCTATGCCAGTTACGCTGTAGCATTCCTCAATGAGCAGAGCAAACAGCAAGACAGCAGCATACGCTATAGCACCTGCAAGAATCACCGCCAAACCGATACGGCGAGCCCCCTCTGTTAGTTTCAATGTTCCTACCTCCTCTACAACGGATCATCAGGTGTATAGTCCTCATCGGGGTCGACCGGGCCAAAGTCAGCACCGCACGTGGGAATACCGATCTGCCCATGAAGTTTGTGCCCATCAGTGCTACCCGTGCAGTTGTGTATCATCTCGTGCAGTATGATACACATAGCTCGAGAGCATTGAGGTGCGAAATTCACATGCATGTGATTCCACCCGCTGTGCCAACCAGCTCTGCCACATTCTCTGTTCATACGCCTGCTAAACGTACATTTCATCTTCTTGTAGCAGTGAACCTTCATCCGAGACGGGCAGCGTGTTAGCCCCAGTTTCTGAACGACATACTTCACGTAGGTTTGTGCTAAGGCTATCTCTGCTGCGGCACCGGGAGCATGGTCTGGATCAGAGCACCGTCCACCCATCTCAAACACCGGGTAGATCAAGGCTTGTAAGCCGGTCGGATCGCTGAGTCGCATGGGAGAATTGCGTCCATATGAGTAGTCACTGAATCCAGCCATCTTGATACTATCCCTCTGGAGAAACTGCCCCAGTCCGGGACTGAAGTACCTGATGCCCAACTGCAAAAGCCCGAAGGCTGGCTCATGGTAGTGCGTATAGTAACCAAGCTGCCCAACATACTGATACGGCTGGTCTACTGAACCTGCACTGCGATTATGCGAGAGCAGCCAGCCGTAAGCGTCATAGGCGTATTCGTCCGTGACCGTGCCGCTACCATCCGTCAGCAGCCTCGTCGAGCCGAGTTGGTCGAAGTGGTAATAGCTCGTGTTTGAGCCTGAAACGCGGGTTATCAGGCTGCCATTCGGTTCTCGAATATAGTATACGCTATCTTCTTTTATCACAGCCGGAATACCTGCTGTCGTGTCGTTCAAAAGAAGTCACTTGCAGTAAACACTCGATAACCCACCACATCTCCCTTAGCATCCAAGAACACGTAGGCGTACCACAACCCTCTGTTTCTGAATGACATATGGCTATACAGGTACACATTTGATATTCTGCCAGGCGACCGCACATATCGCGCTACCCAGGGATAGCTGAGACGATCCATGCTTTCCTCGCGAATTGGCTTGCCCAGGAGGCGCTCAACGATCTGTTCATTGCTGCGTTCCTGGCATGCTATCGAAACTGTATTATACCAAGTCGACCAATCTGTCAGATCATGCAGGTTCCATAGTCGATACTCAACACACAACACCCACAAGATAGCAAGCAGGCCACAGCATAATAGCAAGAGACGTCTGGACATAGATCTCCACACTTTCCGCCAAGGCAATCATTGTATACGTCGAGAGGCTTTTTGCCCGACGCATAGAAATAGAATACCAACGGAACAAAAGCCCGGCAATACAGCACAACCGGTCCGTTATTTCTCCATCGCAATGCGTAAAATTCGTATGATCTCTGTGCGGTAACGATTAGGTTTATCCGCCTCTGCCCAGTCCAACGCCGTCTGGCCATCTTCATCTCGTGCCTGCACATCCGCATGTTTCAAAAGAAGCAGCCTGATAAAACCGGGATTCCCGGTTGATACCGCATAATGCAAAGGAGTTGCGCCTGTTGAAGTCCTTATATTGGGATTTGCGCCGTGTGTCAGCAGCACGGATGCTGTGTCCCAATGATCGTGAAGTTCAGCGATAAGCAAAGGCGTATCGCCGAAGTCAGTTCGCGCTTCGATGTCTGCTCCAGCAGCTATAAGACGGCGCACAACGCCTGTGTAACCTTTCTCAGCTGCATAATGCAGAGCCGTATACTTGGACTCGTAAGTGGCATTCACATTCGAACCAGAAGCCAACCGACTAACTGCCGTCTCATCGCCAACAAGCACGGCGGACAGTAGATCGTGCTTAGCGCCGTTGGAAAGCAGCCACATCCCTACTGCCTTGTGGTCTTCCATAAATGCTACAGTGAGAGGGGTTCTTCCAAGACGATCTTTTACATCTATCCGTGCGCCGGCGGCAACTAAAGCCTGCACAGAGCTGAGATGGCCTGAACCCGCAGCAAAGTGAAGAGCAGTTACAGCATCAGAGGTCATCGCATTCAGATTTGCGCCTGCCGCAACCAAAAGCCTGATTGCAGAGTCGCATCCCGCCTCCGCGGCGAACATCAGAGGCGTTACCTTGTTGTTGCCCAACGAATCTACCGTGGCTTTCTTTGCCAGCAGCATCTTGACAATTTCCGCTTTGCACACACCCGCTGCACAATGAAGAGGACTCAAATGCATTAGATCCTCCTTCGCATCAACGTTAGCTCCGCTGGAAATGAGCAAAGCTGCTACTCCAACTTGAGAATGCGAAGCGGCAAGATGCAGCGGCGTTTCACCGGATTTATCGCGAACGCTTAGGTCGACGCCCTTCGAAAGCAACAGCGCTACGACATCTTCCATTCCCATAATCGAAGCTATGTGAAGAGGTGTCATTTCGATCAGAGGCGCAATGATATTTATATCCGCTCCGGCTTTTATCAATTTTATCGCCAATTCAGATTGGCCGCCTATCAAAGCGGCATTAAGCAGAGTCAGTCCCGTTGAATTTTTAGCATCAATCTCCACTCCGTTTTGCAAAGCGTTGAAAACTGTCTTTGCGTCACCGGTTTGCGCTGCACACCAGATATCAGAATCCAGGGCTTGGGTGTGGCCGGACCCGACACACAGGACTGTTGCAAGTAACATATATGCAACCATCGCCTTATATCCGCTCGCAATGCAAATATTCATTTGATCCTCCTGTGCGGGAAATATTCAGGTCGATACTGACAATTGCACGATCATTTAATGCAGCCAAGGCAATTAGTTTTGTCGACCTTAAGCTGATATAGACAGCCAGTTCATCCGGTCCTACAGCCTGCTTCTTCCATTTCACTGATTCTCCTTCCAGATAGCATCAGTGGGCCGGGCCGTTTCGGGAAAGAGCTTCCCAAAACAACGCAACAACGCAATCCCGACCACAATGTCCAGTGCGACCATAATGCCAAGACGCACATACTGTTCCAACCCGGGTGGCGGTAGGTAGTAGTCGGGCTCGCCCCACCATATCAGCACTGCGCCGACAAACACCAGAACAGTGAAAATGATTCCTGATAGGGACCAGGCAGTATTGAAGCCAAATCTACGTTCTCTTGCTCCGTATAGTGCCACGAGCGAGACTCCGAGTATCAGCAGAACGATTGTACCGACATTAACGATACCAAAGAGTCGCCTGAACACGCCATCAATGGCTTGTGATCCAAACAACTCGCAAACGTCTGACTCGACCTGCCATAGGGAGATAGCGTACAGTGCCTGGCTATAGAATAACCATAGCAAGCAGATCCGTGAGAATAGTACGGATATTCGCACTGCATTCACCTCTTCTTGCGCGTTGTGGTATCGGAACAACGGGAAAAGCAGATTTCTCGCTACGCTCGAAATGACGGGGCTTGGAAGCCGATAACCGACAACCGATAACCGATAACCGTCAACCGATAACCGTCAACCGACAAAACGCAACTATTTCCTCTCCGCTATGGGTATCAACAGGCGCCGGGCTAGTTCTATGTCACCTACCGATTTCTCGTGTCCGTTTGGATGGCGGCAGGCCAGGGAAATCGCCTGCTCGAAGTCGACCGTGTCCTCGGCGTTGTTTAATTTCGATGCTGCGATCAGGGCTAGTTCGTAGTCCTGAATACCCTCCCTGAGCTGCTCCCAGCGGAGGCTGGATGTTGGGCCGTTTTTGCCGGGGTATATAAAATGAACATCCCCAGTCGGAAACGGCGCGTATTCGGGGTGGGTGAACGGGTTTTCGGACCAGTCGTTGTAGCTCCATCGCAAAAACCCCTCATAACCGCCCTGTACCGCCAGCCACCCCATCATCCTGGACTCCACGAGCGGGCTGAAACAGAACGTGTTGGGATACGCCGGACCACAGCAGACGTAGAACGTGGTCAGCATGTCCGAAGCGCCAGCGGTCGGAGAGTTCAAAACCTGAGCTATACCCTGCGCTCGCCTCTCCCCTGGGGCGACCTCGGATATCCCCTGGTCGTCGAATATCCCGGACAGGCAAAGATCATCGAAGCTCAGAAACTTGTCTGATCGGGTGTTTGCCGCCAGAGCGACCTTGAAATCCGGGGCATGCTCGTTGAGCATAGCCATAACGATATTCATCGCCTCCTCGGGCTGCTCATCGAAGGCGATATAGGTCTTTTCCAGCCAGCCTTTAGATGTTAGATAAGTGCGAAAAGCATCGAAGAACTGCTTCCAGATGCTGGAATACTCCTCGCTGCCAATGCGAACATCGTGGTGCTTGATCTGGCCATCCTCAAGGTCGATATACTCGATGGTATTAGTCTCCCTGTGGCCAGGTCCCTGCACAACGGAGTAGCAGTGGATGGCGCGGTCGATGCCGCAGGCCGCGTGCAGATTGACATATCGCTCGAATATGGAGAAATCGAACTCGTAGGAGTCACCTCTCTTTTTCCAGATGACGCAGTTCGGATACGGGTCCTCCGTCTGCGTGCCCCACGCCCGGAAAATAATCGGGGCCACCACGGTCTTTTGCCCGTGCGACGCTAAATCTTCGATATATGGCTTTAAAGCCTCAAAGTGCTGATCCGACCACACCGGCACCTTATGCAACCGGGCAACTGTGGTGGGGTTCATCCAGACATTAAGGAAAAAGTCCCAGTCGCGCACATCGGGAAGATCGACATCGGCCACCTCGACCTCGATATCGCACTCCGCCGCCTGCTGTTCGCCAACCTCCACAATCACCCTGCCGGTGTATATCCCCGCAGGGATACCTTTTGGAATGGAAGCGGTGATGTGGATGGCTGCTGATCTTATCAGGCTTATGGAGTCGAAGTCCTCCAACACCTCCATAACCGTTCCCGCCTCAGGGGTCGGCACTGCGCCGATGAGTCTGGCTTTCAGCGCGTCGGCCGGGATGGTCGACTTACCTGAAACCAGTTCGGTAAACTTTATTTTTGCAAATACATTTGTATCACTTTTGACCAGCATCGTCAGCGACACCACGCTGTTGCGACACGCCAGCGCCTTGAGTGGCCCCGCGGGTATGTCGGCTATCTGTGAGCCGGGCGCGGGCGGCCTGATAAGGGGTTGCCAGGGAACGATATCTATCTCTGCCAAGTTATTATCCTCCACAACGAATCATAACACATATTGTGAGCGCAGTCCGCCCGGTTGTCAATGGCGACTGAAACGCTATTATATTAGTAAGAGGAATTATCGCGTATCATGAGAAAACCAGATTCATGGAAGGGGTAATATTGCCGGCTGTTTGCCGAGCGGGAGGCTGAAATAATGAAAGCATCAGGTATAGGTCTTACGGCGATGGCGCTATTGCTATTGGGAAACAGCGCCGGACAAAGCGCGGTTGCGCCGTTTGTTGAGACGCGGGAGCAGCGCAACGCGCGAATGGGCTGGTGGAGAGACGCGAAGTTCGGATTGTTCATCCACTGGGGTGTATATTCAATCCCGGCAGGCAAATGGGAGGGTAAAGATATTCCCAGCGTCGGCGAATGGATTATGCTGCACGGAAAGATCCCGATGGCGGAGTATCAGAAGCTGCCGGCGCAGTTTAATCCGACGAAGTTCGACGCGGAGGCGTGGGTAAAACTGGCCAAGCTGGCTGGGATGAAATATATCGTCGTCACCACCAAGCACCACGACGGTTTCGCGATGTTTTGTTCTAAAGCAAGCAAGTTCAATATCTGCGACGCGACTCCATTTAAGCGGGATGTCATCAAGGAACTCGCCGACGCCTGCGCAAAAGAGGGCATGAAACTCGGGTTCTACTATTCACAGGCTCAGGACTGGAACCACCCCGGCGGCGCGACCTGGGGCGAGCCCTGGGACGAGGCTCAGAAGGGGGATATGGACAAATATCTCCGTGAGATCGCAGTGCCGCAGGTAAAAGAGTTGCTGACCAACTATGGCCCTGTATCGGTGATGTGGTGGGATACCCCCAAGAATATGAACCAGCAGCGCGCCGATATGCTGTTGCCGCTGCTTAAACTGCAACCGGGGATTATTATGAACAATCGCCTCGGTTTTTATGATGGCGACTTCGGCACCCCGGAACAGGAGATCCCCGGCGCAGATTCGGATATGGACTGGGAAACCTGTATGACTATGAACGACACGTGGGGATTTAAATCCGAGGATAACAACTGGAAATCGACCCAGACCCTGGTGAGAAATCTTATCGACATAGCCTCCAAGGGTGGCAACTATCTGTTGAACGTCGGCCCGAACTCACTTGGCGAGATTCCAGAACCGAGCGTGAAGCGCCTGAAGGAAATAGGCGCATGGATGAAAGTCAATGGCGAAGCCATCTATGGCACCACCAGGGCGCCGTTTGGCAGTATGATGTTCGACGGCCGCGCTACTATGAAGGGCAACAAGCTGTATTTGTTTGTCTTCAACTGGCCCGACGACGAGATCAGGCTGCCGGATTTGCGCTCGTCGCTGCAGTCGGCGCGATATCTGGGGATAAACGAGCCTGTGGAATACACCGAACTACCAGGCACAGAGATGCGAGCCTCGCTGGTAATATCCCCACCCTCTCACCCCGACCCGATAGCGACGGTCATTGAACTGACATACGCGGATAAGCCGACGCTGTAGGGGTAGGGAAAATACGATAGGCGCAATGTGTTAGTACGATAGGCGCGATGTATTGGTAAGATAGGCGGCGATCTCCGAATCGCCGCCTCAATTTTTAGTAATCCTACGCCCCACTTTTTGTCGTCCTGCGCCTCATTTTTTGTCATCCTGCGCCCCCATTACAGTCATCCTGCGCGAAGTCGCAGGATCTCATCGGCTACGCCTATTTTTCCCGTGAATTCCGCGACGAGTTAACAAAACATAAGGCAGAGCGCGGCAGCTAATGTTCTTCGTTCCACTGGTAATACTGCTTGAGATCGTTTAAGTGGTCCTGTCGAAGCAGTTTATCATACTGCAATCTGCCTACAACTATACCTGCAGCAATACCGATTTCTTTCGCAAACGAAATAACGCTGCTTTTGTCAAATGATCCTAAAGCAGTGAACCTTTCATACTCGGCCCGTGGAATCAGAAAATCAGCAGAAAATTCATTCGCCTCGGATTCCTTGGCACACTCGCTTGCCTGATATGATTCAATGAAGGCATCGCGTTTTCCGTGTATATAGATGTGCCCGGCCTCGTGAAAAAAAGTAAACCACAGATGGTCGTTAGTCTTATATCTGAGGCTAAGCTGAATAAGCGCTTTGTTTGAATCCAGCCACCGTGTTGCCCCAGACACTCTTGTTCCTCGCAGCTCTGGCACAAACACTACAGCAACTCCTACAGAAGCACACAATTCAATAAGCTTGGGCTGAAACACACTCGGCGATTCGGTAGTAAGATTTCTGGCTTGCCGCAATGCCGAAAAAAATGCCGAACGATTGTAAGGCTTACAATCAATTGTTTTGGCATCAATCTCACCTTTTCTTAGCCAGGCTGCTATTGCTCCACGCTTGGTTTCAAATGCTTTTGACTGCCGAAAATCTGCTTGCAAACTGTTCTGCACGTCGTCCCAGGCTTCGGGAGATGCTACGCCAAAGAAGCGTAAAACTGCGTGCAACTGCTGCATTTTATCCTTAAAACAGGGAATCCATTTTTTCTTGCACATCTCTGCAACAGGGAAAGACTTCAGCCAGTCGATCTGATAGCTCAGTCGTTCCTGCTCTTTCTGGCGGGCGAGCGACTCACGATAGCGCATTTCGCGATTGGTCCAGAATGTAGCCGGAACGCCAAGCACCTTCTCTAACTGGAGCGCCGTGTCCGGTGTTATAGCCGCCTTCCCCTTAACGATCTCGCTAATCGTCTTAGGAGGCCTGCCCGTTCGCTCAGCAAGCTGAATCTGAGTCATCCCGAGCGACTCAATGGTTTCAAGCAGAGTCTCACCCGGTGGTGACACGTAATCCGGCTCATATTTATTCACGATGGCGCTAACCATGGGTGTCCTCCACTGCAATAATCTTGATCGCCGTAACATTGTTCCAATCTAAGCCTCCATCCGACTTAACCGGAACAGGATCATTTGCAACAATAAAAAGGAGTCTATAAGGGTGGTCCAGATCAACCGATATCTGTCCTTTTCGGTCTCCTTTAAGTTCGTGGCATCGTGTAGGTGGCAGTGTAGCCATATCCGCGAGACAATTTGCGGCACGTAGGTCATCCAGGCGTCTGCCAAGCTTCTTTGCGCGCTCAGGGCCACATTCACGCTCGCGGTATTTTTTGTTATTACACATCTTCTCCAGTTTCTTCGTCTTAAATATTATATCCATAATTGAGTGGCTTTGCAACGTTATTATTAACCTTTGGGGTTAATAATATTGCACTAGAGCTGTATTGACCCTGCTTCTCAGCCATGCCTTATTCTTTTTGCAGTCGGATTGCCTCTCTTTTCTGCTGTGCAGATTATAGAAACGCCCTGGCTGCACGTCAAGAATTTGTCGATGGGCATCGGCGAGAATTGACTACAAACACTCGTGACCTTCGACAACGCACCAACTGCGTACAACCGATGCGATCCCACGATACACGGCCACTACATCACTACGTCACATAATGTGCAGCATTTCCGGCTTTCCCGTTCGCCCTTCCCCAACAACTGGCAATTCACACAGCCCGCTACGGCACGCAACTTGAAGATATTTAGAGTAGTTGCCCAGAGAAAGGAAGATATATGAAGGTTAGAATTGGCGGAGATAGCATTGTCCTGGTCTTGATTTGCTTGGCTGATATGCTTTCTACTCTCTTTTTTGTGCTAAGAGGAGCCGCTACCGAGCAGAATCCTATAATGGCTGCCTGCCTGGATAAAGGCCCGTGGATGTTCGTGCTCGTGAAACTAGCCAGTTTTGTGCCATTTGTTGTTGCGATCGAAATCTATCGGAAACGAAATGCGGCATTCGCAGGATTGGCCTGCCGCTGTGCCATTGCGCTGTATGTGGTCACGTTCACTGTGCTCACTCTTGGATTGAACTTATAGTAATTTCCCCAAACTCATCGCATCTCTTCTCTTCCGCTGCCGGATTGACCGGCCGGCCCGACACCGGCCGGTCAATCACATGTATTGCCTCTAATGCCTGCGCGGGCGATATGAGAGTCGATTAACCTCGCTGAGATAGACCTCATACCAACCAGCGTAAGGCCCCTGCAGATAGGCCGCCCGAACCCTGCGTTTGATTATCCGAAGCCGCTGCTTTACTACCTTTCGCTTTACTCCCAACATCTCGGCCATCCGCATGCCCGTGAACCCCGCCACATAAAACCTGCAAATAATCTCCTCCATCGGGTTGAGTCGGGCTGCGTCAATTAGATCATTAAGCTGGCTCTCCACCACACTTTCGATCATCGGCGCACAGGCGCAGTCCTCAGCCACCACCTGCACCCGCTTGCGCTCCCGCCGAACTTTTCTGTCAAGCTGAAGCTGGGTATATATCCCGCTCGTCGCACCGAACCGCACACAACCCGCCAGCATTTCATCGGCAAGCTGTTCGATATCGGCATCAGTGAGATTCGATGCAGCGACTGGGCTTTGAGTCGGGTTAACAAAAGACTTGGAAGAGTGCATCAAAATATTGGACATGCTGCTCACCTCGAAGGAGATTCCGGGCTGGCCGGTTAATAGAAGTAGACGTTAGTCTACTATGTTCACAGCCAGTTGTCAACAATTATCTGCACTTTATCTGCAAAAAAGCCGACCGCGCTTATCTCAAACGCGACCGGCTGTAGATTGAGGTTGGGTTGTACTGATTAAATTATCTCGAGATAATCCCTGTCCGGCAGTTCGGGGAACGGAGCGGTTGGCAGGGTCTGATACCAGAATGCGCACGAGGCAATGTCGTCCTGCAGCGGCAGATATCGTCCGCCTGCCCTCCATCCCAGCGCCTGCATCGTGATTCTCAGGTCGGTCTCAAATCTCACCGGGTCCACTATGTGCCATCTGTAGAGGCCGAAGCGCTCCTGCGCCTGCAGGTTGCCGTCCGGGCGAATGACCTGCGGCATGCCAGCGTATGGGGTGGTATATTCTGTATACTTGCCATCAGCGAGGAAGCAGTAGGAGCCGCAGAAGTAGTCCTCGGTTCCGGTGCCGCAGATGGTGGGAAACTCGGTGTCGCCGTCCATAAAGAACTTGATCTCGCCTTCCCCCCACCAGCCGTTGTTGTTGATTCCCCAGCACATATACGTGCCCACGAACTGGCCCCGGCCGCGGACTCCGTCGAGGATAGTGAAGTCCTTCTTATAAGGAAGCGGGTTCTCCCGTCGGAACTGCGCGTGGAAATATGCGCAGTCGTCCGGCACCTCGGTGAGGGTGTAGTTTATCTGATAGAACAGGATCATATTCTCGTCTGAGATGTTGGTCAGGGTGATTCGGCAGTTCTTTCGAAATGGCATCTCCCAGTAGCAGTTGAGGCCGCTGACGGGGTTCACACAGACCGCCAGAGATGAAACCTGTGCATATTTCTGCCATCCACAGGCGAAAAAGTCGCCGATCGGACACTCGACGGAGGGCTGCTTCTGGTCGTCCCAGTAGATGCGCAGGATCTGGTGACGCCAGTGGCCGGTTG
This sequence comes from Armatimonadota bacterium, assembly GCA_050948905.1. Lineage (GTDB taxonomy): Bacteria > Armatimonadota > UBA5829 > UBA5829 > UBA5829 > DTKD01. The sequence continues at coordinate 1,298,485 of JBMNES010000001.1, read as the reverse complement.
GAGTCATCCATATCTGCTGAATAGCGCCAGGGCCGTCGATGTTGGCGATCTCGCGGCATTCTCCGGCGGCGATGGCGATAGCGGGGGAGACCTTCCAGCCCTGTCCGAGGTCCCGTGCGGCTGCAGTGCTCAGACCCTCAGTGGCCATGCCGCCCTTGCCCTTTTCACCGTTGAAGTTCTCGGCGCTGATCGACCGGCTCTTCGCAGACGACAGCCGAGAAAGATTACCCATATTCATTCCAAGACCGTTGAAAGCCATTTTATGCCTCCGATGGGATTCTAAATTGAGGTGAGTGTAGCACATAGGCTTGCTCGCTGCAATAGTAAATTAACCGACAACCGTAAACCGTAAACCGACAACCTTCCCAATAAAGTGAAGGACGAATTGGGGGGTATATCGAACTGGAATATGGCTGGGTTTTTACCATTGCCCGGCGATGGGTCAGGGGGTAAAAATGGAGAAACGACACTATACCGCGGTTCCGTTCACTTCTGTCAAACTCAACGACAGATTCTGGACCCCGCGTATGGATATTAACCGCACAGTTACTCTGGAACACGAGTATGGCGAGTGCAAGAAGACCGGGCAGATAGACGCCTGGGATCCGAACGCTAAGACCAATCGACATATCTTCTACGATTCCGACCTTGCGAAATGGATTGAGGCGGCGGCTTATAGTCTGGCGACGCATCCTGACCCGCAGGTCGAGAAAAGAATAGACGATGTAGTGGATATGATGGAAAAGCTGCAGATGCCGGACGGGTATCTGAACAGCTACTATATCAACGTCGAGCCTGAGAAAAGGTGGACGAACCTGCGCGACTGTCACGAGCTTTACTGCGCCGGACACCTGATGGAAGCTGCGGTGGCGTATCATCAGGCGACGGGCAAGCGAAAGCTGCTGGATATTATGTGCAGGTATGCTGATCATATCGACGCCACTTTTGGCACGGAGCCGGGTAAGAAGAGAGGCTACTGTGGCCATGAAGAGATTGAGCTTGCTCTTGTTAAGCTATATCACGAGACCAAAAACGAGAAATATCTAAAACTTGCGAAGTATTTTGTCGATGAGCGCGGCAGGGAGCCGCATTATTTCAACGTAGAGGCCGAGCAACGTGGAGAGGACCCGAAGCATTTCCATTTTCGAACCTACGACTACTGCCAGGCCCAGATTCCGCTGCGAGATTTGCAAAAGGTGGCAGGGCATGCGGTGCGGGCTATGTATATCTACTCCGGTATGGTCGATGTGGCGGCCGAGACCGGAGACCAGACTCTGCTGGACGCCTGTGACCGGTTGTGGGAGAACCTCAGCGAGCGGAATCTGTATATAACGGGCGGCATCGGGCAGACTTCCAGCAACGAAGGTTTCACCTTTGACTACGACCTGCCTAACGAGACCGCATACGCCGAGACCTGTGCAAATATCGGCCTGACGTTCTGGAGCCACCGGTTGCTGCAGTTGGATTGCGACTCTAAATATGCTGATGTGATGGAGCGGGCGCTGTATAACGGCGTTTTGAGCGGGGTGTCTTTGGATGGCAAGTGGTTTTTCTACGGCAATCCGCTGGAATCACGCGGGGGATACGGTCGGTCGGAGTGGTTCGGATGTGCGTGCTGCCCGCCTAATATAGCCCGAATCCTGGCTTCTCTTGGTCAGTATATGTACTCGGTCGGCGGCAGTGAGGCGATGGTTCATCTTTACGCCCAGGGTGAGGCGGAGATGAACGTGAACGGCGGCAAGCTCGTTTTGAAGCAGAAGACCGAGTATCCGTGGGATGGTCGAGTCCAGATTACAGTCGACCCACCTAAAGAGGCAAGCGAGTTTACTCTTAAGCTGCGCATTCCGGGTTGGTGTAAAAAGGCTACTCTGAAAGTCAACGACGAACCGGTCGCGTTGGAAGGGATTATGGCGAAGGGTTACGCTTGTATTGGCCGAACCTGGAGTGCGGGGGACGTGGTATCGCTCGACCTGGCTATGCCTGTTGAGAGGGTATATACTCACCCGGGTGTGCGACAAAACTTCGGTTATGTGGCCCTGCAGCGCGGCCCGGTGGTATATTGTCTGGAGCAGACTGATCATTCTCAGGATATTTGGCGCGTGGCGTTGCCTGCGGACGGCGAGTTGACTACGCGCTTTGAGAAGGAGATTCTCGGCGGGATAACCCTTATCGAAGGTGATGCGCTGGCAGCGTCGGCGGAGGGCTGGGAGCATAAGCTCTACGGCGATGCGCCGAAGATGACGCCTTGTAAGATAAAGGCGATTCCGTATTGCACCTGGGCGAACAGGGGCGCGGGGGCGATGAAAGTGTGGCTGCGCGAGGAACGGGTGTAGCCGGAGGATAGATTTTGCGGTGGCGATTCGGAGATCGCCACCGATCAATGGGTTTTGTATGTAAATGTAGGGGCCGGCCTCAGTCCCGGCCCGATACACCATACGTAGGAATTGTCCGCCACCGTTCGTTGCTTGACATCATATCGCTCATAGAGGTTTAATGTTGACGGTTGTCGCGAGTAAAATAATGTCTGAAGCGCCTTATATTACCCTCCTTGGAGTCAAGATTCACCGGGTCGATATGGCCGGGACTCTCGCTCTGATACGCGAATATGTCTCAAGCGGCCAGCCGCATATAATCGTAACCGCCGATGCCTCCAGCGTAGTGCGTGCTCAAAGTGACGACGAGTTTAGATACCTCGTCAACGCGGCCGATCTTGTCACGCCGGATGGGCATGGGGTGCTGAAGGCGGCGGCGATGCTGGGCAGCCCGTTAATCGAGCGAGTCAGCGGGGTGGAGATCGCTAAAGAGATGTGCCGAATGTCGGCTGAAGATGGCTTCTCGGTCTATTTTCTCGGCGCAGCACCCGGAGTCGCCGAGCTTGCGGCAAAGAATTTAAAGGAAAGATTCCCTGCTTTGAATATCGCGGGAGTTCACGACGGTTATTTCGACCCGTCAAAGGACTCCGAGATCGTAGAAAAAGTGAGAAACTCCGGGGCGCAGGCGCTGCTGGTGGCGATGGGAATCCCGCGGCAGGAGAAGTTTATATTCGATAATATGAACAAGCTCGGAGTCTGCGTGGCGATGGGCGTCGGCGGGTCGTTTGACGTATTTTCAGGTAAGGTCAAGCGGGCCCCGCTGTGGTTTCAGAATCACGGCCTGGAATGGCTCTACCGGCTCGCAAAAGACCCGACAAAGATTAAAAAAGCCGCCGCACTGCCGAAGTTTGCCTCAATGGTGATGTGTCGCCGGGCGGCGCAGGTGTGGTCGAGAAAGGGCCGGGAATAGGACGCAATGGCTAGTTTTGTCCGGCCATTTGCAGTCATTAGCCGCGGCGATTCGGAGATCGCCGCAAATGGGTTGTGAGGTGGCAATTCGGAGATTGCCACCTATCTAAGACCGACAACCGTGAACCGACAACCGTGAACCGACAACCGTCAACCGCAAACCGTCAACCGAAAAAGCAGATTTCTCGCTGCGCTCGAAATGACGGGAGTTTTGCATTAACCGTAATGGCCGGTCTCTATCCCGGCCTTACCAGAAAATGTAGTGGCCGGTTTCCATCCCGGCCTCACCAGAAAGCGTAGTGGCCGGTTTCTATCCCGGCCTCATAAAATATGGAGAACCGTATGTCAATCAGCCCTGTTTTAATAGTCGGCAGCGTCGCGCTGGACTCAGTTGAGACCCCTTCCGGCGCCACCCAGCGCGCCCTTGGCGGGGCCGCTGTCTACTCTTCTGTCGCGGCGAGTTTTTTCGCGCCGGTACGACTCGTCGGCGTTGTGGGAGAGGACTTCCCAAACGAACATATCGCATTTTTGCAGTCTAAAGACATCGATACTCAGGGCTTGCAGATAATTCCGGGGGGACGCACCTTTCATTGGGCTGGGACTTATGAGGGTGATATGAACCAGGCCAACACCCTGGCCACTGAACTGAACGTATTTGAGAACTTCAGGCCGGAGTTACCGGACGCATATAAGACCTCCGAGTTCGTCTTTCTCGCAAACATTGATCCCGAACTGCAATTAAAGGTTCTCGAACAGGTTCCAAACGCAAAACTGACCGCTATGGATACGATGAACTTCTGGATTACCGGCAAAAACGAAGCTCTGCGCGAGGTTATCAGCCGGGTTGACGTGATATTCATCAACGACGCCGAGATCAGACTGCTGACCGGGATCACGAATCTTCATAAAGCAGCAGCCGAAGTGCGTAAGATGGGCCCGAAGTATGTGATAGTGAAAAAAGGTGAGCACGGCGCAGTGATGTATTGCAACGATCAGATGTACTTCGCCGCCGCATCCTATCCAATAGAAGAGGTAGCCGACCCCACTGGCGCTGGAGACAGCTTCGCAGGCGGGTTTATGGGATATGTCGCCAGCTCCGGCCATCTGTCCCACGAAAACATACGCCGGGCAGTGATATATGGCAGCACAATGGCGAGCTACAACGTGCAGGAGTTCAGCCTGAACCGCTTCAAACGCCTCACAAAACCCGAAATCGCTAGCCGATACGAAGAGTTCCGGCAGATTGTGTGGGTGGAGTGACCCACAAAGTGGCTTAATCTGATGTTGCTTATCAACCTGCTGCGTGACATCGCCTCGGGCGTGTTGGAGTTCGTATATCCTATCCGATGCCTTAAATGCGAGCGGATCACAAACACGTTTCTGTGCGACGAATGCCTGAGCCACGTTGAGCTTATCGCTCCGCCAATATGTAGCAAATGCGGAAAGCCGTCCGAACATCGACTTTGCCACGCCTGCCGGAACAGAGAATTTCACTTTGAGCGCGTCCGCAGTTCCGGGCCTTTTCAGGGTATGCTCAGAGAAGCCATCCACGCCCTGAAATATCGCAAGCTGCAACAGCTATCAAACCCGTTGATTAAATTGCTGATACAGACCTATCCAACCAGCGGTTTAGGTAAAAATTTCGATTTGATCGTGCCTGTCCCCATTCATCGCAGCAGAATGTTTGAGCGTGGGTTCAATCAATCGGAACTACTGGCGCAGGGGCTAGCCAGCCACCTTGGAATCCCGTTGGAGACTCGCGTGCTCTATAAAGCGATCAACACCCCACATCAGGTCGATCTGTCCCCAGACCTGCGGATGATAAACGTGCGCGGCTCATTTGGGATAAAAAATCCAGAGAAGACACTGGCCAAGCGTATCCTCGTCATCGACGACGTCGTAACCACGGGCGCAACACTCGACGAGGTCGCACGAGTGCTGACACACGCCGGAGCCGCGTCGGTGTCGGGTTATACCCTGGCCCGAAGTTTGTAGACAGTACATAAAGAAGCCCCGCACGATTCGATTGTGCAGGGCAACATTGGTCGGTTACGCCTATCGGCTAACCTGAGGACTGAACGTTTGCAGCCTGCGGGCCCTTCGGACCTTCGGCCACCTCGAACTCCACTTGCTGGCCTTCGTACAAGGTCTTGCGGCCATCCATATTGATTGCCGAATAATGCACGAAGATGTCTTTGCCTTCATCAGTAGCGATGAAGCCATAGCCTTTGGCGTCGTTAAACCACTTTACTACACCGTTTTGCAACTGCTCCACCCTCCTTCGCCTTTTTTGCGTAATTGTGAGCCCATCCTTCCGGGCATCTATTTTCCGGCAAAGGGATCGCTCCAACTTACACTTTCTAAGCGTCGGCCCCGTCCAAACAACGACATCACTATCTCCGCAGTGTAGTTCTTGCATTGGACAAAAAGGCACACGCATACACTACTTCTCCAACTGCTGCAATAATTCCTCCATCTCCCGCTGAATTCGTTCCATTTCTGTATCCATTTCTTCCTGCATAGCCTGCATTCTCTCCAGAAGGTCTAAAATGACCTCGACCCCCGCGAGATTTACACCCATATCCTGGGTCAATCGCTGGATCTGGCGGAGCCTTTCTATATCCCTTTCGGAATACATTCTGTTTTTGGCACCGACTCTGGCGGGCTGTATCAGCCCCAGACGCTCATACATTCGCAGCGTCTGAGGATGTAATTGACACAGCCGCGCCGCGACACCTATCATATAGACAGGTTCGTCCTCTTTAGGCTGTCTCATAACACCGGCCTCGCTTTCATCGTATGTCACGCCGCTTCCTTGTTTCTCAGTTGTCTCAGTTGTTCAAGAAGCGAACGTTCTTCGTCACTAATCACCTCAGGAATCGTCAAACGCACCCTGGCAAACAGATTGCCGCGCCCGCTCTCCTTGAGTTTCGACATCCCCTGGCCCGGCAGGCGAAATACCCTGCCGCCGGAGGTCGCAGCCGGCACTTTCATAGTCACACGCCCTGTAAGCGTCGGCACCTGCACCTCGCCTCCCAAAGCCGCGACCAGATAGTCCACCGGCACATCCACATATAAATCGTCCCCCTGGCGCTCATATACCTTATGAGGGCGTATCTTTATCTTAATCAGCAGATCACCTCTGCCGGCGAGCCCCTCCTGGCCCTGACCGGCAAGGCGGATTTTCTGCGAATCTTTAACCCCTTTAGGAATGGTCACGTCCAGGTTGCGGCCATTGAGGGTAAGCGATTTTTTGGCCCCGTGAAAAGCGTCCTCCAGCGAGACCTCCATCTCGGCCTCGATGTTCTCACCTTTCTGAGGGGCATGTCTCCTGGATGTGGTTTTTTGCCCTCTGCCCTGACCGCCGAACAGCATATCAAAAAAGTCGCTAAAGCCGTGTCCACCATACTCAGCGCCGACCTGATCGCCCATGCCGCCGTAGTCAAAGGTAAAAGTATCCCACATCGGTCCCGGCCCTGGCCCAGCACCGGGTTGACCCGCCTGCTCCCAATATTGCCCATACTGGTCGTATTTGGTGCGCTTATCCTTGTCGGAGAGCACCTCGTAAGCCTCGCTGATCTCCTTGAACTTCTCCTCGGCAGCCTTATCGCCGGGGTTTACGTCGGGGTGATGCTTGCGCGCCAGCTTACGATACGCAGCCTTTATCTCCTTTTCGGAAGCGTCTCTGCCGACTCCCAATATTGCATAATAGTCTTTATAGTTTCGGGCCATAATAAAACCAGTGTGCCGGGAGACCAGGTCCCCCGACACCCATTACTCGCTTATTCCTTATTGATCTCGATCTTCTTAGGCTTAACTTCCTCGGCCTTAGGCACCACTATCTCAAGGATGCCGTCCTTATACGAGGCCTTGATCTTATCCGGCTGCACCGGGACACCGATGCTGAACGAGCGTTTGAACAGGCCATACGCTCGCTCCATGCGCAGGTATTTATCAGAAGACTTTTCGTCGAATTTGCGCTCGCCGCTGATGGTAAGAGACTCGGAAGTCACCTCAACATCCATATCCTCCCTGGCAACACCAGGCAGTTCGGCGCGAACAATCAGATCGCTGTTGTCTTCCAGAATATCTACTACCGGAGCCCACGACTTTTCCGCACCTTCGGCTTCTCCACGGCTGATTTGTTCGTTAAATACACGGTTGATCCTGTCCTGCAGCATGCTCATCTCCCGGAAAGGATCCCATCTGCTGATCATCATTTTGCTGTTCGCTCCTTTCGTTAGCGGTTGTCGGTTATGGGGTGGCGATTCGGAGATCACCACCCATCAAACGCTTTAGTTCTCCTCAAACTCGGCGTCGATGACGCCCTCATCCTCAGCTCCGGCGGGCTGCTCGGCGGCCGGGCCGGGTTGTTCGGTCTGCTGCTGAGTCGACTGCTCATAGAGCAACTGTGACAGCTTATAGCTGGCCTGCTGCAGATTGTCCGAGGCGGCGTTGATCTTCTCCGGATCATTGGCCTCCAGAGCAGTGCGGAGTTCGGACATCGCGTTTTCGATGGACAACTTCTCCGCAGACGGTACCTTATCCCCGAGGTCCTTGAGCATCTTATCCGTCGAATACAGCATCTGCTCCGCCTTATTCTTAGCCTCAGCAGCCTCGCGCAGTCGCTTGTCCTCGTCGGAGTGCAGTTCCGCCTCCTTCATCATCTTGTCTATCTCTTCTTTGGACAGCCTCGTCGAACCGCTGATGGTGATGCTCTGCTGCTTATTGGTAGCCGTGTCCTTAGCGGATACGTTGACTATGCCGTTTGCGTCGATGTCGAACGTCACCTCGATCTGCGGAATACCCCTCGGCGCCGGCGGAATCCCCGTAAGGTGGAATCGCCCGAGGCTGTGGTTATACTGCGCCATCTCACGCTCACCCTGCAGAATGTGGATCTCCACCTCTGTCTGGCCATCCGCCGCAGTCGTATACGTCTTTGACTTGCGAGTCGGAATGGTGGTATTGCGCTCGATGAGTTTGTCGGTGATACCGCCCAGCGTCTCTACTCCGAGTGTCAGCGGGGTAACATCGAGAAGAACAACGTCCTTGACCTCACCTCCAAGCACACCGGCCTGAATCGCCGCACCGACCGCCACTACCTCGTCCGGGTTAACTCCCCTGTTAGGCTCCTTGCCTCCTGCCAGTTTCGTAACCAGTTCAAGAATCATCGGCATTCTCGTAGCGCCGCCGACCAGCACGATCTCGTTGATGTCCTTATCAGCGATCTTCGCGTCCTCCATCGCTCTCTTGAACGGGCCGACGCACCGCTCGAGCAGGTCACGCGTAAGCTCCTCGAACTTGGCTCTGGTAACTGTCATATCAAGGTGCTTGGGGCCAGATGCGTCAGCCGTAACATACGGCAGATTTATGCTGGTCTGCACCATGCTGGAAAGCTCGATCTTGGCCTTCTCAGCGGCCTCTCGCACTCTCTGCAGAGCCTGCCTGTCGTTGCGCAGGTCGATGCCCTGAGAAGCCTTGAAGTCGTCGCAGATATAATCGACCAGCCTCTGGTCCCAGTCGTCTCCGCCTAGTTGGGTATCCCCAGAGGTAGACTTGACCTCAAATACGCCTTCGCCTACTTCCAGCACCGACACGTCGAACGTGCCTCCACCGAGGTCCCAAACCAGAACGGTCTCGTTGCCTTTTTTATCCAGCCCATAGGCAAGCGCCGCCGCTGTAGGCTCGTTGATAATACGCAACACCTCCATACCAGCGATTTCGCCCGCATGTTTGGTGGCAGTGCGCTGCATATCGTTAAAATAGGCGGGTACCGTAATTACTGCCTTGGTGACCTCTTCGCCGAGATACGCCTCAGCATCGGCTTTCAGCTTCTGCAGCACCATAGCCGATATCTCTTCCGGGGAATATTTCTTGCCTTCGATATTTATCTCGTGATCGGTCCCCATCTCCCTCTTAATTGAGGAAATGGTATGATCCGGATTGAGCACCGCCTGCCGTTTTGCCGTAACCCCGACAAGCCGCTCGCCGCTCTTTGTAAATGCGACCACCGAAGGGGTCGTTCTGGAGCCTTCGGAGTTCGGGATAACTACCGGCTCCCCGCCTTCCATAACCGCAACCACGCTGTTGGTGGTGCCAAGGTCTATACCTACTGTTTTAGCCAATTGAGTTCACCTCCGCGAATAGTTGATACCCGATCTGATTGTTATTCAAACAAGCCATTGGGCATTTATACTATCATCATAATTCAAGTTAGTGATAATATATCACTTGCGTCTATTACTGTCAAGTGCATCCAGCATTCTATTTGGTTTTTTGCCCATCTTTTTGTAGATTCAAAATCGCGTTTTGTCTGGCGAGCAGGGTACGTTATAATTCATCGGTATGACCTGCGCATTGGCGGTTTTGGATATTCAAAGCATCAGGGACTTAATCGCGTTTTACGATGAGTCCGTTTTTAGGGCCATAAATCTGGGGCTTGGGGCTGGCTGGCTCGACCCGATTATGGTCGGTTTTACGTATCTCGGCATCGGAGCGACTCAGGTAGGTATTGGACTTGGTGCTTTACTCACAGGGCTTGCCGTTAAAAAGCCACTCCTGAGAACTGCCGGATATTCAGTGCTGGTGGCCTGTCTGATGGCTCTATTGTTCTCACAAATCGGCAAATTTATGTGCGACCGACCTCGCCCTCCGTTGTTACTTTTCGATATAAGACTACCAGATGGCCCACGATTCGTTCATAGCTTCCCCTCCGGCCACACCACCGTGACATTCGCGGCGGCAGTGGTCTGGGCTGCCTTTGCTGTGCGGCTGAGGTGGATAATCTTTGTTGCGGCGGGATTAGTAGGCTTATCACGGGTATATTTGGGTGTCCATTTTCCTTTCGATGTGCTTTACGGGGCGGTGTTGGGGATAGTTTGCGGAAAGTTGTCGCTGTTGATGTTCAAGCCAAAGGCTGAATCGTCGCCCTGTGATAATGCTGAATGATGATAGCTCGACGCTCATATCTTCTGGTTGTGATAACGTGCGGCCTGTTATTTTTCTGGAGGCTGGGGGCCGTACCTCTGATAGGCTTCGATGAAGGAGTCTACGCCGCTTGCGCCAGGGAGATGCTGGATACGGGAGATTATATTGTACCATCCAGCAATGGCGAGCCATTCTTCGATAAACCCCCGCTGGTGTGCTGGATGCAGGCCGCCGCTATAGGCTTGTTCGGGACCAACTCATTTGCAGCCCGTTTGCCCTCTGCTATCGCGATGACTCTGCTGGTCGGTGCAACTGTGCTGCTGGGGAGCCGGATATTCTCTCGAAGGGCCGGATTGCTCTCCGGGTTTGTATTGGCGTGTTCAATATTGGGCGTCGGGTTGGCGAGGATCGCCATTTTAGACGCTGCCTTTTCTCTCTCAATTACCGTATCGCTGGGTGCATTTTTGCTGGCATTTACGGGTAAGTGGCCGAGATGGACATATAACCTCGTGTGGGCTGCGATGGGGTTGTCGGTGATGATCAAAGGGCCGGCCGGTGCGGTGTTGATCATTGTGACTGTTGGGTTGTTTGTGCTGATCTGTAGAAAGAAATATGGCGAGGGACTGCCACTGTTTCGAGAGACGATGCCGCTGGTGGGAAGCGCGATTTTTCTATTGATTGCCCTGCCGTGGTACGTTCTTGTTTCACAGAAAACGGGCGGTTCGTTTATACGGGAGTTTATCATACACCACAACATCCAACGCGCACTCGGGCAGGATTTTCAGCATAATCTGCCGTTTTACGCATATATTCCGATGTTTGTCGTATCATTCTTCCCGTGGAGTCTCTTTGTTCCTGCTGGAGTATCGGCCTTAAGGCGCAGGGGGCAAAAGGATTCGCAGACCGGTATTTGCGGGCTGTTTCTTATAACGTGGATGTCGGTGGTGTTTGTAATATTCTCGGCGCTGCGCTCCAAGCTGCCTGCCTATATCTTCCCGATGTTTCCGCCGTGCGCTATCGCGGTGGGCGCGCTGTGGGAATATGCAGGGGAGTCCAAAGAAGTTGGACCGCTGCAAAAATCATCTCTTTGGGCGTTAATAACCTCAATTGCGATTGGGATTGCGATGCTGATAGCCGCTTCGCGCTTACACGACCCGATCCCTGGCTTGCAGGTCGCGTTGGTACCGATGGGGCTGGCGTTGATGGTCGGATGCACGGCGGGATATGTTACTCTGAAGTTCAATATGCCGAAGCTGTCGTTTGGGTCTTTTTGCGCGGGGATGGCTTTGTTTCTTATCATAGCGATAAAATACGGGCTTCCGATCGCCGCGCGCGACGAGGCGATCCCGGCGATGAAGATGGGGGCGGCGATGTCTAAGCACAAATTACCGGTTTATGCGTTTCGTCTTTCCCCTCCCCAACCACAAATAGGTTTTTATGCGGGAAAAGATGTGCACCAGGTCGTCGATGCCGCTTTGTTGCCGAGCGATGAGCACTTAGTGGTGGCTCAGCGGGATAGAATGCAGGGCCTGCCGGCTGGCGGGGTTGAGCTGCTTCGTATTAGAGACTATATTCTGTTCAAATATTCCATCCGAGATCGGTAAGTTTACCTGATTTGTAATCATAATCCTCTTTTTAGTACTTCAGCATGCTACACTACTTATGGAATCATACATCAGCAAATGTGCTTGGTTGAGGATAGTGTGAGCAGGAAGGATATGAGTGGTATGCAACATCGGTTGTGGATATGCGTTGGCCTGGCAGTCGTGATTTTATCGGCGTCGGCATGCGGAGCCTTCGCCGCAAACTACACGATCTCCGGACACATACGAGACATCTTCGGCGTGGGGGTAGGAGGAGTAATCGTGCGGACCAGCACGGGACAATCTACTAACACACAGCCTGATGGGTCGTATGCCATCAGCTTGCCGCATGGTTGGAGCGGCCTTATTGGGCCAGAGGCGACCCAGTTGTTCCAACCTACCAAATACTCATACGACAACCTCTCCGCAAACATATCCGACAAGGATTATCTAGCCACCCCACAATTCTTTTCATATTACAGCACGTCTATCAACGACATCATGCGCGGGGCTGTCGCGAGTGCAGACTTCGACCAGGACGGCAATCTGGACATCGCCATCGCCGGCTTAAAATATGACTATAAAATCAACGACTATTCGCCCGTGACGCAGATTTGGCGCTACGACGGCAGCCTGGATTATGCGAGCGTCAACGCGAACCTGACCGGAGTTCAGAACCCGGCGCTGGCCTGGGGCGACTACGACAACGACGGCAAGCCCGATCTTATCGTGACTGGTGACACCGGAAGCGCCCTCGTGACTAAGCTCTATCGCAATGATGGCACATCGTGGCCTGTTGTGGCGAACGCGGTCTTTCCGGGAGTAAAGAACGGCACGGTAGCGTGGGTTGACTACGACAACGACGGCCGATTAGACGTATTGCTGGCGGGAGAGTCGGCTTCCGGACGCATAACAAAACTCTTCCATAACAACGGCGATGGCTCATTTGATGAAGTCACTGGACTGACGCTGCCAGGCGTCTCGGAGTGTTCGGCTGCATTTGCGGACTACGACAGCGATGGCCTGGTAGATTTCGCGATTGTCGGCAACTCCGACAGCGGCCCGATCACAAAAATCTACCGCAACGAAGGAGCCGGGCAGTTTACGGATATAAGTGCGAACCTGACCGGTGTGACATCGGCATCGGTGTGCTGGGGAGACTACGACAACGACGGCAAGCTCGACCTCGCATTCTGCGGAGAGCGAACTGACGGCACCAAAATCACCCGCATCTGTCGCAATACCGGAAGTGGGTTTACCGAACAGGATTTAGGTCTGCCGGGCGTCAAAGGGGCTTTGACGCGGGGAGACTTCAACTTCGATGGCACACTCGATTTAATACTGTTCGGCGAACAGGATACCTCCCCAAGCCTGCCGCGAGTCTGCGTTAACAACGGAGATGGCACATTCACTGTATATCCCGTCGCCATAAACGAAGCTGGATATAAATATACATCCCTGACGTGGACTGATTGCAATCAAGACGGCAAGCTGGATTTGTTGTTGTGCGGCGAGACTACCAGCGGCTTTCCGGGAACGCTTATTTACCAGAACCTGACCAAAACAGCCAACACGCCTCCCAGCCCGCCGAGTGGATTGTCGGCGACATTCGAAGACAACACCCTGACCCTCTCCTGGTCTGCTGCCACCGACGCGCAGACGCCCCAGGATGGTCTCACTTATAACATTCGCGTCGGCACAACGCCAGGGGCGGCGGACATCGTATCAGGTCATGCGAATTATTCGACGGGCAAAAGAGATGTCCTGGAGATGGGCAACGCCTATAAGAACCTGACCTGGCAGATCCACAACCTGGCGCCTCGGAGCTACTACTGGAGCGTACAAACGATCGACGGCAGCTTTGCAGGCTCCGCGTGGGCCTCCGAAGCGACGATGAAGCCGGATACCCAACCGCCGACTATCCAAATTTCCGAACCGTCGGTTTCGATAACCAATACCGGCCCGGTCAGCTACACCATAACCTACCAGGGCGCCGACTCTATAACTCTGAGCGCCAATGACATTACTCTGAATACCACCGGCACGGCCGACGGCATAGTCAGTGTGACCGGAAGCGGCAACACCAGCCGCACAGTGACGATTGCTAATATAACAGGTGACGGCAGCATCGGCATATCCGTAGCGGCCGACACAGCAAGCAATCTCGCAGGAGACTTCTCCACCGGAGCAGGGCCGAGCGCAACCTTCACAGTCAATAACGTTCCGCCGACTATAGGAATCGGCTCGCCATCCGCGACAATAACCCGCTCAGGGCCGGTGACCTTTACCATAACCTATGGCGCTTGTGATGCCATAAGCCTGACCAGCGATGATGTCACCCTGAACAAGACTGGCACCGCTGATGGCACCGTATCTATCAGCGGCAGCGGCCTCACAGGGCGTACGGTATCTGTATCGAACATAACCGGGGACGGCACACTCGGTATCTCCATAGCCGTGGGCACGGCGACCGATTCCGCTGGCAATAAAGCACCTGCTGCAGGGCCTTCTGAGACATTTGCGGTGGACAATACCCCGCCCGCGATACAGATAAGCGCACCGTCAGCATCGACCACAGATGCGGGGCCTGTCACCTATGAGATAACCTACACCGATGCTGTATCGATCAGCCTAACAACAGACGACATAACCCTGAATAAGACCGGCACAGCCGATGGCACCGTGTCGGTTTCCGGAGAAGGGCTTACCACGCGAACAGTCACAATCTCTGACATCACAGGAGATGGAACGCTGGGTATTTCTCTAGCGGCTAACACAGCCAAAGATGAGTTAGGCAATGAGACTCTCGCTGCCGGGCCGAGCGATACGTTCACAGTCGACAACACCCCGCCCGCAATAACTATCGGCGAGCCTTCCGCTGAGATTACGTCGGGCGGCCCGGTTAGTTTCGAGATCACATACCAGGGGGCCGATTCCATCAGCTTGTCCGAGGAGGATATAACACTGAACCTCGCCGGCACCGCGACCGGCACAGTCAGCGTATCCGGGGAGGAAGAATCCGTCCGCATCGTAACTATATCCGACATCACCGGCGACGGAACAATCGGCATCTCGATAGCCGCAGGAACCGCCGCGGACGCGTCGCTCAACTCAGCACCTGCGGCAGGGCCAGGCGACGTATTTATAGTCGATAATACACCGCCAACAGCGCCGACGCTATCGCTGGATAAGGACCTCACCAACGGCCCGGACATCACAGCCACGTTTGGCGGCGCGACCGATGCCAACGATGTCAATTACGAAATAAAGATCGATGACAATGATTATGAAGCTGCCACCAGCCCGTGGTTGGTGGTCCCGCTTAAACTCAGCGAAGGCGTTCACACTGTTTATGTGAGGGCGGTCGACGCTGCGGGCAACACGGGGCCGGAGACAAACGCTGAGTTTGTTCACGACATAACCGGTCCGCATATTCAGTCGCTGAATTACGAGCCCTGGCTTCTGTCCGGCGGAGACCCGATTAACGTTGTGGCGACAGTCTTTGACGACTACGGGGTGGCCTCGGTCATAGCGGACGGCATCTATCTGACCAAAGGGGACAATAACCTCTGGACCGGCAAAGTGCCGGCTGCCGAGGGTATCGGCACTCACACCGTCTATGTAATGGCCTATGACGAAGCAGGCAACTCGAGTCAGTATGAATGGATATACAACACGGTCCGAGCAGTTGGATTGACCAACAAGGCGCTGTCCGACACGATCATAATGGCAGCTGCCACCAAGTTCGTCTTCACCGTATGGGGTCGGGTCATGGTGACAGGGGACCCGGACAGCTTCTTCGTGGACGATGGTTCTGGGCTGATGGTGAAAGTAATTTACCCTAACCACAACCTCTCCACCGGCAAATACGTTTCGGCAAGGGGCGCTGTGACCGTAGGCGCAGGGTCTCCAGTGCTGAATGCATACGTCTTAAAACAGCACTAACCTTTGACACTCAGGCCGGACGATTTTCGTCCGGCCTGCTCACCATCCAGGCGTCTTAACCTCCGCCATAGCCTCTTCCGTCGTCTGATAACGCTTAAACTCCACATCCGCGCTCGGAGCAGAGAGGATTTTTTCCAAAAGGCCGTGCGCGCCGACAATGCAGACGCCGCGACCACGGTTCTGGGCGGCTTGTTTGATGGAGGCCAGCGCGCTCAGGCCAGTGTTGTCGATATACGAGAGCAGGTGCGCGTCGAACATGATGCTTCGGTAGCCGTTGATTACCTCATACAGGTCACCCAGCAGCGCGGGCACGCTGGATGCGTCCAATTCGCCACACAGGTAAACTACGGCCACCGGGAGATCATCAAGGTTCGTGATCCAGGTTGTAAAGACCTCGTCGTTGCGCACATCATGGCCCCTTTATTTCCGATGAATAGGCTATACCTAGACTGTGCTGAGGTCTAAACTTCGAACTACGGTGTCCAGCTTATGTGGGTGATGCGCAGATACGTAAGCGCCAACACAAAAATCACGACCATCAAGTTGATATTCTCATGATTTGCGCACAACTGTTTCCAACTGGCATTTTTAGCTTCGGATCGAGAGTAAGGTTTGAGCCTGGGCAGCCAGCGCCTGATCTCGGAGCAGTAATGCTGATAGTCCGGCTTAAATATGACTTTGAGCCTGGCCTCTTCGCGGCCAACTCTGAGATGTGCGTAAATAGCGAACAACACCACATATCCCGCAACAACATACGGGTTTGCTATCATAATAAAGAACCCCAGGCCCAACACAAAACGGCCGATATACATCGGATTGCGCACGTGCGAATATGGCCCAGATATCGTAAGGTGGCGATCCTTAAGCAGCTGCGAACTTGCCCACATCTGTATGAGTTCGCCGAACAACACGACCGGCGCACCATACCAGAACATCCTAAGGTCATGAATAAACGCGAGAACAGCGAAGAATGCCAGAGTCATCAAAGGCACCCGCAACCAGGTGAAAGTCCTGAACATCCTTTCTTTCGCGTCGAGAGTCGCTTCTGCTTGGTTCATATCCACCTCTTCCTAAAATTGGCCACTGACGGCCGTGATTTGATTCCGATGTATAAGACGCAGGATTCCGGAGGAAGTCTATCATGTGGACAATATATTTTGCAATGAATATCCGCAAAACCCGTAATCTCGCCAGTGACAGACAATTGTTGAGGTGGCATAACCTATATGGAAGCAACTACTGATGATAAAGGCAAACTTCGGGAAACCGGAGGACGCAAAGCTATCGGGACTAAGCCGGGCAGCGAAGGGTGGTCCATAAAATACCCGTCATCAACGCCGCCGCGGTATGTTGGCCGAGCCGCCGAAGTAGGAGTTGCCCGTGATCAGCGACTGTCACAGGCAGGTGTGTGTCACCTGCTCAGTTAGGCGGTCTTTGATTTCAGGCAATTCGCCTTGGTGGCTCGGCTTCTTGACATTACCGGCAATATTGGAGGCGGACACGATGCTGATACCCGAGGCAAAAAACTATCTAGGCAAGAACTGCACTGTCACATTCAACGACCGACACGGTAAACCCCACACACAAATCCTGCACGTTCACGACGTCAGTTATGTGCCGATGTATGGGGCCTGTTTGATTGGGGATGTCGACGACATCTGGCTGGATCGCATAACCAACATCACCGCTTTATCGTAATAGCCCAAAGGAGGTGAGCGCCACTAATATATCCACAACCAAGTGAATAGCGCACAACTCATACTCTCCTCGCCGCCCGGCTCAAAAAGGCATAAACTGCCTGGGCCGGGCGTGGCCTTGTACTTCTGATGTTATATCCTATACGAGCCTACGCAGCGCGATGTTTTTTCCTGGATCGGTGATCGTGCTTGATCAATTTGAGTTGGGGGCATTCCAATACGCTGCAAAGCTCCTGCGGCTGCAAGCCCTTGAGTAACAGCGCGCACTTATCGGTGTTTGTGTAGGGACAGTAGAATGAGCTTTCCTGGCTATCTGCTGCATCGTCCTCAATATAATCGAACCATTCAGAGTTCACTGCCAAACCTCCTGGTCGCACACCCTTATTTATTGAAGTGTCTACAGGAAGCATTTTCGGCAGATTCAACCAGAAGTATGAGGGAAAATTTTTTAAATGTGAGGATTACCACTTGTCGAAAATGCACCAGCGGATCAGGCGCACAGGTCTGTTGAACCATTTCCGCCTGGAGTTTGCCGGGGCCTTGTTGATGACCACTTTTCCGTCTATTTCACTGGCTTCTATCCACTGCCCTTTGCCGCAGTAGATCATTACGTGCCTGCCATCGGCAATGGCCATATCTCCAAGTTTGATAGTATCAGTATCAAACCCGGCGAGCTTATCGGCGTGGCCGATCAGGCGGGTGTAGCCATACTTACCGCGATCAATGTCCGCCGCATCGACGTCATGCCACCAAAAGTGCCAGAAACGTGTGCCCAGAAGGCGGGGGTTAAACTCCTTAACCCCCTGACGCACCATAGCCTGCCACAGCGCAGCCCTGGCAAGCCCTGCGGAATCAATGCCCAAAGTCGTCTCGCCGTTAACTTGATACGGGGTGCCGACGAACGCATGGAGCCGTTTATAATAGGTGCGGCGCAGGGAATTGATATCCGGCGGCTTGCTGCCCAGCACCGCCCACACAATAAACAAAGCCGCAAAAAACACCGTCGGCCACACTGCGGCGTTTCTTCTTCCGATTCCAGTATACAAAAACACCAGGCCCGTGAATATGCAGCTCAGCAATGTCGCTATCAGCAATATCCTGATGGCGCTGTTCATAGGGAAAATACGCACGCTTATGCCACACATCAGCAACAATACGCCTGTTACTATCGCGCTATACAGCCTTGCGGAGTTAAATCGCTTCTTAGACGGGGTTGTGTTGTCGGAGTCAAGTCTTTCGTCCATCATTACATTTCTACGGCTCACCCATATCTGTTGTTCCAATATCACTTCGCCAGGGACGCGATAATACCTTCGGCTGTATCAATGGATATTCGCTCTCTCCAATATTTGTCCTTCAGCAAAGCAGAGTCGTGGGCGTTCGTCAGAAACCCGATCTCCAGCAACACCGCGGGCAGATATCGATACGTATCCTGCAGCACCCTCAAACGCGGGTGCTGGCTCTGAGAGTCCCACTTCGGCCCCCGGTTTCGCAAGTCGTGCTTCGACAGGCGGTCCGAGAGCTGCGTGGCAATGGCGTAGCTTCGTTCATCACCTTTAGCCGCAAATACCTCGACGCCATTTGCAGTCGCAGGCCCGGCATTTGCGTGAACGGAGACAAACATATCGCATCCGGCCTCTATCGCCATCTTTCCACGCGAGCCTAGCTCAACGAGCTTCATGGTCGGTCTGGTGATTACCGTTTTATGACCTGCCAGGCGAATATGGTGGCCGATTCGGGTGACGAAGTCTAATACAAGCTCGTCTTCGACCATTCCATTAGCTGCGCAACCTGTATGAGGCAGGCCACGGTCGGCGCCGTGACCTGCATCCAGGGCGATCAAATACTGCTTCTTTGCGGTATCAGCCATTATCTCCTTGCTCTTTTCCACTGTTGATATATATGTTCCACAAGCAGGTTCGCTATGCTCTGTGGTACTGGGAACCCCAACTCCGCCACACACAGCTTCTGCAGATAGATAACAGCCTGTTGGCGGCGCTCGTCCGGCGAAAGTTCCGCTATCGCGCCTGCTCGTTCGATTGCATCGGCGATTCGGTTCGTTCCAATGCGCTTGAGCCACTTCCGCGCCCATCGCGGCAGCCTGTTTTTCTGGCTCATATAGGTCGTCAGCGCACCGGTGACGCCTACTGCGAGCGTAATCCAGTCGTGTGCAGGTACTTTTTCTATTCCGATCATAGAGACTCCTTGTTGGTTAACGGGTATCGATCAGTGTGACTGGTTAAGAATTGCAATTCTGACGATTGCAATGCCGGCGATATAATGGATTGCTGTTTTGAGGACGGTGTAGTTTTGGCCGCTGCGTGTAATGGTGTCTCCAATGCCAATAGAGACATCCGGTTTGGTGGCCAAAAGCAGGGCTGGATGGGTGACGCCCATGCGCTCGATGTCGTCTAGATACAGGCTCATATTGCCGATATCCAACAACTTAAACATCCCTAAATAGGTATCACCGCTTAAGCTATACTCCTCGCCGAAGCGATCTAATTTGCTTGCAAACCGTTCGGCAAATCGCATCTGCTACACCTCCTTATCCAGCGAGAAAATCGTATCTGCGCTGGTGGTCGTGCTCAGGCAATGTGTGTCGAAATCCATAGGAAGTGCGCTTTTAAGATATGGCGCCAGCCTCGATGCACCCTGTCGCATCATCTCGACACCGCTCACACTGCAAGGCCCTATGGTAACTCCCGCGATGCCGAACTGCTCTGTCGCTCCGATCTCCCGCCGCATTTGCTCGATAAATTCACCTGAAATGATCTCGAGCATCCCGAGCTTCAGCGTCGCCTGCAGCTTGCTGTTGGCCGTATCGTTTAGATATATGTCAGCTATAGAATACTCAACAGGCCCCTGCATCTCGGAGATAAGAGCGGCTATAGCGGTGTCGTAGGTTGTATCCGACGAATCTATGCCGGCTTTTCGTTTGACTTCAGCGGCTGTGATTGAAATCGCCATCTGTACCTCCTATCCATAAATCGAAACGTGCAGCACGTCGCCTTCGCCTCCCTGCACCGGGTCTCCATCGGCATCCACCAGTGCAAAATATACGGTTGTCCCCGCCGGCACGTCGTCGCTGAGCATCTCCATATCGCTCGTGACAAGAGATGCATTGGACAAGTCCAACGGAGTCTCATATCCGATCAGCATTGTCCCGATCAGGCCCGAAGCATTGACAAAAAACAGGCGAAATCCGGTGCCGCCTTCCACGTCAAAGCTGCCGTCGCTGATGTCTTCAAGAGGCACGGACTGGCCACCTATCCTAACCCTGGCGCTGCCGCCGGATGCCAGATGCACAGCCACAGGCATTATGTTTTTAAGATTCTCCATATCTCCTCCGTATCTTGTCGTTAACAGGTGATCTTGGCCGGGACATCGCCCGGCCCAGTTTAATTACGACACCTGGCTGCCATAAGCCATCTGCCAGAGACCGTACCCCGTGTTATACCGAGCGCGCACGCCATAGACGTACTCATCGCGCATAAACCCGCTCTCCGAATCCGCTTCCAGCGCGGCAAACTCTACCGGCGTGCGATTCTGGAGAATAATCGGCTTAACCACGCCTTTGGTCGAAAGCACGAACCAGTCGTTGGCGTCAGTAAGATATGGGGAGACGAGTAGGTCCAGCTTGCCTTTGAGCACATTAGAGGCTGCCCTGGCGGTGGAGCTGCCCTCCTCCGGCCAATAGGTGCTCTCCAGCAGTTCCATCGCGACCCACTGCAAATCCGGCGGCACCACCAGCATGTCCGGGGTTACACCCATCAGCTTGCCGCGATCATCACGAAACTTCATCATCGACGTAATCGCACTCTGAAGCGAATTGGCGGACAGCGCCGAGGTGCCCTTGTTGGACTGTGTTCCCGAATCCCCTTCAGCGTGATCTGTGGCAAAGAACGCCTTGCCATCGTAGCACTTGCCGGTGAACCCATCTTTCAGCAGCCCGAACACAAGCTCGTCGATATGTCGCTTCGCCTCGCGCGCCAGCGACACCACCCGCAGCTTGATCTGACCATACTTGTCGTCCTCAATCGCGGCTCTCTCTATCGCTATGGAAGACTCCCAGGTCTTATTGCGAATTGTATAATCGTGCTCAAGCAGCCCGAGCGGCATTCGCTCATCGGTGAACTCCCTGATTGCAGGCACTGCGCCGAGCCACGAATAGACCTCCTGATCCGATTCGGAGCCTATGACCGTGGCGATGCGGGAATAATCCCCGGCTGCCGCATCCAGAGCCTCGAAAAACACTGTTTTAAGCCCATCTTCAAGGAGCCTGGGCATATCCGATCTTGTAAGTGGCATACATATCTCTCCTGTTTGAATCTAGATTTGAGGGTGCATTAAAAAAGCCCGGCGCATATAGCACCGGGCCGGTTGATGTGATTTAAGATTGTCAGCGAGTCTAATCCAGCGCCAACTCTCCTATCTGGCTGAGGCCTTCGTTGTCGACATATTCGGCTGCAATGTCAAAAGCCTGCTGAGGCGTTATCGATGTGAGCGGATGTATCATAACATTCATCTGCACCTCACTGGCGTGGATCCCCATCTTTTGCACAAGTCGAATGCCGCCCAGCAGCTTCGCGCCTAATCTTCTGTAGAACCCTATTCTCCTGCGCGCCAGTTCCGCGTCTGGTGAAGCCTCCGGCACTTCCACCTCAAAAACAACAAACGGCGATCCTTTTTCCTGAGCCCTTCTCACTACCTCGAGGTAGCACTGTGCTCCGACCCCGTTGCCTCGAAGTTCCGGCAGTGTCGCCAGATACCAAAGCGAAAAGGCGCCAGTCGCCGACCTGATGCGGTAAAACATTAGTCCCACAAACTCCCCGTGTTCGTTTACTGCGGCGACCAGGTGGTTTTGCACACCATCTTCTTCGAAATCGGGGTCGAGATATCGGAGAAACCTGGAGACTAATATTTTCTCTTCCGGCGGAAACGAGGTCTCATACAAATCGAGCCACGGCAGCAGCAATTTATCGTTAATACTGGTCAATTCGACATACTGAAGTTTCATACCAGACTTTTCTGCAACCGTGGCCGATTCACCTGCTAACTGGCGTACCTGTCGATTCGGATTCTGACTGCTGTCGCGGAAATCGACTCCACAGCCACCCCTGCGACCAGGTTTGCGGTAGTCGCGGCGTCGGTGACGGTCTGATTATCCACCACGTGAAACGCCACCCCGACGTCAGTCTGCGCACCGTTGCCTCCGCCGTCGACGAAGACGAATGTGCCGGTGGACTGCACTTTAATAGAAGTATCCCCAGCATTGCCGGCGGAGTTGTCAACGGTTTCATAAGCGACTCCTGCGAATGTCTCAGATGCGGTATCGCTGGCGTTGGTTGCAAAACCGCTGGAGTTGATGCTTACCAGCGCTCCTTTGGGGATTTTTACTGCGGCGATTGGATAGCAGATTATCTGCCCATCCTTGCGCTTTGCCTCTCTTGCGTGTGTGATAGCTGTCATTATGTCTCCTTTCAAATAATAAGGGGTTAGGGTTTTTGCCTGGTGGCAGGGAATAGAGTAGTATCCGATGATCGTTCGGAATATCCTTTTCAGGAGGGAACTATGCACGGCGACCGCATACGCAGCGAGATAGAAAACCTCAGCCACCGTCGTATGGCGGGGTGCATTGGCAAGCTGATTTTAGTCGTTGTGATCTGCGGGCTTGCTGTAAAATGGGCCGCCGGTCAGAGCCGCGCTATGACCCTGTTCACGGTGTCGCTGGTGACCGGGCTCCTGTGGGGATTAGCCACCTCTGTTCTCACCGTTCGCGCGCGCCGTGTGTTATTAATCGCCTTTACAGCGGCTGGCGTGTGCATCTTTGTGTTCGCCTTTGCCCTTCGCACAGTATTCGGCGCCAGCCGAGACCTGGCATTGTTGACCGCAGTGTCCCCTTTGATGCTGCCTTTGGGATACTACATAGGATCGACGAGATTATTTCGTCGCTGACCTATCTGTTCCTGTACTTCTCCACCAGATTGCTGCTGACGCCGAGTTTGGTAAACAGTTCCGGCTCCTCAATCTCGCTATCGGCGGGTGCTAGCTCAGAGAACTCGATGACCTTCGGCTGCGATTCCAAAAACCACTTGAACACCGTCGAGATCGGGGTCGGCCGTTCGGCGAAGGTGATGGTGCTGCTATCCTCCGACCGCAGAATAGCTTTGGCGAAAACCTCCGCTGCCGGCGCTATTTTGCCGTCGCGTTTAAGCTGGTCTACGAGGATCTGAGCATCCTTTTCGGCCAATTCACGTCGCAGAGCCTCATCGACTCTGCTGAAATCCGCACTCAATTCTGTATCAAGCCGAAACGCTTCGGAGTCGCCGAAGACTGTTGCATCGGCTATTCTCGGTTCCCTGACCAGCGAAACCTCCGATATGCCGCTTTTGTCCTTAAGAATAGCCACAGACAGCCTCTTAGCATTAGCGGCCTTGACGAGTTCCCAGGCTGCCTTAGTAAAACACAGCTTGCCGAATAGCTCCCTGCCTTTGCGATAGACGCTTCTCAGCACTCCCAAAGCGCCGTCGAATGGTGTCGCGGAATGCTCGATACGCAGCGGCGCATCCGTCGTATTTGCGATAATCCGATCGAGATCCTCCTCTGTAATCTCGATCCCACGGTCAGGATAACTCCCGGCCTCAAATAATTTTGCTTCACGTTCGATCATATAGGTCTCCTTTTTTGGTTGTTGGTTGTCGGTTGGTGGTTTATGGTTTTCGGTTGTCGGTTATGGTAACTAGATAAGTGGCAATCTCCGACTCGGCACGTTTTTGCTCAAGCCCAACAAATGAAACGTAGTGTCCGATCTCTGTCTCGGACAATCCCTTCGCCGAACACCATGTGGCCGGGACAGAGGCACGGCCACTACATTTTTGATGTCCGAGGTCAGACGTTCGCAGTTCGACAATAGATGGGTGGTGATCTCCGAATCGCCACCCCTATGTCAAAAAATGGCCGGGACGGAGACACGGCCACTACATTTTTGATGTCCGAAGTCAGGTGTTCGTGATTCGACCAGGCAACTCACGCGGCCATACCGCCATATATTTCATTATTTTCTGGATTTCGCTCCTTTCGTTTTTTCGCGTTTACTTCTTCCCCGTCGGCAGGCCGAGATAGCCCCTTATCCACTCCTCGTCCGGCTTAATAACCTGCCCATCCACCAGCTTACCGATCACCTCCGTAAGTTGCGCGACGTCCGCATCCTCCAGCGGGCCGAGACTGAATGTGGGATATGACTTAGCTGAGAAATTGAAATCCACCAGTCGCTTAATAACCTGCTCCCGCATCACCGCTTCTTCGAGGTCGCGTTTGAGCTTGTGCAGGCACATCTTCAACACGTCCAAATGCACCTTGGCCAGCGCGTAACTGCCTACCCGAACTCCTTCATCGGTCATCAGAGTCTGGCAGAGTATGGCGCGGGATATTTGCTTGTCGTGCCACTCGATGGCCTGTAAATAGCCCGCTTCCCCGCTTCTTCCGGCCTCCAATAGCTCGACCTTAACATCGTCCGGGATCACTATCGCGGTCTGCTGCTGAATCTTATCCAACACCCGCAGCAACTCTTCCTGAGCCTGCTTAGGTGTGCCGCGTTTGTAGGAACCCTTCGCAGTCGGGGAGCCGTGCTTTTCAAGATACAGATTCATAAACCTCGTCAGCACGTCCTTGCTCCAGTAATGCTTATGTGCAGCTCGCAAATCCGATGTGCCGTAGGGGGATTCATACCTGGGCATATGCGAATACACCACGAACTTATCCGATGGCAAAACCTGCTGCGAAGGGCCTGGACCGGTTCTCTTCAACGATCGCACGTTAAGAAATTCATCTGTATCGAAAGAGAATATCGAAGGGTCTTTGGCCTTGATTGATGCGATTCCGACCCTGCCTTTGTGCGGGCCATCCTCGAAAATATGGTAGTTAATTTCGAGCACGGAGAAACCCTTGGCCAGCGCGTCGAGCACGTTATACAGCACATTGAGTATCGACCCGCGCATATCCACCAGAGCAAAACGAACGAAATCGGCTATCTCAACATCACGTGGTTCGCTGCTCGCCGGATGCACTTCCCAGCCGTGCGACAACACAGCCAGTTTCTTTATCGTCAAACACGCCTGCACCTGCGCGTCACGCTGCATCTGGTCATAAATCGAGTAGCTTCTTTTGCCGATAAGATCATCCGGGTTGTAAAAATCGAAGTCTTTGATAAACGCCCCGGCGGATGCAGTCTCCTTTAGCGGAGGCAAACGCCGCCCACCGAAGCGCGGTAGAAACGGTATTTTCATGTATCACCTCGAGGTTGGTTGACGGTTGGCGGTTGTCGGTTGACGGTTATTGGTTGTCGGTTGGCGGTTGCGCCCCCTCGTCATTTCGAGCGAAGCGAGAAATCTGCTTTTTCGATGTCCGAGGTCAGACGTCCGCAGTTCGACCCCCAAATCCAACAATTAATACGTAGTGTCCGATCTCCGTCTCGGACAATCCCTTCGTCGAACACGATATGGCCGGGACAGAGACACGGCCACTACATTTTCGATGTCCGAAATCAGATGTTCGCGGTTCGATCTGACAAATCCGCGCCCTCATCATCACCATTTTCTGGTTTTCGCTCTTTTCTGGCTTTCGCGTTTCCCTTCCCCACTACCCTCACCAGCTCTGCGCAGCCACCCTGCCTACTCGGCTCAGGTAGGAAGTATCATAAGAGAACCCCTTCGCCTGATGGCACGCCAGCGCGAGAGCGATTACCAGATCGTCGTTAATTCCGGCCCTTCCGTTCATTCGGACGTTGCCGGAGGTGGTCAACTCGTATTCATAATATTGAAGCTCCCGCAAAAGCTGCTCGTGTCGTGGAATGGAAATCGACCGGTGGGAGAACTTCAGGGCCAAATGCTCTATAAGTTCACGCTTGGAATGATTCGAGAACGTATATCCCTCGATAGCCACATCGACGCCGGATTCCCACAACCTGCTGCGAAGCTGTTCCAGCAACGGATCACCAATAGAAGTCGAATCGGTAAGCGCGGAACCGGTCCTGTGTCGCTTCAAAAACTCCACCACGCGCTCGATCTGCCTGTCCCATCCCATTTTATTGAAGCGGTCGATACCTACCACCTCACAGCCGCGTTCATTCACCGCAACGGCGACCACTGCGGTGTAATCCGAATACCGCGCCCAGTCGATTCCTGCGACCACGACCTCGTCAGTAATCGTCGAGACGCTTTCAGATACAGCCGCCTCGATATCCTCCCACGCGAAGATACTGTTGGCGTCATCAATAAACTGCGCTTCATATTCCACCGAAAATTGCCGCGGGCTGATCTCGTTGCGCTGGGATTCGATATACTCGCGGCTGATATGCGGGTTTGCCCACGATGGAAAATTAAACGATACGCACGAGCCATCCGCCTGTGCGCCTCTCATAAATGCGCGATAGAAATGATTCTTGCCAAACGGTGTGCTGATCATCACCAACTGCCCGTTTCTATCCGCCAGCATAGGTGATATGACCTCGGTTATCACGGAATCCCGCACAAACGCGGCCTCGTCCACTATGACCCTGTCAGCCGAGTGGCCGCGCAGGTTGCGACCGTCATCGTCGGCTGTGCGCGCCATTATCAGGCTGTGACCAATATTCAGGCGGGGATATGGGGTGCGGGTGATTTTAGTGAACGGGCGAGTCAGACGCGAACTTGTAAGCAGTCGCTCAATTTGGTCGAATATAAGCCTGGACTGGTCGTAGGTGGGGGAGACTATCATCTGCTTGGAGCCGGGCTGCAAAACAGCAAGGCTGGCTGCATCTACTGCAGCGGCCTCGGTTTTTCCCCAGCGACGCCCACAAGATGCTACTTTCACTCTCGCATCCGCCAGCAGCCACTGCCTCTGTGTCTTATGTGGCCTCCATCTCCACAGATGATCAGCCAGCATCAGCCGCGCAGGTGCGTCACTCATCGCCGCTCTCCAGTTTGACCGCCCTGACCACCTCTGCCAACGCCACGCCCGGATCCTCGCCCTCAACATCGAATACCCCGCTGACTTTGAGCACATCGACGAGGATCTTGGTATCAGGTTTATCCGGATTAGCTGCAAGCTGGCAGAGTCTTGCAGCCGAGTTCACCACCGCCTGTCGAGCGATCCTCCGCGCCCCGATTTCCTGTTCACACTCACGATCCCGCAGCGCTTTTGCGAACCGTGCCGATTTCATCCAGTTTCTAAGGGTCGAAAGCCGTACCCCGATCATCTCAGCCACCACCGTATCCGGGTGGCACAAAAGCAATTCGATTGCATCCCGCTGTTTAGCCCTCATTAACCCTCCTTACAGGAAAACTGTCGCTTACATAATTACAAGGCCACAACAAGGGCGTGTCGCGGCGAACGAGAGGTGATATGTTGGTGAAGGATTGTTCATTGTTGGGGAAGGTAGAAACGCGAAAGCGCGAAAAGAGCGAAAGTCAGAAAATTATAATGCAATGTCAGGATATAAAATGCCCGACATCGAACGCTTGACCTCGGACGTCGAAAATGTAGTGGCCGTGTCTCTGTCCCGGCCAAATCGTGTTCGGTGAAGGGATTGTCCGAGACGGAGATCGGACACTACGTTTTGGAAGTTAGAAGTTGGAAATTGGAGGTTGGCATTGGTTATGGTTAGTTTTATTTGTGGGGTTTGAGAGTCGAACCGCGAACGTCTGGCTTCGGACGTCGAAGTGTAGAGGCCGTGTCTCTGTCCCGGCCAAATCGTGTTCAGTGAAGGGATTGTCCGAGACGGAGATCGGACACTACGTTTCAATTGGGGGTTTGAGTGTCGAACCGCGAACGTCTGACTTCGGACATCGAAAAAGCAGATTTCTCGCTTCGCTCGAAATGACGAGAGGGTTGCAACCGACAACCAACAACCTTCAACCGGTAACCGTCAACCACCTTCCATGCTATACTAAACCAACTTTCCTAAAGAGGACATACGATGACACAAGCGCGCATAATGTACGATATGACTGTTAAAGAGGTGAGAGCGGGGTTGGAGCAGACTCGGACGGTGATTCTGCCGGTGGGGATAGTCGAACAGCACGGCTATCATTTGCCGTTGAGTGTCGATATTCACAACGCCCAGCAGATCGCCACCAGGACATCCGAGGCCACGGGCTGCTTCGTGGCGCCGACGGTGCATTACAATTTCTCGGGCGGAATGCTGCCGGGCACCATAAACATCAGCCCGCCGGTTTTCGCGCTGCTGCTCACGGAAATAATGCAGAGCCTGCAGATGCAGGGGTTTCGAAATATCATAATCCTGCTGGGCCACGGTGGCACGGAGAGTATAGCGGCGGCGCGCGATGCGACCGATTATTTCCAGCGACTGCGACCGGAAGTTGAGGGGCTTTCGGTGCATCTGGTGCCGTTCTGGGAGCTTTCCGAGACTTACATGAAGTCGTTTGATGATCACGATTATCACGCCGGGAAGTACGAAACCTCGATGATGCTATACTGGAAACCTGAACTGGTGAAGATGGATCAGGCGGAGCTTGATAAGCCTGACGAATTGGAGAAAGCCAGGGAGGATCAGGACGCCTACGCGGAGAAAACCTCGCGCACAGGCAGCAGATTCGAGGTGGCAAGAATCGGCCAAAACCCGGCGATTAAAGTCGGCGTATTCGGCGATTATCACGGCGCCAGCGCGGAGTTTGGCAAGCAGATCTGCGACGAGTGCGTAGCCAGTCTATCGGCGCTCGTCAAAGAGTTGGATCAGGGCCATTGAGGCTTGGGTCATGGTGTACAGGTGGTGATTCGGAGATCACCACCTATCTATTTCTGGTCATTCCGTGCTACCACCCCTCGTCGTTCCGCGCGTAGTCGCCAATCCACGGTGAAGCACAGAAGGGACGAGATCCTGCGACTTCGCGCAGGATGACATAATTGGGTGCATGCTCAGGTCAAGTGAATCCGACAAACCCGCTTTAATATACTGAGCCGTTCACATATATTCAGCCACTTAATCCAAACAGACATAAGATATACAAATAACCAGGCTATCGGCAAGCCAATTGTGTGGTTTACGGGTAAAAGACACCTGTTGACAAAACGTCCAGTTCTAAGGAGGAGATTCTGATGAGACGCCAACTGTTCTGTCTTTGCGCCGTGTTGGTCGTGTTGAGCATCGGCGCTTATGCTGCACAGTCCAGCCCAGAAACCACACTTTCCGGCCAGGCCGCGCCACCGGATGCAAATCAGAAGATCGAATCTGCCAAGTCCGCTAATTCTGGCGACATCGCCATCGCTGTGGATGCTGAGTATGTGTATGTGTTACAAAACGGTATGCTTTATAAATACCCAAAGGCTAATGTAAGCGCCGCCGGCAGCATCATACCGCCCTCTGCAGCGACAGGAGCCGGGCCGGTTTGCCCGGCGATGGGAGAAGGTATGAGCTACATCCCAGGCCCAAGCTCGACCCTGACAATAACCAGCAACACACCCTGTGTGCCAGCTATTCCACCCGGAGCAGGGCCCAGCGATCCGTGCGCGCCGCCGTGTCCGCCGCCGGTCACGTGTTGCCCCAGCTCGATTGTCAGTTGCACTCCACCGGCTCAGTGCCCCTGCCCAAAACTTCAGCCTAACGAAGAGGGGTGTGTGCGACCGGAGTGCCCGTCTAATTGTGTTATCACCACAACCACCGTTCCGGCAGGCCCTGGCGCAGGAGCCTGCACGCTGGCGCCTATCGCGTCGGTAGGCGCTTGCGCCCAGCAGGCAATAGACTGCCTGAACCAGCTTTGCGATGTAGAAGCAGATAAGGCATATCTGCAGTCAATGATCCAGTTAAACCTGCAGATATTGACCATATCTAACGCCGCATCGACCAGGTTGGGGACGACTAATCTGCAGGACTTCGCTATCAACTCGGTGGCGGACTCGAGGGATATAGTCGCGAAAGCGCAGAAGTGGCTGAGGACCAAATACTGTCTGGAAGTGCAGGCTTGCGCGCCCAATCTCGGCACGGTAGGCTTCGACATCTGCAACGTCCCTGCTGCAAGCAAGGCCTTCGACGAAGAATATAAGACCCAGCTAGTTCAGCATTATATGGACGAGATAGCTCTGTCCCAGGTGGAATTGGAACGTGGGCTTGATTGCCAGGTAAAGGAGTTTGCAGCCAACACGATAAAGAACAACCAGGTCAGAATCGCTCGAATATCGCGTTGCACGCTCTGCGGCCCATAGTCTACGGCAAAGACTGCAGAACCATCAGGGGAGGAGCGAAAATGCCCTCCCCTTTTACTATTGCAATGAGTCACGCTGCAGAATATCAATAGACCATATTGAAGCTCGCGCCGACCCCGAAGCTGGCTCCTGTGGAGAATGGGTCGTCCTCGCGATCTGTGAGGTTGAACCCTCCTGCATGCACGGTAAATGAGGGTGTAACTCTAAATCGCACCCCGACATTTACGTTCTCGGAGTCCCATTCGGCGGTCACTTGAACGCGGTTGCTGATGTATGCGGATGCCCCTGCGAATAGTCCGCTCAGCCTCCCGCCTCCGAAGCCGACGTGGACCCGCGGAGTAATCGCCTCTCCTTTCCAGGTCCTGTAATTACATCCGAGCGACTTGCTTGCGACCGCGTAGACAGTGGTCTTGATATCGTTGGTGATATCGGCGATTCCGGCAGCAATGGCCGGGGTGTTGATAGTCTCCGGCATAAACCGATACTTCGCGTTCAGCAAAGTGTGGCGTTCGGAGTCTTCATTGAGCCTGAAAACATCCACACCCACCTCGAACCCCTGAGCGATGCCGTAGTTGACCACGACGTCATTAACTGTGGTGCCGGCGACATCCTCAAAGAAAAAGCCGGCGTTCCAATCGCCTTTGCCCAGCGCATCGCCGGTCGGCACCACCATAAGTCCCGTATAACCTCTGTAGCTTGGAATAGTGGCGAGCGCCGGCAAGCAGGCGGCAGCAATTAGTAGTGGGCATAATAGCAGCCAAAGTCCTCTCATGAGTGAACCCTCCCTAACGTCAGACAAGAATATGGCTGAGATGTGTCAGCCTGTTAGCTAGACGTAGACGGCTACCTTATACCCAGATTATAACGTTATGCTTCCTAGTCAACCCATGAATATTGTTGACATATTTACAAACAGAACCGTGACAGCCATGTTTATTTGCTATCAGCCACGTTTCGCCAGGTTTATGGCATCAGTTGCAATGGATCGTCTGTAACTTTGCGAAGCGTGCGCGCGTCGATTCGCTCAAGCCCGTCTTTGACCTTATTATCACAGAAATCCGACCTGTAAAGCTCCAGCACTATCTCCATCGGCATACAGACCTTATACGGCTTAACCTTACCGACCAGAGCCATCGCTTTTTTGGCGGCTTCTTTTATTCGCTTGCGGGATTCCTCTTTATCGACGCACTCAGCCCTGTTTCTGCCAATTCCTCTTTTAACGATAGCGGTCTCGACGTGGCCGAAAAACTGCCTGGCCTCGACACACGCCGCCTCGTCCCCACTGACCATCAACATCGGCACGTTGAAATTGCCCGCCACCAAAGCCCACTGCCCCAGCTCCCCGGTCTTTCGGCCGTTGATGTAGTAGTTGAACCACTCGCGAGAGTTCTGGGTGTGGTCAAGAAAACCGTTTATGGTGCCGGCCATGGCGTGTGCGCCTATAAAGAATGTGCCGCAATAGGAATCGTCGAGCTTGCCCCACCATTTTTTATTGGTCTTGAAGTCGTTTTCCGCTCTTTTATCCAGCAACTCCAGCTTGAAATTGCTTCCGCCGCCGTGGCTATCGAGCACTGTCACGTGTGTAGCGCCGCCCTCAAAAGCCCCTTCGATTGCCGCGTTCAGATCCCCCATAAGAAGCTCGCAGCACTCGTCGTATCGACCGCTGTCCCTTTGAATCATCTCGAAGGTGTCGATACCGGTGATGCCTTCGAGATCGGTGTGAATGTAGACTTTCATTTCCTTAGCCCGCTCTCTCTCGTTATTTGCGCAAATGCCGCACGCTGGAATAATAATAATCATCAGAACCGCCAGAAGTAACCTCATACGCAAACCTCCAGACGCTGCACTCTTACTCAGCCGCACTATAGTGCGTTTATCTACAGCCGAGTATTAATCCTTCCGATTGTGCCCGCTCCTGCTTTTTTCGATATCCGATATCCGAGGTTCGAAGTTCGATCAAGCCTTCTTGGGCAACCCCTATTACGATACCAAATAGTTATTTCAGGCTTTCGCTTCTTTCGCGCTCTCGCGATTCTCCCTTCCGGCATCCTGCGCCATCGGTGTCTTGCCTTGACTATGGCTGGCAGGCATAATATACTGTGCTAAGAACGTTTGAGCTTGGGTATACTTCCCCGTATATCTCTTCTACATATAATTCAGAGAGGGGGATTGTGGCTGCAGCATGAGAATCGGATTTGATGTAGGGTCAGATGCTGTCAAGGCAATCGCCATTCTCGAGGATGGCTCGATAGAGCTGCTGGGCATTGCCGGGATAAAGGGCCAGCCCATCCTGCGCATTAAGGAGATGCTGGAATCTATTCTGGCGCAGCGCGGAGTAAAACGAGCTATCTGCGGGGTGACGGGAGCCGGCGCATCCACACTCAAAGACCTCATTGGCGTTGACTCGATACACGAACCCAACGCACTGGCCGCGTCCATTGACGAGCTTTACCCCGAAGTGCGCACTGTGATCGAAATGGGCAGGGAGTCGCAGAAATATCTCCTGTTCGAGCGAGACCCTGTCAGCGGACGATTATTGGTGGAAGATTCTAATCTCGGCAACAAGTGCGCCTCCGGAAGCGGATCGTTTTTGGACCATATGGCGGTGCGATTGAACTATGATGGCATTGAAGAATTCGCGCAGGTGGCGTTGCACGTCGAGAATCCGGCGAGTCTTTCCGGCCGCTGCGCAGTCTTCACAGAGTCTGACATCACGCACTTATATCAGAAAGGGACCCCACGGGATAGAATAGCGGCGGGTGTCCACCAGGCAATCAGCCGCAATTATCGCTCGGCTATCGCGCGAGGCAAGGAGTTCAGGGACAAGATCATCTTCATCGGCGGCGTCTCGGAGAACCCGGCTGTGCTGCGGTTCTTATCCGAGGAACTCGAACTCGGCAACAGGCTGTCGGTCCCTGAACATAACCGCACACTCGGGGCTATCGGGGCTGCTATGCGCGCAGAAGCCGAAATCGACATTCGCGACGCTATTGAGATACTCGAAGAACATATCAAACGCCCTCTGGAATATCCCGGCTGTGAGCCAATAGCTATAAGCAACAGCGTCACCAGCCAGTATCGCCGCGCCGCGTTTCAGGATTCTAATATCCCAACCGACATCGAAAGAGCGGCCCTTGGGGTCGATATAGGCTCAGTCAGCACAAAAGCTGCTCTGGTGACGGAGGTCGACGGCGAGTTTGTTGTTCTCGCAAGCCACTACAGGCGCACAGACGGCGACCCGTTGTCGGCGGTTCGCGATACCCTGGCTCAGATCAAGAACCAGATTGATGAACGCGGGTTGAAAATAGGCAAAATATCCGCCGCGACCACGGGCAGCGGACGATATTTGACGGCGGATTATATAGGTGCGGAGCTTGTCCGAAACGAGATTTCCGCACAGGCCAGCGGCGCGCAAGCGTATTCCAGAGAGGTCGATACGATCTTTGAAATAGGCGGCCAGGACAGCAAATATATCCGACTTGACGGCGACGTCATCATAGATTTCGAGATGAATAAAGCGTGCGCCGCAGGGACAGGGGCTTTCCTCGAAAAGCAGGCGGATCGGCTCGGTATACCCCTTGAAGAGTTCGGGGACGTGGCGTTGCGCAACACCCGCCCGCCTGATTTGGACTGGACGTGCACCGTATTCAGCGAATCCGCGATGGTCTACTATCAGCAAAATAACGTACCTATAGAAGACCTCGCCGCGGGAATCTGCCTGGCCAGCGTAAAAAATTATCTGAATAAAAACGTCGGCAGCCGGGAGATCGGCAAAAAAATCGCATTTCAGGGCGCGGTGGCGTTTAATAAGGGTATGGTGGCGGCGTATGAGACTGTGCTCGGTCGCGAGGTCGTGGTCGCGCCGTATCCCCACATAACAGGAGCAGTTGGCGCGGCGCGGCTGGCGTATCTCGCTAACCCGGAGGTCAGCACATTCCGCGGTTTCGACGCTATCGCCGATGCCAAGTATGAAATAAGCTCATTTGAGTGC
Source organism: Armatimonadota bacterium (assembly GCA_050948905.1). GTDB lineage: Bacteria > Armatimonadota > UBA5829 > UBA5829 > UBA5829 > DTKD01. The sequence continues at coordinate 1,263,861 of JBMNES010000001.1, read as the reverse complement.
AAAAGCTGCCCCAATCGCTGCGACGTGAACACGTTCCAGATGGAGAGCGGGCCTAAGTATTTCTACAACGACCGCTGCGAGAAGTTCAGCGCAGCTCATAAGAAGAACCTCGGCGCTCATCTGCCGGACCTTTTTGCCGAGCGCGAGCAGATGATGATGAGCGCGTATCAGCCGAGGGAGAACCGGGCATCCACAGGCGTCAAGATCGGAATCCCACGCGGGTTGATGTTCTCCGAGCTATACCCGCTTTATAACGCGTTTTTAAGCGAGCTTGGTTTTGAGGTTGTGCCAAGCGACCCGACTAATAAGCGTATTATCGAGATGGGCCTGGACGTCGCCATAGGGGAGCCGTGCTTCCCGTTCAAGGTCGCACATGGGCATTATATGGACCTGATCGCCAAAGGCGTCGACATAATTTTCTCACCCAGGGTGATCTCCACCGAGCAGCCGAACTCGAATATGCGACAGGCCCAGACCTGCCCTTATCTGCAAGCGGCTCCCGATGTGATATCGTCGTGTGTCGGCGTAACCGAGCGTGGGATACGCCACATAAGCCCTACTCTGCATCTCAAACGCGGCAAAAGGCATCTGGAAAACGTCTTCGTCGGCATAGGAAAGCAGTTGGGCATTAAGCCGAAACAGGCCAGGGCGGCGCTGGAAATTGGGCTGAAGACGTTATATGACTTCCGCCGCAAAATCGATGAGCGCGGGGCCGAGGTGCTGCGGAACATGCCGCGAGACCAGATGGCATTCGTGGTGATAGGAAGGCCATATACGTTGTGGGACCCCGCCGTGAATATGGATATCGGTAAGAAGATTCAGGACTTGGGGATACTCGCGATTCCGCAGGACTTTTTGCCGCTGGAAAGCGCTGATATAGCTGATTCCTGGCCGAATGCGTATTCCAGGCAGATTCAAAAGAAGCTGATGGCGGCGAGGCTGATAAGGCAGGACTCGCGACTGCGGGCGGTTGTGGTGACGTATTTCGCATGCGGGCCGGACTCGTTCGGCAACCCGTTCTTCAAAGACGAGATCGGTGAGCCGTGTTATGTGATGCAAATCGACGAACACACGGCCGACGCGGGAGTAATCACGCGAATCGAGGCCTTCGCAGACACCGCGGCCAAGGGAAAAGCAAAACATACCGAGGTTATCCGCACCGACGACGCATCCATCACAAAGCTCGGCGGCAGGCGGCTGTGGATACCCTATGCAAGCGAAGCCGCCAGAGTGCTGGCAGGATGTATGCGAGCTTATGGAATCGACGCCGAGGCGCTGCCGCGATCTGAGGACATAGGCTTGAACCTGGCGAGACAGGCGATTTCTGAGGATGTGTGTCTGCCGGCGCTTATGACCACCGAGGATATGCTTCAGCGGGTCAACTCCCCGGACTTCGACCCGTCTAAAGAAGCGTTCTTCCAGGGCAACGCCGAGGGGCCGTGCAGGTTCGGTATGTACAGCATGCTGCAGCGCAGGATTCTCGACAAGCTGGGCCACAAAGACGTCGACATAGTCACCCTCGGCTCAAAAAGCGAACACGGCGGACTGGGGACGATGTTCGCGCTGGTTTCGTGGGACGCTCTTACCTGTCATGACCTGCTTTTCAAATTGCTGCAACGCACCCGCCCTTATGAGATCGAAAAGGGCGCCAGCGAGGCGCTTTTCGAGAAGTATCTACAAAAGGTCATCGGCCTTATCCCCGAACATAAACGCAAGGTCGAGTCTAACAAGCTCGCAGCGATTCTCAACACCCGGCACCTCGACGAATATCGCGAACTGCTGCGGCGGGCGGCTGAGGACTTCTCGTTGATTCCGATGCGCAACGAGACCCGGCCATTGGTCGGCGTGGTGGGAGAGTTTTATGTCAGACTTCACGACGGCGCGAACCAGGATATCCTGCGCAAGCTCGAATCAGAAGGCGCCGAGACATGGCTTGCGCCGATGACTGAGTTCTTCAGCTACGCCAATTTCATCGGCAAGATACTCTCCGGCGACAGGCTGCGCGATGCAGGTCTGAATAAGGACGAGTTGATCGAATACATCGGCCGGTCGCTCAACGCAAAACTGATCAACAAAGAGGAACACGCTCTGTTTTCTGCGACGCTGCCGTTTATGGACGGCTACGACGATATCGGCTCCGAAGAAGTAATCAACGAAGGTGTAAAATATCTGAACTACAACTTCGGAGGCGAGGCGATTTGCAGTATGGGTAAGAGTGAGGACTTTGCCAAACGCGGCCTGGCCGGGATAGTCAGCGTCATTCCGTTCAACTGCATGCCCGGCAACACGGTGACAGCTCTCAGCCAGTCGCTGCGCCGCCGTCACGGCAATCTGCCCTTCTTAAATCTGGACTACGACGGGTTCATCGACGCCAGCCGCGAAGCCAAGATCGTCAGTTTCATGTGGCAGGTAAAAGAACGCCACGCCGGTCGGCAGGCGGCTAAAAGCGCGCAGGAATCGGAGAGCCTTCAGAGCGGCGTAAGATAACAAAAAATAGAGGGCGGCTGAGTATCTCACAACCGCCCTCAGAGCAACAATATTTCGAAATGCGCCCTACTCCTCAATCACGATCGACTCAGTCGGGCATGAGTCGCAGGCTTCCTGGACCTGGTCCTCGAGTCCATCCGGCACAACATCGACTTTCACAACTGCGATACCGTCATCGGGCATTTCGAATACATCCGGGCAAATCTCGGCACACAATCCGCACGAGATGCAATCATCTTTAATGCTTACCTTCATTGGTGTGCTCCTTAAGCATTTGTGGGGGCTCGCCGAAGCGGCCATACTGAATTTATAATAACATGCTTCAAGTCGGAAATGAAGCTGAGCGGTACATTAAAAAGTCGCGAAGACACGCCCCTCGCGACCGAACATGCTATAAAACTTCCTACCGCGCCTACGGAGTTAGCTGGCGGGCTGGGACAGGAAGCAGCCCCTCCAAAATGGATTAGCCCCTTTTAAGTCGGTTCCTCCGTTTTTCCACAGGAAAACTCGGCGCTTTATTGTGTATTCTGTTATATATTTGTTTTTGACTGCCAGGCTTTACGCCTTGATTGGTATGGTATACCCACACAGCGACGGTGTCAAGCCTTTTAGCCAACATTTTTCACTTTTTGTTATTTAGAAGGCGCATTTGCCGGAGGCGGAGGGGGAGGCGGCTGCATTTTTCCACCCGCTCTCCAGGGGAATGTATATTGATCAAGCCGCTCGGCAAGGAGTTTGTTCTGCTCTGCATTCAACAGCGCCTTGATCTCGAAGAGCGCATCTATTCTAGTCATCAGGACTTCGGTCTCCGCTTTCATCGCCTTATCAGCGGCCGCAGTGATCTGCGCCTTGGTCGAGTTCGGGTTTGCAAGAAGCACTACGTATTCCTCGCCGACCTTCGCTTGCGCCTCAACTTTGTCTTTGAGTATTTTGTCCGATTTCTCCAGCACGGCGTTAATTTTGGCGGTTTGATCCTCTGTGAGGTTCAATCGAAGGGCCAGAGTCTGCATCATCTGCGGGCTTATCATACGCAGCGTCGGCACAATACACGGTGCCGTTCGTGTGACATCCATCTTAGGTATCGCTACGGGCCGTTGCGCGGCTGGGGCAGCAGGTGCGCCCTGAGCCAATACGCAGCCGCTATATGCTAGTATCATTACTAATACGATCAACGGCATCATCATTCTTTTCATTTCAATTCCTCCGAAAAATACCTCGATTATGCTATCACCCAAAAAGGGTGGTCTCCAACAGGTTGGTTTCAGCTTCTTTTCTTGCCTTTATGACCTGCCTGCGGGCCGCGTCGATATCAGCGATTAAAAGGGATTTGCCGCCGTCATATTCCTGCCCCGCCTGGCGCAGAATATAAGCGGGGTGCAGCGCAGCAATCGCATATCGCGCGAACCTTGTCGGATATATGATTCCACGCTCCTTAGTCATGCGGAAGTCTTTCTTTATAATAAACTTAGCGGCCGGCGCGCCCAAACAGAGTATTACCAGCGGTTTTATGATCCCTATCTGAGTTTCCAACCACGGGGTGCAGGTTTCGATTTCCTGCGTCGAAGGCGGCCGATTTCGCTTGCGTTCGTTTTCGATTAAACAGGCTCTGCATTTAACTACGTTTCCGATAAAGACGTGCCTGCGCGACATTTTGTTTGCTGCCAGCGCCTCATCAAGCAACTTCCCTGACCTGCCAACAAACGGCCGGCCCGTCGCGTCCTCAGTTGCGCCGGGGCCTTCGCCGACTATCATCAAAGGTGACTCAGGGTTGCCTTCGCCAAAGACGACATGGGTGCGCGTCTGTGCCAAATCGCATTGCTGGCATTGCAGACATTTGCCACGAAGCTCATCTATCTGCTGCTGAATATTCTCACTCATACCGATCGAACACCGCCTTAAGCTTCTTATAAGTCGTATCCAGCGCCTCGGGTATCACCTTTACGTCCGCAAACACGGGCATAAAGTTGGTGTCGCCGTTCCATCTCGGCACAATGTGCAGATGGATATGCTCCGCGATTCCAGCTCCCCCTGCTGTGCCCTGGTTAATTCCTATATTGAAACCGTCCGGATAGCAGACCTCCCGAATGACCTTCATACTCATTTGCGTGAGCTGCATCATCTCAAGGCTCTCTTCGTCGGTTAGTTCAGTGAGATTGGCAACGTGACGGTAGGTGGGGACAAGCAGATGGCCGTTGGAGTATGGGAAGGCGTTCATAATCACATAAGTATGCTTGCCGCGGTAGAGAATGTGGCTCTTTTCATCCTCGTCCCGGCCGGGATACACACAAAAAACGCAGCCGTCGATCTTTTCACCCGTGATATATTCAAGGCGCCACGGCGCCCACAATTGTTCCATAACAATCCCCCTTGCTCAGCGTTAGTTTACGCGAAAACAGGAGTTTAGGCAACAAGCGGGCGCAGGATCATAATAGCGAGCAGTGGCCATGCCTCTGTCCAAGCCATTTTTTGGCGTTGGGGTGGCGATTCGGAGATCACCACCCATCTAGGATGTCGCAAAAAGCAGATTTCTCGCTGCGCTCGAAATGACAGGGAAGGGGTGCTCCGCCAACCGACAACCGACAACCGTTAACCGACAACCGTTAACCGACAACCGCCAACGGACAACCGTCAACCGCCGACCCCCTCCAAAACGCATATCGAGACTCCCGGCCAGGCGTTTGCCAGCGTTTTGCCTCGTATGGGGCCGAGGACGCTTATCGCGGTGGAAAGCCCGTCGGAGGTGACGCCGTTGGGGGCTATTATGGTGACGGCCATTCTATTGGTCAGCCCAATGCCGGTACGCGGGTCGACAATGTGCGAATAGCGCTTGCCACCTATCTCTACAAATTGATTAGTATCCCCACTTGAGGATATCGCTGCGTGCGATAGTGTAATGGTCCGAGGGGCAGAGGAATTAGTTATCTGTATACCCCAACCCTTTTTGCCCGGAGGAGGCGCGCTGACTACTATATCCCCGCCCATCTCGACCAGCGCGCTTGAGATACCGTGCTCTTTAAGTATTCTTATCGCCTCATCACACGCGTAGCCCTTCGCTATCCCGCCGAGATCAAGCTGCATGCCAGGCACTGTCAATTTCACCGTCCCGGCCTGTTCGCCGCAAGGGGTCAGCAGCTTCAGTTTGCGCCACCCGACCAGCTTTCGGGCAGCCTCAAGGTCGAAATCATTTGGCAACTTCCCGGATTTTCGAGCGCTGCGCCACAGTTTAATCACCGGCCCTGCGGTGCAGTCAAAAGCACCATCTGATCTTCTGGAGAGCTCCTCGCATTTGCAGAGCATAAAATATAAATCGCCGCTGACCTCGACCGGTCCATCCCCAGCCTTTTTACAGAGTCGCATAAGCTCGCTATCCGGCCGGTAGTCGCTCATAATATCTTCAAGCTCGGCTATCCTGTCGTACGCCGCCCGCACGGCGGTTTGCGCTGAATCTTTGTCCGTGGCATATAAAACAATCCTGGCCCGGACGCCCATCGCGACCTCGGAATACTCATATCTATTTTGGGCGTAAGTTGGGGCCACGCAGCAGATCAGCAGCGCAAAAACGAAGAATAATGCGGTTTTGAGGCAGCGCAAATCGACCACCTCCACAGGCGGCAGTGCGGAGGGACGTCTGCCCCTCCGCTTGTGTTTAATAATGCTGGCTGGTTTAAGCCTTTTTCCACTGGTTGCGCAGGAACTGCACCGACTTCGGAATCTCGACCTCCGGATCACCGATGCACCCGCACTCAAAACTGCAGAAGTCCTGATAGCCGAGCATCTTAAGGCCCTTGAAGCCGTTGGTGTAGTCGCGTTCGTCCTGACCGGGCAGGTTTCTTCTAATCGAGGCCAAATGCACATGATGCAACATCTCGCCGCCGGAAAGAAACGCACCCATATCGCTGGTTTCCTCGATATACATGTGATAGAAGTCGCCCATCACACAAGCCGCCGGATGCCCAACATCCCGGCAGATCGACGCAGCATCGGCGACCAATCGCACATACCAGGTTTCTTTGCGATTCAGCGGCTCAAGCAGCATTCTGGTGCCCGCTTTCTGCGCGAATTCGCAAAGCTCCGGAAGTTGATCAAGCAGCACCTTGCGTCCCTCGATGTGGTCGAGCTTGGTCTGGCCATTGAATGCCGGCACGTATATCAAACCCGTCGAGCCGAGCTCACCGGCAGCGGCGAGGATGACCTTCATGCTGTCCACACACTGCTTCCGAACGGCGGCATCGTCGCTCATAAGTGCGCCATCAAACCCCGCGCATATCGCAGAAAACTTGATCTTCGAGTTGGCAAGGGCCGATCTGATCTCCTTTACGCGATTTTCGAGCCCTTTACCGCCGACTTCCAGCCCGTCGATGTCCCATTTTTCCATCTTGGCGAGCTTCTCCGGCAGATCCTTACCGGGGATTCGACCTTCCTGGCTTGCGATTTTAAGCACAGCGCCGGCTTTCTTCGGCTTCGGTGCGCCTATTAAGCCGGTATCCTCTGCGCTGGCCTCAGCCGACCCCGCCGCAAGCCCCGCAACCAGAGCCGCTCCACCAAGTGCGCCTGTGGTAAGCAATTCTCGTCTGCTTATCTTCATCTCAAACCTCCTCGTCATTACTCCTCGGAGTTACTTTAACATTGATTGGGCTGGTACACTCCAGCCCATTTTGATTATCCTATGATCGCGTCACGTGATCTTAGATGAACTTAGTCTGACCCGGCACGGCGATCGGCGCCACTGGGATCGGGCCGAGCTCGAGCTTGGCGGGCATCAGATTCTCCTGGGAATTGAGTGCCTGCTCCCAGGAAATCTCCTGGCCTGTGTAGGCCGACATTCTGCCCATAATCGCAGTCAGGCAGCTTTCCGCCACAGTTCTGGCCTCGTTTATCGGGTTGCCTGCGCGAATGCTGTCGATGAGGTCCTTGTGCTCCTGCATATAACCGCTGGGGCTGTCGCCTTCGAATCTCCACGGGTCGCCGCTGAAGATAGCGCCGCTGCAGTTAGAGTAACCCTTCGTTCCGATCACGCGCTCGGAGACGTTGTTAGCACACCCGTCGATCTGCCGGCACATGCTGAGAATATGGACATCACCAGGATAGATGAACTCGATTGCGAAGTGGTCGAAGATGTTTCCGAATGCCGGATCCGTACGAACCTCTCGGCCGCCCATTCCGATAGCCTTTTCGGGGCATTTGCCCATCACCCAGTTGATGACGTCGATGTTGTGGACGTGCTGCTCGCAGATGTGGTCACCGGAAAGCCAGGTGAAATACAGCCAGTTGCGGCACTGCCATTCCATGTCGGTCCACTCCGGCTTGCGGGCGTGATTCCAAAGACCGCCCTGGTTCCAGTAGCACTGGCCGCCCGTGATCTCTCCGATCGCTCCATCCTGAATGCGCTTGATGGTTTCGATGTAGTTTTTCTGATGCCTGCGCTGGGTTCCTGCAACAACTCCGAGCTTCTTCTGTGTGGCCAGCTCACCGGCGGCTATGACCGTGCGAACGCCAGGGCCGTCGACTGCGACCGGCTTTTCCATAAATACGTGCTTGCCAGCCTTTATAGCAGCCTCGAAATGGCTCGGTCTGAAACCGGGAGGCGCGGCCAGAATCACCATATCCACACCGCTGTTTATAACGCTCTTGTACGCGTCGAAACCGACGAACCGCCGGCCGACAGGGATGTCGATCTGCTTTTTGATGTTCTCATCGCCGTTCAGGCTGTTAAAACAGCCGTCCAGCCGATCTTGAAACAGGTCTCCGAGCGCCACGATTTTTATGCCCGGTCCGCCACCAGCTATGCAGTCCTTGGCAGCCCCAGTACCTCGTCCGCCGCAGCCGATTACTCCAACGCGTATCGTATCAGAACCCGCAGCATGGACGCTCTGTCCCAAAAGTGCTGGCCCTGCCCCGACGAGCACTGCCGCGGCAGCCGTTGACTTCAAAAAGTCTCTTCGAGAAAATCCCTTCTCCATTATGATCTCCCTTTGTTTTGCAACGCAGCGCGTCTTCTGCTCAATCAGACCCGCATGCATCTAAAATAAATATATATTAGTCTCAACTCAGAGCCAAATATAACACATTAAGGCTCGCGAACCACCCTGAACCCGACGAACGAGCCATCAGATAGCCACCATTTACTCTTCGGGTCCTGGGGGTCATTTGCCTGCCACGCATCGGTTTGATATTTTCGAGCTGACGGTTTTACTTTCGCGGGCAGATCCATAAACGACCCACCACACACCACCGGCTTGCCTTTGAGGTCGACGCACCACTCGGCTACATTGCCAAGCATGTCGTGCAAACCCCACGCATTAGCCTGTTTCGATCCGACCGCACAGGTTTTTTCTGCGAATGTGACCGCGCAGGCTTTTATCTGCTCCGCAGTTGGTTCCGCAGTTCCGGCTCGGCAGGCGTATTCCCATTCCGCCTCGGTGGGCAGTCGATATTTATGGCCCGTCTTTTCAGACAGCCATTTGCAATAGGACTGCGCGCCTAGATAGGTCACATTTATGACAGGAAACCCCTTATGGCCAAACCCACAGTCGACAGCGCCATAGGGATTGCTTGGCGCAGAAGCAGCGTCTTTGTCGACGAGCTTCACTTTATCAAGGCTGCCGAGCCTGTAGGCATCATAAGCATCCCAGGTGGTCTCCGTTTTGGATATATAAAGTGGGCCTACTTTGATCTTTTTGGTGGCGCCCTCCTTGTCCGGGTCGGGCATGGTGATCTCCCCGGCAGGGATAGGAACCATATCGAATTTAACCAGTGTTCCGGGGATTTCCTGGGTATAGGCTTTCGGCGCTTCGGCACGAGCGATACCTGCGCACAACAGCACGCACAGGATTGTGAAGCCGACTAAGTAACGTATTCGCATAGACTCTCCTTTCAGAGTATCTTTTATGGCAGATCGAGAGCACACGCTCCACGGCTGAAGGTGATTACTCTCCTCTGCTTCTCTATAGACGCAAGCGCAGCATCAAGAATCCCCAACCTCTCGTCGGCGGATTCGTGCTCAATGCTGCCCGGCTCGAAAAATCTGCGCTCATCTTCCAGCACCTGTCGATAAAACTCGAAATACTCGGGCTTATTATAATATTCTCGATCCAGATACTCACACATCGCCGCCGATTCGCTCTCACGCACCAGCAGCGAAACACAGCCGCCCTTGCCCGCACCGGTCAGTTTGCCGCCGAGATATCCCGGCCCCCTGCGCGCTATAGTAAGTAGCAAATCGAGTTGCGGGTTGGAGACCCGGAAGTCGATAGCCAGAATGTCCTGAAGCTCATCGACCATACGGCCGACCTTAACCCTGTACTCGTCCATCTCAGGTGAATCGACTGTGATCTCACCGCTTGTCAGCCTGCTGTCCGCCTCCAGGAATATCCTCTCCAGTTCGCTGCCGATGATATTTTCCTTATGGAAGAATCTGGCCGTGGTGCGGATGTGATAACCGCCGATATGTCGCCGAGGGCTTGTGTAGATGCGCTCAATCGTCGCTCGATCCTTGCCGAATATAACCCCGGCTTCGTCGGGTGTGACTTTTACGGGCAGAAGCAGCAGAAACTCTCGAATAGCGTCGTCCGATATGCCGAGAATGTCCCTGTGCAGGCTGCCGAACTTGCAATAGTTGGCTTCGATCTTTTCCCAAACATCCGGGCTGGATTCCAGAATCGGCACCGGCCCGCCGACAGTGAAACCATACTTTTCTTTTAAAAGCCGCCCAAGCCATCCCGGCTCCGTGTCTGCTCCATCCGCCTGCGCCTGTCGAACCGACTGTATTATGAGCTTAGCCAGCTCGTCCCCCATCTGCATCCAGCCCTTGCGCATATTGAAGCTCTGGTTGCCGCCGAGGGTCTTGTTGACCTCCCATAATGAGTTCGCCAACACGACGTGGACGCCCTTTAGAAACGGCAGCGGGGTCGAGTCGAGGTCGGGTTTGGAGTGTCTATTATAGACTACGCTGTTGACCGGGTTGCGCAAAATCGTTGTCTGGTCGTTGGCGCCACCGTGGGTTCCTACATACCACTCCGCCTCGCCGAGCATCTTACAAACTTGTTGGACGTTCCACTCCGGCAGCAGGTCTTTGTTGCATAAATACATCGCAAGAAATGACAGGACGACTATTGCAGAAGACGAACTTGTGCCTGCGCGGAAAGGTGCGGTCGCTTCTCCGAATGTGATATCGGCGCCGCGAATGGGAAGCGTTGGATTATCCCATAAAGTGCGCATATAAGGGCTAAGGACATAGTTGAGCCAGTTGCCCTGCGGCCTGCCGTAGTGCGGATATATTAAAGAGCGATTGTCCCAGTTGTCCTGCAAGTCTTTGGCGTGCTGATCCCAGGGGGCGTCGGCAAAGGCTCGGAACTGCTCAGTAATTGATATTTCAGTGGCAGGAAAGAGCGGGTTAATATTTGTAACGCTTATGATGTCATCGTTTCGGGGAGTGATGGCGGCTGGGACATCGCCGTCGATCGTGGTCGACATATGATCCCCTGCACACATATCCAGATACTCTAGAAACGCGTTCAATCGACCCGGCGCTCTCACCAGATACGAGGGCGCATCCCCCACATTCTGAGCATGCAGCAAAGCAGTATCGGCAAGTCTTTTGCGCTGGCGCGCCAGGTATTGACGATCGGAGTTGGCATAAATCTGCCCATCGAGATAATCGTCAATTTCCGCAGTCCCCGACTGCAGTTTGCGCGCAATTTCCGCCGGCGGCACGGCTTCGACTTCCATCCTGAAAGTATCACTCATATATTTGGCGCCCACCTCTTTAGTATACACATGAGATTAGCACAAAATGCTTGCGGGGTCTATGGGGAAAATATCAGGACAGGAGGTCATCCCGCGACTTGCCGCGGGATGACATAAAAAGAAAAACACGAGAGCCAGGCGCCACGTGCCTATTCGGACCTCAAACGGCTGACCTCGGATTTCGAAAAAGCAGATTTCTCACTTCGTTCGAAATGACACCGGCTGTGGATCGCACATTACCTTCAGCTAAAACGCCTTTCTGAGCGACAGGCCGAGCCACAGGTGATCGCCGTAACTGCCGCCTTTAATCGTCAGACCGGTGTTTTTCGGCATAAACGTGAGGCCGGTGATCATGTCCTGGCCGTCATATTGCGCCACTGCCCCAAAATCCGGCTTGAACAAAAACTGCAATCCGCCGAACACTCCTCTGTGCCGCACCTCGCCGAGCAGGGTCCAGTCCTGCGTGCCCAGCGCCAGGTGAGCGCGCACCAACGGAGGCCCTGGCTTCGACTTGTCCGCAAAAAAGGTCTTCGCCCCTGCAATAAAATAAGACCGATCCTTGCTGCGATCTTTAAAGACAGGGTGATTAGTCGTCTGCGTGCCGGTAAGATTTCGACATCCCACCACCACATCGGGCAGAGTTTTTGTCTCGCTCAGCGCCTTATAGCTCGCCACCAGCACCGTGGAATCCCGATCCCTGTGAACCTGCGCAAGGTGAGCGTCCAGCTCAATTCGATCAGTAAGACCGATGTAAACCGTCTGATAATTCACATGCTGCGGATTCGGCGCGCTCTTAGGGGCGTCCAGTTTCAGATAATATACAGCGGCGTCCACCTCCCCGGCTTTGAGCTGGTTAGCGGTGGGCATGGTCACGATGTCGTCGGCCAAAACACAGCCGGCGACCATAATCAAACAAGCAACAATTAGCAGATAGCGCATCTGGCCACCTCTTCCTCCATCAACCTTAAGTTTATTTCATATTCTCTTAAGGATGTGTTAGATATTGCGGTGGCCATATCCTCCTGCCAAAAAATATTTCTTCTTACAATTTGCAGGATGCGGCGATGGCCTGAGCTGCGGCCCTGGGGTCGTCCGCCTTAGTGATCGGGCGGCCGATTACCAGATAATCCGCTCCCTTTGCCACCGCCTCGGCAGGAGGCATAACCCGCTTCTGATCTCCAATGTCAGCGCCAGCCGGCCTGACCCCAGGCGTCACTATGACAAAACGCGGCCCGCACGCTTCTCGAATAAGCTCAATTTCATGAGGCGAGGCCACTACTCCGTCCAACCCAGCCTCTTTCGCCAGTTTGGCCAAATGCACCACCTCATCGGCCACCGTTCCCGGCACACGGATTTCGTTGTTTAGAGTCGCCTGGTCTATGCTTGTAAGCATAGTGACCCCGATTACCAGTGGCGTTTGCACTCCGAGTCTGGCGGATTGCTCGACGCTGGCCTCTTTTGCGGCTTTCATCATAGCAAGCCCGCCGGTGCAATGAACGTTGATCATCCATACCCCCAGCGCCGCCGCTCCCCGGCAGGCCCCGGCTACGGTGTTTGGTATATCGTGGAACTTGCAATCGTAGAAAATCTGCCGCGCCCCGGCCTGCTTGATTCTCTCAAAAACCCCAAACCCCGCCGTGTTGATAAGCTCCAGCCCAACCTTAAAAGCCGCCACGTCGTCTTTGAGCAACTCCACCATCGCAACGGCCTTTTCCGTCGAGTCCACGTCCAGAGGTAGAATAATATTGTTCATCGCAGCTCCTTTTAGCTCACTGTGCCGACGATCTCCTTAACGTCAGCAAACCCCATCTTCGACAGATACTCCTCAATGCCATCTACTATATCCACGCCAGCGGTAGGATTAACGAAATTGCCAGTGCCAACAGCAACCGCAGAGGCCCCCGCAAGCATAAACTCCACCGCGTCCATCGCCGTCATTATGCCGCCCATTCCAATCAGCGGAACGTCGACGCTGCGCGCCACTTCGTAGACCATTCTAAGGGCAACCGGTTTAATCGCAGGCCCGCTCAGGCCGCCGGTTATATTAGCAAGCCGAAACTTGCGATTCCACGGGTCGATGGCCGTGCCCAGCAGCGTATTTATCAGAGACAGCGCGTCGCTGCCAGCGTCCACTGCTGCCTGCGCAATCGGAACAATGTCGGTGACATTAGGAGACAGTTTGGTGATAATTGTCAGCTTAGTTCTTTCTCGAACCGCCCGCACCACCTCCGCGGTACCTTCTGGTGTGGTGCCAAATATCATGCAGCCTTTTTTGACGTTTGGACAGGAGACGTTTATCTCCAACCCTGATACGCCCTCAACACTATCCAGCCTTGCCGCCACTTCCGCATACTCTTCTATAGACTGCCCAACCACGTTGACTATCACCGGCAAATCAAACTGCCTCAAAAACGGCATCTTATCGTTAATAAGCGAGTCCAATCCGTCGTTTTGCAGCCCAATGGCGTTAAGCATCCCCGACGGGGTCTCGACAGTGCGCGGATATTCGTTTCCCTGCCACGGCTCAAGGGAGGTTCCCTTGACCGTTATTGCACCCAGCCTGGACAAATCATAAAAGTCCGCCATCTCCTGGCCGAAGCCAAAAGTGCCGGAACCCACCGTGACCGGGTTTTTCATCTTGATGTTGCCGATTTCAACCGCCAATGCGATTGATTCGGAGCCTGAATGCGCTCCTAATCCCATATAATTTCCTCCGCCTCAAATACCGGTCCATCTGCACATACCCTTTTATATTCCCAACTGTGCTCGTCTTTTCTCACTTTCTGAACACATCCTGTGCAGACGCCGATCCCACAAGCCATATTGTTCTCCAGAGACACCTGGCAGCTCGCCGGTTTGTGCTCTCGGCATATACGCGCCACTTCCTTCATCATCGGGTGGGGGCCACAAGAGTAGACTCTAATGCTGGGAAGCTGGTCGCTGCGTCGACGCAGATGATCCTCCAGCAACTGAGTCACATATCCGCCAAACCCGTAGCTGCCGTCGTCGGTAGAGACTTCGACGTCGACTCCGTGCGCTCTGAACTCGTCCTCACAAAGCACCGCATCTTTGCTCCTGCCGCCAGCGAGCACGGTGATTTTATCGCAGCCCCATTTCTCACACAGCGAGTCACACAAAAAATGCAGCGGGGCCGCCCCACAGCCTCCGGCGACGACGACGTGCTCCGCATCCGCATCTTCGCCAAGGTCGAATCCCCTGCCCAACGGGCCGACTACGCTGATTGTTTCACCAGTAGCGATCCGCCTCAGCAGACGAGTCCCACGGCCTATGACGACATACAGAAGAGAAAAGGTGCCTTTGACAGGGTCGGCGGCGTGTATTGAAAACGGCCGTCGCAGCAGAGGATCCGTAGTCTTTGCAACCTGCACATTCACAAACTGACCGGCCACAGCCTCGCGGGCTATCTCCGGCCCCGCGAGGCTGCTGACCCACACATCAGGGGATACTTCATACTGTTCTATTAGTTCGCAATCATAAATGCCTTTCATACTGCATGAAATCTTTGGCAAACGCAGTGATAACTCCTGCGATTTGCGCATAATTCAATTACAGTATCAAGCTTTTACCGCTCAAACCCACGAGGCAAGCGTCATTTCGCACTGTAACAGTGCATCTTCGACACGCTTTTCCGTGGTCAGGTCGCGCAGAAACGAGATAATTACGTTTCTTCCGAGATATTGCATAGCTCCTGCGCGATAAAGAACGGGGAATCTGCTGCCATCTTTCCTGATGTGCTCGCTTTCAACTTCGATCCATTCCCCGTCCAGCATTTTGTTGATCCCCTGTCTGGCTTCGTGTTTAGACTTCATCACGTGGAGCTGGCTTGTCTTGAGCTTGCTGAATTCTTCGACGCTGTAGCCGTGCATCTCAGCAGCGGCAGGGTTGGCTTCGATTATAGCGCCGTCGGGGTCTGGCTCAGAGACCATAATTGCATCCTGCGATCTCTCAAATACGGTCCTGAACAGCAGTTCATACTCGGCAAGAGGATCCAGATAATCTTCGATGATCGTCTCGTATCTCTGATCCATGTCGCCACCACCTTTCAAGATTCATGACCATTCTATAATCTTGATACCCAGAGATGAGGCAATAGTATTCCAGGACCGAGCTTTATTATTGTGACCAGGCATTCTGCGTGCTACAATTAGCACCAATTCATCTGTGTGCAGAATAGAGACTATTCAGCATGGAACCCCGCCCACAAGCAGGCCTGGAGCAACCGAAGGGAAAAACGCGAAAGCCCGAAAGGCGCGAAAGTGACGATATGGTATCGGCCTAAGAATGCTTGGTCGGATCTCGAACCCCGAATCTCGAACATCAAAAAAGCAGATTTCTCACTGCGTTCGAAATGACAAATATGTGGCGGCGATTCGGAGATTGTCGACTATCTAATTGCACGATCTAAACATATTGTAGTAGCATACTCTGCCGTGGTACAATTAGCAGCAGTATGGAGTTGCAGACGGGACCGGAAATAGGGCAGCAGAAAAAACATAAAGGCGTGCGATTGCGCGTGTGGGCTGCGATTGTGATTTTGCAGGCCGCTATGATCTACTGGGCGGTGGACAGCGAGATCGCGCGCGGGATATTCCTCGTTTGTTATTCCATTATGATGCCGACGGCGATGTATTTGCTTCTTACGCGGGCATTCAGGAAATGGCTGCCGTTTCGAGACTACGAACTGATTATCATATACATCGTCCTCACCGCCACAATCCCCATCATCGGCTTCGGCGGGCTGCGATTTGTGATAACCGGCGCGGGTTTTCTGCCGTTCTTCTCCGATACTATGCCGCAGTTTGCGCGCTACCTGCCCGCGCTCAAGACCCTGCCGGTGCTTCAAAACCTCGACGCTATTCAGGAACTTTATAAAGGTGGCAACGCGGTCCCGTGGCGGGCCTGGATCGTGCCGATTGGGTTCTGGAGCATCTATCTGATGCTGCTTGGCGCGATTTGGATCTGTCTGGCAGGGATATTGCGACGGATATGGATAGACCAGGAGCGCCTCACGTTCCCGATCGCCCAGATGCCGCTTGAGATAATGAACCCAAAGCAGGACATATTCAGAAAGCCGCTTTTCTGGATAGGGTTCGCGGTGCCGGTGATTTTGCAGAGCCTGCTGGTTTTTCATAACTGGTTCCCTGCTGTGCCTGCGATGCAGCTTAAAGCATACGACATCAAGCCCCTGATCTTCACATCCCCGCCTTGGGATGCCATTCCGAATATCCCTATCGGATTTTATCCTATGGGGGTAGGGCTTGCCTATTTCGTGCCGAGTGACGTCAGTTTAAGCTGCTGGCTGATGGCGGTTCTGATGAGGTTGTCTTACGTAGGCGCGGCGATATTCGGCGTTGAGGCTGCCGGCACGGGGGCTTCCAGATTTCCATATAAAGAGGAGCAGGCGTGCGGTGCGTGGCTCGCCCTTGCAGGGCTTGTGATTTGGGGGGCCAGGCATCATTGGCGAACTGTGATTAATATGGTGTCGCAATCTGAGCAGCGCACTGTGCGGACTATGATCAATGTCGCTATTCTGTGTACGGTGATTTGTATCGGAATGATGGCAGTCACTGGCATTCCGTTGCTGGCGGCGTCGATTGTGTTTATAGTCTATCTGGCCTACGTGCTCAGCGGCGCGCGTGTGCGAGCGGAAGCTGGGGCTATCTGGACTTTTGCGCCGTTGGGTATGACCCCCAGTCGAACTATGACCACATTTATAGGCGCAAACGGATTGGACGACCGCGCCCTTGTATCAAGCGGCCATTTTAACCTCGTCCACTGGGATATCCGCGCCCAGTCCTTACCGTTTTTGATGGAGGGAATGGACATCGCCGAAAAGTCGGGTATAGACTGGAGAACTGTGCTGAAGTTAGTTGCTGTTGGCACAGTGACCGCCCTGATAATCGGCTGGTGGAGCACGCTGGAGAAGGTGTATCACGTGGGCGCCGCCACCGCCAAAGCTAACTCCTATCCGTTGATTAAGACAAACCAAACTTTCACGGAAGTCGATCGTGTGGCTACACAGGTGAAGGGCTGGGACCCGTCGGGGGTGGCCGCGGTGATTCTCTCCGCGGCTTTTACCGTGCTGTTGACGTGGTTGCGCAGGGCGGGTATATTTGGACTGCACCCGATCGGCTATGTTATGTGCAACAGCCTGATTATGAACTCGTTTATATTGCCGTTCTTTATTGCCTGGCTTACAAAAACTCTGGTGCTGCGTTTCGGCGGGAACAAGGCGTATAGAACCAGCGTGTTGTTCTTCGTGGGAGTGATCCTCGGAGACGTGGTAATACAGGGCGCATGGGCGCTGTTCGGATGGATGTTTAACGTGCCGATATATCAGTTCCTAACTTGATATGCGGCGTTGCGGGGCTGATCTTGCCGAATCTCATACAATGTGTGCCTAACTTCAGCGAAGGCCGACGAGCCGACGTGGTGCAGAAAATAGTCGACGCGATCTCCTCTGCGTCTGAGGTAAAAGTGGTCGACTATTCAATGGACGTCGACCACAACCGCTCTGTTGTAACGATGCTCGGTCAGCCGAAAGATGTTCGTAAATCCATCTTCGCCGCTGCGAAAGAAGCCGTTGAACTAATCGACCTCAACACCCATCAGGGCGGCCATCCGCGAGTAGGAGCGGTGGATGTGATCCCGCTGGTTCCAATAGCTGATGCGACTATGGCGGATGCCATCACGCTTTCATACGACATCGGCCGCGACCTGGCCGAAAGCCTCCAACTGCCGGTATATTTTTACGAGCGCTCCGCGATCAGACCGCACAATACCAACCTGGCACAGGTTCGCAGGGGTGGGTTTGAGGCGCTGAAATTAAACGGGCTTATCGACGGTCGGGAACCTGACCTCGGCCCTGCCGAAATACACCCCACAGCCGGGGTAACGGTCATAGGCGCACGTGGGCCGCTGATCGCGTTTAATGTGAATTTGGCGAGCAACGATATGCAGGCAGCTCGCGCAATAGCCCGAAAGATGCGGGAACTCCGCGACTCCGGTCAGGCCCTGCAGGGAGTTAAGGCCATCGCGGTCTATCTGAAATCTCGCGACATAGCACAGGTATCGACTAACATAACCCTGCCTCACGAGACTTCGATGTATGAAGTCTACTCATTTGTCCAGCGCGAGGCGAAGGCGATGGGTATTGAGGTTCTGGAGTCGGAGTTGATAGGCGCGCTTCGCGAGGAGGCCGTTCTGGAATCTGTAAGCTCGTCTATGAAACTGCAGGGGCTAACGCACAATCGCGTTTTAGATAACTGGATGCGCTAAACCGGTTCCTTTTCTCCCATAACAGGCGTGGGATGCAGTATATACACATCCCAGAGCGCCAGAAGACACGCCGGAATTTCCCGCACCGCGGCTTTCAGATCGCCTGTATCCGCCTGGACCCCGCAGGCCTTAATCCCCAATTTGTCGCACAGAAACACCGCTCGGTCGGCGTGAAATCGCTGCGTTACCACTATAATCTCGTCGAGGTCGAATATGTGCTTTGCTCGATAAATCGAATCATAAGTGCGTCGCCCGGCGTAGTCCATCACAATCGCTTCTTTGGGGACCCCGCGTTGGATGGCGTACTCGCGCATGCGCTGTGGCTCATTGTACTCGACTACCCGATTATCCCCGGACATCAGCAGCTTATCGCATTTGCCTTCGCGCCACAACTGAACTGCCTTATCGACCCGGCTCGCCAGCGACTGCGACAGCGTGCCATCCGGCCGCACCGACGCGCCCAATACCAGGGCTACGCGGCAGTGGGGAGCCGAGTGCACCTCTGCATAGACCCGGTCTTTGACGGCGAAATGAATTAAGACCCGTGCCGCTACAGGCAGGCAGATAACAAGGAACAAAACGATGAGAAACCGCCGCTTCCACAATCGGAACAGCTTCGCCCTTCTCCGCGCATCTCGTTTGGCACGTGTAGCAGCAGTAGAACGTCTTTTTGTCGTCCTGTACGAGTAACTTCGCCGCCTGGATGTCCTTCGAGTAGCCATCGGTTAGCATTATACAACGCCTTTAGTAACCGCGAAAGGGTGAGGTTGGTAATATTTTATGGCCGATATCCGGATAACCTGTGCAAATATATTCAGTAGATCTGTCGAGGAACAAAATCCACTACTCGGTAGGGAAGTGTTTCAAATCGCTAAGCTCTAATAATTAGTATTCGGCCGCAGCCAATATTGCGAACACCAGTTATACGGCCAGCCTGGGGATTGTTGCCCCGCCTGACAAAACGCTCCGCAACTCGACGGTGCGACCTCACAGCAGTCTACAGTCGATTTAGCGACAACAGGGCAGACGACGGGCCCGGCAGCCGTGGATGCTGGTTGAGCAGGAGTGCAGACAGTTGCTTTGCTATTATTTTGACTATTCGCTCCGGCGCTTGCCACCATCAACAAGACCAGCGCTATGGACGCCATAATATATATTGCCTTCATCTTCGCCACTTCCTTTTCTGAGACCATCCCAAAATATTCTACCCAACCGATTTCCGACAACACTCACGTACGATAACGGGGCAGGAAAGCGGCAGCGGATAGCTAAGAAACAACAAACAGTAACGCGAGCCATTTTGGAGGCCCTAGATGTCTTTAAATCCGCTGGATATTACGGTCCTTGCTGTTTATTTTCTCGGAATTCTTCTTCTGGGGGTCTACCAGGCCAGAAAGATCAAGAACACCGGGGACTTCTTTGCCGGTGGGCGCAAATTTAATAAGTTTCTGATGATGATGCACGCGCTCGGCACCGGCACGCACGCCGATGACCCCGTAGTGGTGGTCGGTGCGGCTTTCAAAAACGGGCTTGCCGGGATTTGGTATACATTTGCTTATTTGTTTGTGACACCGTTCTACTGGTTGATAGCCCCATTATTTCGCAGGTCGCGCTACCTGACCACCGCAGATTTCTTCGAAGCCAGGTTCGGATCTGCCCTCGGCACGCTGTATGCGCTGTGGGGGATTATGATCTTCTCGGTAAATATCGGCACGCTGCTGATAGGAACCGCTTTTATCGTAAATGCGGTCAGCGGGGGCGCGATATCCCCGGTGTGGTCGATACTTGGCATGACTATCGTGTTTTTGATCTACGGCACAGCGGGAGGATTGGTGGCCACTGTCATAACCGAGAGCGTGCAGGGCTTATTGATCGTCGTAATGTCGCTTCTGCTGATCCCGTTTGGCCTGTCGAAGCTCGGTGGGTTTGCGGGTTTGCACGAGGCGGTCACGGACCCGGCTATGTTCGCTCTGACTGGCAAAGTGGAGCTTAATATATGGTGGATAATCGCAGGTTCCATATCTATGCTTATCGGGATAGTCGCACAGCCGCATATTATGGAGGTCTGTTCGACGGGCAAAACCGAGTTCGAGGGCCGCATCGGGTTTACGTATGGCAACTTCGTCAAGCGTCTGTGCTCTGTGGGGTGGGCGCTGACGGGGGTCGTTATGATCGGAATGGTTGCAAAAAATTATATCGCGCCATTCGAGCGGGAGGAGGCGTTCGGCCTCGCGATCAGGACCCTGCTGCCGCCGGGGTTCATTGGATTGATGTTCGCTGCTATTCTGGCCGCTCAGATGTCGAGCTTGAGCGCGTTTATGGTAGCGGCGTCGGCTTTGTTGTCTAGAAATGTATATAAAAAGCACTTCCGACCAGCTGCCACCGACCTGCAACTGTTAGGGGTCGCCAGAGGGGCAGGTTTTCTGATAGTCGCGTTTGGTGTATTCTTCGCTCTGTCGCAGAAGGGCGTGGCGGAGGCTCTGATGTGGTTTTGGACACTAAGCACATTTACGGGAGTATTTATGTGGGCGGGGGTGCTGTGGAAAAAAGCCAACGCCACCGGGGCCTGGGCGTCGTTTGCGATTATGCTCACTATTTGGCTTATAGTCGGCGAGCCGGGACAGTTGGTCAGCCAAAGACTCGCCGTAAATAGCTACAAAGCCATTAACAGCCCGGCTCAACTCAACTCAGTGCTCGACAGGAAACCAGTCAGCAGGGTCATGCTCGACGTGGTTCATAAGACCGATAAGGGCTATGAGCGTAAAAATAAGGTGGTGCTGGTGGCGGATCGTGCTCACAGCCCATGGATTAAATCTCGAAGCGCTGTTGAATCAGAAAAAATCGCCGCCGGAGTCGACGGAATCGGCGGGGTAGTGGTTGAAAGCGCCGAGGCACACGTCGCTGTTCAACCGGGTGATATTATTATGCGAAGCTCGGTTATGCCGCTGCCGGGGATTTATGCGGATAAGAGCCTGCTGCACTACAGGCTGTTGGCGTTTCTGCCGGCCGGGATACTCGCCCTGATAATCGGCAGCCTCATAGGGAGGCCGCTTGAAAAACAGCGCCTCGACCGGTTCTATAAACTCATCACAACCCCTGTCGGCAAAGAGGACGAACTAAAAGAGCAGGGCGTCGATGTAGTCTTTGCAGGGGCGAGCAAGGGACACCCGTGGGAGATCAATCACCCTCGCGCCGTGAACCTTATAGGATTCGGGGTAGCGTTTGTCATAGCCCTGCTGTTTGTGGTGCTTTTGTGGTGGGTTGGCAAAATCGGCGCGTAAGTTTCATTTCTGTTATAATGTTTCAGTTGTCTTGGCAATAGGGCCGAGGCTGTGAACGCTGGCTGCCGTGTATGATGGCGGCTAAGTAAGGTTATTGAGGTGTTAAAATGACGCCTGCACCCTGGTTTGGCAGAAAAGCAAGGGCCGCTCGAAAGACGGCCAAACAGAGCGTGGAAGCGCTGCCTGATGGACTGTGGACTAAATGTCCGCACTGCGGCGAGATATTATTTAATAAGGAACTTCAAAAGAACCTGCGCGTGTGCAATAAGTGCGGGTATCACTACATACTCGGAGCCAGAGAGCGCATCGAGAGTATCATCGACGACGGCGCGTTTGAGGAGATGGACGCGAACCTGGTCACGGTGAACGTGCTCGGTTTTGAGGAGTATGACGACAAGCTGGCCAAATGGCGGGCGAAGACCGGTATGGAAGAGGCGATTGTGACCGGCGTCGGCGAAATCGACGGCCGGCCGGTGGTTATCGGTGCGCTCGATTTCTACTTCTGGGCTGGTACGATGGGCGGAGTCGTCGGCGAGAGAGTCGTTCGGGCTATGGAGTTCGCCATTCAAAACGACCTGCCCGTTATTATGTTCATCGCCTCCGGAGGTATCCGTGTCACGGAGGGGCTGCCGGGGCTGATGCAGATGGCAAAGACTTCGGCCGCCTGCGCAAGGCTGCACGAGGCCGGGATTCCATATATAGTGGTGCTTACCGACAATGCGCTGGCGGGTGTGTTGGCGAGCTATGGTTCGCTTGGTGATTTCACTATCTCCGAACCGGGCTTATTGACCGGGCTTACCGCTGACCGGGTAGCCAAGCAGGCGCAGGTGGTCAACGTGCCGGACAACTTCCGCAGAGCGGAGTTTGCGCTGGAGCACGGCCATATCGACAGAATCGTCGCACGTAAGGAACTCAAAGCCACCTTGATCAAGCTGTTGGAGTTCTGCAGAGATCGGGAGGATGACGAAGATGCCGCCTAGTTGGAACATTCTTGACTTTGAAAAACCTATTTCCGAACTTGATGAGCAGATAGCCGAGATTAAGCGATTGACCGCCGAAAGCGGAGAGGATCGTTCACAGGATATCGCCGCTTTAGAGACCGACCGTGACCGGCTTATCGAAGAGATATTCTCGAATCTCACGGCCTGGGACAAGACCCTGCTTGCGCGTCACCCCAAGCGGCCGTATACGCTGGATTATGTGCGGACGATTTTCGACGATTATACCGAACTGCACGGCGACAGGATGTTTGCCGATGACCCGGCTATGGTCGGGGGAATAGCGACGCTTGATGATCGACAGGTCGTCTTTGTCGGCCAGCAGAAGGGCCGGGACATTAAGGAACGCGGTTATCGCAACTTCGGAAGCGCCAAGCCTGAGGGTTATCGTAAGGCGCTGAGATTGATGAAGCTGGCGGAAAAATTTCACAGGCCGGTGATTTGTTTCGTCGACACCCCGGCGGCTGATGTAAACGTAGGCTCCGAACAGCGCGGCATCAGCGGGGCCATCGCCCGGAATATGATGGAGATGTCGACTCTGAAGACCCCGATTGTCGTAGTGGTGATCGGTGAAGGCGGCAGCGGCGGCGCGATAGGAATCGCGCTTGGCGATAGAGTGCTGATGCTGGAGCATTCCATATATGCGGTAATTCCTCCAGAGGGCTTTGCCGCGATAGTGTGGAAAGACGCCGCACGAGGCAAGGATGGCGCGGAGGCGATGAAGGTGACCAGCGAGGGCGGCTACGAGCTTGGCCTGATCGACGAGGTCGTAAAAGAACCCCTCGGCGGCGCGCATAGAAATATGGAACTGGCCGCAAAAAATCTCAAATCTGCGCTGATAAAACATATCGACGAGTTGGTTAAAATTGACACGAAAGACCTTTTAGAGCAGCGCTACGAAAAATTCCGAAACATGGGCGCTTATGAGGAAAAGATCATAGCCGAGGTAGTTACGGCTGAGGTCGCTGAGCAGGGCCGGTGACGCACGGGCCTAACCTCATAAAATTATTGTGGCCGGTATCTTCGCCGGCCACTTTGGTTATTGGTTAACGGCTGGCGGTTTTTCCGCCCCCTGCTGTTAATCCGGCAGCTTCTGGCCCTTTGTCTCAGGGGCGAACCATATCAGCACCAGGCCTAACACATAGACCATTGCGACAACCGTGGCTGCTTTTGCGTATCCTCCGAGAACGCCCACCAATTGCCCCATTCCGAAGACTACGCCCGCAGCCGCTATTATTCGACCGAAATTGAAGGTAATACCCTCTCCAGTCGCCCGGATGCGAGTCGGGAACAGTTCAGGAAGATACAGAGGCAGCCATCCGAAGAATGTAGTTGTGCATATACCCGCCACCAACGCCAGTCCCAATAGCGCAGGGCCGAAACTGGTGACGCAGCCATAAAGAGCAACTACTGAGACCAGGCTGGTGACACAGAACACGATGTATGACCATCGACGGCCCATCCATTCCGCCATCGGTCCGCCTAAAAATGCGCCGATGATCTGGCCAAACGCCATCCACATTGCGGCAATGGCGCGTTGAGGTACTTTGGTTCCGCCGACCAAATCGTCGACCCACGTGGGTATCCACTGAAATACCCCCCAGGTGCCGATAATCGCCACGCTCGACAACAAACACGCGATGACAGTTTTGCCTAGCAGCGGCTGTTTGAACAACTGCCCGAGGTCCGGCTTCTCTCCACTGGCTTTTGCCTTGACCCAGCGCTCGGGTTCTCTGACTGCAAAAAATATAGGCAACGCAAGGAGCGCGGGAACCATGCCGATGCAAAATATCAGCCTCCAGCCCAGCGCATCGAAGAATGCACGGTTTATGAGCGCACTGACCAGAAACCCGACGTTTGAGGAACTACCGAGCAATCCCGCAAGCACAGGGCGCCTCGCATTTGGCCATGTCTCCATAACCAGAGCCACTCCAAGCCCCCACTCTCCACCGAGACCCAGCGCGCCGATGAATCTGCATATTCCGAACTGCCAGGTGTTTTGAGATACTGCGCTTAGGCCGGTGAATACGGAGTAGATGATAATGGTGAGGATCATGGTCTTGACGCGGCCGTATTTGTCCCCCATCCGACCGAATATAAAGCCACCCAGCGACGCACCCAGCAAAAACAGGGCGAACATTATACCGACATAATATCCAACAACTCCCGTATCGGCCCTGCCCAAAAGATCTTTCAGAGCAGGAGCCGCGAGTACGGAGTACAACCCCATCTCCATCCCATCGAACATCCAGCCGAGCCAGGCCACCAACAAAATAATCCAAAGGGAGGTCGCCTTAATGCCGGACGGCGCCGGATTTGGACCTGCAGTCACAGATTTGCTCATCTACAGCACCTTCATTTTCAATAAGCTGAACAGTTGTGTTGCAGAGATTATAGGGGTGCCATTACCTTACGTCAAGGAGAGAAGGTGCGTGTGCGCGAGGTTGCAGGGTTGGCGTTTATTCTGTGAAAGGAAATGCGAGCGGATCATTGGATGCGAAATCAGTGATCCTGTCGCCGGATAATTTCCCTAAAAAGTGATACAATATCATCGGTAATGTGCTTGGGGTTCAATTCCCTAACGGTATGAATAAAATCCTCAGCCTCTTCGCTAGTGATTCCGCCGATCTTATGCAATTCAGTCACGAGTTCAAGCCCCCACAGTAATGGAATTCCCTCCTGCTCGCAGAACTTTCGTAAATTCTTGTCATTGGTTACGCAAATCAAACTGTATCGCTTGGCCGTTAACAAGCACAACCAGTCCACAAACGATAACGGACTGGGCCGTTCAGCAGCAGTAAATGCATCTTGGATATCCGGCTCAAGGATGATCAGACCAAGATTCACCAGTTCGATTTCATCATCGATCTCGCGTACTTCCGCTACAACTGGGCCGATCACGTGCAGTGAGCCTATATGTTTCGCCACAAGTTCCAGCATGGCTCTTTCCGCTTTGATGAAATCAATCAGCACGCAAGCATCTATGATCATCGATTTGCGGGGAGCCGCGCGAAGTGTCACAGAACAACCTCCCAATTTCGAAGAAGGTCCTGCATCTCCTCTATGCCTATCCGTAGCACCTCCGCACCACGACTAAGCGATATTTTGTCTTTTTCTACTGCTTCCCTGACCAAACCTTTGAATCGATCTTCGTAGAAACCGAACCTTTGCATCCTGAACGGCTCATCAATTCCCATCGGCTCTTCCTTATGGGGAAGGCTTCGGCCGAAAAGTTGCTGATAAGCTCTATTGAATCTCATCCAGACAGACTGGTCCACGGCTCCCTCTTCCACAAGACGCCATAGAACGGTTTTGTAACTGACTCGGAAAATGTTCTTGACTTTAAACACTCTATAGACAAAGTGCAGCCCGGCCGCTTCGTTCCATTCTTTACGAAAACCTTCATTAGGCAACAAAAAATGCCCCGCAAAGCGATCAGCCTCTTTTTCTTCTTCTGCGTTTTCGTCAACCTGGGTTACATCGTAAGCGTCTGGGTGTAACATTAGATGCCCAAGCTCATGGGCCGCGCTAAAAATCTGTCTTTCTACGGGAATTGTCTCCCGCACGTTCACGACCACCGCTGGCCCACCGTCATCTTCTCCTATAGACAAGCCGAAAAATCCGTCGATCGCCAATGGAAGAGAAAAAACCTTTACCCCTGCGTGTTCGAGTAAGCCGGAAATATCATGGATAGGCTCTGTAGGTTTTAACCCAAGTTCGTCTCTGCAAAGCATGGCCGCTTCAGCAGTATTGCCACTACTTCCGGATATGAGCGCCTTGAGGCGAAACGGCTTCTGTTCATTGAGGCTCTTTTCAAGAAAATTAAAATCTTCAAGCCACCTGGCCACTGCTGCCAGGATATTATCGCGATCATACTTACGCATTCGCTTTTGCGAACGGAATCGCACAGTGTGTAATTCCGGAATCGGCTGAAATAACTCCTGAATACTCACATCCAGTGCCTTTGTGATTGCTTGCAAGGTACGCATATGCGGCTCAGCCTTTGCGCATTCGAGGTTCTTTATAGCTGTTAAAGAGAGTCCCGCAGTATCTGCTAAGTCTTTTTGGCTGTAACGTTTTACATTTCGCAATCGTCTCACGTTTTCGGCGAGTATCTGCAGATTCATTGGTGTCTCCTTTCTCTAGCCTTGACACACACTTCACAACGCTATTTTGCCACATTGCGTTGCTTAGAGTAATGTTATTCAGCAAGCAAAATCAATCAGTCGAATTACTCCCGGACATATTCTCCCCAGGTGCTTTCGCATTTACTACTGGTTTCCGTATATGCTTTGACTTAATAATATAAACCTTTTTATCCTCCCACACAATATCAATATAACACAATTCTGCCTTAATGCATCGCGACGAGTCAGACCAATTTGGATTAGTAAGCCCGTGCACCGTCTACATAATCCGCGTTGCACGATGGCATAACCAATATGATACAATGGCTCAGGTTGATTGCCAGTCCTACGGCAGCAGCTATACCACGAATTTCGTGTTTCAGGAGAATATAGTGCCGATAGTAGATATGCCACTTGAACAACTGCGAACCTATCAGGGGCGCAACCCCAGGCCTGAGGATTTTGACTCGTTCTGGGATAACTCCATCGCAGAGATGAAAGCGATCGATCCAAAAGTTGAGCTGATTCCTCATAAAAGTCGGACGAAGGATATTGAGTTTTTCGATTTGTTCTGGACAGGAGTCGGCGGGGCGAGGATTCATGCCAAGTATATGCGACCGGCGAAGGCCGAAAAGCCACACCCAGCCGTGGTTGTCTTTCACGGCTATTCCGGCAACTGTGGAGACTGGTTTGCCCAACTGGGATGGGTGGCGGCGGGATACAGTGTCGCCGCTATCGACGCTCGAGGTCAGGGCGGACAGTCGCAGGATACTGGAGTAGTCACCGGAACTACCTATAGAGGACACATAATCCGGGGTTTGGACGACGAGCCGGAGAAACTGCTGTTTAGGTCGATATATCTGGACTGCGCGCAGTTGGCCGGGATAGTGATGGATATGCCAGAAGTAGACGCCGAGCGCGTCGGCTGCACTGGAGGTTCACAAGGAGGCGGATTAACCCTCGCCTGTGCGTCTCTGGAACCGAGAATCAAGCTGGCGGCACCGGTGTTTCCGTTTTTGTGCGACTATAAACGAGTCTGGGAGATGGACCTGGACGTTCTCGCATACGAAGAGCTGCGCACCTATTTCAGGCAGTACGACCCGAATCACGAACGCGAAGAGGAGATATTCACCAAGCTGGGCTACATAGACAACCAGTTCCTGACCCCACGAATTAAGGCGGAAGTGCTGATGGTCACGGGGATGATGGATACCGTATGCCCGCCATCGACTCAATTCGCAGCGTACAATAAAATATCATCGACGAAGAATGTGGTCATTTATCCGGACTTCGGACACGAAGGGCTGCCGGATGCTTCTGATAAGATATTCGAGTTTATGATGGGTTTATAGAAAGCGATGGGGCCGGGGCTGCTCGGCCCTTTCAAATGCCGTTGACAATAGCCGGGCTGGTCGGGTATCCTTAAGAAACCGTGAAACTAGTTGTGCGAAAATCCAAACTATCCGGGTTTGTTCGCATTCCCGGCTCGAAATCGCATACCATCCGCGCGGCAGCCATCGCGTCTTTGGCGGAGGGTGAGTCCCGCCTGCGTGAGCCTCTACTGGCCTCAGACACCCTGGCAGCATTCGACACATATCGAATGCTCGGCGCAGAGGCGGTCGACGAGGGGGATGTGCTGATTAAGGGAGTCGGCGGACATCCACGCATCCCTGATAATGTGGTAGACGTCGGCAACTCAGGAACCACGCTGTATATCGCCCTGGGGTCGGCGGCTTTGGCAGATGGATATACGATCTTTACCGGGGATGACCAGATTCGCCGAAGACCCGCCCAGCCGCTTATAGATGCCCTGAACGAACTGGGAGCCGAAGTAGAGTCCACTCGCAACAACGGTATGGCCCCTATTATCGTGCGCGGCCCTATAAAAGGCGGCCATATCAAACTCGATTGCAGCAAGACCTCGCAGTATCTCACCAGTCTTCTGATCAACTGCCCCTTAGCAGAGGGAGAATCTGTGATAGAAGTCGCAGACCTCGTCGAGAAGCCGTATATAGAGATGACGCTGCAGTGGCTGGCGGATCAGCAGATCGTGATTGAGAACACGGATTTTAAGCGATTTCGTATTCCCGACGGGCAGCGATATTCTTCTTTTAACAAGTCGATTCCTGCGGATTGGAGCTCGGCGACGTTTTTTATGTGTGCGGCAGCGATTACGGGCTCTGATTTGACCCTATTAGGCTTGGATATGCAGGATTCTCAGGGTGACAAAGCTGTCGCGGGGATGCTGGAGCAGATGGGAGCGACGGTGAAACAGACCGCTGAGGGGATACAGGTTATCGGCGGGCCGCTGAAAGGCGCCGACTTCGACCTCGCCGACACCCCGGATGCTCTGCCGGCTATGGCGGTAACCGCATGTTTTGCGGAGGGCGAAACACGGCTATATAACGTAGCACAAGCTCGGCTGAAGGAGACTGATCGGATATCGGTGATGCGCGAGGAATTGCAGAAAATGGGCGCGGATGTTGAAGAGCTGCCTGATGGGCTTGTTATCAGAAAAAGCGATCTTTCCGCCGAGTATCTGCACGGTCACGCCGACCACCGGATCATAATGGCATTGGGAGTCGCCGGTCTTATGCTGCATAAGGAGACTGTTGTAGACACAGCAGAGGCGCTGAATGTGACTTTCCCGCAATTCACGAATTTAATGAACAGTGTCGGCGCAAAAATGAGTATAACTGACTGATGGTTGAGAAATCGATGCATTGGGCGGCTTAATAGCCGTATATAATTTGAGTCAGCTTCGCGAGCCGGAGCTTGAATACGGATTGGAGGTTCTTCCTTGCTGGGTAATTCTTTTGGACGAATGTTTAGAGTGACGGCGTGTGGCGAGAGCTATGGAGACGCGCTGGTCGCTATTATCGACGGTTGTCCCGCTGGCCTTGAGATTTCTGACGCTGAGGTGCAGAAGGAACTCGACGCCCGCCGGCCAGGGACTTCGCCTTTGGATTCGCCGCGTCAGGAAACCGACCAGGTGCATATCTTTGCTGGTATTAGGGACGGTTTTTCCACGGGCGCCCCTCTTGGGCTGATTATCTACAACGTAGATCGCCACGACATCCATGTCAAGCAGTATCACGACGTTAAAGACCTCATCAGGCCCGGCCACGCTGAATATGCTCATATGGTTAAATATGGCAAGTTCGCGGATTGGTGTGGGGCAGGTCGAGGCAGCGGACGAGAGACCTGTATGAGAGTGGCGGCTGGCGCAGTGGCCAAGAAGATCCTTGCCAGCAAAGGCATGGAGGTGCTTGGGCACGTCAGTGAATGTATGGGCATCAAGGCAAAAGATGTCGGCTTCGACGGCATAAAGGCGCACTATCGACAAAATTTGATCAACTGCGCCGACGCCGAAGCTGCGGAGAAGATGATCGCGCGGGTACTTGAGATTAAAGAGGAAGGGGACACCGCGGGCGGCATCGTTGAAGTAATCGCGCGTGGAGTTCCTCCGGGGCTGGGAGAGCCTGTCTTTGACAAACTGAACGCAACCATAGCTCACGGCCTGATGAGCATTGGCGCTGTGAAGGGAGTTGAGTTCGGCACGGGCTTTAAGGTTGCCGAGATGAAGGGCTCCGAGTGCAACGATATACCGTATCTCGATGACAACGGTAAGGTACGTTTCCGCACCAACCACGCTGGAGGAATTGAGGGCGGCGTGTCCAATGGCGAGGATATTGTCGTGAAAGTCGCTGTCAAACCGACTTCCACTATCTCAATCGACCAGCAGACCGTGAATATGGCCGAGATGAAAGAGCAGAAGCTGGCCGCCATCACACGCCGCGACCCTACGATCACGGCCCGGCTGGTGGCAGTGGCTGAGGCGATGGTCCGAATCACCCTGCTCGATCATTTGATGATGTGGAGAGGCTACGACGCGGTGCAGGATATCGAGCATCCGTGGAGTTAAACTAAAGAGGCTATAAAGCATAAAAAACGCCCGGAGTATGTTCCGGGCGTCTTTTAATTGTTCACAAACGTCTAAACTACCAGCGTCGGCCACCGCCGCCGCCGAAGCCTCTTCCGCCGCCACCGCGATCCGGTTTCGGCCTGGCTTCGTTCACCGTAAGTGTTCTGCCGCCGAATTCCTTACCATTGGTAGCCTCAATCGCGGCTTCCATCTGTTCCTCAGGAACTTCGACAAATCCAAATCCCTTGTCGCCGATGATTCTGATGTCGGCGATCGGGCCAAACGGCTCGAAGAGACCGCGGAGTTCGCTCTCAGTTGTGCTGTAGGACATATTTCCTACATAAAGTGTCTTGTTGGCCATGTGATGCCATCCTTCCGGGACTAGACCCCTAAGCCTCACAACCAGTTGGCACTTGGCACAATTGCCTATTACGGGAGTCCGATCAGTCGCAGAAGGAAAAGCAATCTACGGAGAAAGAAGACACCGGTGCCGGGGAACTGATTGTAGCTCTTGAAATTATATCCGCTATTTACCCTCATTGCAAGCATATCTCACGTTTTTATAATTATTTGTTGACTAATAGTTGTTTTGAGACAGATCACAAACGCGAATATCGAACTGAATTGGGCTGAAAAAAAGGGCAAGACAAATCCCGACTATGTGACACCGTCAACAGCCTTTTTTGTCATTGCATTTCTACCTCGGTCAATGCTAACCTATTGGATGGTTGATTCCTAATCGCACAGGAGATATCCGATGAAACGAGCATTGTTTGCCTGGGGTGGCTGGGAAGGGCACGATCCGAGACAGACCACCGAGAAAGCTTCTGAAGCGCTCGCCGGAGTAGGATTTGACGTGGTAGTCAAAGACACACTCGCAGCGTTCGAGGATGTAGACGAAGTTAAGAGTTTTGATCTTATTGTGCCGTGCTTTACAATGGCCGAGATCAGCGGTGCGCAATGGGCTGCGATGCAGCAGGCTGTGCAAAGCGGTGTCGGGTTTGCCGGCTGGCATGGAGGAGCAGGAGACGCGTTTCGCACGAATACCGACTATCAGTTTATGGTCGGCGGGCAATGGGTTGCCCATCCGGGCGGAATTGTTGACTATGAAGTCAAAATACTCAGCTATACCGGCGATCCGATCATCGAAGGCATAGAAGATTTCAAAATGCACTCCGAGCAGTACTATATGCACGTCGACCCCTCAAACGAGACCCTGGCGGTGTCGATCTTGGGGCACCACGACGAAGCGCCCTGGATAAAGGGCTGCATTATGCCGGCGGTTTGGAAGAGGAAATACGGCGAAGGACGGGTGTTTTACTCCTCTCTCGGCCACTGCGCGGCTGATTTCGATGTGCCTGAAGTGCTGGAGATTCTAACGCGCGGAATGGCGTGGGCAGCGAGATAGGTGACGGAGAATAAAATGAGACCTGCAAAAGTTGGAATTGTCGGATGCGGAGTCATCAGCGGAATCTATTTTCAGGCGGGAAAAACGTTCGATATTCTCGACATCGTCGGATGCGCCGACCTGGAATGCGACAGAGCTGAGGCGAAGGCTAATGAATTCGGCTGTAAAGCGTATAAAAGCACACAGGAGTTGCTGGCCGATCCCGAAATAGAGATCGTCATGAACCTGACTATCCCTAACGCGCATGCTTCGGTGGCGCTGGCGGCGATTGAGGCGGGCAAGTCGGTATATAACGAGAAGCCGCTGGCCATCACCCGCGAAGACGGTCGCAAAATACTGGAGGCGGCTGCGGCGAAGGGCGTCAGGGTCGGATGTGCCCCTGATACGTTTTTGGGCGGAGGACTCCAGACCTGCATAAAGCTCATTGATGACGGTTTGATCGGCGAACCGGTCGCAGCGACTGCGTTTATGACCTGTCATGGCCACGAAAGCTGGCATCCGGCCCCTGAGTTTTATTATAAACTCGGCGGCGGGCCGATGTTCGATATGGGGCCATACTACCTTACTGCTCTGGTCGCGATGCTGGGGCCGGCCAGGCGGGTTACAGGCTCTGCAAGGATCACATTCCCGGAGCGCACCATCACAAGCGCGCCGAAAAATGGAACGAAGATAGAAGTTGATGTGCCGACACACGTGGCTGGTATAGTCGATTTCGCGAACGGGGCCATAGCAACGGTTATCACGAGCTTCGATGTTTGGGCGGCGGAGCTTCCTCGTATAGAGATTTACGGCAGCAAAGGATCGCTGAGCGTACCGGACCCTAACGGTTTTGGCGGCCCGATCAAATTGAGAACGGCCTCCGACAACGATTGGGTCGATGTGGAGTATTCGCACGGATATACCGATAACTCACGCGGCATCGGGGTCGCTGATATGGCTTATGGGCTGCGCACCGGCCGGGCGCACCGAGCCAGCGGTGAATTGGCGTATCATGTGTTAGATATAATGCACGCATTCCACGATGCGTCGAATACCAGCGCTCATGTAACGCTCGAAAGCACCTGCAACCGGCCGAAAGCGCTGCCGGTTGGGCTGGAGCATGGGCTGCTGGACGAGTAAGAGAGGCGAAATGATTTATCTGGCTGCTAAAGATATAATGACGCGCAACGTTGTCTCGGTTCGAAAGGGTACTTCAATCGAGGGTGCGGCGCGTTTGATGGCAGAACACGACGTCAGCGGCCTGCCGGTTGTTGATGGCGAGGGCTATCTGGTCGGAATGCTTTCTGAAAGCGATATTTTGCTCAAAGGCCTGCATGCACCTGCGGAGATGCGCGGTTCGACTCCGGGGCTGTTTGCGCCCCAGCCTGACGCAATTGATGAGGCATATCGTCGCGCTCAAAGCGAGTGTGTTGAGGACGCGATGACTACTGATGTCGTAGTTTTCAGCGAAGAATCGCCTGTCGCCAACATAGCTCAGGCTATGATCGAGCACGCCATAAACAGGGTTCCGATAGTCGAGGGCCGCAAGGTGGTCGGAATAGTAAGTCGAAAAGATGTGGTGCGCGCCATAGCAGCAGGCACCGGCGACGAATACGACCCTGATAGCCATGTCGGCAGGGTCATCAAGCTGTAAGACAATCACTATGGGCGGCGATGCGTGTCGCCGCCCATATATACTCCAATTATTATCCCACCCCTATATTTACGTCATTTCCTAGCACTCTTCTCAGCATGACAACTCATCACCTGATGGCATAATCCTCATGACAATCATCCGATAAGAGCAAACTCCGGGAAACCGGAGGACGCAAAGCTATTGGGGCTAAAGCCCGGATTATCGGGCTATGTCTGCCAGGCTGCCGAAGTTGATGCACGTTTTGCCGTCCACAGATAAGTATGGCTGCAGGTAGATGGGCGGAAAACGGAATGGACTACGGCAGCCTGGTTATTTGTACAGGTAATACGTCCTGGTTTTCGCTGATTAGCAGGGTCAGGTGATTCCCTGCCAGTTCTAACGATACTGATTTGCATTATTCAATGACGAATTTCGTATTAATCGGCTCGAGCAAATTTGAGTATATGCTTGACCCGCGTGGCTCTACAGAAGTACCCGTTGAGAGGCGGACACTGTATGAAAAACGTGCAGGTTTACTGGTTTTTGGCAGCTTGCCTGGCAATGCTGGTGGCGGCGCTGATCCATAATGTATGGGTGAGCGCGGCCTCGCTGACGACTGTTTTTTGTCTGATCCCCGCTTATATTTTAACCAACCGACGAATTGCCCCTTTAGAATCTCTACAAAGCCCTCGATACACCGACGACCTTGATTCGGCCTATCGCTGCGCTACTGTCGCGCTGGCGTCAGCGATTGGCGCAAAGGATTCTTATATCAGCCCTATAGTCAAGCGCGTTCCTCTCATCTGCGAACTTATCGCTCGGCAGTTGAACCTCAGCGATACCATTATTGAGCGAATCCGATTAGCCGCGTTGATAAGGGACGTCGGCAAACTCGGTGTGCCGGATCATATTCTGTTGAAGCCCGGCCCGCTGGATTCCGAGGAATTTGCCAAGATGCGCAATCACGCAGCCATCGGCGCCAATTTACTTCGTCAGGAAAATATGCCCTGCGACATAGTTGAGATGGTATTGTATCACCACGAAAACTTCGACGGCACAGGGTATCCGGAACAGCTTTCCGGTGAGAATATCCCGCTGGGGTCGCGCATAATATCTGTGGCGGTGGTCTACGACGCGCTGGTTTCGGATCGATGCTACCGGAGCGGATGGACACACAACGAGGCGGTTTCTCACCTAGAGAACCTGTCCGGATCGGCTTTTGATCCGGCTGTTGTGGAGGCATTTCTGGCTATTCAGCCTCAACTGCGAGCGGCTGAGACTATGCTTCAAAAAGGCGCGATCGACGGGGAGTTAAAAGACCTTACCTGTCCTGCGGTTAACACTATAGCGCAGGCTAATAAGGAGCTGATATCCTTGTTCGACCTGGCACAGACTCTCTCCAGCACCCTGGAGATAGATGAGGTGCTGGCTCTGCTGGCCCATCGCACCCGCAGAATGGTTCAAGGCTCTACGTGCGTCGTGTTTATGAGAGACAAGCATCATCCCAAGCGGATGGTCGCAAATACCGCGGTGGGACGCTTTGAAGACGCGTTTTCCGGGACTCGTGTGCGGTATGGCAAGGGAATCACCGGCAGGGTTGCCAAGTACGGCGAGCCGCGCTCCGGTCACTTCGACCCCAACGATTTGATATTCAACCGTGGTATTGCCATTGCGGATTTGGATTTTAAGTCGTGTGTATCGGTGCCGATGGTGAGCTTCGGCGAGGTGCTGGGCACGATCAATATTTATGACGTAATCCGCAGGACCTTTACCGACGACGAGCTTAGAATACTGGCCTTCGTGGCACATCAGGCCGCCATCGCGCTGCAAAACGCCAGGGCATTCGAGGAGGCGCGAGACTTTGCTCTGCGCGATCCATTGACCGATCTTCGGAACGGCAGATTCCTGCAGCACTATCTCGAAAGGGAGTTAAAGCGCAGTTCCAGGTTCAACGAACCACTCTCCGTGCTTGGCATAGATTTGGACAATTTCAAGGGTGTCAACGATCTCAAAGGTCACGAAGCCGGGGACAGGGTGCTCAAAGATATCGCTGATATATTCAGAGATGAGCTAAGGGACTACGATGTGGTCGCCCGAAATGGCGGAGATGAGTTTGTGGCGGTGCTCCCGGAAACCGGCTGTTGTGAGGCGAATCGGATAGCGGAGCGAATCAGGCAGGCTGTTGAACGATATGCCCGGCAGTTCGTCAGCGACGTGCCCCGCTTTGGCTTGAGCATCGGCGTAGCGACGTTTCCGGCGGACGGAACTGATACCAAGGCTCTGTTAGCTTGTGCAGATGCGGCGATGTATGCAGAGAAAAAATCCCGCCGCCAGGTTCCAAAGGCAGCGTAGCGGGCAAAAGTGCCATCTGAGCTTGATGCTTGCCTTTTGGGTCGGTTAAGTGATATAAAATAGATGGTGCAGAGCAGTTCATGCGCTCGAGCGGCTATGCGTTCGGGCGCGTTTTTGTGCCTCTGAGGTGAACATCTATGCAGGCAGCGGCAACCAATAAAAAAGTGCTATCGGGCAACGAGGCCATCGCCTATGGAGCTTTCGTGGCTGGAGTCGAGGTGGCGAGCGCATATCCTGGGACTCCGAGCACGGAGATACTGGAAAATCTGGCCAGATTCCCTGAGATATATTCGGAATGGGCGGTTAATGAGAAAGTCGCTATGGAGGTCGCCATCGGCGCATCGTTTGCCGGGGCCAGGGCGATCACCACGATGAAACACGTCGGCTTGAACGTGGCCCTTGATCCGCTGATGACATTCGCCTGTATCGGCGCAAATGGGGGAATGGTTGTGGTGTGCGCGGACGATCCGGGCATGCATTCCTCTCAAAACGAGCAGGACAACCGCCTGCTGGCAAAATTCGCCAAGATTCCGATGCTGGAGCCATCTGACAGCCAGGAGTGCTACGATATGATGGTTGCTGCCATCGAAATATCCGAGCAGTTCAACATCCCGGTTATGTTGCGCACCACGACTCGCGTCTCGCATTCCTCCAGCGTAGTCGACCTTGGCGACGTCGAAAGCCTGCGCAAAACTCAGATGGACAGGGAGAAGCGCACATATCAAAAGGATATAACGCGGACGGTCGCGGTGCCGATGTTTGCTCGCAGGATGAGGGTTTCTCTTCAGGAGAAGAACGATAAACTGGCGGAATATTCAGAGACCTCAGCGTTCCAGAGGATAGAGCGCGGCAGCGATATAGGCATAATCACCTCCGGCATTTCTTATCAATACGCCAGGGAGGCGTTTCCGGATGCCTCAATACTTAAGCTGGGCTTGACTAATCCAGTCCCAAAAGACGTCATAAAGCAGTTCGCGGGTTCGGTGTCGAAGCTGTATGTCATCGAGGAGGGGGACGAATACCTCGAAGAGCAGGTTCGAGCGCTGGGTGTGAGTGTGGAGCAGCCGAGGATGAGCCTGCGCATCGGCGAGCTTAGCCCGGACAGGATCGAACGGCTGGCCGTGGAGGTTTATGATAAAGAGCCTATGAAGCCCAAAGAAGCCGTCGGCGATCTGCCCGCCAGGCCGCCCGTGCTGTGTCCAGGATGTTCGCACCGTGGGATATTTTATGCATTAAACAGGCTCAAAGCGATGGTCGCTGGTGATATCGGGTGTTATAGTCTTGGCGCGTTCGCACCATTGTCTGCTATGGATACAATCGTATGTATGGGCGCCAGCGTCGGCAATGCTCACGGTCTGGAAAAGGCAGGCCAGCCGGGAAGAGTCGCCGCAGTAATCGGCGACAGCACGTTTTTCCACTCCGGGATCACCGGACTGCTTAATATAGTCTATAACCGCGGCACGTCGACGATTATCGTGCTTGATAACCGCACCACTGCTATGACCGGCCATCAGGATAACCCGGGAACGGGCCGGACCCTGATGGGGGAGACGACCACCGAGACGCTGGTCGAGGACGTGGCCAGAGGAGTCGGCGTGAAACGGGTTCGTGTGATAGACCCAAACGACCTCGATGCCACTTTCAGGGTGCTGAAAGAGGAGCTTGACTCTCCGGAGCCGTCGGTGGTCATCAGCAAGCGGCCCTGCATTTTGGGCAGCAAGGCGGCTATCACCAAGCAGTATTGGGTCGATCTGGAGGCGTGTACGGCTTGCGGGTCGTGCTTCAGGCTCGGCTGCCCGGCGATTGAGGTGGCGGAAGTAGATCCTGACAACCCCAAAAAGCGCAAGGCCCGAATCAATCCGGTGCTGTGCGTCGGATGCGGTATGTGCGAACAGGTGTGCAAGTTCGGCGCGATCAAGCCCACAGCGTAAACGTCTGGGCGATGCGAGGTAGAAGATGACCAAGGTCTTGAATATAACACTGGCTGGAGTCGGAGGTCAGGGGACGCTGCTTGCCGGGGAGATTCTCTGCAACGTGGCGCTGCTCTCCGGCAGGGATATAAAGAAAAGCGAAGTCCACGGCATGGCACAGCGCGGCGGCAGCGTCGTCAGCCAGGTCCGGATAGGGCAGAAGGTCAACTCACCTCTGATCGCCCTGGGCGAGACGGATATACTGATTGCTTTTGAGAAACTCGAAGCCCTGCGTTATGCTCATTATTTAAGGCCCGGGGGAATCGCGATGGTCAACGATCAGGAGATCAAGCCTATTACCGTCTCCAGCGGGCAGGCGCAGTGGCCGAAGGATATCAAATCCCTGCTCACCTCAACGTTTAAAAACGCCAATCTGGAGCTTATCCCCGCCCTGAAGATCGCCCGGGAGCTTGGCAACGTGCGTGTGGTCAACCTGGTTATGATCGGTGCGCTGTCGAAGCACACGGATATCGACGACCCCATCTGGCGACAGTCGATAGAGGCTCTGGTAAAGCCGAAGTTTCTTGAACTGAATCTTAAGGCATTTGACGCTGGTAAGGCATATAACGGCTGATTCGTATTTGACTTCGGGTGATGGCACTTCCTCGTCATCACCTTTGGCTTCATATTCTCTACAGCTTGCCCGCTCTAATACTGATAATATCCATGTAGGTACGGCATAATGCCATATCGGGCGTACGTCGCTTATCGGTGGTTATTTAAGGATTAAGCGGAAATGAGAAAGAGTTTTAGATATCGTCTGTTGTTCTATTTCGGCGGATTTTTGTTTGCTACCGCTTCGTATATTTTCGGTGTTTGGGCTTATGGGTTGGAATCGAAAAGTTGGGGAGATGTCTCGCTGTATCAATCCCTGATCCAGGATCTGTCCTATTCGATGAATGCCCACTGGCCCACTATCAGCGCCTGGGCCTTTGTCTGCATCTGCATATCGGCCTATATCGGGTTTCTTTTGGACAGTGAAGTAAACTTCCGAAAAATGGCAGAGCTGAGGGCCAACATTGACGGCGTGACTGAGATATATAATCATCGTCACTTTCAAGAGCGGTTGGAATCGGAAATTAAGAGAGCGGAGAGATTCGGCCGCCATCTGTCTCTGATTATGCTTGATTTGGACTACTTTAAGACCTACAACGACAGTTGGGGGCATCAGGACGGGGATAAGGCGTTGAAGTGGTTTGCGGGCGTGTGCAGGGAGTCTATCCGCAACATCGACATTCTGGCTCGGTATGGGGGCGAGGAGTTCGTCGTGATCCTGCCAGAAACGGGTCCCGCTGAGGCGCTGGAGGTGGCGGAGAGGATTCGAAAAACTGTTGAGAAGACGAGTTCACGCGTGCTTGGCAAGAATCGATCAATCACAGCGAGCGCAGGAGTCGCAGTATTTCCAGACCACGCCACCGAAAAACATGCGTTGATACTATGCGCCGATGCCGCCCTGTACTCAGCAAAACAGCAAGGCCGAAACCGTAGTCTAATATACGATGAAAACTGCGCGGTGCTGCACCGAGTCTCTACAAGCCACGTCGGAGCGCTTCTGGCGGCCGATGATAACACGGCGGCTCTGGAGGCCCTGGCTGCGGTGATTGATGCACGAGACAACTATAGCAAAGGGCACTCCCGGTCCGTGATGGAAATATCTCTGGCACTCGGCGAGCAGATTGGCATGACACAAGAGGAGTTGGAGACGCTGCGCACGGCCTCCCTGCTTCACGACCTCGGCAAGATCGGCATGCCTGAGGAGATGCTGGATAAGAAATTCTTCGATGCGGAGGAAAGAACAAGAATTCAGACCCACGCGTCGTTGGGGTCTCAGATTCTGCGTCGAGTACAGCAGATGGGCGCGATTTTGCCCGGCGTACGGCATCATCACGAGCGCTTCGACGGCACCGGATACCCAAGCGGCCTTTCCGGCACCAATATCCCTCTGATAGCCCGCATCATTGCCATCGCTGACTCTTACGATGCAATGACCAACAATCGACCGTATCGACCGGCCTTGTCCAGGGCAGAAGCTTTCGAAGAAATGAAGAAATGTGCGGGAAAGCAGTTCGACCCGGAACTGGTCGGCGCCTTCATCAATATGATGAACGAAACCAGGGATAAAGCAGCGTAAATAAACATTGGGTGGCGATTATATATCGCCACCCAATCACCTGATCAAACACCCGTTGGTAGTAAGCTACACTATTTAAGCCCTTCGATCGCCCTTCCGACTCTGGCTCTTATCGCCTCGATCTTGTTAATATCCGTGCAGAAATCCGTCAGAGATGGCACGCATCCGTTCACCTGTCGCAATACATCGACAGCGGCGGAGTAAGCCGGGGTCTTTTTCTTAGCGTCGGAGGCGGCGTCGATTTTGTCCTGGAGTATTCGGAAGTAGTCCCAGTCCTCAATGCCCTCGCGCACCAGTTCCCATCTGATTGAGTCCACCGGGCCTTTATCGACGAACTTCTCAGAGGGCAATCGCGACGCCGGATACAGCAGTTGGCCGTCGCCATTGCCCCAGTTGTGGGTTCTCTCCGGCGGCTGGCTCATCGCGACCTGCCAGGGGTTGTCCTGCCAGTACATCGTGTTCCAATACAGAATGCCGTCGACTCCATATTTCCAGGTCTGCCAGTGATACATACGCATCTGTGCAGCGGGGTAATCGATGAAATAGCCATTGGAGTAAGGAGCGCGCGGCCCACAGCACAAATACCACCAAAGCTCCTCGCCTTTAGCTTGTCGTGCCTTGCTGGGTTCTTCAAGATAATGATTAACGATCGGCACCCAAATGTCCACCGACCCGATCAGCTTGTCCTCGACTCGTTTGGTGAGAAGAATCTTAATTCGACCATCTGCCATACGTATGTCTTTGGCGGCTTCTACGATACTATCGTAGACGTCCGGCTGAGGCTCGTCTGTTATATAGACATAACCTTTCGACAGAACACCCTTGTTGATCAAATGCTCCGCCAACTGGCGCATATAATCGATTTTGAGGCGCTGGCTGTCTGGGCCCTTTCCGAAACCGAGATCATCGTGCATCCACGTCCTCGGCAGCATAAAACTGTTGAAATATGGAAAATACTTCTGAATTGCCACATCGAAATCTTTGAAATCAATCTTAACCTCGCCGTTTACCTTCTCGATTTTAAGGTCATATCCGGCGTAAGGCTGATATGGTGAGACTCTATGCTTGCGGAAGTTGAGATTATATAAATCGACCAGCTTTCGCTGCTGTTCAATGGTAGTTGCTCCCTGATACTGGAACGCCTTATTCATACTGTTGCCATAGGCAGTGCGCAGGCGGCTCACCGACGGAAGCGTGAAGTCCCAGACACGCAGATTAACCGGCACCTCTATCTTGCCTATACTCGGCGCAACTACATCAACCGTTCCCTTATAATCCCCCGCAGGGGTGTTTCTCGGCACATAGACCGTCACCCAGGCCGAGGTGTTGCGATTCTCTATCGCGTTATACGGAAAGTGATCCGGCAGCGGGTCCGGATACAGCCCCGGCTCAATGCCTTCGTCGGTCGGGGTCGAGCAGTTGACATACTCCACGTTTTTGACCGTTATGCTCCACGCGGGCACCTTCCCTTTTGGTCCGGTAAGTGTGTGCGGCACGACCTTTACGTTTCCGATTCTTGTCTTTGCGGTCAGCACTATCTGAAACGGCTCATATTCGTTGTTTGCGGCATAAATCTGCACGCCGGTAGTCTTATTTGCCGGCACGGGTGTGTTCGGCAGAATCTTTTGGTTAGGGCTTGCTGTCCAGGCTGTGCCCCATTTACCCTCGGTTATTACACCCCAGGTCGATGCGGCCTGGGTCTGTGTATAAGCACAGGTTGTCGAAAGCAGGAAAAATAAAATCGGAACCGACAGGATGAATCGCATATAAACACCTCCGATGACGAATCGCATCCGCGTAAGCATTATATCACTCTTTCCTATAATCGTGCCTAACCGATGGGCTAAGAGGGTATAATGCATTTAGCAGGCGATTATGGGTTGTGAAATGCTACGCTGCATATTGCGTCTAATATGATAACGGGCAGACAAATACACCCGAAGCTCATTTAGGCTGGGCCAGCACTGAAGTTGAACAGGAGGAGGGCTTTTACAATGAGAAAATTGCATTCGCGATCGCTGTGTTATGTGATAATGGCTGCCGTGCTGACAATCTCAATAGGATTGCCGGTTTTGGCAGCGGATGCCACGCAGACTAATGTAAACCTTGACCTGAAAGATACTGACGTCAAGGCGGCCATTGAGGCCCTTTTTCGAGGCACGGGAAAGAACTACTCCATAGATTCCAATGTCTCCGGCACCGTATCGGCGCTGTCTATAAAGGACGTTCCGTTCGAAACCGCGCTCAGGAGCCTCACGAAGTCCGCCGGGTTGGTATACAGGCAGGACGGCGGGGTGTATCTTATCAGCGTTAAGCCCGACACCTCAAATCTCATTGCTGCATCAATGCCAGTATCAGATTTGCCCTCGGTAGACGCGACTACCGATGAGCCTGAGATTAAAATCGAAAAGATACCGCTAAACAACGTCAGCGCCAATGAGATATTGTCGATTCTCGGAGGCGCAGATTCCAACAGAGCCTACGGCGGTTATGGTATGGGCGGTTGGAATTATGGCATGGGAATGGGCGGCCGTTATAGCGGCTACGGTGGCTACGGCGGCTACGGCGGATATGGCGGCTACGGTAGTTACGGTGGCTATGGCAGCTATGGTAGTTACGGAAGCCGTAATTATGGCGGAAGCTATGGCGGCTATGGAGGATATGGTGGTTATGGCGGTTATGGCAACTACGGCGGCTATAATAACCGCTCCTATGGTTACGGTGGTTCCTACGGCGGCTACCGGGGTTGGTAGATAGATAAATTATGGGGTGGCTGGATAACACCAGCCACCTTTTTTTGTGCCATTCACACCTGCGCTTCTGCTCTTCTTTAATTTCTGAACTATAAACGTCGCCCCCCTGCTTGCAGCCTTTTCCAGCACTGCTATAATGAAATTCAAAGTGGCACATTTTGTGCAGCCAGACAGTTAGGTCAACTCGTCGTTTTCCATTGCGGCCACAAGACACTTAATCCATCGCATACGGAGTAACAAGTTGCGCTTTTATCGAACTCTACGCACATCTACCCTCATAGTGCTGAGCCTCGCCCTGCTTTCGCCGATTATCAGCGGAGAGGGTTTATCGAGTTGCAAAATCGAGGGAATCCCGCGAATCAAGCAGTTAAGAAACTATTGTGGCCCAGCCACGATGTCCTCGATATTTTGCTTTCTTGGCGATAATATCACTCAGGAAGAAATCGGCAAAGAGATTTACGACCCCGTCGGCGGCGCGACCCACGGCGCCGATATGCTCTATTATGCCAAAAACAAAGGCTACTCTGCTTATTCCTTCAATTCCAGCATAGCCGACGCCAAACGCAAGCTGGAATCCGGCACGCCGCTTCTCGTCTTGCAGCAAAACAGCGATCGCGATCACTCCGGGCACTTCCGAGTGCTGAC
The DNA here is from genome assembly GCA_050948905.1 of Armatimonadota bacterium. GTDB lineage: Bacteria > Armatimonadota > UBA5829 > UBA5829 > UBA5829 > DTKD01. The sequence goes on along the minus strand of JBMNES010000001.1, from coordinate 1,220,125 downwards.
CGGCTATGATGACGCAGCCGCGAAGTTCTACGTAACCGATCCCTACTATGACGATATCACGGAACTTACGTATGCGCAGTGCGAAAAGCTGTGGAAGCCTATGGGGTATTGGGCGATGATGATCGTGCCGGCGGATAAGGACAACTTCAAAACCGATCTCGGCGCAAAAAATCCGGTCTTTCATATGGACCTCTCCTATGCCCTTTACAAGCACGGGCAGTATACCGAGGCGTTAAAGGAGATCAATGCGGCGCTGTCTTTGGAACCGTCCAACAGGTATGCGTTGTCGATGCTCTCCAAAATAAACGGGGCTATTGGGGCTGGCAAAAAGAGCAAACCCTGAGCTTAGCGCACTTTGGAGGCCTGGGCCGTCGCTTTGACGGCCTGGGCTTTATTTCCGATTGCAGAATAGGCGACGCTCAGGCCCGTGTAACAGTCCTTGAGCAGTTGCAGCATCTCCTCGGCGTCGCTTTTGGTGACGAGCCCCATTCTTCTCTGCACTTCCCTCATATCCCCGGATGCTCTCCATCGCTCCAGCCGATTGATGGCTGCGCGATATTCTCGAATCGAGGCGCTGTAGTAGTGACGGGCGAGGTATTTTTCGGCGAAGTAGGCATGCGCAAAGGCGTAGGTGCCATCGATGATCTCCGGAGTCCCTTTGATGTTCTCATAATCGGAGCTTTCTATTGCCATCAGTCGTCGCAGAACGGCCTCGAAGTTCTCCATATCATCGGTCTCTCTATATATTAGTGCCAGTTTGTATAGAGTGCGCGTTGAGTTCGGATGATACACCAGGGCTTTCCTGAAGCTCGATATAGCTAACGGCAGGTCGTGATTGTTCTGTGCGATCACGCCCTTTGCGAACCATCCTCCTTCTGAGGTCCGCCTTGCGAGCTTAATCGCAATATCCACCTGCTTGTATGCCTCTTCGTCGAAAGCGCTCTGAGTCGATAACCAGGTGGCCAATTGTCGTCTATAGGTTGGCATCAGAGGAGACGCAGCGACGGCTTTTTTATAAAGCTCGATGATCTGTATTGCGTCATTGGGGTTTCTCGCATATACGGCCTCGGCTCTATTCGCGTATAAATCCCCCAGGCTAAAGGAGACCATCATCACCATCAGCACAACGCAGCCGACTCCTGCGGCTGTGCGGGCAACAGGGGCCAGGTTGACTTTTTTATCCGCCGCACCGGATCGGGAGACCAATACTCCCGCCACCACCCAAAACGGTATCGCTATTCCAGAGATATACCAATCCGAATCGACCAGACTTCTCACAGCCGAGCCGAAGAGAGCCGCAAATAATGCACAATTCAGCAGTCTCCAACCACTGAACGGCAAAATATCCGTCCACGTAACCGACCCGAAGGCAGGTTCGTCCGCGGTCTCCGTCGGGATATCCGAGCGTCGACTTGATCCATAAATGGTGCCGGTAAGAGCAGACACAGCCAGCGCCAACAGCATCAGCAGAAATGCCCCCGCCGCAGGGACTCCGCTCTCGGCCGCAAGCTGTAAATATGAGTTATGAGCCATCCGCGTTGGGCCGGCTATGGTGTATTCCTGATAGGTAATCGGATAAGTCCCCGGCCCGGTTCCAAGCCAGGGCTGAGCATAAATCATATCCAGAGTCGCCTGCCAGGTGTATGCACGAAATACAGTGGAATGAACCTGTGAGCCGCCGGATTCCGCTGCCTGGATTCTGGATTTAACCGGGGCTGAAAATAAGACCAGCAGCGGAGTCAGCACCGCGCATAATACGAGCAGCCTGAGAAACCTGGATCGCCGCAACGCCTTCGTGACTATTGCCAGTAAAAAGAACAACCCCAACGATAACACTGCCGCGATTATACCGAACTTTGCCCCAGTCAACATCAGCGCCAGCGTCTGTACAACAAAGGCAAATCCTGCCAGCACAACAAAAAGGCCCCGCCGTGTCACCAGAAAGATACCCAGCGTCACAGGAAGCGTGATAACCAGATAGCCCGCAAAAAAGCTGGGGTTTAAGAATGGGCCAAACAGCCTGCCGTGTTCACCGCCTCCCATCAGCGATCTCCAAAAGTGAATGCCACCACCAGTGTCCAGTGCATAGTCTCTGACCCCCATCGCACTGATGATCAAGGCTGATAGAAGCAAAACCCAGACAGTCGCGGTCGCCATTCTTCGGTCATCGCTCAGCGAAGAAGTCAGAAGATAAGCTCCGAAACAGGCCGCAAAGAACACCATCTGGCTTAAACTGAAGTAGACAGAGCGGCTGAAACAAGTGGAGATAATATAAGCCAGCAGAAAGGCAGCGGCAAACCACAGCCCCGGCACTCGAAGCCAGGCCCCGGATTTGTCCTTCGCCAAAAACAGGCGGCAACAGACTCCGCCCAGAATTATCAGGTATAAAAACCCGTTAGTGAGCGTGCTGAGTTTGCCGCCGATTATCGGAGCAAGTACAATCGCCAATAAAAGCAGCACGGAGCTTACCACCAGGCACCATCCCTGCTATCGTTGATTGGATAAACGATACGCCCCAAGCGCCTCCGTGTCAAGCAAGTGTCCGAACGGCAGGAGTCATGCCTTAGTCAGGCAGCACCTTCCAGGAGAGCCTGTCGTACTGTCCGGTCGTCGGATAAAATGGCGGCGGGGCTATGGCTAATCTGGGGTCGTAGTTGTAGTCTTTTGCATAGCCGGTTTTAACAGTGCCCCCGCTTATGGTTCCAACGGCGCCACGGGTGCTTTGGATCAGCCCACCGATAACCTTTAGAGTGCCCGTATTGCCCTGGTTATAATTATTAACGGAGATACTGCCGTTTACGCTGTCGCTGCCTGCCAGCAACACCGCGTCGATTTCGCGGTTGGGGTGATTGTGTTTTGAGGTTCCGTCGTCTGCTATGTTGATGTCCTGTGCCACAAGCCCCAGCGTGCCAGCAGCCAGGTTTGTTGCGTGCCCGGACGGCAAATCCTTATTGGGCCGGGTTTTATAGACCAGATCGTCGGTTATGGTGATGCTCTTTTTTGCCAGCGTATCAGTGGCTATCGTCCAGGCTGATCGACGTGTGATCTTGCCTGCGGAATACGAATTATCCGCGACTGTGCCGCTAAGAGAGGTGATGTTGCCGGTGCAGTAGATCACCCCGTTTGAAAACGAGTTGGCTGAGGTCGGGCTGCCCTGGCCGAGCGCTGTTCCAGAAGCAGTTGACGTCCCGTTTGATTTGTTAAATATTACCGTGGCTGTTTTCTGAGTTCTGCCGCTGCCCTGGGTTATGGTCACAACTTGGTTGCCGCTAACATCAACCGACATCGTGATCGCGGCATCGCCTCGTATATACAACCCCCCCGTGTCGACACCATCGACGGTGTTGGCCCTCAAATATACTCCGTCCTTTGTTGGATAGCCGATGTCGCTGCCCCAGGCCGCCTTTTTTTGGTCTTCCGTGGAAGGCGGCAGGTTTATTTTTTGAATGCCGAGCAGATAGCCCCTGCTACCGTTGAGGAAAACTTTTTGATAATCGGATTCGCTGGATGGCCTGCGTGGGTTATAGTTGATCGTGGTGCCGGACGCAGTAACCTGATCCAAAAAGATGGGTCTGCGAGTGCTGGACCAGCCGTTGTAGTCTATATTAAAGTTGGTGCCGCCGGTGTTATTGCTATGAACAGGCCCATCGACTCGGTCGTTGGAAGCCCACCAGATCGCGCTTCCGGATGTGGAGGTTTCACGGTCTGTGAAATAAGCATATTTACCAAAAGTCGACTGCCTCACCACAACCTGCACTCGCCGGACATGGCCAGACACTGTGCCGGTGGCCAATATCTCATAGGTCTTTAAAAACACCCTGCCGTTGTCCGGGTCACAGACGATGTTTACAGTCCAGGAGCCAGCAGGAGCTAAGCCGATTTGAGAGGTTATATTCTGATCTGAAATCGGTGGCAGGGCCTGGTCGCGCAGCCATAGCACTCCTCTCTCCGCCCCGGATTCTGCCACCTGCAGCGCTGACGATCGAAGCTGCTGGCGGTTATTAGAGCGTATAGCCGCGCTGGTCATCCCTAACAGGATAACTGACAGGCTGATTATCACAAAGGCCGCCCCTGCCACTGCTAAAAGCAGCGAGCCTCGTTTGTTGCGGGCAACCGATATATTCGATATTGGTGATCTAAACTTATTTACAACCGGAGGCATACTGGCACCTTAATGATTGTAGTAGTTACGCATATAGATGACGCGCTGGGTCAGGGTAGTCTCTTTTTTACCGGAATCGCCTGCCTTATATTTCAGCACGGATTCACGAGTGGTGATCGTAATCTGGACCGCGTCTGCCCCCAATTCTGAATTGACCTCGAAAAGCAGAGAAGAGACATCTTTTCTGATTGGCAGCAATTTACCCTTCCAACTCCACCACAGCCAGGTTCCGTTTTTGCCGACGATGCCGGATTTATCCGAGGTATAGAAATACATCGGGTTCGCGGTGTCGGATTCGGTACGGTCGTAATGGCCGTCCACAGTTTCAGGCAGGATCACACACAACCTGTGTCCACTATATGGGCCGTTGTCGTAAATTGTGATCTTTTGGGCTTCTCGTACCCACAGTACCATAAACTGCAGGGACGTCGCGGCGTTGGTGTCTGTACTGACCTGTGCCAGATCATCGTCTACCGCCCGCATTGCTGCTATGAGCATGCTCACCGTACAGACTAGCAGTAGAGCCATTATTCCCGTCGCCGCCAGCACCTCAATTACGGTAAACCCGCGGCGATTCAAACCACGTTTTTTGGTGATGTTAACTCGCATTGGATATATAGGCAATCTGTTCAACTTTGCTGTCACCAGCCCGCCTTGGCGACGACCGCCAGGTGATGGTAACAGTGATCTTTTTCATTCTCGTGTCGGTTGGGTGGTTCTCTATTTTTAGAGTGGCAGTAGGCGGGTGTCCCACGCCTCCACCCGGCAGATAAGCCGCTACACCGTCCACGTTGAGGAAGCTGTAAGGTGAAGAGGTCGGCGAGCTATCGATAAAGCCCCCTTCCCTGAGTTCGGAATAGGTCAACCGGCCCCATTCAATAGCCCTGAGTTGGTCGATTTTATGCTGCGCCAGGCTGATTGCCTGAGCGTATTCCCCATTGATCTTGGCTGCGGATTTGCCGACAATTAAAGAGGATGAAAAAATGACGATCAACAGAGAAAACACGAACAGCGATACCATCACTTCCATCAAAGTGAGACCGCTTTTAACCCGCTTATGCCCAGTTAGAATGCACGGTTTGGTCTTGTCCATTGATAATGATTACTCCCTAAGATATTATCAGTAAACACGACACCGAAGATTAGGTCATCGACGAAAAACCGTCATATATACCTATCACAACTGCTGCCTGTCGAGATACGAAGCCTCCCCGCCTTCCATTCGGCGAATCAGTCGGCTATCATATAATATCCAGCCGGATTCGAGGTGAATTATGGAGATAATCAAGGTTATTTCACGCGATTTGGACAGCATTCGCGCCACCCGGCCGCTTGTCCACAGTATAACCAACTATGTGGTGATGAACGAGACCGCCAACGCTACCCTTTGCATCGGTGCGCTGCCGATTATGGCTCATGCTGTTGAAGAAGTCGAGGAGATGGTCAGCATTGCCGGGGCTTTAGTGCTCAATATCGGCACGCTGGAGCGTTCGTGGGTAGATGCTATGGAACTCGCGGGAAAACGTGCAAACGAGCTGGGCATACCCGTCATCCTCGACCCGGTCGGGGCTGGCACCACCAAAATGAGGATCGAATCAAGCAAGAGACTGCTTCAGGAGTTGAAGATTTCCGTCGTGCGAGGCAATCTCGGCGAGGTCGCCACGCTGGCGGGTATCGCAGCGGAAGTAAGGGGCGTGGAGTCTATTGCAGCGTCGGGTGATCCGGCTGAAATATCCCGCCAATTCGCCTCAGATTATGGCTGTACCGTTGCGATTACCGGCCCGATAGATGTCATCAGCGACGGCAAACGTACAGCAACTATCGCAAACGGAGATGTAATGCTTAGTCGATTGGTCGGCACTGGCTGTATGTCAAATGTCGCAGTGGCCGCATTTGCCGCTGTTCAGAAGGATCCATTTATAGCAGCTCTTGGAGGGTTAACTGCTTTCGCTATCGCAGGTGAGGTTGCAGCGAAGGCTTCCGGGGATCGCCCCGGCACGTTCTCGGTGGAGTTGATGGACGCGCTGTATGCCCTGGACGGGGCCGCGTTGGAGTCTATGGCAAAAATCGAGATGGGTTAGAGTTAGACGGGGTCGGCGCTGAGGCGCTTGAACATCTTCACCACCGCAGTCTCCGGCTCCCATACAATGTCGACTTCGTCCATCAGTTTTCTTATGAGATAGAGTCCGAAGCCGCCTTCGCGGGTGACATCGGGCTGGTCGGGGACGCTGGGGATGTTGCAGTCTCTGATGTCGTTGCGTATTTCCACGCACAGGCCGCCGTTCTCCACGGTGCAGCGCACGGCGATGTGCTGAAGCTCGTCGCTGGGGCATCCGTGCCGCACCGCGTTAGTGCACGCTTCCCCAACCGCCAGCTTGAGGTCCTCGATCTGAACTTCGTCAAATTCCATCCGTCGAGCGATTCCCTCTACGGCCCGGCGCACGATGCTTACATACTCCGGAGCACTGGGTACGTCTAATTCGACGACGTGACCTTGCTTCAACTTCACGATCTCCTGCTCTTCAGGCGTGTTATACTTCCTGTAGTACACAGGATTATCGGTGAGTATTCACTACCGCTGTAGGTGCTCCGAAGAGGTTCGACACAAAAACAAATATCACAATACTTTTACGACCACAATCGCGACATCGTCGCTCATCTGGCCTCGCACATGTTCGGCGAGCGCACAGGACAACGAATCCGCTATCTGCTGCGCGCCGAATCTGGCGTTTGCGGCTATAACCGACACCACTCGATCGTCGCCAAAACGATCCTTCTCATCCCCGGCCTCGGTCAGCCCATCCGTATACATTGCTATTATATCACCAGGTCTAAGCTCGATCTCACATTCGTCGAAATTTGTGTGCGCGCGAATGCCCAACAGCATGCCATCAGCTTCGAGCCTTGAAACAGTACTGTCGCATGGCCTGAACAGCACCGGTCGCTCACAACCCGCGTTTGCATATCGCACAACCTGGCTTTGCAGGTCGAAAACCCCGTAAAACGTGCTGATAAACACCTCGGCGCGGGTGTCCTCGCATATCAAATCGTTGGTCTTACTAAGTACCTGGGCAGGCGACTCGTGCTCCCGTGCGTAGGCCCTGATGACGTGTTTGCCCATGCTGGTATACTCAGCGGCCTCCACGTCGTGTCCGCACACATCCGCCATTACAATACCGAGCCTGCCCTGATCCATCTTCAGAAAATCGTAATAATCTCCCCCGACCTCGTGAACAGGCATAAACTTATGCCCGATATCCAGCCCCTCAATTCCCGGAATGGTCGAAGGCATCAACCTCTGAGTAAGAATCTCCGCCATTTTATACTTCTGACGATACACCCTGGCGTTGCGAATCGCCACGCCCGCAAGTTCGCCAAGCGGCCGCATCATCTGTATCTGCGACTTCGGGAAAACACGGACGTCCTTAGTAAACCCAACCGCAATTCCAACCAACTTGCCAGCATTTATCAAAGGCAGGCAAATAGCAGAGCGCAGATCCTCTCGTTCAGCGATCTCTGTGGAGAAGTTTTTTGACCTGCGAATATCCTTTAACACCAGTCGGCTTTGAGTCTTGACCACCTGCGCGGCAAATGGAGAGGCGAGGTCATAGTATGCGTATCTCCTGCGAGTCTTCAACCCGGTGCCATAACCCAACCGCAGCCGGCCGCTCAAATCATCAAGCAAAATCAGCGCACATGCGTCCAGCACGAAGAGTCTGGTGATCTCCTCGGTAAGCCGCCTCATAAGCTCATCGAGATTCAGGGTTGCGGTAACGGTTTTGGAGATGGTCAAAAGACTGTCGAGTTGCTTTGTGCGGCGATTGACACGGGCATACAGCCTGGCGTTGTCTATCGCCACCGCCAGTTCATTCGCCACCGTCCCCAGCAGCGCGAGGTCTCGCTCGTCAAACATTCTGTCGGGCCGGGTGGTGTTCATATTAAGAACCCCGATCACCGCAGTCTTCGACTTCAACGGAACGGACGCCGCTGAGGTAATATCGTCCCGGTAAAACGGCATCTTGAACCGGCCATCGGCGTGCGCGTTAGAAACCAGCACGCTCTCGCCGTGCTGCGCAACCCATCCAGCCACGCTGGTGCCGATCTTTTGCGAGGTATTCTCAACGGTCTTTTTAGGCAACCCACGCGCCGCTGCAATCTCAAGCCTGCCGGTCTCCTCATTGACCAGCATAAGCGACCCCGTATCCGCGCCGAGCGCAAGCATGCTCTGTTCCAGAGCGATGTCTATAAGCTCATCAAGATCGAGGGTCGAGCTTACGGCCCCGCTGACCTGATTTACCAGCGACAGTTCCTGAATTTTCCTTTGGGCAAGCTGGATAAGCTCAGCCTGGTCGGTGGTCTCAACCGCCGTCATATCCTCCCAGGCCCTTAACGCGATCTGGCTTGAGATGGTGTGAAGAAGTTCTATATCTGAGGATGAAAACACGCGCGGAGTGTCAGATGCGGCCACAATCGCCCCGACGCTCCTCCGCCCAACCTGCAGAGGGACACTCAACACCGAGGTTACGCCCGACTTTGAAAGCTCCTGAGCGCCAGGGGATTTATCCGAAGTCGCGTCTGAAAAAACCACCGGCCCGGCGCCGAGCATCGCTTCTTCGGCCACTCGGCACGCCCCGGCGGCGAAGAAAGGATCGTCGACATCCCCCACTCCACCGGCGACAGACAGCCCATCGCCGTCCCTTTTTACGAAAATCGCGACCCTTTCGAGCCGCAGCAGGGTGGCGGCAGTCTCAGCTACGACCGTGAACGTCGATCCCGTTTCGGAGGCGCCTAATATTTTGGACAAATTGGATAATGCAACCAATATACTCTGCCGATCTTCCGGCGGGAAATTGTCGCCGGCCTTCGCGATTCCCTTGAGCATGATGGTCTCCGTTTGTTGACCCGTGAGCAGTCGGACGCAGTATAACACCGGCCTGCTCCACTGTCAACGCAGTTACAAGTGGCGCTTTTGGGGCTTTCGCGAATACTATTCCTAAGCACAGCCTTACATGATATAGTCTTTACAGTATTATAATCGGATATCAGGCGGCTGGAGATTAGTGAGGAGACTTATGAACACTGCAATGATAGCTGCGGCTTTGATGTTGTCGGCTTCTGTCGTATCTGCACAAACGCTGGTTACAATCAAACCCGTCGACACGAAAGCGGCGCTTGTGAACCCGGATATGGGCTGGGTGTTGTATTTTTATTCCAACGTGCCGACCAACTACGGCTCTCAACTCGAACCCTCCGACACTGTGGATGATTTTCCTGGAGTATCGACTGTATTTATGCGCATCCCCTGGTCGATGATCGAGCCGGAAGAGGGGAAGTTCAACTGGCCTCTGCTCGATACTGTCGCGCAGCGATGGATAGACAAGGGCAAGCGCATAGGTTTGAACATAACCGCTTCGGAGAACTGGATCGCCTTTGGAACCCCCGAATGGGTCAAAGACGCCGGGGCGAAGGGCACCTACTACGAGTTCGGCAAAGGCCCCGCCCCCAAATCCGATAGAGCGTGGTGCTGGGACCCGGATTTCGGGGATAAAATATTCCTCAATAAGCTCGAAAACCTGATCAAAACCCTGGCCGCGCGCTACGATGGCGACCCAAATGTCTCCTACGTGCATATCGGCAGCTACGGGTTATGGGGGGAGGGGCATACCTTTATGACCAGCCAGGTCCCCGACGACAAAGCCGATAAAATCGTCCGCAAGCACATAGACTTACACACGAAATACTTCAAAAAAACGCTGCTTGCGATCTCCGATGACATAGTCGGTCACGACAAACCCGGCCGCCACTTCCCGCTTACCGATTACGCGCTTTCAAAGGGCGTCACAATACACGATGACAGCATCCTCGTCCAGGCCCCGCCTAATCACTGGTATCACGCGGAGATGGCGCAGGAGTTCTGGCCGAAGCTGCCGGTTATTCTGGAACACGAGCACTACGGCGGCTCAAAAAGTCGCGGCAACTGGGGCAACGGGTCACTACTGTTGAAGGCGATAGAGGATTATCACGCAAGTTATATGTCGATTCACTGGTGGCCGCGTATCGAACTGGAGGAAAACCGCGATCTCATCGACCGAATCAACCTCCGCCTTGGCTACAGGCTACAGCTTCGGGAGATAAGCTGGCCTGAAAAGGTCAAAATCGGGGACTGGTTCAAGGTCAGCTCAGATTGGGCAAATGCGGGGGTGGCTCCGTGTTATCCCGGCGGGTATATGGCCCTCACTCTCAAAGACGAAAAAGGCGGCATCGTCTCGGTGCTGGCCGACGATTCCTTCGATATGCGCAGCCTGCAGGTGGCCGCCGCGGGCAAGGCTCCAGTGGCGACGCATCAAAGCGAGTTCCGGGTCGGAGTCATCGCCCCGACCACAAAGCCCGGCGTCTACGATGTCCACGTCTCGGTGGGCAAGCGCGACGGCACCCCGGTGATCGCTCTGCCCCTTAAAGACGACGACGGACATCGCAGGTATAAGCTTGGCAAGATAGAGTTAGCCGCGCCCTAGAATAAACAAACATACGCCCGGTTGGTTTGGTGTCATCTGAAGTTGCGGTAAACAGAGGCGGATTGAGCGTCATCTGAGCAGAGGCTGATTTGTCATGATCGCGATGAGACTGAACCAACCCGGCGAACCGCTGCAGGTAGTCGACATCCCCGTGCCAGAACCCGGACCGGGGCAGGTGCAAATAGAGATAAACGTGTGTGGTGTCTGCCGCACCGACCTGCACCTGGTCGATGGCGAATTGCCAAACCCCAAACTGCCTGTTATCCCCGGTCACGAGATCGTGGGCACGGTCAGCAAACTCGGCGAAGGTATCGAGCGATTCGCGATTGGCGACAAAGTGGGCGTGCCCTGGCTGGGCTGGACCGACGGCACATGCCCATACTGTCGCAGCGGACGTGAAAATCTCTGCGACCACGCGCGATTTACCGGCTACACCATCGACGGCGGCTACGCTCAATATACCGTCGCCGATGAGAGATATTGTTTCTTCATCCCGGAAGGCTACCCGGATGCCCAAGCCGCGCCGCTATTATGTGCCGGGCTGATCGGTTATCGCTCGCTGACTCTGACCGGAGATGCACATAAACTGGGATTGTACGGCTTCGGCGCATCGGCGCATATCATAGCGCAGGTGGCGATTTATCAGGGCCGTGAAATATATGCGTTCACAAAACCCGGCGATGCGAGCACACAGCAATTCGCCCGAAGCCTCGGCGCGGTCTGGGCGGGAGGATCCGACGAGAACCCTCCCCACCGCCTGGATGCCGCGATAATCTTCGCCCCGGTCGGGCCGCTTGTGCCTGCCGCGCTCAGGGCTGTCGCAAAGGGAGGGGCCGTGGTTTGCGCGGGCATTCACATGAGCGACATCCCCTCATTTTCATACGACATCCTATGGGGTGAGCGATCTATTAAATCCGTAGCAAACCTCACCCGCCACGACGGCGACGAAATGCTGGCGCTTGCCCCGAAAGTCCCAGTCGAAACGCATATCGAGACGTTTCCGCTGACGGAGGCCAACAAAGCCCTCGATGCACTGAGAAGCGGCCAAATCACCGGGGCAGCCGTCCTGATATGTAAATAGAAGCAGCTCGATTAACCGATATTCACCCACGTATCCGGCGTCTTTAGAGCGAAACTGCCGGCCTCGATGAGCGTTGTGACCTCAATGGTCTGCTCTATCGGGATCACCGATTCGCCTGTCTCGAAGAACTCGAGCATCGCATCGATAAAGCGCGTGAAGAAATCCTGCATCTCATTGACGACCACAATCCCGCCTTCGCCGTAGCTGGCTTCAAACTGGAACGGGCAGTTCGGGATCAGGTTAATCACACCACGCCTGCCGTCGCCGTAATCAACGATCATCAGCTTTGTCTGTTCGTTGCCGCACTGCATCAGCCTCTTTGCGCCAGTTCCCATCAGAGTCACCATCGGCTCTATCTGATGAATGCCGTAGATGGCGAACTCTCCGGGGCCGCGAGCGGAGAAAAAGTTTACTTCGTTGTCAGCTATCTGAGATTTTGCGTTGGTGACTGTCGAATCGAATCGCAGTGCCGACGACGACATAAGCGGGGTTTTATACTCGCTGGCCCTCTCCACCATTCGCCTGGCCGCAGCCGAAGAATCCGCGAACGGCTTATCGACATAAACAGGTTTTCCGCTGGCAAGGGGCAGCCGGGAGAGGTCCTCGTGACGTTCCGGGTTATCCGGGGATAGCACCACCAGACAATCGCATTCTTCAACGACCTGCTCTATGCTGTCGGCCTTCGGAATGCCCATCTCCGCGCACCACACGTCTATATTCTTGCGGCCCTCCACGCTGGTCTCCTCCCAGGCAAGGGCGACCTCGAACTTACCTGCGTAGGCGCTTTCGGCAATCATCCTGGGATAATTATCCGCATGCCATTCGTTGATATAGTAGTCTATGAACCCGATTTTCTTCATCATCCACCTCGTTGATCGAACCAAAGTGAACTTATACAGTGGTTGGATAAAACCTTCAGCAAGAGACAATGTGGAAAACGCGAAAGCCCGAAAGAAGCGAAAACCAGAAAATCACGCACATTGTATCTATCTGCCCCGACCGTTTTCCAGTTCTGAGGCGGCGATTCGGAGCTCCTTACAAATTGGGTCTTGAGGCGGCGATTCGGAGATCGCCGCCTATCAGCATGGCATTACCTATTCCCTGTTTGGTAAGTTTGTGATAGCATGTGCGTGATTCCGCGCGTGAGTTGGGGAGGATACAACTGTGACTGCTAATCCGAAATCAATCAATAACCGGGGGGCGGCTGGGCCGCTTACAGCGAGCGCTGTTGCCGGGCTGGTGGAATCCATTTCCGTTTTGGACAAGTCCGATTCGACGGAGATGGTGCATCCGGGGATACAGGAACAACTGTTGAAATCCGCCGAAAGGGACGCGGATATAGTGATCCTTGGCTCTGGGCCTGCTGGCTACGTCGGAGCGATTCGAGCTGCTCAGCTTGGTGCGCGCGTGGTTGTGGTGGAAAAGGGCGCAGTTGGTGGCACGTGTCTGAATATCGGCTGTGTGCCCACCAAAGTGCTGTTGGCGTGTGTCGCGATCGTCGATGCGGCGAAAAGCGGCGAAGAGTTTGGCGTCAAAATCGATAAATACGACCTCGATATCCCCACGATGATGTCTCGCAAGAACTCCACCGTAAGACGATTGGTAGGCGGAGTCGAGAGCCTGTTTAAGAAGAATCAGATTCGGCTGGTGCGGGGAGTTGGCCGGCTCAGTGACCAACATACCGTCACGGTGCAGACCGAAAGCGGAGTTGAGACGATTCGGGCGGGAAAAATTATAATCGCAACCGGCTCGACCACCGCGCTTCTGCCTATACCGGGCTTTGAGATCGGAGAAAACGTCTGGACCAGCACAGAGGCACTTTCTTTTGATAAAATACCGGAGAGCATGCTCGTCATTGGCGCGGGAGCGATCGGCCTCGAGGCCGGCTACACCCTGGCTCGGCTTGGCACAAACGTGCTGGTGGTGGAGATGAAGTCACAGATACTGCCCGCAGCCGATACGGAAACTGCTAATGAGCTTATGAAGTCGCTGAAACAGGCGGGGATGAAGTTTATGGTCGACTCCACCGTCTCGGCAGCCGAGGATATCCCGGGCGGCAAGCGCGTGACCATCAAAACGGGGGATAAAGAAGAGGTTCGAGACTTCGAGAAGGTGCTGGTGGCCATAGGACGCAGGCCCGCTACGGACAACATTGGCCTCGACGAGATCGGCATAAAGCATGACCGGGGCAAAATTATCGTCGACGAGCACATGCGCACCAATGTTTCGGATATTTACGCCGCCGGGGACTGCACCGGGGAGCCGATGCTTGCGCATGTCGGATGGACGGAATGCATCGCGGCCGTCGAAGACGCGCTGGGGATGGGGTCGCGCATGGACTATCACGCGATTCCGGCATGTGTTTATACAACTCCGGAGTGCGCATCGGTCGGGTTGACCGAGGAGCAGGCGCGTGAGCGCTACAAAGACGTCAGAGTAGGCAGGTTCTTGTTCCGACACAACAGCAAAGCGATGGCTATCGGCGGTATTGATGGGTTCGTGAAGGTGCTGTCCGAGGGTAAATACGGGGAGATTCTGGGGGTGCATATGGTCGGGCCGCATGTTACGGATCTCATTGCAGAGGCGGTGGTCGCGATGAGAAACGAGCTTACGGTCGACGAACTGGTAGCCAGCATCCATCCTCACCCGACTCTATCAGAAGCCGTCCAGGAAGCAGCCTACGATGCGCTGGGCCGTGCGATTCATAAATAATCATATCTGACCTATAGTGGGGGCATTATGGCCTGTAAGTGTGAAAATAAATTTGAAGAGCTGACGCAGTACATTAAGAGCGTCTATACTCCAGAACATCCCCAGTCTTCTCTGATCGCGATTCTGCATCGCGCGCAGAATATGTATGGATATCTCAGCAAAGAGGTGATGGATCACGTATCGTGCGAGACGCTGGTTCCGACTGCCGAGATATATGGTGTGGCGACCTTTTACAGCTATTTTAAGCTGGTGCCGCAGGGCAAGCACCGACTGAGCGTCTGTATGGGGACTGCGTGTTATATTCGTGGAGCGGGGAAGCTGCTGGAGGTTATCGAGGACGAGCTTAACATCAAGCCCGGCGAGACCACAGAGGACAAGCTCTTCACACTCGACGAAACCCGATGCGTGGGAGCCTGCGGCCTTGCGCCTGTAGTAACTGTCGATGACAAGGTCTACCCACGAGTCGAACCGGAGCAGATGCTGAAGATAATAAAAGAGTATCAGGCCGAGCAGTAGACTATTTCGGCTTGAAAAAAACCATCACGTATTCGTGCTTGAATATATAAAACCCGCCTGCGAGGGCGCGATATCGCCAGAGGTTGTTATTTTTACCTTTAGCGACTTCGTTGCCCTCAATGTTTTTCACTACAATCGACTTGGTCTTAAAACCGACCTCGTTCATCCGTTGCATACACTTAAAACCGAGCGCATCCAGCTCACCTGCCGCGTAGCGATCCCCTATCACAAGCACCGCGAACCTGCCCGGCAGCAGGGTATCATAAGCGTTTTGAGCGACCCTGCCGAACGCCTCCAAAAACTCGTCAGTCGAGCTGCAATTCGATAGATCTGCCTCAAGGTCGCTGAATTTTATTATGTCGGCATAAGGTGGGTGAAGAATCGCGAGGTGGGCCTTTTCACAACCGAACTCCGCTGCGGATTGCAGCACCTTTTCGGCGGTTTCGCTAAGTGTGCTATCTGCATTTATTAGTCGGATTGAGCCCTGCGAGTCTGGCGGCAGTTTGGATTGGACATACTCCACAAGCTCCGGTTTCAATTCAACGCCGATCAAGCGCCGGTTGAGGTTGATAGCCTCTATTGCCGACGTGCCGGAGCCTAGAAACCAATCCACCACTATCTCGGTCTCCCGGCTGTAGCGCCTGAACATCTGATTGGCTATCTGGGGAATGAAGTTGCCGTGATAGTCGAGCGAATGGCCATTGCGACTGTCGCGAGAATGCATCAGCCACAGCGAGTCCGTAATCACGTCCTCGTAGTCTCGCCACTGGCTTAGAATAAAATCGTTGTAGTCGGGGTTTTTGCGCTTCGTCACGGCCCAATTCTAACATAAAGGTCGGGCATTGTCATTCCGCGCGGAGATTCATAGGAAAAAAAATAACGCGAAAGCCAGAAAGAGGCGAAAGCCAGAAAATGAGGGTGTAGCTGCGGTTATTTGGAATCGAACCGCGCACATCTGACTTCGCACATCGAAAAAGCAGATTTCTCACTCCGTTCGAAATGACGGGGGAGTCGACGCTCGAAGTGACGAGGATGGATAGATGTGAAACGACAGAAAATAACGCGAAAGCCAGAAAAAGGCGAAAGCCAGAAAAAGAGCACGTAGCTTAGGTTATTTGGAATCGAACCGCGCACATCTGACTTCGGACATCGAAAATGTAGTGACCGGGCCTCTGTCCCGGACATATCAGTTATGTGACGGCGATCCGGAGTGGATAACTGACCAGAAGATTTCTTAATGTGGAGGTTTCATAGCGGAGTTCTGTTGGAAGAATAATCTCGACACTAAATGTGCAATGTACTGGGGGCGGAATGTGGTCTCCTTTGGAGGAGGTTTTTTATGTATGCTACCGATGATCTGCGCAAGGAGCACGAGGGCATAAAGGTCGCGCTGGCGGTTCTTGAACGCCTGGCCGATGACGCTGACGAGAACAAGCCTCTTGACGTTGACGATATAGAGCAGATAGTGGACTTTTTGCGCACGTTCGCCGATAAATGCCATCATGGCAAGGAAGAAGACCTGTTGTTTCCGGCGATGGAGGCCGTTGGTATTCCCAGGCAGGGAGGGCCCATCGGGGTGATGTTGGACGATCACGTGCAGGGCCGAAAACACATCGCTACTATGGCGGAGTCATTGCCCGGTTTGCGTGCCAACGAGGCCGCCGCAAGATCTAAATTTGCCCAGGGCGCTCGTGGGTATGCAGCGCTTTTGACCGCCCATATTTTTAAGGAAAACAACGTTCTGTTCCCTATGGCGGAGCAATATCTGCCCGAAGAGCAGCACGAGACGCTGTCGAAGGGATTCGACGAGATAGAGGAGCAGCGCATAGGGCCGGGCGTGCATGAGGCCTACCACGCGTTGCTGGATCGGCTGGATGAGAAATATCTGGGCTCAGAAGGATGATCTGACGGTAGGGTGGCGATTGCGAAAT
Organism: Armatimonadota bacterium; assembly: GCA_050948905.1. GTDB lineage: Bacteria > Armatimonadota > UBA5829 > UBA5829 > UBA5829 > DTKD01. Next base: position 1,203,208 of record JBMNES010000001.1, on the reverse strand, counting down.
CGTCACCCAAAACTCTGGTGCGGTAATATTTTCGATTGTGCCGAATATATTGTGTCTGCTTGCCATATAATATGACCAGACTGCGGTAACACGCTACGGATATTGACTGGAGCAGTACGGATGTGCTATTATAAAGACAACCGCTATTGCTTGCGTATATGAGCATGGAGGCCCAAGTGCAAAACCGCAGTCTTTTCCCGCTTACCCTGATATCTGTATTGCTGTTGTTGTCTTCTCTGCAATGTTGTTTTGCTTCGAACAACGTATCGTATAGAAAAGCCAAGGTCGCCGGCGTATGGGTACATATAGTCACGGCTAACCTCAACAGCCCGAACGTGCGCGTCACCCCGCTTGTCGCAAAAAACGGCATCGGCACCACGGAATCTTTCCGGTCGATGCTGCGCCGAACCCGGCCTGCTGCCGCAATTGATGGCACGTTTTTCTGCACACGAACATTCAAACCCACCGGGGATATAGTCATAGATGGGCAACTCATCCACGGAGGCTATCTCGGCACAGCAGTAGCATTCGGCGAGAGCAACTCGGTGACGTTCGTTAACAGCCAAAAATATAACTGGAGCGACTACCAGTCAGTGCTTTCGGCAGGGCCGAGCCTGCTTAGCGGAGGCAAATGGGCGGTATATCCGCGCGACCAGGGATTTCGAAGCAGCGTGCATTTTTCGCCCCGCATCCGCACGGGGATCGGCGTGACCAAGGCTAATAAGCTGTTGCTGGTGAGCACCACCCGTAAGACTTATCTCAGCCAGCTTGCCAAAGTGATGCAGGCTCTGGGTTGTGTCGACGCAGCAGGGCTGGACGGTGGCTCGTCAACGGGTTTATATTATGCAGGTAAACTAATTTCCAATCCGAGCCGGTCGATTACAAACTGCCTTTTGATATACGACGATCCCGCGAGTTTTGAACAACACCGCAGTGCGTTCTACCCCGTTCAACTCTACAGTAAAGGCTAGGGCGAAAACAGACTAATTTTGTAGCTTATTGCCTATTATTTTAGGCTATTTTGTTTGTACGTATACCGGATTACAGTTCTATGCGATAAGCCGCGACAATTGTGGTTATTTCGTATTTTACGTGCTGTATCCGTGAGTGAAACATGGCGTTAAATTACACTGTAATTCCCTTGACTTTGGCTTGTTAAGACCTTACAATCACATGCACAGGCAGCTTGCCGTATAGGTTTGTGCGAGAGAAGTTGTACACTGCTCTGTGCCTGGAAGGTTCGGCTCAGAGAGTTAGATGCGACTAAGCGATTTTGATTATACGCTGCCCGAGGAATTAATCGCGCAACAGCCACTGCCCGAAAGGGACAATTCCAGGCTGTTGGTGGTGGACAGGGCAAATCAAACCATCGAACATCGCCGGTTTCGCGACGTTGTCGATTATCTGCGAGAAGACGATCTGCTGGTTATGAACGACACGCGGGTCGATGCGGTGAGGCTGTTCGGGGCGAAGTCGACGGGCGGCTCTGTCGAAGCCTTGTTGATGAAGCGCCTGGCGCCTGCCTTATGGCATGCTATGGTCAAGCCAGGCCGCCGGGTTCAGGTGGGGGCCAGGCTGAAGTTCGGCGACGATCTGCAGGCGGATGTCGTCGAAAGAACAGAGGATGGCGGCCGTATACTGCGGTTTTCTGCGGATACGGATCCGGATGCTATTATAAACCGCATCGGAGAGGTTCCGCTGCCGCCGTATATTCACGGAGAATTGGGGGATAAAGACCGCTACCAGACCGTGTATGCTTCGGCGGACGGTTCTGCCGCAGCACCCACCGCAGGGCTGCATTTTACAGATGGCCTGCTAAAAAGGATCCGTGACAGAGGAATAAGGATCGCGTTTGTTACCCTGCACGTTGGGGTGGCGACATTCAGGCCGGTTCGCACGGAGAACGTTGAAGACCACGACATGCATACGGAGGCTTTTTCGATAAGCCCCCAGTGCGCGGAGGTGATAAATTCGGCACCGGGAAGGGTTGTCTGCGTGGGCACTACAAGCGTAAGAGCTCTGGAGAGCGCAGCAATCGGCAAGCGGCGGGTAGCGCCGACACAGGCCGAGACGAAATTATTTATACGACCCGGCTATGAGTTTAAGATAGTCGATGGTCTGATTACCAATTTTCATATACCAAAATCCACCCTGCTGATGCTGGTGAGCGCGTTTGGCGGAACTGAACTGGTTCGACGCGCCTACGCAGAAGCGGTGCAGCAAAGATACCGCTTTTTCAGCTTCGGCGATGCAATGTTGCTTTATTGAGGGAGAATATTGATGGCTAACTACGACAACAAACTCGGAGAATGGTTCAAGCAGGTTGATCAGCAAGAACAAGAAGTAAAGGCCAGAAAGGCTCCAACTCAACCAAAACCCAACAACGATCTCAAGCCAGGCGCCGAAAAGAGCGTGACAGATCAGCAGATTCACAAGATGAGCATCGAAACCCCCGCCACCGAAGCACCGATTTCCGTGGTTGCTACGGTGGATTCTGACGAGGTGGTAGCTGATCCGGTTCCAGTGAGCGAGACCGCTCCTCCCAACGAATCTACTGATCAGGCATCCGGCAAACTCTTTAACGAGGAGGAGACGCCGCAAGTGGAAGATTTCTTTTCATTTTTGAGCAGATCGGGCCGGCAGTCCGTTCTTGAGGAAGAAGAAGAGGCGGAAAGCTTTGAAGCGGTGCAGGAGCAGGAACTACAGGTGGCCGAAGATCAGGGCATCCTCGGACTCTCTGAGGGCACAGGAGAGCCTCGTCCGCTGCCCAGGGAGCCAGCGCCGGAGCCGCCTGTCAACCGACGTGAGAAACTGCGACCCGGGCCTCCGGTAGAGGTTCCTCTTCCGCCAAGGCCGGTTCCGTCACCAGAGGCGACCTTCGATTTCAAGCCTAAGAAGGCTGCGCCGGATGTGACGCAGGCAAATTGGGATCGTATGCCGCATCACCTGCAGACTCTGTTCGGCACGGTGGGCGATGAAGTAGCACAGAACTCATATAAAACCTTTAAAGAGACCCGCGAGCAACTCATACAGCGGCTGTTGGACCCTATCATCAGCCTGGAGGAGGCGGCACGGGTGCTGAACGTCTGCCCGACTACGGTGCGAAGGTACACTAACCGCGGGGTGCTTAAGCATTATCGCACGGCCGGCAACCAGCGCAGGTTCAAGCTCTCCGATGTGCTGGCGTTTATGGAATCTGGCAAGCGATCTGAACCAAAGGATCAGCCAGCAGAATAGTCTTCACAGCCGGCGGCTCGTTTAGCTGATGTTGGGGAGGACTTTATGGAAAAGAGGGAGATCTCCCGACGGGAACTTCTTTTCGTCCTTTATGGTGAACGGCTATGAGCACTCAGTGGCGATGGTGTTAGATATTCGATCCTGCCAGCAGGGCGATAACTCAGGTATAGTAAATTCAGGTTGAAATGGAAAGTGGCCAAAAGCACGCTTATGGCCACTTTCCTCTCCCCTCTTTCCTTCCTCGTGTCAGTATGCAAAATATCGGAAGAGATATTTATCTCAGATTAGCAATATCACGAATACCACACGTAGTTTAGCTCATGGGCGTTCAGTTGTCAATATATATTTTTGTCCGGATGCGATAACGCTGGAATTGAATAAATCAAATAACCAACTCCGACTATATTTGTGCTATCACATCAACATCATGTCATATAATTGCAATTTCACTCAAACCAGATCGGGATATAATCCGACACTGCCAGGCCATTATTTCCGATTTTCCGAACTTATGCTCTTCCATTGTCGTATGATTTATGGTAAAATGCGCGCTTGATATCTGTCTATTGCAGGATCAGGTGTCATAGCGGTTCAAAGCTACGGCTGAGCCATTTTTAAGGAGCTATTATTAGAAAATGTCGGATATGGAATTTGTCCTTACGCCTCGCGGCTTCGAGGACATCCGCAACGAGCTGACCGAACTGGTGACCGTTAAGCGGCCGGCCATTATCGAGAGAATTCGTCAAGCCAGACAGCTTGGCGATCTTTCCGAGAACTTCGACTATGAGGATGCCAAGCGGGGCCAGGCGATTCTGGAATCTCGCATCACCGAGTTAAAAGCGATCCTGTCTCATGCCAGCGTTGTTGATGTTGCTGAAGACGGGTCGATTGGTGTTGGTTCTACTGTAAAGATTAAAGACCTTGATGACGGCAGCCAGGAAGAGTACACAATAGTCGGCCCGGCTGAATCTAACCCTGCTGAGGGAAAGATCTCGCATGAGTCGTGTGTGGGCGAGGCGTTGCTGGGCAAAAAGGTGGGTGAAACCGTTGTGATTGAGGCTCCAGGCGGCCGGTTAAAGTATAAGATCGTCTCTGTGGCGTAAATACTCAGATATTGTGCAAGCTTCGGCATGTTACGCATGCCGAAGCACACATCTGAGAGTCATCCGTGGTGAGAAGACCCTTGGCAGGCTAAGCCTGGCCTGCCGCCGCTGCATCGGGGTCTGCATCCTTGCAGTCGATAAGTGCAGCCACTTCGTCCTCTGATATCCCAAGCACCACCGACATCTCCTCAGCAAGCAGACTTTTCGCTCTTTTGAGCTGATGCAGTTCGCTTACTTTGGGATATCTCGGCTTGGGTTCGGTGGCTTTAGTGCGGATTGCACGCGCAAGCGCTAGAGGATCGTTCCAAGTCACATTGCGCAAAGCACAGGTGATATGACCTTCATCGGTCTCGCCGGAGAGGATTTTGATGGCTTTGTTGAGTTTGTCAGCGGAAGAGATTGGTCTTAGACCCAACTCGTCGGCGGCGTCTACCGGGACCAGGATTGTAGAGGCGATGGACGGCTTCGGAATTACATAGAATTCTCGGAGCGTACCATCCTGGTCGCGTGTCTCGATGTGGTCGATGACGCCGACGCCGTAACGCGGGTGTAAGACTGTGTCACCAATTTCCATAAGGAAACAGTCCCCCTTCCGAGACCTGCTCTGGTCTCGCGTACGATGGAAACATTATACGTCAAGCCGAGTCAGATGTCAAGGGCAGCACCCTATTATGCCTTCACCACCGGTGCCTGGTGCGTTTGTATGGAAGTGTGTTGGGGAATATCGTACGAGTCTGAGAAGAGAAAGGGTGGCAATTGCTATGGACTCGACGTTACTCGACACCCTGAGTTTACCCGGCGACCTTAAAAACCTGTCGCATACCCAGCAGCAGAAGCTCGCGGGGGAGGTGCGGCGATTAATTATAGACGTCGTCAGCGCAAACGGCGGCCATCTCGCACCGAGCCTGGGAGTTGTCGAGCTTACCATCGGGCTGCTCAGTGTTATGAACGTGCCGCAGGATAAGATTGTCTGGGATGTCGGGCACCAGTGCTATGCCTATAAACTTCTCACAGACCGGCTCCATCGCTTCCATACTCTGCGCCAGGCAGGGGGAATAAGCGGCTTTCCCCGACCCGATGAAAGCCCATTCGATTGTTTTTGCACGGGGCACGCCAGCACCGCCATATCGGCAGCTCTGGGGATGGCCCGCGCACGTGATTTATCCGGCGGAAATCATAAAGTGGCGGCAATCGTGGGGGATGGCGCGCTCGGCGGGGGGATGGCCTGGGAGGCACTTAACGATGCGGGGGACTCCAATACGGCCTTGTTGGTCATCCTCAACGACAATCGTATGTCCATCTCACCAAGCATCGGCGCCCTGGCCACTCATATAGCCCGCCTCCGATCACAGCCGCTATATCGATGTATGGAGGACAGCGCACAGCGCGTGCTTCGCACCGTGCCGATGGGCGGCATAGTCAAACGAATCGCAGACAGCTTCAAACGAGGGCTGACCAACGTCGTCTCGCCGACATCCGGCACGATATTCGAGGCGCTCGGCTTCAAATATTACGGCCCTATAAACGGCCACGACATCGGTGACCTCAAGTATTTTATTTCGCTATCCCGGCAGATCAAAGGCCCGGTGCTGCTGCATGTGGTGACCACAAAGGGCAAAGGCTACTCCAAAGCGGAGCATAAACCCAGGCATTTTCACGGCGTTGCCCCGTTCAATTCCGGCAACGGCAGGGCATCGGCCAAGAAATCGCGCACCTATACCGACGTCTTCGGCAGCACCCTCACCAGCCTGGCTGCAAAAGATCCAAAGGTTGTCGCCATATCGGCAGCTATGCCTGATGGAACCGGCCTTGCCAGGTTCGCCAGAAGACACCCATCACGATTCTTCAACGTAGGCATCGCCGAAGGCCACGCCGTGACACTCGCCGCCGGACTCGCATCCGCAGGTGCGAAACCGGTGGTTGCGATCTACTCGACTTTTCTGCAGCGTGCCTACGATCAGATTGTGCAAGACGTCTGCCTGCAAAATCTGCCTGTGGTGCTCGCTCTTGACAGAGCGGGGCTTGTCGGGGAGGACGGCCCGACCCATCATGGAGCATTCGATTTGAGCTATCTTGGCCACGTCCCTAATATGACGATTATGGCTCCCAAAGACGCCGCTGAACTGGCTGGTATGCTCCGTCTGGCGCTAAATCTCGGCAGCCCGGTCGCGCTGCGGTATCCCAGGGGCGCAGTCGGCTGGGTGAATAAAAAAGCCCAAATAGACATCCGACTCGGCAAGTCTGAAATTTTAAGGTCAGGCAGCGACCTCGCGATAATCGCCGTCGGCCCGGTGGCCGCCGAGGCGGCTGGGGCGGCTGAGGAGTTTTCAGAGCGCAGCGGCGTCGAGTGCAGAGTGATAAACGCCAGGTTCGTCAAGCCGCTCGATCAGGAGGCCCTGCTGGAAGCGGCGAGGGAGTGCGGGGGGATATTAACAATAGAAGAAAATGTGGCGCGAGGCGGGTTCGGCAGCGCTGTGGTCGAGTGCCTGGCGAAAAACGACGCTTTGAAAGTCCCCGTAGAAATCCTCGCTTTGCCGGATTCATTTGTCGGGTTCGGCACAGCCTCGGAATTGCGGGCCCTGCACGGATTAACAAGGCAAGGGATTTTGGATGCACTTAACAGGCTGATTGTGCGCATAGACGGCAGTCAGATTACGCAAGGAGGCCGATTTGTCTTACGTCAGAGCATCTGAGAGCGCGGCGCGCAAAGCCGATCATATTCACATCGCCCTGCACGAAGATGTGGAGTTTCATCGCATCACAACCGGGCTGGAGCGTTGTAGTATCAGCTATGAGGCCTTGCCTGAAATTAACCACAACGAGGTTGATACGTCGATTTACCTGTTCGGAAAGCGCATGAGCATGCCGCTTATTATCTCTTCTATGACCGGTGGCACGGACGAGGGCAAACGATACAACCGGATGTTCGCAAAGGCCGCGCAGTATTTCCGGCTGGCGATGGGAGTCGGTAGCCAGAGGATCGCTCTTGAACACCCTGAGCTTGCGGACACTTTTCAGGTGAGAGACATCGCGCCGGATATCCTGCTCTTCGCCAACATCGGCGCGGTGCAGTTAAACAACGGCTGCAGGGTCGAATCGTGTCAGCGGATCGTTGATATGATAGGCGCAGACGCTTTAATTATTCATATTAACCCGCTGCAGGAATGCGCCCAACCCGAAGGTGATACCAACTTCAGAGACATAGCTGAAAAAATAGGCATCGTCTGCGACACGCTTGAGGTTCCGGTTATCGTCAAAGAGGTCGGCCACGGGATATCCGAACGAACTGCGCGCCTGCTTGCTGGAGCGGGAGTGGACGCTATTGACGTCGCGGGAGCCGGCGGTACTTCGTGGGCAAAGGTGGAGAGCTATCGTGGCACCCGGCTTGGGCCGTCGCTGGGCGAGTGGGGAATATCTACCCTCGATAGCCTGATTGCAGCCCGCAGCGTCGCCCCACATACCACGATAATCTCCAGCGGCGGCATTAGAACCGGGGAGGATATCGCGAAGTCAGTCGCCCTTGGAGCGGACGCCGCGGCTATGGCTTTGCCGCTGTTAAAGGCCGCATCAATTTCATTTGAGGCGTTAAATGCGTTTATAGCTCAGATTCGTGAGGAGTTGTCTGCGGTGATGTTTTGCGCTGGGGTGAGAACTATCGAAGAGCTTCGTCGAGCGCCTGTCAGTTCAGGTTTTTGACCAAACGCACGGTGGTGCCGCCGTTAAAACTGAAGCTGACCTCGTCGACCAGCGAGCGCATACACCCGATGCCTCTGCCGCTCTCCGCAAACCACGACACTTCCCTGGGCGCCTGGGGATCCGGCACAAAACCAGGCCCACTGTCGCTGACCGAGACCGATAACTTTTCAGGTGTAGCCAGACAGCTTACGGTAAATTCGCTGTCGTCGCGCCCAGAGTGGCCGTGTCTGATGGCGTTAGCCACAGCTTCTCCAACCGCCAGCAGCACGTCGCTTATGGAGTCGTCATCCAAACCAGCCTGCCGCGCCACATCCCTGATCCGACGTCGCGCCTCTCTGCAATAAGCCGTATCGCTGGGCAAGCTGAAGACATCCATCCTGCATGAGGCTTGCGGCGGGTTGGACGCATAACAGCGTTCTTCGAAGCAGAAGAGGTCGCTAAGGGGGTGTTGGTCGAGGCACCGGCGGATTTCTTCGCTTGCCTGTCTAAAATGGAGTCGTCGCTTTGGCTGTGTGCGGCAGCCTGCAGTATCGGCGAGACAATGTATGGCGGCGGCATCAATACCGTCGACCTCGCTAAAATCCAGCGACACACACTGCTGATGCTCCTCGGTCAGATGATCGAGGGCTGAGACAATACGGTTTACGTCGCTTTCAACTACATGTCCGCTAATCGCCAACAACGGTCTATTCTCATCAGACCGTAACGACAAACCCAAATGGGCCGTATCAATGGCCATAATGTCTAATTCCTGGACCTTGCAAGCAAGTTACTACTATTTGAGAATATCACCGCCACTGTTGACAGTCAAGGCCTTATGGCAGATAAATACTCAAGTTTTTTGCCTTCTAGAAAAAAGAAAATATAATAAATTTGGCCAGCAGAATTGCCAGCATTGGCACGGTTCTTGCACTATATATTTGCAGAGACAAACATCTTATCTCCTTCCTTACAGTGTTGTGGTTTTTACTCGCAATTAGTAAGGGCCCCCAGCCCTTACAAAGGCGGCCCGCCGGCGAAAGATGCAGGCGGGATTTTTTTGTACCAGCTTTCAAGCTTATGCAGGTTTGATGGGCCATCTCAGCTAACTTGTCATTATGTGGAGGTTGCGATGAAGACGATCGGTGTGTTGACCAGCGGGGGAGACGCCCCCGGCATGAACGCCTGCGTTGCGGCTATAGCCGAATCTGCTGAGCAGCGCGGCATCCAGGTGCGCGGGATTTTTCTGGGCTTTTTGGGTTTGCTGCAAAATAATTGCATACCCATCGGCTCAGAGATTGCAGGGCTGGCCAGAAGAGGCGGCAGTTTTCTCGGCACATCGCGCAACGAAAGCGTCAATCTCGACCAGCTTGAAAGCGAGATTGGAAGAATATTCGATACCTGCGGCTTAGACGGGCTGATCGTGCTGGGCGGCGGCGGATCGCTGCGCGCGTTGACGAAATTGGCTACCCTGGGTGCTCCGGTCGTTGGAATACCCTGCACCATAGACAACGACGTAGCCTGCACCGACTACTGCCTTGGCTTCGATTCGGCCGCAAACAGAGTTCTTCGAGCAATTGACGAAATACTCGACACCGCTGAGAGCCTGTCAGACAGGGTCTTTTTAGTCGAGACTATGGGTGGAAACACAGGTCACCTTGCACTTGCTACGGCGTATGCCTCCAGCGCCGACGCGGTTTTTATTCCCGAACAACCGATAGACATCAAAGGGGTCTCTTCTCGCATTCGAGCGAAGATGGACGCCGGCGGCACCCACGGGCTTATAGTGTTGTGTGAAGACCAGGGCACGTTTGAGATCCAGCAAAAACTGGAGGCGGCAATAGGTAAGAAAGTGCGCCTGACCGTGCTGGGTCACATCCAACGGGGCGGCAACCCGACCTTTTTGGACAGGCGCTTCGCTCGTGAGTTCGGCGAGGCCGCTGTTGAGCTAATCGCTTCTGCCCAGCACGGACAGATGATCGCATATTCTGGTGAAAAAGTTCACCCGATCCCTCTTACTGAGGACCTGGCGCTGGCAAAACCAATAGATGTCGCCAAATATCGCGCGGTCAATATGCTCGATCGACGTCAGTAGCCCTTTTCTTTATATCTCTCCTGCCGGGCCTGCACATCCTCCGGGCCACCGGGAGCGTTCACGCTTTTGTATACCGTCGGCGTGATGCCTCTCTCTATGAGCAGCTCGACTATTCCAGCACAAATGGCCCACATAATCGTGGCTGCGGAGAGACCGGATGCCGGGCAGACTCCCGCGTCGAGGTTTTCTACCGTAAGCATGGAATCGCCATAAGGGGCGTGGTTATCCAGCACGAACTCAGCGGCTTCATATAATCGTTTACCACTGGGATGCTGCGACTCCAGCTTGCTGGAATACGCCAGCGCCGTCATAGCGACGGTGATAACTCCCATCTTTCTCGCCTGCATCACAAGCTCGACGACCTGTTCGCTTTTGCCGGATACGCTGCCGACGAACAGCACATCCCCGGGCTTTATGTTGCTCCTCTTCAAAGCCAGCGAGATCGTCTCGGCGGTAAGATTTTCGCTTTTTGCTTCTTTATCCCGAAAAGAATTGGGGTTGTTGACGTTAAGGCCGAACGTGAATGGGGTGAAGCCGACCAATCCTCCTGCCCTGCCTATCAGCTCGGAGTTGAGCATATGCCCGGTGTCGTGGATATGAATCACGCCGCCGGACTCGATTGAGGACGCACAAATCTCTGCAATGGCAGCGATGTTGGCGGATTCGGCTTGTTCAATTTCGTGAACCTTTGCCGAAAGGGCTTCGAAAAATTGTTTGATCAGCATTTTGGAACCTCTCTTGCGGCCAGCCTGGCGATCGCCTCTCCTGGGCGCATTTTTGCGATAACTAAATTGGATTTTGGAAACTGCGGTCGTAGGACCGCTCTGATGGGGTCGATGACCAGCTTGCCTATATTAAACACTCCGCCAGCGAGCACAAATGGGAAGGAGTCCTCTTCGTTAAAGAGTTTTCGGGCCACAAACGCGGCCAGCTCTCCCAAAGATTCGCCGGCTGACTCAATGATATCCAGCGAGGCCTTATCCCCCGCGTTCGCAGCCGCGCTCACCCTTACAGCAAAACCCGCTATCTCAGGTTGGTTTACTTTCACATCGAAGAGCTTTCGAACCGCTTTTCGGGGTTTGTCCTGTCCGAAATAATCCCGCATTTCTTTTATGAGCAGAGTCTCCGGGGCGCGGCCTTCCTGTGCCAGAATCGATTGCTTGATGCCGCGCAGGCCGATATCGTAAGCGCTGCCCTCGTCCCCGAATATAGGCCCCCATCCTCCAGCCGCCGTAATAGTCCCATCCGGCTGTATTCCTACGCACGATGAACCTGTGCCGGCCACTATGGCCACTCCTCTCAGCTCATCAATTCCCGCGCGCTCGAAAGCGACACGGCACTCCGAAAGCTGGTGAGGCTGTGCCGTTATTCCAAGTTGATCGAAAACCTCGCGCGCCACCGAGCCGAAAGTGCACGCAGCGGCGGTGATCTGGTCCGCTGAAATGCCTGCTTCCTTTAAAGCCCCTGTAATGGCACGCCTGAAAGCGGCTGCGGCGCTGCGCCGTGGGGTGAAGTTGGCGTTCGAGCCTCCTCCAATCCCGGTTCCGACGACATTTCCATGCTCATCTAAAATTACGGCGTCGGTCTTCGTACCTCCGCCGTCGATGCCGAGTGTATAACCCTGTCTCAATTCTTACCTCAAGCCATAGTTCGGAGCATTTGTTTTGTGATAAGATTTTTCGGCGTCTCGCCGTCCCAGAACAATTTTAGATCATCTACCACACACCTGAACATATCACGTCTGCCGTCTGTTGTCGGCCCCGCGATGTGAGGCGGGATTATCACATTGGGAAGCTGCCGAAGAGGGTGATCTGCGGGCAACGGCTCCGGCCAGGTGACATCCAGAGCCGCCTTAAACCTCCCGGTCGCGAGTTCCTTCACCAAAGCGTCGTGGTCGATGAGAATACCCCGCGCGGTGTTTACGAAGACTGCCCCGGCCGGTATCAGCTTCAGCTTTTCGGCATCAAGCATCCCTTTGGTTTCTTCGGTGATCGGCGCATGTAAAGAGATGACCTTTGATATGCTCAACAATTCTTCAAGCGAAACCAGCCTTACTCCAAGCTCTTTCGCCTTTGCCTCTGACGCATAGGGGTCATAGGCGATTACGTCGCATCCGAACGGGCCCAACAGCCGAATAAACGCCCTGCCTGTGTGGCTCAGGCCGATTATCCCCACAGTTTTGCCGAACAGTGTCTCGTTGCCTGCGCAGAGAATATCGTTCCAGGCGTCCTGCGGCGCTCCGAATGCATACCTTGGCAAGGTGCGGAGCATCGCCAGGGTCAAAGTGAGAGCGAACTCTCCGACGTAGGTGGCCATCACCGAGGCCGCGTTAGTTATCGCTATCCCCGCGTCGAATATCTCTTCGGTAAACAAATGTTTTATGCTGCCGGCGGCGTGTGAGATAATTTTGAGCCTCGGCGCTGCATTTATCACGTTCAAATCAATCGGAGCCGACCCCCACGAGGTGATAATCGCGTCGCAATCGGTCGCTCGCTGTGCTATCTCCGCCGTAGTGAACGGCCGACCGAGATCGTTATGGACCACTTCGGCGTGGTTTTCAAGATCAGACATAATGTCCGCCTGAAAGATATCGGGGTTTTCCGGCACTGTTATAAGCACACGTTTTTTCATAATCACACGGCCTCCAAAATCGGATTCATTGTAGCATACAGATGCGAGATATTAGCAATACGAGCAATAATTCCCCGTACCTCTGCCAGCATATTAAAGCAGTCTAAGGCGGAAAGACCTTATAGACACCCTATCAGCCGAGGGTGGCGGACAAGTGGAACGAGAGGAGTTTGAACGAATGTGCAGATCCGCGGTTTTTAGAGTATTGGCGGTGATCGCAATCTCTATCTTGATCTGCGCCGCGCAGGCAAACGCGGCACTGGTGAAGGTAGACTTGCTGGGTGGATTAGGAGAATTTGAGTTTAGCGCAGACACGTCATGGCAGATGATAACCCGAGATGGATGGCCGAACGGTGTCTGTGAGGCTACTCCGGACGATTCTGTGGCAGCCGGATGGTATCGGCTGACTTCACTTGGATTAGTGCCGATAGAGAATACAATTTTCAGTATCGTGCCTAAGACTGGCCTGAAGGGATCGGCGAGCCAGTTTATGGGAATGCGCGGCGCAGAAGGTAAGATATCGCTTCGCAGAAACATAACTGTGCGAAACGACCAGCCTTCCGAACTACACGCTGGGGATAAACTCGTCTACAGAATCGACAGGGTATACATGCCGAAGTTCACTCTTCCCAAAGGGACTTCAGTACAGTTTCAACTCGCTGTCAACTATCATACCCCTGCTCCCGTTCAGGAGCGCGTTACAAAACCTATGCCCATTTCTACTCAGCCCTACGGCATTGAGGTCGATTTGGAAGTGCCCTGCGATGCCCACGTGATAACGCTGGGAGTGGAAATGACGGTTGCAGGCAATCCGGGCGCCGTTGTGCCGGGTGTATATATTGACGGCGTGCGGCTATATCGCAAAAAAGCCAATGGCATGACTTATGAGACGGAGCAGGTGCCGGTTCCAAAAACGAACAGGTCGATTAAAACACAGATTTATCAGTGCGACGCCAAGCAAAACGACACCTACACCATAGCACGCGACTTCGACGCCGTCTTCCTCAAATTCGGTTCGGATTATCCCTGGGCGCAGAGGCTCAAATATTATAATCCGAATATAAAAGTAGGTTACTACGCACTCTCCGGCGCGGTTTCTGACTATAGAGACGCCAATATGGTCGACCCTATATACAATAACTCGCCGATGACATTATCCGAGGTTGCGGCCCACAATCCTGAGTGGCTCTACAGATGGCCGGCGGGATATGTCCCGGCTGTCGACAATCGACCGGATAGGCTTAAGGATGTGTTTTTCCTGTATGACCCATCTTATAACTTGCACTATTTCGTCGACATAACGAACCCGGGTTATCAGCAAGCCTGGCGTGAAATAGTGGCTAGAAAAGCAAGTAGTTTTAGATTGGATATGGTCTTTCTGGATGGCGCGGAGGCCCTGCACCCTGGCCCATCGTCTCCCGTCCAGAGGACGCCTGCCGAGGTTCAAAACTTCCTGAAAGCCGTTGCGCCTCGGTTACGTCAGGCTGGATTGCAGTGTGTGGTGAACTATTGTGTGGGCAACTTGCTCGACGGGCCTGCTGTCGCCTACTTTGATCCGAACTGGAGAACCAGCCCAGCCGCAGCGGCAGATGGTTATGTGAGTAATACCAGGGACAACACGCCTGACGCTTTCTTCCAGGAATGGTCGTTCTTCCGGCACTGGAAAACGAATGGCGTCGATATGAACCAGTATGAACTCGGATATTGGTTGATGACGTTGAACAATATGGAGGCTATTAACTACTGGAGCAAGATGTCTGTTCGCGGCCAGCAGAGATGCATGTATGTATCAGTGCATGGCGTGGATCGGTTTGAGGACCCGGCCGAGGGCAGAGGCGGCTGGATGCACTTCGGTCTGTGTTCCTATCTGCTTGAGCAGAGCGAATATACAATGCTGAGCTTTAGCCGGGTCGGCGCACAGGGAGCATACATCCCCATCGACCTGACCGCTACAGCGAGATTGGGCACACCTTTGGGCAAGCGAAGCATTCTTGAGCCAGACGGAAGCCTGCAATCCAAGGCATATAAGAACGGGCTGGTGGTTGTCAACGGACATCCCAAACTCAGCAGAACTTTCACGCTGCCCAGAAAGCTCATCGATGAGGACGGAGTCAGTTTAAAACCTAAAACCGTCATAACGCTGCCGCCGTGCACCGGCGCGATGTTCTTCAATAAATAAATCGAGCCAGATCAATCGAAACCAGGTGGCTGGGGGGCATATTCCTCCCAGCCACTTTTGTTTAACGACCAGAATTCCGTGCCGGAGGCCGCAGACTGAGAATGTGGTTCGTTTTCGCTGCATCTTGAGGCTAAATGCGCTAAAATAGAGTGTGGCATTAGAAGCGTTATCACTGGCGAGCGGCAGTTCCGGCAATTCTATTTTAGTGCGAGACGGCGGCACGGCGATCCTGATCGACGCAGGCATCGGCATCAGAAATCTCACTGCGGCCCTGCGGTATCGTGGCACCGACCCCTCTGAGCTGGACGCTATTTTAATCACCCACGAACATTCCGACCACATCCGGGGAGCCGTGCGCACGGCGAAACGCTTCGATGTTCCGCTGATGGCAAACGCGTTGACCTTGCAAGCGATAATCGGCGCCGAACACGTGCCGACGAGGGTGATCGGGGGCGATGAGCACGTTTGTTTCGGGGATATGGAAGTGCGCTCGTTTCGAATCTCACACGACGCCGTTTGCCCGGTTGGATATACAATCAGCACATCAAACGGAACGATCACCAACGTAACAGACACAGGAGTTCTGCTGCCGCAGATATCCGCCGAGGCGGCAAATGCGGATTTGGTGATATTGGAATCTAACTACGACGATGAGATGCTCTTAGATGGGCCTTACCCGTATTTTCTGAAGAGGCGAATAAAGAGCGAGATCGGCCATCTGTCAAACGAAGCCGCCGCAGGGTTCATCATCGACCTCGCCGAGTCCGGCAAAACTCCGTCGGTGTGGCTTGCTCACTTGAGTCAGGTGAACAACAGCCCCGCGATAGCGCTGGCGGCTGCGCAACACCTGCTGTGGACGTGTTCAGGAGTGCCGATGGATATATCCGTCGCACTGCGGGATATCCCAAGCCTGCATTGGGTCTGCTCAAACACCCGCCGTCAGTTCTCTATCCCTTGATTCCGCTCATAGTCATGCCCTGAATGAACGTGCGCTGTGTGAAGAAGAAGAGCACGATAATCGGGATGGTAACTACCGCTGAAACCGCCATCAGCATGCCGTATTCGTTGCCGTATTGCCCGGTGAACATCGCCAATCCAAGAGACAGCGTATACTTAGATTCATCGAGCAAATAGATCAACGGCCCCATAAAGTCGTTCCACGCAGCCATAAACGTGAACAGGCCGACCGTGGCCAGAGCGGGCTTGGACAGCGGCATTATCACCCTTCTATAGATGCCAAACTCCCCACAGCCGTCGAGCTTCGCCGCCTCGGATAGCTCCTTCGGTATACCTAAAAAGAACTGCCTCAGCAGGAATATGAAGAACGGCGTTCCCAGAAAGCTCGGCACGATGAGCGGCAGAAACGTGTCCACCCAGCCGAGTTTGACGAAAATAGCGAAGACCGGGATCATCGTCACCTGCGCCGGCAGCATCATAGTCGACAACATCACCACAAACAGCACATTGCGACCCTTCCAGTCGATCTTCGACAACCCGTAAGCCACCAGGCTACAACTCAAGATAGTGCCAATTACGGTGAATATCGAGACTATCAGGGTGTTGCGAAGCTGTTGAAAGAACGGGATAAAGACCAGCCCGCGAGTATAGTTCGACCACTGAAAACCGGGCTTGACGACCGACTGGAGCTGATCCCCGTCGACTATCCGCGCATTTCCGCCCTCAAGAGGCCTTACCTCAGCCTTGCCGCCCTCGAGTCTCTCCATAAGCGCGACTTTAGCGCCGTCCGGCATCAGTCGAACTTCGCGCTCTTTACCGTCGATTTTGGTCATTACCGGCAGCATCGGGATAATATCCGGCGGCCATTTCTGAATGCGGGAATCCGGTTTAAGCGACGTCGAAAGCAGCCAGAAAAACGGCAGCGTAAACGCCGTGCCGAGAACAACAAGCGCGATGTAGGTTATAATCCTGGGGAATCCGCCTCGTCTTTTCATTATTTCTCTCCCCCATAATAGACATATCGCGCCGATGTCTTAAACAGCAGCAATGTGAACAATAAAATCACCACGAACAATATCCAGGCCATCGCGCAGGCATAGCCCATCTTCCAATACATAAACGCGTTCTGAAACAGGTAAAGCGAGAAGAACCTCGTCGAATCCACCGGCCCGCCCTTGCCGTTGGTCATTACAAATGCCTGGGTAAAGTATTGCGCCGCCCCGATAAAGCCCATCACCAATGTGAAGAACAAATGCGGACTCATAAATGGGATCGTGATATGCACCATCCTCTGCCAGGCCGATGCTCCGTCTATCTCGGCGGCTTCGTGCAAATCCACTGGCACATCCTGCAGCCCGGCGAGATAAATCAGCATCCACCCGCCTACTCCCCACACGCTCATCAGCACCAGGGCCGGCTTCGCCCATCTCGGGTCCGCCATCCAGCCGGGTATCATCGAAGAAGGCAAATGCATCGCGCGCAGGATGGTGTTTATCAAACCATAATCCGCATTTAACAGCCACAGCCATAACACCGAACCCGCCACCATAGGCACAATCGACGGCACGAAGAACATCGTCCTGAAGACCGCCATGCCCTTAACTTTCTGATTGAGCAGCACCGCCAGCAGAAATGCGACGATTATCCCCAGCGGCGTCGCAAGAACCGCATAATACGCAGTGTTTGCCAGCGATTTATAAAATACCGGATCTGCGAACAGCGTCTTATAATTCGCCAGCCCAACCCAGACCGGCGGTTTCAGCATCGGATAATTGCAGAAGCTGTAATAAAACGAAGCCAGCACCGGATATAGCGTCAGCCCGACAAGGCCGATCAGCAGCGGGGAACAAAACAGCAGCCCATTTCTCAGATTTCGCCTGTCGGAGGCGGTGGATTTGGATTTCTGCATTTCTTTCTACCTCCCTGCCAACCGCAAGTCTAGTTCGGTCTGAGTCTCCAGCGCCGACGCATCCAGAGCCTGCTTCGGGGTCATTTTGC
Organism: Armatimonadota bacterium; assembly: GCA_050948905.1. GTDB lineage: Bacteria > Armatimonadota > UBA5829 > UBA5829 > UBA5829 > DTKD01. The sequence continues at coordinate 1,185,333 of JBMNES010000001.1, read as the reverse complement.
CGTAGATGGAATAGTCCACGGCACGTTCCAGCGACCCCATATAAAACGACTGAGCGGGCATAACCGGTCGCTGATGCCTGCAGGCCTCTAATATGTCCAAAAACTGCGAATAGCCGGGTTTCTTTCGCACCTCATCGAGATACGGCGACTTTCTATACCCCGGCAGCAGGGATTGCAATTTGCCGACAGCCTCTGTTCCCTTCGGGTCGCGGCAGCACCATCTTATGAACTCCCACGCCTCTTTAGGGTGTTTTGAGCCTTTGGGAATAGCCAGACACCAACCCCCGACCCACGATGAGTGCGCCTCGCCATCTTTTGGCGCGGGGATATAGGTCAGGCCGTAGTTCAGATCAGGCGCGTAGGTATTGATATCGTCGATTTGAGATATATGCAGGCACTGCATCGCTATGCGGCCGATATAAAACGGGTTCTGGTCACGACTGCCGAAGCCCTGGGTGAATGCGTTGATCTTATTTGGGTCGTATTTTCTCGCGTAGCTGGTCATCCACTCCATCGCTTTCACGACCTTTGGGTCATTGGCCGTGATTTTATGTGCGACAGGATCGTAGAATTCGCCTCCGAATGCCCATCCCCAGGTGAATGTCGCGTTGGCGTTGCCGAATTGCGCCCAGGGGATTATGCCGATCCGAACGATGCGACCCTGTTCGATTTTCGTGATTGCATCGTTGATTTTATCGAGTTCTTCGATTGTGGTCGGTGGTTTTTCCGGGTCGAGGCCGCAGTCGCGGAAGACTTTTTTGTTCCAGGCAAATGCGAAATTGGGATCGGCGCAATAGGTCATCGCCCAGATTTTGCCTCTGTATGATGTCTGCTCCCAGCAGGGTGTGAAATAATCCGATGGTTTGATTCCAGCCTCGGCTATGAAATTATCCAGCGATTGTATGGCGCCCTGTTCCGCCCAGGCGGCCACCTGCGGGCCGTCGACGAAGGTCGCGTCGGGTGGCTTATTCGCCGCCACTGAGGTGAAGAATTTCTGATTAGAATCAAGGTCGTTTGGGGTGAATACCGCTCGCACTTTGATGTTAGGGTGGGATTTATTGAACTCCTCGATCACCTCCGCCAGGCGCTCCTTTTGGCTTCCTCCCCACGGGTGCCACACGGAAATCGAGACTACTCCATCTTCGCCATTGCTGGCCGCTTTTTCCCCACATCCCGCCAAAAGCGTAACCAACAAAACCCCTGTCACAATCGCGATTACACAGCGCATTTTCAAATACATCGGCTCCAGCTCATCTACAATTGCCACTATTATAACAGATGAAAGTCTGGATGGGCTTTGAGGTTGGACACTACGTTTTTGTTGCAAAGAAAAAACGCGAAAGCCCGAAAATAATGGAGAGATCGAACCTCAGACATCTGACCTCGGACAACGAAAAAAGCAGATTTCTCGCTTCGCTCGAAATGACAAGAGGTGGGCGCTTGAAATTACAGAATTGAGGCTCAGTCAACCGTCAACCCCTTTCTAAATCAGGGTTTTGATGTATTTCACGGTCTCCTTCAGCCCATCCTCCAGCGCCACTTTAGGCTCCCAGTCCAGAAGCTGTTTTGCCTTTGTTATATCTGGTCGGCGCTTGGTTGGATCGTCGACGGGCAGCGGGCGGAAGACTATCTCGCTGGTGGAATTGGTCAATCGCTTCACGAGATGGGTGAACTCCAAAACAGTCATCTCGTCGGGGTTGCCGATATTAACCGGCTCAATGTGCCCGGATTTGAACAGCCTGTAAATCCCCTCGACCTCGTCGTCAACATAGCAAAAGCTTCTCGTCTGCATCCCATCCCCGAACACTGTCAATGGCTCCCCTTTCAGAGCCTGGTAGATCATAGTAGGAACAACGCGCCCATCGTGCAGTCGCATTCTCGGGCCGTAGGTGTTGAATATTCGGACTATTCTGGTGTCGACCCTGTGCGCGTTATGGTATGCCATTGTGATAGCTTCGGCAAATCTCTTGGCTTCGTCGTAGACACCCCGCGGGCCTATCGGGTTGACGTTTCCCCAATAATCCTCACTTTGCGGGTGCACCAGCGGATCACCATATACTTCGGAAGTAGAAGCCAGCAGATATACGGCCTTATGCGCCACCGCCAGGCCCAGGGTCTTGTGCGTGCCAAGCGATCCGACTTTCAGCGTGGGGATAGGAAACTGTGCATAATCGATCGGGCTTGCTGGAGAGGCGAAGTGGAAAATAGCGTCGACGTGTTCGTCGAGATACAAATAATTGGTCACGTCGTATTTGACGAACCGGAACATCGGATTATCGACATTGTGAGCTATGTTGTCTATGCTGCCGGTGAGCAGGTTGTCCATCGCGGTGACTTTATGTCCATATTTAAGCAGCAAATCACACAGATGTGACCCCAGAAACCCTGCCCCTCCGGTTACAAGAACATGCTCCATAAAACGATCTCCTAAGGTTAATACCGATCAGATTCCTGCCGCATGCGTTCGCGGTCGGAGTCCCTCTGGGCGATCGACTCCCGCTTGTCCCAGAGTTTCTTGCCACGTGCCAAGCCAATACTAATTTTGGCGTATCCTCTGTTAAAAAACACCTTCAACGGGATCAACGTCAGCCCTTTTTCGGCCAACTGGCGGCTGATGCGGTTGATCTCCGATTTATTCAACAGCAGTTTTCGAGGCCGCAGGGGGTCCACGTTCCATCGGTTGCCCTGCTCGAACGGAGCTATATGCATGCCGTGAATGAACACCTCGCCGTCCTCCACCTTACAATAGGCCTCGGTGATGCTCGCCTGGCCTGCCCGGATGGATTTGACCTCCGTGCCCGATAGCACCAGCCCCGCGTCGAAAGTCTCCCCAATATGATACTCGTGTCTCGCCTTGCGATTGGTTATCGAGATATTTTTAGGCTTCTGCTGCTTTTTCACGATGCATGATTATACCACACAGCTTACGTTGACGCGGGCGCTATCTCAATTGCCGATGAGGGTTAGAACGCGGGGCGCTGGTACAAAACTGATATTGGGAGACTTGTCAGATCAGGGGGTGAGCACCGTGAGAGGTTATAGCGGTTCCATTCTCACGTTGATAATGATATTAACGCTAAGCATCGCGGCGGCTGCGAGCGAACCGATAGGTAACCTTGGCTACAACTCGTACGAAGGTTACTATTCGCAGGGTCGCGGCTTGAATCGATACTTCGGACCTGGGGTGGGTTATCCTTCAGGTTATGGCAGTTCGGTGGGCAGCCCTTATGGGGCGGGAGCAGATTTCTTCCACAGGTATATCCCACCGGAGAAGTGGGGTTCTATGGGCTATGGCACGGGGCACCTCGGCGAGGGCTGGGGGCCGTATATATTCCCCAAAAACGAAGGCCCGCCTCCTCCTGGACTGTTCGATCCGCTTCCGGGAGCATACAGAGATGCTCCTCCTCCAGCGATAAAGGTTAAAGACGGCCGGATATTGGTTGCGATGCCGGGTGACATTCCCGGAATAACGTGCGTCACTGTGACGATTCTGGCCTATAATGGGGCGGAGCTTGCAACGCAGTCGCTCAACTGCCCTCCATACAAATTCGACTTGCCTGTGATGGATGGCGTGAAGACCGTGCGGGTGCGCATAGACTACCAGGACCAGGGCCTCTCCGCGACCGCCTATCCGTTATAGAGTATTTGTCGTTCGGGTGGTGACTCTCGCCGATCGCCACCCGAACGCGTTGACTTTGCTTCCGAGCAAACGGTATCATATCCGTGCCGGTATTGTTTATGATGGGAGGTGAGGTCGGGTGTCGGACGGCGATTTCAAGCTTACTTCGCTTTCGCACGGGGCTGGGTGAGCGTGCAAATTGAGCCCGCAGGCTCTGACGCAGGTGCTGCGTCACATGCCAATGATAACGGATCCTAATGTGCTCGTGGGTCTTTCGACGTCTGACGATGCGGCGGTCTATCGCGTCTCCGAAGAGATCGCTGTCGTGCTTACCGTGGACTTCTTCACCCCTGTAGTCGACGACGCCTATGAGTTCGGCCGGATATCCGTGACCAACGCCTTGTCGGATATATACGCTATGGGCGCTCGGCCGGTGCTGGCTCTGAATCTGGTAGCCTATCCATCCCGCACGCGATCTCTGGACTCATTAGAGGAGATACTGCGCGGAGGCGCGGATCAGGCTGCGGCTGCTGGTGTGAGTATAGGCGGCGGACATTCGATAGATGATCCGGAGCCTAAGTATGGCCTGTGTGTGATGGGCATAGTTGACCCTAAAGCAGTAGTCACCAATGCCGGCGCACAGGTTGGGGATAAATTGATCCTGACCAAACCTGTCGGCACTGGTATCATAACAACAGCAATCAAGCATGATACCGCCCCTGCGCAGCTCATAGAAAAGGCGATTGAGGTGATGACCACCTTAAACGGCGCTGCTTCGGAGGTTATGGTCAAAATCGGCGCAAACGCCTGCACAGATGTTACCGGGTTCGGTCTTCTGGGTCATTTGCATGAAATGGTGTCTGCGAGCGGCGTCGGGGCTAAGATTCGGGCGCATGATGTGCCGTTGATAGATGGGGTAAGAGACCTGCTCGCCCTTGACGAAGCCCCCGGCGGGACATATACAAATCGAGACCACCTTAACGATGAGAATGCTGTACTCTGGTCTAATGATATCACCGAAGAAGATCAACTGGCCCTGTGCGACGCCCAAACCTCCGGCGGGCTGCTTATAAGCGTGGCCGCTGACAAATCCGCAACCCTGCAGGAAGCCCTCATTCAATCCGGAACCCTCTGCGCCACAGAAATAGGGGAGATAATCGCCGACCAGAGCTGCCGGATAAATGTTGTAGTTGACTAAAGCCGGACGGGTTGGCGGTTGACGGTTAGCGGTTGGCGAACCCCGTCATTTCGAACGAAGTGAGAAATCTGCTTTTTTCGAAGTCCGAAGCCTGATGTTCGAGGTCCGATCCGGCACCGTTATTTTCGAGTTTTCGCTCTTTTCGCGTTTTCGCGTTTATCCCCTTCCGGCCATTTCCCTACTTTGCAAACCTCTGCTATAATTTGTTGTGCAATAGCCCAAATACGAGGCTCGTCTGCGACGCGGAGGAAAAAATGACGATCAAGACTATCGACGAACTGGAAAATATTCTCAGCGAACCCACTCCCGGAGTGATTGAGGCTATGGGGCGGCTGGACGGAGATATTATGGTGCTTGGCGCTGGGGGCAAGATGGGGCCTACGCTGACCAGAATGGCCAAAAGGGCATCAGATGCTGCCGGGGTTAATCGTCGTGTGATGGCGGCCTCGATTTTCCCTTCTGCTAAAGACAAGCAGCGACTGCAGGACGAAGGCATCGAAACTATCGAATGCGACTTCCTGAAACCCGGTCAACTGCACGCTTTGCCGTATGCAAAGAACGTGATGTTTATGGTGGGAATGAAGTTCGGGTCATCGGGAGCCGAAGGTCTGACCTGGGCGATCAACTCCTACCTGCCAGGCGCGGTTGCGAACAAATATAGCAGCAGCAGAATCGCCGCGTTCTCCAGCGGTAATATTTATAAGTTCGTGCCGGTGGATTCTGGCGGCTCCTCAGAGACCAGCGAGATTTCCCCCATAGGCGAATACGCTATGAGCGTTCTGGGCCGCGAGCGCGTGCTGCAGCATTTTTCAGTCCAGAGAGATATCCCCGTATCCCTTATTCGACTCAACTATGCGGTCGAGTTGCGCTACGGCGTGCTGGTGGATATAGCCCAAAAGGTGTGGGCTGGCGAGAGTGTGGACGTCACCACCGGATATGTCAACGTCATCTGGCAGGCGGATGCCAATGCTATGGCTCTGCAGGCGTTTGAAAAAGCAGCGGTCCCGGCGTTCGCGTTGAACGTGGCCGGGCCGGAGTTCCTCAAAGTGCGAGAAGTCGCCGAGAAGTTTGGCAAACTGATGGGCAAGGAAGCGATCATCGAAGGCCGGGAGGCTCCGAACGCGCTGCTCTCCGACGGCAGCCTGGGATATGAACTCTACGGCAAGCCGAAGGTCAGCGCAGATCAGATGATGGAGTGGATCGCCGCATGGATTATGGCGGGCGGGGAGAGCATCGGCAAACCGACCCACTTCGAGACCCGCGACGGCAAATTCTAGGAGCTTGGATCGTCAATGAACATATCTCAATTAAGAGATCAACTCGCCAAAGGCTGGGTGATACCGGCAAGTCCACTGGCGCTGGACGCCAACCGTAAGCTCGACGAGCGCAGGCAACGGGCGATTTGGCGATATTATATAGCCGCCGGGTCTGGCGGAATCGCGATAGGCGTGCATACGACTCAGTTTGCCATCCGCGACCCCAAAATCGGACTTTTCGAGCCGCTTCTGGAGCTTGGAAAAGATGAGATGGATCGGTCGGGTGCGACTGATTCTCTGATTCGGATCGGCGGATGTTGCGGACCGACTGCACAGGCCGTTTCTGAGGCAGAGACGCTGAAAAAGTACGGTTATGATGCTGCGTTGCTGAGCCTTGCCGCGCTGAAGGATGCCGACACCGATCAGCTCATAGCGCACTGCAAGGCCGTTGCCGACGTGATCCCGATTATCGGGTTTTATCTTCAACCGGCGGTCGGCGGCAGGATGCTTGGGTATGATTTCTGGCGACGATTCGCAGATATCGAAAACGTGGTCGCGATAAAGATGGCCCCGTTTAATCGTTACTTTACCCTCGACGTGGTGCGGGCGGTTGCGGAGGCTGGCCGTGACGACATAGCCCTTTACACCGGCAACGATGACAACATCGTGATGGATCTGCTCACGCCGTATCGTCTCATTGTTAATGAAAAACCTGTCGAGCGAAGAATCGTCGGCGGGCTGCTGGGTCATTGGTCCGTTTGGGTTAAAAACGCAGTTGAATTGCTTGACGAGTGCCATGCCATTGTGGCTGCCGGCGGCGGGGTCAGCGCGGAGATGCTGCGCAGGTCGATAGAGGTCACGGACTGCAATGCGGCGTTTTTCGATACTGCCAATTCGTTTGCGGGTTGCATAGCCGGGCTGCACGAAGTGCTGCGGCGACAGGGTCTTTTCGAGGGACTCTGGTGTCTGGACCCGAACGAATGCCTCAGCAGCGGTCAAATGGAGGAAATCGACCGGGTCTACGCGGCGTATCCGCACCTTAACGACGATGACTTCGTGGCGGCGCATCGCGATGAGTGGCTGGGTCGTGCGTGATTTTGAAGGGCAGTCGTCGAATGAAGATCATTGTCTCTGCGATTGCCCTTACTATAGTGGGGCTGGGCGCTCTGATGATTCCGGGCAAGTTAAATCAGCCGACAGTTGACGGCATTTGGCTACGGCCGTCGTCAAAATCCCCAGCCGAACCCATAATCGGCTTCAAAGACGGCATCCGCATCGGTCTTTGGCCGGCGCAAAACGGGCCGAGGGGCCTTATCCGCATCTACGCGCCGTATGTCTTTCCCAAAGGCGAGCTTTCGCGGATCAACTTTATCGCCATTGAGCCGGTAGTCAATGGCCGCCGCTCCTTTTCCGAACTGGAACGCAGCAAGCTGGATATATTAGGCGGCAAGCGGCTCTGGTTCGTCGACGATATTAACGATACGTCGGCTCCTTCCCGGCCGTGGCAGTGCCCTCGCGGCAAGGTTGGCAAGATCAAAGTTGGGAGCAAAGAGGTGCGCACCCTGAGCATAGGTATCCGTGTCGAGAAATTCGAAAGCGGGGCGGAGCCGGTTATCCTCGCCACTTTTCGGGAAGATCGCCCGCACGAAGTCACGTTCAAATGCTACTCCACAAAATCCGGGGCCACGATGGAGTCCTGCGTGCTGACGGCCACTATGGGAAATTTCGCGCGTGTTCGCAGGTTATGGCTTGCTGATGAAGTAATCGACAGCCGCAAACTCTGGCCAAACGCCAGCGGTTCCGACTTCTTCCCAGTCGCGGATTACCAGCAGGATCGGCTTCATAAGGATAAAGATGGCTCGATTATCGTCGCCGTGACGCCGGACGAAACCGATCCGGCTTCGGTCAAAGTCTCTCGAAACTGGTGGACGTGCAAGGCATCGGTGGCCACGCAGTATTGGCGCAAACCCGCCAACTCGATAACCGAACCTTTTATGGCCAGGGTCAACGGCCGTTTCATATATTATGGCACCAACACCGAGATCCCCGGTGGGGTCTCTTATGAGAACTTCGAGCTTATATCGCTGTTCAAGCCGGGGATAGAGTTCGCCTTCGGGGTGACGCCGCTGACCCCTGAGCAAATGGGGTGGAAAGTCCGCAAAAGTGATTAAAAGATACGACCTTTCTCAGCTTAACTGGAAACTGTCCGGCTGGATTCCGGAGCTATGGCGTATGGAGCAGAGCCTGGAAATCGGGGCGTCGCCGAACGCAGAAATCAGCGCAATAGACGCACAGGTGCCGGGTTCAGTGCAGATGAGCCTGCTCAAAGCCGGGCTGCTGCCGGATTGGAACGTCGGCCTGAATTGCCGCGCCTGTGAGTGGGTAGAAAACAGGCACTGGATATACGAGGCCGCTATCCCTGACGATTGGCTGCAGCAGGGCAGGATAACTCGACTAAATTGCGGCGGGTTGGATTACTGCGGATGGGTGATGGTCAACGGCGCAACAGTCGGCGAGTTCACTGGCTCATTTACGCCACATATCTTCGAGCTTACTGATTATTTGCAGCCATCCGGCAACGTGATAAGGATAATCTTCGACCTGTCACCGCGATGGCTCGGTCAGTTCGGCTTCACATCCAAAATGCGCGAATGGAAGCCGCGTTTCAACTACACCTGGGACTGGGTGCCGCGATTGGTGCAAATCGGCATAACCGAACCGATTTCTCTTGAGATAACCGACGGCGCACAGATAAGCAGTTTTCGGTGTACCACAGACGCATCATCTCTTACGGCCTGGGGTAAGGTGCAGGGTGCGTCAGTCGAATTGACTCTCAGCCGGGATGGGAAGATTATTCGCACGGAGAAGATACCCGCAGTTGATTTCAACTCAACGGGTGTGAACTGGAACGATCTGCCCGTCGAGTTATGGTGGCCGAATCTTAGCTGCCAGCAGCCGCTTTATGACCTCCGATTCGCGCTTTTTGATGATAACGGAGACGAAATCGACGCCCAAACCCGCCGCGTGGGGTTCAAAAGCGTCACCTGGCAGCATTGCGAGGGCGCTGAGCACGCTGATCGGTGGATTTGCGTCGTCAACGGCGAACCGGTCTTTTTGCAGGGCATAAACTGGGTTCCGATCCGGCCAAACTACGCTGATGTCACCGAGGCCGACTATCGCAAACGGCTGACGTTGTATAAGGACCTTGGACTGAATATTCTCCGGGTCTGGGGCGGGGCGTTTTTGGAGCGTGAGGAGTTCTATAACATCTGCGACGAGTTGGGGTTGATGGTCTGGCAGGAGTTTCCGCTGTCGTCTTCCGGCGTCGACAATCACCCGCCGGACGATGAGAAGTCCATTGAATCTATGGCCGGCATCGTCGAATCATATATTAAACGCCGGCAGCATCACGTGTCGCTGATAATCTGGTGTGGCGGAAATGAGCTGCAAACCGCTATGGACGGCAGCCCGGGTCAGGGTCGGCCTGTCGACGAATCGCACCCGATGATCGCCAGGATACGAGATGTTGTGAACCAGCAGGACCCGACAAGGTGGTTTCTGGCGACTTCGTCCTCCGGCCCGACGTTCACTGCATCGGAGGGCAATTTCGGCAAAGGGATCCATTGGGATGTGCACGGCCCGTGGAAGGCGGAAGGGGATCTTGACGGCGACTGGGCGCGCTATTGGGCAGGGGACGACGCTCTGTTCAGGTCGGAAACCGGTGCGCCGGGCGCAAGTTCGGTTGAGATAATCCGCAGATCCTCCGGCGGCCTCGACCCTATGCCCGCCGATTCCACTAACCCGCTGTGGAAACGCACCTCGCCGTGGTGGATTGAATGGCACGAGGCCATACGTGAACTCGGCCGAGAGCCTGAAAGCATCGAAGAATACGTCGAGTGGAGCCAGGCCAGGCAGGCCAAAGCGCTTTGTATCGCGGTTAAATCGTGCAAGGACCGCTTTCCCAAGTGCGGCGGAATTATCCTCTGGATGGGTCACGACTGCTACCCCTGCACGGCCAATACTTCTATAGTCGATGTCGATGGAAACCCAAAAATTGCAGCAATTTCTCTGCAGAAGATATGGCGAGGGTAATAGTTGGGTATAAGCTCAACAAGATTTTAGATTGGAGATGCGCTTAATGGAAAATTTGGAAAAAGTCAGATTGCTGGCCCGTGATTTGCGGGATAATCGAGATTTTCCCCGCGGCCCGCGGGAGACCCTGGCGGGATATGTGATCGCTGCCCGCGTGGTGGACAAGTGCCGCTCGGATTTGGTCGGCTGCATGGGAGAATACGACACCAATTGCCCGCTGGACAAGGTCTGGTTGGATTTTGCTGAGATCAACTACGACGAACTGCGGGCGTTTCTGGCGACAGGAGCCTCTGACGAGCAGGTCGAGGACTGGATTCGGGAACACGCCAAGCAGAAAACCCTCGAGGAGATCATCCCCTGGAACAATCAGCAGCGCGACAGAAGGCTCAGCGACGTTCCGGTCGAGTTGCAGGTCTATATGGAAGCCTACATAAAGCAGTACGTTCCGCGAAACAAGGTGGTTTACACGCTGTTCGATATCTACGACTATGAGGAGCAGCGAAGGTAGTTCGCTAGTTACCGGGTGGCGGGCCATAGAAACTCGCCACCCATCTCATACCATTAGCCTTTTCGACCGACAACCAAAAATACAGGAAAATCACGCGTCTCGCCGTTTTCTATTTCTTTGGTCATAGTGTGGGCGGTCGAAGACCTCACGTCGATAAACCCCACTTGTCGCAGCAACCGCACCATTTCTTCTCTGTCGAAGCCGTGATGATGTACCTCGGTGTGGTCTCCATGAAAACTTCCGTCCTCAGCGTCGAGGTCTGCAATAGCAATAAACCCGCCCGGCTCAATCAGGTCGTAAAATTTGCTCAGAACCTCTGCCACGTTTGGGATATGGTGCATGGTCATCGAGCTGTAGACAAGGTCGAACCGCATCCCGTCAAGTTGTCCTGTATTGATATCGCCGAGCACAGGGGTCACGCCTTCCACACTAAACTCGTCTATTTTCTGTTGCAGGGCCTCGATCATCCCCTGTGAGTAATCTACTGCGATGATAGATTTTACAAACGGCTTTAACGCAAATGCCATCAAGCCCGTTCCTGCGCCGTAGTCTAACGCGGTCATATCAGAACGAATCGGCAATTGCCTGCGAATTTCCTCAGCCACAGCATTCGCCCTGTCTACCGTTCGCGGCTTGTCGTAGCTGGATGCAAGTGTGTCAAAAAACTGATTATTACCTGTAGTCATAAATTGTATACCTATACGCCTGGGAATTCGTCCTCCGTCAAGCGCTACCTCTGCCTTCATATAAGTTCAAAACTCACCGTCGCGCATCCTTCCTGGGTATGTAAGAAGGGAAACTCAACGCTGCTGCAAAAGGAGACTTGAGTCTACCGGAGGGATTAACTATGTATATTTCCGTCAGAGACGCCCACCTGCCAGGCACGTTCGGCACCATTAAAGCCGGACTTCAAGCGATGGGCATACAGCACGTGGAACTGAACTACACCAAGGATAGAACCGTGCCATCCGTCGATTCGGACACACGAGAGTCTCTTGCAGACCCGAACGCCATCGAACAATATCGCTACAAAGCCGAGAATAACGGCGTCAAACCCTGTGCTCTACTTCTCGGAAATAACTTCGGCGCTGAGGATTTGCAAAGCGAACTCGATTACGTCATCTCCGCAGTCAAAGCGGCGTCGCAGTTACAGATTAAGGCCATCCGCATCGACGCGTATCTCAGCACACAGGATTCCTGGCCGCTTGATAAAAGAGCGCAGCACTTTGCGGATTGTATGAAAAAGATACTCGATGCGACAGCGGATCTAAACGTGAATATGGGGATAGAAAACCACGGTCACAAAGGCAACGAGCAGGAGTTTCTTGATGCTGTATTGGACGCCGTGAACTCCAACCGCGTCGGTATGACGCTGGATACAGGCAATTTCTATTGGTACGGCTATCCTATCAAACGAGTCCACGAGATAATAAAGCACTTCGCGCCTCGCACAAAGCATACCCACATGAAATCCATCAACTACCCCGCCGATAAGCGGAATATACAACGGGAAACCGGCTGGGGCTACGGTGAATACTGCAGCCCCCTGCGAGAAGGCAACGTCGATATGCACGTAACGGTAAAGGCGTTAAAGGACGCCGGATATACCGGTGATCTGTGCATCGAAAATGAATCCCTCGGCCGCTACGACAAGGAGAAACAAAAGGCGATTCTCATCGACGATGCGGCGTATCTCAGAGAGATTCTCAAGTCCTATAAAGTGATAACATAACTCGCGCCGAATGAGAACTCGAACTCACCGTCGCCGACAAACCCTGTGTCGAGGACAAGCCCGGGCACAAGTTCCGGGTACATCCTCAGCCCGACATTAAACAAATAGCGGCCGTGGGTGTCGTCGTCTCCGAAGTCACGGAAATTGAGGTATGGTGCATCCCAGATACCCTCAATTATCAGGCTCGTGTTCAACGCCAGCGTAAGCTCTATGCCGGCGAATCCAGATGTGGCGTTGCGATCGAACGTCAAACCTGCGTGGCAGTCCATAAACCGGCCCGTTTTCGGGTTTTTGAGCACTTTTTTGCTGGCCACAATGAAGCCTTTGGTGCCATTATTGACGTTGTGCAGCGGGCCAAGGTCCGCTGTGTTGTTCGTGATATCCCTAACCCCCACAGCCACCGCAGGAAACCAGAAGTGTGGGTGCTCTTGAAGCAGTTGAATCTTGGCCCCGAAAGTGTGCTTGTGTGTGTTGTGCAACTGAGGTTCGACATCGGGTGGAATCACAAACATGTTGTTATATATTGTGGCGCATATCTCTATTTTGTCTGATATGCCGTAGGTGCCGACGCCTCTGATCTGCCGGTCGACATATTTGCCGCCAAGAATGGTTTCCGCGTGTTTGGATTCGTTGAAACCGACTGCGAACTTGCCGGCTCCTACAATTCTAGCGGTCGGGATCACGTATAATCCCGATAACCCGTGCCAGGACGTGGTCACGATCTGCTGCGGCTGAGCTTGCTGTTGAGCTATTGCGCAGGATGCTGCCAGAGCTAAAGCGAGCGCCGTAAAGGTGAATAATCGTCGCATAGTCCCTCCCACATTCGGTGACTTGTGACGCGCCCAATCAGCCTGATTTTATGATTGCTTCTGCTGCCATCCGGCCGGATCGCACCGCGCTTTCTATGGTCGCGGGCCAGCCCGTGGCAACCCAGTCCCCTGCAATAAACACGTTATCCAAAGCAGTCACCGTCGACGGCCGGTGATCATCGCAGCCCAATGTCGCAAAAGTCGCGTGTCGCTCCTTATGGATTATGCTTCTCTGAAGCGGCATACCCGCAAGAGCAGGCTCAACCTGCTCGGCAGCCCGCACTGCCAAAGCAGCTATCTCATCCCGACTCAGACCGATTATTCCACCCGCAGCGCTGGCGACTGCCTGCACGTAACCTGTCTCCGGATGCTTGCCGAATACCCATCCAAACGGTTCTTCAACCACACATGCGGGCTCAAATGCCGGTATCTGTCGCCCATAAAATAAGTGTGCGCTGATTATCGGTCGCCAGGTCAACTGTTCTGCGCTTGCGATCCCAATTTTCGCCAGTGATCGTGGAAGCACAGCGGCCACGCAAGCGTCATATTCAACTCGCTGCCCGGAGCCGGTCTCCAGGCATCTCATTCGGCCATTTTCTCTGTGTAACGCCCGTATCCGCGTGCCGAGACGAAGCTCGCAGCCCATTTCCTGCAACTTACGCATCGCAGGTTCGGATATTAATTCGCTGAGAGTTACATCCGGAACCCCAAGTAAATACGCGCGTCGATTCCTAAACAGCATCTCCAGCAGCACCATACGCGCATACTCAGCCGACGCCTCTGCGGGGAATTCGTTGAGTGCGGAGACTATAACCGGCTCAATCAGCTTTGTAATAAGGCTCTTCGGGCATCCCACCGAGGCGAAATAAGCCGCGGCAGTCTCGGTTTTGGTCGGTTTGTTGATTGGCATCAAGACGGCCAGCCGCATCAACGCTCGTTTCTCCGAAGCACTCAAAAAATCCCCTCCCATCAACGCGGGTACGAGATGTAAAGGGGCAGGAAGAGGGGAGGATTTTATAATGAGCCGCCTGGACTGGTCGATCACCTTAAGTTTGTCGTAAAACGTGACCTTATCCAGCGTCCCAATCTCTCGGAGAAAGTCTATGGCCTCGTAACAGCAGCCCAGCAGCACGTGTTGGCAATTATCCAGCATCAAGCCACTGTGTCGGTCATAAAAAGAGCGGCTCCGGCCTCCGAGGGCGCTGCGGGCCTCGAACAAAGTGACTTTTATGCCGCGTCTGGCGAGTTGATATGCACAGGAGATTCCGGCTACGCCGCCCCCTATTACTGCTATGTTGGTAGATATGGTCCGCCTCCGGAGAGCTTCGATCTTACCAGGGCCTTAGCCGCGATAGCCACCTTGCGGGTGCGAGACAGCGAAACCGAGTGGCGAAAGACATCATACTGCTTGCTCTCGATTCTGTCGAGGATGCTAAGATAAATCTCTATCATCGCGCACAGCCCAGGTCTGCCTGCGCCGTGCACCATCGTCACCAGTGGCATCGCCGAGGCGTAATATCCGCGTGCTCTATCGACCTCAAAGCGCATAAGCCGCTTAAATCGATCATCCCTCGGCCCGGCAATCAACTCTTCTGCGCTGTAGTCGAATGCGCGTAAGTCCTCTTCGGGGATATAGACCCTGCCGCTGGCGGCATCTTCCTTCACATCCCGCAGGATATTGGTCAACTGAAATGCTATTCCGCAATATTCGGCATACTTCTTAGCCTCCGGCGCATCGAAACCGAAGATATATATGCAGACCAGGCCGACCACCGAGGCTACTTTATAGCAATAATCATAAAGCTGCTCGAAGGTCTCATACCTGTCGATGCTGAGGTCCATCGACGCGCCGTCTATAAGCTGGTGAAAATATTCCAGGGGTATTTCGAATTTGCGCACTGTGTCGTGAAAGGCCGGCAAAATGAGGCTCTCTTTATGATCATTAAGCCTGGATACGTCCAACGAACCCCGCCATCTTTCAAGCATTTGCCTGCGGTCATAATTGACACCAGGGTCGTCGGCGATGTCGTCGCAGTAGCGCATAAAGGCATAAACCGCGCACATCGCATCCCGCTGATCTTTTGGCAGCACTATAAACGAGTAGTAGAAATTCTTCGCCCGTTTTCGCGCCACATCGCGACAGTAGCGGTATGACACTGCCAGTTTTTCGTCCATAAATCGATTATCCTATCTGCCGATCGCTTTTCTTGCCGCCCAACCCAGCGCGATCAGTAGTTTGCGTCCTTTGGAGACAGTGATCCTTTTATTAAGCACATCGCAGCCGCTGCGCTCGATTGAGTTTACCAGCGCGACGCCGCATCTGTTGAACAAATCGACATCTGCCGCTCCCGGCCCTTCCACCAGTCTGCCAAGGGGTGCGCCGTTGTCAAAGAATTCCCGTGTCCTTTTCAGTTCAAACCGCATCAACTGCACGAATGCCGCATTTGTCACGCGGTTTTTAAGCTCCGCTTCAGTATATCCGAACCGGCGCATATCTTCCTGTGGGATATATATGCGGCCCTTTTGATAATCCGGAGCCACATCCTGCCAGAAATTGATCAACTGCAACCCGGTGCAAGTGAAGTCGCTGAGTCTGGCCCGCGCCTCGTCGCGATATCCCATAAGATACAAAAACAGCCGGCCAACCGGATTAGCCGACCTTCGGCAGTAGTCTTGTAGCTGGTCGAAGGTCTCATATCGAACGGTGGTCTGATCCTGAACAAACGCGCTTATGAGGTCGTCGAATGGCTCTATCGGCAGGTCGAACATATCTATGGTGGGCTTCAGCGCCGCATACACCGGATGGTTCGGCTTGCCCGCAAAGCAGCTATGCAACTCCTCTCTCCACCAATGCAGTAGTTCCAGAGACAGGTGAGAATCTCCTGTCTCATCGGCAAGGTCGTCGCAGAGCCGGCAATAGGTGTAGATATTGTAGACGTGTTTTCGCAATTTGGCAGGCAGAAAAATCGACCCTATGGGGAAGTTCTCGTAGTGCGTACGTGCCAGTTTCTCGCACAACGCCTCCGGCACGGCGTCCGCGATATCCTTTGGGAGAAATTGTTGTGCAACACTACTATACCGTGACGCACCACCCACCGCCACAACCTCCTTACCAAACCCCATCCAACCCACTTATTATATTATCATGCCCAGCCAAATCAGGGGTTAATCGGAGGCCATCGCACGCTGAGATGCGATATCTGGAAAATTGATTGGAAATTTCAGCGGAAGGCCGGTTTTGCCTCTTTAGATGTAAATTAGCGATATAGTCATTGAGAGCAATTGGCTATGAACGATATGAAGGGAGATAATTGCTGCAATGACTGACAATAACAGAGAAGATCACATAAATTGGGTGGATGATATACCACTTCCTGTAAGAGCAGGTGGTTATTATCTATTGGGAAAAGCTGTGCTACCAGATTTAATTCATGGTTTACTTGTCGCAGCGGTGTTATTTGTAGTTTTTTTAATAGCCATGCCGGAGATTTTCTTATGGCTTCTCGGTGGGATTGGCGTGGTTGTGGTAGCTACATTGCTTTTGATCTCTATATGCAACAGCGGTTCTAATGTAACAACTGCGCAGCGACCTGTTGAAGAACCTGGGGTGATAGATTTGACCGATGAATTTAAAAACGTTATAGATTTGACCGGCGAATTTAAAGACGTTATAGATTTGACTGATGAATTTCTATAGGTTATAGCTCATACCAGATTTGGCAAGCAAACCGACAACAGTAAACCGCCAACCAACAACCATTAACCGCCACTCGCCATCCGGGTTAAGATCTTTTTCGCCTCTGTCAGGGCTTTGCCGCGGTGGGATATCCTGTTTTTGTGGGCGGAGTCGAGTTCGGCGAAATGTTTTTTCAGGTTGGGGATGTAGAATATCGGGTCGTAGCCGAAGCCGTTGTCACCTTTGGGTTCGTGTGCGATGACGCCTTCTACGCTGCCTTCGCTGACCTGAACGCCGCCGGACGGCTCTGCGATGGCAATTACGCACCTGAATCTGGCCGTACGCCGGTCGTCGGGCACGTCTTTCATCATACTCAACAGACGCTCGTTGCGCTCGGATTCGGTCGGGGCGAAGCGGCTGGAGAAAACACCCGGCGCGCCGTCGAGCGCGTCGACCTCCAAGCCGGAATCGTCGGCCAGGGTCAGTTCACCCGTAAAATCGGCATAAGCAGTGGCCTTAATTATTGCGTTCTCAAGGAAGGTAGTGCCTGTTTCTTCGACATCAGGCGCATCGGGATAATCCAGCAGGGTGTGCACCTCATAAGGAAGACCCGACAGCAATTCGACCATCTCTCGAACTTTGCCCGGATTTTTAGTGGCTATAATCAGCTTCGTCACAGCACATCCGCGAGAGTCGACTTGACCATCGACGTTAGCTCCACAACGCCCTTCTGCGCCAGATCGAGCAGCGAATCGAACTTTTTACGAGTAAACGGAGCACCCTCGCCGGTCGTCTGTACCTCGACTATCCTGCCATTCTCGGTCATAATCACATTCATATCGACCTGCGCGTTGGAATCCTCCTTGTAGTTGAGGTCCAATAGTTCCTCGCCCATCACGATTCCTACGCTGATAGCGGAGATGATGTCCGAAAACGGCAGTTTCTTGCAGATGTTTTCTTTTTTCATCTGCGCGCAAGCATCGACGAAGGCCACGAAAGCCCCGGTGACAGACGCCGTCCTGGTTCCGCCATCTGCCTGCAGCACGTCACAATCCAGCCAAATCGTCCGTTCGCCGAACCCGTTAAGATCGGCGATCGAGCGTATAGCTCTGCCCACCAATCGCTGAATCTCCTGGCCCCTGCCGTTGACTCGCCCGACTGTGGCGTCCCTTCTCGCCCTGGTCTCACACGAACCCGGCAGCATACCATACTCCGCAGTCACCCAGCCCTGCCCCGAACCCTTCAAAAAAGGCGGAACCTTGTCCTCGATAAACGCAGAGCAGATGACTTTCGTGTCACCCATCTCAATGAGGCAGCTCCCCTCCGGGTATTTCAGAAAATTGCGTGTTATTTTAACTGGTCGAAGTTGGTCTGTTGCCCGGCCGTCAAGGCGAATCATATATTAGTCCCCCGTGGTAAATCTTCAATGTCAACGCGCGTCACCTTGTCGATGTCGCGCCCCAAAAACTCGCTTCCCAAAGCCTTAAACCCGCTCGAATCGCCGCTGGAATAGAACTCATGAGCGGATTTTAGCTCATCACTCGCTATTTTGTGCCTGGTAAGAATATTCCCAAGTTCGGCGGCGGTTTCCTGCGCGGGATCGATTATAGCGATATCCTCACCCGCAGCCGATCGAATGCTTTTCATCAAAAAGGGATAATGAGTGCAGCCAAGCACGATAGTTTTGCAGCCCGCCTCAAGCAACCTCGGAACGTACTCCCTGGCAGCCTCCTTAGCCTGATCGCTTTCCGCCAGGCCTGATTCCACTAACGGCACAAATTTAGGACAAGCCTGCCCGGTTACTTTTATGGAATCATCCAGCCGTGCAATCGCCTTATCGTATGCCTGGCTTTTTATCGCACCCGTCGTGGCCAGCACCCCAATTGGATTTCCATTTGACGCCTGCACAGCCGCCCTCGCGCCGGGTTCGATTACCCCAAGAATCGGCAGATCTGGCCAGGTATCCCTCACCTTCGTCAAGGCGACCGCGCTCGATAGATTGCAAGCCGCAACCACAGCCTTTACTCCCTTTCCGACGAGAAATCTGACGATATTGAGAGAAAACTGCTGAATTTCATCAAAGGAGCGCTCCCCATACGGCACGTGTGCGGTATCCGCAAAGTAGACGATGCGCTCATTGGGCAGAATCTGAAGAATGCGGGCGGCGACGCTCAATCCACCAAGGCCGGAATCGAATACACCTATCGGAGAGGTCACTTTGAACCATCCGGTTGAAGCAACGTAGAGTCCGCTTCTATCGGATAAGAAAGCTCCAGATGCCCTCCCAGTGTCTCAACCGATCCCCCATTTACCAAAATAAGGACGCTTTTTACCTTGCCACCGCTGTTTGCCACCAGCGTATGAGCGATAGCGTTTATGGTAAGCGCCTCCTGTTCGGAACCACCGGAGAAATTGTCCGTGAACTGGCTGCTAAGGTCAATAGTCGCAACCCCGTCGTGAACGTTCACCGGAGCCAGCGATTTCGTTCCTTTAGGGATCAATTCCGCCGCTGGGCCAGACTTCGTGTTGGTGGCAAGCAGTTCACCCAGCGCCGCGTCGAGTATCTCTCCCTTTTTGCTGCTCGTCACAGCCACAGGCTTCAGATAAAATCCGCGCTTCCCCGCCACCGGTAGATAAATACGGACAGTACGTTGGGACACGGCAGGCGCAGCGTTCGGAGTCACAGTCACGACAGGCTTCTGCGCCGGAGTAACCAAACCGGTCGGCTGATTATTCATATAATAATAGGCACCCGCAGCCGCCGCGCAGATTAGTAGCATCCCTGCGATAAACAGCGCCGCCGACCCACCTGATTTTTTTCGTCTTTTAGCCATCGAACCGACTCGCCTCCTGCGATAGCCCCGTCATTTATTGTATCGGTATCCCTTCTATGTACGCTTTAAGCCCCGCAACAATTCCCTCGGCCAGCTTCGATCTATACGCAGCGTCCCTGAGTTTTGCGCGATCGGTGGAATGATTGAGATAGCCGCATTCTACCAGCACTCCCGGAATCCCCGAATTGGCCAATCCCCTCAGCACGCCGAGGCCAGACTGATATAAAACGCGGTCGCTGCGGGCCTTCCTGTCGCACATGCCCGTAAACTTGCATACCCCATCGTGGATAGCTTGAGCCAGCAGCTTAGGGCTCGGCAACTGCTGGTGATAATATGTCTCTATACCCGTCGCACTGTTCGGTGATACGTTTGAATTGCAGTGCAAAGAGATGAAAAAGTCCGCGCTGGCGTCGATAGCCATTTTCGGTCGAGCCGATAGCCCTACCTGTTCGTCCCCGCTTCTGGTCAAAATGACGTGCGCGCCCTGCTTTTCGAGCGACGCAGCGAGTTGTTTTGCCAACTGCAAATTGATCGTCTTTTCGCTGACGCCCCCCGCCTGCGCACCGCCTTCTTTGCCGCCATGCCCAGGGTCTATCACTATAACCTTGCTCGCCAGCGTGCCTCCCGACTTGTCGGCAGGCCGCACATATATCACCGTCTCCGTCTCGCGAACGTCCACGCTATAAGCCAATGGCCTGGTCAGCTTCAACACCAACTGCGCCCCGGACGATGTCCTAACGAGTTCCGGTTTAACCAACGGATGTGACCCAGCGATATCGCAGGATTCCGCCAGCCTGCCTCCGGGCAAATCGACGCGAATCTCCGGCGGAGTTACGGATAAGCTGCTCGTTGCAGCCGATTTGCCGGACGTCGCTATTCCAACGGTGAAAGACCTCTCATCGCCTTGAATGTTGATCGAATTAATCGTATACGATGATTTACCGCTTTGAGGCTGTGACGACGCCACAGCCGGCGCAGGTGGAACCAGCCCATCCCCGACTTTAAGTTGAACCTGTGACACAGCGCCGTTAGATTCGAGCGTATAACCCGTGTTTTTCGCCAATTCCAGCACAACGCGCGCGGTCGAAGTATCGAACTGACCGAGCCTGGCCTTAGAGACCAGCGGCGTGCCTATGTAGACTTCTTTGGCCTCAGAGACAAGCTTTGTATTGGCCACATCCACCACGATGTTGCCGTTCCACATACTCGTAGAGACGCGCACAGGAAATGAGCAGTTTATCTTGAGGGTGTCATCGTCAAATTCCACCGAGCTGAGGTGCGCAATTAACTTAAGCGTGCGTTTCGCCGGATCCCATATCCGCTCTCCGCCGATCAGCGAGATCAGCTTATCCATCGGGATCATGCGGTTGCCATTTATGTAGACGGGCTTTATGTTTGCGGACTGCCCGCCGGCGGCCGTGACCAATATGTCACCGTTTTCCGCGTCGACCCTGCTTGCTCCCAGCATTGAGACGATCTGAACCGGGGCCAACACCCCTGCCCCGTCGAATACTGGCGCAGGAGCCAGTGGCGCCTCGCTGGAACCCATCATAATCCGCACCGGAACCGCCTCAGCCCAACACGCGCCCGCCATAGCGCATAAGCACGCAATCAGCGGCGCTAAATATCTCGCAGCCTGTGTCATACGATCTCGTCCGTGAAATATCATTACCGTCAATTTTACTCGTCCTATCCCAGAAACGCAACGAGCAAACATAAACACGCCGCGAATCAACCACAAAAACCAGAAAAGGGCGCTGAAACGGCGCCCTTTCCATCGTCTGTTAACTCGTATTTATTCGGCTTTTTTGAAGGCGTGTGAGCCGCGCGGCATATGGCAGGTGGCGCAAGTCGCCTTCTCCCCCGCGGTCGGAGCGTGCTCTTTCATACTCTTGATAGTTGCAGCATGGCAGGTCAAACAGCCTTCATTGATCGGCTGTCTGAGCTGAGGAGCCGCCTTTGACTTGTCGCCGTGCGGGTCGTGACAGTTGACACAAGCCATCCCGCCTTCATAGTGCTTGCTTTTGATAAACTCATTATACTGATTGTTCGCAGCACCTTCAGCGACATCCTTGAGCTTGAAGCTCTTGGTGAGGTCGTCGCCCGGCAGATAATCTACCGGATAGGCAAACTTGCCGCTGGGGTCGGTTCCCGTGGCATGGCACTGCCCGCACACCATAGATTTCTTTTTGGAGTCGAGTCCCTTCATGGTCTGGATATCCTCGGCGTCCATGCTCTCGGCATGCTCAGCACCCGGCCCATGGCAGCTCTCACAGCCGACGCCCATCTGGGTCCAGGTTCTCTTCTCCGGCTCGAAGTTGGTGGTGTGGCATCCGACGCACTGCGTCACGCCGTTTTTGCCGGCGTTCGGCTCCGGAGCCCAGTTGTTGGACATCGCGTTCCACTTGCCGCCCAACACCTTGAAGTCCTTATCCATATAGCTCTGGTTGGATTTTTCCGAGCCGAGCACGTATTTGATATCCGCCTTTTTGATCGGGGAATCCGCGTCGAATTTGGCTTTGACTGCGGCCGGTTTCTTTGTAGCATCAGACATCGCCGTCGCATGGGCTGTCTTTTTGTATCCGGCCACCAATGCAGCGTAACTGCTTTCGTGGCAGGCGATGCACTCCTCAGAGCCTACATATTTTGCATCTTTCTTTGCCCAGGCCGTAAACGCAGCCGCCGTCATCATAACAACAGCCAGACCGAGCACAACGAGTTTAAAATTACGCATGCAAAGAAAGCCTCCTTACTCTATCACTCTCTTATTATAGACGAGGCAGCCGTAAACCTCTACCCATTTACTAAGTTTTCGCAATAGACTGCTGGGGTATTAGATAATCATGACCGATCATTTCGACACTCAGGATCGTGACCTGTATATGAAGGCCCTGCGAGCGCTTCAGGACTCCGGCGTTCGCTTTATGGTCGGCGGCGCTTTTGCCGTCTATCACTACACAAACTGGTGGCGCAACACTCACGATATCGACGTCTACGTCACCCAGGATCAAGTGCAAGCCGCGGCTGAGGCGTTAAGCTCTGTCGGGTTTGTCGACATAGGAGAGCAGGCCGCCGGAGATAAGGACTGGATCTATCACTCCGGTCAAAAGGGGTTGATACTGGACGTGATCTGGCGATTTGCGAATCTGGTCAACTATATAACCGACGAGTGGTTCAGCCGCGCGTCGGTTGGGGAGTTTTTGGGCCTTCATCTCAATTTTCTGCCTCTCGAAGAGCTTATATGGATCAAAGTCTTCGTCATCAACCGCCACCGCTGCGACTGGCCCGACGTCATGCGACTCGCCCAGGCGCAGTGCCAAAGGCTGGATTGGGACAGGCTTATGAGCCTTCTTGGGGAGCACTGGCTATTGCTGGCGGCACTGGTCGATGTATTTGACTGGCAGTATCCCAGCTCAATGGGCTGCATTCCGGATTCCATAAGGAATGAACTGGCCGAAAAAAGGCTAAAATACAGACAAAACCCTCCGACAGTTGTCGATCGAGAGCAGTTGCTCGATCCGTGGTTACATCAAAGGGCGGATTTCTATGCTATTCGGCGCAATGAATAACCCAATGATCGAGGTCACCCAGGAGATCGCTTCGTTCCGCGACCTCGGTTTCGATTTTATCGACCTTACACTTGAGCCGGAACAAACCTACTCGGCCACGGTCAATGCGGATAAGATTGTGAACGCACTCGACGAGGCCGATATGTTCGCGGTGGGCCATACGGCGTGGTATCTTCCGATCGCCTCGCCTTTCCCGGATTTTCGTGAGCTTGCGATTAAAGAGCTGGAGCGGTGTATGGACGTCTTTAGGGATATGGGTATCGACAAGATGAACGTCCACCCGCACACGAAAGTCTCTCTTTTCGATGAAGAGTGGATGATAGCACAAAACACGGAGGCTATCGTGCGTCTGGCCGAACGGGCGGAGACGCTGGATATGATTCTGCTGGTGGAAAACACCCCAGGGTTCAGCCGTGTAGCTCAGCTAAAACCCCTGATCGAATCCGTCAACAGCGTCCGGTTCCTGCTGGACGTCGGCCACGCCAACCTTGATTCTTCTTACAATAGATCAGAAGAGCTGCTCGCCAATTTTGGTCACAGGCTGGGGCATCTTCATATATCGGATAATCACGGCGGCACAAGCGACGAACATCTGCCGCTGGGAGTCGGCAATATCAACTGGGTGCAGGTCGTGCGCCGGATCAAAAACACCGGTTACGACGACACCATGACCCTGGAGGTCTTCGGCGACGACGACGATTATCTCACACTCAGTCTGCGTAAGATAAAATATTTGTGGGAACACACCGAACCAGGGGAGGCTTTAACCCGCGTCTCCATGTTGGAACATCCGGAAAAATAAATGGCCGGGCGCTGCGTCCCGGCCACAAACACGCTAAATATGCGCTAATCCAGAGAACTGAGGGCTTTTAGTCCGGCGTTGGCTGCGGCTGCCTCGATAGCGTCGAGCTTATCTCCCTTTACGACTAAAACCGCCCGCTTGCCTCGTTCGAGGATACAACCATAAGCGTCGGTTATGTTCAGTTGCGCATCCTCCATCGCCCGCGACAGTTTCAGCAACGAGCCCGGCTTATCAGGTATTTCGATTATCGCGACCTGGTTGAACGCGACAGGCATATTGGCCTCGGAGAGCACCTGCTTCGCTTTGTCAGGCTCGGCGGTCAGCAGCTTAAAGACCCCGAACTGCCCTTCATCCGCAAGTTCCAGCGCCAACAGATCGACGCCGGCGCCGCCCAGCAACTCGGCGATTTTTGACAGCTTGCCGGGTCTATTCTCAACGAATACTCGTAGTTCCTTATACATATTGTCGCTCCTGATTTCCGCTCAATTTCGCTCGTCGATTACTCGTTTGGCCTTGCCGTCGCTCGTCGGCAAACTGCCCGGTTCCAGCACATCGATATCCGCCGTGAACCCTATCTGCTCCTTTAGCTCCCTCTGCAAATCGGCGCGGAGGTTGCGCAGCGTCTGCATAGAACCGTCGAAGCCGGTCTTTGCGATCTCGACTCTGACAGTCATCTGATCCAGCGCCTGCTTTTTCGACAGGTTTATGACGTAGTTGCCGCCGAGCCAGTCGTGGCGCATAATAACCTCTTCGATCTGGCTTGGGAAGACGTTGACCCCGCGAATTATAAGCATATCGTCCGATCGACCGACGAACCTCGACAGTCTCACGTGCTTGCGTCCACACGGACACTCTCCGAGCATCTTGCGCGTCAGGTCCCTGGTGCGATAGCGAATAATCGGCATCGCCGTACGCCTGAGCGTGGTTAGCACCAGCTCCCCGATCTCTCCGTCTGCCACGGGCTGCAGGGTCTCCGGGTTTATGATCTCCACCAGGTAGCTGTCCTCCCAGATGTGCATGCCATTTTGATATGGGCACTCAAAAGCCACGCCGGGACCGTTCATCTCGCTCAGGCCATAGCTGTTAAATGCCTTAAATCCGTAGAGGTCCTGAAGTTTGAGTCTAAGCTCTTCGGTATATGGCTCTGCGCCCAGCGCTGCAATTTTGATGTTCAAGCTCTTAGGGTCGTCGCCTTCCTGCACCATGCGCTCGGCTACATGCATCGCGTAGCTCGGAGTGGCGTGGACCACGGTCACGCGGAAATCCCTGATAAGCATTATCTGCCTGGCCGTGTTGCCTGCGCCCGCGGGGATAACCCACATCCCCAGCCTCTCTGCGCCATAGTGCAACCCCAGCCCGCCGGTGAACAAGCCATAGCCGGACATGTTCTGGAAAACGTCCTGCGAGGTGGCTCCCGCCATCGCCAGCGATCTCGCCATAAGTTCCGCCCAGTTATCGACGTCCTCTCTGGTATGGAAGATTGCCGTGGGCTTACCCGTGGTGCCGCTTGAGGTATGCATGCGGATCACCTTTTCCGGCTCTACTGTGAGCATAGTGTTCGGGTAGCTCAGCCGCAAGTCGTCTTTTGTGGTAAACGGCAGAGATGTAATGTCGTCTGTGCCCTTTATATCTCCCGGATCGAGGCCCGCCTTTGCAAACCTCTGAGAATAATAAGGTGATTTCGCGGCTTGCTTTACGCTGCGTGACAGGGCCTGGTTTTGGAACTGGGTAAGCTCATCGCGCCCCATCCATTCAAATTTCGATCCGGTTCTGTCTATAGACTCGTTCATTTATAACCTCTGTGGTTTTCTATACAATAGGGTATTCTCCACGCCTGAGCACTCTACCTCCGTGCGAAAATAATTGACTGTATACCCCATCTGTGATACTCTACCTCTGGTCAAAAATGTCCCGGAGGCAGAGTTAATGCGTAACATTCTCATTATTATTATAGCGTTGTTTGCCCTTATGATTACGGGCTGCGGCGACAAATCCGGCGCCGGTAAAACAGCCGACGGCAAAATCGAGATCGAGGTAGCATCTTTTCAGGGCGGGTTCGGTCTGGACTTCTTCGAATATGCGGCTCGTGAATACGAAAAGCAGCACCCCAATGTGAAGATCAATCTGTGGGGCAACCCTCGCGTATGGGAGCAACTGCGTCCGAGATTCGTGCGTGGCGATGTGCCGGATCTGACCTGGCCGGGATGGGATATGGACGTGTGGGCGATGGTCGTGGATGGGCAGGTTTTGGAGATGGACAAATATCTCGAAACCAAGGCCTACGGCTCCGACAAAACCTGGAAAGAGACGTTTTATCCGTCGCTTCTGGACAAGGGAAAATATAACGGCCATTACTATATAATGCCGTTTAATAACAACATCTTCGGCTGGTGGTATAACGTGGATATGTTCAAGAAACACGGATGGACGCCGCCGAAGACCTACGACGAACTGCTGGTGCTGTGCGAGAAGATCAAAAAGGCCGGTATCGCGCCGATCACCTTCCAGGGCAAATATCCGCAGTATATGCTGCAGGGCTTCTTCTTCCCGTGGGCTATCAGCGCAGGTGGTTTGCAGGGTTTTTACGACGCTGAAAACCTGAAACCGGGCGCTTGGAAAGCTCCGGCGTTCCTGAAAGCGGCGGAGATGATCGCAGAACTGCGTGACAAGGGCTACTTCCAGAAGGGCGCTATGGGGATGAGCCACACCGAGAGCCAGATGGAATTCGTACTCGGCAGGGCGGCGATGATCCCGTGCGGGACGTGGCTCGGCTCGGAGATGAAAATGCAGATGCCGTCGACTTTCCACATGGAGTATTTCAACCCGCCGGTGATTGCTGGCGGCAAAGGTGATCCTTCGGTGGTATTGTGCGGCGTTGAGACCTGGATTATCCCTAAAGCCGCTAAGCATCCTGATGTGGCGGCGGATTTCTTTAAGTTCATGACCTCTCAGGAGATGGCCAAAAAGTTCATCGTTCAGAAGAACACTCTTATGTCCATAAAAGGCAGCGACGAGGTCGATTTGCCACCGACTTTGGTGGCGCCGGCGAAGTATATGAACGCTGCCACCACTACCTACGGCACGGACTACGGCGACTGGTATCGAACTATGGGCAAGGAGATACAGGAAGCTATGTCCTCCCTGCTAAACGGCCGTTCGACTCCGCAGCAGTTTGTGGATAGAATGGAAAAGGCGGCTGAGACTTGCCGAAAGGACAACTCCATTCCTAAGCATAAGGCCGAATAGTCGAGTTTTGCGTTACACCGGGGCGCGAAAGGATGCCCCGGTGTATATTTCATAGAAATCTCCCACAACCTCGTCGAGAGAGTGTATCATATAACATAAGATGAGTTCAGTAGCCAACCGCGATAAATTTAAAACCCTCATACTGTTTCTGACCCCGGCCGTTGTGTTATACACGGTGTTTTTCCTGTTTCCGATGGTGCAGGCGTTTTATATAGCCATGTTCAAGTGGAGCGGGATATCGCAGAACCGGCAGTTTGTCGGCTTAGCGAACTTCCAAAAACTGCTGGGATTCGAGTCGTCCGGCGGCCAGATGGTGCCGAGAGACCCGTTGTTCTGGAAAGCGCTGCTGCACAACTTCGAGTTTATGCTGATTTCACTGGTCGTGGTAATCCCGCTGGCGCTATTTTTCGGCAGTGTGCTCAGCAGAAAAGTCTGGGGATCGGGGACTTATAGAGCGGTTTTTCTATTTCCTAATATGATCTCCGTCGTGGCGGTGGCTGTGCTGTGGTCGTTTGTATATCACCCGCAATTCGGCATATTGAATCTGGTTGTGCAGGGCATGGGGATAAAACCCCCGCAGAACGGTTGGCTCGGCGAGCCTAATACCGCGCTTATATGTATGATTGTGACCAGTATATGGTATGGTTTGGGGTTTTATATAGTGCTTCTGCTGGCGGGCATACAGAGTATTCCAAACTCATACTACGAAGCTGCTTCAATCGACGGAGCCGGAAGCTGGCAGCAGTTCATCGGCATCACAATCCCGCTGGTGTGGGATATTTTGAAGCTGGCTATCGTATATCTGATCATTAACACCATAAACATCTTCGGGCTTGTCTATGTGATGACCGACTCCAACCCCACCGAGCACACACATACACTGCTGACTTATCTATATCAAAAGGCGTTCAGCGAGAGCGACTTCGGCTATGCGACGGCAATCGGGGTGGTGGTCTTTGTGCTTATATTTACCATATCGTTAGGCTCGCTGCGGCTGATGAGACGAGAGGCGGTGGAACTGTAATGGTGATCGATAAGAAACACAAAAAAGCCTCCCGTTCAAAACGAACTCCGATCAGAAGCGGACTTTTGCAGGTAGTGCTTATCATCTACTCGGCGATCGTCATCTACCCGATGCTGTGGCTGCTGTTCGCGTCTCTAAAAGATTCCACCGAGATATTTGAACACCCGTGGTCGCTTCCGAAAGTCTTGCAATGGAGCAATTTTTCAGAAGCGTGGCACGGGGCCAAAGTCGGTGAATGTTTCGGCAACAGCGTCTTTGTAACCGTGCTGTCTATGTTCTTTATCCTGTTTATCGGGGCGATGGCTGCCTACGCGCTCGCAAGGTTTACGTTCAAAGGCAGAGACGCGATGTCTGCGGTCTTTATGAGCGGGATGATGTTTCCGGTGTTTCTCGGAATCGTGCCGCTTTATCTGCTGCTGGCGAACCTCGGTATGCTGGACAACTACTACGGCCTGATCACGGTGTATGTGGCCTATTCTCTGTCATTTACGATATTTGTTCTGACCGGGTTCTTTAAGACGCTGCCGCATGAGCTTGCCGAGGCAGGGATGATAGACGGCTGCTCCAGCTTCACGGTATTCTGGCGGATTATGCTGCCGCTGGCGAAGCCGGGCTTGATTGCAGCCGGTATATTCAACTTCTTCGGCATCTGGAACGAGTTCCCGCTGGCGTTGGTGATTATATCCAAAGAGAGCCTGCGCACTTTGCCGCTGGGCATTCAGAACCTGCTTATGGTCGAGCATTATCAGGCCAACTGGGGCGCGCTGTTTGCTGGGCTGGTAGTGGTTATGCTGCCGACTCTGATCGTGTATCTGATCTTCCAGCGGCAGATCACCGAAGGCCTGACTGCGGGCGCGTTAAAAGGCTAGATCACTCGAACTGCTTTTTGAACTCGGCGAACTCCTGCATCAGAGCCTCTACTTGCGCTTCGAGTAGCTCGACACGGTCTCGCAGGCTTTCGGGCGCGGTTTCGACCTCGGCTGACGCGCCGCTGAGCAGATGAACATATCTATTCTCCTTATGACCGGGGCTGCGTGGCAGCCGGGCGACCATCGGAGATTCCTTTGAGGCCAGGCCCTCAAGTATCTGCTCGACTTCGGATAGCTCGTCAAATGAATGAATGCGCTCGGTGCGCTGCCTTATCTCGCCAGGGGTCTGCGCTCCGCGCAGCATCAAAACGCACATAACTGCATTTTCCGCAGCCGTCAGCCCGAGTTTATCGGCCATATAATTATCATATTTCAGCACCCGGCTGTCTTTGCGGTCGCAGACTATCACCAGGTCCTTCTCAATAAGGCTGTCCAGCGCCTCTCGCACCTCGTCCTCGTCGTATGAAACCACCGGGTCACGGTTCGTCTTTTGATTGCACGCCAGCACCAGCGAGTTTAGAGTTAGAGGATAATACTCCGGGGTAGTCGCTTCCTTTTCGACGAGTGAGCCGAGAACCCGAACCTCCTGCTCAGATAACACGAAATCCATTTCCATTTACCTTTCAAATCAACAGCCGTTTGTAGCTCGATCTTATTTCTATTATGCCAAAAAACCGGCCCGGATCAAGTCTTAATGCCGATCCGGGCCGTGGGAATTGCTTTCTGTCTCTATTAAATTATGGCTGAGAAAGGTCGCTCTCGTCTCGAATGACCAGCACCGGAACATAATTCTTGCCGATCGCTTCGAGAGTGATTACACCTGTCACAGCTACCATGCCGTTTGCAGGCGGCGTCACACTGCCACACCGAACCAGAATGCCAAAGCCTTGGTTACCGTCGCTGACTTTAGCGCCGTCGTCGAGGTAGAAGACTTTGTTCTGAGGGTCGGATATATCCCTGCTCACAACCTGACCAGACAATCTGGCCAGCAAGCCGACGTTATACAGGCCATTTGTCAGAGTCGAGCCAGGGGTGAACTCGGACGGAGATTCACCACCAACCGACCTGGTGACCATAAACAGCGCACCAGGAACAGCGGCAGTGCCGTCCTTCTCAACGTAAGATGCGGTCAACAGCCTCTGAGAGCCGGAATCGTTAAGGCCAAGTGTGCCTTCCACGTTCACTATGTCGCCAGGTTGCACGCTGGCGTTAGAGATAACCAGCACGCCAGCAGTCCGGTCGGATTCCTCCATATAGAACCCACCGTCAACCTTAGCAGTGACGATCTTGCCGTGCAGCCAGCGAACCTCACCGTCCTCAAGAGGCCAAAGGTCGCTGATCTTACTGGCTTCAGGAGTAGCCTGATAGCCGTAAGGTCCAAGGTCAAGAGCGCCGTTTTCGACGTTCTCACCGTTGTAGCCCTTGACGTGCAGGTAATATTGACCTGTCGCAGGGGCTTCGAGAATCAGATCACCAGAATCCCAAACCTCCTCAGAGCCAGTCCAGGTATGAGTCGGGCTGGTGTCCCAGGCGTAGAGATATTTGGCCAACGTTCCGCTCTTGAAACCGCCGACCGCGGTAAACGTAATGTCAGGCGATGCGGAAGTAGAGCCCTCCGCACGGTTACTGGTCACGTTAGACTTGCTCGGCGGAACGGACAGTGTCCACCTGGTAGCTGCCGCAGTCGGCGAGCTGTCGAGTGAACCGTTAAATGCCTTGGCCGTTCGAGTATAAGCCGTGTTCGGAACAAGGCCTGTCTCGTCCATGTTAACCACGCTGCCGGAGCCGTTGGCAACAGGCGCTGAGGCGACGATAGCCTGGGCCGCGTTAACCACCTTGAACCCGATCTCGTTATTGGATTTGTCAGTTACCTTCCATCGAATGGAAGTGGTAGACAGAGTCTGGGCCGCGCCCATAACCGGCGCAACCGGAGGAGCAGCATACATCGCACAGTCGTCGAACCAGCCCGGGTTATTGACCCGATAGTGGAAGCCGTAAGCAACCATATTCAGGCCGATATCCTGCGTATCCGGGGTCCTCTCAACAGAGCCGACCAGCGTGCCGTCAATATAGTACTTAACCTCGTTGCCGGCGCCCGTGTATGGTGTGAAGTCTATGGTGAACTTATGCCATCCCGGTGTGCGCTCCTTGCAGTTTGCAAGCGGCCAATACCAGCCTGTGCAACCAGTCCCACAGACCTTGTAGTAACCGCCGCTGTAAGAGCCAAGCGAGCCAGGGGAAGCGTTGTAAGTGCCGAGGAAATAGATAGCCTTAGGAGAACCATTACTATCCACACATCGCACCTGCAAGCCCTGCCTGCTGCTGCGCGCTTTGACATCGGTCGAAGTGATGAACGAGACATCGTCCATATAGTAATAGTAATCTTTGGTGGCATTGAGATACATATTCTGGCCGATTTGTATTTTTGTTGCGCCAGAAGGCACGGCGCCGGTCAGGGTATATGTATGCCACGCATTGTCCAGTGTGATAGCCTTGGTGTTCTCGGAGCCGATGACGCCACCGGAACTGTTCAGGAACTTGACGAAGATGTATGGAGCAGTGCCCCAGGTGCCTTCGTTGGCTAGTCTCATGCTCAGTTTAAGCGTATAGGCCTCACCCACGGCAAAACCGCTGGTGAACTCTTTAAAAGCGCCGCCCTGCCATCCGCCGTCCTTAATTCGCAGGCACTTACCGCTGGTGCCGCCTGAGATCGTATCAAAGACAGCCCAGGAGTTCGGCAAACCTGCCCAGCCCTCAATACCTTCCTCGAACTGACCGATATATCCAAGGCCGGAACCGTCAAAGAACCAGCTTTCGAACTTGGCTGCGCCAAACGGTATGTCGAATGTGTGACCAGTCAAACAGCCCTGCGAGCCATTGGCGTTATCCACGGTTTTGATCGCCTTAACACCCGGGAACTGAGCGTGATTGTGGTTATCATCCACAAGCACTGCCGGGTTAGGGGCGGGCATTGAGCCCTCGACCAGCGCCTGCCAATAGTTCAAATTAGCAAACCCGTCCTGGAAGATCGGGACGGCCGCTATCTGGGTTGTGGCAGTCGCCGTGTTCGATGCGCCTGAGATGTTGCCAGCGTTGTCATAGGCTTTGACAGTATAGCTATAACTGGTGTTCGATGTCAGGCCATTATCCGAATACGAAGTTGAAGTCGTACGACCAATCTCAGAACTGCCCCGGTAGACTATATATCCAGCCAAACCAGCCCCGCCGGAGTCCGTCGACGCCGACCAGGCCAAATTAATCTGGCTCGGAGACGTCGCGTTAGCGGTCAGGTTTGTCGGAACAGTCGGCGCTGTCTTATCTGTTGAGATAAGTGTGAAGTTTTGAGTTGCAGTCGCCCCTGCCGTCACAGTGACGTTTGCGGTCTGGGTCTCAAAACCTGCCCTGCTGACGGTCAGCGTCTTTGCGCCGGGCGCAAGGCCCGAAATTGTATACACGCCGGAAGCGTTGGTAGTAGCCGTCGGTCCGCCGGTTACTGCGACAGTCGCACCCGACACCGGATCGTTATTATATGAATTGCGAACGGTGCCGGTTATATTGCCCGTAGCCGCCTTGACAGTAATTGTCCACGTGATCTCCGGCCCAAACCAGGTCGAGTTGCTCTGCACCAGTTTATACTTTTCGGTATAGGTACCCGGCGTGGCCGGAGCTTTAAGGATAAATGAAAACCGTCCAGTCTGATTAGTTGCCACAGAGGTTTGGTCTACATCGGAAGGTCTGGTATTGTTGATCCAGTTTGCCGAGTTGTAGAACGGGCTAACGCGGTTGGCCGGGCTGGAGGTGCCTATGCAGGTAGCGCTGTGTGTCCAGGTTCCGGTGCCCGTGTTCTTAAACTCCGCCCATACAACTGCGGTTTCTCCTGCGGTCATGGTAGACGGATACGACTGATTGACGTAAGTCGCGTTCCAGGTCGGAGGAGGAGGAGCTGTTTTGTCATAAATGCGGATGCCGTAACAAGCAGCCGCCGGGGATCCGTAACGAGCGTTGAGGGTCGTGCTGTCGCCGTAGCCGGGGTCGTTAATGTAATAGGTCGAACCATTGCGCCCGGTGATGGTAACAAAGTGCATCCCGCCGCTGCTGTTGCGAACCTCGCACACAAGCGGCTTGCCCTCATCAAGGTGCTGATTGACTATGGTAAGATTGGCAGCCACTGTGTTCCAGTTATAGCTTGCCACAAACTTTACCTTACTGGAGTAATTGGCGGCTACACTCCAGATAAGGTTGCAGCCCCCTGAGTAGCCTCCGTTGTTTCTTAACCAGGTGTTAAGTGACGCTGGGTCGCAACTTACACCGTGATATGAAAAAACCATAGCCGTGCTGCACATCGCGCATCCCGCATCGCAGATGGTGAGATTGCAGGTGCCGAGTTGATTATATCTCCACGGGCTCCAACACTGACCATATAACGGAACGGGATAGACATAGTTGGCCGCCACCGACGAGGCTTCCGCCTCGGCCTCTGCAGCGGCGATTTCCTCGGGCGTGAGTTTTTTCTCTGGCAGCGGAGTTCCGCCTACTTGAGGTAGATCTTCATCTCCTATTACCAATCCATCCTCTGCCACCAGAGCAAACACAGACGAAGCGCACATCAACAGAAATGCAGCACAAAGCAAAAAAGTGCTACACCTTGCAGCGGCGCGCCATAACTCCAGCAAAGATACAGGCTTACGCATTGCTTCCTCCCCCACAAAATAATCGATAGCTATTGCAATACAGGCACACTAAAAGATTCTTCAGTATATGTTCAGGTTCCGGCGAAAGTCAATGACAAAATGGCAATATCAGCAGTATCAGACTATCCGGCAGCCCGCTTATTATGTAAATCTATACTATTACAGTGTATTGATGCGTGATAGATTTATGTAATAAGTTTCAAGTGACATGAACTCGCTGAGGTGTTATCCTAATTTCGATTATGTCTAAAAGATGGAGAACAGAATCGGAGAGGCTGGCCTGTTATCTAGGCAAGAAGCTGAACGAGGCGCTGAGAGACCACGATATGATTCAGCCGCATGATCGTGTGCTGGTCGGAGTCTCCGGCGGCAAAGATAGCTTATCGCTGCTAAGGCTGCTGAAGCGGCAGCAGCAGATAGGGGAGATCAAATTCGAGCTTATGGCGGCACATATCAAAGGGGATGCGCGCGGGTCGAATATCGAGCCTCCGGATGCACTGGTCGATTGGCTGGACAAGGAAGGGGTTCCGTATGCGGCTACTGATCTGATTCTGCCGGATGGGGAGCCGTTGCCGATGGACTGCGAGAGGTGCGGCCGCAACAGGCGCAGGAGCCTGTTTGAAGTCGCGGAGGCGCACGGCTGCAATAAGGTCGCGCTTGGGCACCATTTGGAGGATTTTTCACACACAGCGCTGCTGAATCTGTTCGCATCGGGCAGGCTGGAGACTATGGCTCATAAGCGGAAATACTTCGGAGGCAGGTTCACGGTGATTCGGCCTCTGGCATATATAAAAGAAGCGTCCATCACTCGATTCGCAAAGGCGTGTGGGTTTCCGGTGATCGAAAACAACTGCCCTGTGGCGAATCAGACGAAGAGAAAAGTGGTCGCGGAACTGCTCTCACAGATATCACACGAGTTCAGGTCGGCGAATAAAAATATACTGAAAGCGGCAGGGCTAATCGGCGACGAAGGGGACTAGGCCCCCACCACCTCCATAGCGATCTCACCGAATCGCCACAGCCGGGCCGGGTCATAGCAGACGGTGCTGATGTCCTTCAGAATAATCTCCAGCGGGCAGCCGTATTGCTTGCATATATCAACAGAATCCTGCAAGTATTTTCGGACCTCGTCCTCGTGAAAGGATACCAGCAGCGCCGGGTTGGGCTTGCGGGAGTAGACGTAGTCACCGCCGATTTGCTCTGCGCCGCGCCGTTCATCGACCCACGGACTCATCGAAATCTTCCTCAGGTTAGGTATTTTCCGCACTTGAACCATCTTCAAGTCCAACGGGTCGCAACAGCCGTAATAAACCAGCCCGAATCGCTCGAATAACGGCATGGACGTCTCGACTTCATATTCCTCGAACATACCCGGCGACACCGTCGAAAACATCTGCGCCAGGCCGAACATCCATATATCCTGCGTGCGCGGCTTTGCCGGGTCGAAACCGGGGGCGGGAAGGTCGTCGGTGTATGCGCCGGTGCAGTGGATCAGCGATTGGCTGTGACACAACAATCCCTGCTGCTCCGCCTGGTCGAGCATAGACATATAACTCGCCACAATCCGCCTGGCCAGCTCTTTCATATAATCTGGCCGGTCTATGAGTGCGTAGAGTGCATCCTGTACGCTCATAAACATCGAAATGGGGTCCCAAACAGAGAGGTATGGGTCCAGCCCCTGCTCAAAAATATCCAGCTCGCCGTCGAATAGGTCGTGCGCGACGCCAAGCCTGCGTTCGGTCTCTGCCTCGTCGCAGGTCACCTGCGCCATCTTGATCTTGTCCAAATCCGAATCGGTAACGAACTGGTTTTTATAGCTATGGCCCACCACCGCGCTCGTCGGGTCTGTGCAGGCGATATCCTCTACAGCGCCTAGCCCAAGCCCGGTGTTATGAATCGCTTTTGGAACCCGCACAAACGGTTCCACGACCATATCCACTGGGAAATGCCGCCACTGGTACAGCGTTTTGCGAAGGTAGTCCTCGTACCCACGGCATTCGGGGTCCTCGCAGAGCAGGGTAAGTTCGTCGTCGACGTTCATCTCGTTCCAGCAGACCTGGTCAATCATCACCATAGGCCTGTCGGGTTTAAGACCATTCAAGGCACGCCACATCGCCCGCTTCTCTTCCTGCACAGTCATCGCCGCGATTTCTGCGACCTGAGCAGCGAGGGATCGGATAATTCGTTTGTCGTGGGTACTAATCATAGCATTGCTCCAATGAAATTTACTGCACAGGGGCCGCGATTCCTTCGCCTCTCGAGGAGACATCGCGCGGAAGGGAAGAACGCGAAAGCGCGAAAAGGGCGAAAGCCAGGAAATAATGTACGATGTGCGATACACTGACGTAGTGGCCGATCTCCGTCTCGGCCATTTTCCAATCACGAAGCGGCGATTCGGAGATCGCCGTTCTTGACTGTAAACCGATAACCGACAACCCAATTGACCACGCCGCTTATCGCGTATAAAATGCAGTTATGAAGATCAAAGTAATTTCTTGCGAGGCACTTGCGCGGGAGTTTTATTTCGCGGCAGCGCATAGTCCTCATGTTATAAACATCGAACTGCTGGCTTTTGGGCTGCACAACACACCAGATGAACTGCGAGCCACTATTCAAAATCGCGTTGATGCTGCCAGCGAACAGGGCTATGACTATATAGCTCTCGGTTACGGACTGTGCAGCCGGGGCACGGCGGAGGTTATGGCGCGGTCGGTTCCTCTTGTGATAATCCGTATGCACGATTGCATCACGGCGTTTCTTGGCTCGCGGCAACGCTACAGCGAGGAGTTCTCCGCAAACCCCGGAACCTACTACTACAGCCCCGGTTGGGTTGAGCGCAAGGAAGGGGATGTCGACCAGGGCTTTATCGACATCCATGCGAAACACTACGCGGATCGCTAT
Source organism: Armatimonadota bacterium (assembly GCA_050948905.1). Lineage (GTDB taxonomy): Bacteria > Armatimonadota > UBA5829 > UBA5829 > UBA5829 > DTKD01. Next base: position 1,148,507 of record JBMNES010000001.1, on the reverse strand, counting down.
GAAGAGTATTGCGAAAAATACGGCGAAGATAACGCTAAATATCTCATCGAACAGGAACAGCTCTGGTATGCAAACTACACCCGCGCGGCGTTTATAGATACCGGAATCGGATGCGCGGAGCAGTATCGTCAATTCACAAAAAACCTGGCCACAGACAAAAACTGGGAATACGCAGAGCTTGCGGGGGACTTATCCCTGGTTTGCAAACTGGCCAACGGGGACTGGCACAGCGAGGATTTTTTAATTGTGCCGCCCGGCAGCAGCATCGCGGAATCCTTCGACGAGCTGATCCTCAAACAACAGCCACAAAAATAGCCCGGATCGCACTCTTCGCACGACCCGGGCTTTGGTTTAACTCACCTGATTAAACGCTACTGTGCAGCGCTTACCGATGCGTCGCTGAGAACTCTCTCTCCAGCCGCATTCTTACCGAGCACGCCGCTGACATTCACCTTAGCGCCAACAGCGAATGTGCAGACGCCTTCGCAGCGGATTCCAGGCCCGTGTTTGCCGTCCTGGACATAGAAGCAACCGTCGAATACCGCCGAGACGTAGACGTTCTCGATAGCGATCGCCATGCCGCTATTATCCAGCGCCTTGGCCGCGGCTACGCTGTCCACCAGCGTCGCAAGGGAGATAGCGCTTGAGGTGCCGACGCTGCTCCAGCTTCCAGCCGCATTTTTGGCCTTAACCGAAACATACAGCTTCGTCACCGACGGCGATACGTTGTAGTTAATCGTAGCTTCGGTCTCAGTAGTCGAGGTCCAGTTGACCACGTTGGTCGCCCCGGAAGTTGTGCCTACTGCGTATTGATATTCCTGAACGCCGCTTTCCGGATCTTCCGCCGACCACGTCGCTGTCAGCGATGTCACCGAAGCAGCTCCGACAGGAGTCACTACCGGGGTCTGAGGAGCCGTCGTGTCGAGATAGTATGGCCCAAGGGTGTTAGGCTCTCCCGGCACCGACGCCTGGTTTACACCTCTGATGTGCAGGTAGTAAGGATCTGCGCTGGACGGGACAGTAATTGAACGCACCCCAGCTACCCACGCCGTTTCCGAACCGGTCCACTCGTGAGTGGTGTCTGTGGTGAAGACATACTTATAGTAGTTAACTCGACCCGCTCCGAAGCCTTCGACAGCGGTAAAGGTAAACGGCCCGGACGAATGCCATACGCCAGCCTGCTTATCGCAGACTATGGTATTGGCGTTCGGCTTGAGACACATCGTCCACGTGTTGATCGTCGAGCTGTTATCGGATTTGTTGCCGGAAGTATCATATGCAGAGACAGCATACCAATATTTCGTGTTGGCAAGAACATCCGTATCCACATAGGAGTTCGTCGGGCTGATATCTATTACAGTCATATTTGTTGACGCACTACCGCGCAAGATGCGATAGCCCGCCACTCCGACGTTGTCGGTGGACGGATTCCAATCCAGCGTTATTGAGTCCTCCTGGATATCGCTAGCCGCAAGGCCAGTCGGCTTCGAAGGCGGCACGCTCTCAGCGGCAAACTCCCACTTGACCGAGTCGAAATAGGTGCGTTTGTTGCCTAGGTTATCGGGGTTGGTAGCGAGGTGAACGGTATATTTGACGCCTTTGTTCAACTGCACCGGCCCGGAAGTCAGAGGCTGCCATGTATTGGCTCCGCTGGCTTGTGAGATATCCCTGGTAATCGTTGCACCTGCATTGGTAACAGTCCAGGTCGGTATCGTTGTATCACTTGTGAATGTATTGGTGCCCCAGGTTCCGTAAACGTTGTATGAACCGCTAATCGTCGGGGTGAACGACCATTCTCCCCATTTCGGCGGGGTCGTCTGGCCGGCATAGTAGCAGCCAATGCCCGGGGTCACGCCGGCCACGGTGCTTTTCGCCGTAGATGGCGCCGGGCCGTTGTATGTGAAGTCGGTATAATTCTTGCCGCCCGCTCTTGATTCGACAATATGCACATCGGGAATAGGTTTGGTTATGAGCGCACTAACTGGCGATATCGCAGCGTCGGCCTGTGGGTTTTTGGAGTATACCTTAAAGAAATACACCGTGTTCGGCGATAGCCCGGTAAGGGTCACACTGTGAGAGGTATCCATTGTCATATTCTCACTAGTTGACTGGCTGCAGGTCCTGTCGGTGCCATAAAAGACTTTGCTCGTCGCACCGGCGTTTGTGGTCCAGTTGATTGTGGCCTGGGTTCCGGTCTCGCCGGTTACTTCGATGTCGCTGATAACCAGAGACGACAGCGGATAATCGACATTGGCAGAAGCGACCTGGCCTGCAGTAACCACCACGCTCTGGGTCCGTGTTCCATAAGAGGATGTGCAGTTGACCGTGTAAGTTCCCGGAGGCACATCGATGAACGCGAAGAAACCTGTGCCGTCTGTGTACATACTGCGGCTAGCCGGGCCTGATATAGCGATCGTCGCGCCGTCCACCCACACCGACTGTGCAAAGGTCACATTGCCTTTGATGTATCCTTTGGTGGGCGAGGATTTCCAGGGCATAACAGGCACAGAGACCTTCGACGACCAAACCGCTTTCGCCGCATCCTTTATCGAAGCACTCATAGAGGCATAGGCATAGACACCAGCGCCGTTGGTGGAACCGCACGGCAGATTTCTGGTGCTGGACAGTTGTGCGATCAGGCAAGATGGACTGTATACTCCCGGCGCCATCACAGAATGGCGATTGTAGGAATTGGCGCTGGCGAAGCACACCCATGGGTCGAACAGGTTGCCGTAGCTGCCATCACAGTCAAAGTAAGCCATCGGCATCGAGATGTCCAGGATGCCTTCGTTCATCCACGCCTGCCAGTCCTGATAATACTTACTATAAGGCTGAGTATTCGTATAATTGGCCGAACTCGCAGGAGCCGGCGCGCCAGCAACGCAGTCCGCCGAGATCTTAATGTTCGGCTTGGCGGCGATGGCGTTCACGTAGATTTTGCGAACCAGGTTCGTGATCTGATCGCGTCTCCACTTGTTGAAATCCCCGCCGTAGCGCGAATAGAAGCTATTGAATCGCGCCACGCTGACGTCGTTGTAGCCGGAGTCGTTGGAGCCGAATCTAATGTAGTCGAGGTTAATCCCGTCGACGTTGTAGCGATTGACGACATCCATGATCACGTTATACGTGTACTGCTCCGCTCCCGGATGGCCGGGGTCGAACCAGTAGTCATCGGCTATCGCCTGTGCGCCCGAACTTGTCTTGGTCAGATATTGCGGATATTTTTTGTATGGATGGTTCGGGTTGGTCGGCACTGCGCCGGTACTTGCAATAGCGTTAATTACGAACCACGCGTGGACGTCAATCCTCGGCGAGGAGTTGTGGCACTTCTGGATAAGGTCGGCCAGCGCGTCGTAGCTAGCCGAAAAACCAGAGGCCAGCGGTTCGCCGGATGGATATATGGTATCACCTCTGCGGCGCACCTGCAGGACAATAGCGTTCGCGTTGCAATACTTGGCGTCGTTGATCAATTGATTGACCTCCGACACGTTTCTGGCGCCCGCATGCCATGCGTCCACATATATAGCGCGGAACTCTGGGTCACCCGCCGTGTATGCATAGCACGCGCCTGCAGACAGCGCCGCTACCACCGCAACCGCTAAGATCAGTTTGAAAATATTCAATTTCCTCCCCCTAAAATTGAAATACTGCATAATAATCCTCCAAAATAGCTACATAACGTAGTGGCCGATCTCGGCCCTCGGCCAACAATGCGTAGTGGCCGGCCTCAGTCCCGGCCAACAATGCGTAGTGGCCGGCCTCTGTCCCGGCCAACAATGCGTAGTGGCCGGCCTCAGTCCCGGCCAACAATTGCGTAGTGGCCGGCCCTCAGTCCCGGCCAACGATGCGTAGTGGCCGGCCTCAGTCCCGGCCAACGATGCGTAGTGGCCGGCCTCAGTCCCGGCCATCTTACGGCAGGTAGACCGTTACATCACTTTGCGACCGAGTCTGCAACTCACAGACGCTACCCTGCGGGACCACAACCCCGGTTGCGCCTATAAACGCACCCACACTTACCGCTTTAGTAGAACGGACGGTAAGAGTGCCGCCCGTTCCGTCGCTGATAACATAATAGCCGGCGCCGGTCGACTCGACCCTACCCGCTACACGAACTAAAAGTCCTGCATTGAATATCTGAGAAACATTCGGAAATCCCGGCGTATACTGGTTCGGCGCAGCGCCGCCCAACCCGTTAGTTCTCAGCAAAAACGGCCTCGGCGCAGTGCCCGCAGCAGATTCTACAATGACCACATTAGTCAGATATCTCTCGCCGTTCGACGTGGCCAGTGTGCCCTTGACCTTCACGCGCGTGCCAACCGGCAGCGTCGTGCGTGCGTCACACCGCAGGCCCCGGGTCCTGTTCTCCTCTTGTATATAGAACCTATCGCTAAAGGTCGCTGAAATTATCATATATTCCGTTATCTGCACAGCGGTGCCGTCGGGGTTATTAGTGGCGGCGGCAATTGAGCTTATGCCTGCGCCAAAATAATACGGCCCGAGGTCCACAGACCCGCTCGATATTCCGTCGCCATTGTAGCCCTTAACGTGGAAATACCACTCGCCGGCGCTCGTCGCGTTGACGGTTTTAGTGGAATCCTCCCACTTTGCCTCAGCATCTGTCCAGGTGTGACCTGGGGAATTGTTCCATACATAACGATATGTCGATACTTTACCTTCCCCGAGGCCAGGGTTGCTGAATGTGAACTCAGGCGTCGTATAAGTGACTTCCACGCTGCGATCGCAGGTTATACTGGCCGCAGTGACCGCCGGCGACAGGGTATATCTATCGACAGGGGCACATCTTTCCGACTCATTGCCGGTAGCGTCGTATGCGAGCACGCTATAGCTGTAGCGAGTGTTCGGGGCCAACCCCTTGTCGTTAAAGTTGGAATCGGGCGTGATGCCGATGATCTGCCCATTGCGATAGACCTTATAGCCCGCCAGCGCATAGTCGTCCTCTGCCTCATTCCAGGTTAGATCTATGCTGGAGGTAGAAGCCGCTATAGCGACCAGATTCTCCGGCACCGTCGGCGGCTCGTTGTCGATTTCCGAATATTCGAATTTTATCGCATCGGCAATCACTTTCCTTGCGCCGTCAGTCTCTCCGGTCTTATTGGTCAGCGTAATATATCCCGAAGTGCCCTTTGTAAACTGCTTGTTAATCGCTATGGGAACCCACTGTCCGCCAGATGTCGCCTGATTTATAATCGCTACCGCCATCTGCCCATTGGCGTGTGTGATGGTATATCTCGCCGAGGTAGTGCGATCTGGCCCGGCCTTATACCAGCAGTATACGTTATATTTCCCGGTGACGGGGATATTTGGCGTCCACGTGAAAAATGCAGTCGTAGCCGATTGCATATTCAACGAATAGACGTACTGGCTCGCCGACTCCGGCCAGCCACCGGTATCCGTCATCGAAGTCCATGTGCCTGTGGCCGTGCCTTCGGGGTTGTCAATTATGAACGTCAGAGACTCCGGCTTGGTAGCAAACGACTCATCCGAAGACTCAGCTTTCATTGCCAGGCTGTTTTCCGACTTTACTTTAAAATGATAGACCGTGTTAGCCGACAGCCCTGTCAATGTGAACGAATGCGACCGTTTTAGGCCAGTATCTTTCGGTGTCGTCGATCCGTAGGTAGGCTCAGTGCCGTATACGACCTGGCCCGTGGCAGGCTGGTCGGTATCCCACGTAATCACTGCGCTGGATGACGTGATGGCTGTAACTTCCACATTAGAAATAGAAGGTGGCACAGCCGCCGTTGTAAACCGCCAGATATCCCCGGTCGTGGTCTTGCCAAGGAAGAACGAGTCGACTCTCCAGTAATATGTGGTCGTCGATGCAAGCACATCCATGCTGATACTGGTGCTGGTCTGCATACTGGAGACCTTTTCCATCTCGGTCGGACTGGTGCCGAAGTAGACGTCATAGGCCCCTGTTGTTCCTCCCGGTGACCAACTCAGAGTCGGGTTGCTCGGCGGGATTTCTACTGATTTATCGGCAGGCTCCGGATTTTTGGCCTTAAACGGGCCTACGTAAACCCATTTGACAGCATCAGCCATAATTCTCTTGCCCGATTGCGCCGCCGAGGCCCATTGTTTTAGCTCGGCAACCCCACTGCCCGACGCGCCGGCGAGGAATGGAAACTCGCCTATATAATTCCATTTATTGTCATTTGATGCCTGGTTAAAAATCTTGGTAAACTCGCCGTCCCTGTGATATACCGTATGACGGATATTAGAGCCGCCGTTTGTCGATTTTGCCCAGGTAGCCCAGACCTCGTAGGATCCATCCACAGGAATTTCAGGTCGATAGTGCGCGGATCGGTCGGTGACCACCCCGCCGATGCCGGAATATCTGCTGGATATGCCTGGCGTGCAGCCAATTGCGGCGCTTTTTACGCTGCTGACGGCGAAGTTAAAGTCCTGATACCAATCGTAGTTTTTGCCACCCGGCATAGACTCCACGATAATATCCCCAACGCTTGATTGGAATATTGCGTAAAGCGTCAGATTCCCCAGCGGCATCTCGAACTCATAAGGATTTGCGGTGGAGATTATTCCGCCAGCGTTAGGCGTGGTCGACCAGCCCTGGAAGAAGAAGCCGTTATAAGTCTCAGCACGAGCACTCACGAGGGTTCCGGCTGCGTTCCAACCTCCGCCGGTAACCGTTCCGCCGCTGCTCGGCGTGGGAATCAAAGCCAATAGACCCGAGCCGCTGGAGAAGGTATAATCCCCAGAATATCCGGTCCCTACGTCGTTTGCTGATGCTGCTCTAAAATGATATAGAGTATGCGGAGCCAATCCGGTCAAAGTGACCAAATGCGACGTGGAAAGCGTTTGATCGATCGCGGAGTTCTGCCCATAGCCATCCGTAGGCCCGTATTGCACCTGAGAAGATGCCGGAAGATCGGTCTTCCAGGCTATCGTAGCGGTGTTGTCGGTAATATTTACAACTTCCACATCGTAGACGATCGGCGAGCTGCCGATCGAAAAATCGTTCACGTACATATTGCCGACGACCTGGCCGATTCCAACGTTGACCACGCGCTGTGTCGTGGCAGCGCCGGTTTTGCTGACGGTGATTGTATAGGTTCCGGGAGTAAGATCGATGAATGCGTAAAACCCGGTGCCGTCCGTGAGCATAGTCCGCTCCTCAGGCCCGGTTATCTGCACCGTCGCGCCGTCGAGCCACGCGTTGGTGCCGTTAACAGTCACCGTTCCGCTGATATGCCCCTTTGTCGGAGAGGCCTTCCAATCCATAACCGGGATATCCGCCCAAACGGGTGTCACCTCGTTTTTGAGCCGCGTGCCGAAGTTGCTCCAGTTGCCGCCGTCATAAGGAACCCTGTATGAGTATCCGCTGAAACCGTGAGCGTAATTGCCCGCCGGCGACGGGTCTCGCGTCATATTGAGTTCCATCAGGGCATTGTCACGTGAGTTCAGGTATATTCCCGGACCGATGTACATATGCCGGTTACCGTGACGGTCCTTCTCGAAATTCATCCATCTTAAGTAGTCATAGGGAAGTGAGGCCCAGTTGTAATATGTCATCGGGACCGCTGCGTCTATGATTCCTTCCTGAATCCACGCATCCCAGTCGCTATACACATCGTAATACGGCCTGGTCCCCATAAACCCGGCACGGGTTGAGGAGGTCGGCGACGGGTTCCACGTGACAAACGACCCACTCAACTGCACCCACGGTTTCACCGCCTGAATCTTGGCATAGGTCTTTCTTACGACCGCCGTGACCTGATCCCGCCGCCACTGCTTCCATTGTTCATCTTTCGGATTAGGCTGGCCTGTCAGACCATATCTGGCGTTATATCGAGCGACAGAGGTCGGATTGTAGCCCTGGTTGTTGGCTGTGAATCTTATATAATCGTAGTGAACAGCGTCGACATCGAAGTTGGTGACGATGTCCATAGCGACGTTGACGGTATAATCTGCAGCAAGCGGATGGCCGGGGTCGATTGCCTTATCCCCTACCTCAGCGCCGGTGTTGTCACGAGAGGGCCAGTAGTTGTCGAGTTGAATAAGACTGCCGGTGGGAGGGTCTGAGTGCGCGGCATATAGGGCCCCGCCGCTGGTGCGGAAGGCAACAACCCACGCATGCACTTCTATTCTCTTCTTGCCGCCGGTGGTATCGTGCGCGGCATCAATGACTGCCTGAAGCGCGTTAAAATCAGCCGGAGACAGCCCGGACATATAAGGCTCACCCATAGAGGACGGGTAGTTGGCGTCGCAGTTGCGCCTCACCTGCACTATGACCGCGTTGCAGTTGGCCTCGCGAATCTGGCCTTTCTGCGGCGTGCCGGGCACACCGAGGAGGTCATCCACCTGTGATTGGTTTAGCACCCCCACTCCCCAGGCGTCCACCCAGAACGCCCTGAACTCAGGGTCACCCTGAACATAAGCCCCGCAAGCACACGCACTTACAAAAACCAAAAGGCAGGTGAGCAGTGCCCAATTAAGTTGTCGCCCACCAACCATAAAACTACCCTTAACCGTCTTTGCCACGTGAATCTCCTCCAGAACCCAGCACGGTAGCTCAGCCCCGGACGGCGTCACAACACCTGTCCGGGGCCAAAAGCATTACCACAAGCCAAACCCGATCGCTGCCATCCTGGCCATCTTAAGATTCCGTCCGTTGAATCCAGTTTAAGGCGCGTATACGCGCACGTCACTCTCAAAACGGGTTCGAATAACCCTCTGATTGCCTTCGAGGATACTGATCCCGGTCGCCCCGACAAACGCGCCGGTGTTGACGGCTTTGCCGGAATAGACCTTTACGGTCACACCCGATCCATCACTTATACTGAACCAACCGGCTCCTTTATTGGTGACTCTTCCTGCAGTTCTCAGCAGAAGTCCGATATTATATAGTTCCGCACTTCCCGCCGAGCCAACAGATTTTCCTGTCACCATAAGCGGCATTATAGCCGTGCCAGGAGCAGCCTGGTCGATTTTGCCGTTAGTGATCGCGCGCTCGCCATCGTTCATGCCGAGTATGCCGTAAACCGAGACAGACTGGCCTACCGCGGTCGAATCCGCGCTCTGCACCTGAATACCAGCCGCCCGGTTGTCCTCCTCAATATAGAACCTGCCGTCGAACGCCGCAGTCACGACCCTCGCAGGCAGCAACACCACGGAGCCATTGGGCAGATCCCTGGTCGCAGGAATACTATCGACTGGCTGCGCCACACGCACCCCAGCAGAAGAGACCACCGCAGAGGTCAGACCGACATTATCGACTGCGCGAACAGAGACATAGTAGACGCCGTTGACCTGCAGAGAAAGTCCTGTAATCTCAGCCGAAGTCGCATTACCTGCGTCGGTCCAGCCTTTGATATTAGCAGCGCCAGGTGTTGTGCCCACTGCGTATTCGCAATTTGCAACCCCGGAACCGGCATCAGAAGCCACCCACGATGCGTTCAGCTTCGACTTGGAGATAGTGTAAGTCTCGTCAGTGACGTTGGCCACGCTCGGAGCAGTGTTATCGACAACGAACGTCAACGACGGCCCGGCCGCATCGGCGAGGTTGCCCGCATTGTCGCTGGCGGTGCCCGCAGCCACTGAAATGCCGAGTGTCCCGTCGCCGGTTATATTGGAAATAGTGACCGTGCGCGAAGAGTTACCGGAGCCGGATACAGCCACAGTTCCGTTAGCCGTGCCGGCCTTATTAAGCGTAACGTTAGCGCTCGTCAAAGTCACTGCAGTAGCGTCGTCGTAGGTTACCGTATAGGTCACCGGGCCGGAAGTTGTCATCTCAGTCGACGGAGAATCGAGCGAGACTTCCGGTTTGGTGTTATCCACGTAGAAAGAAGGTGCAGGGCCGGCAGCCGGCGCCAGATTGCCAGCAGCGTCGCTTGCCGTGCCTGCGGCGATGGATATACTCATCAGCCCGTCGCCGCTAATGTTAGAAATAGTGACCGTGCGCGAAGCAGTGCCCGTGCCGGAAACCGTCACAATTCCGTTGGCGGTGCCGGTTTTATGCAGGGTTATGTTTGCGCTGGTCAGTGTGATCGCGCTGACCCCGATATCGTCGGCGTAGTTGACCGTGTAGGTAATCGGGCCGGACTTGGTCAACGATGCTGATGGGTTGCTTATGGATATCGTAGGCGGTGTGTCGTCTATCACAGGCGCCGGGCCGGCATAGACCCATCTGATGGCGTCTGCGATCACGACGTTGTTGCTGGCCTTGTTATCCAGCATCACATATCCGCCTGTGCCCGCGTTGAACTTCAACCCGGAAGACAGCAGCACCCACTGCGATCCGTTGGTCTGCTGATTTATTTGCACCGACTTGGTGCCGTCAGCGTGTCGAATGGTATAGTTTGCGTCGGTGGCCCTGTTTGCGCCGGTGTTATACCAGCAATATACGTCGTAAAGAGCGGTTTGAGGAACCGTCGGTGTCCATTTATATGTAGCCGTAACAGTGGCGGCACAATCGGCGAACGTGTAATCATTATTGTAACCGCCGCCATAGGTCCCCTCGTTCCAGGTGCCAGTGAATGAGGTGCCGGCATCACCATTGTTCACGATAAGGTCAGGCGGCCCAAGCTCACCAACATACACAAACTTGACCGCGTCAGCCAGGACGTATTTCGTTTTGTTAGTTTCGCCGGTGTATATTCCCAGCGTGACATAACCGTTGGTGCCTGCATCAAATCGCAGATTGTCCCCAATCTTAACCCACGTGCCTGTATTGGTCGTCTGATTGACCGAAGCGGCTGTGGTGCCATCCATATGATAAATAGTAAACGGCGCCTTAGTGGTGGCGCTGGTATGCGATGGGTAGTAGACATAGACATCATAGCGGCCGGCCGCCAGGTTCGGCGTGAATGTCGCCGAAGAGGTGGCAGTAGATTTGCCGTTATAAATATATCTGTAGTTTCCGTTATAGCCTCCGGTGCCTGTGCTCCAGGTCCCGGTGAAGGTCGCATCCACGTTATCTACGATTATCTCAGTCGGAGCAGACTGAGTCTTGAAAGTAAAGTTGGTCGACGTTGCTGTCCCGTAGGGGTTGGTCGATACGCACTGATAATTATAAGTAGTATTCTCAGCAAGCCCGGTCAGTGTGATACTGTGAGTCGTCTGCTGCGCTGCATCAGACTTCTGGCTGCCGTAACCGGTGGTGAGTCCATAATTAACCTTGCTATCCGCCGGAACGTCGGTGGCCCAGATAATTGTGGCCGATGTCGCGCCCACAGAAGCTGTGGCAACCCCCGAAATCGCTGGTTGGCCGCTGGTCGTAAACGTATAATCACCTGAAACCGAGTTACCGTTGCTGTTGTTCGACTTCACTCGATAGTGATACAGCGTCTTCGGTGTCAGGCCGGTGATGGTCTGCGAGTGCGAAGTTACGAGGCTGCTGTTGAGCGTGGTCGAGGATCCATAGCTCGTAGTCTTACCGTATTCAACCTGCGTAGTACCGGACGGGTCGGTGGTCCAGGTTATGGTCGCCGCAGTGTTGGTCACGTTAGTCGCATTAACATTGCTTATCTGCGGAGGCACATCCCCGCCGAGTTGGAAGTTCGTGACATACATATTTCCCGTCACAGCGCCGATAGCGACTGTCACCGTTTTGCTCATGGTCGGATAGCTCTTCGGTCGAGCCGGAGTGCCAGTTTTTTGTACAGTTACAGTGTATGTTCCCGGTGCGAGATCGATAAAAGAGTAAAACCCGGTGCCGTCACAGTATTGCGTGCGCGACGCAGCCCCGCTGAGAGTCACCTTCGCCCCGTCGATCCATTTACCCGTGGCATAATCGGTGATAGTGCCGCTGATATGCCCCTTTGTCGGATTGGACTTCCAGGTCATCACCGGGATATCGGTCCAGGTTGGGTTTACTTCGTTCTTCACCCGTGCACCGAACTGATTCGCCCAGGTTCCGTTAATATAAGGAACTCTATATGAATAGCCGCAATAGCCCTCCGCGTAGTTGCCGGCAGGGGATGGGTCTCGTGTTAGCTGAAGCTGCAGAATAGAGTTGTCCAGCGAGTTCAGATAGATGCCTGGCCCGATATACATATGTCGATTGTGGTGGCGGTCTTTTTGGTAGTTCATCCACTTCTTATAGTCGGTAGGCAGGGAGGCGTTATTATAATAAGTCATCGGCATTACAGCGTCGACGATGCCTTCCTCAAGCCAGCTATCCCAGTCGCTGTAAACGTCATAATACGGCCGGGTCGCCTGGAAAGCGGCGCGGGTTGAAGCTGTCGGCGAGGGGTTCCAGGTGACTACAGAGGCAGTCTGCTTAACCGACGGCTTGATCGCCTGGATTTTGGAGTATATCTTCCTGACAACCGCAGTAATCTGATCTCGTCGCCACTGCTGCCACTCAGCATTGGTGGCGGCTGGTGTTCCTGTCTTGCCCTTCAAGTCGTTATATCGAGCCACGCTCGTCGGGTTGTAGCCTTCGGCATTGCCGCCGGTTCTGATATAGTCATAATGAATTGCGTCGACATCGAAGTGTGTCACTATATCCATAGCCACATTGGCCGTATATTCCGACACGAGGGGATGGCCAGGGTCCATCGATTTGTCGTCGACTTCCGCGCCTGTGTTCAAGCGCGAAATCCAGTAATTGTCATAATCTGTCAGGCTGGCGGTAGGGGTGCTGGTGTGCTGGCTGTACACTAATCCGCCACTGGTTCGGAATGAGACTATCCACGCGTGGACTTCGAGGCGTTTTTTGCCGCCGGTGGTGTCGTGAGCAGCATTTATAACCGCCTGCAGGGCGTTAAAGTTAGAAGGAGTAAGCCCCGACATATACGGCTCTCCCATCTGCGACGGGTAGTTGGCGTCGCAGTTGCGCCTCACTTGAATTACGATCGCATTGCAGTTGGCGTCGCGCAATTGACCGCCCTGCGATGTGCCGACCGTGCCGAGCAGCGTATTCACCTGCGTCTGGTTCATCGCACCCGTTCCCCACGCATCAACCCAGAACGCACGGAACTCAGCGGCGATCGCCATTTGCGAGCAAGCGACTGCTGCAAAGACTAACAATAATATAAATGCTGATTTTCTCATAAAATTTTTCAACCCTTCAAGCTGACCAGCCACCATCAGCACAAGCTTCGATGTTCGATATCCGAGCTTCGAAGTCCGATTGAGCTAGTGCATTATTTCTGGCTTTCGCTTCTTTCGCGCTTTCGCGTTTCATTAGTAATATAGAAAGTCTGCTTTTTCTCTCGCTGGTATTTTGTCACCAGACGCAAACGCGCGCACGGTGCTGCATGCCAGGCAAAGCGACTGCCGGCAACTGCATCGTGCGCTGCGCGACGGCAACCTGTGAGGTCGGCGGTGTACTCACTAAGCGGCGCTGATTTACCGATTGCAGTAGCTGCCCCTAAAGCAATCAAATCCAGCGCCCAGAACCCTGCCGCGTTCATAAAGCCCGGGCTGGTGTTCAATTGTATACCTCCTGACGACTACACCCAGGATTCTCTGGGCAGCGAGCCTGCTGACCGAATGGTCATCAACCTCCCGGCGGGCGAATTTGCTGCCGACAAACCCTATCCGGCAGCCATGCCCTCTACCTGCATCTTACCCTTGACATAAGTCGATTGTCAATGGATGCGTACAAGTTCCACGAAATCAGGTAATATTACCAGGTGATGTAACAACGACAGCCTGGCCGCCACAGATTATTCATTCCTTAATTGCGGCTGAGATTGGCTAACTTTTTGAGGGGAGCGGGCTATTTGAGGTTGTTGGTATTGACTTCGCCAATGGTGTAAAAAGAACCGGTTATAAGAACCAGATCACGGGGGTTTGCGATTTTTATTGCGTGCTTCGCCGCTTCTGTTACAGGCTCAACCACTTCGACGTCGGCCCCCATCTTCAGAGCCACGTCTGCGATCTGCTGGGATGGAGTGGCCTTGAACCATTGAGACTGAGTAACGATCACTTTATTGGCGAGAGGGGCGAGCTTGCGCAGCACCTTTTGAGGGGAGTGTGAGTTGGTCATGCCGATGACAAGGATCAAACGATCATAGCTGAATCGCTCTGTTATCGCTCGTGCCAGTTTTGCCGCAGCGTCCGGGTTGTGTGCGCCATCGATGACCACGGTCGGGTCATTGCGCAACACCTGCATTCGCCCTGGTATGGCCGCGTTTGCTATCCCGGCGGCTATAGCCTGAGAAGTGATGCGTACCTCATATCTCTCCAGCGCTTTAATGGCGACAGCAGCCGTGGCAGCATTGGCGTGTTGGAATGCGCCGATTAGAGAAGGCTTTAACCCGATCAGCTTCATCTCCCCGCCGGAAAGAGAAAAGCTGTCCCCTTTGGTCGAATATCTGAATTGCACATCAGCGGACGGGGAGGACGGGTGTCGGGCATGCGAGCTCATAACACGCCAGATCTCCACGCCTTCCTGCCGGCTTCTGTCCAAAATCACCCGCCACGCCGCATCGTCATCGACCGCAGTGACCAACATCGAGCCGTTCTTTATGATGCCGGCCTTCTCGAATGCTATCTTTTCGACCGTATCGCCGAGCCGGTCGGTATGATCGAGGCTGATTGAGGTGATGACGGAAACCAGCGGAGAGACGATGTTGGTCGCATCGAACCTTCCGCCCATTCCGACCTCCAGCACCGCGAAGTCGACACCTTTTCGCACAAAGTAGAGATAGGCCATCATAGTCTTTACTTCAAACTCAGTGACCGGCCCAAGCTCAGTCTGCCCTATTTTATCGGCGGCGAGCTTAATTTCGGAGGCAAGCTCGGCGAACTCCTCCTCGGAGATATATTTGCCATCTACCTGGATGCGCTCCCGCACGTCAAAGACATACGGCGAAAGATATAAACCCGTGCGATAACCCGCCTCGCGCAGGATCGACGCGATGAAGGTACACGTGCTGCCTTTGCCGTTGGTTCCGGCGACATGTATCACGCGAAGCTGTTTGTGAGGGTCGCCAAAAGCCGCGGCCAGAGCGCTGATGCGCTCCAAGCCGAACTTTATGCCGAATTTAAGCAGACTATCGAGATATTCAAGGGATTGCTGGTAGGTCATAAGCGTTAATCGTGCAGCTTCTCCAAAATGCGATCCACATCGACGAACTCGTCGACAATAGCCTCCGCCGCGTTGATCTTCTCGAAATCCCCCGGCCTGATCTTGATAATCAGCTTCGCTATACGGGACGCCACCGAATAAGTGTCGTCCTCGACCAGAATAACCGGGATGGCTATCTTATCCAGCAACTGCGCGACGTTCGGCTGCGGAGGAGTACCGCCTGTCAGTATCATTCCCGCGATCGCCGGGCCTTCTTCACATCCCACCAGACAAGAACTTACAGCAGTTAAAATAAGGTCCTCACGACTCCCCGGAGTGATAAGCAGCGCGCCTTTGGTGAGATAATCCAGCGCCTGATGCGGCGGCATAGCGCCGATAACGGTCTTTTCGACGCTGTTATGCAGACCCCTGTTGCCGCTCAACAACTTGCCGTCGATGTCCTCCAGCAACTGGCCGATAGTCGGGCTGGACAGCACAGACCTGTACGGCATCACCCCGAGCAACTCGACGCCCTTGCGCTCCAGCCCAAGTTTGACGTAATGGCTGACCTTCTCGTATTTCGCTTCCTCTACCTTATTTATAATGGCTCCGACGACCGTCACCCCGGCTGCGTCGAACATCGCCTTATTGAGCATTATCTCGTCGATCGGCCTTCCTATGCCTCCGGAAGAGATTAGCACGACCTTGCTTTTAAGCAGTGCCGCTACATCTCCGTTGGACAAATCGAAAACCGACCCCACCCCGGCGTGCCCTGTGCCTTCGACCACAACTATATCCTTGCCAACCCTCACCCGCTCGAACGCTGAAGTAATGGCGCCGATTAGTTCCGGGCGATTGGGAGAGTCTATATAATTCTCCGTAAAATACCTCGGAATGGCGATCGGCGACATATCCCCAACTTCGCAGTCCGGTTTATATATGGTCTTCACCAGCAGCGCGTCTTCGTCTATCTTCGCGCCGTCAATCTCGACATAACGCTGGCCGACCGGTTTTGTGTAGCCGACGTTGCTTAGCCTCTTCTTGAACGCGGAAATAAGTCCGAGGCTGGTTATTGTCTTACCATCGTTCTGACGAGTGGCGCCGATGTATACTCTCATTTGATCCTCCATTACCATGGTACGGTGTGAGGCAAGTTGTGTCAATCAAGGGAGGAGAGAGTAAACAACAGCTTAAGCAGAGGTTTTAGGTTCGCTTTTTACCGGCTGCACCGGGGGCTCATCCGGCAGTTTTTCCAGCAAATCGGCGGTCATCGGCTTGCCGACGCCGGTGTTAGTTCCCAACAGGCGTATTCGCTGCCCAACAGCCGGCCAGTCCATTTTCTGCCTCAAAAGCACCACCTTGCGCCTGGCGGGGTTAAGGGCGATCGGATTGGATCCAGGCATGGTGATAAACTCCACGGCCAGTATCAGGCTTTTCTGGTCGCCGGTGACCATCGAGATGACACCTTCAAGCTCAATCTGTCCAGGTTTTAAAGTAGGCCAGCTAGCGGATTCTCCAGCGCCGGCAGAAGCTCCTACTGATTTGTTCACCGAGCCGGATTTTTTGACAAACGCAGCCATACCCTTAGCGATAATGGTTATGTCATTTTCGCGATGTCGCGGCCCGAATACGCCGACACTCAACACAGGGGAACTATCATCCCCAAGCGCCGCCATAGAAACGCAGTGAAACGCCGTATCTCCGGCTACGATCTGTCGCACCGCGTCCGGCAGAAAAACAGCTCCCTTGATCTTCACCAGCCCCATAAAACCCTTGAAAAGATCCCCCTGCCTGGAATCCTGCTCCCAGCGCCTGGCCGCACCTAATCTGGCAGATTTGGCAAGCTCCTCCTGAATCAATTTCTCGATGGTAGTTGGAGTCGGCAGGTTGCGAACGGGGGTCACGGCAATCACGCAGGCGCAGCCGTTTGCGGAGTACACATCATAAAAACCGTTAGGCGGCTGGTTGGGCACGGGGTGTTTTACGGCGCCGGCAGGGATCTGAAGTGTCAGACCCCAGTCCTGATATGATACCGTCTCCCATTGGCCCATATCAGCGCCAAGCCCAGCCCCGGCACATATAAAGCACAACACAACGATTGTGGACAGATGCTTCATAGGTGGGGTATACCCACTAGAAGCGGCGTTATGACAGCGTCTCTAAGAAACCTTTTACTTCTCTAAACAGATAATCATAAGCCGAATCCATCCACGGTTCTATGGTACAGATATCGTTGAAAGCGGTGGGATGCTGGATATCCAACTCTATATATAATTGGCTCAGGTCTTTGAAAAACGGCTCTATCTTCAGTTCCCTGATCCCGTCCTGGTGCAGCACTATTCGCAGCCCAACGCCCTGCCTGCCCGGCCCGAGCAGGTCCAGATTGCTCTCTATTCTGTCCAGCGCGGCACGCTCCAGCAGAGCCGCGGCGTTTTTTTGCTCCTGCAAGGGAAGCAACGCCGTCAATTTTATACCAAAAACCGTGAACTGCGGCACCTGCAGCCTCTCCTGGGCGATCTGAAAGAGGTCCATAGCTCGCTCTTTGGACGACGGGAAGAAGTCGACCCCATCGTTGACCTGCATAAGCGTAGCACGGATGAAGAAATCCCCCGCAGGGTTAGCCATTCTCGCGCCGTCCGGCAAATGCTGCAGCGATTGAAACGGGTAACGCAGCGAGATGTCGGCATAAATCTGATTTACCTGTGGCTGCTGCAGAGGATACGGCGGATATACAAGCCCAGCGGTCATCCGTTGGCAGGTGAGTAGTTCAACGTTCACGGTCGTCTCCGGTTATAAATAGTAGTGTATTGTAACCTGCACTCAGCACAGAGTCAAGAAATGTGGGGCTTGCTTCGATGATTGCCTCTAATAGACAGCAACCAAAACCAGGCCTGCAAGCATCACAGTGATGGCAACGAACTTGTTCACGCTTCCCGGCTCCCGCAGCACGGTCACCCCAAGCACAGCGCCTATAGGTATGCTAAGCTGGCGAAACGCGACTATATAGCTGACGTTTTTCGCCAAAGTCATCGCGAGAAGCACTATCGTATAGGCCAGACATATCCCTATTCCCGCGACCATGGCGTGTCTGAATCGAACCGGCTGGCTTTTGGCCGAGTCTTTGCCGTTGCGCTGCCCAATCAAAACAAGCAAACCGAGCCATAAAAAGGTCGAGATGCCCTCGAAAAACGCATAATTCAGCGTCAGGATGACCCTATTGGCGCTCAATTGCTCCTTTAAAACCCTCAGCGCCGCATCGTCGGCGAGGGAATATCCGCTTGTCCCCACCGCCGCCAACAGCGCAAACAGCGTCGAAGCGTGCAGATAATCCCGCAGTTTCCAATCGGCAATGCGGTTTATCGGCAACAACAACCCCCCAATGGCGACCAGCACCATCCCCACTATCGACGGCGAAGTCAACTGGGAACCTTTGCCCATCAGTATGCTTATCACGGCGACCATTAAAACCGGGGCCGAACGTGCGAGAGGATAGGCGACAGAGAGATGGCCGGCCCTGTAAGCACCGGCCAACCCCATAAAATACACTGCCTGAAACAACCCGGTTATCGCGATGAGTTTCCAGACCTCAACCGGAAAACTCAGCGGCAGGCTCAGATTACTAAGCACCACCGGGCTAAGCAGCAACACGCCCATAGTGTTCGCAATAAGAAAGAACTTCGCCGACGGGTCTTCACGCTTGCCTATCATATTCCAGGTGGCGTGAATTATCGCCGAGAACACCAGTAAGGCGATTGCCGCCGATGTCAATTCTCGCTACCCCACATTCGGTCGTACAGCTTCTTCGTGCGGCCCTTTAGCCTCGACAGCGCTTCCGCCGCACCCGGCTCGCCAGCCGCGTATGCCAGCATTAACCTGCCTTCTTCTACGCACAACTCATCATGCACAGGGAATATCTCCCGAATCAAATACTGCGCATATCGCACCAACCGGAACGGGCCGAACGCGCGCACCCGCTCCCCCGGCAATGCCTCCACCGCGACGGATTTCAGGCCCTTGATGCTGTCTATTAGATCGCCAAGATCCGAAGATTTTGCGAACACGATGGTATAATACCACCCAAACAATCCGACGTCCTCGACGCCGTGGGAGTCCGTCACGCCGACCACAGGTATCTTCTTACCCTTCTCTCGCTCTTCGTGATACCGCGCCACCTGCAGCATATTCGATTCCGCCTGGTGAATGAAGAACCCACCGATAAGCTCCAGCGCGTCGAACGGCTGGTGCTCGAAAAGCAGGTTCGTAAGATATTCAGGCACATCGTACTTCTGTCGGAATATCCAATATGGATGACAGAATATCCCCAACCCGCCGCCTTCGCGGATTTTATTGAAGCACCACAAACACGAGGCGAAGTTGTGCCGCTTAACGCCTTCGGGAATAAAGTTGAGCTCCTTCTCTATTTCGGCGACTTCTTTCTCATACTCAGGCGTCTTAAACAGCGCGTTGACGCCGATAGATCCTCCGAAGTTGACCATGTGAACAGGGTTTCCGGGCGGGTGTACTTCTTCGCCGGGGTAAAGCCTCAGGTCGATATTCGCGTTCTCAAATGTCTTGATTACCTCCCTGGACGGCTCAATTGTGTAATGATCCGTGATGGCCATATAATCCAGACCGATTTTTCTGCACGACGCCGCAACATAGGCCGGGGATTCTACCCCATCCGATTTATTTGTGTGCATGTGCATATCGCCTTTGTATGGCCGCAAGTCGAAGAGGTCTTCGTCGAGCGCATACAAGGCGAACTCAGCGATGAGCTTGCCTTCGGAGTTTTCCACCTGCAGAGTGTGCTCCTGCTCGGCGTCGAAGGCCAGGGGTATGGAGATCACGCCGTTTTGCGACTTCACGGAGATCTTATCCGGAGACAGAACCTCGGTCTGCCCGAACACCCCTCCGACAGGGATCAGCGCGATTTTATACTCATCCTCATCGTTGAACCGGCAATGATCGAACAGCGGCTTAATGACGACATTGGTAAGGCTTTTTGCGCGAACAACGCGCGGCATACATTCGTAGTACTTATGGTATTTAAGCATAACGATCACCTCTGCGATAGTGTACTAGACCAGCGCGCAGTTCACAAGGATTTTTTATATTTTTATTGCAGAAGGATTGTGAGCCGGGGCCTGTCGTGATATCGTATGGCTGCCATGACCAAACCACCGATCCCACTGCGAACGGCGATTGACGTTGCTGCATTATGTCAAAGCGACCCGTGCGACGAAGTTGTAACGCTGGGGTCGTTCTGGCCCAACTCACTCACCAGCTACGAAAGCAAGCTTATAAAGGCGTTCAAGTCCTGCGCGGTAACGGCCGATTTCGAACCTCACATAACTGCCTTGTGCAGATTTTATTGTGCGCAGGTTATTCGGTTGGCAGGCGCTAATTTCGACTGGGTTGTGCGAGCGCTGGGGTCACAGGAGGTGTCCGCAGAGCGATCTCGGCCACAGAGCGCGCTGGCGGATATGATCTGCGCAAAGACCGGCGCCAGGAACGTGGAGAATATGTTCTTTCGATCCTCCACCAGGCCGCCGATGCGGGCAGTAAGCAGGCTGAGTGGCCCGGATGCGCTGAAGGCCCGTATGCAGTATGTGGTGCAGGACCTTTTCGCCCGACCTCAAAAGCTCAGCGGCCGCGTATTATTACTCGATGACATATCCAACACCGGCGCCACGGCGCGAGTCTATGCCTATATGCTGAAGGAATATGCTCAAGTGCAATCCGTGTGCTCGGTGAATCTGGCGGCGACAAGGTTTGCAAACGGCAAGGATGGGCACGGCGCGTTAAAACTCGACACAAGCGGACTCATCGAGCCAGCATTAGCTGCGGTGTGGACGGAGGAGGGCATATTTCATTTTCGGCGTGAATGTCCCGATGCAGCAGGACGGCTCACATGTGAGGTCCGATTTATGGCCGAGCGTCAGTTAGCCCCCTGCCCCACCTGCGCCGAGCACAAAGCTCCGACACGCAGGTGGTGGCAAATCGGGTGGTCGGGTTAAGATCAACGACATTTTTGTGCTACGCCACATTGTCAGGCCGGCTGTGAGATATTGATCAGCGTATCGGCTACCAGTTCTTCCTCTTCAAGGTCCAGCGCAAGGTCGGCCAGGGCGACAATGCCAACGAGCTTGTTCTCCCGCATCACCGGCAGCCGGCGAATTTGATGCTCCGACATTATCTCGCAGATTTCCTCGGCCTCCATAGAAGCTTCCACCGAAATCGGGTCGCGGGTCATAATCTCGCCGATCATAGTGGAATTGACGTCGAAACCTTTGGCAACCGCGCGAGTGGTGATATCACGGTCGGTCACCACGCCCACCAGGCGCTCCTCCTCCACAACAGGACACATCCCAATGTCGTTGTCCTGCAGCTTTTTGGCAACTTGTGCGATGCTCTCATTAGGACTGCAGGTCACGAGTTCCCTGGACATAATCTCATTCAGCTTCATAACGATACACCTCCATTACCCGGAGTCTTACCCAGAATACCGACGGGTTATAAATAGTTTTGAATTGCTATTTGGGATTTGAGCTTTGACCTCTCGTCACTGTATACTGTTGTGTAGCTAGTCGTGGAGGTTTTTGATGAAGAGTCTGAGCACATTGGTTTTTGTGATGGTTATTATTGCCGGGTTGTGGGCAGGAAGCTGCTGCGAGGCGGCTGATGTAAAACAAATGACTACCGCCGGGATAACGGTGTCATATCCGGCAGGAATGGAGACGCAGGCCAAAAAAGTGATGGAAGTGGCCCAATCCGCAATTAAGCCATCGTTGGACACTCATCGTCAGACGATTAGCTTATTATCTAATGTCGGCGCACTAGCGACTGACATTACCCAGGCTTTGGGGGCAGAGGAAAAACAGGACACGGCTAAGTCACGACTGCAGATGTTCAAGGAAAAATCGGAGGCTATGGTCGGCGTGTTCTCCAATATCAAGCTGGTTCGTAAAAGCGACGCTGTCGCCACTGATGGGATCGACGCCGGGCTTGTGCAGGTTCGATACTCCAAGGATAAAGACGAATTCAATATGGTCTTCGAGGACAAGAACCTCGACCAGGACAAAATTAAGCGCAGCTATTTCCCCGTGCTGATCAACCCCGACGGCACGATTCGCTCTGAGGATAAACTGGGTCAAATGGCGCAGGATTTTCTAGGAGCTGGGGAGGCTATGGCAATTGCCCCGGTTCAGGACACCATCTCCTATTTGATAGCAGTGCCGTTGAAACTCTACAACCCATTCAGCCGGTGGTTTAACGAAGGAGTCAGTGGCTATCTGACCCGGCAGATGGTAGCCAAATATGGCTCCAAACAGCTTAACGATTTGGCAACATCGCTGTTCACAGTGGGACCTGGCGCACAGGAATTGAGGGGCAAAGTAAACTTACTCTCATGGCCGCAGGCGCCATATATAAACAAAAACCCAGCCGTCTTCGATGCAAAACTCGAAGCTGCCAAAGTGCAGTATTCCATCGAGGCGATATCGGGACTGCTAAGCAAATCTGGCCCGCAGACGCTGGCGAAGATTATGGGACAGCTTAACTACACGGGCAACCCTGATACCGACACGATCTGTGAAGCGATAAAAAAAGTCACCAACACGGATTTCAAATCGGTGCTTCTGACCTACGTTCCAAAAAATGTTGCAGACGGGATCGCTGCCAATCAAGCTCCGACACTGATCGAAAAAGCGGAAAAGCTTGCCCTGGAAAAGAAATGGGATGAGGCGGCGAATGCCCTCCGTCTTGTTCTTGAGATGGATCCGCAGAACGCCAACGCCAGACTCAACCTGGCGTGGGTAGACCGCGAACTCGGAGACCGATTGGACGCGGAATGGCAGGTGTTTTTGATGGCGGGAATGCTTGAACGGGAAAAACACTCATTCCACCTGTTTGACGGGACCATCGAGGGCAACTACGTATGCGGCAGATTGGCTATTTTGATGGGCAACCTCGAAGCCGCCAAACAATTTCTGACGCCTGTGCTAGAGCTTAAACCAGACCACGCCGACGCCAAGAAAGCGATGGAAGAGATACGTCAGATCGAGGATGCGGCGAAAGGGGTCAAATAGACCCTGACTTTTGCCGGTTACCGATAGCGGCCGGGCATACTGCGGCTGAGATGACGGACTCGTAGAACGCCTCGAAGTTATCGACCATACGGTCTATCGAAAAATGCTGTGCGTTAGCACGGGCGCGTTCGGCCATTTGTGCACGATCGGCAGGGCTGTTGATCAGGAATTTTATGCGATCGGCAAACTCACCCGCGTCGTCGGCGGTAAGAAACCCGTCGACCCCGTTTTGCAGGTTCTCCGGTATCCCGCCAGCATCGACGGCCACCACCGGCAGCCCTGCGCTGAGGGCCTCGCATATCGCTATCCCCTGAGTCTCCGTGGTGCTGGGGAAAGCGAAGGCATCTGCTGCGCCGTAAATCGGCTCTATATCGAGGCGCGGGAGCATACCCATAAATTGAGCGCTCTCACCGAGGCTTAACTCGTTTGCGTAATCCCTGGTCTCAGCTAGAGCCGGGCCGCCGCCAACTAACACCAGCTTGCTTGATGGATGTTGTGACAACACGTTCTTAAACGCACCCAGCAGCATTCGAAGATTTTTTTCGCGAGCGATTCTGCCGACATAAAGCAACAAAAAGTCGTCATCCTCCACCCCAAAATCTCGTCGAACGGAGTTGCGCTGCTGGGCGGACAGCGGTTTAACAGGATCGACCCCGGTCTTGATAACATCTATGCGGCTCTTGACACCGTAAGATCGCAACACCTTTTCCACCGGCCCTGAAGGCACAACGACCGCGTCGGCTTTGGAGTAGTGCCACCTCATCAGACTGATCAAAAACTGCCTTGACAGCGATTTAGGCCGCACGGGGGCGTAGTGAACGTATTCCGTATATAGTGTGTGATTTGTAGCCACGAACGGAATGCCGAATTGTCGCGCCCATTTAGCCCCCAATACCCCCAAAAGAAACGGCGACTGAGCGTGTACGATATCTACTTTTAGCTTTGAAAAGATGCGCTTCGCCTGCGGCGCAAATGGCAGCGGAAAGGGGTAGTCCGGCATCAGCACCGTATGGGTGGCGGGCATCCGTGTAACTCCTTCGTAAGGATCGACGTATCCTTTGAATGCAGGGGCGAAGATAAAAACGTCGTGGCCACGCTTTATCAGCCCATCCCGAAGGGTGCTGACGCAGACGCTCACTCCATTTATGATCGGTTCATAACTCTCTGTAAAAATCGCAATTCGCATAGTATACCCGCGACAATAGTATACCTTGCCCGTGCAACTCCTGCAACGGCACGATGCTATTCGGTTCGCATGCGCGTATAATATAAATGTCTGTTTTTTGAATCCTTAAAAAGGTATATTATGAGCTCGACAGAGATAGCAATGGCATTGCAGTTGGCCATCGCGATGTTCGCGATATATCTGCTCGTGCGGAGGCTGGTGAGGCTGAGGACGCTGGGTCAGGATCTGCCACCACACTATATCGCCGACATCCCCGCTAATGCGAAGTTCGAATTGGGACAAATGATCACGGTGGCGTGGTGCCGGGAAATTGAGGAATCCGAAAGATTGGCAGATATGCTGCACGATGAGGGTATCGATACGGCGTTATCGGACAAACCACCGCAGGTTAAAGTCCCATCGCAGGACGCGCGGCGGGCCATAGAAATCCTGAAGGAAGATTAGCTCCTAGCCTGGCTCCAGCCAGGTTCGATAAGGCGTAAGGGGTGAAAAAATCTCACCCGCCTTGATAAGCATCTCCATCCCCTCCCCTTCTACCCGAATCTTGCCGAGTTCCCAGGCGTCATAGGGAGACAGATAACCGGAATATAGTCTGGCGAAGGTCTGTATATCCAACTGCAATCGGTGCCTGGAGTTGGGTTTTCCTATTTCGATCCCTCCCCCGTCGGCCTCCACGCTGAAGTCCCAGCCTTTTTCAAAGACCGGGTCACTAATCGAGAAGCTGACGCCGCCGGAGACGTCCTCGTCAACGGCGAGACTGGCCATTGCACCAATGGGGTCTACAACTCTGAACTGGTGTGAAGGGGCTATGCCTGTGCTAATCGCGCGCGGGTTAGGTATTTCCTGTAAAAACAGATCATCGACCGGCGCGTAGAACGAAAGGGTGCCATCATCGACCAACCTGCCTAGTAATGCCAGCATATCCCTGCGATGGGCGGCCTCCGAATACGCGATTTCGTAGACGCTAATAGACTTTCGATCGTCTTTCCGAGTGAACACGTATACCGCATATCCGTCGACTCGGCCACCGGTTGTGTGCACAACCACGCCGTTGCCCGAGCCGGGTTCGGTCAGCGGGGTCAACTTCAGTTTGGTCACCCTGTCCCACCACACATCGGTACGCTGTGTCAGGCAATTGTATTCCTGTGCCCAATCGTCAAAAATCCCTTTGATATACCGCAGATCCCCCTGCCTTATAAATCGTGCGTTGCCAGCGTCTCCCAACTCGGTGAAAACCTTGCCTGCCGCGCTATAATTACGCGTCTCCGAGCCGACCTCCCAGCCGAACTTACGATAATATGGATATGAGAACGGCCACAGCGACGACAAATAAATCTTATCGGAACGCAGCAGCCGCACCGATTCCCTCATCATCTCCGAAGCAAATCCCTTGCAACGTGCCTCAGGAACAGTAGCAACAGCCCCGACGGCGGCGTGGCTTACGGGCGAGCCGTTGATATATACCGGAGCCGGCCGACACACCAGCGTGGAGACAATCAAACCCTCGTCTTCTACCACCAAAATGTACCGCAGCCCAAAAACCTCCGCAACCATCTCAAAAAAACTCGCCCACTCTTCCAACGGTGTATCCGGGAATGCGACTGCTGCAACCTCAATGGCTCTTTGAAGCTCGGTTTTTTTAGGATTTCTGGCGATCATAGTCATCTCCTGCGTAAGCAGATTATTATAACAAAAAACGCTGGTTAAGAACTTCAGGGCTGTAAAATGCACTCAATTATAGTGGCGAGGGCCCGTTTAGAAAAAATACCGAACAGGTAAATAGAAACACACGCAAGCTTACCGGGTTTATGCGACATTTTCACTTTGGCACATTAATTGCCGTATAATTTATAAGTCGAGCTACTCAATAGAGGAAGTCGGCCGGTAAATGGCGAAGTTGTAATGCATAAGGTGTGGTGTCGCGGGCCGGGAGCAGTGCAAAGTGGGCCGCACGGGTTGATTATCTGGCCTGGCACGGATTTATTTTACTGATCTGTTACAAGGTTGTTGTCAAATCGTTGCAATCGCGTGCTAGTATGTATTCGTTGAGAACGCCGAACTACGCACAGAACAACCACCAAAAGCGACGCAGGCAGACGACGGGAAAGCCCTATTCAAAATAGGGTGGCGCTTTGTTGTTACCCGAATATCTGCCGGCCCACAGAAGATAACACCAGAACCGCCGCGAATTCCACCCTTACGGCATTGTTCTGTGGAAATATCTATTCTCTTCGCCTGATGCATATATGGCGTCGAGATTATCCGGCGTTCTAACTCTTTTCGGAGGGATCGTTCTCTGAGAAGGCAATAGCAATAACCTGATTTCGGACTCTGATCAGTTAGACAAGGAGGTCGCTGGAGAGGAATTGTGACATTACCGCCGGTTATGGCGGGCACTGTCCAGTTTGGGCAAAGATGTCGTAGTGTTGTTGCACTGGCTGGGCGAGATGTAACCTGCTTTGCGGTAGGAAGCCGATCAAGTGGGCAGGCAGATGCTGGTTGGGATAGACCGCGCACTGTTCGTGTGCGACTGGTGCTAAATATCAAGTTGATATTCCTCATGAAGAGGTATTGGAGGAAGGAGGCTTGTCGATGCACAGCGATCCGCTGGAATTGACGGAGCCGGGTCTTGAAGAAGCGCTGCCCGTAACTTCGGAAGTAGCCGATTCGATGGATATGTATCTCGATCGAATCGGTAAATGGCCTTTGCTGAGTGCCGAAGAAGAGCAAAGGCTATCGAGAGAAGCTAAAGCAGGTGATCTGAGCGCCCACCGGAAGTTGGTGGAGTGCAATCTGAAGCTGGTCGTGAGTATTGCAAAGGTGTATGCTCGTTCTGGGGTTCCGCTGCCTGACCTGATTCAAGAGGGTAATATAGGCTTGATGAAGGCTGTGGAATCGTTTGACCCGGAGCGGGGATTTAGATTCAGTACCTATGCGGTCGCCTGGATCAGACAGGCGATTATGCGCGCGATCGAACGCCAGGGCCGAGCAATCAGGGTGCCGAGCTATGTAATTCAGTCTATTCGTAGGCTTAATAAGGCTGGCACCTCTTTTGTTAACGAATTCGGTAGGGAACCCACAATCGAAGAGCTCTGCGAGCGGATGCAGCTCCCCCGGGAGAAGGTGCTGCGGCTGCTCGAAGCCTCTGAGGCTTTGGTCTCGTTGGATGAGCCTGTCTCGGAGGACGGAATGACCTCGCTCATCGAAAGGCTGACGGATTCGGGATCAGCGAATCCTGAGCATGATGTGATGAAGCAGGAGACAGTTGAGGTG
This sequence comes from Armatimonadota bacterium, assembly GCA_050948905.1. Classification (GTDB taxonomy): domain Bacteria; phylum Armatimonadota; class UBA5829; order UBA5829; family UBA5829; genus DTKD01. The sequence continues at coordinate 1,120,960 of JBMNES010000001.1, read as the reverse complement.
CTTGGTGAATTGATGGATTGGCTGAGTCCTCAGGAAAAAATAATAATCGAAAAGCGCTTTGGACTGAAGGGTGGTTCTGTATTCACCCTGCAGGAAATCGGACAGCAGATGCATATAACTAGGGAGAGAGTGCGTCAGTTGGAAGCCAGGGCGCTCAAAAAACTTAAACTCGCGGTGACAAGAAATTGGCTTGATACATTTTTTGACACTTGAGAGGGGGCACGGGAAGCATGGATAGCACCGAGCGAACTGCGTTAGGCCCCGGGGATAGGGAGACCCTGGCCCAAATTACGGAAAGGGAACGCGAGATTCTCAAATTAATTTTTGACGGAAAGTGCTCCAGTGAGGTGGCACAAAGTCTTTCGGTAAGCAAGAGAACGGTTGACTTTTATTTAGCTAGGGCATACGTCAAATTAGGGGCAACAAACAGGTTTCAAGCGTTCAAAAGGGCAGTAGAACTGGGAATAATTGCAGATACTTAATAGGTGCGTAGAAGCGGCCAATTGGAAACACCGGTTTTGCCGGTATACAAGCGAATATGCACTATCGTTAGGGCCTGATCGGGTTATGCATCAGGCCCTAAAATTGTCAGGTGCAGCTTGTATTAGTGGTGGCCGACGACAGGGCAATAAGGCGGAACGCCGATTGGCTGAAGGGTGTAGGCGTATCCCCACGGACAATTAACCTGCGTCTTCATATAACCCGGCGCGATGTTTCCCCAGGTTACAACATCGCCATCATTTTTGTGATATTCCATCGCCCACTGCATCTTGGCCCCGTCCAGAGATTTTAAGTTCGCCAGACAGGCGTTGGTGCGGGCCACATCTCTGGTCTTCACAAAACTCGGCGTGGCAATCGCCAACAGCATCGCTATCAACGATACTACGACCATAACCTCGACCAGCGTAAAACCTTTTTTTCGAGCGGATTTGTGCATCAATACTACCTCTATGGTTCCGCAAATACCGTATCCGGGTCAGAATTTACACAACGAATTGTTCCATATTGCAGCTCAGATATAGACAAAAAGCTGCTAATAGACCGTTATAACCGCACAGTATGGGATCTTCAAAATCGATATTACAGGAGTTTATTCCATATATGAGGCTGTGAGGTAGACTGGTAGGAATACGTATTTTAAAAAAGTCGAGGCCCGACCTCTGCCGAGCCTCGATTTGTGGAGGGAGGTTGTATGGAATAAGATCAGGCGCCCAGGCCAAGACCGGAGCGTATTCCTCTCTCGGAACTTATCTTCTTCCAATATCCGCTGGCACGAAACGCCTGAAGCGGATCGGGATCGATTCCCATTTCCTCGCGAACCACTTTCAACAGCGGCTCTACATCCGTATTGAACGCCTGCTGCAGACAGGTCTCCGCAGAGACTATGTCATTGGCCTTCTGAGCCTCCAACAGCTTTGTCCGGTCGATGCACATAGCCTTGGCATAAGCTGTCTGGATATGGATAATCGTCTGGATCATCGCATCCATTTTCTGCTTGGTGGTATGGCACTGGTCGATCATATATGCCACCGGCGGGTTGTTGTTCGGCGCATCTTCCGCTTTGGCCAGTTCGTTGTAGATCAAGAACAGCTCGTAGGGGTTGATCGAGCCGACGGTAAGATCGTCATCGGCGTATTTGTGATTGTTGAAGTGGAAACCGCCCAGCCGCTCTTCATCCAGCAAAAACGACACGATGTGCTCGATATTGGCACCCTGCAAATGATGACCGAGGTCAACTAACACGTGCGCGTTCGGGCCGCACTTTTGGGCTGTGACATAACTCATTCCCCAGTCGGCCAGGTCGGTATGATAGAACCCCGGCTCGAATGGCTTATACTCAATGAGCATGCGCATATTATCCGGCATCGCATTGTATACCGTCTTGAGTGCGTCTTCAGCGTAGTGTTTGCGTCGTCTGAAATCTCCCTGCCCCGGATAGTCGGTGCCGTCGGCAAACCACAACGAAAGCAGTTCAGAACCAAGCTCTTTGCCTATATCGATGGAATAGAGCATGTGGTCGATTGCCTGCTGCCGGACGCCTGGGTCCTCGCTTGTTATGCTTCCGAAGGCGTATTCTCTGCCTTGAAAGACGTTCGGGTTTATCGCTCCGATTGCAACGCCGAGGGATTTGGCGTAATCAGATAGCGCCTGCGCATCGGAGACGCCGTTCGGGAAGTCCCAAAGAACGTGCACAGCTACGGTCGGCGCAACGCCGGTGAACTTGTTGACCTGAGCCGCGTCCGCGATTTTCTCCTCGATGGTGATCGCGGAACCTTCCTGCTGGTATGTGCCAAACCGGGTTCCAGCGTCTGCAAAACCCCAGCTTGGGGTCTCGATATGTTGTGATTTGAGCCTTGCCTTGACCTTTTCTACATCGACTCCACGGGCGGCAAGCTTGTCCGCGAGGATGTTGTATTCTGCTCGAAAATCGTGTGCCATGTTCACACCTCTCTACATATATGCATATACGGATTATAAGAAACTCAGCCAAGTTCCTCCATTAGTTTCTTTTCAGCGTCCTCGTTGCTGAGATTATACTTCGCTCGCATCACCGACGTGCCGACGATGGGCGGGTATTTTTGATCCGCCTTCATTCGCGGTTCGACATATTCCACAACCTCGAACAGCAGCTCGTTAGCGGCCACATAATCCAGGCCGGTGAGCTTGCAAATATAACGAGTTGAGCGGTCGATCAGTTTGAGGTTCGACGCAACCAGCCATATCATAACGTTTCCAAGCACTCGGCCCAGGCGCACCATCGTGCAGGTTGAGTTCGCGTTCATCAGCATCTTCGCACCGGCGCGCGTGACTCCATCCAGCAGAAAATCAGTCTGCGGCACCACTGCAAATACTGCCGCAGCATCCGGGTTCCAGCCCTTTACGAACTCCTCAGCCTTTCGCACGCCATCCTCGCTGCCGAGATAAATCAACCCCGTCCGCGCACCAGACGCAGCCGCCTCTTCAAGCTGTTTTCTGAAGAAACCGTTCTCAGAAGTCAGGCAGTCCGCCTCAGCCTCCAGAAGAATCGCAACCGCACTGTCGCCTTTACCCAGCGGTCGATTCTTTAACCCATCTTTGCCGATCTTAAAGCGCATCAGCTCCCGTTTCGATATGCGCTTAATGACCTCATAAGTAGCTGCGAGCTTCTCATCCCCGACCAACTCGCGAACCTCTTCCTCGGTCCATTCTACACAACTTGGCTGCTTCTTGAGAATCCAATTCCAGGCATCCTCTGTTTTCTCATAAGGCAGATACAGAAACGCCCAGCTCTCCGCCGCACTGGTGTCGTCAAATTTGCGGAACGGAGGGGTGCAGAACGTCGGCGAGCGCTCGGTGGTGTCGGTAAGCACGTCCACACCGATCAAATTGGCGAAATAATTGTTCTTGTGGTCGGCGCGATATACGCTCTCCTCCAATTCCACCAGCTTTGCAAGAGAATCACACAGCGGCTGCGACATCAGGGTGGCGTGCATCTCTTCCAGCTTTGCCATAAACTGCGCGGGAACTGCATCCGAACTCAGCGCAGGGTCATCGATCAGGTCTCGCAGCACCATCTCCAGCACAGTGAGCATCACGCACAACTGAATCGTGGTGGCCTGCATTCGAGTGGAACCCGTGATGGCCATCGGCCCGGTGGTGAGATTGATTTTCTCGATGCGCGGCTCCTGAATGACCTCGCGGCTGCGCTGCACGTGCTCGCAGAGGATATCGTCCGGGTTATTGTAGACGAAATATACCTTAGCGCCCCGCTCCAGCCCCTTCCAGGCTGTTCCGATGACGAAAGAAGTCTCCCCGCCCTCAGTTATAGCGAAGACGACATCCCCCTGAGTCACGCCGAGATCGCCTATTTGCTTTCCGCCGAACTGCGTGAAGTCCTCGAATCCTTCAACAGCCTTAATCAAAGCGAAGTCCCCGCCCGCCATGACGCTGAACGCGCGGTTTTCGTAATCCTCCGAGTCGGCGTGGCCGCTGGCTTTTCGTTTCTGCCAGAAGTCTCGCCAAATCGACGCAAGCTGAATGGAGAGCCGGCCAGTGGAGCCGCAGCCTGTGAAATACATATTTCCTCCAGCCGCGATGGCGTCACGCAGCGTGTCGGCTGTCTTTCTAGGCGAATCACTTGTCGCCCATTCCCGGTATTTCTCGACTACGTCCTTGTCCACCTCGAAGAGCAGCCTCAGCGCATCCGGGATGCTGCGTTTGGCGGTCTGGCTAAGCTCCGCTGTCACCGGATGGGACGACTCCGTGACCAAAACGCCCAACTTAAACTGATCCGCCACCTCAAGAAACTCTCTTGAACGCTTTAACGATGTCTCGCTCATTTATGAAACCCTCTCTACGGTTAATTGCCAATTGAAATCTTCGCCGAACACACCCGTTTGACCTGCTCAGAAAGATATGACTCTTTATAGCAGGTAAGAACGGCTTCGATGTCGGAATATCATTTATTGGCAGAGTATGCATTATGGAGTGAGATAATATGCAGATGACCAGCAAAGAACGTATGCAGGCCGCGCTCGACCGCAAGCCCGTCGATATGCTCCCGGTGTCCGTTACGCCGTGGGGGGCGACGGTTCAGCGGTGGGTTCGGGAAGGCCACATAGCCGAGGGTGAGGACGTAGCCGAGCACTTCGGGCAGGATTTAAGATCGGCGGGCTGGCTTAATAGCACCGTGGACATAGATTTTCAGTCAGTCGTCATTGAAGAAACCGAGGAGACCATACTCCACCTCGACGGCAATGGCGCGAAGCTGCGCAGGCACAAACTCCACGATTCCACCCCGGAACACGTCGATTTTACCGTAAAGGACAGAAAAACCTGGGAAGAACACGCCCGGCCCCGGCTAGTCGAGTTCGATCGCCGCAGGATACCCATAGACTGGTATAGAGGCGAGAAGCAGTTTGCCGCTGAGAGGCAGAGGTACTTCTGCTGGGGAGGAGTAGCGCCGTTTGAGCAGATTCACCCGCTGTGCGGACATGAATATATGCTGATGGGGATGGCGCTGGACCCGGATTGGGTCAAGGATATGGTCGATGTTTACGCGGATTTGACCATCAAGCACCTGGAAGTTCTTTTCGCCGAGGAAGGCAGCCCGGACGGGATGTTCTTTTATGAGGATATGGGGTTCAAAAACAGGCCGTTTATGTCGCCGGCGATGTATGAGCAGATAATCCAGCCCGGCCACACCAAGCTCTTCGACTTCGCGCATTCGATGGGCTGTAAGGTCATAGTTCACTCCTGCGGTTACGTAGAGCCGCTGGTACCAGGGCTAATTGAGGCGGGCATGGATTGCCTGCAGGCGATGGAGGTCAAGGCCGGAATGGACCTGCCGACGCTTTTTAACAGGTTTGGGGATAAGATAGCCTTCTTCGGCGGTATCGACGTGCGCACGTTGATCTCAAACGACTTCGCGCAAATAGACGCCGAGCTAGAAAAGAAAATTCCCCCGGTGATCAAGGGCGGCGGGGGATATATCCTGCACACAGACCACTCCGAGCCGCCGACTATTAACTACGAAACTATGCGATACTTCATCGATAAGGGCCGTGAAGTCGCAAAAAACAGCGTCGAGAAATGAGGACGATATGGCACCCTGGCACTACATTGCTATCGCTCTGACTCTGATTTTAGCCAGCCTCGCAAGCGCACAGGATGCGGATAGGCTATATATAGCGAAAAACGGAAACGATACTTGGAGCGGACGGTTGGCCCTGCCGAATAAGGCACGAACCGACGGCCCGTTGGCGACCCTGAAAGGCGCCAGGGACACCATTCGGCGCATAAAATCAGATCAAAACGGATTGGCGCGCCCGATTGTCGTTAACCTGCGCGCGGGCACATACTATCTGAATGAAACTCTTGAATTGACCGAACAGGATTCCGGCACCGCGACAGCCCCGATCACCTGGCAGGCGTATGCTGATTCAGACGGCGTAGAGAGGGTTATTATCAGCGGCGGCAGGCAAATCAAAAGGTTTGAACCCGTTACAGTGAATGGAAAAAACTTGGTCGCCGCCAGCGTGCCAGAAGCCAAGAGAGGGGATTGGAACCCCGACCAACTATTCGTAAACGGCCAACGCGCGCAGAGAACCCGCCTGCCAAAAGAGGGCTATTATCACATAAAATCTGCAAGCATAGGCGACAAGTGGCAGGATGGGCAGGATCAGTTCGAGTTCAACAAAGGGGAAATCAAGGCGAACTGGCGTAATCTCGGCGATGTCGAGGTGAGAATCTTCAATTTGTGGGTGGATTCCCGGCTGCCGATTCAATCCGTAGATGAGAGCACGGATACGGTGAAACTGGCTAAGAAAAGCCGGTTCTGGATGGCGCGGGAACACAATAGAAAACTTTTTGCGCGTTATATAGTGGAAAACGTCTTTGAGGCCCTCGACAGCCCCGGCCAGTGGTACCTCGACCGCTCCGAAGGAAAGATCTATTATTATCCTGATCCAAAACAAGATTTAAGCAGCGCAGAGTTTGTAGCGCCTGTGTTGGAGACCGTTATTAAGCTGGCCGGTCAGCAGGATCAACCTGTGCAGTTTGTACGCTTCAAGAACCTGCAATTCTCACATACGCAATATACTCTGCCACCGGGCAGTTCCGGTTCAGCACAGGCAGCTCACGAGGTTCCGGCGGCAATCGCCGCTCAACACGCGCGAAATTGTGAGATTATCCACTGCGAAATATCCGGAATCGGCGACTACGGCGTCGATTTCGGCAACGGCTGCTCGCATTGCGCAGTTCGCAGCAGCCTTATCAAGGATATGGGCGCTGGCGGGGTCAAAATCCAGGCAGGATCTGCATATACGACCGTTTCAAATAATAAAATCATCGACGGCGGAAAGATATTCGCCAGCGCGGTGGGAGTCTGGATAGCGGGTAGCCCGAATAATATAGTGACCGATAACGAGATTGGGCAGTTGAACTACACCGGCGTCTCGGTTGGGTGGAGCTGGGGTTATGACAAAAGCGCCGCGGTGAATAACCTGGTCGCAAATAACTATATTCACCACATAGGCCGCGGTACTCTCAGCGACCTCGGCGGTATTTACACACTCGGCGTCTCTCCCGGCACAATCTTAAGAAACAACTTTATCCACGACTGCGAATCCGCCGGCTATGGGGGTTGGGGAATTTACACTGATGAGGGAAGCACTGACATACTCATCGAAAACAATGTGGTCGTCCGCACCAAAACAGGTGGCTTTCACCAGCACTACGGCAAAGATAACTTAATCTCCAACAACGTCTTCGCCCTCGCAACCCTGTATCAACTTCAGAAAACCCGAGCCGAAGAACACCGCGGTTTCACATTCGAGCGCAACATAATCTACTTCAAAGAAGGGGCGCTGATGAGCGGTAACTGGAGCGATGACAAGTGCGATATAGACTACAACCTGTACTTCAACGCCAGCGGCCAGCCAGTCTCGTTCGGGGAGGATGATATCGAAAAGTGGCGGGCACGTGGTCACGACAGGCACGGCATAATCGCAGATCCCCTTTTCGTCAACCCCGACAAAGACGATTTTCGACTGAAGCCGGATTCTCCAGCCTTTGCACTTGGATACAGACAGATAGACCTCTCTAAGAATGGGCCGCAGACCACAACCGGCATTCAGTCGAAATAGATGTAATATAACGGTGGCCGGGGTGTTATCCCGGCCACCACTTTAATCGCCACATTATACGAGTGAATTATTTCGTCTTCGAGCCGTTGTCCTTTGAGGATTTCCCGTTTGAGCCGTTGTTCTCTTCTTCGGTTTTCGGCCTGTCTGTGCGTATGACCTGTATTCTGTTCAGTCGCCCGCCGTCGAGACTGTGAACGACGAAGTCGAGGTTGCTCCAACTGATGATTTCCCCTTCGTTGGGCTGCCTGCCGAACAAATCGAAGACGAAGCCACCGATAGTCTCGAACTCCTCACTTTCAGGAACGTCGAGGCCCATCTGCTCGTTGAGGTCGTCTATGCTCATCCTGGCGCTGACCAGCGCATGGTCGGTGTCCTCGACGTCTATTAACGGCTCCTCCTGGTCGTATTCGTCGCGAATCTCCCCGACGATCTCCTCAAGAAGATCCTCGATGGTAACTAAACCAGCCGTGCCGCCATATTCGTCGCGGACTATCGCCATATGGACGTTGCTTCTCTTGAAATCGGCCAGCAATTCGTCGACGTCCTTGGTCTCTGGGATGAAATACGCAGGTCGCATCACCTCTCGCAGATCGAATACCTGCTTCTGCCTCAAAACGGACAACAGGTCCTTAGCGTGCACCACCCCAATGATGCTGTCGACGTTGTCTTCATAAATAGGAATTCGCGAATGCCCCGTCTCAGTGATTAAGTCCAAAAGCTCATCAAGCGTGCTGGTAACGGAGGCCGCATCCATATCCGTGCGCGGTATCATAACCTGCCTGGCTACGGTGTCGGTGAAGTCGAAAATGGAGTGTATCATCTCCTTTTCTTCTTCCTCAATGACGCCTTCCTCCTCGCCAGCCTCCACGAGCATTTTCAGTTCCTCTTCAGTCAGAGGATTGGTGAAACGCGCCTGCACCCCAAACGGCCGAACGACCTGCTCGCTGAGGAAACTAACCAACCTCACCAACGGCAAAGCGACTATCGACAAGACTTTCACAGTGCCGCCGAATGCCAGTGACAATTTCTCTGCTCGCTGGATGGCCAGGGATTTCGGGGCTATCTCGCCGAAGACAAGGGTGAATAAGCTGAGCAGCACGGTCTCTACGACCACAGCAATAGACTTCGAGGTGTGCAATAGCGACGCCACTGGCTCGGCAATACTTACAGCAGCAAAAGCCGAAGCCATAAAGCCAACCAGCGTCAGCCCGATTTGCACAGTCGCCATAAAATTGGTAGGGCGCTCAAGCAAATGCAGCACAGTACGCGCGCGGGCATTGCCCTCTTCTACCAACTGTTTGATTCGAGTTCTTCTTACAGAAACGAGCGCCATCTCAGCCGCAGCAAAGAACGCATTCAGCATCACCAGAACTGCGATTAAGATTAGTCCTAACACGATACGGTTTGGGTCGTCCACTAGCGGAACTTCACCTCTCTATAATGGAAACACCGGAGATAGCACGCCATACACTATGCACGCCACACCCGTCGCCAACAGCGCACCGAGCACGACTTCTGCAAGCGTGTGTATGCCACCCTCTACACGACTCTGAGCAATAAGCACGGCCATCATAAAAGCCAAAATACCGATAGCCACGCTGCCCGACATAAATACAATCGTAGTCGCAAGGAAAAAGCCGACTGCCGAGTGTCCACTTACCACTCCACCTTTGAGCAGTTTGCCCTTCCTACCCGCGACTTTCCACATCAGAACCATTATTCCCAGCAACAAAAATGCTACAGAACCAATGGTCGATAGCTCTGGAGTGTGCAACCCCAGATCCTCGCTGAGCAAATTCAGCCTCGCGCCGCCAGGAAACAGCAAAAAACCAATCGCCAACGCGTTAATCGCCGTAATCAGCACAGCACCCGAAGCGATATCCTTGGCGAACTTGGCCAGCGGATGATAGGTCTGCGTCACCAAATCGACCACCGCCTCAATCGCCGTATTAAACATCTCGGCAGCAAGCACAAGCGTGATAGTAAACAGCAGCACGATTACTTCTTCGCGTTTCAGCTTTAAGACCAAACTTACTATCAACACCAAAACCATAGCCAGGAAGTGGAATCTCATGTGCCGCTGCGTGCGGAAAACATGAACCACTCCCTCAACTGCATATTTAAACCCGTTCATCGGGTTAGTAAGTAACCGCATTATCTAGTCGCTAATCCCTCTCATTATTGGTCGCTGTCCCCGAAAACTCCTTTATCCACACACATTATGCCAGCAATTCGGCCTGCCGCGCAAACATCTCCTCAGCCTGATCCGGTTCAGAGTGATCGTAGCCGAGCAGATGCAGTAATCCGTGCACCAGCAGAATCTCAATTTCTTCATCCATCGTGAAACCCCGCGCCTCCGCCTGCCGCCTGGCAGTCTCTACCGAGATTACTATATCTCCCAGAAGATTTTCGTCGTCGGCGCCAGGAAAGACCTCGTCGGTCTCATGCTGGGAAAAGGATAACACATCTGTCGTTTCGTCGATACCACGATACTGCCCGTTGAGTATTTTAATCGTCTCATCGCCCGTAAGCAAGACGCTGACCTCGGTGTTCTGAGAGCAGTTCTCAGCTTGCAGCACCTTGAGCGCTCTGTTCGTCAGTTGCTCGGTCTTCACCGTTATTTGCTGTTGATTTTGTATCAGAATCTCCATTAGCCGCCTTTTTGTCCAATACCTCTGCATAGTCGATGCGAGCGTGCAAGGTTCCAGTGAGGGCTTTTATAAACGCATCGGTAATTTTGCTGACTTCCTTAAACGTCAGATCGGATTCGTCAAGCTGCCCATCTCTCAGTTTCTCCGCAACGACCTTGTTTACTACGAGCTCGATAGTGGCGCGAGTGGGTTTAGACATAGCCCTGCTGGCCGCTTCCACCGAATCCGCCAGCATAATAAGCGCAGCCTCTTTAGACTTGGGCTTCGGTCCATTATACCTGAACTGGCTCTCCAACCCACCAGCAGAATCCTGCTCCCCCAAAGCCTGTTCATAGAAATATTGAACAAGCGAGGTTCCGTGGTGTTGATTTATTATATCCGCCACCATCTTCGGCAATTTATACTCGCGGGCGATTTCAACCCCGTCTTTGATGTGCGACGTTATCACCAGAGCCGATAACGTAGGGTTTATTCGATCGTGAACGTTTTCGATGTTCTGATTTTCCACAAAAAAGTGCGGGCGCCGGATTTTACCGATATCGTGATAATAGGAGGCGACGCGTGCCAAAAGAGAATCGGCGCCAATCGCCTCGGCCGCGGCTTCTGCGAGATGGCCGACGGCCATACTGTGAGTATAGGTGCCAGGCGCCTCCATAACGAGCCTGCGCAACAGCGGCTTATTAGTGTCGGCAAGCTCCAGTAAGGACAGGTGCGTAGTCAACCCGAAGAGCTTCTCTAAGGGCACAGTGCCGATTAGAAATACTGCCCCCGCACCTATCGGCACGATTAGCCCAGCCCAGACCGTGCCCGTTCGCATATTGAAGTAAGATTCGTCTGTAAGGCCACCCGTAACCCAGACCAGCGCTACCCCTGCCAGCGCCAAAAAGCCAACAGCCCGCGCAAGGTCAGTGCGATCCCTGATGTCCGCCACCCCTAAAATACCGACTATCGCCGTCATAAATGCATTTACTGCAAATCTTAGCTCGCCGTTAAGCATCAAAGACAGGACAATAGCCAACAGAGCCGCGATGACTACTGATACCTGGGCATTGACCAGTGCGGCAACCAGCATGCCGACAGTGACTACCCATAATACTCCCAGATAGCCGACCTGATCGATCGTAAGGTTGATTCCCAGCAGGCTGCCGCTGATGCGAAGGGCTAAGGTGCCAATCACAGCAAGCAGGGATAAAAGAAGCAGCGCCTTGGTGCTTCTGTATACATCGGGATAATACCTGGCCAGATAAGCCCCGACAAGCAGCACCGCCAGTGTCACCAATGCGGTTAAGGCACTAACCGAGCGGTAGTCCACCTGCGGGTTTCGCAGCCCCAGAGCCTGCAGCTTCTCCAGGTGCTCCTCCAAAACCGGCTCGCCTTTTGCCAACACGACGTCACCGCGAGATATCGTTTTATAATCTGGCCGCACACGTGCCTGCGCCGATTCCTGCAAGTCTATAGTACGGGTTGGGTTATAGATTCTATTGGGCCTGATGGCGTCGCGTGCGAGTTCACCAACTAACGCCGCTTTTTGAGGATCGGAGATAAGTCGGCCCGCTTCTTCGGTGACTTCGTTTTGAGCTGTGCGAATATCCGAAGGATGGTCGCGGATTTCTCTGCTCATCGCCGCACTGACTATCCTGAGCGCCTCGTCCTCTATGCGACGAAGCGCGGCCGCATCGATGGAGAGCAGGGAAAGATAAGTAGAGTCCGATATTTTCGCTCCCACGACGCCGCCTAATCGATCGCGAACCACGGTAAGTTTGGCGTCGACAGACTGGTCCGGATAACCTTTGCGCACGGACTCGATGGTAGCCAAAATAGTCTTAAGAGTTGCCACCGATTGGTCGGCTGCGCCAGGGAGCGTGTCGTAGGCTTTGCCCACCTCTGCAGCAGCCCTTGTTTTTCGAAGCCGGGTTGCGGCGCTGTCCAAATATTTTGCAGTTCTTGGGGCGACTATGTCCTCAGGTGCAATATCCCCAACCTTAAGATCGACCCTGCTCGGGAGCATGTGTATTGAAAGTAGAACTGATAAGATGGCGATGGTAGCGACGGCAATCCCTGTCCTTTTGGGGTCAATTCTTCTGGCAGGTGGCGCGGCTTTATCAGAATTCTTTTTAGCGCGCGGGATAATTCGAGGTATAAAGGGTTTCATAAAAATATGAGTGTGGTGGGCATAAAGTTGCCGAAATCCGCAGGGCAGCTTAGCCCTGCAGCAGCCTCTCGACAACCTGACCGGCCAGCTTACCGTCAGCCTTTCCACGAATACGCTGCATCAGCGGCCCCATAACCTTGCCCCGATCCTTCGGCCCAACTGCGCCGGTTTGGTCGACGATTTCTTTAGCGATAGCTTCGATTTCGGCTTCGTCGAGTTGTTGAGGCAGATATGCGTTGATAATATCCAACTCCGCCTGTTCTTTGCCGGCGACGTCGGTTCGCCCTCCTGAAACGGCGGCGTCTATCGCCTCCCTGCGCCGCTTGGCTTCACGAGAGAGCAGTTCCAAAACTTCATCATCGGTGAGCGCGCTGCCTTTGTTTATCTGGGCATAGCTCACCGATGATCGCAGAAGCCGGATGGTTGATAATCTCAATTCATCCTTAGATTTCATTGCTGACTTCTGGTCTTCCAGAAGTTTTTCAGTTAACGACATAGGTCCGCTCACGGACGTCACGCTCTTCGCATTTTCCTGCGTCTTGCAGCCTCGGCTTTGCGTCTTTTGTCGCTGGGTTTCTCGTAGTGCTCGTGTTCACGGGCTTCTTTGAGAACGCCGGTCTGCTGAAGTGCTTTTTTAAAACGCTTCAGAGCGCTGTCCAGACTCTCATTAGGTTTTACTTGAACCTGTGCCAACCATTATCCCTCCTCCATCGACAGTCTCGGGCATATAGCACCGCGTCAGTGGCGGGACAGGATCGGCAACGCTGCTATACTATTCTAAAAGTGTAGCCACTTCGCCAAATCCGCTATTCCACATACGTTGCGGGTTGCCTATTCTCGCGTCTAGTGAAATTATACCCGGTGCGCGACGGCATTGTCAAGTTTTTGTTAGCTTTATCAACCGGGTGGCCAGGTCATTTTCCTGCCACCCAGCAGGTGAAAGTGCACGTGCCAGACGGATTGTCCTGCACCTTCGTTGCAGTTCACAACGACCCGATAGCCGGTTTCGGCAATCCCTCGCTGCGCTGCGATTTGATTTGCAACCACCAATATCTTACCCATCAAACAGGCATCATTCGAGTCAGTTACGTCTGATAGTCGAGCTATGTGTTTTTTTGGAATTATTAGAACGTGAACCGGTGCTTGTGGGTTTAGATCATCAAATGCGGCGATTTCCTCATCTTCATAGACAAGTTTACCGACCTCGCCCGAGGCGATCTTACAAAAAATGCAATCGTTTACCATAGCTTGTCACCTCCTCTCCTCTATTTTAGCAATGGCATAGTTTTGGTCGATCGCCACTATCCTGACGGTAACGATTTGTCCTCTTAAAGACGGATCGCCAGGGAAACGGGTCTCCACATAATTATCGGTAAAACCGGTTAGTTGGTTAGAGCCGGCGGAATGTTTCTCAACTAAAACCCTAGCTGATTTACCCACAAGGGAGGCTGCAAATGCCCTCTGCGTTGCTAAGCCGAGTTCGATAAGAGCTTTGGAGCGACTTTTCTTTTCCGCTGGTGAAATTTGATTGGGCAGGCTGGCGGCCAAAGTCCCTGGGCGCGAAGAATAACGAAAGACGTGGAGCCTTGAAAAACCAATTTCTCGCACTAAGGCGCAGGTGTTATCGAACGCACGTTCTGTCTCTCCAGGAAAACCCACTATTATGTCTGTGGTGATCCCGACGTCGGGAATTTTCGCTTGAACCTGGTCAATGACTTTGCGATAATCGGCCGAGTTATATGGACGATTCATCTGGGTGAGTATATCATCGTCTCCGCTTTGGAGAGGAATATGCAGATGGTGGCAGACTGCTTTTAATTGCATGGCCTCCAAAAGCTCGCAATCGACTTCCCACGGCTCGATTGAACTAAGGCGAATCCTCTCGATTCCCGGCACTCCTGCCACGGCACCGATTAAGTCGGGCAGAGTATTCGGTCTTGTTTGTGTGTCTTCATGGTAACTGCCGAGGCGGATACCGGTGAGCACTATTTCTTTGTAACCGCTATCCGCCAGCGCGCTTACTTCCTCTACTATCTCCGAAAGCGAGCGTGAATATTTGAGTGAGCGAGCGTAGGGAATGATGCAATAACTGCAATATTGATCGCACCCATCCTGGACTTTAACGACTGCGCGCGTGCGAATTCGGGGTCGCGTCTTGGGGGGTGTATGTTGCGACGTCGGAAGAATATCGACGTTTTCGGCGGCAGTTTCGAGGGAGTTCCCAAACTTGGCAACTACCAAATCGACTATGTCTTCTTTGCCAGCGTTCGCCACCACCTGGCTCTTCTTAATATCCCGGAATGCCCGTGGTTCTAGCTCGGCATAACAACCGGTGACTATTACATGCGCCTCAGGGTTAAGGTCTAGAGCTTTGCGCACCACCGCGCGGGACTTGCTGTCAGCGACGGCAGTCACTGAGCAGGTGTTAATTATATATATGTCAGCAGCCGAATTGAACGGCACAGTGACGAAACCCGCCTTCTCCAGTGGTTCGCGTATCTTTTCTGTTTCGTATTGATTGACCTTGCAACCCAAAGTGTAGTAAGCGATTTTTGGCATGTCTTCATGGTAATAGTTTGTTGCTGTGAGGTCAAACTCGGAGCAGGAAAAGCTTGCCCGACGGCGAACCTCATAAGCGTAGATCAGCATCTTTTGACGTTTGAAAGGACCAGCAAATGAGCGAGCAGCTTTGGCGGAAGATAACTGGTTTTGCAGGAATTGTCGTCGGACTATTGGCGCTTTGCGTCCTCTTCGAACATCTGCGTGGCCTGATTGACCCGATCGCAGCTGCGGTTGCACCTTTTTTACTTGCTTTTCTTATTGCATTTCTGCTCAATCCGCTGCTCGCGCGACTCGAGAGCAAAGGCCTTTCTCGCATCTTTGCGGTAACGATTACCAGTTTGATGTTTTTAGCAGCCTTTGCAGCGATCGTCTTTCTAATATTGCCAAAACTAGTTGAGCAGGGCGTTGATTTGGCGCGCAGGCTGCCTGATTATGCAAGGTCACTAGAGAATGGAATCGATCGTTTCCTGGCCGGCCAGGAAACAATTTTGCGCCGCGTCAGCCTACCGACCTCAGTTTCGGGATTATTGAAGAGGTTTCCCGATCAAGTTCGCGGGTTCTCGACCTCGGCCCTCGGATTAGTCAGTCATTTTTTGCTGGCAGCCATCGGCAAGATCACTTGGGTGGTAATAGTGCCCCTATTAACGGTGTGGTTTCTTATCAATTGGGAATCGCAAAAAGCTGGCATCTATCGACTTGTGCCAGACGCCTACAAAGAGCGCTTGCGTCATGTCTCAGCTTCCGTTGCTGCAGTACTCAACTCTTATGTGCGAGGGGCCATCATAGTCGGGGTGCTATATGGGATTGTCACCACTTTAATCCTCGGCCTAATATTTCGCATGCCGTATGCTCTTGTGCTTGGACTGATAGCTGGCCTGGTTTCTCCCATCCCTTATATAGGGTCGGTAGTCATCCTGCTCTCCACTGGTATAGTCGCTTACGCTACCAACCCGTCCTTAGGTTACACATTAGCTGTTTTGGGAGCGATGATTGTGCAAAACAATGTGCTATTCGACAATCTGATAGCACCTCGGGTCCTGGGTGGCTCAGTGGGACTCAATCTACCTTGGAGCATTTTTGCACTAATGCTGGGAGGAGCGCTTCTTGGAATTGCAGGCATGATCATAGCGGTGCCCGTAGGTGCCACTATTCGAGTTCTAGCTTTAGAGTTTCTGCCCAAAAGAACCGAGGAAACTTCGGAATCCAGCCATTCGCCCGAGGAAGGCGCGCCGCATCTAGCACTTCCCACACAACATGATTAAAATGCGCTCAAGGTCGTCCTCTGAGTAGTACTCTATCACTATCCGGCCGCGGTCTTTACCTTCAACTATCGAGACTTTCGTGCCGTATAAGCGTCGCAGCTGAGCTTCTGCCTCTAACAGGTTAGGATCCCGCGAGGCCAGAATTGTTTCACGTGAAACATCGTCCGTCGGCTGAAGCTCCTGAGCCTCCCATTGTCTAGCTAATCGCTCGGCGTCGCGGACGGACATATTTGCTCCAGCGATGCGCCCACACAACTCAACTCTCGACGCATCTCCGTCGACGGATAATATGGCCCGTGCGTGCCCTTCCGAGATTCTTCCCTTTTTAAGCTCCTGCTTAACTGCATCCGGAAGACCCAATAACCTTAGAGTATTTGCAACCGACGAGCGACTTTTTCCGACCGTAAACGCCAGATCTTCCTGAGACAGCCCGAACTCATCGATTAGTCTTTTATAAGCTTCCGCCGCATCGACAGCATTAATATCCTCACGCTGGATGTTCTCCACCAGCGCCACTTCCAGGCTCTGCTCGTTCGTCAATTCACGGACCACAGCAGGAACACGAGTTAACCCAGCGGCTTTAGCAGCTCGTAAACGCCTTTCTCCCGCGACTAACTCATAGTCGCCTTCCCCTTTTGATCTTACAACTACAGGCTGCAAGACTCCGTGAACACGGATCGAGTTAACCAACTCCTGAAACTTCTCGTCATCATAGTTCTTGCGCGGCTGATAGGGGTTCGCACTAATCCGAGCCACTTCAATATCAGACGGGGCAGCCGTACTTACCTCTCGATCAGCCATCGGGATCAAAGCGCCTAATCCTTTACCGAGACCCTTCTTTTCCAAAGCAGGCAACCTCCGCTGCAAACTTCATATACGCTTCCGCCCCCTTCGATTTGGGGTCGTAGCTCAAAATCGGCTTCCCATGGCTGGGCGCCTCACTTAATCGCACGTTCCTGGGAACTAGTACAGGGGAAACCCTATCCCCAAAAAATCTTCTAACCTCGTCAACGACCTGCTGTGACAGGTTTGTACGATAATCAAACATCGTCAACAACACCTTCGCAACCTCAAGGCCGGGATTCAAATGCTGATTGACCAGCTCCACCGTCTTCAATAACTGACTTATGCCCTCCAGAGCGTAATACTCGCACTGTATCGGCAGTATAACATACTCAGCCGCCGTCAACACGTTCACAGTAAGCAGTCCAAGGGACGGGGGACAATCTATAATGACGAATGTATAGCGATCTTTGACCTCTTCCAGGGCCTGCTTCAGCTTCGTCTCACGAGACATCGTTGACATCAACTCTATATCAGCGCCCGCTAGGTCCAGTTTGGCCGGCGCAAGGTCAAGCCCCTCAGTCTCAGTATGCATTATGACTTTATCAATCGGAACTTCGTTTATGAGAACGTCGTACATGCAAGCATTCAGCTCCGATTTGATAACCCCGACGCCACTCGTAGCGTTCCCCTGCGGATCCGTGTCCACCAGCAATGACTTTTCCCCCAAAGCCGCCAGACACGCCGCCAAATTAACCGCTGTGGTCGTTTTTCCGACCCCACCCTTTTGATTTACTACAGCAAATATCGCCGACATTCCAAACACCTACCGAGTTCTTCTTGCATAAACCCGGCACAAACTCCTTCGCATCCTGCTCAATTTGCAAGGCACTACTACACACACCTCGCAGTTTCAGTATTCATCCGTCTACCTAATCTTGTCAGCAGCCCGCCTTCTCAACATCATCTCCGCAATCTCTTCGCCGCTGACCTTATACTCGCCTTTGTTGATGCGCTCCTTAAGCTCCTGCACTATTTCTTCTCGCGTCTCCGGCACATCCTTTAGAGCATTCTCCGCAACCACCATTCCCTGCTCAAGAGGAGACAACCTCTTCGATGGAGACTGGCTGGCGCTCGACGATCTCCTCGGCCTGTTCTCCGGCAAGATCTTCTCCTGAAAAGCTCCCTGACTTATCGATGCTTTATTGGACTCTGCACCCGATATCTTCATTTTACATTCCTCCGCAGCTTATATGCAGCTCCGGTTTTATCTGCCCCATCATATTACGCCCCAGACGACAAAAAGGCAAACACCCGAAGCTAGAGAACGGCGGCCCGGCTGACATACACCCTTTAGGCGTTTAGTCCCGTGGCTTTGCGTCCCCTTCTTTCGAAGAGTTTGCCTTTATCGATCGTCTATATTACTCTCACTCCTACTTATCGGCAGTCCTACTCAACTTCTTTAGCCCAATTTTAAGATATTTTTTGTAAATAATCCGCCTCTACAGATTATCTCGTCCTACAGACTTCATCTGCACATTTCCTGCCTTCCATAACACCCGTCTATGGAATAATCTTACCGTTGACTTGACCACATTTCGGGGTTATTCTGAAGTTGTAGCCCGCATCCGGCATCAACCAGGCCGCAAAATCACGCAGGAGGCAGTACTTGTGAATAAGACCTTGCTCATCATCCTGGTTTGGCTGCTTTTTGCCGGCTCAGCTACTGCAGGCTCAATTAGCGTTGCGGTGTCTGCCTTCACGCCCGATTTCGAGACCCTTGCTGATGGCATACATATCACATCTCCGGGCTTCATTAGCCAAACTTCACCGGGAGACCCGGCGCTTCCCTACCAGAATATTCGCGTGATAGTTCCGCCGAATGTCGTACTATCATCCCTTAAAGTATCTCTCATAGAAAACAAGACCTACACGCACACCATCGATGCCAAAATAGCTCCCTCGGCCCCTTTTATTGTGCAAGCTGACGAAGACCCTATTCTCGATTGGGGCCCGGATAAGAACATACACTCCGGCCTCAACGCCGCGATATACGCAGCCGATTCCTTTTATCCCACTTCGCATGTCCAGCTAATAAGTGTGGAAGCCCTTCGCAAGTGGAAAATCGCTACTATCAGATATTATCCCATTCGTTACAACCCGCCCGCAAATCAGATCGACTACAACGACGGCGGTCACATTCTTCTGACCTACGCGACCTCTGTTAAAGCGCACGCGCTAAGTCCTGAAGCTCTTTCCGATAACATATTCGCCGAGCAACTCGCCGACCTCACCGTTAACTATCCCGAAGCCAAATCCTGGTACACTTCAGGCGAGTCGGGATTCACTTCCGCCTCTCTGGGCTCGCAACAGATATCCTCCGGCGGCTACCTGATTATCACAACCTCCGCGATAGCATCAGCCAGCACTTCACTGCAAGATTTCGTCCAGCACAAACAGAATCGCGGTTTCACGGTAGAAATAGCCACAGAAAACGACTGGGGCGGCGGAGTGGGGGATGTGGCCGCTGAAAACATCAGGGCATATCTGACAGCGAACTATATCAACAAGCAAATCCGTTACGTGCTACTCATCGGCGACCCGGATCCCGAACAAGGCAGCGTTCCGATGAAGATGCTTTGGCCCCGTTATCACAGCTCTGATGCCTATCGCCAGGCCCCCTCCGACTACTACTACGCAGACCTCACCGGCAACTGGGACCTCAACGGAGACGGCTTTTACGGCCAGGAACAAGACGATTTTGGCCTCGGAGGCGTTGATCGCCTACCCGAAGTTATAGTAGGTCGTATCCCATATTATGATAATGTTTCAGATCTGGATTCAATACTACAAAAGATAATCAGCTACGAGTCTGGAGCTATAAAAGGCAATTGGCAGAAAAATGTCCTGTTAAGTATGAAGCCATCCGACCAATATACACTTGGTTATCACCTCGGGCAGGCTATATTAACCGACACAGTTATTCCATCCGGCCTCAACGGTATTAGGGTCTACGAAAGCGACTACGGCTTGAACCCGCCGCCTGAATATACACCGTGCAACTACACCAACACCCTGAGCGCCTGGCAACAGCACGCCGGATTCCATTTCTGGTGGACACACGGTGACCCTACTACTGCGCTGGATGTCTTCAAAACCGATCGCTGCCAATATCTTAGCAATAATTATCCATCTTTCATTTTCCAGTGCGCATGTGAAAACGGGTGGCCGGAGAGAAGCGACAATCTGGGATATTCGCTGTTAAAACAAGGCGCCATCGCCACCACCGCTGCGACCCGCGTCTCCTGGTACCGCTCCGGACAGACTAATTTTGCAAACTCCGACTCAAACGCCGGGATGACCTACACCTACGCTCGCAAACTGATCCGCGACAACCTGCCCTGCGGCGACGCCCACTATGCAATGCTCGTGGATGTTCCGAACGATAGCTGGATGAATCACTGTGTATTCAACCTCTACGGAGACCCCTCAGTACGATATCCGACGCCGCCGTCCATCTACCACATTCCCCCGAGCGATACGGACATAACAACCCAGCCGTTTCTGCTGCAGGCTACTATAAAGTCCACCAGCCCGCTGGAAAACGACAGTCCGAAGCTGCACTGGAATACGGACGGCTCCGATCAGTTCACCACCTTAACGATGTCTCACTATGGCGATTCGCTATATGAGGCATACATTCCAGCCCAGCCTCTCGGCACGACCATATACTACTATATCGAAGCATCAGATACATACGGAGAGTCATCAACTCTTCCGGAAGACGTCCCGCAATCACTGCTGTCCTTTTCCATAAAGGCCGACACCGAGTACCCGTCGATAACCCACACGCCGCTCACCGACACCGGCAACAAATTCGGCCCTTATCCTGTAACGGCTGTGATCACCGACGACCTCGCAGTCCAAAGCGCGACCCTCTATTATTCTAAAAACAATGGCCCCGTCGTGAGCATTCCAATGGAACCAGGCCCCGACAATACATTCACAGCGAACATCCCCGGCCCGGCGAGCTTCGGTGAGGTTATAAGCTATTACATCACGGCAACCGATACTGCAATCAATCCGAAAACCTCGCGGCTGCCGGAGAACGGCCTATATTCTTTCAGCATTTATAAAAAGATATATGTCGGGGTGCTCAACTCGGCCGAGCGACCGTTTTATTTCACTTTCGGAAATTCCAACTCCTGGCAGGCTGTTACCAACATCCTCAATTCAGATCCCCAAAACAGGTTCCATGTAAGCGTAATCACCGACCTGAAGGGCCGGGATGGGGCAATTGGGCTTGATGGTCAGGATGTTTTGTTTTTACCTGATAACACGGTGCCGATTGATTGCATGTCTACTGTGTCCAATTGGTTCGGGCCTGGCAAGGTCATAGTGGCTATGGACAGCTCGGCCGCCTACGCAGCTTATACAGGCTGGATGTGGCCAAATGCGGCAGGCACCAACGGCTACGGAATCATTCCCAGCCTTGGCTACTGGACCAACGGATCAATATCCGACGACCAGAAGATATATGCAACAGACCCTATCACAAAGGACTATTCGGTGGGAGACGTCATAAGCTCGGTTCCGGTTAACGCCTCTCTTTATATGAGCAAACTCCCAGCCGACGCAAAAGCGCTCACCGTCAGCGACGCTAACGCCGATCAATGTTATGCAGCCTATCGCGACGTACCTGCAAAAGGGCGCATAGTACTTCTTGGCCCGTACAGCGCACCGACCGCCGATCAGTATTCGATCATCCGCGAGTCAGCCATCTATCCCAGAGGCCCACGCACAATCTCCATAACCAGCCCTAACGGCGGGGAGAGCTACGAGGCGGGCGCTAATGTTCCGATCACATTCGACACATCGGGGGACTGGCTGGCGTCAGACGAGGTGAAAATCGAATACAGAACAGATTCTAACTCGCCCTGGCAGCTAATCCCAGGCGCGGGGTCGCTGTCGTATGATCAGCTCAATTTCTCC
Organism: Armatimonadota bacterium; assembly: GCA_050948905.1. Taxonomy (GTDB): domain Bacteria; phylum Armatimonadota; class UBA5829; order UBA5829; family UBA5829; genus DTKD01. The sequence continues at coordinate 1,098,933 of JBMNES010000001.1, read as the reverse complement.
TGGTCAACTGCCGGGCTTTCCGGTAGCTACAACTATAGCATTCGCGTCAGCACGCTCGATAACTCCGTCTCCGATCAAAGCGACGCCCCGTTCGCAATTATTCCGAACATCTCCATCTCCGCCGCCAAATCGGCTCCGAACGGCTCCGTTATCGCTTTGCAGGACAAGGTCGTCACCTGTAATGTGGCGGGCTACACCTACCTTGAAGAAAAGAACCGCCAGGCGGGCATAAAAATCTCCGGCGATACTTCGAGCCTCGCTCCTTCCACCGCCATCAAGGCCACCGGAATTATGCACACAGTCGACGGCGAGAGGGTTCTGCAGGCGGATTCGATCATTTCACTCGGCCCTGCAGAAGCAATCCGCCCATACATATTCAGCAACCGCGCTCTCGGCGGGTCCGCTTTCGGATTACAGGGCGCTGTTATGGAATACAAGTTGATCGAATCCAACATTGAGCTTATGTCCTCAATCGGCCTAAACAATATCGGCATTCTCACGCGGGTAACGGGTAGGGTGGTGGCTACTGGCTCCGACTGGTTCTACATCGACGACGGCTCGAAATGCGACGACGGGTCTGGGTTTGTTGGTGTAAAGGTGATCTGTCCGGGCACTACTCCACCGGCTCAGGGATCCTATGTCTTATTGAACGCCATCAGCAGCACCTACCTCGACCGAGGTTATTTGTGGCGGGCTTTGGTGCTTCCGAGCTCTGCGGATATAACGATCGTAGGAGAAAATTAGGAATATTCCTGCTCGTACCTGGACGTAATAAATGCGATCGCCAGCACAACGACCACCGCACCGCCGAGCATATAAAGCAGCCACAACCGGGAACGGTCTCTTCGTTTGTCAGCCGTTTCGTCGTGCGAGTCCAGGCCCAGCAGGGGTTTGGGGTCAACGTTGCCGGTCATTACAGCCTGCTTATACCACGCGTTGAAGTCCTTCTCCCCGACGGTCTCCAGGATATAGTTAAAAGTCTGCAACTGCTGCTTGTAGCTGTTTGGAAGTTCGACTGTTTTGCCGACCACCATCCCAGGCTTATCTTTCGCCGCCTGGCCATAGAACTTCCGATCCTTGCCCATGGAATAATGCACCGCGCTGCCTTCCTGGAACCACAACGGCAGAGGTTCCGGAGAGGCAAGGGTGATGTAGGCGTGGACTAGCTCGTGTCTGAGGATATCCTTATACTCGTCGCGAAGCTCTGTTTTCAGAATCGCGATAAATCGGCCATTTATCGTGACCCCCGCAGCGCCTTCATTTGCAAACGAGGGTCTCAAAACAATCGGCAGCGACTCACGATCAAAGACTTTCACCAGAACCGTGGTTTTGGGGGGAGGTATCCCGACCTTTTCTCTTAACGCCATCACCGACGAGACATCGCACGTCCGCAGGTCGACCTTCTCCGCGCCGACGAACGCCTTCTCAAGCGCCCCTTCGTCAGCCGAGCCGACCCCCGCGAACAATAGCAGCGCCACCAGCGATATCAAGCTCGCGAGGAAATATCTTACGGGTAGACCGCAGGGAATGTAAGTCCGGTTGTCTGGTCGAAATCGCACATCAGGTTCATATTCTGCACGGCCTGTCCCGCCGCGCCCTTGCCCATATTGTCTATCGCGCTGGTGATAATCGCGCGATTTGTGCGCTTGTCCAGCGCAACGGCGATATGACAATAATTGGTGCCGAAGACATTCTTCGTGCTGGGTTGTTGCCCCTCATCAAGAACTATCACAAACGGCTGTTCAGCATAAAAGTCGCGATATATAGTCAACAAATCGGCTGCCGATGCCACGGATTGCTGTACGTTCACATAAGCCGTGGTCAGAATGCCCCGGTTCATAGGAATCAGGTGCGGAGTAAAGCTGACTTGAATCTTCCTGCCCGCCACCGCTGAAATCTCCTGTTCGATCTCCGCGGTATGCCTGTGGCTCGCAACTGCATATGCCTTGAAGCCCTCGTTAATCTCACAGAAAAGTCCGGACACGTCCAGTTTCGACCTGCCCGCCCCAGATACGCCGGATTTGGAATCGACTATGATCGAGTCAAGGTCGCAGCATCCCGCCTTCGCCACCGGCGCCAGAGCCAGAATCGCGCTCGTGGCGTAGCATCCGCAGTTTGCGATGAGCCTGGCCTTTGCGATCTCATCGGCGCGCAGCTCAGGAATCCCATACACCGCCTCTTTTACCAACTCCGGCGCTGTGTGCTCCATTTTGTAGTAATACGCATACTCATCAAGGTCTTTGAGCCGAAAATCAGCCGGCACATCGATCAGCTTCTTCCCATATTCCAACAGCGAGGGCGCCACCTTCATCCCTATGCCGTTTCCCTGCGCCTGAAAGAATATATCCGCCTGATCCGCCGCAGTCTCTGCGTCATATACCTCACACAGCGGCAGATCCTGCCCGAGCAGGCTGGGATATGCTGCAGATAAATGCTTGCCGGCGTAAGTGCCGGATGCCAGATACGTAATCTGTGTGCCGGGATGGCCGATCAGATATCTGACCAACTCCCCTCCCGCGTAACCCGATGCTCCGATGACTCCAACTCTAACCATAGATTAAAACCTGTATACTCGTCCTAACATTAGACCGTTCGGCGAAGAAACCGACCACTTCCCGACGCCTATGCCAAGTGCGGCCCCGCCGAGCACATCCCCCCAGGAGTGCGCCCTTGATTCCACCCGGCTCCAGCCTATAAGCGCGGCCCCGGTATAATACAACCACTTGTTTTTAGGAAAAACTTCCCCCATCGCAGCCGCTGTCCCAAACGCAAGCGACGCATGTCCGCTGGGAAACCCGTGGCGGAATTGCTGTTTGTTGACGTTTATATTCGGCTTAATAACTTCCGCTATCCCAACCGATAACACGGCTCCATCGATCACCCGGGCAGTATTCGGGATTTTGTTATCTCCGGAAGCCAGATATGTCGCCGCGATTCCAACCGCGACCAGCGGAGCAGTGGCATCACCCACGCCTTCCGCGAAAGTCTTTGCCACAACAGGGCCACCCAAAAAAGCGAGAAGTGAGACCAAAGCAATCAAAGTTCTACTTACCGGCATCCTAGCCTCCGCATTGTCTCTGAAATAGTATACCACGTTCATCGGTTCAGGATAAGCTCTGCTGGAGGGTGACATCGCGATTGACGCAGGCCCAACTGCGCGATAACATGACCGTAACACTTAGAAAGGCACATACACGCTATGAAGATATTCATTCCCATCGCAATACTGACGCTGTTGCTGGCCGGATGTGGCAAAAAAGCGGAGCAGACCGAGGCGATTCAGGTCGAAAACGAAACCGAGAGCGTAACCACCGACACCACCGAATCCACCCCGGCCCCGGACAAAGACGGCGTGGTGAAACTGCCATCCGGACTGATATACAAAGACAAAAAAGTCGGCAAAGGCGAAGAAGTGACCAACGGTACCAGGGCCACTGTCCACTACAAGGGCTGGCTGGATAATGGTAAAGTCTTCGACACCTCCCGGCAGACCGGCCGTGGGCCGTTCTCGTTTACGGTCGGCAACGGCGAGGTGATTAAGGGCTGGGACGAAGGGCTTAAGGGTATGAAGGTCGGAGGCGTTCGCGAGCTTACCATTCCGCCGAACCTCGGCTACGGCAGCGATGAAGCAGGTTCCATTCCGCCCAACTCCACTCTGCATTTTGAAGTCGAACTGATGGATATGGCCAAGTAAATATCCGCTGCATACATTTGAAGGTAAGGGGAGAGACATGCCCATCTCTCCCCTTCTTTTGTAGACCTTCTGCCACGAACTCAGGCCGTTTTCTCTTCGGGCTTAATCACCCGCCGTTCCTTTTCCGCTCGCTGATTCTGCAAGCGGGAAAGCCGAGCCATAGCTTGCGCAAAGGCTTCGCGATCCGCGGTTTTCCTGGGTTCACGCAGGCAGTGCTGCAACGTTCCATTTCCCATGTTGCTCACTCCCCCGGCAGGCGGAACCGGTCTTATTCAGTTTTTATGACGATTTTTTCAGCTTGGCTGTTCCACGCTGCTCTAAATATCCTCCGCAGGAGCGCTTACCGGCCTTGGGGATATAAGCTTATGGCTCGCCGATAACTTTGACAAAGCACCCAGCCTTTTCGCTATCGCCGAATCATGTTCCAACCCATCATACATCGCCCCATATCCCAGCAGAGCCGCACCCAGCAAAGAAGCATCCGAAAACGTCGTCGCAAACGTCTTTTTGCCAGTGTGCCGCTGAGTTATCCAGTTCCAAAGTCTGTTTTTTGCAGGCCCACCGACCAGCAGCAGCTTCTCCGGCTTAACATCATAACGCCGTTCCATCAGGCCGATGCACTCCTTCAACGTCCCCGACATACCCTCCAGCGCGGCCAGTGCGATGTCCCCGATCGTATGCGACTCCACCAGCCCCCGCAAAGCTCCGGCAGCCGTCGAGTCCCAATCCGGCGCACGCTCTCCTCCCAGCGCGGTATGAAAGTGCAGTGCGGCCTTATCTTTATTAATCGCCGCCTGCAGGGCAAGTTTCTCTAATTCAACATCGGCGTCGGGCGTGTCGTTGTCGAATCTCAGCCTTCTCACCCAATCCCAAACTCGGCCGCTTCTCAACATCGGCGCCACCACGCACCAGGGCGAATCCGCAAGATGGGTCGCCGTCGGCATCGGATAATGCAGCACATTCTCCCGCGCCCCGTCTTTGCTTTTAGGCGAATCGACTATTATCATAGGCGAATCGCTGGAGCCTCGGACGTTTATAACCGTATCATCACCCGAAATCAGAGCAAGCGCGCCGAGCGGACTGTCCCCCGCGCCAATCGAGACCGACTTCAATTTAGCAAGACCCAACAGTCCGCCAACCGCACCAACCGCATCCGCAGGAATCGTATTGCGCCAGGCGGGAGCGAGCTTTGGCAGCAGGCTTCGCAGGGTGGGGGGGTCCATCCCCGGAACGGCTTTATTCAGCAAATCAGCGACTGCGGATGGTACCGGCTCCCCGCTTCGCGCGTCGTAAAGCCCGCCTATCGCCGCCTGGCTGAAGTCAGTAATAAGCTCCGCCGCATCGACTCCTACTAAGCGCATAAGCTGATGTGAAAAGGCTGTATTCGGCGGCACGATTCCATCGACCATATCCAACCGCAGCCCGTCGCGCCTCATTATTCGCGCAAGGCCGATAGCCATATTTCCCGGCCACATTCGACTATATGTCTCTGCCTCAGCCCGGCCAAGCTCAGTTTCAAATTCCCCGGAGCATATTCCGGCATCGTCGGTGTTATCGTATAAACTCACAAACTGCGCATCGACATCGCCGCCTCGCAGAATCGCAAAACAGCCTGGAAACGTCGTGCTCACCCCGACAGCCTCGGCCGTTTCCGCCTCGCGGGCCTTTCTTTTCAGCCCCGCGATGCACTCCCGCACCAGCTCTATCCAAACCCCGAGGCTTTTGCGGCTAAGTTCATCTCTGCACGCCCTCGTTTCCACCCACGCCGATGAAATAACCAACTCCACCGGCCTGCCGTCGGCTTCGACCACCCCTATCAGCATTGCGCTGATAGTCTGTGTGGATATGTCTATTCCGATGACGTGTCTCACATTCACATCCCCATTTGTTCTAAAACGCACCCGTCGGCTGCGTATAGACTGCCATCACCATAGCCCCAAAGTATGCGATAATCAGGCTGTAGCCTTGCCACCTGTGTAGTTCGCCTTTCGCCAGCAGCGCGGAAACGACCACGGTGATCGCCGACATCAATATCAACATCGGACTCATAAGATTCGTCACCGCGTCATGCCCTTTAGTATGAGCCACGAACGGCATAACCGCCAGCAGAAGGCTGTTGTGGTTCACCTTAGAGCCGAGGAAGTTGCAGACCGCCAACTCTGCATTTCTCCCGTCCTTCAACACAACAAGGTACGCAGTCAGCTTCTCCGGCATCTCCGAGGCAAGCGGCCCGAGCACAACGGCTATGACAATTGGACTGACTTGCATCTTTTCAGCCAGATGGATCATCGAATCCACAAACGGCTCAGAACAGATGAAAACAAGCGCACCACCCACCAGTAGTTCTATACCGGATCTTATCATTTGCTTTCTGGTCACCGGATGCCCGTTACACTCATTTTCCCCAGTGCCGCTCTTGAATACATGATAGACATAGCCGACCAGCACCGCCGTAAGGATTATACCTTCCACAAAAGACAGCTTATTGTCATGAGCGATGAATATGAAAGCCAAAACAGCCGTAACGAGCAGATATACCGCATCGACTCGAGTTGCCTTGCTCAATTTGATCGAACTGACCGGATGCTTGCTGAGCTTAGAAACCGCAAGCACAATCACCAATCCATAACCCAGCGTAATAAGCAATGTGCAAGACCCAATAGCCGATCCTATTGCCATCTGATAATGGCCCTTTATCGACGCCCAGTATACAAAAGCATATTCGGGTAGGGTAGTCAGGAGAGCCAGCACAAGGCTGCCGACGATGTTAAACCCCCACTTTGCAGCCAAAGTCTCAGCTCCGCGGCTTAACAAATATGCCGCGAAAACGATAACTGCAAGCAGTGCGATAAATTCAATAAAGACCATATATTGTTTCTTTCTCCTTTGCAGACATAACACGTCCGCCAATCAGGTCGAAAAAAAGACCTTCATCCCACCGACAGGCTGGATAAAGGTCTTGCAGTACGTTTTTCGCCAATGGAACCAGCTTTGCGCGCCTACGCAAAACGGCTGTTGATCCCATTGTCCCTCACAAATCGGGCTGCTACTCCCCTTTTAGTAAATCACAAACTAATAGATTACCTATTTCTGAATTACTATAACACATCCAACCCCGCCCCGCAACGAACAAAAAAGTCTGTCGCCCCACACAGCCCAGAAACCCACAGCAATCACAGGCACCATCGTCTCCGGCAGTGCAGTCCCCACAGCCGCAAACACGCTGCCCACAGCGCCTTCATTTAACCGCAGGTGTTTTCCGAACCATTCGATAGCGTTAGTAAACAACTCCGCTGCCAGAAAAATTATTCCCAAGCCGACCAGTAACAGGACTATGCCCACCGAAGTCCCCCAAATAACAAAATAGACCTTTGTCCTCCGCATACCGGTTCGGACAAAGGTCTTGCATCACGAAATTGCCCGTTTAGCGGGCCGATCGCCGAAGGAACCAGCCCTGCGCGCGACGCAAGACGGTTGTTGATTCCATCGCACCACCAAAAGGCGGTATGCTACTCCCCTTTGATCAGGAGCCTGATTGTAGCATAACTATAACACATCCAACCCCGCGCTGCAAACGGGATTACGGGGAAGGCAAACGCGAAATCCAGAAAGAAGCGAAATCCAGAAAATAATGGAAAGATCGAACCTCCAACATCTGACATCGGACATCGAAAAAGCAGATTTCCCACTACGTTCGAAATGACAAAGATAATGTAGTGGCCGTGCCTCTGTCCCGGCCAATTTTGGTTATGAGGCGGCGATTCGGAGATCGCCGCCTATCTGATTACCACAACCGACAACCGTCAACCGAAGGCAAACGCGAAATCCAGAAAGAAGCGAAATCCAGAAAATAATGGAAAGATCGAACCTCCAACATCTGACATCGGACATCGAAAAAGCAGATTTCCCACTACGTTCGAAATGACAAAGATAATGTAGTGGCCGTGCCTCTGTCCCGGCCAATTTTGGTTATGAGGCGGCGATTCGGAGATCGCCGCCTATCTGATTACCACAACCGACAACCGTCAACCGAAGGCAAACGCGAAATCCAGAAAGAAGCGAAATCCAGAAAATAATGGAAAGATCGAACCTCCAACATCTGACATCGGACATCGAAAAAGCAGATTTCCCACTACGTTCGAAATGACAAAGATAATGTAGTGGCCGTGCCTCTGTCCCGGCCAATTTTGGTTATGAGGCGGCGATTCGGAGATCAGGCCTATCTGATTACCACAACCGACAACCTTCCACCGACAACCGTCAATCGAAGACAAACGCGAAATCCAGAAAATAATGGAAAGATCGAACATCGAACATCTGACTTCGGACATCGAAAAAAGCAGATTTCTCACTACGTTCGAAATGACAAAGATAATGTAGTGGCCGTGCCTCTGTCCCGGCCAATTTTGGTTATGAGGCGGCGATTCGGAGATCAGGCCTATCTGATTACCACAACCGACAACCTTCAACCGACAACCGTCAATCGAAGACAAACGCGAAATCCAGAAAGAAGCGAAATCCAGAAAATAATGGAAAGATCGAACCTCCAACATCTGACTTCGGACATCGAAAAAAGCAGATTTCTCACTACGTTCGAAATGACAATACTTCAGAGGTGATCCTGCGACTTCGCGCAGGATGACATTAAACCGACAACCTTCAACCGTCAACCGATAACCGACAACCGACAACCGAATAACGAGATAATTTATAACCCGTCTTTCTCCTGCTCCACCCCGCATACTTTCCAGTCCCTGCCCGGCCTGCATAATTTGATCCGTGAATAGTGAAATTTGTTCGCCCTGAGCACGAACTTCACCCGCACTTCGACCTGGTGGGGGGACATCCATACGGGGGAGTATAGGGTATACCACAAAATATCGTATTTTTTGTCGTAATTAGTCAGCAGCCTGGCGGTTTGTCTGGACATCTCATATCCGTCCCAGCCGTCAGGCCCTTCGCGCAACGTATATTTCACCGCTTTTTCCGGCTTGCCACGATGCAACTGCTGAACCCACTGCCAGGCGACCCTCTCTGCTGGCACCGGCTGAGAATATCTCCACCCAACCCACGTCATCAACGACACCAATCCGATAATCGACGCCGCCACCACCATCTTTCGCTGCCAGGATTTTATCCCTCCCCCAACATCCCGACCGCTGTGCCGGCCGCACATCCAGGTGAACCCCATAACGGTGGCAGCAGACATTAGAATCGCACTCCACCAGAAAGGCACGTTATAGTTCACCACCCCAAGCCTCGGAAAACTGAGCTGGTCGTTTGAATACATATATCCGCCCAGCGCTGTTCCCACAATCGCAGCCAATCCCTGCACCGCACCGACCGCCCCCAACACCTCGCCGCGCCTGTCCGCAGAAGTAGCAGACGCCACCAGCGCCATCCATGCAGGAAACGCCACCGTAAAACCCAAACCTATCGCTATCCCGGCAATCCCGGCCAAAAGAATGCTTCTAAATAACGCCAGCACCCACAACGCCGCCGCACTCGCAAATAACCCCCAGCACACCGCCACACAACGGCCATATTTGTCCCCAAGCCTGCCAAGCGGCACAGCAAATACGCCCATCGCAGCCGCCACCGGGGCCACAGCCAACCCAAACGCTGTCTCACTCAGGTCCAGATGCTGAACCGCATACAGCTTCACCACCGGCATCAGCGTGCCGATCCCCAAAAACGTCACACACGCCACCGCCAGCATATCCGGCACATCCTTAAACCCCCGCAGGATATTCGATAACTTAAACTCCTGCGGCTGCTCTTCCAGGGTGGTCAACTCAACATGGTCGTGAATAGGGGTAGGCTCGACGCGAGTGCCGCCGATTTTTTTTGGCAGCAGCGCCGCCATAATAATCACGCTGCCGATCAACAGCGCTGAAACAAGGTAAAAAGATGCAAGATACGAATGAAATATCTGATTAACCAGCCCGCCGAAGAGAAACCCAAGGGCGATGCCGCTCATGTAGGTCACATTGAGCATGCTCATCGCCGCGCTGTGATGCTCCTCTTCGACCACATCCCCCACAGCCGCAAAGGCGTTAATCCATAGCGCGCCGCTGCCCAGGCCGTCGACAGCCTTCAGAATCAGCAGCCCGTAGATCGCAAACGGCCCGTGTAGTTTGATCGTAAGAAACGCCGTCACCGCGGTTACCGCAGGGCCGATAATCAAAAGCGGCTTTCGGCCGATTCTATCCCCCAGCGCGCCGAACCACGGCCTTGAAAGCGCCTCCGTCAACAAAAAAGTGCTGATGACTATTCCCAGCGCCGCCTGTTGTTTGAGCACGAAGGAGACATACATCGGCAGGGCGGATAAATTGAGGATGGCGTAGGCAAGTTCGGCAAGCGTAGCCGCCGCGCCCAGGCTGAGCAGCGAACGATACTTGCGCAAAAACCCGACGATAACAGATGCGCTGAGAGCCAAACCTGCCCCTTTTAGACAAAAAAGAGGGCGAGATAATATGGCCCAGCTTTAAACAGCCAGCGGCCGCCTGTCTCGCCCTGTATTAGCTAGTCGATTTCTACTTCGCAGCCAGCATCGCTGGAGCGATAGATTCCGTCGATAATCTTAATCACGTTCAACGCCTGCTCACCGGTGACCGGCACATCGGTGTCGTCTCGGATCGCGTCGTAGAACGCTCGAATCTCGCACTCGTAAATATTAGGCTGCTTCAGTCCCGAAGGCGTGGTATCGGTCAGAGTCCCGTGCCTCTCGCCGTAGATCTCCAGCGGCCCCGTCTGCGCACCGCCCTTGGTGCCGATAAACGTGGTGGTGAACTTGTCCTCTTTGATGTTAGCCGCAAAGCTGGACTCTATAACAAGACTCGCGCCGTTGTCGAGTCTTACAAACCCAGCGGCATAGTCCTCAACGGTGTAGTTCTCCCAGTCCCACTGACCGAGATTGCCCACATGCCCCGGCTCCTTGCCGATATTGGTGTATGTGTTGCCAGATGCCGCAATCGGTTTCGGGTTGCCGAGCAGATACATCGTGAAGTCCAGGATATGAACACCGATATCGATGAGCGGCCCGCCGCCCTGCTTCTCTTTATTGATAAAGACGCCCCATCCCGGGATGCCTCTGCGTCGCATAGCCCACACTCTGGCCATAAAGACGTCGCCAAGCTCTCCGGCGTCAATGAATCTCTTCAGCGCAACCACGTCCTGGTTCCATCTCCAGCACTGCGCCACCATAAACTTCTTGCCAGACGCCGCAGCCGCATCGACCATAGCCTTGCCTTCAGCGGGGTTGCGCCCGATCGGCTTCTCGCAAATAACGTGTTTTCCAGCTTTGAGAGCATCCACGGTTGGGTCCATATGCACATCGTTGGGTGTGCAGATATGCACCGCGTCGATTTCCGGCATCTCAAGCAGTTTTCGATAATCCTCAAACTGATGCGGCACGCTGTATCGTTCCGCAGCGGCTTTCATGACATCTGGTTTAATGTCGCAGACCGCCAGTATCTTCACATCCGGCTGCTTTTCAAGTGCCGGCAGGTGGGCACCGTTCGCTATGCCTCCAGTCCCGATAACGCCTACGTTGAAAGTTTTCAAATCATTGCCCCTTTCTTGACAGGTTAACCTTTCACAACTCCCAGCGGTCGCACTCTCGCCACCAGTCTGGAAATGTTTGCTCCGGCGCAAGTCTCCACAACATCAGCCGCATCTTTATACGCATAAGAAGCCTCCTCAGCCAGCGTATCGCGGCCCTTCGCCCTTACTACAATTCCCCGTCGAGCCAATTCTTCCTGCACATCTTTGCCCTTCATCCGTTTAATTGCAGCGTGCCTGCTCATAAGCCTGCCCGCTCCGTGACAGGTCGAGCCAAAAGTCTGCTTCATCGCAGTCTCGGTGCCCGCAAGCAGGAAGGAATATCTCCCCATATCCCCCGGCACCATCACCGGCTGTCCGAACTCTCGATATTCCGCAGGAATCTGTGCATGCCCCGGCCCAAATGCGCGGGTGGCTCCTTTTCGGTGAACGCATAGCTTTCTCAGCCTGCCGTCCACCTCGTGTTCCTCAATTTTCGCTATATTATGAGCGACGTCATACACCTGGCGCATTCCGAGCTTGTGCGCGCCCGCGCCCATTATTCTCTCAAAGCTCTCTCTCACCCAGTGCGCTATAGCCTGCCTGTTCGCCCAGGCAAAATTGGCCGCACACGCCATAGCTCCCAAATACTCCTGACCTTCCGGTGACCGTACCGGCGCACACGCAAGCTGCCTGTCTGGCAAATCCAGCTCATATTTTACAACAGCCTTCTGCATCACCCGCAGGCTGTCCTCGCAGACCTGGTGTCCGAATCCACGGCTTCCCGTGTGGATCATTACCGTGACCTGCCCGACCTCCGTAATGCCGAACGCCTGCGCAATTGATTCATCGAATATCTCATCAACTGCCTGGATCTCCAGAAAGTGATTTCCAGACCCCAGCGTCCCCAACTGCGGCCGACCTCGCTTTATTGCCTCAGCCGACACCGCCTCCGGCGTCGCGTTTTCCAGACAACCCTGCTGCTCGCTGGCCTCCAAATCCTCCGGCCAGCCGATGCCGCGCTCGATCATCCACTTCGCGCCCTTGCGCATCACCTGTTTAAGCTCTTTTTCGTCGACTCTCAGGTTTCCTTCGCCGCCGACCCCAACAGGGATATTAAGATAAAACTGATCCGCCAAATCCCTCACTTTGCCTTCGATATCGGCCACGGTCAGGTCGGTGCGCAGCAGGCGGACGCCGCAATTTATATCGTAACCGACGCCGCCAGGGGATACAACCCCTTCTTCAAAATCCATCGCGGCCACCCCGCCGATAGGAAAGCCGTATCCCCAGTGAATATCAGGCATAGCCATCGATTTGCCGACTATGCCAGGCAAAAATGCCACGTTCGCCACCTGCTCCGCCGCCTGATCGCTGCGGATATGTTCTATCATCGCCCTTGTGGCATAGATCACACCGTCGGTTCTCATCCCCGGTTTATATGATTTCGGGATCCTCCAACGAAAGTCGTCGATTTTTTCAAGGGGGCCAGACCATTCAGCCATCTTTTCGCCTCCTGATACTTTTTCGCTATAATGCAGGCCGGTGAGGTTATACCCGTCGTTATCGCATAGTCCGACAACTATCGCAGCGGTTGTGTTTTCCTGGATGCAGTTTGCCGCATTGAACGCAGGGTTTGTAGCCATCTTTAATTTTCGCCATCTTCAATTTCATGCTTGTGATAATCGCCTGCTTAATTCTGCGCGAAAGCTCCTCGGACTTGCACGCCGCGGCCACTTCCTCCGCCGCATTGATATCAGACTCGTCCAGCTCGATTGAATCGACCGCAACTGAGAGTCCTTCATCCTGTTTTGACTGCTCAGGTTTACGAAACCCCCGCGCCTTGAAGTGGATATCCTTTATGACCTCTTTACCTAACGCGGCGTTGAGTTTCTGGATAATCATCGGTTTGTGCAAAGTAAGCTCGGCGGACCACATACTGTTTTTGCAGCAGACGAATATTACCCCCTCGCGCACGCCATCCGCCCGGCTGGATGCGGCTATTTGCGGGCCTACCACCTGTGCCCATTTCTCAATGGCTTTCTGCTCTAAAAGCCTTCCGTGCAAATCAAGGTTTTGAAGGGTGTGTTGGAGCACCGTGCTGATATCCGCGGCGCTCTTTTTGTATCCTCTGCTCATTTTCGAGTCACCGTCGCGGCTTCCACCTCAAAAACCGCTGCCCTGTCGAGAGCCTGCCGGCTTACGTCTGAAAGATGCGTAGTAGTAACCAGTGTCTGACACGAGCTTGTAAAATCCAATATCCTCTGCCTGCGCATCTCGTCGAGTTCGGCCATCACATCGTCCAGCAACACAACAGGGTTCTCCTTTGCAGCCTCATAAATCAGGCCGATTTCAGCCAGTTTCAACGCTATCGCTGCTGTTCGCTGTTGCCCTTGTGATGCGAATTCTCTGGCAGCCATCCCGTTGATATTTATAGCAAAATCATCTCTATGCGGCCCGGAGTGTGTCGTGGCGCGGCTCATATCAATCTCACGCTTCGCCGCCATTGTCTCGCCGTGTATTCTGGCAATATCCTGCTCGGTGTCGTTTATAGAGATATCGAGGTTAGGTTTGTAAGCTATTTCCAACTGTTCCTGATTATCCGTCAGCATAGAATACATATTGCCTGCGGATGTCGCCAGCATATTAATATATTCAGCGCGCCTCGCCGTCACCGAGGCTCCGTACATCGCCAACTGAGTATCCCACATATCCAGCCCGGAAATAGATGCGCGATCGTATTTAATCTCTTTTAGCAGGTTGTTTCTCTGATCCAGCACCCGCTTATATCTGCCAAGCGCATATACATACTGCGGGCTGATCTGTGATATTTCAAGGTTAAGGAACCTGCGGCGCTTCGACGGCTCCCCTCGCACCATCTCTATATCCGAGCCGCTGAATATCACTGCGTTGAGCTGGCCTACTATGTCCCCGATTTTCGGATGTTTGACCGTGTTGATCTTTACGATCTTTTTCTGCGTTCTACCCAGGTCTATTTCCACAGTCACGTCATTGCGCTCAGATCGTACCAGATCAGCCGTTACCCTGAAATAATCCTCGCCGAGCTTAATCATATCCATATCCCGCGAGGTTCTATGCGACTTACTCGTAGCCAGAAGATATATAGCCTCAAGCACCGCGCTCTTACCCTGCGCGTTCCTGCCCACGAGCACATTCAGCCCTTCGGACGGCTCAAAGGACAATGACGCATAATTCCGAAAATTAGAAAGGCGTAGCGAAGATATATACATCCTTATTATTATACTTAATATAGTAGTGGTAGTAATAATGGGTGTGGATGTTGTGGATAATGGGTATAATCCTTCTCACGTCCAGCTTGATGCCGGTTGTGGATACTGTTGGGTATATTATACTGTTGGGCTTAATTCTCATGTGGACAAAGCCTCACTTACTAACAACCCAATAGTCCACAGTCCGCATCAAATGTTATTCCACAGCTTATCCAAGAGGGCATTCAACAGCTTTTGCCCAACACCTCGTCGTAGATAATTTTAGAAATTCGTCCTATGGTAATCCCAGCTTCACCCAGCGATGGCGCTCCCTGCGTAAACACAGCGATCGAGTAGCAAAAATCCTCGGTTGTGACTATCCCGAAGTCGTTTACGGCGTCGTTAACCTGTCCGGTCTTATTGGCAAGCACCTCTTCAGGAAGCAACAGACCCAGTTTTGTGAACTGCTGTGCGCGCAGGATTTCGTGCAGCAATTCGTCCCATTTTTCGCCCAACAATTCCCGCCGCGCCACTTTCGCCAGAAGCTCGGCTCCCTCCTTTGCGGCTATAATATTGTCCCGCCCGGCCGCAATCGCCTCCCAGTCGTACATTTTGCGCTGCAGCCTGGTCTTTGTAAGCCCGAACGAATCCAGCGTTTTGTTTACTTTCTCCAGCCCAACCGTGTCTATGACAAGGTTGGTGGCAGTATTGTCGCTGACTATTATCATCAGGGTCAGCAGGTCCCTGAATGTCACCTCAATGCCGTCATGCAGATGCGTCAGCACGCCGGATCCGTCGCATTTACGCTGTCGGGTTATTTGAAAAAGGGATTCAAGGTCGATCTCGCCGTCGCGAGCCTGTCTTAGGGCCTCGACAAGGATCGGGACTTTTATTGTACTGGCGGAGCTGATGACGGCGTCTGCGTTATACGCGAAATCGAACGCCCCGCGCACATCTCGCACACAGACTGAGACAGTTCCGCCGCAGTACTTAGCAAGGCCGTCAATTGCGTGTGTTATCTCCTGCATCTCGCTATAACCTCGTCGTATATCAGCCTGGAGATTTTGGCTATGGTCAGGGTGGCTTCCGTATGCGACTGCCAGCCCACAGTGGTGACGCAAATAGAGTAGCTGAAATTATCCGTCCACAGCATTCCGGAGTCGTGCATAACGTGCTCTATTCCCCCCGGTTTATTGGCCACACAGACATCATCCGGCAAGTATAGCCTCAACAGGGTCTTGCTGCACGTTCGGCTCATTATCTCAAGTGCAAGCTCATCGGCCTCTCCGCCAGCCGCCTGTTTGCAGTATATCCTTTTACACAGGTCTGCAATCTCGCCGGCGGTGATCCAGTTATACAACCCGCGGTTCATACCCTCATAGTCGAATATTTTTCTCTGGACCTCGGTCCCGGTGTAGCCGAAGCTGCGCATAGTATTGGTAATGGCTTCCGGTGTGAGGTAGTCGATGAGCATGTTTGTGGCGTGGTTGTCGCTGACGGTTATCATAAGCAGCATCAGGTCTTCGTAGCTGAGCTTTGTGCCTGGGGTCATATATCGCAGCAGTCCTGAACCCGGCGCCCGGCCCTCCGCTTCCAGCACGAACTCCATATCCCGCGTCGCAGTGCCATCGGCCAGTCTCTTGCAGGCCTCGACCAGCACCGGGACCTTAATGACGCTTGCCGACCATACCCGCTCGGTGTCGTTATAAGAATAATCGAAAGCGTTGTTGATGTTGCGCACCGCAACAGACACACAGCCGCCAAGCCTGGCAGCCAGCACGTTTATCTCAGATCTGATATCTCGCATAATTCAGCCCTCCGTGCATAAGTTAGCACAACCACCGGCTGGCTGCAATAGGCTGGGTAGAAGGGATAAACGCGAAAGCGCGAAAAGGGCGAAATCCAGAAAATAACGCGTATGGAATAGGTGATTGGCGTGGTGGCCGGTCCTTTTCTGGCTCTGAGGCGGCGATTCGGAGATCGCCGCCTATCTTTATTTACTAGAACCGCAAACCGTCAACTGTCAACCGTCAACCGAAAAAAGCAGATTTCTCACTTCGTTCGAAATGACGTATTAATGACGCAGGATGACGATAGTCGGGTGGCGTATATTTAATCAACTTTATCCGGAGGGACAGATGACTATCGCTCAGGTGTTGGCTACTTGTTTATTATCGATATTTCTTTGCGCCGGCGCGTTCGCCGCTGAGATCAATGTAAAGGATTTCGGAGCAGTGGGGGATGGAAAGGCGGATGATACCGCAGCTATCCAGGCCGCGCTGGATAAAGCAGCGGAGACACAACGAGGCGGCGTGGCGGTTCTGCCGGCGGGGGAATATCGGGTTACAGACACCCTGAAAATAAAAGCGTGCCTGTTGAAGGGCCTGGACGCGGGGGCGTGGCCGTCGGATCGCGCGCCGATGCCTACCCTGCGCATCGACCACACTAAAGGCCCGTGCGTCATAGCAGAACACGCGGCATCCATCCACGGCATCAACTTCGAATACGATCACAAAGGCGAGGAGGCTCGCAAGTTCGGCCCCACCATATTGCTCTCCGGCATCGGCATATCGCTTACCAACCTGCGCATAAGCCAGCCTTATGAGGCTATTATGGCGGACGGCAAGACCAACATCGGCCGGCTCAACATAGAAAACATTTTCATAATTTCCGCTCGCAAATGCGGGGTATATGTGGCCAACACCTACGACATACCCACCCTTCGCAACATCGAGGTCTGGAACCCGCATCCTTACGCTCAAAAACACTGTGTCGGTTTCAAGCTCGGCAAAAATGATGAGATCAGAATGGATAGCTGCTTCGCATTCGCCTGCCAGACCGGGTTTTTGTTTGTAAAGGAGAAGGACGGGGCCACGTGGGGCGGGATGAACGGCTGCTCGGTGGATTTCTCGGTTTTTGGAGTTGTGGTAGAAGAAGTCAATTCTCTGAGGATAACCGGCGGGTGCCTCTGGGCGCATGCAACATCATTGAAAACCACCGGCCCCGGCAGGATTATGGTGTCGGGGGTGGATTTGAGATCAAACGGGGATGCGTCACTGGTCGTCGACGACTGCTCCAGCTTGACTGTAACCGGCTGCAATCTCGGTAAATCAGCGGCAAACTGGCCGGATGTGCCTGCGGCCAAAATTAACGGCGGTAAAAGTGTGCTGCTTAACGGAAACACTTTCGATGATAATGGGCCAGGGGTGCTGATAGGCCCAAAAGCGACGTATTTTTCGATAACCAACAACCTCTTCCAGCCCTCGATATTCGATGCGATCACCGACAACTCTGGCTCAGGCGCAAAAAAGATTATATCGGGGAATTTGATAGAAAAGACGGAGGAGAAGCAAAAGTCGTAGCTCTGCAACTTCCGTCATCCTGAGCGAAGTCTATGATAGGCGGCAATCTCCGAATTGCCGCCTCATAAAGCAACCTACACTGTCATTTCGAACGAAGTGAGAAATCTGCTTTTTCGGTTGTCGGTTCTAGTAAATAGGCAGGCGGCGATCTCTGAAACCCGCCAAGTGCCGTGCATACAACCGGGCCGGGATAGAAACCACACTCACCATAACATTCTCGCTCTATCTCTGGTTTTCGCCTCTTTCGCCCTTTCGCGTTTCCCTTAACTCCTTCCTGCAGCCCCTTCTCCTTGACACTACCTTTGCGCATATTTATAATCAGCCTTAGAAGTATCATCTTTGGCCGCGCTTGACGGAACTTGCCTGTGGGCGGTTCCGTTTTCGTTGACCTGATAATATCTCGCAGTAACTTTTTGATGGGAGCCGAACAATGTCCGATCGCCGTTACGATTTTTCCGAAATCGAGAAGAAGTGGCAGCTTAAATGGAAGCAGGCCGATTTATTCAGAACCGAGGATTCGACCGACAAGCCGAAATTCTACGGTTTAGACTTCTTCCCATACCCCTCCGGCGCGGGTTTATCTGTCGGGCATTGCAGAAATTATATCCCCACCGATGTCGCCTGTCGTTATCGTCGGATGAAAGGCTACAACGTGCTGCACCCGATGGGTTGGGATGCGTTCGGGCTGCCGGCCGAAAACGAGGCCATAAATAAGAAGAGCCACCCGAAAAAGACGGTGCCGGAATACGTGGCCACCTATAAACGGCAGATGGATCTGGTGGGCATAGGCTATGACTGGTCCCGCGAGATCAATTCCTCACATCCTGATTATTATAAATGGACCCAGTGGATATTTTTGTTGCTTTACAAGCGCGGGCTGGCTTATCGATCCCTTGCCCCGGCGAACTGGTGTCCGACCTGTGCGACGGTGCTTGCAAACGAGGAAGTCGCCGACGGTCGGTGCTGGCGATGCGATAACTATATTGAGAAAAAAGACCTGCCGCAGTGGTTCTTCAGAATCACCAAATACGCCGACCGGCTAATCGATGACCTCGACACAATCGACTGGCCGGAGTCGATCAAGGCTATGCAGCGCAACTGGATCGGCCGCAGCGAGGGCGCCGACGTAGTTTTTCACTCCGAGCAGGGCGATGAGATCGTTGTCTACACCACCCGCCCCGACACCCTCTGGGGCGCCACGTTTATGGTTTTGGCCCCTGAGCACCCGTTGGTCGACAAGCTCACCACCGCTGATAAGAAAGCCGAAGTCGAGGCATATCGCAAGCAGGCTCAGCGACAGAGCGCGATAGAGCGACAATCGACAGACAAAGAAAAAACAGGCGTCTTCACCGGCGCTTATGCCATTAACCCCGTCAACGACGAAAAAATTCCGATCTGGATCGCGGATTACATCATGATGGGCTACGGAACCGGGGCAATTATGGCTGTTCCTGCTCATGACGAGCGCGACTTTGCGTTTGCCCGCAAGTTCGGGATAAAGATAATCCCGGTTATTCGTCACCCGGAAGCGCCGGCGGATTATGTTGTCGACGAGTCGGAGGGGTGGGGCGGATACACTTTCCATCCTGAATACGGCGATATGTTCAACTCCGGCGAGTTCACCGGCACAATAGGCGCAAACGGCTGCGCGAAGAAGAGAGTCACCGGATGGCTGGCCGAAAAGGGCAAAGGCAAGGCTTCTGTCAATTATAAACTGCGAGACTGGTTGATCAGCCGCCAGCGTTACTGGGGAGCGCCGATTCCTATTATCCACTGCCCGAACTGCGGCGAAGTTCCGGTTCCCGAGCAGGATTTGCCCGTTGTGTTGCCGGATGTGGAGAACTATCAACCCAGCGCGTCTGGGGAGTCCCCGCTTGCTAACATATCCGAATTTGTGAACGTAAGCTGCCCGAAATGCGGCGGCCCGGCTAAACGGGAGACTGACACAATGGGTGGGTTCGCTTGTTCGAGCTGGTATTTCCTGCGCTATGTCAGCCCGCATCTCGACACGGCTGCGTTTGATGAGGCGCTTGCCGCATATTGGCTGCCCGTAGACTTGTATGTCGGAGGGGCGGAGCACGCGGTTATGCATCTGCTGTATGCCAGATTCTGGACAAAGGTGCTGTATGATGACGGCCTGATTCCATTCGTGGAGCCATTTGCCAAGCTGCTTAATCAGGGCATGGTGCTGGTCAACACACCGCATCGCACGATGGAGGCCACCGACGACCAACAGGATAATGACGACCAGGATCGCGACCTGATCCCGCTGTTCCCTGAGGAAATAGAGAAATACCCGGCGGATAAAGTCATCTGGAAATTTGTGAAGATGAGCAAGTCCAAGCGCAATGTCATCACTCCGGATGCTATGGCCGAGCAGTTCGGCGCGGACTCGCTGCGCACCTATGAGCTGTTCGTAGCCCCGTTTGAGGACGCCATTCAATGGAGCGAGGAAGGGATGAACGGCGCGCACCGGTTCCTGGGTCGTGTGTGGAGGCTGGTAAACGACTGGATGGGCAGGTTCGATGCTGACTGGCGCTCGAAAGTCGCGCAAGAGGCCGCCGCTGACCCGAAGGCCAAGTCCCTGAGGCGAAAGACCCACCAGACCATAGAAAAAGTCAGCGGTGACATCGAGGAATTCGCTTTTAATACCGCGGTGGCGGCGTTGATGGAACTGGTCAATGAGATGAACGCATTTTCCTCATCTGGTTCCGCTGCTACGGCTGCTATGTCTGAGGCTATCGAGAATCTTATCCTGCTGCTGTCGCCTATCGCACCTCACATCGCGGATGAGCTTTGGGCGGAGTTGCCGAAGCAGGATAAACAGGAGTTCACGCTGCTTGAGACCTGGCCGCTTCACGATGCCCAGGTCGCCAAGGCGGACGAGGTGGAGATAGTGGTGCAGGTTCTGGGCAAGATCCGCGATAAGCTCACCATCCCCGCCGACGCTGATGAAAAGACGATGGAGGCGCTGGCTCTGGCTTCGGAGAAGGTCAAGGCCGACCTTGCCGGTAAGACCGTGCGCAAAGTCATTGTGGTTAAGGGGAAACTGGTCAACATCGTCGCGAATTAATCGGGAAACGGAAAAGCTGAATCACAGAAAATTGACGCTATGGCCGGGCTTTTGTCCCGGCCAATCTCTTTGGGGTGGCATTTTACCTATTGACTTAGAGACTATACTGCTGAGATAATTAGTCCAACTACTCCCTAAGCCCCAAGAGGATCAGTTTTGAGCCACACGCATTTTGATGCTGCAGAGGAAAAGCGCACATCATTGAAAGCAGGCGCAAAAAAAACGCCGTCAGGCTTGCGGTTGCGTGCGTTCATCATCGGCCTGCTGATCATCCCGTTCGATAACTATTGGGTCATTATCACCGAAAAAGTCTACAGGGGCCCATATCCTACCATTATCTCTCTGTTCGCCAATTGCGTTTTCATACTGGCGATTCTGGTGGTGATAAACGGGGTTTTGGAAAAGATCCGGCGGTCGTGGGCGTTTAATCCTGGCGAGTTGCTGTTGATTTACACGATGGTCGTGGTGGGAGCGTCGCTGGCAGGCCACGATATGATCCCGTGTGTGTGCATGTTTATCAGCTACCCCTGGCAATTCGCCACAGTCGACAACAACTGGGCGAACACGTTCATACCGTATCTGCCGAAGATGCTGAGCGTAACTGACCTTACGGTTTTGAAGCCATTTTATGAAGGGCACTCCAGCCTTTATGCTGATGGACACTGGAAATATTGGCTAAGGCCGGTAGCGCTGTGGTCTGCGTTTACGGTGGTGTTGTTTTATGTGATGATGTGCATAAACACCCTGGTTCGCAAGCAATGGACAGACCGCGAGCGGCTTACGTTTCCGATAGTGCAACTCCCCGTCGCTATGACCGACCCCAAAACAAACCTCTGGCGCAATCGTTTGTTCTGGATAGGCTTTGTCATTGCGTTTGGAATAGATCTTATTAACGGGTTGGCTGTATATTATCCGGCTATCCCTGCTATCAATCTTACGATTAACGGCCACAACCTGCGTCAGTTTATGACTGCCAAGCCGTGGGATGGCATCGATTGGTTGCCGTGGTCGATGTATCCGTTTGTGGTCGGGTTGGGATATCTGTTGCCTGCCGACCTTAGCTTCTCGTGCTGGTTCTTCTATTTTATGTGGAAGGCGCAGATGGTAATTACCCGGGCTATGGCCTGGGACGCGGTGCCCAGCTTCCCGTTTATCAGGCACCAGGCCTTCGGTGGTTATGTCGGAATCATCCTTATGCTGACCTGGAGTGGCAAGGGATACCTCAAACAGGTGTGGTTGCGGATAATAGGCGCGGATTCCGAGCTTGACGACTCCGATGAGCCGATGTCTTACAGGTCGGCGGCTGCGGGTGCGGCTATTGGTTTTTTGTTGTTGTGCCTGTTTATGAGATGGATTGGTCTGTCTCCTCTGCTTTGCGTCATTGGGTTTCTTATATATTTTCTCCTCGCCACTGCCATATCCCGTATGCGGGCGGAGCTTGGACCACCGGTGCATGACCTGCACTTCTCCGGGCCGGATTATATGATTAGCACCAGCGTAGGTCTTGGCAATCTTAGCCGGGGCGATTTGGTCGGCCTTACCTACTTCTACTGGTTCAATCGTGCGTATCGCGGCCACCCTATGCCGGTGGGGATTGAAGGGATGAAGATGGCTCAGGTGACGAGGTCGAGCCAGCGGGCGTATATGAAGGGCATGATGCTCGCTGCTGTGGTCGGCACTATTACGGCGTTCTGGGCGTTTTTACATTTGGGTTATCATTTCGGGACGGCAGCGAAGTTTCATCAGGGTTATGGATTTGCATGGGAGGCGTTCGGTACCCTTGATAGTTGGTGGAAGCACCCTGGGCTGCTGGAGAGGCCGAACTGGGGCGCTAATTTCGCGATGGTAGGCGGTTTTCTTTTCTGCGTTTTGCTCAGCTATGCCCGCACTCAGATATTCAATTTCCCATTCCATCCGATCGGCTACGCGATATCCGGCAGTTGGTCTATGAACCTGGTCTGGCTGCCTATTCTCGTCGCCTGGCTGTTGAAGGTAATCACACTGAAATTCGGTGGATTGAGGCTTTATAAAACTGCGGTTCCGTTCTTCTTCGGCCTAATCTTAGGGGAAATGACTATCGGTTGCTTGTGGAGCCTGATAGGGGTCGCATTCGACATTCCGTACTTCAATTTCTGGGGAGCTTAGCAGGATTATGACGCCTCGAAGCAAAGTCCCAACACCTACGCTTGAGCGATTGGCGACTTACTTCGCGATGCTCTCCGACCTCAAACGACGGCAAATCGAGACGATATCCTCCGCTGACGTCGCTGAGCGCACTGGTATAAACGCTGCTCAGTTCCGCAAAGACCTCTCCTATTTCGGCGAATTCGGCAGGCCGGGTATCGGCTATGCTGTTGACGAATTATATTCTCGCATTGCCCACATATTGAAAATCGACAAGATTCAGCCCGTTGTGCTTGTTGGTGCGGGGAATCTCGGAAGGGCTTTGATGGGATACCCTGCCTTGCGGGCCGGAAGTTTTCAGATAGTCGCGGCTTTCGACAACGATCCTGCGAAAATCGGCAGACAGTTATGGGATATTACAGTTCGTGATGTCGCAGGGCTTGTGCATGACAACAAGGCCATCGGCGCCCGCCTGGCGATCATCACAGTACCTGCGGCCGCAGCGCAGGATGTAGCAGGGCAGTTGGTGGCGGCAGGTATACACAACATTTTGAACTTCGCGCCTGTGGTGTTGAGATTGCCCGCGGAGGTCGTTGTGCGCAATGTAGACTTTATGCAGGAACTAGCCGTGCTGTCGTTCCATTTGCCAAGTTTGTAGGAAGGTTGTCGGTTGACGGTTTTCAGTTCTAGTAAATAAAGATAGGCGGCGATCTCCGAATCGCCGCCTCATAGCCAAAACATGACCGGTACAGAGGCACGGCCACTGCGCCAATCACCTATTCTATACGCGTTATTTTCTAGATTTCGCCCTTTTCGCGCTTATTCCGTCTCTACGGCCCCTCTATCGTTAAGATCTCCTGCTTTGCCCTGCCCACGAATCTGCGATCTACCGCGATGCGCCTCGCCCCTGCTCTGATCACGCTATCAATTAGCCCCATCTGCTCCCCGACGATTGCCACCACCGGCTCATTCGGGTCGACTGAGCATAATCCATCGCGGCAGTCCACAACCCTGTCACGATTCTGAGCCTCATCTCCTGCGTCGCGGTAGCTTCCCAGTTCCACTTCCGGCGGGTCTATGTCTAGCTGTAGAGCTTCCAACACAATTCGATCCAGCGCATAGTCGACCTGCGAGCTTAGAAGATCGGGATTAGTCGATACCAGAGTCAGTTGGCTGGGCGTGCAGTAAGTCATCGCGGCCCGCAGCACCTCTTCGCATCCGTATTCAACTACAAAATACACCGGCTTGCCAGCGACCTCTCGCAGCACCGTAGCTGCAAGCGCCTCCGGGTCTGCATCCACGCTTCTGAGATCGACGAAGATTCCATCGGCTCCGGAGTTCAAAGCCTCAATCAACTGAGATTGATTCGCCACGACGGCATAAACATATATAACTTCACCGGTTTGAGTGCGAGCCGGGATATGTTCGGAGGAGATAAACACCTTCTCCCGCAGATTTCGCTGTTCCTCGGCGTGCTGGTAGTGAATCAGCGTGGAAGGATCGGGGTCTATGTGAACACGACCTTTGTTACCATCCACTATAAGAATATCCCCTTCGTTTACCGATTGCAGCAGGCCGACTGCGCCGACCACACAGGGGATGTTTAGCCCATACTCCACATCAGCAGGCGATTCGGCGACGATGCCAACCAGCGTAATGCCGGGGATTCTAACCGTGGCTCCGAATTGCAGGGTGTCACAGGCTAAAATTGCTTCGGGATAATCTGCGGGCGCAGTACCCTTTCGCAGCGCCGAAATGCCTTCCATCAGCAGACTGGAGGGCAAGCCGTTGATGCCTGTTTTGGAATCAACCTGTGCAACAATCGCTATCGCCGCGCCGGGGTGTTTTGCAATACCTTCCAGTGTTTTCATATCAGAATCTGGGAGAATTATTCGTCGAGATCGATCTTAAATGTCGCGTCTGCGTGCTCGGCCTCCATCCACTCGTCACCCTTCTTCAGGGATATTCTAACAGACGGCGCTGAAAAAGTCTGTCCGTCCTCGTCGACGCCCTTCACTTCCCCCGTCAACACCAGCAGTTCCCTGTTCAAGTCGTATACAGCCTTCTGCGCGCTGGCTTTGCGCTTATCCTGCTGAAATTGCACTCCTCCGGTGGCAGTCGCGATCTTGTCTTTATACAGATATTCTAATTTGGAGCAGGTTATAGTGGTGGGTTTAGTTAATTTCGAGCGCACCGATTCCGAATCAGTGCCGGCCTGGTCCTCTGGTTTCGGTTTTACAAGCATCTTGACATTGCCGACTATCACCCCAAGCCTCTTATTGAAATCCGCAGTGCCCTTATCCCCGGTGATGTCGGCGTCGGGGCTGGTTATGCTGAGTTTACCTGGCGAATTTGCGCTCTTGGTCTTCTTATCGTAAGTGACCATGTCGGATTTCATCACGGTGTCGTCCGAGGTAAAAGTGACGTTGCCTTTCATCAGGACCTCCGTTTTATCTCCCCAGGTCGATTTCAGGACATCAGCTCTGCCCTGCACAGTCTCGGGCTGCGCCTTTTTGGCTGGTGAGCTTTGATTCTGCTGTGCGGCCAGGCCGACACAGGCTCCGAGGATTAAAGCAGCAATCAATATCCACCTAAAGCGCATCCCCAACCGCCTCCAGTTTGTCCGGCTTAATCGAGACGACCACGTTCCACATAGTCATTTCCTGTTTTTTGACGTCCACCAGCATCTTGTCTGTTTTCGCCTTCCCCCAGTCGCTATCGTAGACCACCTCTCCTTTGCTACGCAGCGTCGAGGTCATCGAGTTCCACGTCGCGCCCTGCGCAGTCACTCGCTGGCCGTCGCTTCCGACCACACTAATCCCCTTTTCCAGCAGCAAATCTCCAAACACGCTATTATACGTCGCCTGCCCGGCCTTCACTTGCAAAATCGGCTTGCCGGATTCGAATATCTTTCCATCGGTGATGTCGGCCAGAGTGGTGATGTAGCGCTGTTGTCCGATCTCGACCTTTTTTGCATCCAGGCTCCAGCTCTTTGAGCCGTGTGTCAGCCCCACAAAGTGCGCGTCATTCATCTGTAGCACAACGCTCGGCTGCCGGTTACCTACCAGACTGCTAGAATACGGCAAATAGCCGCGAAATGCGACAAGACTGACCATTAAAATCAGCCCTGCCGCTATTATAAGATAAATATAGGTGGATTTACGCATAGCTCATAAACGCAAAACTCCCCCATCGCAGCACGGTGGGGGAGTGAAGTTGTTAAATCATTAGAATGGCGGGCCGGGCGGCTGAGTGTCGTCGTAAAACCGCCTTACCATAATCGTACCCAGATCGGTCTGCTTCCCTTGCCCTGCCAATACGGTGTAGGGCAGTGGAATATATGCGCCGCCTCCCTCTACCTGGTTATATCCTACGCTGCCGAAAATCACTGGCAAATTAGGGTATGTTGGCCCCAAGTCCTGGGTGCTTACCACAAAATTAGTAAGTGTCGGGTTGGCATAAAGGGTGTATATGAGGACGTTATAGCCCAGATCGAACCTGAACCGACCGTTGGCATCAGTTATTTTGGTTATCTTCGTAGCGGGCATATCGCCGATGGTGATTTTCACTCCCTGCACTTTTTGTCCTTCCTGGTTGACAACAGTGCCAGTAATGATCGTGTTTCCGATAGTGTCGCCCGGCGTGCCTCCACCACCATCGCCGCCGCTATTGCCACCACCGCCTCCGCCTCCGCCGCAACCGGCCAAGGCCAAAATCAGCGCGCTGGCAAGCGCTAAGGCGGTTATCATACATCTGTTCATTGAGCCTATCTCCTTATGCTGCTTACGCAACTCAACAATTATAATCTACGCCCCAATAAACGGCAAGCAGATTGACTGGCAAATGTTACTTGCAGACGTCTATCGCCTGTGCAGGGCCGATTTTAAGACTTATTTCACCCCATCAATGTTCCAGCAGGCCCGCCGCCAATTCCCCACAGCTTACGGCCTGCCGCCTGCGCAACGCCGATTCCCCAGCCAGGCGTTTGGCAATCGTTGTTCGATTTTCCCACGTTGCCAGAAACGCTTCTGTAAAAGAATCCTCATCCGCTCCAATCGTCGACGAGATGTCCAATCCCACATCGTTGGCGAATGCCGACACTTTAGGGTCATATACCACCGGCATACAAGGCACTCCCGCCCCGACAGCGAATATAAGCGCATGCAACCGCATACCGACAACAAGCTCACATCGAGCTAATAACCCCTTCGCAACGGCAGGATCGCCCCCGTGCATAAGCGAAGGCCCTTCGCCGACCCCGGTGTCCACCGGTTCCTGCATCGGGATAAACACCACTTGCGCGCCGATTTTATCACAAAGCTCGGCAGTGAGGTGGGCTACCCGGCTGATCCAGTCGTTTGAAGCAGGCCACGGGCGCAGCGATACCCCAACGAGGCTCTTTCCTGCAAGGCCGTTGCGTTCTATTATTTCGTCAGCAGCTTCAAAGTCTGGCTCCACAAGAAAAGCCGGATCCGCACAAAGGTGAATCTCCCTGCGCACCCCGATTTCTTTTAGCAGGTGCACCGACCCGCCATCCCTCACACTCACCAGATCAGCCCGATTAAATTCCTTAGCCACCGCCCGGCGAATTGAAGAGCGAATAAGCGGCCCTACACCCTGCGCGTAGATCATAGTCCTGCAACGCGCAACTCTTGCCATCTGAAGCCCCGCGAGATAATAATACGCCGAGCGCGCGCTGGTTGCGTCCTGAAACAGGCTGCCGCCGCCGGAAATATACAAATCAGCTTTCGCCAGCGCCTTTAATTGATGGAGAAGTTTTTTTCGGCTAATGGCCTTGACGCCTGCATGCTCGCGGACTGTGCGCTCCGGATCCTGTGATATCACGGTGATCTCTGCGTCCAGACCAATCTGTCTGAACGTCTCGCAGATCCCGCTCAAAACCGCCTCGTCTCCGGTGTTACCAAAGCCGTAGTAACCTGAAATTACGATTCGTGCCATATTTAGTCGGGCCAATCCTCTATTTTTCTTTGCCCGGCAGATTTTTTATCAGCCCATAAAAGATAATTGCGGCGATCAAACCGACGATCCCGCCGTTGACTACGCGCAGCAGGCTAAGCTGAAGCGGGGTGTGGATGTGGCAGAACGTGTTCAGCGCGGAGATCAGCCCAATCGAGCCGATCACCATCACCGGAGCAGCCCACTGCCTCCGACCCCTGAGAGCAAAGGCGATCCCAGCCAGCAGCGCCGGGTAGCCGAGCAGGACCTCCTTGGTGCGTGGCCGCACGTAGAGTATCTTATCCAAAATAGACCTGAACCGCAACTCAATCGGGCTGACCCCAAGCCCGGAGTCGTTGCCGGACCGCGCGACCATTAAGCTAACCACAGCCACAGCCGCCAACATCGCAGCCGCCTGCCATATCAGCACCGGGTTCGCGCCAATAGCTCTTAACTGTCCCCAGAACCGCTCTTTGATCTTCGGCCAGGTATCGCTCTCCCACGCGATACCTCCGACATACAGCAGCCCAAGGGCCAATATCGGCAGCAGATGGGCAAGCTTAACACCCATAAACTGATCGGTGCGCAACATAAAATCCCGTCCGCTGAGCAACCCGACTACTAACATACCCCCACAAGCCGTTATAGCGATAGCGCCTGCCAGTCTACCTATCGAGCGCCATAAGACGCCGGAAGCACGGGTGGGACTTTCGGGGCCGCCGCGGCTCGCCCACAGCGTCGCCACAACGGGGAATATCAGAGTCGCCAACAGAGCGACGGCCTTTCTTCCCAATTCGCCACAAGCCGCAAAGCCCGCACACAGCAATACCAGCCCGATTGAAATGGCCAATCCCGGTGCTGACACTATCATACCCAGCAGCCATATAGCGCCGGCCGCTACTCCAACGCCTGCCAACACCCGCGCAGCGGTCGGAACCCCCACCTCGTCCAGCGTATGAGCAGACCTGACCGTATATCCCGCTTTCGTGATCGCTCCGGCGATTGCTGCGATATACTCAGCATTTTCCTGCAAAACATCGGCGCCGGCGGATTGATACATGCGGATGTAGCAGATTCGTACCCCGCGCTCCCTGACGCCTTTCTGGAAGCGGTCGACTATGGCGGTCTCGCTCAGTGTGGGCATTTCCGCCTGGGTTATGCTGTGGACGACGATGACCCTGTCTTTCGCTTCCTCCGCAAGCCGCAGATCGCCTTTCTGCTTGGAGAACTCGACTCGCCCGAAGCACAGGTCGTTAGCGCGTAAAGCCTCGGCCGTATCCTCCACTGCGCCTTTAAAACCAAGGACCGTGTCCCCCTGGAAAATAACCACCTTCGCGCCGCATCTTCTGGCGTCGGCCATCATAAAATCTATCGCCTTCGGGGTGACGCCAGGGTAGTTCACCAACCTCGCGATAATCCCCATTCGTTGAGATTTTACCGCCGATACGGCGTCTTCCGGGAAACCTATGGGAAGCTGCTGAAGATATGGCAGGGCGATGAGGTTCTGTGAAAGGCTTCGCGCCACATCCCGGCCCGGCATCAAGCCCTGCAGATAATTTGTCATCCTC
Source organism: Armatimonadota bacterium (assembly GCA_050948905.1). GTDB lineage: Bacteria > Armatimonadota > UBA5829 > UBA5829 > UBA5829 > DTKD01. The sequence continues at coordinate 1,069,384 of JBMNES010000001.1, read as the reverse complement.
TGTGAGTAAGGCTCGTTGATTCGGATCCGTGAGTCTGGCTCGACAGTAATCTGCCCGTTAGAGACAGCGTCTCGCACGGTCTGCTCGGTGATGGCGACGCTTGTAACCCCGGCTTTTTTGAAGCGATCCAACACGCTCGCAGGGCTATTGCCCGTCGCGGCCGCCAACTGCTGCACCTCGTCCCAGTCCACGACTATCTCGACGGCTCTATTTTTAGCTTCAACACGATATCGCTGCGCAGCGACATATCCTGCCGCCATAAGCCCGATTATTAAGAGTGCAGCAACTACTCTTCTGCCCAATTCAGTCTCCTCAACTCAGAATCTCATTTCCACGGCCTGAACGGATACGGACGGTTTTCGTTCCAGTACCCCGGTGGCTGACGCCGCTGTCTGGTTAACTTTTTCCCACCAAGCATCAAGATCAGAAGCATACCGGCCACAAATCCGCCGATATGCGCCCAATACGCAACCCCTCCGCCGACCTGTCCACCGGTCCCAAACGTTCCGGTAAGCTGCATCAGGAACCATATCCCAAGCACATAAAACGACGGGATCTGCGCCGTAGTCCAAAACCATCCCAACAGCAGCAGGGTATCTATCCTGGCCCTGGGATACAACACGATATACGCGCCCAGCACTCCCGCTATAGCCCCGCTGGCCCCAAGCGTCGGGATATACGGCCCCAATCCGCCGCCCGCCATGCTCATAAACAGATGCGCGAGGGCAGCCAACACACCCGCCGCCAGATAGAAAAGCAAAAACTTAAAATGCCCCAGTGCATCCTCGATGTTGTTGCCGAATATCCACAAGTACAGCAAATTGCCGCCGATGTGCATTATCCCGCCGTGCATAAACATCGAAGTAAATATAGTGATCCACTGCGGGTGCGGCCCCACACCCGGCATCATCACCGGCCTCACCTGGCCGAACGCGCTGGCCTTAAGGCCCACCCGAACATCGTGAACCACCGAATAGGGGATCATCGTAAGGTTGTTGAGCAGTCCGGTTTGCTGCAACAGAAAGAAAAATATGTTTGCAGCAATCAAAGCGTATACGACATACGGCTTTTTATAAGTAGGATTATCATCCCGCAACGGGATCATACACACGTCTCCTCGCGCCGGCCAACACCGGCTGCAGTGATTTTACAAGACCTCTCCACACAAAACAAGAGGAAGAGCCGCGCAGTGCTGCTCTTCCCCGATGTATCTATATGATTTATCGCATACTACGAATCGGCTTCAGCTTTTCGATTCTTCAAACGTCTCCACAAACTCTCGCAAGCTGGAGTTTTTCTCCAGTTCGAAATGAGCATCTATACACTCGTGAATGTCGATTTTGCCCATATTCTTGAACTTCCGATGCTCGTCGGCGGTCATCTCCCCCGGTGCATCGGCAAGTATCCCGTCTTCCCACTCTTCCTGTTTCACGAATTGCTCACCGAGTTTCTTGCATCGCGAACACCTGAATTTTACATAAACGAAGCTCGGTCCGAAAAGTCGCAGATAGTAGCCAGTTTGCATCACATCTTTCGCCAAAACGCGCTGTCCGCAATTGCATTTTATCGTGGATTTCATATTTGTCAGCTACCTCCAGGAGCTAGGCGGGCTGTAGGAACGGGAGTAAGAGATATGATAGACGGAGCCTTGATAATCAACTCCGTTTACATTATATCACGCAAATTCGCTCTTGCCAACGGTTCCCAAAGAATCGCCATTTTCATCTCTCTGAAATTGAATCTGTCCTGCAAATCTTATCGCGTAATCCCGCTGGGCATACCGATCCGTCATCCCCGAAATTAAGTCACAGACCTTTCTCGCTCGACCTGAAATAGTGTCTGCTGAGTTAGTGAAATTCGTCACTTCAAGCGGATGGGCCATATAGTATCTGAACAGCCTCTTCAACATCTCTCCAGCGTATTCGAGTTCCACTATTCCTCTCGCGTCCCGTCCGTAAACCTCAGCGAACAAAAAGTCCTTCAAATGATCCGTCGCCTCCCTGAACGGATCGCTCATGCATATTTTATCAAGACTGCTGCTGGATGAGATTATATCCCGCACCATCGCGCCTATTCGATCAGAGTGCGACTTTCCCAGCACGCCCACAGCCTCTTCCGGCAAATCGGCCTCGGTTATTATCCCAGCTCGGATGGCGTCGTCTATATCATGATTGATATAGGCCACCCGATCGCTGATTTTCACCACCTTGCCTTCCAGAGTCGACGGCCCTACCGTATCCAGCGACAAATCGGCGCTTCCCTTTGAGTGATGCACTATTCCGTCGCGCACCTCCCAGGTCAGGTTCAAGCCCTGTCCCTTTTTCTCCACAACATCGACCACCCTCAGGCTTTGATGACTGTGCTTAAACCCGCCGCCCGGCACGAACTCGCGATACACTTCGTCCAGAGCCTGCTCCCCGGCATGTCCAAACGGCGTGTGGCCCAGGTCGTGACCAAGGGCTATAGCTTCGGTGAGGTCCTCATTTAATCTGAGCGCTCGCGCGACGGTTCTGGCAATCTGCGCCACCTCAAGGGTGTGTGTCAGTCGAGTGCGGTAATGATCCTCTTCGGGGTCGATAAAGACCTGGGTCTTGTGTTTCAGTCGCCTGAAAGACTTGGAATGGATGATTCTGTCCCTGTCTCGCTGAAAATCAGTGCGCACAGGGCACTTCGGCTCCTCCCGCAATCTGCCTCGCGAATCCATCGCCGCGACGGCTTGAGGGGCCAGCACTCGCTTCTCCAGCTCTTCATATTGTTGCCGAATCGTGTCAGCCATCACATTCATTTTAGTCCCAAACTTTCCCTTCGGCAAGGGCAATTAAAGTCCCACTTTAATTAACTCATCTCGACATTGTATGGCGGATTAATGTAGTGGCCGGGCCTCTGTCCCGGCCTTTTTCCATTTATGAAGCGGCGATTCAGAGATTGCCGCAAATCGGGTTTTGAGGTGGTGATTCGGAGATCACCACCTATCTATTTAACATAACCGACAACCGATAACCGTGAACCGACAACCGACAACTGACAACCGACAACCGTCAACCAACTCATTTGACACAAAAGTCACTACACGGGATAATACTGCGGGAGAATTGTTACTTCAAAGGAGTGAATCAGCGTTGGCTATACCGGTAGTGAACCCTAAAGCACAAAACTTTGCCCTTAAAGACGAACTGGCTCAGGCGGTCCAGTCTGTCCTCGACTCCGGTGCATTTGTGCTGGGCCCGAATGGTGCGCTCCTGGAGGCAGAGATATCGCAGTTCTGCGGTTCCAAATACGGCATTGCTGTAAACTCCGGCACAGACGCGCTTGTTATAGCATTAGCCGCGGCGCAGGTAGGGCCGGGCGATGAGGTGATCACGACCCCGTTCACTTTCGTAGCGACCACAGAGGCCATTATGATCGTGGGGGCCAAACCGGTTTACGTCGATATAGACCCGTCTGATTTTAACCTCGATGCTTCTCTCATAGAAAGCAAAATCACGCCCAAAACAAAGGCTATTCTGCCGGTTCATCTGTATGGTCAGTGTGCCGATGCCACCGCACTGGCGCAAATCGCAGATAAGCACGGGCTAAAGGTAATCTACGACGGCGCGCAGGCAATTGGCTCGCAGCACCACGGTCTTGGGATAGGGCACTACGGCGACGCCTCAACGCTCAGTTTTTATCCAACAAAAAACCTCGGCGGATGCGGCGACGGCGGGATGGTTCTCACTAACGATGAAGACGTGCTCAAACGCGCCCGGTCGCTGAGATTCCACGGCCAGGGGGATATTGGCGCCGATTCGACATATACTTACGAACACGTCGGCTACTGCTCCCGACTCGACGAATTCCAGGCTGCCGTGCTCAGAGTCAAGCTCGGACATGTTCAAAAATGGAACGAGGCTCGCCGGGCCATCGCCAATCGCTACCTTGATGCTCTTAGCAACCTGCCTCTCCAGTTACCCGTGCCGAAGACCGAGAATTATCACATATATCATCAGTTCACGATTCGATGCGAACAGCGCGACGAGCTTGCTGCGAAGCTGGCTGAGCGCGGCGTCGGCTCGAAGGTGTTTTATCCCAGCCCGCTGCACCTGGAACGCGCATATCTGACCTTGGGCTATAAGCGCGGGGATTTCCCACATTCCGAGAAAGCCGCAGCCGAGGTGTTGTGCCTGCCGATGTTCCCGGAATTGACCGATGAAGAGATCGAAACGGTCATCAGCGCGGTTATCCAGTCGGTGCAGGAACTGAAATAACAAGCTGGAGCGTATCATAGGCGAGGTGTATCTGATATGAAGGCTATGATCCTGGCCGCCGGGGTCGGTTCCCGGCTCGATCCGTTAACTAGAAACGTGCCGAAACCGATGGTGCCGGTGGTAAACAAGCCGGTTATGGAACACATCGTCGAGGTCCTCGCCCGCAACGGTTTTAAAGACATAATGGTCAACCTCCATTATCTCGGAGACCAGATTCAGGAGTATTTCGGCGACGGCAGTAAGTGGGGCGTCAAGATTCAATACTCTCCGGAGGATAAACTCTGGGGGGATGCCGGCAGTGTGAAGCGCTGTGAGGACTTTTTTGACGAGGATTCATTCCTGGTGGTCGGCGGCGACGATCTGGCGGATATGGACCTGAAGCGAATGGTTCGGTATCACCAGGACAAAAAAGCCATCGCCACCATCAGCCTGTCGTTAGTCGATGACCCCTCCGAATACGGTATCGCCCTGTTAAACGAGCGCGGCAAGATCACCCGGTTCCTCGAAAAACCGAAAGGCGAGGTCATATTCAGCAACTCGGCCAACACTGGGGTCTATGTCTTCAACCGCGAAGTCCTTGACCTTATTCCAAAAGGCACCCCGTATGGCTTCGGCCATAACCTATTCCCGATGCTGCTCGAACAGCGCGCCCGATTCTTCGGTTATCTGACATCCAGCTACTGGAAAGACGTAGGTAACCTCAAACAGTATCAGGAAGCGCATCGAGACGCGCTCAACGGTCGATGCGACTTCAACATTCCCGTGCCCGAAGAGCGAAAGTACGTCTGGATGGGGGAGAACGTCGAGATCGACCCCAGCGCGGAGATCGGCTACCCGGTTGTCATAGGCAACAACTGCCGCATCGAAAAAGGCGCCAGGCTGCTCGAATACAGCGTGCTTGCCGACAACTGCGTGCTCGAAATGGGTTCATCGGTCAAGCAGAGCATACTATGGGAAGGCGCATGCGTGATGCGCAACACCATTATCGAGCGATGCGTGGTCGGAGACCACTGCAGCGTCAAGTCGAGTGCAGCGGTCTTCGACGGCGTGATTGTCGACCCGGTCCGTCGTAATAATAACGGCCAGAACAAGGCTTAAGCCCGCTATTTAGTAGCGATAGTGCTCCGGTTTGAAAGGCCCTTCCTTCGGCACGCCGATATAGTCCGACTGCCGCTGGGTCATCGTCGTCAGCTTCGCTCCCAGCTTGCTTAGATGCAGCCGCGCGACCTCTTCGTCGAGCTTCTTGTCCAGCACATAGACGCCGATTTCATACTCGTTCTGCCACAGGTCCATCTGCGCCAGAGTCTGGTTGGTAAACGAGTTCGACATAACAAAGCTCGGGTGTCCGGTCGCACAGCCGAGGTTTATCAGACGGCCTTCCGCCAGCAGATAAATCGTGTGCCCATCCGGGAACGTGAACGCATCGACCTGCGGTTTGATATTGGTATGCTTAATCCCCGGCCACGCCTTTAGTTGATCGACTTCTATTTCGTTATCGAAGTGACCGATGTTGCAGACGATGGCCTGATCCTTCATTTTGGACATGTGCTCTGCTGTGATGACGTTGCAGTTGCCTGTCGCAGTGACATAGATATCAGCATAGGGCAGGGCATCCTCGACTGTTGTAACCGTATATCCCGCCATACACGCCTGCAGCGCGCAAATCGGGTCGATCTCCGTTACCCAAACACGCGCACGCTGTCCCGCAAGAGATTCTGCCGAGCCTTTGCCTACGTCGCCATAGCCGCAGACCAGCGCTATTTTGCCGGATATCATCACGTCCGTCGCCCGTTTGATACCGTCCACCAGCGACTCCCGGCAGCCGTAGATGTTATCGAATTTGCTCTTGGTAACAGAGTCGTTTACGTTGATTGCCGGAAACAGAAGCTCACCTTTTTCAAGCATCTGATAGAGGCGATGGACCCCGGTGGTAGTCTCTTCGGAGACGCCTCGCAGGTTCTGTACCACTCTATGGAAAAACGTCGGGTCTTGCGCGATTGATTTGCGGATCACGTCGTTTAGCAGGGCGAGTTCTTTATTGTCTGTAGGCTCGTCGATTATCGCGGTATCCTCTTCCGCACTATAGCCTCTGTGTATCATCAGGGTCGCGTCCCCGCCGTCGTCTACGATCAGCGTCGGCCCCTCGCCATCCGGCCAGGTCATAGCCTTTTTGGTGAACTCCCAATATTCTTCCAGGCTCTCCCCTTTGTATGCAAACACAGGGATTCCGCGATCCGCGATAGCTGCTGCTGCGTGATCCTGGGTGGAGAATATATTGCAGCTTGCCCAGCGCACGTCGGCGCCGAGTTCGACGAGCGTCTCGATGAGCACGGCGGTTTGGATGGTCATATGCAGAGATCCGACGACCCTCGCCCCGGCAAGAGGCTTTTTCGGGCCGTATTTCTCCCGCGTCGCTATCAGCCCCGGCATCTCTTTTTCAGCAATCGCAATCTCTTTGCGGCCAAACTCCGCCAGGCTTATGTCTTTTATAACGTAATCAGTAAGTGTCATGCTCACCGAACTATCTCCCGTATGCAAATTGATACTCTTCCAGGCTGCCATCAGCCACCCTATACTATACAACAACCGGCACCCCTTGCCAATGGGAGAGCACGAGATGACGGGAAGTGATTGCTTCTTCGGAGGTATGGCTCTTATGTCATCAGCACGATATATGTGCGCCTGTTGTGGTGCATACTAATTGGCCGTGCTTGACTCCGTGGGCGGCGATTAGTGTATCGGCGACACTTTTGACGCTTTTGCTTGTGCCGCGCACGACTATGACTTCCAGACAGTTATGCGCGTCCAGGTGGACGTGGGTGCTGCAGATTATGTTATCGTGGTGCTGATGCTGCAAATCAGTAAGCACATTGGCCAGTTCGTGCTCGTGGTGTTCATATACTATGGTAATGGTGCCGATTACTTCGGTATCGGGGTCGGCCCATTCTGTCTTTACGAACTCCTGGCGCATCAGGTCACGGATCGCCTCCGAGCGCGAGGAATAGCCGCGTTCTTTAACGAGTTCATCGAACCGGGAGAGTATATCCTGTTCAATGGAAACCCCAAAACGCTCCAACACCGACATATCAGCACCTCCGAATTATTTGCTGTTAATATCGTATAACGCGGGCGATATTCGGTCAACGGTATTGTTCAGGGTGGATATAATGTGCTAGGATTAGTATAACGTCACAGCGGAAAGGAGTCATCGCTTTGAGTTCCATTGATGGTAACGCTACTGCAGCGGAACCTCCGAGTTTTTATGACTTGGAGTCAGACATCAGGCGCGTGTTGGCAGAGTGCTCCTTTCACAGGTTGTTGCTGTAGACGAGTCATAGACCCTCATCAGCCGCCTCAGCACCTGACCCCGCCGCGCCCAGGCGAGCAGCGGAGGTGCTTATTTGATTCTCAACTCGAACGGATATAACTCTCGGCTTGTGCGTAAGTCTTTGAAGAGGGGATTATACGTATGAACCTCTTCCGAAGGTTCACTGCCGGATGGCCGCTGGCTCGATTCACCACCTGGGCAGACGTCGTGGTGCTTATTGCAATCGCGGTATTGGTCTATGTGGGCGCGGAATTGGCCAGCGAAGCGCCGAAGGTGATCGGCGGGCCTAATATCGTACTTACTCCAGCCGCGCTGCCGTTTTATGCCGCGTTGTCGGTATCGCGAATGGCGGCGGCGTATGTGCTATCCCTCATATTTACCCTGGTCTATGGCTATATAGCGGCAAAAAACAGGCGGGCTGAACAGGTTATGATGCCTGTGCTGGATGTTCTGCAAAGCGTGCCTATTCTCTCATTTTTACCTGTGGTGCTGCTCGGGTTCTCGGCTATCCTGTCGGAAAATGTGGCGGCTGAGGTGGCTTCGGTCGTCCTGATCTTTACCAGCCAGGTGTGGAATATGACCTTCGCCTGGTATCAGTCGCTGACGACGATGCCTAAGGAACTGCAGGAAGCCAGCAGGGTCTTTAGATTTAACGCCTGGTTCCGTTTTAAGTCGCTTGAACTGCCGTTTGGAGCCATCAGCCTGATCTGGAACAGCATGATGAGCTGGGCGGGCGGCTGGTTCTTCCTGATGGCGGCGGAGATTTTCACGGTCGGCGACAGGGACTTCAGGCTGGCGGGTTTGGGCAGCTATCTTCAAACAGCGGCAAATAAAGGCGACATCCGCGCCATTCTGTGGGGAGTCGGGGTGCTGGTGCTGGTGATTGTGATCCTCGACCAGTTCATCTGGAGACCGCTGCTGGTATGGGCTGAGCGGTTTAAGGTAGAGATGGTGGCAGGAGAGCAGGTGCCGCAGTCGTGGTTTTATGAAATTCTGCGAAATTCTGCAATTGTTGAGTGGTTCAATAGAAGCGTGCTTAAGCCGATCGGCGATCGACTGGACGCGCTTTCTATCCATTATCTACAGAGCCAGTCAAAATCGACGGAAGATGGCCGGGGTGCGTGGACATCTGTAATACCGGCAGCGATTTTGGTTGGGGCGTTGGTGTACGGGATATACAGGTCGGTCGATATGATGACTGACGTCACTGCTGCTCAATGGGCCCAGATAGCTGTGGGGCTGGCGGCGACTCTGGCACGGGTGGCGATCGCTTTGATTATTGCTCTTGCGTGGACGATTCCGGTGGGAGCTGTGCTGGGGACAAATCAGAAGGTGGCAAACTGGCTGCAACCAGTGGTTCAGATAACGGCGTCTGTTCCGGCGACTGCTCTGTTTCCGGTGCTGCTGCTGGTGTTGATCGGGCTGCCTGGCGGGTTGAATTTGGCGGCTGTGATCTTAATGCTTATGGGGACACAGTGGTATCTTCTGTTTAACGTGATAGCGGGCGCAGGCGCGGTGCCGCAGGATCTGAAATATACCTCGTCGCTGATCGGGTTGAGCAGGTGGGAGCGGTGGCGCACCCTGATGTTGCCGGCACTGTTCCCATATATAATCACCGGCGCCATAACGGCAAGCGGGGGCGCGTGGAACGCCAGCATCGTCGCCGAGTACGCCAAATTCGGCGGAAGAACCGTATTTACTACTGGGATAGGGTCCTCTATCGCACGAGCGACTGCGGCAGGAGACTTTCCACTATTGATGGCCGCTACGATGTCGATGGTGTTGGCGGTTATAATTATCAATCGAGTATTCTGGAGACGACTCTACAGGCTCGCCGAAGATCGATACAGGATGGAGTGAGAATATGCCTAACGAAGCGCTGGTTAAAGTCCGGGGTGTGACGCAGAGATTTCATACCGGCAGAAAAGAATTTACTGCTGTGCGGGATGTTAATCTCACGGTTAACGATGGCGAGTTTGTGGTGCTGTTGGGGCCGTCGGGCTGCGGTAAGAGCACTCTTTTAAGAATAGTAACTGGCCTACAAAAACCGAGCGAAGGCACTGTGTTGTATCGTGGAGAGCCGGTGGTCGGGGTCAACCCGCATGCGACGATAGTCTTTCAGACGTTCGCGCTGTTCCCGTGGCTGACGGTTCAGCAAAACGTGGAGGTAGCGCTGAAGGCGCGCGGAGTTGCGCAGGAAGACCGAACTCACAGGGCGTTGGAACTCATAGACCGGGTTGGATTGGACGGATTTGAGACGGCGTATCCGAGGGAGCTGTCCGGCGGAATGCGGCAGAAGGTCGGGTTTGCGAGGGCTATGGCTGTCGAACCGGAACTGCTGTGTTTGGACGAGCCGTTTTCAGCGTTGGATGTGCTCAGCGCGGAATCGCTGCGAAGCGAGCTCCTGGAACTGTGGGCCAGCGGGGATATTCCTACCAAGGCTATTTTAATGGTAACTCACAACATCGAAGAGGCCGTCTTTATGTCGGACCGGATTGTGGTTATGGATAAGAATCCGGGCCGGGTGGTGGCGGATGTCGTGGTGGATATGCTGCACCCGCGCAGGCGAAAGTCGGCCAAGTTCGCCAGCATTGTCGACAAAACATACGCCACTCTGGCAGGCCAGACCCAGCCGGAACACGTCGAGGTCGGTTCGGCGCCAGGAGAACCGGGAGGCGCGCGTGAACTGCCGGATATCGCTATTGGCGATCTGACAGGTATGCTGGAACGAATTTATGAGATGCCCGGCCGCGCTGCGGATATATTCCGACTTGCCGAGGAATTGCGAGCGGATTCCGATAGCCTGCTGAGACTAACCGAAGCCGCCGAGCTGCTGGGCTTTGCGACGCTGGCCGAGGGAGATATCACCCTTACCCCCCTCGGCGAAACGTTTGCAGAGGCGAGGATCCTCGCCCGCAAGGAGATATTCGCTTCCCGCATCAGGCGGCTGCCGTTGTTCCAGTGGCTGCTAAGAATGCTGGATGCCGCGGACAATTCTCTGCTGGAACGCGACATCGCTCTCACCGCACTCGAACTCGACTTCCCACCCGAAGAGGCCGAAAGGCAGCTTGACCTTATCATCGAGTGGGGTCGTTACGCCGAGATTCTCAGCTACGACGACAGCAGCGAGCTGCTCCAGCCGGAGCTTGCACTGCCGGGTCGGGCCGGATAAAGACTATGCCTCCGTCGGGCCTTGCGCTTCTTCGAACGCCTGGCCAAGAGCAGTCGGCTCACCGAAGAATGGCCTGACTTTTTTAATTATTTCGCGCGTCTTGTCGGTCGTCTCCGGCGTTACCTTGTCCATAAGCAAGTGAGCTAATCCGCCCAACTCCAGATGAATATCCGGCAAAGCCATCGTCAAGCCGCGAACATAGGTCTCGTTCATCATGTCCAGCGCAGTGCTGGCATCTATCTCCGGCCCTGGACAGACTCTTGTCTGCAGGCTAAAGCCGTGGCTTTCTCCTTCCAAATCGAAGCATCTGGCTATATACAGGGTACGAAGGATGACCTCGATTCCCCTGGGGTAGATGCCGTAGCTGTTGTAGTCGGCGAAGTCGCGCAGTTCATCGAACAAATCCTGCAGCGGAACATATCCGCCGTCGTCCTCCAAAATATCCCACGCGCGTTTGACAAGTTTTTCACGATGATAAAATGACTCAACTCGCACTCTTTTGTATTCCTGCAACACCCGCCTGTAGTAAAGCGCGGTCTGCTTGACGTCGGTGTAGTCAGGCTCTGGTATTCCCGAGTCGATGATTCTCGGCGGTTCCGCATAAATGGGTTCGGGGTGATCATTTACCGTTGATACAGGAGATACCACCTCTGGCTCTTCGTCGATGATCTCCTGCTCCGGCGATGCAGGGGCTGCGGCTGCAGGCTCATCTGATGAGGGAATCTGGTATTTGACACGTCGTTTCTGTTCGAAATCCGCAACCAGGGCATCCAAAAAAATGAACTGATCGCACAAACCCTGCAACAGGGTGTTGCTACTCGCGCCGAACCCCATCGCTATAAATTGCTTGAGTTTTCTGCGCAGTTTGGGGGCCAGGGGCACAAAATCGCCGTCTCCTGATACAACTACATAAACATCAGGACACTCCGGCAGATGCAGCGATTCCATCACATCGAGCACAAGCATAATGTCACCGGCGTTTTTGCCGCGGCTGTTGCTCATTAACTGGACTAATTCAAAACCATAAGCCTGATATTCCGCCATTCGGTCTCTAATACGAGGCTCCGCCCAATCGGCGTAGGCTTTCAAAACGACAGGATAACCTTCAACTTTGACCCGGTCCAATATCGCGCCGATCGGCACCGTTTGACCATATTCCTCGGCGCTGGTTTCCAAATTTTGAACATCTACTGCCACATAAACGTTAGCCATAACAGGCCTCCTGATTTGGCTGCCTTTTTTGGCAGCTTTGGTATAAAACAAGCGGATTATAATGTGAGGTACCGTATGTGTTCTCCGATTTGATGGGCATTTCCTCCCACAGGTCGCATTGACCTCGGAGGCGAATGGTGGGATAATCACGGTGGAGGTGGGTTGATAATGGCTACAAGTTCGGAAAGATACTACCAGGCGGTAAATGATCTGCTGGCCCGTATAGCAGGCACGCAGCAGGAGGGCATATCGAAGGCTGCACAGGCGCTGGCGGAGTGCATTAAAAGCGACCAGATCGTGTATTTTTTGGGCAGCGGGCACTCGATTGCCATAGCTATGGAAGGCTACTACCGTGCCGGAGGGCTTGCTGCGGTGGACGTGATCGAGGACAAAACGTTCGGCAGGGCCGAACGCGTCGAAGGGTATGCGGAAACCGTTCTGAAGAATTATAATATTACCCCCGGATGCGTGGTTGTTATTGTCTCCAACTCCGGTCGCAACGCTATGCCGGTCGAGACGGCGCTCTGGTGCAGAGAGCGTGGGATCAAGACCATCGCTATAACGTCGCTTGCGCACTCGAAGTCTGTTGGTTCGCGACATTCCAGCGGCAAGCGGTTGTTTGAGATTGCCGATATCGTCATAGACAACTGCGGCGTTGCGGGAGATGCGATTCTGGAAATAGAGGGACTGCCGGGACGCGCCTGCCCGACCTCGGGGCTGGCGGGTATGTTTATCGTTGAGTCGATGGTGGCTCAAACTATTGAAAATTTGATCAGCTCCGGAGAGACGCCGCCGGTGTTTATCAGCGCGAATCTCGACGGCAGCGACGAACATAACGATAAATTGCTGGCGAGGTATATTAATCGAGTGAGGGGCCTTTAAGCCAATATGAACAAGAACAACAGATTGCCGTTATACGTGATATTTGTGCTGGTTGCGGTCGCGCTTGCGTGGCGAATAAGCAATCCCCCGCCCAAGATCGTGCCTGGCCCTGTCGGCTCTTTCGCCGATTGGAAAAGCGCGCGAAGCTATGGCGAGTTGGGTGCGCAGGCCGTAAACCCGGCCGGTACCCTTTGGGCAGGAGCGTGGAACAGCAGGCAGCAATCATCCAACGTGGTGCACTCGGCCATTAGAATTATCGACTTTAACGATCATTCCGGCAAATCCTGCGCACTGCCAGACGGCATCGAGGTTAATTATATTAGCTGGGCCGACAACAAAACACTCCGGGCCTGCTTTACCAGCGTGACGGATCCGTTGCAGAAGGCTGGATTTATCCTGGTAGATGCGTTGGAGGCCAAAATGACAGGTGAGCCTGTTTATGGCACGGATGTCGAGAGAGTTGTCTGCTGGCCGAACTCTGCTTCGAAGTTTGTCGCGCTCACCGACGAAGAACCTGCCTCTATTGCGGCGTACAACGTAAATGGCAGGGAGTGTTCGATGATCGGCCAGGCAATACCTGTCCCCGGCGGAGAGAAGGACGACCTGTATAAGGATGCGGGAATCGACTACGGTGGCGGGACGTTTGTCTTCTCGGTGGCTGATTCTAAAATGAGTGGTGGTCGCGCCTATTATCTGGCAGACGCCGAGACAGCCTCAGCCAATAAAATGTTCGAGCTTGCTGATGTGCCGGGGAAAATCGAGGGAATTTGGCCTTCTCCGGCCCAGGTCCTAATCATCTGCAGCGTAAATCAGAAACTGCAGGTTTTGATCTATGACGTCTCAACTGCAAAGCTCGTCGAACAGCCCAACGGTGTCGATCTGAGTATCTGGCCGAAAGTGCCGAAGAAGATTGACTACGCAAATTATGATGGAGCGTTTCAGTTCGATTTGGCTACAGGAAAGTCGAAGCCCATCTTTGATCTCTCCAAGCGCAACACCGATAAAGACAAAACCTGGCGCGATGCGATTAGGGATTGCCGGATATATCCTCTGAAGAGCGGCAATTATGTCTCTGTGTCGGAGACCGGCGGTGCGGTGGATATTCGTGAAATAAAACCCGATGGGCAGTGGTATCGCAATGTTCTGCCGCGGTACTAAATCTGCAGGGTTGGTGCTGGCTGCCGGCAGAGGGTCACGATTTGCCGCAGAATCCGGGGATCCGTTTCCTAAGGTGCTTCGCAAGGCGCTTGGCAAGCCGCTGGTGCGCTATGTCATTGATGCGCTGACAGGAGCGGGTGTCGATGATATAACACTGATCGTCGGTTTCGGCGCATCCGCGGTGATCGACGAGGTCGGCCCCGATGTCGGGTATGTGGAGCAAACTGAGCAGAAAGGCTCAGGCCACGCGGTTGCGTGTGCCAGGGACGCTTTTAGAGACTTCGATGGCACGCTGATAATTATGTGCGGTGATAGCCCCCTGTTCACTTCGGACACCGTGAACGAAATGCGTCTTGAGCATACTCGCTCTGAAGCCGCCATCACCCTGGCCTCCGCGACTCTCGATGATCCCTTTGGCTATGGAAGAATCCTGCGAGATGGGGCAGGTAGTGTAGTCGGAGTAGTCGAGGAGAAGTGTGCCGATGAGGCTCAGAAGGCGATCCGCGAGGTCAACGGCGGTATTTACGCGTGCGATTCGCGCTGGCTGTTTGGCAATATCGACCAAATGGCCGTTAACGAGGCTGGTGAATATAACCTGACGGATATGGTTCGTGTTGCCATCGAACAAAACCGGAGAGTGTCGACTGTGGAGTGTGACCCTGTAGAGCTTATGGGTGTAAACACCCCACAGCAGCTTCAGGTGGTCGAACAGATTCTGCGAGGTAGATGATTTATGGCGATGAGAAAAGAGGAGATCAGGCTGGAGGACGGCCGGTATCTCATATACTTTACGTTTGATGACGAAGAGGTCGAGGATTCATCAGACGAGCGCGAATGCGACGGAGGGCGGGATTAGTGTCTGAATTGAGATGGCATCCCATTTTAGAGGAATGGGTTATAACTGCAACACACCGGCAGGACAGGACTTTTCTTCCCCCGGACGACTATTGCCCGCTGTGTCCGACCAAGCCCGGCGCGTTTCCCACGGAGATCCCACAGCCGGACTATGAAATAGTCACTTTTGAGAACAAATTCCCCTCCCTGCAGCACCCCGCGCCTGAACCTGCTGTCGAGGGCAGCGAACTTTATAAAGTTCGGCCAGCGCACGGGATATGCGAAGTGGTCTGCTATACTTCCCGCCACGGCGGCACTCTCACCGACGCCTCTTTGCAGGAGATGAGAAACCTGATCGATGTGTGGACGGATCGGTTTAAAGACCTCGGCAGCCGTGATTTTATAGATTACGTGCTGATTTTCGAGAACAAAGGCAAGGATATCGGGGTGACGCTGACCCACCCGCACGGGCAGATATACGCGTTTCCGTTCATTCCGCCTAAGATTCAACGGGAGCTTGACTCCGCGCTGAAACATCAGAATCGCACCGGCCGGTGCTTGTTCTGCGATATTATCGCCGAAGAGCTGAAGGACAGCCGCAGGATCGTCGTCGAAAACGATTCGTTTGTGGCTATGATTCCGTTTTTTGCTCGATATCCTTACGAGGTCTATGTGTTTTCTCGCAACCACCGGCAGACTATGCTCGATTTTGATGATGCCGAACGCGCCGACCTTGCCGCGATTCTCAAGGCCGTGCTGCTGAAATATGACAATCTGTGGGGAATATCTCAACCCTATATGATGATTATGCACCAGGCGCCGACTGACGGGCGGGATTATGGGTATTATCATTACCATATTGAGTTCCATCCGCCCCTGCGGACTAAGACGAAGCTGAAATATCTGGCGGGCTGTGAAAGCGGAGCGGGGTCGTATATAAACGATACCATAGCCGAGGAAAAAGCCGCGGAACTTCGGGAAGCGGCGCCGAGCACAACACAGGACACGTTTATTACCAGCGACCGATTATAGGCGGCCGGCTCCTATACTCATAACCAGCCGCACGGGGCGAGGAAAAGAGGGGGAGCGCTTTGAGACGCATACGAAAGGTCACTCTTATCGAACCTCGCCCACCGGGCTATCACGTCTACAGCCTTTTCCCGTTGCCCAGGCTGGGGCTGCCGATTCTCGGTGCGATTCTGAGAAACAAGGGGATAGAAGTCTCCATCTACTGTCAGGATTTTCATCCTATCGACTATGACGAGGTGTTGTCGAGCGATTTGGTCGGCATCTCCACCACCACCTCCACCGCGCCGGAAGCCTACCGGATCGCTGATCGTGTCCGGCAGGCGGGTATTCCCGTTGTGTTCGGTGGCTCTCACGTTACTTTTTCATCGAACGAAGCCCTGGAGCACGGGGACTATTGCGTGCGTGGAGAGGGCGAACACACGATGGTCGAACTCGTCGACGCGCTGGAATCGGGTGAAGAGGGGCTCACGGATATAAAAGGGCTTTCGTTCAGAGCAGGCGATGAGGTTATCCACAATGAAGACAGAGGGCGAGTCAGGGATCTGGACTCGCTGCCGTTTCCGGATCTTTCACTGATAAAAGGTTCGGAGAGAATCAACATTTCGCCGGTTCAGACTTCACGAGGCTGCCCCTTCGATTGTAGTTTCTGCAGCGTGACGGGGATGTTCGGCAGGGCGTGCCGGTATCGCAGCATCGAAAGCGTCGTCGATGAGATGCTCACCCGCGAGCAGAAATTGACTTTTTTCTATGATGACAACTTTGTAGCGAACCCGAAACGCACCAAGGCGCTGTTGGAGCTTATGATGTCGAAGGGGCTGACGAAGCCCTGGTCGGCGCAAATCAGGGCCGATGTTGTGCACGACAGGGAGCTTATGAGGCTGTTTCAGCAGTCGAATTGCTGGGTGGTGTATGTTGGCTTCGAGTCTGCAGATGAGGAAACGCTGAAGGAATACAACAAAAGAGAGACCGTCGAACAGATGGCCGAGGCCGTGCGAGTGCTGCATGAGCACGGGATAATAGTCCACGGTATGTTCGTTTTGGGGGCTGAAAACGACACTACACAGAGCATCCGCAAGACCGTCCAGTTTGCGATCAAGCATCAAATTGATACCGTACAGTTTATGACCTTGACACCCCTGCCCGGTACTGTCTACTATCATGAGTTAGAACGACAGGATCGGCTGCTCACCAGGGATTGGCAGTTGTATGACGGCCACCACGTAGTATACGAGCCGCGTGAGATAAGCCCGTACGAGCTTCAGCGGGAGGCGTTTCGAGCTATGAAGTGCTTCTATAGCATACGCGAGTGCATACGGATGCTGATTGGGCCGGATTCGTTTAAGTTTCTGGCGAAGCTCAATTTGAATTTGCTGAAGGGCAAATGGAAGAGGGCGCGCTGGGAGATCGAGCGCAGGGCGAGAAAGTGGGCCTACAGCGCGTATGGGCATATCCTGATCCGTCGTGTCGAGAAAGCAAATAGAGAATGGACACAGGCGCTGGCAAGGGTGCCTCAGCGAATACGGGAGTCGCTCAAACCAACGCAGGGGAAAGCAGAGGATAATGCCTGATCGCATAAGGCGTATTAAAGAGGATTTTTCAAAAATATTCGAATCGTCGATGCAAGCGATAGTAAAGGGGCCTGGGCGGGTTGACCTGATGGGAAGCCATACGGACTACAACGATGGCTTCGTGCTGCCGGTGGCTGTGAATGTCGACGTGTTGGCGGGGGGCAGGCTGCGCGAGGATAGAAAAGTCGCGGTATATTCTGCCAACTTCGAACAATTGGTCGAGTTTGATCTGGATTCTATCGAGTTCGACAACGTAAATACGTGGAGCAACTATGTCCGTGGGGTGATCCACTTTTTGCAGGAATCGAGCGTGGCACTGCGCGGTGCGGATATGGTAATCCACGGCAACGTGCCGATAGGGTCCGGGCTTTCCAGCTCGGCGGCGATCGAGATGGCGACCGGGTTTTTGATGCAGACTCTCAATGGATTTGAGATGAGCGGCCCGGATTTGGCTCTGATTGGTCAAAAGGCGGAAAATAAGTTCGTTGGGGTCAATACGGGCATAATGGATCAGTTTATCTCCAGGCTCGGCAAAAAAGACTCCGCGCTGTTTTTGGACTGTCGCACATTGGAATATGAGTATGTGCCGCTGGATACGTCGCAGGTTAAGATAGTGGTCTGTGACACCATGAAGCGGCGGGGGTTGGTGGACAGCGAATACGACCTGCGCAGAAGCCAGTGCGAAGAGGGGGCCAGGCTGTTTGCGGGATGGTATCCTGAAGTTAAAGCTCTGCGGGATGTGAGTTCGGAGATGTATGAGGCTCATAAATCCGATCTGCCAGAGACAGTAAGCAAGCGGGTGGCGCATGTGGTCGGAGAAAACGAGCGCGTGCTGCGCAGCAGGCAGGTTTTGCAGGACGGGGATTTTGTCGAGTTCGGCAGGCTGATGAACGCATCTCACGATTCCGCACGTGACCTTTATGAGGTCAGTTGTCCGGAGTTGGAGGCGATGGTAGAAGTGACTCGCGCCGCGCCGGGGTCGCTGGCGGGCAGAATGGCAGGCGCGGGGTTTGGCGGATGTACTGTCAGTCTTGTAAAAGACGATTACGTGGAACAATTCCTAGAGGTTGTTGCCGTAGAATATCATAAGAAAACGCAACTCTCCCCATCGCTTTACGTCTGTACTGCTGAAGACGGGGCGAGTGTAATCGAACGGCTGTAATCGTTTAAGAGGTGATGATACTTGAAATGCGTCAAATGCGGCGCTGATCTGCGTTCAGAACAAAAAGTATGCATCGTGTGCGGCACGCGAACGGCTGCCGGTGGTCATTTTCACGTCGAGACAAAGGAGGCGTGGAAGCCGTCCGCCAGGGTGAAATATGCTGCTGCGGGCGTGGGGGTATTGCTGGTTATTTTGCTGCTATGCCATATATTCAGGACAATACCGCCGAAGATTATCGCCACGGAGTGGTTCGACGCGATGGCTCAGAGGTCGTGCGGCAAAGCTGCTGGTTACCATACCGACGCCTTTAATTCGCGCATGCAGCCGGGGGTTTCCGACACCCACGCAATGTCTGAATATTTCTTCGACGAGATACACAACAACGAGGCGACATATACCGTCGGGGAGGCTGCCTATCCCTCGGCGGGCCATGCCACTGTGATCGTAACCCTGAAATACCCAGACCAGCGCGAGCGGCAAATCCCGATCAATCTGGTCAAAATGGGGCGCAGGTGGCTGATCGATAGTGTTTATAATTAGAGAGGTCTCGGGTGCCGATTCGGAGATCGGCACCCATCTTGGAACTGAGGTTTTGGGGTGTGATTCGGAGATCAGCACCCATCTTTGGATCGGCACCTATCTTTTTTCTCAAGGTATCTGCCAGCTAATCCCGCTTTTTGAACGTCTCTGCGACCTCTTTTAGCTGATCGATGATCTTTATATGCTGCGGGCACTTCGGTTCGCACTCGCCGCACTCCAGGCAATCCTCCGCCTTTTTGCCGTTTTGTGGCCGTTCGGGGTTGCTGAGTCGGTTATATCTCCTCTGTGCGTGTTCGGTGAGACCGTATATTCGGTGGGCGTTCATTATCTGGAAATTGACGGGTATGTTGACGCCATGCGGGCAGGGCATGCAATATTCGCATCCTGTGCAATACAGCTCTGCCAACCGCTTGTTTTCGTCCAGTGATGCCTCAATTGTCAACCTCTCCTCATCTGAAAGAGGCTCTTCGCGAGAAGCGGTGGCACAGTTTTCCTCGACCATTTGGATGGTGCTCATTCCTGAAATCGCACACGTGACGTGAGGGTTGGCCAAAACAAAGCGCAGCGCGACCTCGGCGGAGCTGGCAACAGGGCCGTCGATGAGTTTTTTGATCTGCTCCGACGGCGCGCCCAGTCTGCCTCCACCAACCGGCCCCATCACGATAACACCCATCCCGCATTCGTGAGCATGCGCTATTACGTCTACGTTTGAGCGATCCAGAAGATTATATTGAATAGTAACTCCCTCAAACTCACCGGAGTCTATCAGCCTCATATTGTTTTCGACGGACTCGTGGGTGCTGAAACAGCAATGCTTGATAAGACCCTGTTCCTTTGCCTTCCGAACGGCTTTCATACCCTCGTTTTTGAGATAAAATTCCTCATAGGCAGGGTATTTTATGTCGTGGATGACCTGGTAGAAGTCGATGTAGTCGATATCGAGCAGCTCAAGGGATGTGTTCAGCCGCCTCCACCAGCCGTCGACAGTGGTATCCTCGAGGTTATTTTTGGTGGAGACATAGACTTTGTCGCGCCAGCCCTTTAGCGCCAGGCCGCATTTTCTCTCGCTTTCCGGATAGATTCTGGCGGTGTCGAGATAGTTTACTCCCAGCTCGAATGATCGCCGGATCACCTGCACCGCATCGTCATCGGACTCCGGAAGCCTCATCGCCCCGAAACCCAGCGCCGACAATTTGACGCCTGTTTTGCCGAATTCCCTGTATTGCACTTGCAATTCTCCGTTTAAGTATAGTGTGTTTAAAAAGCAGACTCATAGATAGGTGGCAATCTCCGAATTGCCACCTCGCAAATACCCAAAAGCAGATTTCTCACTGCGTTCGAAATGATGGCGTCATCCATAGATGGGTGGCAATCTCCGAATTGCCACCTCATATATACTCGAAAAGCAGATTTCTCACTGCGTTCGAAATGACGGCGTCATCCATAGATAGGTGGCAATCTCCGAATTGCCACCTCATACCCGAAAAGTGCGTTCGAAATGACCGTGTCATCCACACGAAATAACGGCGTTATCCGATTTCTTTAATCATATCCCTCGCAGCATCGACAATAACCTTTTCTGAGCCGGGGCCGATCATCTTAACCCCGTAATATTTTATTGCACTGTCGACTTCGTAACCGCCCTCTTTGTATGCTTCCGCGGTAGGAATATAACCGATGTTGCCGTTAGCATAACCCACCGGGATAACAGCCGCGTCCGTCATGTCACGGAACCAAAGGCCATATTCACAGAAAGCCTCACCCGGCAACGTGACGAAAATCACATCTCCCAACGAAATTGCCTGCAGGCCGACTCGAATTGACTCCGGTCCATCGCCTGCATTAATCATATCCAGCGCGTCCTGAGCCCAGTCGAGCATCGCTCGGTGTGCTTTCTGCATAAGAGCATTACCCTCAGCCTGCGCTTTTTCGAACTCACTGCGCCGGAAACTGATCTCCTGCTGCAGGACTTCTTTATCAGGCAAAGGATCATACGGCAAATCGACGTATCGCCACGCCACCTTTATCGACGGCTCAGCAAGTGGTTTGGCCTTAGGAAGCGCCTCAAGCAGAGGTTCTGCAACAGACAACCCTGCTCGCTGGACTTCGGCGAAAGTGCCGCGCCAGCGTGGGTTGATGTTGCCGCAGCAGCCCTGCAGAAATATCGATGTGCCGACCAATCCGCTTGATTCCAACTTATCCCTTGCCGCGCCAATCCAGTCCGCACTAATCTCCACGTTGTCTGAGTCCATGACTACTCCGTGGCAGGCGTAGTTATACAACAGAACAGGCTCACTGCCCGCTATTTCTATCAAAATTGCACCGATGTTAGGGTCGGTAATTACGCCGGAAGTCTTGCTCCGCTGCACATCCGAGTCGATCACCCACGCTCTGCGGTTCCACGCCAACTCTGATTCGGCGTTTGCGAAAGATAGCTTCGCATCGGCCATATTTTCGCAGGCTGCCTTAGCGGTCTGAACTATTTTTGGCCACAGTTGACAGACAAAAGTCTCATCAGGCTCGCCGCACTCCCTGAGCGTACTCAGCGCAGGACCCGCGTGGGTATGAGTGGCGACGATCATCAAATTGTCAGCGTCAATTCCGGTAGACTCGGATATTGCTCTACGCAGCCGTGCGTCCTGATCCAAATCCGTGCCCAGCACGTCCATTGAGATGATTCCGATGCGGCTGTCCCCGTCGTCAAGTATCAACGCCGTCACAAATAGATCATCGTGCAATTTATTTGAAGGCCCCGGTCTTCCGAGATAACCCGTAAGATCGACCCCGACCGGCGGTGTGATTTTCTGTTTGGATATACCTGCTTTCATAATGCCTTCCTTCCCGGATAATCTAGTCCTCGCATTTCTCAACCAGCACCCTGGTTCCGCTGGCAACCTTTTTGAACTGAGTCGCGTCACCCTCTATTTTGCCGAACACCTCAACGGCGCTGGCAGGCCGTATTTCATCGCCTCTGCTCATAGGGGTCGGGCCGAAGAATATGCAAAAACAGCTTCCCTCCAGCCAATACGCCAAATCCCCCATTTCCACGGTGAGCTGAGGGTTCTCAGCCTGACACTGAACGTCGATTCCAAAGTAAATTTCGTCCCCCCAGGTGCTCCCACGAGCCTGGATAGGAAGCGCATTATATATCTTTTTTGCGCACGCACTGCCGTTTAACTCCGCGGTCATACTGACGCTTCCCGCAGTAATTTTGATCTTATTTGCCATGCCTGCCTCCCGCGTTCGGTCAAAACTTATTTTACACCAGTATGCTTGCATTAGCTACGGCAATAGTCAACTCCTGCATTTTAGAAGTCAGGATGGGGTTAGTTTGAGGAGAGGATATCGTTCCGGTCGACTTCAAAAAACGAGACGTTGCCGCTAAGTTGTTGCTCGGTCTGTCTGCGGATACGCTCTTCTTCTTCGGCGAG
The DNA here is from genome assembly GCA_050948905.1 of Armatimonadota bacterium. Lineage (GTDB taxonomy): Bacteria > Armatimonadota > UBA5829 > UBA5829 > UBA5829 > DTKD01. The sequence goes on along the minus strand of JBMNES010000001.1, from coordinate 1,046,824 downwards.
CTGGGTAATCATCTGTTCCTGGTTTTGTGCCTCGGTGGCGTCGATCATCGCACGAGCTTCCGCACATACACCGCACTCCGGCCTGTCGCACAATAAAGCCGCCGGATCGGATCGCAGCATTTCCACCGCCGTTTCGATGACCGTCCTTGCGCTCATCAGCCTCGCCCTGCATTCGCCGATCATTCGTTCCTTGATCGCGTCGCGCTCGCAGAGCAGTTCGTCGACCGCCTCAAAACCCTGGCTGCAGCCCGGTCTGCGGATCCATTTTTGAATCACTTTACCGTTTGCGAGCTTTATGCCCACGCGCCTTTGTTTGTCTAGGTATGGCACCCCGGCGAGTTCCTCGGCGACGTGAATGGAAGAATTCGAGGTCTGAGTAACGCCGAGCTGGAGGATTTTTGCATCCACTTTCGCAGCTTTATGCAGCGCAGAATCCTTTGCGAACGGATCGACTTTGTCGTGGTCCTCCGTAATCAGTTCGGCGAGCCTGCCGATTGCAGCCACGGAATGAGTCGGATGAGCGCTGCGCACAGCGTCTTTTCTAAGCCGTAGAGTTTCGGTGATCCTGCCGACCACCGATGGGGTTTCTTTTATGTCAAAGACGCCAGGGTCGTAGTTAAACGTCGGGACAATCAACGTGCCCTGGTCGCCGATAACCTCCAGCAGTGCGTCGATAACCGTGTCGGCGCCGCCTTCGACCTCGCCGAAGCTGCTCAATGAGCTGTGTACAATCACGACATCTCCGGCCTTAAGCCCGAGATGTGATAGTCCGGTTATGATCTGCTGCTTTGTCACCAAATCTGCGACCTCATATTACATCGCAAAGCAGGTTTACGAAGAAAAGAGAGGCAGCATCGCTTACCTCTCTCGGAAATATTTGATACGATATAGCAGCCGGGCTTACTCGGAGGCGGCAGCTTTCAGGTTGGCGCGCTTCATGAGCCTGGACTTGCGTCGCGCGGCGGCGTTGGGATGGATAATCCCTCTCTTCGCGGCCTTGTCGACTATGCTGACAGTCTCACTGAGCAGCGCAGTCACCTGGTCGGACTGCTCGTCCATAGCGGCCTTGGTTTTCTTGACGAAGGTCTTGATTTTGGACCTTGTATCCAAGTTTCGCAGCCTGCGCTCACGAGACTTCTTAACATCTTTAATTACGGATTTAATATTCGGCAACTAGGTCTCACCCCCTGTCCGTATCGACGGGATTGTTAAGTTAATAACCTTGCCAGTATATCAGTTTGATCAGGAAAATGCAATAGGTTGTGGGGAGGAAAAATCGGAAACGGGAAGGGAATAACGCGAAAAAGCGAAAAGGGCGAAAGCCGGAAAATAATGTGCATTGGAAGGGTTAGTAGCGGGATGAGCGCTGAATCGGACTTCGCACGTCTGACTTCGGACATCGGAAAAAGCAGATTTCTCGCTTCGCTCGAAATTACAGTGGGGTGGGCGCTTGAAATTACAGTGGGGTGGGCGCTCGAAATGGCGTGAAGGGAATAACGCGAAAGCGCGAAAAGGGCGAAAGCAATCCACCAGATGCGGCCAAATAGCAAATGTCGTAAAATATAGCGGCCAGGCGCATAATACTGTTGATGTGTTGGGTATAGTTATAGCTGAAGTAATCATGTTAGGAGGAGTTTGTTATGGCAAACAAGCAAATAACCGTTTATTCCACCCCTACTTGTCCCTATTGCCACCAGGTGAAGGACTATCTCAAACAAAAGGGCTTAGAATTTACCGATCTCAACGTGGCTTCCGATCTTGAGGCGAGAAATAACATGGTGCAGAAATCCGGCCAGCTTGGAGTGCCGGTGGTCGAGGTCGATGGGCAGATGGTCGTAGGATTCAATCGAGCCAAACTCGAAGAGCTTTTAGGTTGAGCATTCGACTGTGAGGTAAGATATGCCGGATAAGACTCATTACGACCTGATCGTCCTCGGCGCAGGACCGGCGGGGATGACCGCGGTCGTCTACTCCGCTCGAAAGCAGATCGATACGCTGATCATCTCAGACGACATCGGCGGCCAGACTTTGTGGAGCGCGGGGATAGAAAACTATCTTGGGTTTATGTTTATAACCGGGCCGGAGTTGGTTCGGAAATTCGAGGAACACGTGCGTGCGTTCGACGTGCCCCAGGAATATACCCGCGTCTCGAATCTGACTCGCGAGGCTGAAAAATTCAACATCCACACTGAGGATGGGCGGGTATTTACGGCTAGAGCGGTAATTGTGGCCACGGGCAAGTCCCCGAGGATGCTTGGTGTGCCCGGAGAAAAGGAGCTTATCGGACGTGGTGTGGCGTATTGCGCGACCTGCGATGCCCCTTTATTTGCAGGACATAACGTGGCGGTAATCGGCGGCGGCAATTCCGGCCTGGATGCGGTAATCCAGTTGATGGGGTTGTGCCCTAAAGTCTATCTTATCGAGCACTCGCCTGCGCTTCGTGCCGACGCGGTTGTGGTGAAAAAAGCCAGGGCTGCAGATAATGTCGAGATACTGACAAACACTTCGGTAAAGGAGATCGTCGGAGACGATTTTGTGGAAGGCATCATAATTGACGATGTCAACGGAGCCAACCGCAGGAAGCTTGATGTTAAAGGGGTCTTTATTGAGATCGGCCTCATCCCGAACACCAGCTTTTTGAACCAACTAGTGCACTTGAATCCGCAGGGGGAGATTCCTGTGGACTGCGCCGCTCGCACGGGGGTTCCTGGATTGTATGCTGCCGGTGACGTGACGGATGTGCCCGAAAAGCAGATCATTATCGCGGCGGGCGATGGAGCAAAGGCGGCGCTGGGGGCATATGCATATCTGCTACGGCTGCCGATCGTCGAGGATTGGGGACCGATGGTTTCGTGATCGGGGCTGTGCGGTCGGCGTATGTTCATATTCCATTTTGCGTGTCGAAGTGCTGGTATTGTGACTTCAATTCATATTGCGGCCTCCAATCGCAATATGAAGAGTATGTCCGCGCGCTGATTGCAGAGATTAACAGCACAACACCGTGTTCGGACGATGCTCTTCAGACAGTCTATTTTGGCGGTGGGACCCCGACCGTGCTGCCGGAAGATGATCTGATCCGGGTTTTGGATACGCTTCGCGAGAGGTTCGGTATCCTGGATGCCGCCGAGGTTACCAGCGAGGCGAATCCGGGCACGGTGAGTCTGCGTGGGCTGAGGATGCTGCGCGAGGGCGGGTTCAACAGAATCAGCCTCGGAATTCAATCCCTCGACGATGATTTCCTGCGCAGCATCGGGCGAACGCATACGCGCCTGCAGGCGATGACCGCATATAATTACGCTCGCGAGGCGGGGTTCGATAACGTCGGAGTGGACCTTATATTCGCCCTGCCGGGGCAGACCCTGTTGCATTGGGCGGATACCCTCGAAACCGTTATCGAGTTAAATCCACGACCCGAACATGTCTCCCTTTATGAGCTTTCGATTGAGGAAGGGACTCGGTTCGCGGAGTTGTGTGCGGAGGGGAAGCTGCGCGAGGTCGGCGAAGAGCTGCGATTGGAGATGTATGAATACGCCATTGAGCGGCTTACGCGTGCTGGTTATGAGCACTACGAGGTCTCCAATTTCGCGCTGCCGGGGTTCTGGTCGCAGCATAATCTGACCTACTGGCGAAACGAGCCGTATTATGGCTTTGGGGCCGGGGCTACCAGTTACCTAAATGGAACGAGAAGCCGTCGGGTTTCGGACCCTCGAAGGTATATTGAGGCAGCAGAGAGCGGTTCCGATTTGATGGAGTTTTCTGAGACCCTCAGCCCCACTGCCCGCCTCGGAGAGACGATTATTCAGGGGCTGAGGATGCTCGAAGGCGTCGGTCTCAACTACATCCAAACCCAAACGGGTCTTGACCCGCGATCGGTTTATCAAGCCGAGATCGAATCTCTATCGCGCAGAGGTCTGATCGAAGTGACAAATGACCACCTGCGCGTAACCCACGCCGGATTGCTTTTACTAAACGACGTATCACAGGAGTTCGCCGTAATATCCTGAGCACTACTGTTTTTTGTGCTGCAGGAACCAATCACCAAGGTTTTCGTTTCTGTAGGCGTTGTCCCAGCTATTGTGACCGACTCCCGGATATATCGTTAATTTGCAGTCGCCGCCAGCGGCTTTTATCCATTTTTCCATCTCGCGACTCCGCTCGACGTCTACAGCTTTATCGTTATCGCCGTGGAAAGTCCAAATCGGCAGTTTGGCGACCTTTTTAGCTATCTCCTCATCGGCCCAACCGCACACGGGCGCGATGGCCGCGAAAAGATCCGGGTGGCGGGCTGCAATGGCCCAGGTGCCGTGGCCGCCCTGCGACAGCCCTGTCAGATATAGCCTGGAGGGGTCGAGGTTGTAATCTTTCTTCGTCTGCTCCAGAATGGCCATCACCATTGGCTCCTCGTCCTCCCACATCGCCGGGGTGGTTTGTTTTTGCGGGAAAAGGACTATGAAAGGCCATTTTTGTGAATCCAGCATAATCGCGCCGCCGAAGTGGTAGCATTGCTTCAGCCCATCGGTGCCGCACTCTCCCGCTCCGTTAAGGAAAATAATGGTCGGAATCGGCTTTGCGGGGTCGTAGACGAGGGGCACATAGACTACGTAATTCACATTTTTATCTTCTACCTTTATCGTCTTCATTATGAACCCGCGCTGGACATCATTCTGTTTTGCCGACACCGGGCAGGCATTCAGCAGAATAAGCAGAATCGCGAAGATGACAATTATAGAGTGGGTCATTGCAAAATCCTCCTAGTTTGGCTGGCTAAAATTATACCACGTACTCAAACATACTCTTGTCTTTTCGTCTTTGCTCAAGCCCAACAATTGAAACGTAGTGTCCGACCTCCGTCTCGGACAATCCCTTCTCGACACATGGCCTGGCCGGGACGGAGGCACGGCCACTACATTTTCCGCGCTACCCTTCGTTATTACGCCTACCCTTCGTCATTTCGAACGAAGTGAGAAATCTGCTTTTTCGGTTGTCGGTTATGGTAACTAGATAAGTGGCAATCTCCGACTCGGCAAGTTTTTTCTCAAGCCCAACAATTGAAACGTAGTGTCCGACCTCCGTCTCGGACAATCCCTTCTCGACACATGGCCTGGCCGGGACGGAGGCACGGCCACTACATTTTCCGCGCTACCCTTCGTTATTGCGCCTCCATTCTCTCCACAGGATCACTTTATTCGTGCGGGTAAGCTCATGTTGTGGTATCATATCGCTTAGAGTGGCAAAATTGGAGGTGCAGGTGTGACTGGGGAGATAAAGGAAATCGCAAAACGCATCAGGGCGCTTCGAGAGATCGCGGGGATAGCTCCTGAATCTCTCGCCGAGCATCTCGAAATCTCCGCCGAGACCTACAGGCAGTATGAGAGCGGCGACTCAGACATCCCCGTCAGCGTGCTGTACGAAATCGCTGGCAAGTTCAACGTGCAACTGGCTGAGATCCTCACCGGCGACAGGCCGAGGCTGCACACCTATAGCCTGGTGCGAAAAGGCAAGGGCGCGAAAATGCTGCGCAGCCCCAGCTACGATTACCAGAGTCTTGCGGCAAACTTCGTTGACAAAAAGATGGAGCCTATGCTGGTCACCGTGCATCCGGGTAAGCCACAGGGTGACAAAAACTCGCACCCCGGCCAGGAGTTTGACTATGTGTTGAGCGGCAGGCTTGCGATTACCATAGACGACCATGAACTGATCCTCGATGAGGGAGATTCCGTTTATTACGATTCCACTCACCCACACTCTATGAAAGCGCTGGGCGACGAGCCTGTGCAGTTTCTGGCAATAATTCTCTAGCCCGCGGAGGTGCGGCGTTGCTTTTGGACAGATACATCTCAGCAACCGAGTTCGATTCTTACGAAGACTTTAAGAATAATTTCAAGATCATAATCCCGGAGAACTTCAACTTCGGTTTCGATATCGTCGATGAATACGCGGCCATCAGCCCTGATAAGCGCGCACTGGTGTGGTGCGATGACAAAGGGGACTGTCGAACTTTCACATTCGGCGAGATGTCCGAATACAGCAACCGGATTGCGAATTTCCTGACGGCGGTCGGCATCGGCAAGGGGGATCGGGTGATGATGATCCTCAAGCGCCGCTGGGAGTTCTGGATGTGTATGATCGCGCTGCACAAAGTCGGCGCGGTAGCTATCCCTGCCACGCATCTGCTGACCAGCAAGGATATTATCTACAGAACCGGCGCGGCGGATATTAAAATGATCATAGCCTGCGAGGACGAACGGGTTTTGGAGGCGGTCGACGAAGCCCAGGCCGATTCGCCTACTCTCAAACACAAAGCCGTTATTCGCACAGCCAGGCCGGGGTGGCACTCGTTGAGCGACGCAGTGATGAAGGCCTCACCCGTTTTTAACAGACCCACGGGCGCGGCAAGTATATCCAACGAGGATATGATGCTGCTGTATTTCACCTCCGGCACCACGGGCATGCCGAAGATGGTATGGCACGATTATACGTATCCGCTTGGGCATATTCTGACGGCGAAGTTCTGGCAAAATGTGGTGGATGATGGACTGCATCTAACCCTGTCGGATACTGGCTGGGCAAAGTGTGCATGGGGTAAAATCTACGGTCAATGGATAGCCGGTACGGCGAATTTCGTCTACGATTTTGATGGTAAGTTCGAGCCAGCCGACCTTCTCCAGAAGCTGCAGGACTACAAAGTTTCAACTTTTTGTGGCCCTGCCACGGTTTACAGGTTTATGGCTCAGAGGAATATAGAAGAGTATGACCTCAGCAGCCTGAAGTATTGTGTGACTGCCGGGGAGCCGTTGTATCCTGAGGTGTATCAGGGGCTTGTGAAATCGCTGGGGCTTCAGATTATGGAGGGCTTCGGGCAGACGGAGTCGGTTGTGATGGTGGCAAACTTCCCGTGGATGACTCCGAAACCCGGGTCGATGGGCAAGCCGTCGCCGTGTTATGATGTAGACATAGTCGATGAAGATGGCAAGTCGTGCGAGGTCGGCGAGGATGGCGAGATAGTAGTGAGGACGAACGGGGTCAGGCCGCCGGGAATGTTTAGGGGTTATTTCAGAGACGATGAACTGACCAATCGCGTCTGGCACGACGGCATATATCACACAGGGGACGTTGCCTGGCGGGACGAGGACGGCTACTATTGGTATGTCGGACGCAATGATGATATGATAAAAAGCTCCGGCTACCGCATCGGGCCGTTTGAGGTCGAAAGCGCGCTTATTGAACACCCGGCCGTGATGGAATGTGCGATCACGGGTGTGCCGGATGATCTGAGAGGACAGGTGGTCAAGGCGACTATTGTTCTTTCGGCTGGTTATGAAGCGTGCGAGGAACTTATGGTAGAATTGCAGAATCATGTAAAACAGGTCACTGCACCTTATAAATATCCCAGAATTATCGAGTTTGTGGATGCCCTGCCTCGAACCATCAGCGGTAAGGTTCGACGAGTGGAAATCCGCTCCAGAGATCGAAAAGAAGGTTATAAGCCGGACCTTAAGGCGGACTGAGCAAATAACACAGCTTTTTGCATGGTATGGAGGATTTGCTTTTTAGCTCACTTCTCACTCTGTGGAAATCGCAACCGCGGGCCTGGCCCGTAAGTAACTTGGTCCTCCTCTGTTTTCGGTGAATAATAGGAGGAAAAAATAATGCTTCGAAGTATCATGCGGCGGCGACTGGCGCTTATAGTGCTGGTGCTTGCCGTCCTCTCAACGGCTGCTCTTGCCGCCCCGAAGAACGTCATCTTGCTTATCGGCGATGGTATGGGTGTTGGTCCTGTTATGGCAGGCCGAATCGGTGGTCCAGGTCGCGATGGAAAACTGACTGTAGATACTATGCCGTATACCGGATTCGCCAAGACGTATTCCGCTAACCGATTGGTCACGGACTCTGCGGCGGCGGGTACTGCTTTAGCCACAGGGGTCAAGACGAACAACAGCATGATTTCACAGGATCCTAACGGCAAAAAGCTCAAGACTATTTTGGAATTGGCCAGGGATATGGGCAAGTCCACCGGTATTATTTCGACTACCAGCATAGTTGACGCCACCCCTGCGGTGTTTGTGGCGCACGTCGATACTCGCGGCAAGACCGAAGATATAGCGGCGCAGATGGTCGCTTCCAGGGTGGATGTGGTACTCGGCGGCGGCAAGCGTTTCTTCACTCCCAAATCTAAAGACGGCGGACGGGGAGACGAGCGGGATCTGCTGGCTGAGGCGGCTGCTAAGGGTTATAAAGTCTTCGAAACCGCAGAGGCGCTGGCTGCTTGCACAGCCCACAAATATATCGGCCTGTTTGCAAGCGGAGGTATGACCAGCAATCGGCCGGAGCCGACAATTGCTGAGATGACAGCCAAAGCTGTCTCGACCCTGTCGCAAAACAACAAGGGTTTCTTTATAATGTCCGAGGGCGCGAAAATCGACCACGAGGCGCACGGAAATAATAAAGATGGCGTTATTAAAGAGATGTTAATGTTCGATGACGCTGTCAAAGCCGCGCTGGATTTTGCAAAGAAGGACGGGCAGACTTTGGTGATTGTAACCGCCGATCACGATACCGGAGGTATGACAGTGAACGAGCCTAACGATGACAATCCAAAGTTCAGCCCCGGTTGGACGACCAAAGGGCACACCGGAAATATGGTCCCGATATATGCCTATGGGCCGGGAGCCGAGAACTTTACGGGTACCCATGAAAATACCGACATCCCCAACACTATTGCTAAACTGTGGGGTAAGAAACTGAACTAGTCTTTTCGGGAGAACGCATTGCGGATGTTATTTGCCGGGTTGGAGTTGGTGGCGCTGTTGGCGCTGCTGGTAAATGTGGCTTGTGCAGATGCGCCGCTTGCGTTCTCCCAAAGTTATTCCTCGGGCGGGTTTAAAGCACCTGTTCAGATAAACGATGGCTCGCTGCTTGCGGCGAAGACTATCGGATCTGCGGTCAAATGTTTTCGATGCACGAAAGTCGGCAGGCCGTGGGTCGAATATTCCACAATCGCTGTCGCCGACGGGCCAGGTATCGATATCGGCGACGGGCACCTGCTGCAACTGGAAAACGGCGACATCCTCTACTCCTACAGGCACAATTTAATCCACAAAAAAGAGACAGCCGAAAAGAAGTTCTCGATTAGAGTGGCGATAAGTCGAGATGGCGGGAGGAGTTGGAGGCATCATTCCACCGTCGCAGCCACCAACGGCACGGATTTTGGGTTTTGGTCAACTTTTCTGCTGCAAAGGCCGGATGGCACACTGCAGTGCTACTACGACGACGAGCGTTCCCCATCAATTGAAGGCCTGCCGGGGCACCAGTGGATCACTATGAAGACTTACAATGCTCAGACGAGCCGGTGGGAAGACGCGACTACGGTTAGTCGAGCGTCTGGAGAGCTGCTGTCCAGGGATGGAATGTGTAGCGTAATTGAAACTTCCGACAGGCGGCTGGTCTGCATCTGTGAGGGGGTGCAGGAGTGTCACCCGCACCGGGGCTGTTTGTGGATCACCGATAGCAAAGACGGCGGCAGGACATGGTCGTATCCACATAGAAAACTATGGGAACCGACTAATCCGGATTTTAACGCCCTTGCGCCTTGGGCAGTGAAAATGTCGAATGGCATGCTGGTCGTCGTATTTACTACCGATGAAGAGCGCGAAAGCCCGACAGAGGCGTCGACCGGTGTGCTGTTTCAGGACCTGAAATATATCATCAGCAAAGATAACGGGGCGAGTTGGGAAGGCCCGTGGACTATTGATGACGGATATCCGATATTCTTCCCCGGCGCATGCATTGTCAAAGATAAAGGCGGCAGGGAAGCCGTGGCGGTGCAGTATTTGACCAGATTTGGCCCGAAGTGCAGGTTGGGATGGGTTGTTGATGAGTAGAAGATTTGTGCTCATAGTCGCGATTGCCGTGATAATGTGCCTCATTTGCGGATGCGGGGAGAAGCGTGCGCAAGATAAGAAATCCGTGGTGCAGATCGAGTTCTGGAACGGATTTACCGGGCCGGACGGCACCACTATGGAGCAAATCGTCCGCGCTTTTAACGCCTCCCACCCAAACATTCGAGTACGAATGCAGATAATCCCCTGGGGAACCTACTACGATAAGGTGACCCTGGGCCTGGCGTTCGGTGGTGCGCCGGATGTGTTTGTGGTGCACGCGGACAGGCTGCCGGAATATGCCGACCGATCGGCTCTTTATAAAATGGCTGAGTTGATGAAAAACGGCGGCATGTCTGCGGCGGACTTTATGCCGAGGCCGTGGAAGGCGGCGCATTGGAAAGGCGCTCAATACGCAGTGCCGCTGGATTGCCACCCGATCGGGCTTTATTATAACGTCGACCTCTTCAAAAAGGCCGGGATAGTGGACTCCAACGGCCAGGCCAAACCCCCTGCCAATCTTACAGAATTTCTGGATGCAGCAAAAAAATTGACGGTTGATACCAACGGCGACGGCCGCCCGGATCAGTGGGGATACGTATTTACCTGGTTCAGAACGAACTATTATACCTACCTCAGCCAGTTTGGCGGGGATATGATGACCTCAGACGGCAAAAGGTCCACGCTCGGCAGCACGCAGGCAAAGCAGGCGCTGGATTTGATGAGGAATTTCGTCTACACGCAGAAAATCGCGCCAAGCCCGGAGGGGCAGGATGCCTGGATCGGGTTTCTGACCGGCAAAGTCGGGATGGCGCTTGAAGGGATATACATGCTTTCCAGCCTTGAGGGGCAAAAGGGCCTGAACTTCGCGGGCGCACCGTGCCCTGTTTTCGGCAAAAAGCCCGGCGCATGGGCCAATTCGCATATGCTGGTGATGCCGTCGGATATTGCTGATGAAAAGAGGGATGCGGCGTGGACTTTCATAAAATACCTGTCTGATAACAGCATAAAATGGGCGGAAGGCGGCCAGGTTCCGGTGCGTAAAAGCATTCTTGAGTCTGATGAATTCAAGCGATTGACGGTGCAGTACGAATTCAGCAAACAGTTGCCTTATATAAACTATATGCCATCGTCGATATCTCTCAATCAGGCGCTGCCGTTTTTTGATGCTGCGGTGGAGGCGGTGTTGTGCAATATAAAACCGGCTGGGGAAGCCCTTGAGGAGGCGGATAGGCGGATAGGTGAGGTGATGAACAGGCAATGAGAGCTAATCAGTGGCGAACCGCGGCGCTGTTCTTGACGCCGTATGGAGTTCTGTTCAGCATCTTTATATTGCTGCCGGTGCTGTATGGTTTTTATATCAGCCTGCACAAATGGCATATTCTGGCCCCGCATCCGGAGTTTATCGGGCTGCGCAACTACAGGCTGGCGCTGTCGGACGATCTTTTCAGGATAGCCTTTATGCGCACGGCGTTTTATGTGGCGATGGTGGTGCCGATCGGAAACGCGCTGTCGCTGTTGCTGGCGGTGGGTTTGAACCAGAATTACCGAGGCACGGTGTTTTATAAGGTCGCGTTTTATATGCCGGTGGTGATGTCGGTGTCGGTAATCGCTATTTTGTGGAGGTGGATATACAGCGCGGAGTTCGGCCTTTTGAATCACTACCTGGCGCAGATGGCGGCTTTTGGGCATAAACTGGCTCCATCCATCGCTCCTGCTTCTATAAAGCCCCAGTGGCTCAACAGCCCTGCCACCGCTATGCCGTCGATTGCTCTGATGAGTATATGGTGGGGCGCGGGCGGCAATATGCTTCTTTATTTTGCCGGTCTGAAGAACGTGCCGAGGGAATTGTTGGAGGCGGCTGAAATCGACGGTGCGACACCGTGGCGCAGGTTCTGGTCGGTGAGTTGGCCGCTGCTGCGCCCGACGACGCTGTTTTGCCTGGTGATGTCGGTTATAGCGTCGTTTCAGGTCTTTGGGCAGACGTATATCCTGACCGGCGGCGGGCCGTATTATTCGACGTTGACGGTCATTTTATATATGTATCAACAGGGCTTCGGGCTGTATCAACTCGGTTACGCGTCGGCTGTGGGGTATCTTCTGTTTGCGGCGCTGCTCGTGTTTACCCTTATTCAATTTAAGCTGTTGGCGGTGAAACAATGAAGGGTCGTAAAAAAACACCGCTCAGGCATGTGATTGCACAGATAGTGATGTTCGCGGTGGCACTGGTGATTCTGGCCCCGATTATCTGGATGTTTTCGACTTCTTTGAAGCCAAACGACCAGATTTTGACCGCGACGCCGCGATGGCTGCCCAACCCGTTCTCTTTAGAGCATTTTCATAGATTATTTACACAGGCCGAGGACTTTCCGGTGGCGCGATGGCTGTTTAACAGCGCGTTTATCTCTTCCACAGTGACTATTCTGGTGCTGTTGATCACGAGTATGGCGGCGTATGCGTTTTCGAGGCTGCATTATAAGGGCCGGGATACGCTATTTATTGCGGTGATAGCGACCATGATGATCCCCGCGCAGATCACGCTTATCCCCAGCTTTTTGATCGTGCAGAAGTTGGGATGGTTCAATAGTTATCAGGGGCTGATTGTGCCGGGGTTGGCTGGGGCGTTCGGGGTATTTTTGCTGCGGCAGTTCTTTTTGAGCATTCCTGTGGAGCTTGAGGAGGCTGCTTATATGGACGGGGCCGGGCCTGGGACGATATATTGGAAAGTGATCCTGCCTCTGGCAAAACCCGCGCTGGCCGCCCTTGCGATATTCACGTTTATCGGAGCGTGGAACGATTTCGTGTGGCCGTTGATTATCACAAACGATATCTCCATGCGCACTCTGCCGGTGGGGATAATGATTTTTCAGGGTAGATACGTCACGGAATACGGCGCGACAATGGCGACTGCGGCGGTCTGCTCTGTGCCGACTATCATAGCCTTTCTGGTCTTCCAACGGAGAATCACCGAGGGAATCGCTATGACCGGGCTGAAACAGTAGGATTTTGGCAATAAAAATTGTTCGCAGGCTGCAATCTTGCGGTTGAGCTTGCATCTTTCGGGGTAAGAATGATTTCACGTGGGTCAGGTTTCGCCGTGCAAGGAGGGCTACGTGAACAGAAGAGAGTTTTTGCAGTATGCCGCCGGGGCAGTCGTCGCCCTTTCCGTGATGACTCCTGCAATGGCGCAATCGGATAATTCGACAAATAAAACTGGTTCGACAAATAATATCAATGGAGGAACTACTATGAAGCACGAACTCCCGCCACTTCCCTACGACTACAACGCGCTGGAACCGCATTATGACGAACAAACGGTGCGACTCCACCACGATAAACACCACGCGGCTTATGTAGCGGGTCAAAACAAGGCCGAGGAGATGCTGGAAGAGATACGCAAAACCGGGGATTTTGCACAAATCCAGCACTGGGAGAAGCAGTTGGCGTTCCACGCATCTGGAAATCAGATGCATACATTGTTCTGGCAGAATATGGCGCCGAACGCCGGTGGGGAGCCTGCTGGTGAGTTGGCGAAGCAGATCACGACCGACTTCGGCAGTTTCGATAACTTCAAAAAGCAGTTCTCAGCCGCCGCAGCAGCAGTCGAGGGCAGCGGATGGGTGATGCTGGGCTGGATGCCGGACTATAAGAAACTCTATATTTTGCAGGTTGAGAATCACCAGAAGCTGGTTGTTCCGGGAATCGAGCCTCTGCTGGTGCTGGACGTCTGGGAGCATGCGTATTATCTCAAATACCAGAACCGTAGGGCGGATTGGATCGAGGCCTGGTGGAATCTGGTAAACTGGCCGGATGTTCAAAAACGATTTGAAGCGGCACAATAACGGCTAAGCTTTTCTGCGCAGCCTTTGATTTGGACGGGTGACGACAAACAAATCGTCACCCGTTGCAGCACTGATAGGCGGGCTTTAGTATAGTGCATCCTCTTGCCGATAACATGACTGGGAGTCTTCCCGGCGCTTGGGGCTGGTAATATTACGGATTGACAAGGCTCATAAGGCATGGTACACCTTGTATAGTGACCATTGCTGTCACACGGCTTGTCCGGGCAGTAAGTCCGCCGACAGCACAATCTATAGTAATGATCCGTACCACAGGCCCGGCGCACAAAGTGCGGCGGGCGGTTTTGTCTATGCGACCATTGGGTGAGTGCGCAAAATATAATAGGTGGAGTATGTCCTGGCTGCTGATCGGGTGTATGCTGGCAGCCCTGTGTTCCTGCGCCTGGGCAGGGGTCGCGGCGTACCAGCTCGACGGCGGAAATAGCGTACCGGCGCCAATCAGTTATTGGCTAAGCGGGGATGCCACCAGCGTCACGATAGAGATCATAGATGCTGTAACCAGTGACGTCATCTACACGTTTCCCACGCTCACGGGCAACGACGCCGCAAAGGGGTTCCACTCGGAAGTAGTTACATGGGACGGCAGCGCAAATGATGAATCTATGGCACCAGGCGGAAATTATAAAGTTCGGGCCACCGTCGTCAGCGATATGTCCGCACCGGATATGAAGCTCAAGCCGATATGGGAAAGCTGCTCGGCAGATGGTAGCGACACGACTGATTGGCGCATATATGGCATCGTTATGAACGTCAACCCAAACAGCCCGTTTTATGGGCGGGTTTATGTCGGCAACTACACCGCCGGCGGACACAGCAAGGCGATTCACGAGTTTAACCCCGATGGCACCGAGATCAGCCCGCCTCTTCCTGTGCCAGGCGAAGGGTTCGGCAACAGCGCGCCGTGGGGGCTGTGTATCGATGCAGATGACCATATCTATGTATCGGATAGATCCAACCCAGGGATATGGCAGTATCACTGGGACGGCTACGGATGGGTGCCAAGCCCTAAGATTACCGCAATTCCGGGCGGGTCGATGTATAATCGCTACTTAGGATGCAGCTTTTCCTCCGGGCCTGGTTTGAAGCTGGCTTATACATATCAGGAAGGCGGCTCGGTTCGATTGGACACGGCCGAAGGTGACCCGCCGTCGTATTTCAACGTAGGTACGATACAAAGCGGGGCGGACTACCCGATGCAACTGGCTATAGACTCCACAGGCGCGGTCTACAGCGCGGCATACAGGTCGGCTGCTCCGGCAGAGGGCGCGCTGCAGAAATGGGACTTCGCCACCAGAAACATAGTAGCTACAAACCCGAACCTGACGCAGGCGATGGGAGTCTCGATTAGTGTCGACGATTCGACAATGTGGCTGTGCAGGCCGACCGCATTTATAAGAGAACCGGAAAGGTGGCCGTTTTATAAGTTTCCAAAATCCCAGGCTATGACGATCTCGCCGTCGTCTGAGGATATGAAGAGATATAAATGGGGCACGGTGGCACAGAAAATTCAGTCGCCGAGGTATATATCCGCCGATGGAGAATCGAACCTCGCCGTGGCCGGCACCGACGGTAGCGCGACCGGTCAAGGCTCTGTTTTTGGACTGTATGCAGAGCCGACTGGAGAAAACACCGTCGAGGTGCGCATCGGGCGAAATATAATCGTCAAGGGCAGCAACCCGGTCATCACGGGCACACTCACAGAAGCGATCTCCGGCAAACCGGCGGCGGGCATTACGGTTCGTGCGACCATAGGGGACTACTACAGCGAGGCGGTTACCAACGCCAACGGCGTCTACGTTATCGACGTGATGCCCAACACCGGCTATACAGTGGCGCCAGTAGTCAACATTTACGGCAATACCCAGCCGACGGAATATAACATACGATCGGATTGGCCCTCTGAATCGGGGATTACGGACTGGCCGCAGATCGTGGACGCGACTGATGGGGAGAAAATTGCCGACGGGCGCGTCTGGCCTTTGGCGATTACCCAGGTTACCTACGATTGGTCTGCGCGGGTTTACAGAGCAGGTGGGCGACAAGTCTGCGTGATGGGCACGGTGCTTCGGCAGGCGGCAGACGCATCCGTTAATCCAAAACAAAAGGGTTTCAATGGATATTATTTCCTCACCGATATGCTCGGCGCCGCCACACACGACACCCAACAGGCTGTTAAGGTAAACGTGTTCTCTAATGGTTCCGAGTGCAAAAAGGGCGATAAAATAATTGTAGTCGGCAACTACGATGTGCAGCTAAACTACAAGCAGGGTGTGGTCAGTCCGATTGCGAAGCCGACCATAATCGCCTCCAATTGCACTCTCCCGGAAGCTCGCGATGCCACCAATATCGCGCGGTCCTCGCTTTATGGCAACCTTATCGGCGGTTACTATGTGATGAAAAACACCACTGTAACCCGTGTCGGCACCGAGGAAGATTTCTATGTCAAGGTGCGAAAAACGACCACTGATCCGTCGCTTATTGAGTTCAGAATAGGGATGGATACCATCGCGAGCAGCGGGGTTGCGTATCCGGCGGTGAACCAGAAAATCGATATTTACGGAATACTCGACGAGATCGCGCCGTCCAACACGCTTCGAACGCTTAAACTTGGGGAGCCTGGAGACGCAGGGCTGCAGGGTATAGTCACGAAAATCTCCGAAGCTAAAGACAAACCCGACGAAGCCGATGTCGCCTTCGAAAATGCACAGGTGTCCGCTATTTCAGGAGCGGGGATTGGCGCACATACGGCGTATATTGAGCAGCCTGACCGCAGCAGCGGCCTGCGGGTGGAGTTCCCGGATTTAATTGTGACCGATGTGGGCATCGGGGACCGGGTGGTGATACAGGGGAGAATGCAGACTACAGCCTTCGGCGAAAGGTTTGTGTTGGCCCATAAGTTCCAACGCTGTCCGATTGACGCAAGCGCGAGGCCGATTGACCCCGTCGGGATGAGCAATAAGGCAGCGGCGACTGATTTGGTGCGCGGGCTGCTTATTAAGACCTGGGGCAAAGTGTCGAATGTATCTGCCAATAGTTTCACCATCAGCGACGGCTCGCCTGCTCCTATGAAAGTATATTGCGGATCTATGGAGAAGCCCGAACTTGACAGAGTGGTCAGGGTGCGTGGAATCGTCTCCAAAGACGCGTCGGGGCCGGTTTTGCTAATGAGGGACGAGCGGATCGACTGGCAGTATGGAGAGGCGGCATATCAACCTATACCACTGCCGGGCGCGTATAAATATCCCAGAGATTTCCTCGTGGTTGGGCCGTTTGCGGACGGCAATTCCGGGTCTCGCTCATATAGATTGGACCACGATTTCATTTATGACGCCACCAATTATTATGACGAAGCGGCTGTGATGTATATGAACCCGGCTATCGGCCAGAGCGTTGGCTCAAAGGCGTGGATTCGCAGCCAGCCTGACGGAGACAACGTGAAATTGGCTGAGCTGTATCCGGGTGACTTCACAAACAAGACTTTTTATGCACACGTGTGGATTTACTCTTCGATGTGGGGCTATGTGGGGATGCGAATCGGCAGTTGCGACTCCGCTAAAGTGTATATAAACGGCGGTTTGGCCTACACTACCTCACCCGCAGTCGGCAGAGTGGAGCAACAGGGCCAGGACGCGACTTATAACGGGTATTTCTATCCGGGGCTTAACAGCGTTTTGGTTAAAGTGGAGCACGGCAGCACCGGAAGTCCGGGCTTCGACGTCCAATTCGTGGATGCTTACGATCTTGGCTCTCCGGGTTGGGGAGGCGCAACTCCTTTGCAGGGACTCGGCTATCTGCTGACCGGGGATCAAATTCCATTTTGACGGGCGGCGACACGAAATCGCCACCCGTCTGAACTTTCAACTACTCCAGGCCGTGTTTCTCCCGGATGAATTTGTCGATTCCTTCGGCAGCGACCTTGCCTGCGCCCATTGCGCTGATAACAGTCGCCTCGCCTGTGACCGCGTCCCCTCCCGCAAATACGCCGGGGATTGAGGTCATACCGGTCTCTTCGTTGATGATGATCCCGCCCCAGCTCTGTGTATCCAGGCCTTCGGTGGTGGATCGAATCAGCGGGTTCGGGTTCTGGCCGAGTGCCACAATTACGGTGTCCGCTTCAATAATGAACTCAGAGCCCTCTACCGCAACGGGTCGTCTTCTGCCAGAGGAATCCGGCTCACCAAGTTCCATTCGCAGGCACTCGATAGCCTTAACAGCGCCCTTTTCGTCGCCGATGAACCGCTTTGGGTTGGTGAGCAGCATCAACTTGACGCCCTCTTCTTCGGCGTTTTCGATTTCTTCCGCACGGGCCGGCATCTCGGTTCGGCTTCGTCGGTAGACGATTGTAACCTCTTTTGAGCCGATTCGCATAGCCGTTCTGGCGCAGTCCATCGCGGTGTTGCCTGCCCCGATAACGCAGGCTTTATTCGGGATTTTGATTGGAGTGGCGTAGTCTTCCCGGTGTGCGCGCATCAGGTTGATTCTGGTGAGCCACTCGTTGCCGGAGTAGATTCCGCTGAGGTTTTCACCTTCGATTCCCATCAACTTAGGCGCGCCAGCGCCGGTGCCGACAAACACCGCCTCAAAGCCGTTCCTCAGCAGGTCCTCAACTCGGAAAGTGCGGCCGACGATGATGTCGGTTATAATCTTGACCCCGAGCGACTCCACGTACTTGACTTCCCTGTCGAGGATATCGCGGGGCAATCTAAATTCAGGTATGCCGTATCTCAAAACGCCGCCGGTTTTGTGCAGCGCCTCGAATATCGTGACCGAGTAGCCCTTCTTGGCCAGGTCCCCAGCCACCGTAAGCCCTGCGGGGCCGCATCCTACAACAGCGACGCTGTATTTGGCAAGCTCTGCGTTCTCCGGCTCGACTGTCGTATCAGATTCAGCATGGGCGGCTTCGTAGTCGGCGGCGAATCGCTCCAGACGTCCGATAGCCACGGATTCGCCCTTTTTGGCAAGAATGCACAGCTTTTCGCACTGTTCCTCCTGCGGGCAGACTCTGCCGCAGATGGCGGGCAGGGAGTTGGTCTTTTTGATCTCCGCCGCCGCTTCAGAATAATTGCCGGATTTAATCTGTTCAATGAATGCAGGAATGTCGATGTTTACGGGACAACCTGCAACGCACGGCTTGTGTTTGCAGTTAAGACACCGCTGCGCCTCGTCGACAGCCTGCTCTTCGGAATATCCCAACGCCACCTCGTCGAAGTTCTTGACCCTCGCCTTGGGGTCCTGTTGTGGCATTTTATTTCTCGGACCACCTCTGGCCATTAGTTCTCACCTCCGGCCAACGTGGCCTCTCTGTCTTTGCTTTCTTCTTCAAAGTAGAACGCCTTGCGCGCTCTCAATTCATCCCAATCTACTTCGTGCGCATCGAAATCCGGGCCGTCGACGCAGGTAAATTTGGTCTTTCCGCCGACAGTAACCCGGCAGCCGCCACACATTCCAGTGCCGTCTATCATAATTGCATCAAGGCTGACGATGGTCTTGACGCCGTATGGCTTTGTGGTGTCGGAGACCGCGCGCATCATCGGCAGAGGGCCGATGGCCACGACGTAGTTAATCTCACGAGAATCCAGAAGCTCCTTGAGAGGCTCCGTTACCAGGCCTTTTCTGCCGTAAGAGCCGTCATCTGTTGTGACGATCAGCTCATCAGAGAACGCCCTCAGCTCATCTTCGAGTATGATAAGGGACTTCTCACGAGCGCCGACTATGGCAATAAGCTCGTTACCAGCCTGCTTGAGGGCCTGCGCGATGGGTCGGGCTATCGCCGTGCCCACGCCGCCGCCGATTGCAACAGCGGTGCCGAAGTTCTCTATCTCGGTCGGTTTGCCGAGAGGGCCGGCTAGGCTCGGGATGTCGTCGCCTTCGTTAAATCGGCCCAGCTCGATAGTACCCCTGCCGACTTCCTGAAAGATCAGCGTGATGGTGCCTTTGCTTACATCCCAGTCCGATATGGTCAGCGGCAACCTCTCGCCGTGCTCCCCCGTCCAGACTATCACGAACTGGCCTGGTTTGGCGGAGTTGGCGATAAGCGGCGCGTGAATTTCAAAGAGTGTTAAAACAGGAGACAGCTTCTGCTTGCGGACTACCGTATTTCTCACCGAATCCGGAGTAAGTTCCGCCAGGTTGCACATCTCCCCCGCGTGGTCTTTGCTGCACATGGTAAATTGATATCCTCCTAAAATCGAGGCCGCAGTCCCGTTATATACAGCGGGCTTCGGTTCTCGATTATTTATTCTTCTTCGCCAGGCGATTCCTGCTGATATGCTTCGATCAGCTCTCTGCTTTTGGATGCGTAGTCGGATGGCACTACTACATCTCCCCAATAACCCTCGCCGGCTGTAAGCACTCCATCCATCCACGGCACCTGCCGCGATTGTAACAACGCAGGGATGTCCTCCCCGATCAAAAGGCCAACAACGAGGTTAGCTGTCACCTCGTCCGGCGCACGAAATACGACTACCAGGTCCTCTCCCTGCCCTTGATCCGTCGTCATCGCGATACCTCGTTTCCCTTTACTTTTATAATTTTAGCCGAAGCCTCGGCGATTTGAGTGCCGTCCTCGTCTGTCGCATCCGCGCTCATCAACAGCATCCGCGAGTTCTCGCTTTCGATTCTTCCGACAAACCTCAAACGGTGTCCTACTTTCGCCGGGCGTTTGAATCTTACCGTTATCTCACCCGTGACGGCGTTATGGCCGAGCGAGTGTGCGTATCGAGTCATCACCTCGTCAAGCACCGTGCTCACCAGCCCACCGTGAGTGATCCCGACATAGCCCTGATGCCGTTTCTGGGGCGTAAAATATGTGACGTATTCGCCGTTTATTGCCTCAAATTCGAGCTGCAGGCCGTATTCGTTTGCTTTTCCACACGCGAAACACCCGTCGTCATCTCCTAAATCCAGACGCCTTGGCACAACAGCCTCCTGTATCTAAGTCGAAGCATTAGAATAATATGCACAGACTTCGTTTAACACGCATTCCGAGCACTTAGGTGAGCGAGCGTGGCATACCTGCCTGCCGTGTGTGACAGTGTTGATATGAAAAGAATAGACCCGATCCGCCGGCACAATCTCGCCCAATAGCGAGTGAGCAGCATCTGCGCTCACTTTGCCTATCAGCCCAAGCCGCATCGCCACTCTGTGGACGTGCGTATCGACGGGCAGCACGGGCCTGCCTAACGCGAACATCAGCACACAAGCCGCCGTCTTTTGGCCGACGCCCTCGAAGCCGAGCAAATACTCCACAGCCTCAGTGTCAGATTTCTCCGCCAGCCACTGCAAATCCATCGAGCCGTGGCGGGATTCGACCTGCCGCAGGATGTTTTGTATCCTCGGAGCCTTGATGTTCGCCAATCCGCCACTTCTGATCGCCTCAGCGACCTTATCGACAGGCGCGCTCGCGACAGCAGACCAATCTTCAAACCGTTCGGTCAGGGAATTGTATGCCCTGTCGGAGTTCGCAGCAGAGGTGTTCTGGGAGAGGATGGTGTAGATCAGTTCGTCGAGAATCGCCAGGCCACCAGTCCATTCTTTAGCACCATATTGCGCATCCAACAGGTCACAGATATTCGTGATTACGCTCATATCACCCATGCTGATTATATCACAAATAGCCCTTTTGATTATTGTATCAAGGATTCACCAGGCACGATGTCGAATGTGTCGGTTGGTACCGTGTCTTTCGAAGGGAAATATAATTGAAGATTCATTGGATCGTGCTGCCCATAGGGCTTTTGGCACAGTATGTCGACGGTTCGCTCGGCATGGGATACGGCGCATCGAGCGCTTCGTTTCTGTTGGCGGTAGGAATGATGCCGGCGACTATGTCTGCATCGGTTCATATGGCCGAGATATTCTCAAGTTTTGCCTCTGGTATATCGCACATCAAGCTGGGCAACGTCCAGCGCAGCATAGTGATTCCTCTTACAATCAGTGGAGTTATAGGCGGCATCTTCGGGGCGTGGTGCCTGTCCAGTGTGAACGGCGATCTGTTTAAGCCGTATATCGCGCTGTTGTTGCTGCTGCTGGGCGTGAAGATCATCTGGACGTTTGCCCGCCGTAAGACAGAGCCGAGGCCGATGCGGAGAATCAGAAAGAGCTTTCTTATACCGCTGGGGCTGGTCGGAGGCGCGGTGGACGCTATAGGAGGGGGAGGCTGGGGGCCGATATGCACCCCTGCGCTGGCTATGAATACCGACGAGCCGAGGCTGGCAGTGGGTTCGGTGGACACGGCCGAGTTTCTCACCACGATAGCCATAACCGCCACATTCGCCATTAAACTCGGACTTGGCACCTTTTTGTGGGGAATCACTCTGCCTCTTATGATCGGCGGGGTGATCGCTGGGCCTATAGCAGCCTATACGTGTCGAAAAATACCAGCCGGCAGCCTCGGAATTATGATCGGAATATTGCTGATAGCCCTTAATCTGAAAAACGCTACTCAGGGGCTGGGGTTACAACTGCCGACCAAAATGGATTCCATCTTCGTATTTGTACTGCTGTGTTTCGCGCTGGTCGTCATATTAATTCGCACGCTTATGTCGAAATGCCGCGCTGTGGATTCTGAATAATCTGCGCAATAAAAAGCGCCCCGGGGAGGGGTTAGACCCGGGGCGTTTAAGGTCAGGCAGGGCGAGCCCGTGCTTTTCGAGGGCGGTATTACACCGCATCCGTAGATCAACTTATCGTCTATATTCCTTGCTTTTGAACGCATCGACTGCGCACGATCATGCGTTCCCGCCTTCACATTTAATGTATACCCTGTCGCGAACCTTTGAAACTATTGCGACTACGAAAATGTTGCGGATGGGCTAATCGCTATCGTGGCGGTTGAGGCGATCTCGTTTGCGGGTCTCAATCGAGTTGGATATCATTTCCGGGACTTGAGATGGTTCCCCGCCCTGCATAATACGGTCTATCTGTAGTTGGGCGACTGCGTCGTCGGGGTCTATTGCCTCGATCTGGGTCCAGATATCCAGCGCGTCTCCGATCTGGCCGTTCTTTTCAAACGCATGGGCCAGTTGGTTGCGAGAATAAGCCGGCGCATCAGGAAACGTCACGCATGCGGTGAGCAGAGCGATGGCCTCATTGTAGCGCATACGGAAATAGCAAAACGTGCCTAGCTCGAGATACAGATCATAAGAATCCAGATTATATGCCAACCCCTCGCGAAGAATTGCCTCGGAGTCCTCCTCGCGCAAGTCGCTATACATCAGCCAGGAGACGCTCTCATAAGCATCAGTCTCATGCGGGTTAATGCGGGTTATCAAACGCAGCGTCGCGATGCACCTGTTAAGCTGTCCGTCGTGCCAAAACTCGTCGTTGGCCAGCCACAGCCTGTCGTTGACGTCGCTGAAGACATAGCCAAGTTTCGTCATCGAAGCGGCTGGTATCTGCTGTTGGGCAACGGCGCAGGTGCATATCGTCAGCGCAATTAAGATGACCAGAGTCCATCTCATGAAGACAGTATCCCCCAAAAGCCGCCTGTTACGCAAGTTAAAACTAAGGAGATTTTTTCTGCTTTCAGTTGGAGAAGCTTCATTGTGTGAATCGGCATTGAACCCTGTATTGACCTTGGAAGTATAATAGATGTCAGATCTCATTTGGGAGCTGAACCGTGCCTCACCACACGGACGAAGAATTGATGCTGCGCCTTAAAGCAGGCGACAGGCAGGCGTTTGATGCTATCGTGGAGCGTTACCGCGATCGTATGGTGTCGTACGCATATCGTATGGTGGGCAACGCCGAGCTGGCCCAGGACGTCGCTCAGGAGACGTTTGTCAGAGTATTTAAAAGCGCGCAGACCTTTCGAGACGACGGGAGATTGTCTCCGTGGCTGTATCGAATCGCGAGCAATGTATGCCTGTCCGAGCAGACCAGGCGCGCCAAAGAGGCGCTTAATGTCGATTATGACACACTCGAAGATATGCACGATTCTGGAGTGTTGGTCGATGACCAGGTGCTGGCGTCGCTGACTGGGGAGAAACTCAGCCGGGCAATTACCAAATTGAGCACGCTGCACAAAACCGCACTTACAATGCATATCTACCAGGGGCTGACCTATGTTGAGATAGGAGAAGCGCTGAATATCCCAACCGGCACAGTGAAATCGCGAATATTTTATGCGATCAGAAAACTGCGTGAGGTGCTGGATGTGGATTTAGAGGATCATAATAATTAACCTTGAGGCTATGGTTATGAAAAAACATACTGCAGCAAAGTGTCTGCAATTCCAACAGGATGCAATCGCGATGATGGGAGTCGAGTTATCCGACGACGAGGAGGCCAACCTTTTCGACCACCTCGCGAATTGCCCCGTATGTCGCCTGGAACTTCGCAAGGATCGTAGACTATTGCGGGCGTTAAATACGAGCCCGGTTATTACTGCGCAGCCGAGCTTCAGTAGAATGCTTTCACTGAGGCTGGCCCTCGAAGAGCCGTCGGAGCCTGAGGCCGATCAAATAGACCGGGTGCTGCCGGATATGGGTGCGGATTTGCCAGTTTCCGAAGTTCATTATGACCTCTCCAGCCTGGCGTCGATATTCGCCAGCGAGATGCCGCAATAGGTTCAGGAGGTAGAGACGTGACCAAGCTGAGAGACGAAGCCATTCCTGTGGTGCCTTTGCGGGATATGGTCCCCCAACCCGGCACATCCCTGCCATTGTTCATAGGTCGAGATAGTTCCAAAAGCGCGGTGCGAGCTGCGGCGGAAAATAGAACTCCTGTTATCCTCGTTTCGCAGAAGTCGATAGCCATAGAAGACCCCATTCCTGCCGACCTCTACGGTGTGGGGATAATAGCCGAGATTAACCAGCTTATGGAGCATGCGGACGGCACCTTGCGCATAGCTATCACCAGTAAGGCGAGAGTGCGACTGCGAAATATCGAGCAGAGGCCAGGGCTTGATTATATGACGGCCGAATGTGACCCTATCGAGCTTGAACCAGCCTCCGCCGATGTCGAAAAGGCGGCAAAAGGAGCAGTCAAGAGCTTCAGTGTATACTGTGCGGCCAGGGAAGACCAGCTTTTGGGGGAATCGAGACAAATATTAGGCCGGCTCAACGAGATTCAATCTCAAATCCAGGCGCTGCGTGCCGCTAATCAATCCGCAAATAAACTGACCGACCCCACCGCTATTGCGGACTTATTGCCAGGTTGTATCCACACCAGAGTCTCTCCTGAAAAGCTCTCCGACCCGGATGTTGTGAAGGGTTTCAACGAGCGAATTCGTGCCAAGCAGGGGATCCTCTCCGAACCCGATCCCGCCAAACGCCTGTTGCTGCTGCGTAAATTCGTGGAAGATAGTCTGGATGTATAAGAGGTTAGAAGCCTTCGGATAGAGAAGAGGTTAGTTGGAAGTTTGAGATTGGGTTTTGGGGTGGCGATTCGGAGATCGCCACCCATCTCAGGCGGTCGGAGATCGCCACTCATCGTGAGAAGCGACTGCAACTGAGCCTGCAATATTGTCATTTCGAGCGAAGCGAGTGCAACTGAGCCTGCTATATTGTCATTTCGAGCGAAGCGAGAAATCTGCTTTTTCGATGTCCGAAGTCTGGTGTTCGATGTTCGAGTGGCAATATTCGATAGTCAGTGGCGCGGATTGACGAAAGCGGGCTTGTGAGATTGGGTTTTGGGGTGGCGATTCGGAGATCGCCACCCATCTCAGGCGGTCGGAGATCGCCACCCATCGTGAGAAGCGACTGCAACTGAGCCTGCAATTTGGTCATTTTGAGCGAAGCGAGTGCAACTGAGCCCGCTATATTGTCATTTCGAGCGAAGCGAGAAATCTGCTTTTTCCCTTCCCAATCTCCAACCTCCAACGACCAACTTCCAAACCGGAGGCTGATAATGATCCCTTTTGCGGAAGCTCTAAAGAGCGGAAACATACTCATTCTTGACGGCGCGACCGGCACGCAGTTGGCTGCACGGTGCGGCGCCACCGGCCCTTTAACCAGCATAGACCACCCGGACGTGGTCAAAGCCGTCCACGCAGACTACAAAGCCGCCGGGGCGGATATTATAATCGCCAACACATTCACCGCCAACCGAATATCCCTGAAACACGCCTCTTTAGAAGACAAACTGGAGCAGATAAACGCACTTGGCGCGAAACTGTGCCGGGAGGTGGTCGGCGATGAGGGGTATGTGGCTGGGGATATGTCCACTACAGGGCAGTTTATGGAGCCGCTTGGGGATTATACCGAGCAGCAGTTCTTCGATAACGCCGCAGAACAGGCGAAGCTGCTGGCGGCCAACGGAGTGGATTTGATTCTTATTGAGACCATGACCGATGTCCGCGAGGCCGCTGTCTCCGTTCGAGCCGCAAAACACGCCACTAATTTGCCAGTAGTCGCCAGCATATCCTTCGACCCTGTCGGCGACAGCTTCCGCACTATGATGGGGGATACGCCGGAAAAGGCGGCCAGGGAATTGACTGAGGCCGGGGCTGATGTGATAGGCTCCAACTGCGGAACCATCGACCCGTTTGAGATGAGCAGGTTGATGGCTGAATTGAGGTCTCATACCGACGTCGCCCTGATCGCCATGCCTAACGCAGGCAAGCCGGAGCTTGTGTCAAACGAGGTTGTTTTCAAGCTGGCCCCTGAGGACTTCGCTGACGGCGTATTAAAATGCAGGGACGCCGGCGCAACACTGCTCGGCGGATGCTGCGGCACCACGCCTGCACACATCGCTGCTTTAAGCGCGAGATTGAGGTAAATAATTGCTTTCTAATGACTCGAATCCGACCCCGTTGCGCCTGGGCGTTTCAGGTAGCTGCTTTATATTTGTTATGCCAGAAGAGGTGCGGCTTGCTGCGTATACCGCATCGGTGAAGGGGACTCTTACCAAGTTTGACGACCGGCTGAACAAGCTGATGGCGGGTTTCGTGCGCGAGATGATGGACACGGTCAACTCAATGGATGAAATCGAGGCTATGGAGTGCTATCATTCGACGGCGTGGAACAGGGACCTGATCACGGAGGTCGTGCTGGACAAACCCAACGTAGAGTTTTGGTCGGTGCATGCGCCGTATGGTCTGTATTGTAACCCATCGTCCCCATCGGAAGAGGCTCGCGAAGGCGCGGTGGCGGGGTACTGCGATGCCGTGATAGTCGCGGAACAGATCGGCGCGAGGACTGTGGTCTCGCATCCGGGGCTTAACGAAGGCCCAAGAGCCCCTCGTCAGACGATGATAGAGCTTTCCATAGACCCATTCCGGCGCATTGCCGATTTTGCCGGGGAGCGCGGCGTGCGATTGGCTCTGGAACCGTTGCCTAAAGAGGAGATAGGTAATAGCGTCGAGGAACTGCTGGATATTGTCGAGCGCATCGACCGTCCTAATGTCGGGGTGAACTTCGATGTGAATCATCAATTTCCACCCGAGCGCATACCGGATATGATCAGGCAGGTCGGATCAAAACTGTTGAGCATACATATATCGGATCAGGATGGCCGGGAGAGACACTGGTTGCCGTTCAGGGGAACTCTCGACTGGAGCGAGGTGCTCAAGGCGCTGGTCGATGTCGGCTATACCGGGCCGCTGATGTATGAAACCCACATCCACGATGTGCCAACCTGCGACGAGGTGGGACAGCCGATAGTGGAGAATTATCGAAAGCTGATCCAGCTTGCTCCGGGTCGTGGGTAGTTATTTATGTCATTATTTAGGCAACGCGAAAGTGCGAAAGAAGCGAAAGCCAGAAAATAACGCACATAGAACAGCGTAGTGGCCGTGCGTCTGTCCCGGCCATTTTAGACATAAGGCGGCGATTCGGAGATCACCGCCTATCTATGTTACCAGTTCGAACCTCGAACATCTGACATCGGACATCGAATTCGACCTACTTATCCAGCGGCACAAGGCGCTTTGCGTTGCCGGAATAGATCAGCTCCAGCACATCTTCAGGCAAGCCTAATGAGTCGATAAGCTCCCGGTGAAGGCTGTCGAAATAATCCCGCGCATACAGCACCCTGTCCTTGAACTCCAGCAGAAAATCTTTCGCGAACTCGTGGTCACGATCCAGCGCGTTTCTGCCGGAACCGGCTGACAGGTCGCAATATAGGTTGGGATAGTCCCGCAGCATCTGAACAACCTTGCCACCCGGAACCACCGGCCCTTTGGGGTAAGATGCTTTGTCATACTGGTCGTCGCCGGAGATATGCGCCCAAAAACCCGGGGCATGGCCTAAAAATATGGTCTCAGGGCAGGCCTGAATCGCCCTTTCGAACACCTCTATTCCGCCGCCATACCAGTAATTGGGACGTGGGTATTTGCGACCGCTGTTGAATTCGTAGTCGATATGCACGATAACCGGCAGTTTCTTCTCCGCACATAACCTGTACATTCGCAGCGCGTCTGGGTTGTCGTACATCATCCTCAGCTTCAATTCTCCGCAGACTTTTACGTTATATATGTCGATTGCGGCAGCGAGTTGGTCGATGGCCTCCGGTCTGCGCGGGTCCGGCGCATAGCCAAGCACAAACTTACCCGGCGCCCTTTCAGCATACGAGACGCAGTTACTGAATGGAATCGGAGAGTATTTTGTGAAGGACATCATCGCGGAATAGAACGAGGGGTCGGCCTCATCAGGCGGGCACTCCCAGGACAAAAGCCAGGTGACATCGATATTGTTGGCTTCCATATTTTGCAGGAAGCGACCGAGGTTGTGTCCGTGCCAGTCGGGGTGGTTATGCGCATCTATGATCATCGAAACATCTCCAGAAGCAGTCTTGCACACAATCTAGCACTACAGCAGGGCATTGTCAAACGTCAGGGTTGGCTTGAAAAGGATTCAGTTTTTAATAACGGCCCTTTCGTGATAGAATCTCTACAATAATTCTTCGGAGATGAGTCATGAGATTTGATGCGATCACTCGAAGGGAGTTTTTAGCCTTGACCGGACTCAGTATGGCTGCACTTTCTATCCCCACCTTTGGAACCTCTGTCGCTGCCGATTCTGGCGCAAAGACGGCGTGGTCGAATCCGTATCGGCCGTATACCCTATCCCCTTACGATAAAGGGATGGTTATAGAAGACGCCTGGCCGACGATTTTCTTCGGCGACGAGGCCGTTAACGAGATCAAACGCAAAGTTGCTAAACTCGATTGGGCTAAGCAGGCTATTAAGCACATAGCCGCTGAAGCAGAAATAGTTATGCAGTCGCCGCCTCAGCTTCCAGTCGAGCAGGCCGGATGGCGACACGATTTCTATTCTCGGATCACTGGGGAGCACCTACTCTACGACCCCTCATCTCCCGACAAATTTCTCGACCCATTAACCGGGGCGTATGAATACGACGATGCCCAGCGCAAAGCCTGGGCGCTGCTTACCCACGAGCGCACCTACAGGATGATGCGAAGTATAGGCGTGTTATATAACGTCACCGGAGACGAGAAATACGCGAACTGGGTGGCCGACGGAATGCGCCAGGCTGTCGAATATTTCAAGCACGATGAGTTCGCCAGAGGCGAGGGCATAGTCGCGCTATACAAGCAATCGCTTTACGACGCTGCAGTGCTGATGATCCTCGCAAACATCTACGGCCTCACCAAACATAGCCCGGCATATACCGCACAGGACGCCGAGAATATACGCACCGGCATATTCGAAAAATGGATGGATAACATGCTGGCGTTTATCGAAAAATACCCAGGCGGCAATATGTCCTGCTATGTAGCAGGGGCGCTGGCATGCTCAGGACGAGTTTTGAAACGTGACGACTGGACTGAAGCGGCGATGGGCGAATCATCAGGAGTGCGCTACCTGCTGACCAAGTGCCTGTATCAGGACGCAGAAGGTAAGACAGACGGATTATGGCACGAAGGCACGATGTTTTATCATTTCTACTCCATGTGTCCGCTTGTGACCCTGCGCGAACAGGCCAGAAAGCTCAATGCGCCGATTATTTCAGACACCGCGCTTTGGGGACGCTTTGAAGAGATGTTCGCGGCTCCGGTGCAGTTGGTCGATGAGAAGCTGAGAATGCCTCTGATTGGAGACCTTGGCGCGCCTCGAGTGATGAATCTTGCCGCATACAGACATTTATATGAATATGCCGCAGGCCAGATCAATCCCGAGCGTTTTGGCCCAGTGCTGGCAGAGATTTACGCTCGAACCGGGGCGACCAGAGGCGACATGGCCGCGCTGGCATTCGGCCCGGACGAACTGCCCAAGCCAGGCGGCGTCCCAGCCAGCAGCACGCTGCTTCCTGCCGGCAAAATTGGTGTGTTCAGATCGAACTCCATGCAGGTGCTTTTCCGCGCAGGTAACTACAGCGTGGGCCACGACCACCCCGATCGGCTTCAGATAAACCTCAGCGCATTCGGCCAGCCGATTTCTCCGGACCTGGGAACCACAGGCTACTCAGTGCTGCCGATTGTTCATCATTATTATCGAACTACAATCGCGCATAACACCCTGTTTGCCGATGAGAAAAACATACCCGGCAAGGCGAAGTTGGAGTGGAGGGGGGATCAAAAAGACCAGTGCGCGCGCGGCGAGATGAGCGTGGAAGGGGTCGATTATCGCAGAACGGTGTTCTTTGCGCCGCCTTATGTTGTGCTGCTTGATGAGTATTCGTCTAATGAAGACCACAGACTCGGCTGGGCTTATCACGCCTTTGGGGATGTGCAGGTGACGGGGGTGGATATGCAACCTGGGTCGAGGGAGACTCTGGGAATGCCGGCGTTGCGGGAGGATGGACATTTTTCTATGCTCATGGATCGCCTTACCGGCGCTGCTTCTGATCAGTTTAAAGCCGAATGGAACGTGGCGCGCGGGCTGCGGCTGCATCTGACTTCCGCGACCAGCGCACCGGTCGAGGTAACAGCGTGCAAATCCATCGGAAACCCGATACCGGACTATCTCGGCTGTGTGGTCTTGCGATGCCTTGGCAAATCCCTGCGTATTGCGACGGTTCTGGAGCCTTCGAGAGTCGCAGGCACGGTCGAATCTGTGAAGCTGGACGGGGATAGTGTCGTGGTGAAAACCAAAGGTAATATCACTAAAACCTTCAAATGGGATTAGGCTGGGTGTCAATTTGACTTGTGCGGTGTGCCTCGGGGGGAAATATATCCCGAGGCACATTCAATTTTGCGTCTCTGGGTAATCTTTTATGGGAGGTGGCAAAATGAAAGCACAGGAAATACGAGGTTTGCGCGTGATTGAAGCCGAGCGGGGAGATACGCTGGGGACTATTAAGGGCGTCATAATCGACCTGGACAAGAGGCATCTTGTCGCTCTTGAGGTTAGCAGCGGCCTGCTCTCTCAGCCCAGTATATTACCTCTTAGCAATATCAAGACCCTCGAACAGGACGCCGTGATGGTTCCAACATCTCAGAGCTTTATCAATCGCCGGGATCTTGGTTTCGGCGGATTGACGGATAGCCTTGCCGGTCGCAGTGTGCTGACGGAGGATGGCAGGCGGCTGGGTGATGTGAGGGACTATTCGTTTGATTCTCAGAGCGGCCAGATTACTTCGATAATATTCGGGGTCGATAAAGAGGTGCTCGGAGGGCTTTGGAAAAAGGCCGGGGACGAGTACGAGATTTCGATCGATCATGTGCTGACTTTAGGTGAGAATATTATCGTAGAAAACTCTGTCCCGGACGAGGTGGGTTTGAATAAGGCAGCGTAAGCTGGACAGTATTGACACGTTATGGCAGTTAATCTATCATCGGCATTATGATGATGGATTTACTGTTGATAATTTCAATGCTTGCGCCGGGCGGACACCCTAAGCTGTATCAAAACCAGGTCGATATGACGCGAGCGATGGAGAATATCCAGCGGGCTGGGTGGGCTGCTCAGCATCGTGATGCGTCAATTTCGGCTGCTCAGAAGTGGACAGCGATGTCTGATGAGCAGCTCAAAGCACTGATCCCGGAGGTCGGTTCGGTGTTCGCCTACGGCTTCTCAGGATGTCCGGAGTGCGGAACGAGCTGGTCTTTTTGGGGTAGCGGCGTCGTTTCGCTGGATAAACCCGGCGTGGTGACGTGCCACAAGTGTAAAAACGTCTTTCCAAATGAGAAGTATCCAGACTCCGGCCAGGGCTATCACGACGAAAAATCCGGCAAGACTTACTATTTTGTAGGTGTATACAACTCCTACGTTATTCGTGAAGTAATTCTCAACGCCCTGCCTAATCTGGCATACGCGTACGCAGTAACAAAAGATCGAAAATACTCCCATACAGCAGCGGTGCTGTTCGATAAACTGGCGTTGTTGTACCCGACTTCGACCACAGGCTCCATCGATTACCCATCCCAAAATAACTCCGGCAGGCTGGAACAGCCGCAGTACCAGGTGGCGCGGCTGCTTGTGAAGCTGGCCGAGGCGCTGGATCTGCTCTACGATAGCCCGGATTTCGCCGAGCCTTCTGCTTATGCCAAGAGCAGCGTACGGGAGCATGTCGAAACTTCCGTTATCGCTGATGGCGGCAAATACTGCTACGACATGGCGGTCAGCGGCTACTGCGGATTAACAAACGGCCAGGCGGATTATATAAGAGGGACTATGGCGGCGGGGATTATGCTCGATAACAAAGAGTGGATCGACTACGCCGTCTCGGGGCCTTATGGTATATACAGCTTCCTTGACAACTGCCTCGACCGCGACGGGCAATACTACGAAACCTCCGTCGGCTACAGCGACCACGGGGTTGGGTTGTATACTGATATGGCAGAGATGCTTTATCATATGCGCACGACGGACTACCCAAACGGGATCAATATTTATACTCACCCCAAGTTCCAGAAAACTCTCGCCCGGTCTATGACTGATGTCGAGTGTTTCGGTCACTTTCCGAGATTCGGGGACTGGGGGCCGGATACGACCCCGCTCACCGTTTATGATCCGTTCTCATCCGCGGCGTATCTGCGCACGGAGTATCTTGTTGCCAGAGCCGAAAACGATGCGGCGCGTGACCATTGGTCTGCTTTGCGCCAGACGCTGGCCTACGGTGACATAGAACAGCGAAGGTCTGAGAAGTCGCTGGCAGGGTTCAGGCGATGGCTAAGTTTTAATGCGGAACCGGTTGCGAAATCTCAGAAGACTCTTAATATAAAGCCGCAGACTCTGCTTGGAGGGCGCGGCGCGACAATTTTCAGGTCTGGAGAAGGGCTAGGCGGCCGGGCGGCGCTGTTGCGCTACGGGCCGTGCTTAAACCACGGTCATTTCGACGATCTAAACATCAACTTCTTCGGCCTGGGTCGTGAATTGACTTACGATATCGGCTACAGCCTCGGCAGCGCGCACGTGCAGGTCGGGTGGGCGAGAGTTACCGCCAGCCATAACCTGGTCGTGGTGAATGAAAAGAACCAGATGACGTCCGATGGAGGCGGCGGGAGTCTTTATTTCTGCACGGATACCGCGCCTGTGCGTGCGATGGAGGCATCCTCGGAGGCTTCTTACGCATCAGAGGGTGTTAAAACCTACCGCCGGACAATGGCTTTAATCGACACGGACACAAGTTCGTATCTGCTCGATATATTCCGCGTGGCGGGCGGCACGCAGCACGACCTGATGTGGCACTTTTTGGGCGAACTCGACTCGGTGCAGGGTGTCAATCTCGGAGAGGTGCAGGAAACCGGCAGCCTCGCGGGGCCTGATCTGGACTGGGGCAGAAAAGTCGGCCCGTCCGGGTACTTGATCGACTGCGCCGATAAAGGTGACTATTGGAATCCTCCGCCGGGTAATGGTTATGGGTTCCTCTACAACGTGCGTAGAGGCGCTGCTACGGAAAGCAGTTGCACCGCCACGTGGAAATTTGCGAAAGACAACCCGCAGTCGGTGAAGCTAACGCTGCTGCCAGAGCAGGGCTCTGAGCTTATCACCGCTACCGGCCCGGCGATTTTGACGCGCCTGCCGAACACGGACTTCTCTATTTTAAGGCGCAAAGGCGAGGACCTGACCAGCGCTTTCGTGTCGATTGTCGAGCCTTGCCAGTCTGATAGTGAGGTGCTGTCCGCTTCTCGAATGACTTGTGAAACGGGTGATGCTGTCGTCGTGGAGGTTAGGACAACCAGCGGAATCGACTATGTTATTAGCTCAATTTCCCCGCAGCGATGCGTTTTGCGCACATCAGACGGCGAGCTAATCGAGTTCGACGGGCAATTCGGGTTTCTTCGGGTGTCTAAAGGCAAAGTGACTCACAGCCGGTTGGTCGGAGGCACGGTGCTTGCGCTGGGGACAACTTATAAGCTGACATCTGAGAAGCCGCAGGTGCGGGATATTATTAAAGATATAGATTACGATAACTCGACAGTCACGCTCCACTCCCCATTTGCCGCAAATCAGTTCAAAGAAGAGGGAATCGCGTATTTCTCCAACAGCAGATATTCGCTTGGATCGCCTTATCTGGTGAAATCAGTCGATGGCGTTGTGGTCACGCTGGATGGGGATAT
Organism: Armatimonadota bacterium; assembly: GCA_050948905.1. GTDB lineage: Bacteria > Armatimonadota > UBA5829 > UBA5829 > UBA5829 > DTKD01. The sequence continues at coordinate 1,012,680 of JBMNES010000001.1, read as the reverse complement.
GATTGTCGGTAGAGGTCGAATCGGAGATGATCCGGCAGCCTCGCCGGATGCAATCGCCAACGTCGTTCCGTTGCCACGCTCAATCGTGGTGAGCAGGAAGCAGAGCCACTACTTCAAAGGAAAACTGATACGCAACGACAGGACCGGGCAGACTACGAAGATCATCGACGTGGAGGCAAACCAGCGTGCCGTGAGAGTGAAAGACCCGGGAATATTCTCTGCGGGTGACTCATTCACGATATACGACCTGCAAATAGGGGATACGTGCTCCGCTCCGGTGGTGGTGAAGGGGTAGGATGATGTAGTGGCCGGGCCTCTGCCCCGGCCAATTTTGGTGATGGGGCGGCGATTCGGAGATCGCCGCAATTCTGGTCTTGAGGTGGCAATTCGGAGATTGCCACCTATCTAATTACCATCACGGACAACCGTAAACCGAACACCGACAACAGAAAAAGCAGATTTCTCACTGCGTTCGAAATGACAAAAAATGTAGTGGCCGGGCCTCTGTCCCGGCCATTTCCACTCAGGAAACGGTGATTCGTAAACCGCCGCCTGTCAACTCTACATATCTGGTAATCACTCCAGGTTAAGCCATTTCACTTCATCTTCCGTCAACTCAATGTCAAGCGCAGCCAGCGAGATCATTAACTCGGCGAGCTTCTCCGGGCCGATCAGCGGAAATACCGGGAACGGCAGGTTCAGCAGATAGGCAAGTGCGATCTGCACCGGCAACACGCCCTTCTCCTTCGCCAACTTCTGCGCACGCTCCAGCCTCTGGAAATTGTCCTCGCAATACCAGCAATCTACCATCATCGTGTCGGAGAGATCGTTTCTGTCGCCGCTGGAGAAGAACCCCTTGGCCAAACTCGACCACGACAGCAACGGCATCTGATTTTTGGCAAACCACGCACGTGATTCAGGGTCGCTGGAGGCCAGACACCCATCCCACGGCGGGGCGACCATTCGAGCCAGGCTGAAGTTGTTGCTGACAGCGGTGAACCCGCGCTTGCCTTTGGATTTCGCGTAGGCGTTGGCTTCGTCGATTCGCTCCAATGTCCAGTTCGACCCGCCAAACGCGCGCAATTTACCCATATCGAGCTGCTCGTTCAATACATCCACAAACTCGCCGACCGGAATCTCCGGATTGTCGCGATGCAGCAGATAAATATCCACATAATCCGTGTTCATCCGCTCCAAAGTTTCGTTCAACTGGGCTCGAATCGATTCGGGGTCGCAGTTCGGGGTATGCGCGCCCTTCGCGAGTATTACCACGTCGTCTCGAATGCCGCGATTTGATATCCACTTGCCCAGGATATAATCCGAATTGCCGTAGATATATGCGGTGTCGAAGCAGTTGCCGCCGTTTCTGAAGTATTCATCGAACATAATCGATGCGTGCGGAAGCTGGAACTGCGCCCCGGCCAGCGTCGCGCCCTGGATCAATCGCGCCACGGGCTTATCCAGACCCTCGATTCGGCCATACGGCATCTTCGCATTGGCGCCGCGAGCCAGCGGCCTGTGGTCGATTGTCGGGTAGTCCGCAGTAGGCTGCTCGATGTCATAGGTCAAACCGATCTTGAGTCGCCAGGTGTCCAGCGTGCGCATATTGCCGAGTGTGTCGTCCCAGGTCACTGCAGGCGGTCTGGCCTGACGATTGGCGATATTTGCAGCCACCACATCCGCCTCATAAGCATAGACCCCGCGCTCCGTCTCCACGGTGACATCTTTAGGGGCCTCGCCGTCGATGGTGAGGGTCATAGCGGGTTTGTCGCCCTGCTTATCCGGGTTCCAGAAAACCGGCAGGAATATATTTCCCCTGGTGCCGAAGACCTGCAGGGTGTTTTCCTGATTCACAGCAACCCCTGTGGCTACCTGCGCGATGATATCCCCGGGGAATCTCAGCATAGCCGTGGCATATTCATCTACCCCGGTTACACCGAGTTTGCCCATTCCCATAACTTCGATCGGCTCCACGAAATCCTTGCCGAGTGCAGCCCCTGCGATAAGCCTCGACACCGACGTGGTATAACAACCGACGTCGAGAATCCCGCCGCCGCCAAGGGCGTTGTTATAGACGCGCCATTCCGGGTCAAAGCCTGCATTGTAGCTAAAAGAAGCCTTGATCAACCTCACCTCGCCGATGGCTTTCTCTTTGATAAGCTCGACGAGCTTGGCTATCTGCGGATGGCAGCGATACATAAACGCCTCCATCAAAAAGACGTCGTTTCTCCGCGCCGCCTCGATTACCGCCATCGCGTCGGGGTAGTTGATGGTGATCGGCTTCTCGCATAGGATATGTTTTCCCGCCTCAGCCGCCTTTATCGCCCATTCGGCGTGCATTGGGTGAGGGGTGCTGATATACACCGCCTGCACGTTCGGATCGTCAAGCAGCGCCTGGTAGCTGGGATAACGGCGAGCCACATTGAACTCATCACCGAACTTATCAGCAGCCTCCTGAGTTCTACTGCCAATGGCCAATAATTCACCAGTCGCCGACGCCGCCAATCCTCTGGCAAACGTCTTTGCAATGTTGCCTGATCCTATAATTCCCCAAGCAATTTTATCGCTCATAATATTGGATCCTCCCGCGCAATCGCTGTGTGTGCTGACTATCCCACTGAGAATATCAGATCAAGCAGGCAGGGTCAACGGATACATTGGAAAAGAGGTTCTTTATAGTATAAGATTACATCTATGAACAAGCGAGATGTTGTGATAATCGGGGCCGGGCCGGCGGGGATGATGGCGGCAATCACTGCCTCTGAGAGCGGCAGACGGGTGATGCTGGTCGATAGGAACCCTCAAATCGGCCGCAAGTTGCTGTCGACGGGCAATGGGAGGTGCAACCTGACCAATGCAGAGTTGTCCATCGACCGATTCCACGGCGCCAGCCCGGATTTTATAGCCGCTGTCATCAATCAGTTTGACCAAAACGATACGATGGATTTTTTCCGCAGTCTCGGCTTGCTTTTAAAACAGGAGGACAACGGCAGGATTTTTCCCCGCACTAATCAGGCTTCGAGCGTAGTCGAAGTCCTGAGGCAAAGGCTGCGCGCTAACCGGGTGGAGGTGGCGCTTGATACCCAGGTAAAGTCGATTGACAGGGACAGCAATTGGAGAATCGACCTGATAGATGGGCGGAGCTTCGAGGCAATTGACCTGATTGTAGCCACCGGAGGTCGTGCGGCGCATCAGTTAGGCTCAACAGGGGATGGACTGTTTTGGGCAAGAAAGCTCGGCCACAGTCTTACACCGATGTTCGCGGCGCTGGTTCCGATAGAGACAGCCCAGTCCTGGCCGAAAGAGGTGGCTGGGGTCAAAATCGAGGCGCGGGTGCAAGGACTTTCAAAAGGGCAGGTTATCGGCGAATCGACAGGGGACCTGCTGTTCACAACCTACGGAGTCTCCGGCACAGCAGCGATGGCTCTCGCGAGACCAGTAGCAGCAGCGCTTGCGAATGACCCCGTGTCGCTAAACATAGATATGTTCTCAGATATGACAACATCACAACTGGATAACCTGCTGTCTGATGTGCTAACAAATGCGGCCAACATCTCTCTCTGCGAGGCTATGATCGGCATGCTTCCATCACCGTTGATAGAGATAGTGTGCAAATCGGCAGGATTGGACCGCGCTCAAAAGGCGACTCAAGTAACGGATAAACAGTGCGCGAAGTTGGCAGGCGTGATGAAAAACCTGACCTTGACGGTCGCTAAATTGAGGCCCTATAAAGAAGCGCAAGTAACCGCCGGCGGGGTGGACTGTTCCGAAATCAATCCGCAGACGATGGGATCGAAACTTCACGATAATCTATACTTCGCCGGTGAGATACTAGACGTAGACGCCGACTCCGGCGGCTTTAACCTACAATGGGCCTGGTCCAGCGGCCGCGTGGCGGGGAGGTTGGGGGAGTGAAGGAAAATGGCGTCAGTAAAACAAATATACCAATAGTAGAAGATGTGGCGTATAGTATTGCTAACGGAGTAATAAATGACTCAGCTACCCTTTGATCTCTCTATACCGGGTGTTGCGGAAATTGATAAAGATAACCACCTTACTATTTTTTCGGCTCCGTCGATGCCGACAGATGCCTCAACCGTAACCAAGGATACTCCGCTAGAATCTCTCAATTTGAACTGGCGCGAGAAAGAGCTTCCAGAACGCATACGCACCAAACACGTACATCGACTGCACCCTTATTTAGGGAAGTATATCCCGCAGTTGGTGGAAATATTTCTGCGGAAATACTTTGAGCCGGGGCAGACTGTACTTGATCCATTTTGTGGCTCCGGCACCACCCTTGTCCAAGCAAATGAGCTTGGCATAGGCTCAATTGGCTATGATATATCTGCGTTTAACGTGATGCTTTGCCACGCCAAAACCCAACGCTATGATCTGACTGTGGCCGAAGCAGAAATTCGGGATATCTTGCGTCGAACTGGAAATGCGACTAGAACTTCAAACGCTAATGCTCTCATCAACGAACCAGACTCTAACAACATTACTATTACAGACACAGGCAATGAATACCTGAACGCCTGGTTTGCGCCGCAGGCGCTGCTTGAGCTATTGACCTATCGTCATTTAATTGATGAGGGCAACTATCGCTATAAGGACTTGCTACGGATAATTCTTAGTCGCTCGGCACGTTCAGCACGTCTTACCAAGCATTTCGATTTAGACTTTCCTAAGCATCCACAAACCGAGCCATATTGGTGTTATAAACACTCTCGCACATGCACTCCTACTACAGAGGCCTGGAAGTTTATAGAGCGATACAGCCTCGACACGATATCTCGTATCACCCAATTCGCTTGTTTACGTTCGGAAGCCCCTGTTTCCATTCACCATCAAGATAGCAGGGAGGCGAAGATCCCGCCCATTGATGGGGTGATCACAAGCCCACCTTATGTCGGTTTAATAGATTATCACGCCCAACACGAGTATGCTTACCACTTGTTCAACTTAGAAGATCGTCGAGAGTTCGAGATTGGCCCGGCAGCAGATGGCGCGGGCGTTGACGCTCGCGAACGGTATCAAATCGGTATTGCCCAGGTTTGTAGAAATGCCGCCGATTCTATGCGAGCAGGAGGGCGCATGATCGTTGTAGCCGCTGATCGGGCAAATCTTTACGATAGAATAGCTGAATTGGCAGGCTTGGAGGTTGAGGCAGTAGTCAAGCGGCACGTTAATCGACGCACCGGTCGTCGATCAAGCGAATTTTTTGAGTCAGTTTTCATTTGGAGGAAGCCATAAAGATGCCTGATTCGGAATCTATGAAAGCCGCTATACAACAAACCATACAAGACTTAATGGAACGTGTGCTCCAGCGCGTCATGATTGACGACCCTTTTATTGAGGCTGAACATCGTGCCAAGAAGCCTTTATATGCAGCGTTGGTACCAGATGAAATTTTCAAAGGCTCGCACTTCGAGAGACGTTTTGTAACCCCATTTGGAACGGTATGGGAGCAACTGGCCCTGGTTGCAGCCAATAAAGGACTGGGGCGGGGGTTCAAATCTTGGCGCATATCTGGCAATGTACCGCGGGAACGCCTAAGAAGAATTACCGAAGTACTTAACAATCTAGAACATCCCAACAATTGTTCTCCAAGACAAAGACCTGCTTGGAACGCGGAATTGGCCTATGTGATGCAGGGCGACGGCCCTCTTGTGCCGGTAACAGTCATCTGTGACATTTTTGCAGAGGACGTTACCAACAATCACAAATACGCTTTCGAACTGAAAGCCCCTCTACCTAACAGCGACCAGACAAAAGTAAGCAAAGAAAAGCTGCTAAAACTATATAGTATGGAGCCTAGACAGATAGAAGGGGCCTATTATGCGCTGCCTTATAACCCTTATGGGCAGAGAAAAGACTATGCATGGTCGTTTCCGGCACGTTGGTTCGACATGCATAATGATCCAGTAGTTCTGATTGGGGACGAATTCTGGGAAATGATCGGCGGAAGTGGAACGTATCAAGCCTTTATTTCTGCGGTAAATGAAATAGGCCCAGAATACAAGGAAAGGATATACCGAGAATTTCTGGGCATTGAGCCACCAAAGGACTTACAGCAAAGCCTTTAGAAATACTCATATTCCTCTAAATTATCTGGATGGGATTGATTGTGGCTTCGGCCATCCTGCATTGCAATTGCATGATAGCCGAACTTTTTGTTATCCAGCAGGTTACCCCTAGCCCACCTTCGCTCCCATTCTTTTGAATGCGCCGGCCAGGACCTCAATCATATCCTCGACTTCTGAGATGACCCTCGGCGAGGATGGGTTTATCGCCAGTTTGTCGGGTTGGAACCAGTGGCGGCGGTGGGTTTTCATCAGATCCTTGCACAGCTCCGGTGAAAGTCGCACTCCACGGCCGAAGTTGACCTGTATCTGGTTGCGGAAAAGTGTGATCGACTCAATACCAAGCTCATAACAGCGCAGTCTAAGTCGCAGCATCGCCAGCATATTCCAGACGACTCGCGGCGGGTCGCCGAAACGGTCCTCCAGTTCCTCCTGCACCGCCTGAACCTCGGAGGCCGATTTGACTGCGGCCATCTTCTTATAAAAGAGTATCCTCTGCGCCTCGACGGGCATATAACTCTGCGGGATAAACGCATCGACCGGCAGCTCGACCGGCGGCAGTTGGATCTCCTCGACCTCTTCGCCCCTCAGTTCCTTGACGGCCTCATTGAGCAGCCTGCAATATAAATCGAAGCCGACCGCAGACATCTGCCCGCTCTGTTCGGCCCCGAGCAAATTGCCCGCGCCGCGAATTTCGAGGTCGCGCATAGCGATTCTGTAACCGCTGCCGAAATCTGTGAACTCACGAATCGCATCAAGCCGCTTTTCAGCCACTTCAGTCAACATCTTATCGGGCCGATACAGCAAATAAGCGTAAGCCTGCCTGTCCGATCTACCGACCCTGCCGCGAAGCTGGTAAAGCTGCGCGAGGCCTAGTTTGTCGGCATCGTTTACGATGATGGTATTCGCGTTCGGGATGTCCAGGCCGCTTTCGATAATAGTCGTGCAGACCAGCACATCGAACTTGTGCTCGTAAAAGTCCATCATCACACGCTCAAGTTCGCTCTCAGACATCTGCCCGTGGCCGACGTCTACCCTGGCATAAGGCACCAATTTCTGCACCTGATCGGCGACGTGGCCGATGTTCTCCACTCTGTTATGCAGGAAGAAAACCTGCCCGCCCCTGTCCAGCTCCCGCACAATCGCGTCGCGGACTACCCGCGCCTCCGCCTCCCTGACCATAGTCTTGATAGGCATTCGCCCCTCCGGCGGGTCGTTAATTATACTCATATCCCGAATGCCGGAAAGGGACATATGCAGCGTGCGCGGGATTGGCGTGGCGGTCATAGTCAGCGCATCGACCGATTTGCGCAACTGCTTGAGCTTCTCCTTGTGCTTGACCCCGAAACGCTGTTCCTCGTCGACCACGATCAAGCCAAGGTCCTTAAACTCCACGTCTTTGCTGAGCAACCTGTGAGTGCCGATGACGATATCCACCGTGCCGTATTTCAGCCCCTCGATGGTCGCCTTCTGCTCTTTTGGAGTGCGGAAACGGGAGAGCAGTTCGATTTTAATCGGAAACGCGGCAAGGCGCTCAGAGAATGTATTAAAATGCTGCTGTGCGAGAACCGTCGTCGGGCACAGAATCGCGACCTGTTTCCCGTCAGAGACAACCTTGAACGCTGCTCTGATAGCAACCTCGGTCTTGCCGTAGCCGACATCCCCGCAGATCAGTCGATCCATCGGTTTCGCGTGTTCGAGGTCCTTTTTTACCTCATAAATGGCGCCGAGCTGGTCTGGGGTTTCGTTGAACGGAAACGCCGACTCCATCTCCTGCTGCCACGGCGTGTCCGGGCCGAACGAATGGCCTCCCAGCGCCTGTCGCCACGCATAAAGCTCAACAAGCTCCCGCGCCATCTCCTGAACAGCTTTTTTCACACGCGCGGTGGTGCGGGACCACTCGCTGCCGCCGAGTCTGTGAACCGTAGGCGGAACACCCTCCCCGCCGATGTATTTCTGCACCCGGTCGATCTGGTCGCTCGGCACATACAGCTTGTCGTTTGCGGCGTACTCCAACAGCAGATACTCACGCTCGACCTTGCCTGTTTTGAGTCTGGTAATGCCGCGATAGAACCCTATGCCGTGGCTGATATGGACCACATAATCCCCTTCTTTGAGGTCTAAAACGCTGGAGATGGGAATGCCTTCGTGTGAGGTCTTGCGCGCGCGATGCAGCCGCGGCGCTCCGAATATCTCCGAATCCGTAATAACCACAAACCCTACTTCGATGAGCTTGTATCCCGTGCGAAGAGGAGACTGCGCGACCAGCACGGAGTCCGTGTTTGGGAACTGCGAGTTATCCACCTGCAAATCGTCGATGGATGCGCCCATAATGCCGTATTCTGTCAGGATCTCCAGCATTCTCTTAGACTGATTTGAGGCCAGCACCACAATCTGATCGTTGCTGAGCCAGGTCTTGATTTGATCCATAGCTGCTTCGATCTGACTGGCGAATGAGTCCATCGGCTGAGATTCAATCGAGATTTCCACATCGGACCGTGCCCAGGAGATCGGTCTGGGCAGCAAAGTCAGAGTAACGCCCTGATGCTCAGATAGCGCATGTTTGATCGCAGGCTCAAATTTGATATGCTGGCGCAGTTTATTTGCCAGAAGAAGCCCTTTGGATGCACGGTTGATCGAGGTTTCCACCATCTTGGACTCGTGCTGCTCCCAGTGGGATTTGATCTGCATCGGCTCGTCGAGGACTATTATCGTCTCCTGCGGCAGATAATCGAAAATAGATCGCTCCTCCGGGTGCAGATACGGCAAATAAAACTCGACTTCGTCGAAGTAGGCCTGATTCTGTATTTTAGTTATATCATCTTCGACCTTGTCTGTGAGGCGTTTTATGGCCTCTCGGTCGTCTTTCAAACCCAGAATCTGAGCATCAAGCTCTTTTCGGATTTTGTCAGCGGCCGCATCGGCGATCTCTGGGCTGATTAGCACTTCTCTCGCAGGCAGAAGCTGCACGCGGTCGATTTTGTCTATGGAGCGCTGCGAGGCGGAGTCGAAGTGACGAATCGACTCGATCTCGTCGCCGAAAAGCTCAATTCGCAGGGGGTTGTCCTGGCCGGATGCGAATACATCGATTATCCCGCCCCTGCGAGCAAACTCGCCGTGCCGATCGACTACCTCGGTGCGCTCATAGCCCATCTTGACCAGCCGAATCGCGAGATCATCGAGGTCGACCTCGTCGCCGATCTTCAATTCCATACAATTTTCTACCAGAACCTCTCGGGGCATAGTGCGACGCAGGGCTGCGTTTATTGGGGTGACGACAACAGACACTCTGCCCGATGCCAACGCGCTCAACACTCCCATCCTCTCCCCGATGACGCCGAAATCCGGGCCGCCTTCTTCATAAATCATAGAATCGGACGGTGGAAAGAAGAGCACTCTGTCCTTCGGAATTCCATAAAGCGGCAAATCCTCGGCGATTCTCTCCGCCTGCTCATAGGTGTAGGTTAAAAGAAGAATCGGTCGCTTCAGTTGGTCGAACATACCCGCCAGCATCCAGCCCTTTGCCGCTGCCGCAAGGCCTTCGATCTGCACCAACCGCGCGTTATTGTCAATCGCGGAGAATACATCCTGTGATTTCTGATTGCTGCGATGAAATTGTAGTAGCTTTTCCAGCATGTTTTAATTTTCAGTACAAGGCCAAAAGGGACTTCGGCGACGAAGCGGGGTATGCCGAAGCCCTGAGATTATATGATCAATTTATACATTCATGGTATGGCGACGCGTGAGGTATGTCAAGGTTATCGGTAGCCTGCGCGAATGCGACCACGTGGGTGGATTCTGCGACCAAGCGGCGAATGTCTGGCCAAGACAGAGGCGCATTCCAGCACCGAACACCATCATTGTCATTTCGAGCGCAGCGAGAAATCTGCTTTTTTCGGTGTCCGAGGTCGGTTGTACGGAGTCCGATCTGTCACCGCAGCGCTTTCGATTATTTTCCGACCTTTGGTACTGTCCAGCTTTCGCCATTTCGCATTTTCGTTTTTTTCGCGCTTTCGCGTTTCTCCCTTCCCCTTGCGTCAGCGCATACTGCTCTGGTATATTCTCTGAAATAGTATTAGACGGGGTGGAAATGGAACGCACATTCGTTATGATAAAACCCGACGGTGTTCGGCGCGGGCTTGCTGGGGAGATCATCAGCCGCATTGAAAAGCGCGGCTTCAATATTACCGCGATGAAGATGCTCAAGCCCTCTCGCGAGCTTGTCGAACAGCACTATGCGGCACACAGGGGCAAGGATTTCTTTGAGCCGACTGTGGAGTTTGTGACCTCAGGGCCGGTGGTGGCTATGGTGGTGGAAGGGTTCAATGCTATCGCCCTTATTCGCACTATGATGGGTGCGACCAACCCTTTGGACGCGGCTCCCGGCACCATCCGCGCCGACCTTACTTTGAGTATGCGGGAAAACCTGATCCACGGTTCCGACAGCGTCGAGGCAGCGGTCACCGAGATAGGACTGTGGTTTCCTGAACTGAGCTGAATATGATAATTGCAGTTGTATTAATCGCATTCGCTGTGCTGGTCGCTTTTTGGGTTATTATTGGCTACAACGGACTGGTGCGCGGGCGGAACATGATCCGCGAGGCGTGGAGCGGCATCGACGTGCAATTGAAGCGACGCCACGACCTTATCCCCAACCTCGTAGAAACCGTTAAGGCATATAGCTCACATGAGCAGAAGCTCTTCGCCGATATCACAGAAAATCGAGCGAAAAGTATGCAGACCCAGGCCGTAGCTGCCAAAGGTGAATATGAAAACGCGATTTCCGGCCAACTGCGCTCGATTATCGCCGTAGCCGAGGCATATCCCGACCTCAAGGCTCAGTCGAATTTCCTCGACCTGCAAAAGAGCCTGACCGAGATAGAGGATCAGATTCAATACGCCCGTCGATACTATAACGCCGTCGTGCGAGATTATAACATCAAAGTCGAATCGTTTCCCAGCCTGATATATGCCCGCTCGTTCGGCTTCAAACGCGCCGAGTTCTTCGAGATCGCCCTCGCCACGGAGCGAGAGGCTGTATCGACAACGTTCGGCTAGGAGTAAAATAATGAAAGTCCGCTTTGTGCTATTAGTTGCCCTCGCGGTTGTGATTTTGTTTTCTTTCGCGGCGACGGTTGCGGCTTATGAGAAAATCACCTCCTTCAGAAGCGATATCGCTATAAGCAAAGACGGCGCGATGTATGTCACCGAGACAATTCGCGTGATCTCCGAAGGCGTGGATATCAAACACGGCATATTCCGCGATTTCCCGACCAGATATAAAGACAACGACGGAAACAATTATATAGTCGATTTCAAGGTCGAAAGTGTGCTGCGTGATGGGTCGCCAGAGCCGTTTCATATAACTCCTGCGGCCAACGGAGTGCGGATTTACATCGGCGATAAGGACACATTTGTCTCACCCGGGGAATACGTCTATACGATAAACTACACCACGAGCAGACAGCTCGGACTTTTTGAGGACCACGACGAGCTATATTGGAACGCAGTCGGAACCGGGTGGGATTTTCCCATAGATGATGCGGTAGCGGTAGTCACATTGTCTCAAGGTGTGCCTATAAGCTCTGTGAAGTTGCAGGGCTGGACAGGCCCGCAGGGCTCTACGGCGCAAAATCTGACTTTTAGCAAACAGGGCTCCGACAAAGTCGCGTTCCGAACTTCTAAACCTCTCTATGCCAGAGAAGGCATGACCATATCAGTGGCATGGCCAAAGGGTTACATCGATGCGCCGACCTCTGCGATGCGCATAAAATGGTTTTTGAGGGATATGCGCTCGGTGTTGATTCTGATTATCGGCACGCTGTTCATAGTTGGCTATTATATACAAGCACATATTCGAGTGGGCATCGACCCCAAATCGATGGCGATTGTTCCGCAGTGGGATCCTCCGGATGCGCTCAGCCCGGCCGCTGTTCGCTTCGTCAGCCGGATGGGCTTCGATAACAAGACATTCACCGCAGGTCTGATAGACGCCGCCGTTAAGGGCTATGTCCAGATCGTTGAAAATAAACGAAAGTACTCACTTGTTCGAAAAGCTAAGAGCAAGGGCGAGCTATCCGCCGAGGAGACAAGTGCTATCGGAGCCATCCTCGGCAATAAAGACACAATCGAGCTGGACCAATCCAACAACATACAGTTGCGCCTGGGAATGCTGAAGATGCAGAAATCCCTGGAATCACGGTTCGGCAAAGGGTATTTCTCCACTCATTCCGGTCATTCATGTTTCGGCTGGGCAATTTCTGTTCTACTGGTCTTCGGAGCTTATGCAAGTGATATCGGTGCGTGGGCGCCTCCTGAGAATGAGGGCATCCCCATTCTGATGATGTTCCTCAGCCTGGTCGCGTCGATTACTACATCAGTAGCAATTTATGCGTGGGCAGAGATTGGCGGCCTGCGACGGGTATTTTCGGCCATTGGCAAGACTTTAATCGCTCTTGTTTTTATCGGCCTTGAGATCATGGCTTTAAGGTATGCGCAGGTTACATTCCCGCTGGCGGTTCTTGTTGCATCGGTGTTTGTTCTTTTCTTTGTAAACGCGCTGTACTCTAACCTGCTGAAATCCTACACCCCGAAGGGTCGTCAGTTGATGGATAAAATTGAGGGCTTGAAGCTGTATATGACGATAGCCGAGCAGGATCGTCTTAACGTGCTCAACCCGCCGGACAAAACTCCGGAGCTATACGAAAAGCTGCTGCCGTATGCCATTGCCCTTGGGGTGGAGCAGCTTTGGTCGGAGCAGTTTGCCGAGGTTCTGAAAAAGGCGCAGGATGCAGGTTATGAGCCGGATTGGTATGACGGCCGCAATTTTGCCAGCGTCGGTTACGCCAGCTTCGCATCGTCGCTGAGCAACTCATTTTCCGGGGCAATCGCATCTGCCAGCACTCCGCCCGGGTCGTCCGGCGGATCAGGAGGTTCCTCCGGCGGAGGCGGCTCCTCTGGTGGTGGCGGAGGAGGCGGCGGTGGCGGCGGATGGTAGGCCCGCCGGTTTAATCTAGCGAATGAACTTAATAGTCAGCGGGTAGCGATAAGATCTGCCCTCGATGGCCATTATCGACCCGATGACTGCTGATACCAGCACATACATAAATAAGAGCACCAGCAGTGTAAACGCGGGTAAGCCGACCTTTACTGCGACGACTGCCAAAAACAGGTATATATAGCAGTTCAACTGAAAGTTGAGGGCGGCTTTACCCTGCTCGTTGACGAAATCGCTCAGATTCCTTTTCATTCGCCAAACGATCCACGGGCCGATGATGTTGCCGAAGGGGATGCCAATAAGCCCTGCCAGGCCGGTAAGGTGGCACAACATACCCCACCAGCGCTCGTCCTCCTGGCTCAACTGTTGGACTGTCGATTGCGCTGACATAATTCACCTCAAGTCTAGTTCAATATATATTATGCCACGCGCACACACCCTGCAGCTCAATTTATAAATTTAATGCTGAGAGGATAAATGTGCGTTCTGCCATCCCTGGCCGCTATTGAGGCGATGATTACCTCTATTATACAAAACACGCCAAGAGCAATAATCAACAGCGCGGCAATAGGCACAAATACGACTGCAAGAAACGATTGATTGGTAAACGCCGCAAGGCCGCCAAGGGCCACCAAAATAGGGATTATCTCATAAAGCAATATGCTGATCTGAAAGTTCAACGAGGATTTCCCTTGCTGGTCCACAAACTGACTGGAGTCTTTCTTTATCAGCCACACAATCAGCGGACCAAGAATCGCCCCAAAAGGCACCCCAATAAAACCTGATAACGCCGACAAGTGACAAAACATTCCCCACAAACGCTCGTCTTGCTGGTTCATTTGCTGAATCGGTGGTTGAATAGACATAGAACCCGCCTCCGTTCGTTTCAGTTTAATGAGTTATACTCCGGCAGGTATGATTTGTCAATGACAGGATGGAGTGAGATTGTGGCCGTGGTTTCGCCCCGGCCATTTTGAGTTATGTGGCGGCGATTCAGAGATCGCCGCAAATCGGGTTATGAGGTGGCAATTCGGAGATTGCCACCTATCTGTTTTACCCGAATCGGAGATTGCCACCTATCAGTTCTCGTCATTCCGCGCTTCCACCCCTCGTCATTCCGCGCGTAGCCGCGGAATCCACGGATTTGCAAAAACGAGACTAGATCCTGCGACTTCGCGCAGGATGACGAGAGTGAGACGCAAGGGAAAACAGGTGAAACCGCCCAATCGTGTTGCAAAATAATATATCAGACAGGAAGGGAAATATTTGATTTTGTAGAACCATTTCCTAACACGTAAGGACTTCTTTATACTCGTTGCTACGTGAGCAATGAGGTTATGAAGTGATTGCGACATACAACGCATATATTTTTATTGCGCAGGTCGACCTACTTATGGTCAAGGAGGGTTTGCTATGAGTTATTATGTAATCGCAGAGGACGGCTCACGCTATGGTCCCGCCGACATTCAGCAGTTGAGCCAATGGGTTACCGAAGGGCGCGTATCTGCATCGACAGTACTTGAAGACGAGACCACGGGTCAAAAGGTAGCAGCCTCAAGCGTATTGGAGTTGGCATTTACGCCGGCTGCCGCGTCAAGCGGAATGCCGCCTATGCAGCAGGCAGCACCACCAAGCAATCAGCCTTTTCAATCGTCAGTGCCATATCAGACTGGTGTGGCTGGAGCCAACAAGTCAAAAACCGCTGCGGGTATCCTCGGTATTCTGCTCGGCGGGCTCGGCATACACCGGTTCTATCTTGGGTACACGGCTATCGGCATCGCACAAATAGTTGTAACAGTGATAACTGCCGGCTTTGGTTCGCTGTGGGGTTTCATTGAAGGAATACTTATACTGTGCGGAGTTAGCATCACTACCGATGCGAACGGCTATCCGCTCGTCTAGCCTGGCAAAACCATAGGCAGGGATGTCCCTCATCCTTGCAGCGTTCGGCATAGCCTAAGGGCGATTACGGGTGCGCAGAATCACCGAGCAACCGGATTTGTCAATGACCAGGTTGACATTGCCCGGTTGCTTGGGTATGATTTTGCGTTGGAGGAGCACTTCAATTTGTCTCCCCGGAGGACTTTATTGCCTGATCTTATGCAAGAGCTGAGCGCTCGCGAGAGACTTGTTTCACAATATTTCGACCAGCCGCGTTTTAAGGACTGGTTTAAGCCTGCCGATCTGCGGGAGGCTGTTTTTGCGTACCTCAACAGAGGGGCGAAGAGGCTCCGGCCTGCTGTGTTGCTGTGGTCGTGCGGCGCGGTCGGTGGGAATGAGGAACTGGCCTTGCCGGCTGCGGCCGGGGTGGAGATGTTTCATACCTGGACGCTGGTTCACGACGACCTTATCGACAACGACGACCTGAGACGCGGCGGGCCGACGGTTCATAAGCTCGCCGAGGAGTTCGCGTTAAAAAATCTGGACTACAGCCCCAGGCGCGCCGTCGAATATGGCCGCAATATCGCCGTTTTGACCGGCGATTCGCAGCACGGTTGGACCACCAGCCTTTTCTGCGAGTGCGCTACCCAGCGCGGGGTCGATGCCAGGGTTATGATCGACATTATTTATCACCTCGAAAGCTACGTCGTCAACACCCTGATCGAAGGCGAGACCCTGGATGTGCAGTATTCCCGCACACCAATCGAGCAGCTCTCCAAAGATGATATTGTTTATATGCTGTGGATGAAAACGGGCGTGCTATATGAGTTTTCCGCGCGTGCCGGGGCGATGATCGGCCTCGGTAGCTCAGACGCTGATCATCCTTATGTCAAAGCCCTTTCGAAGTTTGCCAGCCAGTGCGGCACGGCATTTCAACTTCAGGACGACATCCTTGGGCTTCTCGGAAAAGAAGTGCAACTCGGCAAACCGGTCGGCTCAGATGTTCGCGAGGGTAAGAAGACTATGGTGGTCTATTTCGCGTTGCAGGCCGCCAGCGCTGAACAGAGAAAGTTCCTCTTATCTGTGCTTGGCGACCGCGATGCCTCTGAAGAGAACGTGCAGGCGGCGTCGGAGCTTATGGTATCTCTCGGCGGCATTCAAAAGACGACCGACCTTGCTTTGGAGCACATCAACCGAGCGCTTCCGGAGCTGGACGCCATTCCCGGCTCTTCCTATAAGTCGCTGCTGGAATCATGGGCGCATTTTATGATTAACAGGGAGTTTTAAATCAGAAGTTTCCGGGTGACGGTTTTGGAATCGTCACCCCTATTTTCCCCCCGCCACCAGGCAGTCCATAATCCGCACCGTCGGCATTACCATACCAGGCTCGGCTCGATAGTCGCTGGATACCGTGTCGACATTCGCCAGCATCTCCAGAAACTTCCCGCCCACCATCGCGTTCATAACCGGATATGCCAGTTCACCGTTCTCGATTTTGAACCCAAAATCCACGGAAACGGAGACGTCCCCGGTGGTGGAGTTGGGGTTCAGGCCTCCCATATTTATATAAAGCCCCTCTTTGGTGTCGCGAATAATCTGTTCAGACGTTATCGTCCCCAGTTTGGGAATCACGTTCGACGGTCGGGCCGATGCGCCGCGTGTTCCGTGACCGGTATTGGCAACCCCCGCCTTGCCAGCAGTGTAGGAGCCGTATAAATAGGACTTCAGCACGCCATTTTCCATTATAGTTAGCGGGCTGGTCGGGAACCCCTCGCTGTCCCACCCGCGCGAGCTTAACCCGCCGGGGATATGCGGCTCATCAGTGATGGTGAGCACATCGGAGCCTATTTTCTGCCCCAGTTTATCCATCATAAACGATCTTTTGCGCTGGATGCTTTCGGCGTTGACGTTGCCCGCTATATTGTCGAATATCGAAGATGAAGCCAACGGGCCTAAAATGACAGGCATGCGACCGGTCTCAATCTTTCTGGCTCCCAAAAACTTTAGCGCTTCCTTTGCGGTGTTCGCTCCGACACCGGTTGGGTCGAAATCAGCCAGGTTGCGGGCTGCGTCGAAGTCGTAGAAACTGCCGACATCGTCCCCTCTTTTTACGATCACCATTACTTGCCCATTGATTGATGAGCCCTCATCGGCCAGCGATACCCCTAATGAGTTAACGAGCGAGCTTGATACATACCGTGACGCGAACCCGCCGAAGACAATCGCCTCCCCGCATACCGCCAGCGCACCGTCTACGTTGGACAACGAGTATCCTATAAGCTGTTTAATATCGACCTGCCCTATAGCCGGGTCGCCGAGACCTGCCACCTGGATGTATCTTTGGGCAGGGGAGGGCAGCGTGATAAAGTCCGGGTCAGGCTCGGCAAGACGGGCAAGGGAAGCGGCGTGTTTACCGGCTTTGGCAGCGTCCTCATCGGTCAGTTTGTCGGTGTTCGCCCATCCGGTTCCGCCTTTATAAATCGCCCGCACATATATCCCGCCGCCCTGCTTTGCGTCGCAGTATTTGATCGCGTTGGACTCCAACTCCACCAATAGGCTCCTGCCGGAATCCGCGCTGACGTCGGCATACTCTGCGCCGTTGGATATCGCGGCATCGCAGGCTATCTGAGCCAATCTGGTCAACTTATCTTTATCCATCATAATTATCCTCGCATCAGCCCTCAGGACTGCCCTCCAACTACCAGTTCTTTGACTCGAATATGCGGCCCGCCGTTGTCGACATACATACCCTGTCCGTTTTTGCCGCACATACCAGGCATCTTCATCTCGAAATCGCTACACACTGCGTCTATGTTCATAAGGGTTTCAAGGGTCATCCCCGCCACCGAGACATCCCGCAGCGGCTCGGCGAGTTCTCCATTGCGGATCATAACGGCTTCCCCGGCGTGGCAGGTGTATTGCCCACGCTCACAAAAGACATAGCCATATTCCCCGCCTTTGAGATAGACTCCAAGGTCGATTCCCTTCAGCATATTCTCAAAAGTCGATGTGCCCGGCGCGATAAATGTGTTGCTCATGCGGATTATCGGTCGACTGGAATAGTCCTGTGCGCGGGCGCTGCCGTTCGGCTTAACCCCCATTTTCGCGGCTGTCTCAAGGCTGTGCATATAATTCTTCAGCACGCCGTTTTCTATAATAACGCGTCTGCTGCCGGGGGTGCCTTCGGAGTCGAATTCAAATGAACCCCATTTGCCAGGGATGGTGGAATCGTCGATTATGGTCACCAGTTCCGACGCTATTTTCTCGTTGAGCTTTCCCGCAACGATAGATGATCCACTGAGAACATGGTCGGCCTCGGCGTTGTGCCCGATCGCTTCGTGCGTCAGCAGCCCGGTCACAGACGGGTGAAATATAACAGGAAACTTGCCGGCAGGAGGGGGGGATGCGCTGAGCAGAGAAACCGCCGTCCTTGCCGCTTTACCGCAAAAATCATCCGCACCAGTGCGCTCAATTAGCTCAAACCCGACAGGTTCGCCTATTAGACCACTGCCTCTTTGCAATATGGCGCCATCGCTGACTACTACCATCGCCTGTACCATAGTCCGAATCGACTCTTTTTTAATGGAGGCGCCGAGTGTATTGCAGATGGTCTCGGTGTCGGTGCGATCCATATAGCTGATTACGGAGTTTGTCAGCTTCTCGGCGGCGATATTTATTGCGGCCTTTTCGTAGCCTTCGATTGCCGCCATTTTGCGCTCGAAGCTGACTTCCCGCGGGTCGATTTCCACCTCGGCATTAATGTCTTTAACTATGCCCTCAATCTCCGCCACTACCGCGTCCTCAGAGCGCTCCGACGACGCCTCGGCCATAGAAACCGCCTCATCCAGCGCCGACATAGCAGTATCTGAATTGAAATCCGAGACTGAGGCGAAGCCCCACGCGTGATCTTTTAGCACCCGCACCCCCAGACCTCTAAAGGCTACGGAGTTGAGTTTGTCCGCGCGGCCGTCCTGTCGTGAAATGCCGGTGGCTTCCGATTCGAACACCCTGGCGTCAGCGAATGTCGCGCCGCGAGCTTTGGCTTTGTCGCATATAATCTGCAGAATCTCTTTCATTATCAATCCCTCAGTTGTGGCATCATCTATGGTATGCTTGGCCGGTTCAGTGATTTATCCTTCCCGCTCGCCTATACTTACCCACTTCAGCCCAACATATTCTTTCTGAAAGGCAGAGGCAGGGAGAAGCCCCATAAATCGCTAATATAATGCCGATAAACTAAAAAGTAGGCGATGTAATGAGCGAAACAGGAATTGGAATATTGGGATTTGCCCATGGGCACGTGGGGATGTATTGCGACCAGTGGAGAAACAGGCCCGAACTCGGCATAAGACTTGTGGCGGGATGGGATCACGACGCCGACCGCGCCGCAGCGAACTGCTCTGGCAGGGAGATAGCTTGTGAGGCTACCGTTGAATCACTGCTGGCGCGGGATGATATCGAGGCTGTGGTTATTGCCGCAGAGACCTCAATGCACGCGGATCTCGTCGAAAAATCTGCGGCCGCTGGGAAGGCTATCGTGCTTCAGAAGCCGATTTCTCTGACAATGGAAGAGGCTGATCGCATTGTCAACGCGGTAAATACGAACAACGTGCCGTTCACTATGGCCTGGCAGATGCGCGTCGATCGGCACAATTTGCAGGCAAAGCAATTGATCGAATCCGGGGAGTTTGGCAGAGTCTTTATGATTCGCCGCCGCCACTGCCTCGGCACGCAGTTTATGCCGGGTTTCGACCAGTTGTGGCACGTGAAACCTGAGTATAACCGCGATATATTCGCTGATGACGCCGCACATCCGATAGATTTTGTTTATTGGATGCTCGGAATGCCGGTCAGTGTGATGGCCGAGATGGACACCCTGCTCAACCCCAAGGTTCCCAACGACAACGCGATTGCCATATATCGCTATGCCGACGGAGCCTTCGCCGAGGTTTCCTGCACGTTTGTGGCGGTGGCAGGGGAGAATACGCTTGAGATTATTTGCGAAAACGGGGTCATTATCGGCAACTACGGCGACGCCCCAAGCAATGCAGTGAAGCCGACTGGTGCGCCGCAGCTAAAATGGTATAAGCACGGGGATTCGGGCTGGACTATCAGCGACTTGCCGGAGATCACCAATCAGGGCGAGAGAATAGCCGGGTTAGCGGAACCTATTGCGGAGTTCTTGCACGGCAAACGACCTGCCATTGCGACCGCCGAGGAGGGCCGCGACGTGCTCAAACTGGTGCAGTCGTGTTATGATTCAGCTCAACAGGGGCGCAGAATCGCCATAACGTGATAGTATATATTCATTGTAGTATCTAGCCGGGCAGTAGCCGGTGGTGGAATAGTGTCAGTTACGCCAATTAAAGAACCAGAAGAAAATCAGGAACTCTCGCCGGATCAAACAAGCGCGCCGACCAGATTAGGCATCGCAGGATTGGTGGCGGTTATATTAGCGCCGCTGGTCTGTATTATCGTCTTCAGGGCAGAGATTCTGCTGCGCTCAGCCGACCTCGCGTCGATGTCTCTCACTTTTCCGGGGATATGGGTGCTGCTTGGGTTGCTGATCGTACGCGGGTTTTATAAAAAACTCTCTCGCCGGGCGATATTGTTGATCTATTCAACTATAGCCGCCACGGTGGGGATTTGCACTATGGGAATGGTGCAGTTTCTTATCACCACTATTCTGGCCCCGTGGCAATTCGCCACGCCCAACAACCGCTTCGACCAGTTTTGGAGCCATATCCCGACGTGGATAGCCCCGCGCGGGGACGATGTGATGAAAGGCTTTTGGCTCGGCAACTCCAACCTGTACGACCCTGCCATTTGGCGGGCGTGGCTGGTTCCGGTGCTGGTATGGGCTGGGTTTTTGCTGGCGTTTTTGGCGGCGCAGTATTGTCTGGCGCATCTGTTTTACCCTCGCTGGTCAAAAGAGGAGCGGCTGACTTTCCCGATAGTGCAGCTTCCTCTTATGCTCTCCGAACCAACCGGAATAGGCAAAAAAGCGCTGATGCTCGGCGCGTTGGTGGCGATAGCGTTTCAGACAATGAGCGCGTTGAACTTCGTGTATCCGTGGATTCCTGCTGTGCGCACTCTGCCTACTGAGTTCGGCCAGTATCTGCCTGAGTCGATGGCGAGTATGAGGCCGCTGTATGTGGCGTTTTACCCGTGCGTGATCGGCCTTTCCGCGCTTGTGCCAACTAATATTTTATACTCCTGCATATTCTGTTTCTGGCTGGTCAAGTTCGAGAATTTGGCCGGCAGTATGGCCGGGTTGGAAGCAGGAGGAATGGGGTTCCCATATCCGACTGAACAGGGCCAGGGCGCGGTGCTGGCGTTCGCACTGATAGTGTTGTGGTCGGCAAGGCGTTCGTTAAAAAGCTCCCTTGCTAGCGACAAGGATAAGGGCTACTGGATTGTGCTGACCATTGCGATGGCGCTTCTGGTCACTTTTGGCGTGGCGATTGGGATGCGGCCGATTGTCTCGATAATGCTGTTCGGGCTGTTTATGCTGTTTATGATCGGCGCAGGATGGGTGCGGGCGGCTGTTGGTATGGTCTGGAACCCCGGCAACGATGTAGGTTGGTTTCCCAGAACTTTTTTGGGAGCGGGCCAGAGTATCCCGGAAGGGATCGGGCTTGCCTACACCAGATGGTTCTCATTCGGCGACTTCCGAGCGCATGCGCTGCCGACTTATGCAGACACTATGCGAATCTCGGAGACTGGTGGCATAGATCGCAAGCAGCTTATGACCACTATAGGCATCGCGTCGGTGCTGGCCGTTTTCGCCAGCCTGTGGTGTGCGCTGGATGTCTATTATAAATACGGCGCGGCAACTGCGAAATCCGACTGGTGGAGGGTATTCCAGGGCAGAGAAGGTTTCAACGTGCTGCGAGCGACGCTTGACGGCACCGCTCCCAAGGCCGGGGCAGCTCATATTATCGCGATGATCTGGGGCGCGGGGATGGTAGTGGCGTTCTATGCTGCACAGCTCAAAGTCGCCTGGTGGCCGTTTCACCCGGTCGGGTTCGTGCTGGCTCAGATTCGTATGTTCGACTGGATGTGGCTGCCGATGCTAATAGCGGCCGTGTCAAAATCTGCTATGCTGCGAACCGGCGGTATGAAAATGTACCGGCGCGCTATGCCGTTCTTTTTGGGGTTGGTGCTGGGGGATTACGTGATCAGTGGTATTCTCACGCTGCTAAGATGGTGGCTGTCGACGCCGATGTATAAGACGTTTCCGATTGATTAGGGTTTTGAGGTGGCAATTCGGAGATTGCCACCTATCTACTGCACAATGTGTGGTGATTTGATGTAGTGGCCGGGCCTCTGTCCCGGCCATTTTCCATTCGTGAAGCGGCGATTCGGAGATCGCCGCAAAACGGTTTGTGAGGTGGCAATTCGGAGATTGCCACCTATCTGTTTAACATGACCGTCAACCGTCAACCGAAAAAGCAGATTTCTCACTTCGTTCGAAATGACAAGAATGCCAACCGTCAACCCAAAATCGCCATCACTGCCTTTTGTGCGTGTAGTCTGTTCTCGGCTTCGTCGAAAACTACGCTCTGAGGACTGTCGATTACCTCGTCTGTGACTTCGGACCCTCGGTGCGCGGGCAGGCAGTGCTCAAAGATGGCGTCGGGCTTGGCGTGACTCATCAACGCTGCATTGACCTGGAACGGCGCGAAAGCTCTCTCCCGCTCGGCGGCCTCGTCCTCCATACCCATGCTGGCCCATACATCGGTTACGATTATATCCGCGTCCTTTGCAGCATTGATCGGGTCGTTTAATATCTCAATTATCGAACCCGTGGACTGCGCGTCTGCTAGAGCCTGCGCGAGAGTCGTCGGCTCCGGCTCATATCCTGCCGGACAGCCTAAAGTGAAGTGCATTCCCACTTTCGCGGCCAGCATCATCAGAGACTGTGACACATTGTTGCCATCCCCTAAAAACGCCATCTTCAGCCCTTCAAATCGGCCCTTGTGTTCCAGAATCGTCTGAAAATCCGCCAACGCCTGGCAAGGGTGTTCGAGGTCGGTAAGGCCGTTGATGACAGGTATGCTGGCGTATTTGGCAAGCTCGGTGACTGTGGAATGAGCGAACGTGCGCGCCATTATTATGTCGACGAACCTCTCCAGGTTTCGAGCAGCGTCGGCGATGGTCTCGCGCTTGCCGAGTTGAATATCCATCGGCTGCAGGTTGATCGCCTGCCCGCCGAGTTGAAATATCCCCGTCTCGAAGCTGACCCGCGTCCGAAGAGACGGCTTCTCGAAGATCATAGCCAGTGTCTTGCCCTTGAGAATCTCCCGCTGATCTGCCGCGCTGATTTCGCCGTTCTTTAGCCTTCTGGTGAGGTCAAAAATGGCGTCGAGTTCATCTTTAGTGAGATGAGCTATGCCGATAAGGTCGCCGCCGTTAATGGAAGTGCCTTCAAAATTGCCCACATGTTGCTGCCGCATATAATTCTCCGTTGAGTTAGGATGATTCACGCTCAGTCGAGGTGTATTGTTCTATAGCTTACCTTGCCGTCGTTGTATTCGTACATTCTATACGCGTTCTGCCTGTCGAAAAGAGAAGAGACCGGCGGGCAGACGAACTCCGGCGTATCACCGATCCAGTGGAACTCATCGCGATGAAAGTGCCCCGTAATGACCGCCTTCACGTTCTTATTCGCCGAGATCAGAGACTCCAGTTTCTTTCTGTTGGCATCCGGCCAGCCGGGGTGCATTTTATTTAGATAGAAATCCCTGTCGACCGGGGTGTGAGTGAATATAATCACCGGCCTGTCCCCCGCGTCGTCAAGTTCACGCTTCAGCCACTTTAAGGCGTCAAACTCCACCCCGACATTGACCCTCAGCGGCTCTGTGTAGACCATCAAAAACACTACTCCCTTAACAACCGTTTTTGAAGCCAGCGGGCCGATGTGCTTAATAAAAGCGTCGCGCATCGCCGGAGCTTGGTCGTTTTCGACTATGTCGTTGTTGCCGGGCAAATAATATACAGGCGGCCTGAGGGCTTTGAAAGTATCCAGCGCAGTCTGCACGACCTTGTCATCAAGGATGCATTCGTCGAAAATATCCCCCGTCACCACAACCGCCTCTATTTTCACCGGCAAAGCGTTGACCGAGGCGACCACTTTCGCGGCCCTTTCGGCGTTATTATCCCTGCCGAAGTGGGTGTCGGTTATCTGAGCAAAATAGAAATGCTGAGCATTAACCGGCAGAGCCAGCGCGATCAGCAGAACCACGACCGCTGCGATTTTAAGTCTTACATTAACCCGCAATTATTTCTACCGCCTTGTCTACAAGCTCTTTGGTCACGATTAGCGGCGGCACGAAGCGCAGGACGTGGTCGCCGATGGCGTTTACGATAAGCCCGCGCTCAAGCGCAGTCGCAGCCATATTTTTAGCGACAGGCTCAACGAACTCCGCGCCGATCATCAATCCCATACCCCGCACTTCTTTAATGCCGGGAAGTTTGCTTAGTTTGTCCCTGAAATACTCACCGACCTGATAAGAGTTCTCCACCCAGCCGCCTTCGATTATTTCATTTACACAGGCAATCGCTGCCGCGCACGCGAGAGGGTTGCCGCCGAATGTGGAGGCGTGGTCGCCAGGTTCGAATATATCAGCATATCTGCCGCGTCCCAGACACGCCCCAATAGGGAACCCGCCGCCGAGCGTCTTTGCCAGCGTCATAATATCCGGCACAACATCGTAGTTCTCAAACCCGAACAGCTCCCCCGTTCGCCCAAGGCCAGTCTGCACTTCGTCGAATATAAGCGCCGCGCCGAGGTCGTCACAAAGCTGCCGAGCGGTGGCCAAAAACTCAGCCGTGGCCGGATGCACCCCGCTCTCTCCCTGCACCGGCTCCATCATAATCGCGCAGGTCTTATCATTTGCGGCAGATTTCAATGCGGCAACGTCGTTATACGGCACATATTTGAAGCCCGGCATCAGAGGGGTAAACGAGTTCTGATACTTAGGCTGGCCGGTGGCGGTTATCGCAGCCAGCGTCCTGCCGTGAAACGACTGTTCAGCGGTGATAATCTCCGTTTTTTCGGGGTTACCCGCTGCCTTTGCCGCTTTCCGGGCGAGTTTGATGGCGGCTTCATTAGCCTCCGCGCCCGAGTTGCAGAAAAACGCCTTGTTCATACCCGACGCATCCACCAGCAGCTTCGCCAGTTGCGGTTGCGGGGTAGTGTGATAAAGGTTCGAGGTGTGCATCAGGGTTTTGGCCTGTTTGCAGATCGCCTCGACAACCTTTGGCGGGCAGTGCCCCAGGCCGTTGACGGCGATTCCTGCCACGAAGTCCAGATACTGCTTGCCGTTTTCGTCATAGACGAAGCACCCCTCGCCTCTCACAAAAACGACCGGCAACCGGCCGTACGTGTGCATTACATAGTTGTTGTCCAGTTCGATGGTGGTCATTTATATTAGTCCTTTTCGGGGTTATCGCACGATCATCGTCCCGATCCCCGTGTCGGTGAAGATCTCCATAAGAAGCGAGTGCTGCTTGGTTCCGTCGACTATGTGGGTGCGGGTCACGCCGCCCTCAAGAGCGGTAATACACGCCTCGACTTTCGGTATCATCCCGGCCCCAATCTTGCCCTGCCGAATCATCTTACTCGCATCGGCAATGTTAAGTTCAGAGATGAACGTCGAATCATCGCCGTAGGAGCTATAAATCCCCGGCACATCGGTCATCATAATCAGCTTCTCGGCCCCGACTTTGGCGGCGATTGCCCCGGCGATATGATCCGCATTGACGTTGAAGCTCTCGCCGTTCGGCCCAATCGCGACGGAGGATATCACAGGAATGTATCCGTGCTGCAGCAAATCGAGCAAAATGTCCGGGTTAATCTCGGTGACTTTGCCGACGAAACCGAGGTCGACTTCGCCGTCGGCTTTTTCTGCGACGATGAGGTTGGCGTCTTTACCGCTGAGGCCGATAGCCTGCGCGCCCTCGCCGTTGATAAGGGAGACTATGCCCTTGTTGGTCTTACCTGCCAGCACCATCTCCACTATTTCCATAGTCTCCGCGTCGGTGACCCTAAGGCCGTTGACGAACTCCGGCTCTTTGCCCATCTTTTTCATAAGAGAGCTGATCTCCGGGCCGCCGCCGTGGACGAGAATCGGCCGCATCCCGACGCAGTGCATCAGCACCACATCGCGGGCGACTCCCTTTTTCAGCTCCTCATCTATCATCGCGTTGCCGCCGTATTTTATGACGACGATTTTGCCGGAATAGGCCTGTATATATGGAAGCGCCTGGACGAGTATGGCCGCTTCTTTGCGTGTATAATTCATTCGGTGTGTCACCCTCCAGTGGACTATGGACATGACATGGTATAAAGCCCGGCAATGCGCGTCAAGTTTGTTTTGAGCGGGCCTGTTTCTGGTAACGCTGAAAAAGACCGGGCTGGGGCGCGGGGTGCGCTCCAGCTTGACAGCAATACAGCTGCGATGTAACGTATATGGCGTTGTAAATAGTAGCAATCAGCCTTGAGATGGGTGGAAAAATGAGAACACCACTTTATGAGGATCACGTCAAACGCGGCGCGCGAATGACCGAGTATGCGGGTTGGGATATGCCGCTGCAATATGCCGGCATAGCGCACGAAGTCGAGGTAGTGCGGTCTAAAGTGGGGTTGTTTGATATATCCCACATGGGCGAGTTCGCCGTCACAGGGCCGAACGCGCTGGCTCTGCTGCAATATGTCACCACCAACGACGTCTCCGCCCTTCAAATCGGCCGGGCTCAGTATAGCCTGCTTTGTAACGACAACGGCGGGGTGGTAGATGATCTCATAGTCTATCGACTCGCTGAGCAGGAATATCTGCTGATCGTAAACGCGGCCAATGAGAAGAAAGATTTTGAGTGGATATCGTCGCACAACTCGTTCGGCGCGGGATTGGTGAATCAATCAGAGCAGACTGCTCTTATCGCTGTGCAGGGGCCGGATGCCGAATGCACTTTGCAGAATGTGGCCGAAGTAGATGTCAAGACCATCTCCAGGTTTCAGATTGAGCTGACCCAGATAGCGGGGCACTGGTGCCGCGTCGCACGGACGGGCTATACCGGCGAGGACGGTTTTGAGGTTCTGGTGGCTGTCGACGAGTGCGCCGATGTCTGGAACGCGCTAATGATAGCCGGCGAGGAGTTCGACGTGGAGCCGATTGGCCTTGGCGCAAGAGATGTTCTGAGGCTGGAAGCGGGGTTGCCGCTGTATGGATGCGAGCTGACTGGTGAGACCACCCCGGTCGAGGCTCGGCTGATGTGGGTAGTGAAGCCGAATAAGGGAGACTTTATCGGCAAAGAAGCGATTATGCACGCAAAAGAAGCCGGAGTATCCCGCAAACTCGGCGGTCTGGAGGCTGTAGACCGGTGCATTCCCCGGCACGGATGCGATGTGCTGAGCGACAAGAAAGTCGTCGGGGTTGTCTCCAGCGGCACTTTTTCTCCAACTCTTGGCAATGGCATCGCTATGGCTTATCTCGACGAATCGAGCAGTGCGGTCGGTGCCGAAGTGCAAATAAAGACAGGCAGCCGAACCTGCTCCTGCAAGGTAGTCTCAATGCCGTTTTATAAACGTAAGTAAGCTTTAAAATACCGAAATATAAAGAGGGCAGCAATGAATCCTGGCAACTACAAATACTCCAGCACGCACGAATGGGTCGGCGCAGAAGGCGACGTCGCGACGCTCGGTATCACCGATTATGCGCAGTCTGAGCTTGGTGAGATAGTCTTTGTCGAGCTTCCGGATGTGGGTATCAGCTTCGATAAGGGTGACGTCTTCGGCACGGTGGAATCCTATAAAACGGTCTCCGATCTCGTGATCCCTGTTTCCGGAGAGGTGGTCGAGATCAATTCCGCGCTTGTCGACGCCCCCGAACTGGTCAACGACAGTCCCTATGAAAAGGGTTGGATGATCAAAGTCAAGATGACAAACCCCGGGGAACTCGACGACCTTATGACAGCAGAACAGTACGAAAACGCGCCGAAGGAGCACTGACTTGCCATACATACCCAACACAGATGACGACCAGCGCAGGATGCTGGAATCTGCCGGTGCGTCTTGCATAGAAGAACTCTTCGAGCAGATCCCGGCAGAAGTGCGGCTGCGCGGGGAAATCGACCTGCCTCAGCCGATGAGCGAGATCGAGCTGCGCCGGCATTTTGCGCAACTTGCCCAGAACAATACCTCAACCGAGCAATTTCCCTGCTTCTTAGGCGCTGGGATTTACGACCACTATATCCCGTCCACAGTCGGGGCTGTGATTGGCCGGTCGGAGTTTTATACTTCCTATACACCGTATCAGCCCGAGATCAGCCAGGGGACTTTGCAGTCAATATTCGAGTTCCAAACCCTGATCTGCCAGTTGACCGGGATGGAGGTGGCTAATGCTTCTCTTTACGACGGCGCAACGGCGGTCGCTGAGGCGGCGATAATGGCCTCCAGCGTTACAAAGCGGCCGAAGTGGCTGGTGTCGGAGTGCATCAATCCGGCCTATAGGCAGACTCTGCGAACCTACGCCTGGGCTGCTGGCTATGAATTGGTCGAGGCGCCGCGGGCGAACGTTACCTCGGATTTGTCTAAACTGGATAATTGCATCGACGAAGACACGGCCTGTGTGATCGTCCAAAACCCGAACTTCTTCGGCTCTATTGAGGATCTGGGCCATATAGAGTCGCTGGCGCACGGCAAAGGCGCGCTGCTGGTCGTGTCATTCGACCCTGTATCGCTGGGCCTGTTGAAGCCGCCCGGTGAATATAACGCGGATATCGCGGTCGGCGAGGGGCAGTCGCTGGGTCTGCCGATGGCTTATGGCGGGCCGCTTTTGGGGTTATTCGCCTGCAAGCAGCAGTATATGCGGCAGATGCCCGGCAGGATCGTCGGCGCCACTACCGACACCGAGGGCGAACTCGGATACGTGCTGACAATCCAGACCCGTGAACAGCACATCCGTCGCGAGAAGGCCACTTCAAATATCTGCACCAACCAGGGCCTTTGCGCGCTGGCGGCGACGGTTTATTTGTCTACTCTCGGCAAAACAGGGCTGCGACAGGTGGCGGAGTTGTGCGCGCACAAGTCCCATTATCTAGCCGAGCGCATCGGTCAAATTGACGGCTATGAAGTGGTCTCTGATACTCCATTTTTCAAGGAATTCGTGGTCAAGTGTCCTGCGCCGGTTGCTGAGATTAACGGCAAGCTGCGCGAGGCTGGTTTAATCGGAGGGCTGGATTTGGGGAGATTTTACCCAGAGCTTGCCGATCACATGCTTCTCTGCGTTACCGAGAAACGGACTCGCGATGAGATGGACGCGCTGGTGGAGGGGTTGAAATAATGAGCGTAGATAAGACGATTTTTGAATATAGCTCACCGGGCCGAGTCGGCGTCAGCCTGCCCGAATCCGACGTGCCGGCAGCCGATCTCAGTGCGCTTATCGGTTCTGCCAACCTGCGCACCGAACTTCCACTACCGGAGCTTGCCCAGACCGACGTGATCAGGCATTTCACCCGGCTTTCCATTGCCAACTACAGCGTGGACCGCGGGTTTTATCCCCTTGGTTCCTGCACGATGAAATATAATCCAAAGATAAACGAGGAACTCGCCTCGCTGTCCGGGTTCGCAAATATGCACCCATATCAAGACGAGTCTCTGGCGCAGGGGACGCTTGCGGCGATGCATGCGACACAGGAGTATATCAAGGCCATAACCGGTTTCGACGCTGTGACACTGCAGCCTGCGGCCGGGGCGCAGGGAGAATATACCGCGCTGATGGTCTTTAAGCGGCATCACGAAAAAACCGGACAGGGGCACAGGCATATCGTCATCGTGCCGGATTCCTCCCACGGCACCAATCCGGCCACTGCGGCGCGGTGTGGTTATGGCATTGTTAAGATCAATTCCGGTTCTGATGGTCGCGTTGACCTTAATGCGCTTCGCGAGGCGCTCAACGACGAGGTCGCGGCGGTAATGTTGACCAACCCCAACACACTCGGCCTGTTCGAGTCGCAGATAGCCGAGATTTGCGCTATGGTGCACGAGGCTGGCGCGCTGATCTACTGCGACGGTGCGAATATGAACGCGGTTATGGGGTGGTATCGACCGGCGGACAGCGGTTTTGACGCGATGCACTTGAATTTACACAAAACGTTCTCCACCCCTCACGGCGGCGGCGGACCTGGAGCCGGGCCGGTGGCTGTTAAGGATTATCTTGCGCCATATTTGCCCGTTCCAAACGTTGCGCTTGCAGATGGCCGGTATTATCTGGACTACGACCGACCGGATTCCATCGGGCAGGTTCACGGATTCTACGGCAACATCGCGATAGTGCTGCGAGCCTGTGTGTATATTCTGACTATGGGAGCGAGGGGACTCAAGCAGGCCAGCGACAACGCGGTTCTTAACGCAAATTATCTTCTCAGCAAGCTCAACAAGGCGTATGAGGTGCCGTTTGACGGCCGGTGTATGCACGAGTTTGTGGCCTCTGCGTCAAAACAGAAGGCGCTCGGCGTCAAGGCGCTGGATGTGGCGAAGCGGCTGATCGACTTCGGCTATCACCCGCCCACGATCTATTTCCCGTTGATAGTCGCCGAAGCGCTGATGATCGAGCCAACCGAGACCGAGAGCATCGAAACTCTCGACGAGTTCATAGAGGCGATGATGACGATAGCAAACGAGGCGGAAACCAACCCCGAAATCTTACAATCCGCCCCCCACAATACGCCAGTACGACGCCTCGACGAAGCCACAGCCGCCAGAAAACCGGTATTAAAGTACGGAGACGGTGGGTAGGGGTTTTCGGTTGACGGTTCCTATACCTTGTCATTTCGAACGAAGTGAGAAATCTGCTTTTTCGGTTGACGGTTGACGGTTGACGGTTATCGGTTGAAAACAGATCGGTGGCGATCTCCGAATCGCCACCGCAAGACAGGTCAGGCGCTCTCAACATTAGTCATCCTGCGCGAAGTCGCAGGATCACGTCCCATTACTTAAGGAGAAATAACTATGAGTTTAATACCGTGGGTAGCTGGCCTCGTTCTTATATTTGCAGTTCAGGCAAACGGCGCAGTGATCGCGCAAAATGGACGCAGCGACTATAAAATCGTCACCCCCGATAAGCCGGGAGCCGCGGTCAAATATGCCGCGACGGAACTTCAGGATATATTTGCTCAGATAAGCGGCGTGCGGCTGCCTATTGTCCGCGAATCCGCTGCCGGAGACGGCCCGGCATTTTTATTAGGCCCGTGCAAGCGAAGCGCAAAGGCAGGTCTCGTCGAGCAGGCGAAACAACTCGCTGAGGACGGCGTGTTAATTAAGACCATCGGCAACGATTTCGCTCTTCTCGGCCAAAACGAGCGGGGCAACCTCTACAGCGTCTATGTGCTGCTGGAAAAATATCTCGATGTCCGTTTTCTTGCCTGGGATTGCACGATTATACCCGAGCGCCATAAGGTGACGCTTCCGGATCTGGATTATTCTTATGCGCCGCCGTATATGTATCGAGAGACTCTCTACTGGGACTCATTCCCCAAACAGATTGCCGCCCGCCAGCGACTCAACGGGCCGTTTACCAAATGTGATGAGACCGTGGGAGGCAAGATCAAATTCCATCCCTATGTCCACTCTTTCGCCGAACTGATTCCTACAAATGAGTATTATGAAAAACACCCGGAATATTTCGGCTTGCAGGATGGAAAGCGTGTCGGAGGCTCAGTGCACGCGCAACTTTGCCTGACAAATCCCGACGTGTTGAGAATCTCCAAAGAGAAAGTGCTGCGCTGGATCGAGGAGAATCCCGATGTGCCGATAATTGATGTCTCACAAAACGACGGTATCGGGCCATGCGAGTGTGATAAGTGCATGGCCGTTGTCAACGAGGAAGGCTCGCAGCACGGGCCGATAATGAGGTTCGTCAACGCAATCGCAGATGTGGTAGCCGAAAAGCATCCGCATATATGGGTCGAAACGCTGGCCTACGCCTATTCCACCAAGCCGCCTGCCACAAAGCCGCGCGACAACGTCATCATCAGGCTCTGTCATGCCGGCTGCTATTATCACGGTTTCGAGAAATGCGGCCTCGGCGCGAACTTCGCTGATTACGTCCATCAATGGAGCGAACGCACCCGCCGTATTTTCATCTGGCACTACGCCACCAACTTCGCGCACTATCTTGCGCCCAATCCGAACCTTGCCGGGCTTGCAAAAGACCTCAAATACTATGCTTCGCACGGTGTAAACGGGGTTATGGTGCAATGCGACTACCAAAGCCCCGGCGGAGAACTGGCAGAACTGCGACAGTATCTCTCCGCTCAACTGATGTGGGATCCCTCGCAAAATCCCATAACCCTGCGCCAGGACTTCTGCCGTGGATACTATCGAGAAGCGGCGACTGATGTGCTGGAGTATCTTAAGTATCTCGACGACTGTGCCGCAAATCCAGAGATTCACGCATTTGGAGCGTGGGAGCCCAAAAATACCGTCCTACCCGAACTGGTGACAAATTCGCTCAATATTCTGTCACGTGCAGATTCTGCGGCAACGGACGACGAAGTGCGAAATCGAATCAACAAGCTGATGCTGCCGTTCTGGTATATGCAGCTCACATATCCGGAGTATTATGGCGTATCGGATAACGACGCGGTGAATATCTGGCGACAGGCCAAACAGACCATCGAGGCCAACGGGATAACTCATGTCCGCGAGGGAGGGGCCAATGTCGCTCCGTGGATTACAGAAATGGACGCGCAGTTGCTGCCGTTGCCCAAAAATGTCATATTCGATCTGATGAGGATAGGCAAAGCCCGCACGGAGAACTGCTTTGCATGGGAATCGCGCACAGTCGAAATCGGCGGCAAGTCGAGGCGGGCTGTGTTGCAGCATCCTAATCCAAAAGGGGATGCCACAGCAACATATCAAATCGAGCTGCCCGCAAAGGGCGTAATCCTGATGAAGTTCGGCACAGTTATCACAGAAAAAAGCACAGATGGCGTGCGATACTCGGTGTTCGTGGACGACAAGGAGCTGTTCAACAAGACCATAACCGCGTTTATTGCGCCAAAGGATGACAAGTCCGCTCAGGGCAGCATAATGCCGGTCGGCGAGGCATACGAGGATCATACAATAGACCTGACGCCCTATGCCGGCAAAACGATCGCCCTTACCCTGAAGACAAACGCGATTGAGGACAATTCCTATGACTGGGCGCACTGGGTGGAGCCGAAGATCGTGAGGCAGGGGAAATAGATAATACACGGCCATTTTCATTTATAAGACTGGTCGGTCCCTTGAGTCATCCGACGTCTCAATTTTAGTCATCCTGCGCTCCAACTTTTGTCATCCTGCGCAAAGTCGCAGGATGACGTTGCTGGACATGCACTCGTGTAGATTCTATGGACAGGTTGTTTCGGGAAAAGGGGTTTTCCCGAGAGAACAAAACTGGGCCCTCAATGCAGGCTAAGAGCATCTGCTGCAAAGGCGAGCCATCTTATTAGGGAAAGAAGCCCCACACTTAATACATTGGCCATCATCGCATCTGCTGCAAAGCTGAGCCATATTATTAGGGAAAGAAGCCCCACACTTAATACATTGGCCATCGTCGCATCTGCTGCAAAGCTGAGCCATCTTATTAGGGAAAGAAGCCCCACACATAATACATTTTGCCATTTTGGACACCCTCCAGAGGTTGTAAATGATTTGTTATTGACATACAATTATTTTCCCTTGTTTCGGGAAAAAGGCAACTATCTCAAAAGTCCCTGAGCAGGTTATTCTGGTCAGGATCTGGACGTGCCAGAAGTCCCAAAAGTCGCGAGAGGCCACTTCTCGGCCATTTTCGCAAGCGGTTTTAGAATGCGCTTCCGCCAAATGACTTTTGAGACAGCCTCCCCTTTCCCGAAACGGCCCGGCGCAGAGCACTCATCGTTTGTTAGCTCATACCAATCCGGACAGCGACAGACATAGTTAAAAAGACGTGCTATAATTCAGTTATATGTCCACTTATAAGAAAGGAGCAGGCTTATGATTTGGCGTTACTGCAGCCGTTGAGTGTTTCGGCTCGACCACAGGTCATGTGGTGTTTCACTAATCAATCGCATATGGCGAATGTGCAGCCTGCTTGTCTCGTAACGTCCTCCTTAATCTGCTGAGGCAGCCGGGGTTAAGAGCGGCAATGCGCGCTCGCCCTGTCAGGTCTCAATAGGAGGAACATAAATGTTATTCAAGACGTTCGGCTACCTTATGGCAATTCTAGCCCTCGTGCTATGCGCCGTTTCCACATTAATTGCAGCCCCCAAGATCACTTTTGAGAGCGAATCCATCGACCTCGGCCGTGTTGTGGCAGGCAAGCCTATCAATGCAGTATTTACATTCAAGAATATCGGCGATACCGAGTTGGAGATCACCGCCGTCAGATCCAGTTGCGGATGCGCCAGGGCGGAGGCCAAAGACACCAAACTAGCTCCGCAGCAGTCCTCGATTATTACCACTGTGTTCAACACTTCAGGCTATAATGGCAATGTCAGCAAGATCGTCTCAATTACAACGAATGACCCTGAGCGCGGCAATATAACTCTGTCATTCAAGGCTGAGGTCATCCCACTTGCAACTCTGAAACCGGAGCGACTTAACTTTGGCTCACTCAAAGTGAACCAGAGCCGGACCAATCGACTTTTTGTTTACCCTGGAGATGTGAAAACGTTCAAGATCACCAGGGTCATCCCCAGTGCCCACGTATCAGCGCCCAGCTTTAAGAAGATTGCCGACAAGGCCGGGGACTATTGGGAAGTGACAGTGCTTGTCAAAGCCGGCAGCGAGCCGGGTCGCATAATGGAATGGCTCGACATTGTGGACGGTTCTGACGAAAACCAGAAGGCTCGTGTCATGGTATATGGCAACGTCGTCGAGTAGTCTTTCGGAGATAAGATCGTGAAAAGCTGCAAGATTATTCTCGGCGCGGTGTTGATACTGCTTCAAGCTATGGCGGTCGGGCTGGGTGCGAACGCCGTAAACCCGCGCCCATTGCCGTGGGTCCGGATTCCGCTCAGCCGGACCCACAAAATGGCGGACTCACGGGAAGTCATCGGTGTAAATCCGCAGCCGCCGGTACCAGCCAAAAACGCTGCAGATGGCTCTGCGAGCACGGATCAGAGACAGCCTGCGACTCCGAACCCGGCTGCATCCGGTCAAAGAGTCGATTCGAAGATGGTGGACAAGCCGAAACCTGTGCGGGAGGTTTTGCCAAAAACGCAGACTTCCGAGCCATCGGCTCCGCGTGTGGAGGCGCTCTTTACGACCTTAACGGACGCAAAAGCGACTTTCGATCAAAAGTCTGCGGTCTTTGTTGATGCCCGGTATAAAGACGACTATGATCTCGAGCACGTTCAGGGAGCGATATCCCTGTTTGTGGAGGACATGGACAAACTCTATGATGATGCTCTGGGGTCTGTTCCGAAGGACAAAACGCTGATTACCTACTGCAGCGACCCACAATGCGGGCTTGCAG
The DNA here is from genome assembly GCA_050948905.1 of Armatimonadota bacterium. Taxonomy (GTDB): domain Bacteria; phylum Armatimonadota; class UBA5829; order UBA5829; family UBA5829; genus DTKD01. The sequence goes on along the minus strand of JBMNES010000001.1, from coordinate 977,206 downwards.
TAAAACTTGCTGATGCGCTGGTGGCCCGCGGATATACGAGGGTGTTTATAATGCTTGATGGGATGTTGGGGTGGAAAGAGGCCGGTTATCCTACAAGCAAGAGGGCAGACCAATGAGATGTCTGTCTGCTTTTATCGCGAACCGACAGGTGTTGAGGATAGCGAGATGGCTGTTAGGAGCGATCTTCATCGTCTCTGCCCTTGGAAAGATAATTGACCCGGCTGGTTTTGCCGACAGCATAGCGGCGTATCGACTTTTGCCGCTGTATAGCGTCAATGTGTTCGCTCTGATATTGCCCTGGGTTGAACTCCTGGTGGGTTTCTCGTTGTTAAACGGAGTGGCCTTTCAAAGTGCGGCTTTGATTGCGGCGATTATGAACGTGATATTTATCGCGGCTGTGGCCAGCGCAATGGCCCGCGGACTTGACATTGACTGCGGCTGCTTCACAGTGGCCGAGAGCAAAGTCGGGTGGGAAATCATCATTCGGGATGCGGTTTTTCTTGCAATGTCACTGGTCGTGCTGTTTAACCGCGCAGACGACTGCCATAAACCCGATCCCCGCTTTCCGTAAGGCCTGAAAAAGTCCGCCGATGGACCGGTCATACGATGTCTCAATTTTAGTCATCCTGCGCGAAGTCGCAGGATCACGTCACTGGAAATACGCTTGTTTTGGATTTCGGGACTCCGAACATCTGACCACAAGCACAAATTATCAAAATCCGTTAGAATATATAAGTTGCAAATCTCAACGGCAGTACGCACTGCCGATTAGTGTACGGAGGAAGTAATGTCAAAAACTGTCCTATTAGTCTACTCCGGAGGGCTGGATACCTCCGTGTGTATTCCGATGATGCGAGAGGACTACGGCTTTGAGCACGTAGTCACGGTCACGGTCGATGTCGGCCTGCCCGCTGGTGAGCTTAAGCAGGCGGAGGATAAAGCCAGGCTGCTCAAAACTGAGCACTACTCCATCGACGCACGCGAGGAGTTCGTCACCGACTTCATCTTCCCATCTATCAAGGCCAACGGCGACTATCAGGGCTACCCTATCAGCACCTCGATAGCCCGGCCGCTGATCGCCCGTAAGGCTGTCGAAATAGCCCAAAAGCTCGGCGGAATCGACGCTTTCTGTCACGGTTGCACAGGCAAAGGCAACGATCAGTTTCGGTTCGAGTTTGTTATGAGAACATTCATGCCGGATACCCCGATTATCGCACCAATGCGCGAGCACACGATGACCCGCTCCTGGGAGATCGAATACGCCGAAAAGAAGGGCATACCGATCGGCCAAAGCAAAGAAAAGATATGGTCGATTGACGAGAACCTGTGGGGACGCAGCATAGAAGGCGGCCACCTGGAAGAGCCGAACTACGCGCCGCCGGAAGAGATTTTCCAGTGGACCAGAAGCCCGCAGGACGCCCCGGACACCCCGACCGAGATCACCATAGAATTCGACAACGGTGTCCCGGTAGCTATCAACGGCAATAAAATGAAGCCCCTCGACCTTATCCTCGAGGCGCACAAATTGGCCGGTGAGAACGGCATCGGACGCATCGACATTATGGAAGACCGCATTATGGGACTGAAGGTGCGCGAGAACTACGAATGCCCTGCGGCAAGCCTGCTTATCCCCGCGCATAAGGCGCTCGAAGGGCTGGTCTGCACGGCTGATGAGCGCGCGTTCAAGATGCTGGTCGATCAGAAGTGGGGCGAGCTTGCCTACGCAGGTCTGTGGTATGACCCGTTCAAGGACGACCTCGAGGCGTTCATAAACGCTATCCAGCCGAGAGTCACCGGCACGGTCACGATGCGACTGTTTAAAGGCTCCGCACAGATCATCGGCCGCGCGAGCAAATATGCGCTGTATAACGAAGACCTCGCGAGCTTCGACTCAAAGACTTTCGACCAGAGCGAAGCCGTCGGGATAGTCAAAGTCCACGGTATGCAGGCGAGGATGTATCACACCATTAAGGATAGCTAGGAAGTTGCGTGGTTTCGGGAAAAGGGTTTCCCGAAATAACAAATAACAAACAAACTAGTAAGTTATTAGACAAATTAAGTGGCCGGCGTGCAAACCGGCCACTTTTTTATTCTTCGTTCAGCCTGAACTGCATCTCATACATCTGCGCATAGACGCCGTCTTGATCGAGCAGGGTTTTGTGGTTCCCAACCTCTGTGACGCAGCCTTTTTCAAGGGTTATAATCTGGTCGGCGTGTTTGATAGTCGACAGGCGGTGGGCGATGACGAACGTCGTTCGGCCTTCCATAAGCCTGTCCATTGCGCGATGGATAAGATATTCGCTCTCAGAGTCCACCGAGCTGGTGGCCTCATCGAGGATAAGTATGCGCGGGTCGGCCAAAATCGCCCTGGCTATCGCGAGCCGCTGTTTCTGGCCGCCGGATAGTTTGATTCCTCTCTCACCAATCTCGGTTTCATAACTATCCGGCATCGCTTCGATAAACTCCGCCGCATTTGCCGCTTTGGCAGCCGTGATTATCTCTTCCTGAGTGGCGTCGAGCTTGCCGTAGCGAATGTTCTCGCTTACGGTGCCGTTGAACAAAAATGTATCCTGCAGCACCATCGCTATCTGGTTTCGCAGAGAGGTTTGGGTCACGTATTTGACATCGAAGCCATCGATCAGTATCCTACCCGAATTGGGGTCATAAAAGCGGGGAATCAGGTTGACTATGCTCGTCTTACCCGCGCCGCTGCGACCTACCAGAGCCACGATCTGCCCCGGTTCGGCTTTGATGCAGATGTCGGTTAGCACCTCTTCCTCGCCGCCGTAGCTGAAGTTTACGTGGTCGAACTCGACTCGACCGCTGACGCGCGGCAGGTCAGTGGCGCCCTGTGCATCCTGAATCTGCGGCTGCTCGTCGACGATCTCAAATATCCTCTCAGCAGCCGCCAGCGAGCGTTGGATTGTGTCATTAATAGTGGCCAGGCTGCGCACCGGTTCGTAAAACATACCGAGATACATCGTGAAGATAATCAGTGTGCCCATTGAGACACCGGGCACGTTATGCAGAATCATCGCAGCGCCAACCGCCCACACCACAACCGACGCCGTTCGCACCTGAAAGTCGATGGTTGGGAAGAATCGGGTCCACAGCCGGATTGCTCTGACGCGCATATCGAAGTAGGATTCCGCATCGTCTTCAAAGCTCTTTTGTTCATAATCCTCGCGTGCAAATGCCTTGATGACCCGAATGCCGCTGAGGTTTTCCTGAACTTTCGCGTTAATTTCAGCCAGCCTCTCCCGCACTTTTCTATAAATCGGGCGCACCTTGCGGGAGAAAGTGAGCGCGAGGACGAATATTATCGGCACAGGCAGCAGGGAGATGATCGCCAGCGTCTTGCAGACATAAAACATAATTATACACATAGCGATCAATCGAATGGCGTCGGATACGAGGGTATCGGCGGCGTGCGTGACGAACTCCTCCACCACCTCCGAGTCGTTCGTGACCCGCGACATTATCTCCCCGGTCTGTCCGCTGTCGAAATACGAAAGAGAGAGCATTTGCAGGCGCGAGTAGATCTGCTTACGAATATCGACCAGAATGCGCTCGCCGAGGATGTGCATAGTCTTCATTCGCACCCAGACCATAAAAGATGAACTGCCATACAGAAAAATCTGCAGCAGCGTGCTTATTAAGAGCAGTTGCCACCTCGCCGCGGGCGTTTCGTTGAGGCGGTTTAATATTACCCTGTCCGTGATGCTGCTTCCGTAGATAAGAGGCGGCACGAGCACCACCAATCCCACCCATAAGTTGGAGACCACCCCCAGAGTCACAGCGTTTTTGTAGGGCGCGAGGTACTCTAAAAGGCGCAAAAACGCCTGTCGTTTATTCTTTGGTTTATGTTTCTCATCAATGCTGGCCATAAGCTTATGCTAACACTGATTTTACCCATTGGCAAGGAATACAGCCCATGCCATTGTCCGCGTAGTCGTGGAATCTGCTGGAACACGGGTCGCAGGGTGATCCTGCGACTTCGCGCAGGATGACAAAGAGTGGGGCGCAGGATGACGAACAGTGAGCGCAGGATGACGAGGTGTGGGCGCGGACCCGCGGGCGCAGGATGACGAGGTGTGTTGCGAATTGCGCGAAATAGTCTCCCTCGACGCGCCAAGAAGTGTTCACAATTTGGGTAATCTTACTACAGAGGGCGGAGTTCGAGTCCGCGGCTCGACGAGGTGACCGAGATGAAGAGTACCGTGGCATACATCAGCGCCGTTGCTATAACACTTGCTCTTTGCCTGATCGCGACTGGCGCTCAGGCAGCACGACTGGAGATGGAGACGAAGTCTCTGAAGGGGATTGTTGGGGTTTATGTAGTGGTGGAGACTCCCGCGACGGACCTGCGAGCGGACGGGTTGGACGACCACGCAATAGAATCGCTGATAAATGAAAGACTATCCACGGCCGGAATAAGAACGCTCAGCGAAGCTGAACTCTCCAAGCCGGGAGCGGCGATTTTCTATGTGGCGATCAGTTCCGTGAAGAACACATCCGGGCTTTACGCCTGCAGCATACACGCCGAAGTGATCCAGGCTGCGGCGTTGTCCAGAGACCCGAATATTCTCACCCCCGCAACTACCTGGACAAGCAGCACGATGGGAATTGTAAACTCATCGGCCGTGCGCACTGTGAACGACTCCGTGGTGAGCCTTACCAATGAGTTTATCAGGGATTTTCTCAGGACAAACTCCAAGCCGACCATTAAACAAAAGATCGCCTGATACAACGGGCCGGGGTAGGTGCGATATCCCGGCCTCTGTTATAACCCCACCACAAGCCCGTCATAATCCGGGAAAGCTCGGCGAATCGGTTCCAGACCTTCCTCGCCCAGCACTAAAAGCGCGGTAGAGAGCGCGTCCGTCTCCGTGGCGGATGGGCCCCACACAGCAGCTAATGATGTCCGCCGCACTGATCTGCCTGTCCGAGGGTCTATCACGTGTCCATATTCCCGACCCTCGCACGCAAATAACCTGCCGTGGGGTGCTGATACCGACAGAGAGGCGTCGCACAATTCCACCGTTCGCAACGACTGATCCGGCGTCGCGGGGTCTCGCACCCCGATTCGCCACGGCTGGCCGTTTATCTGATTTCCAATAGCGTAAATCGTGCTGGTTCCGCCGTGAATCAGCGCGCTTGTTATTCCGCTTTCGCGCAGGCTCTCCACTGCAATGTCGATCGCAAAGCCTTTTCCGATTGCTCCAGGGTCGATTTGGACGCCCTCTTTTGCGAATCGAATGGTGTGGTCGGAATCGTCGAATAAAATCATCTCCGCGCCGACCAACTCGCGTGCGGAGTCTATTTCAGCGTCAGATGGCAGCCGGTTAAGGCGGCCGGCGTTTCGCCAGATTTGCATAGCAGGGGCTACGGTGATATCAAACGCGCCCTCCGTCGCCTGAGAAACCCTCACCGCCAGCTTCAGCAGATTATACAATCGGGCGTCGATTTTGACGGCCTGGTGCGCCGCGAATGCGTTTATTCGGGAGGTTTCGCTGCCGGGTCGAAACATGCTGAGTCGTTTTTCTGCGTCAGCGATTTCCTCAAGAGCCTGTTCTCCTGCAGCGCGCAGCCGTGAGCTTTCGGCTCCATATAATATCACCTCAAATCGAGTGGCCATTGCATCAAGAAATAGTGTAGTGGGTTCAGAGGTAGTCAATATAAAAATCCGGGCCGAGGCAGCTTGACCCCGGCCCAATGAAACGATAGACTCGCCGGATTGGCTATTATATCCTGATGTCGACGATGGCGCTGACCCCGACGCCAAAGATTCTTTTGATGTTGCTGGTGGTTTTGGAGCCTACCGGCACAAGCGCCTTCACGCGAATATTCTTGCCGAATACCGCGTTGCCTTCCAGTTGGACGACGGCTTTGCACTTGTCGACATTTTCTTTGGCTCCGATAACCTGCACTGCGCCGATGTATGAACCGCCGCCGAGGCTGAGAATCGGGACCACAGCGGTCGCTTCCTCGGTACCAAGGTCTTTATTGGCCGTGAGCTTGTTGATAAAGTCGTTGATCTGCGGCCCGAATTTATCTACCACCACAGCGATTCCACCGACTTTAATGATATCTCCGAACAGAGCCGCATGGGTGGTTGCGACTGTAGCGGCCATCGCGACAACCAGGCAAATCGCAATCAAACTGAGTTTAATCCTAGTACTCATCTTAATGCCCCTTTCTTTTCACAACGCCCGATCCGAGGACGCTGTGTCAATACTACTTAGACGGAAAGTCTAGCTGTTCCTTTCCCTACTATTTCCATACGCAACGGGAACCTTCCTTGTTTCTGTTACGTAACAAATATAGCACAAGCACAATGAAGCTTCTCCAACTGAAAGCAGAAAAACCTCCTTGGCAGGACCCCGCGGATGAGAAGTCTGCGGGGTTTGTGCCGTCAGGCCGTATAAAGGGTTTCAGTGAGTCACTATTTGAGGCATCAAGGCGCTGGGTATGCTTGTAAGATGCGCTGGTGCGTGATATAATACTTTTTCAAGCTAGGGGGTATGGCTGCTGCTATGAAACGTACATATCAACCAAAGAAGCGCGTACGTCAGCGCGAACACGGATTTATGGCGCGGATGTCTACAAAGGGCGGCCGCAGGGTCCTGAAGTCCAGGCGCGCAAAGGGCCGGTGGGCACTCAGCGCTTAGTGTTTACGCGTCCGGGGGATAATCTCCCGGACATTCGTCTATTTATAGAAATCAGGGCGCAGCTATGTTGCCCTCGCAGTTAAGGTTAAAAAGAAGATCGGATTTTGGAAGAGTCTACTCGAAAGGGAGGTCCTTTGCGACGGACCTTGTCGTCGTGTACGTGCTTCCGGTCAATCAACCCGGCACCAAAGTCGGCTTTTCTGTAAGTAAGAAAGTGGGCGGCGCTGTGGTTAGGAATCGAGTTAAAAGGCTGCTGGCTGAGGCGATCAGAGAGTATTTGGGGCAGATCAAACCGAACAATCGATTGATACTTGTGGCCAGGGTAAAGGCAGCCGGTGCATCGTTACCGGATATCTCGGCGGCGCTTGAGGCCGCTTTGTCAAAGTCAGGCGTTTTGGATGCGCGCACTCTGTAATCTGCCATCCCGCGCAATTATATTCCTTATAAGGAGTGTCTATCAGCAGGCTTCACGTCGCTTTTGGGGACGCACCTGCCGATACAACCCGACCTGCTCTGAATATACGGCGCAGGCGATCGATAAATATGGTTGTATTCGGGGTGCGTGGATGGGTGTGCGCAGGATAGCGCGATGCCACCCCTGGGCCGACGGCGGTGATGACCCCGTCCCGTAGGGCCTGCCAGCATTTTTCCACTATGAGATATACCAAAATTATAGCTGTGCTAATCGCGGCTTTGTTGATCGTTGCGTTTGCAGCAGGATGCGCCGCTCCGCCGAAAGTGGAAGACCCGGATAAAAACATCAGGGAAGCCACAAGCCTCGTCGCCAAAGCCTCCAAAGAAAAAACCAGTACGGCGCGGGATGATGACTATAAACAAGCCATCAAGAAACTCACAGAAGTAGCAAACAGCTCCTATAAGGACAAACCGCAAGCCGCTCAGGCGCTTTTCGACCTCGGAGAAATCTACGAAACAGCGCCCGGTAAGATTAAAAACCTGCGCCAGGCCTACGTCGAGTTCACTACTCTGCTTAATCGGTTCGACAAGACAAAAACTGAGCTGAGCAATCGCGGCTATCTGGCAAACGAAGTCGACCAGGTTTTGGATTTGGTGGAGAAGGCCAAAGTCAAGAAGGTCACGGTTGCCCATGAGCTGGATGTGGAAAACTCGAAATCCAGGCTGCTGGGATTTTTGAATCTATACAAGGTAATGGATTTCCTTGTCAATTTGACGGGTAAGAAACCTGGGTTCAGTTACTGGTTCGCCATTATCCTGGTCACTTTAATCGTAAAAACGGCCATCACGCCTCTCACCAAGGCCCAATTTAAGGCTATGAAGGAGATGCAGAAAATTGCTCCGCTGGTTAAGGAGATTCAGGAGAAATATAAGGGCGACCAGCAGGCTATCGGCCAGAAGACTATGGATCTCTATAAGGAGCATCATATTAACCCATTTGCCAGTTGCCTGCCGCTGCTGGTGCAGATGCCGATATTGATGCTGCTGTATTATATGATCCGAACTTATGAGTTCCAATTTGCCAACGGCACCTTTTTGTGGATAGGAAGCTCACTGAAGCATATGTATGATGTCACTGTTCCATTCGGGGCGGGCGGCACGGTATGGATTACGGCGGGGAACCTTTCGGAGCCGGACCTCATTCTTGTCGTGCTTTATGTGATAAGTATGTTCATATCCACCAAGCTCTCCAACGTGGACCCCACGCAGGCTGAGCAGCAGAAGATGATGTCTATAGTGATGCCGATAATGTTCGCTTTCATCTTCGCAGGGTTCCCGTCGGCGTTCTTGCTTTACTGGCTGGTGTTCAACATTCTTCAGACTGCGCAACAGTATATGATTTTGCACGGGCGCTCTGAACCTGCGACGGCTGCAGGCCCTGCACAGCCGTCGGCTCAGCCGGATAGCACTGAGACGCCCCGGCCGCGCAGGAGAAGGCGCAGATAAGAACGTTCGCGGCCTTTCGGAAGACGGGCCGCCTGATATAGCGAGGGAATATGGATAACGTGATCGAAATCGGTGGACGGACACTCGAAGAGGCGATTCAGATTGCCGCAAGGGAACTTGGGGTCGGCGTAGACGTCGTCGAGTATGAGTTGGTCGAAGAAGGCAGCAAAGGGTTTTTGGGCATAGGACAGACCCCGACCGTGATTCGAGCGTGGCTGCGCGAGGGATATGTGGCGGTCGTCGCGCCCAGCGCCGCTTCCGAGGCGAAAGCCGACGAGCCTCTGGAAAGCGTCGATGACAATGAACTTAAAGCCAGGCTGGTTAAAATATTGACCGATATTCTCGGCGCAATGAATCTGCCTGCCAAGCCTGTGGTTAAATCCATTCAGGATAACGAGATAACTATCGATATCGAGGGTGATGACGTAGGAATTCTCATCGGACGACAAGGCCAGACTTTAGACGCTCTTCAATATTTGCTGAGTATCTCGGTAAATCGGCGCAGCGAGACTAGATGGCGCGTGAACCTGGATGCCGGTGGTTACAGGGATCGCCATAAAAAGCTGCTCGAGAGCAAGGCGCGGGAATATGCGGATGCGGTCAAGGCGCATGGTCAGGAAGCCGAGCTGGAGCCGCAGTCTCCGAGGGATCGCAGGATAATCCATCTGGCGTTGGCCGACGACCCGGACGTCTACACCTACAGCGAGGGCGAAGGCAGCAATCGCCACGTGGTCATTTCGCCTAAAAAATAATTCTTTGCGGCTGTCGGATCACATGCGGTTCGGCAGCCGCATATATCTTCTCATAGTGAATACCACAGATACCATAGCAGCAATAGCCACCCCAATCGGCTCCGGGGGTATCGGCGTTATCAGAATCAGCGGACCCGACGCAATCGAGCTCGCCGCGCGCGTCTTTAACCCGAACCCGAGCCAGCAGCCATCCCACACCGCAAGACACGGTCGCCTTGTTCATCCGCTTACGAATGAGACTATCGACGACGCGGTGTTGACTGTTTTTCACGCTCCTAAAAGCTACACGGGTGAAAATGTGGTGGAAATCTCCTGCCACGGCGGTATGGCCACGCTGAAAGCAGCATTGCAGGCTGTGTTGGAAGCGGGTTCGAGACTGGCAAATGCCGGTGAGTTTACGCAGAGGGCGTTTCTAAACGGCAAACTGGATCTGGCGCAGGCGGAGGCAGTTAACGACCTTATCCGTTCCCGTACCGATGCTGCGCGGAAGGTGGCTCTGAGTCAGTTGGGCGGAGCTTTGAGCGGCAAAGTGCAGTCTTTGCTGGATGAGGGAATGGGGATGCTTGCGGCTATCGAAGCGGCAATAGATTTCCCGGACGATGTGCCGGAGCCGGAGCAGGAGTGGATTAGAGAGCAGGCAACGGCTATTCGTGACAGGCTGCGCGAGTTGCTTATGGCGTTTGAGAAGGGCAGGATCTATCGGGAAGGCCTTAGGATGGCGATTGTGGGCAGGGTAAATGTCGGCAAGTCCAGCCTGTTGAACGCGCTGCTGCGTCACGCTCGCGCCATAGTCACCCCGATTCCGGGCACTACCCGTGATCTCATTGAGGAAAACGTCGAGATACACGGGATTCCGATTGTAGCTATCGACACTGCGGGGCTGCGCCAGACTGATGATCCGGTGGAGAGAATCGGAGTCGATCTCACTCATAAATCTATCGAATCGGCGGATGTGGTGTTGCTGGTGGTCGACTCCTCGCAGGGGATTCATGAGCAGGACCGCGAACTGCTGTCTTCGATTTCCGGCTGCCCGGTCATCGTGGTGCTTAATAAAGTGGACTTGTTGATCGAGCCTGAGCTGGATTCGGTGGCGAAATCACTGCCGGATGGTTTGGTCGTCACACGAACCTCGGCAAAGCAGGGGCAGGGAATTGAGGAGTTGGAGGAAGCCATCGCCAACATCGCCGGTGCGGTGGATGTGGAGAGCGCATTGGTCAGCAACATCCGGCATAAAGAGGCCATGCGCAGCGCTTATGACAGCCTCGGCCACGTCCTCGATGGTTTGGATTCCGGGGAGCCGATCGATCTGCTGAGCGTCGATATCCGCTCCGCCTGCGATTCTTTGGGTTTAATTACCGGTTCGACTGCGACGCATGACCTGCTGGAGCGAATATTCAGCGAGTTTTGTATAGGTAAGTGATTTGATCCGCTACGAGAAAGGCTCCAGCGCACGATCGAGGATCCCGTTCACCTTAGCCAGCAGCACCCCGTAGTTGGTCATCGGCACGCCGGCATCCGCAGCCACACGCTGCCTGTAGAGCATCTCCCGTTTATTTATCATGCATCCGCCGCAGTGAACGATCAGGTCATAGGAGGCGAAATCGCGCGGGAAATCACGGCCCGATGAGAACCCGAACTCCAGCTCCCCGCCAACCGATTTTCTCAGCCAATTCGGTATCTGAACCCGGCCGATGTCGTCGTCCTGCTGATGATGCGTGCAACCTTCGGAGATAAGCACCCGGCTGCCGATCTTCAAGCTGTCAATAGCCTTCGCACCTGCCGCAAGGGCGGTTAAATCTCCTCTATACCTGGCCAGCAGAATAGAAAAACTCGTCAACGGGATTCTTTTTGGCGTATCGGCGTCCACCTTGCCAAAGACTTGTGAATCCGTGATAACCAGCTTGGGATCCTCTTTGAGGCTGTTAAGGCAGTCGCTCAACTCGGTTTCTCTCACCGTCAGCGCCATCGCGTTGTTGTCGAGCGCATCACGAATGGTCATCACCTGCGGCAAAATCAGCCGGCCCTTAGGAGCCGCCTTGTCGAGCGGGACCACCAGCACTATCATATCCCCCGCGCCGATGAGGTCGCCTATTATCCCTCGTTCAGCTCCCGTCTCCGGCGCCAATTCGCCGAGCGCCGTTTTAAGCTGTTCGATCCCCACACGGGTAGTCGAGCTGACGGGGATATGCAGGATGCTGCGCTCTGCTGCCCAATTCTTTATCTGAGCCGCTCCATCCGTCTTAGCCGTGTCGATTTTGGTCTCGCAAATCAGAAGCGGCACGCCGCGCTTTTTGATCTTTTCTACCAGATCCTCTTCCCATTTATCCGGTTGTGTGCCGTGTTCTATTATGAGAATAGCGATATCGGTCTTATCGAGCACGCGCAGGGTCTTTTCTATGCGCATCGTTCCCAACTCGCCGACATCGTCGATGCCCGCCGTATCCGTAATCACCACCGGCCCAATCGGCAGCAGTTCCATAGATTTTGATACAGGGTCTGTGGTGGTGCCGGCGACATCCGATACTATGGCCAGGTTTTGGTTGGTCAGCGCATTAATCAGACTGGATTTGCCCGCATTACGCCTGCCGAATATGGAAATATGTACCCTCTCACCTGAAGGGGTCTGACTGAGACCAGCCATAATCGCCTCGATTGATAATAGTTAGTCCATTACAGGAATCGGCTCGACGTCCTCGGCAAACTCTGGCTGAGCGCGGTGCTTGATAACAGGTTTTTTCCAGAAGCCGGACAGGTAACACCCCAGCGCCAGCGACATGGACACAGCGTTGCTTATCGTCATCGCGTAGAAAACGCCTTCCACATGGCCCATTTTATTAGACAAATAGTACGCCAGCGGCACCCTAGCCACATAAAGCCCAACCAGAGAGATTATTGTGGTTATGAACGTATAACCTGCGCCGTTAAGCACACCGTTAGCCACAAAAAGCACCGAGAAAAACAGGTAAGATATCGCCATAATCCGCAGATAATGCACCGCGATCGCGAAACCCTGCGGCTCGTCGAGAAATATATTAACCATCAAATGCGGCACGGTCATCGCGATTGTGGCAAAAATGACGCTTATCGAACCGCAGACGATGACCCCCCACGTGAAGACTTGTTTAGCCCGGTGCGTAAGTCCTGCCCCTATATTCTGACCCACCAGCATCGACACCGACCCGCCGAACGTAAGAGCCGGCATAAACGCGATCTGGTCGATACGCATCCCCACTCCGAACGCGGCAGTTGCGGCCTGGCCGAAGCCGTTAATAATCGTGATGACGAAGATCATGCCCAGCGACACAAGGCTCTGCTGCACAACGGAAGGCAGACCGATTTTGAAAATCAGCCAGCACGTCGGCCAATCAATACTTAACCTGCGCCAATCCGGAGACGCGATGTTGTTTTTTCGCGCGAGATATATCATCAACGCGATAACTGCTATCCATTGGGTGCCGACGCTGGCAATAGCGGTACCGTTGAGGCCAAAGCGTGGGAAGCCAAGCCAGCCGAACATTAGAACAGGGTCCAGCACCGCAGTTGCCAGAAGAGCGGAGACCTGAAAATACAACGGCGTCTTTGAGTCTCCAACACCTCTCAGCGCTGAAGCCACTAAAAACAACCCGAACATAGCCGGCATAGAGAGTATATAGATTTTGAGATAGCTTACCGCCATCGGATAGACGCTGCGCGGGGTATCCATCATCCGCATAATATCCGGCGCAAACACCAGCCCTATGAACATAAACAGGGCGCCGATAAAAGACAACAGAACGGTGGAAGTCTGGATCGCCTTTCTCATGCGATCCCATTCCTTGCCTCCCGCAAATTGGGCGACAAGGATACTCGTCCCCATCGTGAGACCCATAGCGACCGCCATCAGTAGAAATATTACGGGAAAACTGCTTGTAACAGCCGCGAGCGGCCCTTCGCCGAGCTTTTTGCCGACCCAAAACGCGTTGACGAAGCCGTAGGCCGTCTGTATCGCATTGCCCGCCAGCATCGGTAATGAGAACATTATCAGGTGGCGAGGGATGCTGCCGACGGTCATATCCCGTCCGCTATGATTGATGGGTTGGTCTTTTTGTTCTGTCAAAACTGCCTCAATTCGCAGGGTGAAATCATTACATTCTACGCTAATCGACGATTAAATCAAAATCTGCTCTGTAGGTGACGAAATCGTAAGCCGTCACCTTCACCACGTTAAATCACTTTAACACACGCGGAGTGTTTACTTCCTGCGGGCACAACGCACGTGAGGTATACGCCGGAAAACAGGACTGTTCCGAGCGCCCCATCAGGAGCGCCCGGACGAATTTTCCCCTACAATTCCCGGCCGTGTCATTTCGAGAGGGCAGAGTATGTTATCGAGCTGCTTCTCAGTGAACAGCCCTTTTTCTAACGCAACACAACGAATGGTTTTGCCGGTTTCAGTCGCCTCACATGCAAGCGCAGAGGCGGCTTCGTAGCCGATGTGCGGAGAAAGCGCCGTCAACATAGCGAAACTGTTTTCAATATGTCCCAGGCACTTATCTTCGTTGGCAACAATCCCGCTGACACACTTATCTGCAAGCAACGTGGCTGCTCCGCTCAAAAGCCTGATCGATTCGAACAAATTGTGCGATATCATCGGCAGAAACGCGTTCAGTTCGAGCTGGCCTCCGGCCGCAGCTATGGTAATGGCAACGTCGTTACCCATTATCTGAAATGCGCACTGGCTTGCTACTTCTGTTGCAACAGGGTTGACTTTGCCCGGCATTATCGAGCTGCCTGCCTGCAAAGGAGGTAGTGAAATCTCACCAAAACCTCCGCGCGGTCCCGAACTCATCAGCCTCAAATCTCCGGCGATCTTGGCAAGGTTAACAGCCGCGCTCTTAATCAGCCCCGACACTTCCGCAAAAGCGTCGCAGTTTTGAGTGGAGTCAATTATATCCTCCGCCTGCACCAGCGGCAATTCTGTGATCTCGCTTAAAACCCCGACCACACACGCCACATATTCCGGGTGTGCGTTCAGCCCTGTGCCAATGGCGGTGCCTCCAAGGTTGACGTCGTACAGGCTCTTTGCAGCGTCTCGCAATCTGCGCTCATCCCGCTCGGCGGCCTTCGCCCACGCGGCGAACTCCTGGCCGAGGGTTATCGGCACCGCATCCTGCATCTCGGTGCGGCCGAGCTTTAATATCTCAGCGAACTCTTTCTCTTTGGTCTGAAATGCGGCCTTGAGGTTTGCCATCGCTTCGATCGCCTGGTTCAGTAGGCGAATAGCAGTGATGCGAATGGCCGTAGGAACCGCGTCGTTTGTGGATTGCGCCAGGTTCACGTGATCATTCGGATGCACTTTCGTGTATTCGCCTTTTTTCCCGCCGAGCAGCTCGATGGCTCTATTTGCCACCACCTCGTTGATGTTCATATTAGCCGAGGTTCCGGCGCCGCCCTGGAATGGGTCTGTTATAAATTGATCCGTGAATCCACCGGCGATGATCTCGTCGCATGCCTTGCCGATCGCATCGGCGATCTTTTCGTCCAGTCTCCCGATCTGGGCATTAGCGATCGCGCAGGCTTTTTTGACTTCGGCAAGCCCCTTAATCATCTCTGGATACAAGTGTTGGCCCGACAAATCGAAGTTGGACTGTGCGCGCAGGCTGTGGATGCCATAGTAAGCGTTTACTGGTACTTCAAGAAAGCCGAGCAGGTCGTGTTCAGTGCGAGTTTCCATGTCCATATTATAGCAGGGTGGGTTTTCGTATCACAATAATTTTGGCGATTTTTTGGCTCGCCCAGAAGGGATAAACGCGAAATCGCGAAAAGAGCGAAAACCAGAAAATAGCGCAAAATCGCTGCAGTGCCGGATCGGACCTCAGACATCAGACTTCGGACCTCGAAAAAAATAACGCGAAAACCCGAAAATAACGTAAAATCGCTGCAGTGTCGGATCGGACCTCAGACATCAGACTTCGGACCTCGAAAAAAATAACGCGAAAGCCCGAAAATAACGCAAAATCGCTGCAGTGTCGGATCGGACCTCAGACATCTGACTTCGGATCTCGAAAAAAGCAGATTTCTCACTCCGTTCGAAATGACAGGGGTAGGCGCTCAAAATGACGGGGTGGAAAGGCTACGTTTGTGCGTAGGGGCCGGTTTCTATCCCGGCCCGCTTGCGTATTGCTGGGAAATTGGCCGAGACGGAGATCGGCCACTACGGTTTGGAAGTTGAAATTTGGAAGCTGGAATTGGTTATGAGGCGGCGATTCGGAGATCGCCACCTATCTATACTTGTCATCCCACGCCGCCCTTGTCATTCCGCATCACCCCTTGTCATTCCGCGCGTAGTCGCGGAATCCACGGATAAATATGGGCGTTGCGAGATCCTGCGACTTCGCGCAGGATGACTATAAATGGGCGCAGGATGATTAATAATACAGGTCAGTCGAAAACCCGTCCTACTTCTTTGTCGCATAAAGCGGGTCGGTGTCCAGGACCACTTTTCTCACCCCGACCCTTATCGACGTAATGCTGGTGTTGTCGTTGGGGTAGACGCGGTTGGTGAGAATAATCGTGTATGTGCCGGAGTATCTGTCGAGTTCGATATACGTCCCCGTGTAGCCGCTGTGTGAGATGGCTGCTGTTTTGGACGTGCGAACGGCGGGCGCGGGATAGCGTTTATTGTCGGATATACCCCATCCCATGCCCCACGCATAACCGTCGACGCCGCGAGCCTGATTGGCAAAGAACATCTCGACGATATCCGGCCTGAGGATCTGTTTCGAGCCAGTCTTACCGTCGTTTATCATCATACGGCACAGCGAAGAAAGATCATTGGCAGAACTAAACAGCCCCGCATTGCCCGGGCAGTGATACTTATCTCGATAGTAATATGCCAGCGGATCGTGGACATCCCCCTGGCGCTTGACCAGTGTCGGCACGCAGAGCTTCTTATCCGCATCTGAGAAATAATAGCCGGTGTTCTTCATCCCCAGCGGCTCCCAGATATTGTCACGCAGAAGCGCCTCCTGGCTGAGGCCGCTGGCTTCCTCGTTAACTCGTGCGAGGGTCAGGAAATTCAGACACGAATATTTGTAACCCTTATTAGTTTCATACTGCAGCGGCAGCGATGCGATGCAGTGAATCAGCGCGTCAGCGTTGGATTCGCCGGACTTCTTGCCCTTCTCAGCACGGTCGACGCTGGTGTACGCAGGCAGGCCCGATGTGTGGGTGGCGAGATTGCGCACGGTGATGCTGCGCTTGTCGTCGCGATTCCACGAAGGGAGGTATTTGGAAACAGGGTCGTCGAGCTTAATCTTATCGTTTTGAATCAACACCGCAAGAGCAATCGCAGTGCCAGTTGCTTTAGAGCAGGAGGCCAGATCGTAGCGCGAATCGAGGGTGGCTGCTGGTGCGTCCATGTCGTAAGTGAACCTGCCATAAGCCTTGGCAAAAAGCGTCTTGCTGCCGGTGCCGATCACCACACAGCAGTTCGGGGCTTTGCGTGCGGCTATCGCCTCATTTACTACTCTATCTATCTGCTTTGCCGCCTCAGCGTCTATAACCGGCGCTGCCGCTAAACGACCAACTGCACATACGCAGACGAGGATTGCCAAACATAACTGTCTATAGATCATAACCGTAATACTGCCATATAAGAAAAATGGGATCAGTTCGATCCCATTTTTCTGCGATACCTGTTTATTCTTCTTCGTCGACCTCGTCGACATCCTCCAGATCCTCGTCGATTTCTGGCTCATCGTCAGTAAGTGACACAGGATCCAGTTTCTTCTTCGGTTTATCGCCATTGTCCGGAGCTTCGGCTTTCGGGATCCTTGCCAATCCGCCGACCCCGTCACCGGCGCCGAGGTTGATAAGCCGAACCCCCTGCGTCGATCGACCAGTGGAGCGTATCTCCTTAACGCGAATCTTGATAAGGATGCCCATAGTGGTGACTATCGCGATCTTGTCGGTGTCGTCAACAACAGCCGTCTCGACGATTTTACCGGTCTTTTCGGTGATGTTCATCGTCTTGATGCCCTTGCCGCCGCGGGTCTGCTTGCGATAATCCAACAACGGCGTCCGCTTGCCGTAGCCCTTTTCAGTGGCAACCAGCAGCTCTGCGTCCGGTTTCGCCAGGCACATCCCCACAACCCGGTCGCCCGGTGTGAGGTTGATTCCCCGAACCCCTCCAGCCGCACGGCCCATACTACGAACGTCCTTTTCGCTGAAGCGAATCGACATGCCGTTGTGGGTCACCATAATGACTTCGTCGCTGCCGCTGGATATCTCAACCCACTTCAGCGCGTCGTCCTCAGCGATATTAAGCGCACGCAGGCCATTGGAGCGCATATTATGGAACAGTTCGAGAGCACTTCTCTTCACCTGTCCCTGCTCAGTGGCCATCACGATAAAGCCTTCTTTGTCCATCTCCCTGATAGCCACGGTCGCGGTGATACGGTCCCCCGGCTCTATGTTTATCAGGTTGATGATAGCGGTTCCCATCGCAGTGCGCGTGGTCTGCGGGATTTCATAGGCCTTAAGCCTGTATACGCGGCCGCCATCGGTGAAGAACAGCACGTAATGGTGCGTCGTGGCCGCGAACATGTGCAGGACCTTGTCCTCTTCTTTCGCCGTCACACCGATTTTGCCGCGCCCGCCGCGCCTCTGCGAACGATACGTGTCCAGCGGAACCCTCTTGATGTAGCCGTCGCGAGTGATGGTGATTATGGTCTCCTCGTCGGGGATCATATCCTCCTCACCGATCTCATCCGCTTCCATCGGGATTATGCGGGTTTTGCGCTGGTCGCCGTACTTGTCCTTTATATATTTAAGCTCGCCCTTGATAACCCCAAGGATCTTTACCGGATCAGCCAGCAGGTCTTCCAGCCAGCCAATGCGCTTGAGCAAATCTTTATAGTCCTCTTCGATCTTCTCGCGCTCAAGAGCGGTGAGTTGTCGAAGCTGCATGTTGAGGATAGCATCGGCCTGAAGCTGCGACAGCCCGAACCGAGCCATCAATTTTGTGCGTGCGTCCTCGGCGTTGGTCGACCCGCGAATGATGCGAATGACCTCGTCAAGGAAGTCGACCGCCACCCGCAAGCCTTCAAGAATATGCGCCCTGTATAGTGCGCGCTGAAGTTCGTACTTGGTGCGTCGCTCGACTATCTCAACTCGATGGTCGATGTAATGCTGCATCAGCTCGCGCAGATTGAGCACCCGCGGCTGTCCGTTTACCAACGCGAGGTTGATGACGCCGAAAGTCTTGCGCAGGTCGGTGTGTTTGAGCAGATAATTAAAGACTTTGCGCGGATGTGCGTCACGTCTAAGCTCGATCTGCAGCCTGATTCCGTGTCGATCGGAGTAGTCGTACATCGCGGTGATGCCGTCGACTCTGCGCTCGCGGGCAAGCAGCGCGATCTTCTCCTGCAGTGTCTGCTTGTTGACCTGATAAGGCAGCTCTGTGACCACAATTGCGCTCTTGCCGCCTTCCAGCGGCTCAATGGTGCTCTGGGCCTGCATTATAATCTGCCCGCGACCGGTCTCATAGGCTGATCGAATCCCCTTTACACCGAGGATCAACCCCGACGTCGGAAAATCCGGACCTTTGACAAACTGCATAAGGTCCTCGATGCTCGCGTCAGGATTATCTATCAGGTGGATCAGGCCATCGCAGACCTCGGTGAGGTTATGCGGCGGCATTTTGGTAGCCATACCGACCGCAATACCCTCGCTGCCGTTGCATAGCAGGTTAGGAAACTTGGCCGGCAGGTTCAGCGGCTCCATACGGGTCTGGTCGTAGTTGTCCTGCCAATCGACCGTATCTTTTTCCAGGTCCTCAAGCATCTCCATCGCAAACGGGCTCATACGCATTTCCGTATATCGCATAGCCGCCGGCGGGTCGCCGTCGATGGAGCCCATATTACCCTGCGCATCGATGAGCGGGTAGCGGGCCTTGAAGTCCTGAGCCATGTTAACCATGGTCGGATATATCACCTGTTCGCCGTGTGGGTGGTAGTTACCAGAAGTGTCACCGGCGATTTTGGCGGATTTTCTGTGTTGTGCGGATGGGCCGAGGTGGAGGTCGTTCATAGCAGCCAAAATACGCCGCTGAACCGGCTTGAGGCCGTCTTTTACATCCGGCAAAGCACGGGATATGATTACGCTCATCGCATAATCCATATACGACCGTTTCAGCTCATCCTCGATGTTTATGGGAATTACTTCCCGAGCGATGTTACTCAAATTGAGGGGTCCTCTCGTGACATTTGACCTACCAATTATACTCCCGGACGTATCTCACGGTCAAGGAAGCGGCCGTAGCTGGTTTGACAGACGATATCTCAGGGCATCATAATTATCGAACTCAGCTTGAATCCACGGGAGGTAGCTATGCTTTACACTCATCTCGGACGCAGCGGGTTGGTGGTCAGCCGACTCTGCCTGGGCACGATGAACTTTGGGCCGCAGACAAATGAGCACGATAGTCACGCTATTATGGATCGCGCCCACGAACACGGGATTAACTTTTTTGATACCGCCAACAACTACGGATGGCAGCTTGGCGAAGGAATAACCGAGAATATCGTCGGAAGATGGTTTGCTAAAGGCGAAGGGCGCAGGGAGAAGACGGTCATAGCCACCAAAGTCTACTCCAAAATGGGTGAGTGGCCAAACGAGGAGAAGCTCTCGGCGCTTGCCATTATCCGGCAGTGTGAGGCGAGCCTGCGCAGGCTGAGGACTGACTATATCGATGTGTATCAGATGCACCATATCGACCGCGA
Source organism: Armatimonadota bacterium (assembly GCA_050948905.1). Classification (GTDB taxonomy): domain Bacteria; phylum Armatimonadota; class UBA5829; order UBA5829; family UBA5829; genus DTKD01. The sequence continues at coordinate 957,100 of JBMNES010000001.1, read as the reverse complement.
CTGCCCGTGGGAGGAGATTTGGCAGGCGATGGAGACGCTGGTGGCGCAGGGCAAGGTGATATATGTCGGGTCGAGTAATTTCGCGGGCTGGCATATCGCTATGGCAAACGAGGCTGCGAAGCGTCGCAATTTTATGGGGTTGTCTTCGGAGCAGTGCCTTTATAATCTGACGGCGCGCACGGTGGAGATGGAGATTCTGCCCGCCTGCAAGCACTACGGTCTTGGGGTCATTCCGTGGAGCCCGCTCGGAAGCGGTCTTCTGGGCGGAGCATTAAAAAAAGCCTCGCAGGGACGACGAGCTGAAGGGGGAGTGCAGGAAAAGGTCGAACTTAACAGGGAGAAATTGGAGAAATATGAGGCTTTGTGCGAAAAGCTCGGCGAGGAGCCTGCTGACGTCGCGCTGGCGTGGCTGTTGTCTAATCCTGTTGTTACCGCTCCAATTGTGGGGCCGAGGACAATGCAACAACTCGACGGATCGCTGAGGGCGCTGGAGATTCAGCTTTCGGAGCAGACTTTGCAGGAACTCGACGCCATCTTCCCAGGCCCCGGAGGCCCCGCGCCGGAAGCGTTTGCGTGGTAGGGGATAAACACGAAAGCCGCGAAATAATACATAGTTGGATTTATTGGAATCGGACTTCGTAGGTCTGACTTCGGACATCGGAAAAAGCAGATATTGGTGAGGAAACGCGAAAGCGCGAAAGAAGCGAAAGCCAGAAATAACGATATGGCGCGGTAGTATGGAGAGCTTCAGAAGGCTAGATCGGACTTCGAACCTCGGATATCGGACATCGAAAAAGCAGATTTCTCACTTCGTTCGAAATGACGGGGAAGGGGTTGTGGGGCGGCGATTCGGAGATCGCCGCCCATCTAGACGGGGCTTGACAACCGACAACCGACAACCGAGAACAGGTATTATGACACCTAAAGAAAAATTTATCGCAGCATTGACGCATCAGCCGATTACTGGGCGGGTGCCGCACTTCGAACTCGTCTTTTTCTTGACTATGGAGGCGTTTGGGAAGTTGCATACCTCTCAGCGCAGCTACGGACAGTGGCAGCAGATGGAGGAAAAGGAACGCCAGCTCCATAGACACGATATGGCCGATATGTTTATCGATACTGCTGAGCGTTATGAGCACAGCGCGATATTTCTTCATCCAAACCCCGGCGGCAACGAGGAACTCTTCCGGCTCATTGATATCATCAGAGATAAGACTGGTGACAAGTATTTCCTGATGATCCACGGCGACGCCACCTATTCGATTCCTGACGGGAACCACATGGTGGATTTTAGCTACCGGCTGGTCGATGACCCGGAGGGGGTCAAAAAGCAGGCGGATGCTATGGTGGATGGTGCTTTGAGAAACGCCGAGGAAATAGCAAAGCACGGTGGGCTGGACGGATTCGCGCTGTGTGCGGATTATTGCCTGAACACGGGGCCATTTCTCAGCCCGAACCAGTTCTCGGAGTTTGTGACACCGTATTTGGCCAGGCTTATCGCGGGATACAGGGATATGGGATTTTATACTATCAAGCACACAGACGGCAATATTATGCCAATAGTCGACCAGCTTGTGCAGACAAATCCACATGCGCTGCACTCCATCGACCCGCAGGCGGGTGTTGATATAGCTGAGGTCAAGCGACTTTACGGGGACAAAGTCTGTTTGATTGGAAACGTCAACTGTGGGATGCTCGACACGGGTACTGATGAGGAAGTGATCGAGTCGGCGCGCTACTGCCTGAAGCACGGGATGCCAGGAGGCGGTTATATTTTCTCCACAAGCAACTGCATCTACACAGGCATGCGGCTGGCGAGATATGAGTTGATGCTCGAAGTGTGGCGTAAATATGGCGTTTATGAGTAGTTATTTTTAGGCCAGGAACTCGAAAAGAATAATTAGCCAGTCGACCTATAATTCTGGGTGAAAGCTGCTTTATAAATTGGAGGAGGTTTGTCGGGATGTGGCTAATATAGGCATATCCGGCAGGTCTTGAATCGACGATAGGACCGGATACAGGAGGTAGTATGTCTTTTCTGAGATTCAAGAATCCCCTTGCGGCCGCCCCGCACATCAAGCAGTTGCCTGATAAAGAAGTAAAGCGCCGCTACCCGAAGTATCGCTGGCGGGTGATGGAAGCTACATTCCTTGGTTACGCCACTTATTACCTGCTTAGAAGCAATAACCTCTCCGTAGTTGCCAAGGACGTTCAGGGTGCTCTGCACTACACCAAATCCGACATCGGCCTGTTGATGGCGATTACGGCTGCCACTTATGGAATAGGTAAGTTCTTTATGGGCGCCTGGTCGGATCGCAGCGACGCGCGCAAGTTTATGTCGCTGGGTTTGCTTTTGACGGCGTTGTGCAATTTTGCTTTTGGCGCCGCCGGAAACTTTAAGCTGCATTTGATGTTGTGGGCGCTGAACGGACTGGTACAGGGAATGGGCTGGCCTCCGTGCGGCCGTTCGATGGGTCACTGGTTCAGTGAGCGTGAGCGCGGGCTGACTTTTAGTATCTGGAACACTTCTCACAATGTGGGAGGCGGGGTCTGTGGATATATCGCAGCGTGGGCTGTCATCCATTTCGGGGGATGGCATTATGCTTTTTATGTTCCTGGAATAATGGCTCTGGCGGGAGCGTTGTATATATTCGTCAGGCTTGTGGATACTCCACAGTCTGTTGGGCTGCCTCCAATTGAGGAATACAACAACGATTATCCGGCTCACACCAACGATGGAGACTTACTGGAGCGAGAGCTTTCCTTTAAGGAGCTTTTTATCGATCATGTGCTGCTTAACAAATACGTGTGGCTTTTAGCCTTTGCAAACTTCTTTGCTTATGTGTCCCGTTACAGTATGCTGGACTGGGGGCCGACGTATTTGCGAGAGATCAAGGGCGCAACCATTACAGCAGGTGGCCTGGCGGTTGTAATAACGGAGTTCGGAGGGGTGCCTTCCACGATTCTGCTGGGTTGGGTCTCAGATAGGCTGGGGGGTCGACGAGGGATGGTGTCGACTCTTTGTATGATCCCTATTTTAGGAGCTTTTATCGCGATTCTTCTTACCCCTAAAGGCATGCTTTGGCTGGATTTCACGATGTTGGGGCTGGTCGGATTCTTCGTGTATCCGGTAATTAATCTAATCGTGGTGCAGAGTCTGGATTTAACTTCAAAAAAAGCGATCGGCACTGTGGCGGGGTTCATTGGATTGGTTGGGTATGCGGGAAAGGTGATTGAATCCTGGGCGTTTGGATGGATGCAGGATCACTTTACTGCGCTTTATAACAAACACGTAGCCTGGAACATTATTATTGGCGCGATTTTAGGATGTACTTTCCTGGCAGCGGTGTTATTGGCGTTCACCTGGACGCTGCGACCGAGCAGGCGTGATCCGCTTGATTCGCCGCTGGGCGAGGTAAAGGCGCTTGACGAAGTGCCCTCGTAAGATGCAATTGAGCCCGGTCCTTTACCAGGGCCGGGCTTTTTCTATCGGATAGTGATGCCTAAATCGGCCTGCCAATAATCGTCGGACTTGACCCCGCGCAGTCTCAAAGCGCCCCGGCCTGTGCCGAAGCGTAGTTCCCCTGTGTAACCCGGAGCGGTGCATACTCCGAACATGCCGTAGTCGGTGCGATATTGTGGAATGAAGCCGACCGATAGTGCAAATTTCCCGGTGGGACGGAAGGTAAGCCCATACTCCAGCCCCTGCTGCCTTACCGTGCCATCGTCGAACTCCGAGGGCGCGACAAACGTTTTGCCGGGCAGATTGCTGACCAGACGTGACCAGCTTTTATCATCTCCTCGCCCTTCAGACCAGCGATAAGCCGCATAGAACCCTGCGGTGTCGCTGAAGTCGAAGCGGGTGCGTGCGTTGAGGCTCTTGATAAGCTGGTCTGTGTCCACCACGCTAGCATCCTGGCTGTTCAGGTTGCCTACAGCTGTTATGCCTCCGTCCAACTCTAATCCCAGCCCACGGCTGACGCGCACTGTCCGTTCATAACCGAGGCCGAGCGTGCCATAACCCACGTTTTGGCCGGCGGCGTAGTAGTAGAGTTTCAAATCGTTGGTCGGGGGACTGGCGGCAGGTTGTGGGCTCGGCGCAGTGACCTTGCTGGGCGCGGGGAGTGTATCTACTGAGTTGACATAAATTTCCCTGCCAGCCACGAGGTTAACGGAGTCACCAACAAACAAAATGCTGCCGCTGACGCAGTAGGGCCCCAGCCCGGAACATCGTTGGGACACAGCCGTGCCGGCCACAGCCTCCCCATTCCCCGAAAGGACTACCATAATCGCATTGGGCTTTACAGGCACCGAGAAGCTGGCCGTCAGATTTTGCCCGGATATCTCGGTGACTTTGCCGGTCACGCGGGTGGAATGCGCAGAGCTTGTGGCGAAGCAGCTTACGATGACGCATAATAACAGGCATCTTATCAGCTTTAACATCGACGACCACCTCTTTACAATTGAGCGACAAAAGATATCGGCCGGGCGTGGCGATATCATGTTCCCCCGCTGTAATGGTGTCAAACGTGAACATTAAGGATATTGCTGCGGCTATTTTGTCGGACAGATGAGCTGATTGGTGCTATGCGGCTCAAAGGGAACTCTGGCTTGCGTGCGGAAGTATTATATTAAGGTTATGAAATACAAGGCAATCATCTTCGATCTCGACGGCACTCTGCTCGACAGCGTCGCGACAATCGTCACGGTCACCCGCAGTACACTGGAGTCTTTGGGAATTAACCTCGACGATGCTACTATGCGCAACGCTATCGGTGTCCCATTGGCGGTGCAGGCGAAATGGTTCGCGCCCGGCCAGGAACAGGATTTTATGAACCGGTATCGCACCGCCTACATAGAACAGGGCGGCCACACAAGCAAGCCTTTTCCCGGCACAAAAGAAATGTTGACTACCCTGCGCAGCCGCGGATGCGCTACAGGCATCGTCACATCGAAAAACGCAAAGGGAACGAACAGAGCCATCGAAATGAGCAATATGGGTCACCTGTTCGATTGTGTTGTGACGGCCGACGATGTGACGCAGCACAAACCCGACCCCGCGCCTGTATGCAAGGCAATGACGCTACTGCAAGTGACCGCAGATCAATCCCTTTACGTCGGCGACAGCATATTCGATGTGCAAATGGCCCAACGAGCCGGTATGGCGATGGTGGGAGTAAGCTGGGGCGCACGAAGCCGGGAAGAGCTGATGACAAATGGCTCCAACGGGGTGGTGGATAACTGGGATCAGTTTTTGAAGCTGGTTGATGGTTAAAAAAGCCGCTTTCCCCACCAATCCGAGTCCTCACCACCGTCATTTCGAGCGCATCCCTATGTCATATCGAACCTCACGCTTGGCCCTTCGAACCCCAATCTTTTCATTTCGAGTGCCCACCCCTTGTCATATAGGGCGCCCACCCCTTGTCATTTCGAGCGCCCACTCCTTGTCATTTCGAGCGAAGCGAGAAATCTGCTTTTTCGGTTGACGGTCGCCTGTTGTCGGTTTTCGATTATGAAACACTGTCATCCTGCGCGCAGTCGCAGGATCACGTATCGTCTGTTCTTAGCCGTGGATTCCGCGACTTCGCGCGGAATGACGAGGGTGGTGTCACGGAATAATATTAAGACACACGCACAGTCGGCTATAGTTCCAAAACCTGACTTATATCCGAGATCACCCTGCCAGTCCACCCGACCGCATCGGCTCGGTGTTCGTCGAAGAATGCCTCATAATCTACCCGAATCAGCACCGGGTGCATACCCACCGCCGCCGCTCCAGTCAATTCCCGGCTGCCGCCGTCTCCCACATACAGGCATCTCGCAGGCTGCACACTAAGCTGCTCACAGGCTAATTTATACAGGCTGGGGTGCGGCTTGGTCGCGCCTACATTGCAAGAAAAGACCGTTGCGTCTATGAGCGGAGCCAGCTCTGTATCCTGCCAGATGTCGGGTATCTCCTGACCACAATCGGAGACAAGGCCAACCTTAACCCCGTCCTGCCGCAGTCTGGTCAGGGTAGCCGGCACTGTGGCCCTCGGCGTGCAGTGCTCCCGGAAGCCCTGCAGCCTGTCCTCGACCACCCGTTGCAACTGCTGTTCGGAAATCTCGATTCCCAGTTGTTTACATATATAAATAACCTCATTTGCCACACTGCCGAACTTCCCCGTCGCCCGATCCTGATAAATCCCCAGCCATGCGGACATAAACGCGTCGGCGTCGCAATTCAGATCGGCTACCGGGTCTCGGAACAGCCTTATAAGGTGCTGCGGGTTCGCGCTGTCGATAAGTGTGCCGAAGAGGTCGAAAATCACTGCGTCGTAGGTCAAATTACTATCCCCAGTCATTAGATGGTTACATCTGTATTCTCCCAAACCGCGCCGCCAACCTTCATGATGTCCCGCCTGCCTGCTTGCGCTGTTATTCCATATTCCCAGCAATCATTACTGTTATCTTGCGAAACCACGAAACAGAACTACAGTTGAGCCGCCAAATGACGATAATCTCTTATGTAGACGAGTTTAATCGTCTTCATTCGCTGGCCAATGCGAGGAGGTTACAGGCACGTGCTCAGCTCATTTTTCAGCAAAGAGGTCACGGTCGGCATAGACATCGGCAGCAGTTGGATCAAAGCTGTCGAAATTGAGCCGACTCCCCACGGCTGGACGCTCGTGAATGCCGCGGTGGCACCGACTCCCAAAGAAGCAATCAAAGATGGCTGCATAATCAACATCGTCGATGTCAGCCAGGAGATTCGCAACATGCTTCGCGACGCCGGGATGAAACCCACCGGAGCCGTATGCGCCATATCCGGCTCGCAGGTAATAGTCCGGCAGGTTCAGTTCCCCAAGATGGCAGAAGCCTTGCTGCGCAAGTCGATAAAATACGAAGCCGGCAAGTTCATCTCGTCCTCAATGGAAGACAGCATCGTCGAGTTCCAGATTCTCGGAGAAGCCGAGGATCCTGCTCAGATGAACGTCATGCTTGTGGCGGCGCCGAAGGATATGATCGACAGCCGGGTGGCTGTGCTCGAATCGGCGGGTCTGGAGCCGTTGGTTATCGACATCGAGTCTTTCGCGGTGATCCGGGCGCTTGTTGAGTTCAACGCCACGGACGAATACCTCAACAGCACTATAGCCTTGATCGACGTTGGGGCGAGCCACACAGATGTTGACATCGTAAGCAAGGGCGAGTTTGCCCTGACCAGAAACATCCCCATCGCTGGGGACAGCTTTACCAATTCAATTCGATCTCTTCTGGGGGGTAGTTTCGAAGATGCCGAGCAGGCAAAACGGGATATGACCGCCCAGCTTCCCATCGACAGACTCAACGCCGCCGACACGGAAAACAAATGCTGGCGAGTGGTTCAGCCGCTGCTCGACGAGCTTATCCGGGAGATTCGGCGATCTATTCACTTCTACCAATCCCAGTTCCCAGAAGGCAGCGTCGACGCACAGGTCAGCAAGATCGTGCTGACCGGAGGCACAGCCCGAATGCCCGGCCTGAGTTCGTATATATCCGGCAGGCTGGATATTCCTGCTCAGGTGGCCAGTGTATTCGATCAGACCGCCATCAAGACTGGATCGGTGGCCCAACAATTTATCGACGAACACGGTCCAGTGCTCGCCGTAAGCACGGGGCTGGCGCTTAAGGAGCTAATCCCGGAGACCACGTCAAAGGCGGTTGCGTAGTGGCGCCGAGACGAAAGGAGTATCGCTGATGCCTTCGATTAATATGATCGCACCTCGGCGCGCGGAGAAACGACGGCTGGAGCGTGCGATGCGGCAGTTAGTAATGTTGATTTTGGCGGAGTTCGTCTTTGTGGTGGCTCTGTGCGGGTGGGTTTTTACAAAGACCCTTACCACACGCGCCAACATCGCTGAGCTTAATGCTCAACTGCAGACGCTGGCGCCGAAGATCAAGACTATTCAGGAACTTGATAACAAGACCGCAAAACTGAAGCCCAAAGTCGATCTGTTGAACCAGGCAATGACGCGAACCATGTGCTGGTATAACACGCTCGATAGGCTTACGCAGAGCGTGCCCGCCTCCACCTGGCTGACGCGTCTGTCATCTTCAACCGCCGCCGGCAGCAAAGACCTTACCCTTAACATCGCCGGAATGACCGACGAGCAGGCTCGAGTCGGTGAGACCATGCTGCGGTTGCACTCCAACCCTGATTTTAAGAGCGTCGATCTGCACTACACGCAAAAAGGCACACAGGGTTCGGCTCAAGTGGTAGAGTTCGAGATCGGCGCGACCCTGCGAGACAAACAGCAGGAGGATGCGAAAGGGGGGACGGCAAGTGGCGCAAATCAGTCTTAAACCGAGCCAGAAGGGTGTAGCTGTACTGGGCATTATGGCTGGGCTGGTCTTTGTATTATGCGTGTTGTCCTGCCTGGCCGCTATTGGCAAGGTGCGATCGGTGGATACCGAGAAACGCCAGGTCGAGACGCAGCTCAGAGACAGCCAGATGATCGCGCAGACCCAGATCAGCACCGAAAATAAATATCTGGACACGCGAGCCCAGATACGTTGCCTGGAGTCATCGGTTTCTACCCAGGCCTATGTGCCGACGCTGCTTAAACAGATCGAGAACCTGGGCAGGTCTGTTGATTTGAAAGTTTTGGGCGTGCGGCCGCTGCCTCCGGACCCTAATGTCGCGCTCGCCAAAAAGCAGGCCGCCGCGGCTGCTGCAGATAGCTCTGGGGGAGCGGCAGCAGCTGAGAGACCTGAGCCGCCGAAGCCTTACGATGAGCTCGGAGTTGACCTGGAGCTTGAGGGCCATTATATGAACGCCCTGGATTTTCTTTATAAGCTCACCAGTTTTCCGAAGATCCTGGCGGTCAATTCCCTCGAAATGACCCCGCAATCCGGGTCGGGTGACGCTGGCAGCACGAAACTCAGCATAAAAATCAACGCGACAGCTTTTGTGTTTAAAGAGACTTCAAACAGCAAGCAAAAGCCGGCTGACGACTGCGCGGGGGTTCCGATGGAGAGAAAAAATGAAGGATAAAAAACAAACCCCACAATTAATCGTGCTTGGCTTGCTGGTCCTTGTGTGCATAGGATACGTGTCATTTACCGTGACCAAACCCCCGGCCACTGAGATGACGCCACCTGTGCCCAAAGTGACCAAACCAAACACCAATGCGGCAGCGATGCAACTGCGCTCGCAGCCGCTGCCGACCACGGCTACGTATCCGGATTTGAACTCTCCGATTCCGCGCAGAGACCCGTTTGCCGTGCAGAAATTGGCAAGCACAGTTGAGCCTAAAGTCACGGATAAGGTGCCCGAGCTGCCTGTCAGCAGCCCGACTGCGAAGGTCGTGCAGGTGAGCACAGGCAAGGTACCTCCGCTGATACCTATGGGCAGTTTCCAAAGCGCACCCGTATCCGAGGTTGCTGCGGTACCCGCAATTGAGCCGGAACCGCAGATTACACTGACGGGAGTGATCTGCGGAACTGAGAATGTCGCGATTATTAAAGTTGGTTCGCAAAGGCATATTGTAAAGCAGGGCCAGTTCATCGGCGGGCGCTACAAAGTGCTTTCCGTCTCGACGGATGGCGTCGTTTTGGCCTGTGAGAATCGTCGGATCCACGTTAAATTAGGAGGAGTTCCAAATGCAAGCTAACGCGTTCGCCGCAAAGTCTAAAACCCGGCGAATCGGCGCCTTGATCTCCCTGCAGGGGATCATCATCACGATGTTGGCTCTGCTGATCGTCAGCCAGGCAGCCGCAGTCAATATCACCGGGGTCAACGTTGCCAACAAGCCCGATCGTGCAATCGTATCGGTGCAGGGCGACGCACCGCTCAAGATGGGAGTAATCTCATCGAGTTCGGGCCGATTCATAGCATTTCAATTCGCCGGACAGCTCAACGTCGAAGGCCGAATGGTCTCGATTCAGAGCGGAAAAATCCATAACGTCCGCTATTCGAGATTCCAGGAAAAACCGCCGGCGGCACGTATCGTATTCAATACGGCCAGCAATCTGGACTACTCCACATCGTGGAACGACGACAGGACGCGCGTAGAGATATCCGTTTGGAAGTTCGGCGCCACGCCAAAGGCGGAGACGGCCGCCCCGAATATACCGGCCGCGCCTGCGGTCGAGGTCAGTTCTGTGCCCTCTAAAGCTGTCCTGGCTAAAGAGCCGCCAATGGCTATTCCGGTGGCGGTGGAGAGCATCCAGGCAATTGAAGCCGCAATGCGACCGGCGGTCGCGGTTAATGCAGCAGCGCCTGTTGCTCAACAGGTTGCGTTTGTCAATCATCAGCCGGCGGCTCCTGTCGCTAAACCGGCCTCGGTGCCTGCGTCAATGGGCGCGGGCAGAACCGTCTCGCTGAACTTTTTGGGCGCTGACATTGAGGACGTGTTGAAGGCGATTTCCGTACAAAGCAAGGAGAATATCGTCGTCGGCAGCGATGTGGCAGGCAAGATTACTGTCACATTAAAGGACGTCACCGTCGAGCAGGCGTTAGACTACATAACCCAGCTCAGCGGTTTTACCTATGTAAAGACACAGCAAACATATCTCGTAGGCTCCCTCAATTCGATAGGTGGATTTGCAGATTCTCAGGTCGAGATAGTGACCTTAACCTACGCCAACGCCGACGATGTGCTGGGCATGCTCAAAGTGCGCTGTCCGCATGTTCGATCAAGCAAGATCAGCGTCCTGGGTGGCAAAGCGCGCAAGCACGAAATAGCCACGAAATCTGCGGTAAAATCTGATGCCAATATAAAGGGCGAATCCGAAAGCAAAGGGGCACCGTCAAGCGGTAACATCGAAGCCGCCGATGGACAGGCGGATTTCGGTGAACAGGCTAACATTCAGCCTGCGACAGGCGCCACCGCCAACGTCAACACAGGGGGTGCGGTCAGCACCGAGGAGATATTGAGCAGCACATCTGCCACCGATTCGCCTTCCAGCAACCTGATCATCCTCTCCGGCACACAGGATCGCATAGATGCTGCCAAGGAGTTCATAGCTCAGGTCGAAGAGACTATGAAAAACCAGTCGGAGGATAAGAAGATCAGCCTGTATCCGGTGAAGCACGTAAACACCGTTGAGCTGGCCAACACTCTGATGTCGGTTGTGATGGGCGTAAACGTACTTCTTGCGCCGTCGGATGCGCTCGCTGGAATGCCGAGTTCGGATAACTCCAAGCATAAACTGATCCCGGCAAGCGCGATCAGCGGTGAGAATACCGTGAGGCAGTTCGATACGCAGTCCGGTAACTTCAGCCACACCTTAATTATCGTGGGCAAAGCGGACGATGTGCAAAAAGCGCTCGACACAGCGGCCCAGTTCGATGTGCCGGGAGACTTTGAGCTGGCGACATATAAGCTCAAATATGTAGGTCTAAAGAACGTTGTCGCCGCGTTGAGAAAACTAACCCCTGGGGTCGTGCTGGAGAGCGCCGGTCTTGATCCGTCGGAGGATTCCGGCAGCGGCGGCTCAAGCCCTGCCGGCGGTGGAGCCGGAGGCAAATCGGACGACGACCTTCGTGAAGCTGGTAAGGATCAGACCAACGTCAAGCAGCAGGGCGCGATGAACGCCCAGGCCGTGGATAGTCTTTCCAGGCTGCTGGTCCTTCAGGGCCGCAAGTACGACGTTAAGAAGGCCCTGTCGATAATCGAGATGCTTGACGTAAAATCCCCTCAGATCAAGATAGAGGCCAAATTTACCGCTCTCTCCGAGACGGGTGAGAAGAACCTTGGAGTGAGCTGGAATTGGGGTGAGTTTAGCAAGGTAGAGGTCTCACGCAATCGCTGGCATCGGGAACCAGTTGATTTTGGAGCGAAGCTTGATGCACTGATTGCCAGTGGGGATGGGACTTTGCTTGCGTCGCCCAGCCTGATTTGTCTTGAGGGCAAACCGGGGCAGTTCTTTGTCGGTGACGAGATCAGATACATCACGCAGATCAGCGTCGCTACCAACGGCGCGCCGACAGTTACCACAGACACCGCCAATGTCGGGGTGCAGTTATCTGTGGTGGGAGCCGTCACCGATGATGGCGACATAACCCTCAATTTGCACCCGGAGGTCAGCACCCTGAAGCTCGACACCAGTATGCGCTCGGAGGCGGGAATTACGCTGCCTGTTATAACCCGTCGCTTCACCGACCACGTTCTGCGTGTGAAAAACGGGGAGACGATAGTAATTGGCGGACTAATTCTCGACAGCGAACTCGATTCTCTGAGTAAAATCCCTGTTTTAGGGGATATACCGCTGTTCGGTCATCTCTTCAGGCATAGAAACAAGACCAAGGAGCGCTCTGAGGTTGTGGTCTTTATCACAGCGTCGATTGTGCAAGACTGACAGTAACTTGCCTGCGATCTAACGTAGTCCCCAGGGCGAGCGATTATCTATCGCTAACGCCTGGTGCTGCCCCGTCAGCCAATGCGGCGGGGCAGCAGAAAAAAACCGATAACCGACAACCGGCAACCAATTATGCAAAGAACTGAGCCAATCGGAGAAGTATTTATAAGGATGGGGATGGTCACGAGAGACCAACTCAACCAGGCGCTGGAGAAGCAAAAACTTCTGAAGCGCCAGGAAGCGTTGGGGGATGTGCTCGTGAGTATGGGTTTCATCTCCGAAAAGGATCGCATCCGAGGGCTTGGTGAGCAATGGGGGGTACCGTTTGTCGATGTGCAGGAACTGGAAATCGACCCTGCGGCTATAAAGCTGATTCCGGAGAGCGTGGCCCGCAAGTTGAAGATTCTGCCGGTGGCTAGAAGAAACGGCAAACTCTCTCTTGCAATGAAAAACCCACTGGACATCTTCGCGATTGATGAAGTGCGGCTGATGACCGGTACGGATGTGGAACCGTGCATAGCATCCGAAGAAGATATCATCACGGCCATAGCCCGGCTTTACAGAGCCCAGATCAACGTCTCCGAGCAGGTCGACAGCGTCATCAAAGAGTTCGACACCGGCGACATCGACTTCGGTCCGAGCTCGGAAGAGGACGATGAAGATATCTCCATCGAGCAGCTTCGAGAGCTTAGCGAGGAAGCGCCGGTCATCAAACTGGCGAATCTGATCATTTCCCGAGGCATCAGCGACGGTGGCAGCGATATTCATATAGAGCCTGCCAAGGACTTCGTGAGGGTTAGGCTGAGAGTCGACGGCATCCTCACTGAGGTAATGAGAGTGCCAAAAAAGGTGCAGGCTTCGCTAATTTCGCGGTTCAAGATCATGTCGGAAATGGACATCGCCACCAAGCGCTCGCCTCAGGACGGCAGAATCGGGGCGGTTATAGACGGCAGGCAGTATGACTTCCGCGTCTCCACTCTGCCATCGGTCTTTGGAGAAAAAATCGTTTTAAGGATTCTCGACAAGGGCTCGGTATCCGTGGGTCTGCACAAGCTGGGGATGCTGCCGGAGACGATGGAGAAATTCGAGGGGCTGATCTCCCGCACCTACGGCATCATCCTGGTGACGGGGCCGACCGGTAGCGGGAAATCGACTACGCTCTATTCAGTGCTTTCAAAGCTGAACTCTGGCGAGAAAAACATTCTGACAATCGAGGACCCGGTGGAATATGAACTCGAAGGCCTTACTCAGGTTCAGATAAACAACCGCGCGGGCCTGACTTTCCCTGCCGGACTGCGTACGATGCTGCGACAGGACCCTGACATCGCGATGGTCGGTGAGATTCGTGATGCGGAGACCGCGATTATCGCCACTGAGGCGGCTCTGACCGGCCACCTCGTCCTTTCGACTCTGCACACCAACGACGCGCCTGGGGCTATGACCAGGCTGGTGGAGATGGGTATTGAGCCGTTTCTTATCGCATCCAGCGTCATCGGTGTGCTGGCGCAGAGACTGGTGCGTGTGGTATGCCCGAAGTGTAAGGAGCAGTATACTCCGCCGCGCGACGCCGTTCGCAGGCTTGGCATAGAGCTGGAAAGCGACGCCAAGGTGACTTTCTATCGTGGACGCGGCTGTGATTTGTGTCGCGGCAGCGGATATAAAGGCCGACTGGGGGTCTATGAGCTGATGGTGGTAAACGATCAGCTGCGAGACCTGGTGCTGCAGAAGTGCTCAGCGCACGTCCTGCGCGAAGCCGCGATAGATGCCGGGATGAAGACTTTAAAAGACGACGCCGTGGCCAAAATACTGCTGGGCCAGACTACTCTCGAGGAGTGTCTGAGGGTAATCTATGCAGGCTAATTTTATGATGAGCACTATCATTTCGAATGACCATCGTTGCAATTTCGAACGACGCTGGAGTTGTTTCGACGTTACCAACCTTTGTCCTTTCGAACGCCAACCTTGTCATTTCGAACGAAGTGAGAAATCTGCTTTTTCGCAATCCTGTGATCTGACAAAGAGCGATCACAGACGGAGGATTTTATAATGCAAGGCATTCCCCTTGAGGGACTGAGTGAGGGTTACACTACTAACGATGAGGTAAAATCGGTCAGCGAGATACATCTCGACGATCTGCTTCGCGACGCGTGCGAGAAAGGCTCGTCGGACCTTCACTTGACTGTAGGATTACCGCCGGTGGTGCGCGTCGACGGCTCCCTGCAGCACCTGAACTACGCTCCGCTGCTGCCCAATGACAGCCAGCGGCTCATATATGATATCCTGAGCACCGATCAGGTTCAGTGGTTCGAGAAAACCCGCGAACTGGACTTTTCTTATGGGGTCAGCGCAGTCGGCCGGTTTAGAGTAAATGTCTACCGGCAGCGCGGCAGCGTAGGGGCGGCTCTACGGGCTATCCCCGACCAGATCCCGAGCTTCGAACAACTCGGCCTGCCTCCGGTGCTTCGTGAATTGACCCGCAAACACAGCGGGCTGATATTGGTGACAGGGCCGACGGGTAGCGGCAAATCGACCACAATCGCGTGCATGATTGATGCTATCAACGCTGAGCAGCCGATCCATATAATGACCATAGAGGACCCCATCGAGTATCTGCACCGGCACAAACGGGCGATGATCAACCAGCGGGAACTGAACACCGATACGGACTCGTTTGAAAATGCCCTTCGCGCTGTGTTGCGAGAGGATCCGGATGTGATACTCATAGGGGAGATGCGCGACCTGGAGACCATCGCCGCCGCTCTCACCCTCGCTGAGACCGGTCACCTCGTCTTCGGCACCCTGCACACTCGCAACGCGCCGCAGACCATCGACCGCGTCATCGACGTCTTTCCGCCCCATCAGCAGGATCAGATAAAGGTGCAGCTATCAAACAGCCTCGAGGCTGTAATAGCACAACAGCTCTGCCCTCAGACAGGCGGAGGACGAGTTGCGGCGATCGAGATCATGGTAGCCACTTCGGCCATAAGGAACCTGATACGAGAGGGCAAAACCTACCAGATCTACAGCGCACTGGAGACTGGCGCACAATTTGGCATGCAAACAATGGACAAAGTGCTCGCAGACCTATATAGATTCGGCAGAATTACCAATGAAGAAGCTATGTCACGAGCTATCGACCGGGAAAACTACAAGCGATTCCTCCAGGGAGGCTAACAGGCTATGTCCAACTTCGTATATACGGCAGTCGATCCGTCGGGCAAATCTGTCCGGGGAAGAATAGAGGCAGAAAATGAGCAGTTGGTCCTGGCCAAACTGCACGACCAGCAATATCACGTCTTAAATATAACCGAGGATAAAACACGTGCTAAAGCCGCCACAAAAGGCACCAGCAGTAAAAAAGTAAAGCTGGCTTCTATGGTCGTGTTCAGCCGCCAATTTGCCACAATGATAGATGCTGGGGTCGCCATTGTGAGGTGTCTGGATATTCTCGAAGGCCAGACCAAGGATGTTGCTCTGAAACCCGTCATAGCCGCGTGCAAGAAGGATGTCAAAGGGGGCTTGAGCCTGACGGATGCATTCAGCAAGCACCCGAATGTCTTTTCGAGACTATATGTGAACATGGTCCGGGCTGCGGAGACGGGCGGTATTCTCGACAAGATTCTCGACAGGCTGGCGACGTTTCTGGAGGACGAACAGGAGATTCGTGCCAAGATCAAAGGTGCGATGATCTATCCGATCCTGGTGCTTGTATTCGCGTTACTGATGGTCGTCGCATTGCTGTTGTTTGTGTTGCCCAAGTTCAAAGAGATATTCGACTCTATGAACGTCGAGATGCCGGGCGCGACGAAATTTCTGTTCGGAATAAGCGACTTTGCTCAGCACTACTGGTATATCGGCCTCGGCGCGGCACTGGGTGGATATTTCTTTTATAGATGGTACAGCAAGACCGAGACGGGCGGCCGGCAGATAGACTTGCTGAAATTGAAGCTGCCAGTAGTAGGGGAGCTGGTCCAGAAAATGGCGATCTCGCGGTTTGCCCGCACGTTTGCGACGTTGATCGCAAGCGGTGTGCCTATGATGAGATCATTGGAGATCGTAGGGGAGACTTCGGGCAACAGGGTAATCTCGCAGACTATTGAAAATGCGCGCTCTGCCATTCGAGAAGGCCAAAAAATCAGCACTCCGCTGGCTCAGAGCAATCTGTTCCCGGGGATGGTCACACATATGATCGACATCGGCGAGGAAACCGGCCGGTTATCGGATATGTTGGCCAAGGTGTCGGACTTTTATGATTCTGAGGTGGAAACCGCAGTGAAGACGCTCACCTCTCTTATTGAGCCTTGTCTCATAGTCACCATGGGAGGCATCGTCGGGTTTATCGCTGTGTCCATCATGGCGCCTATATTCAAACTTATCAGCAACATAAACTAACGTCGTCAGCCAGGGAAGGCAACGAATATATTACCGGCATGTTCACGATTTAACCGGCATGCGGAGAGGAAACACATGCTTGTAGGAAGCGTAAAAAAGCTAACTGAAGAAGAAATCCAACAGAGGCTGGCGGCTTACGCCGAGAATCCGGATCCTGAGGTTCGGGATGAGATCGTCATGCAGTACACCAACCTGGTCGAGAGCATAGCCCGCCGGTTTGTGGGTGCGCTGGAACCGCTTGAGGATCTGTGCCAGGAAGGCTACATCGGCCTGATCTCATCGGTCGACAAGTTCGATGCGTCAAAGGGTGTGAAGTTCTCGACTTATGCCACGCATTTTATCATCGGTCAGATCAAGCACTACCTGCGCGATAAGGGCAAAATCATAAAGGAACCGGCCTGGCTGCAGGAGCTTAACCAGAAAATGACCCGTGTGATAGAATCTCTCAGCCATAAACTAAACCGGCAGCCCACCGAAAAGGAAATCGGTGAGGTGATGGAGATGCCGGAATGCACGGTTGCGGATCTGTTGACCACTCGTGAGGTTTTCAAGGTGGGTTCGCTGGACGGCGACAACGATGAAGCGCCTAATTTGCGAGACTCCGAGAAGATCGCAGACGATAAGGTGGTCACGTTCCAACTGCCTCTGGAAGATAAAATAGTGCTCGAAACAGCTATGGAGCGCCTGAAGGATATCGAGCAGAAAGTGATAGCAGAGCACTACTATAAAGGCCACAATCAGACCGAGATCGCAAAGAAGATGGGGATAAGCTGCAATTATGTCTCCCATATACTCCGTAATGGCACCAAAAAGTTAAAAAAGATACTTGCCACGGAGGAAATCCGCGACGCACAGATTCAACGAACCCTGGTCTCGGCGCGCCCGGTCACTCAGCCGAAAGACGAAATTAGCGTAATAGACAACACCACTGGCCTTTACAATCGCTATTATTTAGAGCAAAGGCTCGATGAAGAGGTCAACCGAGCCTACAGATCGCGATGTAAGCTCGCGTTGGTGCTGGTGGATATATGTCTGCCTGAGGACACGGAGAAGTATCTGCGAATGCTCAGGCTCGATGACGTGCTGTATGCTGCTGCACAGACTATACGGTCCTCGGTTCGCAGGATGGATATAGTGGCTCGATTTGGACAGACCAGCTTTGCGCTGATTTTGCCTCATACTCACGCGCAGGCGCAGGTTGTTGCAGACCGGATGCGTGATATTGTAAGCGGTATAGAGATAGAATCCGGCAGAAAAACCGTAAAAATCGGCGCCACGGCTCGGATAGGCATAGCAAAATACCCGACAGATGCTGCCCATTATCAGGACCTAATACAGATGGCCTGCTGCGATATGGGGGTGAGCGTTGATGAGCTGATGGAGGATGCGCCAGGCCTCAAAAAAGCTGCTTGACGGATAAAAAGCATTCTAATTCCATTTTACGGGTAGGATATTAGACGCATAACGTATTGTGTTACGCACGCGGCTTACGCGACTGCCTTAATGTTGTATAATGCTGGCAAGGGACTGATGAAAGGGAGGTCAAGGCGAGATGGCAAGACACATTGAGCAGATTGTCAACGAGCAGGTGCGTAGGTCGCAGCTTGCCAGGGAGAGGCAGCAGAGCATTGAGGAGGTTTGCACACACTCTGTAGTGACGATTTCCCGGAGAATGGGTAGTGGGGCGCGCATTATCGCCGAGAAACTCGCCGAGGACCTGGGCTGGAGCCTGTGGGACAAGGAACTGGTCAACTCAATGGCGCAGCATGCGAGAGTGTCACAGAAGGTTGTGCAGGCGTTCGATGAGCATACCGTCTCGGAAATCGAACTTTTCGCGCGGGGACTGTTCGGCGATGAGCAGATGGCCGGGTTCATATATGCCAGGCACCTGGCCCGAGCGGTGAAATCGATCGCCCGCCTCGGAAACGCCATCATACTGGGAAGAGGTGCGAACCTGATTCTTCCCGATGCATTAAAAATAAGAATCGATGAATCCGACGATCTGCGGATTCAGAACATGATACAGTTCGAGGGCCTGACGGCAGAGCAAGCTCGCGAAAAACTCCGCAACTCCGACCGCAGCAGAAGGCAGTTCCTCATCAGCCTATTCGGCAGAGAACGAGCCGATGCTGCACAATTCGACCTCACTTTATGGATGGACAACTTTACAAATGAAGATGCGGTGAACATAATAAAAGCAGCCATAAAGGGCTGGTGCAAGCACGAATAGAGCAATTCAAAGGCCCGGATCGTCTGATCCGGGCCCCAAACCTGCTCACGCAATGCGATTCCCTGTCATTTCAAACACGCTCCCTGTCATTTCGAACTTCCTCCCCGTCATTTCGAACACCCTCCCTGTCATTTCGGACACCCTCCCTGTCATTTCGAACGCAGTGAGAAATCTGCTTTTTTCGATGTCCGAGGTCAGATGTTGGAAGTTCGATCCATCAACGCAGCGCTTTCCATTATTTTCTGACTTTCGCCTCTTTCGGGTTTTCGCGTTTTCTCTGAACGCAGTCACAAACCTATCTCACTGGAACCCGCGCTCGAATCTCTTAAATGCATCGTAAATGGTGTTTGCCGTAATTCGCACCGTGCATCCATCTATTCTTTCCCCACCGGCGGTGTCAAAGACCCGGTCGGCGGTGTCGGGGTTGTGATATGTGACATCGACGTGGCACGGCAGGTCTGTGGTTATCAGTGGGAACTCCTTAACACGTTTTGCTGCGCGGTAGGCAGCCTCTGTAATGCCCTTTCTGGATACCGTGGGATGCAGCACCTCTGCGCAGTTGCGTGTCAAACCGAACTTGGTTGGGGCCACTTCCACATCGCCGATCAGCGCGACAGCCTCGTCACAAGCAGCTTTATCCCCGCTCACCAGAATCAGCGGCACTCCAAAAGAACTGGTCAAATAGGCATATCCGCCGATTTCCCCGATCTTGATGCCGTTGATGTGGATGGCGTGGACCTGACCGTTCATAGTATGACACATAACCCCGTTGGCTGTGCCCGCCATCGAGTGCGCGCCGATAAAGCACATCGCGTCGAAATCGGAGCTAAGTCCATAGGGATATGGGGTCGATTTGCCCCGAATCAACGTCGCCTGAGGATCAAGTGAGGCCGGATGGATGGTCTTGCCGTGATCGTGATAATCCCGCACGACAAACTCCGTGAATCCTCCCTGCCGCAGCCCTTCGATGGTTGCGTTAACATCCCCAGCCATAGACTCTGCCCCTAAAGCAGCTTCTTCTTCGTCCCAGGCCACTACCCCGGTTGTGCCTTCGTAGTCGCATAAAATAAATGCTCTCATCGCTACCTCCGTTACAGCATTACATTCGCAAGTGATCTCAAAAATCCTTCTGAATAGCTCAACAGAAGGATGGCCTGGCTTTGTCGTAGAAGAAATGGTTAAGGAGGGGTTTGCTGTGAGAAAGCAAATTGGTTTGGTGGTTATTATGCTTTTTATTACTATGCTGGCGGGTGTGTCGTGCTGTGGTGCCAACGCGCCTATTAGACATGATTTTCCAAAGGTGGGGCCTTATGAGGTCATCACAGGGGACTTCCACATGCATACGACGCACTCCGACGGCAAGCTCAACACCAGAGAGCGTGTTGAGGAGTCCTACCGATGGGGTTACGACGCCATAGCGGTGACCGATCACGGTAAAATGGGGGGCTGCCGAGTAGCGAAATATGTCGGCGAACAGCTCGGGATGATCGTAATCACAGGCTATGAGTCGGGTGTTGCAGGCAAGGAACATCTGGTTGTGCTTAATGTTCCTGCGGATTTGCCGATCCGTGATGCCCACTACTGGGCGGAGAATCCAGGCGAGGCGAAGGCGTATTATCGCGATGAACTGAAAAAAATAGCCGACGCAGGAGGGCTGGTCATCTACCCTCACCCGCACGTCGGATATCGCGAGTGTGTGCTCTGGGGAGTTGAACAGGGAATTATCCAGGGGATCGAATATAAGAACGGAGTTGTGGGCAAGGGCTGGAATACGATCGAAGACCACGGTACCTGGTGGTATCCGCATGCAGTCGATTTCGCTCTCAAAAATAACCTGGCTATCTTCGCCAACTCCGATGTGCATGGAAACAGGGCGCCGGATACGTCTCCTGTGACGCTGCTTTTGGTGACTGAGCGAACGAATAAGGGCGTGATGAACGCGATCAAGGCCAGGAGGACGGCGGCGTGGTTTAACGGAATGCTGTGGGGTCGCGCTGATTTGCTGACCGATTTGCTGGTCGCCAGCGTCGTTGCGAAGAAGGCTGCGGGGGGTGTAGAAATTGAGAACCTCAGTCCGATCGGCCTTTCGGGAACAGCGGGATCGAGCGTAATCGACCTGAAGCCTTACCAGAAGACTACCATTTCCAGTTCGCCCGATGATATTTCCATAAAGTGGGATAACGTCTGGCTGGATCTTACAACGAATCTTACTACTAAGCATAAGGTGAGGTAAACGGCGGGGTAGTTGGAAATGTGGTGGCCGGCCTCTGTCCCGGCCATTTCATAACTGAGGCCAAAATGTAGTGGCTGGTCTCTGTCCCGGCCATATCATAAATAAAGGGCGGCGATTCGGAGATCGCCGCCCATCTATATTTTGACGCTGCCACTCGCTAACTTTCGCAGGAGGTTATCGGGTGTCGCTGACTGACGGATGTGTTAATTCGCCATCTACCATACCAGCGCCGCAGACAAGTCTACCGTAGCATTTTTTGGCGATGCAAACAGCCAACTGTCGCCTGAGAACGCCAAATGCCAGCCTCGCCCCGTGGCTCCAAGCTCGACTCGGTTTTCGGTGGGATAAACGCGGGTGTATGGTGTTATCGACTTATACTTCTTTACCGCTACCCCGAAGTCCGGCACCGAATCATAGCCCTCTTGCCACGACATACCACCCAACAAATACACTGTTTTTGATTTACGCATTAGCTCAAATCGACAATGGCGATTGATATCAAGCGTCAAATTTCGTTTTTGTGTGGTGCCGGATAATCCGCCCGCGTCTCGGTAGAATCCATCGGGATCTGTAAAAACATAAGCCGACCGCAAGTACAAATTCCGATCCGCGAGGTTTTCCCATTTGGCACAGCCCAACAGACCTTCAACAGCAACCAATCCTTCCCAGGTATTATTTGCCTTAAAAGTTGATCTGAAATCCAGCGCCCATCCAGATCCGAAAACTCGATCAGAGTAATCAGACGAGAGAATACGTATGTTTCCCGAGAATTCCTCCGTGGTAAGCGACCCCTCCAGATCCCGAGCCAGCAAATCCGTCATTCGCAAATAGCGAGCCATTACCTGGGTGCTTGTGTCGATAGCCCCCATCTTAAAATCAATTTGTTTGCCGACACCATACCAACTTGCCGCCACGTGCAGGTCACTGGCTATCGGAGCATAATCGTCCTGGCTGCGCAATCTCGTGCGGAGGTCGACATATAGCTGGGCTGCGTCCTGGTTACCATCGTACTCGTCTCTGAATCCCGATCCTATCGCCACAAACCAATTCTTGTTGGATAATCTCGCCCACTGGCCGAATCTCAGCCGAGCATATGGCCTGTCAGAATCAACTCTTATGGGTGATTGATCCTTTGAAGCCAACGACCATATAGACCGAATGTTGTTGAAGCCTCCAACGCACCCCCCAGCATCTATTTCGAAGCGCGAGGGATTATGTGAAATTGCGCTTGCCGCGATAATGTCTTGTGTGATAAAAGTGGGAGGCAGAGGGATTTTCTCAGCCTGGCAATGATTAACCAAAAACGCAAAAATGAGAGAAGTCCAGATTACGCGATAAATCACAATATTCAAATCGCTTCCGATAATAGATGGAACCTCCAGATTCACTGAAGGTTCCATGCGCAGTAAGATAGATACCTGGTCTAAGGAGCAGGATTCCCTATCAAGTATATAGTGTCTGTCGTAGTTCCGTTCGGGAAATCTACTTTGGCACCAAACTCGTCTTTGCTGATGGTGCCTTTCTCCACACCACCGACTTTGACAGAGCCGTTCATATTCTTATCTGTGAAGTCTATAGTCACTCCATTGTTGCTCTCAAGAGTGAGCGTTGCTGTGTTGATCGCGCTGGTGCCAGCAGACCACGTAGCCGCACCAGATCCCGCGAAGTAGATATCTGACCATCCCAGCTTAGTCACTGTGAGAACAACACCTCCGGAGCCATCAGCGTCAAGCTTCAACTTGACGGCGAGATCGTCATAACCGGCTCGCTTTAATGTCGCGTCCACATCGATTGTGCCTTCCGGATACCCTGAACTCTTATCGTAACCGGGGTTTTCCCACTCGCCAGTGAATGTGCCGTTTAGGCTCGTTTTGCCTTTACGTATATATTTGCAATTAGACAGCACGAACCGAGTCGGGAATACTCTCTGCACACTGCCGACTGTCCTCAACTCAGCAGAGGCTTCCAGTGTGCCCTCTACTTTGACACTATCGTTGTCAAGTGACGCCGAGAACGACAGCGCTTCTATGTTCGTCGGGCTACTTATAACAGAGGTATACCATTCGTTCCCTCGTTGGAAGTTAACGACGTCAATTTTTCCTGAGAGATTGAAGCTGGATGTTTTACCATCTGCGGTGACCTCAATTTTCAGTTCGCTGACATCAATAGAAGTGGGGCGATATTCCTCCCAAGTATACGAGCCGGAAGCAGCTTCCTTCGACTCAATATCTGCTGCCATCTGCCCGCGTATGGTCGCTTTAAGTGAGCCTGCCTGGTAGCTTGCCTGAAGATTCTGTATTACAACCCTGTTGACTTTATGTTTATCTTGATAAATAGTGGCCTTTGCCTGTGTAACATTGACTTCCTTGGAGGTAAGACTTCCAGCAAAAGTAGTAGTTACAGCCGAGCCGTTCTTAACGGTATTGATTGAGCCGTTAAAAGTAACAGCAGTGGTAATATCCTTGTCTTTCAGGGATATTGTAAAGTTTTCCGGATCACCGTCATTATCTAAAGACATAGTGATCGTGTAGTTCAAATTCGAATCAGACGAAGATGTCTGCTTAACCTCCCAAAGTTTTCCAACTTCTCTCGCGACTACGGTCAATACTTCGTTGGGGCCGTTTTCTTTGATGACTGTAACTTTGCCAGCAACGCCACCTGGGATCTCCGTGACCTCATACGACCATTCTCCCTCAGCAAGCTTATACTTCTTACCTACCTCAAGCTCGTCCAGGGTCACGTCATAATCGCCGTTGAAGTAAAAACCTTCGTCCAGCAACGGGATCATCATCTGGCTAAGCCTGTCGCCAAGCAGTTGGTATTTGTTGAAGGTATCGCCTAAGCCCGCAGCCTCAATACCTTGGTACGTTGCAAACGCTATGTCATTGATTCCCAGATACTCCTGGTGGAGAATATCCTGTAGAGGCGTGGCAGTCTCATTGATCCTGCGCACAATATTTTTTGCTTTTATCAATGAAGAATCGATTTCGTCGGGAACCTCATTGATGATGCTTTCGCCGGCCTGATCAATGCTTCCTGGAGTGCCGAATGCCGCGTCAGTAATCAATCCGCCGCCGATAGAAATATCAGGGGTCTCCACCTGCTCCAACAAATCCTGAGCGGCCTCGAGCACACTCTCCCAGGTGGAATCATCTATAGGGGTTTGCCTGTAATGCTTTTGTGCGATCGCTTCCGCAGCTAATGTTTCCGCTGGACCTACGTAACATTCTCCAGACTTGTTAACCGAAGGAATTATCGTCGACAAACGATAAGGCTTGCCGTTTCTCTTGCCAGTCACAATTATTAAAACCGTTTTGCCGGAGGGTAGCCTCAATATACCCTTGCCATCGTTTCCAACATTTGTTTCACCGAGCTTGTCCCCAGTTTCGAAGTCGAAAGCCTCAATTTTCGCGCCTGTATCCAGTTTGGCTACAATCTGGTGCTCAGAGTTGCTGCCAGATGCTTTGGATATTCCAAGCGGTGTGCTGGAGGTACCAGTGTAGTATGTATCAGGTAGCACCGTGATTTCGACGCCTGATCCTCCTGCAATTCCATTTGCGCCACCACCGCCGCCGCCACATCCTGTCAGGACTAATGTAGCTAGCAGCAGTCCAGTCATAAGACTCAAAGTGATTCTGTTCATATTGCCCTCTCTCTTCATTAATTGGACTTGACGTGCCAAGCTTACATTCTTCTACGCTATCGCCTAGTGTACATCCTTCCTCATCGCCAGAAAACTATATTCTTTGTCTTCATTGATTGCGGGGGATGACATAGGCGTTTGCGCTTTTTAGGTTTAAGTGCACATAGGTAGTCATATATATGATGAGATAATAACAGAATGCGGGCGTCTGAATTATAGATACTTAAGAATGCCGCAGCCGAGGTCGTGTTTATTGGTTCGGATTCAGCATAAACACCTGTAATTTCACACGCAGTATAGATCCTGCGACTTCGCGCAGGATGACATAGTTTAGGGCAAAATGTAGTGGCCGGCCTCTGTCCCGGCCATATCATAACTAAAGGGCGGCGATTCGGAGATCGCCGCCCATCTGTTTTTTACACCATTCAGTGTTACTAGATTCTACTTAGCTCTTGAGGAGCACCTTCTTGTCCGGATCAAACAGTGCCATCTTGTTCTGTCTGTAGGAGAGTTCCGCCATCGAGACGATGGTCTGAACAGCAAGGCCCAGATCGATGTTCGCATTCGGCACGCCGCCTTCGCGGATGCACTTGATCAGGTTCTTGTGATGCTCGACCGTGCTTTCGCCCGGCCCAACGACTTCAAGGTCTTCCTGCTCGACTTCGTCAACATACGGTCGCTGCGGTTCCACAGTAACCTTGCCGCCGCCGAAATACAGAGTCGCCTTGTTGCCGCGGATCATATCCTCGACTCCACGCTCGTTGGTGGTCGCGCCCGCCAGATAGATCATAGTCCCACCAGGGAACTCAGCAATCATCTGGGTGGTGTCAGCGACGTCACGCTTTGCGCCATACGGATGCTGCGGATCGTCAGGGTTGCTGTCAGTATCGAGTATATTGGCTCCCAAACAGACAACTCTTCTCGGGAACTGAACTGAGGCCGGGTCCGGGCCCATATTCATAGCGATCATCAACGGGTGCAGCCTGTGCGGCCAAAGGTCGCCGATGATGCCATTGCCGTAGTCCCAATATTTTCTCCAGCGGAAGAAGCGCTCTGGGCTGAACGGAATGTTCGGAGCGCTGCCAAGCCACATCTTCCAGTCGCAGGTGTCCGGGGTCATTTCGGGGTCGATGGTATAGTTCCACTCACCATGTGGATTGTTGCGGCAGTAGCCACCCTGCGCCCAAAGAGCCGTGCCGATCTTTCCATCCTTGACGGCCTTGCCAGCCACATGCCACTTGGTATCCGTGCAGCCCTGGCTTCCGACCTGCACCAGACAACCGGTCTCCTTGGCAGTCTTGTGCATCGCAAACGCCTCATCAAGTTTGTGAGTCATCGGCTTTTCGCAATACACATGCTTGCCCGCCTGCATCGCAGCAATGGCGATCGGTGCGTGCCAGTGGTCCGGAGTGGCTATTACGACCACATCAATATCTTTGTTTTCAAGCAGCTTGCGATAGTCGGTATAAACTTGAGCCGAGTCACAGCCTGTGGTTTTCTGTGCCCAGTCTCTCTTTTTGGCCCAGACGTCGCACACCGCGACCTGCTGCAGGTTCATATCCCCAGCCAGACCCTTAATGGTGTTGACGTGGCCTCCGCCCATTCCGCCGACGCCGATATGAGCGTAGTTGATTCGATCGTTCGCACCGATCACTCTCGGATGCGCCATAGTTGTCTTTGTAGCAGGGGCGGCTATCGCTGAGCTGCCGACCAGCGAGCTTGCCATAACCCCGGCCGCTGTCAAGCCGGCGGCTTTAATGAATTCGCGCCGACTCAGCCCTGTCTTTTCCTGTTTTTTGTCCACTTTGGTTTGCGCTCCTTTATAGATTGACTACTTCAATTCGAACATATCTGGAGTAAAGGCCACTTTGCTGCCAGACATAATAGCCTCATTTGCTTTAATTACGGTAACCGCTGCCTGAAGTCCTTCAAGCGCTCCGGCCGCAGGCTTGGAATCCTCTCTGATGTTGCGCGTGAAGCTCTCTAAAGCAACATAAAGCGGCTCAGAAGTTACGTCCTTCGTCTGTTCCTTAGGGGAATCCTTATCCGGTTCCCCGCCGGCTGCCAATATCTTGCTTGCGTCGGCCAGCATGCAGATTCCGGTCTCTTCGAAAATCGGCTCCTTGCGGGCATAAGGCTCCCATCCGATCAACGGCGAGTCGGCCTCTTTGATCATCCAGCCGCGGTCCTCTCTCATTAGCAGGCTGCTCTCCGTGCCTTGAAGGAGGGTATACTCGCCGCCAAATGAACTGACTATCGACGAAGAAAATGTCACTCGAATATCTTTGGGGTATTCCAGCACACACTGCACCGTATCCGGCACGTCCCGGCCGTCTTTCCACGCCATAAGGCTGCCGAACCCCGTTACCGCAACCGGCATCGCATTGAGATACTGGTTAATAAGATCGATGCCATGTATTCCGATCTCTCCAACAAGCCCGGTCGAGGTCGCCTTGGAAAGCCGCCAGTTCTGCTCCTTTTCCCGCTCCGCAGACGGCGCCATCCTCTTCCAGCTCTGCCTTCTATAAGCCTGCGACCGAGCCTCGGTCGGCACGCCCATACACCCCGACTTCACGAAAGAAGCGACGTGTGTATACAACGGGTTCGTGCGGCCCTGCAGACCTGTCTGGAAGACTTTCTTTGACCCATTCGCCGCAACTGCAATTGCCTTAGCATCTTCTATGCTACCAGCTAACGGCGCCTCGCAGTAGACGTGCTTGCCTGCGGCGATGGCAGCCAGCGCGATCTCTTTGTGCTGATGGGTGGGGGTCGCAATCACGACAGCTTCGACATCCGGAGAAGCTAGAAGCTGTTTATAATCGGAGAAAGTCTTGGCTTCTGGGGCGTTTTTGGCGGCGCGCTTCACGAATGCTTCGTAAGTGTCGCAAAGGGCCGTTACCTTGGCGCTGGGCATTTTGGAAAGCGCGGTAACGATATCCTTGCCCCACTGACCCAGTCCGATAACGCCGATTTTGACCTCCGGTCCTGGAATAGGTTTAGCATCGCTATCCGCTGCGAGAACCTGGGATACTCCAAGCCCATCCGCAGCCATAAGGAGAGCTACAGTCGCCGCTGCTCCCTTGAGAAAATCGCGGCGGTCGATTCCACTATCCGTCATAATCATCTCCTACGACAAGAGCAGCCGCAGCGGGCCGTCCTGTGTTCCTGTTCTACATTATAAAATAAGTCGCTGAATTCCTGCCACTATTGCCGGGCTTCAGTCGACTAGCCCAGCCGGCGGAGGTTAAAACTCAGGCGGCAGTTCGTCGATCTCGGCCAATGAGAACACCGGCCCGTCGAGACATACCAGCTTGGAGCCGATGTTGCAGCGGCCGCATTTTCCGACCCCGCACTTCATCTTCATCTCCAATGTTGTGTATATCTGATCCGGTTTGAAGCCGAGATTAGCGAACTCCGGCAGTATAAATTTGATCATAATAGGAGGGCCGCAGGTGATGGCGATTGTGTTCTCGGCGCTCGGCGCAAGTTCCTTAAGATAGCCAGGAACGTGCCCGACGTGGCCCTTCCAATCGTCCTCCCCGACGTCAACGGTGAGATGCAGCTTTCCTTTGGTATTCCATTCCTCAAACTCGTAAGCGAAGCACAAATCCCCCGGCGTTCGCGCACCGTAGATAGTGGTAATGTCGCCGTAGTCGTCGCGATTATCGAGGCAGAAGTTGAGAAGAGACCGCATCGGAGCCATACCGATACCGCCACCAGCAAATAGCAGGTTCTTGCCCTTCCAATCGGGATACGGGAAGAAATTGCCAAGCGGGGCCCTGATTCCTACCGTATCGCCTTCGCTCATATCGTGCAGCGCAGAGGTGACAGAGCCGACTTTTTTGACCGAAAACTCTATATAGCCCTTGCGAGTCGGCGAAGAAGTCAGGCAGAAAGTACACTCACCGACACCAAACACCGAAACCTGCTGGAACTGACCCGGCTCATAGGTGAAGTTCTCCCGCAGAGCCTCGTCTTTGAACTCAGCCCTGAAGGTCTTGGTGTCCCACGATTCTGTTATGACTTTGGTCAAAGTCGCCGGAACCGGCGTGTATGGAAGAGTTGTTATCGGATTGTTTGTCTGTGTATCTATCATTCTATCTCTCTACCTGTTTTGATCTGTTGGGCGACTTTATGCCTCGGTTTTTTGCTCCATCGGTTCGGCGCACGTTCTGGTCAATACTTCTCTGATGTCGATATTCACTGGACACAGCTCAACGCACCTGCCGCAGCCCGTGCAGCCGACCACCCCGAACTGCTCGTGTTGATATCTGAACTTGTGAAGCAGCCTCTGACGGGATCGCGGAAGCTGGGTGGAACGCGGGTTATGGCCGTGGCCCATTAAAGTGAAGTCCTCGAACTGGCAGGTGTCGCGGCATCTGTAGCGCTCGACGCAGTGTCCGCAGGTCTCGTCCTGAATGTCGAAACAACTACAGCTCGGACACATGAAGCTGCACGTGCCGCACGCTATGCACTTCTGGGCTATTTCCTCCCAAACAGGGTCGTCCCAGGCCAGGTTCTCATAAAGAGCCTTGCCCGCAAACGGCAGCACTCCCGTGGTCTTGAACGTCTCCCATAGCTTGTCCTTAGCCGAGGTGTCCGCATCTGAAATCTCATTCAGAGACGCACTTTCGATCAGCGCAGCGCCCTTATCCGAAGTCGCCTCGATATAATATCTGTCTCCAAGGTCATACATCAGAGCATCGACGCTGGATTTCCACGTATCGACATTATCGACGGACCCGCAGAACCAACTCCATCGCATCTCAGCAGGAATCACCGCGAACAGAATCAGGTTCTCCCGCCTGCGGGAATAGTAAGGGTCTACGAACTTTCTGTCCAAAAATACTCGATCAAGGACCTGAATAGCCTGTGCATCCGGCAGCCACGCCCCTAACATTACCCTGGGCTTGTCCTCCGGCAAAGGCGTCTCGACCTTAGTCTCCCCATCGGACATATCGATCTTAACGAGGACTTCATGCCGCGGCAGCAGATAATCCTTCGGGGTCATCATCTGTTTGCTGCCGTCGAGTACCGGCACGTCTCCTTCGCCAAGCACCTTGAACTCAGCCGGGGCATCTCCACGCTCGACAGGAGCCACTACTTCATACTTCTCAGCCAAAAAACCGAGGAAGTCGTTTACTTTATCTTTTAATAATACTCTATCTTTCATGCCAGACCTTTCGGTATCGGTGCGAGACTACGATTTCTACTCCGAGTGATGCGCCGGATCGACATCGTTATCTTTGTATGTGCCAAGCAGCGGCTTTTCGGCCTGCGGGTCGCCCGGGTCGAAGTCGTAGCGCTCCTTGGCGACCGCATTAAGCTCCCTGGCCAGTTCCACCGCCGGAATCCCCACCGGGCAGACTCGCTCACACTCGCCGCAACCAATACATCGACCGACCAAATGCATCGCGCGGGTCGCGTGGAACATCCAGGCCTCGTCGGTAGTCGCTTTTTTTGCAGTCCACTTCGGCTCTATTCTGTCGCAGAAACAGGTATCGCAATAGCACGCCGGGCAGACCTGCCTGCATGCATAACATCGGATACACCGCGAGAATTGCTCCTGCCAATACTTCTGCCGATCCTCAGAAAGCCCCGGCAGATCCAGTTTGAGGCCTTCGGATGGAGCAACAGCCTCGCCGATGGTAACATCGCTCAGCGACGGGGTGCGATCCTCACAGACTTTGCACTGCTGCCGCAACGCCTCAGCGGCTGGAACTTTGACCTTAGTGGTTTGCGTGGTTACCATAAGATCGTCGTCGTCCCACTCAAGGGAGGTGACTTCCTGCATCCGCACATCGCCGCTTTCAATTAAGCTCGCGTCGACGACCCCGCCGCATCCGAGTCCTATAATGAAAACGTTCTCGCGCTTGACCTGCTTCTCGCGTATCAGGGTTACGATGCTGCGAACGTCGCATGGCTTGGCCACAATTCCCACCTTGCCGTTTCTAGCCCACTTGGTCAAATAGACCGCGAGGTTGTTAGTGCAGGCGGGGTTCCAGACCAGCTTTTCGACATCCTCGGCTTTGTCGATGAACACAGGAGTTGTTTTAAACGGAACGGTGCCCGCGCCCCAGCCGATTACCACCCCAACCTCGCCGCTCTCCAGCGCCTTTTTTGCCTCTTCACGAATCTTGTCTTGTATCTCAGTCATATAATTTCCCGCGATTATCTGTAAATTGAAATCGACGATTTATAGTCTCTATCTTCGCGCCACACCGTCAAACGGGCCGAGCTGCTTTATTTGTCCGCTGAAATCTCGAATCAGTTCCGCGAATCTGTTGCCTTCGGAGGCCGATACCCACTCGAAATGGAACCGCTCCGGCTCAATGCCCAGGGATTTAAGCAAATCCTGGGTGAGGGCGATTCTGCGGCGTGCGTAGTAGTTGCCCTTGGCGTAGTGGCAGTCTCCAGGGTGACAGCCCAGCACCATTACGCCATCAAAACCCCTCTGAAAACCTTTAAGCACAAACATAGGATCCGTTCTGCCTGAGCACGGGACCCGCACTATGCGCACCGTTTCTGGGTATTGCAGACGCGTGCTGCCGGCCAAATCCGCACCAGCATAGCTGCACCAGTTACACAAAATAGCAAGTATCGACGGCTGCCACTCTCGCGGCTGTGCCGATTGCTCGGTCTGTTCTTCTACAACGTTAGTCTTCTCTGACATATAGTTCCTCAGTCGACTGTGGCCGGTTTATCTACCGATCACTTCTTTACTACAAATCCCGGTTTAAGCTCCCGCACGTCGCAGGAGTATGATTCTATCCTCAAAGGAGTCTTGCCGTCTGGCCCGATGGTCTCGGCCTCCGACTCCGCTATCTCCAGTTCCTTCACAACCCCGACGCCGTCGGCGATCCAGTAAACGCCGCGCGTACGGCCGGAGGTTACGTTGAACTCCTTGCCCCATATATCCGCGCTGCCCGTCATCGTGTCGCTGTAATAGACTACTTTCAGGCAATCCTTAAACGTTCCGGCAGGCACGGTAACGGTCTCTTTGCCGACCGCCTTCGCCTTCATCGGAATTTCGGTTTTGGCGTCGCGCATACCGCCGACGTCCCATTGCTTGCCCGGCGCCGCATCGCGCATATAGTATAGCAGTGCGGGGCTGTAGTCCTGCTTCTCGCCTTCGTCGGAAACTGTCGCCGATCGGTTGGTGGAGGCTATCTCCTGGCCGCGCTCAGTTTGGACAAATTTGATATCAATCTGAGAGTGGCTGCCAGATCCTCCGGTCGCCGAGGCCGTGTCCACTGATTCGCGATATTCGAATACAGGCGGATTGGCCTTATTGTCCACAGATAGGATTTCATAAACCGACGAACCGAAGCTGAGATCGTTCAGCGAGGACATAACCCGACCTTGAAACATAATCGCGCCGACAATCGACCGATAACAATCGTATGTCCACTTGTTGCCCTCGGCCACGGGAATCATCTCGCTCGCCGCTAACGCAGGCAGGGTCAACACGACCAGCACGAGACTCAGCACCAATATTTGCGTTTTATGGGTCAATATAATCTCCAATAGGCCTTATGGCGTTCGGTGCAAACTATACTACTTCTTCGCCTTCACCATATCCGCCAATGCGTCGATCTGAGCGAGAATCCCAGCGCCTTCGAATCCGCGCAACCTCGCCGAAAGCGATCTGCACGCCGCAGAGCATGTCCCACAGCCCTTGCATACGCCCTCATTAACCCGCGCTACAGTCTTCATTACCTGATTGTCACGAGTAGAGCGCTCCTTGTCGACGACCTCGACGAGTTCGATCGCCGTAAACGGGCAGACATCAGCGCACAATCCACATCCGATGCAGGTGTCTTCGAATATGGTAGCGATCATCGGCTCGCTCTTGATATGATCCTTGCTGAACAATCCAATTGCCTTGGAAGCGGCCCCGGACGCCTGGGCGACTGTGTCGGGGATATCCTTGGGATACTGGCACGCCCCGGCGAGATAGATTCCGTCCGTCAGCACCTCGACAGGCTTGAGCTTGGGGTGCGCCTCGCTGAACCAGTTATATGCGTCGGTGGAAATGCCGAGTTTCCTGGCAAGGTCCTTTGCGTCGTGCTGCGGCTGCATAGCAGTAGCGAGCACGACCAGATCGACGCGCACCTCAACCTGCTTGCCCAAAAGCGTGTCAGCGCCCTTTACCACGAGTTGATCCCCATCCGGATAAATCTTGCTGACCCTGCCGCGGATATAGTTCGCGCCGTATTCCTCAATGGTGCGCTTCACGAACTCCTCATAACCCTTGCCGTTGGCGCGGATGTCCATATAAAAGACGTGCGTCTCCACATCGTGCAGCTTGTCTTTAACCAGCAGTGCCTGCTTTGCGTTATACATACAGCAGACCTTGGAGCAATATGCATGGCCGTGCTCATCGTCGCGACTGCCCACGCAGGAGATAAACGCTATGGACTTCGGCGTTTTGCCATCCGACGGGCGGACGATATGGCCCTCGGTCGGTCCGGATGCGTTCATAAGGCGCTCAAATTGAATAGCCGAGATCACATCAGGGTACTTGCCATAGCCGTAATTGCCAAGCGCTGAATGATCCCAAAGCTCGAAGCCCGTAGCGACGACTATCGCGCCGAACTTCTCCTCGACCACTTCGTCTACGGTATCGTAACTGATCGCCCCGGTTGGGCATACTTTCTGGCAGACACCGCATTTTCCGCCATTAAATATCCGGCAGTGTTCGCGGTCGATGACAGGCTTGTTCGGAACTGCCTGCGGGAATGGCCGATATATCGCCCTGCGCAGCCCCATACCCTCGTCGAACTCACTGGGCACGTTCTTTACTATGCACTTCTCCAGACACAACCCGCATCCAGTGCAGAGTTTGGGGTCAACACAAGTGGCCTTTTTGCGAATCTTAACATCGAAGTTGCCGACGAATCCGTTGACTTCCTCGACCTCGGAATATGCCCATATATCGATGAGCGGGTGGCTGGCGCAGTCGACCATCTTCGGGGTAAGAATACACGCAGCGCAGTCGAGTGTGGGGAAAGTCTTATCGTATTGAGCCATTCTCCCACCGATCGACGGGGTTCGCTCGACCAGCACCACCGGATGACCCGCATCCGCGATATCGAGAGCGGCCTGTATACCCGCAACCCCTCCGCCGATAACAAGGGCGCGCTTGGTGATGCCGATATCATTTCTGAACAGCGGCACGTTCTTAGCGACCTTGGCAACAGCCATTCGAGTCAGTTCGATGGCTTTTTCGGTGGTCTCCGGGGTTCGCTCGTGTACCCACGAGCACTGCTCGCGTATGTTGGCCATCTCCACCATATACGGGTTCAGCCCCGCCGCCGCTATGCAGCGCTGGAAGGTCGGCTCGTGCAGCCGTGGCGAACACGAAGCGATCACGACGCGGTCGAGGTTGTGCTCCTTAATAGCTTCCGCGACCATATTCTGGCCCGGCTCAGAACACATATATTTATAATCCGTCGAGTAGACGACCCCAGGGAAGCTCTTCGCGGCCTCAGCCACAGCCACCACATCGACCGTCTTAGCGATATTCGACCCGCACCAGCAAACAAAAACACCAATTCGCATAGTTAGTTCTCTGTTTCTTAGTTATCAGTTTTGCAGCACCCGGCCACCATTGCGCAGAGTGCCTGGGTTATTACCTAAACAGCTACCTCAATCGGCAATATTTGAACGTCGTCATCAGGAAAAGGCTCCCCAGCAGCTTTAAGGCTCTCTAAATATAGCTCAATCGCCTCTCGAATATTTACTTTCACCTCATCCAGAGTATCACCTTGGCTATTGCAGCCCTGCAAGGCCGGGGCGAAAGCATTGTAACCACCATCGTCTTCACGCTCAAGTACCACTGTGTATGTCATGCCGCGGCATATCTTCTTTCATTAGCCGATAGACTTCCTGTATGTTAGCGATCAACTCTTCCAAATTCTCGCCCTGGCTGAATACTCCCGGCACTTCCTTGAGCCGGCCTACGCACCAGCCTTCGTCCGTCCAATATTCAAGCGTGAACTCAGTCTTCATTTCGACCTTCAGCTCTCTACTTCGACAGGCTCCTTGCCAATGAGATCCAGCGCAGGGTTTACGTCGACGAGGTGAGACGCGAAGCATTTCTTAATGCCAGGTACCTCCATAGCGAGGCCGAGCAGTTCGGTGAAGAAGAAAATCGGCATCGCCAGGTCCTCTCCGCGCATTTTGCCGGCAGCCGCCTGCCTCATCTCAAGGTTAGTCATACACAGCGGACACGCGGTTACGATACAATTGGCCCCGTGCTGCTTCGCGTTAGAGATAATCTTGCCGGTCAACTCAGCGACTATGCTGCTTCTGGATATCCCAAAACTCGCCCCGCAGCATTCGTTTTTGAAGAACCACTCAATCGGCTCCGCGCCGACAGTCTTCATCGCTTCATCCATACTAACCGGTTCTTCGGCATCGTCGAAGCCCATCACCTTAGGCGGTCGAACAAGCAGGCAGCCGTAATAACAGGCAGGTTTCAGCCCGGTCAGCGGCTTTCGCAGATTCTCAGACACCCTTTGCAGCACTTCCGGCTGGGTAAACACCTCCAGAGCCGAATACACCGAAATCTCACCGGTAAACTTCTTTTCCAGCTTCGAGTTGATGTCATCACGCAGGGTCTGATTAGATTTTAACTCGACTTCAGCAGAGCGCATCCGGTTATAACAAGCCGCACACGGCGCGACAACGTCCATCTTCATACGCTCTGCGATACCAAGGTTGCGCGCGGGCAGAGAAATGCTCAGATCATGGTCAAGATTGTGCGCCGAGGTCGCCCCGCAGCAGTTCCAATCCGGAATCTCTTGAAGCCCGATTCCCAACGCCTCCGCGACCAGAGTCGTGGAGCTATGAAACTCCTTTGCCGTCGATTCCAGGCTGCAGCCCGGGAAATATGCATAGTTCATGCGAAAATCCTTAGTTTTGAGTTTTTATATAATTATTGAAAGCTGCAATAACGTTAAGCCGCGATCTCCAGGCTCAATACCTTTGCGTCTCCATCCACAGTAGAGGGCAGACCTTCTTCGGCAAGACACGCAAGGTGAAATGGTATCCCTTCACGGGCAAGAGCAATCACTTCTTCTTCAGTGTCCCCACAAGCGACATATCCCGGCAGGGCCGGAACCGTAAGCGAATATTTGCCCGCAGGATCGCGCTCGACCACAACAGTAAACCGCATCACTTGCTCCTCCTTGCCTCTTCGAAATCTTGCCTGCCCTTTTATTTTGCATCCAGCGCAGCTACGATGTTGTTTCCAACGCATCTGATGTGATTTCGATTGGAGCAACAACGTCATTTCGAGCGCAGCGAGAAATCTGCTTTTTGCTCCCAACAATCACTCAGGTCTGACCAAACACGATTATTCTCTTCAATTAACGCAATCTTTTTTTCTCGCGACCACGCTTTAATTTGCTTTTTTCTGGCAATAGCAGCCTCTGCCCGGTCACACACTTCAAAATACACAAGTCTATCTATACTGTATTTGCTAGTAAAGCCAGGGCACAGTTTATTTTTGTGCTCATAAAGACGTTTTTCTAAATTGCTTGTAACGCCGACATAAAGCGTTCTGGATTTATTGGATAGCAGATATACATAATACTGCTTTTTAGTCGGCACCTCTATTGTCCTTTATAGCCTGTTAAAAGCAGATTTCTCGCTTCGCTCGAAATGACAGCAGGCTCGGCCGCCTTTATTCTTAAAATTGGCCTTTAATTTCCTCGCAGCATTTGATAATGCTCAGTGTCGATACTGATACTCTTATTCATAGCCTGTTAAAAGCAGATTTCTCGCTTCGCTCGAAATGACAGCCTAGCTCGCTCGAAATGACAGCTTAGCTCGCTCGAAATGACAGCTTAGCTCGCTGGCAATGACAGCGTAGCTGGCCGCACCTATTCCTTAAACAGCCCCTTCACTTCCCTGCGGCCTTTGATGATGCCCGGGATCAGGCCGAGTTTGCCTTTCAGGAACATATTTATCCCGGAGATCACGTCGTCGAAGAACCGGCCTGTGCGCATTTTGAACGCCGCTATCATGCTTATCTCATGCACCCGACCGAAGGTCTTAATCTGCCGCAGCATCTCTTCGTGCATTTTAAGCACATTCTTCTGCTCCGGATTGACCTTGCCCTCGGCTACGGATATCTGCCTGCAGGCGTCCATTATCTTGGACAACGCAACACCCCTGGGGCATCGCGTGGCGCACGTCTCGCAGCCTGCACACAGCCAAATTGCCGTGCTGCTCAACACCTCGTCCTTCATTCCAGCCTGGGCCATGCGAATAACCTGGTTGGGGGCTATGTCCATACTGAACGCGACCGGACAACCTCCGGTGCATTCGCCGCATTGATAACAGCTTAATACGTTTTCGCCGCAGATCGCTTGTATTTCTTGCTTAAAATTGGAATCAAGCTGCGAACTCGGCGAGGAAGTGGTTACTTTGGGATCAAGACTCAACGTGCTCTCCATATATTACCGCCCGGCGTAAAGCCGAACACAGCGTTCTCAGGTATCACACAACCTTATGGTAACACCGGACGTAACGACAGTCAAGCTGAATTGTGTCATTGCGCACAAATCAGATAACCTCGTAAACATTCTCGCAAAAACCTCCGCGAATGTCTAGCGGCCAGGCACAACTATCGCCTGCCTGTAGTCGCGCTCTGCAGAATCATATAGACCTGCCCCTTTGCGGATTTTTTCAGTTTGCCGATAACTGTGATAGCCACGCCGCGATCTTTGACCGGATCAAGAGGGTTTTTTCCCACGACATACATACACCCCGTATCATCGCATACAGCCCAGTCCTGGTTTGTCTCAGGTGGCCCATCCTGTACGTTGGTGTCTTTCGGATTCGGCTGGAAACCACGATACACCGCCGAGATCACCACCATTTTGCCGTCAAGCGCATCAAAAGTCGTTATAGCCTGCTTGATCGTCACAGGCACCAGCGCGGCGGTTTTGGTCCCGATTTGAACCCTTGTCGATGTGGCGGGAGGAGCATTGTCGGAAGGGGTGAGCTGCGCGTAGACGGTGAATGTGCCAGGCCCAACCTGCCTGCCAGAGTTGTCCTTTTGATCCCAGCGAGCGCAATAGGTCTTTGTATCGCCTGGGCCAAGAGTCAAAGAGGTCAACGCCTGGGTGTAGAACATGTGCTTGCTGAGACGATAACACTCACCCCCGTCGCACAACACCCACAAATCGAACTGCTTTCCCGAAGTAAACGAATATTTGAGGACCTGGTTGGTATCGTTGCGGATGGCATACTCAAAACCGACGGTCTCGCCAAGACCATAAGACGGTTTATCGGTCCGCAGGCCCTGCATAACGCTTTGCTGCGCAGAACCGGTTCCGGCCAGAGAGATTATAGCGATCAGAAAAATCGTCGCACGCACGGCCGTGACCCCTTTCGCTTTACTGCTCGCCCTTAGCGGCCTCCCATATTTCGTCCATCTCCGCCAAGGTCATCTCAGATATATTCTTACCCGATTTGTCAGCGTGCTGCTCGATTTTGCCGAACCTGAACGAGAACCTGTCCAGCATCTCTCGAAGCGCCTCCTCGGGGTCGATGCCCTCGTGCCGGGCTATGTTGACGATCGTAAACAGCATATCCCCGATTTCAGATCGAATCTGACCCTTATCCGCAGACTCAACAGCCTGCTCAAGCTCATCCGATTCCTCTCGCAGTTTATCGAAAATTGAGGCTACGTTTGGCCAATCGAAGCCTGTTCGTGCTGCTTTCTTGCTGAGTTTAGCAGCACGCATCAAGGCAGGCAGGCTTTTCGGCACCCCGTCAAGAACCGACTTACGATCCTCATATCCGGGTTCGGTGCTTTTTATCTGATCCCAATTAGTCAAGACGTCATCGACGCCGTTAACTTGCACATCGGCGAACACGTGCGGGTGTCTTCTCTGCAGCTTTTTGCGAATAGTGGCGCACACATCTGCTATGTCGAACTGATTATTCTCACGAGCTATCTCTGCGTGCAGAAGCACCTGCAGCAACAAATCCCCCAGTTCATCCTCGACTTGAACCGGATCTCCGCTGTCTATCGCCTCCAGAACCTCGTAAGTCTCTTCAATCGCATATTTTTTCAGCGACACATGAGTCTGCTCCCTGTCCCACGGGCATCCGTCCGGTGCCCGCAGCTTCGCCACCGTCTCGACCAGAGCCTCGAACTCATCTCGTATTCGCGATCCTTCTATCTTTTTATCCTCCACCAAAACCCCTATCGCGCCTGCCTGAACGACATAACCTCACAAGGCAGCTTGTTGATTAGTGTGAGAGCCACAGACTGCGCAAGATGGAAATCCCCGGTAGATTCACGGCGCAGCCCTACTACCGCCAGGTCAAATTTGCCCTCTTCTACTATTTTAAGGAATCCCAAAACCGAGTCGCGCACCCTCTCCGAGACGTGATTTATGGCGACACCATACCTTTTTCCTATCCGATTCGCTTCTCTGGCGCAATCCGCCGCAGCCGCATCGGCGTCGGGCTTCGGAGTATCCAGCGCCTGACTACGAGGTATGGCAATTATCGAGACCACCGTAACCTTCGCGTTAGGCTCACCCTCTACGAGTTTGCAGGCATGCTGAACTGCCAGGCTCCACGCACCAGTCGCAGGAACGACGACATTAAGTGCGGGCTGAGTTGGATTCTCAGGGGAACCCTTTATTAAAGAAACCTCCAAAGGGGCCGCCTCCTGAAGAGACAACGCCTCCGATTGCTCCATCTTCAGACAATCATCCCCACAGTCGTCGATGCTGGTCAAGGCGAAATTCGCGCCTAATTTCTCCGCAAACTCGCCCAGTTCCGTGCCAGAGCGCACCCGTTGGACGTGAGCAAAGCTCGACAGACCCGTCTGCTTAACTAACCCCTGTCCTTCCTCCAACCGCTTCTGGCCCTGCGCTTCACGGTCAGGAAGCGGGCTGCCTAAAGGCAAAGTCCACGGCACACGGATAAGGTCTACAAGATGTATCTCGCAGTTCTCGCCGATAGCAAGTTTATCCGCAAAATAGACCGCCCTTTTCCAGTTTCCCAGCATCGGCACAACTCCGGCAGTCTGAGCCTTTCCCCTGCGCGGTTTCGCCTCGCCTATTTCCAGCGAATATCTGGCCTCCTCAATAGTCGCAGCTATCGGCAACTGCGACCTTACCCCCGGCACGGTCTTGCCGATCTCGATCTCCTCATCGGTAAGCCCCACAACCATAATCCGCGCATTTTGAGATGCGATAAATGCGAACGCGTCGGAAAACGTCTCCGCGCCCTTCGCCGTGATCTTGGTTATCGGCGATCCATCTATTATTATCCCAGTCGGGTGATTTTCCAGCAGCAGTGCTGCAGCAGCTTGAATCGCGGGCCAGATGTTGGATTTCACCTCCCCGCGCAAAGTTATTGTATCGTCGCGAGCCTCGATTATCATTCTATCTCTCTACATAGTAACGAACGTTGGTAAAGACGATGTCGCGCTGCAGCATCAGGGCGATTTTCAAAAACAGCCCGGATTGATTGTGCAGCAGTTTGTGCCACCACTTTCGCGGAACAAACTCCGGCAACACCACCGTCACCACATAGTTCGGCCTTTCCTTTTTCACTTCTCTAAGGTACGCCAAAATCGGCGCCACCACCGATCGATATGGGGATTCCAATATCACCAGCGGCACCCCCAGGCCATACTTTTCCCATCGTTCTCTAATCAAAGCGGTTTCGATGGGGTCTATCTCTATAAACAAAGCACGACAGTCATGGCTGAGAGTGCGCGCATATTCTAACGCGGGAAGGATACCCTTGTGAATACTGGAAGTCAACACGATCGCAGTTGACCGCACCGCGGCAGGTTCCTCAAAGGTCTCCGGCGTCAATCGGAGTTGATTGCCGAGTGTTATATAATGCTGGTGTATCTTGTGAAAGATGTACACAAGCGCCAATATCAAAGCTATGGCGATATAAGCGCCTTCCACAAACTTCGTTATCGATATTATTAGCGCGACCAGGAAAGTGGCAGTGGCTCCCGTAAAGCTAATCCCAGCGTGCAGCCGCCAGCCCTTGTGTTTCATACGCATCGTCCGGAAGCCCATACCCGTCTGCGACAACGTAAACGAAACAAATACGCCTACCGCATACAGCGGGATCAACAGGTGCACATCTCCGTGGAATTTTATCAACAAACCAGCCGCCACAGCCGCCAGCAGCACTATACCGTTTGAAAATACAAGCCTGTCACCTACATTGGCAAGCTGCCTGGGCGCGTAGCGGTCCCGTGCCAATATGGAGGCCAGCCTCGGAAAACCTTGAAATGCCGTATTCGCCGCCAACACTAAAACCAGAAACGTCGATATCTGGATAATCAAATACAACGCGCCTCTGCCCAGAATGCTCCGGGCCATCTGAGAAAGCACGGACTCTTCGGCGGACGGGAAGACCCTGTAAGCGTGCGCAAGAAAAGTGATCCCCAAAACCAGGCAAATCAATATGCCCGCCATCCAACTCATAATCGTAGCCGCATTCCTTGATTCGGGCGGTTTGAACGCAGGCACACCGACCGCGACAGATTCAATACCAGTCATAGCCGAACATCCATTAGAAAACGCTCTCAAAATCAATAGC
Organism: Armatimonadota bacterium; assembly: GCA_050948905.1. Taxonomy (GTDB): domain Bacteria; phylum Armatimonadota; class UBA5829; order UBA5829; family UBA5829; genus DTKD01. The sequence goes on along the minus strand of JBMNES010000001.1, from coordinate 915,676 downwards.
ATTCCTAAAGTGTGGGTAATCGGCATATGCTCGGATGGAGGATTGATATAATTGATAGGAGCACCGGATAAGACTTTGTATAGCCCTACCACGCACATTATCGCCAGGCTGCCCGTAAATAAATACATCGGCCCCGCAAACAACGCCCCCGACTCGCGCACCCCTCGTAAATTGGCTAAAGCCACCAGGAATATGCAGACTACACATATCTCAGTTCTATATTGTGCCCATTGCGGATACGCAGAGACGAATGCGAACACCCCAGAGGCAATACTTACCGCTACGGTCAAAACATAGTCAGTCAACAAAGCAGCCGCAGCGACCAGGGCATAGTTTGTGCCGAGATTTTCTTTGGATACGGAGTAGCTGCCGCCGCCCTGAGGATACGCGAAAATCGTCTGTCTGTAGGAGATAGTTACTATAACTATCAAAAACGCAATCGCCAGACCGACATAAAGCGACACCGTCCAAGCGACTGCACCCGCTACCATCAGAGCCAACAGCATCTCTTCCGGGCCATACGCCACAGATGACACCGCGTCAGATGCGAACACCGGCAAAGCCAGAAATTTTGGCAGCCGCTCCTGAGACTCACGCGCGCTTGCCAACGGCCGACCAAACAACAGTCTCCTAATTAAGGGAAACAAGTGGAAACCCCCCAGGCGCCAAAGCGCATTCTTTGGAATATACTAAAATAACACACGCCAGGATGACACTCCCTGGCGATAGGAATAGTGTAGCACTCTGAAGATACATTGTCACGCATCCTCCTCACATACCATGGTTTGAGCTCAACGTCGAAGGGTAATGAGTCAATGGGAGTGCGCAATGGAAAACAATGTCAGCATTCACAGGCGGGTAATCGGTGCGGCGATAAGCGTCATTCTTATAGGATTGGTGGCGCCCGCTGCCTTCTGGGTGGTGACGATCTTCCTTGATCGCGCATTCAACCTGTCGCGGCTTTTAGGTGTACCGTGGTCTTCGATAGTTGGTGCTGCGGGGATACTGGTCGGTGCGTTCTGGGTGTTGTGGTCGTGGTCGTATTTGCTGTTCGTGGGCCGGGGGCTGCCTTTGGAGCTCTTCGGTCGGGCGATCCAACCGACACAGACCCTGGTCACCACAGGACCTTATGCCTACACACGCAACCCTATGATGCTCGGCCTGCTTGCCATTTTGCTTGGCATAGCCTTTTTACGCGGCTCTCTGACCGGGTTTGTGCTTGTGCCGGTGATCGGTCTTCTGTGGCTGTTTGTGGCTGAATCCGAAGAAGCAGGGCTGGCTTTGCGATTCGGAGAGGACTACCTTAAATATCGCGCCAAAGTGCCTCTGCTTCTGCCAAGGCTCAGCGCATATATCCACGAGCCTTAATCGTTATTGGCCGGCTGGTGCGGTGTCACTATATAGACCGTGACTCGAACTGTCCTTGAGCCGATCGGCTTTGTGCCAGACGGGATATCCAGTGAGATATCTCGGACGATCGTCGACTCCGCCCCTTCTAAAGAGATTGTATCCGTGGTAATCGCGCTTATGTTTGCCAGCCTGCTCGGTTTGCCTTCTAATGTCACCGACGATGGGGTCACGGTGTATTTTTGAACCCTTGAAGGGAATTTGGGAACGCCGCTAAAGACCGGGCTGATGATGACCGTCTTTGTCGCGGGCATCTCCACCATATCGAGCTTAACCCTCACCCTTTCAGGTCGCACGCTGACCTCGCTGACGACGTTGCCTTGCTTGTCCAATGCAGAAACATCGCAGTAATCTCCGTTAGGAGAGCTTGCCAGGTCGCTTGAGAGCGTAATCGACGCGGAGTTGATCTTAGCAAGCTGGGTCACGCGCCCGGAAGCCACAATCGCGCCTGGAGTCACGATAGGAGTGCCGTATGAGAACCCAGGCGGCGGGTCCGCCACAAAGCCGACCTTAACCGGGATTCGCTTCTCCCCCAAAGCTTCCATTCGGACGTGAATCGTACGTGGAGTGGCGGTCACATCTAAATCTGCCGCTATCGCCCTCGGCAATCTCACCTGCACAGGAAGCTGCGCCTCTGCCACATTCTTGCCAAGCGGCATAGATCGCAGGTTCACAAAGGCTTCGATATCCTCCTTCGCCACCGAGTCCACCGCTGTTTTCAGCCCAGCCACTGTCACCGATATTTTGCTGGTGCCAAGTTGAGCCACATGCCCCGTGCTGACCTCAATGATTTCTACCGGTATCCTGAATGTTTGGCGTGACTGCGGGTTGCGCTCCGCATTGACATAGGTCCATAAAATCAGAGCGACCATCAGCGCCAGCAATTTATATTTCCAGTTATGCCGGATCATTTTCGTCTCAGCCCGGCCTTTCTAAGAGTATCATCAACTGTTCGGGCAAATTTTGCTTTAGATGCGGAGTCGTCATGCGTGCCGCAGACCACGTTGAGCCAGTGCATCAGTGCTTCGAGGTCTAAACCGCGATGAAGCGTGCCTTCCAGAGCAAGGGAAATAGTGCCCGTCTCCTCAGATACCACAACCACCGCCGCATCGCTCTCTTCCGCCACGCCAAGCGCGGCTTTGTGCCGCGTATGCACCATCGTCCCCACGTTAGCGCTCTCGCTCAGTGGCAGCGTACAGCCTGCGGCCACAACCCTTGAGCCACGGATAATTACCGCCCCGTCGTGAAGCGGATTGCCGGGGTAGAATATTGATCCTATGAGTTGCTCGCTGAGGACCGCGTTGATTCGGGTTCCCGTGGCGGCAATTGCATCAAGCGGGCTTTCTCGTTCGATAACGATCAAAGCCCCGATTCTTCTCTCCGACATCGTCGCAGCGGAGTGTGCAACTACGTGGATAAGGGAATTGACCTCTTCTGTAGGAACCATAGCCAGCCCGCGGCCCCAACCTGCCACACTGCCCATGTTTTCCAACATCTGTCGCAGTTCGGGCTGAAATAGTATGACTACCGCAACGGGCAGCACATATAAAAACGACCTCAAAAGGAAGTTTATGGTATGAAGTTGCATGCGTTCCGTGAGATAGACCAGACCGAAAAATACCAGCAGTCCCCATAGGATCTGCCAGGCCGGCCGGCGCTTGGAAAGCATAATGACCCAGTAGACGGCGAGGGTAACGAGGGCTACGTCTGCTATGGTGGAGATCACGGTCGTCCACCCGGCGCTTTGGAGGTCTCTCTGCACGGCTGATAGGAAGCTCATTTAGTGCCCTATGGCTGTGTGTATATTCTTTAATAAGTATAACATCGCCCAACCACCAAGGTCAAGCTCAACCTGTCCAAAGACTATGACAATCCCACAAATCCCAGAAAGCCGATATTCATTTCATGCACAGAAAAATCGAGCTAAAATTGAGCCCAATTTCACGCACAACAGCCCGCCTGCATTGCTTAGTGCTATATTAGCTATTGCAAGCGAAGTCTCCCCGCTGTTGGCGTGGCTGATGGTCTCCAGGCTGTAGGCCGAAAAAGTGGTCAACGCGCCTAAAAATCCGGTGGTGAAAAAGAGCCGAAATTGATAATTGACCCCGCGCATCTCGTTGAGTCCGAACACTAATCCTATCAACAAACACCCGATCAAATTTACATATAGCGTGCCGAAGGGGAACGTGGAGGGGTGCGTTTTCGTGCTAAAATGAGTGACCCCATACCTGGTCAGAGCTCCCAACGCCCCGCCTGCTAAAACAAGGATTGCCTTTACCATACTAACTGTTATCCTATTTCCTCGGAGACGCTGTAGAGTTTATCTACTCTCGTGCTTATGTTGTGAGACGTCAGCAACTCAGCAAGAATACCCACCGAAACCAACTGAGCCCCAAGCAATAACGCCGCCACCGAGTATATAAGAACAGGCCGGGTGCCAATCGGCCTGACTCCTTCGAGCCATAAAATAGCAAGATAGATTAACCCCGCAGATCCAAGCGCGAATGCCAGTGTCCCGAATGCGCCGAGAAAGTGTTGTGGGCGCTGGCCGTAGCCGGTCAGAAACCTCACGGTGATGAGATCTAAAAAGCCTTTTAAGAAACGTTTAACGCCATATTTGGACGTTCCGTGGATGCGCCGTCGGTGCTCTACTGGTATTTCCGTCACACGAAAGCCTCGCGCATAAGCAAGCACAGTGATAAATCTATGAAGTTCTCCATACAGGGTAACTTCGTGAAGCACTTCCGTCTTGTAGCATTTGAGGCCGCAGTTGTGATCGTGCAGCGGCGGCCCACAAATTTTTCCGATAAACCAGTTAAATACACGGCTCGGCATCACCTTATGCCACGGGTCAAACCGTCGTTTCTTCCAACCACTGACCACATCATAGCCCTCTTCTATCTTGGCAAGAAGATGCGGTATTTCCTCCGGGTTGTCCTGCAGATCAGCATCCATAGTGATGATTATGTCGCCACGTGCCTTTGCGACCCCTGCAGAGAGCGCTGCGGCTTTTCCGAAATTGCGCCGGAAGCGGACTCCCCTTATATTCTTATTAGCCCCTGACAAATCCACGATTTTTTGCCATGTGGCATCAGTGGAACCATCGTCGACAAAAATCATCTCGGCATCAAGGTTTTCCTTGGCCAGGACGCCGTCGATCTCGGCAACCAGTTGGGTAACATTTTCCTCTTCATTATAAGTAGGGATTATGATGCTAATCATTTGATCCGCTCCTGCTACCGAAAAAATAGAAAACACCACTCACGATCAGTTCGCTTACGATCTGAACGATTCTCATAACTAAACCGATCATCGCTGCCGGGCCCGCTCCGATTAGAGGCGACAACGTAAATATCATAATTGACGTTCGTACCCCGAGCCCCGCAGGGACGACAACCGCCACAAATCCCCCAGCGATAGCTAAAGCCGAATTGCCCGTCATAAGCATCAGGCCTTTAAAGCTCCACATCGGTATCCCGACGGCCGCTGCCACTGCTGCAAGGCTTAAACCCAGCAAAAGCCATCCTGCGGATTCTATATAAATGCCCCGAACCATGGTGCTATAGCGAACGGGGCTTACAAATTCGTTGCTGCCTTTTCGAAAGACCTGGATCATCTTGATCAGGAGCTGGAAAACAAAAGGTTGTACGAATACTCCAAAACAAATTGCAATGGCCCCGGCAGCAGCTAAAACAGAGGTCTGACGTATGCCTCCGAACAACAATGTAATAACGGATATTAAGGCGCCGACGGCCATCATGATTAGTGTTTCATAAATGGACGAAATGGCAGTAACAGCGACTCCCGATCGGTTTCGGTCGACAAGTGCACATCTCATCATCGGAACCCAGGCTTTACCCGGAACGTATTTGCCGAGCTGACTAATCAGATATGCCCTAAGAGCTTCCTTATGCCCCATTTTGCCGCCCATATCCGCAGCAGCAATTCTCCAGAAAGATCCGAAGAAAGCCATACCAGTCAGGTAGAGAAGGCCCGACAATAAAAGGTAAAAAGGAGACAATCTGACTGTCGACAGATCAAGGCCCTTTACGGCGCCGGTTATCTGTCGTATTGCCAGATATAATACAATAATCGCTACCAGAAACTTGGCAATCGACAGCAGGATTCGCTTAAAATTTATTGAAAAAGACCTCATATCCTTCTAATCACCAGCTTATCACTTGTCCTTGCCAGGCGCAAGAATGAAGGACTGCTAATCGTTAAGGCTAACTGTATTAACAGAGCTGCTCGAATTAATAAGGAATTCTTCCATGAATATGAAAAAGCGGGTGGACGGTAAAACATCTTCTGCGGCGTCTTTGCACGAAATATTACAACAATGTGGACGCATCATTGTTATTTGCATGATATTAGGTTTTTTCGCACGTGCCGGCTTTGCCGTGTATAGAGCCAATTTGCCGCTTCTCGGTGACGCGAGACTTTATGATCAGGTGGCCGTATCCATTGTAAACGGACTCGGTTTCGTTTTTAAGAACCTTCCTCTATCAGACAAGGCACCGGGCTATTCTGCTTTTTTGGCCGCTATATATACGGTGTTCGGCCACAGCTTTATTTCTGTCTATCTCATTCAAAGTATACTGTCCGCTATCGTATGCGGGGCGACGGCGGTATTGGGTTATGCCGTGACACGCAGAAAAGGAGTCGCCTTGTTGGCCGGGCTTTTTATGGCGCTGTACCCCCCTCTTGCGCTCGCTGATTCTGAAATGTTCAACGATTCGCCATTTGGGTTTCTAGTGTTCTTTCTCATCGTGCTAACAGGGTGGGCTATCTCGTCCAGAAAAATTTGGCCCTGGGCGATCGGGGGGCTTATGTTGGGATTAGCTCTGTATATACGCCCGACAGCGATTGCTTTTCCTCTAATCTTCCTGGTTCTTGCATTATGGCGCAGGTGGCCATTAACAAAAGCTGTACTGGGGGTGGCTATATTGACGGTGGTCGCGGGTTTGGTGCTTATGCCGTGGGCCGTAAGAAACCAGCGTTTGTTCGGCGTTTTTACTCCGATGCCATCTCAGGGAGGCAGGGTGCTTTATTGCAATTGGAGCGCAATTAATATGGTGTCGTCGGATCTTGGCTCGCTTCCTGAAGATGTTAAATCAAAAGTAGGAGACAAGACCGGCTATGAAAGAGACAAGATCTTCAAGAAAATTGCAATCAGGCAAATCAAATCACATCCGGGTGAGTTTGTTGAATCCTGCTTCATAAAAATTGCCCGCCAATGGACAAACCTCTTCTGGAGCCAGCCGCCATCTAGATCGACGTTGCTTTTCGCCGCGGTAAATATTTTGCTTTTAGCCCTTGCTGTGCCCGGGTTCTGGAATCGCAATATTGATCTGCTGTTTCGTGGTTACACGCTCCTGTTTGTTTTGTATGTAACTTTTATAGCGGCGGTAATGTCAAGCGCAGAGCCGAGATATGCCTACTGGACGTATCCATTTTTGTTTGTATTGGCTGCAAACACTTTGGTGTCGATGTGGCTGCGCAGAAAGCCAGCCACGCAGAGCAGTTAACATTGATTCACGCTGGCAGTTGCTGGAAACAGCGAGGTTGGTGGGTTGGTGCCGGAGGTCGGAGTCGAACCGACATGAGGTTGCCCTCGGTGGTTTTTGAGACCACTGCGTCTGCCATTCCGCCACTCCGGCGTGGGAAAATTATAACGCGTAAAGCAGGAAGTGTCAATGCAAGCAGAGAATCATACTTCGCGTAAATACGTTCCAAAGGAGCGATTAAATGAACGAAGATGCTTCTCAGAACTCGCAGCCCGGTGGCCAGGAGCCGACCCCGCCTCCAGTCATCAGTAACAACATTCCTCCTCAGCCCCCTCAGCCCCCCCGACGCAATAATTGGCTGTGGGTGATCCCGGTCTCGCTGGTCGTCGGCTGCTTGCCGTGGCTGATTATAGCGATTGTCGTTATAGTTGCGGCCTGCGCGGGAATGTCCAGCTTCGGCGGGCCTGTCACAGAACGAGGCGATCATATCGCGCTAATTCGAATCACCGGAGTAATTACATCCGGACGCAGCGTCACCAGTATGTTCAGCGATTCGACCACCGGCTCTGATGATCTGATAGATCAACTAGAGAAGGCGCGCAAAAGCAAGAGCGTCAAGGCTATAGTCCTGCGCATAAACAGCCCCGGTGGAAGCCCGGCGGCCTCTGAAGAAGTATACAAGGAGCTTATGCGTATCCGTGCGGCCAAAAAACCGATCTACACATCCATGGCCGACGTGGCGGCCTCCGGCGGTTATTATATCGCAGCGGCTTCGGACAAAATCTACGCCGACGATTCGACCCTCACCGGAAGTATTGGAGTGATCTGGGATGTGGCCGATATGAGCGGGCTGTTCAAAAAAATCGGATACAGCCCGCAGGTCGTTAAGTCCGGCAAGTTCAAGGATATCGGATCGCCAAATCGACCCCTTACGCCTGAAGAACGCGCCCTGTTACAGGGTATAGTAATGGACACATACGAACAGTTCGTCAACGCGGTGGCGAAAGGACGCAAACTTCCTGTGGGCGATGTCAAAAAGATCGCCGATGGACGCGTCTTTACAGGCAGCCAGGCAAAGAATGTCAAATTGGTGGACGATATCGGCGGCATTCAGGACACAATCGCCGCGGCGGCGAAGGCAGGAGGAATCAAGGGCGAGCCTAAGGTGGTAGAATACAAAAAGCGCCTGTCGTTCTCCGATATACTCAGCTCGGAGAGCGAGTCTTTTCGGGGCGCAATCGGCAGGCAATTAATCGACCAGTTGACCAATAGCGCCGGCACAGGTCTTAGATAACGACCAGATTACAGCAGTCTTATGAATAAAAACAAACCGAAACTCATAGCCGTAGATGGCAACAGTCTTCTATACCGGGCGTTTTTTGCGATGAGGTATCTATCCACATCCGCAGGCACCCCGACCAACGCCGTCTACGGCTTGACTACTATGCTGCTGAAGGTCCTCGAAGAGAACCCTGATTATATCGTGGTGGCCTTCGACACCCCCAAACCGACCTTCAGACACGATCAATACGACCAATATAAGGCCCATCGCAAAGCGGCTCCGGACGCGCTTATTGAGCAGGCCCCGATAGCAAGGGAGCTGATACAGGCCTTTAATATCCCGACAATTGAGGTCGAGGGGTATGAAGGGGACGATATTATCGGCGCGCTGGTAACGCAGGCCCGCTCTCATGGTGTCGCCTCTGAGATATTGACCGGAGACCTCGATGCGCTTCAGTTGGTCAACGAGGATGTGCAGGTGTTGACCACCGTGAAGGGGGTCTCTGATATTGTCGTCTACGATGAGCAGGCTGTGGAGGATAGATTCGGCCTCAAACCCGATCAAATCGCAGATTTAAAAGGCCTGAAGGGGGATTCATCGGATAATATTCCCGGCGTGCCCGGCATCGGCGACAAAACCGCGCAAAGCCTGCTCTCCAAATATGGGACTGTGGAAGGTGTCCTCGACCACGTCTCCGAGCTGCCTGAAGGCAAGGTTAAAAAAGCCCTTCAGGAAAACGCAGACCTTGCCAGGCTATCGAAACATTTAGCTACTATCGTCACCGAAGTACCGTTCGAGTTCGACTTGGAGTCATACCGTTTTAAGCAGCCGGATTACGACGCATTACGGGATCTGTTCGTTCGACTGGAGTTTAAGACCATGCTCAAGCGCCTGCCGGAGGTCGAGCAGGCCGCTGGCAAGACAAGCGTGGAAGGGCGACCTGGATTGGGGGAGTGCCGACGCATCAATTCGGCACAGGAATTAAACGCACTGATCGAATCCCTGCGGAAGGCCGGGGCTTTTGCGATGCAGTGCAACACCAGCCAGGAAAAGTCGATAGACGCACGGCTTATGGGGATAAGTTTCTGCGCCGACCCAATAGGCACCGCTTATGTCCAGATAGAAGACGCGGCTGAGCAGAATCTGACCCTGTCGATGGGGGAGACCTACAAAGCCGATCTGCCTGATCTGGTCGACATTCTCAGCAATGAAGACCTCACCAAATACGTCCACGATGCCAAGCGAAACATCGCGGCGTTGGCGTTGCGCGGCGTCGAGTTAAGGGGCATAGACTTCGATGCGATGCTCGGCGCTTACGTGCTGGATTCATCGCGCAGTTCTTACGATATAGGCAGCATCGCCTTCGAGCAGTTGTCAATTGAACTTGCAGGGGTTACCAGCAAGGAGGCGGAAGTTGACGAGGTCAAGCAATTCTGCAGCGAAGCTGAGGTTATATACCGGGTCAAACCGCTGATTGAGGAGCGCCTTCAAACCGACGCCGAATATGGCCTCTATCACGATATCGAACTCCCGCTCGCCGGCATTTTGGCCGATATGGAACTGACCGGAGTCACCATCGACCGGAATGAACTCGAAGCTCTGTCCCTCAGGCTCAACTCGCAGATTCGCGAACTGGAACAGCAGATATATGAGATCGCGGGGGAGCAGTTTAACATCGGTTCGCCTAAACAGATCGGAGTCGTGCTCTTCGAGAAGATGGGTTTGACCGGCGGCAAACGCACCAAGACCGGATACTCGACGTCGGCTGCGACCCTCGAAGCGCTGGCTGGGGATCATCCTATCGTAGAGCAGATATTGAGATGGCGGGAGCTTACCAAGCTCAAGTCCACCTATGCCGATTCACTTCCCAAGCTCATTAATCCCGCCACGGGTCGGGTTCACACTTCGCTAAACCAGGCCGTGACCGCCACTGGGCGGCTGTCATCAAGCGACCCCAACCTACAGAATATCCCTATCCGCACCGAGCTTGGCCGGGAGATTCGAAAGGCTTTTGTGGCCAAACCGGGCTGTGTGCTGCTATCTGCGGATTATTCTCAGATAGAGCTGCGAATAATGGCGCATGTGACGGGTGATGCGGGGCTGGTATCTGCGTTTGAGCACGATCTGGATATTCACACCAGAACAGCCAGCACCATATTCGGATGCAGCGAGGATGAAGTCACCCCGGAGATGCGTCGCAGAGCAAAGACAGTCAACTTCGCGGTCATCTACGGAATGAGCGACTTTGCCCTCAGCCGCACGCTGGATATCCCCATCGAGGAGGCGCGGACATACATCGACACCTATTTTGCACGCTTCCCAGGCGTTCGGGAATACACAAACTCGACTATCGAACAGGCCCGTGATCGGGGTTATGTATCGACTCAGCTCGGCAGGCGACGCTATGTGCCGGATATTCACAACGCCAACCGAAACGTCCGCCAGTTCGCGGAACGTGCGGCGGTGAATATGCCGATCCAGGGTATGGCGGCGGATATTATTAAAATAGCTATGATCCGAATCGCCGATGCGCTTGCGCCATATAAGGCGAAAATGGTGCTTCAGGTACACGATGAACTGCTCTTCGAGGTTCCGACTGAGGAACTCGACGCAGTGGCTGAGCTGGTGCGGCAGTCTATGGAAAGCGCGCATCCGCTCAAAGTGCCTTTGAAAGTCGACGTCAAAGCTGGGTCGAACTGGGCGGAGATGGAGAGCATTCCACGCCGGTCTTAACCGGATTTGTTGCCGTTCACCCCTGTTCCATCGAAGTCGTTTTTGCGCTACAATAAAGACAAATGCCAAAGGTGTCAGTAGTCGTGCCGGTATATTGTTCGTCGCAGGTGCACGAAGATTACCTGCGCGAGGCGCTGGATTCGGTTGCGGCGCAGAGTTTTCGGGACTATGAGCTGGTGGCGATCGACGATTGTTCTCCGATTGATCCGGCGCCGCTTATAGAGTCCATTGATAACCTGCCGAATGTGCGAATTATTCGCAACGAGACCAACCTGCGACAGGCGGAGTCGCGCAACATGGGTGTCAGGGAAGCCAAAGGTGAGTTTGTCGCCTTTCTGGATCACGACGATATCTGGCTGCCGGATAAACTGGCTCGGCAAGTGGAGGCGATGGCGGAAAATCCCGATGCGGGGATGGTATTTTGCGATCTGGAAGTTTTTGGGCCGAACGCCAACAGGCTGAATCTCGACCAGAGCATCATCCCGCAGAGGCCGGATTTCTATTGGTTCGTCAGCCACGGAAATTATACGATTTCGGCCAGCGCGGTGATGGCAAAGCGGCAAGTGATGATCGATATCGGCCTGTTTGATGGCCGTTACTCCACCTGTGATGACTTTGATGCGTGGTTAAAAATTTTGATGATCGCGCCAGTGGTTCATTTGCCTGAGACGTTGGCCAAATACAGGCTGCACGGCGCGAATGTGAACTACGGGGTCGATCGTCTTAACGACAATAAATTATTGACCGCCCTGATCTGGAATTATTGGAAAACTGCATCTCCTGGCATGCGTATTCGACTGTTGCCCAGGCTGGCGCGAAAGCTGGTGGGCAGGGCATATTTTTCGATCAAACGGCACAGGTCATTTTAGATAGAAAAGAGGGATTGCTATGTCTGCCGGCCGAAATACAGTGCTTATAACCGGTACGGAATCGGATAACCCGTTCGCCATAGATATCGGCGTATATTGTGGCCAGATGACCGATATTGCCGATGTTATCTCTCTTAAAACTTTCGCCAACACCGAGTTTTGCCCCCGCTTTATTTCCGATGAAAAGGACATGGATGAGATAGGAAATAAGCTCAGTGGGGCTACGGTGGTGATGGTCTCCACGGCTTCTAATACTCTCACACGCAATGAACTCGCAATGCGAAATATGCTGGTGGCGCGGGCGGCTAAGGACAACGGGGCGGAGAAGGTTGTGTTGGTCGAGCCTGACCTGTTCTTCAGCGCGCAGGACAGAGGGCCGAGGCCTGAGCACGGCGACGTAACTTGGACCAGGGGCGCTAAGGACTATAAGAAGTTCGATGGTCAGCCGTTTTCGAGTCGATTTTACGCGCAGGCGTTGTCTCTGGCGGGGGTTGATGCGGTTATTACTATCCATAATCACTCTGAATCCGTGCAAAGACTGTTTAGAGAGGTGATGAAGGGTGAGTTTGTGAACCTGAACCCTGCTGAGGTGTTTGCGGATTATATTCGCAACTCAGATGTGGCGCCTGGTCTTTCGAGCGGGGCTGGTCTGCTGGTCTGCGCGCCGGACGATGGAGCCAGGGAGTTTGCCACACAGGTTCACGATTATCTAAACTCAAGCACAGCCGGGTTGTTGTATTTCGCAAAGCAGCGAAGAGATGAGCGCAGCGTGTCGAGTTTTATATCCCCGGAATCCCCCTGCCCTGAGAAGTCGATTGCGGGAAAGGACGTAATTGTCTTTGATGACATGGTGCGCACGGGAAACACCATCAGGGAGTGCTGCCGGCAGCTAAAAGAGGCGGGAGCAGGGCGTGTGGTATTCTTCGTGACCCATTTCTACTCCTCTCCAGAGGTGCGCGAGACCCTGGCAACGCAGGCGGTTGATGAGATAGTAACCACAAACACCCTGCCATCCATTTTGAACCGGGACATGCAGGGCAGGCTGCGGCGCAAATTGACTGTTCTGAAGCTGGAGAAGTGGATTTCTGACTACACCATGCGCTATATCGGACACCAGCCCAGCGATCCGTGTGGGATAACCTACACCATTGATATGTCATCTAAAAACCCGCGCTGGAGCCTGGACGTGGATCACTCAACCCGCACCATCGACACTCAGCCGGCTCTGGATTTCTCGGACACTGTGGAGAGGGTGTAGGGATAAAGCCAGCCTGGAGGCGCGGTCATCCCACGACAGGTGTCGATCTGCGAACCGTCATATCACAGGTTTCAAAACCTGCAACAATAATGTAGTGTCCGATCTCCGTCTCGGACAGTCTCTCCCTGGAAGCGGGGTCTGGCCGGGACAGAGACACGGCCACTACATTTTCGATGTCCGAGGTAAGATGTTCGCCCTTCGAGCAGGTGATATCTCGATGGGTGGCGATCTCCGAATCGCCACCCCGACGCCTTTCGCCCCTTTCGCACTTTCGCGTTTTATCCATTCCCTTCCCACCGCCCTGCTCAAAATCAGATTTGCCGCGAGCATAACCGAATGATATAATGCCTTTGCTAAGAGAGAATTGGCTGAGGTTTGTCAGGGAGTAGCGTGAAATAATGCTGGTGCGGATTCTGACCGGGGTGGTGGGCATTCCTCTTGCTGTGCTTCTCATATTCGTGCCGCATGGCCTGCCATTCGCAATAGCAATGGGAGTCATCTCCGTGTTGGGGGTGATGGAGTTTTACAGGGGAGTTCGCAAGATCGGCGCTCGTCCGGTGGAATGGACGGGCGTGCTTGCCGTACTCTTTTTCGTATTTTCAGCTCGAACATTCAAGTATGGCGACCTGACCACGATCGGCGCGATTTTCCCCACTGCGCTGACTCTACTTCTTATATTATCTTTTTGCGTGGAGATGACCCGTCGCGAACGCGCCCCTATCATAAATGTCGGAAGCACGGTTTTTGGAGCCATTTACGTCGGCTGGCTTATATCGCATCTGGTGGTGCTGCGGGGAGTATGGTTGGAGGGGATGACCAGTGCTCCAAAAGTAGTGCAGGTGGGGCGGTTTACTCCTGAAATTGGCGCGTGTCTGGTGATGATGGTCTTTTTATGCACGTGGGCCTGCGACACCAGCGCGTATTTTTTAGGACGGGCGTTCGGCAAGACCAAAATTGCCCCTAATCTCAGCCCGAATAAGACTATCGAAGGCTCAATCGCGGGGCTTCTAGGGACGCTGGTTGTGGCGATGATATCGGGTTGGGTTATACATCTCCCGTGGTATCATTCCCTGGCGATGGGGGCGATCTTCGGTGTGCTCAGCCAGCTCGGCGACCTCTCCGAATCCGCGATTAAGCGCGAATTGAAGATCAAGGACTTCGGGACGCTAGTTCCGGGTCATGGCGGAGTATTGGACAGGTTCGATAGCCTGCTTTTCAGCGGCCCTGCGGCGTACTACTACGCCCTGTTATTCCTGCAAAACTGGCCCAAGTGAGAAACCCGGCCATCCCTCCCCGTCATTTCGAGCGCAGCGAGAAATCTGCTTTTTCCATGCACCGACATCCGTCACTCGAAGTCCCTTCAAACCTACTCAGACTCCCCATATCGTCATTTCTAGTTTTCGCTTCTTTCGCGCGTTCGCGTTTTTGCCCCCTAACAAACAGCCTTTAAATCGTGCTATAATGTGTGGGTTTTGGGCATAAACATCCCTGATGTGAGGTGAGATAATGTATATTGATGAAATCAGAGCAAGAGAAATTTTGGATTCCCGCGGCAATCCGACGGTAGAGGTGGAGGTATACCTCGAAGACGGTACAGTCGGACGGGCTGCCGTTCCGTCGGGCGCATCGACTGGCGCGCATGAGGCTGTTGAGCTTCGAGACGGCGACAAGAGCCGCTATCTCGGCAAGGGCACGATGCAGGCAGTGCGCAACGTCAACGAACTGATCGCACCGGAGCTTATCAACAGACCGGTGACCGCGCAGGCATTCATCGATCAGACGATGATCGACCTCGATGGCACCGCCAACAAAGGCAAACTGGGAGCCAACGCGATTCTCGGCGTCAGCCTGGCCTGTGCTAAGGCGGCCTCCGAAGGTATGTGCACTCCTCTTTATCGCTATCTCGGCGGGGTAAACGCCAAGGACCTGCCTGTGCCGATGATGAACATCCTCAACGGCGGCGCGCACGCTGACAATACAGTCGATATCCAGGAGTTTATGGTTATGCCGACCGGCGCAAGCTGCTGGGCGGAGGCTCTGCGAATGTGCGCGGAGGTTTATCATAACCTGGCCAAGGTTCTCAAAAGCAAGGGCCTGTCGACTGCTATCGGAGACGAGGGCGGCTTCGCGCCTAACCTGAAGACCTCCGAGGAGACCATTGAGGTTATTCTCGAAGCTATCACCAACGCCGGATACAGGCCGGGCGAGCAGTTCCACATAGCGCTCGATTGCGCTGCGACGGAGATGTATAAAGACGGCGTATATCACTTCGAGGGCGAGGGCGTGACGCGCACCAGCGACGAGATGATCGACTATCTCGCCAGCCTGGTCGAGAAGTATCCTATTATCTCCATTGAAGACGGCATGGCCGAGGACGATTGGGACGGCTGGGTGAAGCTGACTGCGCGTATTGGCGACAGGTGCCAGATCGTCGGCGACGACCTCTACGTCACCAACACCGAGCGCCTCAAGAAGGGCATCGAGCTGAAGGCTTCCAACTCCATTCTCATCAAGGTCAACCAGATCGGTTCTTTGACGGAGACTTTGGAGGCTATCGAGATGGCCAAGCGCGCGGGAATGACCGCTGTGGTCAGCCATCGATCAGGTGAGACCGAGGACAGCTTCATCGCCGATCTTGTGGTGGCCACCAACGCCGGGCAGATCAAGACCGGCGCCCCTGCTCGCAGCGAGCGCGTGGCGAAGTATAATCAGCTTCTTAGAATCGAGGAAGACCTCGACCAGACCGCGCGATATCCGGGCCTGGCGGCTTTCTACAACCTGAAGAAGTAAATCTGCTGCAAACAAAGCAAAACAAACGGGCCGGGGCAAATGCTCCGGCCTTCTCCGTCATTTCGAAAGCCTTTGTCGTCATTTGGAACGCCTTCCCCGTCATTTGGAATACCTTCCCCGTCATTTCGAACACCTTTCCCGTCATTTCGAACGAAGTGAGAAATCTGCTTTTTCGGTTGTCGGTTTTCGGTTGTCAGTTGTCGGTTCGCGGTTAACGGTCACCCTGTGCACCCACTTTTAGTCATCCTGCGCGAAGTCGCAGGATCACGCCTTGACTATTGCTATGGATTCCGCGACTACGCGCGGAATGACGAGCCTTCCGTAGACAGGTGGTAATCTCCGAGTTGTGCAAAATAGATAGGTGGCAATCTCCGAATTGCCACCTCAAAGCCCGTTTTACGGCGATTTCCGAATCGCCGCCCATCACAAAACTTGACAGGCAAGACGATATCTCGGCATTCGCCTCGGAATGACAATTTATCTGACGCATACGAGTTTAACTGCGGCGTCCGAGTTTAGTAATTGACCTCCGTTACACCCTCGTCCGAGATAGAGATCGGACACTGCTGGCAGGCCGCTCATCATTCGTGAGCGTTACTAGCAATTGGGCTGGACAAAGATGAATATGCGTGTTACTATGCCATAAATCGTAACACTGCCGGGCAGTGGGAAGGATACGTGATGAAGAGGATAACATCGATTTTTGCGCTGCTTGCGCTGTGCTGCGCTGTTGCAATACCTGCGGCAGCCACGACTCTTTGGGAATATCAGGCGGTGAATGCTTATGGTCTTGGCACGCACCCGCTGGTGAATGCGCCGGCTTATGATAATAACGAGAATGTTATTGAGGCCAATAAAGTTACTGTCGAGGGAGTCGCCCTTGCTGGGCTGAACGACCTGTGGAGCGGCTCGGCTATGTATGCACTGTTTATCCAGGACGAGACATGCGACCGCGGCGGGATGGAGATATGGGCCGGAAGCTTCTGGTGGCCTCTGGGTGGTTGGATGCCTGAACAGTATGCTCCTTTTAGCGCTGGAGACAGGGTGCGCGTGACGGGTTTCCTTGCAGACCACAATGCTAAAGTGTTCATAAACGACCGCCACACCAGCGATCCCGACATCTGCCCGGTTGTAAAAGTGATAGGACACCCTGGTTTGCCGGATCCGGAGCTTATTCCCTCTCTGAGCAACTGCAATTACTTTGACCAGACCCGCAACGACGGTGGTGAGAGATATCAGACCAGGTTTACTATGCTTCATGGCGTTCAGATAACGGCCGGAACCTGGGCGAGCGATAACACCCTGACTATTTCAGACGAAAGCGGAACTGGCAGCCTGTATATCCCGCCGATGGTGAACCTTTCCGGAGTATCGCAACCCGCGGGTAAGTTCAGTGTAGTCGGAATATATGACCAGGAGGACGGCGGATCAGGCAGCCCTGTGGTGTATCACAGCGTATATAGAATGCTGCTGCGAAACGCCGGGGATATTGCGACGGCGCTGGATGCGTGCAGAGAAGTGCGTGATTGCACGGTTGGCGATCAGGTGGCTATCGCTCGAAAGGTGGTTTCGCGAGTATATGAGGGGCGATTCTTTATTCAGGACCCCAACAGGGCAGGTGGAGTAGAGGTTATCAGCGATCGGCCTGTAACTATCGGCGATGTTGTTAGTATAATGGGCACAGTAACCGAATCCAACGGCCAGAAGGCTTTGAACGCGAAATACGTGGCAAAGAGCCGAATAGGTGCGGCTCCGTTGCTGGTAAACGGCAAGGCTCTCGCTGGACAGACCGGGCTTGACGTCTTTGGGCTGCTTGTAAGATGCGTCGGCACGATCGGCGCCAGCCAGGGCGGTGGGCTTTATAACTTCACGACCGATGACAACAGCGTTATCACGCTGAACTCCAACGGTTACGCGGTTCCTGCAACTGGCACGATGGTCACCATTACCGCAGTGGCTTCGGGGAACGCGTCGGCTCCGGTGCTTATGTTGGGTAGTGCAAAGGATATAGCAGCCGTAGCTCAATGATTGCCAAAAGATCTGGCTTCACTCTAATAGAACTGCTCGTGGTGATCGCGGTAATCGCGATCATCACGGCTATTTTATTTCCTGTGTTTGTCGGCGTTAAGCTGAAGGCGCAGGTGTCGAGGGTGCACGTCGAGCTGAGGCAGGTGGCGGACGCGGTACAGATGTATTGCGACGACTGGAACGGCAAACCTCCGCTGGCCAGCGAGTCGTGCCAGCAGGTTAAGATAGACGACTACTACGAACTGCCGGAACCTCTCTATAAATATATCTCCTCCAAAAAATTCTACGATCCGTTTAACCCCGGCAGAACCTATAAATACATCGCGCCGGGGTTGGGTTATGTGAATAATGCCATATCTAAAATCACCCTCTATGTGCCTGCGGATTATCCTGTCAGCGAACAGCAGTGCGTCGCTTATCGCAGCCAGAAAGATTCCCCTATCAAGTGGGTCGTGTGGAGTGTCGGGCCGGGTAAGAGTGTCGGGTTGCTTGAATTTGCCCAGAATATGATGCCTGTACCAAAACAGCACTGGTATCCTTACGATCAAAAAGGGATAATAGTAAGGCTCAGTGACGGGAGGAAGTCTCCGTAGATGCGTTCACGCAAGTATCTGGTTTATATTGTGATTCTTTTGCTGATAGGGGCAGCAGTTGGGTTGTACGTATCGACCAAACCTGCCGCAACTGAGGATGACCACGTCGCCGGGCCGATGCAGATTATGACGACGACCTCGCTTTTGGAGTGCGCTGTAAAGGAGATCGGCGGGGAGCACGTCAGGGTGGGGGTTCTAATCGCACCCGGAAGCTGTCCCGGTCATTACGACATTCGACCGGAGGATATGAAGACCCTGTGTGCGAGCAAGATTTTATTCACCCACGGTTATGAAGGCTTCGTGCCTAGGATGTTGGAATCTGCGGGCAGGCAAAGGCCGAAAGAGGTTGCTATATCGGTCGATGGCAACTGGATGATTCCGAGCGTCTATATCTCTGCGCTCACGAAAGTCGCGGATGTGCTGTGTGAGTCGGACTCTGCTCATTCTGAGGAATATAAAGATGCCCTGGTTCGGCTTCAAGATGAGTATAAAAAACTCGAAGAGGAGCTGAAGAGCCAGCTTGAAGAGGCAGGTGCGGATGGGGTGCCGGCGCTGTGTTCTGATCAGCAGGCGGATGTCGCGAAGTGGATGGGGCTGAAAGTTGTCGATATTTATCCGAGAGCGGAGCAGTTCACGCCGGTTCTTCTGCACCATATGACGGATATCGGCCAAAAGAACCAGGTTAAGATATGTGTGGATAATCTGCAAAGCGGGCCGACCGCCGGACTGCCGCTGGCAAAGGACCTCGGCGCGACGCACGTCACTATTTCCAATTTTCCTGGCGGCTTCGCAGACACTGACACATGGAAAGAGTGCGCGCAGGACAACGTACGCCGTGTAATCAAATCTCTTAAATCCAATACCAACCGTAAACCGTCAACCGTCAACCGAAATGCCCATTAACTTCAAAAATGTGTATGCGGGATACCGCGGAAACAATACCCTGCAGGATATCACTTTATCTATTGAGCCGGGGAGCATCGTCGGCATTTCCGGCCCTAACGGTTCCGGTAAGACTACTCTGCTGCGCGTGATTCAGGGGCTGCTGCCGGTTAGTTCGGGCTCGGCTGAGGTGCTGGGTATGTCGCTGGATGCGCGCAACCTCAAAAAAATCCGGCTGGGCATTGCTTGTGTCTTTCAAAACCTTAATACTGATCCTCGAATGCCCGTAGTAGCTGAAGAAGTAGTGATGATGGGCAGATACGGCAGGCTGGGGCTGTTGCGGCATCCCGGCGAAATCGACAGGCGGGCGGTTCAGGACGCGCTGGAGCGTGTCGATGCGGTGCATCTGGCGCGGCGGCCGTTCGGTCAACTCTCCGGCGGTGAACAGCAGCGAATTAATCTCGCTCGCGCCCTTGCCCAGGAACCGGAGCTTTTGCTGCTAGACGAGCCGACCACTTTTCTGGACTCGGATTCTCAGCAACGGGTGAGGGATATTGTTCGGGCGACTCATAGAGAAATGGGAATTACGACGCTCGTGGTTTCTCACGACTTCGAGATGCTCTCCGATTTGTGCGAGCGCATTGTGGTGATGAAGGCCGGTCGGATTTGTGAGGGAGTTGCCTGTGTTTGATGTGATCCACGATCCGTTTTTGCAGAGGGCGGCTCTTGCGGCGCTGTTCGCGGGGGTGTCCTGTTCGATAGTCGGGGTGCTGGTCGTGACAATGCGCGTCTCGTTTCTGGGAGTGTGCATGAGTCACGCGGCGTTTGCAGGAGCACTGCTGGGGTTGGTGTTGAGCGCAAACCCGATGTGGTTGGCCATTATCGCAAGTCTTATAGCCGCCGGCGCGCTTGGGCCGCTTGCCGACAGAGGAGACTTCGCGCCGGACACGGCTATAGGGATAGTCTTTTCATCAGCTTTGGGCGTATCATTTCTGCTGCTTTCGATGATCCCCGGCCCCAAAGCCGAGGCGTTGAGCCTGCTGTGGGGCAGCGTGTTGACGGTGACACCATCCAGCCTGTACCTGCTGGCCGGTGTCGCGGTCGGCTCGATTTTGCTGACCCTTATGTTTTATAAAGAGATACAGACCGTCGTATTCAATAGAGAACTGGCGCGGTCGCTTGGGTTGCCGGCGACGTGGGTGTTTTATGGGATACTCGTGCTGAGCGGACTAACGACGACTGCTTCGCTGAACGCGATCGGTGGGCTGCTGGTCTTTAGTTTAATAGTAAACCCAGCGGCGGCGGCGTATCAGCTTACTTATAGTCTAAAGAAAATGTTTGTGCTGGCAGCGATATTCGGCGTGGCGTCGGGGTGGATTGGGCTGGCGTTGTCGTGGAGGCTGAATCTGCCGACGGGGGCACTTATAATCCTGACGTCGTGCGGATTTTTCGTGCTTGCAAACGCGCTGTCGCCGAAAAGACGCGCTCGAATATCGACTGCGAATGAGGGTGAAATATGATAAGTCAGGCGGAGTTTTTCGATTCCTATGCGGATAGATGGGATAGTATGGAACGCGAGGACATCTGCGAGTTGGTGGACCGGGTGGTGCGAGAATCCCGAATCAGGCCGGGGATGGACATTCTCGATGTGGGAACCGGCACCGGGGTGACGATCCCCTGCCTGCTTAAGGCCACTAATAATAGTTGCAACATCAGGGCGATTGATATTTCGCAGGGTATGCTGCGGGTGGCCAAGTCCAAAATATCTTCTGATAAAGTCCAATTCGAGCTTGCCGATATCGAGGACTACGATTGCGAGGACTGTTCATTTGACGCGGTGATCTGCAACGCCGTCTACCCGCATTTTACTAATAAACCCCGAGTGTTAAAACGTATATGGTCTCTGCTGCGGATGGGTGGGGTGATTGTGATCTCGCATCCGACTGGACGAGACGCTGTTAATAAAGTTCACGAAGAGGCAGGGTCGGTGGTAACAGAGGACAGGGTGCCGAGTGTGGAGGAAATGATTCGAGTGCTAACCGAGTCCGGCTTTGGCAACGTCTCCGCGACCGATGAGCCTGAGTTCTATCTGGTACACGCTATCAAGATTTAAGCGCCGAAAGCTCGCCATAGATTCCGCGACTACGCGCGGAATGACTCTCAGGTTTTGTCATCCTGCGCGAAGCCGCAGGATCACGTAACGGCATTTGCCATAGGAGAATAAACCGGTTACAATATCGAAAGTTGGGCTTAGCGATAATCCCACAACTAATTTTGTTACTGCTTTGAGGGTGAATCATTTTGAAAATATGTTGCTGCATTAAGCAAGTCCCCGGCACTACCGAAGTAAAGATCAACCCCGATACCAACACCCTGGTTCGAGAGGGTGTGGAGACCCAGATCAACCCGTTTGACCTTTACGCTTTGGAAGAGGCCATCCGGACAAAGGAAAGAATGGCGGAGGCAGGAGAAGAGTCCACAGTCACCGTTATATCTATGGGGCCGCCGCAGGCCGAGGATGCGCTGCGGGAGGCGATATCGTTAGGGGCCGATGAGGCGATTCTACTCAGCGATCGGGCTTTCGCGGGCAGCGATACCTGGTGTACGAGCTATGTCCTGGCAAAGGCCCTCGAAAAAATCGAGCCGGATCTGGTCTTTTGCGGAATGCAGGCCATCGACGGAGATACAGGACAGGTTGGCCCTGGAATCGCGGTGCATCTTGATATGGCCCAAACGGCGTATGTAGCCGAGGTCAAGTCGATTGATGCGAAAAAGATGGTCGCAAAAAGGCTTATTGAAGAGGGCTATGAGACCGTCGAGTTGAAACTGCCTGCGCTGTGCACGGTGGTTAAAGAGATAAACGAGCCCAGAACCGCGTCTTTGCGTGGCAAGATGGCCGCTAAGAAGGCGCAAATCACCAGGTGGGGCGCAGAAGACCTTCAGACCCCGGAAGATAAAGTCGGGCTGAAAGGTTCTCCAACCCAGGTGGTCAAGATCATGACGCCGCCTTGCAGAGAGGGCGGGGAGAAGTTTACCGGAGAGACTCCTGAGCTTGTGGATAAGCTGTACGCAGAGCTGAAATGTCTGGAGGTGGTGTGAGATGTCTATCAAAGTCGATCCGACCAAGTGTACTGGCTGCACGCTGTGTGTAAAGGCGTGCCCGGTTGCAGCAATTGAAATGCAGGACAAGCTCGCAGTCATCGACCTGGACAAATGTACCCTCTGTGGCGCATGCGTAAGCGTCTGCCGGTTTAAGGCCATATCTATCGAAATAGACAAGCAACCCGAAGAGGACCTGAGCAAATACAAAGGCGTCTGGGTATTCGGCGAGCAGCGTGATGGCAAAGTCGCGCCGGTGGTGTTTGAGCTTATAAATATAGGCAGGCAACTGGCAAACGATCGTGAGTCGGAACTCAGTGTAGTCATTCTCGGCGACGAGCTGGATGAAGCAGTAAAGGAACTGGCTTCATATCCGGTCGATAAGGTCTTCGTATACGAAGCGCCTGAGCTTGCGGTGTATGACTCAGAGCGTTATTGCCGTGTGCTGACCGATGTGATGCGTGAATACAAGCCGGAGATTGTACTCGCTGGCGCCACTACCACCGGACGCAGCTTTATGAGTGGAGTCGCTATCAGGCTCTATACCGGGCTTACTGCCGATTGCACAGGCCTTGAGATCGGGGAAGATGGCCTGTTGCATCAGACCAGGCCGGCCTATGGTGGCAATATTATGGCTACCATTCTGTGCCCATACACCCGACCGCAGATGGCCACCGTTCGGCACAAAGTATTCCCCACCAGCGCCAGGCGTTGCGAAGGTGAGGCGGAGATCATTCGCCTTGCGCCGAAGCCGGCTCTGTTTGGTTCACGTTCCAAATTCATCGATTTCGTGGAGACCGTCGGCGAGAAGGTCAACTTAGTCGATGCGGATATCATCATCAGCGGCGGACGCGGCCTCGGAGGGCCGGAAGGCTTTGAGATCATCCGGGATCTGGCCGAAGAGCTGGGCGCTGCGGTAGGTGCGAGCAGGGCGGCCGTAGACGCGGGCTGGATTCCCTATGCTCATCAAGTCGGCCAGACCGGTCGCACGGTGTGTCCGAAGATATACATCGCCTGCGGCATCTCCGGCGCTGTGCAGCACCAGGTCGGGATGAAGAGCGCTGATGTAATAATTGCTATAAACAAGGACCCCAATGCCCCGATCTTCGACATTGCCACCCACGGCTTTGTCGGCGATGTCTTTGAAGTGCTCCCCGCTTTGACAAAAAAAATTAAAGCAATGCGTGGCAGTCCTGCAGATAGCTGCGTAGTCTGAAAACCGCTTAAACAAATCGGTGGCCGAGCATTTCGGCCACCGATTTCGCCTCGAAGAAAGAACTAATTCAAGTGTTACTGCGTTATTATGCCTCTCCTATGCGTGATCTTTTCGAATGCCAATAGCCACGATATTATCAACGATAACACGCTATAGGCGTTAATTCAATCGATGTGTTGTCACGATATCAGGCGGCTAAGCCCCACTGATTATGTGCAATATGCGAAGAGCGTGTCATTGTAACAACTGATGTATTTATAATCAACCCTCTAATAAAAATAAATTTCGCACAGTGAGCTGTTAAGTGTTGTTATATAATACAGATTATCAGCCCTAATGCATTAAATACCATTACCCGACAATAAATGACGTGGATTATCCTGCAAATAAAGCAGAAAAGACCAATCCAGGTAATATTACCGGTTGACAGTCGGCACACTACATGGTAAACCTACTTGTAGAGGTATTAGGCCGCGATTGACCACGATCGGGCCATTGTGTTTCTGTGGCCGGAAACTCGAATAATACCTGCTCATGCAGGATCCGTGCGAAATGCACGGATTCTGCAGGTTGCTTTTGCAAGATAGTGCGGCCTCGGTGCTGCGATTTGTAAGACGTTGAGACCTCGGTGCGGCACCGGTTATTCGACAGTCCTGCAATCATATCAATCAGTGCTCGAACGCATATCGATCGAATAAAAATGTCAACTAAGAAATCCTTTAGGAGGGCAACAATGAAAGGGAAATCATCTACCTTGCTTGGGCGTATGCCGGCCGCGGCGTTCGTGGCCTGCATTTTGCTGGTTATGATGCTGGTAAGCGTCGCTCAGGCAGGCGGACCGTACTACTATACGGCCCGGAAAAGTGCCGGCACCGGCACAGATTACGCCGATTGGTTTAAATCCTCCGGCGGACTCGGCCATGTCGCGGCGGTCGGCGGAGCGTTGACCGCGGCAGATCTGGTTGCAGCCAAAGGCGCTGGCTACCTCGGCTACTACGTCAGCTCCAACTTCGGCGTAGTCGGTCTGCGCTGGGGCAGATACGAGATTGATCTGCCGGAGTCTGGTATCTACAAGGTCTGGAATACGACTGGCGCGACAACTTCCGCTAAAACAAACGTCATTCATTACGTCACCGACAGGTTCGGTAACAAAAACACATCCGCAGCAACCGACCAGCTAAACAATCCAAATGTTTGGCTTCTGCTGGGAACTTATGACTTCAAGGCTCACGACCCTGCTCATTGCCAGGTCGAACTGAACAACGACTGGATTAACGAGTCGGGCAGCATGTATTTCGGCGCTCTCAAATTTGAGAAGATCGGTGAGACTTTCGCTACTCTGACCTCAGCAGAGCCTAAAGAGGACGGTACGGCCATTGATCTCGAATGGACCGCGCCGACCTACGGCACTGTTGATCACTATATTGTTGAGCGCAGCGATGGTAACGACGAGAATTTTGCCGTTCTTGATGACAACGTTACCGGACTCACCTACTCCGACTCCACCGGTTACTGCGACACGATTTACTACTATCGCGTCATCGCCGTGAACGGTGACGAAGTAGAGTCTGTGCCGTCCAATGTTCTTTACGCTGTGAAGTGCGCTTCCGCACCTCCGATGAAGGCGTTCAATCCGGATCCTGCTGACTGGTCAAGCGTCGTTCACACAAATCTGGACACTCAGATCGTTCCGGGCAAGCTTTCCTGGACGCCTGGTGACGCTACTGAGACTCAGGACATCTACTTCGGCACAGACTTCAATGCGGTCTCCGACGCCGACAAAGATTCACCTGAGTATAAAACGACCGTGGGCGCCTCTGTAAAGAGCTTCTCGCCTGGCACCCTGGCTGCTAACACCGAGTATTACTGGAGAATAGACAGCACCAACCTCGGCGGCACCACCAAGGGCGACGTCTGGTACTTCAAGACCGGCGTCTCTGTTAAGCTCGTCGCCGTTAGAAACTCCAGCCGAGGCAACATTGAGTATCCTGAAGGCCGCGAGTGGGGCGAAGTGTCCTGGCATGAGGCCGGCGAAATTCTCGATTTCTCGGTTGCTGAAAATCCTGGCGTGACCTGGGTTGGCTGGTCGCTGAATGCATCCGGCAGCCCGATCTTCGACACCGAGCGCGAGCTGAACTCTATGGCAGGCAACGGCTTCGTGGTTCCTGGCAACAATGCTACGCTGTATGCAGTGTTCCAGATGCCGACCTACACTCTGACCCTTGTCGGCGATCCGGTTGCTGGTCAGACTGATCTGACGCATAAGAACCTGACCTGGCCGACTGCCACCGACTACGAAGATGGCGACGTTGCCGAGATCAAGGTGACTGTAAACACCGCAGACAAGTATCTCTTCGCAGGTTGGGAGAGCAACAAGGGTGGCACATTTAACGACCAACTCGCCACCACCGCGACCTACAAGATGACTGCGGAAAACACGACTATCAAGGCTTATGCGGCCAAGGCCGTTACCTACAACGTGGCTACCGGAACACGCAGCATTTCCGCGAACAACCTTGCTGGTGATGTTGAGGACTGGTGGACTACGCAGATCAACGTTGCTGCTTATAGTCCAACCAACAACCAGGTCTACAACCGCCCAATGGTTAAGTTCGAAGACTGGGCTGGCTTCAACTCATTCCCTGCGCAGAGCCTGTTGCACGGTCTGGGCAAGATCACTCTTATCCATACCCCAGGTTCCAGCTATTCAGGGGCTGTAAATATTCACGTCAGGCTGTTCGAGGTTATGAAGCCGTGGGTTTACAGCGTTGTAGACGAAGGCGTCTGGTGGAAGACCACTGACGGCACGACCCCTTGGGACACCCCTGGCGGCGACCGCGGCGAGCAGCTTGGTCCAGTGCTTGAGTGGGTTGGTGTTCCTGCTGCTGATACTGCCAAGGTCTACACCTTGCCGGCTGGCAAAGACTATCGCTACCTGCTTCGCAACGGCATCCAGGTCAAGAGCGATGAGGAAGGCGCGATCCAGAACCGCAAGGGTATGACTAAGACTACTAGCGTAAATCTTTATTACAACCCGCCGGAAGGTCCCGGTAATGTAATTAGAGATTGGGCGTACCTCGGTTCGTTCGCTCAGGGCGGCACCGATGATCACCAGGCGAGAATCGATACCGACCAGATCAACGGCACCTACAGCGGCGTCCCGGTCAACGAGACTCAGTTGGCTGCTAAGGCTGGCAAGGCTTATGGCGCCAAGTCCTGGGCCGTGACGGCTCTGGCTAGCGACATTCTGGACATCAACGCTCTCTACGGTGCTCCGCAGGAAAGCTCAGCGTCCTACTTCGCGGTCTACGTGAATAACCCGGGTGCCGCTATTTACCCGGCATACGTCGCACTTGGTGCTGACGACTTCGCCAAGGTCTGGACAAACGGTGTCTATCGCGGTCAGAAGCTGTCTGCCAGCTCCGTTTTGCCTGACCAGAGCTTCATAGGCCCGTTCACCCTTCTCTCCGGTTGGAACAAGGTCCTTGTCAAGGTTGAGAACGGCGGCGGCGGTCACGGCGTATATGCTCGATTTGCAAACGCAGATCGAACTGCTATCACAGGCCTGACCTACTCGACTTCTGACGATGTAGCTCCGTCCAACCCGACCAGTGTAACCGAAGCTGGCGGCGCGCAGAATGGCATTGCCCAGTCTGCAGTTACTGCTCCGAAGTTCGCGTTTGTGGGCGCCACTGACGACAAGTCGGGCGTTCGCGGCTACAAGATCTACTTCGGAACCGATGCCAATGGCGTTCCCAACACCTGGAAGGAAGCCGGCAGTGCGTTTGAGCCGGGCGAGCAGAATCCTGGCACCTACTATCTGCGCGTAGCCGCAGTCGACTACGCTCTGAACGAGGCGGCGGTTACCACTGCCTTCACGTTCGTTGTTGAGGAATCTGAGCCGGAGCCGGTCGATTCTTATGGTATTTCCAATAAGGCGACTATGGACGCTGCTACAGCAGCGGCGGCTGCTACCAAGAAGTTCACCGTTTGGGGTAAGGTCACCGTAATCGACGCCAACAGCTTCACCGTTGACGACGGATCTGGTGTTCCTGTGAAGGTCCTTAAGACCGCTCACGGATTCACCGCGGCCGACTACGTATCCGCAACGGGTACTCTTGATGTGAGCGGCGATCAGCCGGTTCTCACTGCAATCTCCGCCAAGAAACAGAACTAAACTCTGTTTTAAGACGAGAAGTAAAAGGGCTGGTCTTCGGACCAGCCCTTTTTTGCGTGTGACTAAACCCAGCCTTAACACATATTTTTAACGCCTCTGGATAAATGCCCCTTTGCTTCTAAGGCTGACCTGGTTTATGCGAGGAATGGTAAGCCTGGCAGGATGGCGCTGGATGATCCAAGTGAAATATAGTAAATTTTTAGCATTACCTGTTTACAAATGCAAAAAGTAGGGTATACTACTCATGGTATTGATGAGCCGCGGTTGGCTACAATCGGGCTGATAATTGTTTCTGTGGCTGGAAATAAACACAATACCCGTTAGTATGGGCCTATCGTGTGCCATTCACACGAAGTCCCACACGTGCGCTTCAGGTTTTTAAATCTGAAGCGTTGTGTACCACAAGGCGTTGGTCTCAAGCCAACGCCGGATGATTAGCCTGCCTTGAATCGGAGGTCGAAAGCAATCGACCGAATACACACCACACAGGCAGGATATGTTATAGGAGGGTACTAATGAAAGGCAAGCTATCTTCATTGCTTGTGCGGATGCCTGCTGCGACTATCGTGGTTTGCATATTGCTGGTGGCAATGCTGGTGAGCGTCGCGCAGGCAGACGGACCGTACTACTATACGGCCCGGAAAAACGCCGGTGCGGACAACACGTACGCAGACTACTTTAAGTCGTCCGGCGGAATTGCGCACGTCGCGGCCTCTGGCGCTGTCCTGACTGTGGCAGACCTGGTTGCAGCCAAAGGCTCGAACTTCCAGGGCTACTACATCAGCTCCAACTTCGCAGTAGTCGGCGCTCGCTGGGGCAGATACGAAATTGATCTGCCGGAGTCTGGTATCTACAAGGTCTGGAATACTACTGCCGCGACAACGTCCGCTAAAACGAACATCATTCATTACGTCACCGACAGGTTCGGTGTTAAGCACACCTCTGCAGCCACCGACCAGCTAAACAATCCCAATGTTTGGCTTCTGTTGGGAACTTACGACTTCAAGGCCCACGACCCTGCCAATTGCCAGATCGAATTGAACAACGACTGGATTAACGAGTCGGGCAGCATGTATTTCGGCGCTCTCAAATTCGAGCTGGTTGGCCAGACACATCCGAAACTGGACTCTGCAGAGCCCAAAGAGGATGGTACGGCTATTGATCTCGCGTGGACCGCGCCGACCTACGGCACTGTTGATCACTATATTGTTGAGCGCAGCGATGGTAACGACGAGAATTTTGCCGTTCTTGATGACAACGTTACCGGGCTCACCTACTCCGACTCCACTGGCTACTGCGACACGATTTATTACTATCGCGTCATTGCCGTGAACGATGACGAAGTAGAGTCGGTGCCGTCCAATGTTCTTTATGCTGTGAAGTGCGCTTCCGCACCTCCGATGAAGGCATTCAATCCGGATCCTGCTGACTGGTCAAGCGTCGTTCACACAAATCTGGACACTCAGATCGTTCCAGGCAAGCTTTCCTGGACGCCTGGTGACGCTGCCCTTTCTCAGGATATTTACATCGGCACAGACTTTAATGATGTCTCCGACGCCGACAAAGATTCACCTGAGTATAAGACAACTGTGGATGCCACCGTAAAGAGCTTCTCTCCTGGCACCCTTGCTGCCAACACCGAGTATTACTGGAGAGTCGACGGCACCAACCTCGGCGGCACAACCAAGGGCGACGTCTGGTACTTCAAGACCGGCGTCTCTGTTAAGCTCGTCGCCGTTAGAAGCTCCAGCCGAGGCAACATTGAATATCCTGAAGGCCGCGAGTGGGGCGAAGTGTCCTGGCATGAGGCCGGCGAAACTCTCGATTTCTCGGTTGCTGAAAACCCTGGCGTGACCTGGGTTGGCTGGTCGATGAATGCTTCCGGCACCCCGATCTTCGACACCGAGCGCGAACTGAACTCTATGGAAGGCAACGGCTTCGTGGTTCCTAACGACAATACCACACTGTATGCAGTGTTCCAGATGCCGACCTACACTCTGACCCTTGTCGGCGACCCGGTTGCGGGGCAGACTTCTCTTACACAGAAGAACCTGACCTGGCCGACTGCCACCGACTACGAAGATGGCGACGTTGCCGAGGTCAAGGTGACTGTAAACAGCGCAGACAAATATCTCTTCGCAGGTTGGGAGAGCAACAAGGGTGGCGTATTTAACAATCAGTTCGCTACCACCGCAACCTATAAGATGACAGCCGAGAACACGACGATTAAGGCTTATGCGGCCAAGGCTGTTACCAACAACGTTGCCACCGGCACTCGCGTCATAGCCGCCAACAGCGCGGAAGGCGAAGGCAACGACTGGTGGACAACTCAGATCAACATCGGAGCCTACACGACTGTTCCTGTGCAGAACTGGGCCAGAGTTATGATCAAGTGGGAGGACTGGGCTGGGTTCAACTCATTCCCTGCGCAGAGCCTGTTGCACGGTCTGGGCAAGATCACTCTTACCCACACACCAGCTTCCAGTTACTCCTCAATGGTGACTATCCACGTCCGACTCTTCGAGGTTATGAAGCCGTGGGTTTACACCACTGACAATAATGGTTGCTGGTGGCTGACCACCGACGGAACGACTCCCTGGGACACTCCTGGTGGCGACCGCGGCGAGCAGCTTGGTCCGGTGCTTGAGTGGGTCGGCGTTCCTGCCGCTGATGTTGCTAAGGTCTACACCTTGCCGAGTGGCAAAGACTATCGCTACCTGCTTCGCAACGGCATCCAGGCTAAGAGCGATGAGGAAGGCGCGATCCAGGATCGCAAGGGTATGACCAAGACTACCAGCGTAAATCTTTATTACAACCCGCCGACTGGCGTAGGCAATGTAATTAGAGATTGGGCATACCTTGGCGAGTTCGCTCAGGGTGGCAATGACGATCACCAACTGCGAATTGACACCGATCAGGTTAACAACACCTACAACGGCGTCCCAGTCAATGAGACTCAGTTGGCTGCCAAGACAGGCAAGACCTATGCAGGCAAGTCGTGGGCAGTGACGACCGCTGCAGACGACATCCTGGATGTCAATGCCCTCTACGGCAGTATCAAAACTAACTCTTCGACCTACTTCGCGGTATACGTGAACAACCCGGGTGCCTCCGTCTGGCCGGCGTACGTCGGACTTGGTTCCGATGACTACTCTAAGGTCTGGACGAACGGTGTATATCGAGGCCAGAGGCAAACGGCTGCCAGCCCTGCCCCTGACCAGAACTTCATAGGGCCGTTCACTCTTCTCGCCGGTTGGAACAAGATTCTGATCAAGGTTGAGAACGGCGCTGGCGGTCACGGTCTGTATGCTCGACTTGCAAACGCAGATCGAACTGCCATCACTGGCCTGACCTACTCGACAACAGACGACGTTGCCCCGTCCAACCCGACCAGTGTAACCGAAGCGGGCGGCGCACAGAACGGCGTTTCTCAGTCTGAGGTCACTGCTCCGAAGTTCGCGTTCCTCGGCGCCACTGACGACAAGTCTGGTGTTCGTGGCTACAAGATCTACTTCGGAACCGATGCCAATGGCGTTCCTACCACCTGGAAGGAAGCCGGCACCACGTTCGAGCCTGGCGAGCAGAATCCTGGCACCTACTACCTGCGCGTAGCCACAGTTGACTACGCTCTGAACGAGGCGGCAGCTACAACTGCCTTCACGTTCATTGTCGAGGAATCCGAGCCGGAGCCGGTCGAGTCTTATGGTATTTCCAATAAGGCGACTCTGGACGCTGCCACCGCAGCGGCGGCTGCCACGGCCAAGTTCACCGTTTGGGGTAAGGTCACCGTAATCGACGCCAACAGCTTCACCGTTGACGACGGATCTGGTGTTCCTGTGAAGGTCCTTAAGACTGCTCACGGATTCACCGCGGCCGACTATGTATCCGCAACGGGTACTCTTGACGTGAGCGGCGCTGAGCCGGTTCTCACCGCAATCTCCGCCAAGAAACAGAACTAAACTCTGTTTCGAGGCGAAAATCAAGGGGCTGGTCTTAGGATCAGCCCCTTTTTTGGTACTGACTAACCCTTACCATTCGGCCATCTTTCCTCAGCCTCAATTTGCGCCCGCGCCACTTAACCGTG
Organism: Armatimonadota bacterium; assembly: GCA_050948905.1. GTDB lineage: Bacteria > Armatimonadota > UBA5829 > UBA5829 > UBA5829 > DTKD01. The sequence continues at coordinate 883,751 of JBMNES010000001.1, read as the reverse complement.
CTACCGAGATAACCCGCTGCCCATACAAAAAAAGAGACCACGTCCCGCAGAGCCAGCAGGTGCATACGACGGGGGAATTCCTCGTCACCCAATTTCCGCGCACAAAGCCAGGCGCACACCGTACGCAGAACCAGCACAATTATGAGAATTGACAGCGCAGAGAAAGACCGCCAGATCGCTGCCAGCAGCAATGCATATACCGAGCCGAACGTGAATATCAACCCAAAATGACCAAGCGGCCGGCAGACCCTTGTGGTGCGGGACCAGCGCAGCTCCCTCGATAACACAGAGCGCAGCGACTCACCGGACATAACCTCGTCGATGACATATCTCGAAAGCTCAATTTTCCAACCGAGCAGTGCGGTGCGATGGCCTATCTGATAATCATCCGCCAAATAATCCGCCAACGGTTTGAATCCGCCGATGGCATTCAGAACCTCGGCACGCAGGGCTATGGCGGCGCCGAGGCCGAAGCGCAATCCCCCTATCTGTTGCGCACAGGCCACGCCGCAAGCGAAGATGCTGCTCATATACAGCGCTTCCAGAGAATCCGCAAGGCCCGTCGCTTCAACCCCTTTATAAAGGCAGGTCACCATTCCTACACGGCTGTCCTGGAAAGGCGCCACCATCGCCCGCAGAAAATTCGGCTCCACTCGCGTGTCGGCATCTGTAATCACGATTATCTCCCCACGGGCGTGCTTGGCTAGCTGATGCAGGATTCTCACTTTGTTGTTTGCGCCGCTGATGGTGGAGCCTATTCGCAGTGATGCGTGTTTGTGTCCTTTCATAGTGTCGAGTATGACATCTATCGCGGGATCAGTCGCCTCCAGCGTCCCGAAAATTACCTCGTAGTCCGGATAATCCTGTTTCAGATAAGAGGCGAAGTTGGCCTCGGCCTGCCGATCCACCCCGCATGCGGGCTTCAGGATGCTTACAACGGGTTGAAAATCCGGGGATTCGGCCTGTGATTTGCCTCTGAAAGAAGCGAAAAGACAGGCAGTGGAGGCTATATAATAGCCCGCGCCAAGAATAGTCAAGACCAGAAGAACTCCGCTAAACCAAACCAACTCGCTCCTCCGATTTTGCCAGATTTTCATAAGTAGTGAGCTGATATCCCTGTGAGATGAATGCCTTCAACGCAGGCTCCAGCAGCGTTTCCAAATCCCCTCTGTTCGGCCCAAACGGCACGGGTTGGGCAGATTCAGAGGGATGAAAAAACATCTCGAGCTTACGCGCTTTCAGCCTGCCGAGAATATTTATCACATAGTCCGGGTTCATCGACCCGCTCATCAGGCTGCCGATAGCCATATCGCACACGGCAAGGTCACATCCCCGCAGCTTTTTTCGACACACTGCTGCGAGATAACCGTGCCCGGCGGCAACGGCTAATTTTGACACGATATGTGTCCTATCCGCCGCGAAATTGGCCCACAGCGGGTCGCGCGGCACCCTTATCCCTTTGGCCCCATATTCTTTCGCCAATTCAATAACGACCGGCAAGACGGCGGGATGTGCGTGCATGTGCTGGTGACCGTCGACGTGGCTCAGCTCAAGTCCAGTGGCAGCAAACATCTCGAACTGTGCAGCGATCTCCAGGCGCAACTGCGAGCGAGCTTCTTTGTCGAAAAAATATTGCAGGGCCGCTTTCACGGGGTTATTGGCAAATCGTTGGTGATTATCCACAAGACGAGGAATTTTGCTTTTTGGCAGCGCGCTCCGAGCGTCGCTAAGGGCGAGGTGCAATCCAACCGCCAGCCCCGGCTGCTCTTTTGCGAGACGCACGGCATCACCGGCGGCCTCTCCGGTCACCATTAACCCGGCGCTGGTCAAGACTCCCTCGCGATGTGCCCTGATTATCGCTGAGTTTATCTGGTCAGTGGCCCCGAAATCGTCGGCGCTGATTATCAGTTGCACAGCCATATCGTTTCGTCTTACCCAAAACCACAACAGGCTGATTCACGGTATTGCCAAAAGCAGATGCGTAGAACGCAGGATAGTAGGCGCGAATGTAGAAGCAGTGAATGTAGGCTTTTTGATAGGAGATGCGAGGATGAAAAGACTTTTCGTTTTTTTCGTTTTGGCCGGATTAGTCCTTGGGTTGTGTTCGTGTGGCAATAAACAGGCCGCTGATAAGTCCGAAGGGGTGAAATCGGTTCATATCGCCTTTGTGACGAACAACGTCTCGGATTTTTGGAAGATAGCGCAGGCTGGGGTCAAAAAGGGTGAAAAAGATTTCGGCGTAAAGTGCGATTTCAAAATGCCGACCACTGGTACAGCGGCTGAGCAGAAGGTGATTTTGGAAGACCTGGTAACCCGCGGCGTAAAGGGTGTTGCGATAAGCCCGGTCAGCCCGGACAGCCAGACCGAGGTTCTCAATAAAACCGCCGCCAGCATCGACCTTATTTGCATGGACTCCGATGCTCCGAAGAGCAACCGGCTGTGCTATGTCGGCACAAGCAACTTCGACGCCGGCAAGACTGCGGGTGAGCAGATCATAAAGGCAATCCCCGATGGTGGCAAGATTATGCTTTATGTCGGCATGCGCGACGCCCAAAACGCGAACGATCGCTATAAAGGTATCCGCGCGGTTCTCGACAAGGATCCGAAGTATAAAATCCTCGGCCTGATGACCGACGACACCAATCATACCAAGGCGCGGGCAAATGTGGAGGATACGCTGGTAAAACACCCGGATGTCGCGTGTCTGGTCGGGTTATGGAGCTACAACGGCCCGGCGATTGTTAACGCGGTGAAATCGGCTAACAAGGTCGGCAAGGTTAAGATTGTATGCTTCGATGAGCAGGACGATACCCTGACGGGCGTCAAGGATGGTGCGATTTTCGCGACAGTAGTGCAGAAACCGTTTGAGTTCGGCTATCAATCGGTTAAGGTTCTCAGCGCATTGGCCAGAGGCGAAGAGGGCGTTATCCCCGACTCCAAAATGATCGACACAGGGGTCAGAGTTGTCGACAAATCTAACATCGATGAGTTTTGGGCAGAGCTTAAAGAGCTGACCGGGAAATAGCGAAAATGAGTCTGGGTGGTGATCGTGCGATCACCACCTCACAGCTATCTGATCCTCCTTCAGATTTACTGCAATGCGTGATAAAATAAGCCCATGAACGACTGCGCTCCGCTGCTGTTGATGCAAAACATAACCAAACGTTTCCCTGGTGTAGTGGCTCTCAATGGTGTCACTTTAAGCCTCGGCGCCGGTGAGATTCTGGGCCTGATTGGGGAAAACGGCGCGGGGAAGTCCACACTTATGCGGATTCTTGGCGGCGATTATCAGGCGGACTGTGGAGACATTTTTTTTGATGGCGTTAAAACTGAGATCGTCGATGTCCAGCATTCGATAGCGCTGGGGGTATCGATAATCCACCAGGAGCTTAACCTTGCCCCTAATCTCGATATTGCCTCCAATATTTTCCTGGGTCGTGAGCCTCGCAAGAGCTTCGGGGCTGTGGTCGACACCGGGAAGTTGTATGAGCGAGCCAGAGAGATTGCCCATCGCGTGGGAATCTCCGCCCGTCTGACCAGCCTTGTCGAGAGCCTGTCTCCGGGAGAACAGCAGCTTGTCGAGATCGCAAAGGCACTGTCGATGGACTCCAGAATCCTGGTGCTCGACGAACCCACCAGCTCCCTTTCCCCTGCAGAAGCCGGCAAGCTGTTTGATGTAATGCGAAACTTGAAGCAGGCTGGGGTTTCGATGATATATATTTCTCATCGCCTAGCCGAAGTTCAGGAACTATGCGATCGGGCGGTTGTGCTGCGAGACGGCGAATATGTCGGCGAACTTGGTGGAGAGCAGTTGTGCGGGGAGGAAATGGTGAGGTTAATGGTCGGCCGCGACATATCTCGCTTCTTTCCAGAACACAGCAGCCATAAACAAGGCGAAGTTGTGCTGTCGGTAAGAGATTTGGCATATCGAGGCGGCAAAGGGACTGTCAGCTTTGATCTCAGGGCCGGGGAGATTCTAGGGATCGCCGGGCTTGTCGGATCCGGACGCACCGAACTGGTTCAAGCGCTGTTTGGGGTTGAGCCTAAGTGGTCAGGAGAGGTGCGAGTACTCGGCAACTCTGTCGACATTCGCACCACAACCGATGCTATTGCCGCTGGGTTTGGCCTTGTGCCGGAGGATCGAAAGGCGCTTGGGGTCATCCTCGAAATGCCCATAACCGAGAACATCTCGTTACCCGGAATAGGGGGCTACAATCCGCCGTTTTTAGATAGAAAGCGCGAATCTGAAGTTGCTACAGCCCTTGCCGAGCGGCTTGATATAAAGACCCCCAGTCTAAATCAACTCGTGCAATTTTTGTCAGGCGGCAACCAGCAAAAAGTTGCTCTGGCGAAATGGCTGGGGATATCGCCCAAAATTCTTATACTCGACGAGCCTACGCGCGGCATCGATGTCGGCTCTAAAAGTGAGATATACAAGCTAATTCGCAAGCTCGCCGACGATGGTATGGGGGTGATAATGGTTTCCTCGGAGATGGAGGAGATCATCGGGCTGTCTGACCGGGTTCTTGTAATGCACGAGGGCATACAGACCGGCGTTCTCGACAGAGCTCAAATTAACGAGCAAAATATAATGCAGTTGGCGACCGGAGGGAGTCAAGTTTGAAGAAGCTGCTGGGAATGACACTGCTGCTGATAGTGTTGGTAGTAGCGATATGCGCCTTTCAATGGTTAACGCAACCGGATCACACCATAACGTTTCTTTCCGGGGTGAATCTATCCAATTTGGCGCAGAGAATAGGGCTGCTGGGTATTTACGCTCTCGGAGCCGGCATTGTTATTCTGTCCGGCGGCATCGACTTGTCCATAGGATCGGTGATGGCGTTTGTTGGCATGTCGGTGGCTATGCTGGCGGCAGCGGGCTGGAACCCATTTGTTGCGAGTTTGTTAATTGTGCCGTGTTGTGCGCTGCTGGGGTTCTGGCACGGGTTTTTGGTAGGAAAAATCAAGCTGCAGCCCTTCATCGCCACTCTGGCCTCTCTACTGCTGCTCAGGGGTCTTGCGCGCGGCATTCCAAACGGTATGGCGCAGGGCCTTACCGACGAGAAGTTCGCGTTTTTGGGCAACGGCTCTTATTTGGGAATACCTGTCACGTTCTGGATACTCATCGTAATCGCCCTTATGTTAGGATTTCTGATGAACTTCACGGTCTATGGCAGATATTTGTACGCCATCGGCCGCAACGCCGAGGCTGTGCGCTATTCCGGAATAAAAGTAAATCGTATACGCACTCTGGCGTTTGTGATATGTGCTGTATTGGCGGGGATAGCGGGCGTGTTGGAGCTGTCACTAAATCGTGAAATCCAGCCCGCACAATCTGCGTTGATGTATGAAATGTGGGCGATAGCGGCCGCTGTATTGGGCGGATGCAGCCTGCGTGGTGGGGAAGGCAGCGTACTGGGCGTTATCGTCGGCGCTATTCTGATTCGCGTGATGGACAACGGGATGAACCTGGTTGGGGTCGGATCAGAATGGCAATGGGCCGTAATCGGCGTAATTGTGCTCGGCGGCGTAATAGCTGACGCCTCTTATAAATTGCGCGCCGAATCCAGGACAAAAGCGTAATGCCGACAGTTGACTGGAACAAAACGCTATGAAAATCGCTCAGATGCTGGCTTTAGCGATGCTGCTGGGGTCGATTCCGTTCGGCCATATCGCGGTATACATTCGCTCGAGGGGCAGTTCAAAGACATCCGATGGGGAATCATCCGCCGGCACTAGCCCTGCAGATCGAACAGGGCTGGTAGTGGTTGCGATACTCAACGTGGCAAAAGGCTTCGTTCCCGTTTATCTCACCATGGCGGCTTTTGTACATACCAGGCAGATGTCAATTTCTATGGGGTTGCTTGCAGGCGCAATAGCGGTGTTGTCGCATAATTTCCCCTATTGGTTTATGTTCCGACGCTCCGGCAAAGGCGGCAGTGTGGCGATTGGCGTCGTGTTGGCGTTTGTAGTGGCGTGTATTTTCAAATATATATGAATATCAGCCAGCCGTGCTTCGCGTCTGCGCAAATGCGTTTCGAGGTTTGCTAGCTCTGGCAGGCAGCCCGATGATCTGCCTTGCTTCGTCCGGCGATGCCACCGATCTTCCGCACGCTTCGGCCAATTTCACCAGTCGTTCGATAAGGTCGGGGTTTGTGGCCAACCGGGTTCGCTCATCGTCATACCACAGGTTATCTTCTAATCCCACCCGAACGTGGCCGCCCATCGTGATGGCAAGCGAGTTCACGTTAAACTGAAATCTGCCAATTCCCGCAGCCGCCCAGGTCGTCCCTTCTGGCAGCGCGCGCACCATAAGCGCCAGATTCATAGCAGTCGCACTCAGCGTTCCCAGAGAACCCAGCAGCAAATTGCAGTAAAACGGCGGCCTGAGAACGCAATGGCTGATCAGATAATGCGAATACTCCACCATCCCCAAATCGAAGCATTCCCACTCAGGCACGATGTCATATTCGACCATCTTCAACGCCAGCGACCTGATCATATCCGGGCTGTTGACCGATTCAACTTTGGGGAAGTTCATCGAACCCAGCGTAAGCGATGCCATCTCAGGAGCTGGATCAGTCAGTTCCAGCACCTCCGAGCGCTGCCCGAAGGTTTTGAACACCCTGCCGCTGGTCGACACGCACAAAATTACATCCGGGCAGGCTTCTCTGACGCCTTTTAATATCTTCGCGTAAATGTCCCTGCGATACGTTGGCTGCCCGTCGGTGTCTCTCGCGTGCATGTGCACTATCGATGCACCAGCGTCTCTGCACCTGCGCACATCGGCGATAATCTCCTCCGGCGATATCGGAACAAACGGGTTATCTTTTTTGGTCGGCACCATTCCGGTTATAGCTGCATTGATAATCAGCTTGTCCATACTATTTTCCCTCTGTGCCCGTCTTCACGATTTTGGCAGGCACGCCCACAACCTGAACAGAATCTGGAACATCCTTTACCACCACCGACCCGGCTCCTATCACGCAATTTTGGCCGACAGTAATTCGATCTATTATGGTCGATCCAATAGCCACATAGGTTCCGCTTCCGATAGTCACCTTCCCTGCAACGGTAGCGCCGGGTTGGATTGTGGTGAAACTGCCGATGCTGCTATGGTGGCCAATCAGCGCTCCCCTGTTTACAAAAACGTGTTCGCCGAGAACTGTGGCATAAGATACATTCGACAGCGGGCCAATAATGCACCCATTTCCAATCTCCGCCCCTGCAGACACCCGCGCCGTCGGATGTATTATTGTGGCGAAGCGCATTCCTATCTTTTGAACTTGCTCGATATACTTCCGCCTATGGGTTGTCGAGATACCGCACACACAAAGGTGAGTCTCTTTCATCGGTTCTATATCATCTACCCAATAAATTGGCAGGCCGAATAGCCTATTCTCGCAGCGCTCCGGGTCGAGGTTCTCTACGTAACCCGCAACCTCATATCCCGGAATCTCAGAGATCACATCGGTCAGCTCTTCTGCGAGAATGCTGTTTCCAAGAATCAGAATCTTTTGGTTCAAACGTGTCCCCTAACGATAAGATGCCAAAAGCAGTTTGCCTGCAAGCGAATAGGTCTGAATACTATATGGCCAGATAGATATGGCGCGCTTCAAAAAAGTCCACGCCTCCGCAAGGTTTTTCTCCTCGTAAGCCTTAGCTGCCGCTAATTGTCTCAGCATCCTGCCATAATTTCGTCTCACACAATTCAGCATATCCGGTCGCTCTTTTTTTGCCCAGCAAAGCGACTTATTCATTAGCGATAATTTAGCCGCATGCATCTTAGTTTTTTTCTTATGCAACTGAGCTGAGTGCATCCTGTAGAGCGTTAACTGATCCGGCAGAGCAAGGATTCTGTGTTTCCGAGCGATGCGCAGCCAATAGTCCCAATCTTCAGTTCCCCACAGAGATTCGTCGAATAGGCCACATTCCAGTACCACGTCTCGGCGCATTAAAACACACGACGGCGTTCGGATGATACATCCTCTGCAGAGTTTTTTTAGAGGGTTCTGTAACGATGCCCTTGGTTTTGTCTCGTTGCCGGTTGGGTTCAACAATACGTCCACCGCTTTGTAGTGACAAAACACCAACCCCGCGTCCGGGTTATCTTCCAAAGCCTTTACTTGGATGGATAGCTTATCCTCAAGCCATACATCATCCCCATCCATAAAAGCGATAAATTTTCCACGTGCTGCCCCAATCCCAGTATTCCGTGCTCCGGCAGGGCCGGTATTTTGCGAGTGGCAAATAAGTTTTGCTTTTTCCGGCAGCCGATACTGCGCGGTGTATTCTTCGCCAGAACAGTCATCGACAACTATTATTTCGTAGTCATCAAAAGTCTGCTGGGTCACGCTTTCCAGCGCTTGGTTCAAATATTCCGGCTCCTTGTAGATCGTTACAACTACTGAAACGAGAGGGTCTTGCGTCAATACTATCTCCGATCATCCAGCCGTTTGGTTTGATGGTGTACGATTCTTTTTGCGATAAACGTGTATAATCCGAGCCAGATATAAATAATGTCGAATATTATAAGGCCACATGGCTATCGAGTGTCTCATTATTTCGACGGCGCCTGCTGGGTCATCCTCCAGTTTGGCGATTGCCAATTGTCGCAGCACCCTGCCATAATTATGCCTTACGCATTTTAGCATATCCGGCCGCTCGCTTTGTGACCACTTGAGAGCTTTATCCATCATCAGTAACTTTGCCGCGTGCATATAGGGTTTTCTCTTATGCAGTTGGTCGGAATGCATCCTGTATAGCGTCAACTGGTCTGGCGACACGACAAAGCTGTATCGACTGGCAATGCGCCAGTACAATTCCCAATCCGACGCGCCCGGTATTGACTCATCGAACATCCCGCATTCGTCGATCACTCGCCGAGGGATCATAACGCACGATGGGGAGCGGATAATACATCCTCTGCTGAGTTTTTTTAGAGGATCACGCAAAGACGACCGGCGTTTTGTCTCTCCTCCGACCGGATTTAGCCGCTCATCCACCGCTTTGTAGTGAGAATATACAAGCCCCGCCCCCGGGTTATCTTCAAACGCCTTAACCTGAACCGCCAACTTCTCCGGCACCCAGATGTCGTCCTGATCCAGAAACGCCAGGTATTTGCCACGCGACACGCGAATACCGGTGTTGCGCGTCGCTGCTACAGCGCCGACATTGTGTGGATGGCAAATAAGAGTGGCGTTCTCGGGAAGACGATACTGGCTGGTGTATTCTTCACCGGAGCCGTCGTCGACAACTATAATCTCGTAATCATTAAAAGTCTGCGCGGCGACGCTTTCTATCGCCTGATTCAAATATTCCGGCGCTTTATAAGCTGCTATAATAACTGAGACAGTTGGCCTTCGCGACAAAAGGGGCCTCCAATAAGGCAGGCAGGCGACTCTTAAGAAAGTGTTTATAAACTACGGGTAAAATATCCTTCCTGAAACAATACTATTATGGCTCGGTCCAAAAAAATAGCCCGCGACAATTATCGCGGGCTGCACACAACATTCCGTAGTTGTGACATATAGAGGAGAACACGCTTCTGTATAATACTGTTGCACGTTATGTGCCAACTCAGTTGACGCCGAGGTAATCTGGTTCTTATACTAGGCTAAGGATGACATCACACAAGAGTTTCAAACGAGCCGCGGGATTGATGCTGGTCGCGGTGCTGGCCAGCCGATTGCTGGGATTAGTCAGAGAGATGCTGATAGCCCGGCAATTTGGTTCTACTGGGGTCGTCAGCGCCTACTACGCGGCGTTCAACCTGCCGGATCTGCTATATTTCTTCCTGTCCAGCGGGGCCTTGTCCAGCGCTTTCATACCGGAGTTTACAAAGCGTTTCGAGACCGGCAAAAAGCGCGAGGCTTGGGAGGTTTTCAGCATCATAGCCTGCTTTATGGGCCTGGTGCTGCTGACCGCTGTCGTGGTGTTCTGGATATACGCAAAACCGCTGGTCAGCATTCTCGCGGTGCCGGGTTTTGTCACCCGATACCCCGAACTTGTTCCCCTCACCGTGATGCTCACGCGCATAATCTTGCCCTGCCAGTTGTTCTTTTTCATGGGTGGGCTGATGAGCGCGACCCTGGAGTCCCGCCAGAAGTTTGCCGCGCGCGCTGCCGGGCCGGTGATTTATAACATCGGCATAATTTTCGGTGCTGTGGTGCTTGCAAAGTGGTTTCACGTTGCAGGCCTGGCTCTCGGCACGCTCATAGGCGCGTTTGTAGGCAACGTGGCGTACGCTTTCTATTGCATGCGCAAGGAAGGCTACTCGTTCTATCCCAGCCTGAACCTGCGACACCCCGGCGTCGTCCGGGTTGCAAAACTTGCTGTGCCGGTCATATTTGGCCTGGGGTTGCCGCAAATCGACGTGATAGTCAACAGGTGGTTCGCCAGTTTCGTCTCCGCCAGTGCGCCCGCCGACCTCAACTTTGCGAACAGGCTGATGCAGGTCCCACTAGGCATATTCGCACAGGCCGCGGGCACAGCGATTTTGCCTATGCTCTCAGCTTACGCGGCAAAAAACGCGCTCAGCGATATGCGCAGCGGGGTAAGTTACGGTTTGCGCGGGATAATGGTCGAAAGCCTGCCAGCGACGGCGTTTATGGTGGTTATGGCGGACCCGCTTGTTCGAGCCATCTATATGGGCGGTGAGTTCAGGCCATCCAGCGTCGCTCCTGTCGCACTGCTGTTGATATGGTATTCGGTGGGCATTTTCGCCTGGGCTGGGCAAAGGATAGTTGCGCCTGGCTTCTTCGCTATGCAGGACACCATTACCCCGGTCGCCATCGGCACGCTGTCCACGGTGATCTTTATACCGCTGAATATGATCCTGATGAAGGCTATGGGCGCGCCGGGGATCGCATTGGCGACCACAATCGGCATAACCCTGCACTTCGTTGGTATGAGTTGGGTGCTGCGCAGGAGATTGCACGGGCTGGAATCTCTTAAAATTATCCGCACAGTCAGCCTGGCCTTTATCGCCTCGGTTGTGATGGGTGTGGTCTGTTACGGTGTGCGGGTCGGGATGGCTGGTGCTTTGGGATCATGGCAGATTCAGGATGGAGATTTGCCCAAACCATCCGCGCTCGCAGCCAAACTCAAACGAGACCAGACCCCGCTTTCAAAGGACCTGCTTGCAGGAGTGCAACCCACCACACGTCAACAGATAGTGGACGATCGATTGGCAGCCAAACAAACGCCGGAGATCAGGGAGATGCTGGTCGATGAACTTAACCGAATATTTACCAGCGATTCTTTCTACAGTAAAGACAGGTTCGCAAGGGTGCTGCTCTCATCTGATATAAAAAAGCAGATCGAATCGCACCCCACTGGCAGCGAACTGGCAGATATGAACCGGCGGCTGATGGAGTCGGCATATCTTGATTCGATTACGCCGCATATCGGCACCAAAATGGCGGATCGGTTCCAGGGTTGGCTGCGCAGAATGCTTGATGAGCCAAAGGGAAGCAACGATAAGCTCGGCAAATCCAACCCTGAGTTACGAGGTCCCGATATCGCAGACCTTGCGAGGCTGAGTATTCAAATAGTCGATCCCGACAGCATCGAAAAACGCGCCGTATACAAGCCCATCAGCCAGTATATTATGTCTCAGATGTCGCAAAGTGAAAAGCAGCGGCTGACCCAGTTCGCGCGGATCAGCAAATCGGCCTCGAAGATGCCAGAATCATTGGCCCATGATCTCAACGAGCTAATAAACTCCAACACGCTATATTCTGCCGAGCGATTCAAAGGGGTCTCCCTCTCTAAAAAGACCGTCGCGCTCGTAGCCTCCAACCCGGATGGCAAGCAGTTAACGGAGCTGAATCGCAGACTTTTGGAAGAGGCCTATCCGGCCGAGATCGTCGCACGGCCTATTGCTCGCGTCGAGGGCAGGATGGGGTCGGTGTTGACTGTTCTGGTCGCCATGGTGGTCGGCGGGGTCGTATACTTCGCCCTGCTTCGCCTCTTCAAAGTCGACGAGATGGATTATCTCTGGGCGGCGTTGCGCAGGAAGCTGTTTGGGCGTAGAAATAATGGCGACTCTGAGAGCCCCGAAATGCTCGACACCGGGGAATCCATGGAGTAATAAGCCTGCCATTAGCTAGTCATTGCTCACTGGTCGGCTAGAGCCTCCCGGTCTGTGAGTCTCTGCAGCATACGCATAACGATATTGCGCCCGGCTTTGATATGAGTAATTCGTGAAAGCGAGAACATCGTCGCCATCGCCAAACGCTTAAGGCCCTGTTTGCTGCAATTCCAGGATTGCCACAGAAGCTGTTCGATGTTCCCTTCTTCACCCCTTGACGCTTTCCGCGCCATTTCATAGGCGATATTGCGTTTGACGTTAGCCAGACCCGCATTAAGAATTCGGACATACTGCGGCCTGTCCTCTCTTTCCAGCGCGTCGCTCATAATACCAATCTGTTTATTGAGATTGAGCAGCCTATCGCTTACCTGGCTCTGCCCCCGCAACCTGTAACGCACCAGCGGCTCCATACACATCCTGGCCCATATCCCGTTTCGCGCGATTCGCAGCCACATCAGATAGTCTTCACCATACGGCCGAATTGGATATCCCCCAACGGCTGCGATATCTGCCGTTTTGATCATAACCGTGGATGTCCCAACGAAGTTATCCCTGTAGAGGTCCGCCGTAATATCCCCTTCCGGCATCGGTTTGGTATATGGCACACTCTCCTGCCCGGTCTCGGTAAACTGAATCAGATTGCTGTAGAGGAAGTTGGTCCTTTTGTCTTCATCGGCCAGAGCTAACTGTCTTTCCAGCTTATTCGGCATCCAGATATCATCCCCGTCCAGATGGGCGAACCACTCTCCTTTGGCGGCCAATGTCGCAGTCTCCCGCGCCCGTGCAACCCCTCCGTTCTCCTGGCTAATGTACCTAAACCGTGGATCCTCGAGATACGGCGCTATGATCTCCTCGCTGCGGTCAGTAGAACCGTCGTTGACGATAATAGCCTCGTAGTCCTGAAAGGTTTGAGCCTTTAAAGAATTCAGAGCCTCGGCGATATAAAGCTCTAAATTATATACGGGGATACAGACAGATACGCGTGGATTGGCCATTCACAACCTCCGGTGCTGGTTATGTGATTATACCATAATGATGAGAAGCTCTGTCATTGCGCACGCAGTCGCGGAATCCACAGAAAACACAGGCGGGACGTGATCCTGCGACTTCGCGCAGGATGACCACACAGGCATCTACAGCAGTTCCTGCAGCGGCTCAAAGTTCAGGTTAGCTCGCTCAAGGGCTTCGGCGTAAGGTAGGGTAGGCCGCGGGCGATTGGGGTCAATCAACAGCTCGAGGCTATCGATCAAATCCTGTGGCTGCAGGCTGTATACATCCAGCCTCAGCTCCTCCGGCAGACCGATATCCTCGGCGAATGCGGCGCACTTCGGGTGATAATCCAGCATCACAAACGGCACCCCCGCCGCATAAGAGAACACCGACGCATGGAACCTCGTACAGATCATAATGTCCATATCCGCAACTTTTTTCCATATCACCGATGGGTCGAGGTTATACGATTGAATCGCCACCTCGCACTTGCCCTCCAATGCGGAGCTCAATTCATCGATTAACTGCCGATCCCCACCAGTCGCATATCCGGAAAACTCAAACAGATTCACTCTGATGTTATGCTGCTTCGAAAATCCGATCATAGCATCGGCAATCGCGGAAATCCGGTCCCCAGCGGTTCCTTTGCCGGCTATCGGTTTATACGGGCTGACGGAGATTCCGATATCCAAAACATCCGATTTAAGTGCGGTTTTAGGTTCAGTCGAAACGCCATACACTCCCGGCAGCGTCAACACCGCATCCATAGCGTCGACGGGTTTATACGGCAGAGAATACTGGCAAGCCATCTCGTAAGAAGCGTGATCCCGCACTGTAAGAAAATCAATCGCTGCAAGAAACTCCCCACACTCATCAATCTTCTTCTGAGTCTCAAAAGGCCCCATCGAGACCCCAAGCGCTCCGAATACCAATGAACCAGACTTTTTCGCCAGCCTGACGAGTTTCAAAAAATGCTGATAGTCTATTCTCTCGTGCAGATTCGCGCCGCCTGCAAGCAGAACAATTTTGCTGCGTTTTACAGCCAGATGCCAGCGCCAGTCCCTTCTAAATCGGCTCCGGTTAAGCCACGGTAGCGGAGTCGAGACCTCCAAAGGCTTCGGCAGGATCGGCAAATCCCTACGCTCAGCGGGGATTATAAAACGTCGCACTCCTCTATTGTCATACAACCACCAGCCGATAGCCGAGGCCAGCGCGTCATCCCCGGTGCTTCTAAAACCGTGAAATCCCAAAAATGCGGCTCGTGCATTGTTCAGTCGCATCGTCAAATCGCCGAGGTTCCTTTCTTTTTGCTCCACGGCGCAACCTGCCTGAAAAACCGCCTGTCATCCTCGTTCATAGCGAATCTATATGTGAGCAGGGCAAACACCGCCAATAGCGCCAGCCCCACTCCTGCGATCGTCGGTAATGTCTTGAGGCTTATCATCTGCGTCACTTGCCACGATATCGCCGCTACCACAGCGAATACGAATACCGACGGTATTGTGGCTTTGTAAAAAGACGCGCTCGAACTTTTGAGGATATGTGCGGCATATATCGGTGTAAATACCACATTCTTGAGGCCGAAAGCTATCAGGTTAGCCAACGCAGCACCGACCAGCCCCAGCGATGTATATTTTATTAAAACAATCGCAAGCCCCAATTTTACTAAACCGCCTGCCACTGCCACCACTCCGGGTAACGCGACCTTATTTGCCGCGTTATTTATGGCAAACAGCGGCTCCATCGACGAGTTCCATACCTGTGGAGCCAGGAGCAGCCACGCCACAATCCACAAATACGCGTATTTTGGCCCCAACCACCAGCTTATAAATGGCACAATAAACCCGCACGCCAACCCCAGCGGCACTGCCATCCCCAAAGACATAAACTTTACAGCCTTGGCCGAGTTGCGCATCAGTCCGGGGATATCGTTTCGAGCGTAGTACGAAATCGTCAGCGGCATCATCATCCCCGACATCAGGCTGCTCATTCCCCTCAACATCGAAAAAAGCCCCAAAATCGTGCCATACTTACCGACACTGGCTGGCCCCATTAATCTGTTAATGACAATGGCATCCACGCTCAAATAAAGCATTGAGCCTACCTGGTTGACCGTCACCCAACCCCCCATCCGCACCATCTCAAAGAACTTGCCCTTATCAAACACGCCAAGAGTCGGTTTGAGATAAGGGGTCAGCTTCATAAATACGAGCCAGGTAGAAAATATAACTACAGTCGACCCGATAACATACCCCAGCCCCACCTGCCACAGCGCCGGGGTCATCACGGCAAACATCACTATCCAGGTGCCATATCTGAAGACCTGGTTAACAATCTCCAGCATATTGCGAATATCGAATCGCTGTTTAATGAACTGCGCAACCTGCAGTGGTGAGACGAACAGGTTCGGGATAAACGCCAGATAACATAAGAAGAACAGCCACTGGGTGTTGATCGTCTGCCCGGGCGGGATTTTGACAAACCTCGGTGTCAGATATGAAAGCACACCCGCCACCGGCAAAATAATCGCGCACATCACCACAATCGCGGTAAATTGCGTGCTGAAATATCTCCTTGCAGTCTCGTTTTCACCCTTCGCAGCATACAGCATCACAAAGCGGGTAACTGTGCCCACGATGACTATGGTGAACACCTGCGTCATGGAGATAAACGAGTTGGCGAGCGTGACCATGCCGTAGTTTTCGATCCCGATGCGGTGGATCAGATACGGCACCATCATGAGCGAGGTGATGGCGTTAAACGCGAAGAAGATCAGGCTTGAGGCGGTGTTTCTGGCGAAGTGTTTCTTGCCTTCGGTGGTTGTAATGACGTTTTCTTTGCCGGAATCTGTGCTTTTATCCTCAAGCTGCTCGGTGCTATCCATTAACTAAGGCGACCTCAGGTAGTATAAATCTTGATACGCCATTATACAACAGCCGCAATCAAGGCCGCTGATATTATTCCATATCCTTGAACAACGACGCGAAGCGATCTGTATATTGCGATTCTATAGATGCAAACGCCAGGTCCAGCGCCAGTGCCCACAAACCAACCACAGCCTCCTCAGGAGGCAATTCCAGCATCTGTGAGAAGAAATCCTTAATTATCTCCTCATAAGACGTACACGGCTCGTTGAGCACTATGCGGTGGCTGACCTTTTCCGAGAGGACTTCGTTTTCGATGCGATCGAGGAAATCCCGGACGTTGCCGGGCGTGGCGTGCCGGAGGTTCTCACCAAACTCACGCTTAACCAGGTTTCTAAACTCTTCAAGCCTCACGGATCAATCATGCTCCGATCTAAACCTGCCAATTATACTTTATCCTCAACTGGGACGTATGTCAATGACTATATTCGAGGCCCCGCTGTCCGAGGTAGGATGTTGGAAATAGCGGATGTTCTAATACCCAGCCTCTTCACTCGCCCTGCGCATAGCGTCTATATTCTCAAACGGAGCATCTCTCGGGATGTCGTCGCCGCTGCCGAGTATATACCCAGTCGGGCCGCAGCGTTCGATGGCCTCCGCACATAACCTGTAGACTTCTTCACTTGAGCCATTCAGCAGAGACGACGTGCTTATCCCGCCTTTCAGACAGACCCTGTCCCCCACGCGCCTTTTCGCATCCGCAAGCCCGTCGATATCCATCTGATCAAGCGGCTCAATCGCATCCACCCCTGTGTCGGCCATCATCTCAAGTATAGGCGACGAATTACCGCATATGTGCAGGTAGACTTTGGCTCCCAACTGGTGAAACGCATCGGCGGCTTTTGCGTGAAACGGCTGGCAGAATTTTTCGTAATGGTGAGGGGAAATTATGCTCGCCGATGCCCAGGCGTCCCCGATATACATCCCGTGGACCCCTGCAGAGATAGCTGCTTTGCCGATCTCTATAGAAATATCGGTCGCCTTTTCCATAACAGCCAGCACAAATCCGGGGTCATCGACTAAATCCAGCATCCCCTGGTCCGACCCTCGCCACGCCACCAGCGAATTCATCGTCTGCCCAGCCGCCACTCCCGCCAAAAACACATCATCGCCAATACGCCTCACCAGTTCTCTCAACGGCTCCAGACAACCGCGTTCTTCGTAAGACTCGGCAGCCGTGACGGGGATATTATCCAGATCGCGCTTGTTTTTCAGCGGTGGATCGGAGGCAATTCGTATCGCCTGATCGTTTTCCTGAAGTCTGGCGTAAGGGGTTCCGTCGGAGTAAGCAAGACACTTCTCCCCGTCGACCTCCACCACCTGCCGGTGCGTCTCCCATCCGCGCTCCGGGCCTATTCCAACCTCGATCCCATCAAAGCCGAAGCGCTTGATAATAGCGGCTGTGGACTCAAATTTCAGCATCGGGTCGAGGTCCATATCGATCATTTTACGACCAAGAACCCTCGCGCCGATGTAGTTTGTGACCACGGGAAAGACCGGGATACGATCCACCGGTCTGTGCTCCATAGCGGCAATGACGCGCTCTCTTCCGTTCATTGCTTGTTTCCGATGTATACCGTGATCGGCGTCTTAACTTCGATGGTTGGGTCGGTGTCCAGGGTCAGTTTTAGCAACCAGATGACGGATATCGAGCTTCCTTCGATGGTCGGCGGCGCGGTTTTAGGCAATCGGAGCTTAAATGGGGCTTCGATGGACGTGGCAGACGGGTTTTCCGGCACGATAACCGCCATATCGACCCTGTCGCGCTGGATTTCCTTATCAACAGCCAGCCTCACCCACTCGCAGACCTCCAAAGACACCGTCACTCGTGGAATATCCGCGCTTTTGGGGTTAGATATCGAAAAACTGCCCTGCACAGCCTCTCCCATACCGACCATCCGCTCGACGAGTTCGATACTCGCCTTGATGTCGGTAGGCTGCACAGTCCCATCCGCCTCCGGATACCCCAGCGCCATAGGTCTCTCCCGGTGCAGTCGTGGCACAAAGAGTACATCTACGACCTTCGAGACCTTGATCGCTCTGCCGATTGCCGGTTGGAATTTGGCCGTCACGCGATATCGAATTTTGCCCGCTTTACCGTCGTAGCTCGGTGGCAGCGAGGCGGGCAGGGGAATCGAAAATGGGTATGTATGCTCACCGGCGCTCAACGTCCGCCCGGTGTACCTTCCAAGCAGCGCATTCCATAACAGAGATAGTCGCTCAGAAGCCAGCCGAGGCTCCAACGCTCCAGTCAGTAGTTTCTCTCTGTTAAAAAAAGAATGAGCCTTCCGGAAAGCACGAGCCAACGAGACCCCCCTCGGTCGCTCCGATCCGTCAAAGGAGACGACCAGCGACCGCATATTGACGCTCTGACCAAGCCGAAGCACCACCACGCCGCTGAGACGCTTCCCGGTGACGAAAACATCCCTGCTAAGATGAAGCTCCAGGTTCGGAGTCTGGTCGGATATGTGCCCGTTTGCGGGCTTGGTCTCTGTGGAACTTGCCATCAGCTTAAATGTTAGCCTTCAGCAAGAACAATTGCAAGCAGGTTGGTTTGTCATTTCTCGCCACCCTCTGTCATTCCGCGGAATCCACGGGGAAGGGAAACGATAGCAAAATGTAGTGGCCGGCCTCTGTCCCGGCTATTCTACAGTTATGAGGGCTTCGAAGCTCGGATATCGGACATCGAAAAAAGCAGATTTCTCGCTGCGCTCGAAATGACAGAGGAGAAAGGCCGAAATGACAGAGGAGAGGGGCCGAAATGACTGAGGGGGAATGGCCCATGCTTCTCAGTGGAAATAAATAGCCAATTCTGAGATAATACAGTATGCTTCATTCGTTTATATCACTCCTGCCGGCGGCTGTCGGAGCATCGCGATTCAGACGCGGTGCAAAAAAGCATAATGACAAGCCGGCTGAAAATAGTCCGTGCCACTGGATCTGGCTTGCGGATGCGGAGCCTGTTGTCAACTCTTACATCCGCGCGCGCAGGAAGTTTTCGCTCCCCGCTGCACCAAAGTCCGCTTCACTCAAAATAAGCGCGAACTCACTGTATAAACTATATATCAACGGCCAATACGTCGGCAAAGGCCCGGTGCGATCCGGCGAAGGTCAGTGCTATTTCGACACTTTCCAGATAGGCGAACTCCTGCACAAAGGCGACAATGTAATAGCCGTTTTGGCCCATCATATCGGCAAGGACACGTTTGCTGCGTCTGCGGGGCGGCCGGGTTTGATCTGCAAGGTAAAAGTCGAACTGGCGGACGAGGCTTTGTCTATCGTAACTGACGAAACTTGGAAAATGCAGCGGGCGGAAGAGTGGGTAGCTGATGGCGCACGGATGAACCATCGTTTGGGCTTTCAGGAGAGCTATAACGCTGCACTGGTCGATAACGCCTGGCGAGAGATAAAGTTTAGAGAAAAGGGCTGGGAAGCTGCTGCAGTAGTAGCCACACCTCCAGCCTTGCCGTTCGGGAAATTGCTTGCCAGACAGATTCCCCAGCTTAACGAGCGCACAATCCTTCCGGCTGCTATTGTTGCTATTGGAAACACCCCGGACCTCGAAAAAGATATCCCGATCACAGAAATGCCCGCAATTATGGCTGCGGCGGAGATGGCTAATCTCAGAGCCGGGCAGGTAAAAGACGAAAGCGCATTGCTGACCGCCGATGGTGTTGCCCACATCAAAACCCCACGCGGTGGCAGAGGTGTCGCAATATTGCTGGATTTCGGCCGAGAGGTGTTCGGTAACGTCGAAATTGGCATAGCAGGATCGGGAACCGGCTGTATCGATCTCGGCTATTGCGAGGAATTGGTCGATGGGCGCATCAAGCCAGACGCCCAGGAAACTCTATGCACAGATCGATTGCTGCTTCGAAGAGGTGCGCTTGAGTGGCAAAGCTTTCAGCCGCGTGCGTTCAGATTTCTACAGATAGAGTTCCGGCGCTGTTCGAAGCCTGTAGCGTTGCAATATGTTCGAGTCAACCAGACTACTTATCCCATCCAGCCAGCGGCCTCCTTTAAGTGCAACGACCGGCTTATCACCGAGATTTGGGAGGCGGGCGCATACACCGCCGAACTCTGCATGCAGGATACTTTCATAGATTGTCCACTGCGCGAGAGAGCGCAATGGTGGAGCGAAGCCAGGCTGTTATCGCGAACCGCTTATTACGCTTTTGGAGATACCGCGCTGTTGGCCCAGGCGCTAAGGCAGTTCGCCGCCTCGCAGGACAAAGACGGCACCGTGCTGGCGTTATATCCGGCAGGGGTGGAGATGCTCGCCCCGGACCTCGCTTTGCTATGGATCTACTCTATTCTGGACTACTATGCATTTTCTGACGACGCAGAACTGGTCGAAGAACTCTACCCGACTGTGGAGAAGCTGCTGTCGTGGTTCGGGCGATACATCAACGATAGCGGGCTGCTGGCCGACGTTCCGGGGCATTTGCAGGTGGATCACGCCGATCTGGAGCGCGAAGGTGAGGTTACGGCTCTGAACTGTTTCTATTATCAGGGCCTTCGTGTGGCAGCCGCGCTGGCGTCTATATGCGGCAAGGAAGAGGATGCCGAGCGTTATATCTCAGCGGCGCATAATCTTAAGGTCGCCCTGAACAAGTATCTATATGTGCCGAGAAACGGTCTTTTCGCTGAGTGCAGAGTCGATGGCCAGTTGGTGGAGAAATTCAGTGCCCAGGCGAATATCCTTGCAGCGTTGTTCGATGTTACCGACCAGTATCAAAAAGCCGGCATAATGCGACAAATACACACCCTGCCGGAGTTGACCACACCCTACTTTGCTTCATACTACCTTGAGGCGCTATACTTGCTGGATCGCCACGACGAGGCGCTGGCCTATATGCGTCGCACGTGGGGACAGATGATCAAAGCTGGAGCAACGACGCTGTGGGAGGATTTTGACACTCGAGGGTGTCTATGCCACGGCTCTGCGGTCGCGCCTACACGTGATCTTATTGCGGAATATGTCGGCATAAAACCAGTTGCCGGTGCGCATCGATTTGTGGTGACTCCTCACACGGGAGATTTGAAATGGGCGCACGGGACCTTTAACACACAAAATGGCCCGCTAAGCGTGAAGTGGCGCATTGTTCGCAACGGGATGGAAGTCACTGTCGACGTGCCGGAAGGAGTTAGAGTTGACGTCTATCCTCCAGGGCCGGTGGGGTCATCTGTAACCATCAATGGCAAGCCTACTCCGACGAGGTTCGCCTCCGTGACACATGGAGCACACGTAATTAGGTTGTCTTATCCGAAGCCGCCGAAACCAGTCGATTACGACGCCGCACCTGCGCCTTTAATCCCGCAGGTACAAGTGTTGGAGAACGATTTCAAATTCGGCAGAAGGAGAATTGAATCCGAGCCGAAGCGCAAATCGAAACACTCCACCAAACCTGAGGAACCCTTAGAGGTCAAAATCGATACGGCCGAGATAATTGAGCCTCAGGCAATTGATCTGTTGCCAAAAACGGAGTCGGAAGAGACCTCGCCGGAGACACCGGAGGTTGCAGAACCAAAACACACCAAAAAGCATCGGAGAAAACCTCGCAGCCGGGGTCATAAGAAATCCCACGCAGAATCGACGGTCGAGGAGCCATCGGAGGCGCAGACGCCCCTGGAGGCAGAAACACCAATAGCCGAAGAGCCTGATCCGACTGCCGAGCAAATTGACACATCAGCAGAGCCAGTAGCCGAGCAGCCCGCCGACGAATCACCAGCGCCGAAGCCCAGAAGACGCCCTCGCGGGGGTCGTGGACACAGAAAACCTCGCACTGAGTCGCAGGAAACGGATAAAAGCGCCGAGCCAGAGGCCGCTGAAAGCTCTGCACCGGTCGTCGAATCGTCGGAGCCTGTCGCAGCTACTCCGGATATTGAGGCTGAAGCGGAGTCTGCACCTGCAGAACCGAAACCAAAGAGGCGTCGCCGGACCTACACCCGACGCAAGAAGTCAAATCATAACGACAATCCGCCCGATCACACGGAACAGAGCGCTGACGTTACTCAGGATTAGCGGATTTGTCGGAGTTAAGGCCGGAGTTGATTCGCTCTGCGTGCTGAGCTGCGCTAACCAGCGCATAAATATGCAACGCGGCTGCAATACAGGCGAATGCGGTTGACGCCGCGGTGAGACGACTGGTTATCTGGACTCCCACAGACTCTCCCAGCGTCCAGAAAAAAAGCATCCACGCGAATACCCATCCGCAAAACAACGCTATGCCGACGGTATACAGCCCGCAATATATGTGTCCGAACCCCGGCGCTATGGACAGCATCGCGGCGATAGCGGGGTTTCTCCTCGAAACATGCGGTTTGACTGGGTTATCCAGCATCTGCTGCACCAATTCCCGCTGTCGATGTCCCTCCGCCAACTCCAATACGGCCTTGGCGTATTTCGTCTCTGCCGACGCGCGCTTTGGGTCAGCTTGCAAAATTAGTTTATAATAATCAATCGCCTTCTGCAGGTCGCCGTGAGCGTAGATCATATCGGCCGCGAACTCCTGCGCGTCAAGGTCATTGGGCATTATCTGTAGAGCCTGTTGGACGGCTTTGGTAGCCGCTGCGTAGTCGTCGCGCCGCCTGTAGACCCTGGCAGCAGTCATCAACCGATCAAACTCCGAGCGGTCGCCGACGGCATCCGGATTCTGAGGATCAATGCTGGTCATTTGAATCTGTTTTGGCAGTAGAATGATCGAGCCTGGCTGCGGTAGCCTGCCACAGCGACTCGATATCGTAGTATTCGCGCTCCTCGCGGGCGAATATATGAACCACTATGTCGCCATAATCCACCAGCACCCATCGCGCCTGGGTATAGCCTTCAACATGCGATTTTTGCAGCCCCTCGGCCTTGCCGTCAACAAGCAGGCCATCAGCAATCGCCTTGATGTGAATGTTAGAGGTTCCGGTGCAGGTGACGAAATAGTCAGCAATCGGCGTGCGCTCCCGCAAGTCGATCACCTCGATATCATCAGCCTTCTTAGCTTCGAGCAGTTTTAAGATCAGTTCAAGTTTGGATTCAGTGTTAATAATCGCAACTCCGTTCAGTTATGTTATATGGCGTCACAAGTCTCACTGATCAGGATAGAGACACGGCCACTATCAATCATACTCCGTCATTTCGAGCGCAGCGAGATACCGTCTTGTCTGTCCAGTTTTATGATGGGTGGCGATCTCCGAATCGCCACCCCACAACATTTCCCGCCATTTCGAGGACCCATCCCCGTCATTTCGAGCACAGCGAGAAATCTGCTTTTTCGATGTCCGAAATCAGCCGTCTGAAGTTCGAACCAGCCGCCTGGCGTCTTTTATATTCTAAAACATGTTATTATTTTCGGCGGCCTCCAGCCCCCTACATATTGTCCGCAGCAGAGAAATCTCTGCCGACAATCACCGTAACATCCGCCAAATGCGCGTCATTCGGGCTTTTACTCTCAGTCCGAATATCGGAACAATTCAACAGCGACGCAATTCTCTGCACGCCCGGGGTGTTGCCTTTGCGTGTGATAACACGGCAGCGGTCGTGGTCGAAGTCGTCGGCGTTGCCCTGTTTAGTGACCTGAAATCCAGCTTTCTGCAGCTTATTGGCCACCCGACCCGCGGCCCCCGCAACGCCGCATCCGTTCAGCACCTCCACCGTCGTGTCCTCGTCTTCTTCGATGGGACCTTCAAAGCGCATCTGCTGAGCCACGACAAGCGGCAGTTTGTCGTAGTCCACAATCCAATAACTGCCGTTGCCATTCATCCCCGGCGCACCCGGCAGCACCGCCATTCCTATCTTGTCCGGGTCGATATCCTTCATAAACTCCGCCAGAGCACCCCAGTCCTTCACGTTCAAGTCGCTCTCAACGTAGCCCTTTTCATAGGCCTCGCTGAGGACTGCAGCCCTCTCGCGCTTGGTCGGCAAAGCCAGCACACGATTAGCCAGCGCCCTCATAAAATACTGCTGGCGAGCGATCCGGCCTGCCGCCACCTTCTTGCCGTCTACGATTTTATATCCGCTGTCTCCCCATTTGTCGTGTCGAAACCGGACAAATCCCTCCGCCTGCACACCGTCCAGCAACTGCTTTTCCGGGCTGGCCTTCAGGTGAATATGCAGTTTTTGTTTTCTATCGTCGTATTTCATGTTCTGATCGACGACAATATAAACCCCGCCAACCAGATCCACCAATCCGCGCAGCCCCGCAGTGCTTGTGGACAAATAATAATCTATATCAACGCCCAGCAGCCGCTCAATTACCTCGCGCGACAACTCGGGGCCGCCGAACGCATTTGCCGCATTGATTTTCTGGTATCCGTGTCCAGGAATCTGTACTCGCGTATCTCGCGGGATAGAAATCAGCCGTGCTTGCTTAGGCGTTGTCTGGTTATTGATCGCAAGCACCACCAGCGTATCAGACAAACCGTGCCTTTTAGCTTTTTTGCTGCCGGTCTCGTCCTCACCAATGAGCAATATCCGCACCACGGGCTTGCTTTCAAGCTCGCTTGGATGCAGCATTTCTGTAAGGGTTATGCCTCCGGGCAGGCCGGCGATATTCAGCCCGCTGAGGTATAATCCGCCCGCCACTCCTACTATCGTGCCCAGCGCGATTACGAAGATAATGGCAATTATCATCACCGGCGGCACCTTCCGCCGTCGTCTCTTCCGAGCTACTTGTACAGTCCTTTCGCCCAAATGTAATCCTCCACCGGCCCGGGGACCAGATAACGTATCGACCTGCCCGATCGAACACGCTCGCGCAAATCTGTAGACGATATATCCACGCCCGGCATATCCAACGGCACAACCCGCCGCCCAAGCTCAACAGGCAGAGTCTCAATGACCTCCGACACTGCCATACCGGGTCTGTTAGCAATCACGATGTTAGCCAGTTCGCTTATCTGCAAGGGCTGGTGCCAGCCCATCAAATCTCGGCCTTCATCGGCGCCGAGCAACAGAAATATTTCAGTCCCAGCGCCATATATCCCTAACAAATGCTTGATGGTATCTATGGTATAAGACGGGCCGTCGCGTTCCATCTCCACTGTCGACAACTCAAAAGCCGCGTTGCCTTCTATAGCCAACCGCGTCATCTCTAATCTGTGCGCCGCATCACTGACCTGCTCACAGCATTTATGAGGCGGGTTGGCCGCCGTCACGAACAGCACCTTTTCTAAAGCAAGGCGTTCCATTGCCTGGTCGGCGAGTATCAAATGTCCAATGTGTATCGGATCGAATGTCCCGCCCATCAAGCCCAAACGCAATCCTACAACCTCCGCCGCTTATCCAGCAATCATCCTCGCAGTTGGCCGTTGCCCGTCACCACATATTTATAAGTGGTAAGCTCTTCGATACCCATCGGCCCTCTTGCGTGCAGTTTCTGCGTCGATATGCCCATCTCCGCGCCCTTGCCGAACTCGTATCCATCGGAGAATCTGGTCGACACATTCACGAATACGCACGCAGAATCGACTTCGTTCACAAACTGCCGGGCCGCCGAATAACTCTCAGTGACTATGGCGTCCGTATGATTGCTGCCGTATTTGTTAATATGATCTATGGCTTCGTCGATATCCTCCACGACTTTAACAGCAAGGATCAGGTCAAGATACTCCTCCCCCCAATCCTCCTCAGCCGCTTCTTTTATGCCGTCTACCAGCCTTCTTGTTTCTTCGCAGCCGCGCAACTCCACTCCGGCCTGCGTAAGCCTCTCACAAACCGCAGGCAAAAAGTCTTTGGCCACCGATTTGTGCACCAGCAGGGTCTCTGCGGCATTGCAGACGCTGGGGTTCTGAACCTTGGCGTTAAAAGTAATATCACACGCCATCGCCATCTCCGCAGCCTCGTCGACATACACATGGCAGTTGCCGTCGAGGTGCCAGATAACCGGAATGGTGGAGGTTTCCACGACTGTGCGCACCAAATTCTTGCCGCCCCGAGGTATCAGACAATCCACATAATCCTGCATCCCCATCAATTCGCGGGCCGCCTGCCTGTCCGTGGTCTCGATAATCTGCACGACGCCTTCAGGCAACCCGGCCGCCGTGATAGAACTCTGAATAATCCTGGCAATGGCAAGGTTCGTGTTGATCGCCTCCGAACCACCCCTCAACACTACTGCATTGCCGGATTTTATGCACAACGCCGCCGCGTCAGCGGTCACATTCGGCCGCGATTCGTAAATAATACCGATAACCCCGATCGGAACCCTTACCTTGCGCACTTCCATTCCGTTGGGTCGAAGATACGCCTCTATGGTCTCCCCGACAGGGTCGCGCAGCGCGGCGATCTGCCTCACCCCATCCGCCATCTGCCTGATTTTCTTATCATCAAGCGTAAGTCGCTTGAGCATCGCCCCGGATATACCGTTTTTCTCAGCCGCCGCTGTGTCGATGCGATTGGCCTCTATCAACGCCTCTTTTTCGGCCTCAAAGGCGTCCGCCATAGCCATAAGAGCCGCGTCTTTCACCGCAGACCCCACAGTAGCCAGCTTTGCGGCCGCAGCCTTCGCCGCAGCGCATTTATCTCTAACTTCGCTCATATCTCTTCCTCAAAACGGAGCTTGCGCGGTATATTCACCGTCAGACTCCCAGCACAAGGTTATCTCTATGAATAACCTCATCAAAGTCCTTGTGCCCAAGTATATTTTCTATTTCGTCGCTGTGCTTACCTCTAATTAAATCAAGCTCAGATGCGGCATAATTGGTCAAACCCCTGGCGATCTGCACGTTATTCTCGTCGACCACCGCCACCAGATCGCCAATATCGAAGGCACCCTCGCGGCCCACGATTCCCGCAGCCAGCAGGCTCTTGCCCCGGCCGACCAGCATCTTGCGAGCACCTTCATTTATGATAACACTGCCCTTAACTCGATTGCCGAACGCGATCCATCTCTTGCGATGATTCAGCTCAACTTTCTTTGCCAAAAACCTCGTGCCGACCATAACCCCAGCGGCGGCGTCAACTATGGCGTTTGGCCTGGATGCATTGGCTATCACCATCCGAACCCCGCAATTGGTGGCCACCTTCGCGGCTTCTATCTTGGTTCTCATCCCGCCGACGCCGCATACTCCGCTGGTGCCCCCCGCCAATGCCTCTATCTCAGGAGTGATTCTTGACACTTCATCAATCAGTTTGCAATCTCCGCCGTTTCGTGGATCCCCGTCATACAGTCCATCGACATCCGACAGTATCACCAGCAGATCCGCCCCAACCGAGGCCGCCACCAGCGCTGAGAGCGTATCGTTGTCCCCGATTCTGATCTCATCAGTCGCCACAGTGTCGTTTTCGTTGATAATCGGCAAACATCCGAACCTAAGCAGAGTATAAAGAGTGTTGCGGATGTTCAAATAACGCAGTCGGTTATGAAAATCGTCGCGCGTCACCAGCACCTGGGCGGGCAATATCTCATGTGCCGAGAAAAGCTCGGCGTATTTCTGCATCAAAGCTCCCTGGCCGATTGCCGCGCTGGCCTGCTGTTCGGGGATAGTTTTCGGGCGTTCTGTCAGACCCAGCCTCTCCATCCCGGCGCGAATGGCTCCGGAACTGACTAAAATAACCTCCAGCCTCTGCTCTTCAAGGGCCGCCAACTGATCGACTAACTTACCCAGCTTCTGAGAATCAATGGCGCCCTGATCGTCCACCAGGCTGCTGGTTCCGACCTTAACCACGACTCGTTTAACAGGCTTATCCGTAAATTTCATCGGTATACTCGAACTCGATTCCGTAAATCATCACCGTGTCCCCTTCGCCAGCCCCTAGATTGCGAAGTTTGCTAATCACACCGAGTTTATCAAGCTGCCGGTGCAACCTGCGAAGGGCGTATTCGTTCTCCAAATCTGTGCGCCGAATGAGCATCTCGACCGCTCTGCCCGTCACTTCATACTCATTTTCGCCGGTCTTCTGCGCATCCCAGGTGTCCGCCGGCTCCACCGTGAACCGCACCACCTCATCCTGAACCTCATCTGCCGGCATCTCAGACTGCGGCAGTTGTTCCAGCCGTTCCATTATCCTATAGATAAGAGGCTGCAAACCCTGGCCCGTCAGCGCCGATATGGCGAACACTTCCAGCCCCCTGCCTTCCAAATCTGGTCGCAGTCGATCGATAATATCGCCAGAATCCGGCATATCGGCTTTATTCAGAGCCACCATCTGCGGCAGTTCGGCCAATTTCTCCGAGTGCAACCGCAGCTCGTTGTTAATATTATCGAAGTCCTCCATCGGGTCGCGCTCCGTGTAGCCGGAGACGTCGATAATATGAACCAGCAATCGCGTGCGCTCTATGTGTCTTAAGAATTGGTGACCCAACCCCGCACCAGTGTGCGCCCCCTCGATCAACCCCGGCATATCCGCCACAACAAAAGACTTATGATCGACTTTCACCACACCAAGGTTCGGCACCAGCGTAGTGAACGGATAATCGGCGATTTTAGGCTTCGCCGCAGATATTTTGGAGATAATTGTGGATTTTCCGACGCTGGGATAGCCGATCAGCCCCACATCTGCTATGAGCTTCAGTTCCAATCGCAACGCGATCTCGTCGGTCGGCTCCCCTTTTTCTGCGAATTTTGGGGTCTGTTGGCTGGAGGTGGCGAAGCTCGCGTTGCCTCTCCCGCCCTCACCGCCTTCTGCGGCAACATATTTCTGCTTATCAGCAGTCAGATCAGCAAGTACCCGACCGCTCTCCGCGTCCAGCACCATAGTCCCGATCGGGACCCTGAGCGTCAGATTTTTGCCTCTTTTGCCGTTGCAATCGTTTGGGCCGCCGTCGCCGCCGCGTTCAGCTCTATAATGCTTTTTATAGCGCAGGTCCACCAGGGTGTTTAGATCAGCGTCCGCTTTGATAACGATGCTGCCGCCTCTGCCCCCGTTACCGCCAGATGGCCCGCCACGCGGCACGTATTTCTCGCGCCGAAACGCCACAATACCGTTGCCGCCGTCCCCAGCCTTTACATTTATATCGACCTGATCTACGAATTGCATTGTAAATTATACGGAGTTGCCAGACACGCGAGACTATAAATAAAAAGGGAAGACGAATCGGTTCGCGATTCATCTCCCCTTACAGACGAAGTGGTGGGATCGCGAGCTAACTCGCGGTCGCCGGGTAGACGCTGACTCTTCTCTTGCCGCCGAGGGTCTCAAACTTGACCTCGCCATCAATCTTGGCATACAGAGTGTCATCTTTGCCTCTGCCCACGTTCACACCGGCGTTGAGCGGCGTGCCGCGCTGACGAACCAGGATGCTGCCTGCCGTCACGACTTCACCGGCGAACTCTTTTACGCCGAGTCTTTTCGGGTTACTATCCCGACCGTTTCTAGTACTGCCAAGTCCTTTTTTATGCGCCATATCTATCTACCCCTCAGGCTGAAATCTTCTGTATTGAGACGGAGGTGAGCAACTGCCTGTGTCCATACCGTCTGTGAATATTCTTCTTCGGCTTATAGGTGAAGCCTCTGACTTTGCGGCCTTTATACTGCCGAGTCACTTTGGTCGTCACAGACGCGCCTTCCACGTAAGGCGATCCTATCTTGACGCCGTCATCGCCGCTGAAAAGCAGCACCTTGTCGAAGACAACCTCTTCGCCCTCTGCGGCGTCGAGCTTATTGACCTCAATTATGTCATTTTCGACGACCTTGTATTGTTTGCCGCCGGCTTTTATAATGGCGTACACTTCTAACCCCCGCTGCACCGAGTTATCGAAGGGGCACTGATATTCTCAGCGCCCCAACACACACTAACCCGTTATCTTATCACGTCCCCGCGCCCTTGTCAACACTCCGTCAGGGCTGGGCGCAAGTTATCTTACTCGAGCCCGCGGATGCCCTTCGATATGCCGCCCGTGGTGCTGGCCGGACTGCAGTTTCGCTTTCTGCTCAGGAGTCAGCACCTGCAGGAACTTATCCCGTGCATCGCTGCGGATTGCTTTTACCTGCGCACGCTTCTCCGCTTTACTCAGCCTCTTATCGTTACGGACTGCATTCAGGCTGGCTCGTTCGTTTGCAGTTATAGCCTTCACCTGCGCCTGCTGTTCCGGGCTTAAACCGAGGAATTCACTCAGCTTGTCAAATCGGTGAGAGCGGCGTTCGGCCATCTTCGCATCCCATTTCGCTCTCTGCTCAGGGGTCAGCACTCCCATCACCTTCTCATGGGTGCTCCTCTGAAGCTCGACGATCTTATCGCGCCTGGCCTCCCTAGTCAGCGCTTCCTTGTCGATGGCCAGCCTCTGTTCTCTGGCTTCCTTTCGTATTGCTTCAATCTTGGCGATCTGATCGGCTGATAGGTTCAGCTCGACTCTGGACATCTCCGGTCCTGCACCTGCTCGCACCACCTTCGCCGCAGAAGCGGCCTGCAGCACCAGCACCGATGCCCCTAACACAAGCGCCGCCAAGAGCACTAATTTCATCCTATGCATCGTGAATCTCTCTCGAACACGCGACATCGCCGCGCCCCGATACCACCCTTTCGTAGATTCGTTACACAGATGCTACATGATCATAATTCCCGCATATTACGCGCAATTAACACCGCACGAGGTAAATAAAAAGCCTCCGGAGGAGGGTCACCGGAGGCAAAGGCGGAAAGGTGGCGGCAAGCTGCCCCAAGCACGCCACCTTTTAGGCTGAACCGGGTTCACTTTTTTCTGAACCGCTTGCCTTTCGCTGCATCGAGTTTCTCCCGCTGTTCAGGTGTCAACACCTCCCGAAACTGCGCCCGTGTGGCTGTTCGGATGGCCTTGATTTGATCTCTCTTGGCCTCTGCCGAAAGGGACGCATTTTTTCGTACCGCCACTATCTGCGTGTGTCGATCTTTCATAATAGCTTTGATCGAGGCACGCTGCTCGGCGGTAAGCTTGAGAAATCTCGCGAGCTTTCTAGCCGCATTTATTCTTGCCTTTTTGCGGTGCTTCAAAAACAATTTTTGCTGTGCAGGAGTCAGCTGCGATCGGATCTGCTTACGCGCAGCCTGGCGTATGGCCAAAATCTTCGCTTTTTTTGCATCCTTGGTGAGGGATGCGTCGGCTCGAACGGCCTTGATTTGAGCGGCAGCATCAGCCCGAATGCCTTTGATAGCTGTTTTCTGAGCATCAGTCAGCTTCAGCGCGCGTGCGGCCTTCGCTGATTTCGTTTTTGACTTCGGCTGAGCAAACACTCCCTGGCTGCAAAATACCAGGACGATGAACGAGATAATTAGTGGAACTATCAGTCTGTATTTTCGCATCTTGGAACTACCCCATTTGCAAGAATGTCTACGTTAGTTATGACGCGCTCTTTTGGTCGCGGTTACGGGTTTATATATGATTCTTGAGGTCGACATGAAGGCAAATGGATGGCGGGCAAGGAATAAATGGGTAGTGATATCGACAGTATAAAATAGGAAGAATACCGTGAAAAAGAAACTCTGGGGCGGAAGATTTCAAAAGGCGACAGATAAGGCAGTCGAGGATTTCACCGAGTCGATTTCGTTCGACTGCCGGCTGATCGCTCACGACATAACAGCAAGCATCGCTCACGCACAAATGCTGGGCAAATGCGGGATAATCCAGCCGGACGAGGCCCAAAAAATAGTGCAGGGTCTGAACTCGATTCTTGATGACTCTGACGCAGGCAAAATCGAGTTCGACACCAGCGCCGAAGATGTTCACATGAACGTCGAGAAACTCCTGGTTGATCGAATTGGCGAGCCTGCAAAGAAGCTGCACACCGCAAGAAGCCGAAATGACCAGGTGGCCACGGATGTCAAGCTATATCTGCGAGAGGCTATCGACGTCATCAATATGCGCATAGCTGATCTGCAGCGGGTGGTCGTCGATCAGGCTGAGGCGCAGGCGAACGTAATTCTGCCAGGCTATACCCACCTCCAGCACGCCCAGCCGGTGCTGCTGGGGCACTATCTTATGTCATATTTCTGGATGCTGGAGCGCGACAGGCAGAGGTTTGCAGATTGTCGGAGGAGGCTCAACGTTCTGCCGCTGGGCGCGGGTGCGCTTGCAGGCACAACGTTCCCGATAGACCGGCAATTTGTGGCCGATGAGTTGGGCTTCGATTCCGTATCAGAAAACAGCCTCGACACCGTTGCTGACCGAGATTGGGCGTCGGAGTATATCTCTGCCTGCGCGATATTGATGACCCATCTGTCGCGTTTTAGCGAGGAATTCATCCTTTGGAACACCTCCGAGTTCGGATTTGTTGTGCTGGACGATTCGGTGACCACGGGGTCGTCGATTATGCCCCAGAAGAAGAACCCGGATGTGGCGGAGTTGGTTCGCGGAAAAAGCGCCCGGGTGATAGGGGACCTTATGGCCATACTCACCCTGCAAAAGGGCCTGCCGATGGCTTATAATCGCGACCTGCAGGAGGACAAGGAGCGGCTCTTCGACGCCACCGACACCGCGCAGGCGTCACTTGTCGTGTTCAAACTAATGCTGGCAAGCGCAGTATTCAACTCCGACCGAATGCACCAGGCCGCAGGCGAGGCTTTTTCCACCGCCACCGATCTTGCCGATGCCCTTGTTCGTCAGGGAATATCGTTTAGAACTGCTCATGAGCAGGTGGGTGCGCTGGTCGGATATTGCGTGGAGGCGGGCAAGGAGCTTGCCGATCTCAGCCTTGATGAGATAAAAAAGTACGCCCCCGCAGCGCCCGATGATATCGCGGGCATGCTTACCGTGGAGGCCAGCGTCGCTGCGCGCATAGCAGACGGCGGCACGGCCCTGGATCAAGTAAAAAAACAGATCGCTCAGGCCAAACAGCTTTTGGCCGATGCCTGATGAGAAGGCATTTATCCTCCGATAGAGTGACTAAGGCGAATCTTCGTACTAAGGAGGGCTTTTATGAGACGAATAAGTATGACGATTATGATAGGCCTGTTCGTGGTGCTGGCTGTGCCGCTATACTCTGCGGAGGCGACACCACAACCACAGGAACAATATGTGCCTATGGCCGAGCGACCCTCGATTGCGATCGTGGCTTTGGACGACGGCGCTATAAAGAGAGAAGCCTGGTGGGGCACAAACTGGGACGTCGGCACCGGGCTGGCCGATATATTGACCACCACGATGCTTGAAAAGAACAGATTCAGGCTGATGGAGCGCAACCTGCTGGATAAAGCCATAGCCGAGCAGGACCTCGGCGCATCTTCGCGGGTCGACGCCCGTACAGCAGTTAAAATCGGAAAGGTGGTCGGAGTCGATTATCTTCTTATGGGCAAAGTCACGCAGTTCGCCTGGACAACCCGCAATACAGGCGGGATTGGCGGAGTAATCGGCGGGCTTGCGGGCGTCAGGTCCTCAAACACCAAAGCGAATGTTGAGGTGGATATCCGGGTTGTTGACGCAGAGACTGCGGAGATTTTGGGCAGCTATAACGGCAGAGGAGAGGATTCACGCGGCAAGTTCCAGATAGCCGCACTCGGTCGCAGTGGGCTGGGAGGCATCGAGTTCGGCAGCACAGACTTTATGAACACCATCCTCGGCGTCGCAACAAAGAAAGCCATCGATGACTGGCTTTGAATTTCTGCGCTGCAC
Organism: Armatimonadota bacterium; assembly: GCA_050948905.1. Taxonomy (GTDB): domain Bacteria; phylum Armatimonadota; class UBA5829; order UBA5829; family UBA5829; genus DTKD01. The sequence goes on along the minus strand of JBMNES010000001.1, from coordinate 850,229 downwards.
TTGACGCGAAAAAACTGGTGCTCACACCCAAAAATCGTCCGATGGCGCGCCCCGACGGAGTCGTGCTTAATGTAGAAGGCCCGGTTATCATCGCGAATATCGGGACATCAAAAGGGTATTTACCGGGCGATAAGGTCGAGCTTCATAAAAAGGGCAGGGTGCTGAAAGACCCGGACACCGGGGAGGTGCTGAAGGTTCTCACGGAGTTGATCGCCACTGGAAGTATTACCAAGATTGAGGACAAGACCGCCGAGATCACGTTCGATGTTGCGGAGGGCGCTGAAAAGCCGGTCGAGGGAGATCTGGTGAAGTACGCCGCGCCATCTGCGCCCTAGTTGTGCAAATCAATCGTCTCGCGTCCGCAGATACTGCCAAAATTCTTTGCCTTCGCGAAGACGGCGCTGCCGTTCGTGCGGGTCGCGCATCATCTTGCGCCCTATGCGATACAAAACCCGAGGACGCGTGTAAAAGCGACGGTAGAATCGGCCTACACTTGTTGTAATGTCGGCGGGAGACAGGCCCGGATAATTCAACACACACTCCTGAATCCCCTCAGAGTTGAGTAGGTCCGTCGGGGAAAGCCAATTGTTGTCTACGGCCTGTTTATAAAACTCCGTGCCGGGATACGGCGCCGCCACCGATACTTGCAGCATGTCAGGGTCGATCTCGCAGGCGTAGCGGATCGTCTCTTCGATAGTTTCCTGTGTCTCCCCCGGCAGGCCCAATATAAAACAGCCGTGAACATCTATGCCGAGCTTCTTGCAATCATCGGTGAACCTGCGGGCCATATCTGTGGTCACGCCCTTGCGAATATTGCGCAAAATCACATCTGAGCCGGACTCATAGCCCACCACCAGAATCCGCAACCCGCAATCCTTCAGCACTTTAAGCGTCTCATAAGGCACGTCGGCTGCGGCATTCGCGGCCCAGGTTATTGACAACGGCTTGAACTTACGGGCGATCTCCTCGGCTCTGGGGCGGTTTGCGGTGAATGTATCGTCGTTCACGAAAAACTCCTTGACCTGCGGAAAATACTCCTTTGCCTGTGCGAACTCTCGATACACGGATTCGGGGCTGCGTGTCCGGAACTTCCGGCTTGATACGGTCTGCGGCCAAAGGCAAAAGGAGCAATAATGAGTGCATCCGCGGCCGGTGTAAAGGGAGAGATATGGGTGAAGTAAATAGCCGTTATAATAATTCTCAATGGTCAGATCTCGCTTGTATACATCCAGCACACTCGGCAGTGCGTCGAGATCGGTTATCAGATCGGGAAGTCGATTATGCCGTACCGAGCCTCCCTCCCTGTAGCTCACCCCATCGACTTCGGAGAGCTTCCTGCCCGCAGCGATGTCCCGGACGGCGTAGTCGAACTCCCTTCGCACAACAAAATCCACCGCCGGGGCGTTTTGAAGAGATTCCTCCGGCAACACCGTGACATGCGGCCCAACAAAGCCGATTTTAATTGAGTCGTTGGCCTCTTTTATCGATTCAGCAATTTTCGCATCCCCTGCAAAAGATGGGGTAGAGGTATATAAAATAGCCAAATCGTAGTCCGCAGCGATCTCGACCACGTCATGAACGGTCAGATCATCCGGAGGCGCGTCGACCAGCCTGCTGCCTTCGACCAGCGCCGCCGCTTGAGCCAGCCAATCCGGATACCAGAAAGATTTGATCTCCCGTCGCGCCTGATACCGCGCCCCAGCGCCGCCGTCAAAGCCTTCAAATGATGGTGGATTGAGAAAAAGGGTTTTCATAGCCCACTTCTTCCCGCGCAGCGCCTGTTTCCAAACCGCAAACTGCCGAGCGATAATGGCAGGTAATTCAGGCCACGCTGAGAGAAGTAAGCAGATTTCCGAGGCTATCGGCCATAAAATCCACCGCGCTTACAGCTCGGCGGTAGTCCATACGAGTGGGGCCGAGGATGCCGATAGTGCCGGCTGGCCGTCCCATAATCTTGTATCTCGCGCAAACGAAGCTGCAATCCTGCATCTGCTCCACCGGGTTCTCCGAGCCGATCATCACCGTAACCCCCGGCCCAAGATACGCGGAGGACACCAGCTTGTAAAGTGCGCTTCGCTGTTCCAGCACGGAAAGCAGCGCCTCCAGGCGTCTCGTGTCACGAAACTCAGGTTGCTGCATAATATATGAGGTGCCCTCTGTGGTGACGTCGGCGTCCGACGCCATTGACGACTCGCTGTCGATCAAATTGACCAGTTTTGAAGTGATCTCCTGCAAAACAGGGACGAGATCTGCGTCCACCGTAATGGACTTGGCGGCATCCAGGGTCATTCCCTCGAACTTGCCCATTAAAAATTCTGTAGTCGCAGCCGTATCAATCGAGTCAACCGAAATATCCAGAAACTCATGCAGCACACGGCCGCTGTCTAATACAAGCAGCGCCAACAGTCGTCCCCTGCCAACCTTCGCCACGCTTATATGGCTGATTTTCGCGTCTTCGAATGAAGGATATGTAGCCACCGATACCTGGTGAGCGAGGTCCGAGAGGGTTTTGCAGGTCTGCTCCAGGATGATATCCATCTCCGCACGTCTTGGCGTTAGCCTGCTGCGAATATGCTCCACCTCTACCCGCGCCAATCCCGCCGCGCCCATCAACCAGTCTACATAGAACCTGTAGCCCCTGTCCGATGGGACTCTGCCTGCTGAAGTGTGCGGCTGATGCAGATAACCCAGCTCGGAAAGCTCGGCCATCTCGCTGCGAATTGTGGCGGATTTTACTCCCAGGCCGTAGTGAGTCATCAACGAACGCGACCCAACCGGCTCAGCCGTCCGAACGTAGTCTGTCACGACGGCTTTCAGTATGACCTGTTTGCGGCGGTCCAGGGAGGCAGTGTGTGAGTCTTTCATCCCAATGCTCCGAATCATAAGACACATTTGGATATTAACACCCACCCGCTTCAATGTCAAGGAGACTCGCTGCTTCAGGATTATCCATCGATTTTGGCTTGTTTAGTGCCTTTCTCTCGCGATTCGTCGAATTGAGCAGTAAATTACACTCGATTGAATCGACAAAATGCCATGTTATAGCAGAGGGATATATACAACAGCGGCAGGATTTCTTGACCAAAGCGTGCAGCATCGTTACAATTTCACCTGATGACCAGTTAAGAACATGCCACCTCTTGTCCGGCAAGAAAGGATCTGTTGCCATATCTTCTGTTAAGAATCTTCTCACCTCTAAATATGGCCCGGCCGTTACAGGGATATGCGTAGGAATACTCGCGCCTATCCTAGTACGTCTTGGAAACCCGGGGAATATGGGCATTTGCGTTGCCTGCTTTACCAGAGACATAGCCGGGGCGTTGGGTCTGCATCGGGCGGGTGTCGTGCAGTATATTCGACCGGAGATCATCGGTTTTGTGCTCGGCGCGTTTGTTGCGGCATTGATGTTTCGCGAGTTCAAGTCGCGCAGCGGTTCCTCTCCTATTATGCGTTTCCTATTAGGGGCATTTGCGATGATCGGCGCTTTAGTATTTCTGGGGTGCCCGTGGAGAGCTTTTCTGAGGCTGGCTGGTGGCGATTTGAACTCTATTCCGGGCATTGCCGGACTGGTGGTTGGGGTCTTGATCGGAATCAGCTTTCTGAAGAACGGCTTCAGCCTTGGCAGAAACAAAGGCGCTGCGTGGCCTGTGGGATATATAATGCCTGCGCTTGCAATCGGCCTGCTGGTTCTTTTGATATTTGCTCCATTGGCAGGTCGTGATGCCGCCGGGCAGCCGACAGGGCCGGTATTTTTCTCGACCGAAGGGCCTGGCAGTATGCACGCGCCTATTCTGATTACTCTTGCCATCGGTCTTATCATAGGCTTTATGGCGCAGCGGTCTCGATTCTGCACAGTCGGGGCGATACGCGACTACGCACTGATGCGAGATGGGCACCTGCTTTCCGGGGTGATCGCGCTGATTATCGCCGCGTTCATCACTAATATCGCATTAGGCCAGTTCAAGGCTGGTTTTGTTAATCAGCCGATAGCGCACACGGATTGGTTTATGAACTTCGCCGGTATGTTGCTCGCGGGGCTTGCATTTACCCTTGCCGGAGGCTGTCCGGGTCGGCAGGTGTTTTTGAGCGGCGAAGGCGACGGTGACGCAGGAGTATTTGTGCTGGGGATGCTGACAGGTGCAGCGTTCGCGCACAATTTCAGCCTTGCCAGCAGCGCCAAAGGCCCCGGTCCGTACGGATTGGTCGCCGTGGTCATCGGACTGGTTTTTTGCATTGTCACCGGAATTTATATGAAAGAAAAGAGGAGCGTGGGGGGCTGATATATGAACGAAGCTATTGAAATCGACGTGAGAGGGTTATCCTGTCCCGAACCGGTTTTGCACGCAAAGCAGGCTATGCAACAAAAAGACGCTACGATTGTTCATGTTCTAGTGGACTCGAATACAACGCGAGACAACGTCAAGAGGGCGGCCGAAATGGAGAATTGGAACGTTCGACAAACTCAACTGGACAACGGTGAGTTCCGGTTGGAACTTGTTAAATGATATATCTGGATCATCCCGCCACATCCTGGCCCAAACCGCCTGTCGTCGTAGAGGCGATGAAGGACTTTCTTGAGACAACCGGAGCAAACCCCGGCCGCTCCGGGCACAGACTCTCGATAGCGGCAGGGCGGGTTGTTCACGAAGCCAGGGAGGGGCTGGCGAACTTCTTCGGAGCGACCAAAACAGACAGGGTAATCTTCACCAATAACGCGACCCAGGCGCTGAATATGGTGATTCATACAACCCTTAAGCCTGGGGATACGGTGTTGACGACTTCTGTTGAGCACAACTCCGTGATGCGACCCCTGCGTACCGCTGAAGCTCGTGGAGTGCGCGTGCTGGTTGCGCCGTGCGATCCGTCTGGTCAAATCGACCTTGACGCATTTCGGCAACTCCTGTCACATGACGTCCGCCTTGTTGTTATGACCCACGCCAGCAATGTCATAGGACGCATTATGCCGGTATCAGATATATTTCAAATGGCGCACTGCGCAGGAGCGATGACCCTATTGGATGCGGCGCAGACAGCCGGGGTAGTGCCGATCAGGGCGGCAGATTTATACGCTGATTTCATAGCCTTCACCGGCCACAAATCACTGCAAGGCCCACCCGGCACAGGTGGGCTGGTTATATGCACCGACCGGGCGGAAAGTGAGATCAGCACATTTATGCAGGGCGGGACAGGCAGCAGGTCCCAATCGGAAACACACCCTGAGGTTTTACCTGACAGGCTTGAGGCCGGGACGCCAAATGGAGTCGGAATAGCGGGGCTGGGAGCGGCGATTCGATGGATATGTTCTCCGGAGTGCGATTCGCTGCATCAACACCAAACCCGGCTCATAAAATACCTAATTGATGGTTTAATAAGCATACCGGGAGTCGAGGTGTTCGGGCCGGTAGAGGCCTCCGATCGAGTCCCGCTTGTATCGTTTCGGATAAAGGGCAAATATGTCTCTGAGGTGGGGCAACGACTCGACGACGATTATGGCATACTCTGTCGGGTTGGCCTGCACTGCGCCCCTGCCGCACATAAAATCATCGGCACGTTTCCGGAAGGCGTGGTTAGGTTCGGAGTCGGGCCTTTTACATCCGAAGAAGATGTAACTCGTGCCATAGACGCAGTAAGTGAGATAGCTGCTGATGGATAATTTTGGGGTAGTGCTGTTTCATACCACATCGGCCGCATTCGCCGCTGAAAAGGTCTTAAACGAGGCTGAAATCGACTGCGCATTGGTTCCAGTGCCGCGCCAGTTTTCCAGCGACTGCGGCATTTCGCTGCGCTTCGATTGGAACCGGGAGCCTGAAGTAGCACAGTTGTTGCAGACTGTGGGCGTAGAGACTGCCGCGATTCATCGAATTGAGCAGTAAAATAGACTCGGTTGAATCGACAAAATGCCATTGACTTGACTCCGCTTCCTTGTTATACTCCTGTAGCAACTGAATATTTGGCGATTTGGGTTAAGGGAAGACGGTGAAAAACCGTCGCGGGCCCGCCGCTGTAACCGGGGACGAACCGGCGTTATCCACTGGTCTAAAAGGACTGGGAAGGTAGCCGGCTAGAGCGATCCGGAAGCCAGAAGACCTGCCCTTTCGCATCATTAGCGCAGCATCTTCGGAGGCAAAGATGTCGGACGCAACACCCCGAATAAACCGGGCTTCCGTCCTGAAAAATATCCGAAATGGGCGAGAGGCCCGTTTCTGTTTGTACAGCGGATTCACACTCATCGAACTGCTGGTGGTCATCGCCATCATCGCGATTCTGGCCGCCATATTATTTCCTGTGTTCGGAGTGGCTAAAGAATCCGCCAGAAAAACCCGTTGCGCCGCACAGCTCAAACAGCTTCTCGCCGCAAACCTGGCCTATTCCGACGACTACTCCGGAACCTATGTCCCAGCCGCATCAGATATCACCGGGCCGAATCTGCATCGGTGGCACGGGGTAAGGCCGCGTGTCGGCGCGGAATTCGAGGCGAATAAAGGCCCTCTGTGGGTGTATTTCGGCAGATCCGGTGGCTTGAAAATCTGCCCGACCGCGGTTCAATTAAAGGGCACGTTCGAGGCGGGTTGCGGCGGGTTTGGATATAACCAGGCTTATGTCGGCGGGACGGCGTATCGCAATTATCCGCCTGAATCTAACAAAATAGCCTCTCGCACGGGAGACATCGCATATCCCGCCCGCACGGTAATGTTCACCGACGCTGCGATTACCAGCGACGGCGGGCCGATGCAGTACTCATTCGCCGAACCGCCGTATCACGTAACCCCGGATGGGACAGCCTACCCCACCACTCCGAGCATTCATTTCAGGCACAACGGGGTGGCCAATGTCGGCTGGTGTGATGGACATGTAAGCGCGGAAAAGATGAGTTTCACCAGGCCACCGAACTTCTTCTATGGCGGCAACAATGAGAAGCACAATATTGGCTATTTTGGCGGGGATGATAACTCGCTTTTTGATAATAAATAGGGGCTTTGGGGTGGCGATTCGGAGATCGCCATCTCGAAATTACGATTGTGAACGTAGTCAACAACTATGTCACTTCGAACGAAGTGAGAAGTCTGCTTTTTCGAGGTCGGAAGTTCGAGGTGCGAAGCTATATTGAGGTTTGGAAAATGAAACGAATTACTCTTGCGATAATCTTATGTTTGACTTTTGCAACTGCGGCTTCCGTGAATGCCAAAGCCTGGTTTGCGGATATAACTCAGCAGAGCTGGTATATTCCGGGCACTGGGCAGTTTGTGAACAACCCTCTGTATAACGACCCGTTCAGATGCCTGGGCGCCCCGACTGGCGGGCAGGTTTACGAGCCTGCGCACAGCTATGATAATGGCTACTGCGTCTCACTCGGCGACCGTAACGCTGCAGGCACGACGGCTTCGGTGGCGGTCGGTTTCTCGACACCTGTTATAGACGACCCTCGAAACCCATACGGTCTGGATTTCATAGTATTCGGTAATGCGTATTTTCGGCTGAGTATGACGGAAAACCTGCCGCTATATGCTGACCCGAACTTCAGATGGCAGGAGCCGGCCTTTGTCGAGATCAGCCAGGACGGAGAGCAGTGGTATCTGATTCGGCCGAATATCCTGCCCAATGATCTAATCCCTGCGCCCGGCTCCAACCCCTATGTGCCGTCCTCGGATACCGGGTTTTCGTCAACAAAACTTTACGGCTATGCAGATTGCACGCCCACCATCGAACTGCCGACTGCCGGCAGCAAAAACCCGTTCAGTTGGGTGACACGCAGCGCGGAGGAGCTATATACCGTGCCTGATCGCCCGAGCGTGCCCAGCGGGTTCAATACAGAACGTTTCGACTATGTTTCCGGAGGAGGTGACGCGTTCGATATAGCCGACGCAGTGCTGCAAAGTGCACCCGGCGTCCCGGCTATTGATTCCTATGGCAACGAGATCAAGGCAAATATAAGCTGGTTCAAATATGTGCGGCTGACGGATGCGGTCAGCGGCGACTATTTCCCCGGATTAGGCGAAATATCAGCCGAAATCGACGCAGTGGCGGCGTGTCGTCCCGCGCTTTCCATCGGCGAAGTAAAGAAACTGCCAGATGGCGAATATGCTTTGATTACAGAGGCTATCGTAACCGCTGTCCTGCCGGATTCGTTTTTCATCGAAGCCCCGAACAGATCGGCCGCTATGAAAGTCATCTACGACACCAGCATCGCAGTCGACAGCAAAATAGTGGCAGTCGGCGACAAAATGACCATCACTGGTCACCTCTCCAAAACATCCGGCAGATTCACATTTCCGGACCCGATGTGGACCTGCACCGAACCGGGCGCTGCGCAAATTGAGCCTGTCGGAATGAACCTCAAAACCCTGTCCAGCGACCTCGCCTACGGAATGAGGGTGCGGGTTTGGGGCAGGGTATGCTCCAAAGGCCCCGGCTATTGCGAGATCAACGACGGTTCTGCAAGCGCAAAACTGGTTTGGAGCGGCCCATATTCGGTAAGCGGCGCGCCATATCTATCGGCTACCGTGATATGCGACCGCGATGACGACGGTTCAGTTGTCGTCAGGGTGATTGACCCTCAAAACGACATCAAAACAAACTAAGTTCAATTAAGGAGGACAAGAAATGAAAAAAACTACGAAACTGATTATCATCGCAGCAATTATTCTATCTGCGACGGCGAGTTGGGGAGCGGGGTTGCTGGACTCTGCCACCTATAACTGCACCGACCTGTTTCTCTCTCTGCCTGCTGGGGCATTTTTGGGTGGCTTTGATGTGCTTCCCAATGGAAATTACGTGATAAATGACGGCCACAGCGTGCGCGAGATCACCCAATCCGGCGCCGATGTGCAGACTCTTTACACTTATTCGGCCTCGGTCTTCGGATCGTTTGTGAAATATAACAATGGGCTGGTCTATTTCGCAGACAACGATTATACCAGCAGTATGGTCCGCACATTCGACCCTGTTACCGCCGTCGTCAACGACGTAACTCGACTCGACTGGAACTACGACATCGACTTCTACGGCAACAATGCATTTGTAGTCGCTGGCAACACGGTCTATGCTCTGGATGCCAGCAATAACACAACGCCGGTGGCAACCGCAGCGGGTTACTCTGGTCCTGTCGCGCTTGATGCTGCTGGAAATCTATATTATTGCCCGAGCAACTACCCATTTGCGACGAATATTTATATGTGGAGTTCAGCCAAAGTTCAGGGCGCGATTGAAGGCGATGTGCTGGGAATCGCTGACGCTGATGCAGCTATCGCGGTCAACGGAGCAGCAGGTTTGGCATTTGATAGTCTGGGAAGGCTGCTGTTCAGCGATAACTCCGGCGGCCAGGCTAAGCTGCAGCGCTGGGACGGAGTTTCGATTGAGACCCTGGCCACTTTGAGCCGCGAGGATGTTGAATCCCCCGCGATCACCTTCCTGCGCATAGACGCCGAGACAGGTGGCATCTACGCAGGAGTCAATTACTATACCGATGGCTATGCGAACAATTACAACTACATTGTTAAGCTGGAACAGGTACCCGAGCCGTCATCAATAGCCGGATTATGCTCGCTGATAGCGCTTGCAGGCTCGGCTGTTTTGAGACGAAGAGGATAACCAGTATTGTGTTGTCGGTTATGTTAAATAAGATAGGCGGCGATCTCCGAATCGCCGCCTCATAACCAGTGCCCACCCCCTGTCATTTCGAGCGAAGCGAGAAATCTGCTTTTTTCGAGGTCCGAGGTCTGATGTTCGAAGTCCGATCAAGCCTTCTTAGGTCACCCAAAATACGAAAGCATATCTAAATTTCTAACTTTCGCTCCTTTCGCTCTTTCGCGTTTTCCCTTCCCCGTTATCTGGCGCCCCCATAGCCCCGTTTATCTTTATATTGCTGATGATATTCCTCGGCCTCCCAGAACTCCGTCGCCTCGGTTATCTCAGTCACAATCTGCCTGGGCAATTTTCCAGATTGTGCAAGCTGTTCCTTAGATTTTTCGGCTGCCTCTTTCTGCTCAGCCGAGGTATAAAATATTGCTGAGCGGTACTGATCCCCTATATCCAACCCCTGCCTGTTGAGAGTAGTTGGGTCGTGAATGCTCCAGAACAGATCCAAAAGCTGCTGGTAGGTTATCTTATTGGGATCAAAGACCACCTCAACCGCCTCAGCGTGAGCTGTCCCACCGGCGCAGACGGACTGATATGTGGGATGATCGGTGTGGCCGCCGGTATAGCCGACCCTGGTTGAGATGACCCCTTTGCCGATCAACTCTCTGAACGCCGACTCTACTCCCCAAAAACAACCCGCCGCAAAGATCGCTGTTTCGCGATTAACAGCCTCGTCCTGCGATAGACGCAACGAGGCAGCGTTTATGCAATAACGCTTGCCCGTGGGCGGAGGGCCGTCGTCGAAAACGTGACCAAGGTGAGCATCGCAGCGGGCGCACATAACCTCGGTGCGATACATCCCAAAAGATTCATCCACCTCTAAAATCAGGTTCAGATCAGACACCGGCTCCCAGAAGCTCGGCCAGCCGCTGCCGGACTCGTATTTGTGCTCGTGTTTAAACAAATCCGTGCCGCAGCAGACGCATTGATATATACCGAGCTGCTGCCGAGAGGGAACATCGCATTTGCCGGAGCCCGGCGGCTCAGTGCCTCTTAGCCGGGTGATTCTAAACTGCTCAGGAGTCAGTATCTCTTTCCACTCCGTCTCAGTCTTAACAACCTTCGGCAAGGTCTTCACTTCTCCAGTCTGCGCATCGTAAATGCGAACCTCGTTTGGCTTATCCATTTAATCACCTGTTCGGTCTTTGCATTAATTACGTTCTACCCACCCGCGAGTTCCCTGCCCGGCCTATTGCCAGCCGGTGCTATCTCACTTATACTGTTGCTGAGTTTACTTGGAGGACAGGCTATGAACTTTACCACAATTATAACCGCAGCCGCCTGCGCGCTATTTGCGATTAGCGCCAGCGCTGCAGTCAACGTGAAGGATTACGGAGCCAAAGCTGACGGAGTCGCCGACGATTCCGTCGCTATCCAGAAAGCCCTCGACTACGCAGGGGCCAATCACGGTGGAGTGGTGCAACTCGAAGCGGGCAAATACCGGATAGATAAGCCGCTCAACGTGCCGGAGGGCGTCACCCTCGCCGGAGTCTGGGAGGCGCCGCATCACGCACAGCTATCCAATGGCACGGTATTTCTCGTCTACGCAGACAAGGGAGACGAAAACGGCCCTCCGTGCATTATGCTGAACCCATCAAGCGCGGTTAAGGGCATCACTTTCTTCTATCCCGAACAGCGCATTCCGGGTACATTGGCCTATCCGTGGACTATCCAGGGCCAGGGAATGCACGGCAGCGTCATCGACTGCACCTTTGTAAACCCCTACAAAGCCATCGACTTCGGTCAGTATAAAAACGAATTACACTATATTCGCAACTGCTTCGGCTGCCCGCTGAAAATCGGGGTGCATATCGACAAATGCACCGACATCGGCCGCATCGAAAACGTCCACTTCAACCCGCACTACTGGGGCAGAGCAGGTTCCGAAGGCATACCGAAGTGGGACGATCTTATCAACTACATAGGAGAGAATTTAATCGCGTTCCAGTTCAAGCGCACCGACTGGGAGTATGTCCATAATACGTTCGTATTCGGAGCGAAGACGGGTTATCACTTTACCGCAGATGCGGACGGCTCGGTCAATGGCAACTTCCTCGGAATCGGAGCCGACTGGTGCGGCAGGGCGATACTGGTCGACCACTGCCAGCCACCCGGACTGCTTATCACAAATGGCGAGTTCGTCGGTAACAACAAAACCGATATCTTTATGGAGGTCTCGGCCACACATAACGGTGTCGTGCAGTTAGGCAACTGCTCATTCTGGGGCCCTGCGTCTCAGATAGCCAAAATCGACGGCAAAGGCACCGTCAGCTTCAGCCAGTGCACATTCCTGAACCAGGGCGGACACCCTGACCTTTACACGATCGATGCACTTTCGGGGGACATAAACATCTCCAACTGCCGGTTCTGGATGGAGCGCAAGGACATCCACCTTGGCAAGGACGTCACCACTGCTGTCATATCCGGCAACAGGTTCAAAGGTGAAAAACAGATCACCAATGAATCGACTGGGGATGTGCAAGAGGGGTTGAACGTAGTGGCGAAGTAGGCAAGGAACGTCGAAAATGTAGTGGCCGATCTCCGTCTCGGCCACTTTCTCCTTGATATACAAACGGGCCGGGATAGAAACCGGCCTCTACACACTCGCCGTAACCAATACTGTCATCCTGCGCACCATTTATAGTCATCCTGCGCGAAGTCGCAGGATCTCGTTTCGCTTTTGCAACCCCGTGGATTCCGCGACTACGCGCGGAATGACAAAGGGCGGCGCGGAAAGGCAAATATAGATAGGTGGCGATTAGGAAAATCGCCACCTATGGACTAACATAATTTGCAGCCAAAGCGAAGTCAGGCCGCAGGCTTATTAACCTTAGAAGTAAACCGGTTTCCCGGTCTCGCTGGATTTATAGATCGCCTCAAGAATCTCTGTCACCACGAGGGCCTGCTCCGGCAATACCACCGGGGCTTTGTCCTGCAGGATGGCTTCGATCCACATTTTCGCCTCGACATCGGCGTCTCTTTCGTCATCTCCGGAATAGAACGGCACACTGCCCGGTTCGAGCTGGGCTCTTTCCACGTAGAGCTTGCTGAATCTCTCCCCGTTAATCTGCAGCCCGTCCCACATATCCGCGCCGGCCTCTGTTCCGCAAAGGGTGCAGATGGCCTCGCCGCTCTGTCGCACGTTCAAAGCCCAGCTTGACTCCAAAAACACGGTGGCTCCATTCTTGAAATGGACATATCCGAAAGCAGAGTCCTCAACCGTGAACTTTTTGGGGTCCCACGGCCCCCACGGGTTCGCGCAGTTCTCTCGATCGCCGAGCTTGCGATATGTGTTGCCTACCGCGAACTCAGGCTCGTAGTTGTTCATCATCCACAGCGTCAGGTCAAGCGCGTGGGTCCCGATATCGATCAGCGGCCCTCCGCCCTGGGCATCAGCATCAAGGAATACACCCCACGTCGGCACAGCGCGCCTTCGAAGCGCGTGTGCCTTGGCGAAATAAATCTCTCCAAGTCCGCCCTCATCGCAGAACGCCTTCAGGTATCTCGAGTCCGCCCGGAAGCGGTTCTGATAACCGATAGTCAGCTTCTTCCCGGTTCGCTTCGCGGCTTCGACCATTTTGCGCGCGCCCTCGGCTGTTTTGGCCATCGGCTTCTCGCACATCACATGGCACCCAGCTTCCAGAGCTGCTACGCTTATCTCGGAGTGGCTGTTATTCGGCGTACAAACATGAACTACGTCGAGTTTCTCCTCCTCCAGCATCTTGCGATAATCCGTATAGATCCGTGCACCTTCTACGCCGTATGCAGCCGCCTTCTCAGCAGCGCGACTCTCGATGATGTCGCAAAACGCCACCATATTCACAGCGTCGATTTTGGTCAAACTCGGCAGGTGCTTGCCCCCGGCAATACCGCCACAGCCGATTATACCGACTCTCAGTTCAGACGAATTCCCCATTTAATCTACCTCATTGCGCACCCATCAGGTGCCTTATCAACCAATTGTTCCTTATTGTAGAGCAGTTCCGCTAATACGACAAGATTTCGACCGCTACTTCACAAAGAATATAGTCCCGAATCTGTCCGGGATATGAAATGCCGCAGGCTTGACGAGGGTAGGCGACCATGCCTGAAACTCGGCGGGCTTCGGGCTGAGGTCGATTCTGAACAAATTGCCCCGCCATCGCTCCCCGGACTTCGGCGTATCTCTGCCCAATCCAGCGAACGGTATAGCTAATTCCGCCTTAAAGCCCTTGTCTTTATCTGTGCGACAATCCAACGTGCCATCGACTATCACAGCCGTCTGTAACCCAACACAATCCCAGGCCGTGGAAGTCGGGGGTTGCGGTGAGCCGTTGACAGGATCGTATATGGAAGCATCAAAGACCACGTTGCGAGGACTTACGTTTATCTCATAATAGTGCTTAAGGCTGCAATCCGGAGATAAAAACGCCTCCACGACCTCTTCGTTATAAACAGGATCATCCCGCTCTTTATAATCGTTCCAAAGGTCTTCGTCGTCACAGTCAAATGAGATATACAGGTTCTGATCGTCCCAACACATCCTCGCGATTGTGCGCTTTGTGGCGGGCTTTCCGGTTTCGGAGAGGACTAGCTGCACAGGGGGAGCTACTTTCCAAGCCTCGTCATCGAGATTGCCGTCTATCACCGGAGCCTTGTCTATTTTAGGGCACCGGTAAATCGGCCTGAGATCAGCATCGCTCATACACATACACCCCAATAAAAACGTTGCCACAATGGATAAAATTACGGTTCTCATATCGATGCCTTCGCGGAACGTGTCGATGATTCCTGCCGGGAAGGGAAAGGGAAACGCGACACCCGAAAAAACTAAAATCATATTGAGGTCAAAACTGTTCCGGCCGTACGTGGCTTTTTATGTGCTGTGATATAATTTTCATCTGAATTAGACCAACAAACCGAGGCCATCATGGAGATACTCAACTTTCGCAGCGATACACAGACCCTGCCCACCGAAGAAATGCTTGATGCTATGCGAAATGCGCCGCTCGGCGACGACGTTTACGGTGAGGACCCAACTGTGGCCCAGCTCGAAAAACTGGCCGCGCAAAAGATCGGCAAGCAGGCCGCCTTGTTCGTGGCAAGCGGCACTATGGGAAACCTGGTCGCTCTTATGGCACACTCAAGCGGGCTTGGCGAGGCGTTGCTGGTCGATCCGACGGCGCATATTTTCTGCAACGAAGGCGGCGGGCTGGCCAGCGTGGCTGGGTTCTTCCCTTTGCCTGTACCAAGCAATAACGGGCTTATCGACCCGCGTGTGCTATCGGAGACCATACGTGAACCTGATGTCCACTACGCCACCCCGCGCCTGCTGTGTTTGGAAAACTCACACAATCGCAGCGGCGGCCGGGTGACTCCTCTGGATTTGCATAAACAACTTTGCTCAGTAGCGCGAGACCACGGTCTCGCGATTCACCTCGACGGCGCACGGATATTCAACGCAGCGATAGCGGCCGGGGTGCCGGCGTCGGAATATGCGGCGGAGGTCGACTCCATTCAATTCTGTCTATCAAAAGGCCTATGCTGCCCGGTCGGCTCCATTTTGGCTGGCAGCACCGAGTTCATCGAGCGCGCCAGGTTCCACAGAAAACGAATCGGCGGAGGAATGAGGCAGGCCGGGGTTATCGCGGCTGCTGGTATAATCGCGCTTGAAAAAATGATCGACAGACTGGCTGAGGATAACGACAACGCCAGATTGCTGGCCGAAGGTCTGAACACCATTCCTGGCTTATCAGTCGATATGGATATAGTGCAGACCAATATCATCAACGTCGACCACACCGGCACTGGCCTTTCCACTGAGGAAATCATAGCA
The DNA here is from genome assembly GCA_050948905.1 of Armatimonadota bacterium. Classification (GTDB taxonomy): domain Bacteria; phylum Armatimonadota; class UBA5829; order UBA5829; family UBA5829; genus DTKD01. The sequence continues at coordinate 834,778 of JBMNES010000001.1, read as the reverse complement.
AAGCTCGGCGATGCCGGCGTGATAGTAAGCCCACGCGCTCCGAAGGCTGTTAGAATGGTCACTTGCAGACACACTGACAAGGACGAGGTAAAAGAGGCTATCGATAGAATCAGGCAGGCGCTTGACAAATGCGCCGCTTGAGCCTAACCTTTCGTCAGATGCAGATTGCCCTGGAGGATAGATAATGTCTGGAGAAATCAGAATCGGTATGGTGGGGCTGGATACCAGCCATTCGGTTGCGTTTACGAAGTGCTTGCAGGCGCCGGATGTCGCTGCTGATCAAAAGGTGGACGGCGCTCGCGTTATCAGTTGTATGAGGTTCGAGACCCCGTTTCAGGATAAAAACGGGCTGGACGGGCGCCAAAAGCAGTTGGAAGAATGGGGCGTGACGGTGACCGAAGATTTCGACGAGGCAGTGGCCGAATGCGAGGCTATTATGCTCGAAATCAATGACCCCGCATATCATCTGGAATATTTCCGCAAGTGCGTGCCTTTGGGAAAGCCGATCTTCCTCGACAAGCCGATGGCGGATAACACAACGAACGCTCGCGCAATATATAAACTGGCTAAAGAGAACAACCTTAGGGTATTTTCAGCATCGTCGCTACGATTCGTGCCGGGGCTGATTGAGTCGTGCAAAGCTATCCCCAATGCGGATTATGCCTATACTTACGGCGCGTTGGGGAAGGCGCCTGCGGGTAGCTCGATAGTCTGGTATGGAGTGCACGCGTTCGAGATGCTGGAGAGGGCGATGGGCCAGGGGGCTATCGGAGTCTTTGCCAGAAGAGATAAAGCCGGGGTTGTATGTACGATCGAATACCCGAACAATCGCAGGGGCATAGTGGAGCTCACCGAAGGTTCGTCGGCTTATGGCGGCTGCCTGCGAGAAAAAGGCAAGGCCGCGCCGTATGTCTGCGATAACAGCAGGCTGTATCCGGATCAACTCATTAAAGTAGTGGAGTTCTTCAACGGAGCCGAACCCGCGGCTTCATTGGAAGACGCGCTGGAGGTCACCGCGATGCTTGACGCAGCAGAGCGTTCGACCCAAAGCGGCAAACCCGAGGCGCTGTAATAAGTTAGGCGATCTTGCCTGTAGATAGGCGGCGATCTCCGAATCGCCGCCTCACCAACCTCTAACCTCTAACCTCTAACTTCCATCCTCCAATTATGTCATCCTGCGCGAAGTCGCAGGATCACGTCGCAACCCTATGTCATTTCGAGCGCAGCGAGAAATCTGCTTTTTCGGTTTTCGGTTTACGGTTCACGGTTGTCGGTTCTCATAAATTGATAGGTGGTGATCTCCGAATCGCCGCCTCGTAGCCAGAAGATGGCCGGGACAGAGGCCCGGCCACTGCATTTTCTCTTCGATATCCGAGGTCTGATGTTCGAAGTCCGATCAAGCATTCTCTGGCCACCCAAATTACGATAGCACATCCATTATTTCTGGCTTTCGCTTCTTTCGCGCTTTCGCGTTATTTTTTCGTCATCCTGCGGAATGACAACGGCCAACCGAGCTGATATACTTAAGCCACTATGACAATACCGGACATAATAGCCGCCAAACGAGACGGTTTAGAGCTTTCCGGCGAGGATATTCGACGATTGGTGCTTGGATATACTGCCGGTGAGATCGCTGATTATCAGATGTCGGCGTTTTTGATGGCCGCCTATATCCGCGGCTTGAACTTTGCTGAGACTGCCGAACTTACTTCTGCAATGGTCGACAGCGGCAATGCGCTAGATCTGTCGAAGATAAAGGGTATTAAGGTCGACAAGCACAGCACTGGCGGGGTAGGGGATAAGACCACTCTGGTGATAGTGCCGATGCTGGCGGCCTGTGGCCTGAAAGTGCCGAAGATGTCAGGCAGAGGGCTGGGTTTTACAGGCGGCACTGTCGACAAGCTGGAATCCATCCCCGGGTTTAATACCTCACTCTCGCTTAACGGTTTTATTAAGCAAATCAACAAAATCGGAGCCGCTATAGCCGGCCAGACTGCCGATATGGCCCCAGCAGACAAGATGATCTACGCCCTGCGAGACGTCACCGCTACAGTCGACAGCATCCCCCTTATCTCGGCCAGCATCATGAGCAAAAAAATCGCGTGTGGGGCGGATGTGATACTGCTGGACGTTAAAGTAGGAAACGGCGCTTTTATGAAGGACCTCGACGACGCGAGGGAACTGGCTGGCACGATGATCTCCATTGGCAGAAATTTAAACCGAAAAGTGGGGGCTATTATCACGGATATGAACCAGCCCCTCGGTCGTGCTGTCGGCAATTCTCTGGAGGTGCGGGAGGCGATTGATACGCTCTCCGGTCATGGCCCAGCGGACTTGACGCAGCTTTGCATAGAACTTTGCGCAGCAGTGCTCAACCTGTCGGACCCTGAATGTTGCATAGAAACGGCCAGGAGTTTGGCTAAAAATGCTCTATTCAGTGGCGCGGCTTTAGGGAAATTCGGCCAAATCATCCGTGCGCAGGGCGGAGATGCGGACGTTGTGTATAATCCCGCATTAATGGGAGAGGCCAGGATTATTAAAGATGTGACAGCAGAATCGGCAGGCGTGGTCAGCGAAATAGACACAGCGGGTGTCGGTAAGGCGGCCTCCGCGTTAGGCGCAGGCAGGCAGCGCAAAGAGGATCGAATAGATCCGGTTGCAGGTGTGGTCGTAGAAAAGAAGATCGGCGATAAAGTGGAGATTGGGGACACGATCGCGACCATTCACGGCAGCGACGAATCCAAAATACATCAGGCTGAAGAGATTATAAAGGGCTGCTATCTCCTCGCTGATTCGGCTCACGTGCCACCCTTAATTGTCGAGCGTATGTGAGACAAAAAAAGACCCCGGCCGGTCTCAAAGCCAGGGTCAGAGGAAGGAGGTGAAAGGAGAAGAAGATGATTTCAGTTCGATCTTCATCTATTACTACGCATTATGCCAAACCCGTGTTCCCGTTATTTATTTAATCTGCCATCATCGCTAAATTGTGCTGCGTGTCGATAATCTCACACTAATCGACTAATGCGCTTGATAGTTTCAGGCGATAATCTGATTAACGACCTTGCTTTGCTTGTTCGCATCATGAAAAAGGAGATTGTAACTGTGAAGAGGGTGCTGCTTGTTCTTGTTGCAATAATACTAGTGACCGCCGTGATTTGGGGCGGGGTTCTGCTCTTCGGAAACAAAGGGCCGAAGGTCAAAGAGCCTTTTACACTCGACTTTAAGGCCGATGAGGCGACCGCGGCGGCTCTTGTCAAAGGCGACGATATGGGGATGCTGCTCTCCTGCTCCCCGTTTTATGCCGGAGCGCCTCTGCCCGCAGGCCAGCAGACTTACGAATTCGACGAAGTCAAAGCACAGAAAGTCGAGCAGATCATTGCAGCTTCGGATGATCTCGCCAAAAACGCACTCACTCTGAAGGATGATGTCGGCAAGCTGCGAGATCAGCTTATGAGCTATATGACGGTTTGTTATAACAACGAACCGTCAGCTAAAACATTCGCATTGGACGTGACCAGGGAACTGCTGCGCATCTGGACTTTAGAGACTCTTACAGAAGTCGAGTATAAGAATATCAAAACTGACTCTGAAAACGACTTCACACGCAGTTTCATGCAATATGCAAAAACTGCCAAAGCGATGCAGTTGGCTGCGCTTTATCTTCAGGATATCGATACGATCGCGATGAGCGCGGGAATGGCTGTCGACCAGTTGTCCAGCTCTAAAAACGCCAAGGTCGTCGATGCTACCAAAAAGCTCGATAGCGATATGGCTAAACTGGACTCGCTGAAGGGCCGCATAAAAGATGTGCAGGCCGGTATGGCTAAGGTCGACTACGGCTTCAAACAACTCGCCACGGCGGATTATTACTACGCGTATGCGGCAGTCGATTTTATGCGAAAGTCGATGCCTGATCTTAAGCAGAAGCTGGCGGAGATCAAACCGAACAAATATCTCGACGCTAAGAGCCTGGAGTTCACAAAGGAGTATCTGGAGAAATTCGACAAGTTTAGCGCAGATTTTGAGGCGTATCTAAGCTCTGTGCCGAAAGACAAGCTGATCGAGGTGACGGACTTGGGCAGACCTGGCAATTGCGCCTACGCCGCAGAACCCCCGAATAATTATACCAATGCCTATCTCGCTGCCAGGGCGCCGTTATCGACTCCCGCTTCTGCTAAATCAGAGGAAGGATGGCTGTCTAAGGGCTGGAACGGCGTTAAAAGCTCTGTACACGGCGTGCAGAGCGTTCTCGGAGCGGGGCTTGATGTTGCCGGAGCGGCTGTAAAAAATATCAGTCGGGTCGGCACAGGCATATACTATGGCAACTCGTGCTCTGAAATTTGGGAGGATATGAAGGCCAACTCAATGCAGATCGTCAAAAATTGGGAGGCCAACAAGTCTGGGTCAAAAATTCTGCGCGACGCCAAAGACTATTTCGACTACTGGGACGAAGGCGCTGAGTATGTGACCAGCAAAGGCGTGGAAGCCGTAGTCGGCGAGGGTTGGACAAGCTGGGGAGTCGGCAAGGTCGCAAAAGCAGCTTCTGGTATGTTCACCGGCCTGGGTAAGGGCATCGCTCTGGTTTCAAACAGAGACGCCAGCGCGTCGGATTATGTCATTGGTGCAATAGAAATAGGCAGTTCTGCCCTCGGCGGCAGCAAGCTCATTATTAAGGGCACCCAACTCCCGGCCTTTACAAAAGGTCTCGCGAAAGGCGGCTGGCTATCGGCAAACAGGGCATGGAACTTTGTATCAGGTCTTGCTGCTAATCTCGAAGCCTCCGAGACAAAAGCTATTATCAAATCCGGATTAAAGCAAGGCTTGCAAATGCCCATGAAGAAAGCCCATCTGGCTTCGGTGGAGGCTATGCTGGCTGCACTCAATCAATCCAACAAAGCCATCAGAGCAGAGCTTGTAGACCTCATTAAGACAGGTGCAGCCGCGGGTTGGGCCAATTTTAAGGGAACACTGCGCGAATCGCTGCACGACTTCGCAAAAAAACAGTTCACCAACAATTTGCGAGGCCTCGCCGAAGCGTTAGGTGCCAGCGCTTCGGATTTTGTAAATAATATTATGGCGCAATGGGGTGAGGACTATATCAAGGGCGTTGTCGACGACGTAATGGCGGAAGCTCCTCTGCCGGAAGAAATCGGCGGCAAATGGACCGGGACCACCGTGTTTTCTGATGTGGACGTATCTCAAATAAAGAACCCGAAAGCCCAGGGCTGCGATCTCGGCGAGATATTTGCACAACTGAAAGGCAAAACCCTGCTCACTACTTTGAATGTGCAACAATCTTCTACCGGTGTGGGCAACGCATCGCTGAAAATAAGCGCGGGCAAGGATTCCGAGTCGGTGCCGGCGAGATATACCTACAATAATGGTCAGTTTACGCTGAAGGCGACATCGTCGGAATTCGGCGCGCTGACGGTCGACACCAGGGTCGTTCGGAGGACTCAGGGTTATTCGATGTCGGGCACGGTGGTTTTCACCGCACCTGGCATAAGGATGGCCGGGCCGATCAAGCTGTCCAAATCGCACTAAGGGCATAGATGCATCCGACGCTGTTCAAGACGATAATAGCGGGCCGCGATATAGAGGTGGCGTCCTACACGTTTTTCACCGGCATCGCGGCCCTGCTTGTGATTGTGCTTGGGACAATAATCGCCCGCCGTCGCGGCCTCGGCGCGGCAAAACCGGCGCTTTGCCTGGTCGCGGGCTCTGTTTTTACGTTAATCGGCGGCAGAGTTATCCACTGGCTTACTAACCCCAAGTCTTTTTACGATAACCATAACCTGTTTACTCTATCCGTAGAAAACTTATCGATATACGCCGGGTTGTTTATAGGAGTTCCGGTCACGATCGTTGTTGCGCGGATTTTGAAAGTGAATGTGTGGCGACTGGCAGATGCAGTTACACCCGCGCTTGCCCTGGCCGCAGCGTCTGGGAAAGTCGGATGCTTTTGTGCGGGATGTTGTTATGGTAAACCGACCACCATGCCATGGGGCATTCATGTCGCTGTCGGTAGCAATGCCCACGGCTCACAGTTGTTATCCGGAGCAATCGGGCTTTTCAGCCAGCCTTTGCCGATCCACCCTGTGCAGCTTTATGAAGCCATTGCAGCCCTGGCAGGCTTCTTTCTCGCTGTATGGATACTGCGCAAGGGGCTTGCTGAAGGCTCCGCGTTTCTATGGTTTATGGCCTTTTTCTCGATGTTCAGGCTCATAAGCCGTCCACTCACCTACCCGCTTCCAAACTTCATCGCTCCAAAATGGCTCTTGCCCGTGATATACTCGATTGTAGCTGTCGGTTGTGTTTGGGTTGCGCTTAGGAGGAGGGCAGTGTGCTCAAACAAATAAGGGCCGGGGTTTCCCAGCCCTGAAATTAACCATAGAATCTAAGATCGAAGCTCCTCAGAATCCCATGATATTGCCTTCTTTTTTCTCCCTCGGCACATCAAACGGTTTCTCCATATCGTAGTTGGAGACTAAATCCGTCAGTTTTCCATCGGCGGCGTCGGCAGCTTTGTCGATATTGCCCTGAATCGATGGATCGCCTTTCATCTTTTGCAACGCAGCCAACAGTTTGGACATATCGGATGGATCCATTATATTGACTGAGTTGAAACCAGCAGCTATTTGGCCGATAGCTTTTGTCTCCAGATAGAGCACGTTTCTATATGCGCCTGCAAACTCTCGACACTCTGGCGGTGCGGGCTTGTTGTCAAAGAACTTCAAAGTGGCAAGCCAGTTCTTATATTGCCGATTTAGTTCCTTTTTAGAATCCGCCAACGGGTCCTGAGCCTCTTTGCCTTCGGGGTCCATCGCCAGGTTTATCATACTCATCAATCCACCTGCCGCTGAGCCCAGCATTAGCGCTGCGCCGGTGTCCTTGAGCAGCATCTGTCGGTGTTCCTCCACCTTTTTGACGTAAGCAAAATATTCGACCATCTCCCTGGTAGGCTTAGGCTTAGGCGCAGCTTCCGGAGTCTTCTCGGCGGGAGGCGCCTCACCTGGAGGCGCGGTTACGATTCCGCTGTCAGCAGGCTGAGGAGGCGGCGCGGCCGTGATGTTGCGATCCTCACGTTCAATTCCGGCCGGGGCAACCGTCGGGTTTCTGCCCCCTGCCACTACTACCAACAGCGCGATCAAACCCACAACCGCCAGGCCGATAAGAGCATAATATAGCGGGTGCATTTTCTTTTTTGCGGGTTCGGCGGATTGCACGAACTCGTTGGTTAATCCACACTTTGGGCACTGCCTGGTTCCCGGCGGCAACTCCAACCCGCACCTGGCACACTTCATGGCTACTCTCCTGCGAAATAGAAATCCTGGGTCAAATTGACCAACTGATTTTTCAATTTTTCAAGCAATGTATGGCCGTGCCAATGTCCCGGCCACGCTCTCAAGAGCACTCGGCCCCGTGCTTATATTAAGCACAGGGCCGAGGCATACCTCTATGTTTTGATACGAGCTTAGCTGCTCTTCAGTTCCGGCCAGTGTTTCAGGATGAGATCGACGCTCTTTTTTACGCCCTCTACCTGATCACCTGCTCCCTCGAACTCGATGGAGACAGCTCCGGTGTAGCCGGCGCGCTTCAGAAGACCAAGCAGATATTTGTAGTTCATATCGGTAGCTTCGCCGTCCGCCTCAAATCCTCTGGCTTTGGCATGTGCGTGATAGGTATATGCTGCCAGTTTCGCGCTTTCGATGTTGCGAGTCTCAGACGGCCAGTTGCCAAAGTCCAGACACGCCCCGACCCACTCAGGATCCGTGCCCTTGATGACCCTCAGAATCCGGTCCGCAGTGCGGCTGACTCCGCCGTGGTTCTCGATCGTGATCTTAACATTCAGCTCTTTTGCAATCGGCAGAATCTGCTTGTAAGCGTCAATGCAGCGCTGCACCCCGATGGTATCGTCTTTTGCATCATCCCCAGTGCTGCCGAGGTTGATTCTGACGACCGGCGCGCCGAGATAAGCGGCGGCTTTCAGCTCTTTGATATCTTCTGCAATCTGCCTGTCACGAGCAGCATCGTCGAGTGTGGCGACATTGCCCTCGATAATGAAGCCGGTGATGGTCATTCCGGCGTCTTTACAAGCCTTTTTGATAGAGTCCAAATAGGGCTTATCGTAGGATTTCATCCATATAGAGTTGTAGCAGATGCCCGGTATGCCCATATCTTTAAGCATCTTAGGCACAGTAAGATAATCGATTTTGCCCGAGCCAAACAAATCGCGCAGGCTGTAGGTCTCACAAGACAGTATTGGCAACTTCTTTGCCTCCCCAGCATAAGCGGCAGAGCATAGCACGCTCAGCGCTAAAACGATAACGATAGCAGTTCTCATAATTACTCCCTTCAAAAAACAAGTGCGTTATATTTGCCCAGTATAAAAAACCGGCCAGAATATCCTGTAAGCAACAATTAGCATAAAATATCAGCGATCTTTGAATCGCCTGTTATTTCGGCCTCGCCCTATACACCCCGGTCCTGGCAGTTATATACAGCGTCTTGCCGTCCTTATCCCCAAATGCCAGATTGGCTGGCACTTCCGGGACTGGAAAAGTGTATAAATGCTTACCTGTCGGGTCGAAAACCCAGATGCCTTCGGGTCCAGATGAGTATAGATTCCCGTCCCTGCCGATTTTCATCCCGTCCGGCACACCGGTTTTCGGGAATGTAAATATCACATCGCCGCCGGAAATCGTCCCGTCTTTGGCAACGTCGAATATTCTTATATGCCGCCGATTAGACGAGTCTGCAATATAGAGCTTTTTTTCATCCAAAGATAAACACAAACCGTTGGGCATGTCGAAATCTTTGGTCAGCAATACCAGCTTGCCATCGGGTTTAATAAGAAAGACCCCTTTAAAATCAAGCTCCCGGTCCTCCTCTTTTACGCCATAAGAAGGATCAGTAAAGTAGATGCTCCCATCTGATCTGACGATAATATCGTTCGGACTGTTCAGTCGCTTACTTTCATAAGACTCTGCCAGCACCGTGATCTTGCCGTCTTTTTCGGTGCGGGTGACTCGATGATGGCCGTAATCACACGCCACTAATCTGCCCTGTCTGTCGAATGTAAGACCATTTGAAGGGCCTGCAGGGTCGCGGAAAACCTTGCATTCAGGAGCAGTGCCCGGAGTGGTTATCTCCCATATTTTGTTGTCGTTGCAGTCGCTGAACAGCAAACTGCCCCACGGCGTCCAAACCGGGCCTTCGGTGAACTTATACGTCCCCGGCAGCTTCTCGACTTCCCACTGCTGTGATTTGGCAGAGACGTTAGTCGTCGCAAGCAACACCATCAACGCGATTATCCCAAGCCATAAGCACTCTCTCATACGGCCCTCCAATCGATAAACTACGCCTCCACTATCCGTCGCAGGGTCGGCATAAACTTCATTTTCCGGCCCTTCACCATAGCCTGATAGCCCAGCATTGTGCAAATAGAATGCTGATACCCCACCTCAAACGGCGCATTCGTCTTTTCGCGACTTCTCACACACTCCAACCAGTTGCCAATGTGATTCTGATTAGGGTTGCCGGAGATTTTAATCTCCTCTTTAATCTTGTCCGTGTTGCGGCCGCCGTCACCCGTTGCGCTCCAGGTCGATTCTCTGAAAACCCCGTTGGTTCCATATATGCTCAAACCAGCGTCGGCCGAGTTGCCCAGCCCGGACAGGTATCGCATCATAAACCCCTCCGGGAAATCGTATAGCGCATACAGGGTGTCTTCGTGCTCCCGGCCGTCTTTCCAGACGTATTGCCCGCCGCTTGCCACCGCATTCGATGGGAACTTTGCGCCGGTAAGCCAAAGTCCGACGTCGAAATAGTGCGCGCCGAGGACCGCTATCGGCCCGTTGGTATAATCCCGATAAAGCTGCCATTCTCCGTAGCGGTGCGGATCGAACGGCCGGTTAGGCAAATGCATCAAAAAGCGCTTCCAGTCGACATCCTCGGCTTTAATCCCGCTCACGTTTTGTCGCCATCGCGGGTTATGGTCGTTCCATCCGATTTCCACCCGGCTTATAGTGCCCAGCACGCCGGATTGAATCAGCTTAGCCGCTTCTTTCCAGTTTCCCTCGCTTCTGCGCTGGGTACCCACTTGAATAACGCACTTTGACGCCTCAAACGCATCCATAGCAGCATTGGCCTGGTCCAGGTCTTTTGCAAGTGGTTTTTCTATGAATACATCCTTGCCCGCTTTTATCGCATCGGTGAGAATCCTGGCGTGCGAGAAGTCCGGGGTGGCGATGACAACCGCATCTACATCTTTTAAGGCAAGCAGATCTTCGTAGTTGGTGAAAGCTCTCGGCGCAGTGCCGTAGCGCTCTTTGACCTTTGCGACCATCTGCTCCCGCCTCACGCTCCAGGTGTCGCAGACCGCGGTCACTTCGGCGTTTAACGCCTTATCTACCGCTTTAATGTCGTTAAATAGCTGGTTTCCGCGGACTCCGACTCCGATCATCCCGATCGAGATTCGGTCGTTGGCAGCGTAGGCGCGAGACCCCGCCATTCCCAAGCCCGCGAGCGTGATCCCTGCAGCCGTACCGACTAGAAACTCTCTTCTGCTGATTCCATTCTCGGTCATAGTCGATCAGTCCTATATCTTATAAAGCGAGGCTGGAATATCAGTCCACTGCCTGGATTCCATCGCCTCGTTAGCCTTAATAGCCGCCAGGCAGGTCTCAAGCCCGACTTTGGCAGAGCACATCGGCTCGTGGCCATCGCGCAGAGTCTGGAAGAAGTCCTCCATCTCGAGGGTATAAGCATCCTTTTTCAGGTTCGCTATCTCCTCCGCTATGGCGCTGCCTTCCTGAGCTTCCTTTTGCAATCGCGGTGATTTGCTGGCGTCGAGAACGATTCCGCCCTTCGCGGCGTCCTTTGTTGCCATGCTTTCCCATATCTCTTCATCAGTTTTAGGCTCGCGATAGAATGTGCACGGCCCTTCGGAGAGTATCATCGTGCCCTTGGTTCCCATGACCTGCTCTGTCGCGCCGTCGAACTGGTTTGTGGTCAGGGATTGGAACGTGTATTTAACCCCGTTCGGGTACTCAAAAACAACCTGCACGTTATCGAAGATATCCCGGCCGTCCTTCCAGTAATCCAGCCCGCCGATTCCGACCACCGCGGACGGTACGCTGCCGACCATCCAGTTGACCACGTCGATCTGGTGGCTTCCGAGTTCCGCCATCAGACCCTGCGAGGACTTCTTATAAAGTCGCCAGTTGGTCAGTTCCTCGGTGGAGTCCGCAGGCACAGGTCTACGCCAACTCGCGTTGCGGTTCCACTGAGACCGGACGTGTGTGACCTCTCCGAGCAAGCCGTCTTGAATCATCTTATAGGCGTGCCGATATCGCGGGTTGTAGCGTCGCTGGTGGCCGATCTGAAGTTTTTTGCCGGTCTGACGCGCCACTCTCGCCATATGAATCGCGCCCTCGGTGGTGTATGCCATCATCTTCTCGCAAAGCACGTGTTTGCCTGCGCGCAGCGAATCGACAGTTATCGACTCGTGAAGCCCGATGGGGACCGCGATTATCACGGCCTGGATGTCTTTGTTGTCCAGCATCTCCTTATAATCCGCGTAGCCCTTCGCGCCCTTGGCAATATCGAGGCCGTGCTGCAGGTGTTTGGGCTGAATATCGCAACAGGCGATAACCTTCACGTTAGGGATTTTGATAGCTTTTGAGAGCAGCATCTGGCCCTCGCTGCCAATGCCGACAAAGGCAACATTAACGGTATCGTTCGGCCCGATCATCTCGGCGCGGGCGTGTGTGAAGACACCTATGCTGCCTATCCCGATAGCCGCAGCCGTCGCTACTGTCCCTTTCAAAAAATCTCTTCTGCTGAGTCCATCCGCCTTATCAGTCATATTCCTCTCCATTACTAATTAAGTCTGCGATGCAGCCATCGGCATCTATGAACAACGCCCTCATGCTGGGATAAGTCGAGACAAGTCCGGTGCCGCGTAAATAAAACACCGTAGAAAGCGCGTCGGCCACCATAGCGTCACTCGTAATAACGCTCACCGATGCCGCTGCACTTCTTGCAGCCTCCCCGGTTTTCGGGTCTACTATATGTTCGAAATGTTCCTCTACGTTCGGGTCGCGTTGAGCCGGCCCTCCCGAAGTCGACATAGCCTGGTCTTTTAAGTCGATTTCGGCGACACGTTCATCTAATTTGGACGGGTGTCTAATCCCCACATTCCAACTGCCGATCGATTGAATCGTGCTCCCTCCAGCGCTTACCAAAGCCGAGGTTACGCCATATTCACGCAAAATCGACACAGCCTGGCGCACCGCGTAACCCTTGCCAATCGCCCCTAAATTGATCTTTAACCCAGGCTTCTCGAACCTTACCTCGTGGGTGGGTTCGTCGAGGACCACGCTTCCCATACCAACATTCGTCAGCGCGTCCTCTATTGCCTGCTTTTCTGGTGCGATTCCGCTAAGTTCGGCCTGTCGCCACAACTCTATCAAAGCCCCAGCGGTGACATCGAAAGCCCCGTCTGAGCTTCTCCAGATGTCTCTGGCCACGCTCAGAATCTCGAATAGATCCGGCGTAACCATAACCGCCCTGTGCGCGGCCTCCTCGTTTAAATGAGCGACCTCAGAATACGGATTAAAACAGTTCAGTTCCCTGTCGAGTCTGGCGATATCCTCAAACGCAAGGTTGGCTATATCGACCAGACCCTGCGTATCGTCCTCAAAAATAATCTCAAACTCGCAAGCCATCGCCGGTCGCGCGAGCCTAAACATATCTGCCCCGCATCACGGATTGAGCTTGAAAGTCGCCCATTTCGACCCGTTAATTACAAGCTGCTGAAATCCAGGGTTGTCGAAAGCTTCCTTGGTGTGGCCGAGGGTGTTTACAAATACCCTGCCCTTGCCGTAGTACTGAACCCACGCCACTGGTTCGCTGTCCTTATCCCGCCTGGCCAGCACGATCAGTTTAGATTCAGGGTGAAATTTGTCGCAATAGGTCTCGTCTTTGACCTCAAAGCCGGCCATCCCCTTTACGACAGGGTGACTTTTGCCGGTTATATTGACCTTAAAGAGTTCATTACCGTGCGTCGTAAACCTGCCTCCCACCATTTTCCAGTAGGCATCAGATTCCAAAAAGGTATCCGTCGCACAGTGTATTCCCACGAAGCCCTTGCCGTTTGAAACAAAGTCTAAAAGTCCCTGTTCCTGTTCTTTGGTGGGGTTGAGACGGGTGGTGTACATAATGACCAGGTCGTAGTTTTTGATATTCTCAGCTTTGAACTGGTCGAGGTCTCTGGATACGGTGACGGTAAAATCCCCGGTGGCTTCCATAAAGTTTTTGAGTATCGGGTAAAGTTCGGGGTTGTCGTGAAACGGGCCGCCGACCATAAACAGGACCTTGGAAGGAGCCGGTTTCACGTCACCAGCCACAGCCGGAATCGAAAGAAGCAATAGCAGCACTAACAGCTTGATCCTCATAGGTGTCCTCCGGTTTTGCGCAGATTCGGCACTCCGAGCGGAAACTACCGTTGAACCGACGAGCTATCGAAAGTCTACCACAGCAGTCGAACATTCTCAAGCCGTTAGAGGATAAAGCTATGTGGGCGACGAGTTCAGAACGCCGCCCTGTCAAGCTACTTTTCCTTCTCGCTTTCACGCGATGTGCTGTACAGGGGCACACTGGCGGTAGAGCGCACCAAAACCCAGGATGTGATGTCGTCTTTGGTCTGGGTGATGTCTTTGCCGATTGCCGTCACAATCAACATCACACTCGAAGAACCCTTGAATATCCCCGCAGGAATAGTGCTCGATACCACATAGGAGGGCGCCAATACGCCGTGTTTGATATAGTCTTCCAGATCAGACGGGCTTACGGGGCTGAATTCGAGGTTGCGGCTGATGTCTGATTTTGCACTGGATGTCCATGTGATGCTTCGATTTTGACCGCCGCCATAAGCTCGCAGCAAATAGCCAACCGCGCCCTGCACCGGTTTCCATCGGATAACTATTGGTTTGTCAAGGTCGGGTTTGGCAGGTGAAACCGTGACATCGACAGGGTCGAGAAATCGCTGGTCTTTGGTCAATGTAACCGATGTGGAGCCGCAGTAGTTTGTGTTAAGCGTATAAGTGCCGGAAAAATCCATGTCGGCGTCAAACGGCTTGGTGCCGATACCCGGCCAGAACGCAAAGGACTTTTCAGGAACATGCCTGTCGTCGGTTTCTCTGACTTCCTGGGATGTAGTAATTTTCGGCTGAGATGCAGGCGCGGTCTGGCCACTGCCCCAATATTCTCTAAGCTCGAATTTTACCGGTTCCGGTTTGGCGGCTCTGGTTGAGAAGTCTATGCTCAAGTCCAGGCCGCTGCCCAATTTAAGAGACTCAGGAATCGTCACACTGGCCTTAGAGCCCGACACGGCAGTTTCCTGAGAGGCAAGTTCCACGTTGATCATCCTGGCCACCGGGGGTTTAGGCGCTTCAACGCCTTCGGGAACCGTCGAAACCGATGGGAAAACCAGCCTCGCTGTGCTTATGGTAATAACAAACAGAGTTTTGAGTAGAGACAAATCAACCGCTCCTTACACGATGACTATTTTATAATCACATCCATATTGACGCAATCAGGGCCACAGCGGGTTCCCGCAGTCGCACGTCGACGTTATACTACTTTGGTAGTATCAAAAATTAGGTCGAAGAGGTAATCGACAGCTTGTCTTGACGCGGGTAAAATGCGTATGGTTGCGAAGAACAATTCAACGAAACCCGGATGCGTATGCTAGCCATCATTATTTATAGGGCTTCGATGAATTAGCAGCCCATCGTCAAAATTGGAAAAGTGAATAGCTATAAAAGTGGAAAAGCTCGGTGAAAGCCGAGCTTTTCGCATAAATCGCCTCAACAATTATACCACGATTTAATACACAACCACATCCGCCGGCTCGCGCAGCCTGATTCCGAAATCGTTTTCAGCCATTTTCGACCATATACCGACTACGGATACATAGGCCCCCGCTTGCGGCCTGGCGCCGTAGTTCCCGAATGCAGTTACGTGGTGGCCACAGTCTACTACGAAACTATCTGGCCCGCCTTCCCTGACAACACCCCAGACTTTTACGAGCAACCCAAGTTGAATCGGCTTTTCAGAATCATTCAGGGGCCGAGTTAATCCGAGCGGTTCTATCTTTCTGCTTCCAAAAGTTTGAGGCTTGGCCGGGTTTGCGTTGACCGCAATTAAATTGCCGAAATTCGTTCGTGTGCCGCGCAGATGTATGACGTCTCCAGCCGAAAGCCCTGTTGCACCGAGAATCGCTATTGCAGGTATCCGGTTCATTGCACAGCCATAACACACGTCAGCAAACGCCGCTGTTATCACGATCTCATCAAGATCGACCTGCCCACCTTCAGGTAGATCAATCACTTCAGCAATTGTCTGCGGCGCAACTTTGCGCACTGTCAAAGCGCGATATTCGTTACTAAATGGCAGATCAGGTGCTGTGAAGAACCGGTCGCGTGACGCTGTTAAATATCCCGACGCAATAATCTGACCAGTCGAAGTGTCTTTCAGAGAATAGGCGAGACGGTCCCCTGCTGCGAAGTTGAAGCTCTGGAGCCGTCGAGCGGATATATTCGCAGTGGGCGTAACCCCAGGTACGGTATATTTTATATCAGCAGTCCACTCGTTGGGAGCATCGGTTATAATCCGCCAATCATACCCTGCGTTCATCTGCCCAACGCTGTCGCCGTCGGTTGAGTTTCCACTTCCAGGATTATTATTAACAGAGGAATTGCTGATGGCAGGGTAACTCTGGTTTCGTCTGATTTTGGTATAGATATCCCAGTTGATATACTCAGCCGGCAGGCCAGTTGAGCTATTAACGTGTCCGCCCTGACCCCACGCGGCCATAAATCCGTGGCCATTCGATTCGAGATTTTTATAGAACTGCGGAACCTGGAACCAGGGCAGCGTCTCGTCGTTTTTGGAGTTCTGCACCTTAATAAACGGCAAGTCTTCAGTATGCGCAGCGACATAAGCTGTAGTGTTCTGTCGATCCCACACGCCGATGCCATCGTTGGTCGGCAGATTATTTTGCACCGAGCCCCATACCGCCGAAAGCTGGCTTTGTGACCAGCCTATACCGGGAAGACCAGGGTTTACCTGAGGAACGACCGCGCTGATTCCGGAGAATATCTCCGGATGTCTCAGGCCAAATGAGAGCGCTCCTGTACCACCCATAGACCCTCCAGCCACGCTGACTCTGTCTGGCTCAACGGGGAATGTCGACTTGGCCCACTGTAACATATTCAGAAGCATATTCTCGGTGTAGTTGCAGACCAGGCCAGCACTTACGTTGGGGTAGCTGTTTGCGTATCCATACCACCACGTATTGCCGCCGTAAGGAAGTTGAGGGGAGCAATCCATAGGGGAAATCGTAATTATATTCCACCACGTTACTACCTTATTGGTTCCGTTAATGGCGTGCAGGTTCAGGATTGTGGCATACAGCCCCGACAGCTTTGGTTTGGGCAGGGTGATCGTCACTTTAGTCGCCTCGCCATCGAAGAGTGACTCTTCTACGCGCTTGAACCAGGTATAGGTCTTCCACGGGTAGTCGTAGCCGGAAAGCGTCTGCACCCCCTGCTCGTCGAGCACCGGAATGGTCGTTCCAGTCGCTTCGCTTATCGGAGATGCCAGGCTGTTTTTGCCCGATGTGATAGTGCGATCCTCAGTCCCGTCGGGCTTCACTCCGATTACTGCATAGTAGTGGGAGGCGGGCTGAGTGACGGACATAACTTTCAGGCAATCTGATGGGTTCAAAGGCTCGCCGAGGTCGAAGATTCTGTACCCTCTGTTGGGAGGCGTCTCCCCCCTTCTAGTGGCTGCAGACACCGCCGCAGTATCTTTGGCGCTATGTAAAGGTGAGTTGGAATCTATCAGTTGAGCAGAGGACAATGTGTTAGCATCAATAACACTGCTGCTGCGATAGATATGATATCGGGCATATTGCGTGTCCGGGTCGGACCAATGTAAAAACACCTGTCCACCGCGACAAAAGGCGTGTTCTATGACAATTTCGGCCCGGCATCCGACTGACAACGCCAGCAGTACGGTCGCCACCGTCAGGCACATACGTTTCAAAATATTTTCCCACCCTTGTAGATTTAGCTGCTAAACGTATTATGCCATTAGCTTGGCTGCTATTTCAACTGCCAAGTCTTTAAAGCCAGGGCCACACAGCGCAATTGTATGTTCATTAATCTTACCAATGCGCGTATTCCTTTATCGCATTCCGCAGAAGACAGCGCGTCTATGGCCCTGCGGCAGAAATATGCAGTGCATTGTATGGGGCGGAGTTCGTAGGGGATTTTACAGCCTTCGCAGGTGAGTTGTGTGCAGAATCCTTCCACAGGAGGCAACTCAGCGGATGCGGTGGCAGGTTTTGGGGTCGCCAGTTCGCCGGATCTACGTCGTGCGCCGAGGTGTGGGGTGGAAGGGTTCTGAATTACCCTGTCCAGAAAAGCGTCCCGTTCCCGAACTCCCCCACAGCACTTGCCCGCACAATCTGCACAGATATGACCGTGGCTCTTACCGATCTCGTTTAGTTCACGTTGACATTCAATGCGGCGCGTATTTAGCTTCTCAAACTCACGCTGGATTGTGTCAGAGGAAAGACCGCGTTTGCGAATAAGGATTCGAGCCGCGTGGTTACATACGATCTCACAGGTGCGAAACAACGGCCTCGAACAAAAGACGAAGAGCTCTTTTTTGAATCGGCTCATAAACCAACCCCACCCAACAAAAAGGCCCGTCTGTCGACGGGCCTGTTCACAAAAATCTGCATCAAGCTTTTTCCAGCTCAAACGCACGGTGCAATGCTCTGACCGCGTTTTTGACCTGATCACGGGTAATCAAACAAGTGATGCGAATCTCGCTTGTCGTTATCGAGAGAATGTTGATGTCGGCATCAGCCAGCGCTGTGAACATCTTTTCGGCATAGCCGGGGTTGCTGCGAATCCCACTGCCCACGATAGACACCTTCGCCACGTTCTGATCGATCACAACTTCCCTGGCCTGTATCTCTTTGGTGACCGGATCAATAGCCTTTTTCGCTTTTTCGAGGTCCGCGTCCTGCACGGTGAAAGAGACGTCCGCGAGGCCTTCGGTGCCAACGTTCTGCACTATCACGTCGACATTAATGTTCGACGCCGCAAGTGTGCGGAAGATCATAGATGCAATTCCGGGCCTGTCGGGCACTCCCGCTACGCTGATGCGCGTTACATCGGTGTCATGAGCAATCCCTCTCACGGGGTTGCGGACTTCCATTTCGTGGTCCTCCTTCTTAATCAGGGTGCCGGCAACGTCCTTTGAACTGTTTGCCACCAGGATATCGACGTCGTAGAGCTCGCCGAGTTCCACTGCGCGCGAATGCATCACACGTGCGCCCTGACCTGCCATCTCAAGCATTTCTTCGTAACTTATAGTATCGAGCTTACTGGCCGACGGCTCCACGCGCGGGTCCGCCGTATATACCCCATCGACATCAGTAAATATCTCGCAGCTATCCGCTTTAAGCGCCGCAGCAAGCGCCACCGCCGTAGTGTCCGACCCGCCGCGTCCAAGCGTCGTAATATCGGCCCAACTCGCGTTCTCGGTTATACCCTGGAACCCGGCCACAACCACCACGTTCTTCTTGTTAAGCTCATCACGCAGCCGCTTGACGTCGATCTTCAGAATCCTTGCCTTGCCGGCTGTGCGTTCTGTAATAATTCCAGCCTGCCCGCCCGTCAGTGAAACCGCGCTGTAGCCGAGATCGTGCAAAGCCATAGCCAACAGCGCGCTCGAAGCCTGCTCCCCAGTGGCGAGCAGCTTATCCATTTCACGATCATCAGGCATAGCACAAAGCTGCCGGGCCATACTGATCAACTCGTCAGTCGTATCGCCCATAGCCGAGACGACCACCACCACCTGCGCCTGCTCTGACCTTTCCGCAACCCGCTTCGCGACTGCGGCAATTTTTTCGGTTGTAGCGACAGAACTGCCGCCATATTTTTGGACAACTATCACCTGCTGCCTCCTGAGCTCTAACCACTAAAGAATAGCACATCAACCTCAAAACTGTAAATAGCTACCATCTATATGTATGCAGCCCAGAGTCTACTAAATTGACCCCGATAAACGTCATCAGCACACATAAAAAGCCGATCACCAGCAGCCGATTTGCCCATTTGCCGCGCCTGTGGCTGATGATCCTCACGTGCAGATAAGCGGCGTAAATCAGCCACGTAATCAGCGACCACGTCTCTTTGGGGTCCCAGTTCCAATAAGAACTCCAGGCCGTCTGTGCCCACAGCGAGCCAGTGATTATCCCAACCGTCAGCATCGGAAATCCGAGCGAGACCATCTTATATGCGAAACGGTCGGCAGCATCCAGCGATGGCAAACGCCGCCTGATCACACTAATCCGCTTCTCCTTTAACATCCGCTCCTGAATCGAATACATCACCGCCGCGCCGAAAGCCAGGGTGAAGCCGCCGTAGCCGATCAGGCAAGTCACCGTATGAATCAGATTCCAGTGACTTTTTAGCGCCGGTATTAAGGCCGGGCTGATGCTGCCGGGCAGCCATACGGCAACGACTAAAATACAAGCCGACATCAGGGTGGCGAATACACCCAGCGCCGTTATTCGGAATCGGCGCTCCATCAGCAGATAAAGCCCAGGCAACGCCCAGGATAGAAATAATAACGAATCCGACAGGTTGTAAATCGCGAAGTGATGTTGCAGCCAACCGCCAACGATTACGGTTCCGAGCACCAATATTCCGAGCAACGCCAGCCCCCTGGCCCATCGCCTTGTGGCATCAAGTCCACCGACGATGTTCCAAAGATACAGCACCGCTGCGCACGTATATAAAATTAAAGTAAGATAGACTATTATGACTGCTTATCCCCTTGGCTGCGCGCCTGAATAGTCTCAGATGGATTCTGGCCTTTCTCTTCCACCTGGCAGATACCGAACAGATCACAGACTACATCAAGCTTCTCGGAAGAATCATCCTGCACGGCGTAGTCCTTAATTTGAATCATTGGAGTGTGACAGATTCTGTTCACTATCGAGCGGGTGGTCAGGTTAATAAGCTCCAGATCGTCCTCAGACAGATGCCCCAGTCGCTGTTGCAGCCTGTCCAGTTCCTGCTGCCTGATGCCCTCGAATTTCTCACGGAGGGCCGTTATGACCGGTATTGCGTCAAGCGTCCTGAATCGTACCATAAAACTGGCGACCTCCTCGCTGACTATCTCCTCTACTTTTTTAATCTCAGCGCGTCTCTCTGCCGCGTGTACGTCTACCGCGCCCTGCAAATCGTCGATGTTGTATACAAATACACCGTCGAGGGCGTCGACCCCCGGCTCAACGTCTCTGGGAACCGCTATATCGACGAAAAACAGCGGCCTGCCTCTGCGGATTTTCATCGCCGCTGCCACCATCTCATAGTCTATTATCGGCTCTTTGGCCCCGGTTGAGGTGATAACTATATCGACGCTGAGCATAGCAGTTTGCAGTTCGTCGAATTTTATCGCTTTGCCGTCAAAGCGCTGGGCCAGGTCAATGGCTTTTTCATAAGTACGATTGGCGACCAGCACCTCAGTTGCGCCGGATGCAGTCAGGTGGGTTGCGGTAAGTTCCCCCATCTTCCCTGCCCCGACCATCAGCACCGTGCGACCCTTTAATTCGTCGAAAATCGACCTCGCCACCCCAACCGCCACAGACCCAACCGAAAACGCCCCGCGCCCGATCCCCGTCTCGGTTCGCGCCCGCTTGCCGGTGGATATCCCCTGCTGAAACAGCCCGCCGAGCAGGGTATGCGCGGTGGATGCGTCAATGGCTGCGCTGTGGGCGGTCTTTACCTGACCTAATATCTGCGCCTCGCCGAGCACCATCGAGTCTATGCCCGACGCCACCTTAAACAGATGCTCAATGGCCTTATGACCGGCCAGAGAATATAGATGTTGCTGAAAGCTCTTTTTATCGATGCCGAAAAACGAGCCGATCCAGTCGATAATAACATCGTCGTCTGCTCGTGACTGGGTATATGCATAGACTTCGGTGCGGTTGCAGGTGGACAGTATTACGCACTCGGAGACGACCTCACGCGACGCCAGATCAGCCAGCGCCTCCGGCAGTTGATTGTCGGGGATGCTGAGTTTTTCTCTAAGCTCGACCGGTGCGGTCGTGTGATTGAGGCCGATAACTACAAGATGCACTCGCGCGCCCTTTCGACAGCTTCTTTGGTGCGCCCTGCCGCCAGCAGATTTATCACATCCGAGTCCAATATCCGCCTGTAAGCCTTGTTGCGGTCTGCAGCATCCGGGTAGAGAGCCTTGATCTCCGGCCGAAGTTTCCCAAGCAGTGTGGCTAAGGCTCCGTATTCCGGCCCGAACTGGGTCTCCAGGCGTTCTCTGATGCGGCGCGCCATTGCCGGGCTTTTACCCGAAGTGGAGACACTTATAACAATATCCCCCCTGCGCACCATTGCAGGCACAAAAAAACTGCACAATTCGGGCACATCGACCACGTTGACCAGCAGCCCCCGGCTCTCCGCCTCTTTGGAGACAGACTTATTGACCTCAATGTCGTCTGTCGCCGCCACCACCAGAAATGCGCCATCCAGGTGCGAAGGCTGAAAAGACTCATCTATGTGCTCGATAAGCCCCTTCCCGGCGAGTTCGGCAAGCGTCGGCGTAAGATCGGGGGACACTACCGACACATTCGCATCGAAGTCGAGAAAAGTCTCCACTTTGCGCTGTGCAACAGTGCCGCCCCCTATCACCACACACTTGCGGCCGGACAGGTTTATGCTTATCGAATAATGTGCCATAGAATCTATTTGATAGCGTAGCTATGCAGACCCTGGAAGAAGTAACTTACCCCGATAAAGGTAAATATAGTAGCGCCGAAGCCGATAATCGCCAGCCACGCCGATTTGCGACCCCTCCAGCCCATCATCGTATGGGTGTGCAGATAAGTCGCATAAATAAGCCAGGTAATCAGCGACCAGGTTTCCTTGGGGTCCCAGCCCCAGTATCGGCCCCACGCGATTTGAGCCCACACCGCACCTATCACAACCAGCAGTGTCTGCATCAAAAATCCAAACGCCACAGTGCGGTAGATCGATCTATCCAGCACCTTAGTCGCCGGCAGCCGACTGGCCCAGAACGATTTTTTGTTTCCCTTTGGGCCGTCGGCCCGGTCGCGCAACAGATACATAACCGACAGCACAAACGCCACCATCGAAGCGCCATAGGCCAGAATCCCGCTGACTATATGCGGCGTCCTCCACGCGCTCTGCAGGGCTGGCATTACGGTGTAGTCTATTTTCGCATTTGGCAGGCGCATAGTAAACAGCACGAACGAAGCCAGCAGCGGCACGCTGAAACCGCCCAGCGACCAGTTCTTGGTCAGCAGTTCCACCGCCAGATATACCGCCGCGGCCGCCCACGTCACCGACAGCATATACTCATAAAGATTCAACAGCGGCAGCCGGCCTATCGCTATCGCTATCATAGCAATCGACGCCGTATGCACAACAAACGCCGCCACCAGAAATCCGCGACCCAGACGCGCCACGCTCGTCTGATTCTTTATCAATGCAAGGAGATAACAGGCCGCTGATGCCAGGTATATCCAAAACGAAATCTTAAACAGGCTCAGCCCTAGTTGTTCAGTCATGTACTATTAATCCTCCGACTGCGCTATAATACCGAGTCGCGCAGGCGCTTGAAATCCTTTTCAAAAATTGCCGGCTCCGATCTTGAGACCGCGCCGATGCTCACCTTCGTTCCCTGCTCTGATTCGACGACGCTGATTCTTATGATCCTTCGCGTCACATAAAAAGACATAATCACGCCCAATATCATCAGAACAAACCCCGCATACACAACGGGCAGGCCGGGGTTGCGGCCAACCTGCAAACCGGAGTAGCTGACAACTTTCTCCAGCTCAATCGTCAGTCCCTCGTGTACCACGGGTTTGGATACAGGCACCCAGCCGATCTTCTGCCAGGCGTCAAGGCCCTTATATTCCGGGAACCTGTCGTTGAGCATTACATTTACCGCCATATTGACCGGCAGCATACTACGGTTCAATTCCTTGCCGCCGACATAATCCGGCACCAGGTCATGCACAAACAGCGTCCACTTCTTATCCCCCAGCTTAAACTCTTTGAAAGGCTCCTCTGCGATTTGATAGACCCGTACCCCGCCGCGGTCGTCTACCCCGACATCGAAGGGAACCCTCGCAGTCGCCCCATCAGGAGAAGTGACCTTAATTATTAGCTCAGCGATACCGTAGTCGCTTTGGTAAAAAGTCATTCCTTTATAGGATAAGGGATGGTTGACGTCGATGACTTTCTCTGCGGCCAATTTGCCGTCGTCGTATATCTGCAGATCGCTGCGATATGCCGTCGGCTGGCCCTTGCCGTCGTGTTTGATCTCAAATCGCCTCAAGGCGACCTCAAAGCCGAGCGGCTTTGCCGTGTGGCTATCGCCCTGGAAGTAGCCGTCAGCGCGTTCACCTTCCATAATCAGCACGTGGCCGTCAGAACCGACGAGGCTGCCGAAAATTGCTCCGACGAAGATGACGAGGATGCTGAGGTGGGTCAAATACGGCCCCCAGATCGCTGCCGCACCCTTGGCTGCATAGATTGAGACGCCCTCTGATGTGGGCTTGCTCAATGTCTTATATGATCTGCCGCCAAGCACCCCTATCAAGCTTTTTGTGGCGGATTCCATTGACTGCGGTGATTGCAGCGTCTCAGACGTCTGCATCCGCGCCACTGCCTTTTCATCCGTCTCGACGTATGGGTTGAACGTGGTCTTCCACGCGAGACCGAATCTGTTGATGCTACACACCAACAAATTGATTCCAACCAGCGTCAGCAGTACATAGAACCATGGCTCATGGTATATTACAACTCCCCGTCTATCTTCAAGGATAGTGCCTGCTATAGCAGCTATAGCAAGGCCGAGTAGGAGTACTATCGCGGTTCTCATCGAACTAAAGAAGCTCCACAGCGCCTCCACGGCGCCGATCTCCTTTTGTTCGTTTAGTTGCTTATCGTCGTTGTCCAGGTCGACACTGCTCACAAACTGACCTCCTGATGAAATAGAAGGACACGAGTATAAGTCGATGCCGATGCGTCCATCTATCCCTGCTGTAATTGTCCTATACCAGGCCAATCGTGTCAACAGGACTTTGTGAGTAATGGCGCTAAGATGCTGTCACAGCGGAATATCCTTTTTGCATTCTGCAGCACTCCTGCAGGAGGAGTAACGCCAATCTTGTCGAAGGAATAGACAAGGGGTGCTGATGGGTAGTGATCCACCGGCCGCTGCCTTAACTGATATTTTCACGGACTTCTGATTTCGGGTTTTTATTAAGGGGGTTTGTTATGGATTCGTCACCGGAAGTCTCCACCAAAGAAGAAGGACTGCGTCTGCTAAAGGCCGGAGAGCTTGATGCCGCGATAACGATGCTTGAGGCACTGCGGCATAAGGTCGAAGATGCGCAGGTCTGTGCATATCTGGGAGCGGCATACAGCCAAAAAGGGGAAAGACTTCGTGCCATTCGCGCTTTTGAAGAAGCTCTGAGAATCAAAGAGACCCCCAAAGCCTATTTCAATCTGGCCGTGATGTATGAGGCAGTCGGGCGGATGGACGAGGCTGTGCGGGAGTATCGAATGGCTGTTGAGCTCGACCCCGAATATGCGCCAGCCCAGAAGGCTATCCACCGACTCCAGGAACAGTTCGCCGCTGCCCAGCCTGAACAAGATCTGGCCGATGAAATAGCTGCATCTGGAATCACCGGCGTTGAGCCTGTTCCAGAAGAGATACCCGAAGTCGCCGAGACGTGTCCCGCGTGCGGAGGCAAAGGCAAGCAGGGCGGGGTATTCGGGGTGCGGTCTAAACCTTGCGAAACCTGCGGCGGGACCGGAGTGGTTCACAGACTGGCACAACCCTGAACTCGTTTACATACGCGATCGACGGGAGCTGTCTGTAATCGCGCGCCATACCAGCAAGAAGATTATCGCCCCGATAAAAGCGATGATTATGCTGCCTGGGTTGATGCCCGTGATTCCGCCCCAGCCGAATGTGCCGAATAGCCAGCCGCCGACAAGTGCGCCGATAATTCCGGATACCAGATCCCCGACACAACCGCCGGCACGCTGTTGCTCGCTCGGCAAAACCGCACGCGCCAGAAACCCGGCAATCAAACCCACGATTATCCACGAGATTATATTCACAACATCCCTCTGAAGCCCTCCGGCCTGTAGTTTGTTACCCCGCCATCTAAATCCGAAAACGAAGCGGAGGAGGAAAGGGGTTTAATAACGAAATCTAAAATACGTGTGGTTATATTATTCGAGCGACTTGGAGGAGTCATGAATAAAATTGTTGTGTTCGGTTTGATACTGATTATGCTGGCGACGGCGGCTGTTGCGGCAGTGGTGCCAGCCTCCATTTTTACCGATAACGCGGTGCTGCAGAGGGGTATTCCGGTCCCGGTTTGGGGCACGGCGAACGACGGCGAGAAGGTGACGGTGCAGTTCCAGAAACAGCAAATCTCCACCACTGCCAAAGATGGCAAGTGGATGGTCAGGCTTGCTCCATTGAAGGCGGGCGGCCCGTTTACTTTGAAGGTAAACGATGTCGAGTTCAAAAACATACTCGTCGGCGAGGTCTGGATATGCAGCGGCCAATCGAACATGGCCTGGATTGTGCAGAACACAACCACCGGCCCAGTAGACATCGCGAGGTCAGAAAATCCTAATATACGACTTTTCACAGTGCCGCTAAAGGCGTCTTATACGCCGCTTACCAACATCGAATCACAATGGGTTGCTTGTGAGCCGGCCACGACAAAGACTTTTTCCGCTGTGGGCTACTATTTCGGTAGAGCTTTGCAGAAGGCCCTTGATGTGCCGGTCGGGTTGATAAACACATCCTGGGGAGGCACGATTGCTGAGGCCTGGACCAGCCCGGAAGGCTTTAAAGCGATGCCGGAGTATGCATCGTGGGTGGCTGATGAATACGCCAAAAAAGCGGATGGACCAAACCACGCTTCTGTGCTCTACAACGCGATGATAAACCCGCTTGTTCCGTATGCGTTCCGCGGAGCCATCTGGTATCAGGGCGAGTCCAACGCGGGTAAGGCGTATGCCTACCGCACGTTGTTCCCTGGTATGATAAAGAGCTGGCGAGATGCCTGGGGCCAGGGGGACTTCCCATTCCTTTTCGTCCAACTTGCTCCTTTTATGAAGATCGAAGACGCTCCACAGGACAGCGCTTGGGCAGAGCTTCGAGAGGCCCAGCTTCTTACTCTGAAGGCTTCTCCCAAAACGGGAATGGCGGTTATCACTGACGTCGGCAACCCCAACGATATTCACCCGCGTGACAAAGAACCCGTAGGCGCAAGGCTCGCGCTGGCTGCGGAAAAGATAGCCTATGGCAGGGATATCGTCGACTCAGGCCCGATTTATAAGGGTATGAAGATACGCGGCTCGTCGATCACCCTGTACTTCGATAACGTCGGCAGCGGCCTTGTGGCAAAAGACGGCAAACTAACAGGTTTTGCAATTGCGGGAGCTGATCAGAAGTTCGTCTGGGCTGATGCTAAAATAGTAGATGACAACAAGGTCGTCGTTAGTGCGCCGTCGGTGACAAGCCCGGTCGCTGTTCGATACGGATGGGCAAACTGCCCGGTGGTCAATCTCTGGAACAAAGATGGCCTTCCGGCGTCCCCGTTCCGCACCGACGATTTCCCTATGGTGACTAACAAATAATGCCACAAAGATACATAACAGAGCCATCGCGGCAGATCGAACTGCTGGACGATCATGATGTGGTGGTAATCGGAGGAGGCCCGGCCGGCGTTTGCGCCGGCCTTGCCGCATCTCGCGGAGGCCTTAAAACGCTACTGATCGAACAGAGCGGATGTCTCGGCGGCATCGCGACCGCCGGCCTGCACTCAAAGATCGCGCAGTTCAAAGGCTCAAGAGGCCAGGGTGAGATCATTGGCAGCATACCCGCCGAGATCGTCAAACGTGCAGTATCGGACTACGAGGCGGATTATTTCCCGGACGGCCACGACGGCCTTTTCGTCGAGATAGAGGGCTACAAATATCTGCTCGACAGAATGGCCGAGGAAGCCCGGCTGGAGGTGCTTTTCTACAGCCAGGTTTCAGACGTTGTCAAAGAAGATGAAAAGCCGATTGGCGTAATTCTCAACAACAAATCCGGCAGATTTGCTGCGCTGGGCAAGGTGTTGATCGACTGCACGGGTGATGGAGATGTGGCGTATCGCGCGGGCTGCAGGATGATGCACGGCAGGGATGACGACGGCAAAATGCAGCCGGTTACTCTTATGTATACCGTCGGCGGCGTCGACACTGAGGCGGTGCGCCAGTATATGAAAAAAGACCATAAGCTCAGGGATTTCTGCCGATTGGCAGTAGAGCAGGGTTATATGCGGCCGTGGCAGTCCGAACTTATGGGGTTCTGGTTCAACTCTCACAGACCGGATCAGATAAACGCCAACTTCACGCACATGCCATTGGACGGTTCCTCAGCGCGCGACCTGACCACAGCGGCAATTGAGGGTCGCAAGCAAGTGCGCGAGGCGGTCGCTGCGATGAAAGCGCTTATCCCCGGTTTCCAGAACAGTTATCTTATAACCACTGCCCCGCAGATCGGCGTGCGGGAGACCCGGCGCATCTACGGTCGATATGTAATCACCGAGGATGATATCAAGAATCAGACAATTTTCCCGGACAGCATCGGCCTGGGCAGCGCGTTTATCGACATACACAACACCGAAGGTCCCGGAATGGACAAAAAGTCCGGCTTCACTCTGCCACCCGGCGGCTACTACTCCATCCCATATAGAACTCTGATCCCGGAGGCGATGGACAATCTGCTCGTCGCAGGCAGATGTCACAGCGCCACTCACGAGGCAGCGGGCTCGACCCGATGGATGACGCAGTGCATGGTTATGGGCCAGGCTGCGGGCACGGCGGCGGTTTTGTCGATTGAAGCAAAAATACCAGTCGCAGATCTCGACCATTCAAAGCTGCAGGGTCAACTTGCCTTGGATGGAGTGATACTGAGATAACATTCTCAAGAGTATTAACAAAAACAAAGCGCCGGGATTATCCCCGGCGCTTTAGTTTTACTCTATGTTACGAGAGGTCTTCTACTCGTTAGCCATTGTAAACTGGTCGCTGATGGTCATAGTTTTGCCGTTGAACGACACGTCGAATTTCACCGGTATCTTGCCGGATGCGCCTAGAGGCGGCTTGGCTTTAAATTGCACCGTGGTGAAGCTCCTGTTCGAAGCGCTGAAGTTACGCTTAGGTTCGTCTTTCCAGATTTCCCAACCCTCAGGCAGCGTGATCATAGCCTCGCCGCGCACCCTGCTCCTGGTGTTGTTGGTGATGACTACGCTCAACGTCACGTCCTTGACCGTCGGCCGCACCGGCTCAACGGGCACTCTGACGGACAGTAAATAAGGCTCCACTACTTCAAAACTCAGCAGCGCACTGCCCAGCTTGCCGTTCGCTGTAAGAACCTCCGCTCCCAATGCCCAGCTCCCCACCGGCATATCCTGCGGGATAACCGACCGGATTTCCCGGGAAATATGTTTCTTTGGCGGCAGGCCATCCATCCGTACCTTCTGACTGCTCAGGTATGCGCCAGCCTTGCCCTCTCCAGCTATAACGCAGCTTTGCACGTTCAAAGTTTCCGGGCCGGTATTGGTCATATGGAACTTAGCCACAAGCTCATCACCAACAGCAATATTCGTGTCTCGAATGTCGAAACCCACATCCAGCGGCTCCAGGGAGGCGAATTTCTTGCTAACAAGGGTAAGCTCCTGCACATCTCCTGGCGAACCCGAAGATATCCACGCCGCTTCGTCGGAGCCGGTTCTGGCGGTAATCAGCATACCGAGCTTTCTATTGTCGCCGAGCTTTAGCCCTCGAATTAGCGTCGCCGGCACACGCATCTCCACGCTCGATATCCCATCTTTAATCCCGTCCTTCATCTCCACTGTTGCTGCTTCCTCGGACGTCACAGCGGTCGCGGTCGGGCTTTTCGCGTTGCGAGAATCGAACCGATTTACTATCAGCTTGCCAGGGCCTTCAGCGGCGCGAACGAACCTGAACTCGTAGTTGTCTTCGCCGTTATACCACCCGTCCCTGTTGGCATCCAACAGAGCCAGCAGATCAATCGGCTTGTTCGCTCTTGCAGCAATATAGAGGTTGCTGCTATCCCAGTTGACGAAAGTAGTGATCTCCAGATCACCGCTGGTATATGTATAAAACACATCCCATTCGCCATCTTCCACCACTCCATCGATCTTAGGAGTGCGTCTGAAGACGTCGGTATCCGGAGCCACATCCGGAATCGCGGCAGCAGCCGGAGCGTCGCCCTCTTTGACCGTCACCACCGGAGCCGTGTCCGGCACAGCCAACGCGGAAGGTTTAGCCGGAGCCACCTCTGCCTCAGCTTTGGCGGGTTCTGCCGTCGCTGGTTCAGCGGGCTTAGCTGCTTCTGGTGCGGCTGCTGGTTCAGTCGCCGGAGCGGCTGCGGCAGGCGGAGCTTTCTCCGCAACTGCAGCTTCATCGCATATGGCGGGAATCAGACAGATCGTCAGGAATACGAGAAGCGATAGAGAGGTGATTAAAGTTCGTGTTCGCAACTTACTCCTCCTGAGCTGTTCGAGCACCAACGCTCAATGGAAGGTGTCGGGCTGGCAATCGAGGTCATTATAGCCGACGTCTGTAGCTCCGTCAATATGACCTTCCGTTTTCAATTCTAAGACGGCCGGCAAGCCGGGACATTACGCAGCCCCGGCTCGAAATGTTTGTAGAATCTACGGCACGACCAGTTTCGCCTTGATCTGCCCCGCTTCCTCGGAGTATATGGCGAAGCGCGCCGTGGTTTTGATATCCTTCATATAAATCGGCTTCAAAGCGCTTAGTATAGTGTCCTTCCTGCCGGTGGTGGTTGTAACCGTTACAGTCACCCGATCCCCGTCGTCCTTGCGCTCGACCTTCGACACTCCTCTTTGGCCTTCATAAGGCTCGATAACCGTCACATAAGTCGATTCGTCTGCTGCGTGCGGCTCAAGTAAATACCACAAATACTTCGGGTTGCCCGGTTTATTTCGAGGTGGCTCCGTTTTGGCCAGCACGACATCACCAGGAGGCGACAGTATATTAAACCGCAGGCGAAGGTCGGCAGGCTCCTTAAGCAGCTTCCACGTGTCGACCACTTTATATGTAATCGCGGTCTGATCCGCCGGTTCGGAGTCCCTTCTCACGTCATAGAAATACTGATATCCGGTCGCGTTTGCATAGCCGTCCTTAGCATATCCCAGGTCTGCGTATAGCTCCACGTCTTCCCCTGCGTATGTGCCCTTCTTCTGATCTATCAGGTTCAGCCCCTCGGTCTCGATCTCGCCTTCCGGCCCATGCAGGCTATAAAGATGATTCGACCCGCCCTTTACCCGGAAGATGTCCACCACATAGAAATCCGACTTGCTCTCAAGATCAACCATCGAAATAGTGCGCTGATACAGCGAACACTGAGGATACGGCATCCCGGCGTAGACCTCGGCAGCAGATGCCCCGTCGCCGTCCTTCACGAAGTTGGCTTTTCCGACGCGGTTTCTCTCCTGGCGTTTATCATCCACCATAACCGTATTATGGGTTATGGTGTGGTCGGTGGATTCGGAGCGATGAGCCCAATGTGTGGCAAATTCCGGATAACCGTGGTCCGGCAGCAGGCTCAGGCCGAGGGCAAACAGCTCAATATTCAGCGTATCCCTGTGTCCGTGCCCAACATTGCGACCGTAATAAAGCGACAGTGCGCGCTGGTTGTCCTTGTCTCCGCGGCGCAGGATCGCGCAGCCGTAACTCGGCATATTGTCAGTTTTAGGCTCCCATTCCCCGTGCTTGTCGATCTCCGTCTGCACCTGCTTTGCCAGCCCGGCTGGGTCGGCGTCGAAAATATCACCACGTATGCGGGTTCGATCGAGAAAATACGCCATCTGGGCAAAGAATGGGTCCTTGAAAGTCTTATAAGCATAAAGAGTGTCAGGAAAGCTGACGCCGGAAAGCCCCGGAGCGCCAGTTTTGCCGGTGTCGCCGATATCCGGCACGAATTTGTCTATACATATCAGCCTCAGCGGCGCCTCGAACATTTTCTTATAATTCGGTTGGCTGATGAACGAATTGTGAGTATATTTGCCATAAATCTGCAGCGCCTCGGAGATTTTCATGAATTGCGACCGCCAGATTGAGTTGTAGCTCGGCGAAGCCTCGTTGCCCATGCCGTCGTCGTCCACAACCTCCGTGAACATCCGGGTCATATTACCGCCCTGAATATTCGGTCCACGAACTCCGTCGGCAAATAGCCAATCCAGCCACTCGTTTGTATATTTAGGATCGTCCAGCACGATCGCCGCCAGAGTCATGGAATACTGGTGCATCCCCTCGTTGCCGGAAATATTGCCGGCAATTATCTCGTCGTGGACCTCGTGCAGGATGTTTTTCTCACACAGCGCGCGCATATCCGCTGCCGTAACCTGCTTGCCCGCGTGCTTGGAGATGTGTTCCAGCAACTCCTTATCGTCCAACGCCGGGTAAAGTGCGTCATAGGCGAGACACAGCGTATCGGCAACTCCCGTCTCCCATATACAGCCCTGCACCTTGCCTCGCTTAGTTCCGCCGTCGCTGTTGAAAAAGCCCTGCTCCGCCCAGTAATTGAGTTTCATATCCGGATAGAACGTCGCTACCCTGTACAACATCAAAGCGGCTTTGCGTGCATATTTCAGATCCCCCGAATATACATATGCACTCTGCAGCAGGCTAAGTATGCCGAGCGTGGCTTTCCAGCTTCCGTAGTGGCCATAATATCCTATTATTCTATAGACATTGCCATCTTTGTCCTTCCAGCCAAAGGTGTCATCGACTGCGTAGGTGTGCAGAGGGTCGTTCGGGTCCGGGTGCTCTGTGTTATATAGCAGCGATCTATCCGCTTTTTCGTATTGAAAAACCCCGTTCTCGTCCTTACCGCTCTCGTAGAATTTGCCAAAGTCGTTTTTAGGGAATAATTCGGCGCAGTTTGGACACTCGATCTTCCACGGCTTGTTTATTACATCCACTTTCCACGGGTAGTTGCCGAACTTTTTGACTTCATTACCGCAGTTCGGACAGCCTCGTTGAAGGTTGACATCTATTCCCCTTGGGATAGACTGCGGTGTAACCAGATCCCAAAAGAAATCGTCCGGCATATCCATATAAACATCGGCCGGCTTAATAGTCTTCTCATACTGTTCGCGAGCCCAGTCATAGCGGGCGATGTTCTTTCGTGCGTTGGCTACACGTTCTTTGCTGTAAAATGTAGAACAAGTCTTAGCAGATGCTGTGGTGGCAAGCGCTACTGCGGTGAGGGAGAAGAGCAAAACCTGGGTAGTCAAAATAAGCCTCCGCTTAATCATGTCTAATACTCCTTCGTGCCATTTTCATTATTAACCTCCCTCGATACACTAATCAATACTGCAATATCAACAGTCGAGTTTCAAATAGTCAGATTATGGGTAGCAGGCATTGTTACCAACGAGTGCCCGAGCTCGTTTGGTCCACGCCAATTGTTCAACGGAGGTTGGAAATGAAGGGCAATGAACAAATTATCGAGTGGCTGAACAAGCTGCTTGCAGAGGAACTGACGGCTATTAACCAATATTTCGTTCATGCGGAGATGTGTGAGGACTGGAATTACGAGCCTCTTTCCCAAACCATAAAACAGCGCTCAATTGTGGAGATGAAGCACGCGGAGACTCTTATTGAGCGAATCATATTTTTGGAAGGCAAGCCGATAGTCAGCAACCTCAATGAGATACACATCGGCTCCGACGTGCCCGCCATGCACACCAACGACCTGAAAATGGAATGCGTCGCCGTCAAAGACTACAACGAAGCCATACGGCTGTCAGCAGATCTGGGCGATCATCATACCAAGACCATCCTGCAGGCGATTCTCAAAGACGAAGAGGATCATATCGACGACCTGGAGGCCCAACTCGATCAGATCGACCAGATGGGAGTCCAGAACTACCTGGCACAGCAGATAAGATAGTCTATCTGGTCACGAATAGATAAAAAGCGTGGCCGGTTCGAGGCCGGCCACGCCTGTTTTCAGTCTGCTAGCGTAAGGCTCCATCGCCACATCTTCGTGGAGTCTTTTGCCTTTTCGCGCCTCTCTGAAGCCAACCCCTCGCACAGTGAATCCAATTTATCCAAAAGCGCCTGCTTTTCGGGGTTCGCGGCGGCCGGTATGTTGCCGAGTTGAATCTGCCGCCACCGAGCATAATAGGCGGATTCCTGCTCTCGCGATAAATCGTTTACCTCTGCCGCCAGTTTTTTCCACGGCCCGTCGCTGTAGGCCAGGTTCACACCTTTTGCTAAGTCAGAGTTGTCGTAGACGCCGACCTCAAAGCTGTCGGATTTTCCATCTGCTACAGTCAGCCTCCATTTGCCCGGCCGCAATCCTGTGATTTTCAGAGCGTAATCATTGATCTCCGCAAATGCAGGGTAGTATTTAACCGCTTCTATTGCGAGCTCATCAAGGAAAATCGGTGGCGCGCTGTCTACACGTGAAAACGTCACCGAATCGTTTTTTATCTGCAAATCGCTGATCTTACACCCCGTGGCGTCGATCTTTCCTGTTTTTGCATCCACGCTCACCTGAGCAGCCTGCGATTCACAACCCAGCGACTTGATTAACCCATAAGCCATCACCATATGTCCGTTTGACTGCGGGTGAACGCCATCGTTCATCATAACGAAGTCAGCGTTGCCGGCTTTACCCGCGTTTAGAACGTGCAGCATCGGTTCGTGAATGTTATAACAAGGTACATTTCTTTGTTTAGCGAACTCACAGAGTTGTTTTGCGAACCTGCCGAGTGTATCGTTATAGCCTTTTAGTCGTGCGGCCTTGCTTTCATCCACGCATCCCACTGTGATCAGCGCCACTTTTATTTTATTTTGCTGCAGGGTGTCGATAAGCTCCGTTATTCCGTTTATATACCTGTCATAAATCTTTTGGTCATAAGCCGTGACCCCTGCGTCGTTCATCCCGTAGCAGATGCTGACCACGCTGGGTTTGAGATCGAGCACATCCCTTTGCAGCCTTTTAGTGCCCCCAACAGCGGTGTCGCTTACCCACCCCGCGTTACGAAAGACGACATCGTTCTCAGGGTATCTCAACGCGAAGTAGTTCATCACATATCTGGTATAAACTCGCTGCTCAGTTATACTGTCCCCCAGAAAGACCATCCTGTCCCCGGACTTTATCAAACAATCCGCATTTGCTCCCATACAGGCAGCATACAAAGCGAACATAGCAGCACATATTCCAACAACCCGACTCAGCATACACATCCTCCCGAAGTATCGAGGTTCAATTAACATTAAATAATTCTAGAATCACTCCCAACTTCCCTTTGCTGGGTTGAACCTGGCATCTCAAAATAGCCTTTTTGCTTGACAATAATCGCCGCAGCGTGGTAAATTATTTTGCACGCTGCCGACTAGCTCAACTGGCAGAGCGTCTGACTCTGGATCAGAAGGTTCTAGGTTCAAGCCCTAGGTCGGCAGCCATTTACTTTCCTCAAATGTTTGACATCTAACGCGCTCACCAGCTTTCGCATACCGCATAGTCACGGATGAGGTATAGTGTGTAGAAAGCTGCCCAGCATTTTGATATAATCACCACATCGGCCGCCGGTGGGCAAGTAAGTGCCAAATTAAGCAGTACTCGTTGCCCGCCAGATTCCGGCCCGATTTCAGATGATTGGCAGATCAACGAGAGAGGGTGCACACTTGTCCAAACTGACTTTTTTGCAGCTTGCTCAAAAAATCCTTACAGAAGAGAAGCGAGCCCTGTCACCACAAGAGATATGGGAGACGGCGGTGATTAAAGGTTACGATCAATTAGTCGAGTCACAAGGCAAAACGCCTGGGCAATCGATCGGGGCACGGCTCTATGTGGAAGTACGAGATAACCCAAACAGCGCATTTGCTGCTACGGACGAGCGGCCGAAACGCTTCTTCTTGAGAGATCGTTGTCTGGATAATACTGATGCCATATTTAATGTGGAACTACGGTCAAAGCCGAGTTACTTAGAAAAGGATTTGCATCCGTTCCTGGTCTATTATGGGTACAACTATCTCAAAGCTCATATTAAGACTGTTTCAGCCCAGCGATCAGAAAAAAAAGAGTTCGGAGAGTGGGTACATCCGGATGCTGTGGGATGCTATTTCTCGTTTCAAGATTGGAAAGACGAGGTGGTGGAAGTAAGCTCATTTTTTGGGTACCCCACTATACGAATGTTCTCATTTGAGCTTAAACGCGAGCTCAACTTCTCAAATCTGAGAGAAGCTTTCTTTCAAGCTGTGTCGAACTCATCTTGGGCCAACGAAGGTTATTTGGTTGCAGCCGAAATAGACAGAAATGATGATTTTCGAACTGAACTTAAACGCCTGTCAGCAGCATTCGGAATAGGCGTTATTGGCCTGGATATTGCAGATCCTGACTCCACAGAGATTCTCCTGCCAGCCCAGTCGAAGGATTATATAGATTGGGAAACTGTGAACAAGCTAACGATAAACCCCGATTTCCGAGAATTCTTAAGAAGAGTAAAAAATGATATCTCTACCCGAGAAGTCCGCAGGGAAGGCTACGATGAAGTGAAGACTAGAGATGATCTTCTGGCAGCTTACGAGAAACTAATGTCAAAGTCTCAATAGGGTAGCAAATCGGGCCTATTTTGATACTGCAGGCATCGCCCACGCGACGTGGCGTAGATACATCCTTCACTTCTTCTCATAGTAAATCTTCGGCGCGTTGGTGGCGTAGGGGTTTCTCCAGCTTTGAGAGCTATATTTGCTGCCATAGGTGCTGTATGGATTCATCAGATTGTTGCCATATTTGCTGCCGTATGGGCCATAGGGATTGGAGATGCTCTCCGGGTCATATTTATTTGCCGATAGCTTGCCGAGATATGTCCCGTCTTCTGCGTAGATTTTCGGCGCGTCAGTAGTATATCTGTTTGAGATCGACGTGCTGCTAAATCTATTTCCATACGGGCTGTATGGATTGGTCACGGTATTTCCGTAAGGGTTTCCATACCGGCCATACTTATTAGATATGCTGTCTGAGTCATATTTGTTCTCGGAAAATCTGCCCAGATAAACCGAATTGGCCGATTGATCAGGCAGGCTGCTGGAATATGTCGATCTTCCGAATGGCGAAGATGTCCACGAACTGGTGCGATAAATGACCGGTTTGGAAATGCTGCTGGTATTCGACGAGGCGCTCTGTGCGAAGCATACTGCAGGGCAAAGTATGGCAAATATCAAAAACGCACCCGACAATACGACTAAACACCGTGACATGACCTCTCTCCCTCCGTCAAACACAAAGCTGGACTGTAACAGCCTGTTTAGCAAATATGCAGATTCATTTGAAGTATACCACCATCTGTGACAATGTCAACACAAAAGCCGCGCCGGAGGCTGGTTGAGGTAGGTTGATGAGCGGCCTTATTTCTCGGGTGACGTCTGCCTTCGCCAGCTATTTATTAATTTTGTCCAATCGCTGCGCGGGGCCCGCAGTCGGTTCTGAACCACCTCCAAGGCATCGGCCGCCTCTTGCGGGTTAAGTATCTTCTTTTCTACGAGTTCGACCATCACATCGTGCGTGTCCAGAACCCGGACACCTTCTTTGCGGGCGGCCTTTCGCAGAGCGGAATCTCTCGTAACGAGTGGAATATTATTATCCCTTGCACATACCAGACATGAGAGATCCTGCACAGATGGCCCGATATAGCACTTTGCCAAGGCGGCTATGTCCCTTACTTGAGCACTAGTCAGCGACTCCACGTTCAGGCCCATTTGCTTAAGAACGGGCACGTTCGGTGTCTTTAATTCCTTCTCAATGAGGTCCGTCACTATCCAACGATACTCAAGATAGAATATCTGGGCAAGAACTTGAGCGGCTTCGAAATCGAATATGAAAACGGAGTCCAATGCAATGCCGTTTGCAGCGTCACTTCCCACGAGCCCATCCTTGCGCTCCACCAAGATAGCGTCCCCTTGCCCTCACTCTGAAACTAAACTATGCTATCAGGCAACATCAACTTGAACGTCGCCCAAACCATCCATCAGTATACAATGTAAATCTGATACTGACACGCCCAGCAACTCTGCTGCACGAGACTCTGATATTCTTCCGTCCGCATAAGCTCTCGCAACAAGCCGCCTATGCCTTGACGTAGTTTCAAGCGGGTATGGATCCCCCAATTCCTGCTTTGTCAGGCCTTTTGCATTTAACGACTTCCAGAAGTTGTCAAATGCATTTTCACTAATTATTCCAAGGTCTTTAGCTCTATAGTACCAAGCCTGGATGCTCATACCGTACTTGAGCTTCAGATCGTTTAATTCCAACCCGGTGATTCGTGGGCGCTTCTTGTTGTTGACAAGCTCAGCCATAGCTGCGCTGGCTGGTACAAGAAACGCTGCCGCAAACCGGTGAGCGGCTGTCTCCTGCTGCTTTTTATCCCAATCTTCAGGAAAGCGCAGAACCAGATGCGCCAACTCGTGCGCAAGGTCGAATCGGAAACGGTCACCGGGCCTGTCTTCGTTAACCACGACTATTGGTATTTCCGAATCAGGGTATGTGCATCCATCGAAATTATTAAAATCTTTCACGCAAACAACCAGGATCCCTTTGTCCTCAAGTAACTCCACCAGGTTCTTGATGGGGTGATCCGCCAATTCCCAATGTTTCCTCAATTCTTCCGCACGGTTTTCGGCGTCGGATACATCCTGAAGAGGTTTAATTACGGAATCAGGCAATTCAAGTGGCTCGTGAGCATTGATCGAGAAAATCGCCTCCGCTTCCAAGTGGTGCTCCACTTGAAGAGCTACGTGATTTTGCAATGCTCGCTTCTCTGTCATTCCCATACTTGAGCGTTTTCGATATGCCGGTTCTCCCAGCGTCACGCTTATTCTCTGGAACAAGGCGCTTACAGAGGTGTCTAAAGCGTCAGCAATCGCAATCAAGACCGGCGAGCTAGGCGTGTTTTTGTCGGTCTCATAGTTAGAAATTGCTTGTTTGGTCACACAACCCGTCTTCTCTGCGAGTGTTTGCTGTGATAGCCCTTTTGCCATTCTTATTTGCTTGATTCGTTGTCCTAGCATTTCACTCCCTCCACTTTACATTTATACCATGATTATGGGGGCATGTAAAGTGAAGTAACATAGGATTTACTCATAAACAAGAACAGTGACATACCATAGCTGCTTGCCCAATCGGATTTCTTCGATCTTATTTGCTTGACGTGATCAATACCCAGGTGGTAGGCTCATTACGGCTGTGCTTTACGAAAGATGCAGCTTAATGCACTTGTATTGAGACAGGAGTTTTGAAAGGGGACCGTGATGAAAGAAGCCTTGTTTGCGCTGATTATGGTCACGCTTATGACCACCACCAGCGCCAAAGCATCGGAGGAGTTCTTTATCAACCATTGGTGTGGCCCGACGGAGCTTAAAAACGAAAGTTTCGCCGAGGTCGCCGAAGCTAATTTTACTGTCAGCATGATCGGCCTGGGCAGCGCTGAAAAGAACCTTAAAGCGTTGGATATGTGTGCTGCAAATGGCATCAAAGCACTGATTTGTGACCCGCGCACCGCCCCTGGCCCCACCAGGGATACTCCCACCGAGGCCCTTGATGCGGCGATCAAAGACTATTCTAAACACCCTGCACTCTGGGGTTATCATACGATGGATGAACCGAACTCCAGAATGTTCCCTCGACTCGCGGGGATCAACGCATATCTTTTGGAAAAAGACCCCGCCCACACCCCGCTGGGCAACCTGTTCCCGACTTACGCTGATAAGAATGCGCTTGGCAACTGGACCTACGAACAGCACGTCGACGAATATTGCAAAGTTGTTAAGCCCAGGATGCTCAGTTTCGATCACTACGCTCTCATGGCCGACGGCAGTGTGAGGCCCGATTATTTCACGAATTTGGAGATAGTGCGCCGGCAGTCTATCAAACATAAAATCCCGTTCATTT
This sequence comes from Armatimonadota bacterium, assembly GCA_050948905.1. GTDB lineage: Bacteria > Armatimonadota > UBA5829 > UBA5829 > UBA5829 > DTKD01. Next base: position 795,601 of record JBMNES010000001.1, on the reverse strand, counting down.
ACACCCTGCTGTCTGTGCCGCACGGGCCTTATAAGGATATCAACGAGGCAGATCTGCGCTGGCAGGTCTTTACCGCGCTTGCCTACGGCGCCCGTGGACTTACTTACTTCACCTACAACACGCCGACCGCCGAATATGGTGATGCGATAATCGGAGCCGATGGAAAGCGCACGGCTAAGTATGAGCTGGCAAAGAAGGTCAACGGCGAGGTCAGAAAGCTCGGCCCGACACTTTTGAAGTTGAATACGGTGGCTGTTTATCACACAGGCAAACTGCCGGCCGATTGCAAACCGCTTCCGCAGGATGGGCTTATTAAAAGCGCACAGGGTGGGGAGTTCGTCGTCGGACAATTCAACTCCGATGATGGACATCGCTATGCGATGATCGTAAACCGCAGCCTGACCCAAAAAGCCAGGGCGGCTATAACGTTCTCACAACAGGTTAACCTCTTTGAGGTCAGCCCTGTATCTGGTCAGGAAAAATCGACCACTCTGCTAAACCAGGGCGAAGACTGGGTATGGACAACGACATTCGAGCCGGGAGACGGCAAGTTGGTGCGAATCGACACGGTCAATGACTTCCCTGTCAAAGGCTGGGAGGACAAGCTGTATTTCCGACCGAGGATTATGCTTAACCCGTCCAATCAGTTCGCCAATCAGATATTCGATAAAGACAAGAAAGAGCTCTACAACGAAGGGATGAATATGTATCTCATCGCTGAGAAGGTTCAGAAGATCCTTCAGGCGGATGGCCGGGTGGACGCGTTTATGAGCCGCAACACTCAAACTCAACGCACCACACTTCGTGGGGAGACCGACCTGACACGCGCTCTGGGCTGCGATATTCTCTACGCGTTTCACTCAGATGCCACCGGCACCAGCGATCCCGGCGCAGGCTCGTGGACGTTCTATCACGGCGAGGATGGCAAGCGGCTGGGCGAACTTGTCCAGAGCGAGCTGGCTGCAGCCATGAAGAGCACATTCTACCCGGACCTGCTCAACAGGGGTGCCCGCACGCACTGGTCCCGACTGTGGGTGCTGCACGAAGCCGGGTGTCAGGGCGCGCTGACGGAGTACCTGTTCCACACCAACCCCAAGGAGCGGGAGATGCTTAAGGATCCGATATGTCAGGATATAATGGCTGCTGCGGCGGCCAGGGGTATACTGAAGTACTTCTTCGGAGAATAACCTGAAGGGCACAAGAACGCACGTATAACCGTATTACCGGTGGAGGTCTGGTTATGAGAGCACTATTCTTTGCGTTGGTAATTGTTGCGGTGACCGGAGTTATGGTGACTGCGGCCGATCTTGCCGATTGTGCGGGAGTGGTGCGTGTGTTTGGGGATATGTCGAGCTGGACAAGCTCGTGTTTCGTTGTCGGTGATGGAAGCTGGGTTATCACAACCAACGACTCCATCACCGAGGCTATAGGCCCTGAGACTTCTCAAACTATCAGACATCCGCTGTTCATAAGCGCATATACGGGCCAGGCTTACGAATGTGAGCTTAAAACCGCTAATAAAGAACTTAACATTGCTATTCTGAAGCTGCCGGTGGCTGGCCTGCCGGCAGCTCCTTTAGCCAAAATCGCAGATTTTTCCAAGGCTGTATCCGGCACATTAGGACAGCTCTCCAGCGGAGAGATTGTTGGCGGGGCTTGGCCGACCGATATTTTGGGGATCGCTCTGATCAAATCCGGCAGCCAGCCGAGACTCGGAGTGGAACAGTGGAGCGCAAAAAAGGCGTTTATCACCGATATTGGTAAGTATAAATGGGCGTTTATCAGCGGGGTCAGCCCTTCGGCGCCCGTGCCCAATGGCTCGATGCTTGCCCGCGACGGCATCGTTATGGGCGTATACGTGAGCAAGCTGGTGGTGACGGGCGGCCGCGAGGACATCGTATATGGACGATGTGCGATGGCTCCTGAGATAGCTCGATTTTGCGGGGATGCCGGAATCAGCACCCAAACGCTCTACGACCCTCCCAGCCCCACGGTCTCAAAGCCGTCTGGAGCCTCCGAGGCGTTTCAGTTGCAGGCCCAGATATACACAGCCATTGGGGCGTCAAAGCCGGAACGTGCGCTCAATGCGGCTGCTGTGTTGGTCAAATTGCTGCCCAAAGACGCCCAGGCTCGGATGAGCTTGGGGGTTGCCAGGCTTGGCGCGGGCAAAGCGGAGGAGGCGTTGAAAACCTTCGATGAGGCTGGCGCGCTTGATCCTAAGCTGCCGAATCTTAGATGCAATCGCGCTCTGGCGTTGGTGGCTCTAAAAAAGACCGCTGAAGCCGAAAAGGAGTTGCTTAAGGCTGAGGAAGAATTCCCTAACGACCCCCGGCCGGTGGTGGCGCTGGCGAGTTTTTATTTGAGCGATGAGAAGACCCTTGATAAAGCGCTATCCTATGCAAAAAAGGCAACGATTCTGACCCCGAACAGCGCTGCCGCCGAATTGATGGTCGGCAAGGTGGAAAAGAGCCGCAAAGACTACCCCGCTGCCATAAAGGCAATCGGCGAGGCGATAAAAATGGCCCCTGCGTGGGGAGAAGCCTGGTATGCTTTGGGAGCCACCTACGAAGAAGCCGGCGACAAAACCAATGCCGAGAAAGCTTATAGAACTCTGGCGGAAAAACAACCCAAAAACCCGGATTCGCTAATAACCCTCGCCTCGTTTTTGCTGGATATCGGCAAAAAAGAGGAAGCAACCGAAACCCTCAACAAAATCCGCGCGCTGAACCCGCCAAAAGAGGTACTCGAAAGCGTGCAGAAGCTGCAGGATAAAATCGACGGCAAGCCTGACAAGACCGGCGAAAATCCCAAAATCGAGTAGCGAAAGCCATATTTGGCAGCGCGACAATCATTCATATAGGGTAGCCTCCCTCCTTGACCTTTCCTCATTGGTATTCTAAACTGAGCTAAAGCCTGATTGGCACGTTTGTGTATCCCTCTCGGGCGGGTATACAACCTGCAGAGCTTGATGAGGATATGACAGTAGTGCGAGACGATATGGATAACTCTAAACACAATCCGGCTGAGGTGGTTTACGGCCGGATTGAATCTGCGGGGCTGTGGAATATCCCCGGTGAACAGGCAAAAGAAAACCAGCGGCCGCATTTGATCTCCCCGGAACCTTTCTCCTTAACCAAGGCACAGGTCGATGAACTGAAATTGCTGGGCGACGCGCTTCTAGGTTTCTACTCGGCTGCCAACGATCTCTACCTTCGAGGGGCAGAGCCGTGGTTCAACGAATATCTCGATATTGGAAAAAACGAGGAACTCCTGCGACATTCGCGGATGAAATACCAGAAAACCGCGCTGCCGGGGATAATCAGGCCGGATATTTTAATGACTGAGGGCGGTTTTCAGATAACCGAACTCGACAGCGTCCCCGGCGGATTCGGGCATCTTGATTGCCTGTCTGCGGCCTATGCGGATTGCGGATTTGACGTGCTGGGGTCGGGCAGGGGCATCAGGGACGGCTTCGCGTCGATGATTCGAGGCGTATCGAAATCGCCCGACCCAGTGCTGGCGATAGTGGTCTCAGATGAGTCTAAGGACTATCTGCCTGAGATGACCTATCTCGCAAAAGAGCTGTCGAATATCGGCCTGCCTACGTTTGCAGTGGACCCCAGGCAGATAATATTCACAGAGGAAGCTCTTTATGTCGAGGCCGAAGGCATCAGGCACAAAATCGATGTGCTGTATCGCTTCTTCGAGCTGTTTGATGTGCTGAATATCCCGAAAGCCGAGCTGATTTCCTACGCGGCTCGCAAGCGCATCGTGACGGTAACTCCCGCTTATAAGCCCTATCTGGAGGAGAAAGCGCTGCTGGCACTTTTCAGAAACCCGGGATTGGAGCAATATTGGCGCAAGAGCCTCGGTGATGGCTACGATGTGCTGAACAGGACCATTGCTGACACGTATATTTTGGACAATCGCCCGGTTCCGCCCAACGCGGAGATATCCGGTTTTCGATGGAGAGGTGAACCGATTCGCGATTGGTGCGTTATTAAAGATAGTAGTCAAAAAGAGCGACGTCTCGTGATTAAGCCCAGTGGCTATTCTCCGCTTGCATGGGGCAGCCGCGGAGTCAGAGTCGGCCACGATATGTCTCGGGAGGATTGGTCGGAGGCAGTGGATGCGGCGCTGGAGAGTTTCGATTCTTCGCCCTGGGTGCTGCAACATTTTCAGGATACGTCTCTCATCGGGGTAAAGTACCTCAGTAAGCAGAATGATGAAATTAAAAATATGCAGGCAAGGGTGCGGTTGTGTCCATATTATTTCGTTGCCGAGGATCGTGCCGAACTCGGCGGCGTGTTGGCCACCGCCTGCCCGAAGGATAAGAAGTTGATTCATGGCATGGTCGACGCTGTGATGACGCCGTGCCGCCAACAGGAGGATTGAGCGTCGGAGCCTGCTGCGCTCAATTGAGATTATGCAACAAAAGACGTCTGAACATATAGAGAGCCTGATGGTCTGCGAAGAGGCAGTCCGACGGCAGTTCGAAATTAGTGATCAGGAGAGAGTCGGAGGGGCACAGGATAACTGCGACCCGCTCCTGGAAGAAAAACACGAAGTCGTGCCAGGGATGATTAATAAATACGGCAATCGGGTGCTGTGCTTGATGACGGCGGAGTGCGCATCCTACTGCCGATTTTGCACGAGGCGGCGGCTGGTCTCCGACATCGAACGAGGCAGAATCAGCTTCAGCCACGTCGATAACTGGGTCAGGTATCTCCGACAGCATCCGGAGGTGCGGGAGGTTATTTTCTCCGGCGGGGACCCGTTTACCATAGAAGATCGTCTCTTCGAATACGCCCTGGACGAGATATCTGTTTTAGACTCGGTCAAGGTGATCAGAATAGGAACACGCGCCCCTGTCGCCGACCCCAGCCTCATCAACACCCGAAAGCTGGAGGCTATAAAGCGCGTAGAGCAACCGGTGTATGTCGGGATACACTTCGAGCATCCGTCTGAGATCACCCGCCCCACCATCGGTTCTATAAAGGGTCTAATCTGCGCGGGAGCGATACTGTATTCACAGACAGTATTTTTGCGCGGGGTCAACGACGATTTCCAGACTCTGCACGATCTATTCACCAAGCTCGTTGAGGTCGGCGTGCGGCCGTATTATATCTACCGCTGCGATCCCATCCCTGCTGCGGCGCACTTCAGGGTAGACATCGAAAAGGAACGCCATATAATGACTCAACTCCGGCGCAGTCTATCGGGTCTGGCGTGTCCGACCTACGTGATAGACGCCCCTGATGGCAGCGGAAAAATCCCGGTGCCCCTTGAGTTCTGGGATGCCGATATATCGTCTTATACGGATTTCGAAGATCATAGACACGAGACAAAATAAGACGTAGTGGCCGGCCTCTGTCCCGGCCAATTTTGGTTCAGGAGATTATATGCTAAAACTATATCAAGCTGAATGGTGTCCATACTGCGCAAGGGTGCGAGCGAAGATGGGTGAGCTGTGTCTGACTTACATCGTCGCCAACGTCCCGCGCGCAAAGCCCAGCCGAACCGAACTTTTGGAAGTATCCGGGCAGACGGGTGTGCCGACTCTGGTTTGTGATGACGGCAAAATAATCGCAGACGACGATGATGCTATCATCGAGTATCTCGAAAATGAGTATGCCTACACGGAGTCGCTCAAGCCCAGGTTGGACGCCGGATAGGTCACTTTACCGTCATTTACTGCGGCAAAAGAAGTAAGTTCGTGGGGCCGGGATTTCTCTTCGTCGAATATCTCAACAACGTCGAAGCCGCGAACCAGAAGCGCATCGGCTATAAGCGACCGATGGCATCGCCACGGCACCATCTCCGCACACATTATCGCGGTGCGCTTCTTGTCGGCCTGCTCGATTAACCAGTTAAGGGCAGCCTGGAACTTATCCGTCTGCATATAATCGGCAAACCCTCGAAAGCTGTCGTTATGCCAGGCGTCGTTCGGCGACTCTTTAAGTGGCTTACGCAGGCCGCCGAGGTCTTTGGCGTAAATATACTCAAGACCCTCAGCCGGCAGCCGGGCTTGCAGTTCGTCTCTGTTGAACTGTGGGTTTCTACGCGATCGGGGTATAGTGCGGATATCGACCACCGTTTCCACGCCATAACTCTTCAGCACCCCGACCAGTTCCTCAAAACTTCTGGTAGAATGCCCTATAGTCCAAAGAGTAGCCACATGTCACCTCACAAATAATCTGTCGTTATAATACCCTATTTGGTTGGCGGTTGTCGGTTGACGGTTGACGGTTATCGGTTGTCGGTCGGCGGTTGTCGGTTTAGATAGGTGGCAATCTCCGAATTGCCACCTCAACACCAATTCGGCGATCTCCGAATCGCCGCCACGTGAGTGGAAAATGGCCCGGACAGAGACCGGCCACTACTTTTTCGGTTGCAGGTTATCGGTTATCGGTTATCGGTTATCGGTTATCGGTTATCGGTTGACGGTTATCGGTTATTGGTTGTCAGTTCCCAAACCATGTCATTTCGAACGCCAAAACCCTGTCATTTCGAACGCCCACCCCCTGTCATTTCGAACGCAGTGAGAAATCTGCTTTTTCGATGTCCGATATCCGAGGTTCGAAGTCCGATTAGACAGGTGGAAATCGCCGAATCGCCGTTTCGTGAGTGGAAAATGGCCGGGACAGAGACCGGCCACTACATCAAATTGCCGTGCGATGCGCGACATTTGCGCGTTTCTCCCTTCACTAAAATCCTCAGAAGGATATGGCCGCCAGGTTGCGTATACATACCTGTGGACCTAAAACCAGGAGGCGATGATGGCAACTACTCAACTGGCCGCCCAGATGTATACTCTGCGCGACTTCACTAAAACACCCGGGGATCTCGCTCAGACCCTCAAAAAAGTTAAGAAAATCGGCTATGACGCCGTGCAGATGTCCGGCGCTTGCCCTATGGACTATTCCGAGCTTAAAAAGCTGCTTGACGATGCCGGGCTGATCTGCTGCGCTACCCATATCTCCTATGAGATGATGCGCGATAACCCGAACCAGGTGATTCAGGATCACTACGCTATTCAGTGCAAATATCCCGCGATCGGCGGTTTGCCTGGAAATTATCGCAACGCCGAGGGCTATGCGAAGTTTGCCAAAGAGGCCAGTCAGGTCGGCAAAAAACTCGCCGATGGCGGTATGTACTTCGGATATCACAATCATAGCTTTGAATTAGAGAAGTTCGGCGGGCGCACGGGTCTTGCGACTATCTACGAAGACAGCGACCCCAGGTATGTAAAGGCAGAAATCGACACTTATTGGATCCAGCACGGCGGCGGCGACGCGGCTGCCTGGATAGACAAACTAAAAGGCAGAATCCCGCTGGTACACTTAAAGGACATGACCATTCGCGACGGCAGGCAGATTATGGCCGAGGTCGGCGAAGGCAACATGAACTGGAAGGCTATTTTGGAGGCGTGCAAGAGGGCCGGGGTGGAGTGGTATATAGTCGAACAGGACACCTGCGAGCGCGACCCGTTCGAGAGCCTGGCCATATCCCTGAAAAACCTGCACGCTATGGGCATAAAATAAGGCGATCGATTTTAATCAGACGGGGAAATGGTCACCACCCTGAACTCGCCTCCGCCTATATTAACGGCCATATCGGAGAGATCGGAGCCGCTGTGCTCCCCCAACTCCTGCCAGCCGGCTGCGTGAGAATACATCCGCACGCTATAGCGTTTCTTATTTTCGAGCAGCTCACGCAGGGTAATACTGACCGTGGTGAACGTGTTGGCTTCGCTGCCTATGCACAGCGTCAGGACATCGTCCTTTCTGAAAGCGGCGCGATGTATCCGATAATCGTTTACCACGGCCTTTTGGCTGACATCCCTGCCCACCACGTGCAGTTCACACGGGGTTTCTATCGGGTCACTGGAATATATCTGAATACCTTCCTCACCGGCGATCACAAAGAACGTCAGATACCCATCAAAAAACGGCATCCGACGTAAGGCAAGCCACTTCCAATGCTCCGGATGGGTAGGGGAGACGGTGCATTTTCCGTTTTCCACCTTAACCCCGCATAGCCCTTCCACCGCAGCCCACAGCAACCGGGGCGGCTCCCATGGCGACAGCCTCATCCCCCGGTTCACCAGCGACTCCCCATCAAACCACTCCGAAAACTCCCCCGGAACCGTGTTGTTTTTGAGCGGATCGAGCATATACTGCAAATAACCGGCGTGCAACGACTCAATCATATACTCCGGAAATGTGCGGGCTGCCGCAAAAGCATACCAGAACGCCACACCCGGCCACACCCCGCCTTTCAATCCGGACAGAGTAGATGGCTCATAGTCCGGGCTGTTGCGGGGCACGGTGCGCAGGCCTGCCGATGTTAGAAAATCGTCCTCCCTCAGCCGGCTGACTATCCTGTTCGCCACAGCCGTATCCGCCACTCCGAACAATACAGGAAAGACCTGATCGGCGGTCACGTCCGTGTGAGCCCTGCCAGCGGTATCTATGTTGAGATAATATAACCCGTTAACCGGGTTAATGAGATGTCGGTTTATGGCTTCTTTGAGATCCTCGGCCTCTTTATGCAGCAAATTAGCATAATCCCTATCCCCCGTTTCGCTGCTGATCATCGCCAAAGCCTTCAGAGCCGCATAGCATTCGGAATTGATCTCGGTAACTGCACCGTTGATCTGATAGTTGGGGATCACGTTTCGCCACGAAGCAATTCCTTCCGCGCCATAGCCTTCCCCTCGCACTATCACAAGGCCATGCTCATCTTTCTGACTTATCATATAATCCGCAGCGCGCCTGGCCGCTGAGTAGACTTTGTTCAAAAACTCCGTATCACGGGTCAAATTGTAGTGGTGGCAACAGGCTAGCACAAAGAGCGGGGTATCGTCGTTCATGGTCAGGTCATAATCTTCGACGCACCCGGTTACAGCGTTGTAATACTCTGGAATCTTGCCGTCTTCATACTGTATTTCAGCGAATTTGGTGAGTATCTGTGCGGAGAAATGCTGGTCGAGGTAATCGCAGCCATAAGCAAACCAGGCTGCGTCACGGGCGACGACATTGGTCGATCGACCCGGATCATTTGTGAAAGCCGTGCCCTGCGGATAGTCCGCCATCACCTTCAGCATATCAATCTTCGCCCAGAATAACCCCTGATTAATAACCGGGTCCGGCGTTTCCACCATCGAAGTCCCACCGACAGGCGACAGGTGCGCCACCATTACCTGCTCATACTGTCTGAAATCTGCACAACTTCCGTAGCATTTTCGGGCAGATTCCATACCCTCTCCGGAAACCGCCGCAATCACCGAGGCATCCGACCTGCCGCCTGCCTTTATGGAAATCTCAAATTGCAGTTCCCCCACCATCCCCGGCGCTGTCGTAGTGTCATCTCCGTGCAGCCTGGGTTCAAGCTCACCAGTGTAACCAGCAGACACATCGCGGGTTGTTCTGTAGGATACGGGCATAGATGGCGCGCCGATAATCCTCGCCCAGTCGGGGTGGCTCTCATTGACTATCTCCAGCGACTTCGAGTCGGGGTTGAAGTTCACAATCAGATCATCACCAAGCTCGCCCTGCATATTGACGCGCACCGTGACAAGCACAACCATATCCCGCAGGCTGTTGTTCTTTATGGCTATGCGTTGAATCACCAGCGACGGATCGTTGCCGTTTACTTTCGGCACGAGAACCGACTCCTCCACATGAAGCTCCCCGGCCAGATCGAATATGTGCTGCTGAAAAAAAGGATGAATGCGAACAGTGCCGGGGCCGTCCTTGCCGAGCAGAACATAGGCAGGCTTGCCAGGGCTGACGTTTTGCGGGTCAGAGAACGGGCTGAGCAGGGTTTTGGTGGGGATCGCATAGGTGATAATCATTGACCCCAGCAGGTTAACTCCCACCGAATTGCAGAAGACGTTCTTCACGTGACCGGTGGAGGTGGTGTTGACCCAGAGCCTGCGATTGCCCAGGCTGGCTCCGTGTGAAAGCTGGTCACCCTGCATTTCATAATAGGGGAACTCCCCTGGGGTGGGTTTTTTGAACTGCACCTTTCGTGGTATTCCGCTTGCGTCCGTCGAGTTGAGCATGTCCCCCTCCTTGCTTGTTATGCAAGCGAATCTTACCCTGTTGTCGTTGGAACATAACGTTTGTGGGACTCAACAGGATAATTGCGTCAACAATTGGCGCAATAGGAGATAACGCGGAGGTATTTACGGCTTCTTGCACAAGTATAAAATAGATGCTTGAAATAAGGAGAGGCACAATGCCCAAGAAAATCGCTTTTTTGGGAGCCGGCAGTTTCGGCTTCACCAGAGGACTGGTAAGGGATATTCTCACTTTTCCCGCACTTGCCGACTCCGAATTGGTGTTGATGGACATCGATGAGGAGCGGCTCAATTTTATCAAAACCGCTGTTGACAGGATCATCGACGCTGGCAAATACCCCGCCAAAGTGACCGCGACTCTGAATCGCGAAGAGGCGCTTGAGGGTGCCGATGGCGTCGTCATCACGATTCTGCAGGGTGGGCCGGAGGTCTTCCGCACAGATATCGAGATTCCTAAGAAATACGGTGTAGACACCAACATCGGAGACACCCGCAGCGTGTCTGGCTTCTTCCGCGCCTGCCGCACAATTCCGGTGATGTTGGAGTTTGCTAAGGACATCGAACGACTCTGCCCGGATGCCATTGTTCTCAACTACACCAACCCTATGGCTATGCTGTGCAGGGCTATGGCAGGCGAGACCAACATTCAGATTTCTGGCCTCTGCCACAGCGTGCAGGGCACTGCCCATATGCTGGCCAACTGGATCGGCGCGCCTATGAGCGAAGTCACTTATTTGTGCGCCGGAATCAATCACCAGGCGTGGTATCTCGACTTCAAATGGAACGGTAAGGACGCTTATCCGCTCATTAAAGAAGCCATCACGACCCATGAGGAAATCTACAATAATGAACAGGTGCGCAACGAGATGTATCTGCACCTCGGCTACTATGTCACCGAGTCCAGCGGGCACAACTCCGAATACGTGGCCTGGTTCCGTAAGCGACCGGATCTCATAGAGAAATACTGCACCCACGGCACGGGCTGGAACCCTGGCGCTTATGCCTATATTCTCAACGAATATCTCGCTATAGCTGCGACCTGGCGACAGAATATCAAGTCCGAGCTGGAGAAGCCGGTTAATCTGAATCGTGGCGCGGAATATGCCGCTAGTATATTCAATGCCACCATCGGCGACGGCGAGCTTTATGAGTTCAACGGAAACGTGCGCAACTTCGGGTTGATCGATAATTTGCCGGAGGGATGTTGCGTTGAGGTTCCCGTTCTGGCATCAAAGCGCGGTCTTAATCCGATGCATGTCGGGCCGCTGCCTCCGCAGCTGGCTTTGCTGAACAATATCAGCGCTCGCTGCGAGGAAATGGTCGTGGAGGCCAACGTCACCGGAAACAGGGACCTGATCTATCAGGCGTGTTACTTCGATCCGCTCACTTCGGCGGTTCTCAGTCTCGATGAGACTAAGACTATGGTTGACGAGATGTTTGAAGCCAACCGCGGATGGCTGCCGCAGTTCGGTATGGGCTAAAAACCTCAGAACTGGATTTTGTATGACGGGTGGCGATTCTGAATTGTCACCCTTATATACATCCATCGTGCTTCATAGGAGAAAAGGATATTGCGAATGTATAAGGTCGTTACGTTGGCCGGTTTAATATTGTGCCTGGGGGTTAGTTGTGTGAACGGTGCTGTTTCGGTTCGGATGATTGGCGGGCAGGCTGATTTGGATGTTCTCGAGATTCACGGCGTTGCAGCTGGGGATTTTGATGTTAAGCTATGGCAGGCTGGCACATTGAACATAGTCCCGGATATGCGCAGCCCTCTAATCGCGCCCCGTCAAAAGGGCCTATATCGCAATATCTACGCACCGTCGATTGTCGATCTTGGGGACAGTTGGCGAGTTTTTTATGGCGCGTGGGATGGCGTGGATACCGGTAACGACCGAATTTATTCTCTGACTACGGATGATTTCGTCGACTTCGGCGCACGGCAGACGGTTATAGAGCACGGGGTTTTCTCTCACGTCTGCAACGTGAACGCGCTTCAGTTGCCGGATAAATCGTTCAGGTTGATGTGTACAGTATATCCCGACGCAGATGGTCTCAATAAGCCCGCCACGTTCACCAGCCCGGACGGCGTAGTGTGGAACGGCGTGCGGGCTCCTTATGAGGCCAAGTTCAGCGATATAATCTCGATCACAGGCTACGATAAATATCCGAAAGAGGCCGATGTCAACGGAATGAACGTCATCTTGTTTGAGGACGGCGTCTATCGGCTCTACTTCAACAATTTCAAAGACTTTCGCAAGGTATATCGAGCCACCTCTACTGACGGCAAATCGTTCACTTTCGACGGCACGTCGGTCGAGTTCTTCGCGTGTGTCAACGATGTAAAGAAGTTCGGCACAAAGGACAACCCGACTTATCTCATGGGCCTGCATATGAACGGCGCCACGTTGTGGTATAGCTTGTCCAAAGACGGAATGAAGTTCGACGCCCCTAAGGAGTTGGTCAAACATCTGGGCGATGAGGATAGATATATGGTCGCTATCGGTTGGGTGACCAGGGCAAACAAGCTGCTGGGGTTCCTATACGGCGCCGGTGCGACGGGCAGCCTGGATCGCAACCGCATTTTCGGCAGATGGTTGCAAAAGAAGGTTGTCTTTGTCGCAGCCGATGGCAAGCGTTACGAGCCAGTTGGCGCAATCGGCCCGGATAGACAGATCATCAAAGTGCCCCAGGGCAGCGCTATGGACGGCACATTTGAAATCTATGCAGAGGATGGGGTAACTCTCCTCGGCAAATCCTCCGGCAAAGCAACCCCTTCGGCAGCCTATATAGTCGAGGATAAACAGGAGTAGGTTGTCGGTCGTCGGGTGGCGGTTATCGGTTGTCGGTTATCGGTTATCGGTTATCGGTTATCGGTTGACGGTTGTCAGTTCCCAAACCCCGTCATTTCGAGCGCAGCGAGAAATCTGCTTTTTCCGATGTCCGATGTCCGATGTCTGAGGTCGGAGGTCCGATTGTTAGATAGGTGGCGATCTCCGAATCGCCACCTCAAATCCCCATCTTTTGCCCGCAATCCTAGTCATCCTGCGCGGGCCTTCTCAGTCTCCCCATTTTCTGGCTTTCGCGTTTTCTAATCCCCCTTCTCCCCAAACACTGCCTTAATCGCGTCGGTGTAGGCGGTGCCGTGGTCGGTGTCCGGGAGGAGGTAGCTGCCTTCGGTCCATTCGTTCCATGCGTTTATGGTAATAATTTTTTGTTTGCACTCCGGTCTCATCACGAAGTCCCTGGCTCGCAGCAGCGCTTCTTCAAAAATATCCGGATCGTCTTGTAGAATCGAAGTCCAGGTGTAGCCTCTCGGCTCGAAGACGTCGCTTTGGATTGTGCGTGGACTTGGGTCCCAGCCCATAGTTACATTCGGATGATACGGCAGGGTATACTGCGCGGCGAGTTCCTCCCAAACCTCATAATTTTTATCCGCAGCACCGCGCATACTCCCCAACGGGAAACCTCCCCAGTTCGGATAATAATAGTGCGCCCATACATAGCTGCCGACGCTTGTAAAACCCAATTGCGGGATCACGTGCTCAGGTTCCTCAACACCCTTCTCGCCCTGCAGTACTTTGATTCCCCAAACCACGCAATTTAGATGCAGCCCGGTGTGCCCCGCCGAAATAGTCTTGTCTCTAAAGCTTTTAAGCGCGTCACGCGTCTCTACAAACCCGCCGAGACCCTCAATCAAAGCACCGATATCATAAATAGAAAAATACGGTTCTCCATCGATGGTCCAATAATTAGCTTGGGAAAAGTATCGCCCAATGACGTGATCACAAGCTCTATCGAAGGCCTCCCGCGTCACCTTTCCGGACGCCAACAGCGGAGGCGTGCCGTACGACTTCATCGGGTGGATATCCAGCCAGTCGTGATTAGCCCACATCAAGGCGAACTTAATGCGGTCGCGATTTGCCGCTTGCAGAAAGCCCTTGTCCAAACCGTCCTGCAGAAACGGGCCATCTTCGTAGTAGTACCAATCGTAAATAAACGCGTCGATGCCGCTGTCCGCTGCCAGGTCGATTTCTTTTGCGGCCCATTTCGGGTCGGACTCGTCGAAGTATCCCCAAGCCGGAACCTTCGGCTGCCGATGTCCCTCAAAACGCGGCCGAGCACATTTCATAAGTTCCCACTCAGTCCAGCCTTTCCCATGCCAGGCATCGTTTCGTGGGTCGGGGTGATATTGCGGGAAATAATATACTGCAATTTCTGGTTTGGTCATCATCGTTTATATCCTTGGCCTTGATTTATCCGTGTTGGTATGCATTATATCTTAGAGTATGGAAAGTAGGAAGCTGCCGGGTATTCGACTGATAACCGTCAACTGTCGAAATGACAAAGATGATGTGGCTATGCCTCCATCCCGGCCATTTTCGGGCTATGTGGCGGCGATTCGGAGATCGCCGCAAACGGGTTCTGAGGTGGTGATTCGGAGATCACCACCTATCTATGACAGCCGACAACCGAAAAAGCAGATTTCTCACTGCGTTCGAAATGACAGATTTGATGGCGCAGGCGGTAAATGTTGTGTATCCGATTTGATTTGGATATACTCCATATATAATTGCAAGGGAGCGGCCATTGAACCGGATAATTGACCTGAGCTATAAAATAACCGCACCAATGCCAGTGTGGCCCGGTGATTCGGAAGTCGAGTTTTCTCAGACTACGACGATCTCGCAGTCCGGCTACAACAACACGCGAGTTTGCTTGGGAACTCACACAGGCACGCATATCGACAGCCCCCACCACGTGATGCACGACAGCCGCGGAGTTGATAGTTACGACCTCGACGCACTCGTGGGGTGGGCGGAGGTGCTGGATTTGGGGGATTTAGCCCCGCGCACCGAGATAATCTCCGCAGACTTGGATCGCTTCGAAAATCGCGTCGGCAAATCGGCAAGGCTGCTGCTTAAAACCGGATGGGGCAAAAGATGGGGCCAGCCGGAGTTTTTCACCGAGTTTCCCGGGATAAGCGAGGGCGCAGCGGCTTGGTTGACTGCACGAAATGTTAAATTATTGGGTATAGAACAGCCGTCGGTGCATTTGTCGCTCGATCAACAGGTTCACAAGGCGCTGCTGGTGACGGGAATGGTGGTGTTGGAAACGGTCGCTAATATGCACGAAATCACAGCGGACAGGGTGTTTATCACGGCGTTGCCAATGAATTTTGCAGGCTTGGACGGCTCCCCAACACGAGTCGTCGCAATGGAAGAACTCCCTAAATAACCCTCACTGGCCGCATATCGACGTGATCGGCTGAGACCAGCATATATTTTATGCCGTCGATATCGCCCTGCAGGTAAAGCCCTGCGTGTATGTGGCCATAGACGAGGATGTCTACGTTGTGCGCCTGCAAAACGTCTGCAAATTCATTGGGATCAAGGTGTATATCA
Source organism: Armatimonadota bacterium (assembly GCA_050948905.1). GTDB lineage: Bacteria > Armatimonadota > UBA5829 > UBA5829 > UBA5829 > DTKD01. The sequence continues at coordinate 780,109 of JBMNES010000001.1, read as the reverse complement.
AAGGGCGGGTAGTGCAGCATCGCTATTTTATGCGACACATTCGCAGGTATCTCGCTTAACGCGCGCTGCAGATAATTAAGCTCCCGGTTCATCACTTTATGGTCTGTCGTCTCCGGGTCGTCTTCCTCCAGCCGCCATCCCCGCGTGCCCGCAATCCCGACCCCATCGACCACTATTCCCCGCCCGTGCAGCAGGGTCATATTATCCGGCAGTTGCTTCTGAATGCGATTGGTCGCCTCTCGTCGCCACCAGTAATCGTGATTTCCACGAATCAGGATCTTTCGGCCCGGTCTTTCGGCGATGAAATCGAGATCGTCTTTAGCCTCCTCGAATCGCAGCGCCCACGAATGATCCCCCGCCAGCAGAACTGTATCGCCTTCAGCTACCGTGGAGTCCCAGTTTTCAGCGATTCTGACAGCATGGTCCTGCCAGATTTCGCCGAACATATCCATAGGTTTGTCGCCTGAAAGCGAAAGATGTAAATCCGAGATTGCATAAATCGCCATCCGTCAAACCCATTTCTTGCGGCGGAACCACAACAGCATAACGATGCTGATCGCTGCTATAAAGATCAGGATGTTACGAAAGGCGTGGGGCGACTCCAGACCTGGCATGTGCCGGAAGTTCATGCCATAAAATCCCGTCACAAACGTCGCCACTCCCAAAATGGTGGCGAACACAGTGAGGATTTTCACTATCTCATTGAGCCGGTTTGATACGGTAGACAGATATATTTCCAGGTTGCCGCTGAGGATCTCCCGCACCGTGTCGAGAATATCAAACAGCCGTATCATCCGGTTGTAAATATCCTGAAAATACACCTGGCTTCGCGTGTCGATAAATCCGAAATCCCTGCGAGAGAGGTCGTTCAGTATGTCGCGCTGCGGACCGAGTAGTTTCCGCAGCTCGAAGACCTTATTTTTCAACGCAAAATTGCGACGCAGTGATTCCTCATCGGCGTGATCCAGCAGGATATCCTCGATCTTATCTGCGTCGTCGTCGAGCTTGTCGACTAACGGATAGTACGTCTCAACCAGATCCTCAGAAAGCAAATACAGCGCGTGCATCGGTCCTTTTGCAGCGAGCTGAGGGGCGTTTTTATATTCCTCAATGGCGCTGTCAGCGGGTGGGCTGGCTGGGTCTTTGGTGGTAGTCAGAATGAATTTACTCCCGACAAAAACGTGCAATTCGACAGGTTTTATGCCATGGTCCGATCGCGACCTTCGGATCATCACCAGATTCACACAAAAATGGTCGGAAAATTGATATAGATGCGGCCTGCGATAACGGCCCAGCACCGGCACCACAGCCAGATCGTGCAGGTTAAAGGTCCTCTGAAGCAGCTCAAGCTCTTGCTGAGTTATCGACCTCGCATCGACCCACAGCAGCTTGCCATCGCCTTCGGTCAGCGAACGCCAGTCCGCAATAGCGACATCTTCTGTTGTGTCTTCGCTAGAAAACAAATATGTCTTGATCACGACCGTGCTCCGTCAAGATGTGCAAATCGCAGTGATCAGGATTAAGCTAAACCTCAAGCGCCGGGACAGACTGACATCCCGGCGCCTGATAGCAAATACCACAAAAGTACCCCGGCTTATTGTTTTTAGCCGTTGGCTTATGAACCTAAGCGTCAGCGACGAACTGGGCGACCATATCTCCAACCTCGGAGGTGGTGTAACCCATCTTGCCCGCGCTCATGCTCTTAAGTTTGCTGCCGGTGACATAGGCTATCGCCTTGTCTACGAGATCAGCGGCCTCAGTTTCGCCGAGCGTATCCAGCATCATCTGCAACGCGCCGATGGCTGCAAGCGGGTTGATGACGTTCATTCCGGTGTATTTAGGGGCAGATCCGCCGATAGGCTCGAACATCGAGACCCCGTCCGGGTTGATGTTTCCGCCAGCCGCTATACCCATGCCGCCCTGAGTCATCGCGCCAAGGTCGGTGATGATATCGCCAAACATGTTGTCCGTGACGATGCAGTCGAACCACTCCGGGTTTTTGATCATCCACATAGTAGTCGCGTCGACGTGAGCATAATCCGGGGTGATATCCGGGTACTCTTTGGCCACTTCGTAGAATGTCCTCTCCCAGAGGTCAAAGGCGAAGGTCAGAACGTTGGTTTTGCCGCACAGCGTGAGCTTCTTGTCCCGATTTCGCTTCCGGCACAGCTCAAAAGCGTAGCGAATACATCGCTCAACGCCCTTGCGGGTATTGATCGACTCCTGCACAGCGACCTCGTCCAGCGTGCCCTTCTTCAGAGTGCCGCCGGCGCCTGCATACAGCCCCTCGGTGTTCTCGCGCACCACAACGTAGTCGATATCCTCCGGGCCTTTGTCTTTGAGCGGGGTCTCTACGCCAGGATAGAGCTTTACAGGGCGCAGGTTCACATACTGATCCAATGCAAAGCGCAGGGTCAGCAGGATGCCCTTCTCCAAAATGCCCGGTTTGACGTCCGGGTGGCCGATCGCTCCCAGATAGATTGCGTCGAATTTCTTCATCTCATCGACTGCGGAATCCGGCAAAATCTCGCCTGTTCGGAGATATCTCTCCCCTCCGAAATCGTAGTCCACGGTTTCATAAGTAAACCCGGTCTTCTGGCTTGCCGCCTGCAGGACTTTGAGTCCCTCCACGACCACTTCCGGGCCGGTGCCGTCTCCGCCGATGATCGCTATTTTATGCATATATCAGTCTCCTTTACGCAGTATTCCACGTGAAATCTTCGCGCCCGCCCGTATGTTATCCTCCGTATTAAAGAGAAGGGATTTTGAGTCCATGTATCTAATTCTCAAACACATTTTGTAAATACAAGTGGGATTGCATATTGGCTAAAGCTGCTTTACTGATGGATATGATCGAACTGCTCCGTGCGCGGCCTGGCGTCACGATTGATGAACTATCGACCAACCTTGGCCGCTCCCCGCGCACCATATACAGGTGGCTTGGCGAGCTTACGACAGACATCGGAGTATCCGTGGTATCGGCTGAAGGGGGATATTTTCTGCAGGAAGGTCTGGATTCGCAGAACCATAACCTCTCAGCAGAGGAATTGCTGGCCGTGCACACGGCGATACGGTCGCTTTCGACTAGCGATATTTCCCCTCTGCGCACACAGATGCAATCCGCCTGGCTGAAGATCAGAGACTGCGCGTCCGGTCGTGCGCTGGAGTTCTCAAACGAACTTGAGTGTGGATATGACATTCGCTTCACGGTCACCCAGGGCAGCATTGACCCTGAAATCCCGCGCACCATCGAAAAAGCTATCGGCCATCGTCAACGACTCAAAATCGTCTACCGCTCCCAGAAAAGCAACAGGGTTAAAAACTATCTCATCGACCCGTATGTGCTGGTCTTTCGACGTCATAGCTGGTATCTCATGGCCCATTCACACGAACACGACAGAGTGGTGATGTTCAAGCTGCTGAGGTTCAGAGAAGCTCATTTGACAGAGGAGGAGTTTGACGTGCCCAAGAGCTTCTCGGTACAGGACTATTTCAAATATAGTTGGGAAGCATGGGCAGGTGGTGAGCCGACTGTCGTGCGCGTGAGGTTCAGTCCGGTAGTAGCAGAGATGGTGGCGGAGGCCCAGCGACATCACACCCAGGTCATCCACCCGCAAGACGACGGCTCGATAATCTTCGAGGCCACAGTCGCGGGATGCGAGGAAATCGCTATATGGATACTCGGCTTCGGTAAGGAGGCTGAGGTCTTGGAGCCGCCAGTGCTGCGGGATTTAATCCGAACCCACGCAATTGCTATGGCCGCGATATATGACGCCCCTCCAATGTTAGTCCAGCGCGACATAGCAGCGCTTCCCACACCAGAGTGCGCAGCTCTTAGCCTGCCGGAAGAAGTGTAGAAAAAAGGCCGGAGGCTATCCGGCCCGTGTGTTATTTCAACTCAACACCAGCTTTAACGATTCCCCAGCCCCTGTTTTCACCGGCTCGCTGAGTCTTATGAACGCATATTTGTCGTCCGTATGCACGTGTGCTCCGAAGCCGCTGCCTGCGCCGGACACTTTCACATCCGTAAATCGAGCGCCGTGCGGTATAGCCAGCCGGATGTCTTGTATGTCGAGCTCTCCAAAGCTCACGCCGATTTCGGCGACCAACTGACCAGGTGAAGACTTCTGCGAGTATACTCCCCATCCAGTTCCGGTCGAATAGAAGCATTTGAAGTCGTCGAAGTTGACTTTCGGTGCGAAGGCGATGAACCGATCGTGCGTGTCACAATGAAAGCCCGAAAGTGCGAGCAGCAGCGACCAGCTTGCCATCGCGCGGGCGTAGTGATTCCCGCACTCGAACTCGTTCCATGGGTTTCTTGCGATACCGTCGTGGCGATCCCGCACACCTTTTACAATCGCCAGACCCTCTTCAAGCAGATCCTCATAAATCAGATGCGCCGCGACTTGATACTCTATCCCGGTCCAGACCTCGTCGGCGTAGGTGAACGGGTATCGCGGCCTGCCCCCTTTCGGCCACGAGCACAACAGCAGCCCGGCCTCGTCGTTGAGCGCGTAGGTGCGCTGGATGCTGTCGTGATCCGACAGGTCGCTTTTCCAGTTATACTTGAAGATGGAAGAAAGGGTGGATTTGATCTTGTCCTGCGGCAATGTGTGGCCAAGGCCAACTACCTCGCAGAACCACTGACCCAGAAGCTGATCGCTGAGACAGCCCGGGCCGAACTGGTAGCGGCGGTCAGAATCCGGGTCGCAGTCCTGCACGAAATACTCCCCGTTAAAGAGCTTATCCACGTGCTTTTCATAGCCGCTTTCATATAACGTTTTGCACTTTGCCGCAAACGCACGCTCGCCGAGGATAAGGGAGATTTTCTCCATAGCCTTCAGCGCGCCGAGATACAGCGTGCCCATCATCGTGTTTGCGCCGTAAAACTCTATGTCGTAGGTGTTGTGCTGGACAGCCTCCATCACGCCGTCCTCGTCCTTATCCCACTCCTTCCACGCATATTCGAGTGATTTGCGAGCGTTGGGGTAGACCGTTTTGAGAAACTCTACGTCCCCACTGAGCAGGTACTCCCTATATAATTTAAGAATGCAGCCCATCTGCCCGTCGGCTGCAGCGTAAAACTTCCACAGATAGTTTCCCAGCGGGATCAGGCTACGGAACGCCATTTTGCCGTCTTCTTCGACGTTGTTTGTGAAATCCGTCAGTCGCATAGTGCGTTCCAACCGCGGATACAGGTACGCCAGCGCCTGTTCATAGTTCCAGACGTGAGTGCAGTTCATAGGACAAGAGCCGAACTGATCGCCGCAGCCCTCGAATCCGTAGAACCGGTCATCGTCGAGAAGCAAACCGGTCTGCGTTCGCATAATCGACATATTCGACCCGGCCGCATCCAGCACCACTGCGGGCAGGCTGCTGGAATATAGGGCATCGCCGAAGAGGCGACTTTGCTTTTCCAGTCTGGGCAACTCGTCGACGACGTATCCCGCGACCTCCCATGCTCCTTCCCACCAGTCAGCATATCGATTGCGCAACCGTGCGTCTTTTACCTCAGGCTCGGTGTTCCAATAGTTATGCCGATTCGGGAAATGCCAGGTGAATATAAACGGCACTTCTATGCTCTGACCCTGCTTGAGGGTAAACTTCGCGGCAAGGCTGGTGATGTCTGAGTTCTTCTGATCCTGCGTATCCCCTTTGAGATCGCCGTCGTCCTTGAAATCGTCCCAAACCCCCTGGGCCGCATCCCACCAGCCCTCAGCAGGCCAGTGCTGTCGGCACGAAACCGTCTTATGAGTCGTCACCAGTGCCATCGATCCATAGGTCAGATCCTCCGGTTTTAATGGTGCCGAGATCATCTTGACCCCGCGATAGCTGCCCGCGTCGATAAACTCATTCACCCTCTCCCTGTCCCCAACCGGGTTATGCAGAGACCAGCAGATGGAGCAGTCGACGGACTTCGCAGCGGTGTTAGTTACTTTATAAGTCAAAATAGCGCAGGGGATGGAGGAGTCCTTCTCATTTAGAGGAATCATCGGATTAAACGCGGTAAGCTCGACTTTGACGGGAAGTGCTGCATCTCGGAAATCGACGTGCGCAAATGGATATTCCCCATAAAACTCCGCCTCTTTCAACCTCGGCAGTCCGCATAGCCTGTTCGGCGACATCCCTCCCCATTCGATAAACGGCGGCTGAAGTTTCGATTCCAGTACCTTTGCCATAGCCTCGCCGCCATCCGGCTTCGCATAAATCATAGGGAATGTGTAAGGCAGCGTGTTGCCTTTCTGCGGTCGGTTAAATATCTCCCAGTCTCTAAGCTGGCCTCGACCTCCCAGCGACACCGTCCCCGAGCCGATCCCGCCCAGCGGAAAAGCGATTTCTTTAAGAGCGTCGCCGGTAAAGCTGCGCTGCCTACCCATAGCGAACAATTTGCCTCGTCTATCGGCCATTGCGTCGTCCTCCGCGCCTGAAAATAATGAGCAAATGTTACCGCATAATTCTCCGTCTACGCCCCGCCTTCCTGCTGAAGGAAGTTGGAGGTTGACGGTTGTCGGTTGTCGGTTGTCGGTTATCGGTTGTCGGTTATCGGTTATCGGTTGTCGGTTATCGGTTATCGGTTGTCGGTTCAGCCACCTAACCCTGTCATTTCGAACGAAGTGAGAAATCTGCTTTTTTCGATGTCCGATATCCGAGGTTCGAAGTCCGATCAAGCGTTCTTAGGCTCCTCATATCCTGATACCAAATCGTTATTTCTGATTTTCGCCTCTTTCGCGTTTCTCTTCCCTTCATTTCCAGCGGCGGCGAGTAAGAGCCTGCCCATCGTGATATAATATCGCGAGGAGGGTGGTTGCTATGTCATTTGAGATCACAAGCCCTGCGATTATTCACTGCGGCGCCGGTTGCTTCGGCAAAATAGCCACAGAGGCCGCCAGGATGGGTTTTCGGGCGGCGATAGTAACAGGCTCGCATCTAGTCGGCAGTGCGCGAATAACAGAGCTTTGCGAGGCGCTGGATGAAGCCAATGTGCAGTTCGCCATCTCAGAGCCGGTCACCCAGGAGCCTACTGTCGAGCGAGTCGATGAACTTGCGGCCTTTATCCGGGCCAAATGTGCGGATTTCCTGATATCAATCGGCGGGGGCAGCGTAATGGACACCGCTAAAGCGGCCGCTTTGGTGGCAGTGAACGATGGCATAACCGAGGACTACCAGCTCAAAAGACGAGACATCGTGAATCCTCCGCTTCCTCAGATAGCCGTGCCGACGACTGCGGGTACGGGTTCTGAGGCGACGCGCGTAAGCGTGCTTACTAATGATTCTCTGGCGATTAAAAGAAGCATATCTCACCCGTTGATGACTCCGTCAGTGGCTGTCCTCGACCCCGAACTCACCCTCGATCTCGACCTGCGTTTCACCACCCTTACCGCTATGGATGCGTTCGCCCACGCTATAGAGAGCGCGGTTTCGCTGTCGGCAACTCCATATACGCGGCATATAGCCCTTGCTGCTATTGAACATCTGAGCACGGGTTTGCCCATCTGTCAAAAACGTCCGCACGACCTGCAGGCGCGGCTGGATTGTCTGATGGGAAGCTGCTTTGCGGGGCTGGCTATGCAAAACGGCCTCGGAGCGTCGCATTCCCTGGCCCCTGCGGTCTGTATAGTCGGCAAGATCAGGCACTCCGAGGCAATAGCAGCACTGCTTCCAGAAGTAATCAGGCTCAATGAACAACAGCACCCCGCAGCATACGACGAAGTCAGCCGTGCTATGGGAGCAGACGACGTCGCCGAGCGCCTCATAGACCTGTGCAGGGACGGCGGACTACCAACCAGCCTCTCCGACTACGGCTTGACTATGAACGACAAAGATGCAGTTATCGCAGCATTAAACCGCTACGGCAGCCACCGCAAAACCAATCCGGTCGAAGTAACTGACGAGTTTGCCTGCAAATTGTTTGAAGTCAGCTTGGAAGGGTAACTATAAGATCGTCGGATTGGAGTCGGCACTATTCAAATAGTATTCATTGACTATGGATAATTGTCATGCTACATTGCGACAGTGTCCAGTACCGTTTAGGATTTATCTAAGGGTATTGTGCCGGCAGCAATGGTTTTCGACTTTTTCATCCAGCGGCTTGCCGCCAACTCACAACTCTGACATCTAGCAATAAGAGGTGGTTGATATGGGGAAATTTCCAGCACGGTTTCTATCCTCAATTGCACTGGTAATTGTAATTGCCTGTGCATTCGGGGCAAGCGTGGCGCACGGGGCCACGTATTATTCTTTATCTGAGGTCTCAGATTTCTTCGGCTTTTGCAACGCGGTTGATGTTACCGGAAACATAGCCTGGACTGCTATGGGTGAGCGCCTTGTGGCTTTGGACGTCACCGACCCATCAAAGCCAGTGCAGATAGCGAGAAGCGAAAAACTGCCGGAACAAATAAAAGACGTGACAATTTCAGGGGACTACGCATATATGGCGGCGTCCTACGCCGGGCTGCAGATACTCGACATATCTGATCCCGAAAATCCAACCCTGGTCGGGTCGTTAGACACCGATTATACAGCCAACGCCATCGATATCTCCGGGAACTACGCATATATTGCCTGCTTCGGCACCGGATTCCAGATAATCGACATATCCGACCCACAAAACCCGACGTTAGCAGGCACCTACGAAGACTCCTATTACGCCTATGATGTGAAGGTCTCCGGAACACACGCGTTCGTTGCCGATTTTTATGGCGGCCTTATGATATTTGATATATCAGACCCTGCAGATCCAACTCTGGTCGGGTACTGTGACGACTTTAACGCAGTCTCAGTTGCAATATCCGGCAACTATGCCTATGTGCTGGACGACTTCGATGGCATGTATGTGGTAAACATCGCTAATCTCAGCGCCCCGACAGTTGTTGGAAACTGCAATGTCGTAGAATATACCTACCAGCTTACTGTCCGGGGAGACTACGCCTATGTGGCCTACGGCTCAAAGGGATTGCAGATAATTGACATTACGAACCCTGCAAATCCGACGGCAGCCAGCAGCATCGACCCGGATGGATGGTCTGTCTATGTCGCGCTGGCAGAGGATTATGCGTATGTCTGCTGCTACGAAGGCGGGCTGCAGGCCATCGATATCACAGACCCGGAAAATCCAGTAAAATCCGGGCGATATGGCGTATTTAATGCAACCCAGGACGTCGCCGTATCGGGTGATTACGCCTATGTCGCAGACAGGCAATCGGGTCTGCAGGTGGTGGATATTTCGAATATTGAAAATCCACGGCCAGTTGGGGTATGTGTGGACGCATTGCCTGGATACGGCGTTGCTGTTTCAGGCAACTATGCCTATGTGGCAAGCAGTGAAGAAGGCGTCAGAATAGTAAATATTTCCGACCCTGCCGCCCCGACACTGGTCGGTAACTACGACACAAACGGCTATTCTCAGGATATCGCAGTTGTCGGCAACTACGCCTATGTGGCAGATGACTATAACGGTTTGGTGATTTTAAATATAGCCAACCCTGCGTTGCCTACGCTGGCTGGCACCCTTCCGACAGACAATTACGCCACTAAAATCGCTGTATCCGGACTTTATGCGTATGTGGCGGATTACTATGGTGGGCTGCAGGTTATAAATATCGCAAACCCGGCAAGCCCATTGCTGATAGGGACCTATCAAACCGACGGCTTCTGCCTGAGCGTCGCCGTGTCGGGCAACTATGCGTATATCGGTGATGGCTACAACTATCTAAAGGTCATAGATATATCCAATCCCGCCAATCCGAGGTTTGTCGGTGAATGTGATGTCTCTGGAGTCGCAACCGACATCACAGTGGTGGAAAGCAGGCTTTATGTCGCCGTTGAGCACAATGGAGTGTTGGTGATTGATGTTTCGGACCCCCAGAACCCCAAGCGCGTCGGGGAGTACAACAACTATTCGGGTCTGCGTGGAGTCGCGACTGCCGATGGATACACCTACGCAGCGTGTGATGGTGGCGGCCTTGTGATACTTGAAGAAGAGTCATTTGAAGCGGTGTCGGCAAGCACAAGTTCTGCGAAGCTCCTGCCCGACGATACGGCGGTCGAAATCAACGATGTTACGGTGACCGCCGAATGGGCAGGTCAACCATCCGTTGCTCGAACCAATATAAACATCCTCGGCCAAAACACTTATTACGCCTGGGAAGACTTTTTCTATGTCGAGTCCGGTAATCGGGTGAGCGGCATAAGGGTAGAGAAGCCCTTGCACAGGCAATATGTCGGCAACGGAGTCAACGTTGTCGGCAAGTTGAAGACCGATGCGAATGGCGAACGCTACCTTGTCGGGATGTTGATGTCGCAAAGTGAATGGGCTATGATCGACCCGCTCGGCTTGACGAATAAATCCCTGGGAGGCGGTGATTCAGGCAATCCTTCCGCGGGAACAGGCCAAATAGGTGTGACTGGCGGCGCAGGGCTCAACAACATCGGCCTGCTCGTAAATGCGTGGGGCGCATTCACGTATATCGATGAGAATACGTTCAGTATCGACGACGGGTCAGGAACCCCCGTGCTGTGTGAAACACCTGGTCGACTCTGGATTGACGAACAGTGGCAATACGTGATCGTCACCGGAATCAGCTCGATCAAAAAAGTCAACGGCGAATACGTTCGCTATATAAGATTAATGGATATAGTATCTGTCCCGTGAGGTATGATTGCTGTTAATATGATATCTGGTTGCAATGTCAGAGTGGTGCAGCCGTCATATTATCAAGTATTTCAGTCTCGAAAGGGCGACAGATGAATATACGAACGTTGTTTAATGCGTTTGTAGTCATATTACTTGCTGTTTCTTGTCAGGCGGCAGAAACGATGGACCCATTAGCGGGCACACCACCGTTTCGCCGCCTTTTTTTGGACGCGATGGTAGTCGAGGAGCATTCCGGGCTTTCCCGCGTCTTTCACGCCGCAAAGAAATATGACCACAACCCAATCATAATCAAAAATCGCGAATGGGAGGGTTGGGGGCCGTACGTTTATGGCACCGTGATGTGGGATTCCGGCAAGCTCAAAATGTGGTACCAGGGTATCGGCAAAGACTGCGGGGATGTCTCGTATGCGGAATCCACAGACGGCATCAAATGGACTAAACCCGACCTTGGGATCATCGAACATAACGGCACAAAAAAGAACAATATCGTAGCCCCGCACGGAGCTTGCCATATTCCCAGCGTCATTCGTATTCCTAATCCAATCTCTCCCGACAAACAATGGGCGATGTATGGTTTTGGCTACGATCCAAACGACACAAAATGGGGCACGGGCGGTCCTTGTGTGGCTTATTCATCGGATGGGCTCAACTGGAACTGGCAGCGCCCAAAAGAGCAATATGCGCTCTTCTCAAGCGCCGATGTCACGAATTTCTTCTATGATCCCTATAAACAACGCTATGCAGCGACCTGGAAAACCTCCAACCGACGGCATAGGGCGGTGGGGATCGCATTATCACAGGATGGGCTAAACTGGAGCAAGCCTGTCGACGCAGCACTGTTCGGCGCCGATGACCTCGACCCGGACGCCACTCAGATATACGGCATGCCGGTCTTTGCGTATCAGGGTATTTACATCGGCCAGCCCTGGGTCTACCACGCGCGTTGGATTAAATACGGCAAATATACCAAACCCGAGGTGATGTACGAAGCCCAGGAAGGCAGTCCGTGTGTCGTCGATGTGCAACTCGCCTGGAGCCACGACCTGATCTCCTGGAACCGCACTCCAAAGCGTGAACCGTTCATCTCGCTCGGCGATAAAGGCCAGTGGGACAGCATGCAGATATACACAGCACGTGCCCCGGTCATAATGGGGGATAAGCTATACTTCTATTATGGAGGCTTTGACAAAGCTCACGACGACGGCGCTTCCAATGCCGCCATAGGGCTTGCGACTCTGCGATTGGATGGCTTTTGCTCTATGCAGGCAGGGCCTAAAGAGGGGTGGTTGATAAGTCGAAGAGAGGTGTTTAATACGCCACAGGTCACTATTAACGCAAAATGTGGCCCGCACGGCTATGTCGCCGCCGAGATCGTCGACCGTCACAACAACCCAATCCCTGGGTTCACAAAAACAGACTGTGTTGCGTTCACCGGCGACTCCGTCCAAAGCGTGCTGAAATGGAAAACCTCAGCGTTTTCCAAAAAATGGATAGACAAAGACAAAAAGATTAAGTTCTATCTGAAAAACGCTGACTTATATTCTTATCTGCCGGCCGATATCAATATTGCAATCGACGATAGCAACCCGGATTGACGAACGCCTAGCCGCTTTGCAGCCATTTTACCATTCGAACTCGATTGCCAGGGTGGTTAAATGAATATTCCACCATATCCATCGCCTGCCGCATGATGTGAATGCCCCTGCCGTGGTCTTGTACAAGGTCGGGTATTGGTATAGTTTCTGGGTCAAACGCCTCGCCCTGGTCTTCAATCTCGACCACAAACGCTTTGGCACAACTCATACACTTCACACGTATACTGCTGGTAATCTTGCACGGAGAGCCGTGTTGATAGGCGTTTGACAGGGCTTCACCAACTGCGATTACTATGTCGCAGAGAGACTCCTCTACCGCACCCGCCTGCATGGCCGCCTCGACAATCCTGTCTCGCAACATAACAGATGCGCTGCACAACGCCACATGCTCGACGGTCGTCCAGTTGGCGTCTTTCAGATTGACATCCTGCCGGGGTGTAGCGCGGCTGATATCGTCCTGCGGCAACCCGAAGAATTGACCCAGTCCGCTTAGCGCGACCATCCGAGTAATGCATTTTGAAGGGTTGTCTAAACGGAATACTATCCCTTTCGATTCACATAGCCTGGCACAATTCAGCAATACTCGAAGTCCGCTGCTGTCGATAGTACGAACCTTATCAATGTCTACTACTATTGAACTCGGATCGCTAACAATCATATCCTGCACAGCGGCCAGGATATCCTCGGCGGATTGATAAGTTAATTCATTCTGTTCAACCCGCATGGTGAGTGTTTGTCGGTTGTCTTCCTCTGACTCTACCAACGATGCCACAGTATCAGACATCGAAATTGACTTCACTTGCTGTCTCCATTTTTAAAGGTGACTGCCAGCGCGGCCATGTCATCGAGCCTCGCAGGGTCACACTCGTTATTTATTCGGTCGATCAATTGATCAACCAGTTCGTCCCCCGAACAACAACCGCTCTCGAATAGCATCTGATCAAGGCCTTCGAGCTCAATCCTGTCGCCATCCTTCACAGCATCGGTGACCCCGTCTGTATATAGCAGCAATATGTCACCATGCTTCAACAAAGCCGACTGATTATCATAAACACAGTCCCATCCTGTGCCCAGCGGTATGCCGGAGCCGACCAGCCGAGTATGCAAGCTGGCTTCTTTGTCCTTAATAATCGCGGGCGGGTGCCCGGCGCTTGCATATATTAGACTGCCGTCGGCGGGATTTATAACTGCATGAAACAAAGTAACGAAAAATTCCTGCTTAAAGCTGCTGTTAATTGAATCGTTTAACGCTGTCAGCGTTGCGGCGGGGTCGTCTGGATGAGTATGAACCAGCGCTTTAAGCATATATTTACAGGCCGCAAGATGAATCGCAGCTTCAAGCCCTTTGCCGGAAACATCGGCCATCGCCACGGCAACCGTGCCATTGCGTAGAGGCGTCACATCATAGAAATCCCCACCTACGCTTGCCTCTGTCTGGCCGGGCACATATCTACCGTAGAACCGCAGGTTGCCGTAGTCGCTCGGCACACGCGACATCAGACTGTGCTGAAGAGTTTCAGCGATGGCGGACTCGGTTTGATAAAGTTTAGCGTTATGGACAACGATGGCGGCGTGTGTTGCTATTGAGCCAACCAACTGTTGTTCTTTTTCGCTGTATTTTCTTGGGCTATGGGAATAAATGCTAATGCACCCTATCACTTCGTTCTCAATAAGAAGCGGAGCAGATATGATTCCTCTCAATCCGTAACGATCGGCATACTCGCGGACTATTGGGTCTGGGTGCTCATTGATGTCTTCGCAAAAAGAAAGCTGCTTCTCCTCAAAAGCCCGGTACGATACAGCGTGTGCGCTTAATGCGGAGATAGGAAAATCATCTGGGAATGACGATCTCGGAATCAAATGCCCTTCCTGATCGGGGATGAAAATGACGCAGTAATCCGCCTGTGTGGCCTCTGCCGAGGCTTTCGTGAGGGCGTCCAGGGTTTTGACCAGGTTCAGAGAAGGAGCGATTGCCGTGGTGACTTGTGACAGCGCTGCAATATACTCGACCCACTCCTCCAGGGAACGGGAATATTCCTGAGTCTGAGATATCAAACAGATGGTGGTCATGGCGGTGGCAGTGTGTGTTGCCAGAGTCATAAGGGCGTCGGCGCGCAAGCTGCCGGGGGATAATTCTTCACGTGAATAAACAGCCCCAAACCGAGCCACTATTGCACCCATCATTTTTTCCCCGACAGATATGGGAGTTCCCACCAGCGAAGTACACGGTTCGCCATAATGGTCGTGTTCCCCGACAACAATGTAGCTGCCGGAGTCCATCGAATGTGCTGCCAGACGCACCCAGTCGGCTTTGTGGGGTTTGCCGGCTCTGGCTATCACGTACGTCCCGCCTTCTTCGTTTCTTAAAAATACGGAGACATCAGTCGCGCCAAGATGGCTGCAAACGGCTTTTGCGACTTCCTTTCCACACTGTTGGGTATCGAGAGTTGCGGATATAACTCGAGCCGCGTCTAGCATGCCTGCCAGAATTTCGGCTTGCTTTGTAAGAGTCTGCTCCTGGTTCTGCAGATTTTCCGCCATAGTATTAAACGACTCACCGATTGCCTTCAGGCTGTGGTCGCGACAGGCTGTGATGCGCCGTCTGTAATCCCCGGTCGCCATAACCCGAGCTTGTTGTATCAATTTGTGACTTTCATATTGACTTCGGAGAATCAGCACGAAAAGCGCCCCCAGCCCCAATAAGCCGAACGCTACCGACACCCACAGATCAACTTTCTCTTTGTGGGCCTGCGAGACGATCCATTGATATGCCGGATCGTTTCTGGCTGTGCTTGCGCTGGCAGGCAGGTTCAATTTTCGATACTGCTTCACTCGCATGCGCGCGTGTTGCCAATCATGCATCTGCACACCAATAAGCAGTATCACCGTAGCCGTAGCCAGCAGCAATCCCAGCTTAACTTTGACACTTCTCCGTATTAAGTCAAACAGGCAAAATCCCTCCCTGGATTGTAATGGCCTATCTCGCTGTAACACTAGAGATTATCTGTCGAGCTTTTACCCACGCTATCCATAGCTAAACCATAAAATACCAGGCATTCTTTAATAATATGGGATCAGGTAGATTGCAGTGTGGCGGTTTGGGTAAGAGAACTTTCGGGTGGATTTGTGCGTAGATAGACAAATGGATCGTCAAATGACAGTGTGCGGGTTTGCGGACAGCCCGTCGGCTTCCGCCGTATAGTGGCGCGTGGTATAATGTATTAGGCATAGCCAAACGGCGGCCGGAGGAAATGGTTTGAATCGCTATCTTAGAAGCATAGTTGGAATAGTACTTATCATAATGGTGGTGATGCTCCTCACCAGGGGGAGCGGTCCGCTGGGCATGATAAACAAAAACCCCACGACGGTTGACATCTCACAGGCGCAGAAGATGATCACCAAAGGGGAAGTTGTGCGCGGCGAGATAATGGGCGACGAGTTCACATTCGAAGATAAAAAGGGTGTGCGCTACAAAACCGTCACACCGCCCGCGGGAGACCGCGCGGAGTTTCTGAAGAAGCTCGACGCTCATAATGTCGATTATAAATTCGATAAATCTGTGTTATCCAACCCTGTTATCGGCACGTTGATCTCCATCGTGCTGCCGCTGGGGTTCATTGTGCTGTTGTGGATGCTGTTTATGCGCCAGGCGCAGGCGGGAAACAACCAGGCGATGAGCTTCGGTAGAAGCAGGGCAAAAAGGCTCAACGAAAACGTGCCGAAGGTCACATTTGACGACGTGGCCGGGGTTGAAGAAGCCAAACAGGAGCTTCAGGAAGTAGTCGAGTTTCTTAAGAACGCTAAGAAGTTCGTGGCGCTTGGAGCCAAAATCCCCAAAGGTGTGCTTCTTCTCGGCCCTCCAGGATCGGGAAAGACGCTGCTGGCAAGGGCCATCGCCGGCGAGGCGGGGGTTCCATTCTTCCATATCAGTGGATCTGATTTTGTAGAGATGTTCGTCGGAGTTGGCGCATCCAGAGTACGCGACCTCTTCGATACAGCCAAAGCAAACCGACCGGCGTTGATATTTATCGACGAGATCGACGCTGTTGGCCGGCAGCGCGGGGCTGGTCTCGGTGGAGGACACGACGAAAGAGAGCAGACACTTAACCAGCTTTTGGTGGAGATGGACGGCTTCGACCCGAATTCCGGGGTTATTTTGATCGCGGCCACCAACCGGCCGGATGTTCTTGACCCGGCGCTTCTGCGTCCTGGTCGCTTCGACCGCAGAGTGGTGGTGGACAACCCCGACGCACGTGGTCGTGAGGAGATTCTTAAGATTCACCTGCGTGGCAAGCCACTGGCCGATGGGGTCAATGTAGAGAGTCTGGCCCGTCGCACGCCTGGTTTCTCAGGAGCGGATTTGGCGAATCTGGTCAACGAAGCAGCTCTGCTGGCAGCTCGGTCGGATCAGACGAAGATATTTATGGCGGACTTCGAGAACTCCATAGACCGCGTCATCGCGGGGCCGGAGCGCAAGAGTCGGCTGATAAGCGAAAAAGAGAAAGAGATGGTAGCCTATCACGAGGTCGGCCATGCTATAGTGGCGGAGTTGCTGCCTAACGACGATCCGGTGCATAAGGTCTCGATCTTGCCTCGCGGAATGGCGCTGGGTTATACGATGCAGTTGCCTACGGTGGATAAATATCTGACCACCAAAAACGAGCTTCTGGACAAGATCGCGGGGCTTTTGGGTGGCAGGGTCGCCGAGGAGATGGTATTTGGTGAGATCAGCACCGGCGCCTCCAACGACCTTGAGCGCGCTACGGAGATCGTGCGGGCGATGGTCTGTGAGTACGGCATGAGTGACCAGATCGGCCCGTTGACAGTCGGAAAACGACACGCAAATCCGTTCCTTGGCAGAGACATGATGGAGGATCGCAACTACTCTGAGGAGATGGCTATGGCTATCGACAAGGAGATACGCCTGACTATGGATCAGGCTTATGAGCGGGCGAAGGCCATTCTTAACGAGAACCGCGAGAAGATGGACGTGATCGTAAAGGTTCTGCTTGAGAAGGAGACCCTGGAGCGCGAGGAGTTCGAGGCGCTTATGGAGGGAGCCACGCTCAACTCGATCCAGTCGGCCGATGACTCTGAAAAACCTGCTCAGCCGGAGGCAGTCGCCGCCCCCGACGAGGCGGCCGATGCCAAGAGCAAAGCAAAACCCCGGCTTGAACCGGGTATGGCGTAACGCATCTTTCGGGCCGGGCTTGAGCAAAGCCCGGCCCGTATTTATTCCGGAGGCACGAGTTGCCAGACAATCAAATATCCCAACCCAGAAAAGTCTTCTACTACGCCGGGATTGTAATTATAATTCTCGGCGCGATCCTCTTCTTTTCCACGTTTGTCTCAGTGTTTTATGAATTTGGGAGTTTTGACATGTCTCCCGGCCCAACGATATCTATAGGATTGAGGGCTCTGGGCGGGATGCTGCTTATGATTGTCGGCACCGTTTTAAAGACCATTGGCGTCAGGGGGTTTGCCGGTTCCGGAGTTGTGTTGGACCCCGATAAGGCGCGGGATGATCTTGAGCCGTGGGCAAAAATGGCGGGCGGGATGTTCAAAGATGCTGCTGAGGGAGCCGGGGTGAATCTCGGCAGGGATTCTAGCGGGGATATGCCATTTGATGAAAAATTGCGTCGTCTCGCGAGATTACATGCGGAAGGCATCCTGACCGATGAGGAATTTGCTGCAGAAAAACAGAAGATTTTAAATGAGGGCTAAGGCCCCGGAGGGGTTATGGGGAGATTCGTTTTGATTTTGGTTGTTATGTTCGCTGTTGTATTATTAACCTCAATTGCTGCTTTGGCAGAGGCCGAGAAGTCCACTGTGTTGAAAGATGTTGAGTTTGCCCGGATAGGAGAGCGCAAGCTGCTTATGAACCTCACTTTGCCGCCGGGTGCGCCGCAGAAACGCTTTCCTGCGATTATTCACGTCCACGGCGGTGGATGGTGTATGGGGGATCATAACGCCGATTTGACCCAGGAGTTTGGTCTCAACGGGCAGGGCTTTGTAACGGGCAGCATAACCTATCGCCTCAGTCAGGAAGCTCCATATCCAGCGCAGATCCACGACTGCAAAGCGGCTATACGCTTCCTGCGGGCAAATGCTGACAAATACGGCATCGACCCGGATCGGATAGGCGTCTGGGGTGGATCAGCCGGAGGGCATCTGGTCGCGCTGCTCGGGACTACTGCGGGGATAAGCCTGTTGGAAGGTGATTCGGGGAATCTGGAATACTCCAGCCGGGTGCAGGCGGTGTGCGATATGTTCGGGCCGGCGGACTTTTCTAAGGCGGCGCTGAAGGATTACACTCCTGAGGTAATGGGTATGATCACCGCGCTGCTGGGAGGCCCCGTCGAGGAACACAGAGGGCTTGCTCGAATGGCCAGCCCGGTGGAGTTCGTCTCAAAAGACGATCCGCCGATGCTGATACTGCACGGCGATCAGGACACTCTGGTTCCGATGAGCCAGAGTGAGGCTATGTACAATGCTCTAAAAAGGGTCGGCGTGGATGTCACTTTGGTCAAGGTGAAGAACACGGGACATGGGTTTATCGACTATCCGGTCAGCGAGCCGACTTACAAAGAGATAAAGAAAATGGTGCTGGACTTCTTCCGCAAGCACCTTGATGTTCAGTAATCTTACCTGAAATATTATTAATGTAATAATTATGGGTGATTTGCGGGGCAACCTCTTGACAATCGGCTGGTTCGCGTATACACTACAGGCGATCAGTTAGCGCGGTTTGTTCGATGATCAAGGGGATAGCGTGAGATGAAAAGACTAATGCCTGTAGTCGCACTTCTGGTTATACTCATCTCCCCGGCGTTTGCAGACGTGCCGGCCGATGCGACGTATTGGTGGATATGGGCAGATGGGGTTTGGGCCGAACGCGCAAATCTTATTAACGCCGATGCTCCAGAGTGGATGGATCCGCAGACGCTGTTGCTGCACAATGTGGCGCAACCGGATCTGGTAAAGTATGTGTATGTGGAGATTAAATGGACTTACGCTGAGCCGGAAGATCTTGGTCCGTTGAGTCTCCAATCAAGCGGGTCGGTGTCCGGGCCGTACTATCAAACGACGCCGAACAAACGGTTTTCGACGTGGATTTGGACAATTACTCCCCAGCCGGAATGGGAAGTTGTTTTCTTTCCTGACGCCCGGTTCCACGACATGTATCAGATCGACGAGTTTGAAGTCGGCACGGTGTGCGTTCCCGAGCCGGGGACTGTCGCATTGCTCACCTCCGGACTATGTGTTCTGGGCGTGGTATACAGACGCAGAACGTGAGCACCTTACCTCCCACAGTAGTAGGGCCTCGTCGTGATTGGCGGGGCCCATTTTTATTTTCGCTCTGCGGCAAGGCTGTCTATAGCGCGCGCGATCATTTCCTCAGCATACAATCGCCATTCGCTGTCCGGGTAGCGCGAGAGAAAGTCCTCAAGGGTGGAAAGCGCCTGGGAGGCGTCACCCTGATAGCTTAGCTGAAATTGGCCGATTTTCAGAAGGGCCATCTCCGCTTCAACCGAGTCTGGGTCATCATCAGCCAGTCTGCGCAGGCTGTCTATCGCCTCTTTGGTGTGACCGGATTCCTCTAAATATGAGGCAAATCTAAAGCGTGTGGGAGCAGAGACTACGGCGTTCGGCCAGAACCGTTTCATCTCTTCGGCACACGCCAGCGCCTCGGCCTCCCGCCCCTGAGAGAGATACCATTCTATAGCCATATGATAGTATGGCAGCGATTGGTCCTCTTCCTCCAATATGGCCCAAAACCGGCCTAACTCTGCGTGTGCGAAGGCGTTGTCCGGGTCACATTTTATCAAGGCTTCGTATCGCTGAGTGGCTTCGAGAATGCTGCCATTGTCGTAAAGCCTGCGGGCCTCCCCGGTCAGATATTCTCGCTCTCCCTGCAGGGCCATGTTGCCCGCCAGCGCTGTTATCAGACCAAACGCAAATCCGCCGAGATGGCTCCAATAACTCACCTGTTTCAAGCCAATTCCCCAGAAATTGTCTCGATATAACCCAACAAGCGCCAACAGTAACTGCATTACCAGCCACACTGCGATCACCATCAGTGCCGGGATGTGGACGCCGAAAAAGTCGAACGCCTTGCGATGATAGCGCACAGCATATATCGCGACAACTCCGGCCACCGCACCGGACGCCCCCACCACAGGCTGGTCTGCATAATACACCGGCAGCGCGGCAATCACCATCGCCGCGTGCATTATCGAGGACGCGAAACATGCGCCGATATAAAACAGCGCATATTCCAATTTGCCCATCGCCCTCTCCACATCTCTGCCAAAAATGTAGAGTATGGTCATATTTACCAAAAGATGGCCTATGCCGGCATGGACAAAGTTTGAGGTCAACATCTTTCCGACTCTTAGATGAGATGGCACCAGTCCGTAGAGCCGCCAGGGGTTGATGTCGGGATAGCCGGGGGTGAAATCGCCGTGGATCGCGAGGTAGACGAGAACATTCAGGCCGATAATGCCAAGTGTCAGCAGCGGCCAACGCTTCAAATCTTCGATTAGGGCGTGAGCTTTAGGTTTGGTCATAGACTTTGCGAAATCATCCCGATGGCTCAATTATACCACTTCCGGGATTGTGCACCGTCAACCGTCGGTAAACCCGGCGAACGTCGGGAGGGAAATTGATAAAATCCGACGAAGTACACATCACTATGACACTCCAAATCAGCTCTTTTACCTCAGATCATGCAGAGTTTTTAAGCGATGAGTCAAAGCGCATCGGCAAAGCCGACGAAATCGCTTTTCCTGTTACGGAGTCGGAAGTCGTCGAAGCCGTTCGCAGCGCTTATGAGCGCAAACTGCCAGTTATAACCCAGGGCGCACGGACTGGGATCGTCGCGGGTGCGGTCCCGGATGGCGGGCTGATAATCAATCTGCGCTCTATGAATAAAATTGAATCACCTGTAGAAAACAGTGTCGTGGTGCAACCCGGTGCGCTTTTAAGCGATTTACACACAGCCCTCGAATCTGCCAGGTTGTTTTTAGGCCCGGATCCTACTGAGACATCGGCTTCTCTCGGCGGAATGGCGGCGTGCAATGCCTCTGGCGCGATGTCGTTTCATTATGGCGCGACTCGAAAATGGATTGAGAGCCTGCGAATGGTGCTGGCAGATGGAGATGTGGTGAGCATAAGTCGAGGAGAGTGTTTCGCTCAAGGCCGATCGTTTTCTTTGACTACTGAGTCCGGCCGGGTCATATCCGGGCAACTTCCGACTTATCAGATGCCTGATGTCAAATCCGCTGCGGGATATTATGTCGAAGATGATATGGATCTGATCGATCTGTTGATCGGCTCTGAAGGGACGTTAGGCATAATCACCGAGATCAAACTCAGGCTGATTCCGCGGCCAAAGGAAATCAATGGCCTGACGCTGTTTATGCCTGATGAGAAATCCGCGATTGAGCTGGTTGAGTCTGCCCGTGATATGTTCGCGGGGTCGTCGCCTGCGCTGGTTGCTATTGAGTTCTTTAATCACGATGCATTGAAGCTGTTGCGTGCGGCGAAGGAGACCAATCCGGCGTTTGAGGCGATTCCGGTGCTCAAAGAGCATTACCATTCCGCTGTTTACGTCGAGTTTCACGGGGATGATGCCGATTCGCTCGAAGAAGCCGTAATGGGATTGATGGAGCAGGCTATGGAGCTTGGCGGCAGTGACGAGGACACCTGGTTTGCGACTACAGACCGCGAACTTGAGCCGTTGAAGGCTTTCAGACACGCTATCCCGGAGGCGGTCAATTTGCTGATAGGGGAGCGCAAGCGGGAGATACCTGAGCTTACCAAGCTCGGCACAGATATGTCGGTGCCGAACGGCTCGCTGGTTATTGCGATGGAGATGTATAACGCGGGTCTCGCCGAGCGCGGTCTGGAGTCGGTCATCTTCGGCCATATCGGAAACAACCACGTCCACGTCAACATCCTGCCGAATAATATAGACGAGTATTCCATTGGCCGGGAGCTTTATCTGGGATGGGCGGATAAGGTCGTGAAAATGGGCGGTTCGGTCTCGGCGGAGCACGGTATCGGCAGGCTGAAAGTGCCGTTTTTGAAGATGATGTATGGCGACGAGGCCATCGGCCAGATGCGTGAGCTGAAGAAGCTGTTTGACCCGGATGGACTGTTGAACTCCGGGATTATGTTCGAATAACGTTCTGAATCAACGCCATATACGAGGTAAAAAAATGAACAGGTTTCTGGGAGTGATTTTTATGATAATCGCAGCCACGAGCGCAAGCGCTGCGCCGCAGGGGTTGCCAGAACTGGTAGTTCCCGACTGCCTCGGCGTCAACATTCACTTTATGGGCAATCAGGCCGAGGAAGTGGCGAAGATAGCCGACGGAGGCTTTAAGTTCATACGTATGGACTTCTCCTGGGTTCATATCGAAAAAGCGAAGGGCGTATATGATTTTAAGCCTTATGATGAGCTTGTCGACTCGCTGGAGGCCAAAAACATTCGTGCTCTCTTCATCCTCGACTACGGCAACCCTTTCTATGATAATGACATGTCCCCGCACACCGACGAGGGACGTGCCGCATTTGTGAGATTCATTACTGCCGGAGCAAAGCATTTTAAGGGCAGGGGAATACTATGGGAGATATGGAACGAGCCTAACATCGGCTTTTGGCGGCCACAGCCTAACGTAGAGGATTATGTAAAACTGGCAAAGGCTGTATACCCGGCGCTCAAAAAAGCCGATCCCGGGTGCACGGTTCTTGCACCGGCGCTCGCCGGTTGGGATACTGGTTTTCTTGAGAGAGCCTTTCAGCTCGGTTTGCTGGAAGCTACAGACGCAATTTCTCTGCATCCCTATGGAGCATCCAAGCCCGAAGACGCATCTGCTCTGTATGTAAAAGTCCGGGAGCTTATCGGCAAATATGCGAAAAAGGGCAGGCAATATCCGGTGGTCAGCGGTGAATGGGGATATTCTTCGTTCACGCACGGTGTACCGGTCGAGACTCAGGCCGACTACATAGCCCGCCAGTTTCTCAGCAATATAATGAACAATATCCCCCTGAGCATCTGGTACGACTGGCGCGACGACGGCCCTGACCCTAATGAAAACGAGCACCGGTTCGGCACAGTAGCACAGGATATGTCCGACAAACCCGCTTACGTGGCTGTCAAAACGCTGACTACCGAGCTTAACGGTTTCTCATTTTCCGCGCGTATGAGCGTCGAATCAGAGGACGATTATCTCGCACTGTTCACAAAAGGCGACAAGCAGTGCCTCGTCGCGTGGACCACAGGCAAACCGCACACTATAAAGCTGCCTATGGACGTGAAAGCGGCTGAGATTGTCTCCCGTTCCGGTGAGCGCAGCAAAGCCGAGATCAAGGACGGTCTCATTGAACTGGAATTAACCTCCTCGCCGCAGTATATCAAACCATCCGGTATCAGCCAGAGATGGGCGATAGACGCCTCGTGGAATATCAGCGCAGGCCCTAAATTGACAGGGGATGGATTGTTGATTGATGTGGAATCACTCGTAAAAGACGTGCAGGTAAATCGCGGTCGAATCGAGATCAGCGGCCCGGGAATACAAGAAGCTAAACTCGACTTTACTAAATCGGAGCGGGCTAAAATCACCACTTCGTTCATCAGCCCCGGATCGGACAAGTCCATTTTGAGGGCTGCTTTGTATATTAACGATAAAGCCGAGCCAATCAGGCGCACCATAACATTCAGCACATCCGTCTGCCCGCGTGTCGAGGTGCTGCCGCCCACTGACAAGGCGCTGTTGTTCGACGTCTACCGGCCAACGATCGGCTCCACGGGCAAACTATCAGGCAGGCTGGCGATAGGAAACGTGCAGGGTGTAACCACCGAAGAGTCATCCGTGCCGTTTACCATCCCAAAAGGACAGGACAGGATCACCGTTCGCGCAAAGACCACCCAGCAGCCGGTGGACTTCACGTTCGGATGTAATCTCTACGACTCCAAAGGCCGAAATATAGTGCGAATGCCCGCAGGTCGTTATGTCGTCGTCGATACGTTCGCTTCAGGTAAGGTCGGGCAACGTGCGATGGACATGTCGGTCGTTATGGACGGCGACCCGAAAATTAAGGGAGATGCCAAACTCACTTACGTCGATGCTGGCGCAAAATCCCCGGTCAAAGTCTGTGCTAAGCTGGATTATTCGTTTGAACCGGGTTGGAAGTTCGTTCGAGTATTCAAAGAAGGCAACGTTCCAATCGAAGGCAAGCCGAGCCGAATCGGGTTCTGGCTGAAGGGCAACGGGTCTAACAGCCTGGCGCGGTTGCGCGTGCTGGACTCCAATAGAGAGACATTCCAACCCGACTTGGGGCCGATGAATTTTACGGACTGGCGCTGCCTGTTCGCCGATCTCACCGGCAAAATAGCAGGGCACTGGGGTGGCGATGGGCAGATAGACTATCCTATGACCTGGGATACTCTATTCCTGCTCGACAACGTCGGCGGCCAGCAGACAAAGGGCACGATCTATATCGGCCCTGCAATGCTTTGTTACGAATAGATATCAGCGCAACTCGAGCAGACTCGCCGCGATGTGCCGGGTGCCGTCGTTGACGTTAAAATAGTAGGCGACGAGTATATTGCCGTCGGGTAGCTGCACAGCCCACGGGTAGCCGATGTCGGTATTGCCGCCGTCCTCGCGCAGCACATATTCCGGGGCTGTTGCGATATCAGTGCACTCGGCGTTGAGAATCTTCGCGCGAATCCCAAACGGCTGCTGCCGGTAGCCATAAACCAGCAATACCCGGCCGTCTTTGAGATGAATAACGTGGAATGGGTGGCCGAAAAATCCGCCGTCCTGCCACGGCTCGAAGCTCTTGCCGCCATCCATCGACCGTGCGTAGGCCAGTTTTCCTTCAAAGGCATCGGTGCGCATAAACGCAACCCAGTCACCCTTTTTTGTTTGGATCAGCGAGGTTTCATTGAACGTCACTTTATCATCGACTGCGATCGGGCAGGCATAGGTCCACGTCTCGGCTTTATCGGTCGATGTCAACAGATGAACCGAAGTGCGTTTATGTGTGTCAATATTTCTTGAAGCCACGGCCCAGTATAGCTTGCCATCTTTGCCCTCATACATCGCGCCGCGATTAAACGCCGGGGTGGGATTTCCGAGCGCGTCCTTGCTTGTATCCCCCGGCACCGGGATAGGCACGAACGGACCCTGCCAGGTCTTCGCCCCGTCTTTTGAGCGCATAACATATCCGCCGAGGAAATTATACGGGCTGTGGCGAAGGGTCAGCGGCAGATTATCCTCGCCTTCTTTCGGCAGTAGCGCCCAACCGTAGCTGGTGCAGATTATAGTGCCGTCCTTGAGCAGCACCATACACGGGTCCTGCGAGCCTCCCAGCGGATGCGCGAAGATCAGTCCCGGCTCTTTGGTCCAGCTCTGGCCACCGTCTTTTGATCGAACAAGAACAAGATAGCTGTTCGCATCCGTGTGGCTGATCTTTCCTGCCCAAAGCTCGCGGCGATCAGGTGCCCGCCGAAACGCACAGATCAATTCTCCGTTCTTAAGCTGCACAATCGACGGAAAGCACGAGTAATACATCTTATCCTGATAGATTACGATGTCTTTTATTTTATTCAATCCCCATGCCTCCACACTCCCGCAAGCCAACAGCAAAACAACTGCGCACAGCATTCTCAGAGCCATTGTGACCTCCGCTTAATATATGAGATACGGCGCGCGAATCTCCACCCACGCCTGCTCATCTTCCACCAATCGCCGCTCGAAATCAATCGGCTGCGCACTGGAATCGTCGACCCATTCGCGCAGGAACGTCCCTCCGCTTAGTAAGTCGATTGCCAGCCGCTCCGTCTCATATTCATATGGGAACTTTCTCCAGATCGGGTAGTCCGGATACTCCAGCCGAATCGCCTTCAGCATAAGCGTAACGAGCCTGTACGGTCGGAACTCGTAGTGGCGATAGTAAAAATTGTCGGTGTGGATTTGAATCCCCGCGCAGAGCTTGCCGAGGTGCTTATGGAAAGTCGGCTCGAAGTGGCATTTTCTTACAATGCACCCGCGCATCCACTCCGGCGCCAATTCGACCATTTTCTTGACCACCAAATCGTAGTCGATGTCCGGCGCGCCCATAATTTCCAGCGACGTGGTCGTGCCGCGGCCTTCGGACAGGGTAGTGCCCTCAAGCAGAACCGTGCCGGGGAAGCATCGCGCCATATTCAGGCTGGACGCATTCGGGCTGGGGTTGATCCAACTGATCTCAAGCAGCGGCCAGCCATAACCCGGCGCAGCGTCCGGGTCGTAGCCAGCCATAGGAATTACGTTCAGGTCCACATCCAACCGCTTCAGCGCCGCCCACCATTTCGCTATCTCACCGGGGGTCAGGCCGTGACGCATAAGCATCGGCCCTGCGCCGACGAAGCTCTCCCATCCCGGCTCGAGAATCGTGCCTTCGGCGGGTCTGCCGGCGGGATTAGGCCGATCCAGCACCCAGATGCTCTTTTTGTGAGCGGTGCAGGCCTCGATCATATAGGTAAGTGTGGTGATGAAAGTGTAGATGCGTGTGCCGATGTCCTGCAAATCCACCAGCAGAACATCGAAGGTCTCCATCATCTCATCAGTCGGCCTGCGGACATCCCCGTAGAGGCTAAAGACAGGAATGCCGTAGCGCGCGTCGACGAAATCGTCGGACTCGACCATATTGTCCTGCTTATCGCCGAGCATGCCGTGCTGTGGCCCGAACGCCGAGGTTATCTTGACCTGCGGGCATTCCATAAGGACATCAAGCGTGTGCCGGCAATCCCGCGTCACCGAGGCCGGATGCCCCAAAACCGCCACCCGCCTACCCTCCAGAGCCTTACGCGCAGCCGAGTTACGTAACAGTTCATCTATTCCCAGGTTCATGCTGCCAACTTAGCTATGATGAACCAGGGTTCCTGCTTTTTTCGAGGTACGAGGTCCGAAGTACGAAGTTCGAGGGGCATGTGCAATATAGATAGGCGGCGATCTCCGAATCGCCGCCTCATAACTAGAATTGGCCGGGACAGAGGCACAGCCACTACATCATTTTGTCATTTCGAACGCAGTGAGAAATCTGTTTTTCGACGTCCGATATCCGGGATTCGAGGTTCGAATTTCTGTCATTTCGAACGCAGTGAGAAATCTGCTTTTTCCCTTCCCTTTTCTGAGTTTCGCTTCTTTCGAGCTTTCGCGATTTATAGAAAATCACATTAAACCGCTTTAGAACGACACATAATCCGGTGCGGATTCGCTTGCCCCGCCCTCGTAACCGGGTTTGCCGAGCATCTTGAACATAATCGTCTTATACGCCTCCACCCCCGGCTGGTCGAACGGGTTCACTCCCAGCATCAGACCACTTATCGCGCACGCATATTCGAAGAAATAAATCAACGCGCCCAGCGATTCTGCGTCGAGTTGTTTCAGCAGAACCGTCATATTCGGTACGCCACCCTCGCGATGAGCCTGTGCGGTGGCTTTATAAGCCACCATATTAACCTTGCCGGCTTCGTTGAATTCGCCTTCTGCGAGGTAGTTGAGACCATCAGAGTCATCGTCCCATTTCGGTATATTAACCTGCGGCTCTCCACCCTCGACGATCAGAAACGTCTCCGTAAGCATCCTCCTGCCCTGCTGGATATACTGCCCCATCGAATGCAAATCCGTGGTGAAGTCCACCGACGCTGGGAACAGAGACATATTCTCCTTGCCCTCACTCTCGCCGTAGAGCTGCTTCCACCACTCGGACATATAATGCAGCCTCGGCTCGAAATTGGCCAGCATCTCGACGCAGTAGCCCTGAGAATACAAAATGTTGCGCGCTATTGCATAATAAAGCGACGGGTTTTTCTCCGGGTCAGGGTTTGCGCACAGCGCGGAACACGCCACCGCGCCTTCAATCAGCTTGTCGATATCGACTCCGGCATAAGCTATCGGCAGCAATCCGACCGCCGACAGGACTGAGTAGCGCCCGCCAATATCGTCCGGCACTACGAATCGTTGATAGCCTTCCCGTTCCGCCAATTCCAGAAGCGCGCCTTTGTTGGCATCGGTAGTCGCAACGATGCAGTCTCCGGGCTCGACACATTTGGCCAAGTCACGCATAACTCTGAACGCCAGCGCTGGTTCAGTAGTGGTCCCGGATTTTGAGACCACGTTAATAGCAACCCGCTTACCTGCCAGTTTCTCCCTAAGCTGCTGCATATAATGAGAGGATATGTTTTGTCCCGCATAGACAACTTTATCGGGATCTTCAGCCAGCGCCTCGATTACAGCACGCGCACCCAGATACGAACCACCTATCCCGATCACCAGCAGCACATCGCTAACTTCGCGAAGCTTAGCAGCGGTCTCTTTTATCCGACCGACCTCAGTAGCCTCCAGAATCTCTCCCGGCTTCAGCCATCCGGTGAAATCCGCTCCAGGACAGGTGCCCGCTCTAAGGTTTTTATCCATAGCCTCCGCCAAAGACCGTCTTTGCACGACCATGCTGCGGTTCACGTCTGGCGATAAATTTGCTATATCCAGCGAAATTGGTAATCTCTCAAAATGATCCACGTGCTTCCTCCATTGAATTATATTATTCTCCAGTTTATACCCCTTTTTGCGGGTGGTTATCGGGTGTCGGTTATCGGTTGTCGGTTATCGGTTGACGGTTGACGTTCCCCGGTTGTCGTTTACCAAGCCACCAATACTCTGTCATTTCGAACGAAGTGAGAAATCTGCTTTTTCGACGTCCGATACGCGAGGTTCGAAGTCCGACTGAGAATTCCTTTCCGGTTTTCGCCCCTTTCGCCCTTTCGCGTTTCCCTTTCCGTCATTTCGAACGCAGTTATCGGTTATCGGTTGACGGTTGCCGGATGTCGTTTACCACGCCATCAATACTCTGTCATTTCGAACGAAGTGAGAAATCTGCTTTTTCGACGTCCGATGCGCGAGGTTCGAAATCCAACTGAGAATTCCTTTCTGGTTTTCGCCCCTTTCGCCCTTTCGCGTTTCCCTTTCCGTCATTTCGAACGCAGTTATCGGTTATCGGTTGACGGTTACCGGATGTCGTTTACCACGCCATCAATACTCTGTCATTTCGAACGAAGTGAGAAATCTGCTTTTTCGACGTCCGATGCGCGAGGTTCGAAATCCAACTGAGAATTCCTTTCTGGTTTTCGCCTCTTTCGCCTTTTCGCGTTTTCCCTTCTCCTCCCCTACAGCAAAAACCTGAACATATGCATCTTCAGCGTTATACCCAGCAGGCTCCAGATCGCTCCCATCAGCAAATCCCCAAGCACCAGCCCCATAAAAAACGGCAAAGCGATACGATATAACCTCAGGCCACCGTAGCGCATAATAATTAACTTTATTAGCCACCCCACCAGCACCGAGGTCGAATACCACGTCGCGTTCCACGGGCTTAGCGACAGCGCATACCCCGCAGGATGAAGCGGGCACCACGGCAGCCGGAACCTCAGCGCCATAAGTCCGAACGTCACCGCCAAGCCGGTTAGCATCGCCGTAATCCCGGCCCCATCCGGCCCTCGCGGGTTCACTCCCCAGCCAGTCAACCTGTCGAAAAACCATCGACACTGCGCCTGCTCGCCCCATACCGCTGCGCCGTATTTATAGCAGAAATAATAATGCGCCCACGCAGATGACATTGTGCCCACAATCACCGCCAGCACAATCCCAAATATCAGCCTGCGCGCCGAAAGCCCTCTTCTGAAAAACATCACGAAGCCTTCGAGCATACTCGGCATAGGGTGAGCGCGATACGCACGGTTCAGCGAGTTTACAAGTATAAGCACAGTCAGCACCGGCATACCTATACCCGAAGAACCCGCCACCGTGGTCATCATCAGCGTCGGGTCGCTCAAAAAATCGTGCGACGGCGGCCCAAGTTCAGCCCGGATCCTCGCCATACCGACCCCGATCGCATAAACCAAAATCAAAAATATCGCGCTGATAAGCGGCGGCACGCCCACCATTCGACCCATCACTATCAGCAGCATTGAGCCGAACACCAGCCCCATAACCGCCGTCCGTGGAGCCAGCACATCGGCGGTGGTACGCTTATCCCCGATCATCGCTCTATGAAATTGCTCTTTTAACGCGAACCTGCTCGCCCACAACGCAACTATAACCAGCCCTATCCACGCCCCGGCGGATTGTTCAATAGGGTATGGAAATCGCGGGTTGGCTGTAAACCCCGCCATATCTCCGACCACACGGCTCATCTTGGTGACAACATAGAAAAACCACAGTGAAAATGAGAGGTCCAGCGGGATAAAAAACGACATTCCAACTGCAAACGGGAATACGGCCACAGGGGTATATCCGATTGCGCTCCACGGCCTCGACCGCACCAGTTCCCCCAGGTTAAAAAACGCCCCTCCTGATCCGGGCAGGTTCGGATATAGCAGATGCAGGCCGTTCATAAGGTTCATCCCCGCAGCAATCGCCAACCCCACCCACATCAGCCGGTTCTTGAACAGCGCCCCGCTCTCTTCGAGCATCGCCACCGGAAGCTGGATGTTAGGGTAAGCTAATTTCTCCTGCCTCGTCCACCTATCCGCCAGCAACGCCAGAATACACAGCATCACCAGCGTCATCGTTACAATCACAATAGTCCACAGCAGCACCGGCACCAGCCAGAGGGATATATGCTCCCAGGTGTAGAGAGTCGAATTGCCGAGGAAATAATCCTTGAGCAGATTCTTGTCCTGAATCGTCAGGGATCGCGGCAGATAACCCGTGAACCGCTCCCACTGATTGCCCGGAGACGCAAACCACGCAGTATATGCCAGCATCGGCCACAAAAGCTGCGTCGAATCGTGCCCGGCCATCACGCTGCCGATAGTCAGAAGCACATACAGGACTATAAGTTCAGAAGAGGTAAACGTGAGTTTAGGCAGAAATCGCTTCAGGAATGCGTTGATAATCAGCATTCCGACCATACAGAAGATGACATTATAAAACAGCGAGATTATTGTTGCGAAGCTCTGGCTGGAATCGTAACCCGACACGCCCCAGTTAGCGAATAACCAGAACGCGTTCAGCACGATTAAAGGCACCGAGAGCACTATAACTCTCGCCCTTACCCCTGTGGGTTTGACCTGCTTCGTGGTGGGTTCGTCGCTGCTCACTGCCTATTCTTCCGCCCGGTTATACCTGTTCATCGCGGCCTCAATGCCTTCTTGCAGGATCATATCCAGCGCATCTGCGGCCTGCTGCAGTGTGACGTCCATTATCTGCTTATCCTTGCGGCTAAATCGAGACAGCACGTGGTCAATCGCCTCGCCGCTGCGGCCTATTCCGATTCGCATCCGCGGGAAGTCCTCCGAGTGCAAATGCGATATTATCGACCTCATTCCCTTATGTCCGCCCGAAGAGCCTCGCATACGGATCCGTATTTTGCCGAGCGGCAAATCAAGGTCGTCGTAAATGACCAGCACATCGCCCACATCCAGATTATGCTTTCGCACCAGCGTCCCCACGGCCTGGCCACTTTCGTTCATAAAGGTCTGTGGTTTGACCAGCAGGATCTGTTCGCCATAGAAGTCAAAGCTGCCGACTAACGCTTTTGCCTGACGGCTCAATTTCCGCACACGGTGTTTTTTGGCGAAGATATCGAGTATATCGAACCCAACGTTATGCCGGGTGTGCGCGTATGTCCTGCCGGGGTTACCCAGCCCGACTATCATCCTCACGATCGGGCCTTCCACACTTTGTCGAATATCTCACTGATGCTGGATTCGGAGTGAATCCTCTGTATGGCGTCAGCGAGCAACTCAGAAACCGATACCACAGCGATTTTGCCATCCGCGCCAGGGGGCAGGGGAATGGTATCAGTCATAATCAACTTTTTAATTGGGCTTGCAGCCAGACGTTCGACAGCGTTCCCGGATAGAAGCCCGTGCGTGCACGCCGCATATACTTCAGAAGTTCCGCGCGCAAGCAGCGCCTCGGCTCCGCTGATAATCGAACCGCCCGTGTCGATCATATCGTCGAACATAATAGCGGTCTTCCCCGCCACATCCCCTATTATCTCCGTCACTTCTGCCCTGTTAGGCTCCGGTCGGCGCTTGATTATTATCGCAATCGGCGTTCCCAAAACTTCCGCCAGAGCCCTAGCCCTCGTCACACCGCCGACGTCAGGTGACACGACGACGGCGTTGTCCAGCGGGATGTTTTCCTTTATATGACCTGCGATAATCGGCCCGGAGTAGAGGTGATCCACGGGAATATCGAAGAATCCCATAATCTGTCCAGAGTGCAAATCCATCGTCAACACGCGGTTTGCTCCGGCTGTGGTCAGCAGATTCGCCACCAGTTTGGCAGTGACAGGCTCGCGGGGTTTCAGCTTCTTATCCTGTCGGGAGTAGCAGAAATACGGCATCACAACCGTAACCCTGCGCACCGATGCGCGCCTGAACGAGTCAATAATGACCAACAGCTCCATTAGATGGTCGTTGACCGGCGTCTGACAGCTCTGCACGATAAACGCGTCGCAGCCCCTCACGCTCTGATTAGCCTTCGCGTGGACCTCGCCGTCCGCGAACCTCCTGATAGTCAGATCTCCCAGTTCAATACCCAGCTTATTGGCGATCTTTTGTGCGAGTTCGGGATTTGCTGTCCCTGTAAAGAGCTTCAACTCGTTCATTTATGACCCCTATCGTGCGGAATTATCCGCTATGGTGACGCCGGACAGCCTGGCAAACGGCCCGATTTCGCAGTTCGACCCTATCCGGCTGCCGGATTCTATTATCGTGCACGGGTGTATGATCGTATCCTGCCCTATCTCGACATCGCAGTCGATATAAGTCGTCTGCGGATCGATAATCGTTACCCCGGACAGCATCAGTTTATCCAATAACCTTCGGCGCATCACAGCCGTGGCCTCGGCCAGTTCGATGCGGTTATTTATCCCAAGCGTGTCAGATGAGTTCTCCGCCACCACTGCGCCGACCCTGTGGCCAGCTTTATTGAGAAGCTCAATCACGTCGGTCAGATAATATTCGCCCTGCACATTATCAGTTTTAAGCTGTTTGAGATTCTCTGCGAGTAAATCGGCATCGAAACAATATATAGAAGTATTGATCTCTTTAATCGCCAGAGTGGCCTCGTCGGCGTCTTTTGCTTCACATATACTCAGCACCGAACCGTCCACATTGCGCACTACCCGGCCGTAGTGCGATGCATCTTCCAGCACCGCAGTCAAAAGGGTCGCAGCGTTGGATTCGGCTATATGGGTTTCGATCAGCGTTTTGATGGCCTGCGGAGTTATCAGGGGTGTGTCGGCGGGCAGCACAACTATGCTATTGCTGTTTATATGCGGCATAGCCTGCATCATAGCGTGTCCTGTTCCAAGTTGCTCGGCCTGCAACGCGTAGGCTACGTCTTCTCCGAGGGCGTTGCGCACCTTTTCCGCCTCGTGGCCCACCACACAGACAATGTTTTCGACTCCAACGTTCTTGCACGCATCTATGATATGCCTGGCCATAGCTTTGCCGCATATCTTATGAGCCGCCTTCGGCAGCGCGGATTTCATTCTTGTACTCTTGCCCGCGGCCATAATCACCGCCGCAAATTTATTCTCCACCGCTCGCTCCTTATTTGCATTAGCTGGACTATTATAACAGAATCATCAGAAACCGGGTCAGTGGGCTACGATGTCACCCTGCGCCCTAACTATAATCACCCTACGCCCCAACTCTAGCAGGCTACACCCCATTTTTAGTCATCCTGCGCCCCAACTTTAACCAAGCTGCGCCCCCAATTTTAGCCATCCTGCGCGAAGTCGCAGGATCACGCCCCAACCCTCCGTCATTTCAAGCCCCCTCCTCCGTCATTTCGAGCACCTCTTTTGTCATTTCGAGCCCCTCCTCCGTCATTTCGAGCGCAGCGAGAAATCTGCTTTTTCGATGTCCGAGGTCAGATGTTCGAAGTCCGACTGAAAGTTCATTGGTATTTTCTGGTTTTCGCTCCTTTCGCGCTTTCGCGTTTGATTTCTCCTGGCATTTCGAGCACCCCTCCCTCGTCATTTCGAACGTAATGAGAAATCTGCTTTTTTCTCTTTCCCTTACCCTTCAGCAGGGATTTCACCATCACACGTACAAACAATCTTAAATAGCTATCACAACAAAACCGGTCATATTATAGAGGTCGACCCTATGAACATATCCGACATTCGCAACGAGATCGACAGCATCGACAAACAGCTTGTCGAAATGATCAACAGGCGCGCAGAATGCGCCATCGAGATCGGCAAAAGAAAAACCAAGGATTCCAAGAGCATCTTCGCGCCGGAGCGGGAGGTTCAGGTGCTTAGCGGCGTCCTGCGGAACAACAAAGGCCCTTTGGCTGATAAGGCTATAAGCGCCATATTTCGAGAGGTGATTTCAGCCTGTCGCGCCCTGGAAAAACCCATATCCGTCGCCTATTTCGGCCCTGCCGGAAGTCATACGCATATGGCCAGTATCCTGAAGTTTGGGGATTCCACCGATTTCGTCGCTTGTAACACCATCCCCGACGTTTTTAATTCCGTTGAGCGCAGGGATACCAACTACGGCGTCGTGCCTGTCGAAAACTCTACAGAAGGCGTGATAAACCATACACTGGATATGTTTCTATTGTCCGACTTGCGGATATGTGCCGAGATCAACGCGCCGATCTCGCACAATTTGTTGTCCAGCGGCGACGATATATCGCAGGTAAAAAGGGTTTATTCTATCGGCACCGCGATTGCGCAGTGTCGCAACTGGCTGGCGAGTCATCTGCCGGGGGTGGAGGTGTTGGAGGTATCAAGCACCTCCAAGGCTGCGAAAATGTGCGAGGGTTATCCCAGTTCGGCAGCTATCGCAAGCGCCCTGGCTGCTAAGGAGTATCATCTCAATGTACTCGCCGACGGCATAGAAGACAACCCACATAATAAGACCAGATTCCTGGTGGTGGGCTATTCCAAGCCTCAACCCAGCGGCAAAGACAAGACTTCGGTGGTATATGCTGTGCCACACAAGGCAGGCTCACTTTACAACTCCCTGCGGGTTTTCGACAATCACGGGGTCAACCTGACAATGATCGAATCCCGGCCAACAAAACAGATGCCCTGGGAATACATATTCTTCGCAGACTGCCAGGGCCATGAAGAGGATGAGAATCTGCGCGCGGCGTTAGCTGAACTTGATCGGATGGCTCTGTTTGTCAGAGTTCTCGGTAGTTACCCAGAGGCGGATTAGTATATATAATGTAGCGGGTTATGGTTGTCGGTTGACGGTTGTCGATTGACGGTTGTCGGTTGATGGTTGTCGGTTGACGGTTGTAGAAAATAGATAGGTGGCAATCTCCGAATTGCCACCTCAAAACCAGCATTCCCGTCATTTCGAGCACCCACCCCGTCATTTCGAACACCCACCTCGTCATTTCGAGCACCCACCCCGTCATTTCGAATGCCCACCTCGTCATTTCGAACGCCCACCCTGTCATTTCGAACGCAGTGAGAAATCTGCTTTTCCGGAGTCCGATATCCGAGGTTCGAAGTCCGATTGAGCATTTCCCTTCAATCAATATCAAACCGCACGGCGGCCACATCCATAACCTCACCCGCTATCTGCAGGCCGATCAGGCAATCGAAATACTGCGGCTCGCCGGTATCGGTTTTGGCCCACATGGAGGGGTCTGTGATCCTGATAACCGCCTCAATCTCCTCACCGGAGGCTGGGATATCCTCGTATATCTCGACTTTTTCACGCACATCTTCCTGTGATACTATCACCGATGCCATCACTGGCTGCTCTTCGTTAGAGTAATTGGTCACGTCAACGGTTATCCACACATTGGCTACGTTATCCACCACCTCAGGGTCGATTCGTATGCCGGATATCGAGACCTTATCATAAGATATCAGTTTTCCATCAGCAGGCGGCTCCGAAGAGGTTCTGACCACAAGCTCGTTTCTGCCGATACGCAAGGCACCGTCTGCGCTGATGCGGCTACTTTTGCCTGGCAGAGTGGTCCCAAGTTCCTGGCCATTTAAGATTATTACAGAACCCGCCGACAGCCCATCAAGTTCCACAAAAACGCGACCAGCAAAAAAATCTTCGTCAACATCAATAATGCGCATATACTCCTGCGCGCTCCGGCCGCTTTTTTTCTCCCACTGATCTTCCAATAATTGCACTTTTTTCATTGTGTATTTGACCTCAATAATGAGTATATCAGCTTCGATGATTCATATACAGCGCCACAGCACATCTCGCGCCCATGCCGTGCTTATACCCGGCAAAATTGCTAGTTGACAGGCGCTGTGTTTGAGGTTACCCTGAGAATGTATGCATGTCGCTGGGCAGGCCGCATGTATTATTATGTATGTCTACCCTGTTTAAGGGTCAAAAAGGGAGGCGCAATCTTGCTGAATCGAAGGAGAAGCGGCGGACTGCTCGGTCTCATAGCAGCAGTCGCCTTATTGTGGACAACGACCGCGAATGCTGCGGAATTCCGTGCATTCTGGGTGGATGCCTGGGGCACGGGAATTCTGAACCAGACGCAGGTGAACACGCTGCTCGGAGTGCCGGGCACCTCACAAGGCGGCCAGTTGCGCGATGCCAACTGTAACGCAGTAGTTATTCAGGTTAGAAGAAACTGCGATGCCTGTTATCCGTCGTCTATGGGTGAGCCGTATATGTCGGGCTTGTCCCCTTCAAACTTCAACGCACTTCAAGCCGTCATAAATGCAGCACACGATACCACCGGCGGCAAGAAACGCATCGAAGTTCACGCCTGGATGGTGGCGTTCCGAACCAGTGGCGGAGCTGTTTACAACCAGCATAAAAGTACCCCGACAGGCAGCCTTACAAACCTCGACAATTATTGGCCCTCGCGAGATAATACGGGCGCTGAAGTTGCAGACAAGGCTTTCGACCCTGGCCATCCGCTGGCAGCGCAGTATACCGTCGACGTGGCGATGGATCTTGTCAACAACTTCGATATAGACGGCATTCACTACGACTATATCAGGTTTACCGCCAACAACCAGGGCTACAACCCGACCAGCGTCGCTCGTTACAACGCGCGCTACGGTCTGTCCGGCCAACCGGCTTCAACCAACGAACAGTGGAAACAGTGGCGACGTGATCAGGTCAGCGCGGTTGTTAGAAAGATTTATGCAAAAATCCAGTCCGTAAAGCCGTGGGTCAAGCAAACCGGCGCATTCGTTACGTGGAACCCGTCGCCGACCGCTTCGACTCGAGCAGCGTTCCAGGCCACGCGACCTTATTATGACGTCTACAGCGACTGGGATTCGTGGTTGCAGGAAGGCACTATAGATGCCGCTGTCCCGATGACCTACTACAACAACGCCTCGCTGCCCAACGACTACAAAAAGTGGATGAACTTTGAGAAGGACCGAAAAGGGGACCGGCATATGTATATCGGCCCCGGCATTTATCTAAACTCTTTAGATAACTCGCTGCTCCAGCTCAAAATGACCAGAGATCAGTCGCCAAACGGCAACTACGCTGACGGCTATTGCGGATATTCATACAGAGTGCCCTACATCAACGGCACGTGGGCGTCGTCTTTCGGCACGCGGCTCAAGAATGAAGTGAACCCTACCTGGACCGATCTCCCTGTTATGACCTGGAAGACCAACCCTACCAAGGGTCATATCAGCGGAACCGTTACTTACTATAACAACGGCAAGTGGGCAGACGGAGCTTCGGTCCAAATCGTTGGTCCTGTCAACAGGACACAGATCTGCGACGGCACCGGCTTCTACGCGTTTATCGACGTGCCGCCGGGAAACTATACGATTATCGCAAGCCAGTCCGGATATCCTGACGCGATCAAGACTGTAAACGTAGCCATCGGCCAGGTCACGGGTAATATGTATGTCAAGGACATGCAGCTTGGCGGCGTTGTGCCTCCCGCTATTTCGCAGGTAAACGCCAGCAACATAACGGGCAGCTCTGCCACAATCACCTGGACCACAAGCCAGCCCGCGACATCGCAGGTGCAGTACGGCCCGACCACAAGCTACGGCTCATCGACTCCGGTCAACAATAGTGAAGTCACCAATCATAGCGTCTCTTTGACCGGTCTTACGCCGGGCGTGACCTATCACTACCGGGTGCTTTCGTCCAATGACAACGGCTCTTCTACGTCTCAGGACTTCACCTTTACCACACTCGCACCGCCTGCGATCACAAATGTGACCGCGACGAATATAACTTCAAACTCGGCTAAGATCACCTGGACCACTAACCAGCCGGCTACGTCGCAGGTTCAGTATGGCAAGACCACGAGCTACGGCTCAACGAGTCCTCTGGATTCGAATCTGGTCACGGCTCACTCGGTGAATCTTACCGGTTTGCAGACGGGCACGACTTATCACTACAAGGTGACCTCTACCAATACCAACGGCTCGACCACATCGGCAGATTTCACCTTTGCGACAAATGGCTCGGTGGTAATCAGCAATGTTCAGACGACGAATATACTGGCGACTTCGGTTACTGTGACCTGGACGACCAATGAGGCGTCTACGTCTCAGGTCGAATATGGCACAACCACCGCCTACGGCTCGACGACTACGCTGGATTCCAACAAAGTGA
The DNA here is from genome assembly GCA_050948905.1 of Armatimonadota bacterium. Classification (GTDB taxonomy): domain Bacteria; phylum Armatimonadota; class UBA5829; order UBA5829; family UBA5829; genus DTKD01. The sequence continues at coordinate 741,240 of JBMNES010000001.1, read as the reverse complement.
CCTCGCACTCAGTCAATCTGACCGGCCTGACTCCTGGCAAGTTGTATCACTTCCGGGTGAAGTCCGAAAACACGGGGGGCCTTTCGGTATCCGACGATTATACGTTTACAACGAACAGCCTGCCGGTGATCTCGAACGTCTCGGCTAACAATCTGACTAATAAAGCTGCGACCATCACGTGGATCACCAACCAGCCTGCTTCCACGCAGGTCGAATATGGCACAACTACCAGCTACGGATCATCGACGACGTTGGATCCTGCCAATGTGACGTCACACTCCGCATCGCTGAGTAATCTAACCCCTAATACTCTGTATCACTACAGGGTCAAATCTGGCAACGCCAACGGCGATGTTGTATCGGCGGACTACACGTTCACCACGCTTGATAAGCCGACCATCAGCAACGTTCAGGCGGTCACGACTTCTACCACTGCGACGATAACCTGGACGACGAATCATCCGTCGGACAGCACGGTCAAATATGGATTAACAACTTCCTACGGCAGCCAGGGTGTTAGCCCGACATATGTTACCAGCCATACCATCACGTTGACTGGCCTTACTGCGCAGAAGACGTATCATTATCAGTGTGTCTCCGTAAACGCCTATGGCACGGCGACCTCTGCTGATTATACGTTCACCACGCAGACCCCTGTCAGCGAGTACGTCATCGACAACCTCGATCCGGGGTGGGCGAACACTGGTAGTGGAGCCTGGAACGTGGGCAGTGTTGAGGCTGTGCCGAAAATCGGCACTGACTACCTCTATTATAAAGGAGAGGAGACACCCACCCGCAAGTGCACGTGGACTCCGAACCTGATTGATCCGGGACTCTACGACGTTTATGCTTTCTATCAGAAGGGCACAAACCGCAACCCGGATGTGACCTATACCCTGCACTATCAGGGCGGTCAGATCGACAGCCCGCAGAATCAGAAGGCAGAGGTTGCAAACCAGGGCGACTGGTTCCTCATTGCGGCAAACAAGCCGTTCCTGGCAGGGACTTCGGGCTATCTGGAACTGACCAACCAGTCGAGCGACGGAGCATTTGTCAGCGCAGACGCGGCCAGATGGGTCTACAAAGGCCCGCTCGATCTGACACCGCCAAGCGTGACTATCAGCGCGCCGTCCGTTTCTATCACCAACGGTGGACCGGTTACGTTTACAGTTACATACTCTGATGACGTCGGAGTTGACGAAATCACGCTTAAGGCGAGCGATATAACTGCTGTAAATCAGGGCACGGCTCGCGGAACGATCACAGTGTCGGGCACCGGTAACACCACCCGCACCGTCACCATTTCGAACATTAAGGGTAACGGCACACTGGCAATATCGATCGCCGCTGGAACCGCTTCCGACGCGGTCGGCAACCTTGCCGCTGCTGCCGGGCCGAGCGCCAGCTTTGTGGTGGATAATAATCCTCCGCTTGTCTATATTAGCGCTCCTTCAGCGCCGATAACCTCAGCCGGGCCGGTTACGTTTACGATTACCTATGACGGAGCCAGCAACATTCTGCTTGATGCAGATAGCGTGTACCTCGACAGGTCGGGCAGCGCAGACGCTACAGTAACGGTTTCGGGCACTGGGAACACCGTTCGCACTGTTACGTTGTCTGATATCGTGGGAGACGGCACGCTCGGTATTTCCCTGGCGGCGGGCACTGCTGTAGACGCCGCGGGTAATGAGGCGCTGGCCATCGGCCCGAGCGCTACGTTCGTGGTAGACAATACCACTCCTGAGATGCAGAGCGTTACCGATGAGAAATACACCATATCGACCACGACCCTCAAGGGCTGGTGGGAAGCTGTGGACACTGGTTCCGATATAGATCGCTATGAATACGCGATCGGCACGACCGCTGGCGGCACCCAGGTTAAGGCCTGGACCGACGCCGGGGATGCCACGACTGCTACAATCACTGGGCTTAGCCTGAACTTGACTGACACCTACTACATCTCGGTTCGAGCGATTGACGCGGCCGGGTTGGTCTCTAATGTTATGACCTCTGCGGGCGTAAGAGTTGCCACACAGGTCGCAAGCATTCAGGAGGCTAAGGGACTTGTGGACGGCACAGTAGTAGCTCTGCCGTCGCTGCCTGTCAGCGCGAAATTTGCGGATATGTTCTACATCTCCCAGCGGGACAGAATAGCCGGTATTCGCGTTGAGAGTGCCGATGAGGTACAGACTGGCAATAGCGTTGTGGTGCTCGGAGTTATGGGCATCGCAAGCACCGGCGAGCGGGCGATACTTGATGCTATCGTCGCCGACAGCGCCTCCGATGACGCTGTGCAGCCGCTGTTGATGGTCGGTAAGTCGATCGGTGGTGTTGCGTTTAACGCGTTCACCCCTGGCGTTACCGAAGGTTCCGGTCCGAATAATATCGGTGTGTTCGTGAGAATCGCCGGCCGTCTGGCCAATGTGAATCCTGATGGGTTCACTCTTGATGACGGCAGTAAGATTGTTGACAGCAGCGGGATCGCTGGAGTCAAGGTCTGGACAGGCGGCAGTGGCGGAGGCGCGACAAACGTCATCGTCACGGGCGTAGTATCCTGTGAGACAGTGGATGGCAAGATATATCCTGTCGTCCTGGCAACTGATGTTATAAACTTATAACATCCTCGTGTATAAACAAACGGGCAGCGCGAACCACTACGCTGCCCGTTTTTTGTTACCAATAATCAAGCTTGAGTGGAACAACAAACTCGCCAGGCAAGTAGCTTTTCTGTTGACAGGCGAGTTGCAAATGTAGCGATTAGGCATAGAGTATTATGATGGGTGGCGATCCGAGATGGGTGGCGATCTCCGAATCGCCACCCCCGAGATGGGTGGTGATCTCCGAATCGCCGCCCTCTGAGATGGGTGGTGATCTCCGAATCGCCACCCCATAACCCGTCATTTCGAACGAAGGCTTGATACAGTAAGGAGGCTGGAGTGTTTAAGGGAAGAAGGCTGGATATTAACTTGTGGGTTGGGCTGTTGGTTATGGCCGTGCTATTGGCGTCGGCTGGGCCGATTGCAGCCGATGAACTTCGGGGCATGTGGATCGATGGCTGGCACGCCGGCTATCTGAATCAAAGCCAGGTCGATAAACTGCTCGGTGTTGTCGGCAGTTCCACCAGCAAGGGCGATATCCGAAATGCGAATCTCAACGCGGTATTCATCGAGGTGCGCAGGCATGCGGATGTATGTTACCCGTCCGGTCTCGGAGAACCTTACTTCCAATGGGCTCTTACTCCCGCCAATTTCAACGCGCTGCAAGCAGTTATCAACGCCGCCCACGACACCACCGGCGGCAAGAAACGTATCGAAGTGCACTGTTGGATGGTTGCATTCAATACAGGTGGCAATGAGGTTTATGCAGCTCACAGCAGCCCGACAAACCCAGACAACTACTGGCCTACCCGCAACAATTCAGGTGCCGAAAATGAATACAAATCCTTCGACCCCGGCCATCCAAAAGCGGCAGACTACACCGTCAACGTGGCGATGGATTTAGTCAACAATTTCGATATCGACGGGATTCATTGGGATTATATTCGCTTTGTCGACGCCAATGAAGGCTACAACCCAACCAGCGTCGCACGCTACAACGCCCGCTTCGGCACATCTGGCCAACCCGCCTACACAAACGCCAACTTCCAACAATGGCGCAGAGATCAGGTCACTTCTATCGTAAGAAAAACCTACGCCAGGATGTTGGCGGTAAAGCCCTGGGTGAAGCACTCAGCTTCAGTCGTCACCAGTATTCCATCCCCGACCGCATCCACCAGGGCGGCGTTCCAGACGACGCCTCCTTATAAGACATATTATTCAGACTGGGACTCATGGCTCGAAGAGGGCATCGTCGATATGATCGTCCCAATGGATTATTTCGATCAGAGCACCTACGGCAGCCATTATACAAATTGGATCAATTATCAAAAGGATCGTAAACAGGGCCGCCACATGGTTATCGGCCCAGGCACTTACCTGAACACAAAGACGAACGCTATTAACCAGCTTCTGGCTTCGCGCACGGCCTCGCCGGCCGGCAACTACGCCGATGGTTTCTGCGGCTATTGCTACTACGAGCCTTACGCAGGCGGGACGTGGGATAACTTCTCTTCGAGCCTTGTTTCACAGGTGACGCCCACCGCCGCCAATATTCCGTCTATGCCGTGGAAAACATCTCCCACAAAGGGTCATATCAGCGGCAGCGTCACTATCGGCGCCACAGGGGCATGGTGTGACGGAGCTTATGGGGCGACGGTTTCGATCTCCGGCCCCGCCAGCAAATCGATGCGCTGCGACGGCACCGGGTTTTATGCTTTTATGAATCTGGCTCCTGGTACTTATACCGTCACGGCCAGCGTGCCTGGTTATGCCGACGTGGTTAAAACTGTAAAAGTGCAGATCGGCAGCGTCACCGGAAATATGTATGTCACCGATTTCGCTGTCGGTGCCCTGCCGCCGCCGGCAATCAGCAACGTCCAGACTTCGACTCCGACCAATAACTCGGTTACAATCACCTGGACAACGGATCAGGCCTCGACCACACAGATAGACTATGGGACAACGTCGGGATATGGCTCGTCGACACCACTCAACTCCAGCCTGGTCACATCGCACTCGCAGACAATCTCTGGGCTAAGCCCATTGACTACATATCACTTCAGAGTTCGGTCGACTAACTCAAACGGCTCAAGAAACTCCGGTGATTATACGTTCACGACCAATGGCCCGCCTGCCATATCTAACGTGCAGGTTATCAATATCGGCGCTAACACGGCCACCATAACCTGGACCACCAACGCCGCCTCAGACAGCACCGTGAACTACGGCCTCACCACCGGCTACGGCGGGGTCGCTTCAAATGCGTCTATGGTCAAAAATCATAGCGTCGCAGTCACCGGGCTTGCTGCCAATAAAGAATATCACTTCAAGTGCTCTTCATCTAACGCATATGGCAACGCTGCCTCGGCCGATTATACATTTACCACGACCCCGACGGTCACCGAGCTCGTGGTTGACAACACGGACCCTGGCTGGACCAACACCTCGCCTGGCTCTAATCAATGGACTGTCGGCACCTCGTCAGTTCCTATGGTCGGCAGCAACTACCTGTGGGCATCCGGCGAGGCATCGACGACTGAAACTTCTGCTACGCGAAAATGTCGCTGGACGCCGAACCTTCCGGCATCGGGCTACTACGACGTCTACGCGTTCTATCAAATCGGCACCAATCGCACAAGCACGGCGCATTATGTCGTCTACCATCACGGTGGTCAAACGCCTTCCACACAGAATCAGAACGGCGGATCGGGTGGGGCATATTATCTGCTTGCGTCCAATGTGCCTTTTGAGGCGGGTACTTCGGGCTATGTAGAGTTATCGACGTTGGGGGCTGGTTCAGGGGTGGTAGTCAGCGCGGATGCTGCAAAATGGGTCTATAAAGGGCCGCTCGATTTGACGCCGCCGGAGATCTCAATCAGCGCACCGTCGACTTCGCTTACGCGCACTGGCCCGGTCACCTACATCGTCACTTACGACGGCGCAGATAACGTAACCCTGATCGCCGCCAATGTGACCCTAAACAAAACCGGCACAGCCAACGGCACAGTCAGCGTCAGCGGCTCGGGCAACACCACTCGCACGGTAACAATAAATAATATCACCGGCAACGGTACTCTGGGCATATCCATCGCAGCCGGCACTGCAAGCGACAATTCCGCCAACTTCGCACCTGCGGCAGGTCCAAGCACGACCTTCACCGTCGACAACACGCCGCCGACGGTCAAAATAGGCAATCCGTCTGCCGCTACGACAAGCTCCGAGCCGGTTACATATACCGTTACTTACACGGGGGCTGACTTAGTCAGCCTTACTGCTTCCAATATCACTTTGAACAAGACTGGCACCGCAAACGGCACGGTCAGTGTCAGTGGCACGGACAACACTTCCCGCACTGTGACGATCAGCAATATCACGGGCGACGGCACATTGGGCATTTCTATAGCCGCTGGAACCGCCAGCGATGCGGCCGGCAATATGGCCCCATCCGCTGGGCCGAGTAATACAGTGACCGTAGACAACAGCCCGCTCGGCATCACGGTCAGCGCCCCGTCGGCTGCGTTAACAAATACGGGCCCTGTGAGCTACACGGTAACATACTCAGGCGTGTCGTCAATTTCTCTGAAGAGTTCTGATGTGACTCTAAATCGAACCGGGACTGCCAGCGGGACTATCTCAGTCACCGGCTCAGGCAACATTACCCGCACTGTGACTCTCAGCAATATCACCGGCGACGGCACACTCGGCATATCCATAGCCGCCGGCACCGCCACCGGAAGCGGAGGGGGCAGCGCGCCGGCTTGTGGACCAAGCACGACATTCAGCGTGGACAATACTCCGCCGGTGGTCGTAATAGGCGCGCCTTCTACGACACCGACTGCTGCCGGCCCAGTCTCCTATCTGATTGTATACGGGTCGGCCAACACCGTTACTCTGACGGGTTCCGATATAACGCTCAACAAAACCGGAACGGCAAACGGCACAGTTGCTGTGACCGGCTCAGGGACCACTATGCGCACCGTCACAATCTCCAACATCACAGGTGATGGCACACTCAGCATATCGATCGCCGCCGGCACTGCAAAGGACAACGCCGGCAATCAAGCCGCCGGCTGCGGGCCAAGTGCAGTCATAGTGGTCGACAACTCCGCGCCTGTTATGAACGAGGTGACATCTGCGAAGTATAGCACCTCTCTTACGAGCCTGGTAGGAGGGTGGAGCGCAACCGATGCGGGAACCGGCATAGTCCGATATGAATATGCGGTTGGTACATCGGCCGGTGGCACTAACATTAAAGGCTGGACCAGTGCGGGAACTGCGACTTCTATGACAATAACCGGTCTATCGCTTTCATACAACGGCGTATACTATATCTCCGCTCGAGCTGTCGACGGAATGGGAAATACGTCGTCGGTTATGACATCTCCGGCGGTGCAAATTGCAAGGCCTGTAACCAGCATCCAGCAGGCAAAATCGTATGCTGACAATCAGGCTATCGCTCTTCCCGCAAGAACGATCACCGCTAAGTTCTCCAACTACTTCTACATCTCGGAGCCGAATAGAATAGCGGGAATCCGAGTTCAGGGGACTACTACTGCCAATGTCGGCCAAAAAGTGACCGTTATGGGTGTGCTCGGTCTGTTCGGCGGTTGTGAGCGGGCGATACTAAACCCGGAAATCACCAACCCGACCTCCGGGGCTCTGATACAGCCGCTGTTTATGACTACGAAAGTCGCAGGTGGAGGCAACTTCAACTCCTATACTCAGGGCATATCCGGCGGCAGCGGAGTTCACAACGTGGGCATGTACGTGCGTATGGCGGGCAAGGTAGGGGCTTTGCTCTCAGGCGGTTTTGATCTCGTCGACGGCAGCGCCATCACCGATAGCGCAGGCAACGCCGGAATCAAAGTGCGCAGTGCAACTCAGCCGCCATTTGGCGCACAAGTCATCGTAACCGGGGTCGTGTCCTGCGAGAAAGTCAACGGCGTAACTTACCCGGTGCTTCTGGCCACCAATATCATCTCGCTCTAATTTGAGCGATATTTATTTGCAAGGGCGGTGTCAAAGCCGCCCTTATTATTCCCCGTCCGTCATTTCGAGCGAAGCGAGAAATCTGCTTTTCCGGTGGCCACCGAGCATTTATTCGGGACTTGTCTCGACTCAACTGATATCTCATGCGCAGTCAATCCCGCTCTCTTTGCCATCCTGACCCGTGTGCCGTTCGCCTGGGAACTGAAACTCACCTTGTCCATTAGACAGCGTATCAACATTATCCCAAACCCGCCGTCCCGGCTTAGATCCAATTCGTGAGTTTGCTGGCCGGTGGGCACGGCAAATCCGCTGCCTTTGTCTATGATTTCTATGATCAGATCCCCTGCTTTATAGGCGCATTTTACCCGGATGGGCTGTCCGCACTTCGCCATTCCGCTATACGCGTGTCTGACCACATTGGAAGCCGCTTCTGAGGCGGCGATTTCCACTTCTTCAATGGCCTGTCGGGGCATATCTATCAGGCCCGCGAACTCAGCGATAGTGCGCCGAATCGTGCGCACATATTCCGGCTTGCACGGCACCCTTATCTCAATGGCATCTCCGCCCCAGCCACATCCAGCGCTTTCCATTTCTCTGTCCACCCTTTGTTCCGAGTTATGTCCAGATGCAGTCAATTACCAATTTTGGTGTACCCTTATGTTCGCGCGCCAAAACATAGTCCCGCTTGTACAACACATAAATTGAACTTCGTTAGTCTCCGAAGTTGTTTGGATTCAATTTTTGTGAGCGCATAGATCAGCCAGCAAACAAAACATTGTTTTTCGCAAAATGTGTAAATTAACCCTTGACTTGGGTAAAGGGCATTTGGTATGATATTTCTCGTGCCCAGGGATGGGCCTCCTCGCAAGGCGGCCCCGAAGTGCAGTTCGGTTGATCCGAAAAAGTCTTCCAAAAAAGGTTGACATTCGACGCAAAGCTGTGGTATAATTAATTTTGCGCCTGGGATAAAATGAACTCTCCTGGCGCGGTATGTTCTTTGAAAACTGTATAGTGTGAGCGTGCAAATGAGTTTCAGCAAAATTATGCATCTGTGCTTATTAGTGTAGGCATGGATAAGGATTCTCTCTTTTGAGTCAATCGACAGCTTTATGCTGTTTGATATAGATTTTCTTATGGAGAGTTTGATCCTGGCTCAGGACGAACGCTTGCGGCGTGCCTAAGAAATGCAAGTCGAGCGAGGTTTAGGCTTCGGCCGACGACCTAGCGGCGAACGGTCGCGTAACACGTAAGCAACCTGCCCTAAAGTTGGGGATAGCCCGCCGAAAGGCGGATTAATACCGAATGTGGATATGTATTCGCATGTATATATATCTGAAGCAGCGATGCGCTTTAGGATGGGCTTGCGGCCTATCAGTTAGTTGGTGTGGGTAACGGCCTACCAAGACGACGACGGGTAGCTGGTCTGAGAGGATGGTCAGCCGGATTGGGACTGAGACACGGCCCAGACTCCTACGGGGGGCAGCAATTAGGAATCTTGCGCAATGGGCGAAAGCCTGACGCAGCGACGCCGCGTGACTGATGAAGTCTTTCGAGATGTAAAGGTCTTTTGTTGGGGACGAAGGAAGTGACGGTACCCGACGAATAAGCCCCGGCTAACTACGTGCCAGCAGCCGCGGTAATACGTAGGGGGCGAGCGTTGTCCGAATTCACTGGGCGTAAAGCGCGCGTAGGCGGGTTTTTAAGTTGTGGGTGAAATTCCGAGGCTCAACCTCGGAACTGCCTGCAAAACTGGGAGCCTTGAGGTATGGAGAGGGAAGTGGAATTCCTGGTGTAGCGGTGAAATGCGTAGATATCAGGAGGAACACCCGTGGCGAAGGCGGCTTCCTGGCCATATCCTGACGCTGAGGTGCGAAAGCCAGGGTAGCGAACGGGATTAGATACCCCGGTAGTCCTGGCCATAAACGATGGATACTAGGTGTTAGAGGTATCGACCCCTCTAGTGCCGCAGCTAACGCATTAAGTATCCCGCCTGGGGAGTACGACCGCAAGGTTGAAACTCAAAGGAATTGACGGGGGCCCGCACAAGCGGTGGAGCATGTGGTTTAATACGTCACTAACCGTAGAACCTTACCCAGGCTTGACATCTAGGGAATCCTGATGAAAGTCGGGAGTGCCTTTGGGAGCCCTAAGACAGGTGTTGCATGGCTGTCGTCAGCTCGTGTCGTGAGATGTTGGGTTAAGTCCCGCAACGAGCGCAACCCTCATCCGATGTTGCCAGCGTAGAGTCGGGAACTCTTCGGAAACTGCCCGTGTAAGCGGGAGGAAGGTGGGGATGACGTCAAGTCAGCATGGCCCTTACGCCTGGGGCTACACACATGCTACAATGGACGCTAACAAAGGGCAGCAATACCGCGAGGTGGAGCGAATCTCATAAATGCGTCCTCAGTTCGGATTGTAGTCTGCAACTCGACTACATGAAGTCGGAATCGCTAGTAAGCGCAGGTCAGCTAAACTGCGGTGAATACGTTCCCGGGCCTTGTACACACCGCCCGTCACGCCACCTGAGTTGTCTGCACCCGAAGTCGATGGCCTAACCGCAAGGGAGGAGTCGCCGAAGGTGTGGGGAGCGAGGGGGACGAAGTCGTAACAAGGTAGCCGTATCGGAAGGTGCGGCTGGATCACCTCCTTTCTAAGGATTATGCAGGTTAGTTGGTTGGGAGCCTGACTTCCAATACAAACATAACCTACAAATCTTAGGTCGGTCTCATTTACCGCTCACACTATTCAGTCTTCAAAGAACACCAAAAACGGCCTATGCTGATTAAGATTATTTATCTGACAAGCTAATAACGGTCGGAAGACAGATGCGTTGACCTCAGGGGGAGACGAACCTGTCTCTCCCTGTTTGTGTGAGTGGCCGGTGTTGACAAGTTTGCGCTAAGGCATAGCTCCAAGGCGCTGCTCTATAAGAGCATAACCGTTCATTGTCATTTGAATATTGTATTGAGTGCGCATGCGTAGTTTAAGGACCGGTTATCGGTTGTGTGCGTTGTGCGGTTGTAAGGCCGTGTGTTGTATATAACTGTTAACCATATAAAAGGTTTGGTCAAGCTACAAAGGGCGTATGGTGGATGCCTTGGGGCAAAGAGCCGAAGAAGGGCGCAGTAAGCGGCGAAACGCGTCGGGGAGCAGCAAACATGCTTAGATCCGGCGATTCCCGAATGGGGGAACCTGGCACTGGTTATGCGGTGTCACCGTATGCTGAATACATAGGTATACGGGGGTAAGCGGGTGAACTGAAACATCTTAGTAACCCGAGTAAAAGAAAGCGAAGCGATTCCGTGAGTAGCGGCGAGCGAAATCGGATTAGCCTAAACCTGTATCGTGTGATAGGACGCAGCCGTTGCGATATGGGTGTTGTGGGGTCGGACTGGCGAACTGCGAGTTAGCCGGCAAGTTATCAAACTAATCGTTAGTCGAAGTTGACTGGAAAGTCGCGCCATAGGAAGTGAGAGCCTTGTAGGCGAAAGCGATTAGTCTTGCGTTCGATACCCGAGTAGCGCGGGTCACGAGTAATCTTGCGTGAATCTGGGCGGACCACCGTCTAAGGCTAAATACTCTTTGCCACCGATAGCGGATAGTACCGTGAGGGAAAGGTGAAAAGAACCCCGGGAGGGGAGTGAAATAGAACCTGAAACCATATGCCTACGAACAGTCAGAGCACTATAATCTATTTATAGGTTAGTGTGATGGCGTGCCTTTTGCATAATGATCCGGCGAGTTACTTTACGTTGCGAGGTTAAGCGTTTTATACGTGTAGCCGTAGCGAAAGCGAGTCCTAATAGGGCGTCTAGTAGCGTTCAGTAGACCCGAAACCGAGTGATCTACCCATGGCCAGGTTGAAGCTCGCTTAACCGCGAGTGGAGGACCGAACCAGTGTCGGTTGAAAACGGCTTGGATGAGCTGTGGGTAGTGGGTGAAATGCTAATCGAACTCGGAGATAGCTGGTTCTCTCCGAAATGCATTTAGGTGCAGCGTTGCGTGTTTTGTTCCGGAGGTAGAGCACTGGATGGTCTAGGGGCCCTACCAGGTTACCAAAATCAACCAAACTCCGAATGCCGGGACATGAAGCGCAGCAGTGAGACTGCGGGAGATAAGTTTCGTAGTCAAAAGGGAAACAGCCCAGACCAACAGCTAAGGTCCCTAAGTATTGGCTAAGTGTAAAAGGATGTGAGATTGCATAGACAACCAGGATGTTGGCTTAGAAGCAGCCACCGTCTAAGAAGTGCGTAACAGCTTACTGGTCGAATGTGATTTTGCGCCGATAATGTAAGGGGGCTCAAGCCAATCACCGAAGCTTTGGAGGCCGGCGTAAGCCGGTCTGGTAGGAGAGCGTTGAATGCGGGTTGAAGTCATACCGTAAGGAGTGGTGGACTGCATTCAAGTGAGGATGCCGGAATGAGTAGCGAGAAGAGATGTGAGAATCATCTCCGCCGAAAGCCTAAGGGTTCTTAAGGAAGGATCGTCCTCTTGAGTTTAGTCGGACCTAAGGCGAGGCCGAATGGCGTAGTCGATGGACATCAGGTGTATATTCCTGAACCGGCTTCTTGCGTTTGAGCGAAATATTGGGGTGACGCGGCGTAGTTGGACTAAGCACGGTATTGGTTGTCCGTGTTCATTTGTAGGGATTTTCCGGTAGGCAAATCCGCCGGATATATAATCTCGGCAAGTGACGAGTGGATCAGAGATGTGAAGCGAAGTAGTCTTTCATGCCGCCAAGAAAAACCTCTAGCGAGTAAGGAGTTGTCCGTACCGCAAACCGACACAGGTAGGCAAGTAGAGGATACTAAGGCGTGCGAGATAACCATCGTTAAGGAACTAGGCAAGTTAACCCCGTAACTTCGGGAGAAGGGGTGCCCTGGATGGGTGTAGTTTTGACACTATTTCTTATCTGGGGCCGCAGTGACAAGGCTCGAGCGACTGTTTAACAAAAACACAGGTCTCTGCTAAAGCGAAAGCTGATGTATAGGGGCTGACACCTGCCCAATGCCAGAAGGTTAACAGGAGGGGTCAATTCGAGGTCCGATGTCAGGAGTTGGAGGTTCGGAACAAGGTGATCAAGAGTCTGGATGATTTACGAGTATATCGTATGGCTATGGAATTAGCGATAGCGATAAAGCCGTTGACGTTGAAGTTTCCGATGTTCGCTAGAAACGAACTAGGCAGACAGATGCGATTATCGGCTGAGAGTGATCCCGCAAACATAGCAGAAGGATATGGTCGTAGTCGTTATGTTGCAGACTTCAAGCGTTTTCTTATTAATGCTCTTGGTTCGTGTACTGAGCTAGGATGTCAATTGGAGTTGGCATATCGGCACGGTTATATCGAACAAAGCGAATATGACACGCTTAATGAGTTACGTGATCACGTTGGTCGTTCTCTTCACGTCACTATAAGTAAGTGGCGTGGCAGTGAAGATATTCGAACTGCGGACATCTGACGTCGGACTTCGGATGAAGCTCTGAATCGAAGCCCTGGTGAATGGCGGCCGTAACTATAACGGTCCTAAGGTAGCGAAATTCCTTGTCGGGTAAGTTCCGACCTGCACGAAAGGTGTAACGACTTGAGCGCTGTCTCAACGATGGACTCGGCGAAGTTGTAGCATGCGTGAAGATGCGCATTACCCGCATCAGGACGGAAAGACCCCGTGGAGCTTTACTACACCTTGATATTGGGTTTTGGTTTAATATGTAGAGAATAGGTGGGAGAGGCAACTCAGCAGTGGAATACCACCCTTGTTAGGCTGAAATTCTAACTATTGTTCGTTATCCGGGCATAGGACAGTATCAGGCGGGTAGTTTGACTGGGGCGGTCGCCTCCTAAAAAGTAACGGAGGCGTCCAAAGGATCGCTCAGGCTGGTTGGAAATCAGCCGTTAGAGTATAAAGGCATAAGCGATCTTGACTGCGAGAGCGACGGCTCGAGCAGGTGGGAAACCAGGGCTTAATGACCCTCTGGCTCAGAGTGGAATGGCCAGGGTTCATCGGATAAAAGTTACCCCGGGGATAACAGGCTTATCTTGCCCAAGCGCTCACAGCGACGGCAAGGTTTGGCACCTCGATGTCGGCTCGTCGCATCCTGGGGCTGTAGTCGGTCCCAAGGGTTGGGCTGTTCGCCCATTAAAGCGGCACGCGAGCTGGGTTCAGAACGTCGTGAGACAGTTCGGTCCCTATCCGATGCGGGCGCAAGAAGATTGAGTGGGGCTGTCCCTAGTACGAGAGGACCGGGATGGACAGACCTCTGGTGTATCGGTTGTCGTGCCAACGGCAGGTGCCGAGTAGCTATGTCTGGAAGGGATAACCGCTGAAAGCATCTAAGTGGGAAGCTCGCCACAAGATTAATCTTCTCACAGGGTTAACCTGGTAAGGTCCCCGGTAGACGACCGGGTTGATAGGCGGCAAGTGTAAGTGCAGTAATGTATTTAGCTAAGCCGTACTAATAGACCGAGGGCTTGACCATTTGCAATGATTTACCTTGAACTCGCGCGCACTCAATACAGTGTTCAAATGACTTTGATAACTGAAAACAATAAACAGGTTACCGATTTCCTGGTGACCATACCGGTGGGGGTCCACCCGTTCCCATTCCGAACACGGTAGTTAAGCCCACCTGGGCCGACGATACTGGGGCGTGAGGCCTCGGGAAAATAGGTCGTTGCCAGGATTATTATTCAAAGCCTCCGCAGAAATGCGGAGGCTTTCGCTTGTAAGGCTGATTATATCTTTCGATTGAGACCCACCTCTGCTTATGGTAGAATACAAATGTAGGCAACAGGAGGTTGTATCGAGTTGATCATTACCCAAACCCCCCTCAGAGTTAGCTTCGCTGGCGGTGGAACCGATTTTAAGGGTTTCTATGAACACGACTACGGAGCAGTCGTGTCAACCGCAATTGACAAATATATCTTTGTCGTTGTAAAGGAACGCTTCGACGACAAAATTCGTATTGGATATACACAGACCGAGATGGTTGAGTCTGTTGACGAGATACAGCACGAACTCGCCAGAGAAGCTATGAGGATGGTCGGCATCACGCACGGAATTGAGATTTCAACTATGGCCGACATCCCTTCGGAGGGCTCGGGGCTGGGATCGTCGAGCACGGTCACGGTCGGCTTGTTGAACGCTCTGTATGCATTCAAGGGAGAGATCGCCCCCGCTGAGACTCTGGCGCAGCAGGCGTGTGAGATAGAGATTGATGTTCTGGGCAAGCCTATCGGAAAGCAGGATCAATATATCGCTGCTTATGGCGGGCTGAGACACTTCAAATTTATGGCCGATGGAAACGTTCAAACGGACGCGATAAAGTTGAACGGCGTGGCCAGGCAAAGACTATGCGAGAGTTTGTTGTTGTTCTATACGGGGGTGACGCGCAAGTCGTCTTCGGTGCTCACTGAACAGCGCAGCAATATTACCAACAGGATGTCGGTGCTGACCGACATGCGAGACCAGGCCGATGAATTGGCCAGACAACTAAGACTCGGCGCCGTGGCGTCGCTTGGTCAGACGCTGCGAGATGGTTGGCTGAAGAAGAAACAACTGGCGAGCGGGATCACCAATCCGGCGATTGATGAGATGCTGGATCTGGCGATGTCTGCAGGGGCGCTTGGTGGAAAAGTGACTGGCGCCGGTGGCGGCGGATTTTTCCTGGTATGCACGCCGCCGGAAAACAGGGGGGCGGTTCGCAAGAAGCTGGCTCATCTTCGCGAACTGCCGATTAACCTGGAGCGTGACGGCTCCAAGGTTATCTTCAACGTCAGAAGGTAGGTAGTGAAATGTCGATGATCCGAGATTATCTCAATATGGTAACCCAGGCCATCGAGGAATTGCCTGAGGATAAAATACAGGATGTCATAGACACGCTGAAAGCCGCCCACGCCGATGGCCGGCAAGTCTTTTTGCTGGGCAACGGCGGCAGTGCTTCCACCGCCAGCCACATCGCCTGCGACTTCCAAAAAGGCCTGAAAGAGCACACCGGCAAGAGGTTTCGCGCCTCTGCGATGACCGACAACGTGGCTGTGATGACCGCCTGGGCCAACGATACGGACTACGAAAATATCTTCGCCGAGCAGCTTGATAGTCTGCTTGAGGATGGCGATGTGGTTCTGGCGATCAGCGGCAGCGGCAACTCCCCCAACGTCATCAAGGCGGTCGAAAAGGCTAACGAGATGGGTGCTATCACGATAGGCTGGTCGGGTTTCGCCGGCGGCAAACTGGCGAAAGTGGCTCAGAAGGCCATCGTAGTCAACAGCGACAATATGCAGCGTATTGAGGACGTACACATGATTCTCGGCCATCTGGTCTTTGCTTGCCTGATGAAGCAATGCGAGCGGGCAGTGACTCCGTGAGGGCTGTTTTCCTTGACCGCGACGGGGTTATCAACTCCGACCGCGACGACTACGTCAAAAACGTCGGCGAGCTGAGGGTATTTCCGTTTGCGCCGGGTGCGATTAAACGGCTCAATGACGCCGGTTGGCCTGTCTTCGTCGTCTCCAACCAACAGGGAATCGCGAAGGGCATTATAGCCGAGGAGGATCTCGCTGCAATGGAGCGCGAGATCTCCCGGCAGGTCGAGGAGGCTGGCGGCAGAATTACGAAATTCTACTACTGCAAACATCTGGCAACTGACGGCTGTTCTTGTCGCAAGCCGAAACCCGGGATGATCCTCAAAGCTGCCGATGAGTATGGCATTAATCTTGCCGAGTCTATTATGGTGGGAGACACCGCACACGACATCGCGGCTGGCAAATCGGCGGGATGCCGGACTCTTTTGGTGCTTACAGGCAAGCTGACTCACGCCGAAGTTGATATCCTGCCTGATCGCCCCGATTATGTTGCAGACAATCTAAATGATGCTGTTGACTATATTTTGTCTCTTTAGCAAACCTGTAAACATAACAGCCTGTGCAGGCAAATATGATGTGTAAGATTTCGGAGAATCCACAGCTATGATAGTCTCTACTGCTCCTGGCAGATGTGGTATTGTTGGAAATCCAACGGACATGTATGGTGGGTCGGTTATATCCTGCTCGACCGTAGAACGTGCGCGCTGCACGATTATGGACGCGCCTACCCTCACATTGTCCGTCTCCGGCTTCGTACAGATGATCAGATCCTCTGAGGACATGCGCCTGCAGGGCAATTACCTCGATATTCCGAAGGCTGTTCTTACCTATTTCAACCTGGATCATACCAATTTCAAGTGTAGACTGAGCGCGAGTTCTGAAATACCCGAATCGGCTGGTTTGGCCGGCTCTACGGCACTGGTTGTCGCAGTATTAGGTGCGGTTGGTGAGAAGCTGGGTGTGATTATGGATCGGTTCGCAGTTGCTGAAACCGCTCGCAAGGTTGAATATCGTATTATGGGCATCACCTGCGGCTATCAGGATCAACATATGGCGGCCTTTGGCGGGCTGAACTATATGGATTTCCGCGGAAAAGAGAAGCTTGTTCAGGATGAAAACGAGCCTCTGGCCACTGTCGAACCCTTGCAGTCCACTGTAGGTGAGTTGCCTATCGTCGTCGCGCACACTGGCATACAGCGCAACTCAGGCGTCGTTCACAAGAGTATACGCGACCGATGGATCGAAGGGGAAGCTGCTGTGGTGGAGGGCTATTTACGAATCGCAGAGCTTGCAAGGCTAGGCAAAAAAGCCATACTTAATCGCGACTGGGAGACTCTGGGTTCTCTGATGAACGAGAACCACTTTATCCAGCGTACGCTTGGCGGCTCCGGGCCTCAGAATGATTATCTTATAGATGTCTGCCTTGCCAACGGCGCGCTTGGGGCGAAGCTGGCTGGCGCAGGTCACGGAGGCACTATAGTCGCATTGACCCTGGAACCAGACCGCACTGTCCAGGCGCTGCGAGAGGTCCATGCGCAAAGAATCATCTGGCCGCGCCCTGTGGAAGGCCTAAGCATTGACGCCACCTGGCAGCAACTCCTGCCGGAGTATCAGTTTAGAGGTTAGGTTCCTTTCCTGTCCTTTCTAGGTCAACAATCCCTTACCGCGTGGAGCACTCAACCCTTGTCCTTTCGAGGTCAACAATCCCTTACCGCTTGGAGCACTCAACCCTTGTCATTTCGAGCGCCCACTCTTGTCATTTCGAGCGCAGCGAGAAATCTGCTTTTTCGGGCATTCGGTTTTCCGTCATCCGTGCGAAGTTGCGGGATTGCGCCGCAATTGCTAATTCATCAATCAATATCCTTACCTTCAACTCCATTGCGGGTGAGGTTAATATCTGGAAGATTATCGACGGCCGGTTTTATCTTATCCGCACTAAGATACATTACGTGTCCATCAGGAAAAAGGTAATTTCGTGAACCTCCCCACGCCCACCAGGTAGATTTGTCGGGGGTGTGTGAAATCCAGTCAGCCGCAAGAGCCTTTTTCCCCGGATATTTTATTGCGCTTGTTTTTATGGTTGCAAAAGAGACCGGGCTATCATCGTATAGTTGCGTGACGCTCATAGCGTTTATCTGATCTGGTGTATGGTAGAAAGCAGCAGAGATGCCATACGACGTGCCATCATACACACTTCCCGGCACCGGATCGGCCGGACATCGAAGAATGCTGTTCCAAACGCGCGTTGTCTGCTTCTCCGCTAATGGATCTTTTGAGTCGTAGCCAGCGGTATAGCCGACATAGTGTTTCATAGGCCATCGCCAATAGCGCCCCATCCACAGACACTTGCTGTTCAGGTTAGGATAACAACCGTTGTTGTCGCTGGTGTAGGACTCGAACGCCTTCGCTATCTGTGAAAGGTTAGATTGACAGGTGGCGCGATATGCCGATTTTTTTACATTTACATAAACTGGGAACAAGACGCTGCAGAGCACAGCAATAATAGTAATCACTGTCAATAGCTCAATCAGCGTGAACCCCCCTCTGATAGTCCGTAGATTCAAATTAACTTCCCATCTTTCTGCAGCTTAAAAGTGCCTTCTCATATAAACTCGCTCGCTGCTGAGCAGAATACGTCAAGCTCCGTGCTGGCTCGAATTCAGGCTCCTTTGGACAGGATGAAAAAACTCATCCTGGCCACATTAGAGTAATAATAGACTGAAAGCAAGCGGGTTTCAACACTCAGTGTGGCCAGAAGGTTAAAGAAACTAGCTCTTGCATTAGCTGTATGTAACGTGTAATCTTAAGGGAAGTTCAATATGATAGGAGAATCGCTTGAATAATCTTACTAAACGCTGGCTGATTCTTGCCGCTGGTATTTTCGCAAATACGTGTATGGGCGCGGGTTATGCGTTCAGTGTATTCAAAAAAGAGTTGATCTCTATGCTGAAGTGCACCGCTCCCCAGGCGACTTTGGCCTATTCGTTGAGCTTCGCATTCCTGCCGATCGGTATGCTGCTCGGCGGAGCGCTTTCCAGGAAGTTTGGTCCTAGAATTTCTGTTATGGCCGGCGGCATCTTGTTTGGTATGGGCGTGATGTTGGCGGGGTTTGCCAAAAACGTGTGCGCGCTGTATCTGACCTATGGGTTGATGGTGTCGATTGGAAACGGAATTGTCTACGCTACGGTCATTGCGGTGGCTGTAAGATGGTTCCCGGATCGTAAAGGCCTTGCCAGCGGATCGGCGGTTGCCGCGCTGGGCGTCGGAGCTATGATAATCGCCTACGTCGCTCAGAGCCTTGTTACCCACGTGGGTGTTCAGGGTGCATTGAGGCTGATGGGTATGAGCTTCGCCATTATAATGGTGCTTGCTTCGTTGTTACTTGTCGAAGCTCCGAAGGGTTTCGCGCTGGCTTTTTCTGCTGGATCAAACCGTAAGAAAGGCGGCCAGCCCACTACTGGCCCGGATGTCACCTGGGCACAAATGCTGAAACAGCCCGCATTCTGGGTTTTATTCGTCATATATGTATGCGCCACAGCCCCGGGGTTGATGTTGATAAGCGAGGCTAAAGAAGTGGTTACCAATATCGCGAAGCTGGGCGATCTGGCAGCCGCCTCCCTGGTGGGTTTGCTCGGGGGAATAGCAAGCGCGGCGGGCAGGCTGGGATGGGCTGCAGTTTCCGATAAAGCGGGTCGTTTGAACGTAGTGACGGCGCTTTTAATAATATCCGGGGCTGTGATGCTCGTTATGCCAAAGGCCGCTTTGTCAAGCCAGGGGTTGTGGTTTAGCTACCTGTTGATCGGTCTGTGCTACGGCGGCGCGCTCGGCACATTCCCGTCGCTGTGCGCCGACAGGTTCGGCAGCAAAAATATCGAGGTCAACTACGCCTTGCTCTTTGTGGCGTTTAGCGTGGCGAGTATGACTGGCCCGCGATTTGGCGCACTGTTGAAAGAAGCCAGCGGAGGCTATACCAGCGGATTCATGTTCGCCGCGGCTTTGGCGGGCGTCGGCCTGGTATTGTCGTTTGCTCTCAGGCTGAAGAAGGCTTAAATTACAAATACGGTGGCCGGCTGCGCACGGAATGATAAGAATAGATAGGTGGTGATCTCCGAATCACCACCTCATAACCCCAAACTGGCCGGGACAGAGGCCGGCCACTACATTATTTTTGTCATTTCGAACGTAGTGAGAAATCTGCTTTTTCGGTTATCGGCTCTCGGTAACGAGGTACGGTCATCCTGCGCGAAGTCGCAGGATCTCGTCATCACGCCTATTCTCGCCGTGGATTCCGCGGCTACGCACGGAATGATAAGAATAGATAGGTAGTGAGCTCCGAATCACCACCTCATGACCCCAAACTGGCCGGGACAGAGGCCGGCCACTACATTATTTTTGTCATTTCGAACGTAGTGAGAAATCTGCTTTTTCGGTTATCGGCTCTCGGTAACGAGGTACGGTCATCCTGCGCGAAGTCGCAGGATCTCGTCATCACGCCTATTCTCGCCGTGGATTCCGCGACTATGCGCGGAATGACGAAGAAAGTATATTGAGTGGCAATCGCTGCAGACGCTCTTCCGCACGCTTGAAATTGTTCTCTCAATGTGGCAAAATTAGCCCACTGGTAAGAGAAAGGCAGCAGGCAATGAACGATACACCCGAAACTTCCTCGAACGGCGGCCGTCCGGAGGGAACCGATTTCATCCGCGAGTTCATCAAACAAGATCTCGCTGAAGGCAGATTCGACAGGGTTCACACCCGCTTCCCACCGGAACCAAACGCCTATCTTCATATAGGCCATGCAAAGGCGCTTTGGATCGACTACGGCATTGCACTGGAGTTTGGCGGCAAATTCAACCTGCGATTCGACGACACAAACCCCACTCGCGAGGAACAGGAGTTTGTGGACGCGATAATAGAGGACGTGCGATGGGTAGGCGCGGACTGGGAGGACAGGCTCTTTTTCGGCTCCGATTACTTCGAGCAGATGTATGAGTGGGCAATTGATCTAATCAAAAAAGGGAAGGCCTACGTCTGCGATCTTACCCCCGAGCAGGTCATCGACATGCGCGGCACGCCCACTTCCCCTGGCACCGACAGCCCATATCGCAATCGCAGCATCGAAGAGAACCTGGATTTATTCCAAAGAATGAGAGCAGGGGAGTTCGAGGACGGGACTAGAACCCTGCGTGCAAAGATCGATATGGCCGCCCCAAACCTGCACATGCGCGACCCAGTTATGTATAGAATCCGCCACGCCGAACACCACCGGCAGGGGGACAAATGGTGCATCTACCCGATGTACGACTGGGCGCACGGTTTGGAGGACTCCATCGAAGGAATCACGCATTCTTTGTGCTCGCTGGAATATGAAAATCACCGCCCATTATACGACTGGTTTTTAGATGAACTCGGCATATATCATCCCAGGCAGATCGAGTTTGCCCGGCTGAATCTCACGTATACCGTGATGAGCAAGAGGCGGTTTATCGAGCTGGTCGGAGGCGGGTATGTCAGCGGGTACGACGACCCCAGGCTGCCTACCCTTGCGGGGCTGCGCAGGCGCGGCTACACCCCGGCGGCTATCAAAGAGTTTTGCTCCAGAATCGGCGTGGCCAAGGTAGACAGCGTGGTCGATGTCGCTGTGCTCGAAGACTGCGTGCGCGACGATCTTAACAAGACCTCCCAGCGCGTGATGGCTGTTATGAATCCGCTGAAGGTGGTTATTGTCAATTACCCGGAGGGCCAAACCGAGGAATTCGACGCCATCAACAACCCGGAGGATCCATCTGCCGGAACCCGCAAAGTGCCGTTTGGCCGCGAGATATATATAGAACGAGACGACTTCCGAGAGGACCCGCCGCCTAAATATTTCCGCCTAGCCCCTGGCCGGGAGATACGGCTGCGATATGCCTATTTCATAAAATGCGTCGACGTGGTCAAAGACGAAAACGGAGAGATAGTAGAGCTGCACTGCACATACGATCCCGAAACCCGTGGAGGGGATGCGCCGGACGGCAGAAAGGTCAAGGCCACGGTGCATTGGGTCGCCGCGGAGCAGTCAATTGAAGCGGAGGTTCGGCTATACGATCACCTGTTTATGAACCCGGACCCGGACGATGTCGAGCCGGGAGGCAGTTTTATCGACAATCTGAACCCGGATTCGCTTCAGATAGTCAACTGTCGCATTGAGCCGAGCGTGGCAGATGCTGCGCCAGGCAAGAGGTATCAATTCGAGCGACAGGGATATTTTTGTGTGGATGTGGACTCAACGCCTGAAAAACTCGTCTTTAATCGTACGGTAACCCTGCGGGATACGTGGGCGAAGATAGAGAAGGCGATGAATAAAAAAGGCCGTAAATAGTAGGCAGGAGGAGCTTTTTGGTGCTAAATGTCAGAGCGGTTGTATCGATAATAGTGATGTTGATTATGTGTAGTGCGGCCGCGTGGTCGGATGGTGAGGCTAAAACGGTGAGGTTATTAACTGTAGGAAATAGTTTCTCTGGAAATGCGGTGCGATTTCTGCCGGAGATAGCCAAGGCGGCTGGGGACACGCTGATTTTGCAGAGAGCGGATTTGCCAGGGTGTCCTATGGATCGCCACTGGGGAAATATCGAAAAGACAGAATCAGACCCCAATGACACGGCTGGTCGAGCTTATTCTATGACTGTGAACGGAGAAACGGCTCAGTATAGTCTCAAGGACGTCTTGAAGCGCGACAAGTGGGATTTTGTGACGATGCAGCAGGCCAGTATTCTCAGCCCGAATATCAACACCTATAGGCCTTATGCCAAAAACCTCTACGACTATTTCAAAAAACACGCTCCTCAAGCCGAGGTAATTATGCACGAGACCTGGGCTTACAGGGTCGACGACCCCGGCTTTGGCGGTGCGGACGGCAATTCGCACGAGAAAATGTATAAGGGTTTAAGCTCGGCTTATCGCACTATAGCCAAAGAGCTTGGAATCAGAATTATGCCGGTAGGGGATGCTATGTATGCCGCCGACACCGATCCCGCCTGGGGTTACAAGCCCCCGAAATACGACAAGGCCACGCTTAAGCCACCGACTCTGCCGGATCAGACACACTCACTGCACGTTGGCTGGTATTGGGGAAAAGACAGAGACGGAGTCCCCGAGCTAAAGATGGACGGCCATCACGTCGGGGCGTTGGGCTGTTATCTGGCAGGGTGTGTATGGTATGAGAGCCTGTTCGGCAAAAGCGTAGTCGGCAACAAATTTGTGCCGGAAGGTATGTCTGCTGCGGATGTGAAATACCTGCAGCAAGTCGCCCACAAGGCAGTAGAGCAGGAAAAACAGCGCAAGAAATAGGTTGCAATATCTAGAGTGGAATGACACAAAAACGATATGCGGTGATCTCGGAATCGGCCAAAAATGATAGGCGGCGATCTCCGAATCGCCGCCTCATAACTGGAAAATGGCCGGGACAGAGACCGGCCACTACATTTTACTAACACCCCGGCGTCATTTCGAGCACCCACCCCTGTCATTTCGAGCGCCCACCCCCGTCATTTCGAGCCCCACCCTCGTCATTTCGAGCCCCACCCTCGTCATTTCGAGCCCCACCCTCGTCATTTCGAGCGAAGCGAGAAATCTGCTTTTTCGGGGTCCGATATCTGACGTTCGAAGTCCGATTCCAATAATCCCAACTATGTATTATTTCGCGGCTTTCGCCTTTTTCGCCCTTTCGCGTTTTCCCCTCTCCTGTCATTTCGAGCGAAGCGAGAAATCTGCTTTTTCGGTCTCCGATGCCTGACGTTCGAAGTCCGATTCCAATAGCCCAAATATGTATTATCTAGCGGCTTTCGCGTTCTCCCTTCCCCGCCTTAACCCCCGTTAACAGCGTACTTGGAAAATTCATCCACCGCCCACATCTGCCACTCAGGCTCCACCGCCAGCGACTTAACATCGCCATAATATCCGCATACAAACCCACCGCCGCGGGATCCCAGCTTGTCGATCAACTCCCTGGCCCGTTCTCTAATATACTCCTCATTTGCCGTCGGCAGGTCTCGCTGAATATCCACTGGCGACCATATCGCGGTCTTGCCGTGGCACGTCTCCGCCAGAAAGTCCAGGTCTGATAGAGTCGGCTGGTCGAGTTGCAAAACGTTAACTCCCATATCGACCAGGCTCGGAATAATATCCCGAATATACCCACACGAGTGCATCCAGGTTTGGATGCCTCTATCCTGCGCGTGGCTGACTATCTCCCTAAATCCCCACTCAAACATCTCGTGCCACAGTTTGGGTGAGACTAACAGCCTCTCCTGCGTGCCCCAGTCCTCTGCCCACATCACACCGTCGCAGTCGACTTTGGCCCATTGGTCGATACAACTTTTCAGTAAATCGACCACTTTGCGCTGCAACGCATTGACCTCATCCGGATAAAGCAGCACGTCGGCCAGAAATGTCTCCACTGTGCGCATATACCGCATAATCGCGAACGGGAACCCAGGCAGGCTGCCAAGGTGATACTTATCCGGGTGCTCGGCAAACTTCTTAGCGGCGTGTTCATATCGCACTGACAGGTCCATTCGAGGCATTTTATAGCTCTCGATCTCGGCCCAGTCCTTAATGACACCCTCAATCACCTCGCCGCGCGTGGTGTTGGGCAGGCATTTCCAGACATTATGCCACTCGTCCTCCCACTGCCTTACACCATCAGGCAAATCCCACGTCCGCCACGGCTTCCATTCAGGATCCGCAGTAATTCCCGACCCGCAAAAGTCGTTTGGATACGGGGCAGGAAAACTCATCGGACACCTGTCCGGATTCGTAAAAGTTAAACAGCGTTTTACTCGTTCTCGACTAGTCATATCTGTTCTCCTCAATTACAGATTCAAGTGTGGAAACTAATACACCTTCCATTAAATTGATTTGTTATCGGTTATCGGTTATCATAGATAGGTGGCAATCTCCGAATTGCCACCTCAGAACCCATTTGCGGTGATCTCCGAATCGCCGCCACGCAGCCCGAAATTGGCTCGGATGGACGCACGGCTACGTCATCTTTGTCATTTCGAACGCAGTGAGAAATCTGCTTTTTTCGATGTCCGAAGTCAGATGTTCGATCGAAGTCCGACTGAGAGTTCATTGGCATTTTCTGGTTTTCGCCCCCTTTCGCGCTTTCGCGTTTATCCCTTCCACGGCTCCCGTGCGCGGTTGTCGGTTGTCGGCTGTCGGTTATCGGTTGCCAGTGGCCTTTGTCATTCCGAGCGCCCTTCCCTGTTATTTCGAACACCTTTCCCTGTCATTCCGAGCGCCCTTCCCTGTCATTCCGAACACCATTCCCTGTCATTTCGAACGCAGTGAGAAATCTGCTTTTTTCGATGTCCGAAGTCAGATGTTCGAAGTCCGGCTGAAAGTTCATTGGCATTTTTCTGGTTTTCGCTCCTTTCGCACTTTCGCGTTTTCCCTTCTCTTATCATTTCGATCACCCACCCCTGTCATTTCGAACGCAGTGAGAAATCTGCTTTTTTCGATGTCCGAAGTCAGATGTTCGAAGTCCGACTGAAAGTTCATTGGCATTTTTCTGGTTTTCGCTCCTTTCGCACTTTCGCGTTTTCCCTTCTCTTATCATTTCGATCACCCACCCCTGTCATTTCGAACGCAGTGAGAAATCTGCTTTTTTCGATGTCCGAAGTCAGATGTTCGAAGTCCGACTGAAAGTTCATTGGCATTTTCTGGTTTTCGCCCCTTTCGCGCTTTCGCGTTTATCCCCTCCACGGCTCCCGTGCGAAATTGCAGGCATTAAAAGTGAGCCTGTGCCGTATTGTTTGTTGTATCAGCTTATGATAAACTTTGTCTAACCGCACTGTTGATGGCGACTTTTCTTCATAACTACCGTCAAGAAAGTTGGTATGCGATCCATCGTTAATTCCAGATTTCGACTCTTGTTGCTGGCGAGCTGTTGCGTGCTGATCTTTATACAGGGATGCGCGAAGCCTAAGCGCGTCAAGGTTATGGACAAACCCGCGCCGTTGCTTGTCGACCAAAATACCAGGCCGCCGACAAAAAGCAAGCCTGCGGCCGAGCCTGAAAAGCCTGCTGAAGCAAAATCTGAGGGCCCCAAGCTCGAAATAACCCAGAGCGGGGTAACGCTAAGCTGGGTTGAAAAGGGCGGGTCTCAGATGACCGCATCAGCAAAATCGGCGGATTTCAACGAAGTAACCCAGGCGGGCAATCTTCTTGACTTTTCTGCAAAGCTGTATGAAAATGGCAAGCTGGCTGCCAGCCTCAGCGCCGCAAAGGCAACGGTGGACACAGCTAAAAGAACGGTGATTGCCTCCGGCGGAGTTACACTCAAATCGGTTGAAAGGGACACCACCGTTAAAGCAGGCTGGATCAAATGGAACGCAAATACCCGTAAAATAATCGGTAATGGCGGCGTGAAGGTTATCTCAACCAACGGAACCGCGGAGGCCGCGGCGTTTGTGGCCGATACCAATATGCGAAACTATACACTGTTAAGCTCTGGCGAAGGATTGGAGAAGTAAATGAGAACTCTGCTGGTTGTATTTGCTGTTTTTTGCCTGGTGACTCAGGCGTTTGCCGCGCCGGCTGCCTCAAAAGTCCAATCCAAAGACGGGGCGCTCCGTCTTGAAGCCAGGACCATATCGGGCAGCGAAAACAAGTTTATAGCCTCCGGAAACGCCAGGCTGTATACAAAAGATGAGGCCAACAAGACCACACTCGAAGTCGACGCATCCAAAATCGACTTGACTGTCGGCCAACAAAATGCGAAAAACAAGTCCGGAATGATCATACAAAGCGCCGAGCTGACCGGGCCAGTCAAAATGAACTACTGTGTCATTGACGACAATGGTGTTCCGACTAAAACGATCGCGACTGCGGATTCGGCGACCTTTGACGGTGCTGCTCAGGTAATCAATCTCTCCGGAAATGTTAAGATCACATACGATAACCCCACCATCTTCGCCGAGCCTGCGGTTATGGCCGGGGACAAAGCAGTGATCCATACCGCGCCAAATCTGGATAAAAATCAGATCCGATTTAGCGTGGAAAGCACTAACGGTCTAAGCACGATCACGGCGGTCCCGAAAGAGAAAGAATCGCAGTAAAAATAAGAGTTGCACCCATCCGCGGCGAACGCTTTTTGGTGAATCATATATATCTACAATGAAGCTTGAAGTCAAAAACCTGGTCAAGACATATAAGGGCCGTCGTGTTGTAAACGACGTCAGCCTGGGTATCGACACCGGCGAAATAGTCGGTCTGCTCGGCCCGAATGGCGCCGGCAAAACCACTACATTCTATATGATGGTAGGGCTTGTTCGACCAGACGACGGCAAGGTGCTGCTGGAAAGCTCGGAAATTACCTCCAAACCAATGTATCAGCGTGCCAGGCTCGGACTTGGCTACCTTGCGCAGGAGCCCTCGATTTTCCGCAGGCTCACGGTGGCTGAAAACTTGCTGCTTGTGCAGGAGATGAACGGAATCAGCCGCAAGGAGCGCAATGCACGCACAGATGCGCTGCTTGAAGAGTTTAATCTCACCAGGCTGCGCGACCAGAAGGGCCAGGTGCTATCAGGCGGTGAACGGCGCAGGGTAGAAATAGCCCGCTCACTGGCCACTAACCCCAAGTTTATACTCCTTGATGAGCCTTTCACAGGCGTTGACCCAATAGCGATCGGCGACATCCAGGACCTCGTCAGGCGGCTCAAAGACAAGGGTATCGGCATAGTAATCACCGACCACAACGTCCGCGAGACGCTCGCAATTACCGACCGGGCCTATATTATGTCCGAAGGCGAGATCAAGACTTCCGGCGAGTCATCAGCTTTGCCAAACGACCCTATAGCGCGCAAGTTCTATCTGGGCGACAGGTTCGAGATGTGAGGCGCACATGAAGCTGGTCGACAAACAGGTATTTCGCGAACTTATAGGGCCGTTCATATTTGGCGTGGCGGCGTTTTCGTCGGTGTTTTTCGCCGGGTCGGTGCTTCTGAAGCTGACTGAATGGTTGATGAACGGAATGCCGGTTCTCACGGCTCTTGAGATAGTGGTCTACTCTATGCCGTCGATCGTCTTCTGGACTCTACCGATGTCGACGCTGCTGGCCGTGTTGATAGGTGTCGGCAGGCTATCTGGAGATAGCGAGGTTGTGGCCCTTTTTGCAGGTGGGGTTAGCTTTTACAGATTGGCTGTTCCTATATTAATATTCGGGGTGGTGGTCAGCGGCATCTCCCTGCTTTTGAACGAACTTGTGGCCCCGGCGGCGGGCAAGCGAACGCTGGAGATACAGTCGTCGATTATGAAGCACGCCGCAATCAGCGACACCCCATTCACCCTGGAAGACCCAGCCACCAATTCCAGAATCATTGTACAGGGCGGGATGAACAAAGATCGGGGTATACTCAACAACGTATCGATTATACAGTTTTATCGAAATCGACCGATGCTTATTATATACGCCGACCGCGCACAGTGGGCTGGGATCAATGACCCTTCCAAACGTTATCGGTGGAAACTCTACAGCGGATATATGCAATTGATCGACCCGCGAGATCCGAGGACGATGTCGACTACTACCTTTGATGATACTCAGACCAGGGAAATCGAGATCAGAAAGACACCCGGCGAGCTGGCGATGTATCAAAATCTTAAGCCGGAGCAGATGAGTTTTACTCAGCTTAACTCGATGGTGCGGAATTTGAAGGAATATCCTGATCGTCCGTTGGATAAAATAAGGCAGCTGGACGTTGAGATGTGGAACAAAATTGCTGTCCCGCTGACGAGCCTTGTCTTTGCGTTGTTGGCTGCGCCGCTCGGTATCCGACCTCACAGGAGCTCTTCGTCTGTGGGTATGGGTATGAGCATACTCATCATCTTCTTGTACTGGATATTGGGAAGATATACCTGGTCGCTGGCGGTGCAGGGGACGGTTTGGCCTGCGGTGGGCGCGTTTGCACCGTTGGCGTTGGGAATAGCGGCTGCGACAGTTCTGCTGGCGCGTGCGGCAAAATAACTTGATATGGCATATACGACGTTATTTGTAGTAGCTCTGATATTGGTTTCGGGATTCATTGCCTATTTCGGCGATATACTTGGCCGGAGGATGGGCAAGAAGCGGTTGATGCTGTTTGGATTGCGACCGCGCTACACCGCGATCGTCGTGACTACCATAACAGGTATGATTATTTCCGCACTGGTGCTCGGTGCGGCTCTATCGGCAAACAGCGAGTTCCGCAAGGGGTTTTTTCAATACGGTCAGATATTGAAAAAGGGCCGGCTGCTTGCAAAAGAGAACAATCGTCTCGCCAGGCGCAGCGAGGAGCTGAAAGATCAGGTAGCTAAACAGAAGTCCGAGCTTGGCTCCGCTCGCAAGGAGGTCGCGCTCGCAAAAAAGGAACGCGACCAGGCAACAACGAAGGTCGACAACCTTCGCCGTGAGATCACCGTTCGCCAAAAAGAACTCAGCGAACTGCGCCGAAAAAAAGATATAGCCGAAACTGAGCTCGCACAGCGCAAAGATGAGCTGAAACTTATGTTGATCCAACTGGACAACGCCAATCAGGAGCTGAGGCTTGCGCAATCGAAGCTCACTGAAGCTCAGCAGCAGTTGATGAATACTGAGGCGCGTTTGGAGGCCACTGAGGAGAAATTGAGAGTAACCACGGCGAAGCTGGCTGATGCGGAGGTTGGGGCTACGCTTGGCGATATCGGCACTCTTATGGCTGTGAGGTTAAGGGTAGGGGAGATAGCTTTCAGGCGCGGAGACGAGTTGACTCGCGGCATCATAAAATCGGATCAAACGATGTTCGCGCTCAGAGGCGACATTCAATCCCTGCTTGATCGGG
The DNA here is from genome assembly GCA_050948905.1 of Armatimonadota bacterium. Taxonomy (GTDB): domain Bacteria; phylum Armatimonadota; class UBA5829; order UBA5829; family UBA5829; genus DTKD01. Next base: position 711,449 of record JBMNES010000001.1, on the reverse strand, counting down.
CCAGCGGCAAGGCGCAATCGCGAGGCGCCAGAGTCGCCCCAAATGGTAGGGCTGTTACCCTGATTTACTGGCCTGACCCCGACAAAAGAGAGCCTATAGATAACGAATCCGAGTGCATCGACATCGCAATCAGGCGCATCGCGTCGACTGGCTCTGACGCGCTGGTTCAGGTTGTGTGCGCTATGAACACCCTCGAAGACGCCCAGGTGCCGGTTGAGATGAGGATCTACCATAACCGCGAGGTCTACAAGTCCGGGGATAAGATCGCCTCGGTTGTCCTTAATGGAAAAGAGCCTGAGGGCAAAGTGTTGCTTGAACTGAGCGATTTTATGCAAAAGGATGTCGCTAAGACGGCGGCATCGGCTGGGGTTGTGCCGGTGTATGGTCAGGACCCGCGCAGTTTTCTGGGCGAGGATCGTCTGGCTCAGATGGAAGAACTGCTTACGGTCGCTGGTCGAATAAGGCAGGGTAAAGGCGAGGCGAGAGTCACGGTATATGCGGCCGAGGATATTCGGCCGGCAGACACTCTCAATTTGAGCAACGTCGAAATCCGAATCGAGAAGGCCGAATAGCATAAGGAGAGGACTGTGGGCAGTCATCGTGAACCGGGCGGGCAGATTGTTTTGGCCATTGATCCGGGGAGATGCAAGTGTGGCGTTGCCGTTGTAGCATACGCAAATGCGCCGCAGGTTCTTCATCGCGAAGTCGTTGAGACCGGTTGTATCTCGGAGATAATTTCTTCGCTTTGCTCACGTTATAGCGTCGACAAAATACTCCTCGGAGACGGCACTACCTCTGATAATATCTCCAAATTAGCCGAACAATGCGGCCTTGAGGTTAGAATAATCGACGAAAAGCTCTCCACTGTCGAGGCGCGCAAAAAATATTTTCAACAAAATCCGCCTCGCGGCTTGCGAAAATTCATCCCTGTTTCCCTGCAAACCCCTCCTGAGGCTTATGACGACTACGTCGCGGTGATACTAGCCGAACGGTATTTTGCTTGCATGGTTGGCGACAAAGCTAAGTAGCAGGCTTGCTGTTAGAGCCTAATCCGTGAATATCGGCCCACCTCTTGTCGAATTACTCATAATAATTGCACTGTTTGCCCCATACAGGCGTTTAGCCGCGCCCCATGCGAGGGAACTTTATTGATTAAGTAGAGCATGGCTGCAGGCTACAATTGCCGGCCGGGGGTTCTGTTGAAGTGATTTTAATTGCCGATAATCAGAATAATATAGCTCGGCTGGTAATAATACCTGGAATTATCCGTCTGTGGGTATTGACACGGGATTACGGCTGTGCTAAACTTCCGTGACTAAGCAGGCTATCACACTGATGGCGGCGCGGGCAAGAAAGGAGGTGCATCCTTGAGAACGCTCGTGAGTGCTGCTCCGTGATGGCATAGGCAGGTAGATAACTGCTTAACACGAGGGTCGAAGGTTCAGGTAACAAGGTGACTGATCGTATAGACCTGGTGTGTGCAGATATCCTCCTGTCGGTTTCCTAACATTCAAGGAGGATGAACATGAGAAAGACAGCATATCTGTTGATCGTTGTTTTCGCTCTGCTCGCAGCTCCGGCTTTCGCGCAGGGTCCTTTCAACGACGTGCCCACCGATCACTGGGCATACGACGCAGTTAACCAACTGCAGAAAGACGGGATCGTCATTGGCTATCCCGATGGTACTTTCGGTGGACGACGTGCGATGAGCCGCTACGAGTTCGCTACGGCTATCGCGAGACTTCTGCCTCTTATCAGCGAGGCTGATCTCAGCAACTACGTCACCAAGCCTGAACTTCAGCAGGCTATCGCCGGAATCAAGACCACCGAGGCTCAGGACCTCAGCAACCTCGCCACCAAGGCCGACGTTGATGCCATCAAGAAACTCGTCGACGAGTTCCGCGATGAGCTCGCCGCGCTGGGCGTTGATGTTGATGCTCTGAAGAGAGACGTTGCGGCGCTGTGCGCTCGCGTCGATGCTCTCGAAGCCGAGCAGAACAGAGTTCGCTTCACCGGAGACGTTAACGTCTTCGCAATCGCGACCTCTTCTAAGACCGGCGTCGCTATCGACCAGGACCAGAGAGTGCTGGGCGTTGGCAACGACAATACGCTGATCCGAAACATCGGAGTCATCAAGGACTTCGACCTGAACGTTACCGGCCGAGTCAGCAAGTCGACGACTGCGGTTGCCACCATCAACTATGGTGACTACCTCAACTATCTCGGCTATGTGGATTCCTACGTTGACGGAATGCGCGATACGGCACCGGGAGACTCGTTCTTCCCGTACTATCTCTACATCAATACCGGCTTGAGCAAGGGCGCTCTCACTGTTGGTCGATTCCCGATCCAGTGGACTCCTTACACCCTCAAGAAGGTTGATGTCGATACTTACACCAGCATCTTGAAGACCGACGATGGCAACTATCCTGTCGACGGTATCAAGCTCGCCTACAACTTCGGTGGCGTAGACCTTACCCTCTTCGCAGCGAAGAACGACGAGAATTATTATCTCTTCAACGGTCTTTCCGGACAGATCGGCGCGATGAACACTCACGACCTTGGTGGTGAGGCGGTCGGTGGACTCGACGCTGAGATCACCCAGAGCGCTGGCGTTCGCGCCACTTTCGGTACACCGTGGAAGGGCATCCTTGGACTTACCTATTACCAGGCTTGGTCTAAGGACCTGTGGGGTGACCTGGAGGACTACGACCAGGCTCGAGTCTACGGCGCTGACCTCAACGTTCCGTTCGGCAACTTCGGATTTGTCGGAAGCTGGACCAAGAGCGACACCCTGGCAAATGACCAGGTTGCTGGTGTTAAAGACCTTACCAAAGACAACCAGGCTTGGGACACCAAGTTGACCGGTTCGTTCGGCAAACTCGGCGTTGGCGCTGGTTACAAGCACATCGGCAGGAACTTCGCTGCCGCTGGCGCGTGGGACAAGATCGGCCGCTGGACCAACCCGACCGACGTCAAGGGTCCGTATGTGGACATTTCTCTTCCGATCGCTCGGAAGCTGAAAGTCGCCCTCAACGGTGAGTTCCTTAAGATGATCGACGACGTTTCTGGCGCCAGCGATTTCGGGTTCCGAAACGACAAGATCACCAAGGCTGAGGCTGGTGTGCAGTGGGGTATGTCCGCAGCTAACTCCCTCGTGCTTGGTTATGAGTGGATCCGCTACAACCCGGATGCTCCTGGTATCGACAACGGAACCGAGAGCTACATCAACCTCGGTTGGGCCCATCAGTTCTCGGACAATGCTGGTCTCAGACTCGGCTATCAGTTCGTGAAGTGGGACGGCGGAAACGACAGCATCCTTTACGGTCCGGACTACAGGGGCGGCGTTGCAGTCGCTCAGTTCGGCGTGAGCTTCTAAGCTCATTTCCGTATGCAATACAAAGCCCTCGGAGCAATCCGGGGGCTTTTTTTAGATTGCAGGCAGATAAGAAGGAATAATAGCAATGGCAAGCTAACAGACAGGAAACGCCACGATCGCAGTCTACAAGATGGATTGGGCTTCATTCAGCCAAATTAACCTGAGGTGACACTATGAAACGCGGCATGTTGATTGCACTATTCTTGACTTTGGTGGTCGGCATTTCAGTAAGTGCGGCGGAAATCAACCCTCCACCCGCCATTTTTATGCCTTGGGGCGGAAAGCTTGTCACAGAAGTCAACATCAGCGACGACGATGTATTGGGGATTGCCAAGCAGGCTATTCCAGCGTTGGCCGATGTGATCAAAGACCTCAACGAGTACGCCGCTGCACAGCAGCAGTCGGGGTTTATGAGCAGCATGCTGGCGGCGGCAGGGGAGGCTGATCTGCATAGTTTGTCTGAGGCTATCGCAGGCATCACCCACGTCAGAGTTGTGGTGATGAAATACTCCCGTGAAATACCTGTTGAAGCATTTCTCGACGAATTTTCGAAGGGTGTCGTCAAGTCGGGTCCATTTAGAAGAGTGTTGATGGATATGGCTCACGCGCCCGAGGCTACTGCGGCGTTTATGTTGCCGGATAACGATGGCTTCATTGGGTTTGTCTATCTACCCGACCAGCGCACCGCATACGCGACCAGGGTAGTCGGCGGCATCAACGTCGAGGAGATGATTAAATTTGCCGGCAGCATAATGAAGAATGTAATGTCGCAGATGCAGATGCCCGAAGAGCCTGCCGAGGATGCTGGTGAGGATTCCGAACAGGAATAGCTTCCGCCCGGCCGTCATTTGCGCTACAATAAGCTCAGATGAAGGAGGGGACTAAATTATGCGTGTTTTACGTCTGCATGGTCCGAAGGACCTTCGAATGCACGAAGAGCCTATGCCACAACCGGGGCCTGGTGAGGTTAGGCTAAGAATTACGTCTGTTGGAGTCTGTGCATCAGATCTACACTACTATCGCGATGGTCGTATAGGCACAACAGTGCTCACGGAACCTTTGGTTATAGGCCACGAGGCGGCCGGAGTAGTCGACGCTGTTGGCGAGGGCGTTACCAGCCATAAGATCGGCGAGCGGGTCGCTATTGAGCCTACAAACGCCTGTGGGGAGTGCGTTTTCTGCAGGGAAGGCCACTACAACGTCTGTCCGAACGTGGAGTTTTTCGGCACGCCGCCCCAGGACGGCTGCTTTAGAGAATATCTTAACTGGCCGGCTAAGCTGGCTATGAAAATACCGGATACTATGTCAGATGATGAGGCGGCAATTATTGAGCCTCTGGCTGTTGGGGTGCATGCTGCAAGATTGGCTAAGCTGGCCGGTGGGGAGACGGTTGGGGTGCTTGGTGCTGGTGCTATTGGTCTATCCGTATTGCAAGCTGCGAAGGCTATGGGCGCCGGGCGTGTCATAGTCAGCGAACCGGTGAAGGCGAGAAGGGAGCTTGCAGCAAAACTCGGTGCATCTGAAGTAATCGACCCATCGGCATGCGACGCGGCTAAGGAGTTCTGCAGGTTGACGGATGATCTCGGCCCTGAGGTGGTCTTCGAGTGCGTAGGCGAAGATGGGGCTTCGATGGAGGCAGCAAAAATAGTCCGAATTCTGGGCAAGGTCGTTATAGTAGGCATACCTGACAACGACCTCTATACTTTTGCAGCATCTTCAACCAGGCGCAAGGAGCTCACCGTTATCTTCTGTCGCCGCAGTAACGAGGCTGCTGAGGCTGCTATAAAGTGGGTTGCTGAGGGCAAAATGGACGCCAGGTCGATGGCGACGCATCGATTTCCTCTGGAAGAAACCGGCAAGGCGATGGAACTCGCCACAGCAAAAGAGGACGGTGTGGTCAGAGCGATTATCGCGGTCAGTTGAGGTTGTTGCAGGTCGATTATGCAAGTACCTTTACTGGATTTTCATCAGGCGACGGTGCTCTTCGGCGGCGTTCGAGCCTTGGACTCGATCACGACGACTATCGATATGGGCGAGAACGTCGCCGTGATCGGGCCGAATGGCTCTGGTAAATCGACGCTCATAAAACTGATCACCCGGGAGTTATATCCACAGGCTGCTAATGGTGAGGCTCCCGTAAGGATACTCGGCGAGAGCGCGTGGGACGTGTTCAAGCTCCGCACTCTCTTCGGCATAGTGTCGGCGGATTTGCAGGATTTCTTCCGCCGGCCGCTGCTGGGTCGCGACGCCATCTTATCCGGGTTTTTCGGCAGCGTGGGACTGTATCCGCATCACGAGGTCACCGATCTCATGCAAGCTAAAGCGGATGAACTGCTTCAATTTTTGGGCATCGAGTATTTGGCGTCGAAATATATGACGGAGATGTCTACAGGGGAGGCGCGGCGGATTCTGATCGCGCGCGCATTGGTCCACGAACCCAAAGCTCTTATTCTCGATGAGCCTTCCAATGGCCTCGACCCGCGCGCCGCTCGTAAATTCGCTGATTCGCTGAGAATTATCGCGCGCGAAGGCAACAGTGTGATTCTGGTGACACATCATCTGCCGGATATATTTCCAGAGATTTCACGCGTGATTATGCTTCAAAACGGCCGGATATTTGCCGACGGCCCAAAACAGAAGGTTCTGACATCCGAATGCCTGTCGGAGCTGTTCTCAATGCCCGCAGGCGTGGTCGAAAGGGACGGATATTATCATTTGATGGTGTAGATGCGATTCTCTCGTCATTTCGAGCAGCTCATTCGTCATATCGAGCACGAAACCGTGCTATTTCGAGCATCAAACCTCGTCATTTCGAGCGAAGCGAGAAATCTGCTTTTTTCGGTCGACGGATGTCAGTTAACGGTTATCGGTTAAAAACAGTGCTATCATGCACTTCCAAAAGCAGTTATCCTGCGCGAAGTCGCAGGATCATGTGGATTCCGCGACCACATGCGGAATGACCAACATTACTAGAGGGCGACAACTTATGGCTAAGTATTCTCTGGGAATCGATTTTGGCACACTCAGCGCGCGCGCACTTCTGGTCGACGTCGATACGGGTCGTGAGATCGCCACCGCAGTATGTAACTACCCTCACGCCGTGATAGACGATCACCTGCCGAGCACGGGCGAAAAACTCCCACCGGACTGGGCGCTGCAGGACCCTCGCGACTACCTCGTTGTGCTGCAGAAAATCGTCCCGGAGGCGCTTGTTAAATCCTCCGTTAAACCCGAAGACGTAATCGGCATCGGTGTCGACTTCACGGCATGTACTATATTGCCGATAGACAAATCCGGCCAGCCGTTATGTGTCGATCCCGCGTGGGAATCCAATCCGCACGCCTGGGTGAAGTTATGGAAACACCACGCGGCTCAACCGGAAGCCACCAAAATCAACGAGATCGCCGACGCCAGGAAAGAGACTTTTCTGCAGCGTTATGGCGGCAAGGTCAGTTGCGAGTGGTTTTTGCCGAAGCTGCTGCAGATAATAAACGAGGCTCCGGAGGTCTATTCGGCAGCGGACAAGTTCATCGAAGCAGGTGATTGGCTGGTGCTTCAGATGACCGGTGTCGAAGCCCGAAGCGCCTGCGCGGCTGGCTATAAATCTATGTGGGACAAGTCCGACGGTTTCCCATCTAGAGACTTTATGAAATCCCTTGATCTCCGTCTTGAGCACGTAATTGATGAGAAGATGAGCCGTAAAATCCTGCCGGTCGGCGCAAAGGCCGGGGAGTTGACCCGAGAAATGGCTGAAAAGATCGGCTTGGTCCCTGGAATAGCGGTCGCGGTTGCAGTAATCGACGCTCACGTGGCTGTGCCTGCTGCAGGGGTTACGGATGAAGGTAGCATGGTCGCTATTATGGGAACCAGCACCTGCCATATGGTTCTCAGCAAAACGCCCAGGATCGTCGAGGGAATGAGCGGCTGTGTCGAGGACGGCATCTTGCCCGATTTCTTCGGATTTGAGGCTGGTCAGAGCTGTGTAGGGGATCATTTCGCGTGGTTTGCAGAAAATTGCGTGCCTGAATCATACTCTATCGAAGCCCGATCGCGCGGCATGAGCGTACAGGATTTACTCACAGAGAAGGCATCCAAATTGAAGCCCGGCCAAAGCGGTTTGCTGGCGCTGGATTGGTGGAACGGCAACCGTAGCGTGCTTGAGGACGTCGACCTGACGGGGATGATTCTCGGAATGACCCTGGCTACCAGGCCGGAGGAGATATATCGCGCGCTTATCGAGGCCACCGCTTATGGCACGAATATTATTATCGACGCGTTCGACGCCAGCGGCGTTGCGGTCGATGAGATTGTCGCTTGCGGCGGGCTGCCTGATCGCAACCCTATGTTGATGCAGATATATGCTGATGTTACCAATCGAGAGTTTAAGGTTGCCGAATCCGCCCAGACGTGCGCGCTAGGCTCGGCGATGTGGGGAGCTGTGGCAGCAGGAAAATCACGTGGCGGATACGACACCATAAACGAAGCTGCAGCAAAAATGGCGCGAGTCAAGGACAAATCCTACACCCCCAACCCCTCCGCTCACGCCGTCTATGCGCGGCTGTTTGACGAGTATAAGAAACTCCACGACTATTTCGGCCGCGGCGAAAATGACGTCATGAAGAGGCTCAAGGCGATGAGATAGCCTGCATCCTTGCCCTATCGAGCACCCCCGCCATTTAGATCACCCACGCCCCGTCATTTCGATTACCCACCCCCCCGTCATTTCGATTACCCACCCCCCGTCATTTCGAACGCAGTGAGAAATCTGCTTTTTCGCTGTCCGAGGTCAGATGTCCGAGATTCGACCGTAGCCTATCGGACGGCAGGAAACCCATAGATCGATGGCGATCTCCGAATCGCCATCGCATAACCCATAAAAGCCCAGCCGTTATCCATCCAACTTTACGTTTAATTTCTGTTTTTCGCTCCTTTCGGGCTTTCGCGTTTTCCCTTCCACTCTCCGCCGAGAAGGGAATCCGCTCCCCCGCGTCTAATGCCCTGATAGCAACTCCAAGGAGCTGTAGATGACAAAACTGCTACACTTGATCGCTCTTCTAATGCTGCTTGCAGCGACGGCCACTGCGGCGCCGGTCGGCACTCTCGTTCTTTGTGATTTTGACAAAGCCGCCGATATCAACCGATTTGCAGTGCGTGAGTCCACCCCAGCCTCTTCTTTTACTGCGAATGCGGACGGAACGGCCTCCATTTTCTTCCCTAAATGGCAGCAGGGTTCCACGGAGTGGCCGGCGGTGATTCTCACCAACGATGATGGACTTCCAAAGGATTTTTCTGAATACGATTATGCCCTTTGTGATGTGCGCAACGCTGGTGAAAAGACCTGCACTGTGCTTATGTATATCCGCGACCCGGATGGCGCCTCTCATACCGTTAGCCTGCCGCTCGCACCCGGCGAAAAGAAGACCCTGGAAATGGATTTCAGGGCAGCGCCTGCGAATCTGGACTTCAAGAATATATGGCAGTTGCACATTCACACCACCCGACCGCCGGACGACACATATCTGGTGATCGATAATTTACGACTCGAAAGCGGCGTGCCGCAATGGTTGAAAACCATAGGCCAGAACATCGAAACCCTGCGCAAGGATGGCAAAGACTGTGCTGATGACCTAACCTCGGTAATGGTCAGCCTGGACGCTCAGTATGGCGCTCTCACAAATGAGGCGTCTAAGGCCAAAAGCGTTTCTGATCTCGCCGAGATCAGGCCAGAAGTCATTGAGCTTGATAATCAGGCAAAAAGAGACCTGGCGCGCGCTATTCCAGAGGCCAGATTGCGCAAGGCCGCCAAGAAGATTGATCCCTCTGCAACGTTCGCCTGCGGGTGGGCTTCGAGTATGCAGAAGATATTCCCGAAAGACGTGGGCTTCACCTGCAGCACTGCTCAAGAGGCGACAGTCGAACTGGCTGGCAACGAAACCGAGTCAATCCAGCTTTTGATCTACGCATTCGGACAGGAACTAAAAGGCGCCAGCGTATCGGTCGGCGCTTTGACCAGCAAAGGCAAGCCCGGTCTTAAGGTAGAGGCTTCTCCAGTCGGATTTGTTAAGACGGAAAAGCCGCCATATCCGGTTCGATACATCGGCTGGCACCCGGACCCGATTCTGGACTTCCTTAAAGGCTATAACATCAAGGAAGGCGAAGTGCAGCCGGTTTGGATCAGGGTAACCGCCCCTGCCGGCACTCCTGCAAGGGAGTATACTGCGCCGGTAACCGTGAAAGCCATCGGTGTTGCTCCTGTAAAACTGACTCTGAAAGTGCGAGTGTGGGGTTTCGACGTACCGCAGGAACGCCATCTTCGCACGGCGATGTCGTTATATGACGTATATCTCCCCTTTGCTTATGGCAAACTAACTGAGCCTATGCGAGAGAGATATGAAAACTTTGTATTGGATTATCGCATCAATCCGGACAATATCTACAGACCTGAAATGCCGCCCATTGAAAGCCTCAAACGGTGGGATAAAAAGGGCCTCAACGCTTTTAACATACTATATGTTCAGAAACCCAACGGCATAAAGGCCGGCGACCCGTTCCCTGCGGAGCAAAAAGAATTGCTGCTGAGGAAAGTCGATGAGTCCGTGGCCCTTCTCCGAGCTAACGGGTTATTAGATAAGGCATATTTATACGGCTTCGACGAGATCGGGCCGGAGTCTTTTTCCGCTATGCAGGACTTCTTCGGCGAGGTCAAGAAACGCCACCCGGATCTGCTGACTCTGACGACCGGATATGACGATTCGTTTGGTATAGTCAGTAAGGTTGATGCTATGGATGCGTGGTGTCCGTTGACTCCGAAATTCAATCTCGAACGAGTCAAAGAGGCACGTGCGAGAGGCAAACAGGTATGGTGGTACACGTGCATTGGTCCGCGGTCGCCGTGGGCGAACTGGTTTATCGAATATGATCTGATAGATGCGCGAATGCTTATGGGCCTGCAGACGGCCAAATACAGGCCGGATGGATATCTCTACTACGCTATGATGCGCTGGCCGCTTACCAAAAAGCCGATCACGTTTGGACCATATACCGACTGGCCTCCTGCCAGTTTCCAGACTGCCAACGGCGACGGCAGCATTATATGCGCTGGCCCGCACGGCCCGTTGCCCACTATAAGACTGGAAAACATCCGAGACGGAATTGAGGATTTCGAATATTTCTGGTTGCTGGAACAGGAAATCGCACGCCTCAAGAAACTCTCCAGCCCGGCTGCCGCACAGGCTCTGACCAAAGCAGAAAAGGCTATGGTTATAGGCGATGATCTGGTTGCAAGCATGAGTAGCTTCTCCAAATCTCCGGATGCAATCCGTGCAAAGAGACGCCAGGTCGCAGAAGCCATCGTGACGGCACAAAAAGTCGGCAAGTAGGACCTCGCGGATGTGCTAATATATATGTATGAGCCAAATTAATATGGAACCAGAGCTTGCGGCGATGATCGTCGAGCGATATATGGACGCGCTTGAGGAGACCTCGCATCTTATCGCGGGCGCACCGGAGTCGAAGCTGCCGTGTGAGCGGTCGCTTATCAAAGAAGCAATTAAAATGACGCTCGCCAATACCTCCAAGTTTGACGAGCAATATATGACGCTGCAGGAAGCATATTCCAAACTCGGACTGTTTATACCAGATCAGGACGCTGAGATAGTCGCCCTCGCTGAGGAAGCCGTCGTTACGATGGATCCGCTCAACGAGGGTATCCGCTACCTCGCCAAACACGGGGTTATTCAGCAGCAGATACAAAGCGATATGTTTAAGCTCACCGAAGAGCTTAACGAATTTATCGCGGGACAATCGGACGGCGAGATCGAATAATCCGCGTGTGTGCTATAATCTATCCGCAGCCTAAAGCTGACATTTTATGATCGGAAACGAACTACCTTTATGATAGATATCGAAAAAATTCGGGACACTATCCCGCACAGATACCCTTTCCTGCTCGTCGACCGCATCGTCGAGGTCTCCGATGAGGGCGACTACTGCGTCGGCATCAAAAACGTAACTGCAAATGAGAAAATCCTGCAGGGGCATTTGCCCGGTCAGGCGATCTTTCCGGGGGCTTTGATCGTCGAGCACATGGCCCAGGTGGGTTGCTACCTGCTTATGACCAAGCCGGAAGCTGAGGGCAAGCTCGCATATTTCGCCGCCATTGACGGGGTCAGGTTCAAAAGGGCGGCTGTGCCGGGTGATACTATCGTCACTACGGTCAGGCTTCTCAGCGGGCGACGGGGAATATGGAAAATCAGCGCGGAGTCGAAGGTCGGAGACGATCTCGTCTGCCGTGGCGAACTGACCTGCGCGTTGGTCGAGTATTAAGAGAATAAAATGGCTAAGGTTGATATTCTATCTATCGGAGCACACGCGGGGGATGCTGAGATCGCTTCCGGTATCGCCCTCGCTCACGAAGTGAATTGCGGCAAAAAAGTTGCGATGTGCCACCTCACACTAGGCGAAAAAGGCAACCCGAAGATGCCGATTGACGAGTACACAGAGCAGCGTCGGCAGGAAGTACAGGCCGCCGCAGACGTGATCGGAGCAAATTGCTATGTGCTGCCCTGGTGCGATGCGGAGCTTCCTGTATCGGACGAGGTTAAACTGGCCATAGCCGATGTGATACGTGACTGCAAGCCCAGCGTCATAATCACGCATCACTATAAAAGCATCCACAAAGATCACGTTAATTGCAATCTCAACGTGCCCGATGCGATGTTTTATGCGGGCCTTCGCACTATTAAAACCGATAAAGATCCTCACTACTGCCCAACGCTGTATTTCGCGGAGAACTGGGAGGATAAGGAGGATTACGTCCCGGATTTGTATTTGGAGGTCACGGCTGAGGATATAGCTTTGTGGAAGGAAATGGCCTCCAAACACGCACTGTTCCGCGGCGAGGTCGTGTCGTTTCCTTATATTGAATATTACGAGAAACTCGCGAGGGTGCGGGGGATCGAAAAATACATGCCATTAGCAGTAACCCTGGAACTGCCACCCGGCGCAAAAACCCGCAGGTTGACGAATTTGGCGTAGCGCGCTGAATGTAGTGTCCGATCTCCGTCTCGGACAGTTGGTGTTCGTTGATAGATTGTCTGGCTGGGACAGAGACCAGCCACTACGCAAATATTGTAGTGTCCGATCTCCGTCTCGGACAGCTGGTGTTCGGTGATAGATTGTCTGGCTGGGACAGAGACCAGCCACTACGCAAATATTGTAGTGTCCGATCTCCGTCTCGGACAGCGCGTGTTCGGTGATAGATTGTCTGGCTGGGACAGAGACCAGCCACTACGATGATGTAGTGTCCGATCTCCGTCTCGGACAGCGCGTGTTCGGTGATAGATTGTCTGGCTGGGACAGAGACCAGCCACTACGCAAATATTGTAGTGTCCGATCTCCGTCTCGGACAGCTGGTGTTCGTTGATAGATTATCTGGCTGGGACAGAAACCAGCCACTACGCAAATATTGTAGTGTCTGATCTCCGTCTCGGACAGCTGGTGTTCGTTGATAGATTATCTGGCTGGGACAGAGACCAGCCACTACGCAAATATTGTAGTGTCCGATCTCCGTCTCGGACAGCTGGTGTTCGTTGATAGATTATCTGGCTGGGACAGAGACCAGCCACTACGCAAATATTGTAGTGTCCGATCTCCGTCTCGGACAGCGGGTGTTCGGTGATAGATTGTCTGGCTGGGACAGAGACCAGCTACTACGCAAATATTGTAGTGTCCGATCTCCGTCTCGGACAGCTAGTGTTCGGTGGTAGATTGTTTGGCTGGGACAGAGACCAGCCACTACGCAAATATTGTAGTGTCCGATCTCCGTCTCGGACAGCTGGTGTTCGGTGATAGATTGTCTGGCTGGGACAGAGACCAGCCACTACGCAAATATTGTAGTGTCTGATCTCCGTCTCGGACAGCAGGTGTTCGGTGGTAGATTATCTGGCTGGGACAGAGATCAGCCACTACGATAATGTAGTATCCGATCTCAGTCTCGGAGAGCTGGTGTTCGGTGATAGATTATCTGGCTGGGACAGAGACCAGCCACTACGCAAATATTGTAGTGTCCGATCTCCGTCTCGGACAGCTGGTGTTCGGTGATAGATTATCTGGCTGGGACAGAGACCAGCCACTACTCTAATAATGTAGTGTCCGATCTCCGTCTCGGACAGCTGGTGTTCGTTGATAGACTGTCTGGCTGGGACAGAGACCAGCCACTACGATAATGTAGTGTCCGATCTCCGTCTCGGACAGTGGGAATGCGATGGACAGACTTATTCGAAAGACGCTTCGGATTGAGGGTTTCGACTATAGCTGTGCGGACCACGTCATTTTTGTTACCATGTGTGCGCGGCATAAAGGCGCTCCTTTTTCCGATCCGGCCTTAGCCAAATGCGTGGTGGACGCGATACAATGGTCTCGTCGAGCAAATAGATGGAGAGTGTTTTGCTATTGCTTAATGCCCGACCATTTGCATTTGGTGCTGTCACCAGCAGGCGACAATGAATTGCTCTGGGTTATCGCAGCGTTCAAACGATGGACAACGCGGCAAGCCTGGGCGAGAGGAATACGGGGGCAATTGTGGCAGCGTAGCTGGTATGATCATATCGCGCGCCAAGAGGAAGATCTTCTGCGAATATGTGAGTATACTATGGCGAACCCTGTAAGGCGCGGATTAGTATCGGACGTGGAAAATTGGCCATATTCAGATTTGCTTGATCCGTTGCCTGTTTAGATACAAAGGTACCTTGGAGGACTATGAAATCTCGAATATTATTGATCGGAATTGCGGCTGTTATGGTGGTTGGCTTGCTTGTCGCCGGTTGTGGCAACAAAAAGCCCGGTGTTACCACCATCCGCTTCACATCCTGGGGAAACGACGTTGAGGAACAGAGCCTCCGTGCGCTCATAAAAGAGTTCGAAAAACGCAACCCCCACATCCGCGTGGAGGTCGAAATCACTCCCTGGGCGAGGATGCTGGATAAGCTCATGATCTCCTCGGCCGGCGGACGACCGCCGGACGTCACGCGAATCAGCTCCGAATGGTTCCCGCCAATCGCGGCAAAGGGCCTGTTGGAGCCTCTGGATAAATACATCGAACGCGACAACTACGACCTCGACGATTTCTATCCTGAATCTATCGAGGGTTGGGGTGTATGGAACGGGCAAATCCTTGAGATTCCAACCGACATCGACATATATGCGATGTACTACAACAAGGATATGTTCGATAAATACAAAATCCCATACCCTGACGAGACCTGGGACTGGGATAAATATCTCGAAGTCGCCAAAAAGCTGACGATGGACACCAACGGCGACGGACAAATCGATCAATGGGGCACCACTTTGGATATGTGGTGGCAGGACTATGTCTACGCCAATGGCGGTACAATCATTGGCCCGGACCCGAAGACCGGGGATTTTCAATGCACCCTCGACCAGCCCGCAGCATACGAAGGCCTGCAGTTTATGGCTGATCTTATAAATAAATATCACGTCTCCCCGACCGCCGAAGAGGCCGCTAATCAGGGCACCAGCAAGCTGTTCACTTCAGGCAAAATAGGAATGACGATTTCTGGCAGTTGGGCGGCTGAGCTTATTTATAAAAACGAGATCACCACATTCAAATACGACGTGGCCCCGATACCCAAAGGCCCCAAGCACAGGGTTTCGATCATTTGTGGAGCGGCTTATGCGGTGCTCAAGAGATCGCAGCACAAAGAAGAGGCGTGGGAGTTGGTCAAATGGATGACGGGCAAGGAATACCAGCGTGCCGCGGCTATGCGCTCGCAGATTATCCCCAGCCGCCGCTCGGTTGCGGAATCCGGCGCCTATCTTCATCTCAACGCTGATCCCAAAAATCGCGAGGCATTTTTATATATGATTCAATTCGGCAGGCCGGTGCCGCCGGTGTCGTGTGCGCCTGAGATGACGCAGATTATCCAAAGCGAGTTAGACCTGGTGCGACTCGGTCTTGAATCGGCCGAACAGGGAATGAAAAAAGTCAAGCCGAAGGTCGATCAGTTGCTGAGGCATAGGGAATAGATATGGCAAAGAAAATCAAATCAAGGCTCCAGCGTAAGGAGGCGATCGAGGGCTACCTGTGCATAGCCCCCTGGCTGTTCGGGTTCATATTCCTCACGCTCGGCGCCGTTTTGTTCTCGTTTATAATGAGCCTGACCAGGTGGGATATGATCAACCCTGCCAAGTTCGTCGGGTTGTCGAACTACTCGACCATCATATTTGACGACGACAGGTTCAGGCAGTCCCTCAAGGTTACGGCGATTTATGCGGGTTTCTCGGTTCCGTTGGGTTTAGTCTGTTCATTGGCTCTGGCGATGTTGCTCAACCTCAACGTCAAGGGAATGCAGTGGTTCAGGTCTATTTTCTATATACCAGCCATCCTCCCCGGCGCGGCAGTTGCTATGGTGTGGCAGATGGTTCTTCGCCCTCAGTCCAGTGGCATATTCAACGCGATATTGGGCAAGCTGTTCCACATCCAGCCGATCCCGTGGCTCACCAGCCCGGATTGGGTACTCAAATCCTTTATTA
Source organism: Armatimonadota bacterium (assembly GCA_050948905.1). Taxonomy (GTDB): domain Bacteria; phylum Armatimonadota; class UBA5829; order UBA5829; family UBA5829; genus DTKD01. Next base: position 695,515 of record JBMNES010000001.1, on the reverse strand, counting down.
TTATGAGCCTGTGGGGAGTAGGTGGCGGGATGATCATCTACCTCGCCGGTTTGCAGGGGGTCCCGACGCAGTTATACGAAGCGGCGGAGATCGACGGTGCGGGAAGCTGGCAGAAGTTCAGAAACGTAACCCTGCCGATGATCTCCCCGACCCTGTTCTTCAACCTGATTATGGGTATAATCGGCAGCTTCCAGGTCTTTACCAGTTCGTTCATTATGACCCAGGGCGGCCCGGCAAACGCGTCATTATTCTATGTTCTCTACCTGTATCAAAAGGCGTTCAAATACCTGCAGATGGGCTACGCCTGTGCGCTGGCCTGGATATTGTTCGCCATCATCCTTGCGCTCACGCTGTTGGTTATGACAAGTTCGCGCAGGTGGGTTTATTATGAAGCGGAGTTGAAGAGATGAGCACTGTGATTGCAAAGAAAAAACACAGACCCGGAGCGACTCAGAAAAAAACCTGGCGCGTGGCGGCATATACGACGCTGATTGTCGGCTCGCTGATCTCGTTAATCCCGTTTTTGTGGATGCTCGGCACATCGTTTAAAGCCCCGGCAAATGTATTTGCCGATCCCATCCAGATATGGCCGAAGCCGTGGCTATGGAGCAACTACGCAAAGGCATTTGCTAAGTTGCCGTTTGCGCAATATACGTTTAACACCTGCCTTATCACGGCGATTTCAATGTTCGGGCAGATGTTGTCGTGCGCACTGGTGGCGTTTGGCTTCGCCAGGATGCGATTCCCCGGCAGAAACGTGCTGTTCGTTACGCTGCTTGCCACTATGATGCTGCCGGCGCAGGTCACGATGATCCCGGTCTTTAAGATTTGGTCGACACTCGGGTTTTATGACACTTTCGTCCCGTTGACTTTGCCCAGCTTCTTCGGCTCGGCTTTCTTTATTTTCCTTTTGCGTCAATATTATATGACAGTGCCGCATGAGATGGACGAGGCTGCGAGAATCGACGGCGCAAGCACGCTTCAGGTTTTTTATAAGGTTTTGCTGCCGCAGATCAAGCCCGCGCTTGCGACTCTGGCGATATTCTCGTTTATGAACAACTGGAACGACTTCCTCGGCCCACTCATTTATCTCTCCAGCCCGGCAAAGCGCACACTGGCGTTGGGGTTGTATGCATTCCAGGGCCAGTACGCCACCGACTGGAACTATCTAATGGCTGCATCGGCTGTGGTTATGATGCCGCTGTTGATACTCTTCTTCTGCGGCCAGAAGTATTTCATTCAGGGTGTAGTCATATCAGGCGTCAAAGGCTGATGATATAATTAAGTGCACGGCCGGCCTCCGTCCCGGCCAGCTCAAAAACGTAGTGGCCGGTCTCTGTCCCGGCCAAATCAAAATTAACCGGGTGAACCTTTTGTCAGAGCTAAACATTTCAGCAATTCCTGAAATCACGGATAAGATCAAAGGCGAAGTCGCCAAGGCTGTGGTCGGTCAGGTTGAGGCTATCGACCAGATACTCGTCGCACTGCTCTGCGAGGGCCACGTGCTGCTCGAAGGCGTCCCTGGGGTAGCCAAAACCCTGATCGCGCGTTGCGTCGCTCTAACTTTATCCGTGGATTTCAACCGGATTCAGTTCACCCCTGACCTGATGCCCTCGGACGTTATCGGCACGAACGTATACGATCCCTCCACAGGCAAATTCACTATGCGACAGGGGCCGATTTTCACCGGGATATTGCTGGCCGATGAGGTCAATCGCACCCCTCCGAAGACCCAGGCCGCGCTGCTGGAGGCTATGCAGGAGAGGCAGGTCACCATCGACGGCGAATCCCGCGCACTAAGCCCGACGTTTACAGTCATCGCCACTCAGAACCCAATAGAATACGAGGGAACCTACCCGCTTCCGGAGGCAGCGCTCGATCGGTTTATGTTCAAAACCATCGTGCCGTATCCCGCAAAAGAGACCGAGGTCGGGATGTTATCGCGTTATAACGACGGCTTCAATTCCGTCAGGTTGGAAGACGTCGGTATAGAGCCGGTTGGCTATGCAAATCTGTTGTCTGAACTTCGCAGGGTCGTGACCAACGTGCTCGCGGACCAGTCCATAGTCGACTATATCGCAACCCTTGTAAGGCAGACTCGCGACAATCCCGCCCTCATTTTAGGCGCAAGCCCACGTGCTTCGATCTGGCTTTTGCAGGGCGCGAAGGCGTATGCCGCCATGAACGGAAGAGAATTTGTAATTCCAGATGATGTAAAGCAACTCGCAGCCCCTGTTCTTCGCCACAGAATCATCCTTCGCCCGGAGGCCGAAATCGAGGGCCTCACCGCCGACCGGGTCATACAATCCACGCTTTCCGAGGTGGAAGTGCCTCGAAAGTGACCACCACATCCAACCGCCTGCCTCTTTTAGAAATTATTCTTTGTATCCTTCCAAAAAAGAAGAAGGATTACGGGTATTGAATCACTAACATCTAAAGTTGGTACATAATCATCGTCGCCGGAGAGATTGCCTTGCTTGCCGCGATGATGTTATCGGTAACACTATAGGAGGATTTACTTACATGGCAAACACGAAGCGCGTCTACCTCTTCAGAGAGGGCAACGCGACTATGAGGGATCTGCTCGGTGGCAAGGGCGCCAACCTGGCCGAGATGACTAACATCGGCCTCAATGTTCCCCCTGGATTCACCATAACTACAGAGACCTGCAACGAGTACACCAAACTCGGAGATCTCCCGGATGGGCTGTGGGAGGAAGTGCTGACCGCTCTTGCTGATGTCGAAAAGGATATGGGCAAAAAGCTCGGCGATCCGTCTAACCCGCTGCTCGTTTCTGTCCGATCCGGCGCAAAGTTCTCTATGCCCGGTATGATGGACACCGTTCTTAACCTTGGTCTCAATGACGATACCCTCAAGAGCATCGTCGCAGCCACCGGCAACGAGCGCTTCGCTAATGATGCATATCGCCGGTTTTTGATGATGTTTTCCGACATCGTTCTCTCAGGAGACTATCCGGAACTGGCCAAGCACCACTTTGAGCATATCTTCGACGATCTCAAAAAGAAGAAAGGCGCCGCCTCAGATACCGACGTCGACGCCGAAGGTCTTAAGGAACTGGTGGTTCAATATAAGGATTACTTCAAGAAGGTTACAGGCAACGACTTCCCGGCCGACCCGATGGAGCAACTGAAACTGGCGATAATCGCAGTCTTTAAGAGCTGGAACAACGAGCGCGCCATCATTTACCGAAACCGCGAGAAGATCTCTCACGACCTCGGCACTGCAGTCAACGTGCAGACGATGGTCTTCGGCAACATGGGCGACGACTGCGGCACCGGCGTAGCATTCACCCGCAACGCTGCCACCGGCGAGCATCAACTGTTCGGCGAGTTCCTCAAGAACGCACAGGGCGAGGACGTGGTCGCTGGCGTGCGAACTCCGGAAGAAATCAGCCATCTGAAAGACGAGTTCCCGGCTATCTATGATGAGTTCGCCAGCATCGCGCAGAAACTGGAAGACCACTATCGCGATATGCAGGATATCGAGTTCACCATCGAAAAGGGCAGACTCTTCATTCTCCAGTGCCGAGCAGGCAAGCGCACGGGCGTGGCGGCGGTGAAAATTGCCGTCGATATGGTTAACGAAGGCCTTATTACTAAGGAAGAAGCCATCACACGAGTCCCTCCGGAAGCGCTTGATCAGCTTCTTAACCCGAGAATCAAGAGTTCTAAGGGCGCAAAGGAGATCGCCAAGGGTCTCAACGCTGGCCCTGGTGGAGCTTCCGGCCATGTGGCCCTTGACTCCAAAACCGCTATTGAGATGGCGGCGGAAGGCAAGAACGTAATTCTTGTCCGAAAAGAGACCAACCCGGACGACCTCGGCGGAATGCTGGCATCGAAGGGCGTTCTCACTCAACTCGGTGGACGAACCAGCCACGCGGCTCTCGTCGCTCGCCAGTATGGCATTCCGACGGTCTGCGGCTGCAGCGCTCTTAAAATAGATATGGGCTCGCGCTCGTTCTCTACCAATGGCGTCACGGTCAAAGAGGGCGATGTCATCACTATCGACGGCACTCTCGGACTCGTCTACAATGTCGAGCTTGAGACTGAGCCTGCTTCCGTTACCGGAGACTTCGGCACGTTTATGAGCTGGGCTGATGAGTTCCGCAAGCTGGGAGTTCGTGCAAACGCCGACACCCCTGAGCATGCCGCTCTCGCGATTAGCCTCGGCGCTGAGGGTATCGGACTCTGCCGCACGGAGCATATGTTCCTGGGAGCGGACCGTGTACCTTATGTGCGAGACATGATCCTTGCTGACAACGAAGAGATTCGGGATGCTGCTCTGGCCAAACTGCTCATTGAGCAGCGCAGAGATTTTGTCGGCATCTTCAAGGCGATGGGCGGCAAGCCGGTCACCATCAGACTGATCGACCCGCCGTTACATGAGTTCCTGCCGCCGGCAAACGAGCTTCTGGTCGAGGTTACTGAGCTTCGCTGCAAGAACCCGAACGCCCCTGAACTCAAGGAGAAAGAGCAGTTGCTTGCCAAGGTGCAGGATATGCACGAGGCTAACCCGATGCTGGGTCTGCGCGGATGCCGACTGTCGATTTACTTCCCTGGTATCGTGAATATGCAGGTCGGCGCGATCATCGGCGCTGCCTGCGAGCTGAAGAAAGCCGGTCTGGAAGTGCATCCGGAGATTATGATCCCGCTTATCGGCACGGTAAATGAGCTTACCTATCTCAAGGAGCAGCTCATCCCGATCGCCGAGGAGACCATGAAGAAGGAAGGCGTCGAGGTCGAATATATGATCGGCACGATGATCGAGATTCCGCGCGCTGCCCTTACTGCAGACGAGATCGCGCCGGAAGCTCAGTTCTTCAGCTTCGGAACCAATGACCTGACTCAGATGGGCTATGGTATCTCCCGCGACGACGCTGGCCGATTCCTGCCGGTATATATCGACAAGCAGATATTCAAGGCCGACCCGACTGAGACCATCGACGTTAAGGGTATCGGCAAGCTGATGGAAATCTGCGTCACGGATGCCAGGAAGGTCAATCCGACCATCAAGCTCGGAATCTGCGGAGAGCACGGCGGTGACCCGGACTCTGTGAAGTTCTGCCACAAGATCGGCCTGAACTACGTGTCCTGCTCACCGAAGCGCACTCCTGTCGCCCGACTCGCAGCCGCCCAGGCGGTAATCGAGGAGTCCGGCAAGGGTGTAGCCAGAGACAAATAAGTCCTGAGAGAACAGCAGGTGGCGATCTTTAAATCGCCGTAAAAATGATAGGTGGCGATCTTTAAATCGTCGTAAAAATGATAGGTGGCGATCTCCGGATCGCCACCTTTTAATATGTATGCTTTCGCTGATAGAAGCGCCGCCGATTATGTCATCCTGCGCGAAGTCGCAGGATCACGCCCCAACCTCTAACCTCCAGCTTCCAACCTCTAAACGGCGATCTCCGAATCGCCACCTGCACAACCTGCACAATATAACTCTAGCGACGCCGAACTCGTTCGGGTTTTCGCATTCCCTTCACTGCGTTGAGGCGCCGTTTGATATCAGCTTGCTTAATCTTGCGATTTTGCTGGACAATTCCTTGCCTCGGATAGCGGTGTATTCGGCGTCTATTCTGACCGTTTTGCTGAAGCATAAAGCTCTGAAGACGATATTTAGATTATGCGTGATCGAAAGGGTATCATTGGTCAGGGTCCATCTGCTGATATCCTCGCGAACCTTGCCGGATTGCCCGATTCCTAAAGGTGTGCCGTAGACTTTTAGGGTACCATCACCTTTCGCTTGCAGACACCCGGGTTGGATGCAGGTGACTGTCTCGGTTAAAAGGTGTTCCTGCCTCTTTGGTTTCTTGTCGAGCAACAGTTCCCCACTGCCCGTTATAGTGCTGACCGCCGTAAGCCCATCCGCAGCAATAGTGGTTCTGATGTTTGAGCCGCCTATTCTCGTCATCACGCCTTTTGGGTTGACGTTATAGTATACGAAGCTGGCCTCAATTGAACCGTTTGGCTGTTTTTGAACAGTCGCCTGGAAGTATTTATCTTCGAGTGGTTTGCCATCGGTCGTTTGGCGGCATACTCCCACCCAGTCTCCTTCCATGGCGCTAAAAAACTCAGCCATTGTCGTACTGGAAGGCTGCTCGTCGGTTTGGGCTGTTGTGGCTGCCGGCATATACAGCGTCAATGCTACAACGATTAGCAGGATTCGAAGCAATATCTTACCTCCGAATGTGCGAGCATATCTGAGTATATCCATCTCATGTCCCTCTAACACGCATCTTTGCTGCCTGATTCAGGCAAATAGCCTGGAAATGACTGAAAAATGGTGTGAAATAGTGTGGAAAGAGTTGTTGCGTCACTATCTATTGCTGTGCTATAATGCATCCACGCGATTGCCGACTGTAGGTTTCTCCACTTCGGGCAATTCGATTTTAAGACGTCTCACGATTCCCGCATGTTTGCGCGTCGAATTATCTGGCGCGTCGCATCGGATGGAATCCTTTTCCATATTATCCAGGGGAAGGAGTATGGCGATCAGTAAATACAGGACCTCAAATCTACTTATCCTAGCGATAATCGTTCTGACATTCCTCGTGTTGTGTTTCTGGAACTATCTTCCGGGACAGGGCAAACAAGAGGTTGCCAGGGCCTCCAAAGTCGTAGTCAAACCGGCGGAACCGACCCCGGATTGTGCTCCGGCGGTGAAGGAGCGCTATAGAGATATCGCTGCATCCATCGACTCGAAGCGAATGGCCGCTGATGTCAACGCGCTGTCCGCCTTCCCGTCACGTGTTGTCGGATACCCTGGCTGTGCCGAGGCGGCTGATTATGTCGAGAAGCAGTTCCGCAGTATTGGGTTATCCAACGTTAAGGCCGAGAGCTTTAAGGTTACGGTTCCGATAGATGAAGGCTCGAAGATCGTTATTAACGGTCGGCAGTTTACTATCTATGCTTTGTGGCCTAACCTCGTTCGCACCAGCCACCTGCCTCCGGACGGGCTTCAGGTTCACGTTATAGACGGCAAGGGTGGAAGATTGCCTGATTTCGATGATAAGGTCGTGGCAGGCAGCGCTGCGCTGGTCGATTTTAATTCGGGCACAGAATGGCTGAACGCCCCGAGATTGGGCGCGAAGGTCTTGTTGTTTGTCGAGCCGGACGCGACTATGCGAGGCGAGGCAGAGGCCAAGTTCAGCGCTATCCCGGTCTCTATGCCGCGTTTCTGGATTTCAAAGACCGATGCGGCTGAGATTCGAGGGATGCTGGCTGAGATGGACAAGCGCTATGCCGGAGTTGACGCCGCAAAGAGGCCTCAGCTTGAGGCGCGAGTCTATTGTAAGATGCCTTGGGAGAAGGTCGAAGCCAAAAACATCGTCGGCGAGATCGAGGGCACCGATCCGGTGCTTAAGAAGCAGTGGATAGTACTGCATGCTTCCTATGATGGCACTTCTGTGGTGCCGTCCCTTGCGCCGAGTGCGGAAGCTACTTGTGGAATGTCGGGCCTGCTTGAACTGGCCCGCCTGTATAAAGACCCGAGGTTCGCTCCTAAACGTTCGGTTATGTTCGTCGCCACCAGCGGGCACTATCAGGGCCTTGCCGGCATGCGAGCGTTTATGGAGAGTCATATTGACTCTTACGTCGCCCCCAGCGGATTCAGCGCGTGGTTGGCTAAAACGTGGCCTGCTGGTAAGAGTAGCTGGACATCACTTGCGGTGTCGCTGGTATTTTTGCTGATTCTGGCCTGGGTCGTTAACTTCATCTGGGGCAAGCTGAAGCTGGTCAGGGAGAACAGGCCCTGGATCGTCGGCCTGCCGTTGCTTTTGCTTGCGTTATCGTTGTGTGCGTCTGGTGTTCTTTATTCCAGGTTGGCGAAAGGCTTCGAGCCGGTTAATCAACCCAGGGATTATTACCTCTGGAGCGGCTTGGACCTCAGCAGCCAGACTCAGGGCGTGGGGATATTCTACAAGGGGTATTTCTACGACTATCGAGAAGATATTCAGGGCAAGTTCTCAGATATTGCTGGCCGGAGTCGTGAGAACTCTGAGCGAGTTGCGGCTGCTTTAGGTTTCTTCGACGATCGAGCCTCGCGCTTCGCCGATGGGGTTAACCCGATTTCAGGTAAGAACTGGCGCAACTTTATCCCTGGCAAGTTTGCTCTGGACAGCGAGGTTGTGACCCTTGCGGGTGGTAAGGGCATATCGTTCGTCTCCATTGACGACGGGCGCCAGATGACCGATACCCCGTTTGATACCCGAGATAAGATAAATTTTGACAACCTGACTAAGCAAGTTACCCTGCTTGGATGTCTTATCGATCAGTGGTTCCACGATTCCAACCTGGCCCTTGACGAAGAAGTGATGACGGCCAGCGTTATCGACTCACGCAGTATTAAAGTCTCCGATCCGCTGACATTGGGTTATGTGCGAGGGGTGTTTGTCAGCAAAAACACCAAGGGCAAGACCTATTATAAGCCTAGAGATGAGAAGCAGCTTGCGGCAAAGGCCGATGGCTCTATCAGGCTTACTGAACCTCTGCCTGCGGGCACCAAAAAGGTCTATGTTCTGCACAAGCCGATCACCAAGTTCGGTTCGCAGGAGCCATGCAAGTTCACAAGGATGGGTCTGCAGGGCGGATTTGCCAGACTCAGCGGGAATGTTGTGCAGTATGACCCGCGCAAGAGCTTTGTGCCTAACCTGAGAGTTGGGGACTGCCTTGCAGTGGTGCGCAGCCCGCACAAGTCGTTTATGGGCGTGCGCGCGAATATTATCGACAAGACTACTCCGGTGTTTGACTCCCGCAACCCGTCAAGGGATCAGGGCTACTTCGAAATACCGGGAGTTGCGCCGCTGACTGCGTATGGATATCAGAAGCCGACCTCTATCGGCGCTTATAAACTCGACCCGGTCAATGGCGACATTATATGCGCACCTGACCAGGGTTCATACGGTGAGTTCTATCCCACCAGTTTCCCGATTACAACCGGCTTCAAGGACATGCCGATCATCGTCTTCAACTGCAAGGCGACCTCTATTTATGACCTTATCGACCCGCAGTCTCTAAGAGCGCTTGGCGGGATGAGCATATACGAAGGCGATACCAACGCTGCACCTAAGCAGTTCGGCGTTGCAGTAGCGGTGCCGGAGCCGCAGAACCCGCATGTCGAGGACATGGCGGTTATCTTCACAGAAGATACTCTTAAGAGCGGGCAAAAAGCGGCGCAGTCTACCGATACTAAGCGTATTCGTCTGAAGATGATTATGAGCGCCGGACCGGCTGCAAACAGACTGTTGCTGCTGAATTCGACTCTCGAAGGCGAAGTAATTCCGGTTACGGTAAAGGACACCTATGTAAGGGCTCTGCCTAACGGCAACGAGTGGCAATACGAACTCGCTGGCGTCTACAAAATAAAGAAAGAGGGCAGGGGTTACACAAAGGACGAGTCCGCCAACTACTATTTCCGGGATCTTACCGGGGCTGATGCGGCGTTCCAGGACGCTGGCATTGTCAGCGTTGCACGCCAGATATATGAGCCTGTGAAGTCTGACGCCAACAAGCAGCCTGTCCCGACGAAGATTGATTCGTTGGCGGTCAGTGTTCGCGATGGCAGAAAAACAGGTTTCGACAGCCTTATTATTATGGGCCTTAAACCGTTCAAGATACTGTCGCTTGATAAGCCGTGGTATATAAAGGCGAAGGGGCTGTATCTTGACAAGGAGTGCAAGGGCAAGGACTACTACCTGCCAGATTTGAATGCGAAACTGGCAGATACGCTCGGTAGTTCCGATATATGCGTGCCCAGCGATTTCCCGGACAGCAAATATATCAGAGACGAGTCCAAGCCTTTGCCGCGAGACTGGAAAGCTGGAGATGCGGTGCCGGTTAAGCTGGTCAATGACGTCACAAGGGTTTATGTAAAGACCGTTGATGACAAAGTTCTGCCAGCCAATGTAGTCACTGTAATCCACAAAGTGAATGTCGGCTTTAACCCGGTTAAGCAGACTGCTGAGGGCGTATACGACAATGCCGCCTGCAAAGGAGTCAACTATATGGCTCCGGATCAAGCCGGATCCCTTGATCAGGGCGGGCCGTTGCTCACGCAGATGCCCAAGTCTGACAAAGTATGGATTAATCTCGCCAGTGAAAAGAGGACTATTGAAGCAACTGCGGCGCAATTTATCTCCACTGGCGACCCGATGCAGGTCTTCGTGCAGGGCGTCTTTACGGACAAGAAGTGCGAGGGGACTAACTACTGCCAGTTCAAGCTGGCTTACAATAACCCCACTCTGTTGAGGGGCGATATACAACTCACTTCAGCTCTTCCAGAGGGTACTAAAAAGCTGTTTGTGCAGCCGATGCCGGCGCCTGAAGGCATAGGTTACGATGTAAACGACGGTGGCACTCTCGACGAGACCGCTTACAAAGTCGCCAACGACATGTGGAAGCTTGACCAGTATCGTCTGGGGAGCCTCGAGTCTAAGGGGATTATTAACGAGGGTCTCAGTGAACTGCACGGCCAGGCACGCAAGCTGCTTGACAGCGCAGATGCCGCCAAGGGCAGTTTAAACTATAGCGTCTTCGACTCTTATTGCCGCGCGTCGTGGGGCTACGAGGCCCGGGCATATCCTGGGGTTTTCAGCACCGCGCAGGACGTGGTCAACGGGGTTATCTTCTATCTGTTCCTTATTCTGCCGTTTGCGTTCTTTATCGAGCGGCTGTTCTTTGCGTTCCCGGATCTGTATAAACAGATTCTTGCGTTCTTCCTGATATTTGCGTTTATCTTCCTGGTATTCTACCTGGTTCACCCGGCGTTTAAGCTGCTTGGCAACTCGTTCATTATTCTGATCGCGTTTATTATGCTCGCGCTCAGTATATTGGTAATCTTCATCGTTACCAGCAAGTTCGAGGAGCAGTTGAAGCAGTTTAATAGATCCGTCAGTGGTGTTCATAAGGCCGATATCGGTCGAATGAGCGTAGCGGCGGCGGCGTTCTCACTTGGTATATCCAACATGAGACGCAGAAAAGCCAGGACGGTGTTGACCTGTATCACGTTGGTACTGCTGACATTTACGGTGCTTTCGTTTACTTCGATTGTATCGACACTGAGGTTCAACAAGGTCCCGGCTCGCAAGGATGCTGATACCCATATCTACGACGGTATTATGATCCGAGGAGCTATGTGGGAGTCGCAGCAGGAAATCGCATACAGGCTCCTTAAAGACGAGTTCGGTAATGAAGGCAAACGCGGCAAGGTATATCCGGTCGCGCCAAGAGCCTGGTTCTTCGGAACGACGCTCGGTGAGCAGTCATTCCTGACGGTTCGCAAGGGCAAGCTCAGCTACGACGCACGTGCTGCAGTAGGTATGGTCCCGGACGAAGCTGAGATTATGGACTTTGAGACCTCTAACAAGAGGGCGTTTTTGGCCGGAGACTGGTTCGGCTACAAAAACGGCAAACGGGTTTCCGATACGGTCGATCCGTATAGCATGATCATTCCCGACACGATGGCCGAAAAGCTGGAGATTACCCCTGCCGAGGTCGGCAAGGCCCAGGTGATGTTCGGCGGTGCGCGCTACACGGTCGTTGCGATAGTCAAAAATGACGTCTTTAAGAAAATTAAGGACCTCGATAACGAACCGACCACTCCTGTCGACTTCATTTTGATGAGCAAACAGGGTGGCGGTCAACAGTCCGGCGGTGAGGCTGGTTTCAAGGAATACGTTCACCATGAACCCTCGAACTGCTTCATCGTGCCGTATGACACTTTGATGGGAATGGGCGGCGAGCTTAAGTCTATCGCGATCAAATACGCCACCGCTGAGGAAGTCCAGGATCAGCTTGATTCGTTGATGCCGAGGCTGGGTCTGAACCTCTATGCCGGAGTGGGCAACTCGATCTTCCGGTATAGTTCCATTGGCTCCAGCGCGTCAAAGGGCTTCAGCAACGTGTTTATCCCGGTGTTGATTGCCGCGCTGATCGTTCTCAACACCATGCTTGGCTCGGTGTTTGAAAGAGTCAAGGAGATCGGAATCTTCAGCGCTATCGGCCTTGCGCCTAACCATATCGCTATTCTGTTTATTGCGGAGTCTATGGTCTACGCGAACCTGGGGGCTGTGGCTGGGTATGTAATTGGTCAGACGGTCAGTAAGATACTCAGCGCCACAGGCTGGCTGCCAGGGCTGTATCTGAACTTCTCCTCTATGTCGGCTGTAAGTTCGACTCTGGTCGTAGTCGCGGTGGTGCTTCTCAGCACGTTGTATCCTGCTCGGAAAGCGTCTGAAGTTGCTACTCCGGCCATCGACCGGTCCTGGCAGGTTCCGGAGCCGGTTGGAGACGACTGGAAGATTACGCTGCCGTTCGCCGTTACGGGCGCTCAGGCAAGAGGAGTCAACAGCTTCCTGCAGGAGTGGTTCGGCGCGTATGAAGAGTATTCCATCGGCGACTTCGTAACTCAGGACGTTGGTATTGGCATTGAGGACACCGAGTTTGGTAAGGCGCATACGATCTTCTGCAAGGCCTGGCTGGCCCCCTTCGACCTGGGCGTAAGTCAGATGGTCAAGCTCCGCACCGAGCCGACTGCGATGGAAGATGTCTTCGAAGTGAATCTACTGATCACTCGTGAGAGTGGAGACATATCTAACTGGAAGCGCGTCAATAGACGCTTCCTCAACACGCTTCGCAAGCAGTTCCTCATCTGGAGGACTATGCGAGCGGATGAGAGAGAGAAATATCTCGCTGCTAGCACCGATGCGGCTTCTGCTGCCACCAGCACCGAAGCGGCGCCGGCGTAAGCGCGAACATTTGACAACTCTGAAGAGGCGAGTTCATTGGCTGAAATCAACGATATTGCAAAAGCCCGAGAAGCTCTGGAGGAAGTCTCTGGAGACGATGTACAGCGTCAGGAATTTGAAGACGGGTTTACGATCCGAACAGTAATCGGAGCGCTGTTTGTCGGTCTGATCATGATGCCGGGGGCGATGTATCTGGGTCTGGTCGCAGGTCAGGGCCTGGGGCCGGCCGCGTCGTGGGTTACTGTAGTACTGTTCGCAGAGCTTGCTCGGCGTTCCTTCCAGCCACTAAAGCGGCAAGAGCTCTATATGCTCATATACATCGCTGGTGGTGTAGTAGGTGGAGCAGGCGGCGTCGCGGGTATGATCTGGAACCAGTATCTGGTGCAGTGCCCGCAGATCGGCGAACTGGCGAAACTGATCCCTACATGGGTAGCTCCACACGCCAATGACCCTTCGCTGGCGCAGAGAACATTCCTGACGCATGCGTGGGTCATTCCTATCCTACTGATGGTCTTTTATGAAGTTACCAGTAGGATGGTCTCCATCGGCGGCGGGTTCTGCGTATTTAAGGTAACATCCGACATCGAGCGACTGCCGTTCCCTATGGCGCCGATCGCTGCGGCTGGTGCAACTGCGCTGGCCGAGGCGGGCAGCAAGGAAGAGTCCTGGCGCTGGCAGGTGTTCTCAACGGGAACGGTCATTGGCTTGCTGTTCGGTTTGGTGTATCTGTTTATACCGGTAGTTACTGGTGTGCTTTTCCCAAAACCGGTCACGCTGATCCCAATTCCGTTTATCGACTTTACGTCGAATACGGAGCGAGTTTTGCCCGCCGCGTGGTCTGCACTGTCGGGTGATATTACCTCTGTCATTGTCGGCTTCGTCATCCCGTTCCCGATTGTGTTGGGGCAGTTTATTAGCTCCATTGCCTGTCAGATAGGTTTAAACCCGATTCTCTACCACATGGGCATGTTCCCGGACTGGACCTACGGCACGCCGTATCCGCAGACCCAGCTCGCCACATCCATCGACTTCTGGATGAGCGTCGGTATCGGAACTGCGTTAGGTATTGGTGTTATCGGGTTGGGCAGCGTCATTCACAGTCTGCTTAAAGTGAGACGAGAAGCCAACCGGCCGACTATGAACCGCAATATCGCCATCAACCGCGGCGACTGGGCCATAAAGTGGTCGTTGGCGGTATGGGGGCTGGCTATTTTGGCGCAGATTATTGTGGCTCACTTCCTGGTGCCTAGCTTCCCGTGGTGGATATTCTGCTTCTACGGGCTTATTTATACTCCTGTTATATCCTATGTATCCGGTCGACTTATCGGTCTCACCGGCCAGGGGGTCGGTTTCCCGTATCTGCGCGAAGCCACAATTATCAAGAGCGGTTACAAGGGAGCTGATATCTGGTTTGTGCCGATGCCGATGCACGACCTCGGCGGCCAGGCTCAGTTCTTCCGAGAGTTGGAGCTTGTCGGGGTCAAGTTCAATAACATTATCAAGGCTGAGATTCTGAAGCTGCTCATCGTGCTTCCTGCCAGCTTTATGTTCTGGAGCTTCTTCTGGAAGACAAGCCCGATTCCGTCGGCGCAGTATCCGTTTGTCCAGAGGATGTGGCCGATCAACGCCACGATGGGCTCCATCTGGTGGACGGCTAACACACAGAACCTGGCGGACAACTGGCTGTTCAGAGCGCTGCGGCCGAGCGTCATAGTAGGTTCCGGAATAGGAACTCTGTTACTGTTTGGTATATCGAGCCTGTTCAAAGTACCGATTCTGTTCTTCTACGGATTTATGGGCGGCATCCAGAGCGCGCCGATGAATACTATCCCACTCTTCACGGGATCGTGTTTGGGGCGGTTCTATTTCCGCAAGCGATTCGGCGATGTGAGATGGGGTCAGTATGCTCCGGTTTTGGCTGCGGGCTTTGGATGCGGGACTGGATTGACGGCTATGACCGGTATCGCGGTCGCTTTGATAACCAAATCTGTGAATTATCTGCCGTTCTAGGAGCAGTGTTGGCCGAGAATTGCGTATTACGTATCGGAGAGGTGTATGGTTTCCATACGTAACAGCAGGCCATACAACTTATAACTATGACATTGAAAACCGCCCCTGTGGGCTGGCAAGGAATCGTGGTTGATGCTCCAACGGACTGGAGCCTGGTCGGGGTAAATGGCGACGCGAAGAAGGGCTATTTTAGATTGGATAGCCCGGTAGCCTCGGCGTTGGAAGTAAAATGGGAGCGAGTATCCGCCAAGCCTGATCTTATTGTAAAAGCCAGGGAGTTCCTGGCTAAAATAGACAAATCGGCGAGCAAGAAAAAGCTCAAGTTCGATAAAGATATTAAGCCCGACAGCGCTGACGGCTGCTCGGTGAGGTTTTTGTGGAGGTCGGATCGGCTCGGTCAGGGCAGACTGGTCTATTGCCCGCAGTGCGAGAGGATGATTCTCGCGCAGGTGATATCGACCAGGGACGAAAATGTCGCTAAGATAGCATCGCAGATGCTTGATTCGATCAGGGATCACCGCGATGACGGCTGGTTGGAATGGGGCCTGTATGGCCTGGGTTTCGCAGTGCCGCCGGGCTATAGAATACAAAAACAGACTCTGATGTCTGCATATCTTGCGCTCAATTTCAAAAAAGGAGCGCACACCATCGTAGTTGAGCGATGGAGGTTGGCGAGTTCGCTGCTGGCCAAAGATGATATGCAGGCCTGGTATCGCAAGGACGCGATGCCGGATGTCAAGGGATATAGAGTCGACATAGCACCGGAGACGGTGGCCGGAGGAGAAGGGCTCAAAGTCAGCGGAAGAAGAAGGGGTTTAGTGCCTGCGATAAAGGCGCTCGCATATTCGCTTACGCTGCATCCTTACCCGGATTTGTTGACTGGGTATGTCTGGTACGAGTCTGAGCAGGATAGCCTGTATAGTATTCGAGCGACACATTCTCAGGGAGATCACATCGCTGAGAAGATTCGCGATCTGATAATTGCGACCTAAACCATAATATGAGTTCATTTACAGATTCAATTAAAAGATACGTTCCGTTGGTTGGACGGAAACCGAAAATCGAGCGAAAAGACGCTCTGGCGATTGTCCCTGTGCGCCACCCGCTCATAAAGTGGGAGCGTGTAGATAATGAGGTCGTCCTCTCTATTCCAATGCGCGAGGACAAATTCGCCCGGATGATCAAATCGCTTATGAAAGTTACCAGGATGGCCAGGGAGCTGCCGGATTATAAGCAGCTTGCATTAGATGAGGTTGGCTCGCGTGTTTGGGAGCTTTGCGATGGTGACAGCACTATCGATGATGTGGTCATAGGCGTGACGCTACAATATAAACTCACGCGCAGAGAAGCTGAGGCGTCGGTGATCATGTTCCTGCAGACCCTCGCAAAGAAAAACCTTATAGGCCTGATGTCCGCGGGAGGCAAGAAGAGTGGCAATAAAAAGCGCAAATAATACCGTCGTAGGAAGACAAGCCCAGCTGCCGCTGGCACGCGCTTTCAAAATCAGTATGAATAGCCTCAAGATCAGATTCTGGCGATCGATGGTAACGGCCGGCGGAATCTTCTTGGGAATCGCGTTCCTTGCGACCGTCCTCACACAATGGCTGATGCAGTGGCCGGTGCCCCCGAAAGTGGACGCGGGATATGTCAGGCTGGACGGCCAGATAAACGGCCCTGGAGACTACGACGTCTACAAACCGATTCCTGTAAACGTGGGACTGGAAGCAGGCATCCCACAAGGTGTAATAGACAAGGTAAAACTGCCGGGTGGCCAGAACTTTAGCCTGACCGCGGTCATCGAAGGTCAGCTTCAGGAGAAGCGTGCCGTTCGCAATCAGGCTCGCGTGAAAAAAGAGTGGGAAGCGCTGAGCAAATATGAGAAATATCTGCCGTTATATGTCGATATTTCCGGCGGAAAAGATATCAAGACAGGCGATGCTATCAAGGCGGGTGTGCCGAAGCATTTGGTGGCTAAGGCGGTAGTGCACGGCGAGATGATCGTCGGCAAGGATCTCCTGAGAGAACTTCGACAGCGCGGCAAGACCGATGATATCACTCTCGCCACAGCTCTAAACCAGGATATTAGTGTGGCGCAGGCGCAAAAGGCTGGTATCCCGGCCGATCTGGTAGCTGCTGTTATGGCTATGCCGGTTGAGGAAGAAGTAGCACCTGCGGACGATGAAGACGCGCCTGTTCCCCCGAAACCCGGAACGTTCAGAGGGACCCTGCTTGCGAAGGTGCTCTATGACAACCCCGATTTCTGGACGGAGTCGCGATATATAAACAAGCTGCGAAAGACTATTCCTGTGTATGCCGATTTAGCGCAGGAGAAGGATATAAGGGTTGAGGACGCTGTTGCGGCTGGGTTGCCCAGAAAAGTCGCTGAACAGATGGCTGCCAGGTACCCGACTTTCAAAGGCACGGACCTCATTGATCTGCTCAGAGACCGCACCAACGGCATTGCGCCTTTGTATCTGGCGACTGCGCTTGATCAGGATATCACTATTCGCGACGCCCAGCGCGCCGGCATTCCGGTGCCCATTGCCAGAAAGTTGGCAGGCAGCGGCAAGGCGTTTAAGGGCGGCAGCCTTAACGACTTCATTCAGGATCATCCGCGATGGGCCAAGATTTGGGCTGCGCGAGTAAAACGAAACGCGATCTTTGACACAGCACCGCAGGCAGCGATCGACAAGCTGGCGAAGAGCTATGCCATAAGCCTCAAAGAAGCCCTGGCCGAGGCCAAGGGCCCGGATAAGAAGGCCGCCAATCTTGGCAACCTTATGATCGTCAACACAAATGGTCGCAAAATCGGCGTTAATCTCGCAAAAGAGCCGAGCCTGGCCGCCACTACTCCGATGGAGAGTGGGGACTATGTGCTCATACCGGATATCAACAGCTTCTACAGGATGTGGTGGCTGGTTGGCATGTCGCTGTTGGTCTGCATGGTCGGTATTACCAACAGTATGTTGATGGCTGTAACCGAGCGCTTCAAAGAGATCGGAACAATGAAGTGCCTCGGCGCGCTGGATAGCTTTGTCGTATTGCTTCTGGTTCTCGAATCCAGCTTACTCGGAATCTGCGCATCGGCGCTGGGCTGGTTGCTGGGATTCATTTCAATGGTGCTTATAGCCGGGTTTACTAAGGGCTGGGATATGGTGGCCACTATGAACCCGTGGATGATTTTGGCCTCCCTGGGAGTCTGCATCCTCGCTGGTATGGTGTTGACTCTTGTGGCGACTATACTGCCGGCAAGGCAGGCGGCGAGGATGCCCGCAGCGATGGCGCTGCGCGCGGAAATATAATTCGAACTGGCGTTACACTGCAAAGAGGTGTTAATAAATGGCAACCGTAGATAAGAAAGAATATGTCGTTCGTACAAAGGACCTCATCAAGGAGTTTACGATGGGTGGACAGACCCTGCGTGCCTTGAAGGGCATCCAGCTCGACATATACCGAGGTGAATACATATCCATCATGGGCCCGTCGGGATCGGGTAAATCTACGCTGTTTAATATGGTCGGCGGTCTCGATAAACCCACTGAGGGAACCGTATTCATTAACGACGTGGATATGGCCCAGCTCGACGCGCAGGAACTCGCTTTTCTGCGGTGCCGCACTATCGGCTACATCTTCCAGAGCTTCAACCTCATTCCGGTTATGACGGCTTTGGAGAATGTTACCCTGCCGATGGTGTTCGCTGGGGTTTCGCAGGACGAATGTATTGAGCGTGGGATGGAACTGCTCAATATGGTTGGCCTGGGGGAGAGATACCACCATAAGCCGACTGAGCTTTCTGGAGGACAGCAGCAGCGCGTGGCGTGTGCCCGTGCTCTGGCAAACTCGCCCAGCATCATCCTTGCAGACGAGCCTACAGGCAACCTCGACCTTAAAACAGGCAAGGAAATCATCGACTTGCTGAAGAAGCTCAATAAGGAAAATAATGTTACCATCATCTCGGCGACTCACGACCTTAAGATGTTGGACATTTCGGATCGAATTGTCTGGATTCGGGATGGCTATGTCGAGAGAATAGAGGAACGCGCTGACGTTCAACTGCAAGTTGGTGTGATGGAGAACGAAGACCACTAACTATAAAAGAAAATGGGTGAAACGAGGGAGAAAACAGGAAATGCAGGTTGCGCAGCACAAGACAGCGTTGCAGCATTTCGGTTTTCTCCTTTTTGTTATATATTACGGATGGAAAGGACAAGTTAATGGCTCTGAAAGTCGGAGTGGTCGGTTTGGGTGGGATTGGTAACACCCACTCTGATTGCCACAAACAAAACAAGTTATCCGAGTTAGTTGCGGTCTGCGATGTGGTCAAAGAAAAGGCCGATTCTGCAGCCGAGAAGTACGGTGTGAAGGCCTACTATTCCCTGAAGGATATGTTGGCTAATGAGGACCTTGATATTGTCGATGTGACGACCGGTGGTTACGAGAACGGTAGCTGGCACTTCGAGCCGACGATGGAGGCTCTGGCGGCCAACAAACACGTGCTTTGCGAGAAGCCGCTGTCTAACAACATCGAAGAGGCGCGCGAGATGGTGCGCTATGCTGCTGAAAAGAAGCTCTATCTCGGCTGCAACCTTAACCACTATTTTACCGAGCCTGCCTCACAGGCCAAAAAGGCGATGAAAGACGGCAAGATCGGTGAGACCATTTACCTGCTCTTCAAGATGGGATTTAACGGCGGCGAGGCTGGTTATGGCTTTAATGCTTCCCCACGCTTCAATCAGCCGTATGCTCATATGAAGGCGTTTCTTACCCACCCGTTCAGCGTTATGCGATATTTCTGCGGCGACATTAAAGACGTTCAGGCGTTTGTGGGCAAGCCGGGTTATCGCAAGAACGCCGGGGATCTGCTGCTGTCGATTAACAGCATCCATGTGCGATTTGCCGATGACACGGTCGGCTATCTCCTCAGCCATCGTGGCGACGCGGCCTGGGGTCTTGGCGGCTGGTGGAGCGTCGAGGTTGCGGGCAGCAAGGGCACATTCGTGGTAGAAAACTGCGTTGAGAAGCTGACTTTGTGGAACGCGGCAAGACCCGATGAGCCGGAGGTTCTTAACACTGGCGTCACCAATTTCGATGCCACCTTCCCGAACCGGATAAATGCGTTCCTTGAGGACGTAACCAATAAAGTTCACTACGAACATCTTCGAGCTTCTGGCCGAGATGCGCTGGCGACGATGGAGTATATATTCGCCGCCATTGATTCCTATGAGCAGGGTGGGGCGCTCGTTCGACCGCATCCGCTCCCGGCAATCCACGGCGATCCGTCAACGGAGACGATTTAATTCACACAAAAGGGAGGTCGGAGAGGTCCGGCCTCCATTTGTTTACTTGCGAATAGCAAGATACCACACCGTTGAGTAATTCGGCCCTATATCAAAAGATGTGCGGCCGTCTTTTAGCCGTGAAAGGACTCTCTTCGCTGGCGCCCCTCCTGAATCGAGCGCGAATACCACCATTTCCCCTGGCAGTTCGACAGTGCCCTCAACACATTCCGTCAACGCAGGCGCGGTCCCCCAATTCGTTGTGAAGTTTTTAGCTTGGTTCCACTTCATGCCGGTATTTTCCGACCGACCGCAGGCTGTAATCAATATCTTTTTGGCTTTGTCTATAGGTTTATCGTCCAAGGCCGTCGCCATCACTGCAGCAAACTCCGATGAAATAGAAAACGCCACACCGCCCAGGCACACTGGTTCACCGCCGAAGAAACCGACTGCCGATTTAGAAGCGGCTGTATTGGCAATAGCCAGGCCGGTCTTGCCATCCCCTCGCCAGTGAAACACCTGGTTGTCGTTATCGAGTGTGGGCATTGGCAGTCCCAATTCCGCCATCATCCCCCGCACATCCCACCACATCCGGGTCGCCTGGACCGATGTGCTGCGATCAATGTCGACTGCCTGACGCGGTCTACTATCAGCGGGCGGTATATCCCCCCTTACCAGCATTGCCGACGCGGCCAGAAGTTGTGCGGTTTTTACCGGATGCCCGTTAAGTTGAAAGAAGTCTCTTATATTACTGTGCTCAGTTTCGGGCCGGCTGTTAAAGCTAAAATACATCAGCCCATCCCAGTCATATCTCGCGGCAAACGCAGCAGAAAGCGGCACCGCTTCCGCATCCCACAAGCTCGGAAAGGCGTGGTTATATTCCGACACGGTATAAGGCTTACCGTCTATCCGCATCGCTTCTAGGTTCAGCAGCGTATTTCTCTCGACCTGCGGCACCATCGGCGTGTTTTGCACCGTCCATGAACCCGTCCACGATCCGCCGCTATAGATAGGATGCTGCCAATAGGCGTGATTGTCCACAAAATCCATCTCGGCCATCATCGCTGCGCCTGCAGGACCGAAAGCCATAGTCCCCGTAACCAGCGACGCGACTTTCAGATCGTGCTTCAGAAAACCATACATCTCTCGAAAATATCGCTGTTCCAACTCCGCCAGAAATTGCATATATACAGGCGCATCCGCGGATTTGTCGTTCCATTTCGGCCGCTGCCGCGCGGGCAATCCTTTTTTATTGAGATATGCGGCGAAGCTATCGTCCAGTTGTTTGGCGTAAGCCTGCGGCAGATTATCCAGAGCCTGCTGAGACCAACCGTAGAAAAACGAGTTCTCATTGGTGATCTCTATCAACGCGACAGCCGGTTCTTGAGCGTAAGTAGAACCGGTGTGCGGGTTTTTATGCAGAAGCAGTTTGCTGGCGAAGTCTTTTTGCAGTTCGATAAGTCGCCTGTCGAACAGGGTCACATATTTTCCGTGAGAAGGCAAGTTTTGCGGATCGCTCACCCCGTCTGATGAGGTAAATTCGTGCCCGCAATAGAGGTTCAGGTCGCAATACACCCCATTTTCTTTCAGCTTTGCGATGAAATAATCCAGCCTCGCCAGGCGTTCTTCGTCAAGTTGTTGAGTGGTCGGCTTATTGGCGGCGATCAATCCCTTTGGCGCGATTGCATCCAGAAAGTGGAATCGTACCAGGTTCGCCCCCAGCCTCGACAGCTTTATTGCCAGCGCATCAGCCTCGTCACGAGCCGGAAAGCAACCTTCATAAACGACGTTCACCCCAAGAAACCTTATCAGCTTGTCCCCAGTGTAAAAATGCCCATCCCTGACCACAACGCGTCCGTTTTTGCCTGCAGGGGCCTCTATCCACTTAGCATTAAGCTGACTGGCAGATGGCAACCGCCCCGGAATCACGAACGGGGTCATCACACTATCAGCCCCAGCCGCCCACGCCGCCATCAACATCAACCCAACCGCAAAAACGACACGCGCTATCATCTCTCACCTCACAATATGCACTTCATTTCATGACATAAGTTTTCCTTTTACGCGCGAATGTGCTTACCAATTCCGCGCCCCAATTGTAGCCATCCTGCGCTTCCAACTTTTGTCATCCTGCGCGAAGTCGAAGGATCACGTTACGCTTATCCCTCGCCGTGGATTCCGCGACTCCGCGCGGAATGACGCCCAAAGATCGGTAGCGACCGCCGAATCGCCACGGGGACAACGACCTCTTTAGAAGTGAGCGCTTTCTTGCTGATGATGAGCGTAATGTGCCGGTGTGCCAAGCGTAGCGCGATCTGGGTTTTCTGTAGTTTCGGAAAACCCCTTTCCCTAAACGGTAAATGCTTTTAGAATGAGCTCAAGTCTATGGATGCCGGCTCTCAATGTCTTCTTATGCGTCTTCCTGCACGAGGATGCTATAGACATACCCGTTGCCCATGTGCCGGCTTTGCTCAATAAGCAGTGCATCAGGCTCTGAATTACTTTCCAACCATACATTCTGAGGTAACGGAAGAGATAGTGTACGCCCAGCACTTGCGGATGCCAATGCGTCTGCCGCAGAATTAGGATTAAGCTTGCGCTTGTTACGTATATAACCGGCAAAGTGCTCAGAGTATATAGCCCACTCAATTACGCTGTTATGACTTAGAATAAATGCGCAGGGCCAATCTGAGACTGTCACTATACGATGAGCTGCAGCGCAGAAAGACACGCCATAATTCTCTGATGTATCTTCAATCAAATCCATGCTAGGTTTTGTGGCAGTCGTCTGCTGTCCCAATAATGTCGACGGCATCAACAGGGCACCGGCGAAGGAGTTTGCCTCTACCTCATCTGACGAGTCACCTGGCCGATCAAGTGAATCGGCTGCGTCTTGGACATAGCTGTGTTTTCTCTTATGTAAGACGAAGTGCCCAATTTCATGCGCAAGCGTAAAACGACGCTTTCGTTCGTCACCAATAAGGCTATTAATGACGATGCCACCAACCTCGCCATCGGTGACTAAATATCCTTCGATTTCGCTATTCTCCGGTTCATTAGATACTAGCAGATTCAGATGGTCACAGACTGCATTCAGATCAACAGGAGGACAACTCAAACCTACATTAGTAGCCAGATTCTCCGCTGCGTCAATACCCCTCTTACGCCACAATCTGTACTGCATTCTGTCTGCCGCTCTGCTGCCGGAGATTATTCTTGAATCCCCGCGTGCAAACACAGCAGCAGGATGCGAAGTTGATCTCACAGAGTCGATGAGTATTCCGAGAGAAGATGCCATTCGCTCTACGGGCGATTGCACACCATCGTACAACAATGATGATAATTTCGTCCGTGCTGAAGTCAACCTGTCCTCTGTATTACGCAGCTTGAGAATGGCATTTTGAGCCTTCTTTATGGTGGCATCGCTGACTTCAGTGCAAAAATGGTTCTCAAGCATAAACTCAGCAACACGCAGATCAGCTTCAAGCTCTTCTCTGACATCAGGCGAGCAGCCTTGAACATAAGTACTTACATTGGGAGACTGCCCACTCAGCAGCGCTTCCATAAAACTACCATATATATGCTCAGGTGTATCGTACTTGTGCATTGTATCCGCCTACCTTTGGGAGATCACCAAGCAATTCCCTTGAGTTTATCCCGCATCTTCTGTTTTGCACGCCGCAAGAGTGACGATATAGCATCCTCTGTCGTTCCCTGTGATTTGGCCAACTCCTTTACGCCCATACGCTCCAGATAGACCAATTCAACTGCTTGACGTTCTCTGTCATTAAGAACGGCCAGTGCGTCAGAGGCGTACGCTTGTCTAAGTTGAGCTTCGTCGTCCTCAATGAGCTGTTCCTCCGGGTTAGGGCGTGAGTCGGCTATCAATTCGTGCTCGATCTCTAGAAGTTCATCTTTGCCGTTCTTCCGCCTGTGCTCCATCGCGGCATAATAAGCGAATTTTTCGAGCCAAGTGATCAGCTTTGCTTCACCCCGGAACTCGTGACGCTTCTTTAGCGCACGGATGATAGCTTCAACGGCGATTTCCTCGGCATCATTTATTACGCACGGGCTACCTTTGAACCGCATTATCAAGTAGCACTTTAATTTGCAAAGTGCATGTTTGAGAGCATTTGTGTCCCCGTCTTGGATTTTTTGTAGCAGGTCGAAATCGTCTTTCTCCACACGCCATCTCCACGTATGGATAGCAGCAAATTGCCTGCTTCCATGAATATGTGTAACCTAATAGCCTGAATCCGTCAGAAAAAGTATTCTGGAGATATTTCGACGGATCAGGTAAACAAGCTGCACAGATATATGAGCAACCACTAAGATGTTACGTTGATAATCTACTGTTGTCAAATGCCGAGCTTATCTTTAGTTAAAACTCATACGTCGCATGTTTAGTG
The DNA here is from genome assembly GCA_050948905.1 of Armatimonadota bacterium. GTDB lineage: Bacteria > Armatimonadota > UBA5829 > UBA5829 > UBA5829 > DTKD01. The sequence continues at coordinate 671,057 of JBMNES010000001.1, read as the reverse complement.
GGGGCCACATATCTTATTGGAGAGGTGAAATAGATGAATTGTAAAAAATGCTGGAAGAAAAACTTCCGAAAGACGCCAGACTGGATTCAGAGGAAAGTAACAGAATGCAATGAGAAACGCATGCTTGTATCAGGCATCAAGCGCATCAAGTTGTCAGATATCGGGCACGGCTTGTACAGTCACATCAATCTTTTTGTCGGACAAGATGGGCCGATCTTTCCTCATTTCGTAATCCCGCTTGCCGAGACAGGGCGCTTCTCACGAAGAAATGTAGAAGGCCGTGAAGTAGTACGTAAAGACCTTCCTAAGGTTGCAAGATCGTTTTCCTGGGAAGTTCCGAACTGGGGTGATTGGAGTAAGGGATCGCACAATTGCAGCTTTACCCGCATGGTGTACGTTCGCGAGTTCATAGGACCTAGAGAACTGCAACTGAGAACGGAACTCATTGGTGAGGAATTATCTGAAGAGAAAACCTTCTTATTCCGCTTCACAGTTGATGAGGTGCTGGACAAGACAGCCCCCTCATTCAACGAAGATCTTTTCAACTATGTGAACATTCTTCAGGAGAACACTGGGATTGCCGATATCTACCCCATTTCGGCTGACGTGAAAGATTACCTAAAAACCGAAGCAGTCGATTGGGAAATTCTACCCCTAAGCGAAGACCTATTGCCCAGAGTAATTAAACTTGTAAAAGGTGATTCGGATAAGACAACACAAAAGATCAAAGAAAGATTTGAGGTCTTTCTGTCTCTGAAGCCCAAGGCTCTTATCACAGGGGTCTCTGGTTTAAGGCGATATTTCGGTGCGTTGGTAAAAGACGACCTTGTTGTCTTTGAAAACGTAGAGTATGGCAACGCACTTTATGTGATGTTCGACAATTGGCGCGAATTGAGTAAGCTTAGTCGAAGGGAGCTTCTGGGTGGCAAGCTGAATGGTTTCGAGCGCATCATTCACAAACCAGGATGGGAGTCCCGGTTGAGGAAGATTGTCGACGACGATGGGCATTTTGGAGAAAAACCCGCAGCGTAAATACTAACTTTGAAGTGAGAATAGCCCTTTTGTTATTTCGGTAAACCTCTGAAACGGATACCCCTTAACTACAGTGATCCTGCGCGAAGCCGCAGGATCACTCCCTTTCACTCTTTCCCGATTCCCCCGCCCCCCATTTTCGTTTGACGACGCCATTTGCCGGTGATATAATACCTTTGTGTTAGGCTGGCGTCGGGTTTGGTCGATGACCGGCTTTTTATAGCATGAATTTGTTGTTTACGGAGTCGAGCTTGAGGGGACGCATCGAAGCGCTTTTACCCCGAGTGGCGAAACCCGCGAGATATATGGGCGGAGAACTGGGGTCGGTTCGTAAATCGCCCGAAGAAGTCAGCGTCAAGGTTGCGCTTGCCTTCCCGGATGTATACGAAGTCGGCATGTCCAACCTCGGCCTGAGGATTCTATATTCTGTACTCAATAATGAGGCAGCAATAGCGGCCGAACGTGTCTTCGCGCCTGCGACCGATATGGAACAGCAGATGCGCGACAGCGGAGTACCTCTCTTCTCGCTGGAAACCTCGTCACCGATCCGGGATTTTGATTTGGTGGGATTTTCGCTGGCCTATGAAATGGCCAGCACCACTGTCCTCAATATGCTCGACCTCGCGTCCATACCTGTTTTGGCATGTGATCGCACCGATTCCGACCCGATAATAATAGCAGGTGGCCACTGCACCACTAACCCTGAGCCTATGGCGGATTTCATAGACGCCTTTGCAATAGGTGATGGGGAAGAAGTGATATTGGACATAATTAAGGCATACCGGCACGCGAACAGTGGTAATGCCGGGCGCAGGGGTCGGATTCTTGAGGCGCTTGCGGATATCGACGGGGTATATGTGCCGTCGATTCCCAGGACCAAAGTGCGCGGCAGAGTTGTATTAGATTTAGAAAACGCGCACTTCCCGGACAAGCTGATCGTGCCGTTTACCGAGGCGGTCCATGACCGTGTCGCGTTAGAGATTATGAGAGGATGCAGCAGAGGCTGCAGATTCTGCCAGGCGGGGATGATAACCCGACCGGTAAGAGAGCGCTCGCTGGATAAACTCTGCGAGCAGGCTCAAACGCTCCTTGACAATACTGGTTACGAAGAAATTGCATTGACCTCGCTATCCAGCGCGGATCATTCAAATATTAAGGGTCTTGTGCGTGAGCTGATAGATACGCACGGACAAGACCGGGTAGGGGTCTCGCTGCCGAGCCTGCGGGCTGACGCCGAATGTGTCGAACTTGCTGCTGAGATTCAAAGAGTCCGTAAAAGCGGCCTCACATTTGCGCCAGAGGCTGGCACTCAGAGGCTGCGGGACGTAATCAACAAAAATGTGACCGAGCAGGACCTGCTCGACGCCGTTGAAGCGGCAGTCGAAAACGGCTGGAAAAGAATTAAACTTTATTTTATGATCGGATTGCCGACGGAGACCGACGAGGATTTACAGGGGATCGGCGCGTTGGTAAGCCGAGTTGTCGATATCGGCCGCAGACATAGGGTCCCTCTCACGCTCAATATTACCATTTCACCGTTCGTGCCCAAGCCTCACACTCCTTTTCAATGGCGGGCAATGACGACCCCGGAGGAGTTGGAGCGCAGGATCGCGCTGGTAAGGTCGCTGCTGCGCGGCAAAAATATCTCAGTAAGCTGGCATGACCCGCTTTGCAGCCGGGTCGAAGGGGCAATCGCGCGGGGTGATCGTTCACTCGGAAGAGTGATCTATGAAGCGTGGAAGCGCGGCGGCAAGTTCGAGCAGGACAAGTTTGATTCAAATAGATGGGACGATGCATTCACGGCCACAGGTGTCGATATTTCCCGGTTCGCCAACTCCGAGCTTTCAAAAGACGCCGAGTTGCCGTGGGACTTCGTCGATATGGGCGTCTCCAGGAGCTTTTTAGCCTCTGAGGACAGCAAAGCCGAGCTTGGCGAGACCACTGAAGATTGTAAAACAGGGGCATGTTCGTCGTGTGGCGTGAGGGAGGCATTGATCGCGTCCTGTGGCAGCAAAATCAAATGTCCGCCAGACATCCCAACCGCTCAGCCGAAACAACTCAAATCGGACAGCCTGCGCAACGTTCCACATACCGAGGCTGATCAGCATATACTCTTCACCTTCAGCAAAGGCCCACAACTGCGCTGGCTCGGCCATCTCGATCTGATGCGAGTATTCGAACGCGCTATTCGCATATCCAAAGTCAATGTGGCCTATAGCAAGGGCTTTAACCCAAGGGTGAAGATGTCGATTGCTTCGGCCTTGCCATTGGGCGCTACCGCGGAAAACGACCTTCTTACTATCCAATTTGCCGCTCCAATTGAGCCAAAGGACGCCATTAGCAAGCTCAACAGAGCGTTGCCGGACGGCATAAAGCTCACGTCAGCGGCAGTAATACCGCCGCCTGCCAAAGCCCCTGTAATCACAGCCGGGGAGTTTGTTCTCGAACTCAGCCTGCCCGAGGGACAATCCGCAGATGACCTAAACCGTGCGGTTGAAGAATTGCTGGCGCGGGAGTCTATCCCCTGGGAGCGCGAGTCCGGCGGCAAGCGGCGCACAGTCGACCTGCGGGAAGGCATAGAAGAATTGAAAGTCGAAGCTGATGAGTCGGGAATACGGCTGATTATTCTCGTAAAACACCTCGGCTTCACCGTCAAACCTACTGAAATCGTAACAATTTTGTCCGAAAAGGTGCCCGGAATCGAAACGCTTTCGACCTGCCGTCGCAACCTTTTCAGCCAATAACTCTTAACCCAATCCAATCGGAAAGGAGGTGATAAATTGTCAAAAGAAATTATTGTAAACGTGGATTCCCGCGAAACCCGCGTTGCGTTGGTCGAGGAAGGCAAGCTGGTGGAGCTTAACGTCGAGCGTGAGGAGCGCGTCGTCGGCAGCATCTACAAGAGCAAAGTCTCGAACGTGCTGGCAGGAATGGATGCCGCATTCGTCGACATCGGACTCGAACGCAACGCATTTCTTTATGTGGCGGATGTGCTGCCGGAGATGGACGACGAGTTCCCCTCCGCGCGAAAGGACACCACAAAACAGGTCAAGATTAAGGACGTCCTCAAGGGTGGACAAGAACTGCTGGTGCAGGTTGTCAAAGGCCCCAGAGGCACAAAAGGGTGTCGTGTATCCACTAGAATTTCCCTGCCGGGTCGATATCTCGTTTTGATGCCGGAGGCTGATAACCTCGGCGTATCCCGGAAAATAGAAAGCGAGGGAGAGCGAGATCGCCTGAAAAAAATCGGAGACTCCATTCGTCCGATCGGTTTCGGGCTTATTATCCGAACCGAGGCGGAGGGCCGCAACGATGTGGAATTGCGCAAGGACCTGGAGTTTTTGCTCAGAATGTGGAGCCAGATTCAGGAGAAGTCCGCGAAGATTTCGGCGCCGGGGCTGGTGCATCAGGACTTGAGCCTGATATACAAAACCATCCGCGACGTCTTTTCTTCGGATATCAGCAGAATGATTATGGACTCCCCGGTCGACTACGAAAAGGCCCTGGAGCTTATCGACCTCATATCTCCGAAAATGCGGTCCAGGCTTGTGCTTTATGACGAGCCGGAGCCTATTTTCGAGAAGTATGCGGTCGAAGCGGAGATCGAGACTCTGCTCAGGCGCAAAGTCTGGTTGAAATCCGGTGGTCATTTGGCTATCGACTCCACTGAGGCACTGACTACTATCGACGTCAACACCGGCAAATTCGTCGGCTCCACGAGCCTGTCGGATACTATCGTCAAGACCAATCTTGACGCCGTAACCGAGATCGCCCGGCAGCTTCGACTGCGCGATATCGGCGGAATAATTGTGCTCGACTTTATTGATATGGCTAATATCAAGGACAGGCAGAAAGTCGTCGCAGCCCTGGAAAAGGAACTGCGTCACGACAGAACCCGCACCAAGATATCCCACATCAGCCCTTTGGGGCTTATTGAGATGACGCGAAAGCGCACCGGGGAGACCATAACCGAGCTGGTAACCGAGACCTGTCCCTACTGCCAGGGCAGAGGACGGGTGGAAAGCGCAGAAACAGTAAGTCTCTCAATCGAAAGGGAACTGCGGAGGATCTGCGCAGAATCGGAGGAGGACGCGTTTTTGGTCACTGCAAACCCGGACGTCGCATTTCATTTAGTCGGCAGTCTTGGTGAGGTGATCGACGAGATCGAACGCAGGCTAAAGACTGCGGTATATGTACGGTCAAACGAGCATATGCACATAGAGAAGTATGAGATCACGCCGAGCGATCTGGCAGAAGTTGAACACGAACTGCTGCCATGGGAGCCGGGGGAGACTATCGATTGCCAGGTGGTGCGCAATCCGTTCTCAGCTTTGCCGAGAGCCAGCGCGTGGCTGGATGGATACCTTGTCGAACTGGAAAACGGCGGTAAATACGTCGGCAAGCGAGTGAGAGCGAAACTCAACGAAATACATCGCTCTTACGCGGTCGGCGAGGTCGTGCAGGGCAAATCAGATAAAAACGGAAACGGACGATAAGGCCGAGCCGTAGTCAGACAGGTGGCGATATCCGAATCGCTTGAAAATAGACAGGTGGCGATCTCCGAATCGCCACCTCAAAACCCCGTCATTTCGAGCTGCATCCCCCTCGTTTCGAATGGAACTCACCCCGTCATTTCGAGCGCAGCGAGAAATCTGCTTTTTTCGACGTCCGAGGTCAGATGTTCGATGTCCGACCAGTCAACGTTACGCTTTCTATCTTCTATACCTATTTCAGATTTTCTGGTTTTCGCCCTTTTCGCGCTTTCGCGTTTTCCCTTCCCTCGTCTTCATATCACTGTTCTTCTTTTCGCTTGTGCAAAATAAGGGTGTTGCCGTCCGGGTCTTCGATTACCAGCATCCAACATACCGGTGTCTCCTGAGGCTCTCCGTGGGTGGTAACTCCGTCTGCGCGTATCCGACTTACCGCCGCCTCAAAATCCTCCACTTCAAGGCTCACCACCCCGCCATCCGATGAAGGCTTCCATTCCGGGATTGAGTTTGTAATGGCCAGCGTGCCCGGGCCTATATCGTATTCCACCCAGGCGTGGTTTTCCTCGCCGAACCAACTGCTTTGCTTCAATCCGAGGGTGCCCTCATAAAACGACTGTGCCCGCTTTATATCAGTCACCGAATATCCCGAAAATGCAATCTCAGTTACTTTTACTTCAGGCTGTTCCATAACCCCCTCCTTGTTGAGTAATCGTCAAACCGCAGTTGCTGCAGCGACTATATATCCGACTTGCGCTCACGGGAAACAACGGCACAAAAAATAAAGAGAACCATTGGCGGCTCTCATATATCTCGTGGACAGTAACCCGTCCGCAGACAGGGCAGTGCGAAGTCTCCTGTCTGATTATACGCTCCCTTGGCATCACTCCCAGTATTGCGAAAAAGCACATACACACCCTCCATCTGATGATTCCTGATTATGCTTGTTCGGCTCTCGCTCCTTCCCGGTTGAAGCGTTGGGCCGGCCCGCGGGTTGGCGAGCCGGCCCAACTGGTTAGATAACGGTCCTATCGCGCCCTAGGGCAAGCGGGGCGATGGCCCGTCTGGATTAGTCTTTTGAGGTCCCGCCGCAGTTGTCCCTGGGACACCCACGTCAGATGGTCCTGGGGTAGCTATCTGCGTCTGTGGTGCTGGCGCGCTGGCGGTAGTAGCCTGATTTGGACCCCACCACGCGATGTAGCTGATCACAGCCACTATCGCAACTGCCAAAACGACAATCATCACAGTCCATACAGTCGATTCGGTTGGGTCGTCGTGCACAACGTACGCCATTTTCCGCCTCCTTCCACCGAGGATAGGTTGCCTTCGGTGCGGATTGAGTGACTTTGTCTTGAACGTCACAAAGCTCACTCATCGATAGCATACCCAACCATGTCCGACTTTATGCCTGCATCTTTATTATTTATGGCTAACCGGCTTAATCCTCAAATAACCCTTTATCCAGTCCCTTTTCATATCTGCCTGACTCAGCGCCGGAGCACGGAGCCCAGATATAGGATTCGCCAACGAAGACATCCGGGCCGCAGATCTCCGCAGAGGTCTTTATTCTTTTAGCTAAAAGCTCCATCAACTCTCGCGCTTTAACGCTGTCCCCTGGTTTGAGGCCGAGTTTCTGCAGCACGCGCAGGTCTTTTAGCTGATCTCTAGTATAAATCCATGCGCAAAGATGTTTGTCCGGGTAATAGGCGGGGCACGGGTCGCACACCATACAGCATCCCTCGCTGAGGGTGACGGGAATATCCGGGTTTTGGCGCATCTTCACGAGGATCTCATGCAGATTATCCACATCAAGCGGATTTTCGATATCCCCCAAACCGTAGTGGCACATCAAGCACATCAGGTGATGCGGGCGGACAAACAACCGATCCGCCTGCGCGATTTTCTCACACGATTCTACTTTGGCCCTTCGCACATCGTCTTTTGACCTAATTGGCAGAAGCGAGTACGGCCCGCAACCGACCAATTCCTCTCCAAGCTGCCAGCACGCATCCAGCGAGTAGCACTGCGCGCCCCCCTTTTCACGAGTTTGCTTATAGAGATCAGTGCGGGCGTATTCACACTCCGGCCAGTCCGCCGACAGGTCAAAAGCCTGATAACATATACCTTCCAGGCTCTCAATCTTTAAGAAAAGCTGTCGCACGACATCAATTGCCGGGTGAACCGTATTCGGCCGAATATCGAGCCTGCAAAGCACCTCAAGGTCTTTTGCCCTGTTTACGTAGTCGGCTCTTCGTTGATAGTACTCCACAGGCAGTTTCGAACGATCCTTTGAATCTATATCGAGATAGTGCGCTCGCGAAAGGTTGAGGTCGGCTGTCAGTTTTAGTTGGACAAATGGGTGCGATCCGATGGCTGTTCGTATCGCATCAGTGGTCTCTATCCCGCACGGCGGCTTTTCGGCGCCTGCCGCTGCACATACCGCGCATAACAAATGGTGCGCTCTGAGTTCAAAAACCTCATCGACAAAATGGGTGCTGACTTCCTCGTTCATATTCACGTCACCTGGCTTTTGCTAAGCTGGAGTTTATTCTATGCTGCCCTCTAACTACTGTCAACTTACTGAATTACGGCTAATTGTGGTCATATATTAATACAATACATCATCGATATTTGCATTAAATAACAGCTCGCATTGTTGTAAAATCGTTTCGTTGCATCAAGTTGCGGTTTCTGAATAATCTAATCGTCAACATAATCCAGTTCAATAAAAATATTCACGGTTGACGCTCGGTGGATAGTAAGGCATACTGATGGTGTAGCAATAGAGCTGAGAGTGCCTTGGCAGCCGGGCAGGCGACTACGGGCCTTGTGTCGTCTCCTGTTTCGGCTTGCGCGATTATGAGAATGGGGGGTAATATGAGGAAGTTTTGTGCTCTACGTTTGAGTGTTTCGCTGTTTGCTGCCATCTTATTGTTGGTGCTTATCGCCACTGCGGCGTTCGCTGACAATGTCTCCGTCCGATTCTTCTCTTCAGGAAAGCTGATACCGGTGAATCGAGTTGTGCCGGCTCAGGCTTCGCCTGCCGAGTCTGCAGTTCGGGCGTTGGTGGCAGGCCCGTTCATTGAGGAAGTGGCGGTCGGTATTACGACACGAATACCGGCAGGCGTAAAGATCGTTAAGCTTTCGATCACAAACACCGCCGCAGAGATCGACCTGTCTACCGAGATACTCGTCGGACTGGACGAAGAGGGCCTAAAGGATATCTTCGACCAATTCCGGTCGACTCTCGGCGATTTTCCGTCGATTTCTTCTATTAAACTGACCTGCAAAGGCAAGCTACTGTCATCATATCTTTCGGCTGCACCCGATATTGGCGAGCCGGCCCCGGCCCTGGTCAAGGGCAACGCGGTCGGCCTGAGCGGCAAATATATCTGCGTCGGCCCGTCACATGGTCGCTATTGGAACGGCAGCGGCTGGTATTGGCAGCGCACTGACCCGTGCGGTTTCGGAGAGGCCATACTGGAGGACACCAACAGCGTTAAGTTGGTGCAATATCTGAAACAATACATCGTTCAGGACGGCGGCAATTTCGCCAGTGTACGTGAGCTTGATGAAAGCAAGTGCTGCCATCCCAACACGGGTCTGCCCTGGTGGAAGATGTGCTCGCAGTCATACCTGCGCAACGCCGGTGTGCCTTGCTCGGTTTGGGCGAGCTATACGGGAAACTGCGGGGCGGACACCGCTGCGGCACGCGGCAACGACGACATTCGCTGTCGACCTTTATATGCAGACTGGCTCGGATATCATATCTATATAGCTATGCACACCAACGCAGGCGGCGGCACCGGGACCGAGACTTTCCGTGACACTGCAATGGAGCATCCGGCCCACGTTGGCAATAGCCTCAACCTGGCCAACGCCGTTCAAAACGGCATCATTAACAACATCCGCAACACATTCCCCGGCGAATCCGGCTGGGTAAGCAGAGGCGTCAAGGATGGGCAGGGCAACTACGGCGAAATTCGCATACCAAACAGACCGGCCATTCTCGTAGAGCTTGGTTTCCACGACCACTGCACCAGAGACGCAGTCCACATGAAGAACGACTTCTTCCGTTCAGTCGCTATGTGGGGAGTATACAGCGGAATCTGCTCATACTTCGGCAACACTCCGGGATGGGCAAAATACTCCTGCGAGTACGTTTCAGACACCATTCCAACGACAATGAACCCCGGCCAGACCTACAACGCACAAATCACCTATCGAAACCGCGGCGTAGTCTGGATGAGCGCATATAATTTCAAAGTCGGTGCAGTTTCTCCGACAGATCCATTGATGACCACCCGGCTGTATCCTGTCTCAGGCACCATCAAGCCGGGCAGCACTGCCACTTTTAATATTAGTTTGAAGGCCCCTGCCACTGCCGGAACCTATACCACCCAGTGGCAGATGATCCGCGAGGGCTATGAATGGTTCGGCCCGAAAGTCACTAAGAACGTTACAGTCATCAACGTGAACGACAACCAGCCGCCGACCGTCCCGACCAATCTCCAGAGGACTTCGGCCACCAAGACCAGCATCAGCCTGAGCTGGACTGCTTCCACCGACGACAACGGGGTAGCAGGCTACCGAATTTATCGAAATGGAACCCAGGTCGGCACATCCGCCACCAACTCGTACACCGATTCCGGTTTGACCGCCAACACAGGCTACACCTATCAGGTCGATGCCTATGACGCAAAACCGAACTACTCGGCTAAGAGCGCCGCGCTTGAGACCGGCACAGGCGGCACGTGGACCGCAGAAGCTTCTATGTCCTGCTACACCCGCAGCGGTACTCCGGATGTGTGCGGATATGGTGGCATCGCTGTCGGCTACAGCTCATCAGCGACTCTCCTTAGCAGGCGCGGGCTGGCTCAGTGGGATATGGACGGCGCTCCAACTCAGGCAGAAACTCTGAACACAGCCAATAGTGTCCGAGTGAAACTCAATCAGTACACCCAGTATAGTGCCAGCAAAGAAGCCTCAATTTCGTTGTATAAAGTAAACAACGATTGGAATCAGGCTAATGGCACCTGGAACAATGTAGGGATCGGAGCCAAATACGCCGGCGCAACCGTCACCTGCGCGGATGTTGGGGATAGAACCTGGCAATGGAACGGTAACACACAGGGAATCCCTCCGGCGAACAGGGGTGTCTACATCAAAAACGACACTTCCGAGACTGATCCGGCGTTCGCAAAGGTCTTCGAAAGCGCCTACAACTCCGGCGGCACGGGCAAAGTGCCGAGGCTGGAGATAGACTACATCGACCTTACAGCACCTAAAAACTGCTCCATCAAGATCAATGGTGGCGCCACACATACCAAATCGACTGCGGTGACTCTCACCCTGTCGGCAACTGATTCGTTGAGTGGTATGTCTCAGATGCAGTTCAGCACCAACGGCACGAGCTACTCAACCCCTGAGGCTTATGCTACTTCCAAGAGCTACACACTGCCCTCTGGCGATGGATCAAAGACGGTCTATGCGAAGTTCAAGGACAAGGTAGGCAACTGGTCCGCGCCGGTATCGGCCTCCATCGTGCTTGATACCGTGCCTCCTACCATCAGCATCAGCGCTCCTTCGGAAACGTCGACCAATACTGGTCCGGTGACCTATACGGTTACATACGCCGGGGCCAGTGAGGTCACACTGGCAGAGGGCCATATCACGCTCAATAAGACAGATTCCGCCGACGCGGCAACCATCGCTGTCAGCGGAACAGGCACGACGAGCCGGACGGTGACTCTCTCTGACATTACAGGCAACGGAACGCTGGGTATTTCGATCGCCGCTGGTACTGCCAAAGACGAGGCGGGAAACCTCTGCGTGGCTGCCGGACCGAGCGCTGTGTTTAGCGTCTTCAGCCATATCGATTCTTATGGTATGAGCAACAAGGCTGCATGGGATGCGATTATCACTCAAGCCGCCAGCGGCACAAAGTTCACGCTGTGGGGCAAGGTGACTGCGCCGATTGACGCCAACAGCTTCTTCGTAGACGACGGCTCTGGCATGCCTGTTAAAATCAACTATGCTGGCCACGGCTTCACCGCCGCAGACTACGTCTCTGTGACGGGAACCCTTGATGTCAGCGGCGCTGCGCCTGTTATGAACGCGCTTGCAGTCAAAAAACAGAACTAGCAGGCGATAGACAAATAACGTTCGGCACGTGGTTGCCGGACACGTTGTGCGGCCTGTCTCCATTTGGAGGCAGGCCGCTTTATTATTACTGGCCGCATGTGCGAAGGAAGAACATGGTGAGGGCTGGAAGTATGAGTTAGCAAAGCTGGCAAAGCATCCGGAGGAAAAAATGAGAGCTGCGTTGGTGATCTTGCTTGTTGTGGCTTTATTTGTCGCGACAATGACTGCGGCATGTGCCGCAAAAAGCAAAGTGGAGACGAAGACAATGACCGGTAAGGTTGGATTTGTGCTGGAAAACGACTTTGTCAAATGGGTTGTGGGAGATGATGGTCTTAATCAGAGCTTCATCGACAAAACCACTGGCAAAGACTATCTGAAAAAGGAAGTTGCTTCCAAATTCGCCGTTATAAAGAAGGGTGATAAGTATTATCAGGCGTCCAAAGTGTCGCAGGCGAACGGAAAGATTACGGTGGGCTTTGAGGATCCGGGAGTCAGCGCGGTTTTCAAAGTCGAATCGAAAAAGAACTATAGCACCATAGAAGTGGTCTCTTTGACTGGCGAAGGGGTGGAGGAGCTCACTTTCGGTTATGTCGAGCTGACTTTGTGGGGAGACCCGTCCGAGCCATTCGGATGCTGCTCTCTGACGCTGAATCTGCAGACAAGGGCGGTCGATATTCCGGGACCTTGCATCAGACTTAAAGTGTTGTGTTATCCCAGATTCGGATTTGCGGGTGCAAAGACTGCCATTGTTGCCTGTCCGATGGCCAGGTTCAGACCAATATTGCAACAAGTCGTAACAGAAGCCCCGGACGTGCCCAAATCCCCGTTGGGAGGACCGTGGGCGCTGGATTCTGAGATCGCAAGAGGGTCGTATCTGTTCAACTTCGATGGAATCACTGAGGCGAATGTAGACCAGTGGATTGAGGTCACTAAACAGCTCGGCGTCAATCAGATCGACTTCCACGGGGGCAGTTCGTTCCGGTTTGGCGACTGTCGCCCGAATCCAGGCTTGTATCCCAACGGTCGTGCCAGTCTGAAGGCCGTGATAGATAAACTTCACGCCGCCGGAATCAAGGCCGGGCTGCATCCTTATGCGTTCTTTATGGACAAAAGCTGCGACTGGGTCACACCGGTCCCTGATCCCAGACTTGGTAAAGACGCCACATTTACCCTGTCTCAGGATATGTCTGCGGAAGCAACCGAAGTGCCGGTTGTGGAATCCACAGAGAATATGTCTACTATCACCGGCTTTTTCACACGCAATAGCGTTACGTTGATGGTCGATCAGGAGCTTATAATCTATAGCGACATAACGAAGACGCCCCCTTATGCCTTCACCAAATGTACTCGAGGGGCGTACGGCACCAAGGTCTCGGCCCATGCTAAGGGAGCCAAGGCCCATCACCTCACCGAGTGTTTTGGTTACTTCGCTCCGGATGGCGACTCCACGCTGCTTGCAGAGGTTGCGCAGTCCGTCGCGGATACTTATAACGAATGCGGCTTTGATATGGTCTATCTCGACGCGCTCGACGGCGAGGACGTGCTCGGCGGACCGGGCTACGGGTGGCATTATGGATCGAAGTTCGTGTGGGAACTGGCCAATCGCCTCAAGAAACCGTCTCTCATGGAGATGTCGACTTTCCATCCTCACCTGTGGTATGTTCGCTCCAGAATCGGCGCGATGGACTACCCGACCCGGAGCCAGAAGCGCTTCATCGACGTCCACTGCCATGGCGTTCCAGGACATGAGCACGCCTTCGGCAACATCGCCGCCGTGAGAATGATGCTGCCCGCGCAGTTGGGCTGGTGGACCCTGCACACAGCGGGAGATATACAGATCGAGCGCACTTTCCCGGACGATATCGAATATCTGATGTGCCGGTGTCTGGCCACTAATACGGGCTTCGCGATTATGGCGATCAATCCAAGCAGCATAAAGAGCGTGCCTCTTTACGCAAATATGGCCCCGATATTCAAAATCTACGAGGAACTGCGCCACTCCAATTACTTCCCGGAATCGGTGAGAAAGCAGTTAGACAAACCCGGCGCGGAGTTCACGTTAGATAAGGATTCCAACGACAAATGGGAGCTTTATCCTGTCAAATACGATAAGCAGAAAGTTACCCAATCTGACGCTTCGTGGGTATCGGGCAACCCGTATCAGGAACAGCAGCCGCGCATCCGCATAGAGGCTCTGATGTCCGCTGCTCCGTATGATTCTCCGGATGCAGTGACCGTTATGGACTTCTCCAAGCTGGATGATTTCACGGATCGTTCGGCGCAGCAGGGATGTTCTGCGGAATTGGAGACCTCCAGCGATCAGGTGAAAGAAGGCGTCAGCGGCAAGTTCTACGCGTACAGCGGGCTGGGGAAACCCAACGGCGCGTGGGTGAAGATCGGCCGGGTGCTTGATCCTTCCCTTAACCTCGGCGATAAGCAGGCGTTGGGGGTCTGGGTCTATGGCGACGGCAAAGGACAGATCCTGAATCTGCAGGTTATGAGCCCTCCGCACCTCGCCTGGGGTATCGGCGACCACTACATCAAAGTAGACTTTACGGGTTGGAAATACTTCGAGCTGATCGAACCCGAGGGCGGCCATATCCAGGACTATTCCTGGCCATACAGCTTGAATGTTTACGGTGTGTTCCGAGAAAAGGTGAACTACGGCAGCATCGGTTCGGTTTCGCTCTGGTATAACAACCTGCCGCATGATAATCAGGTCGAGTGCTACCTCAGCCCAGTTAAAGCGCTGCCTTTGGTCAAGGGCAAGATCGTTAACCCAAAGGTGACGATCAACGGCAAAACCATCACCTTCCCGGTCGAGCTGGATAGTTATAGCTATCTGGAGTTCACGTCTATGTCGGATTGCAAGGTCTATGGTCCGGCAGGAGAAGTGCTGGCGGAGGTCCAGCCCCAGGGCGAGGCCCCGGTTTTGAAATCCGGCGCAAACAGGGTGCATTTCTCCTGTGATGCGCAACCAGGGGTAAGCTCAAGGGCAAACGTAACTGTTATTTCCAGAAGCGCAAACCCTGCTCGGTAGCTACAATACAACAGTGGCGATTGCCAAATCGCCACCTCGCAACCCAAATGGCCGGGATAGAATCCCGGCCATACATCACGTCCAACCCCCACCCACACAATAAAAAAGGGCACGACCCTAAGATCGCGCCCAGAAAGGGAAATCAACTAGCGTCGATTTCAGTTTAACTTGACTAATCCGCTCGGTTCAATCAAGCGAATAACCGGCTTGAGTTCAGAATCGAACTCCAGCGATGAGATACCCACAGCGGATACGAAGTCACCGACAGCCAGGGCCGGCAGTTCAAAACCACCACCCAATACGCTAACGGTAACCGCGCCATCCGTTATGTCGATATCCCATTCGCCAACCGATGTCACTCTACCCGTTGCCTTAATCAGCAGGCCAACGTTGTTGAGGCCGGTGCCGCCGTCCTTGCCCTTTGTATAAGCGCCGAACATACCGCCGCCGAGGGCAGAAGTCGTAATATACAACGGAGCAGGGATGCTGGCAACATCAGGTGCAGCTTCAACAGTCACCACCGCGTTGAGAATAGCTCTCTCGCCAGTAGCGTTCTCACCCATCATACCGCCAACGGTGACCACCGATCCTCTCGCAGGCGGCATATCCGAGAGCACCATTATGCCAGATGTCCTGTTATCCTCTTCAATATAGAAGCCGGACATATAGCTTGCGGTAACCCTCTTGCCAACCAGTGCAACCGGAGTCGCGTTCGGCAGGAGTTTCGCCTCGGCAATTGTCGACACCGCCGGAGCCAGGTTGATACCGTCGGACGAACCGACCGCGCTCCACAATCCGGCAGCGTTCTTGGCCTTCGCGGATATGTAATAGGTCACACCAGTCTGCAGACCCTGGCCCGGAATGCTGATATCGGCCTGCATAGCGTCTCCAGCGGAGGTCCAATTTACGACGTCCGCTGCGCCGGCGGATGTGCCGACTGCATACTGGTATTCGGCAATGCCGGATTCTTCATCGCTGGCATACCACACACCATGCAATTTAGTCGCGGAGCCTGTGAAGTCTCCGTCATCAGACACGACAGGCGCTTCCGGAGCGCTGCTGTCATACTTGAACTCGAATGCGGTCATCCACTTCGTAGCGGTCTGACCCACGTTATCCTTGGTTCGCAGCCTCAGATAATACGTTCCGGCGTCTACTGCGGCGGGGGTATATGCCGCGGAGTTCACCAGTTCGGTCGAGGTGCCGTCGGAATCAGGCCCGAAGTAAACAAGATAACCAGCGATTCCTGCACTCGCCGTAGCCCCACTCCAGGTAAACGAAGGAGCGGAAACGGTCGATTGCCAGGTCCCGGTCTGTACACCGTGAGTCTCCGTGACAGAAGTCGGGTTGGTCGGAGGCTCGTTGAAGTAACCATAAGGACCCAGGTCGAGCGTGCCATTAGCCACGTTCTCCCCGTTGAAGCCCTTGACGTGCAGGTAATAGTTGCCCTGTGCAGGTGCCTTAAGAATCAGGTCACCGGAGTTCCAGGTCGCCTCGCTACCAGTCCAGGTATGGGTTGGGCTGGTGTCCCAGGCATACTGATATTTGGCAAGAGTGCCCGCTCCGAATCCACCGACAGCGGTGAACTTGAACGTATCATCCGACGATGTGCCGGTCGGTTTGTTACAGGTCACGTTCGAGGTAGTCGGCGCAACAGACAACGTCCACTTGGTCGCGTTGGCTGAAGGCAGACTATCAAGAGTGCCGTTAAACGCCTTCGCAAATCTCGTATAAGAAGTGTTCGGCGTCAAACCGCTCTCGTCCATCGCGAGTACGCTTCCGGTTGCATTTGCAACAGTAGCCGTGGCCACCGTAGCCTGCGAGGCAGTCTGCACCTTGAAGCCCATCTCGTTGTTCGAGTTGTCTTTGACGTTCCATCGAATAGCAGTAGTCGACAGAGCTGTAGCAGCGTTCATAGTCGGGGTTGCCGGCGGCTGGGCATACATAGCACAGTCGTCAAACCACCCGGCCTGATTGACGCGATAGTGATAACCATAAGCCACCATCGTCAGACCATATATCTGAGTGTCGATAGTGCGCTCAACAGAATTACCAACTTTTGCGCCGTCAATGTAGAATGTTACCTCGTTACCGGCGCCCGTATACGGCTGAATGTCGATGGTGAACTTATGCCATCCGACGCTTCTGGTCTTAACAGCTCCCTGCCAATACCAACCCGTACAACCAGCGCCGCAAGCCTTATAATATCCCACACTGTAGGAGTTAAACGCACCCGGCGCGGTAGAGTAGGTTCCTACGTAATACATTGTCTTCAGGCCGCCGTTGCCATCCAGGCACCGTACCTGCAGACCCTGCCTGCTGCTGTCGCTCTCGGACCCATCATAGAACCACGTCTCATATTTCGCCGCTGCGAAAGCCGGGCTGAACGTATGTCCGCTCAGACTTCCAAGGTTCGGGTCGCCTGAGTCGACGGCTTTGAACGAATTGCCGCCAGCAAACGTGCCGTGATTGCGCTCACCGCTGATTACCAAGCCATTCGGCTTAGACATCGGCGACTGTTGCAGAGGCTGCCAGTAGTTGGCATTAGTAAAGCCATCTTCAAAGATCGGCACAGATCCCGGTTTGGTCGCCGCAGACGCGGTGTTCGATTGCCCGGATACGTTGGCAGCGTTGTCATACGCTTTGACGTAGTAGCTGTAGTTTGTATTCTGAGACAATCCATTGTCAGAATAGGTAGTAGAAGCGGTTCTACCGACTTCCGCACCGTTGCGATAGACTATGTAGCCAGCCAGACCAGATCCGCCCGAATCAGTCGAAGCCGTCCAGGACAGGTCGATCTGCGAAGGAGAAACCCCCGTCGCGGTCAGTCCGGAAGGATTCGTCGGAGCGGTGGTGTCGGTCGATACCAGACTGAAGTCCTTAGTCGTAGTCTGGCCCGCGGTTACTGTAACCGATGCGCTCTGCGACGTGAAACCAGCCTTCGAAACGTTTACCGTATACGAACCAGGAGCAAGCCCACTGAAAGTATAAACACCGGAAGCGTTCGTAGTGGCCGAAGCGCCGCCAGCAGTCACGGCTACTCCGGAAAGAGCGGCGTTATTAGCGCTGTTGCGCACCGTACCTGTTATGTTTCCGGTAGCGGCCTTGACGGTGATAGTCCACGTGATCTCCGGTCCGAACCACGCCGCGCCTTCCTGCACCAGTTTATATTTCTCGGTGTAGGTGCCCGGTGTGTTGGGGGCCTTCAAAATAAATGTAAATCGCCCAACCTCGTTGGTCTTTACCTGCCACTGGTCTACGTCAGATGGTCTGTTCGGCCCATCCCAGTTCGGCGGGTTGTAGAACGGGCTGGAGCGATCCTGCGGGCTTGAAGTGCCGAGATATGTGTTGGCGTGAGTCCAACTACCAGTTCCTGTGTTCTTAAACTCCGCCCACACAATAGCAGTCTCGCCAGTGTTTAAAGTCGCCGGGTAAGACTGATTTACATAAGTGGCAGCCCAGGTCGGAGGAGGCGGCGCGCCGCCTACCTGCTGGATATAATAACCCCAGTTCCAGCCGGCGCCAGGGTCCGTGTGACCAGGGCCACACCAGCAGTTGTTTACATCCACGTGCCCCAAAATTGAGTGCTGACACGGGTTGTGAACTTTCGGAATGCCCCATCTGTTGCAGACGTCTCGCGCCAGCAAAGCGGAGGCATTGTACAAAGAAGTCGGGTGGCTCGGCGAGCTCGCATAACCCTCGTGCTCGCAGCCAATGCAGTAGTTGTTGGCGCATCCGACGTGCCACGCTCGATGCCACTCGTCCACCATCTGCCAAACCGTTCCCGCTTCTGAGCACACATAGTGAGCAGAAGTCTGAGCAGCGCAGTTTCTGAACCATCCCAGACAGCCGGATGCTGTGCCTTCAATGGTATGCACGACAAATACGCTTTTGCTGGTGTTTACTGCCGAATAGTTACAGGAAGCGGCAGGATACCAGATCGCTCCGGAATAACCGGCGTTCGGCTTGGATTTCATCTCCGGCGGCTCAAGAGACGCAAGATCAATCGACCCGATGTTCTGAGCTTCAGCGTTAAACTGCTCACCCATGGAGTTCGTCGTGTTCACGCCAGCCTGCAGCTTCTGGTACACTTCCATCGCAAACATGCGGTTGAACACAGGAACAGGGTTCTCTGCGTCGATCTTGTCTATGGCGGCGTATTTAATGATAACATCAAGCCAGGCATCCAGCCCCGCGCTGCGGTCGACCTGGAACTGCTTAGCATAAGCATCAAGCACTGCCGCCGCGCCCATGATATTGGTTCTTGCATCTCGCTTCAGTTGATCCTCAGAAGCTCCCGTCAAAGCGGCCGCCTCTGCAAGCGAGGTTCCCCCAAAATCGTTCTGGCGAAGCGCCATTATGCCATAGCCGCCTTCGATTGTCGGGGCATCCCCCCGGTTCTCGAACGCACTGCCAAAATGCCCTAATGCCAGCAATAGTGGCAACGGAACCTGATATTTGACAGAGGCCGCTTCAAAGATGGGGCCCAGCTCATAGTCCCACTCCATAACGTTGGAGAAAGCCTGCGGCCGGAACCCTTCTTGTTCCTGAGCATTTGCAATGCCAGTCACAAGTAGCACTGCAAGCAGCGCCAGGACGACGATACGATGAAAATGCATATTCCATACCCCCAATTAAAACGTAGTTGAGACACGAAGACTCATGTTTGGAATGTACGTCAGAGTGGTCGCTTTGTCAATACTAGTTTTAAAATAAATTCAAGATTTTAAGCTCAATTAGGGGTGCATGCGCTGTGCTTTTACGCCGAACAGAAGCAAAAAAGGGCACGGCCAAAAGACCGTGCCCTCTGTCAGATTCAGCCGAATTTTAGTTCAGCTTTGTTATGCCGTTTTCCTCAACCAATCGAACGATTGATTTCAGAGTCGGGTCGAGTTCCAGTGAGGATATTCCGACCACCGAAACGAAATCACCAATAGCCAACTCAGGCAGCTCAACCCCACCAGCAAATACGCTGATGGTGGCCGAGCCGTCGGTTATCTCGACGTCCCATTCGTTGATCGATTCTACCCTGCCGCAGACTTTGACCAGCAGCCCGACGTTGTTAAGGCCGACTCCGCCATCTCTGCCTGCCGTATAGAGTCCGAATGTGCTGCCGCCGAGGGCGGAGCAGTTGGTATACAGCGGTCCCGGAATCCTTAACGGATCGGCCTCCGCTTCAACGGTCACTACGCCATTGAGAATCGCTCTCTCGCCAATGGCGTTCTCACCCATCATACCGCCAACCGTCACCAAAGAACCTCGTGCAGGCGGCATATCAGACAACACCAATATACCAGATGCCCTGTTCTCTTCTTCAATGTAGAAGCTGGACATAAAGCTGGCGGTGACTATCTTGTTAGACAGCGCAACAGGCGTCGCGTTCGGCAGCAGCTTGGCCGCGCCGATACTGAGAACCGACGGAGCCAGCGCGATGCCGTCCGAAGAGCCTGCCTCGCCCCACAACCCAGCGCCGTTCTTGGCCTTCACCGATATAAAGTAAGTCACGCCAGGCTGCAAGCCCGGATCGGGAATGCTGATATTGGCCTGAGTCGCATCGCCCGCAGAAGTCCAATCCACGACGTCGGATGCGCCTTCGGATGTGCCGACAGCATACTGATATTCGACCACATCCGATTCCTCATCAGTTGCATACCACATAGCATGCAGTTTGCTGGTGGAGCCGGTGAAGTCTCCATCATCAGTCACTTCAGGCGCAGCCGGCGCGGTGGAGTCGTATTTGAACTCAAATGCGGTCATCCACTTCGTCGCAGTCTGGCCGATATTATCTTTAGTTCGCAATCTGAGATAGTAGGTGCCCGTGCTCACTGCGTCAGCGGTGTAAGCGGCGGAGGTCACCAAATTCTCCGAAGTGCCATCCGGATCAGTTCCAAAGTAGACCAGATAGCCGGCAATTCCCGCATCAGCCGTAGCTCCGCTCCAGGTGAACGACGGCGTCGAAACGGTCGATTGCCAAATCTCAGTCTGAGCACCGTGAGTCTCTGTAACCGAAGTCGGGTTAGTCGGAGGCTCGTTGAAGTAACCATAAGGACCAAGGTTCAGAGTGCCATTTTCGACGCCCTCACCGTTATAGCCCTTAACGTGCAGATAGTAGTTGCCGGCAGCCGGAGCCTTGAGAATCAGATCCCCGGAATCCCAAACCTCTTCAGAACCAGTCCAGGTATGAGTCGGGCTGGCGTCCCAGGCGTAGAGATACCTGGCAACTGTGCCGCTTCCAAATCCACCAACAGCGGTGAAAGTGACATCCTGAGACGCCGAAGAAGAGCCCTCAGCGCGGTCGCAGGTTATGTTAGTCTTAGTCGGCGGAACAGACAGTGTCCACTTGGTAGCTGCCCCAGTCGGCGAACTGTCAAGCGAGCCGTTGAATGCCTTAGCCGTGCGAGTATAAGCCGTGTTCGGAACAAGGTCGGTCTCGTCCATGTTAACCACACTGCCGGAGCCGTTTGCAACAGGTGCAGAGGCGACGATAGCCTGAGCTGCGTTGACCACCTTGAAGCCGACCTCGTTGTTGGACTTGTCAGTGACTTTCCATCGAATGGAAGTAGTAGACAGAGTCTGCGGTGTGCCCATAACCGGCGCCACCGGAGGAGCCGCATACATCGCACAGTCGTCGAACCAGCCGACGCTGTTGACTCTATAATGGAAGCCGTAAGCCACCATATTCAGGCCGATGTTCTGAGTATCCTCAGTTCTCTCAACAGAGCCGACCAGTGTGCCGTCGATATAGTATTTAACCTCGTTTTTCGCTCCGGTATACGGCGTAAAGTCGATAGTGAACTTATGCCAGCCGGGGGTTCGTTCCTTGCAGTTCGCAAGTGGCCAATACCAATTAGTGCATCCAGGCCCGCAGACCTTGTAGTATCCGCCGCTGTATGAGCCAAGCGAACCAGGTGACGCGTTATAGGTGCCAAGGAAATAGATCGCTTTAGGTGAGCCCGTATTCGGGTCAACACACCGCACCTGCAAACCCTGCCTGCTGCTGCGCGCCTTGACGTCGAACGAACTCACAAAAGAAACAGCGTCGACGTGGTAGGAATAGGTCTTGGTGGCATTGAGATACATATACTGGCCAATCCAGATCTTCGTTGTACCAGACGGGATTGTACCGGTAATCGTGTAGGTGTGCCACGCGTTATCCAGTGTCAGGTTTGCCTTTTTCTCCTCGATGATTCCACCGGAGCTGTTCAAACACCGCACAAACGCGTAAGGAGCAGTGCCCCAGGTACCTTCGTTAGCGATCTTCACGCTCATTTTCAGCGTGTAAGCCTCGCCAACGGCAAAACCGCCGGTGAACTCCTTGCGTGCGCCACCCGTCCAGCCACCATCCGTGACCTTCAGGCACTTGCCGCTGGTGCCACCAGTTACTGTTTCGAAAGTAGCCCAGGCGTCGGGCATCATGGCCCAGCCTTCGGTGTCTCTCTCAAACTGACCGACATATCCCAGCCCGGAGCCGTCGAAGAACCAGCTTTCGAACTTCGCTGCGCCAAACGGTATGTCGAATGTGTGACCAGTCAAACAACCTTGCATACCGTTAGACGAGTCAACTGTTTTAATTGAGTTTACACCAGCAAACTGAGCGTGGTCGTGGTTTGTGCCATCGTTAGCCAGCACAGCCGGGTTAGGCCCAGGCATCGAGCCTTCGACCAGCGCCTGCCAATAGTTAAGATTAGCAAATCCGTCCTGGAAGATCGGCACGGCAGCAATATGCGTTGTGGCAGAAGCTGCATTAGATGCGCCGGATGCGTTTCCAGCGTTGTCATAAGCCTTCACAGTGTAGCTGTAGGCAGTATTCGCGTTCAGACCATTATCGCTATAAGATGTGGTCGTTACGCGCCCTATCTCAGACCCACCGCGATAGACTATGTAGCCCGCCAATCCTGCGCCACCAGAGTCCGTCGACGCGCTCCAGGCCAGGTTGATCTGGCTCGGCGATATCGCATTGGCGGTCAGATTGGTCGGAACAGTCGGTGCGGTCTTGTCGGTGGACTCAAGGGAGAAGTTCTTCGTCGCCGTTTGGCCTGCCGTCACCGTCACGCTGGCAGTCTGCGTAGTGAACGCTGTTTTCGAGACCGTCAACGTTTTGGCCCCTGGCGCAAGCCCGGATATCGTATAGACGCCGGAAGCATTAGTAGTAGCCGTCGGCCCTCCGGTGACTGCAACTGTCACTCCTGAAAGGGGATCGTTGTTGTACGAATTGCGAATGGTTCCGGTAATGTTGCCGGTGGCGGCTTTAACGGTAATTGTCCAGGTGACCTCACTGCCGAACCACGTAGAGTTGCTTTGCACGAGCTTATACTTCTCTGTGTAAGTCCCCGGCGTGGTTGGAGCCTTCAAGATAAACGTAAACCGCCCTGTCTGGCCATTTGTAACGGAAGATTGGTCGACATCCGATGGCCTTTTGTTGTTTATCCAGTTGGCTGAGTTATAGAACGGGCTGGCCCTATCCTGTGGGCTGGAGGTGCCCAGGCAGGTGGCGGAGTGGGTCCATGTGCCGCTGCCCGTGTTTTTATACTCCACCCATGCAATAGCAGTTTCGCCCGCCGTCATAGTCGATGGATAAGACTGATTTACATAAGTGGCTGCCCACGTGGGAGGAGGCGGCGCGCCGCCCTGCACCTGTTGGATGTAGTAAGTCCAGTTCCAACCAGCGCCAGGATCCCAGTGGTCACCGCCGCACCAGCATACGTTTACGTCTTTATGTCCCAGGATTGAATGCTGGCATGGGTTATGCACTTTTGGGATACCCCATCTGTTGCAGATGTCTCGCGCAAGCTTAGCAGAAGCATTATACAGAGAAGTCGGGTGGCTCGGCGAGCTCGCATAACCCTCATGCTCGCAGCCAATACAGTAGTTATTGGCACAACCAACGTGCCACGCTCGATACCATTCGTCCACCATCTGCCAGACTGTTCCGGCTTCCGAACAGACATAGTGAGCGGAGGTCTGAGCAGCGCAGTTTCTAAACCATCCCAGACAGCCGGATGCTGTGCCTTCGATTGTATGCACAACAAAGACGCTCTTGTTGGTGCTCACTGCCGAATAGTTGCAAGAAGCGGCAGGATACCATATCGCTCCAGAATAACCGGCGCTCGGTCTGTTCTGCATCTCGGGAAGTTGCAAAGAAGCAAGGTCGATAGTTCCGATGTTCTGAGCGTCAGCGCTGAACTGCTCGCCCATCGAGTTGACCGTATTTATGCCTTTCTGCAGCTTTTCGAAGACTTCCATCGCAAACAAACGGCTGAATATCGGCTCCGGGTTCTCCGCATCGATCTTATCAATGGCTGCATATTTAATCACTACGTCCAGCCATGCGTCTAAACCCGCGTTGCGGTTAACCTGGAACTGCCTGGCATAAGCATCCAATACCGCAGCGGCGCCCATAATATTCGACCGTGCATCGCGTTTGACCTGATCCTCAGATACTCCCGTCAGTGCAACGGCCTCAGCCAGAGAATTGCCGCCGAACGAATTCTGGCGAAGCGCCATCACGCCATAGCCGCCTTCGATAGTTGGTGCATCTCCACGGTTCTCAAATGCGCTACCAAAATGCCCCAAAGCCAGAAGCAACGGCAATGGGACATTATATTTGGCAGATGCCTCTTCGAAGATAGGACCAAGGTCGTAATTCCATACCTGCACGTTAGAGAATGCAGGCGGCCGCTCAAGTTCCTGGGCATAAACGCCCGCCGCTGCTATCAGCGCTGCAAGCAGCACCAATACAGCAACACGATAAAATCTCATAATCACACCCCCAAGTAGTATAAAAAACGAAACTAATGCGCCTGCCTGGAATGTACGCCAGATTACCCGCTTTGTCAAGGCCAATAGATAGGGTGATAAAATAATAATAATGACGTAATTTAGGCAGAATGTGTCATAACAGGCTGAGAATATGCGACATTGATCCGGGCGGCCTTGAAGAAGTCCTAAGAATAGCGCAATGCTCATACTAAAGCCAATATTGCGATGAATGATTTTCCGTCGTCGGCCAAAATCATCTATCCAATAACAGGAGTTTTTTGGTGGAGTTGGCAGTCCAGATCCTGGCCGTGCCAGTCGTCGTTTTGATGGCATTCACACCGGCTTGGGTAGTTCTGTCTCTACGCCCGCGTGACTCAAATTCAAGGCCGTGTTATAATCAAGTACGCCGTTAAATAGCGGTTGGAAGGGATATTAGGTTGATTCAACAAGACGCAGCAAGAGCAATTAAGAAGATACTTTCGGTAAACGAGGTGCCGTTTAACGTGCCGCCAAAGCGCGAGTTCGGCGACTTTTCAACAGCGATTTGCCTTTCACAGGCCAAGGTCCAAAAGAGGCCACCTATTCAAATCGCAGAGGAAGTAGCCGGCCAGCTTCGCGATGCCAAGCTGCCGTTTATTAGTGAGATTATCGTTACCCCGCCGGGTTATCTGAACTTCAAGATCGACCACACTCGTTATGTTAAGTCAAGAATCAGCAGGGTTCAAAAACAGGGCGACGATTATGGCAACTCAAACGTTGGCCGTCGCCGACGGGTTTTGGTTGAGCATACTAACGTTAATCCCAATAAAGCTATGCACATCGGGCACCTGCGCAACGCGATCATCGGCGACAGCGTCGTCCGCACGCTGCGTAAGCTCAACTACGATGTGCAGGCTTGCGACTATATCGACGACACCGGGGTGCAAGTCGCAGATGTCGTGGTCGCGATGTTGTATCTCGACGAACCCGTCTATGATGGCAGCTCTGCAGATTTTGCCCATATTTGGGCCAAATATGAGAATGCCGAGGGCAGCCCCAGCTTCGATTACTGGTGCTGGGATGTTTACTCGCGCGTGACTCAGGCGTTCGAGAGCGACGAGGCTCTAAGGGCGAAGCGAGCGGATGTGATGCATCTCATCGAGGCGCAAAACAACCCTGTGGCGGTCTTCGCCAAAGAAGTCGCCACAAAAATAGTACAGGCCCACCTCGCCACGGTCAGCCGCCTCAACGTCTATTATGACCTGCTTAATTGGGAATCAGACATATTTCTGCGAGGGTTCTGGCAGACGGCGTTCGATTCGCTAAAGGCTGCCGGGGGAATAGTCTACGAAACCGAGGGCCCCAACGCCGGTTGCTGGGTGGTCAAGATGGGCAAAGGAGTCCATCATACCGAAGACGGAGTTCGCAGCGAGGACAAAGTCCTTGTTCGCTCCAACGGCACGGTGGTATACACCGGCAAGGACATTGCTTATCAAATGTGGAAGTTCGGCGTGCTCGACAGGGACTTCCTTTATAAACTATGGGGAATACAGGACAACGGCGAAGACCTCTGGACAACCGCGCCGGACGGCCAGCCGTCCTCAATTTGGGGAAGAGCGTCTAGGGTCATCAACGTAATAGATGTTCGGCAGAGCTATCTCCAGCAGGTGGTCTACGATTGCCTGCGCAAGCTCGGTTTCGCAAAAGAGGCTCGAAATTCCGTACATTTAGATTACGAAGTTGTGGTGCTCTCAAATGCAGCAGCGGCGGAGCTCGGAGTGGAGGTCGATGCGGCTGAACCGGGTATCCAAGCGATGTCCGGGCGCAAGGGAGTCGGCGTTAAAGCGGATGATTTAATAGATGCCATGGTCTCCCGGCTGACCGAAAAAGTTGCTAACCAACATAACGCAAACGTCCTCGCCTCGGCTGCGATTCGTTATTTTATGTCCAGAATATCCACTGGAAAGATGATTGTCTTCGATTTTGATGAGGCACTGCGCACCACTGGCGATACTGGCGTCTATTGCCAGTACGCCCACGCGCGTGCTTGCAGTATTCTGACAAAGGCTTATCCTGGACCACAAGACCGAGAAGCTTTGAAAATCCGTACTATTCCTGAGCAAGTAACTATCCCGGAGCAGGACCTTATTAAAAAGATAGCAGAATACCCACAGGTTCTGAAAAAAGCCGGCCAGGAACTTTCCCCTGCGCCGCTTGCGCATTATGCGTTCGACCTGGCGACTGTTTTCACCGATTTCTATGAGACACCAGACCCCGACGCCGAAAAGCAGACGCCTTTCATCAAAATTCAGGACCCCGTTCTGCGCAACTACCGTTTGGCGCTCGTCGACGCGTTCCGCCAGACTATGGCAAATTGCCTTGATTCGCTGGGTATCTCCGCTCTCGAGAGGATATAACCCATAGCTGCGATAAATCAGGTAATATTACCGGGTTGACGAGCGACCGTTCACGTGGTAGACTTCGTTAGAATAGTACGTCTATCTGTGGCTAGCTGTTGCTTTCCTGTGGTAGTGCTGTTTGGTCTCAATAATTACCCAACACTAATGAAAGGGGATGGAGGAACAAATGAGAAGATTGTTCGTTTTAGCGGTAGTCTGTTGTCTCATTTTTGCATGTGGTGCAGCAAGGCTGATGGCTGACAGCGCAGAGTGGAACGCAACGTATTCCACCCTGGATTCCCAAGTATTCGTTCACGATGATGATGAGCCGTTCAAAGGCTTTGCGAAAATCACTGCATATAATGACACTGACGAGTATTGGACCGATTTCCATATGCAGATCGGTTCGGTGAATGGCTCGGACATCTCAGCTATTCTCTTCCTGGAAGGGATCATCGACGGAGTCAATTATGATCCTACCAGCAGCCAGAGCGGTCTCACCTGGAGCATAAACAATAACCCGTCAGGCTCGGTTATTAACCTGTACTTTGCGTCGAATCCTGTGGCGCCAGGTGATGAGGCGTGGTTCAAGGTCTATACAGACAACACAGTGAACAAAGTGCGCTTCGGCGTATGCGCCTATCCGACAACGGATGCAATTCCGGAGCCGGGCAGCATGCTCGCACTCTTTAGTGGTCTCGCTGGTTTCGCGGGCTTCGCGCTGAGAAGAAAACACTAGAAATCAGGGCATAAGAAGAATTGAGTGGCCGGAGATTTAATCTCCGGCCACTTTCCTTTTACAGTATCTATCCGATTCAATTGGCTTCGGGCTTCATCTGCGGGAACAATATGATATCCCGAACGTTGTCCTGATTTGTAAACAACATCACCAACCGATCAATTCCGACCCCAAGCCCGCCAGTCGGCGGCATTCCATACTCCAAAGCACGAATGAAGTCCTCATCCATCGGATGCGCCTCTTCATCGCCAGATGCCCGCATCAATCCCTGCTGCTGGAAACGCTCCCGCTGGTCTATTGGGTCATTGATCTCGCTGAAGGCATTCCCACATTCCAGCTTCGCGATATATACTTCGAAGCGCCGCGTCAGATTCGGGTTATCGGGCCGCTTCTTGGCCAGAGGCGAGGTCTCGATCGGGAAATCGGTGATAAACGTCGGCTGAATCAGATTAGGCTGAACAAACCTCTCGTGAATTTTCTCGATAATGCCGCCGATCATCTGCTCATTTTCCGTATCAAGCCCCAGGCTCTCCATCGTCGCCAGCGCACTTTCCAGGCTCGCGAACGCTTCTGGTTTCACACCTGCGTATTGCTCAATCCCCTTAAGCATCGGCAGCCGCTTCCACGGCTTCTTAAAGTCGATGACCTCCCCCTGATATTCAAACGAGGAGCTGCCGTGAACAGTCTGACATATATGCGCGAACAAATCTTCGACCAATTCCATCACATCTTCCAGGTTGGAATACGCCTCATAGCTCTCCAGCAGAGTGAACTCAGGGTTGTGACGCGTCGACAGGCCTTCGTTGCGGAACACTCTGCCTATCTCATAGACGCGCTCAAATCCGCCCACTATCAGCCGCTTCAAATACAGCTCCAGGCTTATGCGAAGATGAAAATCGTGCTCAAGCGCGTTGTGATAAGTAGTAAACGGCCGAGCGGCCGCCCCTCCCGCCACGGATTGAAGCACGGGAGTCTCGACCTCAAGATAGCCCCTGTTATCATAAAACTCCCGCGTTGCTCGCACTATCTTGCTGCGCAGTTCAAATACTCGCCGACTTTCCGCGTTGGTGATTAGATCAAGGTGTCTCTGCCGGTATCTTTGCTCGACATCCTGCAGGCCGTACCAGTGTTGCTCGCCTTTTTCCTTGCCAAACGGAATCGGCCTTATTGACTTTGCCAGCACAGTCAGCTTCCTCACATGCACCGACACCTCACCGGTTCTCGTGCGAAAGACGAAGCCTTCCACCCCAACAAAATCCCCCAAATCGAGCAGTTTGGCCAGAGCATACTCCTCGCCGAGTTCGTCTCTTTTCAAATAAAGCTGAATCCTGCCCTTGCGGTCCTCAATATGCGCGAAACTCGCCTTTCCCATCGCTCTAAAAGATACGACTCGACCGGCCAGGCTTACGTCTATCTCAGGCGATTCCTCGCCACCCGCTTCCGCAGCCTCAAAAGCGGCAATCACATCTGCGCTGTGAGCCTCGATTTCTGTCTTTTCACCATCGGTTTTTTTAAGTGTGGCGAAAAGATCGTATTTCTCGACTGCAAACGGGTCGCAACCGAGAGCTTTCATCTGTTCCAGTTTCTCCAACCGGGTTTTTATCAGTTCATCTTCCGATAACAGGTGTTCTTCCAATTAACCGCTCCAAATATACTGTCTATGTAACATAAGAGAAGACCCCGCGGGACATCCCTGCAGGGTCTTATTCTCGAAACTCCATGGCTTTTCCTCTAGCCACATATCAATCCGCAACAATCTGCGTTCAGACTCGTATGCTTGTTATCTCATATCTCGCCGTGCCCGCAGGTATTTCGATAGTGGCAACCTCGCCGACTTTTTTGCCGATCAAAGCCTCACCCACAGGTGATTCGTTAGATATTCTATCCTGAGCAGGGTCCGCCTCGAACGTGCCAACAATGGCCCATTCCCATTGGTCTCCGGTATCGAGGTCTTTAATACCTACAATCGATCCAATACCAACTACATCAGTAGCAATATCCTCGGTTTCTATCACCCGTGCGGCCGCCAGAATCTGTCTGAGTTCACCTATTCGGCCTTCCACGAAAGCCTGCTCATTTTTTGCATCTTCAAACTCGGAGTTATCGGTCAGTTCTCCGAATTGCTTGGAGTCCCTGATACGGTCGGCTACCCGTTTGCGGCTCACCGTCTTCAGCAAATCAAGTTCCTCCTCGATCTTCTTAAGGCCCTCTGCTGTGAGGAAGATTTCTCTCTCAGCTTGCATCGGATTTCACCCCTTTCAGGTTCAAGCAGGGAACCAAATCTACCCCGCTAAGAACAAATCAAGCACCAACCCGCGCTGAGGTCAGTGCTTGACAGAACATCTGCTCCAACTTTGTTATATTTACCAACATGGGCGTGCTCTGTCAAACCTCTATGATGCCTGCAACCTCGCACGCCTTCCGCCCTCTTCCATCGTTAGACGCAGTTGGCTCAGTGCAAGTTCCATTAGAACAGGCACGAAGTGTTATGCCATAATATTGCACAAATAGGTACAATTAATATCTGCAAATAAGAGAACCGCCGTCTAATCGACGGCGGTTCAGATTTCCTACCCTCACGGATAGTTGAGGCTTTCCGCGAGTGGCCTCACATTCATGACCAAGGTGGTCGATTCGACCACAGGCTAAAATATTTAGCCCGCGCGGTCACCTCGTTGACTGTCTATCATTAGTCACCACCTCCTTTTTTGTCAATATCAGTATATCCCATCAACCCCACAGTGTCAACGACAACCGACAAACAACGTTTATCCTGTGCTCCCAGATTGTGGCTCCTCGCATACGCGAAACAGGTCATCCTGCGCCCCACTTTTAGTCATCCTGCGCGAAGTCGCAGGATCACGCCCCAATATTGTCGCATCAAGCGCCCACACCCCGTCACATCAAGTGCCCACGCTCCGTCACATCGACCGCCCACACCCGGACACATAGAGGGCCAGCACCTCGTCACATCGAGCGCCCACACCCCGTCATTTCGAGCGAAGCGAGAAATCTGCTTTTCCGACGTTCGATATCCGAAGTTCAAAGTCCCACCAGGCAACGTTCAGCCCTGAATCTTCCCTATTCACACCCCACACAACTTCCTGAACCTGCACCACTCGCAGTCCTGTTTGTTATCCGTGCGCGGGAAGTTGTTCATATCCACCGGCCCGAAGGCGCTCTCCAGCGACAGCATCTCATCAAAGCTCTGCTTAATCATCTGCCTTGTTGATTCCACCTCTTCCGCACTCGCTCTACACTCTTCGATGTGATAATCCGGATACAAATACACTGCCTTCAGAGTCGTCTCGGTCGGCTCCCAGCCCCATCTTGATTCGGCGTATAGAGAATATACCAGTAACTGCTCGCGGTCGGAGTGGTGCTGAGGACCTGTTTTCCAGTCGATTATGGTCGGTTGTTCGCATTTATGAGCGAAGTCGATTATGGAGTAGACTTTAATCCCTTCGAGATCGAAGTGCGGGAAGCCCTCCTCCTCAATTTCCATCCATTCTTTCGGGTCAGAATTGACGATACTCTCCCACAGCTCACCACCCATCGCATTCTCCAGACACTTCCACGCGATGGCCCTGGAATCCCTGGCTCGCTGGTCTACGTCGGGGTAGTTATAATAGTGTTCGTGCAAATTGCATATATCAGCCGGTTTTCGACCCTGTCGCTTTTCGAAGTCGGCCCATACCTTATAGTAAGATTCACGAAACTTTTCGAGCAGGATATCGGTCACATTTTGCCTGGCCTCTTCGATGCTTACCAACTTGCCGTGCCTGACCGCGCGCAGCGCGCCGCTGATAATGTCGTGCACCAACCCGCCTCGCAGCTTGGCCAAAGTTGTTATGCAGCGCATCTCGTAAACACGCCACTTGTCCTCGCATTGGCCCCAGTGACGATGATAGAAGTGCCTGCGTCGGCAAGTTTCGAACCTTTTTCTGGTGCTTTGAGACCACGATAGGGGTGGGGGATTATAGTCTGCCATAATATCTTATTCTATAGGAATTAAGTTCTTCCTGCCTGCAAGGAATACTGCCACCCGGTGCAGAAGAGGTATCGTCATTATCTGGAGGTTTTATAATCAATGCAATCTATAGAAGCAATCGAACTCAGCCGGTTGGTGATCCACGGCGTGTCTAATTTGGCCGACGAGCCTGAGATAGCGGATAAAGAGGAAGCTCTGTCCGAAGGGCTGCGACACTTTTTCGAGGAGCACATCCGCAACTGCCTGAAATCTACATCCTCAAAGACCGGCAAGTTTAACGATGCTTCTGTCACTGTATCCACTTGCGCCGAGAAGATTATCGCCCAGCCGGAGACTTTTGTAGAACATTGCAAGGTCATCGGCCTGTGGTTCGCGCATCAAATGGAGAAGTCCGCCCAGGTGCAAACCTTTCTTGCAATAGGCCAGTTCATCGACCTCGACACAGACGAGCGCTACCTCGCGTTACTTAAATTGGACCCGATCAAAGCCTACGTCAAACGCCCGGATTCAAAGCAATCGTTCGAGCAGATATCCATACTGCCGGACCCGTCCCGTGCGCTGCTCAGATATGCGATAGTAAGACCACACGACGATGAGGCTCGCTTCGACATAATCTATCGCAATCAGCCCGCCTCTCGCGACGAGGACCCGGAGACATCGGCTATGTGGCTGGAGGCGTTTTTGGAATCCTATGATGTGCCTTCGCCGCGCCAGATGACCCAGCTTGTTGTCAACGAGACCGAGAAATGGTTAGCCGGCAGCGAGGAAGAAATAGAGGAGCAGACCGCAGCCCAGCTTCGAACCGCGGTGCGCACGATGGCGCAGACCGAGGAGATCGATGTAGAGGCCATCGCCGAGCAGGTTCTTCATAACGAGGATCAACGTGAACAATATATAGGTAGGCTGCTGGACAAAGGCCTGACAGAAACCACCTTCACCCCGGATCGCGACTGGGCTGAGCGGGCGTCTCGCAAAACGACCTACATCTGCGACGATGGCGTAAAAATCACCGGCCCAAGCGACGCAATAGACGAAGTGGTCCAACTACTTCCCAAAACGTCGGATCGCAAGACCAGGCTGGTTATAGAGACTCGCAAGTTTCAGCAGAAGTAGAGCCCGAACTGCTTGCAAACAACCCAATGTTGCAGTAGCATTTAGGCATATAAAATAGAATAATAATCAGCTTGTTTCCAGGAGGCTTCAGGTATGCTTATTGTCGGCGAAAGAATAAATACATCGCGCAAAATAAAAGGGGAACCGGTTATTGAGAACGCGGTCAAGGCACGCGACGCCGGGTATATCGCAGACCTGGCTATAAAGCAGTTCGAGGCCGGGGCGACCTACATCGACATTAACGCCGGAACCCTCACTACCGGTGAGCCGGAAGCTCTGGAATGGTTGACCCAGGTCGTGCAGGATGCTGTCGATGCGCCGATTTCTTTCGATACGCCTAACCCGTTCGCGTTGGAGCGTGCCCTGGCCGTATACAACCCTGAAAGAGGCCAGCCGCTCATCAACTCCATCACTGCCGAATCTGTGAGGTGGGAGGCGACTCTGCCGTTTGTTTTGCAATATAAAACAAAGGTAATCGCCCTCGCTATGGACGACACAGGAATCCAGTCCGACCCGGAAAAGCGCCTCGCAGTCGCCCAGACTCTTATAGAAAACCTCACCGGTGCAGGAGTCGCGCTCGACGATATATATGTAGACCCTCTGACATTCCCCATCGGCACAGGCAGCGACGTCGGCCTGGCTTTGCTCGATATTATTGAGAAACTAATGGTTAAATACCCCGGGGTGCACACAATCGCTGGGCTGAGCAACATCTCCCACGGCATGCCCGTGCGCAAACTGCTCAATCAGGCTATGACAATTCTCGCTCTTGGCAAGGGCCTCGACGCGGGGATAATCGACCCCAACGACCGGTATCTTATGGCTTTGATCTATGCCACCGAGGCGTTGTTGGGCCAGGACGAATATTGTATGAACTACATCACCAAATCCCGTGAAGGCGTCTTCGAGGGGCTATAGTATCTAATAAAAATGGATAGTACGGCAGCTGAAAGCAACCTAGAACTTCTGTTGAACAGCGGACAATTTGTCGTATGCGGAGAGATGAGCCCTCCGCAGGGAGCCGACAAAGCGTCCATTCAAAAGAAGTGCGCCTATTTTAAGGGCTATGTAGACGCCGTCAACTTGACCGACAACCAGACCGCAATCGTAAGAATGAGCTCTGTGATGTCGAGCGTCTTTACATTGCAGTGCGGCGTGGAGCCGATTATGCAGATGACCTGCCGCGATCGCAACAGGCTCGCCCAGCAATCCGACCTGCTTGGCGCGGCCGCGGCTGGGATCAAAAATGTCCTCTGCCTTACCGGGGACTATATGACATTCGGCAATCACCCCGACGCCAAAGGGGACTTCGACCTCGACTCTATTCAACTCATTCAAGCCGTATCCGAGCTGAACAAAGGCCGCTTTCTCAGCGGCGACGAAGTCAAATCCCCGCCGAGATTCTTCATAGGCGGCGCTGCGAACCCTTTCGCCGAACCCTTCGAGATGCGAATAATCCGCCTCGGCAAAAAAATAGAGGCAGGTGCGCATTTTATCCAGACCCAACCCGTATTCGATATACCGAGGTTCGAGAAATGGATGGCGGCAGTTCGGGATTGCGGTTATCACGAACAAGTACATATACTTGCCGGGGTGATGCCGGTGCGGTCGGTCAGGGCTTTGATACACATGCGAGACAACGTGCCGGGGTCTCTGATTCCGGATGAGTATATAAAGCAGATGGATGTGGTAAAAGAATCAAAAGAGGAGAGCGTCGAAGCCGGGGTCGCGATGGCCGTGCGGACCATTAAACACCTCATGACCATCCCAGGCGTAAAGGGAGTTCACCTTATGCCGGTAATGTGGGAGTCGATCACCCCGCGAATCGTCGAGGAATGCGGTCTGCTCCCTCGACCGGAGTTGCCTGATTCTCACGGCTGATTGTGCCGGGAGGTACTTGCAAATGAGCAAGTTCACCGAGAAAATCGCAAGTTTTAGCGAGAGACATCCGAGATTATACAAATCAATAGTGCTGGCAGAAAACGTGTTCAAAAAAACAGTTTTCAAGTGCCAGGACTGCGGCCAGTGCGCGCTGAGTCAGAACGCGTTCACGTGTTGTATGCGCTGTCCCAAGCAGATCAGAAACGGGCCGTGCGGGGGCACTCGACCTAACGGACACTGCGAGGTCTACCCCGACCGCCACTGCATCTGGTGGTTAATCCACAAACGCGCCAACCGGCTCAAGAGTATCGGAAAGCTCAAAAGGTTTAATACCCCGGTCGACCGCCGCCTGCACCATACCAGCGCGTGGATGAATATGTTCGCAGGCAGGATTTTACCTATCGAACTAGGGAAGAAGTCTAAAGAAATCAAACTGACAAAAAAAGACCCGCCGCCTGTAAAATAAAGAGCAGCACCACACGGCGCCGGAATATGGAGTTACGATTTTATGCTCACCGACGTTGAGATCGCGCAGCGCGCGACCCCCAGGCACATCAAAGATGTAGCCGCCGAACTCGGCCTTGCTGAAGACGACATCATTCTCTATGGCAAAGATAAGGCTAAAATATCCCTGCAGGCTCTCAGCCAACGCACTGATTTTGATGGAAAGCTAATTCTTGTCACCGCCATCACCCCAACCCCGGCCGGCGAAGGCAAGACCACAGTCTCAGTCGGCCTCGGGGATGCGCTGCGCAAGCTCGGCAAAAGGACCTGCATCGCCATTCGAGAGCCTTCTTTAGGGCCGTGTTTTGGAATGAAAGGCGGAGCGGCTGGCGGAGGATACGCTCAGGTTATTCCGATGGCAGATATTAACCTGCACTTCACCGGTGATTTTCACGCCATCACTACAGCTCACAACCTCCTCGCCGCGCTTCTCGACAATTCTCTGCACCAGGGCAATGCGCTGAATATCGACCCATACTCCATAAACTGGAAGCGGGTGATGGATATGAACGAACGCACCCTGCGTGACATCGTCATCGGCCTCGGCGGCAGGGTAAACGGCGTCCCTCGTCAATCCGGTTTTGACATCACTACTGCATCCGAGATAATGGCTCTGCTGTGTCTTGCCTCAGACCGCACCGACTTGGAAAACAGGCTATCAAGGGTTCTCGTCGCGCTGGATAAATCCGGCTCACCGATCACCGCAAAGGATCTGCAGGCCAGTGGCGCTATGGCGGTTGTGCTTAAAGACGCGATCATGCCGAATTTGGTGCAGACTCTTGAAGGCACACCCGCATTCGTCCATGGCGGCCCGTTCGGTAACATCGCACACGGCTGCAATTCTGTCATTGCCACCCGATCCGCTCTCAAACTGGCCGATTATGTCGTCACCGAGGCAGGTTTCGGCAGCGACCTCGGCGCAGAGAAGTTCTTCGATATCAAATGCCGCATCGCCGATCTCAAACCCGCAGCCGCAGTTGTAGTCGCCACAATCCGCGCCCTTAAAATGCACGGTGGGGTGCCGCTTGCCGATCTCGCCAGCAACAACCCGGACGCGGTTCTCAAAGGCATGGAAAACCTCGAAAAACACTGCGAAAACGTCCGTATCGTCGGCCTTGAACCGGTTGTCGCTATTAACAAGTTCCCAACCGACACCGAACCCGAAATCGCTGCGCTATCCAGCGCCTGTGAAAAAATGGGCGTGTCCTGGGCGCTGACGGACGTTTGGGCAAACGGCGGACAGGGCGGGGAGGATTTGGCAAAACTGGTCATCGACGCCGCTCAAGCCGAGTCCAATTTCGCACCGTCTTATCCGCTTGATCTCTCAATCAAAGAGAAAATCGAGACAGTGGCACGCAAGTTCTACGGAGCTGACGGAGCAGAATACACCCCGGCTGCGAACAAACAGATATCGGAGGTCGAAAGGCTCGGCTTCGGCAACCTGCCAATCTGCATTGCCAAGACCCAAAACTCACTCTCCGACAACGCCAAAGCGATCGGCCGCCCTCGCAATTTCAAGATCAACATTCGCGGGGCCAGAATCAGCGCGGGCGCGGGGTTTGTAGTAATTTACGCAGGCGACATTATGACCATGCCTGGCCTGCCGAAAACACCGGCGGCCGTCAACATGAGCATAAGCGCGGATGGTGAGATTTCCGGCCTGTCCTAGGCGCGGTTCAGCCTATTACTCGATATTGATACCAATACATCTGACCTCCAGCGGGGCAAGCTGAAGTGTCGGCGGCTTGGCAGTAGTTGCAGGGTCCAATGGGATTCCCTCGACCATATTGCTCCAATCCGACAATTTATGCTTCCCCGCTCTCAGTTCCAATTCGGGCTCATCAAGAGGCAGCCGCACCTCTTTCGCCTCATTTGTCGGGTTCACAAGCACAATAAACCCCGCATCCCCGACTATATGCCCCTCGCCGTCCACATTCTCGCCATCGGGAAAGCCCAACACGTGCTGATAAACATCGAAATAACCCGCAAATCGCTTTCTAAACGCGAACAATTTCCTCAGCAGTTCTATTAGCTCCGTCGAGGCCTGGCTCAGGTCCACGCTTCCGCCGGCCTGCAACAGCCCATTTCCTATCATACTCATCAGCGCGTGCCGCAGTTCTCGCATCGGCCTGTTAACAAGATTATTCGCCCCCGCCTCGTGCCAGTTAATCCCATACCAACTGCTCCATATAGCGGGGTAGGGGTGTTCGAAGGTCATCTGGTACATCTGCTGTCGCTGAATCAACTCCGACTGCCCAGTTTCAAATGAATGAGTGTCCGACACTGCCTGGCAATCCAGCGCACACAGCCTGTGATTATCAAACGGCAGACTGAACGCCGAAATAATAAGGTCCTCTCGCGCATCGTGAGCCACGTCGCAGATATCCGCCAGCCTCCTGGTCGCCCGCACCTCAAGCTCTTCCTGGTCGTAATGCTCATGCCGATCCGATGCGCACTTCGGGATATTCCAATCGTTGCCGTCCCAGTATATCCCCCTCGCGTTCAACCCCACCGCCAGGTCGATCATCCTCTGCCGAACATACTCATAATACTCAGTCATCACGCACAGCGCAGTCGCCTTCGATCTGCTCGACACCTTATCCGGCACCAGATACTCCGGGTGCTCCTCCTCGATATACGACTTCCAATAATTGCAGCTAAACGGATTGACCCAGAACGACATATCCAGCCCCGCCGCTTCTTTCGCTCGGCGCGCTATCTCGCTCAAGCCATTGGGGAACTTCTTCTCATCATAAGAAAGCGGATACCCCGCCTCCCATCCCAAATCCAGATGAAGACACTCATAAAATCCCGCCTCCTTCATCTGTTCTATAACCTCAAGCAGATATCGTCTGTCGAAGTGAGTATGCAGCGGCAGATCCCCAACCTCGGTTATCAGCCACGTATTCCAGGTCACCGGCTTCGACTTGCCTTTAACTGCGCACCAGTGCTCCACTAAATGCTGGTTGTATCTCTTAAACCCGATCTCAGGGGATCCGAAATATGCGCCAATCACCGCCGGGCCGGTGGTGGTTCCGGTTGCAAGCGATGCGAAGTCGCGATGTTTCATAACAAGCCCGGTCGGTCGAAAGAAGCTCTCTGCCCCGGTCAGCGATTCCGTGAAGAAATATAACCCTTCCTCGCTTCCCCAGTAAGTCAGCACCCCGCGCGACTTATCCCCAAACTCAAACCTCTTATCAGGCTCACTTACGTCGACTTTCTCAGGCTCCGTATGCACTTTATCTTCGGAGTTTTGGTAGGTCTCGCCATATCTCGGCCTCGGCGTCACCCCTTCCACCCGCTCTTTGAAGATCATCTTCTCAATGGTAATCTGCCGAATCGTCCAATTCTCCAGCTCATTGGGCTCAACGACGATCCATTTGCGCATAAAATCGTCTTCTGCGCGGACGTCATAAAAAACCGAGACCGGCACTTTGACGTCATTTATATCGCCTTCCAGTTTAATCTGAAGAGTCCGCCTCGCATCATCCGAGTTCGGAGTCTCATATCCGGTAAAGAAAAAGTCCTTACTATCCAGCGTCGCCCTCACGCCTTCCCCGGTCAGCACAATTTCAAACTCAGCCGAGGTTTCAGACAGATACTCCTCCCCATTGACCTCATTAGTCAGACTTGTAGTACCGATGCGCCCAGATATGCAATGAATCCGCCGGGAAAGCACCCCATTCCCAATTTCAAACACCCATCCCCCCGGTATCTCCTGAGCATACCCAATCGCAATATTTCCGTTCTCTGACAATATAGTTCTCCTGTTGGTTTACGGTTGTCGGTTGTCGGTTAACGGTTGACGGTGACAATACCATGTCATTTCGAGCGAACACCACCCCCGTCATTTCGAGCGAAGCGAGAAATCTGCTTTTCCCGACGTCCGAGGTCTGTCATTCGAAGTCCGATTCCAAGCAACCCCGCCTATGACCTTCCGCGTTACTCCCTTCCCCAACTTCCAACCTCTAACCTCCAACCTCCAGACTCTATCTACTCACCACCACAGCCCCATACCCGACCACTTCCCTGCTATCCCCGGTCACGTCGCCGGATGTATAATACGCCAGCTTCTGCGCGGAGTGCGCTCCCAGCCTGTTGCATGCCTCCAGCATCACCGCCACGCCCACGGCCCCGCACATCGTGACATCTTTATCATAAACCTCATCTATCACCCCAATCGGGTCTCGTTTCACGATATGTTCTATAACGGCCCCATCTTTCTCCGTCGCCGACTCTTTACTTATATAATGAGAGAAGTCGGTGCTGGCTATCACCAATGCGCTTCTTCCCGCCACACATTCTGCTATGGCTGCTCCCAGGTCGCGGGTTATGCCGATCGCTTCGGATTTACTCACGTGTGCTATGCTTATCGGCACAATCGAGATATCCGCCCGCAGGTATTGCAAAAACGGCAGTTGCACTTCTATCGAGTGTTCTCTTTTATGTGCGGCGCTGTCGACTGTCAGATATTTGGATTTATCCACAATCTCCAGCCCCAGCCCGCCGTCGCATGCCACGTTGCCCAGCGGCGTCGACCACACATCATCCCCGCTCAGCGCCACTTTCGCGCCCATACCATAATGATTCGGCCCGATTACCACCGCCACCTCCGGCATACCATCTTCCGCCAGCGCTTTATATGCAAACGCCGCCGCCCCGCCGGAGTATACATAACCAGCATGCGGCGCCACCAGCCCCACCACCAGGCCCATATCCCGCACCCGCGCATCCGGCATCACCTTCGGCCCAAACTCACCTAAAAAACACCGTTCGATGCTCTCAACAAGCCCCCGCCTATCCGCAGGGTAAAACTGTCCTGCCACCCCAGCCTCACGCATACAATCCACCCCCTCCAAACAACCTTCTAACCCCTATCTTATAGCCCCAAACCCGGAATACCTTGTCGGTTATCGGTTGTCGGTTATCGGTTGTCGGTTATCGGTTGTCGGTTATCGGTTGTCGGTTGTCGGTTATCGGTTGTCGGTTGTCGGTTATCGGTTATCGGTTGTCGGTTGTTGGTTGTCGGTTGTCGGTTATCGGTTATCGGCTATCGGTTGTCGGTTGACGGTTCATGGTTCACGGTTAATGGTTGTTGGTCATCCAGCCCCCAACCCCCGTCATTTCGAGCGCAGCGAGAAATCTGCTTTTTTCGATGTCCGATATCCGACGTCCGCAGTCCGATTTCTAACCCGCACTATGCGTTTTATTTCCGGCTTTCGCCTATTTCGCATTTTCGCGTTTTTCCCTTCCCTTCCTCTCGAACTGTCACTTTCTGTCAAAATAGGTAATTGTACTAGGTTGACACTCTGCAATTCCGGTGTTATATTGCAGTCAGGAAGCTCGGATGGAGGCGCAGATCTCCACTGTATGCGTTTCAGGTGTTTATTCGAGAACTGTCAGTGTTGAGCCTGGAGCAGGTATTCTTACGATGTTTTCTCTCTATCGCATTAGTAATTCTGCATTGGTACGCTTTTTGCAGAATATTAACTAGACGATAAGCACTCGAAACGCAAAGCCAATAAGGGTTCTGACACCCCCGGGCTTTACGAGAGAACGTTCTTTTTCTAGAAAAAGGAGGAAGTGAAAGACAATGAAGAAGCTCATCGTATTAGGAATCATCGCAACGATGGTGATGGGCCTGGCGGCCGCCGCTAGCGCGCAAGACATTGACAACTCATGGACAGTTCAGTTAAGAGCTGCTAACGCTCTTGGGGTTGGCGCGGGAAACCTCTCTCTTGGCGTTAAGCCCACAGCAATAGATGCGTACACAACCGCAGGTGCTGAAGATGGAGCGTACGGGCCGTACACCGGGGTACCCGGCACTATCGTTAGTGCGATCATGCCAGCGGATACGCGCGTCAACAAAGATATGCGAGCACCGCTGCAGGCGAACGAAACCAAGTCTTGGGACATTCTTATGTTCGCGGTTGGTGGAGCGCCTCAGAACATGACGCTGAGCTGTTGGGTACAAGCGGGTCCTCCGAACACTCTTGAGCCGGGCGGCAATCTGCGAGTGTGGCTTGAGCATAATGGAGAGGAAATTTGGGAGGCGCCGTTTGGCAAGACTGGTAGTATGACCAACCCGGATGCTACATTCAGCTACTATTATGATGGTACTCCACTTGCGTTCACTCTTTACGCCAGCACTGTGGCTCCGGTTGAAGTTCCTGAGCCTGGAAGCATGCTCGCTATGTTCAGCGGCCTCGTGGGCCTCGTGGGCTTCGGCATTCGCCGACGCAAATAATCATTCGATGTTGCGCTGTTGAATCAACAGCTCGATATCCTGAATCCGCCGGTCTATCCGGCCGGCGGGTTCTCCCGAAAGGGAAGCTGTAAACAAAAGGAGCTTCGCTTCAAAGCCGCCGCGATATAACGCGGGGCGCAAACAAACCGGCAAAGTGCAAAGAGCACGGCCGATCTTATCACTGACACGCAATCATTCCGAGAAACACGCACACTGATGGGAATAATACAGCAAAATTACCGGGTTGACACCCCCCAGGTCGTGTGCTATATTTCAGCTTGAGAGAGGTCCTTCACAGGACAACCAACCAAAAAGTGGGAGGTAGATTCTAATGTTTAAATCTTATTCCAATGTCCATAAATCGAAAGGAGGTGAAACGATGAGAACTTTACTTCTAGTGCTTGCGATGACGGTGGTGGTGGCTGGTGCCTCACTGGCAGCTACGGCGACCATAGACGTCTATGAGGGGTGGAACTTGATTGCCGCTCCGCTTGTGCCGTTTGATCCCGATCCGCAGAGCGTTCTTTCTGGCGCTGCTGATGGGATAGAAGACGGATTGCTTAGCCGGGTTGACCCTATATGGGGTGGAATCGAATACGACCCCTGGGATGACGCCTTCGGTAACATCTTGTTAGGTGACGGCTACTGGCTGTATGCTTTTACAAACGGCCAGACACTCACCTACAACGGCGTTGAGGACGGCGTTCCTGATACAACCGGTAAAAAGACAGACATGTGGATATCCCTTCCCGGATTAGGGGAGGACGGAGCTTGGCACATTGTCGGATATCCGTTTGCTACAGATAGCGCTGTCGACAGTGGCAATGGTGAAGGCGACATAATCAAGTTCACCGACGGCACAGACGTTAAGACTTGGGGCGAGGCAGTTGATGCCGGCTGGGTTGACGCCACTATGTATGGTCAGTCCGCTTATGGTGGATTTGATGTGACAATGGACGGCTGGGGCACGGATGACAGCCTAAGAGCCGGCAATGCCTATCAGTTCCTCACCTTCGTCCCGAACATCGCAATGATCATTCCTGCTCCTGCGGATGCTAACTAATTAGCTGAAACAGTAACGACTGCATGTTTCCGGCCACAGAAACATACTGAGGAATCTTCCTCTTGAGGGCGGATGTTGGAGAAATCCAGACATCCGCCCTTTTTTCGTCGTCCGAAGTCTGGTGTCCGAAGTCCGAGCCGGCATCGTAACATTCACTATGTTTTCTGGCTTTCGCCCCTTTCGCGTTTTCCCTTCCCTACAACGGGCGCTCCAATATCCTCTGTCGCGCCTCGTCGGATAGCCGCGCGTGCATCACCCTGAACATCGCGGCTTTCGGGTAGAAAATCGGCGAATTGCTGGCAAAGGCCACCCGCTCGCTGCCCATTATATCCACCAACTTCTCCAGCGACCCCGTGGGGTGCTGCAGGTGGGCTATATCCACACACACATTATCACATCCAAACAGCGCCGCATTCCCCGACACCTCCGCCAGAAGCGCGCCGCCGACCATAAACTTCACCTCTTTGTGCCTGCCCACCACATCCGCCAGGCTTTTGAGCGCCTCAGCGGACACCGTGTTCTGCCGCAAAACCCGCGGGTCCTGCAGCCTCAAACACACCTGCACCAGCAGCTCGCGCCTACCCGCTTCCGCCAGTATCTCCTCGGAGCGCTCAGATTCAAAATCCCATTGTTGATAAGTCGGAAGCAACCGCACCCCGCGGACATCATCCGACAAACGCAGCTCACCAGACCCGTCCGGCGTCGCAAAGCTGATCAACCCTTCTTTGGGATTGCGCACCCCGGCCGCCACACTGACGCCAATACCGGCATCCCGGGCTAATTTCAGCACCTGATCCTGCTCGAAGTAGCCCCGGTTCATCTCGTTATAAGCTCTCCTCAGCACATCCGCGTCCCCGCAGTGCGCGCAATAGTCGATAATCATCGCCCAGCCTCCAGTTTCAACAGCCTCTTCGCATTAAGGTGCAGCACCTTCTCCTTGTCCGCCTCCGGTATATCCGCCGCCATCACCCGGCCTATTTGACACAGCACGTCTCTACCCGGCCCATCCGAACCATACAGCACCCGCTCCGGCCCCAGCTTCGCCACAGCATACTCCACGCTGCCCAACTCCGGGTCACACCCGCTGGTGTCCACATATATGTTCGGGCAATCCGCCACCATATCGACGCCATCCCACCAGTGCAAAGCCATATGCGCCATTATGATTTTCAGTTCCGGATATCGCCGAGCCAGAGCAGCTATGTGCCACGGCTTGGACTCCTCCGGCAATATCTCGTCGAGCCTCAAATAACTATGAATGAGAATCGGCACATCCGCCGCAATTGCCTCCTCTGCGATAGGAAACGTGCGCTCATCGTCCACCTTAACCGCCACCCACAGCTTCACCCCGCGCATCCCCTCGCCAATACACCGCCGCACTTCTTCCACCGCCCGGCCCTCGTGTTCCTGGCTGACATAGCAAAACCCATAGACCATATCCGGATACTGCGCCATCTGCCGCAACACCGCATCATTAGCCAGCCGACACTGCTCAAAAGTAGGATAAGCAATCATCGACCCCTGATGACCAAGACAGGAAGTAGCAAACGGCATACCCCAATCCAAAGCAAACCGCAAAAACTCAGAGTCCATAGCCTCATTACCAAGAAAATGCACGTGGATATCAAATATAGAGCGTTTATGGTTCATATTAATTACCTTTCTGGGTATCGGTTGTCGGTTGACGGTTATCGGTTGTCGGTTGCCAAATCCTGTCATTTCGAGCGAAGCGAGAAATCTGCTTTTTCCGGTTGACAATCTCCGGTCCGGGATAGAAACCGGCCCCTACATTTCAATCGTAGTGGCCGATCTCCGTCTCGGCCAATCCCGTCGCCGGTGCGCTGCGGGCCGGGATAGAAACCGGCCCCTACATCGATTCTCCACACAATGTGCATTATTTCCGGCTTTCGCCCTTTTCGCGTTTTCGCGTTATTCCCTTCCCCTTCTTTCCGCCCAATCCCCATTCCTCCCACTTGACGCTTGCCTAATAAATCAATACACTAGGACGTATGCTAGCCATTTGACTACATGAAATTAAAGGAGTACTATACGCATGTCTATTATCACCGCGGCTCTTATCGTCGGCGGGTTGGTCTTTGGTATGGCGGCGGCTTCCGACGCTGTTCCTCGGCCAGAACACCCCCGGCCTGACTTCCATCGCCAAAACTGGCAAAACCTCAACGGCCAATGGCAATTCGCCATAGATACCCAAAAGTCCGGCCTGCAGAAGGGTTGGCACACCGGCAACGATTTCCCTATGCAGATCACCGTCCCGTTCTGCCCGGAAAGCAAGCTCAGCGGCATCGGCCACACCGACTTTCTTGAGGCGGTATGGTACAGGCGCA
Source organism: Armatimonadota bacterium (assembly GCA_050948905.1). Classification (GTDB taxonomy): domain Bacteria; phylum Armatimonadota; class UBA5829; order UBA5829; family UBA5829; genus DTKD01. The sequence goes on along the minus strand of JBMNES010000001.1, from coordinate 626,334 downwards.
AGTTCACCGTAGACAATGCCCTGCGCGGCCAGAACCTGCTGATGCACTTCGGCGCTGTGGACTACGATTGCCAGGTCTGGGTCAATGGCCAGCAGGTCACAAGACACCGCGGCGGCTTCACGCCATTTTATGCCGATATCACCAAGGTCGTGAACTTCGACGGCGAAAACGAGGTTGTGGTCTACGCCGAGGACGACGAACGATCGCACTTCCAGCCGATGGGCAAGCAATCCTCCGCGCTCAAATCCGCCGGCTGTCACTATACCCGCACCACCGGCATCTGGCAGACCGTGTGGCTGGAGGCCGTACCGAGTTCTCGAATAAGCAACATCACCATTCTCCCCGACGCCGCCAACGGCAAAGCGTCGATATCGGTTGACGTGATCAACACGCGCACCGGTATCGGAGTCGAGGTCGAGGCTTATGCTGACGGCAAGAGCGTCGCAAAGGCATCCACGGCGCAGTGCTCCGGCGGGAATCTGCTCACTCTGCAGATCCCGAACCCGGTTCTGTGGGAGATCGGCAAGGGCTTTCTGTATGACCTCAAAGTGCGGTTGGTGGAGGGCGGCAAGACCGTCGACGAGGTCAATTCCTACTTCGGCCTGCGCGACGTCCGCGTCGACGGCGACCGCGTGTTGATAAACGGCAAGTCCGTCTTCCAGAGGCTGATTCTGGACCAGGGATTCTGGCCGGATGGAATCTATACCGCTCCGTCCGACGACGAACTCCGTGCCGATATCGAACGCAGCCTCGCCTGTGGTTTTAACGGCGCTCGATTGCATCAGAAAATATTCGAGCCAAGGACGCTGTATTGGGCGGATAAACTGGGCTATATACTCTGGGGCGAGTTCCCGGACTGGGGCGTCTCCGTGCGCCATCACGCTCAGGCCAGGGACAACTTCCGCCGGGAGTGGGCCGACGTCGTCGTGCGCGACCGCAACCACCCCGCGATTATCACCTGGGTTCCTCTAAACGAGGCACGCTCAAACGGCGACCGCTACGATACGACATTCTTTGTGGAGATATATAATCTCACCAAGCAGCTCGACCCCTCTCGTCCGGTCTGCGACACCAGCGGCTACACTCACGTTAAAACCGACATCTGGGATCTGCACGACTACGACCAGAACGTCGAGACATTCGCCGCTCGTTACAATCCATTCGGCAAAGACCCCAAGACCGAGACTCTGGCCCGTAACGACGCCGACCATGAACCGCCATACGAGGGCCAGCCGATGGTCGTCAGCGAATATGGCGGCGCGTGGTGGAACCCGGCTCAGAAAGAAGACAACGCCTGGGGTTACGGCGACCGACCAGCCGACGAGAAGGCGTTTATGGACAGGTTCAAGGGATTGGCCGACGTTCTGTTGGACAACCCGCACATCGCGGGGCTGTGCTACACCCAGCTAACAGACGTCGAGCAGGAGGTCAACGGCCTCTATACCTACGATAGAAAAACCAAGTTCCCACCGGAACAGTTCAAGAAAGTCCTGAGCCGCAAGGCAGCAATAGAGGACTAATAGTCATAAAGCAAAACGGGCGCGGCATACACACCGCGCCCGTATATATCAACTCCAAAAGAGGCTATACAACCCCTTCCCACGCCGTCTGGCTTTTGTGGTCGAGTTCGGTGATCTGCGGTATCTCGAACCGATTGCCATCGACATCATTTATCAAAAACCGTCCCGGCTCGATCTCGTGAATGCTGTCGCGCAGCCCACGCAGGATAAACTGCCGATTGCCGCGATCCGTCTCCACATCCCAATATACCGCCCCGAACTCCTTTTTCGCCTCGATGATCCTGTTTATCCTGGGCACAAAATAGCGCTTGTCTATCTCCTGCTGCACCAGCAACCGGGCCTCGCCGTCGATATTGTGCAGGTGTCTCAGCATACCGATCTCACGGCCGCTGATAGCATCGAGCAGCCCGATGAACTCGTTAAGTTCGCTAAGCGGAAATGCCCTCACCGCCCTTACCTTGAGATAGGTTCTGTCGTCGTGCACGGTCAACATCAACGCATCCCCCCGCTTGGTAAAGGTCAACGTGGCAGGGTCCAGATATTCCAGCTCACCGCCGTCGTCTGTTTGATCCTTGTAGTCTAACGTCCAATCCGTCATTATCCGTTCACCGCAGTAATTTCTGAGAGTTCCCGTTGAATATCGACCAGGCGTCTATATACGCCCATCTTCTCCATCAATTCATCGTGCGTTCCGATCTCCGCAATCTTTCCGTCCTCAAGCACGATGAGCCGATTCGCCTGCCGTAGAGTCGACAGCCTGTGCGCTATCGCCAGAGTAGTCCGGTTTTTGACTAATCTGGACAGCGCCTGCTGGATCTGGCTCTCGGCCTGGGTGTCGATTGAGGACGTTGCCTCGTCCAAAATTAGAATCTTAGGGTCACACAAAATGGCCCGTGCGATCGATACCCTCTGCCTCTCCCCGCCAGACAGCCGGCCGCCGCGCTCCCCTACCTGCGAATCGTATCCATCCGGCAGCTTCATAATAAATTCATGTGCGTTGGCAGCCTTAGCCGCGCGAATCACTTCTTCACGACTTGCATCAGTCCTGGAGTAAGCGATGTTGTCGATAATCGTGCCGTTAAACAGGAACGGATCCTGCAGCACGACGCCGATCTGGCTGCGGAGGTCCTGCATCGCTATGTCGCGCACGTCCTCGCCGTCGATCAGTATCGCACCATCGCTGACGTCGTAAAATCTGCAGATAAGGTTAATAAGCGTGGTCTTACCGGCGCCGCTGTGACCAACCAACCCCACCATTTCACCTGGTTTGATATGCAGGCAGATGTCCTTCAGGACAGGGTTGATCGGCTCATAGCCGAAGTTCACATGTCGGAACTCGATATCGCCCTTCATATCCGGCATACGCTTAGGCTTAGCCACATCGGCGACCTCCACCTCCTGATCCAACACCTCGAAGATGCGCTCGGTGGCGGTTAGGCTGTTGGAGAGAAAGTCGCTTGAGCGGCAGATGGTCTGGAAGTTGCCGGAGAACATCGCATAATACTGCAAAAAAGTCAGCAGCGTGCCCAGAGTTATGTTGCCGTGCAAAACCTGTATGCCGCCGATTGTCCAGATAATGGCGGTGCTGAGGCTGTTAAGCAGGGTAATCGATGGCCAGAAAGTGGCTGATGCCGCCGCGACCTGTGTGTCAGCGGTGTAGACGGCATTAACGCGTTGATTGAAACGTTCGATCTCCTGTTCTTCACGCGCAAAAGCACGAATTACCCGGATCCCTGCAAGCGCGTCGTGCAAGACTGCACCTACTCTCGACCACGTATGCCAATATTTGTGCCACTGCCGCTTCAGTCGTGTAAAGAACTTCACCGACAGCAGTGCTATCAACGGGCTTGGGATAAGTGCCCACAGCATCAGTTTCGGAGACAGAAACAACATTAATGTGATCCCGCCTACGATCTGAATCGTGCTTGCCAGATAATACGACAAAAGCTGGTTCATAAAACTGTTCAGCGCGCTGGTGTCCTGCGTGATGCGCGACATTATCGAACCAACCTGGCGCTTATCGAAGTAACTGAGGCTGAGTCGCTGAAGAGCCTGATACAGTGCCACCCTGATATCCAGCGTCAACCTGCCCGATAACCACGCCGCCTGTCGACCCTGTATCATCTGCATTCGCCACGATATGACCCACATCAGCACATAGGCCAGCACTATGGTAATTAGTGCGCTGAGCCGCGGCTGCCCCGGTATGTTTAAGGAGACTGGTAGATGAACATGTTTAGGGCCGAAGTTATCGACAAACGGCTTCCAAAGCCACGGAGCCGCCAGTCCCATCGCCGTTCCCAGCAGCATCAGAATGGCATTGCCGGTTAGTTTGCCCCAGTACGGTTTCGTGAGGCCCAAGAGCCGTTTCATAACAGCAGTCTTGTTCAGACACGCCGGGCAGACTTTGGTGCCTTCGGGCAAAAATCGACCGCAGTTCTCACAACGTCTGTTGGCCTCGTCTTCAGTAGGGGGGATTACCTCATTTTTTGAGAGATGCTCAAGGGCGCGCGCCACTTTGCCGAACCGTGCCGCGTATGTATGGGTGTAGTGCAGTAAATCGACGACCTTCCCGCCGACTCCGACCTCCAGAACTCCGCTGCCGACCAGAAACTCCGCATTAACATTTTCAATGGCATGCAGGGGGAGTTGGTGGAGGATCTCGGCTTTGCCGTTGTCGTTCAGAAATACGTAAAGGGTATCCCCATTGGCGATCAACCAACGTTCGCCAAACTTACCACTTCCATCGATATCCGTCGACACGGCCAGCTTTGTTTCACCGTTCTGGCCCGCTAGCTTTCCCAGTTCGCGCTTGACGGAATCCGGTAACGGTTCCACTATAGCCATTTTTTTCCCTCATAAATTGCTCGCTTGCTGCAAGCAATAAACAAAGACATTATAGCACCCGTCCGGCACATAGTCTACCATTCCAACGGGCAAACACGCACAAATCTGCAACCAAAAAAACAAATATTAAGCATCAGCGCCACAGCGGATCAGCATTCGGCATCAGACATACGCACTAATGACTCGCCAATTCTCATATCCACGGAATATTGCCCACAAAGCGTGTCTTCCTAAAGCAAAATCAGTGCTCTTCCAGGCCAATTTCCCACATCCGCTCAAGGTCATCGCGAGAATAACTTTTAAAAGCAATCAGCGTATTCGTTCGCTCAATACCTTCCATCTTCAGCAGGTTCTTTGTTACGACGTCGGCGAGTTGATCGTGCTGCTTAACCCGAATAATAGCCACCAGGTCATAATCCCCAGCCACCGAATACACTTCCTTCACACCCGGTACAGCAACCAGCTTCTCGGCGGTCTCCGGCAGCTTATCTCTCTGACCCTGAATCAATACTATAGCAGTTACCATAACACCAATACCTCCTACACAACCTTCTCCCGTAAGCCTGCCTCGTCCTTCGGAAGATCAATGCTTACCAATTTTATTTATCGCCCACCGAGCGACCTCGCGCAGCGTGAGGCTCTCATCGTTACACATCTCTTCAAGCGCGTCAATGGCGACCCCGCATTGCAGATTTCCGGCGGCGATTGCGGCATTTCGGCGAATGCGAGTCCGTCTCAACCATCCAATCGAACTTGCTGCCACCTGAGCCTTATAATCCGCCGCTGATAATCTTATAAGAGGAAGCAGAGCTGGGGACTTGCCGGGAAAAACTACATTAGCGAACTCCGGAGTCACAGGCTGGATGCCTTTATTATGCGGGCAGACCTGTTGGCAGATGTCGCAGCCGTAGATGTTTATCCCCATCAATTCTCGAAGCTCTAAATCAATCGACCCCGAAGCCTGTGTCAGAGCTGATATACATCTACTTCTGTCAATCACGCCCGGTTCAACAATCGCTCCGGCCGGGCAGGCCTGGATACAGATATTACAACTCCTGCACCGGCTCTGTTTCCGCTCCGCATCACCCGTCAGGGACAGATCGGTTACGATTTCTCCAAGTGCCACCCAGGACCCCAGGCCGTCGACAAACACGTTGCCGTTTTTGGACGGCCACGCGATCCCCGATAGAACCGCCAGCTTACGCTCCGGCAGCGGGCAAGTATCGACGCATACCTCAAAGCGAGCATCCGGACGATACCGCGCTATTGCACCTGCGACAACTTCAAGTTTCTCTCGCAGCACGACGTGATAATCCAGGCTTCTCGCAAACCTGGCCACCAACCCGCGAGGCTCCTCGCCCTCGTCGGTATGTTCAGGCGGCAGATAAGATATCGCCGCGCAGATCACCGACCTGGCCCACGGATATTGCTCAACCACCTCGTCTATCGCAGGCGCCACTCCAACGGCAGCAATCCCGGCATTATTAGCAGCCTTTTTAAGTAGTTCAATCATCAAGCTATTCTATCAAATTCTCGACGATAGAACTCATAAATCATATCTTAGCGGCAGGCTCCCTGTCCTCTGCTCTAGTTTCGGCAGACGCCGGTACGCCGTATTGCCGCACGGATTCGGTAAGCGCGCGCAACCTTCGGTTCACCAGATAATGCACAGTGCCGTCCGGGTAGAAGCCATCCGCCTGCTGTTCGCCGGCCGCAACACCAGTCAGCAGTTCGATGCCCTGATCCACATGATCGATTGCCCATACGTGGAACTTACCATCCCGCACAGCTTCCACTACCTCCGGTTTTAGCATCAGGTGTCGCACGTTTGTGGATGGGATCATAACGCCCTGTGTGCCGTTCAGCCCTTTCGCCTTGCAGACCTCATAAAAACCTTCTATTTTCGCGTTCACCCCTCCAATAGGCTGAATCTGACCGAACTGGTTCACCGACCCGGTTATCGCTATGTTCTGTTTGATGGGAAGCCCGGAGAGTGCAGATAACAAGATATATAGCTCTGTACTGGAGGCAGAGTCCCCCTCTATTTCCTCATAAAGCTGTTCAAAGGCCAAGGTCGCGAACATGGAGATCGGCTTCTCAGCGGCATATTTGCCTTCGAGATATCCCGAAAGGATCATAACCCCTTTGCTATGGATGCGGCCCCCCATCTCGCTTTCCCGTTGAATATCCAGCAGCCTGCTTCTCCCGGCGGCCACCCTCGCAGTCACACGGGACGGCCGACCGAACTCCCGCCCGCCGATACTATAAACCGACAGCGCGTTAGCCTGCCCAACCACAGCCCCGTCCACATCGATCATAATCGTGCCCTCTTCAATAAGGGCCTGGATTTTATCCTCGATCATCCGCGAGCGATACTCTTTATGCTCGAGAGCCTGCTCAACATCCTCACGCTGCACGATATCCCTTTCAGCACGCCCCGCCCAATAGACCGATTCGCTTATAAGATCCGATATTTCCATAAACCTCGCGGACAGTTTATGCTTGTCCTCAATCATGCGTGAACCGAAATCAATCACTCGCGCCACTGCTTCCTTTGTAAATGGTTTCAGTCCGCGTTCAGCGCACTTCAATGAGATAAAGGCGGCATACTCTGCCATGTGCTTTTCATCCCGGCTCATCTCGATATCGAAGTCGGCCCGCACCCGAAACAGCTTCCGGAAATCCTCATCCAGATAATATAAAAGGTAGTACAGATACGGGTTTCCGATCAGCACTACTTTAACATCCAGCGGAATTGGCTGGGGCTTGAGAGTGGCAATCGACACCAGACCGTATTGATCGACCAGATTCTCCGGAGCCGCCTCGCCTGCTCGCAGCACTCGTTTTAACCCATCCCACGAGAAAGGGTTAATCAGCACATCCAGAGCCTGCACGATCAAATAACCCCCGTTAGCTTTATGTATGGCCCCGGCCTTCAGCATGTTATGATCTGTGAACATAAATCCCAGTCGCGCCTTGTAGTCTATTTTGCCGAGCAGGTTCTGATATGTCGGGTTGTTTTCGCTGACCACGGGCGCGCCGTTGTGGTTCTCGTGAGTGACAAAGACGTTGACTTGATACTGATCAAACGCGGGCTCGGCCATCTCCGCAGGCACCGGTGGAATCCCCTGCTGGCGTTTATCCGGCGCTCTGAAATCGTCGAGTCTTTCTACTATGTCCTTTTCCACGCAATCCAGGTAGTCCAAAATGTCCCCGCAGTTGCCAAATCCTTCACAGCGTGTATACTTAGCGCGCAGATCCTCAAGGAGATGACCAACCGCAAACATCGCAATCTCCGTGTCGAGTTCTCTGAGTCTCTCCTGCGCCTCTTTTTCTAAAGCGCGGGAGCGGGAGACGAACTGGTTGATATAGTCCTGCAGCCGCGACCCTTTCTGTTTGATATCCTGTTTGACATCGTCAGGCAGAGACTCATACTCCTCACGGGTATACGGCCGTCCCTCGCGTGTCAGCGGTACGGAGGCTATTCCAACCGGTGTCGCCTCTATCGAAAACCCTAGCTCAGTAGCCTGTTTCTGCAGTTCTCCTAACATATCGTCACGTCTGCGGCTGAACGAATCTAATACCTCAGATTTTCTCTTCTCATAATTGTCGCTTTCAAATGCCCTGGGTATCTCCATTCGAGCCACTTTGACGAACTCTTCCATATCCTTGGCAAACTCCGGCCCTTTGCCTGACGAGAGTCGAATGGCCTTTGGCCGGTAGGGGTCCTGGAAGTTGTATACATAACACCAATCATCCGGCGTAGGCTCGGAGATGGCCTTATCTGTAGTTTGAGCAAGCGCACTCGTGCTCCTGCCGGTGCCGGGCTGGCCCGATATATAGATGTTGAAGCCCTTAGTCTCCACCCCAAGGCCGAACTCCAGTGAGCTTACCGCTCGCTCCTGACCGAGGGTCCCGCTGAGCTTGGCGACCTCGGCTGTGGTTTCAAACCCCAGGCTGTCGGGATCGCAGTTGTGGCTGAGTTGATCGTGAGAAAGAGCCTTGATCTCGTCCATTGTGACAATCACTCCGTCCGTGCTTTATTAAAGCATTTACCCGGCGGTTCGGGGGCAAAAACAAGACAGGGGCGGCGAGCCGACCGCCCCATATTTCGATCAAATCAGGAACGCGCTCTCGCCAAGCCCAGCCAGTAGTCGACAAATGGCATCACATCCACTACTTGTTCGCTGAACTCAGGGCTGTTTCGGACGTCTGATTCCATCGCAGGAACTACCACGAGGGAGTGAGCGATATCCAGATACATCCCTTCCACTGGCACTAGGGAGACTTTATGTGATTGAGTATCTTCAATGGCCACAAATACGATCTGTCCGCTGCCGGCGTCGGCCAGCATATCGGAGACGATACCAAAAATCACCCCTTCCATATCGGCAACCTGCCAACCCATCGCGTCGGGCTGTCCTTCAGCAAGTTGATATGTTACACAGCTCAGCCTCACCAGGCCGATCTGCTCATCCTCGTCTTCCGCAAAATCCGGGTAGTATTGCATTTGCATACCTCGCCATATCCTGCCGCTCGCCCATGCGCCGGCCTGGTTTTTTGATTGCGCCAGCTAAAATACTGCCAGCGTTATCATGTACGGGTTACCCGCAGCTTCACCCACCCACACCGGGTTTTTCTATCGTTCTGTGCTGAGACCCTCTACAAACAGCCAAACTGCGGTGCAGTTTGATAAGCTGAGATTGATACATTTGAACAACGGGTATAAAATCAGGCAGGAAGCAGACAGCAATACCTGCAACACATAAACTGGCAGTTGCGACAACAATATGGCACAAACAGAGCAAAATCGGATTCTCAAAGATAGAATAGAGCGAGTCCCTGACTGGATATGGGAAATCAATTCGGAAGGTGTCGTCACCTATTCCAATGGCGTCGTCACCGAAACTCTGGGCTACGACGCCAGTGAGATAATCGGCAGGCAACTTATCGAGTTTATTCCCGAAGATGAGGTGGAGCATTGCGAGTCGATGATGCGTGATGCTTTGACCGAAGGCCGTGCTATAAGGAACATTGCCACTACATTTTACACCAAAGATAATCTGATTAAGACCATTGAATTAAGCTGTGTGCCTTTGCCCGGCGTAAACGGTAGCCCTGGCGGCCTGCGAGGGATCGCTAGAGATATCACCGAGCACCTCAACGACCAGCATCTGGCTGAACAGGTGCTGGGGCATTCGCCGGTGGGGGTGTTTATACTCCAGGACAATCAACTCGTTTACGTCAACCCGCAAATATGTGAGCTTATGGGCTACAAGCCCGACGAAGTGTTAAATACTCCTGTTTGGCGTTATGTTCACCCGGACGACATCGCCTGGCTGGTCGATCACCAAAAACGCAGATTATCCGGTGAGGATGTATCGTTGAACTTCATTGCCCGCGGAATCACTAAGAGTGGGGAGATCCGTTACTACGATCTACGCATCGCTTCGATACCATACAAAGCCCAATCCGCACTGTTGGTTAATGCTGTTGATATAACGAGCAGAAAAGAGGCTGAAGACCAACTTCGCAAAGCGCTTACAGAACTGGAAACTGTCTTTCATGCTTTCCCGGATGTTTATTTCTGGCTTGATACTGACGGTATAGTCCTGGAATACCACGCCTCTGACCCTTCCGAACTCTATGCTTCACCGGAAGAATTTCTCGGCAAGACAATGCAGGAGGTGCTGCCGCCGGAGGTGGGGCAGAAGTTTGCGAAGGCATTGAGCCAGGTGGCCAAATGTGGGACTCCGGTATCTATAGAATACGCGCTCAAAATTGACAACGCGGATAAATATTTCGAAGCCAGACTGCTGCCGCTGCCGGATAATCAGATCATTGCAATTGTCAGAAATATCACAGACCGTTACACCGCAACCAAGTCCGTTGCCGAGTCTCGTGAGATGCTCGAATTAGTGCTGTCAAATATCCCTCAATACGTGTTCTGGAAGGATACAAACCTGGTATATCTCGGCTGCAATGACAACTTCGCTCGAGCTGCTGGAATTGAAAGCCCGGAGCAGGTAGTCGGCAAGACAGACTATGATCTTGGGTGGACAAAAAAACAAGTAGAGTCGTATCGTGCTTGGGATCGTCGGGTAATAAGCGAAAATAAACCTGCATTCAATTTAATTGAGAGTCAGTTGACGGCGGACGGCACGGAGATATGGGTAGACACAACCAAAGTTCCTCTGCACAACGCCGATGGAGAGGTGGTAGGTGTTCTCGGCACCTACGAGGACATAACTGAACGGCTAAAGTCCGAGCGCGCACTCCAGGAAGCAGAAGCGAAATATCGCAGCCTGGTCGAAGAGACGATGATTGGTGTCTATCTGGTTCAGGACGATCGTTTCGTATATGTCAACCCGAGGCTGCTTGCAATATTCGGCGCGCGCGAGGATGAGATGCTAAATCATTCTCCGCTACAGTTTGTCTCTCCTCAAGATCGAGCTTTGGTGGCGGAAAATCTACGAAAACGCTTCAGCGGTGAAGTAAAAACGGCAAGGTATGGTTTCAAGGCGCTGCGCGCCGACAATACGCCGATAGACGTGGAAGTGCATACAGCTATGGTAGACTATTTGGGGCGGCCGGCTGTGATTGGCTCGCTTCTGGATATTACCGAGCGCAAGCGATATACAGAAGCCCTGCAGGACAGCGAGGAGCGTTACAGAAGATTGTTCGAATACAGCCCGGATATGGTGCTGCTGCTCTCGGCTGCGACGGGTAGTTTTATAGGGATGAATCCAGCGGTTACACACATTCTCGGATATGCGCCATACGATGTACTTGGCAAAACCCCTGGTGACATAAGCCCGGAATTTCAACCTAACGGCAAATCTTCGCACGAGGAACTCGCCAGGCTCATTCAAGAGCAAACAGGGGGGCCTGCCCAGCGTTTTGAATGGATACTCAAAAAGAAAGACGGCACTCTGGTCGACTGCGAAATCGGTTTGGTGTCATACAAACTGCACGGCGAAGACCTTATACAGGCTATAGTGCGGGATGTGACCGAACGCAAACAAGCCGATGAGCGCCGTCGCAGCCTCGAACTTGAACTCGACAGGCAGAAAAAAGTATTCTATCGCGACACGATTCTCAGCGTGACCGGCGGCAAGCTCGACGTCTGCGATTACTCCGATGTGGAGCCGTATATTGTGCGTTCATCTATCAGCGTCGAGGTAGATGACACGTCCAGGGTGGGCTATGGCAGGCATCAGACTCAGAAGATGCTTGAGGAGTTTGGTTTGACGGGGGAAAGGCTCGACGGGTTTATGGTGGGCATCGGAGAGGCCATTACGAACGCGGTTAAGCACGGGGTCAAGGGCACTGTGTATGTGGGCCATGATGATACCACAGTCTGGGCTGTTGTAGCCGATCAGGGCAGTGGCATCGAGTCGCTGATTCTTCCGAGGGCTGTGTTGCTGAGAGGCTTTTCGACTAAACCCTCCCTCGGGCTTGGCTACTCGATAATGCTGGAGGTCAGTGACAGGATACTACTCAGCACTGGCCCCGGCGGAACCAGCGTCGTGCTCATAAAGGACAAAGTGGAGAGCACTGCCGAGTTCTCCGAATTGCTGCCCGATACGTGGGACAATATCCCCGGTTAATTGAAAATCTTGACCATGTGGGGCTGCGTTGGTATACTCAATTTAATGAAGCGCTCCAATTCTGATCAAACCTGCTCCTCACTCGCACACGAATCGAAGCAACACGGCAGGCAAGCTCAGTTAGACGATGCCTGCGTGCCTGTGCTTCGACAAAGGCTCACAGCCGCCTTCGTGGGGTTATTGTTCGGTGTGGTGGCAGGATGGGGCGTGGACTTCTTCGGGCTGTTTATGTTGTTTCTTGCTGCGGGATATGGAGCTGTTCTGGGAGAGATAATAGCTCGCGCTTCCGGTCGCAGGCCGGGGATTGCCATAGAAATTGCTGCTGTCAGCGCAACGCTTATCGGGGCGCTTGCAGGTAGAATGGCGATCGCGTCGTTACTGATACGCTCCGGAGAAATCAAACCCCCTTTAGGACTACTGGATGTAGTAGTCGACCTTGTGAGACCTTCCCCGGTCCCTCTTATAGCCCTCTTCGTGATAGTGACGTTCGCGGTGGGCTGGATGCGCCATACATCCACGCCTGTCATTGACAAAACCTGACAGTGAGTGTATAACTCAGGTGGTTGATGAGCAAGGCGGGCAAATGCGGGTACGGCCTTGTTTTCGAACTTCAGGCGGTTCCCCCAGAAAATCGTTGGTCTCAAGGTTTTGTCCTCGGAGGGGGCGGGTTGATTCAGTTTGCTTGGCGCATTCGAATACCACCGAAGATCGCATTTTCGATAGCGTCGGAAACCGAACCGACACGTTATGCCACACGACCTCGCCTTCTTGACCCACCCAGGGTGCTCGGACTATAATTAAATATCGCTGCGGAGGCGTGGCCGAGTGGTTTAAGGCGGTGGTCTTGAAAACCATTGGACGAAAGTCCCAGGGGTTCGAATCCTCTCGCCTCCGCCAATATTTTCCTTAAAATATTGTGTTTAACGGCGGCCCGCTATTCCGTCCTCACTTAAGCTCTGCTACAATAGACTCCTATGCCGATTCTTCGGAGGTGTATTATGTCCCGAATGCGCGTTTCAAAATGGCTCGCGGGTGTTGTGTTGCTGTTGATTATCGCTGCGGTTGTTTTCGCGGCATCGTTGGATCCGGCGGTGGTCGGAAAGGACTATCCCGACCAATACGCGTCCTTTAAAAAGACTGCCGACGATACTCAATCGACCCCGTATGGCGGCTCCAAACCGTATGACAAATTGCAGAGAAACCCGAACCTCAAGCGATTGTACGCCGGATATGCTTTTTCGGTGGAATACAACGAAGATCGAGGGCATTATTATACTTTAATAGACCAGCAGGCATCCAAGCGCGTTCAGGTTGCTGCTCAGCCGGGTGCTTGTGCTAACTGTCACGCGGCGGAGGCCCCTGAGCTTATTCAGCAGATGGGGTGGGAGAATTTCAATAAGACCCCACTCAAGGAACTCTCAAGCAAGCTGCATCACGGCCTCACCTGTGTCGATTGCCATGACCCGGAGACTATGGAACTGCGCATAACTCGAAAGGCGTTTATCGATGGAATGGCCCAGAGGGGCATTGATGTCACACAGGCCAGCGAGAACCAGATGCGCAGCTACGTATGCGGCCAGTGCCACAGCGAATACTACTTCAAGGGCGAAAACAAGCTGCTTACTTTCCCGTGGAAAAACGGGCTGACGGTCGATGATATCGACAAATACTACGATGAAATCGGATTCTCCGACTGGGTACACGCCGAAACCGGCGGGCCAGTCATCAAAATTCAGCACCCCGACCTTGAGACGTGGAGCACCGGAATACACGCAAAATCCGGGGTATCGTGCGCTGATTGTCATATGCCGACGGCAAAAAACGGCGACTCGACCTATACGGATCACTGGATTCGCAGCCCGCTTTTGGCTGACATGAAAGCGTGCAAGAAGTGCCACCAGAGAAGCACGGCTGTGCTGCGTGAGCGAGTGGCGTTGATACAGGATCGCACGGCTGGATTATTAAAGGACACCGAGGCGGCGTTGATCGACGCAATTGACGCGATTAAAGATGCGAAGCAGTCCGGTGCAAGTGACGCCGACCTTGCAAAGGCGCATCAGCTCTATCGCTCTGCTCAGTTGCGGTGGGATTTCGTCTCATCAGAGAACGGGATGGGGTTCCACAGCCCGCAGGAATCCGCCCGTGTGCTGGCGACTTCGATAGACAGGGCCAGGCAGGCGCAATTGGCCGCCACATTGGCCAAAAAAAGTCGTTGACAGAGCTATAAACAGGGCTTATAATTACTGAAATCTGGAAGTCACCTTTAATTCAGCCCCGCGAGGCTGGCAAGGTTTAAGTTAAGATGGGCGCATATATAAATGCAACTTCGGGCCTTCTTGCCAACTCGCGGCAGGAAGGCCTTTTTGTGGCTCGGATAATGATGTCTGAGGGATAAATCTCGCTCGTTGCGGAGGGGACATGGCAGACAACGTAAAAGAAGTGATGGATGAAAATGAGATCAGGCGGGCTCTGAAAAGGATCGCTCATGAGGTCGTTGAGCGCAACAAGGGCGCGGAAAACCTGGTCATTATTGGAATCCAGAGCCGGGGTGTGCCGATGGCGCGGAGGCTCGCGAAATTGATCGGCGAGATCGAGGGTCTGGAGATGACCATAGGCAGTCTCAACGTGGCCTTATACAGAGACGATTTCGCCACTCGCACCGCCCGAACCATATCAGCCAGCGATATCCCATTCGACGTAACCAACAAAAACGTCATTTTGGTCGACGAGGTGCTCTACACCGGTCGCACCACCCGGGCCGCTCTTGACGCGATTATGGACCTTGGAAGACCTGCTGTTATTCAACTTGCGGTGCTTGTCGACAGGGGCCACCGCGAACTGCCGGTGCGGGCTGATTATGTCGGCAAAAATCTCCCAACTGCACGCCGTGAGAATGTCAAAGTCCATTGGCTCGAAACTAACGAAAAAGACGCGGTGATGATATCGCAGTAGCTCAGAACGGTTGAAACCCGAGGATACAGATAGATGCAGCTTCAGAGAAAAGACGTATTGGGTTTGCAGGATATGACTGCCGAGGAGATCAGGCTGATTCTGGATACAGCTATTTCACACAAGGAGATACTATCCAGGCCGGTCAAAAAAGTGCCTATCCTGCGCGGCAAGTCCATCTGCACCCTGTTTTATGAAAATAGCACCAGAACACGCACCAGCTTCGAGCTGGCGGCGAAGATAATGAGCGCAGATACCACTTCCATCTCAGTCGCGGGGTCGGCTGTTAACAAGGGGGAGTCGTTTAAAGACACTTTGCTGACGTTAGAGGCGATGGGCATAGACCTCTTCGTGATTCGCCACGGAGCCAGCGGCTCGCCCCATTTTGCAGCCAGAACAGTGCGCTCGTGCGTGGTCAACGCCGGCGACGGTACGCACGAACACCCTACACAGGGCCTGCTGGATATGTTGACTATTTTGGATAACAAGAAGCGAATCGAAGACCTGAAGGTCGTGATTGTGGGCGATATTATGCACAGCCGGGTCGCTCGATCTAATATCTGGGGATTGAGCCATATGGGCGCGCAGGTGAGGGTCTGTGGACCGAGCACTCTGCTGCCTGCGGAGATAGACAAACTGCCGGTCCAGAAGTTCACCGACCTCGACGAGGCGCTTGACGGTGCTGATGTGGTCAATATTCTGCGCATCCAGCTCGAAAGAATGGATCGCGGTTTCTTCCCAAGTGTGAGAGAGTATTCCAGGTTTTTCGGCATAAACAAACAGCGGTTGCGAAAATGCGCCGATGACGTTCTGATTATGCACCCAGGGCCGATGAACCGCGGCATCGAAATCACCCCGGACGTGGCCGACGGAGAGTTCGCGGTCATAACGGATCAGGTTACGAATGGGGTCGCTGTACGAATGGCGTTGCTTTATTTGTTGTTAGGAGGTGCGTTGTCTAATGTGGCTTCTGCTTAAAGGCGGTAGGATAATTGATCCGCTGCGGGGAGTAGATGAAGTCGGCGATGTGCTTATCGTGGACGGGCGGATAGCGCCGAGTTCTCCGACACCTTCTAATGGCGAGGGACAGACTATCGACTGTACCGGTTTGGTGGTAACTCCGGGCCTGGTCGATATGCACGTCCACCTCCGCGAGCCGGGTTACGAGCACAAAGAGACCATCGCCACCGCTGCTATGGCTGCTGCGGCAGGCGGGTTCACTACCATATTAGGTATGCCTAACACCAAGCCAGCCATCGACAATCGCGCCGTGGTGGAGTATGTGCTCACCGAGGGCAAATCGGCTTGTGTGAACGTCCTCACGACTGGCGCTGCCACGAAAGGCAACGACGGCGCGGAGATGGCCGAGATTGGGGATATGGTCGAAGCTGGTGCAGTCGCCATATCGGACGATGCCTTTCCAGTGCAAAACGCCGATTTGATGCGGCGGGTGATGGAATATTCGTTGATGTTCAACGTGCCGGTTCTGGCGCACTGCGAGGACACTTCCCTTACGCTGGATTCGGTTATGAACGAAGGGGTCAACTCGACCATTTTAGGCTTGCGACCGTGGCCGAGACAAGCCGAGACCATAATGGTTCTGCGGAACATATTGTTATCGGAGCTGACGGGCTGCCCGCTGCACGTTCAGCATATCAGCGCGCTTGAGTCCGTAGGCGCAGTGCGATGGGCAAAGAGCCGGGGCATACCAGTAACCTGCGAGACTTGTCCGCAGTATTTCTCATTGACAGATGACGCATTGAACACTTACGACACCAATGCAAAAATAAATCCGCCGCTGAGAACCGATGCGGATGTGGAGGCTATAAAAGAGGCGCTTGCGGACGGCACGATCGACGCCATAGCCACCGACCACGCCCCGCATTCGCTGGAGGATAAGCAGGTAGAGATGCAATATGCCGCGTTCGGGATGGTCGGTTTGGAGACGGCTCTGCCGCTTGTTATAACAAACCTGGTCAAGCCGGGGGTGCTGACGCTTAGCGACGCGGTTTCGAAGATGACTGTCGGCCCTGCGAAGATTCTCGGGCTGGACGCTGGCACATTGGCCGAGGGCGCAGTCGGGGATGTGACAGTCTTCGACCCGGATGCGACTATCACCGTGCGAGCCGATAAGTTTAAGTCGATGGGTCGAAACACGCCGTTTGATGGAGCCGAGTTGACCGGCAAGGTAGTGGCTGCCATAGTCAACGGAAAGGTCGTCAGTGGCGATGAATAACCTTTATCTGAAAATATTCGACGCCGGCTGCATCAAGTTCGGCGAGTTCAAATTGAAGAGCGGGATTATGTCACCGGTATATTGTGACTTTCGCGGGCTGGTCGGCAAACCAGCTCTATTGAAGGAGATCGGCGAGGCGCTGGGCGACAGAGTGAAGCAGATCGGCTGCGACAGGATCGCGGGGATACCCTATGCGGGGCTGCCGCTGGGGGTGGCGACAAGCCTGGCTTCGTCAATCCCGATGATCTACCCGCGAAAAGAGGCGAAGGACTACGGCACCAAAAAGCTCATCGAGGGCGAGTATACCGAGGGAGACAAGGTGTTGGTTATCGACGATATCATCACCGACGGCGCCTCAAAAATCGAAGCCATTGCTCCTCTGACTGAGGCTGGGTTGGTGGTCAGAGACGTGTTGATTATTCTGGACAGAGAGCAGGGCGGGGGCAAAATCCTCGCTAAATCAGGCTATAACCTGCATTCACTCGGCACATTAAGCGAGATACTTGCCGTATTAGTCGCAGCCGGAAAAGTAGATCCATCAATGCAATCAAAAGTCGCCGAATTTATTGCAGCAAATCAGTTTGGCGGGTAGAGGTTGTCGGTTGTTGGTTATCGGTTGACGGTTGTGAGATGGGTGGCGATCTCCGAATCGCCACCCTGAAACCGAAAAGTTGCGATGGGTGGCGATCTCCGAATCGCCACCCCCTGAAAGCGAATATCAAGCTGGCACAATAAACGTAGTGGCCGGTTTCCATCCCGGCCACACCTGCTTCGGCAGACAAATTGGAGTAAAATTTGAAGGCTGTATTATTACTCGAAGACGGAACCACATTCGAAGGAATATCCATCGGTGCGCCCGGCACTGTGGTCGGCGAAGTGGTATTTGACACTTCAATGATCGGCTACCAGGAGAAGCTCACTGATCCTTCATACGCCGGCCAACTGATTACCCTCACCTATCCGCTGATTGGAAACTACGGCGTAAACGACGCGGATCAGGAGTCGGAGAGATTTCAGGCAAAAGGCCTTATCGTGCACCAACTCTGCGACAAACCCAGCAACTGGCGATCAAACGGCAGCCTGGCGGATTATTTGCAGCAAAACGGAGCCATCTCGATAGAGGGAATCGACACTCGCGCCCTGACCCGACACCTGCGGATGAACGGCGTAATGATGGGAGCCATCAGCACAGAACTAACCCGCGACGAGCTCAAAAACGCTCTTCAAGCGAGTCCGGTCTACGGCGACATCAACTACGTAGAACAACTTTCGGCTGGCCAGGTATACGAGTGCCCATGCTCATCACCGCAAGCGAAATATCACGTAGCGATTATCGACCTCGGCGTCCCGCGTTCTATGCTAAATCAATTTTCGCAATCAGCCTGCAACACCACCGTCCTGCCGCACGATACTTCGGCAGAGGCAGTGCTGGATCTAAACCCCGATTTAGTCGTGTTCTCGTCGGGGCCAGGGGACCCTCGACTTCTGTCGAATCCTCTGGAGACTATGCACAAACTGATCGGCAAAATGCCGATTTGGGGGATTGGTCTGGGTCACCAACTGCTGTCTATCGCGATGGGTGGGCACATTAACAAGCTCAAATATGGTCACAGAGGGGCCAATCACCCCGTCAAAAACCTGGTCACAGGCAAAGTGAGCATAACTACCCAAAATCACGGATTCGCCGTCGATGCCGAGTCGCTCTCAGACCAATTTGAAGTGACCGCCATTAACCTCAATGATGGCACAATAGAGGGTTTGCGACATAAAAACCTTCCGATTTTATCAATTCAATATGCACCGGAACCTCAACTTTTCGAGGAGTATTTAGAGTCGGTCGCCGCTCCAAAATAACGACGACGGGGCTTAATAGTTGGAGATTCAATGCCGAAACGAGCTGATCTAAAAAAAGTAATGGTAGTAGGAAGCGGGCCGATAATTATCGGCCAGGCAGCCGAGTTCGACTATGCGGGAACCCAGGCGTGCAGGGCGCTGCGGGAGGAGGGTATCTCGGTTGTTCTAATAAACTCCAACCCAGCTACCATTATGACCGACATCGAAATTGCGGACAAAGTCTACATTGAGCCGATCAATCTGGAGTTCGCCACTCGCGTTATAGAAAAAGAGCGGCCGGACGGTCTGCTGCCTACTCTGGGTGGTCAGACCGGACTGAACCTGGCCGTAGAACTGGCCAACGCCGGTGTTTTGGATAAATATAATGTAGAACTTCTCGGCACCCCGCTTGATTCGATCCAGGATGCGGAGGATCGGGATCTGTTCCGTACTCTTATGCGAGACATAGGCGAACCGGTGCCGGAGAGCTGGAT
Source organism: Armatimonadota bacterium (assembly GCA_050948905.1). Lineage (GTDB taxonomy): Bacteria > Armatimonadota > UBA5829 > UBA5829 > UBA5829 > DTKD01. The sequence continues at coordinate 606,845 of JBMNES010000001.1, read as the reverse complement.
CGTGCAGACACGCGAGGAACTGGAGGCTATTCTCGACGAAGACCCGCCGTGGCCGCTGATCGTCAGACCTGCATACACCCTGGGCGGAACCGGCGGTGGGGTAGCCCATAACCCGCAGGAATTGCTCGAAATCGGCGCCCGCGGGCTTAAACTGTCCCTCAAAAGCCAGGTTATGATAGAGCGCTGCCTGCTCGGCTGGAAAGAGCTCGAGTTTGAGGTCATGCGCGACGCCAACGACACCTGCGTGCAGATTTGTTCTATGGAAAACTTCGACCCGATGGGCGTGCATACGGGCGACTCCATCGTCGTCGCTCCGATGCAAACCCTTACGGAAAAAGAGTTCCAGATGCTGCGGATGGCGTCGCTGAAGATCATCCGTGCTCTCAGAATAGAGGGCGGTTGCAACGTCCAGCTTGCGATGAACCCGAATGGGTTCGAATATTATGTTATCGAGGTCAATCCAAGGGTCAGCCGATCTTCCGCTCTTGCATCAAAGGCTACTGGCTTCCCCATAGCTCGTGTTGCTGCCAAAATCGCTGTCGGACTAAACCTTGATGAGATTCCAAACGCTGTCACCGGCACCACCAAAGCCGCATTCGAGCCGACAATCGACTATATCGTAGCCAAAATCCCGCGGTGGCCGTTCGATAAATTCTATCAGGCTGATCGCACCGTAGGCACTCAGATGAAAGCCACTGGCGAGGTTATGAGCATAGATCATACCTTTGAAGGGGCTATGATGAAAGCCGTCCGGTCTTTGGAGATCGGCTTGCAGTGGCTGAGGCTGAAGAACGCGGACGAAATCAGTGACGAGGATATTGAGAACGGCCTGGCGAAGGCCACCGACGAGCGGGTATTCCTGATCGCCGAGGCGCTGAGGCGGGGCAGGGCGGTCGCGTGGGTGGCTGATCTTTCCAAGGTAGACCCCTGGTTCATAAATAAAATCAAAAACATAGTAGATATGGAAAACGACCTGCGAGATCACGCAGCGAAGATTCGGGCGCTGACTTCAGGCCAGATAGCATCTCACGCGGACGCAATGGATCTGCTTAGTCGTGCAAAGGCGATGCGATTCCCGGATAAGGTGATTTCCCATCTCACCGGCGCGCTGGAGAATCAGCTCCGGTTTATCCAGAAAAAATACGGCATGCTGCCTGTTTATAAAATGGTCGACACCTGCGCCGCCGAGTTCGATGCGCAGACGCCGTATTTCTATTCTTCTCAGGAGACCGAGGACGAGACCGGATGCAGTCTGGAATACGCCGCGGAATGCAATACCCGGCCTAAGGCCATAGTCATCGGTTCCGGCCCTATTCGCATTGGACAGGGCGTAGAGTTCGACTACTGCTCGGTCCATTCTGCCTGGGCGCTTCGTGAGGCCGGGTATGAGTCGATCATAATCAACAACAATCCCGAAACCGTCTCCACCGACTTCGACACCTCCGACAGGCTCTACTTCGAGCCGCTGACCTTAGAGGATGTGCTCAACGTCATTGCTTATGAGCAGCCCGACGGGGTCATTTTGCAATTCGGCGGCCAGACAGCGATCAACCTCGCCAAACCCCTGCATGCGATGGGGGTGCCGATATTCGGTTCCGATTTCAAGTCGATAGACATCGCCGAGGACCGCGACAAGTTCGAGAAGATTCTGCGCGACCTCGACATCCCGAAACCCGCCGGCCGCGCTATATTCGGAGTCGACGAGGCAGTGCAGGTCGCAAAGGAGATAGGCTATCCCGTCCTTGTGAGGCCGAGTTATGTGCTCGGCGGTCGCGCGATGGAGATAGTCTACACCGAGGCTGAACTCAGGCAATATATGAAACACGCGGTCGACATCTCCCCCGACCCAGACGCGCCGATTCTGGTCGATAGATACGTGATGGGCAAAGAGGTCGAGGTGGATGTCATCGCCGACGGCGTCGACTGCCTTATCCCGGGTATTATGGAGCATATAGAGCGTGCAGGGGTTCATTCCGGCGACAGTATGGCCGTTTGTCCGCCGCAGACTATATCACAGGACATAATCGATCAGATCGTCTCACACGCCACCAAACTCGCGATGGCGTTGGAGGTGCGCGGGCTGATGAACTGCCAGTTCGTGGTCGACGGCGACGAGGTGCAGGTAATCGAGGTCAACCCCCGCGCCAGCCGCACTGTCCCGTATCTCAGCAAAATAACCGGGGTTCCTATGATCCAGGTCGCCACAAACGTGGTCCTTGGCAGGAGCTTGAAGGAGCAGGGCTACAGTTCCGGTCTATATAAACAGCAGAGCAGCCTTGCTGTCAAAGCGCCGGTTTTCAGCTTCCAGAAATTGACGGAGGTCGATGTCTCATTAGGCCCCGAAATGAAGTCCACCGGCGAGATTATGGGCATAGACCGGGACTTCGCACGTGCGTTATATAAGGCGATGATCGCATCGGGTCTTGATGCGCCTATTGGCGGCAAAATGATCGCCACTATCGCCGACCAGGATAAAGAAGAAGCCCTGCCGATAATCCGCGCGTTCGTAAACGATCTGGACTATTCCGTTTACGCGACAGAGGGAACAGCTCATTACCTCAACGCAAATGGCGTTACTGCCACTGAGGTCGGCAAGATCAGCAGCAGCGACCAACTCAATATGATGGATTTGATCGCGGGCAACAAGATTGATCTGTTGATAAACACTGCTTCAAAGGATAAGAAAATAGAGCAGGAGGCGTCCGTGATTCGCAAGGCTAGTGTGCAGCGATATATTCCGTGCCTGACTTCGCTGGATACGGCAGAGGCGCTTTTGGTAGCGCTGCGCTCCAAACAACGCGGCGAAATGCCGGAATGCCTGCCGGTAGACCAATATATGAGCCAGGCGAAGTGACTTTCTAATACGCCTTCCTGCATAGATAGGAGGCAATCTCCGAATTGCCTCCTCTAAACCCGATTGCGGCGATCTCCGAATCGCCGCCTCAAATCGAATTCCAACCTCCAACTTCTAAACCGTAGTGGCCGATCTCCGTCTCGGCCAAACCCTTCTCGGTACACAAACGGGCCGGGATAGAAACCGGCCCCTGCATTTTCACTGTTCAGAACTCAGACATACCATCCGTCGTTCTGCGCCCAAATACCGTCATCCTGCGCGCAGTCGCAGGATCACGTCACAACCCTATGTCATTTCGAGCAGGTGCTCATTGTCATTCCGGGCAGGTCTTTGTCATTTCGAGCGGCCCATTGTCATTCCGGACGGACGTCCATCGTCATCCCGGGACGTCCATGGTCATCCCGGGCGGCGCCCAGGTCATTTCGAACGTACACCCATTGTCATTTCGAGCGCAGCGAGAAATCTGCTTTTTCGGCTATCTGATATCTGAGGCTCTAAGTCCGATCAAGCTTTCTTAGTCTTACAATCTTCGACCATCCTGTTTAGAAGTTCATAAAGCAGGATTGTTGTCGTCTTTGCCCTAATTACTAGGTGATAACGGCTCAGCAGGTCTGTAGTCGATGCCGCTTATGACCGATAATGGTATCGCTTGCTGACGATGTCTTTATCAGTTGGGCGGTTAGTCCCATATCTGTAGGCCCAATGGAACTTTGGAATCGATACTTCTCGTCAGTTAATATGGCTGTGGTTATAGGCTCCGTCTCATCTGTTTGACGGTGCCGACCCAACTTGGAGGCAGGTTAAGAATGATAGCAGGGATGACTAGAACGCTGTCCGGACGTCTTTCTGTGATGCTGATTATTGCTATGCTGATGTCGATTATGTCACCGGCATTCGCTGCGGACAAATCGAAGCTTGAATCGGTGACGATTTCCAGCGTCACTAATCTTGCCGGCGATACACATATCAGCGCTGGCAAGGCCGAAGGCATATCAGTCGGCGCTACCGGATCCATCCAGAGAGATGGCAAGGAGATAGCGAAATATAGAGTAATAGATGTCAACTGGGGGATATCCCGGATTGAAATTTATGATTTGCAGCAGGGCTATACCGTCAAGCCGGGCGATGCGGCGCCGATTACGTCCAACCCTCCCGCTGCTAAGTCCAAGTCATCTACTTGGAAAGTTATCGGCATCGTGGCCGCGGTAGGATTAATTGCTGCGCTGGCCAGCGGTGGGGGAGGCGGCGGCGGAGGGCCGAAGGCAGATTCGATCACACTCACCGCCCAAAAAAACAGCGTCCTTGATAACGATGGCAACGTGAAAGTCACCGTAAATCTTACGGCTAAGGTCAACAAGGCCAACGGTGACGCAATTGAAGATGGCACCCTTGCTATTTTCAACACCACTGCGGGAACGCTTGATCATACCCAGACAAGGACGATGGCCGGCGCTGCGAAGGCGGTTTTGACCTACGATTCCGCAATCGACACAGCTCCCGAGGCCACGGTTACGGTCAGATGCGCGGGCAAGTCCAGGACGACAACCGTTTCGTTTACATCAAGCGTAGAACTCACCGCCAGCCCCAAGACCATTCAAATCGTCGGCAGCGGCGGCACGGTTACCCAGACTACCGTAGAAGCGACCTGCTTCGACATTATGGGCAACCCGGCTGCAAGTGGGAGCGTGACCTTTAGTTCGACATTTGGAGATATAGCCGACACCGCGTCTATCGGAGCAGGTGGGAAAGCCACCGCTGTCTTCACCAGCGACCGCGCGGGTAAGGCTGTGGTCACGGCCAAATATCTGAACAGCACGGCTACGACTACCATCACCGTCCAGGCGGGGCCACCGACCATTGTCAACCTCACCAGCAACGCGTCGTCACTGCCGTGTGACGGCAACTCGCTGGCGAAAATCACGGCGGAGGTTGCCGATGCTGGCGGGAATCCGGCTACGGACGGAACGGTCGTCACATTCTCTGTTGAGCCTGATGGCAGCGGAGGCGGCAACGGCACTATCACCGCACAAGCCACCACTAAAAACGGTGTTGCTACCGCGAGTCTGATTACTAAGGATGCAGGCGGGGTCAAGAGTCTGCCGGGTGTGGCGACGGTCAAGGCAAAGGTGTTGACGTCACAGCCGTCCAATATTCCTGCCCCGGCAAGCGATTTGGAGAACACCATCGCGGTCACCTTCACGCCTATTGCCTCTACAGAGGTCGGCAGCGTGGGTCTAAACGCGGATAGAATGAACATTCGCAACGCTGTGGGCAACGAGACCAACCTTACAGCGTTGGTTATGGCGACTGGCGGGCTTACGGTTCCGGATGGCACGCAGGTTGTCTTCTCATCTACCCACGGCGCTATCTCCAACGTCACTACTACTGTCGGCGGTCAGGCGACGGCAGTGCTGAAAGCTGACGGAAGCGCTGGAGATGGTAATGTTGTGGTAACTGCCACCGCTGGCGGAGTCACAAGCCCGCCTCTGACCATTATATTCTCTGGTCCTCCGGTTGAAGGAAACTGCGAGCTTGTTATTACTCCTGATTCATTAGCTAAATCCGGCGGACAGGCTACCGTCACTGTGACGGCCAGGGACGCCAACAATCACCCGATTGTTGACAATACGACAGTCAGCGCGGTTACCAGCAAGGGGACTCTGCTGTCTCCGACCGACCAAACCAGCGATGGAGTTGCGATGTTCACCCTGTTGACCAGCATTGATTCTGCAAGCCCAACAGAGGCAGGTGAGGGTCTTGTGACTGTCACAATCCCATCTGGCGGAGCAGGCTCTAACGTTACTCTCAAAAAGACGTTCACGGTCCTTCCCTAGTTATATCTATGGCCCGGTCAGATTTATGCTGGCCGGGCCGTTTGGAATATTGTGGCTATGCCCCTTTTAAGAGTATCGATAGTCCTGGCCGGGCTGTTAGTACTGTGTTCTGCAAGCGTTAGCGCGGCGGTTATGGTGTCAGTTGACGCCAACACGTCTCATATCCCTGCTGACGGAAGAAGCTACACACAGATTCTTGCCACTGTCCTCGACGAAACCGGCGCCCCGGTTCCGGATGGCACTGAGGTCCGACTGACCACAACTGCAGGGGATGTCTCCCCGGCCGTTTACACCACCGCAGGCCGTGCGATCGGAGTCTTGACATCCTCAACAGCCCCTCAAAGCGCCACGATTACTGCCCTATGCAACGGGGCTGCAAGCTCCACACAGGTGGAGTTTATTTTGGTGTCTATGGAGGATGGGCAATCCGCCGCAGACGGTACAATCTCTATGGCTGGCGGCTCACTGGCCTATTGTGTAGAACGAGACACCGTAGTAGCCAGCAGCGGGGTTACTCTCGAGTACAAATCGATCTCAATAGAAGCTGACAGCATGCAGGTGATCCAGGGCGCAGGCAGGGTCCTCGCTCAGGGTAATGTGTCGATTCGCAGAGGAGAAACAACATTAAACTGCAACGAATGCGTTCTCGACACACGTTCTGATCGCGTTCTCATTCGCAATTTCGACGACAAGGCCATCACAACTCTCGATGTTGCGAAGTTAAAGCCGATTGCCGCAGATTCATCTAACATTGACGAGTCGATTTTCAGCCAATCCCTTGATGTAGACGGCAGCACCTGGATCGTCTCGGAGCGATTGACTATTATCCCCAAACAGAAGATTCTGTTCTTCAAGGCGTCGGTTTATGTGCGCGATTCCAAGGTTATGACTTTGCCTTACTATTCCTATAGCTACAAGGACCGGCAGTCGATCCTCCAGCAGGTGCGTTATACCTCCAACGATGGCATGCTTATCGACTTGCCGTTTTATTGCCAGCTTTCTGAGAATAGGGCCAGCGCAATCAAGCTGCGATACTCCTCTGGCGACAACGAAAGTGGCGGCTATGCTCGTCCGAGAAAAGGCCCAAGTTTGGGTTTACAGCACGACTATCTCGCCGGTCGCGGAGGGTATGGCACTTTTTTTGTCGATTCGCTTGGCAACTCGAACCAGGCCTATGAGCTTGCCCACCACCTCGAATACGGAAGTGCAACTCACAGCGGTCGAGCGGATTTTTCATCAAGATATCAGCCATCATCCAACTACGCCAGGGGCATCCACTATACCACCCTGAACGTCTACGGCAGCCTGCCGAAATACAGCTACACGGTGCTTGGCTATTACGGTGGCAGCAGGATAAAGAATAGCTTCATGCCCGGTGGATATATGGATCAATCGAACTTCTCGTTCAGGACGGTGCTCAGGGCCAACAAGTCTATCGCTTCCACCCCGGTCGGCAGTGTATTTCCGAATCTCACTGTGGGATATGGCGTGCCCAGCGGTTCAAGATCGTCGTCTCTCTATCAATCCCTCGGTTTGACTGCCAACCGATCCAAACGTCTTCGTGGCCCATTAAGCGCCTCGTTTGCCCAATCCGCGGCGTTCACCGTCACGGCTGACGGCGATACGGGCACGGAGATGAGGTTCCGGCCCTCGCTGCGAACGTATTGGATGGGGGGCAGCGCCTCTGTAGGATATAATCTGAATCTTCGAAGCGGCCTGAACAACACTTTATGGAGCCAGGGCAGGCATCAGATCGACACCAATCTGTTTTTCGATATAGGTGACAGGCTCACGTGCAGTTCCTCGTTCGATTTCGGACTGGATTCCAGGAGAATGAACCTGTTTTCCACTGCTTCCTACAGGGCAGGCAGGCTATGGCAAATACGCACCAACTATGATCTATACAAATACAGCTACAACCTCGGCCCAAAATCCCTCACCTACAGCACATCCTACTTCCGCATCGGAGTTTTTCGACCAGTCGGATTGTATGAGGTTGGGTTAGTATGGTCTCCCGACGGCCAGCAGTACGGCGCAATTAACCAGGGAAAACACCTCTGGCTGGAACTCAGCGCAGCAGGGTTTTAGCGATTCCGTCATTTCTACGATAGGTAGCGATCTCCGAATCGCTACCTCAAATCGAATTCCAACCTCCAATTTCCGACGTCTAACTTCCAAACCGTAGTGGCCGATCTCCGTCTCGGCCAATCCCTTCTCGGTACGCAAACGGGCCGGGATAGAAACCGGCCCCTACGCACTCGCCTCACCCACATCATTTTTCTATGATAGGTAGCGATCTCCGAATCGCTACCTCAAACCGAATTCCAACCTCCAATTTCCGACGTCTAACTTCCAAACCGTAGTGGCCGATCTCCGTCTCGGCCAATCCCTTCTCGGTACACAAACGGGCCGGGATAGAAACCGGCCCCTACGCACTCGCGGCACCACATCATTTTTCTATGATAGGTAGCGATCTCCGAATCGCTACCTCAAATCGAATTCCAACCTCCAATTTCCAACTTCTACCTTCCAAACCGTAGTGGCCGATCTCCGTCTCGGCCAATCCCTTCTCGGTACACAAACGGGCCGGGATAGAAACCGGCCCCTACGCGCTTGCCACACCCACATCATTTTTCCCCAGCCATAAGCCCCCTCGGCAACGGCAGGGCCAACAGCACCTTTCCACGCTGCAGAGCTTCTGAATGCTCTTCAGCGGCATAGTCTCGCTCAATTTCATCCAACTGCAGTACGTCCCAAAATTGCCCGTCACACACCGGCCACAGAGAGGCGACCGCGCCACTGTTTAACAACACCACTTTATCGCGACCGATACTTTTGACTAACTTATATATCTCGCCGCACAGATTATCGAGTTCGTTCGTGTTGCTCACCGAGGAGTGAGGATGATCATGTTTGGAGAATTTCGGGCCATTGCAGTCCGGGATCGGGACCACGCCATCAAGCAACAGTCCATCCGCACCGAGGTTCATCACATTACAGACCACCGTCAGCAGCGTTTCTCGCAAATCCGGCTGATGCAGGCAACCCAATGTGCCTTGAGCAGACTTCTTTACCTCGCCGTCCGCGCCTATGCACGCCCAATTGGGGTGCTTTTCAATATCCAGTAACCCATCCGGGTCCGCTTCATTTTGCTTCTGCGGATCAGGCAAACGGGTCAGGTCGAGGCGAACAATTGCTTTCGCGTTTTCGTCGTGAACCTTGTCGATAGCGGCCTGTTCTGCGGGAACCCCAAGCACTATCGAGCCCGGTTCGATTTTATCACCCCATCTTAATATATTGGGGTCAGTGACGAGCCATTTGGGCGCTGGGGTTCCGTATTCTTCGGTTACGGTCTTTTTTCGCGTAAGCGCGGGGATATTTCGGTTGCGGGCAGAGTTGAACGCCGATGTCGCCCTGGCGTAATTATTTGCATTTGTAAAACCAAGGCCTATATCAAGGGTCTCCTCGTTTCGCAGATAACGAGACCTCGGCAAAGCCTCGATAAACGGCGATTTTCCGACGAAGCCGACCACACCATTGGTAAACACCGACACACCGCCGTCCTCAAGTGGAAACCACGCCCAATCTTTGCACCGCAGTGTGCTCTCTGACGGCAGGGTAGACTCAGCCCCAGGCCTGTTGGCCATTCTGACCCGGTCGAACGCGCCTTTAGACATCCATCGGAAATAGTCCTTGTTGCCTGAAAACGATGCGGATAGGCTGCTGGTTACAAACACCCCATCAATTCCCGAATAGGCGTCTATATGTATCCTGAGTTGACGACCATCCGTTGTCGGAAAGACGATCAGCGCCGCCACCGAGTCCTTGCCCTGATAAGTCTTAGGAGCAGACTCAGGCGCCAGCAGTCTTCCGCCGTCCGGGTATTCAATCTCAGGGCTCAGCTCGATTTTTCCGGCAGGAGAATCAAATTTCAACGAGGCATCACCAAGCCCAACTGTCAACGATTGTTCTCCAGACCTGACAGCAACGCTATCTTGCGAGACATCCAGCCCCAACCCAGCCGCGCAGTGGCCTACTGTCGAATAGCCGGCAATAAATAACCAGATAACGGCCCAATATAGTCGATTCATAATGAGTCGAGTGTACACCAAGGCGTTTGTCAGGTCAAATAATGCTGGTTCTGGGTAGCGTCAGACTTCTATTGTCACCGCCTTTTCCGGTATGCTCACCTCGCAGATATCCCCCAAACGCTCTTTATAAATCTCAGGATGCTCGGTATGCACCGGGATCAGGGTCTTTGGTCTTATAGTCTCGACTATCTGCATCAGGTCGCTGCCGGAAGCGTGCCCGGAGACGTGAAAAGCGTTGCCGTGCTCCGCCTCCCCGCCGATGAACTGCATCCCGAAGTGATTCAACCAGTTGCGCAGGCGCCGTTCGTCAATGATCATCTCTTCATTAAAAGCCTCACAATTCGACGATATCCAGATAGAGCCTGGCACCGGGCGAATGTAGGGCAACTCGGTGACGTCGAAGAAGCTGAGACAGCAGATAAACTTATCCTGATTAGCGCTCAGTTGATCCGGAGAAAGCAGCAGGTTCCCGTATTTCTCCCAAATTTGTTTCTGCCATTTCTTGCTGGACGCCGCGTATTTGGTGTATATGCGAATCGGCCCGCTGTCGAGTTGCGGCACAACCTGCGATCCGCCCGCAGCTCGAATCGCGTCGAGCAGATACGCGTCACCTGGCAAAATAGCCAACTCCCGTCCGCTCTGTTTTGCTATTTCCAGAAAACTGATCAACCGCTCGACGTTACGAGGCCCGAAATCCGCCACCACAAGCCCCGAACATCCACGAACCGCCTCAAGACACGCATCTTTAACCGAGGATTCCGTCCTATCGCTATCCGATGTTATGCGGGTTCCTTCCAATATAAGGGCCACCGGCTGCAGTTTCGCCGCCGCTTCTGCGAATTGCCGACTGTAGTCGCCATAATTTCCGTGATATCGGATATCTCCTGAATATACCACCCATCCCGCGCTTGTTTCTACCGCCCAGGCTGTAGCTCCATACATCGAGTGATCTACAGGAAAACTGAGCACTTTCAGCCCGGCGCATTTGTCTGCCTTCTCCCAACCAAGCGCCTCCAAATTCCTGGAATCCGGAGTACTCATCCATAAATCTTCGAAGCCCGCGCCGGGATTACCCGTCAGGTGATACTTTCTACCGACGTGCGGGTGATTTCTCCAACTCGGTGTGCTAAGTCCTTCATCGTCCTTATCCTCGCGACTGACGTAATAGCAATACTCAGCGGATGTCGGGCTGGCGCCGGTATCCTGTAGCGCGCGGGATATCGCGGCGGTCACAGGGGAGCAATAAATAGGGATATCGGCACGAAGGTGATGTATTGCGCCGATATGATCCACGTGAGCATGTGAGACCAGCACCCCGCCGATCTCACCGATTTCTGCAGTCTCCAGACCATGCCACGGATCGCACAGCTCGCTCACCATATCTTTGCGATAGAGGTCCACGAAAGGCGGCAGCAGCCCCATCTGCAGTGGCTCGTAGATTCCCGCCACAGTTTTAGGCTGAATAAATTCTTCGTAATACTGTCCCTCAGCGCCGAAGTTTTTCCCGAAATCGAAAAACAGCCGTGCATCGCCATCTTCCAGCAGAATCTTATTCCCGCCGATGCAGTTTACTCCGTCATAACAAGTAATTCGAGCCATTTTCCTCCCTCTTTTCCAAACACGATAGGTGACTACTTCCGAATTACCGCCGAACAACCCCTCCCGGTAATTCCGTCCACATTTCCGCTATGCCGATCGTCCACTCCACCAATCCCTGCACCCCCGTCCTTCCGACCACCTTCCCCGTCATTCCGACCACCCACCCCCGTCATTCCGAGCGCAGCGAGGAATCTGCTTTTTCCGGAACCAGACATCGCCTTCGTGAGCTGTGTGCGGGCCGAGACAGAGGCCGGCCCCTACATTTTCACTGTTCAGAAATCAGGCATACTATCCCCCGTCCTTCCGTCCACCTTCCTCCGTCATTTCGAGTGCCACCTCGTCATTCCAAGCGCCCACCCCCGTCATTCCGAGCGCAGCGAGGAATCTGCTTTTCCGGAATCAAACATCGCCTTCGTGAGCGGTGCGCGGGCCGGGACAGAGGCCGGCCCCTACATTTTCACTGTTCAGAAATCAGGCATACTATCCCCCGTCCTTCCGTCCACCTTCCTCCGTCATTTCGAGTGCCACCTCGTCATTCCAAGCGCCCACCCCCGTCATTCCGAGCGCAGCGAGGAATCTGCTTTTCCGGAATCAAACATCGCCTTCGTAAGCGGTGCGCGGGCCGGGACAGAGGCCGGCCCCTTCATTTCAACTGAGCAGAAACCTACATTTCGCCCCGCACTCAACACATTCCTTCTCCCACCTTAATTCCAGTTCCTGCGCTTGCTCAGTTGTTTAGCTTACCGTGTCGTGAGGTAAATAGACTGTGGACACCTTTATGGGATAAGAGAGGTGATTGCAATGCGGGAACTGGATCGGATTATGTTACCGCAGACGGAAGAAGTAGGCGAATTCCCTCTGCCGGTGGCCGAGGATTGGGATGAACTGGTTCAGAAGTCTAAGAAGATGTGCGATGTAATCGATAAACATCTGGACTTCGAGTCTAAATTGCAGGGTAGAGAACTGAGACCGATGACCCTCTGTCCGGAACAGAAGGTCAGTCTTATCAGCGACCTTGCCGCAGTCTGAAAACGGATAATGAAATGAAAAAGCTGTTTCCAGATGCGCCGGATGTGCCGCAGAGCGTGGCCAATCGGGCTTCGAAGATATTGGAAAAATATCTAAGAACGCACAGGGTGGAAAGGGCAAAAGACCTCCCTGAAGAAGCCAGGGTTCGGCTATATCGAGACCTGCGGTTTTTCCTGGAAAGCGGCGGGCAGCCGTCTGATCCGGGAACGGGTGGTGTGATGTCCGGCCTGGGTCGCTTCTGTTCCACGCTTTGGAGCAAGATTGAGGACTTCCTGAGCATGAGCGAGAGCAGCAGGCCCACCGGGCCGATTGGTATTCTTGCGTTGGCTGGGTACGGAGAAGCGGCTCGAATAGCGGCGATGCCGTGGGGTTTGAAGTCAGAGGATAACTCCGAACAAGACTGATACCGGATGGTCTATAGCTGCGGCCGGTTGAGCCACAAACTCAACCGGCCGTCGACTTTTGGCTGTTTTTCTTATATTCAGAAACAATTCGCGCTGTGCAGTTGACGGCCGAATAGATGTTCCCCTACAATGCAATTGTTATGCACCAAAGCATCCGCAAGCTACTCGGGCCAAACGGGCGATTCGCCAGGTTGTGCCAGGGTTATGAACATAGAGAAGAGCAAGTGCAGATGGCCGAGGCGGTCTCGGATGCATTACTGCACAAAGAACATCTATTGGTCGAGGCAGGCACTGGCGTCGGCAAGTCCGTGGCCTATCTCGTCCCTGCGATACTCCACGCCGTTTCGAGCGCGCCGGTCGTCGTCAGCACACACACCATTAACCTCCAGAGCCAGCTTGTCAATAAAGACATTCCTCTAATGACCAATGTGCTCAAAAGCCACCCGTTCAAGTGCGCTTTAATGAAAGGTCGGGGCAATTTTGTATGCTTGCAGGAACTCGACCACGCGCAGGCTGCTCTGCCTTACGAGGACTCCAACCTCAATCGACTCCTGAAGTGGGCCGCAGAGACGGATACTGGGGATATCGCCGAACTGGATTTCAACTATCCGGAATGGAGCGAAGTCTGCTGCAATGGCGATACGTGCAAGGGCAAAGACTGCCCATACTACGACGAGCAATGCTTTTATTATAAACACAAGCGCGAGGGCGCGGTTGCTGATATCGTTATCGTAAACCACGCCCTTTTCTTCGCGGATTTGAGCGTCAGGATGGTCAACCCGCGCGAGGCTATACTGCCGGATTACGGCGCGATTATCTTCGACGAAGCCCATCACCTCGAAGACGTCGCCACCTCCAGCTTCGGAGTAGAGCTTGCTAATTATAGAGTTCCGATGTTGTTGAATCGAATAAAAAAACGCCGGGACATAGCCATATCAGCAGGAGAACTGCAGTTTATCGACACGGTGAACAATAGCCTCTTCGAGGCGTTTAATCGATATCCTAAATCAGAATACTTCTTTGACGAGATGTATGAGTCCGAAGGCAAAGGCAGGGTGGAGGAGATCGCCACGGAGCTTATAACCGTGCTGGATGGCCTCAGCACCCAGCTTCTTGAACAGGACACCGACGGCAGGCCGGAGTTCAAGGATCGATTGGATGGATATCGCAATATCATTGCCCGTATCCGCGGAGAGCTTTCCGAACTATTTTTCACCCAGGAACAAGGGTATTTCAGATGGGCGGAGAAGCAATCCAGCGGCAAGTTCAATGGATGTTGCCTGCACTTGACGCCCGTCAACATCTCGGAATTGTTCAGGGAGTCTTTATGGGATTCAGTCGATTCCATCATTTGCACCTCCGCCACCCTCTCCAACTCCGGCACTTTTTGTTACATTAAGAGCAGATTGGGGGCCGGATTAGAGGGCAGATGTGAAGACGAATCTGGTAGCTCGCCATCTCACACCATAAACGAGTTGATCGTCGGTTCGCCATTCGATTTTATGTCGCAGAGTATGCTTTATGTGCCAGCAGACCTCGATCCGCCTTCCGGCAGTGATGAATACGCCGACACATTAGCTGCCCGAATGCGGGAGATTTTAATGGCCACCAGCGGCCGCGCATTTATGCTGTTCACATCGTATCGAATGATGCACGCCGTATTGGAGCGGATCATAGACGAGGTGCCATACAGGCTGCTGGTGCAGGGAGATATGTCCAACGAGCGGCTAATCAACGAGTTCCGGGAGGATCCGGAAGCCTGTCTGATGGGTGTGCATTCCTTTTGGGAGGGCGTGGACGTGCGAGGAGAGCGGCTTAGTTGCGTGATTATAGACAAGCTCCCCTTCGCAGTGCCGGACACGCCCATAAACAAAGCGCGTTGCGAGTCCATCGAGGCAGAGGGCGGCAACTGGTTCACGGAATACGCCATTCCCCAGGCTCAGATAAGATTAAAGCAAGGCTTTGGCAGGCTGATTCGCACTAAAAGTGATTATGGCATCGTCGCAATTTTGGATTCGCGCATACACACAAAGCGCTACGGCAAGGATTTTCTCAGGTACCTTCCACACTGCAAAGGCACAAAGAGCGTATCCAAAATCAGGGATTTTCTTGCGACATTCGAGCCTTACGACGGCCTGGACTTCTCGATACCAGAACAGCCCAAATCGTAGCCGCCGCGTTACTCTTCCATTTTCTGCAGCACCATCGCCGCTCCGCCGAGAACCCCCGCATCGTCGCCGAGGTCAGCCGGCAGGATCTGGCACGCTTGCAGGGCCGGATACAGCGCATTTACCTCTATGGTTCGTCGAATCGGCCCGAACAAAAGCTCCCCAGCCTGTGCGATTCCGCCGCCGATGACGATTTTATCAGGGTTCAGAATATTTATCGCATTAGCCACGGCGATTCCAAGATAGTAACCGACTTCCTCGTAGGTCTCTATCGACACTTCATCACCCTCCGACGCAGCTTCAGCGATCATCCTTGGGGTAATATATCGCAGATCGTGGCCGGATTTTTCAATCAAAGAGGTATGCCTGCCTGCGTGAGCCTTACGTGCGGCTCGGTCTATAATCGCATCTCTTCTACACAGCGACTCCACACAGCCATATCTCCCGCAACTGCACCTCGGCCCGTCCGCCAAAATGATATGATGCCCCATCTCCGGCGCCGTCTCCGTAACCCCAAGGTAGCTGCGGCCGTTGATCACCAGCCCGCTGCCGATACCCGTCCCCAGGGTAAACATCACCATCACCTTAGCGCCCTTGCCCGCGCCGAATGTATATTCGCCGAATGCCGCCACGTTAGCGTCGTTGCCCATATACGCAGGCATTCCGAGTTTATCCATTATAGGAGCCAGAAGCTGTACGTCGTTCCAATCCTTGAAGTTCGGCGACCAGACTACTATGCCGTCCTCGCTTTTGTGCGTGCCCGGAACTCCCATCCCTACGCCGGCTGTATCCTTTAAGTCGACCGAAGCGTCCTCTGCCGCCATTTTAACGGCCTCGACGATCTGGGCAACGGTGAACTCCAGTCCTTCCATTGCCTTAGAATCCGTCCGCCCA
Organism: Armatimonadota bacterium; assembly: GCA_050948905.1. GTDB lineage: Bacteria > Armatimonadota > UBA5829 > UBA5829 > UBA5829 > DTKD01. Next base: position 590,972 of record JBMNES010000001.1, on the reverse strand, counting down.
TCCCCGACAATTTTGCCGTTTCGGTCAACTATAGCCGCGCGAACATTGGTCCCGCCAAGATCAACGCCTATCACATATTTGGCATCCGTGTTGAGTTGCATAACAAACCTCGCTGAAGTCGCTAACGTAGTATATCCACGGGCAGGCATTAGTGTCAAACCTGCCGGCCAGAAAAGGGAAAACGCGGCGAGGTTGAAAGTAGTGGCCGGACTCTGTCCCGGCCATTTTAGGGTTGGTTATTTCGGTTGCGCGCAGCCGAAATCGTGGCCGAAGGTCACGCGATGATTGATCGGACTTCGAACGTCTGACCTCGGACAACGAAAAAGCAGATTTCTCGCTGCGCTCGAAATGACTGGGGTGGGGCGCTCGAAATGACAGGGGTGGGGCGCTCGAAATGACGGGGGTGGGGTGGTCGAAATGACAGGGGTGGTCAAAACGGCGTGGGTGCGTCGATATGACGGAGGCGTGATAGTCCACTACTTCCTCTTCATCGCCATCAACGCGGCCATAAGCACCACAAACACCCCAAATGCGATCTTTAATCTTCCAGGTTCAAGGGCATTTGCCACGCACGATCCGGTCACCCCGCCCAAAATCGCCCCGAGAGCTGTCCACTTCGCCACTGAGAAATCGACGTTTCCGAGCTTGTTATGTTTCAGCATTCCGGTGAACGCTATCGGCATCATCGCTGCCAATGATATGCCCTGCGCGGGTTGCTGAGGCAGCCGAAGTAGCATCGTGAGCATAGGCACCATAATAATACCTCCGCCCACGCCCAACAGCGCGCTCAGAAATCCCGTCAGCACCCCTGTCCCAAGAGCCAACCACAACCCTGCAAGGCTGAAGCTCAGCCCAATCGTCGCAGCAGCCGGCTGAGCCAGGCCCACAGAGATGTCGTGCAGCATCTTATAGCCATCAAGGCTCATCTTCAGCCCCGCAGCCAGCAAAAATATGCTGAACATCCTGCGCAACGCCACACTTTTGATTTTATTTACAACTGCGCCGCCGATCATCGCCCCCAATACTCCTCCAATCGCAATCTGAAGAGCCAGCATCAGGTTAATGTGATGATGAAAAGAGTAGGTGAGAACGCTTGCTACACTCATAGCAAGCACCACAGCCAGGCTGGTCCCGTGCGCTCTATGCTGCTCAAAGGCCAGAAAAAAGACCAGCGCCGGCACCACAAACGCCCCTCCGCCAAGCCCCAAAAGCCCGCCGAGTGCGCCGCTGCACAACCCAATTCCGATCAATATTGCTATCGTGCGATAGCGCGTACGTGTTTTGAGAACCTCTAACATTAGAAGAAAACCGGCACAAGTTCCGCGCCGAGATAATAATCCTTATCTATAGTATATGCTTTTACCCTGAACTGTTTTAACGGCTGCCAGCCGATCGCGCCGTTCAGGTTGCGGCTGTCGTATTCGCCCTGCACGAAAAATTTATAAGGCAGCCTGGCCTCAAATCCCGCAAACGGTCCCCGGATTCCGAATAACCCCAGCCCCACGGTAGCAGCGAAGTCCTTGATAAAAACGGATGACCTGCCAATGGGAAGATGCCGAGTTATCACGCCATAAATCCCTGTTCCGTCGTCGGACTGATTCCCCGCGTCGCTGATCCCGAAAGCCACCGCCGGGTTAAACGATGTCTCAGGCAGAAAACTCCACTGCACTCCCACAATATTATCAGCCCTGGAATCGTGCTTTTCCAGACGCAAAACATTTACCTCGTACTGCTGAAACCCCGCGCCTAGTCTAAACAGGCGATCCCTAGAATTGTTCGACCTCCAGGCCGCCTCAGCTCGATATTGCCCAGTGGTAAGTGTATTAGCTGTAGGAGAGAGAATCAGAGGATCCGCACAAATCCCAAGCGACAGGCCAGATAAAATCAACCCCGCTATCGCCGTGGTCAAAAGCCTTGTTATCATAATCGTCATCCATTCATTTCCCGCGCCCTCATTATACTCTTGACGGCGCGGTTCGCGGAGTCTTGCCTGGACGCTTTGCTGGTATCCACTATCGCCACGAATTCCACAGTGTGAGGTCTGGGAGAGGGTCTCTGGCTGCTGACTCGATAGCGCTTATACGGCCTGCACAAAACCGACAAATCGCCCCGGCTCGCCAATACACCAAACATATCCGCTAAGTCTATTATACCATCCGTCGAGTAGCTGACCAAAATCCGCCTGGCCTTCAAGGACCCTATAAGCCCTTCAAACGCCTCCAAAGCTGTCGACTTATAGCAATAACCGCTGCGCCTGAGCGTGCGCCAGTCCTTACGAATCGCGGCCTTGTCCCGCTCCCCGTTGCCAGATATGGTCGGGTTAATCTGCGGCTTGTCCCACAGCGCGACGGTGTTCAGCAGATGATAGTTTGCGCCATATTGATGCTGATTATAGGGTGGGTCGAGATAAGCTATATCGCAGTCTATCTCCCCTGCCAATTTCATTGCATCTGCAGCATAGACCAGGTTCTCCTCGCCGTTGTCATACAGCTCCGGTGCGGTCAGGGTCAGTGTGCTGCGGATACGATACCACGCCGTCTTAGTCGCCCCTCCCCATCCGTTATGAAAACCTTTAAATACCCCCGAGGTGTTGCTGCAATACGACGCCTGATAGATCAACGGCGCAAGAAGCATTGCCTCTTCACGATCATCTAACTTGCCGCTATCCCGCCACTCTCGGATACGCTCCCTAATCGCGTCAATTTTACGGCCGTTACTTTGAGTATAAAACATGCGCTCGGTGGAGGTGTCATAGTGTTCGTCATCTGCCGGGCAGTAATGCTCAGCGATATACCCACGCACCCCACTTAGCGAGTTAAGCTCGGCGATGGCTTTATCCAACCCTCCGAACTCTTTGAAAGCAGGGGCGCGATTTATTGCGATATAGGCCGAGTTGATTCTCTCCGAGTAAGGCTCCCAGTCGTTGGCGATAACCCGGAACCCCATTGTTTTCGCCAGCCTCGACACCACCCCGCTGCCGGCAAAAGCATCAAAAAAGGTGCCGCTTTGTATTCCGCTGGCTTTGACGGCCTCAGCGATCAGAGGCAGCAGCTTGCGTTTATTGCCGATATACGGAATGAGTTGGTCGGTCAGATATGATTTCCGGGTCTCTGTCATTTTTTCGAAGCAGGGGAAAAGATCGCATCAAAGCAGTTTCCATCCGCAGCCAGCGTCTTAATCTTTCCAGACTCCACATCCACCGCCACCACGCTCTTTTTCCTGGTTTTAGGGTCTATTTTGGTGGCTAAAACAGTCTGGCCGTCTGATGAAAAGACCGGGTTTTCAAAGACACCCTTACACAACATACCGGCTTCACCGGATGTCGTGTCGACCTTAATTAGCCCCTGCGCCTGATCCCCCTTCTTCTCCGCAAATGGGGCCACTATCACATCACCGTCCGGGGATATGCCCGGCGCGCCAAACTCCGCCGACTGCCTCATCACCAGCGCTTTAAGCTGTTCCGAGTCAGGCTCAAAAGTCGCCAGCCCCGCCACCGGATCGTCGCCGATCTGCACAAATGTCACAGCAAAGGTCGAGGTATCAGCGGCGCATTGCAGGCCGGTAATGCTCACCGGCGTGTTGTGCGGGATCAGATACACCGGCTCGCCCTCCAATTCCGGCAGAAAAGTCAGCGCATCCATCGACTGGCTCTGGCTGGACACTCCGGCCATGCTGTCGTTATCCGCCCCCCACGCATAGACCGAATACATCGGTATCTGCCCTCGCTGTAGCGAATCCTGCATGCCAAGCGCCATTTCTTCGTGAGTCGGCAGCACAGGGTCAGGGTTGGAGCCGCTCAACTCCGCCACCCAGACTCTTCCGGACTCTATATACGAAAGACGCTTTCCATCCGGGCTGAAACCAGGCTGGCGTTTCGAGCCCGTAGACGAGGTGAGCGCGTAAGGCTTGCCGCCCCCGGCTCCGACAGCCATAACCTGGCTCACCGAGCCGACCATCCCTACAAAAGCCACCCTGTTACCAGCCGACGATATCGCCGGCGCCGACAACACCTTAGCTTCAGATGTCAACTGCCGCTGGTCGGTGCCGTCCAGATTCATCGTGTAAATCTCATTTGTGCCCGACCGATCGGAGACGAAGACTATCTTATCCAGCATCCGCCCGCCGGTGAACCACGGCAGGCCCCACTGTTCGAGCTTGCCGCTGACCCCAGCCAGCACTGTCCCCAGCACCAGCGCGATCAGCAAAATCACCAGGATCCCCTTCAATTCGGGGGTTTGAATTACGCGCATATTCTTCAATCGGCTGCCGATGCAGCCTGTCTCTTTCTAATTACTCTTCCTGCAAGCTCGCCGGTCAACTCGCCGTTCTCAATACTAAGCCTGCCATTGACAAATACGTATTCTATGCCGACTGCGTTCTGGTGAGGATCCTTGAAAGTCGCCATATCCTTTACTTTATCAGCGTCAAACAACACCAAATCCGCCCAGTTGCCGACCTTAATCGCTCCTCTATCCGCCAATCCCAGCTTCCTCGCCGAAAGCAGAGTCATCTTATATATTGCGGTCTCAAGCGGAATCACGCCGCGCTCCCGCACATAATATCCCAACACACGTGGGAACGTGCCGAACGCGCGAGGATGCGGCTTACCAGCCGACAGCGGGCCGGAAGTAGAACGCGCCCCCGCGTCGCTGCCAACCATCACGATGTCGCTTTTCATAACCGTCTCCACGTCCTCTTCGCACATCCCAAACTGGACCATAGATACGGCAATTTCTTCCTCTATCAGCAGATCAACAGCAGTCTCAGCGCCGTTTACTCCTCTTTTAGCAGCGATCTCACCCACAGTCAACCCTTCGCAATCGCGGTTTTTGTCGGTGCGCACCCCGCTTATCAGTATATCGTCCCACGAGCCTTTCGCCCCGAACTTCTTTTTGGCGCTCTGGTCGATCAGATACTCGATCCATTCCTGTCGCTTGCTCTTCAACGACTCCAGCATCACCTCTCGGCCGCCATCGAGCAGTTCTTTCGGCAACAGGATGTTAAGCGAGGTAGCCGTTGCTATGTATGGATACTGATCCGAGTTTACATCCAGCCCCTCTTTACGTGCCTGTATGATCGCCGCCAGTGAATCCTTAACCTTTCCCCAGTTAGAACCCCCGCACGCCTTATGATGAGAGGTCTGCACCGCCACCTTAGCTTCTCGTCCAATAGCAATAGCCTCTTCAATAGCTTCGACGAGATGGCCGCGCTCGCTTCGAATATGACTGGCATAAATCCCGTTATATGGCGCGATACCCTTGCTAACCTCGATCAATTCGTTTGTATCAGCAAAGCAGCCCGGCGCATATATCAACCCCGTGGATATTCCGAACGCCCCAGCCCGCATAGCATCGGCTGCCAATTCCCTCATCCGGGCAAGTTCCTCAGTCGTCGCAGGCCGATCCTCGAGCCCCACGGCCGCTTCCCGCAGGTTGCCGTGGCCGACCAGAGTGATGAAATTGACCCCTATGGGACGCTTCTCCAAAGCGGTCAAATAATCGTCCATGGTCACCCAGTCGTCTGCGATGTCGTGTTTTTTACGCCAATTCGCCAGACGCTCCCGACCAGGCTCGTCCATAACCGGAGCCCCGGAGTCTCCGCAGTTACCGCAGACTTCAAGGGTCACGCCCTGCGTTATCTTACTCTCGGCACGAGGGTCTACGAACAGGTTAGAGTCCGTATGCGAGTGCATATCTATGAACCCCGGAGCCAGCACCAGCCCCGAACCATCAATTTCTCTCACGGCGTTTCCATCCACCTTACCGCAAGCCGCGATCCTGCCGTCTTTAACCGCGACATCCCCCTCATAAGCCGGCTTCCCGGTTCCATCCACGATCATCGCTTTTCGGATTATATAATCGAACATAACTAGCCTCCAGGCACACCTTATCCGCCAGCTCTACAGATTCCTTGGTTTTGGTTGTCGGTTTTGGTTGTCGGTTTTGGTTATCGGTTATCGGTTATCGGTTGTCGGTTATCGGTTATCGGTTATCGGTTGTCGGTTGACTGTTGCCGGTTATCTGTTATCGGTTTCCGAACTCTGTCATCTCGCCCATCCTTCCTATCATTTCGCCCTTCCTTCCTGTCATTTCGAGCGCAGCGAGAAATCCGCTTTTCCCGTGATTCAATGTCCGCCGTCCGAAGTCCGATCTTCTACACTATGGCCCTTGCCTTCTACTTCCGCCAGCTCGTATTCGGCAAGAACTTCTTAAACGCCGCGATCTCGTCTCGCAGTTCCGCAGCTCTCTCAAAATCGAGGTCTTTGGCGGCTTTTTTCATATCACGTTCCATCTGTGTAATCTGCGAAAGCAACTCATCCAGCGCCAGCGTCTCCGGCCGCTGTAATTTGTCCGGCTTACCGGTTGCGGTGTCCGTCGACCCTATCTCAATTAGATCACGGATGGCCTTAGCGATAGTTGTCGGCGTGATCCCATTAGCCTCGTTATATTCCATCTGAATCCGACGACGGCGGTTGGTTTCATCAATCGCTTTGCGCATCGAGTCGGTCACATTATCCGCATACATAATGACCTTACCCGACACATTTCGCGCAGCACGCCCCATAGTCTGAATCAACGACCTCTCATCGCGTAAAAACCCCTCTTTATCCGCATCCAGCACCGCCACCAGCGACACCTCCGGCAGATCCAATCCTTCTCGCAGCAGGTTTATGCCGACGATCGCGTCATACACCCCAAGACGAAGATCACGCAGTATCTCCGTGCGCTCCATCGTCTTTATTTCCGAGTGCAGATAATCGACCTTCAGCCCTAAATCGAGCAGATATGAGCTTAAATCCTCCGCCATTTTCTTGGTCAGAGTGGTCACCAAAACTCGCTCACCCTTTTCCGCACGCTGCTTTATTTCACCAATAAGGTCGTCTATCTGCCCACTCGTAGGCCGCACCTCCACCTCAGGGTCCAGAAGCCCTGTCGGTCGAATAAGCTGCTCTGCCACGCGTGTGCTGTGCTTGACCTCATATGGGCCAGGGGTAGCGGAGACGAAAATGGCCTGATTGACCAGCTTTTCAAATTCGTTGAATTTAAGAGGCCGGTTATCAAGAGCCGACGGCAGCCGGAACCCGTACTCCACCAGCACCTCTTTGCGCGACCTGTCCCCAGCATACATCCCGCGCAACTGCGGTATCGTTTGATGGCTTTCGTCCAAAAACAACAGAAAATCATCCGGGAAATACTCCACCAGAGTGTGCGGAGTGCTGCCCGGCGCGCGTCCGTCGATTATCCGCGAATAGTTCTCGATACCGTTACAGTAGCCTAGCTCTCTCAGCATCTCCATATCGAACTGGGTACGTTGTCTGATCCGCTGCGCCTCGATCAGTCGCCCGTTTCTCTCGAAATAAGCGACCCTGTCCTCCATCTCCTCCTCGATTTCTGCCAATGAACGCTCAATATTGGCCACGGAGGATACAAAGTGTGTGGCAGGAAAGACAGTTAAATTTTTCTGCGTGCTCATAATCTCCCCGGTTATGGGGTCCACCACGCTGATCTTCTCCACCTCATCGCCGAAAAATCCGACTCTGGTGATAACTTCCTCATCTATCGGCTGAATCTCAAGCACATCCCCACGCACTCGGAACGTGCCTCGGCCAAGGGCGATATCGTTTCGGGTGAACTGCATGTTTATGAGCTTACGAAGAATATCCTGCCGCTCGTAGGTCTCGCCGACGCGGATATTAAGTATGGTCTCAGAGTAGCTCTCCTTGGAACCGATGCCGAATATGCAGCTCACACTCGCCACCACAAGCACGTCGCGGCGCTCTATCACCGCTTGCGTTGCGGAGTGGCGAAGTCGGTCGATTTCATCGTTGACTGATGAGTCTTTTTCTATATATGTATCCGTCTGCGGAACATAGGCTTCGGGAAGATAATAGTCGTAGTAGCTGACGAAATACTCCACTGCGTTGTCCGGAAAGAACTCCCGAAACTCCGAACATAGCTGTGCCGCCAGGGTCTTGTTATGCGCAAGCACAAGGGTTGGTTTGTTAATGGCCTGGATGATGTTGGCCATTGTGAAGGTCTTGCCGGAGCCTGTCACTCCCAGAAGTGTCTGAAATTTATGGCCCGTCCGAACGCCGTCGACGAGTTCCTCGATGGCGCGTGGCTGATCCCCGGTAGGCTGATATTCCGCCTTGATTTTGAATTCTCGCATAAGTTCATGATAAAACGCGCCCAGCCCACGGTCAAGCTGAACGCACCTAGAACCGGAACGTAGAGAACTCCAGACGGAAGCGCTTTCTCGAAGACGACCAGATCAGGCTTACATCCTGTTTGCCGATCAGTTTGCTTATTGCGTACTCCGCTTCGGGGTAGCTGTAGTCCTCGAACTCCTGATAGGTGCCGAGCACACCGAAGCTCCAGGTCGGTGCGAATGTGTATTGAAGTGAGCCAAAAGCACTCAGGTTGTTATCGGTGATTTCTTTAGTAGCATAAGCGTACAGGTTCCACTTTTCAGAGGGGTTAAGGTTAATATTCGCGCTCAATCTGTGTCGGCTGTAGCCTTCGCCCGTTGTGCCCCAGGAATATGTGTATCCAAGCCCCATCGAACTCGATCCGCCCAGGCTGCGATACAACGCCGCGTCTGCGATCAGCGAGCTTCCCTTATAACTCCCCCAGTTCTGCCCCGATATTAGCGAAGTATTAAGTGTCCCCAGCTTCGACATAGCTATTGGTTTTCCATAAACCTGCAGGCCCAACCCCCCGCCGAACCGATCCTGCATAGAGCTATCCGCGCTGATTCGGGAGATAATCGAGTAGTTAAACGCCCCGCCCATAGCAGACCGCGACCTCGACTGCACATAGGCATCCGTCGCCAGGGAACTGCCGCTGGTCAATTTACTGGCGCGCCCGTTTACGGACAGGGTATACTGCGGCAGTGTTCGGCTGAAGTTCATGGTGCCGAACAGGTTTTTATGCGACGGAAAGTCGACGTAGGTGTAGAGCTGAGAATCGTTGTTGAACTCTTTTCGTTGAGTCCACCTGGCCCCCCAGTCCTTGGCCGATGTGATCCTTCTCAACAGGAAAGTGCCGTCTGTCGAGCCGCCGGAGTTGTAGTCCTGTTCGAGGTCGAGCTGCCAGCCCGGCTGAGCTGAATAGGATCCCCAGCTTCCGACCTCGCTGTGTCTTAGTCGAAATGCCCCGGTGCTGGATGGCGTAAGGGAATAGTAAAACGGCAGATCCAGACGCAACCCCGAGGTGCCGTAGGTCAACATCTGACTCGGCGCACCAGCCCCCGAGCGCAGTTGTATCACGTGCATGGGGATACTGACTATTTTTGTGCCGTCCATATAGAAAGTGGCCTTTTTGAATTTGACCTCTTCTCCGGGGCGGATGAAAATACTGGCGGCTTTTATAAAAGTCGAAGCCTCACCGACAGGGCTGTAGTCCAGGTTGCGTTTCAGGTCGACGTCGTCGGTGGCAGGCTCGCAGAACATATCCCGGCCCCTGAAAGTCATTCTTTTTGCCCCATCTTCGGCTGGAGTCAACAGAACTCCTCGCATAGTCGTGAAATCGTAATATAGCCTGCTCGCCTCAATGCGAACATCCCCTCGCTGCAAGACTATATTCTCCGCCCCCATCTTGCCCCTGGCCCGCAGGATGTTGGTGCGAAGATCAATTTGTGCCTCTTCGGCGGTGATGGTCAGGCCGCGGTGCACGATAGTGACCCCGCCGGCTGAATCTACTATCCTGCCTTCCACATCGCAGCCAAGGTGTGTTTTAGAAGTGATGGTTATAAACGACTCGTCGAACATCTCAGTGCCGGGAGCCAGAAAGTCGACCTGGATTTGTCCGACTGCGTTGCCGTTAATAACAACAGCCGAAATCATCGCGGTGCCCACCGTCAATGAACTTTGCAGGCGTGCGCGGGCTATGCCAGCCGCGGTGCGGGCAGTGCGGTCGATGCTGCCCGTGCTGGAAGTAAACTCGACTATTGTCCCGTCAGGGACCGTGCGACCGTTCGGGTCGCGCACTTCTGCCGTTATCGTGGTCTGGCTGCGCCCATCAGCTACTATCGCCTGAGGATGAGCCTTTAACCACATAGTGAAATTGGCAGGCGCGGCGATCAGCGGTGAGTCGAGTCCGATTATCAACACCACTAATACCAGAAATGAAATGCGCATTTGTCTAATAATACACCTCAGGTTGTAACTGGTCAAACAAGGGAGCGATGAATTAATTATCGCATATCCTCTATGTGTCTAAAGCTGATATTATATGTGCTCAGATTTGACTAGCTGGCGCGTTCGGGGTAGAATAGGCGAGGATCGCAGCGCGATTCTATTGTGCCTAAAAACACGGCAAATTGCCGCGTCATATATCTGAAGGGAAGCATTATTATGCCGAAGAAAGCCGCCAAACCCGTCACTGCCTCAAAGGCAGAAATGTTGGATTATCTCCGACAGATGCATGAGATCCGCATCTTTGAGGATACTGTCTACCGACTCCTCCGAGAAGGCACCATTAAAGGAGCTTCACACCTCTACGCAGGACAGGAAGCTGTAGCAGTGGGGTCAATATCCGAACTTGAAGACAGAGACGTAATCGCATCGACCCACCGCGGCCACGGCCATTGCGGCGCGATGGGTGATAAGCACGCTAAGGACGAAGCCGCCCGGCAGGAACATTGGAATAAGATGATGGCCGAGCTTATGGGTAAATCCACCGGCTACTGCAAAGGTCGCGGTGGTTCTATGCATATCGCCGACGTCGAAAAAGGCAACCTTGGCTCCACCGGCATCGTCGGCGGAAATATCCCCATCGGCACCGGGGCTGCACTGGCCGAGAAGCTCAAGGACACCGGCGCAGTCGTGCTCTGTTACTTCGGTGACGGAGCCACAAATACCGGTAGTTTCCATGAAGCACTGAATATGGGCGCGACTCTGCTGTGTGGGCTGCCTATAGTCTATATTTGTGAGAACAACCTCTACGGGATGAGCGTTCCATTCCACGAGAGATCGAACCTCTGCGCAGGGCAGGCTTCTCGAATATCCGATATCGCAGACCGGGCCGCAAGCTACGGCATTCCCGGTATGATGTGCGACGGGATGGACGTGATGGAGGTCAAAAAGACCGTTCGCGTGGCAATTGATCGCGCGCGAAAGGGCGAGGGCCCGACACTCGTCGAATGCAAGACCTACAGATGGTACGGCCACTCCTCCAGCGATCAGCGCGTCTACCGCACCCGCGAAGAAGAGGCCGAGTGGAAAGAGCGCGACCCGATTATAGTGCTGGGCAACAGGCTTCTTAAAGAAGGCATCGCCACCCAGGAGGAGCTCGACGAGGCCGCGGCTAAAGCCAACAAGACCATCGAAGATGCCACCAAATTCGGCCTCGACAGCCCGTATCCCGACGTCAGCGAACTGTACAACGATGTGTATGTCCCTGTGGACGAAGTGAAACTGGCTATGGAGATCAAGGCTGAATCTGCGGTGCTTCCGAAGATTCAGCAGATTGAAGCCGAGGTCAGGGCCACAGCTTCCGGCCCGCTGCCTAAACTGAAAGCCTCCGAGATGAAGGCTATCGAAGAGAAGTATGGTGTGCCCATCAAGAACTACGGTCAGGCTTTGGTCGACGCTCAGCGCGAGGAAATGCTGCGCGACAAGAACGTGATAATAATGGGCGAAGACGTCGGCCTTTACGGCGGCGCATACGCTGCTACCAGGGGTCTTTTCGACGAGTTCGGCCCTGCCAGAGTTATCGACACTGCCATCAGCGAGGCCGCCATCGTCGGCGCTGCCGGCGGCGCAGCTATGAGAGGAATCCGCCCGATCGCGGAGATTATGTATATCGACTTCCTCACAATTTCTTCTGACCAGCTAGTGCATAACCTGGGCTACAACCGCTATATGTTCGGCGGAAAGACCAAAATCCCTGCCGTTGTGCGCACAGAGGGAGGGGTGGGGCGATCGATCGCCGCTCACCATTCCGAGAGCCTGGAGGCTATGTTCCTGCACATTCCGGGTATCTACATCGTTATGCCGGCCACCCCATACGACGCCAAGGGCCTGCTTAAGGCGGCTATCCGGGACGACAACCCGGTTCTGTTTATTGAGCATAAGGTTCTCTACTCCGGCGTCACCGGCCCGGTTCCGGACGACGATTATATTATCCCTCTCGGCGTGGCCGATATAAAAAGATCGGGCACGGATGTGACGATTGTCGCTTACAGCCGAATGCTGCACTTCGCGATGGCCGCTGCCGATGAGCTGGCTGCTGAGGGTATCTACTGCGAGGTCATCGACCCGCGAACCCTCAACCCGCTCGACATCGACACCATAGCCAAGTCGGTCCGCAAGACGGGCAAGCTGATAACGGTCTCTGAGGGCTATCCGAGATGTGGGGTTGGAGCGGAGATTACCCGACAGTTGATGGAGTATCAGTTCGAGGACGGTACAACGGGCTTCGACTATCTGGACGCCCAACCGGTCTTACTGAGCGGCAAGGACTGCCCAATCCCGATGAGTGAACCGCTCGAGGATGCCTGCGTCCCGACCGTCGATGACATAATGCAGGCCGCTAGAAATATCTGAGCTTAAAGTAAATAAAGAGGTGGCGATCCCAGATCGCCACCTCTTCCCCGTCATTTCGAGCGCAGCGAGAAATCTGCTTTTTTCGATGTCGGAGGTCGGATGTTCGAAGTCCGATCCGGCACTGTAGGGTTTTTCCGTTATTTTCGGGTTTTCGCTTCTTTCTGGCTTTCGCGTTTCTCCCTTTGCTCCTTCGTCTCTTGGAGCCACCCCCTTCGTCATTTCGAGCGCAGCGAGAAATCTGCTTTTTCGATGTCCGAGGTCAGATGTCTGAAGTCTGATCCGGCACTGTAGCGCTTTTCCGTTATTTTCGGGCTTTCGCTTCTTTCTGGCTTTCGCGTTTCTTCCCTTCGCCCTTTCGCGTTTATCCCTTCCCTGCGACCAATGTCAATCTACAATTTCCCCGCAATTTCCCTCAGCCCATCCGCCAGCCTCGGCCCGGCTCGCAGAAGAATATCACTATTCACCACATACACCCGCTTATTCTTAACTGCACTGGTCGAGCCCCATTCCCGGCTTTTGCCGAAGAACTCAATATCGGATTTCAGCCCGGTGATAATCACATCGGGGTTACGTGAGATAGCCGCCTCCCTGGAAAACGGCACAAACCCCGGCCGTGCGTCGAACGCTATATTTTTGGCGTTTGCGATCTCAAGCATCTCATTTACAAACGTCTTCGGCCCTGCTGCCCACAGCGGGTTCGATTGAATCACCACCAGCGCTTTGCCCCGCCTCTTCTTAGCGGACTCCATCTTAACAGCTTTAATGGTGCCCTCGATTTTGCTCGCGACCGAGTTTGCTGTCTTTGGCCTGGATGTAATCCTGCCAGTTGTTCGAATATCCCGGCACACCTCGCCAAGCGTTTTGGGGTCGATGGCAAAAACAGTCAGCCCGAGCCTCTCCAATTTGGGAATCACGGTCGAGTTCAGAGCAGAGTGCGCGTAGACGAGATCAGGCTTTAGAGCGACCACAGCCTCCACATCCACCGTCATATCTCCGACTTTCGGCTTCTTCTTTGCGGCTTCAGGATAATTGCACTGCCGGGTCACCCCAGCTATCCGGTCTGCCAACCCGATAGCATATAAAATCTCCGTGTTTCCAGGCGCCAGCGATACAATCCGCACAGGTTTAGCCTTAATGACCACAATCCTGCCCCGCGCGTCTTTAACCCGCACAGGATAATCCCCCCAGCAAGCTCCACCAGCCAGGCAAAAGGCCAATATGATTAAGTAAACGAGTTTTTTCATTTTGATATGTCGGTTATCGGTTGTCGGTTGCCAGTTATCGGTTGTCGGTTGTCGGTTATCGGTTGTCGGTCCCACAGTCGTCATTTCGAGCGCAGCGAGATACCGTCTTGCCTGTCAAGTTTTTAAGCTGGCATTTGGAAAGGGTTGCCAGATCTTAATACTCCATAAGCGGTCACTAAAAGCTTTCTCATGCACGCACCGATCGCGATCATCTTGCACTTGTCCCGTCTTGTCAGCCTAGTATAGAATTCGCGGAAATACTCGTTATGAGTCGCTGCTGCAATAGCAGGAAAGTATAGAGTCCGCCGGAGTTGAGCATTGCCAAACTTGCACAACCTGGTCGCACCTTTGTGTTTACCGCTTTCCGCTTTCATGGGCGATAAACCAGCATACGCTGCCACAGACTTGGAAGAACTGAAATTGGCTACATCTGGCAACTCGCTTAGAATCACTGCTACCGTCTTTGGCCCAATGCCGGGTATGCTGGCCAAAAGCTCCGCATCTTTCTTGAGACCAGGATGCCGGTTGATATGATTGGATATCCTCTTCTTCAACGCACCAATCTCAGCATCTAGAAATGCTATCAACTGCTTCAGTGATGCCCTTACAAGCTCAGATGATGCTGTTTGCAGCCGGTTTTTGTATCTCTGTCTCTCGTCCTGTAGAGTCTCCAGGTATCTCACCAGGTCACGCAGTTCCCGTATTTCGGCCGACGGCGCTACCCACGCCTGTGGCTTCTTGGCCGCACAAAACCGCGCAATCACTGTGGCATCGGTTTTGTCTGTCTTGTTGCGCACTCCCCAAGATTTGGCTTCGTTTTTTACTAACGTAGGGTTTACCACGCTCACAGTAAGACCCTTGTCGTTCAAGAATACTGCCAGCTCTTCCCAGTAGATGTTCGTAGCCTCCATCGCAAAATGCACAGGCTCCGATACTCTTTTGTCCAGCCACTTAATGAGCTTGTTGTAGCCATCATTATTGTTGCTGAAAACTTTCTGTTTGAATTGGTCTGGCGCAGCCTCATCAAGCATCAGTGCCACATCGAATTTGTCCTTGGATACATCAATTCCTAGATAATGCATTCGTCTCTCCTGAAAATAAGGCGTCCATCCTTGTACATACGGGTTCACCATAAATCAGGGACCCAGGATACCGTCCGGATTAAGCCTTGATCAAGACAGAAGGAACAATCTCGCCAACGTGCTCCAACGCACTGAAATCTGCACGTCCCCTCTGCCAGGTGGACTATAGCGTCCTATAATCCACCATTATAGACAGGCAAGAGCATAATACAAGAAATCTGCTTTTTCGGTTATCGGTTATGGTAATTAGATTAGATAGGTGGCAATCTCCGAATTGCCACCTCGCACTTAGGCATTCAGCGCTCCCAAACGCATCATCCTGCGCCAACAACTATTGTCATCCTGCGCGTAGTCGCAGGATCACGCCACGCTTATCCTGCTGCCCTTCCGCGTTTCCCCTTCTGGGCACCACCCCTCAGCTCCGATATCTCCCGCCGGGTAAGCGGCCTATACTCACCTTCGCGCAATCCCTTCAGGTCGATTCTTCCTATTTTGGTCCGCGTCAGCCTCTCCACTTTATGCCCAACAGCGGCGAACATCCGTCTCACCTGGCGCTTGCGACCTTCGTGAATAGTAAGTTCGACTGTGCTGGTGCCGTTTCTCGGCGACGAGGATATCAACCTCACCTTTGCCGGCGCGGTAACCCCGTCCTCCAACTCAATCCCTTCCTCTAACGCCGTCAAATCAGAGGACTTGATCCTGCCCTTTATAACCGCCACATACGTCTTTTCAACTCCGTGTGAGGGGTGGCTGACAAGTTTCGTGAATTCACCGTCGTTGGTTAGAATCAGCAGCCCGGAGGTCTCGACATCCAACCGCCCTACAGGATACAAAAACGCATCCACGTCCTTGACAAGCTCCATCACGGTCTTCTCAGCGTGTGGGTCGGAGCGAGTCGAAGTGTAACCGGCGGGCTTGTTAAGAAGAATATAGGTCTTAGCGGTGGGCGCGCTGATGGCCTTGCCGTCGACGGTGATGTTGTCCTTTGCCGGATCTGCTTTTGTGCCGAGTTCTTTGACTATCGAACCGTTTACCGCAACCCTACCTGCGGCGATTATATCCTCGCATCGGCGACGTGACCCGACGCCTGCGGCGGCGAGAACTTTTTGTAATCTCTCTTCCATATCTCCCCACAATCAGCAGCGCCACCACCAGGCCGCATCCCTTTGCTAAAATTACCCCCCGTCGCCACAGGCTGATTCCCATCTCCTCGCCAGCCTTCAGTCCGACCGACGCGACCTGTTGGCCATCCACCAACGCCACGATTTTCCCGACGCGCTGGCCTTTTTCTATGGGAGCCTCGATAGAGGAGAATCGCAACCTGGTCGTGACTTTGCTGCCTTTTTTCGCCACCGGGATGCTAAGGCTTTTTGCCGCCAGTGCAGACACGGTGGCGTGCCTTCCGCCGGTCACTTTTGCGTCCCCACATTTCTGATTCGACTTAACAACCTGCACACGCTTGAAATTATCGAACCCATAATCCATCAACACGGCAGTTGCGGCGTTTGCGTTCTGGCTTCCTAAAATTGCCGACACCAGCCGCCATCCGTTTCGGGTTGCACTACCGACATAGCAGGTTTTCGATTGTTTGGTATAACCCGACTTCACCCCATCTGCGCCGGGATAACTTTTAAGGAACTTGCTGTGTGTATACACGCACAAGTCCTCTTTGTTCATCGTGCGGCTGTTCAGAGAATATTTCCGTGTTTTTATGGCCTTATTAAACTCGTCAAACCGCATAGCATACCGAGCCATAAGGCAGAGATCGTACGCCGATGAGTAGTGGTCGGGGTCATAAAGCCCATTTGGGGTGACGAAGTTCGTATCAGTGCAGCCGATGCTGGCCGCTTTATGGTTCATAACAATGGCGAAGTTTTCGGTAGAGCCTGCTATATGCTCCGCTGCAGCCACAGACGCGTCATTTGCCGACCGCACCAGCATACCCGTCAACAGGTCCTTTACTGTAATCGTCTCCCCGGGCATCAGGTGAAGTGAGGTATATGGAGTAGTGCAGGCGTTTTCGCTGGCCTCAATCCTGTCCGTCATCTTGCAGTGTTCAATCAGCAAAATAGCGGTCATTATCTTGGTAGTGCTTGCGTTCGGCAGTCTTTTGTGCGGATTTTTCTCATAAAGCACCCGGCCTGTGTCCACATCCATCAACACCGCACCCAACGCGTCTATCTCAGGAGCGCCGGTAGCGCACACATTACTGCACACAAGAGTCAAAAATACAACCGCCCAGATCCCCAGGCGAATACTTCGCAAGTTCTGCATTACATATACCAACCGCACGTAAAATCGCGGCGTTCCAGCCAGCACTAACTATTACAATAAAATGTAGTGTCCGATCTCCGTCTCGGACAACTCCTTTAAGGATCGGTGGCGATCTCCGAATCGCCACCGCACAGCCTGCAAGATGCTTCGATGGCGCTCACCGAATCTAAAATACTATTTTCCGGATTTCGCTTTTCTCGCGCTTTCGCGTTTTCCCTTCCCGCGCCTCTCTAATCCCCGACCTCTCCGGGCTGATGCTCAGTTTCCGTATCAAACAGTCCCTTCTGAGCCTCCAACGCCTTCACAGCCTCCACCGCCATCATATCGATATCCGGCAGCTCCGAGACGTCATTTAGTCCGAAATATTCCAAAAACTCTTGTGTTGTAGTATACAGCGTCGGCCTGCCGGGCGCCTGTTTCTTGCCGGCTTCCTTAACAAGCCTGCGCTCTATAAGGGTCTTCATAACCCCGCCGACATCGACCCCACGCACGGCCTCGACCTCCGGGATCGTGCAAGGCTGCCGATAAGCCACCACGGCCAGCGTCTCAAGCGCGGCCTTTGATAGCCTCCGCTTTGCCGGTTGCAGTATCATCGCACAGTATTCCCCAAATTCCGGTCGGGTACATATCTGATATCCGCCGGCCACCCGCACGAGTTGCAACCCATGTCCGCAATTCAGGTCCTCTTCGAGACCAGCCAGAGCATCTTCTACGCGCTCTCGCTCGATTTCAAGAGTATCCGCGATCTGCTGGGAGGTCATCGGCTCTGAGGAGACAAACAGCATACACTCAACAACGTGCTGTAGCTTGCCGTTGCGATGGGGCGCCTCCTCCGGCACAAACGTATCCTGCGCGACCACCACGTCGCCGACAGCCTCGTTTATATCATCCACGGTCGCCTCGGACATCGGTTTGGCCGACACCAACTCGTATCCAGCTTCCAATGCTTTATCTTTAGCTTCCATCCCGCTCCACGACTCTTATCTCAATAGGCGCAAACGCAGCCTTCTGTTTAACCGTCAATCTTCTCTTTCTCAACAATTCCAGCAGCGCAAGGAATGTGATCACCACCTCGACCCGGTTCGTCACGTCCTCAAACAGGTCCGCAAAATGCAACTGCCCTGCCGCGTCCGCTGCCCTTTTATAAATCTCCCGCATCCGCATCCGCACGCTGATTTTACGCCGCTGGATGCTGGTTACAGGCTCGTCATCTACATCAGAAAGAATGTTCTGCAAAGCGGCCAGCAAGTCGACCGCCGTTATATCTGATAAATCGAACTCCGGCCGCAAGTCGTAGTCTAATACCACCGCGCCCCTGCCGAACACCTTCGCCTGCTCGTTCTCCCGCTCCCTGAAAAGCTCCGCCGCCTCTTTGAACTTCTCATATTCAATCAGCCGCTCGACAAGCTCCACTCTTGGGTCGACAGCCTCTTCCTCGGCCTCTTCCTTCGGCTCTTCCGGAAGCAGCATCCGGCTTTTGATTTCCAGCAGCGTCGCCGCCATAACGAGCCACTCCCCTGCCACTTCCAGGTCCAGCGACTCCATCAGGGATAAATACGCCAGATACTGCTCAGTAACCTTCACGATAGGGATATCGTAGATGTCGATTTCGTTGGAGCGGATAAGGTGCAGCAACAGATCGAGAGGGCCTTCGAAGACTGTCAAAGTGACTTTATAGGGGCTATCTTCGACTTGCATTTCTGCCCTCCCTCCCAGCATCATTTAGCCTATGCCGGGGTATCATCCAGCGCCAGCGTCGGTTCTTTTGCAAAATAAACCAAATGCGACCGGCACCTGCAATCGCTCGACCCGAAGCCCTTAATCAGCTCCGTCGCGCCGTCCATCTCAAGAGTCGCCGCATGCACCGCGCATTCCTCTCGCGGCCCATCAGCCGAGCATTCCTTTATAGCATACCGGATAATCTCGCTTTGCTCAAGTAGATAATCAATATGCCAGTGAAACCGTTTCACATCAGAGAGGTGCCTGGCCACCCGAGCCTCCAGCCCTCCCATCGCGCTGCCCGTATAAACATAATATCCCCGTGGAAAGTCAAAGACTCCGAGCTTTCCCACGGGGATAGTTTTATCGCGATCCAATTTAATCAGAAGTTGATAGACGCCGCGCTTCATTTATTGAGTAACATTTTGCCAGCAATCGTAAGAGCTTTAACGTAGTCGATTTTGCCCTCGGTTCTGAAGATAATGGCCTTTTTTATCGGTTTATTATCCTCAACTGCCGTCTGCACTCTGTAGCCATAGAGTTTCTCACCGGCGCCCTGAACAAACAGCGCCATCGCGGTTTTTGTCGTCGACTGCTTAAACACCTGGTTCCAAGTCCCCGCCGGCGCCTTTTGGGAGTAGAAATCAGCGATCTGCGCCTCACTGGCCGGAGTTCTAACCTCCACCTGCAGTACTTCTACGAGTTTGACGTCTTTCAAGGCGGCTTCGAGATCGTTTGGGTCGATCTTCTCCAACCCGCCGAGTTTCATCATCGGCAGCATCGCCTTGAGCGTGGGAAGCAGATCAGCATCGGCAAGGCTGATCTCCATAGTCGACTCCCCTCCCGGATACACCGGAATCCCGATAGCCTCCTCCGCCATCACCAGCGAAGCGCACAAAAAAAGTATCGCAATTACAACGAGACAAGTTCTCATCTTATACCTCTTAAAATAACTCAAACAAGTTACTTCGGTTGCACACCCACATCCCGTCATTTCGAGCGCTCACCACTCCCGTCATTTCGAGCGTCACTATCTCCGTCATTTCGAACACCCATCACCCGTCATTTCGCGCACCCACCACCCCCGTCATTTCGAGTATGCACAACCCCCGTCATTTCGAGCGCAGCGAGAAATCTGCTTTTTCGATGTCCGACGTCCGAGGTTCGAAGTCCGATTCCAAATAATCCGAACTATCTGCTATTTCTGGCTTTCGCTTCTTTCGCTCTTTCGCGTTTCCTTAATAAGAAATCAGCTTTTTACGATGTCGGGCCCTCTACTTCACCCCGCACAACTGCTTGTAAATAGACGTAACTCTCTGCACGTAATTACGAGTCTCTTTATAAGGCGGTACTCCGCCGTGTTTTTTCACAGCCCCCGGCCCGGCATTATAAGCCGCCAGCGCCAGTGCGAGGTCGTTCCAGGTTAGTTCATTGAAGTGTTTATTGCCGGACATCCGATCAAGCATGCTCTTTACATACCTGACCGACCCGTAAATATTCTGCACCGGGTCATAGGCGTTGTTCACCCCAAGTCCCGCCGCTGTGCTCGGCATAAGCTGCCCCAATCCCTGTGCTCCAGCCCGTGATGTCGCGTTTACCTTAAAATTCGACTCCGCTATAATCACCGCACACACCAGTCTCGGATCGACTTTATAGTGATAACTAAACCCCAATATGCTCCTTGCTATTGTGTCTGCCTGCGACTGGCTCAGCTTCGGGTTGAAGCCTCTCACGGCATTAGTATAAATCTGAACAAGTTCGTCAGAGGTGATCTGTTTGGTTGTAGTGTTTTGAGCAGAAGCCGACGATTGCGCCTGAGCCGGCTTAGAAGCAGGGGCAGCGGCTTTGGGTTTGGGTTCGGCTCTTTGCAGGTCCAGAAGAAAAGTGCATGCCACAAGGTCCAGGTCGCTCAAAGAGCAAGTAGATTTCTCACCGATTTTAACAAGACACGCCAGATGCGACCCGATCTGCGCCGGCGGGGTATCGGTAGTAATCGTATAAGAATCACCCTCTGGGTCACTTACGATAATCGTATTGCCGCAATGGCCCATCATCTGCCCGCGTATCTCGAAAACTTTGCCGATATACGCGCCCGATTCCGCCTTTAGCTGGCTTATCGAGAGCTGCGTCATCAATGATTTGCGGAGGACGAGGTATTGCTTGACGTCCACTGGCTCAGCTGCATAACCTGAACAGGCAGCCAATAATATGAAAGGTAGTATTATAAAAAACCAGCCCGACTTCACCGCGTGATCCCTTAGATTATGATACGAGGATTATACCACGACCAGGTTTTGGCCTCAATCGAACAGCCTCAGCCACCGAAGTTCTACTCTTTGATAAGCTCCCTGGCTTCTATTACAAAGCCTTTAATTGAGCCTGCCAGGTGATCCAATACCGTTATCCATTCCCGCAAATGAGCCTCCCCATCTGCGGTAAGCTCATAGACACGCCTGGCAGGGCCACTGCCACCGACATCCCAGGTTGACGACACAAACCCGGCCTCCTCCAGACGACGCAGCGTACGATACAGCGCCCCCGGCTCAATGGTCGAGTCGGTCAGCGCCTGTTCTTTAAGCGCGCCCATCAGGTCATATCCGTGCGTCTGCCCGCGCTTTTTCAGCAAATAAAGCGCCAGCGGTTCGACGAACCTATAAAGATTCCCCATCGAACACGTACACGGCTGGCCGTCCCCGTGGCGATGACAGTGTCCCCTTCGCATTCTATTCCTCAAATATCATTATCGGTCGATGAATCACTACAGCGTTAGTGGTCGCAGACGTTGTCTCCGGTCTGCAGATCGCCGTTCAGATACGACATTACCACCTTCTCAGGGTCGTCCGGCTGTGCGCCCACTACCACCTTGACACCGGCCTCTGCAAATAACTCCTGCGCCCGCTGGCCCATGCCACCAGCTATAATAACGCTCACTCCTTCGCTGTTTAGCCATTTCGGCAGCAGACCCGGCTCGTGCGGCGGCGGTATAACAACCGTCTTGGCTATGATTCTCTTCCCATCAGGGTCGATCTCGAAAATGGAGAACTTCTCGCTATGGCCAAAATGCATGCAAAGCTGTCCATCGCTTGTAGGCAGTGCGATTAGCATTTTCTTTTCCTTTCCAGTCCCATCGTTCAATATGTTCGCCAACCCAGCTACTATCGGTTCAAACGCCTTAGCCGCTGCGGAGTTGGAGTAGTTATAAATATACGGCGTCCCCGAGTCTCCGGCGGTCACCACTACAGGGTCGAGCGGCACGCTGCCCAAAAACGGCACGCCCATCCGCTCCGCCATCTTCTCCCCGCCGCCGGACTTGAATATATCCACAGTCTCACCGCAGTGGGGGCAGGCAAACCCGCTCATATTCTCGACTACGCCCAGTACTTTCAGGTTAAGCTGCTGGCAGAACTGAATCGACTTAGCAACATCCGCCAACGCCACATCCTGCGGGGTGGTTACCACCACTGCGCCGTCGGCGTTTTGCAGGGTCTGAATCACTGAAAGCGGTTCGTCACCGGTTCCGGGCGGGCAGTCGACCACCAGGTAGTCCAAATCTCCCCACTCAACTTCCTCCACAAACTGCTTGATAACTCCAGCCTTCATTGGCCCGCGCCAGATGATCGCATCATCGGCGCCCTGCAGCATAAAACCGATCGACATAACCTTAATGTTTCCCATCTCGGCAGGGATCAGCTTTCGGCCGTTGGATTCGAGCTTATGATCCTCCAAATGCAGCATCTTGGGCACGCTCGGCCCATGAATGTCGACATCCAGCAAGCCAACTTTATTCCCAGCCAACCCCAGCGACACGGCAAGGTTCACCGCAACGGTGCTCTTGCCAACCCCGCCCTTTCCGGAAAGCACGACTATCTTATGCTTAATGCGCTTCAGGGTATCCTCTCGTTCGACGAACGCCATAAACTCATCAAGGCTCTGCGCGTTCTCTGCGCCACACGATCCGCATCCGCCATTTCCACCTGCGCTGCAACCGCCAGCGCCACAACTATGCTCTTGGGACATGTTTTACTCCTCAGTCAATGATTCGGGACACTCGGCCCCATATATCTCGCAGCGTATCGCTTATTCCTGCGCTGCAGTATTCTACTATGCTCTTGCCTTCCAACTGCGCGGCGGTAACGATCGGGTCATAGGCCACTTTGCCCAGCACTTCAAGGTCGTGCGATTTGGCAAACTCGTCTATTTCCGCCGCCTTCTCTTCGTTTATATCGTACTTATTAATGATGATACTCGCCGGCACACGAAAATGCACGGTCAATTTCGCAACTCTCTGCAAATCGTGGATACCCGATACAGTAGGTTCAGTCACAACTACCACGTGGTTCGCATCCGCAAGCGAAGCGATCACCGGACATCCGATTCCCGGCGGGCCATCGGTTATTATAAGCTGAGATCCCGCATTTTGGGCGACCTCCCTGGCTTCTTTGCGACTAAGAGTGACCAGCTTCCCGGAGTTCTCCCCGCCTGCGCTCAGTCTTGCGTGTACCATCGGCCCGAATCTCGTCTGAGACAAAAACCATTGCCCACTCACCGTATCTACCAAATCAATGGCATCCACTGGGCAGACCAACTGGCACACGCCGCAGCCCTCGCATTCCATCTCATCGACTCGATAGAGGCCATCGTGTTCCGAGATCGCATCAAACCGGCACACCTCAGCACACGCCCCGCAGGCCGTGCACTTATCAGCATCAATTATAGCTACCCGTCCGCCCATAAACTCATGAGCTTCGGTCTTTTTCGGCTCAAGCACCAAATGCAGATCCGCAGCATCGACATCGCAATCGACGAGCACGGGCTTGTCAGCCAGCGCGGCGAAAGACGCAGTTATGCTCGTCTTTCCAGTGCCGCCCTTACCGCTCAATATAACAATTTCTTTCACAGCCCGCCTCCTTGCAACAGCTCAGAGGCTAGACCCTCGAAGCTCTCCGCTACTTCCGGAACCGCCTCCACAGCCAGCGTCCCTCTGGAATACGCCTCCGCTATCCGTCTGTTGTGCGGCAACCGTCCCCATATAGGCAGACTATTGGCCTCACAGAAGCGCTCCACCCGGTCGTCGCCTATATCAGAACGATTGATAAACACCCCAACCGGCATCGAAAGCTCTCGAATCAGATCAATCGCAAGCGACAGGTCGTGCAGCCCAAACGCTGTTGGCTCCGCCACCAGCACCGCCTTATCAGCGCCTTTCAGAGTGCCGACCACCGGGCATGCGGTCCCAGGCGGCGCATCCATGATCACAACGCTATCCGGTTTCGCATGTGCAATCACCTGCTTTATAAGCGGCACGCTTATCGCCTCGCCGATATTCAGCCTGCCATGTACAAACTCAATTCCACCGGCAGTCCCGCTCTCGATCACCCCGATAGCGCGTTCAACCTCAGTAATCGCCTTCTCCGGGCACACCATCGCGCATCCGCCGCAGTTGTGGCACAGCTCGTGAAATGTAATCGTCGTGTTGGCCAACGAGGCTATGGCGTTAAAGTAGCAAAACTCCGAGCATTTGCCGCACGATGTGCAAAGGTTTTCATCCACCTCCGGCACCAGCACGGTCGCGTCTCGTTTATGTGTAATTTCCGGGTGCAAAAACAAATGCGCGTTGGGCTCTTCGACGTCACAGTCCAGATACTGCACTTTATGAGATTTCGACAGCACCCGTGCGAGGTTAGTGCCGACGGTGGTCTTGCCTGTCCCGCCTTTTCCGCTGGCTATAGCGATTTTCATATTATCTTGCCCTTGTCATTCGTGCATTACATTTGGGACAGGTCTTCTCTGCACACGGTTCCCCGCGTCGGTGTGGCTCTTTATGTCCACACGCAGGGCATACACACTCACCGCCTGCACCTGCTCCGCCGCCGCCCATTCTACCTCTGCCTTGACCACCTATAGGTCCTCGTCCATCTCCACCAGGCATTTTTGGCTCCTTTCCGTATCCAATGCAAAAACCTGCTTATTGCCAGTGGCCCTCGACATCCGGGCCTCCTGCAGCCTGAAGTTGACCAGTCTTAAAGGCCTCCAAAGCCTCCGCCACAGTTCCCGAAGCGCCAGAATATACTTTGATTCCAGCCGTGTTCAACACCCGAAACGCCTTAGGCCCGCAGTGGCCGGTCACCACGGCTTCGACACCGGTCTTAGCCAGCATCTGCGCTGTTTGAATACCCGCCCCCTGCATAGCGTTAAGATTAACCGAGTTCGACACCGCCTGCCATTCCCCAGACTCAGTGTCGTACACTATAAACGACTGCGCCCGACCAAACCTCGGGTCCACCTGCGCGTTAATGTCCTCTCCCGCTGCAGTAACTGCTATCTTCATCCGAGCCTCCTGTCTGATACCATTTAGGTGTATTATACACCTAGTTATGCCACAGTGCAAGGGATGAATGATAAGTTGTCGGCGGTGCTGCAGACCCAAGTCAAATAACCCCAGCCGCATGCCGCTGTCAACCTCAGCTACAAATGACCGTTGCCAGCAGGCAGATCGTAATGTATAATGCAGGCATGGACGCAGTTTGAACGCGCTGGGTGCATATACGGACAAAGCGTGCTCAGTAATTGCATTAAATGAATGCTGTCGGAGGTTTTGTAGATACGTTGAAACGTTTTGGGACTCATTATGGTCGCCTGCCTGATCAGATCGTCGTTGAATCGGCGCAAGCTGGCGACATCAACGCGTCTGAGTTTCTACTCTACAAATACCGCAGCCTCGTCCGCACGAAGATTCGATCCTATTTTCTTATGGGGGCAGAAAGAGACGATTTGCTGCAGATCGGCATGATCGGGCTGTGGCAGTCGATTATGGACTACTGCCCGGATAAGGGTATCTCATTTCTATCATTCGCCAGAATCTGCGTCGAGCGTCACGTCATCACAGCCATTAAATCCGCTGGTCGACGAAAACAAACCCCTCTGAATACGGCTATCTCGCTGGAGTGTTTTACAGACGAATACGACACGGATTTTAACCTCGCCGATATCGTGCTTACAAGTTCGGAATTGGACCCTGGAGAGATGCTTATTCGCCGCGAGGATCATCAGATGATGCGAGATGCGCTGAGGGCCCTGCTATCGGATTTCGAGTGGCAGGTGCTGATGAAATATCGATTCGGGAAGTCGTATCGCGAGATCGCTGTTGAACTCGACTGCAAACCAAAGTCCGTAGACAACGCCCTCGGCCGTATAAAACGTAAGATCAGTAAGTCCGCTTCAGACCTCAGCCTTCCGATTAGTGTTTGCGCTTCCTGAACGTAAGAATATACTGGTGGTGGATATTCGACACGAACGCGTACGGCAGCCCGTAAGGATACAGATTCTTTGAATCCTGCACCAGCACCGTGATGCCTTCTAACGTAAACCCAACCGACTCAATGACCCGGCTGATATCCGAATGATAGGGGATAAACCTGGAACCATGCCTGAAATCCGACACCACCACACACATATATCTGCCCGCCTGTAACACGCGGTGGCATTGCCCGAATACCAGCCCAAGCTCATCCAAAAACTCGTCATACGACTCCAAATTGCCCAGATCATCAGCCTGGTCGCTGTATCTGGTCTGCAGACCCTTAGACTTGCGCTCGGCCGTGACTTTATGATCCCAATCCTTGCGTAGAATGCTCCAATATGGCGGGCTGGTGACCACGAAATGGGCGGATTCATCCGACATTTCAAATAATCGCTGCCTTGCATCCCCCTGCACCACGCGCAGATCCACATCCATTGGGTTAGGTTCATTTTCTATGCGTCGATTTGCTATATCGACCCATTGCTCCACCAACTCTATACCGACTCCATGCCGACCGACCTGACTGCAGGCAACCAGAGTCGAACCGCTGCCCACAAACGGATCAAGCACTCTCTCTCTGGGCTTGGTGAAAAACTCTATCAGGCGCACTATGTCGGATTCAGCGAATGTGGCGGGGTGCTGGGCTTTCAGACTGTCGCGCTGGGGTGGCGTGCTGAACCACACGCTCTTTGTCTCCATCATCCAATCGCGGTTGCTAAGCTCGTTGAGTTTATTTCGAGGGTCCACAGCCCCTGGCGCATCGGCAGAGTTCATATCTTAATTTTCAACGCAACCTCATCGGATTCCTACTTAGCCATTCTACCAGGCAGGCTTTTTGGAAGGGATAGTGACTCGGTGGAATGAATATAACCACTGGCATCTTTAACGAACAGACCATAATAATAACAGTGATGAGCATCGATCTCGGAATCGCTTTGAAAATGAGATGGGTGGCGATCTCGGAATCGCTTTGAAAATGAGATGGGTGGCGATCTCCGAATCGCCACCCCATAACCATAATAACGTCAACAATCACCTGGCGTCGGGTTTAACAGCCCCTCGCTGAGGCTAATGATAGAAAAAACTCAGGAGAACATCGAATGTATGCAGCAATAATCGCCGGCGGATCCGGAACTCGTCTATGGCCGAAGTCTCGGCAGAGCAAGCCCAAGCAGTTCCAAAATCTATATACGGAATGCTCTATGCTCCAGGACACGGTGAAGCGGCTGGAGCCCATGATTCCCCGCGAAAATATATTTATAATCGCAGGTCAGTCGCACAAGCCGATCATCCTCGAGCAGCTTCCGTGGATCAACCCGGACAACGTCGTCGGCGAGCCGATGGGCAAGGACACCGCACCTGCGGTAGGGGTTATCGCGACGATCATCCACCATCGCGACCCGAATGCTGTCATTCTAATCAGCCCTGCCGACCACGTTATCACGAGGGAGGACGTGTTCCGAAGCATCTTAGGCGCTGCTGAAAAGGTCGCTGAAGAGGCTGCCAACATCGTCACGATTGGCATCAAACCCACCGCCCCGGAGACCGGATACGGTTACATTCAAATGTCAGAAAACTCCCGCCACGTCGACAACATCGAAGTGCGCGAGGTGGTCAGCTTCAAAGAAAAGCCAAGCCTTGTCACGGCCGAAGAATATGTTTCGAGCTGGGAATACGTCTGGAACAGTGGGATGTTCGTCTGGAGCGCGAAGACTATCATAGACCTCTTCGAGGCCCACAGCCCGGAGATTCACGGCCTGATGATGCGTTATGCTGCCTCTATCGGCACATCAGAAGAGGCTGCGGTTTTCGAGCAGATATACGACGAGTTCCCCCGGATTTCGGTGGACTACGCCATTTTGGAGCACGCCAAAAATATATTCGTCATCCCGGCTTCTATTGGCTGGAGTGATTTGGGGAGTTGGTATTCGCTTCGCGAGATCAAGATTCCAGATGATTACGGCAACGTGGTCATCGGCGAGCACGTCGGCATAGACACGCATAGCTGTTTAATTCACGGCGAGCAGGGAAGACTAATCGCCACCATCGGCCTGGACAATCTGGTAATAGTAGACACCGAGGACGCCCTGCTGCTCCTACCCGTCGGCCGCTCCCAGGAAATCAAAGACCTGCTGGAGCAGATCAAAGCGCAGAAAAAGGAGAAGTATTTGTAGTGGCCGCCCTCTGTCCCGGCCGCATTGTCATTTTAAGCATTATGTCATTTCGAGCGCAGCGAGAAATCTGCTTTTCTAGATAGGTGGCAATCTCCGAATTGCCACCTCGAAGCCAATTGCGGCGATCTCCGAATCGCCGCTCCGAACTCAGTCACAGGGCGCTCTCAATTTTAGTCATCCTGCGCGAAGTCGCAGGATCACGTTTCAACCCTGTGTCATTTCGAGCGAAGCGAGAAATCTGCTTTTAGAGGTACGGATTCCGGCATCCGAAGTCCGATCAGTCGATATCAATGATTATTTCTGGATTTCGCTTCTTTCTGAATTTCGCGATTTCCCTTCTATTTAACAAAACATTATGAACAACCAACCCGCAAACAAAATCAAACTAATCGACACCCACACCCACCTCAACGACGACAAATACGCCGAGGACCTCGACGACGTCCTTCAGCGCGCCGTTGACGCCGGTGTCGAGCGGGTTATCATCTGCGGCTACGATTTGCAATCCAGCCTCGACGCCGTCCAACTCGCCGATAAATATAACCAGATCTACGCCACCGTCGGCGTTCATCCTCACGACGCAAAAAGCTATAATACCGATGTGGAAGAGGCCCTGAGGAACCTTTCAGGCAATCAAAAAGTCCTTGCAATAGGGGAGATTGGGCTGGATTTTCACTACAATTTCAGCCCGCCGGACAGGCAGTTTGCGG
The DNA here is from genome assembly GCA_050948905.1 of Armatimonadota bacterium. Taxonomy (GTDB): domain Bacteria; phylum Armatimonadota; class UBA5829; order UBA5829; family UBA5829; genus DTKD01. The sequence goes on along the minus strand of JBMNES010000001.1, from coordinate 561,922 downwards.
CCCTTGAAGCGCAAATCAACCTTGCAGATCAGGTTGGCCTGCCTATCGTGGTCCACAGTCGCGAATCCAACCCCGAAGCTCTGCAGGTGTTGCAGAATAACGCGTCAAAAATCATCGGCTGCGTCTTTCATTGCTTCTCAGGAGACGTTGAGTTCGCGCAAGACGTGTTGGAGATGGGGTATTATATCGGCGTTGACGGCCCCATAACATATAAGGCGTCGCAGAAGTTGTGGGAGGTGGTGCGGATGTGTCCGATGGACAGGTTGCTCATCGAGACGGACTGCCCATATCTCACCCCCGTTCCATTCCGCGGCAAGCGTAACGAACCCGCGTATGTGCGCTATGTTGCCGAAGAAATAGCGAAGGTTAAGGGTATCAGCATAGAGTCAGTGGCCCAGGCCACCACCCAAAACGCAGACCGCCTTTTTTGGCAAAGAGCGGCAGAGGAGCATAAATGAAATCCAGCGCCAGACGATTTCGACCGATGAACGTCTCGCAGATCCTCGACGAGACCGTAGAGCTGTATAAATCCAGTTTCGTGCTGCTGGTCGGTATAGCGGCGGTGATGTATGTGCCTTATGCCGTCCTGACCCAATTCGCGTTAGCCAGGATGTTTGACATTTCCGCACTCGCACGCGCCAATTCGGCTGAGATGTACCTCACCATAGGCCTTGTAGTCGTCGGCTATCTCTACCTGATCTTGTCCGCAATATTCGTGACCGGCGCTATGACCTACGCCATATCTGAAGAGTATCTCGGCAGAAAAGTCACAATTATCGAGAGCTTCCGGCGGGTATTCCGCGGCTCCGTGATCGGCCCGTTATTGGGGGCGATTCTGGTCAAAGCGATGGCAGTTCTGGGCGCACTTCTTATAATAGTTCCGGTGATCGTATTGGCTGTGGTTCAGAATCAAAGATTATGGCTGGCGGCTGCCCCGATTTTAATATGCATCTCCGTCTTTTTTGCATGCTATATAATGCTGCGATTGGCGCTGACGGAGAGCATCGTGGTGCTGGAAATGAAGGGGATTCGCCGCTCGTTGTCCAGAACCTGGAAACTGATGCCCGGCAGTATGATGAAGTATCTGTCGCTTATCATTATAGCCTATCTCGTAATGGGCATTGTCAGCAGCATTGTCAGCGGCCCGGTTCAGGTGCTGATGTCGATGAATCTGGATAAAGGCGCTTCGCCGTCTATGGTCCTGGTTGTGCTGAACACTTTAATTAACGCGGTTGTCGGGACAATTCTCGCTCCTGTGGCCTCCATCGTTACTATATTGTTGTATTATGACATTCGAATCCGCAAGGAGGGTTTCGACCTCGAAATGCTGGCGCAGGAACTCAACAGCGGCGATGTGACATACGGCTATTCTGCTCCGAACCTGCCCCAGGAGCAGACGCAGTACGAGGCCGGGCCGGATCAATGAAGCGCATCATTGTGTTTATTGTCGCAGCTCTCATATTATTCCCCGCACTCGCATCGCAGGCGAGCACGTCCTCACAAATCGACCCTGCCAAAGTGCGCCGGGAGCTTAAACAGATTCTCTCATCGCCCGAATACCAGCCTGTCCAACCCAGCCCGATAGCCAAGTTTATCCAAAATATAGGGAAAGCCATCGGTCGTTTTATTCGCAAAATATTCGGTTGGATTGCAAGCGGATTGGCTCTGGACAAAAAATCCAAAATGTTAGATAAACTCGGCGCGTGGGCAGTGGCGTCAGGCTTTGTTGTGCTGCTTTTAATAGTCGTTCGCAGGCTAATAATCGCGTCACAAAATGTATCATATACAACTCGAAAGCCCGAACCATTTGCGGATCAGATGCCTACTGGCTCCGATTTGATACGCCAGGCGGCAAAACTTGCGGAATCAGGGGACTATCGCTCAGCATTCCGGGCGGCATATCTGGCGTCAATAGCCTATCTCGACGACATTAGCCTGCTCAGATTCGAGCGCAGCCGCACCAACTGGGAATACCTCCGAGAGCTATCCAGCGGTGGCCACAACGATCAATATCAGCAACTCAGGCCGATCACCGTCGACTTCGATCGCAAAATCTACGGCGGTGAGACATGTGAGAAAGAGGATTACGTCAACGCCGTGCATGTATTCAACATTTTAACCGAGCAGGCGAAATGAGACCCTCCAAAGACGCATGGTTTTTAATAGGGGTGTTTGTGATGCTCGTCGTGCTGATGGCTTTGTTTTCAACCCGGCAGCCGAGGTCCACTTCCACCGTCAGCACCTCATATTCCACCAACGAATACGGAGTCAAGGCGTTTTATACTCTGCTCGGCGAGAGACTCGGCTACAACGTCGCCAGGTTACACGATCCATACAATCAACTCCCCGCCGACTCAAAAGTGCTGTTGGTAATCCAGCCTCTGGATGAGCATCCGATCGCGCCTGAAGAGACTGCCGCGCTGCAGCGATGGGTTAACGACGGCGGAGTCGTTGTATTTCTCGCCAGTTCCACTAAGCAGTTGCCCGCTGGATTCAAAACCAACCGATCGATCGGCAAAGGCCAGGTATATGTGCGGCTGACGAAGGACTTGCTCACCAACAAGTCTCTGGCCGACTACCGCCGCGCTCTGCCCGTCCTTGATCTAATCTCCGCACATGCCAGGCCGAATACTGCGAATGATCTTATCCTCTTTGACGAATATCACCACGGGCTGCAAAGATCAAAACCGATAGCCTTCATAGGGTTTTTCCCGCAGCAAATCAGAATCGCAGCGGTCATAATAGCCGTTGCATTAATTGCGTTAGGCTACGGACAGGCGCGCAGGTTTGGTGCAGTGAGGGGCCTGCCGGAGTCTAATTCGCGCAGGCCCGAGTTTGAGTACGTCGAATCCGTAGCCAGGTTATATGAACGTGCCGGAGCCTCCGACCTGGCCGCTGATATTCTGCTACAATCCTTCCGGCAGCGCCTGTGCCGCAGCTTTGGTCTTAATTCCGATTCCGACTCACGGGCAATCGTCGAGCGACTGCAAAATCGCCTCGATAAACAGACGGCAACCAGTATTAAACGACTTCTCGATTCCGATAAATCCGGCACTGAGCTTACCCAACCGGAGCTTCTGTCAATGGCCAGGCAGATTCACGCTCTGGAAACTAAGCTGCTCAAGGGCAATTAGCTATATCCACCACCTCAACACCGCTTTGCCCGCGATCTTTCTATCCATCAAATCCTTGGCCACCTCGCCGACTTTCTCCATTGGCTCTTCCTTTGTGATCCTCGGATGCAGTTTTCTGTCGGCGACGAGTTTGACCAGCCGGGCCAGGCCCTCCGATGCGGGCTCTGTTCCAAGTTCGCGGAACAGCATAAATCCATACAATTTGGCTCGACCGGGCCTGAGCAGGTTCCATGCGTCGAAGTCTGTCTGCTGCTGTGAGGAATTGCCGAATGAAACGCATATTCCGTCGTGATCCAGATGATTCAGGACGTGGCCCAGCACTTTTCCGCCTACGGACTCGGCAACGAGGCGATACGGCCCAAAATCCTGTATTCCGTTGCCGTCCTCGCTGACTACAACCTCGTCAGCATCCGACTTATTTACAATATCGCGATGCTCCTCTCGGCGGATCAGCCCTACGACGCGAGCACCCATCAGCTTCGCTAACTGGCAGGCGAATAACCCGACGCCGCCGCTGGCCCCGGTCACCAATACGTTGCGACCCAGCAATCCTCTGCCTTTTTCCAGCACATGTAAAGCGGTCAAACCCGCGACCGGCAGTGTCGCAGCCTGCTCAAAAAAGACGTGGTCGGGCAATTCGGCGATAGCGTGTGTCGGCACCACAGCCTTCTCCGCCCACGCGCCCTTATCCACATATCCCACAACTCTGGCGCCTTCCTTCGGCCCGGATCCATCTGCAGCAGGCTGTTCCACAATTCCGGCCAGATCCCAGCCGATCGAACGCCCCGCCTCCCATTGGCGCGCATATCGAACCTCGCCCTGATTCATCGAAACTGCCGCCACCTTGACCAGCGCTTCATTACGTGCCGGAGTGGGGACCTCCACTTCGTGCAACGCGAGATGGCCTGGCGCGCTCGGATCTACAATCGCAGCTTGCATTTTGCCCATCACAGCACCTCCGTGTTGATTCTTGACTACTAAATGCCCACTTCAGCAGCAGTATAATCATGGGGAGTTGAGGGTTATCGGTTGTCGGTTGTCGGTTATCGGTTATCAGTTGTCGGTTGTCGGTTATCGGTTATCGGTTATCGGTTGTCGGTTGTCGGTTATCGGTTATCGGTTATCGGTTGTCGGTTATCGGTTGTCGGTTATCGGTTGTCGGTTGACAACCCCTCAATTTTGTCATTTCGAGCGCAGCGAGAAATCTGCTTTTTTCGTGCTCCGAAGTCAGATGTTCGAGGTTCGATCCATAAACGAAGCGCTATCCACTATTTACCAGCTTTCGCTTCTCAGCAACTTCCGCCATTTTCGCATTTTTCGCGCTTTCGCGTTTATCCCTTCCCTGGTAACTCCGAGCACCCTTCCTCGTCATTTCGAGCACAGCGAGAAATCTGCTTTTTTCGATGTCCGAGGTCAGATGTTCGAGGTTCGATCCATAAACGAAGCGCTATCCACTAATTTCCGATTTTCGCTTCTTTCGCGTTATTCCTTCTCCATAGGCCCACAAATTAATTGTGCGATGCTCCAAAAACTGATACACTGGTAATGTATGTTGTGGTTTGGAATAGACAGGAAGTGGTGGACGCTGCTTGTCGTTGGTGTGGGCACGTTCATGTCTGCAGTCGATGGCAGTGTTGTAAACACAGCCCTTCCCATCATCCAATCCGAGACAGGAGCGATATTCTCCACCCTCGAGTGGGTAGTCCTCGTATACCTCCTCACTATCATATCTCTGCTGCTTGTGGTCGGCAGGTTGGGGGATATGTATGGTCGCAAAAGATTCTATTTATCCGGGTTTCTAATCTTCACAGTAGGATCGCTGATGTGCGGGTTGTCGCCCAGTGTCCATGCGCTGATCGTCTTTCGAGCTATACAGGCCACAGGCGCTGCTATGATCTTCGCGTTGGCCCCAGCGGTTTTGACCGGCGCGTTTCCGAAGAGACAAAGGGGCCAGGCGCTGGGGATGCAGGCGACACTCACTTATCTCGGTCTCTCCGTCGGCCCTGCGCTGGGGGGATTGTTGACTCACAATTTCGGCTGGAGGTCGATATTTTTTATTAACCTTCCAATCGGAATGATCATCATTCCTTTGGGCTACCTCGTATTAAAACGCGACGTACAGAGATCCAGTGCAACTTTGGACCCCATAGGTGCAATCACGCTCGCCGTCGCCCTTTCTACGCTTCTCTTGGCATTGACCAAGGTCCAGGTTATGGGTTGGTCGGACCCCGTGATTATAACGATGTTCGTTATCTCGGCGGCGGCATTTGCGGTATTTATTGTCGCCGAAATGCGCATCGTGCACCCTATGCTCGACCTGAAACTCTTCAAAAACCGTATGTTCGGCGCATCGACGGCTGCGGCGTTTCTGAACTACGTCGCGAACTCTTCGGTGACTTTTTTGATGCCGTTTTACCTTATAGACGCCGGGCACTATCGCGTCGACAAAGCGGGCTTACTATTGACCGCCACCTCGATAGCGATGGCCATAGTGGCTGCTCCGGCGGGCTGGCTCTCCGATAGAATCGGGGTGAGGATCCCCGCCACATCCGGGATGAGCGTGGTAGTGCTGGGTATGCTGCTTCTACGGCAGCTACAACCAGGTTCACAATCACTAGCCGTTGTTATTCACCTCGCACTTATCGGAATCGGTATAGGATTCTTCACATCCCCCAATAACAGCGCCATCATGGGCTCCGCACCGGAGCACGCTCAAGGAGTCGCGGGAGCACTTCTGGCGGCCGCCCGCAACACCGGTTTCGCAGTCGGAACAGCCATCGCGGGACTATTATATGCGCAGAAATTACACACTACTCAACACCTGTCCAAAGCTGTCTCAGTAACCAATTCAATGCACTATGCCACCACAATCGTCGCCGCAATCGCCGCTGTCGGAATAATCACCAGCGCGGTCAGAGGCGCTGTCGAACCCCCGACCCATCCACATCTCGCAACCTCCAAAAAATAGTTAAAATCTTCTGTTTCGTCAGCTTACTAAACCTCAAATAACCTTGACTGTCTAATGCTGGATGTACTATAATTTGGTGGTAGTTAGTGGTAGGAAGTGGTGAAATAAGCCGAAGCTGCCCAATAAATGGCGATTTGGCAATATTCCAACGGAGAATGCCTTGTTTTCGGGCTCTTACGCACATTCGGTAGATAGCAAAGGCAGGACGGTAATTCCGGCGAAGATTCGCACGAAGCTTGGGCAGTGCTTCGTGTTGACTCGCGGGTTGCACGGCTGCCTGTGGATATTCCCCGAAAAGACCTGGCCACAGATCCAACAAAAACTCACCCCGAAATCGTTGCTCGACACAAAGGGACTTAAGCTGGAACGTTTCTTTTTGGGAGCGGCAAGCGAGTGCACTCCGGATAAGCAGGGCCGCGTCGCCATTCCTCAAATGCTTCTTGACCACGCGGGAATCAAACCGGGAGATGAGACCTGGATTGTGGGGTTGACCGACAAGGTCGAAATCTGGAGCAAATCCGCCTGGGACGAGTTCAACGCCAGCCTCACTGAAGATGTGCTCGCAGCTTTAGGTTCAGATGAAGACTAAATAATCACGCGTCGTCGACATCGGCCTTCGACTTCTTGTAGTTTTTTTCCCCGCGCAGATGGTGATACACATACAGCGAAACCACCGCAACCAGCCCGATCGCGATAACTATATGCGCGTCGTGGAAATACGGCTTTAGGACCTCGTCCCATTTTGGGCCGACCGCTTTTCCCACCCAGGCCAGCCCGATACACCACGGCAGCGACCCCAGAAACGTATAGAACATAAATCGCCAGAAGTGCATCTTGGAAACCCCGGCGGGGAACGATATAAAGGTGCGAATTACAGGCAAAAGCCGGCTGAAAAAGATGGCAGCCTCGCCGTGTTTGTCGAACCACATATCGGCCTTATCGAGGTCTTTGGTGCGAATGAGTATATACCTGCCGTATCTCTCGATGAACGGCCTGCCGCCAAACATACCCGCCCAATACGCCACCGCCGAGCCCCAAACACAGCCCAATGCGCCGGATACGCCCATCATCCAGACCGAATACCTGGCGGGGTTTTCGTAGACGAGATATCCACCGAATGGCATTATAATCTCGCTGGGCAACGGTATACACGCGCTTTCGATGCCCATCATCAAAACAATTCCCCAGTAGCCGAGCTGGTTTAGGGAGTTGGTGATCCAGTGGGTCACCGCACTGAGAAATGCTTCCAAGCCGTCCTCCTGAGCGGACTAAAGCCGCCGAGATATTATAACACGCAAATGGGGGCTATTACTGCGAACGCGGGCAACAACTCACTCTTTGTGAGTGACTGTAGCGGTGGGCCTTCGTCTCGGCCACACAAACCGTGTCATTTCGAACACCTTCCCGCCATTTCGAACACCCTTCCCGTCATTTCGAACACTCTTCCCGTCATTTCGAACACCCTTCCCATCGTTTCGAACACCCCTCCCGTCATTTCGAACATCCTTTCCGTCATTTCGAACGTAGTGAGAAATCTGCTTTTTCGGTTGTCGGTTGTCGGTTGTCGGTTCGCAGTTGACGGTTGTCTGTTGCCGGTTGTCGGTTCGCGGTGGACGGTCATCCCTGCGCACCCACTTTTTGTCATCCTGCGCGAAGTCGCAGGATCACGTCTCGTTTGTGCATTTCTGTGGATTGCGCGAAAAACTAAAAGAAATCCGCTTTCTATCTCAAAAGCGGATTTCACAGGTTATAAACGAGATTAGGGTTAGTTTTATATCAGAATCTGGCAGACCTTCGCATTCGAGCCGCACCGAACAACCCCACAATTCCGGTGAATAACGCTAGAATAGCGGAAGGCTCTGGCACGGTGGCCTCCGGGGCGAAGGTCAACATCGAGATATATGCCCCTGCGCCCCCAATTTCGGTGGTCTGCGCGGTCCAGGTAGCTACATCGAACGCAGACACAGTGTTAGACTGCGGGTTTGTCGCCCACATAATTTTGCCATCAGCCGACAATGTGCAATAATGATCCGTCGAAACATCCAATCCTTTATAGAGGATTTCGTCCAGCAGCGGAAACCCATCCTCCCCTAATTTTACGCGCAGAGCCTGCCCCAAACCCTCATCTGTGCCGACCAGACCGAGATAATTCACGCCGTCCACCGTGAAAAACGATATGTCCGTTGGTCTGAAGTCATCGAGATCAAATGCCGGAGAGACGCTTGCCAGGGTATTGGCATTAATAACTGAAATGCTGCCTGAGTCCACAGGGCCATCGCCGTGCTCGACCTCTGTTGATCGGTTGGCTACGTAAATTAGCCCATTATTGCCTGCCGCCACACCGCTGGGCAAATAACCGCCGTCGTCCAAATGCTGCCCATATGCCACCGAGGTTCCGTTGAGTCTGCTAACCCAGGTCTGATCGACAATCCCGTCTATCAGGTCTCGATGGGCCACCACCGCGCCGGTTCCGATAGGGGCGATATCTGCCAGCGCCGTCGTCGGCATGTTCACAACAGACACCTGCGCGCTGGCCCACTGGTTTGTGGATTTCACATAAGCATAATTGGAGTGCTGCTGGCCATAGGCGTCCTGGTATCTGCCGCCGATTATATACACGCCGCCGCTGGAATCCACTGTTACAGCCCTCGGTTGTTTGAGAATCTCGCCGCTTTCAGAGAGCTTGATAGGCCCGCCGACCCACTCTATAGTGGGGTTCACGACGGGGTCGGATATTTTTCCTACTCGCAACGCGCCGAGGGTTTTTCCGTCCTCAGTGATCGTGTCTGCCACAAAGATATAACCGCCATAGCTGCCTATTCCGGTCAAAAATGAATCGGTTAGCTTCGCCGCCTGGTAGCTCGTCACAGTGCTGCCTTCGTGTTTGACCAGATAAACCGTGTCATAACTGGCTGTAACGGCCCACTGCGCCGTGGAGGCGGCCGCAGCCGTACAGAGAATCACAGACACAATGAGTAAAAATGTTATTAGTGTAGATCGATTTTGCATGTATGTGAACCTCGGTGGCGTAATTATAGGCGGCATTCATACTTCTAAACTGCACAAAACGTGCCAATGATAAGAGTGATCGCAGTGTCAAAAGAGCGTCGCTGCCGGCAGAGTTCAGGCGTGGTATAATAGGGTAGCCCGCCAGAGCGGTGTTAAAAGGAACAAAAGTGTGCTTATCGGAGTCAGATGAAGTGACTTCTATTGGCCATGGTTGCTTGGAAACGGAGGCCATTATCGCTTCCGGTGAGAGGGTCACATGAAGGATACGACTATACGCACCCTTCGAATTATTGCTCTTGTTCTGGGGTCTATTATACTGTGTGCTACCGCACACGCCCAGGAGCCGATCTGGGGCAGATATCATCACGACATCTACCACAGCGGCCAAAACCCCGATTCTAAGGATATCAAAAGCCCTAATGGGCCGGATACGCTGAATCTTATCTGGGTCTTCCCGCGCCTGGACGATGCGCCGAACTACCCGGACGAGTCCGCGACAATCGTCGACGACTTCAGCGGAACAGGGTTCTCCAGAACAGGCAATTGGAGAGTCGCGCAGCACACTGATGCTTATAACGGCGACTACCACTACACCAAAACAGTCACAACCACCACCGGCACTGCGCCGACTGCCACGTGGTATTGGCCGTCGAATTTGCCGGCTGGGAAGTATCAGGTTTTCGTGTGGATCCCTCCTGTTAGAGAGGGCGACGCCACGCCGAAAGCCACATACACTGTATACGACGACGCCAACCCGAGTGGGCAGACCTATACACTAAATCAGTCCAACTCCGGCGCCTGGAAACTGCTAACTACGGAGTATTTCTCCTTCGGTAGCAGCGCCAACACAAGAGTTGAGTTGACCGCTCGCGTGCCGGGAGGTACACCGGACGATCTGGTGGTTGCAGACGCCGTCAAATTTTCGCCATCGCTGCTGGAAACGGGCATAGAGATTTATTCTTCGCCCGCCAGCGCGGAGATTCCAGTCACGCTGCCTCCGGATGGACCAGACGCGGGCTCTTTATGGAACAGTGACGGACTTTGCTCGTATATCGGAACTGTTGAGCCTCGTGGAGCAAAATCCACAGAGGACGGATCGGAAAGGTCAGATTACGGCGCGATTTACTGCGTCTACGGCATCACCCCGACGCTGCAAAACCCTGCGCTACCCGATGGCAGCCCGGACCCTTCCGTGCCGGATAGCGATAAACTGGTGGCGATTTCCAAATATCTCGGCAAGCCCAAGTGGAGATACCCCAACGCTGACCCCACCCGGCGACTTCCCATTGAAGGGCCAATAGAAGGCGGAATATACTCATCGCCGACGCTGGTTCAAGTCAATATCGGCGGGCACATAAGACTCGTCTGCTATGTTGCGGCGATGGATCGTCAGATTTATGCGCTGGACGCGGTAACGGGGGAACTGCTCTGGAAAGGCCCCGGCATCACCATCCCTGAAGAAAAAGCCGTTGGTATCAACAACTATAAACTATCGGACATGCCCAATGCTGACGCGTTCGGAGGCACGTTCCGGTACGCCACCTGTGATACTAATGGCGCAAACACCTGCACATGGATATTCGACACCACCGAGCAGATAAATGCGGTTCCGGACGGAGCAGAAGGGCTGTCTTATGCGGTATATGTGTGGATGCCTGGCCAGGGCGGCACTGGTGACTATGAGCGCTCAAAATCCGCCACTTATGAAATCACATATCAGGACGAGACCGGCAACCCTAACGAAAAGGCCACCGTGGTCGTGGACCAGTCGGATCGATCCAAGTTCGGTAAATGGGTGAAGCTGGGCGGAAGTTACTTTAACCCCAGCCAGGTGGTGCTTAAAAATACGGCATCCGACGAACCGCCCGCAGCGGATGGCACCCCTGGCAGAACGGCGAGTCAGTTTGTTGTGGTGGCAGACGCTGTGATGTTCGTGCCGGATACTATTGATGGACTAGGCTACAGTTCCCCAGTCACCGATGCGGAGCCGATGCCAGGCGCGCAGTCTCTAGCGACCCATATATTTACTGCAAGCACAAACGGCAGAGTGATGAGCTTCGCGGCGGAGCCCAGAGGGACCAATTTTGTTGGCAAGCTGAACTGGGTTTACCCGAAGGTCAGGCAGGTGCGTACCCCCAAGCAGTCGGAGACAGATCAGTCTTCGTGGGGAGATATCGGCGCATCCCCGGCTTACAGCCAGGACAGGATTTACATCGCCACTCTGGACGGCACAGTTCGCTGTCTGGAGAACGTGAAATCACCAAGCCCTAAGCAAAGGTGGGTATTTCCTGACGATAAGAACAACGACGAGAAAACAGGCGGCTTCACGTCCTCGCCGACTCTTGATCCGCCCGGAAGACTCTTCATCGGCTCAACTGAAGGTATATTCTACTGTTTAAGCATGGACACCGGAGCCGTGAGCAAAGGCGACGGCACGGCCGGGCCTATATGGCAATATCCGCAGGCGACTACTTCCGGTGGGCCGGATTCTCCGCCCACGTTAAGGCCGCCGTTAGGTGCGTTTAGATATTCTACCCCCGCCGTGGCCAGCGTCCACGGAGTAAAAAGGGTGTGGTGTGCCAGCACAGACGGACACATATACTCCTTCCTGGCTGACACTGGCGAAAGACTCTACCTCGATGACAACGGCCAGCCTGTTAATCAAAGCGGGGGCTGGTATGCCGAGCCTTCGCTGATGACTCCTATTCAGGGGTCGTTGGCGTTGGACGGGGAGTCTCGCACGGGTAACAGCGTCATGTATGTCGGCGATATGTCCGGCACGCTGCATTGGCGCGACGCGGAGAACGGAAGCACAAATATGTGGGAATATTCGGGCTGGACTTGTCCGGATATGCTCTTCTCGTCTCCGAATATCACAAATATCGAAGTCGCAACCACCCCGGTAAGCTGGGTTTATGTCGGTTGTGCTGACGGCCATCTCTTCGCATTCACCCGCAGAGGCGGGGGATGGGGAGGTATGTGGCAGGGAGGCGAATGGCCGTTCCCTGGAGAGCCGAACAGCGACGCCAACAAAACACAGGCCGCGCCGGAGACCGACATCCAGTTCGACATATTCAATCAGGACTTTTATAACACGACGGGCGGATATCCGACCTCCCTGTTAGACCCTGTGGATCCCGACACAAAGTCCACCGACAACAACTACATTAATAACAAGTGGCCGTCTGATTCCGGCAACGACGCGATTATCGTCAGTAAGGGTATGAAAGTGCTGCCCGCCTCCATAGGCAAACTCGCCGACGACGACCCGAACAAGGTCATCAAAATCAAAGATGAGCTTACCAAACAGGCCAAGAAACGCAGGCAGCAGAAGTTCCTGCCCGAAGGGCGCGTGCCGGGTCCAAACACGGATCAGATCTACTTCGAGTGGGGCGAAAAGCTCTACATGTTGCTGTGGAATCTGCCGGAAGCCAAATTTATTTACGGCTCCGGAGCCAATGCCTTCACGTTTACCATGACCAACGCCAGCTCAGGAGTAAGCGCGGGGTCGATGTTTAAGGCAACTGTAGGCGACATTCGATCATATACGGTTGTCTACGATGCCAGCACTACCGGAAGCCCGGTCTACTCCCCTGTCAGAGACAGCGAAGGCAATGTCAGGCGCAGTTATGTGCTCGCGACGATCTCGCTCGACGGCTCCAGCGGAGCCACGCTGCCAAGCCCCGGGCCGGGTTGGGTGCTGAGCGTACAAATCAAGCTAAAGGCAAACGATACTTCCAACGCCCCGGTGTCAACCGTAACCATTCCGTTGGCCAAACTCCAACTGAAGGGCTCGGAATATGAGCCTGTTCTAACCGAAACCGCTCAAAAACCGGTCGCAGGAATCGATACGCGTGTCTTTAAAGAAGCCAACCTTGGCGTAAACAATGCACTGGCCATCAGCGATGACCAGGGATTGGCCCTGGGATGGGGCAACGGTCAGCATCCGGATCGATATCTGCCCGATGTGCATACAAACGGCAACTCCCGCTGGGTAAAAGTCGGCGGCGATTATAACCTCGTCCCTGTCAACCCGCCTCCATTGTTGGATATGTTCTACGTGCAGAACGGCACCAACTCAAGGGATGCAAGGCTGGGTATAATGGATCGCAGCGCGATGGGCCTGACTATGGGCAGACAAATCGACAGGTTCCGAATCGAGTCGTCCGACTTAAGGTTCAGGGGATGGCCTCAGGCTGTGGAAAGCCAGCCGCTAAACCTTTCTACCAATCCGCCATCGCTGATTTCTAACGTGACCTATGGTTTGAGATTCCCGTGGGACGGCGGCGCAGGATCAATCGACTACCCACACATCTACAGGCGATATCAGACTTATGAGCAGGTGTCGTCCAATAACGACCCGACTGACACCGTCTGCCCGATGTTGGCTATCGAAAGAGCAACAGGCAGCACGAGGTACGAAGACGCGTTTTTAAGGCCGGATACGGTGCTGGTATCTGTCGATGTGCCAAGGTTCCAGCCGGCAAACACTTGGAAAGATCCAAATCGCAACGACGGCCTGGATGGCTACGCACGTACGATGACGGCCTACATCGACAGCAACAAGAATAACAGCTTCGATAGCGGCAACTATGTCCGGGGTCGGCCGACTACTCATCAGGACACATATCGGCGATTCAGGGTTGGCTTGAAGGTCCCGCCTGATCCCAAAATTGAGGTGGAGGAGCAGTTAATAGACATAGGCAGCGCGCCTCACGGGCTCGGTGTGCCATCGGAGTCGTCGCTGTTGTTCTCCCCGTTTAACGCGGACCCGAATATCCAGCAGTGGTTCAAGAAGCTCACAATTAAAAACGCGGGCAACGTGAACCTGTACAATATTCGCATAAACCCTGCTGTGGGGTTGATAAGCGATCAGGCGCATCCGGGGGCGGTGCTGCCGGGTGAGGCCATAACAAGTTCGCTTGATCCGCTGCCTATCCCATCATTCGGCCTGTTTGGGTCGGAACCGTTTATGACGCCGCAGGGCACCCGAGCCAACGGGCAGAGCGTTTTCCTTGGATATACGCTTTCTAAGCCTAGGGTAGGGGATACTGACCCGACCATTATGACCGTTCCGGACAGGCGCAAGTGGGATGTGGAATACCCCGCTCGAATGGCTGCCTCTGATCTGATCACTGCGGCCGGATGGGCGACTGACCCTGTCGATGCCGAGCCGCTGCCGGTGGTGGTCGGTTTGAGAGTGCCGCTAACACAGCCTATTGGCACATATCAGAGCTACGACCCGAACTTCAATACGCCATATATCGCGGTTTTCAGCGATCTTGACAACACTGGTGTGCTATCGCCGCAGAATGTGGAGCAATACCCCGTTGCGTGGCCGAGTTTCCAGATGAAGGCCACGGTGCGGGAGAATCAGTTGACAGGCGGGGTAACTCCGACCACGCTTCCTCAGATAGACTTTTTGCCGGATGGGTCTGCTCGTCCGGAAGATCTGCCGCGGGTAGGGGACGCTACCCCGGCGGCGTTCAGGGACGCTGATGAGGATAAACTTGGAGTTCACCTGGTCTGGTCGAGTAACAGGCTCAGTGATCCGAGCAATTACCCCAAAAACGAAGCCGAGCAGGCCAGCTTTGCAGGTGCGCCGTGGTTCCTGCGAGAGTCGATTTTAGGGTTCACGCCGACGGGTGGCGGAGGTGGTTACTGGTCACCTGCCAATAGCGGTATGAATTGGTGGGTTACTCGTGATGGCTTTATGCCATCAAGCCAGTGGCTGCCGGTTAACGCCGGGCCGAACGACCCGCAGTTATTGCCGTGGGAATACGGCAGCGCTCCGAGCGGTTTGAACTCGGTGAGGCACTATAGCCCGAGATTCGGAGAAAATACGCTCGTATCACGCAAGGCCAATGCCAATCGCACCTGGCTGGCGTGGGCTGGGACGGCGGATTTTAAAAACCCGGAGACCAATAAGCTCAGCCAGCAAAACGCGATATTCTATACGGATTTCACCCACGGAGGGGCCGCTCAGAATCAGAAGATATGGGCTATCGAGCACGATTTCTCCATGTCCAAACGCAACCCCTGCCCGGTGCCTTATGGCAACGATATGTGGATGTTCTGGCAGGGAGGCAGTTCGGGCAACTGGTCGATATTCTACAGCTTCGCACACGACGAAAGCGGGGCTTTCGATACTACTAAGACCAACTGGAGCCCTGACATGAAGCTCAGGACGCCGGATTGTATGGCTTCGGTTGGCTCCCCCAATGCACTTATGCGGCACTGGTGGGCGAATACGCGAGGTGCCAGCGAATCGGACTTCGTCGACTCGTATACGGGCGTTCTGGCATCTCAGTCAAAGAAGGCATTCGACGTGGTCTATGCCGGAACAAGCAAACTGACCGGCAATTCGGATATTATATTATCCAGATATCTGGCCGCGCCTCCCGGTAGCGACAGAAGAATACTGCCTAGCAGAGTAGCTCAGCCTCTTCCGAGAGTATTTAACGAGGCTCTCATGCGCGATCCCAAGTTCGGATTCTATACATCCAAACACCTGGCGTGGTGGAGAGCCGCACGCGGAGGTGTGTTCGGCCTCGACCAGTGGGGTGCATACACAAGCTCCGGCGGCGCAAGCGCGGATGCTCCATATATCAGGGTGTTCTTCCCGGATGGCTATGACGATGGGACCGGTAACAAACTGGTTGCTGGCACGGCCATAAGCGCGACCGATGGCAGCGTGTGGATAAACGGCACTCTCGACACGCCGGGCAGCCCGATTACACCCGAAATCGACGACGCTACGGGTATTTATATTTATAAATATCCCGCCGGCAGTAAGGCCGAAACAATATTGGGCCAGATGCTGGTCGACTATTCATCGGGCATAGTCCGATTGACCAAGCCGCTTAAAGAGGTGCAAATCGCAACGGGCCCCAGAAAAGGTGCCTTTGCAACACCTGAGGTGCGGGCGGACTACACTCCACAGGCGATGAGAATAACCACGGATTCAGCCGCCGACGGTAGCCCGCACGCATTTATTGAGCACACGAGTATGACCAGGCAGGTTGTGCCGGGGCTGGATCCGAGTTGGGACAGAGACAAACCGGCCCCTGTTGACAGGATGTGGGTCTTCTGGAGAAAGACGGGGACGGCTGTCGACAGTGCCACTATCTTCTATACGACTATGAGAATAGGCGTAGACCTCACTAAGCTCGGCTTGCCGCCGATCCCTATGAATGCCGACGGTACTATCTCACCTACGGCCAGGATTACGGTGAACAACGCGCTCGGCCCGTGGGAGGTCGACAAGACTGGGACTAAGATATATTTCTCTGAAGTTGACGAGAGATATAGATCATTGATAAATGCGGACAATGCGGCTGCACTGGGTACGGTTCCGGATGCCATCAACATTAGTTATAAGGATGATGGCGGCACGGATCGCAGCGCCCCGCTGCCGGATGTATCGTGGATCACGGAGATGCCTGAGCAGTCTTTGTTCGGCTTTGCGTCGGATACAAACGTAAATGAAGGCAGTATTTATGCATTTGCTGATCCGCAACCGCAGGAAAGTGGAACTTCTGTCCGACTTATGTCATCAAAGATTTGGGTGTTCTGGACCAGCACACGCGGAGGAGTCTCCAATTTGTTCTGGGAAACCATCAGCCCGAACTTCTCTGCAAGATAAAAAAACAGGTAGAGTTTCAAGATAAATGGCGAGAAATCTGCTTTGAAGTCTTACGATGAGCAGATTTCTCCCTGCGTTAGAATTGACGAATCGGTTTAGTGGCTGTCATTTCTTAACTGATAAGAACTTTTATTGACACCGGCTGAGTTTGATGGTACGATAGACCAATCCCAAGCTCTGCTAAATGGAGAAATCGCAAATTGAGTCCGTCACGCAAATCCGCGCCTTCCGCTATAGTGGGCTTGGACATCGGCACTGATTCCATAAAAGTTGCTGAGGCCAAGTTCGCCAAGGACGGCATTACCATAACAGGATTAGGCATCGCGCGGACGCCGGAGGGCATCTTTGATAACGAGGTTATCACTGACCCGAAGGCTCTGGGAGCCGCGATAA
Organism: Armatimonadota bacterium; assembly: GCA_050948905.1. Taxonomy (GTDB): domain Bacteria; phylum Armatimonadota; class UBA5829; order UBA5829; family UBA5829; genus DTKD01. The sequence goes on along the minus strand of JBMNES010000001.1, from coordinate 544,773 downwards.
AAGCGCTTCTTAACGAAAGCGGCATCAAAACCAAACAATGCGTAAGCTCAGTATCTGGAGCGTCGCAGGTGGTGGTGCGCGTCATCAGCGTGCCCAAGATGAACGATGCCGAATTGGCGGAGACGATGAAATGGGAAGTGGAACGGCAGGTGCCGTTCTCACCCAGCGAAGTCGTTATGGACTTTCAGGCGCTTAATCTGCCCAGCGCTGACCCGGCGGCGTCGGAGATGGATGTCTTGCTTGCGGTGGCACAACAGCAGTTGATAGAAAACCACGTTGAGGCGCTTCGCAGCGCCGGCCTGAAGCCCACCGCCATCGATATTGAGCCGCTTGCGGCCAGCAGGGCGTTGATTGAGCTCTCGTCTAACGCAGCACGAGACGAAACGGTGGCTGTGGTGAATATCGGTGCAGCTCGCACGGATATGGGCGTCTTCGAGAGCGGTATTTTGACTTTCCCCAGTCCCCCTATTGGTGTCGCTGGAATTAACTTTACAAGAGAAATATCTGAGGCTATGGGCCAGACCCTGGAGCAGGCCGAGATCACAAAAAGAGAGTTTGCGGCGGTTAATCTGGGTGGCTTTGAGCCTGAGCCTGAGCCGGAACCAGAGCCTGTGGCGCCGGCGATTGAGTCTACAATTTTTGATACGGCATTTTCTGCCGAGCCGGAGCCTGCCACCGCTTTTGATCTGGGTGAGGCAATACCGGCGCAAAGCGACGAACTTGCCGCTGAGCCTGCATCTGCCGAGGACTTCGGTGCGCCGACGTTCGACCTCGCTGATGAAAGTGGGCCGAGCTTCGACCTGGGCGGGCCGATAGAAGAAACCGCGCCGCCCGCCGCGATGTTCGACCTGGACGATGACGAACCGGAGCCGGAGCCTGAAGATTCTTCAGAACCGAACTTTGACCTTAGCGACGCAGGCTCTGAGACCGACCACGGACGAGAGGTGGACCCTGTCGTGCCGAAGGCGACGCCAGTCGTCCCGATTGTGAGCGGTTTTGAGGACGGATCTACCGAGGCTGAAGTGTTCAGAGCGATATCGGGCGTGCTTGTGGATTTGGCTAACGAGCTACGAATGTCGCTGGACTACTATATTAACCGCTACGGGAAGACGCCAGACAGAGTCTATTTGTGCGGCGGAACGGCGAGAATGCCTAACCTTGATATTTTCCTGAGCCAGGAGCTTGGAGTGCCCGTAGAGGTTGCTGATCCTGTCAAGAACCTGCCTGTGCAGGTGCCGGGGGCTTCTCCGCAGTATTTAGAAGAGATATCGCCGATGCTTTCGGTCTCGATAGGGCTGGCGATTAGGGATATGATTGGCTAGACGACTATGATCAAAATCAACCTGCTGCCGCGCACAATAAACGAAAAGGCTGTTGTCAGAAACACCGCGATTATGTTCGGTGGGCTGATTGTATTGGTTGCTCTGGTCGGGGTGTTGTATACCCAGTTGTTTTTGATCCCGCAGGTGCGAGCAGAAGAGGACCTCGCGACTCAGACCGAGGCGCTCGAGCAGGAAGTTTTGGGCATCGAAAAAGAAGTCGCCGAGTGGAGGACCAACAAAATCCCGCCGGTGCAGAAAAAGCTGACCTTTATCAACGACGTGATCGCTTACAATCAGAAGTATCCTCAACTTTACGAAGAGATCGCAAAGTGGACTTATGAGAAAATATCCTATGTAGCTTTAGCGAGCAACGGAACCGAAGTCAATATGGTCGCACGAGCTAAAAATCTCGAGGACCTTGGAAGATTTCTTTTGAATATGTATAGGGCTCAGGATTTATTTACCGAGGTCGCCATTTCAGGCGTGCCGGGCTATCCGATGGGCAGTGCAGATGGCGGTGGTGGTTTCGTCCAACAGTCGGAGCCGACCAGTGGCGGTGGTGGTCCGGAGGCAAATCTGGCCGGTATCGGAGCCATTACTGCGGGCGTGCAAGCTGCGCCTGCGACGGGTTATATCGGATTTACTGTGAAATGTAAATTGAAGACGCCGATTGTTGCGCCTACGTTTGCCGGGCAGCCTGGTGATGGTCAGGGCGATCAGGGTATGCCGGGGGCGCCGCCTCCAAATCCTGATCCGGGGATGTCTGTGCCGAACCCACCGTAAACCGGTGATGTGTAATATTGCTGTTTCTTATCACTGATACAGGATGTAGGGATGAGTTTTTCTAAGCTCAAAAAGATTCATATAATCATAATAGGCAGCGTGCTATGCGTGCTGGTCGGCGTGGCGGTGTTCTTCCTGCAGATTAAGCCCCAGATGGAGGCTCTCAAGGCTGCGAAGGCGCGCTACGATAAGGCCGTGGTCAAAGGCAATGAGCAATCAAAGCAGCAGGCTAAGCGTGACCTGGCTAAGGCGATGATGGATTTCAGCATCGCGCAGGCACAGTTGGACGTGCAGATGAGAAAGCGAATGCCGGATTTGGACTTCTCGCGGCGTGATATTGGTATGCTTGCGCTGTGGAACGAGCAGATCAAGACCCTTGGGCCGTTGCTGGAAAACTTCGCAAAAGATAAGAATGTCAGAGTGTCTCAGGCTACTTTCCAGATCCAGCCACCCCCGGCCAACCCCAATGATGCTGTCTTCGATCAGGACGTGTTGGTGTTCCCGCTGGGGTCGATATCGGTTGAGGGCGGCTTCAAGGAGCTGATGGATAATATTCGAAGGTGGAACAACTGCAGTCGGTTGGTAATGGTCGGCGCTCCGACGCTGGCTGGAGTCAGCCCGCAACTGAAGGCAGTGTATCCGTTGACTTGTTATGTATTCCCGAGGGCTAAAGGTGGCAGTAAGATCGTGATGGCGGGCGAGCCTGACGCATCCGGTATGAACCCTTAGGGCCAGGAGTTTTAATCTGATGGAATGGCTCAAAGATCCGAAAAACACGCCGATTGTTGGGGCAATTGCGGGCGTTATTATTCTGGGGGCGTTATTTAGCCTGTGGTGGTTTATGTTGCGCACTCCGAGCGCTCCTGCGGTGCCGCAGGATCAGGCAGCGATGGCTACAGATGGTGCTGTCGATCCTAACGCTGCGCCGGATGCGGTTCCGGTGGATCCGGCTGCTGCTCCGCCTGCTGGTGCAGCACCGGATGGGGCGATGCCTGCGGAACCGATGGCGGCGCCTGAGCCTGCCGCGCCGCCGGCCGGGGAGCAGGTCGCTTCCGCACAGCCGATGGAGACGTGGAGAGCGGATCCGTTTTTGCCGATAGGATATAAGCCGCCTCCAAAGGCGAAGGTGCAGCCCAAGCCGCGAATCGCTGACTTTCCGTTTATGAAAATACCGGTGAAAATAACTACGGCCGGGGTCGGCAAAAAAGTGGATAAACCGGAGATTCCGCAGCCTTCGAGGAGAATGGCTGGTATTTTGCTCGATGACAGAATCTATGCCATAATTGAAACCAATGGCGTCTCACAGGTTGTGCAGCCTGGTGATTATACGACGGATCGGCTGGCGTTGGTCGAGCGGATTGAACCGGATAAGGTTGTGCTTAAGACGGTTGACGACAAACCGAGATATATTACTGTGAAGATGGCGTCATCGCCAGTGACCCAACAGCTGGACACCGGCGCATCGCCTGGCGCTCCGCCGGCACCGTTGCCATCGCCTGCAAGACGAGGCACGGGGCAGCCTTATTCCTTGTAGTTGGTTGGGGTCGGGCCTTGGCTGGAACATTGCTGTATCAGGCAAAGTCAGATAGATGTGTTTTCGCAGAGTGAATTGAGCTATAATGGCTCAGCTTGCGTTTTAAAGAAATACTAGAAATTGCTGCAGTTAACGCAGGAGGCTAATAAAATGTCCGTTAGATATATAGCCATATTGATCGCAATGACGCTTGTGGCGGGGTTCGGATGTTCGGTGGCTGTTATGGCTGCCGATGACGACACTCCTGTTACACTTGAGCTGAAAGACGCAGATGTGCGATCAGCCATTGAGTCGTTGTTCAGGGGAAGAAGCCGGAACTATTCCATCTCGCAGGACGTGTCGGGGATTATCCCCAGCCTGTCGATATCGGGGGTTTCTTTCGACAATGCGCTCAAGAGCTTGCTGAAATCCGCCGGGTTGGTCTACAGGGTGGAAAACAGTGTTTATATGATCAATAAGAAACCGGACACTTCTGCGACTTCAATGCTCGATGCTGCGGCTGCGACCGCTGCTGATACGACGGCGTTGGATGAGACCACCACTGTCGAGGAAAGCATCATCGACAAGATCCCGCTCAATAATACGGGCGCCAGCCAGATTCTTGCTATAATGCAGGGAAGCGGCAGCAATTCCAATAGCAATTATGGCGGCTATGGAATGGGCGGCATGATGGGTGGTATGATGATGGGCGGTATGGGCAGCTACGGCGGCTACGGCGGCGGCTATGGTGGTTATGGTGGCAGCAGCTATGGCGGATATGGCGGCAGCAGTCGTCTTGGCGGCGGCTACGGCGGTAGCTATGGCGGTTATGGTGGCAGCTATGGTGGTTATGGCGGCAGCAGTCGTTACGGCGGTAGCAGCTATGGTGGCTATAGCGGCGGCGGATATAGAGGTTGGTAGTGGTGTTTGAGAGGATGTGTGACCGGAGGAGGAAGTCTATGTTACACACGCTGAGGCCGTGGGTCAAACAAAACGCGGCGCTCTACGTTGGGAAAATCGCGCTCCTAGTCGCGTTCGTTGCGCTGGTGTCGTGTTGTGCATTTGCGTCGAACGGGATTACGCTGCAGATCAAAGATCTGCCGCTGAAGGATGTCGTGATGCTTCTTACTCAGCAGAGCGGCACAAATTTCGTCATTGCCGATGAATCGAAGCTGGAAAAGAAAGTGACTGCGACATTGAATAACGTGTCACTTCCCAAGGCTCTCGATTATATAGTCAAGGGCGCCGGAGTCTCATATAAAAAGATGGACGATGGGACTTATATTATCGGTGGCGCCATTGAGGACGAAATCACGTCGGTGCCGATCCCTGTCGAGCTGCCTCCGGTGGAGTCTTACGACGCGCCTGCGCCGAGTGCCAAAACCTGGACATCAATCAAACTGGTTCACTCAAGGCCGAGCGAACTGCTGCGATTGATGGGTTGGCAGGGCACGAACCCGATGCCGAACTGCGAGACTTATTATCCGGATATGACCAAGCCTCGTGGAGCCAACATCAAGACTACACCTGGTGGAACAACAGTAATGACGACGCCGTTCGGGGATACGATGCCGGTGGGAGGCGCTACTGCCTCTCCGAACAACCAGCCCGTGGCTCCGACTATCGACTATAGAGCTACCTCGTCAGACGCTGGTAGAGTTGCGGACCGCGGTCTGGAGGCGGGACAGGTTCCCAGCCCTCCCGGCTATACTCGCCCAACAAGGGCGGACGCAGCCCAGCCGGCCACAGCCGCGACCAGACAGAGCACTACATCGTCCAACAACCAGAACTTCCTGTGGCCGGACGGCATCGACAACGCCGTTCCTTTCGACCTGGATAATGCGATTATAGTCAAAGGCGAAGAGCAGGCCATACAGGAGTTTAAGAACATAATTAGAATGCTGGATGTGCCTCCGAAACAGGTCTCGATCAAGGCGGAGTTTGTGGAGGTCTCGACCAACGACGTCAAGGCTTTCGGTATCGACTGGAGCATCGACAAGCTAAACGAGAGTTTCTCAGCTCCTCTGAGCGGTGGCACTGGAAATGTGGTGCTGGGTTTTGCCACAGGCAACCTCACTGCTACCTTGCGCACTCAGTTGACCAGGGATATCGGTCGTGTTATCAACTCGCCGATTATTTCCACCATCAACAACCAGAACGCCTATATATCGATCAACTCCGATATTCCGTATTGGACAACTTATAGCACGATTACCGGCACGGGTAATATTATTGAGCAGTCCCAGCCCAACTTTATTACTATCGACACTCACCTCAACGTGCTGCCGAGAGTAAACGGCGACGGGACTATCACGATGACGCTTAGCCCCGGAGTGGCCGACACCGGTAACATCGTAACAGGGCCTGACGGCACTCAGATTCCTGAGCAGCGCAACCAGGAACTCTTTACGCAGAGGCGGGTGGCTAATGGTGAGACTATCGTGATCGGTGGCTTTATCCGCAAAAACGATTCAAACAGCGTCACGAAGATCCCGATCCTTGGGGACCTGCCCATCGTGGGTAGCCTGTTCAGGGGAACTTCCCGAACGACTACGGATCGAGAACTACTGATATTCGTCACGCCGACGATTATTCCGGATTCTACCACTGGTTCGGTGGCGGTTGGGGGCGGCCTGATTCCTTAGGCTGGCCTTAAATTGAGATGAAGATACTCGGCGGGGGATTGCGGGCAAGCAATCCCCCTTCGCCTGTACCGAGGAAAAGGTATAATAGTGTATCCAAAGGGTATGTGCGAGGCATAGATGGCTGATATTCGAGTTGAATTAGGTGAGCGAGCTTACACAATAACCGTCGAACCAGGCGCGCTTGGCAGACTTGGCGATATTGTAGCCGGTACCAGGCCCACGGGTGTGTTGGTCGTATCAAATCCGGTTGTCGCAAGACACTACGGCGAGGCCACGATCAAAAGTCTGACTGAGGCGGGTATACAGGCTCACTTGTTCTGCGTGTCGGCAGGGGAGCGATTCAAAACTCTGACGACTGTCAAAAAGATTTATGATTCGCTACTACAAGCTAGAATCGACCGCAAAGGCGCTATTGTCGCCTTAGGCGGCGGGGTGATTGGCGATATGGCTGGCTTCGCGGCGGCGACTTACCTTAGAGGCATAGATTTCCACCAGGTCCCCACCACTCTTCTGGCCCAGGTAGATGCCAGCGTCGGCGGCAAGGTGGCGGTTGATTTGCCACAGGGCAAGAACCTGGTGGGGGCGTTTCATCAGCCCAGATCAGTCGTCATAGACACCCATACTCTCAACACGCTGCCTGCTCGCGAACTGCGCTGTGGTTTGGCTGAGATGGTCAAGCATGGTATAATCTACGATCAAGAATATCTCTCTTTTCTCAACAACAACGCCGCACATTTGCTCAAAAGGCGCGAAGTCGAAATGGTGTTGGCGGTCGAAAGATCGGTGGAGATAAAGCGCGATATAGTCGTGGCTGATGAGAGGGAGAGTGGTTTGAGGGGCATTCTTAACTACGGCCACACCGTCGGCCACGCAGTGGAGATGCTGGGCGGATATGGGAGATATCGGCATGGTGAAGCTGTCTCTATAGGAATGGTGACTGAGGCGTTGCTTGCGGAGCGCGAATCTGTTGCAAAGCCTGGACTGGCCAAAGAAGTGGCGGAATCGCTGAAGAGGATGCGGTTGCCGATCAATCTGGACGTATCGCAACCTACTGCCGAGATAGTCCGGGCAATTGAGCTGGACAAAAAGACTCTGGGCGGGGTGTTCAGGCTGGCGCTGCCGAGTAGAATTGGTGAATGTTCGATAGTCGAAATCAGCCGGCACTCACTTGCTGGTGCAATAGATGCTCATAAGGCTATGCAACTGTAGTAAAAGCAGATTTCTCACATTATTGGGGAAAGGGTAGCCTAAGAAAGCTTGATCGGACTTCGAAGTTCGGATATCGGACATCGGAAAAGCAGATTTCTCACTTCGTTCGAAATGACATAGGGCTGGATATAAGGCGGCGACCTCCGAATCGCGCGCAATTTGATGGGTGGCGATCTCCGAATCGCCACCCCGGTAAACCATATGATGGGTGGCGATCTCCGAATCGCCACCCCCTGGTAAAAAAGATGCGAACAAACTGGCTGGATATAATACTCACCCTCTGGGTCGTGCTGGCAGCGGTGGCCTTTTTAGCGCCAATGGTGCTCGGCAGGGAAATAGTGGAACCTGAACTGGTGAGTCGTTGCGTATATCTGTGTGTAGTTGCGGTTGGATTATTCGGCCTGGCTATTAGAGTATTACGATCTGACAAGCGGTAGCAAAAGGAATTGGAAATGAGTCGATCTAAGGTTGCGGTTTTGAAGACCACCCCGGAGAGCGCCGTAGAGGATTACGGCAAACTGATGAAGCTGGCCGATTTTGAGACCGCGCTTCCCAAAGACAAGGACACGATTCTCAAGATCAACATCTCCTGGCACTACTATTTTCCCGCCTGCTCCACCACTCCGTGGCAATTAGATGGCGTCACCAAGGCGTTAAAGGACGCGGGTTACAAAAATTTAATCCCTGCGCAAAACCGCACCGTCGTAGTCGACCCTAAGCTGGGCGCCAAAAACAATCACCTCGACACCGTCATCGAAAAGCACGGCCTGGAGTTTATGTATCTCTACGAGGAAGGGGTCAACTGGATCAAATACGAGCCTAAGGCGAAGATGCTGGTGCTGGACAAGGTCTTTCCGGAGGGCATTCTGATCCCGGACGTGATGCTCGACAAAAACGCTGTGCATTTGCCCACCCTCAAAACCCACGTCTTTACCACTATGACCGGGGCAATGAAAAACGCGTTCGGCGGGCTGCTGCGCGACAATCGCCACTGGACACATTCGGTTATCCACGAAACCCTGGTCGATTTGCTTGCTATCCAGAAAGAAATCCACCCCGGCCTGTTTGCGGTTACTGACGGCACCATAGCCGGCGACGGCCCTGGCCCGCGGGCTATGGTTCCTAAGATCAAGAATTATATTATAGCCAGCGCAGATCAGGTCGCAATCGATGCTATCGCGGCAAAAATGATGGGCTTCGACCCGATGAATCTCAAGTTTCTCCGGCTCGCACACGAGCACGGCCTCGGATGCGCGGATGTCAAGGAAATAGAGGTCGTCGGCGAGGACATCTCCGATGTCAACTTCCATTTCCACGACAAACAGGAGACTTTCGCGAGCCGCGGCCAAAAGCTGATCTACCACGGGCCGTTGAAGCCGCTGGAGAACTTCCTGCTCAGAAGCTGCATCGCGCCGTGGTCTTACTATGCGTCCAGGCTCTATCACGACGGCTACTGGTACCCTTGCAAAGGCAAACCCAGGGTCGAAGCTATTCTAAAAACCGAATGGGGTAAGCTGTTTTCCAGTTACGGGAGGACTCACTCTTGATCGGAAAGATCATAAACTACCGATATGAAGTGCTGGAGAATATCGGCGAGGGCTCGATATTCACGGTATACAAAGCGCGCGACAAAGTCCTTAATCGGCTGGTCGCTCTGAAGTGCATCAATCCGCCTTTCGACGACGATTCCGTTTTTGCAGGGGCCGTTCGGTCAGGCTATCAGAATGCCGCCGGGTTGGATCATCCCAGCATCGCAGCAGTGCTGAACGCCGATCCTGCCACCGATGACCCGTTTGTGGTCTGTGAATTCGTTCGTGGTATGAATATAAAGGAGCGAATATCGCGTGCCGGGGCGATGCACGTCTCCACGTCGCTGGATGTAATCGTTTTAGTGTTAGAGGCGCTCGAATATGCCCATTCAAATCGAGTAGTACACGGCGATTTGCGACCGCAGGATATTATCATCAGCCCTGATGGCGAGGTCAAGGTTACGGATTTTGGCCTGGCATCTGCGCTTAGAGCCTGCCCGCAGATAACTGACAAGCTGGGAATGAGGTCGATTCATTACGAAGCCCCGGAAGTTGCCGAAGGCGCAGCACCGTCTGCGGTCTCCGATTTATACTCCGTGGGCGTTATATTATACGAAATGTTGACCGGATCGCTGCCGTTCGAGGGAGCCACTGCAGTAGCGGTCGCCCTGAATCGAACAAAAAACACCCCTGCGGCGCCACGCAGCCTGAACACTGCGGTGCCAAAGTCTCTCAGCGATCTTGTTATGAGGGCCATCGACAAATCTCCATCGCAGCGCTTTTCATCTGCGACTGAAATGCTTGCGGATTTACGCGCTCTTCGGGACGCATTGCGACTTGGTAAGCCCATTACTGTCGCTCAACCCCAGGTCTCGTCAAAAGCTCGCAAGACGGAGATCGAAGAGGAAACTGAGGATGATGGCCTGCTTTCGAGATCATCCTACCTTTGGTTGATCGTCGGTTTCGTGCTTGTGGTGGCATTGGCAGGTGGTTTGACGCTTGCGCTAAGCAGCCGTGACGTCAAGTTGGATGTCCCTCTGATAATAGGCAAATCAATTGAAGAGGCACGCGATGTAGCTCACGAGGCTGGCTTCACCCTCGAACAGGACGACCCCGGCGAAGTATACAGCAATGATTATGAAGAGGGAAAGATAGCTGTCCAATTTCCGATCGCTCACTCGCGTGTGGCTAAAGACAAGGCCACTATAAAATTTAAATTGAGCAAAGGGCCCAGCGCGAAACCTGTCCCTGATTTGCTTGGCCTGCCGGAAGCAGAGGCGTATAGGACTGCCGAGGATGCTGGATTCCTGATAAGTAAACTGACCACGGAATACAACGAGAAAATCCCGATCAACTCGGTAATAAGACAGGACCCGGAGAAGGGGTCGATGGCTCCGCCGCAAAGCTCTATCTCTCTGGTCATAAGCCTTGGCCCGAAGCCGGAGCAGCCGTCGACTTCTGCTCCCGACACTGGCAGCTCGGTCGAGCCAAGGGGCGAGGAACGCAGTTTCCAGATCGCGGTGACTGTACCGCCTGATGTCGACGGCCAGCAGGAGGTTCGGATAGTGGTCAACGACAGTCGCGGCGTGACGACTGCCGTGCAGGAATATCATGACCCCGGTGAGAAATTCAGCGAGACCGTGACCGCTTTCGGCAGCAACGTGCGTATAAGGGTCTACGTCGGCGGCCGATTGGCCAGCGACGACCGGTATTAGTAACCTGAGATAGGGGCTGACGTAATGGTTAACGATAAAGTTAAGATATTTCCATCCCTGCTGGCGGCGGACTTTGCAAACCTGAGAGACGCGGTAACGAGTCTGCAAGGTTCCTCTGCGGATGCCATACATTGCGACATAATGGACGGCAGATTCGTGCCTAACATCTCCTTTGGCCCAATGGTGGTCAAGGCGATCAAACCTCACACTTCGCTTCCGTTGTGCTGCCATCTTATGATTGAGCACCCGGAGGAATATATCGACGCGTTCGTCGAGGCGGGGGCAGTGGAGATAAGCGTGCATGCGGAGGCGTGTATCCATTTGCACAGGGTTGTTCAGCAGATCAAAACTGCGGGAGTCCACGCGGGAGTCGCGCTCAATCCCTCGACCCCACTTTGTATGGTGGAAAATATAATGTCCGACCTGGATATGCTGCTCGTGATGACTGTAAACCCAGGCTTTGGTGGGCAGAGTTTCATCGCCGAGATGCTTCCAAAGATCGCAATGGCGCGGCAGATGGCCGATGAACTGAACCCCGATCTTGATATCGCTGTAGACGGTGGCATCGACGTCGAGACGGCGCGGGCGGTGGTGGAGGTTGGCGCCAATATTCTGATAGCGGGCACATCGGTGTTCGGGGACAGCGACGGGGTTATAGAGGCGTGTGCGAAGCTGAGAGCTGCGGCAGAGGGTGACTGATGCACGACGTGATCCAATGGATAGCCGCGCTTGGGATGATCCTGGTCGGGGTTGTCTTTCTAATCGAGCTTAAAAAGTGGAGATCGCTTGGCCGAATTATGCCCCGCAGCCAGAAAGTCCTGCGCGTGCTGCTGATTTTGTGTGTCGAAGCGTTATTTTTAATGATGATCTTCGGGCCGAGCCTCACTAACCGAAAAGACCCAATCGGCTCTCTTCTATATTGGAGCATTTGCCTGATACTCGGCTTCGGTGTGGTGGTGCTGGCTGCGTTGGACCTCAAAGCGGTGCTTGGGCAATATACCAATCTCAGTAGGCAACTTATGCAGGAGTTGGGCAAGACAACGGACGATGACTGTGAATGACGCCGACTACATGCGACTTGCCCTGCGACTTGCCAGACGCGGCAGAACCAGCCCTAACCCTATGGTCGGGGCCGTTGTTGTAAAAGACGGCGTCATTGTCGGCAAAGGGTTCCACCCCAAAGCCGGTGAACCTCACGCCGAGGTATTCGCCCTGAACGACGCTGCCGGGCGAACTGATGGAGCCACCATATACGTCACCCTCGAACCCTGTTGCCACCGGGGCCGCACTCCGCCGTGTGTCGATGCCATTATAAAGGCGGGCATCACACGAGTCTGTGCCGCGATGGCGGATCCCGATCCTAAAGTGGCAGGTAAAGGCTTTGAAATTCTCAGGCAGGCCGGAATCGAGTTCGACTGCGGCCTTCTGGAAGCTGAAGCCAGGTCGCTCAATGAGGCCTACATTAAGCACCGAACCACGGGCAGGCCGCTGGTCATCTTAAAGTCCGCAATGAGCCTCGACGGCAAAATCGCAACCCGCACCGGCGACTCCAAGTGGATAACAAGTGAACCTTCCAGAGCTTTCGCGCATAAGATTAGACGAGGGGTGGATGCGATCGTAGTAGGCGGCAATACGGGGCGCATAGACAACCCCGCTCTCACGGCGCGGGTCGGTCGCAGGGTATACTACCCAACTCGCGTGATTCTCAGCGAAAGCGGCAGGGTGCCGGATGATCTCGCTATGTTCGATTTGCCCGGAGATACCATCGCCGCCGTATCGAGTCGGGCAGATAAGTCTGCAATTAAGAAACTTAGCGCGGCTGGCGCGCGTATATTGATGTTGAAAGATGAAAGCGGGCGGGCGTCGGTCGCCGATTTAATGCGTCAACTCGCCGAGCTTGGCCATCTGTCCGTGCTCATCGAAGGCGGCGGGGAGGTCGCTGCGCGAGCGCTGGAGGAGAGGGTTGTAGATAAAATAGCCTTTTTCTTTGCGCCTAAGATCATCGGCGGCCGAGACGCAGTCGCTTCGATATCCGGCCCTGGTGTAGAGAAAGTGGCGGATGCGATAGGCGTTGAAAGAATTAAAGTCAGGCGCACCGGCGGAGATATAATGGTCGAGGGCTACGTGGTCTATCCAGGCTGACACCGGCGCCGTATGCGTGATAAGATAACATAATGTTTACTGGATTAATCGAGGAAATGGGGACGGTGCGGAGCTTGGCCCGCGGTGCAGTTGGCAAGCTCGTGGTCACCTGCGAAAAAACCGCCGCGGAGATCGCAGTGGGTGACAGCGTGGCGGTCAACGGCGCGTGCCTGACAGCGACTTCCATAAACGGCAGCGAGGTCTGTTTCGATGCAGTTGCGGAGACTCTGTCCAGAACCACACTCGGCGACCTGCGCGCACCGGATAAAGTTAACCTCGAAACCAGTCTTAAAGCTGGCAAAGCCCTTGGTGGACACTTCGTGCTTGGTCACGTCGACGGCGTCGGCACAATTGACTCGGTGCAGTCGATTGGCGAATCGAAAGTTATAAGATTCAGAGCGCCCGGTAACGTGTTAAGATACGTGGTGGAAAAAGGCTCTATAGCCATAGATGGCATAAGCCTCACCGTGGCGTCGTGCGACGATTCCGGCTTTGAAATAGCGGTGATCCCGCACACTTTAGAAGCCACCACGCTTCAAAGCAAGCGCCCGGGGGATAAAGTAAACCTGGAAACAGACATCCTAGGCAAATATGTCGAGAAGTTCCTGGGCAAAGAAACCGGCAGCGTAACCGAAGACCTGCTGCGGCAGGCTGGGTTTAGGTAACTGTCTGGGGAGTTGTCGGTTGACGGTTGACGGTTATCGTCATCCTGCGCGAAGTCGCAGGATCACTTTGATAGACTATACTTTCCGTGGATTCCGCGACTACGCGCGGAATGACAAACAGAGGAGAAATCAGCGCCCCAATGTCATTTCGAGCGCAGCGAGAAATCTGCTTTTAAGATATTTCCGCGGTGGCAATTCGGAGATTGCCACCTATCTATAATATAGTGTCATTTCGAACGCAGTGAGAAATCTGCTTTTCCAAACAAAAAGCACCTCTCACATCAAATAAATAACTATCACGAGTAACGATTGAAGGGAACCTTATGCAACCTGATGACAACGTCTTCGCGACGATACCGCAAGCCATAGAGGAACTTAAAGCCGGAAAGATGATAATCGTCGTCGACGATGAGGATCGAGAAAACGAAGGCGACTTCATTATGTCCGCCGAACACATCACCCCGGAGGCGGTCAATTTTATGGCCAAATACGGCCGCGGGATGATCTGCGTGCCTGCAACACCAGAGCGACTCGACGAGTTAGGGCTGCCGGATATGGTCGATCGAAACACCGCCAAGCTGGGCACCGCGTTCACGGTTAGCGTAGATGCCTTGCGTGGCACAACCACAGGCATATCCGCAGCGGATCGCGCCATAACCATCAAGACCTTTGTCGATCCTACCGCAAAGCCAGAAGATTTAGCCAGGCCGGGCCACATTCACCCACTGCGCGCCGAAGTCGGCGGCACACTGGTAAGGGCGGGGCATACAGAAGCCGTGGTCGACCTCATGCGTCTTGCGGGATTAGGCCAAGCTGGAGTGCTGTGTGAGATTCTCAGCGACGACGGGTCGATGGCGCGCCTGCCGGAGCTGCGCGAGGTCGCGGCCAAATGGGATATGAAGATCGTCACCATCGCCGATCTGATTAAATACAGACGAGTTAATGAGCGACTCGTCTTCAAGTTCGCAAGTTGCCGCATACCCACCCAATACGGCGATTTTATAGCACACGGCTACCAGGCTACGGTCGAATCCAGCCCGTATATCGCCCTTGTAATGGGCGACGTGGCCGATGGGGAGCCGACCCTTGTTCGGATCCACTCCGGATGCCTGACCGGTGATGTTCTTGGGTCGCTAAGATGCGACTGCGGAGAGCAACTCCACTCCGCGATGCAGGCCATCGCGGAAGAAGGCAAGGGAGTTTTGCTCTATATCTACCACCAGGAGGGCCGCGGCATAGGGCTGGTGAACAAACTAAAAGCCTATGTCCTGCAGGATCACGGCGCAGACACTGTGGAGGCGAACCACATGCTGGGGCTGCCGGGTGACATGCGAGACTACGGTATCGGGGCGCAGGTGTTAGTCGACCTCGGACTTAAGAAAATCCGACTGATGACCAACAATCCCGGCAAAGTGGCAGGGTTGCAGGGTTATGATCTCGAAATAGTCGAACGCGTGCCTATAGTCTGTATGCCGAATGAGGACAACGCCCGTTATCTTAACACCAAGCGCCAGAAGATGGGCCATGTTCTCGATGAGCAGATGTTCGATGCGTGTGTACGTGAAGAAGATGCAGAGCAAGCGGAATAGATAATCCACAGGGAGGACTGAAATGCCCAAAAAATACGAAGGTCAGCTAGTTGCAAAAGATTTAAAGATCGGCATAGTCGCCAGCAGGTTCAATGAGTTTATAACCAATAAGCTGGTCGAGGGCGCCATCGATGCGCTCACCCGCCACGGAGTCGAGGACAGCGACATTGCCGTCGCGTGGGTGCCGGGCGCGTTTGAAATCCCGATGGTCGCCAGGAAGTTGGCCGAATCCGGCAAATGCGACGCGGTAATCTGCCTCGGCGCAGTCATCCGTGGTTCTACCCCTCATTTCGACTACGTAGCAGCAGAAGTTTCAAAGGGAGTTGCCCAAGTTGGGATGAATACGGGTGTGCCGACCATATTTGGGGTAATAACTACTGACAATATCGAGCAAGCGATAGAACGAGCCGGCACAAAAGCTGGAAACAAGGGCTTTGAGGCTGGCGAATCGGCCATTGAGATGGTCAACTTGTTCAGGAGTATGGGTTAGATGAAAAGACTAATCTCGTATGTGGTAGTTTTTGTTCTGGGGTTCATAGTATGCGCGGCGAGCATATATTATTTCTATGGGCCGCCATCGTGTTTTACTGCTCAATCAGGCGGTGCGGTCTCGCAGGCTGGGATAGGAATCACAAAGGAACAGAACAACCCCGTACGAGCGGCCGCAAAAGAAGTCAGCCGTTATGTCGTCAATATCGACACCATCGGCAGGGCGGCGCCTGCGACGCCGTTCGACTTTTTCTTCGGGCAGCCGGAGCCGAGAAAAGGTCAGGGTTCGGGCGTCATATTCACACCGGACGGCTATATTGTCACCAACAACCACGTCGTCCAGGACGCCTCTAAAATTACTGTTACAACCCATGATGGCAAGCGCTACAACGCCAGGCTGATCGGAAGAGACGCGCGGACTGATCTTGCGGTGGTCAAAATCGACGCTAGAAACCTCCCTTATGGAAAGTTCGCGGATTCCAACACGGCACAGGTCGGAGATTGGGTCATTGCGGTCGGCAGCCCGCTCGGTTTTGAATGGACTGTAACGGTTGGTGTGATCAGCGCTCTTGGACGCAGCCTCGGCGGGATGGTATCGGAGAGGCTGATTCAGACCGATGCTTCTATCAACCCCGGCAACAGCGGCGGCGCGCTGGCGGACCTGGACGGCAAGGTGGTCGGTATAAACAATATGATCGCCTCCACATCCGGCGGCAGCGTCGGAATTGGTTTTGCGATTCCCAGTAACACAGTACGCTCGATCGCCGACAAACTGAAAGAGGAGGGCAAGGTAGCCCACGCCTGGATAGGCATCAGATATATGCCGTTGAACGTGCTACGCGAAAGCATGGAGGGCAAGGGAATGCCCCTCATCGGAGGCGACGGCGTGGTCATTATGTCCCAGGGTAACCTGCCCGGCGTCCAGCCCGGCAGTCCCGCCGATAAGGCCGGGCTGCACGACGGAGACGTCATTCGAAAAATTAACGGCAAGCCCATATCCCCTGATTTGAAGGCGACTAAAGGCAAAGTTGCGCTCAATGAAGAGATCGATAAACTCAAACCGGGCACGAAAGTCACCCTGGAAGTTTTACAGGCGCAGACCGGGAAGACGAAGAACATCACCGTTACATTAGGCGATATGCCGGTAGAATCCGCTGCGCCACAGCCTCAACAGCGACAATCACCCGGGGTCTTTCCCTTTATTCCGTAGGCAAATATGAAAATCGGAGTTATCAGCGATACCCACGGCAGCATAACGGCATTGCACTCAACGCTGCAGCTACTTCAGGGCGTGGATATGATCCTTCACGCGGGGGATGTGTTATATCATCCGCCGAGGCTGGCCTGCACGGACGAATACGACGTACCTGGGTTTGCTGAGGTTTTGAACTCACTGGATATCCCGGTCGTGATCGCTCAGGGTAACTGTGATGCCCAGGTCTACGAGGAACTTCTCGATATGCCTGTGCAGTCGCCGTATGCTTATGTTTCTCTCGACGGCTGCAAAATAGTGATAAGTCACGGGCATACGCTGACTCGTGAGGCGATGATCGCGCTCGGCAAAAAATACCAGGCGGATTATTTCATCTCCGGCCACACACACGTGCCGGGCCTTGAAGGTGTTGGAGATTTGGTGCTTATGAACCCCGGCAGTCCTGCAATTCCGAAATACGAGATTGATGGCCGCCTTGTGCCGAGCGTCGGTCTCATCGACGATTCAGGAGCGAAAATACTCGATTTGGAGACGGGCGAAGTAATTATGAGCCTCAGCAAGTAGGTTAAAGCATCAGCTCTCCGGCAGATAATCCCAGATTCTCCGAAGAAATAACCCGCCAGGCATCCGTTTTGATAACCAACATATGCCAGGCGGGTTCTTTTGCAAAAATCAGCGTCAGTTTTCGATCGTAGAAAACGCCCCCTTCGGGTCTGCTGAGCGCTACACGCAAGTTAACGATTGCTCGGTCGCCCTTTATCTCAATTTTCTGATCCGACGCTGACACGCTGTAAGGTCCTTCATTGCGCATCGCTTTGGCCATGAGAATGCGAAGCTGATCGTAGTTGAGGCCGGATTGGTCGGAATACCGTCTGGATACGCAGGACACCAGGCTGGCGAGGTCGCGTTGCTGTGCCGCAACCTCACCTTTGGCGATAACCGCTTCGATTTGCGCCTGGTCAGGGCTGCGGTTCACCGTCAACAGCGCAACCGCCAGATATATTCCAATTAACCCCGGCGCCAACAACCATTTCGCGATTTTCACTGCCTGCCTCTAAACTCAGTCTGTCGCTTTCACCAGCACGATCTTCTCCACATAAATCCCCTTCACCGCATCGCTGTTGTTCATCGGAGCAACCCACGCATAAAGCCCGGCGGTTGATTGTATCTTGCCCAGGTAAAAGGTATGATATTCTCCGTCTGCGGAGTCTTGCAGTTTAGCAGTGAATCTCGTTACATTGCGGTGGCTGGGGCCATCGTAGACGCCATATTCGAATGCATTGCCGGATTTTGCTCCCTCAGCGCGAGCGATCAAATACCATCTCCACGACCCCTTCAGCGACTTTGCCTGGCTTTTTGTAAGCTCGTGCTGAATGGCCCATTGCGTATGATCAGCCTCCATAAACGCCGCCTTACCCGACGACGCCTTCGGATCATCCACGATTCTCGCCCACTTAGGAGGCTCGTACAGTTTCAATTTACCGGCCTTTATCTCCACCACGTCGGACTTGGGCAGCGCCGCTAACTCTGTCGGGCTCGGCGGTGGCCCGGCAAATCGAGCTTCCAGCGATGCTTCGTAAAGCTCAAACGGCCAGCTTTCACTGTAATTGCCGACGTTCCAGGAATGCGCTGCCTCAATGAACTGAGTCAGACCGGTGTTTAGATCAGCAGGCCCGGCGAATCGCACATTTTCTGCCTTCGCTTGCGCTTTAAGCTCATCGTATTTCTTCAGCCAGACGTGATCCAACGACAGCTTATCCCTCTGCACCCGCTTCAGTGCGACTGGCGCATCCGCGCACGCCCTCAGCGCCTGGTTAAACAGCCTCGTCGACTCAGTCATCACGGCCAAGCTCATAAATGACAGGTTGCCGTTATAGCAGCTCAACGGCATCGGATTCTGGTCGATGGAATCGTGAACTAGATTCAGATATTTCAATATATAAGGCGCCGCAGGGCCATAATATCCGTTCACAAATTCTTTGATAAGCTCATTGGCATCCCGCGACGGATCCCACTCCAGATGCGCCAGCACCCACGCGCGCAGCCGAACAAAATCCCCAATCGAGCACCCGGCGTCGCCCTGCTCAAAGACACCAATCGTGTTATTGTCCACAAAGAACCTCAGGTTCGGGGCCAGCACGCGCATATTCGGATGCGGCTGAATATACGACGCAAAGTCTGTGACGTAGTCCCATATATATAGATTCGGCGCAATCGCGCTCCATTTGCGGATGTCATCTCTAAAGGTCGGATTTCCGTCACTGTCCAGCGGCTTAGAGAAGTCGCACTCTATAGTACACAGCCGGATAACGACGTTTTTTCTCGGCTTCACTTTGGCCGGCGGTTTGCGCGTATACTGATAGGCCAGCGTCTCTACCAGCATATCCGGATACTGCTTTTCGATGTCCTCAGCAACCTGGTTCAGGCATCTGATAAGCGGCCCGGCCTGCGATTGCTCCTCGGCCTCCACCGCCTTGCACTTCGCGCACTGACACGCTCCGTGCCAGTCGTTTTGGCTGATCGAAATAATTCCTGCCGTCGGGTCCTTTTCTATCCAACTCAGAGCCACTTTCGTAAGCTCTTTTCTCATCTCGTCGTTGGTCCAGCACAACTGGCCGTGCCCATACTGCCGCTTACCGTCGATCTCGCTGTACCACTCGGGATGATCTTTGAAATATTTATCCGGCGGCAGCAACTCGTAAGCAGTGTGGCACCAGCCCAGGATTTTATAATGATCCCCATACGCTGGAGGAATCTTATAAAAATGCCCGTTCAGTTTCAGCCTGGCCGCGAACAGCGGATTTTCGTTTAAGTCGCGATAGTACGCTTCACGGTATCGCAGCTTAGGCGTATAGACCGTATCCAGCGCGGGAATAGTCAGGTTTTTTATTGTTGGAATATCGCTTTCAGTGCCCGACCACCACCTGCAACCAACGGTATCTTCCAAAAAAGTGTATACGGCATAAAGCGTCCCTCTCGGCTCCCCTCCTGCAAGCAGCAGCTTGTTTTCAACCGTGCGGATAACTATACCATCATGGCCGAGCGCCGACCAATCGACCCCAGAGGCCAGCTTCTTAAGCCTGGACGATGGCCCTACGAGTATCTGCGGGGCGTCTGGCTTCACCTGAGACTCGCGTCGAATGGCAAACTCTGCACCTGTGACCTGGTTAAGGTAGCTCTGCAACTCCTTAGCAGCAGTAAGCTGCGGTGCAGTCGCATCTTTTGAGATCACAATGCTGCACTGAGCTTTACCCTCGCTGGCAAGCGTCATTGCCGACGCAGCAGAGGCGATACCGGCTGCAAGCAGCGCAGCCACGGCGATAATCCTGAACGACATACTTCATCCTCCATAATACTACAGCCTTATTCTATCTGTAATACACCCCACCTGCAACCCACGGCAGATAACTCGTGATGCTTGGGATGAAAGACCAAGACACACGGCGCTCTATCCCGAAGGAATCGACCAGCAATATGGGCCATCGAATGTGCCGCCCGCTCAGGCAGAGAATCCATGTTATAATTGGCGGTGCAAGATGCCACCTTATCATAATCTGCGTGTTCACGGAAACCCCTGGAGCACGTACTTGAGTCCGTAAGCTCAGGAAGGATGTGGTTATGAAGAATGTCATTATCATGCCATTGGCAATTGCGCATCTCCGTCGGGTTTCGAGGAAATAGAAATTGGTGAGCCGGTTTACAAAAATCCGAATAAATCGCCTTTTTTTGAGCGTGGACTATGCATCTTGAGAACTAGAGAAAAACGTAAACAAGTTCGAGGAGATGCAAAGTGGTCTACCAAACATCATAATTGAAAACACTCTAAGCGAATCGACCCTGTCGTAATACTCGACAGGGTTTTCGCGTATATGGTGTTTCCCGAGGGTTCCCAGAAACAACGAAACTCTAAAATGAGTTCGCATTGCACCTTGGCGGCTGGTTTACTTAGCGGAGTTGTTTCTGAAGAATTCCGCAGCAGCAGCTTTGTCGGATTGGCCAGTCGCCACCCTGCGGACGAATACCTCAAGCTCATCCTCATCAGCGATGACCTCGATATCATTCATCGCGAGAAAGACAATGGCGGCTACTGCTCCAGTTCGCTTGTTGCCATCGACAAATGGGTGATTCTGAGTGATGTGGAATAGGTACGCCCCCGCCATCTCAAAGATGTTCTGGTGCAGATATTGATCACCGAATCCGGCAGCAGGCATCGCGACTGCCGACTGAAGCAGGTCCATATCTCGAATGCCGGGAGAGCCGCCATAGTGCTCGATCTGGTCGCGGTGTATCTCAAGAACATCAGCGAGGCCAAGGAACTCGATATGGTCCATTTAGTCGGCCAGTTTCTTCAGGGCACGTCCATACTTGCGGTTTGTCTTGTCGAGTGATTCTCTGAACTTAGCGGTACGAGACTCGTCCCGAACAGGAGCGATAATGAGCACGTTTCCGTCTGTCGAAACCTCGACCGGAGTATCGTTATCTATCTTTAACAGATCCAGCACACTGCGCTCGATAACCAGAGCCATACTGTTGCCGTGTTTTGTGAGCTTTTTAATCACAGGGATTCTCCACCATCTGATTGTTCCGTACATACAATGTATCACCAATCAAATATCGTGTCAAACCTTGCTATTTAAAGGACCAAATTCAGACGGCCCGCCCCTCTTCAGTCATTCCGCGCGGAGTCGCGGAATCCACGGGAAAGCACATGCGGAGGGTGATCCTGCGACTTCGCGCAGGATGACGCAATTTGGTAGCGCAGGATGACAGGCAACCAGTGCAAGATAATAAAAATGTAGGAGCCGGGCCTCTGTGCCGGGCGACTAAGTATCGAGAAACGGAGATCGGACACTACGGTTTGGAAGTTAGAAGTTGGAAATTGGAGATTGGGAATAGTTATGCAGTGGCGATTCGGAGATCGCCACCGATCTGTTCTCGGTCATTCCGCGCGTAGTCGCGTAATCCACACCCTCAGCCTCTCTTCACTGTCATCATCACCGATTTTTCCTTGCCCGCCCCGGTCGGCTTCAGTTATAATATAAGTGCTTATCCAGGGGGAATAATAGTGCGCGCAGAGATTATTTCGGTCGGAACAGAGTTGTTGCTGGGTCAGATCGTTGACACAGATGCGGCATATTTGTCTAGAATGTTGCCGCAGTTCGGAATCGACCTGCACTATCGCGTAACTGTTGGGGACAACGAGGCCCGACTCGCCGAGGCGCTGAAACTTGCCCTTACGCGAGCTGATATAGTATTCACCATCGGAGGGCTGGGGCCGACGATGGACGACCTCACCAAGGAGACCGTAGCCGCTGTACTCGGCGATGAAATGGTGTTGGATGAGGAATCGGCCCAGCGAATGCGGGCGTTTTTTACGGCACGCGGCATCGAAATGCCCGAATCCAACCTCAAGCAGGCTATGGTGCCAAAGCACGGCAGGACGCTTCTAAACCCACTCGGCACTGCGCCTGGCGCGGCCTTCGAATCGGAAGGCAAGGTCGTAATTGTGCTGCCGGGGCCGCCGAGGGAGTTTATCGAAATGGTGGACTCTCAAGTAGTCGGATATCTGCACGGGCGGGTCGGTGAAGTGAGCAGCGTAATCCGATCCAGAGTTCTCAGAATCGCGGGCCTTGGCGAATCCAGCGTGGCGGAGATGGTCAATGGCCTGCTTGAGGGCTCAAACCCCACCGTAGCCCCTCTAGCAAGCGCCGGTGAAGTGCATCTGAGGATTACGGCAAAAGCAGACACCACCGAAGCGGCCGACGCGATGATAGAGGAGATGGACGCGAAGCTGTCGGCGATTTTGGGCCGAAATATATTCGGGCGAGACGAAGAGACCCTGGAACGGGTCGTCGTCAGGATGCTGATCGAGCGTAAACTTACCTTGACTCTCGCAGAAAGCTGCACCGGCGGGCTGATAGCAAACAGAATTACAGATGTTTCAGGAAGTTCGGCAACACTGCTTTCCGGGTTTGTTACATACAGCAACCAGGCAAAGAAGGATATTCTGGGTGTCGACGAACAATTACTAATAGAGTATGGCGCGGTCAGCGAGCAGGTCGCTCGCGCTATGGCCGAGGGCGCCAGAAGAGTCTCAGGAGCGGACATCGCGGTTTCGGTGACGGGGATCGCGGGTCCGACCGGGGGCACGGCCGAAAAGCCGGTTGGATTGGTTTATATGGCTTTGAGTTCGGCCGGCGAGACTATCGCCTTCAAGCACCGGTTTTCGGGGAACCGGTTGGATATTAAGCTCAGAGCGTCGCAGGCGGCGTTGGATATGCTAAGGACGTATATGCTGTGAAGCGCTTTTGTTGGTCGCCTGAGCTTTGGACCACTATATAATGGCAGACCAGAGGGTTATCCGCACATTTGTGGCGATCTGTTTGGACGAGGAGATTCGAGGACGGATCTCCGAGGTTCAGGAGCGCGTCAAGAAACTCACCACCCAGGTTAGGTGGGTCCAACCCGGCAATTTCCACGTCACACTCAAGTTTTTGGGAGATGTTACGCCTAAAAAGCTGTCGGTTGTGCAGTCCGCTTTAGATGAATTGGCCGCTGGATATGAGGCGTTTGACCTCTCTGTTGCGGGGGTGGGGGTCTTTCCCACTCCGAGGCGGCCGAGGGTGATATGGGTCGGCGTTGAGGACGGCCGTGAACAGCTCGAAGCGCTCGCCAGCGGAGTCGAGCAGGGTCTGGTGAGGGCGGGCTTTGAAAAGGAACAAAAGCCGTTCCGGTCGCATATTACCATCGGGCGAGTGAAGGAATCGAAGCCTGTCGAAGGCTTGCTCGAAGGCCTGCAGGAGATAGACGCGCAGGGGCTGGGTTCGCAGCGAGTCGACAGCGTAGTCCTGATGGAGAGCGTGCTGCAATCCGGCGGGCCGATCTACACGCCTCTGAGCGTGCATAAACTGGCTTAGAAGTTTGTTCTGTGGGCTGTAACGCCCCTGAACTGGTATATTTTAATCGTCTGATTTTAGAGTCGGCGCAGGGAGAACCTAATGGATAAAGACAAAGCGCTGGATATGGCGCTGGCGCAGATTGAAAAGCAATTTGGACGCGGTTCGATTATGCGGTTGGGGGAGAGGCCGCAGTTCGATGCGTCGGTAATACCTACTGGTGCGATCTCGTTGGATATGGCTCTTGGGGTCGGAGGAATTCCCAGGGGTCGGATCACCGAGGTCTATGGACAGGAATCCTCCGGTAAGACGACGCTGGCATACCATGTAGTCGCCGAGGCGCAGAAACTCGGCGGCGTGGCGGCGTTTGTCGACGCGGAGCACTCTGTGGATGCTGCTTATGCTGCTAAACTGGGCGTAGATATCGACTCTTTGCTGGTCTCTCAGCCTGATACAGGTGAGGAGGCGCTGGAGATCGTCGACGCGCTGGTCAGAAGCGGAGCAGTGGATGTCGTGGTGCTGGACTCGGTTGCGGCGCTGGTGCCGAAGGCGGAGATCGAAGGGGATATGGGCGACTCGCATATGGGTCTGCAGGCCCGGCTGATGTCGCAGGCGCTCAGAAAGATCGGTGGCTCGCTTAACAAATCGAATACGGCGGCCATTTTTATTAACCAGATCCGCGAAAAAATCGGCGTGATGTTCGGCAATCCGGAGACTACGCCGGGTGGGCGCGCGTTGAAGTTCTGGGCTAGTGTGCGTCTGGAGGTGCGGCGAATCGAGACGCTTAAGGTCAGCGGAGAGGCAGTCGGCACTAGAGTAAGGGTAAAAGTTGCCAAAAATAAGGTTGGGCCGCCTTTCAAAAACGCTGAGTTCGATATTATGTTCGACGAGGGTATCTCAAAAAGCGGCGGCTTGCTGGATGTGGCGACGGATATGGGCCTGGTTACAAAATCGGGGACGTGGTTTACTTACGACGATACCAGGCTCGGACAGGGCCGCGAGAACGCTAAGGCGTTTCTGGAGAGCAACCCTGAGATGCTGGAGGAGTTGGAGGCTAGGATCAGAGGCAACGTAGCGGCTGCTGAGGTTGAAGTCGAACCCAGCGAGTAGATTCGATGGGCGAGATAACGGCGATTGAAGTTCAATCCAGGCGGGCCGATAGAAGATCTATTTTTGTCGATGGACAATTCGCGACCGGCGCGCACCAGGATGTGGTCGCGACACTGAATCTCAGAGTCGGCCAGAGGTTCGATGCCGATCAGTTGGCGCAGGTGGTCCGCAAGGAGACTGCCAGAAAGGCGATGGAAAGCGCGCTGAGGCTGATCAGCTACAGGGATCGCTCTGAGACGGAGATTCGGAGGCGGCTGAGTGGGAATGATTTCGCCGAAGATATCGTAGATGAAGTAGTAGTTCGGCTGACTAATATGGGTCTGTTAAATGACCAGACATTCAGCCGAAACTGGGTAAAATCGCGCACGGCTGCGAAGCCTATGGGCCGCAGGAGGTTGGTCTGGGAGCTTCAAAGCAAGGGTGTTAGCGCAGACAATATCGAACAAGCGTTAGATGGCCTTGACGAGCAAACCGAAGACGGGCTGGCGCTTGAACTGGCGCGAAACAGAGCGACAAAATCAGATGTTCGCGATCCGAAATTTAGAGATAAAACCGCTTCGTTTCTAATGCGAAGAGGTTTTAACTGGGATACGGTCGCGAGAGTTCTTGACGAGATATGTCCTCGAGACGAGGATTAAAACGGTGATCTGCGATTTGCGACTGATATAGCGGTCGCAATTATGAGAGGAGGTACCGAGAGCGAATTTCGGTAGTCTATAGTGCTCGAGATTAAAATACCGGCACAGAGATGGGATGGTTAGACGACAGAGTCAGTTGATGTATATTCGCTCTACCTCACATCCTAATTTGAACAGGAGGTGAGGCAGATTGAACATTGTTTTACCGATAATCGTCGGTTTTATAGCCGCAGCAGCGGCAGCCGGCGCAATTTATTTCTGGTTCATTTCACCAAATCTGCTGAATATAAAAAACGCCAAAACGGCGATTGCGGAACGTGAAGAAGAATTCCGAAAAGAGATCGAAGCCAAGCGTAAAGAGGTGTTGCTGGAAGCCAAGGAAGAGGCTTTCAGGATTCGTGCTGAAATAGAGCAGGAAAACAAAGAAAACAGGGCTGAGATCCAGAGGTTAGAGCGAAAGCTGACGCAAAAAGAAGAGTTACTAGATAGAAGACTTGAAAATCTGGACAGAAAAGAACGAGGAGTTACTGAAAAAGAGGCTGACGCGCAGAAAAAACTGCAGGAAGCCGACAGTATGTTGAATCAGCAGCGGGCCGAGTTGGAGCGAATCTCCCGGTTGAGCGCCGAGGAGGCCAGAGAAATACTGCTGAGGCAAATTGACAGTGAAATGGAGCGCAAGGTTGCGCACATTATAAGGCAGGCGGAGGATCAGGCCAAAGAACAGGCGGATCGCAAAGCCCGCGACATTATCACATTGGCGATCCAGCGATGCGCGGTAGACCAGGCCACCGAGACCACTGTGTCGGTGGTGCCGTTGCCTGGAGATGATATGAAAGGCCGGATTATCGGCAGAGAAGGCCGTAATATCCGTGCGTTTGAGACTCTGACCGGGGTTGATTTGATTATCGACGATACCCCGGAGGCGGTCGTTATCTCCGGCTTCGATCCTGTGCGCAGAGAGGTCGCTAGAGTCGCGCTGTCTGGTCTGATTCTGGACGGGCGAATCCACCCGGGGCGCATCGAGGAAATGGTCAACAAGGCTCAGATCGAGTCTGAGGCTAAGATGAAAGAGGCTGCCGAGCGCGCTGTCTTCGAAACCGGCGTTACGGGGCTTGATCCGGAGCTTATTAAGCTGCTGGGCCGGCTGAGATACAGGACCAGTTACGGCCAAAACGTGCTGCAGCACAGCGTCGAAGTTGCGCATCTGGCCGGAGCGATTGCTGCCGAGTTGGATGTAAATGTGCCGCTGGCTAAGCGCGCAGGTCTGTTGCATGACATCGGCAAGGCGGTTGACTTCGAGGTCGAGGGGCCGCATGCTCTGATCGGTATGGATTTGCTGAAGAGATATCGGGAGCATCCCGAGGTCTGTCACGCCGTTGGGGCGCACCATAACGACGTCGAGCCGAGATCGGTGGAGGCGGTGCTGGTGCTTGCCTCAGACGCCATATCCGCGGCAAGGCCGGGAGCCAGGCGCGAGACCCTGGAAACCTACGTCAAGCGGCTGCAAAAGCTGGAGACGATTGCGGATTCGTTCGCAGGAGTCGAAAAGACCTATGCGGTTCAGGCAGGGCGCGAGATTCGGGTTATGGTCAAGCCGACAGAGGTCGACGACGATGCCGCAGTCAAACTGGCCCACGATACTGCCAAGCGTATTGAAGAGGAAATGGAGTATCCGGGGCAGATCAAGGTGACGGTTATTCGGGAGACTCGTGCGGTAGAGTTCGCCAAGTAGACACTGTTGGTCTATGAGTTGATAAGTTCGAGGGCGCGGAGCAGGGTTACCTCCCGCGCTCTCGCAATTGCAGGTGTGTTTTATTTCGGTTGATGATTTGGGTGATCTAATTAAAATCCTCTTTGTTGGCGATATAATGGGTGGGCCAGGCCGCAGGGCCGCCGCCAATTTGCTGGATGGGCTGCGTAAAGAACACGAGTGCCATCTGGTGGTAGTAAATGCCGAGAACGCCGCCGGTGGTTTGGGACTTACCGAACCGAGCGCGAAGGCGTTATTTGCGGCTGGTGCAGATGTGCTTACACTCGGCAATCATACTTTCGCCAAGCGCGCAGTAGCCCCATATCTGGACGATGAGATAAGAATCATTAGGCCGGCTAACTACCCAACCGGCGTGCCGGGCAGAGGGTGGGGCGTCTACAGGACCTCCGCCGGTGATAGCGTGGCGGTAATTAATCTGCTTGGCCGCACGTTTATGGACCCAATCGATTGTCCATTTCGCGCAGCGGACGAGACCATTGCGGAGATCGGCGACCATGCGAAAGTAATAATTGTGGATATTCACGCTGAGGCCACATCGGAGAAAATAGCGATGGGGCGATATCTGGCTGGACGGGTGAGCGCTGTTATTGGAACACACACCCATGTGCAAACGTCTGATGAAAGGGTGCTTGATGGCGGCACGGCATATATCACCGATGTGGGGATGACGGGCGTGGAGGATTCCGTGATCGGGATGAATTGCGAACTGGTGATAGAACGTTTCATAACACGAATGCCGAATAAGTTTGAGTTAGCTGAAGGCGAGTCGAGTATGCACGCTGTGATTATCGAGATAGATCCGACCACTGGCCGCGCAGCTTCCATCAATCGGCTCGTTGCGCCATAACATTCGAAACAAATTACCGACTCGCCGCCACCCGTCATTTCGAACGCAGTGAGTCTCTGGCTCATCACCACCCGTCATTTCGAACGCAGTGAGAAATCTGCTTTTCCGGGGGAGTCGCCGATTGAGGATTGCCGGCCATTGTCATCCTGCGCAAAATAATGGTCATCGTGCGCGCAGTCGCAGGATCACGTAACTTGAAATTATATTCTGTGGATTCCGCGACTACGCGCGGAATGACGAACAAAGGAGAAATCCCCACCCGTCATATTTAACGTAGCGCGATATCCACCACCCGTCATTTCGAACGCAGTGAGAAATCTGCTTTTTACGGGCAACAAAACAGGCTCCGTTTGACAGCAGTCGAGGCTGTCTGTAGAATTACAGTGGAGGTCCATACGCATGCGATGTTTGCATCTTAGGCTAATACTACTCACCCTTGCGGTCTGCCTGATCGCCTCTGTGGCTGCATACGCCCAGGCAGCACGAGATGTTTTCATTTTCAAGGGAGAAGATCCTTCAGAGAATGGAATGGTGCTCGGCGGCTGGGGCAGCGGGGCTGCGGACAAGACCAAGGAGATGATCTTCGACGGCGGATGGTCAATAAAGATCACCACCCAGGGCCTCTACTCAGGCGGCAGGATCGAATTCGGCCAGCCGGTGACTCTGTTCTCCGATGGTATAGATAAGACCCGTTACATCCAGTTTGTGTTGTTCTTCAACGAATCGCAGGTTGTTAATCCCGCGCCTGGTTATGAGTATGCTATGTCGGATGTTGAGCCATACCGAAAGCCAAAGGCCAGCAAAGTCCGCTTTGTGTTTGTATCCGACACCGGTCAAGCAGTCGAGGCTGTAGAACGAACTGTCGCTCTGGATGCCGATGACAACTGGATGAGGGTCGCGGTTCCGCTTGCGAAGTTTAGCTCGATTCCAGGAATCAAAGAGTTCCGTATGAAGCAGTTGATGATCTTTACGGATACTCCGGGCACGGTCTTTCTCGGCTCAATGAAGCTCGTAACCGATACTACGCCGATCAAAGTAGACCCTCTGGACGCACGCACTACGTCGATTATGTATACGGAGTATTTTGTGGCGAACGCCGAAGGCGGGGTGAGCAACCTTAACTACGCCTGGGACTTCGACAGCCGCGACGGTATTATGGCCGACTCCACCGGAAGAATCGCTAAGTATACCTATAAGGCTGGTGGTGAATATACGGTTACTCTCACGGTCAGCGATGCAAACGGGCTCAAAGACCCGGTGACGGTGTCTACAGTGATCACGGTCACCGATTAGTGATGGGGGTACGCCACTCGCGGTGTTGATCGCGCTGCTAAAATCACTTCGACCTACGCAATGGACTAAAAATGGTCTGTTGTTTGTCGGCTATCTTTTCAGCATCCAGCACGGCCACTCGTTGCTGGACCTGCTGAGAGTTATAGCCGCATTTGCTATATTTTGCGGCGTCAGCGGATCCATCTATCTTATCAACGATGTGGTCGACCGAGAGCAGGACCGGCTGCACCCCCGAAAGTGCAAGCGTCCCATAGCCAGCGGCGCTTTGCCTGTGCCGGTTGCGATCATAACATCGGGGTTATTGATGGCGGGTGGCATCTGGGCGGCATTTTTGCTCAACGCGCCATTCGGCATATTGACGCTGGGTTACATTGTTCTTACTTTGTCCTATTCTGCAGGGCTCAAGCGGTTGGTAATAATTGATGTCCTCGCTCTGACGGGCGGTTTTGTTATAAGAGCTGTCGCTGGTGCGAAGGTGATCGATGTGCCGATTTCCTCCTGGCTTCTGCTCTGTGCGACTTTGCTGGCTCTGTTTTTGGGGTTGGCAAAGCGAAGAGGTGAGCTAGCGTCGTTAGATTTAAACGGCGCAAACCATCGCAAGACTCTCGCCGAATACACCATTCCGATGCTCGATCAGATGCTGGGAGTAACCGCCTCTTCAACCCTGATGGCATACTGCCTCTACGCGTTCACTTCGGTCTCGGTCGTTACAGGCAAGCCGAACCCAGCTATGATGGTCACGGTGCCGTTCGTGGTCTATGGCTTGTTCAGGTATATGTTTTTGATCCACGCAGGCTCCATCACCGACAGCCCGGAATTGGTGCTGCTCAAAGACAAACCGATGTTGTTAAATATGGTGCTCTACGTGATTGCTGCGTTCGCCGCACTTATGTTAACGCGATAGCTGCCTGCCTGGCCCAATCGATAATATCATCTTCCGCATCCACCACATCGCCGTCTATTTTCAGCCCGGGTGCGATGATTGTGACGCCACATTTTCTCATCCGATGCTCAAGCATATTTACGGCTTCACAAAACATATCGTAACTCGAATCTCCTGGCCCGAAAGCGGCGCCTTTTTTGCCGGATAGATCAACGCCTTCCATAGCGTCGTAGAATGTCATGAAATCGTCCTGCATATCGCCGTCCCCCCAGGTCGAACAACCCAGAAAGATAAGATCGTGCGCATGCAAATCGTCGATAGAGGCGTTGAGCACATTTTTGATGGTCACGTCGATGCCTGCGTCCTCAATGCCTTCCCCTATATAACCGGCCATCAGTTCCGTGCTTCCCGTGGTAGAGCCATATATGATGATAGCGCTCGGCATAACATTCCCTCCGTTAAGACATGTAGCAGATACATACCCATACTCCAAAAAAACGAAGAGCCGGCCATCTAATTGATGACCGGCTCAAAATGGGGCGAGAAATGGGATTTGAACCCACGACCTCCAGGGCCACAACCTGGCGCTCTAACCAGCTGAGCTACTCCCGCCGCGTTATATATGTGGCGCCCCCTGCGTGAATCGAACACGCGACCCACTGCTTAGAAGGCAGTTGCTCTATCCCCTGAGCTAAGGGGGCCTGCTGGGACCTCATTGTCCTCCAAGATTATATCATACCCCAAGCCCGCTGAGCAATCCCCTGGCAGAGGACTGTATATGCAGAGCGATTATGTCCCCCTTAACTGCCGTGGGATAATGTCCCCATGGGAAGTGGGGTTAAAGGAATAGGAATCAAGCAGATATCACGCCATCATGTTCTTGGGATGGTGCAGGAAAATCGCATCACACTAAAAGAAGCATCTCAGATTCTTGGGGTGAGTTACCGGCACGTAAAACGGCTCAAGGAAGATTTCGATAAGGAGGGAATCAAGGGTCTGGTCCACGGTAACATCGGCAGGTCTCCTGCAAATAAGATAGATGATGATTTAAAGACACAAGTTATCGCTCTATCTAAGGAGAAGTATCACGATTTCAATGACACTCATTTCACCGAGATGTTAAAGTGCGAGGAGCACATAGAGCTATCTCGCGAGTGTGTCAGGACAATCCGGCGTGGAGCGGGCATCAAGGCCAAGCATAAGCGTAAGCCGCCAAAACACTTCAAGAGAAGAGCCAGGAAAGCAAATGAGGGGTTGATGATGCTCTGGGACGGCAGTCCTCACCGTTGGTTTGGTAAAGATATGCCCGCCTGTTGTCTTATGGCTGCAATAGACGATGCGACAAGCAAAGTGGTAGGTCTGTTCTTTTGTGAAGCTGAGTGTTCTTGGGCATATCTGGAGTTGCTAAGGCGTGTGATAGATAAGCACGGTATTCCGCTTAGCACGTATCAGGACAGGCATTCAGCTCTCAAGAGGAACGATAGTTTCTGGAGCATAGAGGAGGAGTTAGCCGGCAGACAAGACCCTACACAGGTAGGCGCAGCTCTTGAGGCGCTTGGAATTGAGCCCATAGATGCTCTGACTCCACAGGCAAAGGGGCGTGTGGAAAGGCTCTTTAAAACGTTGCAGGACCGGCTTGTAGCGCAGTTGCGCTTAAAGGGCATCACGGATATAGAAGCGGCAAACAAGTATCTGGATGAGACATTTGTTGACGATCTCAATAGCAATTTTAGCGTTGCTGCTCAGAACGCGCAGAGCGCGTGGAGAAAGCCTGCCCGCGGCTGTGACCTTGCACGGGTTCTGTCGCTTAAATATGAAGCTATAGTAGGCAACGACAAAGCTATTCGTTATGCGGGAATGATTATTGACGTGGCCCCGGGGCCAAAGCAGAGAAGCTACGCCGGAGTCAAGGTGCAGATGTGTCAGATGCTGGATGGAAGCTGGAGGGTTTACTACAACGATGCTGTGATAGCTACGGCGCCACCAACCGATATTGCGGAGCCGATCCGAGCGAAAAACCGAAGGAAAGGAGTGAGAGCAGCCAGGGAGTCGAAGTGGGTATATCTTGCTTCCGCGCAGGAGCCAGATAAAGGCACTGTACCGGCTCATAAGGCAAAACCAACTGCCAGAAGAGCCGGCACAGGCCGCACCATTAACGCAACAAGAATAGCATAAACTGAAATAAAAAGGGACATTTTCCCTTTGCAAAAAAGGGGACATAGTCCCTCTGCTATAACATCCCCTGGTAGAGGAGGTAGCGTACAATGTTGTGTGTAAAATCGAGCTGAGGTAGGTAAGGCGCATTCCTCTCTCTAAGATGCAATTGTCACGAATGCAAAAGGAGGAACACGCCGTGAGAGAAGTATACGTCGATGAGTTGGAAGAATCAATAGAAGCCTGGTCGGAAGTCCGTGGGGGAAGACTGTCCTTGGGGGCGTTACAGAGAGTTCCAGTTGGGTGGGCTCAAACATTTCGTGGAATCGAGTCTACGAGATGCTCTGAGCTGGAGATTGGGTGTTGGGTGGTATCAACATGGCGAGTACCGGCGTGGCTATCGCAACGGCAGTTATCTGCGAACATTGGTAACTCCATATGGGACAGTTGAGATAGAGGTTCCGCGGCTGCGTAATGGCAGTTACGAGCACAAGCTCTGGGATTCACGCGTAATGTTGACTGGCGAAGCTCGAGAGCTGGTGCTTGAGACATATTTATCCGGTCCGTCAACGCGAAGAGTGGGCGGCGTGCTGGAAAGAGTTTTGGGGTACAAGGTTTCAGCGGGGACTGTGTCTGCTATCTGCCAGGGGCTGGACGATCTGGTAAGACAATACTGGTCTTCGCCGCTTACCGACGAATGGGAGTATCTGCTGCTGGACGGGGTGGTTGTAAAGAACCGCTCTGCGGTAGGTGCGGAGAAGCGCTGCGTGCTGGTGGCGATGGGGATCTCCAAGACTGGAAAGAAGCAGATACTGTCATTCAAGCAGGTGGAGTCTGAGTCAGAGGTCTGCTGCACGTCTTTTCTTGAAGACCTGTTCAGGCGAGGTTTTGAGGGCAAGAATCTGAGACTCATATCAACCGATGGCGGGCCTGGCTTGATTGCGGCAGTGCAGAGCGTGTGGCCACACGTGCCTCGTCAGAGATGTTGGGCGCATAAGCTCAGGAACGTGGCTAACAAGACCAGGAGATGCAATGAGAAGGCTTGTTTGGACGAAGCCAAGCTGATCTACCTGGCTGTCAATCGCACCGAGGCCATAAAGCGGTTCCGAGCTTGGCGCAGGAAATGGATTGATGAAGAACCGAAAGCTGTAGCTTGCCTGGAGGCTGATATCGAGGAAATGCTGGGGTTCTTCACCGTCCCCGAAGACTTTCACAAGAGGGTGCGGACTACTAATCCAATAGAAAGAGTTTTCAGAGAAGTAAGACGACGCACCAGGACGATCTCGTGCTTTACGAATCGTCGCAGTGTTGATCGCATGCTATATGCAGTGTTTGCATATCAGAATAGACAGTGGGATGAGGCTTATCGGCCAAAGCAATTTACACACAAGGCTTGACGCTACCTGAACATGTTTTTCATTGACCGAAAACGACGGCAGTGATATACTACTACTGCACCGCGCGCCTGTAGCTCAGTGGATTAGAGCATCTGACTTCGGATCAGAGGGTCGGGGGTTCGAGTCCCTCCAGGCGCGCCATATTGTATTAACCTCGGCCTGAGTGCTACCATATCTACATGCTTACCTCATATCATTGCCACACCCGATTTTCTGACGGCGATTGCTCTGTTGAAGACCACGTCCGAGAGGGAATCGCTGTTGGGCTCGACGAACTCGGCATTTCTGATCACTATATTCTGCACCCTGACGGCATCATAGAGTGGAGTATGCCTGTCGATGGGCTGCCGGAGTATATAGACGCATTGCGAGCAGCGCAGGCGATGGCTGGGCAGAGCCTTAAGATTCGCTTCGGCCTGGAGGCGGATTATATCCCGGAGAGCGCGGAAAAACTCGGCATGACCCTCGCGAAATATCCGTTTGACTACGTGATAGGGTCGATTCATTTTGTAGGGGATTTCCCGGTCGATGAGTCGGCGAGTCACTGGGATAACCTGTCACAGGACGAACGCAACGAGATTATCCGCAAATATTGGCATTTAACGGCGGATATGGCACGCAGCGGGTTGTTCAATATCGTCGGGCATACTGATCTTTATAAAAAGTTCGGCCACCGGGCTACTGTGGACATATCAGAGGATATCGCTGAGGCGTTGGATGCAGTAGCGGCTGCGGGAATGGCGGTGGAGTTGAATACTTCGGGCATTCGATATGCCGGAGAGGCGTATCCCGCCGCGGACATTTTGGCCCAGTGTTTTGCGCGAGATATTCCGATGCTGGTCACGGCAGATGCTCATAGCCCAGCCAATTTGACTCGTTACTTCGATATCGGATACCGACAACTGAAGTCACTGGGTTACACTCAGCAGGTTGTTTTCCAAAATCGAGAATTGATCAGGAAGGGATAAACGCGAAAGCGCGAAAAGAGCGAAAGCTGCGAGATAATTCATGGTTTCGGTTATTGAGATCGGACTTCGTACGTCTGACTTCGGACGGAAAAAGCAGATTTCTCACTTCGTTCGAAATGACAAGGTTAGGGAGTTCGAAATGACAAGGTTAGGGAGTTCGAAATGACAAGGTTAGGGAGTTCGAAGTGACAAGGTTTGGGAGTTGAGAATGATAGGTTTGGAGTTGTGACAGGGTTTGTGGGTTGCAAATGACAGATTTGGAAGTTGGAATGACAAAGTTTGGGAGTTCGATTTGTATTATAGTCTTATGCAGCGGCGGATTGGCTGACTTGCAGCACCCTGGTTTCGACCGCGCTTGTCATAGCCTCGACTATTAACGGGTCGAACTGGGTGCCTGATGCCTGCTGGATGCGAATGACCGCAAACCTTGGGGAGAGGCGGTTTTTGTAGCTCGTGGGGGCAGTCATAGCGTCAAACGAGTCTGCCACGCTCAATATCCGGGAAATTAACGGGATATGATCCCCTACCAGGCGATCGGGATAACCCGTGCCGTCGTATCGCTCGTGATCGCAGCCAGCGACCTCCCCTATTTCGGCCATTTCAGGACACTCGGCCATACAACTTAGCGCTCGCTTGGTCATTTGAGCGTGTTGGCGAACGATTTCCATTTCATCGTCGCTTAGTTTTCCCTGTCGTTTCAGCAATGCGGTAGGGACACCCAATCGGCCGCAATCGTGAACCAGGCCTGCTCTATACGCGCGACGAGCCTCTTCGGCCGACAAACCCATATGCTCGGCAAGCGTTTTTGCGTAAAGGGCTGTACGATGTGAATGGCCGGCGGTTGTAGGGTCTTTGGCATCTACCAACGCCGCGAACACGTGAAATATGCGCTCGACTCCCGCCTCATTATCCAATTCTGAAGGCAGAGGGTGTTTCTTTAGACGATCGGTTATCATGCTCCTGAGCAACTCAGGATTCATAATCTGAGAATAAAACTTGGAATCTTCTAACGATTGGATCGTGTTGACCCAGGTCTCCTTGTTCCAGGCATGGTTGGTGAACCGGGCGAGCTTACGCAGCCCGGCGCTCATAGCCGGCCAGGAAGTAAAGCACCCCACGGTATCCATCGTCTCGACCAGTTGCAGCAGTTGGCTGGCAGGAGGGATGTCCATGCCGCCGCGGCCGTCCTGATATCCGCCGCCATCCCACCATTCGTGGTGATAGCGTACGAGCCGCGCCGAGGCCTCCATACCAGGCAGCCAATCCAACAAAGCAGCGCCGCGTCGTGGATGCGTAAGGATGACATGATCCTCGATTTGCTCTTGAAGAGTTACATACGACGTTATGTGTTTCGATGCTCCAACTGTGCCGACTTCCTGCAGAAGCCCGGCATAGAAAACCTCAGCCGCTTCGTCCGGACAGATGGCGTGCGTAATGTGTTCAGCCACCAATGCTATCCGCCAACCGTGATAGATGCAACCACTTGGGACAATATCTATCAGATATGGCACGGCGGCTAACAAAAAGGCCGGACATACTTCGGAATGTGCTTCACTCATTTGCTGCTTGTTCTCTGGGCTGGTATCGGCCATTCGCGCTCCTTCTTAATAAAATGATTCCACATTAGGGCGCTGAAAGCTTGATGGGTATAAAGACAAAAATTTTATGCCAGGCCGAGGTGAAATATGCGAGAACTGCGATTGTTTATTCTAATAGTGTTTGTATTCACTGTGATAGGCTGCTCCGGTCGAAACGCTTCTTCTCAGCCGAAAAAGACCAAACCACCCGCCAGGACGGAGAAAGCCGGCGTGCCCTTGCCTGGCCCAGGCAAACCATTGGTGGGCAAGAAACCGCCGATGCCCGCCACTGAGGTGATAACAGACCCGCCTTATCGCGTAGAGGCAATCGCCACGGGGCTGATCGTGCCGTGGGACATTGCTTTTGTGTCTAAGGATCGGGCATACGTCACAGAGCGGCCGGGCAGAGTGCGTATATTGGAAGGCGGCAAGCTGCGGGCTAAACCCTACGCTACTATTCCGGTATTGGCCGAAGGGGAAGGCGGACTGTTGGGGATAGCGCTTCATCCGATGTATCCCGACCCGCGATGGGTCTATCTAATGTACACGTATAAGAGCGATAATAGAACACTCAATCGAGTAAGTCGCTTCACTGATACAGGGGATGGCCTGAAGGATGAAGTAACGGTTGTGGAAGGGATCAATGGTGCGCTGTTTCACAACGGAGGGGCGCTGCGCTTTGGGCCGGATGGGATGCTGTATGTGGGCACAGGTGATGCGCGAGTGCCGGAATCTGCGCAGGACAAGTCTTCACTTAACGGGAAAATACTGCGAATGACCCCGGAGGGCAACATACCGCCTGACAACCCGTTCGATAACTCAATGGTCTACGCCTATGGATTGAGAAACGTGCAGGGTCTCGCCTGGAACCCGGAAAACAACGACCTTTGGGCGACCATGCACGGCCCTACCGGGGAGTTTGGCTTGCGTGCAATGGACTCGGTCTTCATTGTAGCGAAGGGCGACAATTGCGGCTGGCCGCGATCGCTGGGAGTTACGGATGTCCGCGGAGTAACCCCGCCAGTACTGTTTTATCCTGGCTCGTCGGTGCCGCCGGGGTTGTGCACCTTTTATACGGGCAGCCTGATGCCAAAACTCAACGGCAATTTCTTTTTCGCCTCGCTTGCCGGGGAACATCTGCAGCGTATAGTATTGTCCGGGCCAAAAAATATAGTCAAAATCGAGAGATGGTTCGAGACCGGAACACACAAAGGAAAATACGGCAGACTGCGCGCAGTAGTCCAGGGGCCGGATGGCGCGTTGTATATAACCACCAGCGACCAGGACCGCCGCGGCAGCCTGCACAAAGGGGACGACAAAATATTGAGAATCAGCCCCTAAGTCTTTTTGGGCGGTTGCATTTCAGGCAAGTCGAACAGAGTCGTCATATAGGAAATGCTCGCGGGTTTCCCGTCTCTTTTGAGGCCGTCGATGGTAATCTTGAACACGTCCCCGGGAGCATAAACAAGTGAGTTCTCCGGGCGGAAAATAATGCAATAAGGTATGCCATAACCCTTGCGGTCGATCATAAACAGGCCATCCGGCGGCACTGATGCTGCGCTGAAGACCCAGGTCTTATTGTCTTTTTTACGAACCATAGTCACGATTTCCTGGCCGGTATAATCGAAGAGCTTGTGGTTCAAGCTCACCGACCACGGCAGTCGATTCGGACAAAGCTGCAGCGGAAATTGACCCGGCGGAGGCCAGGATACGGATGCGTATTCAAAGCTCGGTTTGCGGCTTGTGTCGAATGCATACATAGTCGAAAACGACTCACACCACCCGAACGCTGTATGTTTCATGGGAGGATTTAGAATCCACCGACGGTGCCCGACAGCCTTTTCGCTTGTATCAAGGTCGTGCATATACGCCGTCACCGAATCAGCGGCGCTTTGAAAAAAGGTTTTGCTGCCGATTTTGGAGTAGCCGAAAGTGATGTTATTCGATGAACACGACCGAAGTCCTTTCTTGAAGAACTCGTCCTGCATATCCGCAGGCTTGGCCGGGTTATGTGTGAGGCAATTCAGTTTTTTGAGCAGCACCGCGCCGTGCTGGACTTCCTCAAGCCAGTCGGAGTTAATGTTGACATCGTCCGGCAAACCCGCCAGATAGCGCATAAAGTTCACCTGATTGATCGCGTCAGTCTGATACTGCGTTGTAAGGGCGCCCGCGGCATAAGGAGCCTGCCAGGAGGGTTCGGCTGCGTACGGATTATCACCAGCCGCCGGCTTTGTTTGCTGCCAACGGGCTGTAATTTCCTCTATTGTCCGCCCTAAATACGGCTTCGCATTAAGATGTATACAGCCGAGATCATCGGTTGTTGGTGTTGTGGCGGATTGTTCAACAGGCGCCGCAACTGACGGTATTGCGCAGTATGGCACGAGAAACAGAATTGTGATGAAGAGCCTTATTATCATGTCATTTCCGGCTGCTCGCGACTAATCGGGCTAATCGAACCAGCTCCGCGTAATCACGAGCTTTTGGTCACCTCTCAATGTAACCGTGACAGGGCCGGGGGCGCGATTTATTTTCCATTCGACATTTTTAGCAGCCCCGGCAGGAACACTGACAGTTGAGCCCACCAGCTTGCCATCTAGCTTGAGGGCAATTTTAGCGTCTTTTTCGCTTGTGTTGGTGAGGGATACCACGAACTTGTTCGCCTTGCGGCTCAATGTCCCATAAATAAATCCCCAGCCCTCAGGTTCAGGGTCTGGAACTGGAAGCAGCCATCCGTTGCTGGAATAGTAATAATCACCCACCAGGGTGAACCCATCTATCCTATGGTCTTCGCCAAGTCTGCCTTTGCTGTTGCCTCTGTGTTGATAAGTTTTGGAATGCGGCAGCAGGCCTTGTGTATATGAAACGAATGCGCCGGTGCGAAACGCGCGCAGGTCCCAATCAATCGGCTTTGTTAGATCAAAAAGTCCGGCGCTTTTACCAGAAGAATAAGTGATTAAGTTGCTGAGTAGTTTCGCTGCGCAGGGATCGGAGCCGACGCGCGGTATTGTGCGGAATTGGCTAAGAACAACACTGCCTTCCCCGTGTAAAAGTTCGATTATGGCAGCCCCACCCAGAAGTGCGTCACAGGAAGCCCATACCCTGGCCCATTTCAGATCACTGACCGTCTCCGGCCTTAGAGCTGTGAGAACCGGAGCTACATCCGGAGCGCGTTCCTCGGAATGGCCAAGGTCGTTCCACCAGCGCAGGTCGCGGTCTGTGATCTCATTGAAGATAATGTCGTTTTCGCGCGGTTGAATATAGGTCATCGGGCGATACGGGGCGCGTTGCTGTGCAGACAATGTAGCAGGCAGCCATTCAGTCTCCCATTTCTCGCGATCCTGCCGCAGGCAGAGTATTTTGCCGCCACGATTCAGAAAAGCAAGCACGGACTTTTTGTCAGGATATACTCCAGGCTCCAGAGCCTCTTCCCCGATTATCAGAAGCCCCGCTTTTGGCAGGGTATTAAGGCTGGAGGTGGAGGAATATTTTATTCCAATATGATCAAGTGCTGCAGCAGTCTCACCAGTCGGGTCGAATAAAGTGACTGGCACGGAGGGCTGTTTTGCAGAGACCCACGACTTCGGCGCTATGAATATCTGAAATTGGTTGTTCGACAGCACCTGGTTGGATTTGTCTAAAAGATTGCATTTAACATCGTATACGCCGCGCTGCAATTCCGCTGAGATGGGAATGGTGACATCAGCCCAGCTATTAGAGTAATACGCAGCGACAGGAAAAGTGACAGTATCTGACGCTACGATCTTGCCATCCGAAGATACTACCTCAATTTCCGCATTGGAGGAGTCAATAGCTCGGCCCTGATCGTCGTCATTGACCAGACATAATCTGAACTTCAGATCATCCCCCGCGTAGAGATTAGCGTGCCAGCATTCCGGGCTGAGAAGCACCGGTTGAAACGCGGTCTTAAGAGCCTCGAATGCGGGTTTGGCTATGATATCCTTTGCGCTTTCGGCACGTGCCCAGCCCAAAAGATAAGTAAAAGGAAATACCCCGGCTACGCTGCTTTCGGTAGTGCGGTAACGCCTCATAGACTCTGTCAGGTGCTTAACAAGATCCGATTGATATTTTGTAGCAGCGGCACGATGATCTTTTGCCGTTCCGACCCATTTGATCATCGTACCAAGCTGTTTGCTCATAGACTCAAAGTCACAATCATCCGAGGTATAAGCGCCTACACATTCGGTGAAAGTGATAGGCTGGTTAGCAGCTTTGGCGAGTTTCACATAATTGATCGCTTCGGTAGGCCAGTCGCAGAAGTTACCATAATACCAGCCCGCATAGCGGTGGACGTCGAACACCTCCCCCGGCTCTCCCTGGCCGAACCCCGCATTGCCTATAACAGGTCGAGTGGTGTCGAACAATCGCAGATCCTCGTATACTTGCGTCAACAATTGTTTGCGGGTGCTGTTAGGAGATTTATAATCGACTTCGTTCGCCAATACGTAGATGACAACAGACGGGTGGCTGGCGAGTTGAAGAATCAGGTCTCTGTAGAAGTCTCGTCTCTCCTCAAATGGCGGCGCAACCGGACTGCTGCCGCCGCCGTGATAATGTCCGGCAAACAACATCATTCCGAGTTCGTCGCATTCGTTTATCCAGCTCTCTGGTTCGGTGCGCATCATATTGACGCTTGCGGTTTTGAGCAGATTAATATATCCGCGAATAAAAGGGCGGTCGTCAAGCAGTTGCGGCGGGAGGTCTCTGCCAGGAGGATTGATCGGCACGCCGCGCAGGAACGTCTCCCTGCCATTAAGATAAAACCTGTCCCCTTTCGCCTCGAATGTTCTAAATCCGAAGCGAACCTTGCCGAGGATACGGTTTTCTGAAATGAGAGACAATTCGTAGAGCTGTGGATCATTCGGCCACCACAACTTTGGTTTGAGGTTATTAATGGTTACGCAGTGCAGCCCCCAGCCGTCGACTTTTATATCTGACGACGGGACTGTGCCCTCAGTCAGCAGCGCACCATCCGGCCAATGGGTGATCTTATAATCAATGTCTGCACCAGGGTTGTATCCGGCTGTATCCGTAATTTTTGCCACAGCGCGGTCGGCTGAGGATATAACCACCACGGGCGGGCGATCGCTAAAAGCGCAGCAGGCACTGAGTAGCAATAGAATAAATGAAAGAAGTATTCTCATGGAATGGTTATACGACCTCCAAAAGGGCGCGCTGACTTTCAGTGTCGCCATTTCCAGGCTATTTTTAACAAGGCCAACTACTCGAACCAGCTTCGCGTAATCACCAGCCTTTGGTCACCTCTCAAGGTAACCGTGACAGGGCCGGGGGCGCGATTTATTTTCCATTCGACATTTTTAGCAGCCCCGGCAGGGACGCTGACAGTTGAGCCAACCAGCTTGCCATCAAGTTTAAGGGCGATTTTAGCGTCTTTTTCGCTTGTATTGGTCAGGGAAACCACGAACCTGCTCGCCTTGCAGCTCAATGTTCCATAAATAAATCCCCAGCCCTCAGGCTCCGGGTCAGGAATCGGAACCAGCCATCCATTGCTGGAAAAATCATAATCACCCAGCAGGGTGAATCCATCGATTCTGTGATCGTCGCCAAGCCTGCCCTTGCTTGTGCCTCTATGCTTATATGTTTTGGAGTGCGGCAGAAGGCCCTGCAAAGATGAAACGAACGCACCCGTGCGGAATGCGCGAAGGTCCCAGTCGATCGGTTTGGTAAGATCCAATAGTCCGGCGCTCTTACCGGAGGAATAGGTAACCAGGTTTCCCAGCAGTTTCGCTGCACACGGGTCGGAGTCGATGCGAGGAGCTATTCGGAATTGACTAAGCACGACGCTGCCATCGCCGTGGAGAACCTCGACTATGGCGCCGGCGCTTAACAGCGGATCGCAGGACGCCCATATTCTGGTCCATTTCAGGTCGCTGACTGTCTCCGGCCGCAGAGCGGTAAGAACGGGGCCTATATCCGGAGTTCCATCTTCCATCCGGCCCAAGTCGTTCCACCAACGCAGGTCTCGTTCGGTGATATCGGCAAAGAGAACATCGTTATCCCGCGGCTGGATGTAGGTCAACTGGCGATATGGCGGCCGTTGTTTGGTGGATAAATTCGCCGGCAGCCAGTTCGTCTCCCATTTCTCCCGATCTTGTCGCAGGCAGAGTATTTTGCCTCCCCTGTCCAGAAAAGCAAGCACAGCCTTTTTATCCGGGTAGACGCCAGGAGCCAGAGCCTCCTCCCCGATTATCAATAGCCCCGTTTTCGGCAGGGTTTTGAGACTGGAGACGGTGGAGTATTTTATACCTATATAATCGAGCGCCGCAGCAGTATCGCCGGCTGGGTCGAATAAAGTGACCTGCGCGGCTGGCTGTTTTGCGGCAATCCATGATTTAGGCGTCACGAATATCTGGAAATCGTTGGTCGACAACGTCTGCCTGGATTTATCCAGAAGCCTGCATTTGACGTCGTAAATATCGCGTGGTAAATCCGCCGATATGGGAATGGAGACATCGGCCCAATTATTGGCGTAGTACGGTACCGCTGGGAAATCGACGGTGTCGGAAGCCACTATTTTACCGTCTGACGATACGACATCGATTTCCGCGATTGATGAATCCACGGCTCGGCCCTGATCGTCGTCGTTAGCCAGGCACAGCCTAAACTTCAAGTCATCCCCAGCGTAGAGATTCGCGTGCCAGCACTCCGGGCTGAGCAAAACAGGTTGGAACGCGGTTTTAAGGGTCTCAAATGCGGGTTTGACGATAATGTCCGCGGCGCTGGCCGCATGCGCCCAACCCAGGAAATAAGTAAAGGGGAATACCCCCGCCACGTTGCTCTCACTGGTGCGATATCGCCGCAGGGATTCCGTGACATGTTTGACGAGTTCCGACTGATATGCCGTCGCCGCTGCACGGTGATTTTCTGCCGTGCCAACCCATTTGGTCATCATACTGAGCTGTTTGCCCATGGTCTCATAGTCACAATCATCTGAAGTGTATGCAGCGACACATTCTGTGACGGTGAGGGGCTGGTCGGCTTTTTTGGCGAACTTCATATAGCTCGTGGCATCCAACGGCCAATCGCTGATGTTACCGTAATACCAGCCGGCATAGCGGTGAACATCGAATATTTCGCCAGGCGCACCAAAGCCAAACCCCGCGTTGCCGATAACAGGCCTGGTGGTGTCGAATAACTGCAGGTCGTTGTAAACCTGAGTCAGGTATTGCTTGTAGGTGCTCTCTGGGGAGTTATAGTCGACTTCGTTTGATAATACATATATGACCACGGACGGGTGGCTGGCAAGGCGAAGTATAAGGTCTCTGTAAAAGCCCTGCTTCTTCTCAAAGGCAGGCGCGATGGGGCTGCTGCCTCCCCCGCCATAATGTCCGGCAAACAGCATCATTCCGAGTTCGTCACATTCGCTGATCCAACTATCCGGCTCAGTGCGAATCATGTTGACGTGCGCTGTTTTGAGCAGATTGATGTATCCGCGAATGAAGTCACGGTCATCAAGAAGTTGCGGCGGAAGGTCTCTGCCGGGAGGATTAATAGGGACCCCGCGCAGGAACGTCTCTCGGCCGTTAAGATAGAGCTTATCTCCTATGGCCTCGAATGTCCTAAAGCCGAATCGAACCTTACCAAGGTTGCGGTTTTCTGAAACCACAGACAATTCATAAAGCTGTGGATCGTTCGGCCACCATAGCTTTGGGCTGAGGTCGTCGATGGAAAAGCTGTGCAGCCCCCAGGCGTCCGTCTTAATATCGGGCGCAGAAACCGTGCCCGCGACCAGCACCTCGCCATCCGGCCAATGGGTAATTTCATACGAAATATCCGCGGCAGGATCATAGCCCGCAGTATCCGTGATTTTGACCGTCGCCGCGTTAGCAGTGGATATGACCACCACAGGAGGGCGATCAGCAGAAGCGCAGCACGCGCATATCATTGTTAGAACACACATTACAAGCAGCCTCATAGGCTGATTATATCTCATCCTGAGCGAAAAAGTGCAAGCTATTGTGTTTTACAAGTAGAAGATTGGAAACCACAAAGACCGATCACAATACGGGGCACAGCCGTTTGGTTGAGTTTTTGAGGTTTGACGATCGGCGGGAGGGGCGATATACTCTGTGTTATGGCTGTGCTTACTCTTGAAAATGTATCCAGACACGCTGCCGGCACCTGGGCTTTGTGGGACGTTAGCCTTGAAATAGGCGCGGGAGAGATAATAGGAATCCTCGGCAAGTCGGGATCGGGGAAGACTATGCTGGCTCGGGTGCTTGCCGGGCTTGAGGAACCGACCTCTGGAAGCGTGACCATTGGAGTCTCCGATGATCCCAAGCCTGTGGCGGTGGCATTGAGCAAACCTGCGTACGCTGCCGAATACACGGTCTATGAGAATCTGGATATGTTTGCCTCGGTCTGCGGGATACCTTATAAACGTCGCAGCAAAGAGATTCCCGCGATGCTGCAGCGGTTGGGGTTGTCGGCAAGCCGCTCGACTCCAGCCGGTATGTTAAGTTCAGGGGAGCTGTGCAGAATGGAAATCGCCCGTGGGCTGATGGTCGAATCGCC
Source organism: Armatimonadota bacterium (assembly GCA_050948905.1). GTDB lineage: Bacteria > Armatimonadota > UBA5829 > UBA5829 > UBA5829 > DTKD01. The sequence continues at coordinate 499,872 of JBMNES010000001.1, read as the reverse complement.
GGTGCTGGTTATCGACTCGCTGCTGGACTCGCTGGACCCCGCCACTTTTGAGACAGTGTGGGATTATATCCTCGACATTAAACGCGCGATGGGCAGATCATTTGTGATCCTGACTGGTTCGGGCAAAGTGGCGGAGATATGCGGCCGGCTTGCCGTAATCGCACGCGGCCGAATAGTCTTTTTAGGCAGGCCTGAGGATTTTCGGAGGCTGGCGGGGGAGGATATGATCGTGTTAGGAGATATGAACCCCCTCACACGCAGCCGCATTCAGGAGCACTTGTCCGTGGTGATTAGAGAAGAAGAGGGATTTCTCTCGTTTCGGGTGGCGCATGGCGAGAGGGTGATAGGAGAACTGCTCTCGGAGTTCGGCAATGAGTTGAGCTGTGTTTATCTTAAAAGGCCGACGCTGGAGGATGCGCTGGATGTGCTGGCGCGGGGCGGAAGTCACGTCGCAGCGGGGACAGGCGAGGAGAAGGTAAGCTGAGATGACAACGCTGGTCTTATCCGCCTACAATACCAAACGCCTGCTGAAGCATAAGAGGCTGAATATATTGTTTGTGGCGCTGCCTGTGGTTGCAGGGCTGCTGCGGATACTATTCACAAAATGGGCGTTTGCTCTGTCTACCGTCTGGTTGTGCCCATTAGCCTGTATCCTGGTGCTCGGTGTGATTTTGTATACACAATGGGCGGTGGATGCGACGTCGGGGCTGATTGATGGCCTGCGGTCGTGCAGGCTGTCGATGCGCACAATCAGTGCCTCGCGAGTTTTGAGCGGGGCGTCGATTTTTGCGGCGCAGATGGTAGTCTTCGCATTAATTATGGCCATTCGGTTTCGATGATAGGCTGATAAGATAGCATTTTGGGCTTAGAGGTGGCGATTCGGAGATCGCCACCTATCTATAGACATAAACGGGGTGGTAGTGCGCACGTTGACGGCGTTTTCTGGTAGAATATAACCGGAGATCTACCCTGTCATGCCTTATTACAGGCGCAACATATTTATATTGTCCGTTACGGTGCTGCTGGCCTCATTGAGTTGGCAGCAGATCATCCCGTTTTTACCGATGTTTCTTCGTGAGCTTGGCGCTACGGGGAAACATTTTAAATTGTGGGTCGGGTTGATATTCGCGGCACAGTCGCTGGCGGCTATTGTAATGCAGCCGTTTTGGGGCAAGCTCGGCGACAACTTCGGCCGGAAGACGATGATAATCCGCGCTGGATTTTGTCTGGCCGGAGTATACTATGGAATGAGCCTTTGCCATGCGCCCTGGCAGTTGGTGGTGTGCAGGTTTCTCAACGGCGCGTTGACTGGCTTTATACCCGGCTCATTTGCACTGGTCGCCACAAACACACCCGAACAGGAAGCGCCCAGGTATGTGGCGATACTGGAGAGCACCTCGAACGTGGGCTTAATTGTCGGGCCAGCGTTCGGGGCTTTTTTGGCCAGGCTGGCGGGGTATCGGTGTTCGATGGCGGTGTCCGGCACGGCGGTTTTGATATCCACCGTAGTCGTATGGCTGCTGGTAAAAGAACCGAATAAGCCTGCCCCAGCCGAAAAGACAAGCCTCGTACAAGACTTCGGAATCGCGTTTCGATCTCCTGTGCTGTCATCGTTGATGTTCGCGATGATGCTGACCTGGATGTTCGGCAGCTCAATTAACCCGTTTTTGATACTGCATTTGGAGACTCTCAAAGGCTATGCCCCCTGGTGGCTGCCCGCTGTGACCTATTCTCTGCCTGGTATCGCGTTTGTTTTGACGGCGTATAGATGGTCGTGTTTAGGGGAGAAATGGGGATATCATCGAAACATATTAATCGGCTTAACCGGCGGAGCCATTGGGGCCATTGCGCTGTTTGCATCGGGAAACGTGTGGGTGTTCGCTGCGTTATATTTTGCTTCGGGGGTATGCCTGGCCACGATGAGTCCGGCCATTGGCGCAATCACCTGCACTAAAGTAGCCGAGGATTTCAGAGGGCGAGCCTATGGAATCCAGCAGTCTGCCGGCACTTTTGGAGCGCTGGCGGCGTCGTTAATAGCAAGCCAGATAGCGTCATTTTTCGGCTATCGAGGAATATTCATGTTTGTTGGAGTGCTGTTTTTGACCGGCGCCTTTGTGTTTAAAGGTATGGTTCGCTTGTGGCCGAAGACCTAGGCTTATTGCAGCAGTATAGCATCGACCAGAACACGTTCCCCCAAATTGGTGCTCATAGTCCCTTTGACCTTTGCCAAAGAGCCAACCTCAACTGAGGATTCGCACTCAACCTTTATGCCGCAAGTGTGATCAGGCTCCTGAATGTAAAAGCAACCGTCGAATACTGCCGTAACTGGTTTCGCAGAGTCGAATTGTACAAGCGTATTATCTGGTGCGGCGTGGCAGTCGCATATTTTGGATACTATTTGTACCGGTTCCGACTGGCCTATAACGACTGAGTTAGTGGTTCTAACGTCTGTATTAGTCTCCCCTGCCACAGCATATAGTCCCCATGTAGTCCAAAGATCATCGACACTTGTCGTACCCACATCAAGAGCAATATTTCCGACCGCATCTGCTGCGATTATTCTATTTCCAGGGTTGGGGCCTTTTAAAAAAGCCGGGCCGGAGGAAGTGCTGTCCAGGTTAAGTCGGACAATGTTGCCTCCGAATGAAGTGTTTTTACAGCTCAACGCAACCCAGAGCATGCCTGAAGCAGTGCCTGCCTGGCCGATTTCCGGCGAATAACAACTCACACCTGTTACAAATCGAGATGCCGGAATGTCGCTCGGCCCGATAAACTGACTCAGGCCAGTGTTAAAACTGGTATCCTGTAGCCAGGTGCCGCCGGGTACTCGCACATAGCGCATCACGTCGGGACCCGCCGGTGTATCCCCTGCACACGCGACGTAGCAGGCATTGCCGCTGGCCTCGAAGCATATTTGATGGCAATTAAGATTTGCAAACGGGCCGATTATAGTGGCCCACTCCGGGTTTGCGACACTGCTGATGCGGACGTATTTATCGATAGTCTCGCAGACTTCCAAGCCGTTGCTTGTGGAAATCCCTTCCAGCCAGTATATCAGTTGTTTTTCACTGGTAAAAATATGATGCAGCTCATAGCCGTTATGATCGAAGACTTTGACGCCTGTCCTGTCATTGATGAGGGCTTTATTTGCCACATAGATGTTACCCAACTGGTCTACTCCCAACCCCCAGGGAGCGGAGTTGCTTCCGCTGAACGTCGTTGGCAGCGAATTCCCGATAGCGTTTTCTGCCGCCCAATTTTTAGCGGTGCCGTCGGCGTAATAAGCCAAAATGCGATTTGCTTTTACATTTGCTACGTAGATAGTGCCATAAGCAGGACTATCCGGATTGCGATCAACTGCCACACCCCTTAATGATTTTGATACGGTGCCACTAGAAAGTCGTACCAATTCGCCTGGCTGGCCGTCCTGAGTACAGGTGGCTGATATGCGGGCTTTATAGGAACCACCCGATTCTGCAGGCTGCCACTCATGTGTTTGAACACCCGCGGCCTCCTCAAATGGCCCCAGGGTGTCTATTACAGTGCCAGAAGAATTGAGTATCTCAACGGTCACCGTACCCGGACAATTCAACCGGTAAGTGATTTCGAGCGTAGATGATTGGGTTTTGGATGCGGAGAAATTATAGATTCCAATTGCAGCGAAAGTGATATTAGACGCTAGCAGAATAATGAAACACGATAGCAAACAGCGCCTAAGCGCTTTTATCAAAAACACACCCATTTCTCACCCTTTTGTTTGTATTGTCGAGCATGATTACGCCTGATTGCTTATTATAGAACGGAGAGGTTAATCCTTCACAGAGCACAGCGAACTATAAAAATAAACAGGGCTTTGCAGCTTAATAGGTCCCTTTGTCCTCATGCTCAATCCGTCCGCCTGCGCGTCAGACTCCATTTCAACAGCGGCGGGGTGACCACGGTCGTGAATACCACCACTATGACCAAAGCCGAGAACACCTCCGGGTTTATCACAGGCTTTCCGTCCAGCATAAGTCTTGCGCCAATCGCTGCGAAAATCAACCCGACTTCACCTCTGGGGATCATTCCAATACCCACTGAAAGCCTGTCAAGCCCTTTCTGCAGTACCCCCAATGCGCAAGCCTGCTTTCCAACTAACGCCGCTACCACAAGTGCGGCAGACAGCAACAGCGCCTGCGGGTGAATGAGCTTCGTCAACTCGACCGACGCGCCCATTCGGAAAAAGAAAATAGGCACCAGAAAACCCGCAATCGGCGCGATCAAATCCTCCACAGAACGCTCTCCACGCCTGCTGAAACTTCTCCAGTGCGCTTCGTCAAGAACCAGTCCAGCCGCAAACGCCCCCACAATCGGGGCCAGACCGACTAATACGGCAATATACGAAAATCCGAAACAAATAGCCAGCGCAGTCACAAGCAGCAGGTCCTCGGCTTTGAACTTCGCCACGAAATCAAACAGTTTCGGCGCCACTTTTCTGCCGATAAGAGGGGCCGCCACCAGAAATGCCACGGCTTTAAGGACTATATAAACGAAGTCCATTATCTCGACCGGCTTGCCAGTATTGGCAGCAGTTATCGCACCCTGCATGATCGCCAGCAAAACCAGCCCCATAACATCGTCCAACACCGCCGCGCCCAGTATTATGCGAGATTCAGCAGTGTCGGATTTTCTCAGGTCTCGTAGCACACGGGCGGTAATCCCGACACTCGTCGCGCACAATGCCACGCCTACATATAGATGCACATAAAACCCCTGCGCAGGCATCAGCAGCGTCGAGGCAATAAAGCCCAGCACTATCGGCGCGACAACGCCAAGTGTCGCCACCAGGAGAGCCGAAGCGCCAACCTTTGTGGTCTTCTCTAAATCCGATTCAAGACCCACCTGAAAAAGCAGCAGGATGACCCCCAGCTCCGCCAGTATCTCTATGGGCAGATTCTCGCTGACAAAATCCAGACCTCCGTAGCCGAACAGAGTCAGATTGCCGACCACAATACCCAGCACCAACTCGCCCAGCACAGACGGCTGGCCCATCCGCACAAATAACTCCCCGCCGAGCTTGGCCGCCACCAGAGCAACCAGCAACCCAAGCAGCACTCGGCTGATCTCTTCAGAGCCTTCACCAGAGCCGCAGCCCTGCAATATTAACACCAGCGACAAAGCGGCAATTGAGGCAAAAATGACCTTTGATTTTGTTCTTATCGGGGTAACCTCCGAATTAGTTGAGCGAAGAAGCTGCACATAAGAAAAAGTGAGTTTTTCAGACTCTCATTTTGCTTGACTTCACAGGGCTGTGCCTGTAAAGTAATTATATCTGTGTATTATACTCTCCTTCGGTTGAAAAGATTCGAAAGAGAGGGTCACAGTCCAGGAACAGGGAGGTTCCTAACCGCTGGTGCATAACCTTGCTGTTTATGCTCTACATTTGAGAGTAAATCCTCCCGATACTATTATCTGTCAGCGTCTGTACTCCTGTGGAGGAATTGAATGTTTAAGAAGCTCGGAAGAGATGCTGTAGAGCGATGGCATAAAAATCCCATCATCACGCTGGACAGCGTTCCTTTCCCCTGCAACACAGTGTTTAATGCGGCATGCGCAAAGCTGGGCGACGAATATCTCTTATTGCTTAGAGTTGAAGACTTGTCCGGGCGCAGCGTGTTCGCTTTGGCTCGCAGTTCCGACGGCTATCGGTTCACGGTTGATCCAGAGCCGGCGATGGAACCTTCTAAAGAAGAGCCTTTCCGTTCTTATGAGCGCCGGGGCATAGAAGACCCTCGCATTACGTATCTCGAAGGCGAATACTATATTATGTATACTGCATATTCCAGATACGGTGCGAGGTTGGCTCTTGCGAAGACCAGTGACTTCGAGAATTATACTCGACTTGGCCTTATATCACAGCCGGAAAATAAGGACGGTTGCCTGTTCCCTCGTAAAATCAACGGGCGTTATGTCCGACTCGACCGGCCATATGGCGGTGGAATAGGAAATATGTGGCTATCATACTCCGACGATTTGCTGCATTGGGGAGACTCAGAGGTGGTTATGACCACTCGCGGCGGTTATTGGGATCAGGACCGCATCGGAGCGTGCACACCCCCAATAGAAACCGAGCAGGGTTGGCTGCATATATATCACGGAGTCAAAAATACCTCGGCGGGTCCGCTGTATCGAATGGGGACGGTGGTGCTGGATTTGGATAACCCCGCCAAGGTTATCTGCCGCAGCGCCGTTCCGATTCTAACCCCGAGAGAATACTACGAGAGAGTTGGCGATATCGGGAACGTAGTCTTCTCGTGTGGGGCTATTCTCGAAGAAGGCGGCAGGTTGAGGATATATTACGGCGCAGCAGATACGTGCATTTGCCTCGGCTTTGCCGATGTGGATGATCTTATAGATCGCTGTCAATTAGGATATAACGACGGCGAGGATATGGAATAAACTGCTTTTACAAGACGTTGCGACAAAGGCCGGGTATACCCCGGCCTATTGTTTGTACGATGAACATAAAAGGACTGCTGCAGACAGTTTGCAGCATTTGCATCCTTGACACGCCAGAGGCTTTGCCATATAATCTTCTCGGTTCCTAAAAAGGAATCAGGGCTACCTGTGCGTAGTCGTTGCGACCGCCGCTATTTAGGTCTGCACAGTTCGCATTTGCGAGCGCTGTCTTTAATAAGAAGACAGGATATAAGCGGACTGAGATGCGGCATTTTGTTTGCCTTATAAGTATTTGAAAGGGGAAATTGACAGGATGCACTGTGAGCGAATGAGAAGCGGCAAGCGCGCCGGCTATCTGCTCGCACTTGCGATGACGGGCCTGCTCGGCCTGCTGCCGACTGTCGCATCTGCAAGCGAAGCGATTACGCTTGAGCGTTTCGAGAAACTGCCTATTATGTGGCCGTCGGTGATTGCCGTATTTATATGTGCGCTGATTGGCCTGGCGTTTGGGTTGAAGTGGTTCGTGGCGATCAACAAAGAAGACCCCGGCACCAAGGGTATGATCGCTGTGGCAACCGCCATTCAGGAAGGCGCCACTGCCTATCTGAAAAAGCAGGTCTCCACGATGATCTGGTTCGTGATCATTTTGGCTATCGGCCTGATCTTTATGTATAAGAACGTCGAGGGCTTCGGTGGAACCGACAGGGTTTTCCACGCCATTCCTATTTATGTCGGCGTTAGCCTTGCATTTGTATTGGGTGTGGCTGCGTCGTACACCGCAGGTTTGGTCGGAATGATGATGGCTGTGCGGGCGAACGTTCGCGTGGCTAATGCGGCTCTGAGAAGCTTTAAGCACGCTCTTTATGTGGCGTTCAGGGCTGGCGGCGTATCCGGTATGGCGACTGTTGGCCTGGGCCTGTTGGGCGCGTGCCTGGTGTTCTGGCTATTTGGCAATGAGTCGATGAAAGTTCTTATCGGCTTCGGTTTTGGTGGGTGTTTGGCCGCTCTGTTTATGAGGATCGGCGGAGGCATCTATACCAAGGCCGCGGACGTAGGAGCTGACCTCGTTGGTAAGGTCGAACAGAGCATTCCTGAGGACGATCCCCGAAACGCTGCCACTATCGCTGACAACGTCGGTGACAACGTCGGAGACTGCGCCGGTATGGCGGCGGACGTTTTCGAAAGCTACGAAGTTACTCTGGTAGCGGCTATCATTCTTGGCGCTGCAGTTACAACTCATTTCAACCTGGGAGCTATCGGCCTTACGCTGGTTGTCTACCCGCTGCTTATCAGAGCTATTGGTGTTATCGCGTCCATTATCGGCATCTATTCCGTTAAGGGAAGCGATGATATGAATATGAACCCGATGAAGCCGATCAACTTCGGATACTGGATATCTGCGGCTGTTTCGACAATCGGATTCTACATCCTGTCCTACTGGATTTTCGAAGTAGATGGCGCTGCAAAGGCCGCTATTGGCAGCAAGTTCGAGTGGTGGAGATTCGCCACGGCCAACTTGATGGGTATTATTCTCGCGCTGGTTATCGAAAGACTCACCGAGCATTTCACCGCGGTCGAAAAGAAGCCTGTCACCGAATGTGCGAAGGCCAGTAAAACAGGTCCGGCGACCGTTATCCTGTCCGGTTTCGGCGCTGGCCTTGAGTCCAGCGTGTGGTCTGTTGTTGCGATTTCCGGTGCTATTCTTGGCTCTATGATTCTCTTCAAGGGCGACGCAGAGATGGCTGCTTACGGTATCGCTCTCTCTGGTCTGGGTCTGCTGGCCACCACTGGTTTCATGCTTGCTATGGACACCTATGGACCGATTGCCGACAACGCCAATGGTATCTTCGAGATGTCCGGCGCGCTTAAAGATGCGGGCGAGGACAGCGATGCTCAGAAGATCGTGGCAAAGCTCGACGCGGTTGGAAACACCACCAAGGCCCTTACTAAGGGTTTGGCTATCGCTACGGCGGTTATCGCTGCTGTTGCTCTGTTCAGGTCATATATGGCAGATGCCCAGCTTCTCGAAATCGGTATTCGCCTCGACTGGACAGTCGTATTCATAGGCATGCTGATCGGCGGCGCTGTACCGTTCCTGTTCAGCTCATTTGCGATCAACGCGGTCAACCGCGCTGCTTTCCAGCTTGTCGAGGAAGTGCGACGACAGTTCCGCGAGATCGTGGGCATTATGGACTACGACCCGCGCTCCGGTTCTGACAAGGGTAAGCCTGATTATCAGAAGTGCGTCAATATCTCGACCTCGGCTGCGCAGAAGGAGCTTCTCAGCCCGGCGGTGTTGGCCGTTGCTGCACCGATTCTGGTCGCGTTTGGCCTTGGTTTCGGCGGGCACGTTCAGCTAATTGATGGCCAGAAGTTCGTCCTCGAAGGCGCTGCTGCACTTGGTGGATTCCTTGCTGGATCTATTCTCTCCGGCCAGTTGATGGCTGTCTTTCTTTCCAACTCCGGTGGTCTCTGGGACAACGCGAAGAAGAAGATCGAAGACGGTATGTTCGGCGGCAAGGGCACCGAGGAGCACAAGGCTACAGTAGTCGGCGACACCGTCGGTGATCCGTTCAAGGACACTGCTGGCCCGGCTCTTAACCCGCTTATCAAGGTTATGAACCTGGTTGCGGTTCTGGTCGCGCCTATTGCCATCCATCCGATGCCCACTGCCGCTCGTGTCGCTATCGTGGCGGTTGCTGTGATCGCTCTGGTTGGCGCTACGATGTGGAGCAAGCGCGGCGGACTGGACGTTCAGGACGACGCCGCTGCTACTTCTGGCAAAGTTAAAGAGAAGGTTTCTGTCTGAGGCCGACTCTGAAACTGACCATAATAAAAGGGCAGGGGAACATATTCTCCTGCCCTTTGCGTATAATCCAAGCAGAATTATGACCGGCCAATCTAACGATAATCAGAGACCAATCGACCGAGGTGCCACTGGGCCAAAGCGTTGCCTGCTCTCTCGAGTGATTCGACGAGCGTATGCCCGGTCCAGGATATGGCTGATTCAGCTTCGCAATCCGCACCTGAGTGTCGGCTGCCGACCGAGAATAGATTTCTCTCGTGTGCGTTTCAGCACGTGGACAGGCCCGATCGTTATAGGCGATGATTGCGGCATATATGATGGTCAGATAGAGGGGACGCTGACAATCGGCGACAGGGTGAATCTTATAAGCCCGTGCAGAATCGGCGGCAGCAGCTTGTATAAAGTCACCATCGGCAGCGACACATGGATCGCGCCCAACGCCTATATTGTCCCTACTACCCACGCCTACAAGCGCCGGGATATTACTATCACACAGCAGGGTACCTACGGCGGGGACATCAGTATCGGGGAAGATTGCTGGATAGGCATTAACGTTGTCGTCTCTCCCGGCGTCACGATCGGCAAAGGAGCCGTAATCGGAGCCAACAGCGTAGTCACCAAAGACATCCCAGAATACGCGATAGCAGTAGGCGCCCCGGCGAAGGTAATCAAATACAGAGAATAAGCGCCTGCCATGCACCGCTACATTTCTATGTAATTTTAAGCGCCCAACCCCTCCGTCATTTCGAGCGCAGCCCCCCACGTCATTTCGAGCGCAGCGAGAAATCTGCTTTTTGGTTGACGGTTGTCTCACAGTTATCGGTTGCCTGGATACGCGGCAACCTCCGAATTAAAATAAATCCACTTTTGATATGTGTCAAAGAAGACCCCCGTGGCCTCCTGTAGAATAACAATGTAAGCTACACCCCATAACCCAGGAGGATGATAATGTCAACGAAAGTCAGACAGATTATAAAAATAGACGAAGAACTCTGCGACGGATGCGGGCAGTGCGTCACTGCGTGTGCTGAAGGTGCTTTGAAGATAATTGATGGAAAAGCGAAATTGGTATCGGAGACCTACTGCGACGGCCTTGGGGCTTGCATCGGCGACTGTCCGCAGGGAGCTATCACAATAGAGACCCGCGAGGCCGCCGAATTTGATGAGGAAGCTGCGATGGCACACGTCTCCGCTCAAAAGAAAGCCCAGCAGATTCCAACAGGCTTTGTTTGTCCTTCCATGAGGATGACGCTGGATCGCACGAAGGAAGCGACACAGCAACAGCAACCTACTCAGGAAGCCAGCATCCCCAGCGAGCTAAGGCAGTGGCCGGTCAAGCTGTATCTGGTCAATCCCAACGCCAGCTACTTCGAGAACGCCGATCTGTTGATAGCGGCAGACTGTGTTCCGTTCGCCTATGGCGGTATGCATCCGGATTATATGCGCGGCAAGACCGTGGTGACTGGCTGCCCGAAGTTCGACGATGTCGGGATGTATGCCGAGAAGTTGGAGACGATTTTCAGCGGCAATTCCATCAACAGCATCACCGTGCTTCAGATGGAGGTTCCGTGCTGCTCCGGGTTGCTGCGGTTGGTTCAGATGGCCACTATCGCGTCTGGCAAGTCAATTCCCATTGAAGTAGTGACTATCAGCCTCTCTGGTGAGGTGAAAAACGTGCAGAAAATAGCTGCATAAAATATTTCTTGTTTTTGTGTCGGCTCTAGTGTTTGGACGATGGGGAGCAGGGGTATAGTAAACACAGACTCGCCCAAGTCATCCTGCCTGAAAGCCCGCGGCATTGTTCTGCGGGCTTTCAGCGCGTCTGTGGGGTTTATGCCTTCGCCGAGATTTCCCGCAGCATCTCTGTGGGGAGAAGATCAGCCGTAATCAACTTCGCCCCGGGATCAGCCAGCACGATCGCTCGTTCGACAGCGTTTTCCAGCTCGCGCACGTTGCCAGGCCATTGATATCGGTTGAATATCTCTAACGTCTCCGAATCCGCCCCCTCGACTTGCTTTCCGTTATCAGGAGCATACATCCCTATAAATCTTTCGACCAGCGCGGGTATGTCGTCGAGGCGCTCTCGCAGAGGTGGCGTGTGGACAGTGATAACCTGCAGCCTATAGAATAAATCCTCTCGGAACTTGCCTTCTTCCACCAGTTTCTCCAGGTTCTGATTAGTCGCCGTCACCAGCCGCACATCGACTCGGATAGTCTCATCTCCGCCGACCCTCTCAAACTCCCGCTCCTGGATCACCCTCAGAAGCATCATCTGAACAGTCGGAGGAATGTCCCCGATCTCGTCGAGAAACAGCGTCCCCTGATTAGCAAGCTCGAATCTGCCCTTTTTGCGGGCAATCGCCCCGGTAAACGAGCCTTTCTCGTGGCCGAACAACTCGCTTTGCAGAAGCTGCTCCGAAAGCGCCACGCAGGCGACAGGCACAAACGGCTGTTTAGAACGAACCGAGCTATAATGCAACGCCCGCGCTATCCCTTCCTTTCCGGTGCCGCTTTCCCCACGAATCAACACCGTCGCGCGGCTGTCTTTGATCCTGTCGACCATCTTAAAGACTTCCAGCATCGACTCGCTGGAGCCGATCATATTGTCGCAGGCCACGACCCCTTTAGAGCCGGCCGGGGCTGCAGGAGTTTCTTCCTTAATGTTTTTACGAGTAAGGGCATTTTTGACGACCTGTTTTATATCATCAAGGTCAAATGGTTTCGTGATGTAGTCCAGAGCGCCGAGTTTCATAGCATCCACCGCGCTCTTTATAGTTCCGTGTGCGGTTATCATCAACACCGACAGGTCCGGGTTAATCTCTTTGGCTGCCTCAAGAAGCTCAATGCCGTTGATATCCGGCATGATGAGGTCACTTATAAGGATATCTATTGAATCATCCGCTGCGATTATCTCCTGACCCTTCCTGCCATTCTCCGCCACTTGCACATTGTGGCCTTCTTTGGCCAGGACAGCCTCCAAAACACGCCGGATGTTCGGCTCATCGTCGACTACGAGGATATTTGCGGTCTTCTTTCTCATACTTGAATCATACCATACCTGAGCTCGAACGTGAAATAAACCCAGCTCACGTTATGACATCAGTGACGCATTCTCAGAAGAGTCTATTTGAAGTCTGTGCCGTCGCGGAGTTTGCTGGACATCCGTCTCTCCAGGGTCTGGTCGAGTTCTTCGACGCCGATTGGGGCTCTGGCGCCATCAGCGGGCAGGACTATCGTAAAGGTCGAGCCTTTGTCTGTTTCGCTGTTCACTTCTATTGTGCCGCCGTGATTTTCGATGATTTTGTGCACCACGCTCAATCCAAGGCCTGTCCCTTTAGTCTTTGTGGTAAAGAACGGCACAAAAATACGCTCCAGCTTATCGGCCGATATGCCCGTTCCGTTGTCCGCCACCGTGACATACGCTCCGCCCGCCGGCGCGCGACCAGTCTTCACTGTCAGCAATCCGCCCTCCGGCATAGCCTGCAGGGAGTTGATTATGATATTTCTCAGAACCTGATCAAGCTTGCCTTCATCGGCTTTAATCTGTGGTATTGTCTCGTCAAGCTGCGTTTGCACACCGACATTATTATTTTTCAAATGCACGTTCATCAACTGCAGCGTCTTATTGACAACAGAGTTCAGCGAAACAGGCTTCAGCTCAAGCTGCATCGGCCTGCCATACTCCAAAAATTCCGTGGTCAGTTTGTTAAGTCCATTTACTTCATCGACGATTATGCCGAGGAACTCCACTATCGCCTCTTCGTCTGCATACTCGTTGCTCAAATACTGCGCCGCGCCTTTAATTGAGCTAAGCGGATTTCTCAGTTCGTGAGCGATGCTGGCTGCGAGTTGACCAATGGCGGCAAGCTCTCCCATTCGACGGAACTCGTTTTCCATTTTCATCTCGCGGGTTATGTCTTCAAAGATCAAAACCAGCCCAAGCTGCTCGCCAGCATTATTCAGAAGCTGCGATATACTGAGGTTGACATACACCTCGCCGCGCTTTTCTGGGTGAAACGCCAGTTTATAGCCTTGATATGTGTCGCCCGTCGATTGCACACTCTCTATCGCCTGCCGCAGCGTCGCCTTATCGGCAGATGTGATCTTCAGACGATCCAGCACATCTTCGTAATGCAATCCTTCTATTTGGCTCGCCCTCAGCCCTACGATGTTCTCCGCTGCGACGTTCCAAGTCAAGAGAACCCCATCATAATCCAGTGTCACCACGCCTGCCGCGATACTGCTCAAGATGTTGTCAGTGTAGCTGGTCAGAGCGGCAAGAGCTTCAAGCTCCTTATAAATCGCGGCCCCCTGGCTTGCGATAATCGACAGCACCCGAACATCGTCCTCGGTATATATATTCGGGCTGTAGCTGCGGACATTGAGAATCCCGACTACCTCGTCCTGCACTATAAGAGGTATCGACATCAACGACCTTACAGGTCTATCGTTTGTCTGCAGGCTTTCGAACCGTGGATCGTGAGTAATATCCGGGGAGACGATTGCCTTTCGTTCACGGGTCGTCCAGGAGATTATACTGTTGCCATCAAGCGGTTCCTCGCTCGGCGTATTTTCCGTCTTGCCTCTGAACAACGACGCCTTCACGCTAGCCATCTGACTCTCGTGATCGACAGCGTAAATAAACGACTCGTCGTAATCCACCAGATCAGCTACCATCGCCAATATCGAGTCCAGGGCCTGCGACAGGCTTCCGGCCGCGCTTATGCGCCTGGAAAACTCGTATAACGCGGTCAATTCCAGCACCTTCTGCTGGATTTTCTGCTCATAAGCAATAGCATTTTTAAGCACAGTAGCTGCGTGTGAGGCCACTATCGAGGCGAGTTGCAGTTCTCCGGGCAAAAATTGCTCGCTGCGACTGCGGATCAGCGCCAAAGCTCCAATCGGGGTATCCTCCGCAATTAGAGGCACGATCATAAGGTTTGAATTGGTGGCGGCAAGCGCGTTTAACATATCGGCAACCGGGCCAGTCTGCCTTTCTGGGCTGGCTGAGGTTGTGATAATCGGGGCTTTCTGATTGCGAACGAAATCCACGCACTCATCATCGCCTATGGTGTTCCGAATCGAACCAGCCATATCAGACAAATTACCGGATGCCGCCTGAAGGTTGAGTTTATCCCGCTTGGGATCAAGCAGCAGCAAACCCGCTCCATCACATTCAACAACTTTAGAGGCGGTCGTCACCAGCATCTGAGCCGCGCTATCCAGCCCACACGCCGCACTAATCCCCTTGCTCTGCTCATAAAGCACGTTAAGCTCGGCGTACTTCTCCTCCATAGCCTCATACAGCCGCGCGTTTTCTACAGCAATTCCGGCCTGACTGACGAATGTCGCCAGCAGATCTACATCGTGAGGCTCAATACGACATTCCTCCGTGCAACTATCCACCACGACTACCCCGATAGACCTGTCCCGAACCACAATCGGCGCGACAAGGCACTGCCCCGAAAATGGGGATTCATCGCAATCGACCGGCGTGCCCTGAGAAAAAATCGGTATTCGCTCTCTGGCAGACAACCCAACTACGCCCTCGTCGAATCGTATCGTCTTAGGGATTTTATCCAGGTCGCTATATCCACGCTGGGCTTGCAGAACCAATTCACCAGACCGAGAATCCAGCAGATACACACAGCAGCGATCGAAGCCCACCACCGCCGTAATGCTCTCCAATATCTGATTCAGCACATATTCCAAATCCAGCGTGGAGTTTATCGATCGAAGCACGTCAGATATGGTGGACATCTCCTGCACTTTACGATGCAGGCGACTATACAGGTTGCGGCTGGAAATTGCCAGCGCGGCGTGCGTGGCAAAGACGCCGAACAGTTTCAGGTCATCTTCATCAAAAGGCGGTTTCGGATAATGTCTGCGAATACTCAACACGCCGGTTATAACGCCGTCTTCCCCTCGCAAAGGGACACACATAGACCCACTGACACCCGATCGCGGTCGCACGGCGTTTTCAAATCTCGGGTCCGAACTTACGTCGTGGATAAGGGTCGGCTGTCCTGTCTGCGCCACCCTGCCGACGATGCCTTCTCCCAGGCCGACCTTAGCGCCCTTAACAATATCGGCGCTCAGTCCAAAGCTGGCCTTGATAACCAGCATCCCATCCACAGGGTCTCGCATCATCAACGAACACGTCTGCCCATCCATAACCGCTGCCGCCTTGGAGACAATCATATCCAGCAGTGTGTTATCGCAGCCGGGGTCAATGGCTTTGCCGATATCGTAAATCGTCGCGATTTCCTGCAGCCGCTTTCGGGCAAGTGCATTGGTGGCGTCCAGGGATTCGCCGAGGGTGATATTCTCAAGAAGCACCCCCACAAAAGAGGACAAAACAGGCAAAAGAGGCTCGTCGGCAATATTGTTATCAGCCACTATTCTGGCGTCAAAGCCATCGGGAGCCGTTACAGGCACATGCACGTCGCTGTCACCTGATCGACGTTCGCCGTTTTTCGAATGCCAACTGCGGGTCTCCCCCGAAATTCCGTGGGTCACCTCAACAGATATCGCCGAAAGTCCCAATGCGTCACGAGCGACATCGAGAATGCGCCTGAGCCTCTCCTCCGCCGGCTCTTGCGCAGTGGCCAATTCCGCGATCTTCTGCATCGTTGAGATTTTTGACGACGACAGCGGCATTATGTGGACTTTACCTCAACAGAAAACGACACTGGCATTATACCACCTGCACCGTATATCAAACCAGCAAGCATGCATATAGCGTGAAAGAGCTGTGACGCGCCTCGATGCGTCACGTGAAGTGTTATTAAACCACGCACACCTGCCTTTAGAATTGTTCCACAGCTCAATTGCTGCTGTCCAGTGATTTTGCGAGGGAGTCCGCGGTAAACTCGAGGGCAGTGGCGCGGAACCGTCCAAAACTGCGCCATTTGCCGTGGAGAGATTTCATTTGCTGCGCCAACGCTCTAAGATCATCGGCGCTTGCGTCACGATATCCGGCTATTTGCTCCGATGAGTCACTTGGCCTGGGCACTAGCGAAGATTCGGCTGCCAGGATCAAATAACTCGTGAAGTTCATCTGCCCTTTGTCGCAGGTAATGGTGTGGTCTATCCTGCCGATGACCGATTCAAAAGTCGCGTCAAGCCCGGTTTCTTCTGCGACTTCCCGTGCAAACGCCTCTCGATACGACTCCCCGACCTCCATACGGCCGCTGGGGAGGTTATAAAGACCGTCAGGATAGAATTTCTTCGTCAGCGTGAGGACTTTGCCCGCAGGTCGAGGCAGGATCATCACTACTTCGCTCCGAGAACCTTTCCTGGCCGCCATATAGTCAAAATAATCCTCATCGACCCGAACGATCGTGCGCAGCACCCTCATCGCATGCCCCTGTTGTTAACGCACCCGTCGTGGATCGCCGTCAGGATGTCGGCATAGGAGACATCGCCTCTGTCTTCAATCCCAAGCTGCTGCATCATAGGCTTTGCGATTTTTGCCGCCAGCGCTTCCCGAATCCCGGTTTCAAGCTCAGGCGCTCTCTCGACAAATCTCTTTGCCGCCTGAAACTGCTCCGGTGTTACCAGTTCGATATTTTTGACGGGTGGATTATCCGCGGGATATTCGTGGTTTGAAATATGCGAAGTCGTCAGATGGCCTTTCCATTCCACATTCTCCATCACGACGATGGTCCCGGCGGCCAGATCTCCGAGCCGTTGATTCCTGGATGTGACCAAAATCGATAGGATACCGATCAGATTCAAATCTACAGCACGAATCAGCCCTCTTACAGCCGCACTTGTCAGTGTAATCGGCGCTCCTTCGGAGGTGATTACACGCATACGATGCGACCGTTTGCCCGGCGTCTGACCATTCCATTTGGTCTCAAAGTAGACATAATAACCCCACCACAGAACAAACAGCAGTATAACCAGTGCCGAAGTAATCCAGCCGGGATCGGGAAAGTGCATATAATACTGCAAAACGAGGTAGGCGCCGATTGCAACAAAGATCGCTGCCGCCTGGATAAGCAAATCGACCACAGCCGCCGAACATCGCGAAGCAACGCCCGCCAGTTCATATTCTATGGTCACGTTCTCAGGAGTATTTATCAATACCTGCCTGGGCAAATAAGTCTCCTTTTTTGGTTGACGGTTGACGGTTGTCGGTTGACGGTTTAATGTCATCCTCGCGCGGAGTCGCAGCCTCACACTATACAACTATTTTCCGGCTTTCGGGTTATACTTTCAATTTAGCACAGCGGCTCTAAAATCGCGATCGCCTTTTTGATATCCGCAATCTGCTGATCCCCGCTTATCTCTCGCTCTATTGTCAGCGCCCCCGCATAACCAAACGACTTAAGTTTCGGCACAAACACAGGGAAGTTTACTCGCCCTTCCCCCATCGGCTTTTCTACGCCGAGCTTGCTTGGGTCGGTGGGATATTCTCCATCCTTGGCGTGAACCCCGCGCACATAAGGCCCGATAATATCCAGCGCGTCAACCGGGTTCGCCTTGCCATACATAAGCAAATTGGCAGGATCAAGGTTTATTCCCAGATTCCCCGTGCCTATGTCGTTGATCGCTCGTAGCAGGGTAATCGGAGTCTCCTGGCCGGTTTCAAAACAAAAATGTAGCCCAAGCTCCTTATTTCGCGCAGCAATCGTGCGTAACGCATCAATAGTTCCCTCATAGAGCGGATCGGCCGGGTTCTCCGGGATAAAACCAGCGTGGGTGATGGTGTCCGGCACCTTGAGCTTCGCTGCGAACTCAGCCCCTTTAAGAAGCGCTTCCACTCGCATCTGCCTCATCTCAGGAGGTACCAGCCCGATGGTGGCTGGGCCTTCGGTGAAATTCCAGGCATATCTTCCCGGGGCGCCTGTCCAAAGCGCCGATATCTCCACGTCATAATCCGCACAGGCCTTCCTTACCCGCGCAGCATTCTCGTCCGTGTAGCTCTCAGGATCCCAGGTCGCCAGTTGGCAGCTTTCCAACCCTAAATCCCGCACCTTTTTAATCTCTGTCTCAATTTCACGTCCCATCGAAACGAGAACACCAATCTTCAGCTTCGCCATTTTCAGACTCCTCACGTTGATCTGTTCTGTTAACCCTTCTCCCATACGCCGCATTCTTCCTGCCGATCTAATGATTCGTCACGAAGGATGTGTGTGGGTAAAACTATAAGCGGCTACTACTTCTTAATTAAACGAAACAACTGAGGAGTCTTTAATGCTTCGAGCTTTCTGGAGTCGGGCGGCTGCTACTGATGGGCGGGACGACAAGTGGTTCTTCGATAAAAGCGTATGGCAGAAGATGTTTCGCACTATGAACGGCTGCGGCTTCAACTGTCTTTTCTTCTTTAATGAAAATCCATTCACTACCATGATTGATATGCCGGGGCATCCCGACGTGAAGGTCTTCGACGATGCCGCTGGTGTGGATTATCGACAGATGTTTCATTGGGTCTTGGAGGCTGCCCTCGACTACGACATAGCGCCATATCTCGTGTTTAATGCCGATGAGTCTGATCTCGACTTCACTCGCGAATGTATGCGCACTCTGCTGGACGACTACCCGGTGCTGCGCGGCTTGATAATAGGCGGGCTTAATAGTGCATCGACCATAGAACTAACGCAGCGGGGGATAGTAGATGTGCTGGATGCGGTAAGGCCGGACGCCTCTTTATACCTGCAGGCCGGCGAAAAATCAGAAGAGATTCTCCAAATTACCCGCCGCGGCAACCGAAAGATCAGCTGTCTTGTGAAATACACTCATGACCACCTCGTAGACGAGAGTCCCGATGAGCAGTTCACCGGATGGATAGACACGGTCGGGGCGGAGAACATCGTTGCTGAGTTGGAGCTCGCCAATTTTGAGCCGTGGACGAGCTTTTCATTCGATACGGCTGGAGGCTTGATAGCCAATCTCGAGCACACTGGCTGCCAGGGCCTGGCGCTGAAACCGCTGTCACCGACTCAGTGGCCGTTGGTGTCGGATACATACTTTAAATATCAATGGCAGCGCGATCTTGTGTGGTATAGCGTTTGGGGTGGCAGCAGCATCGAGAAGCTCAAGAAGCAGGGCTGGCCGAAATGGTTGGCTCGCAACCCCAGGTTGGTAATCGGATTTGAGGCGGCTTCCCGAATCCTCGAATTACTCTCTTTATACCTTGCCGGAGACCGATCCTGCGCGATACGGGTGCAATATTGCTCACTTGACGCTGCGAACGGCCCACATTTGATAAGCATAGCCGATCTTCTGCGTCCGGAGGACATATCGGAATATTCAGGGCGCGGCTGGTGGCAGGAAATCACCGGTGATCCAGCGGTTTATCTCGGAGAGTATGTCCTTCGCGGTGCACCGGAAAACACCTATGGCCCCGAGGAATTGATCGAGGAATTGAGCGATCTATCTCATCTCGCAGTCGCTGCCGGAGAAAAAGGTATGAGAAGCGCTTCGGGCGAAAAGGAACTTCCCAGCCTGGCGCGTGACGCTTTTTGCATGGGAAGGCTGGGCGAGTTTTATGTGGAGAGGTTTCGAGCAGCGCTATCCTACGCCCGTAACGAAACTGTAGAGGCCGCGGAACACACAGCAAGGGCGCTCGGCCTGTATAAGGAACTGGTTGATGTCGATAGAGCCCATCGAGATAAGTTTGCACTGCGCTGGAAAGATTCCTCGGTGGACAGAGGCTGGGATGCCATAATCGACGCCCTTGAGCGAGAATACACAGATATCTCCGCTGGCAATTTTAAGCCTGGTTCAGATTACTCGATAACTTGAGCTGGTGTCCCCACAGTCTGCCTGCCCGTTTACAGTATTGCGGCGCCGGGTAAAAACACAATGGATTTCACTTACGGAGGTGGTCTTATGCCACAGGAGAAAACTCTGGCCAGAAAAGAGCGTTCGGAACTGGAATCCTTTGAGCCGTGGGATACGTTCCGAGCAATGGAAAGAATGTTTCGGGATTTCCTCACCCTGCCGCCGTCGATGATGAGGTCGCGACGCTGGATGATGCCGGAATTGCGACAGGAAATAATGCCTGATGTTGACCTGCTCGAGACAGAGAGCGAATTGACGCTGAAAGCTGCGGTGCCAGGCCTTTCAAAAGACGACATCGACATCAATGTGACATCCGACCGCATCACCGTCACTGGTGAGCGTAAATCTGAAGAGCAGAAACCTGGGGAGACCTACCATGTAAGGCAGCAGAGCTACGGTTCGTTTAATGTGTGCTACTCGTTGCCGGCGGAGGTCAAACCCGAAGAAGTAAAAGCTTCTTACAAAAACGGAATTCTAATGGTGCATATGCCAAAAGCCGAGGTAACTCCGGAACACAAAGTCAAAATTGAGGTGCAGGAGAGCGAATAACAGCCTCCTTGCCCTGTTGACCGCTCGAATGGCGGGGCGCAAGCCCCGCCTTTTGCTTTACTCCATCGCCAGGCTATCAACAAATTTGTGTGGATGATTCATCAGTTGTGACCTGCCAGATTCTACCAACCGCTGGAGATGTTTAGTTTCTGGCTCAACGGGTATTATTTATCTGCCAAATCCGGTTCAGGATTAATTCTTCGCATGATGAAAGAATGATCCTTTTCCTCTTTGTTGTGCGGCATTAAAAGATTTCCGCCACCCCCAGTCGTTGCGGCTGGGGGCTTTTTTTGTCTATCTGACAATCAAGTAGATATTGCAGTAGCGCGGCTGGCGGTTTGCATGTTATCTTGAATATAAGCCTGCTCATCCGGAGGAAATAGTGTCGAAGTCTTATATATTGCCGGCAAATGCTATGCTATTACTGGTCGGAGTTGCCGATCTGCTAAGCACTTTATACTGGCTAAAAACAGGGCAGGTTATTGAGGTCAATCCGGTTATGGCTGCGGTACTGCACGGAGGCATCGGGCTTTTTATCGGCGTCAAACTTGCCACGCTGGGAGCTTTTGTCGGTGTTATGGAATGGTATAGACGTCGTCGCAACCCCGCGTTTGCCCACCTGGTCGGAAACGCAACCCTGATAGGCTATATCGGTATATACACCGTTTCGTTCTGCTGTGTGAATTATTCGACCCTGCTTTAACTACTCCTTACATTTCTGCTAAGTTATCAGCCACATTCTGCCGATATTAAAAATGGCCTGCAATAAATGCGGGCCTGGTGATCACAGAATGTTTGGCAGGCAGAAGGCAAAACCATTTACCAACAGGGTTGGACTCGACATCGGCACACACTCCGTAACAGGTGTCGAAATAGTTCAACGCGGCTCCGAAATCGTCATCCACTCAGCCAGTTCCGTCGCCATACCTGGCGACCGAAACAGCCACGCAGCCGTTGTACAAGCCATAAAGAACCTGTGGTATACGGCTGGGTTCCATTCCAAACGAGTGCTGGTGGCACTTCCATCCTCGGCAGTATACACTAAATGGCTTAACCTCGAAGCTCAGGATGAAGAGGAATTGGCGAACACAGCCAGAACCGCCGCCGCTCGTGGAGCTCCTTTCCCTGCATCAGATGCGATAATCGATTATAGGGTGCTCTCTACACAAAGCATTAATGGAAAAAACGTGCACCTGACGATGCTGGTTGCGGCCTCTGGCTCAGCAGTCGAGCTACTACTTAACACTGCGGAAGCTGCCGGCTTGGATGTCCTCGCGGTCGATATAGAATCCGCTGCCACCACACGAATTTACGGCATCCGAAAACATGTCGCCAGCCAGCTTTGGAGCGGACAACCTCAGGCTCATTGCCAGATAGGAGCCAACAGCACTTTAATCACGGTGAGCAGGGCGGGCAAGCTGGAATTCGCCAGAACAGTGCCTGTGGCCGGTGGCGATTTCACTGATTGTATATCAGATACTTTGCAGATCAGCAAATCTGAGGCCGAAAAGATCAAATTGGCGCCGGGCTGCCGACTCACACCTGAAGGGGAACTACTGGCCTCACACGCCGGTGAACAGGTATGCGTGCAGTGTGAGTCTGTAGTCAGCCGATTGACCAGAGAGATGGACAGGTCATTTAAATATTTTCGCAGCCAGTTTGCTGAGGGCAGCTACCTCGGAATGACGGGCGCTGCCACCCTCAGCGGGGGAGGGGCGCTGCTTCGCGGCATCGACAGTTGCCTTGAACGACAGGGCCTGGAGATCGCCGGAGTTGTAAATCCGTTTACCGGGCTATCGGTGGCGGCAGAAGGAAAAGGCATCTCCGATGTGGCAGATACCGCCGCACAATATACTACCGCCGTCGGGTTGGCCCTTGCTGACCACTGGAGTGAAACCGTAGAACATCAAGTTGCTGCGTAAGACGGATAGGATACTGATTTGAAACCGTTCAATTTAGCAGAAGCGAGAATACTGGAGCGAAACTACTGTCAGGCGCAGATAAACAAATACCTGAGCAGTATTGCTGCGATGATAGTGCTGACCGCAATCGTGGCTGGCGGCTGTGGCGTATGTAAGTCTATGTTCGCGGGGCAGGTGCAGGAGACTAAATCCAAGCTGGTTATCGCACAGGATCGATATTTACGTGCAAAAAAAGAGATGAGCGTAATAAACGCCAGAGTTAGCGAGAAAAAATGGCAGCACCAACTCGCCGCGGAGAGCAAGAGATGGCTCCGGGTTTTGGAGTCTGCTTTAGGCTCTGTGCCGTCGGATGTCTGGCTGGAATCGGTCCAAAACTCCGATAAAGAGTCGAAAATTGCGATTGTGGGCAGGGCGTATTCACTAGACGGCGTTACACAGTTGATTTCCGCCTTAAAAACCCATCCTGAGTTTGGCGACGTGCGGTTGGATTCCGTAAAAAGCGATTCTTCAAACGGAATCACCAGTGTTGGTTTCGCCTTAACGATCGTGCTGGGTCAAGCCAGGGGAGTCGACGGGGCGTCTGATACACAGGCACAGCAGCCCGCCGCTGGTTTGAGAGCGGAGAATGTGAGGGGGGCCATCTGATGGTCACAGCGCCGAAGATATACTGCACCGACAACGTGGAGCGCATGAAATATGCCCAGGTTGCTGTGCTGGTCCTGGCTCTGGTCGTGTCGGGTTTTGTTGGGGGAAAGACGGTTACCAGCGTACGTAAGGTCTGGAAATCGCAGAAGATGCTAAAAGTGGCCCAACAGGATGCCGTTGCGCTGTCAAAGACGGCGGCGAGCCTGCAGCAGAAAGATGCTCCCAGAACGCCGCTGCACAACGGCGGAGTCGACGTGTTCGCCCTGCAGATGTCTCGATGGGCTGCCGAACAAAAAGTCAACGTCGAGTCCGTCACGCCGCAGGGGGCACCGACCTCTAGTGATATCTCGGTGGGTGATGTAAAAATCGGCGAATGGGACGCGGTAAAGGTGCGCGTAGAGGGCAGGGGAGATTATTTCAAGGTATTGCGGCTGCTGAATCAGTTCCGAAACCCTGGTATGCCTGTCAAATTGGAATCCTTTGCTTTCCATGCGGAGACGTCGGGCGGTGTCGACGAGGTTCGTTTTGATCTTATGTTGACTGTATACGAAAGAAAGGCCAAATCAAGCTAATGGCGGCGAATCGACCAGGACAAAACTCGACACCGGCAGTTGTGATCCTTCTGGTTATTCTGGTGGGGGCTATAGTCGTAACATTCGTGCGCCTCAGCCCAAAAAGTGCGTCCAGATCAGCACAGCCAGCGCAGCCCGCAGTGGCGGCACAGGCGGGGTCAGGCTCGGTTACTGTAGCTCCTGCATTCAGCCTTTCGCGCAATCCGTTCCGCCAGCCCGAGGCCTTTCGCATTCTACCTAAGAAAGCAAAAGATGGCATCAATGTGGTGGTTCAAAATCAGGGCTCAAATGGCACTGCGCCAGGCTTTCAACTTCAGGCGATGCCCATCGGCAAATTGCCCTCGTCGACCGGCGCTTCGCTGGCCGAAGGCGAGGATGGAGATGATATAGGGACGTCGGATTCACAAAAACCTGCTGAGCCGGAGTTCGCGCTTCTGGCCACGGTGACAGGATCCAACGGAATCAGCGCAGTAATCCGCAAGGGCGGATCAGATACCAGCGTCATCGAAGTCGGAGACGTTGTCGAAGGCGGATATACGGTTCAGAAAATCGAAAAAGATCAGGCTGTTTTGAAGAATGGGGTGGACATTGTTGTTGTCAAAAGGCCGGACTAAAAATAAAATCGTGGGTCGCACGGGCATACTCATTGCCATTTCGAGGACGATGAGAAATCTACTCGGCTCAAAAATTGTCATTGTGAGCGCGATGAGAAATCTATGCAGCTCAAAAAATGTCATTTCGAGCGCGATGAGAAATCTATGCGGATCAAAAATTGTCATTTCGAGCGCAGCGAGAAATCTGCTTTTTCCGGGGGCGCTCTTCCTCCTGATGCTCATATCCTGCTTAACCTACCCAGCCGCAGCCGCAACAGGACTATACGACGTCGATGCCAGCGGCGGGGATATTCGGTATGTGCTTGAGGCCCTCGCCAAACAATCCGAAGCAAATATCGTGATTGGCCCGGACGTGACAGGCACGATAACTGCGCATCTAAAGCAGATGTCGCTGGATACGCTGTTGAACAACCTCGCCGGAGTTCACGGTTTCGAATGGAAGAAGCAAGATTCGACCTACGTAATCTCTATGCCCGACAAGACCCCAAAAACCGAAATCGTGGCCCCGCCGCCTGCGCCTGTATATGAGTCACTTGTCTGGAAATGCCGTCACGTCAAAGCTAACGATCTGGTAACATTGCTTAACGACATGTTCCCGGATTGCAAAATAGCAGCCGGCCCATCGGTCGTTACCCCGGTGCTGCAGGCTCCTCTCAGCAGCGCAAGTGAGGCTACGGGCGCCAGCAGCACGTCCAGCACCACATCCACCTCGCCGACGCAGGGCAGCGACAGCGCAACGACCGTTGTCATATACGGCCAGGCCGCTGACATTGCTAGAGCAAAGACATTGTTGGGCGATCTCGATAAACCGGGTGCACAGATCGCTATCGAGGTTTCCATCACCGAAATCGGCTCAAATCAATCAAAAGACCTCGGAATAAACTGGTCGTGGAACGAGATCGTCCTTACAGAGGGCGCCGCAAGCGGTATTCGGTTTGGCCGGTTTACGAAAGAGCCTAACACTATCACCGGCGCCCTGGCCGCGCTGGCAGCCAACGGCAACGCAAACCTGCTCGCGCAACCAAATATATCGGTCATCGACGGGGGTTACGCAGACATACTGATCGGTGACAGGATACTTTTCCCAAAACTCGTCGGCTACACCCAGTTCGGCACGCCGATGTATGACAAAGAAGAGGAGAGGGTCGGTATATATCTGCAAATCGCGCCAAGGGTGACTGAGGACGACGAAATCGTGCTCACCCTGTACCCGCAGGTTAGCCTGGTGACGTCGTATCTAAAGACCCAGGCAGGAGATTACCCACAGATTAGCACCCGTGAAGCCCGGACCACTGTCGCAGTCAAAAGCGGTGAGACGTTGGCTATCGGCGGCCTGATAAAGGATGAAGAGATTAAAAATGCCGAAAAGATACCACTTCTTGGGGATTTACCCATCATAGGCGGCTTCTTCAGGCACAGCAAGCAATCCATGATTCGTACGGAGATAGTTATTTTCCTGACTCCTAAGATCATCGCTCCCGGCGACACATTAAGACAGCGAGGCGAAAGTGGCAGTTGATGCTTCTTTGACATCTGTGTTTGTAGACGAGGGAATCCTCACCTCCGACCAGCTCGACGCCGCTTTGGCTTTGCGCACCGACGTCGGTGAGGATATCGGCGAGTTCCTCGTGCGCAAGGGGATGATAACCGAGCGCGACCGAGTGCGGTGCGTCGGAATTCGCCACGGCATCCAGTTCGCGGAGTTTACGGATGCTCAACTTGATCACGACATCGCACGACTGATCCCTCACGCCCTCGCGCTGCGACATAAAGCAATACCCGTTGGACGATCTGGGGATCTGCTCAAAGTCGCTATGGTCAACCCTCTCGACGTGCAGGCTATAGACGAAATCGCCAGGGTCACCGGCCTCGAGCCGCTTCCGATGATAGCCCTCGAAGAAGAAATTCTCGAGGCTATCTTCAACTGCTTCGGCGCCGCCGGCGACATCAGCGACATCATAGTTGAAGCAATCAAAGACGCCGACGCGGAGGTCAAAATCCGCGAAGAGGAACCGGAAGAGCCTGAGAGCAATGTGGCCGATCTTAAAGATCTCGCTGGCGGCGCGCCCGTAGTACGGCTGGTAAACGCGCTGATCGCCCGTGCTATAGCCGAACGAGCAAGCGATATTCATATCGAGCCGGAGGCCGGGCGAGTGCGCGTAAGGCTGAGGGTAGACGGCATTTTGCACGAAGTAATGTCCGTGCCAAAGGATTTGCAGGCTCCGGTGATCTCTCGCATAAAGGTGATGGGGGGAATGGATGTCGCAGAGCGCAGAACCCCGCAGGACGGAAGAATCACCCTGATTGCAAGACCACAGGAATACGATTTTCGCATATCCACATACCCTGCGATACACGGAGAGAATATCGTCATCAGGGTGTTGGAGAAGAGCGCCGCAAAAGTAACGCTGGATCGATTGGGACTGCAACAGGAAGTAGCAGAGACTTTTGCCCAGATGACTGGCGCGCCGTATGGGATGATACTCACCTGTGGACCGACTGGGGCAGGGAAGACGACTTCGCTATACGCCGCACTGAATATGATCAACACAGTCGAGCGAAATATAGTCACCATTGAGGACCCTGTGGAATATCAGCTCGCGGGGGTCATACAGGGCAACGTCAACCGCAAAGCAGGGCTTACCTTCGCATCCGGATTAAGAACCATAGTGCGACAGGACCCCGACGTCATATTGGTCGGAGAGATTAGAGACTCAGAGACGGCAGAGGTCGCGGTCGAAGCGGCGCTGACAGGACACCTTGTATTGAGCACGCTGCACGCCAACGATTCTGCCAGCACCGCGGCAAGGCTTATAGATATGAATGTCGAGCCGTTTCTGGTGGCTTCGTCGATTATCGGAGTGCTGTCACAGAGGCTGGTGCGCACGGTGTGCTCAAGATGTGCGGAACCATTTGTTCCAGATGACGACATACTTCAAAAACTCAATCTTAACATCAACTCAGCCGATCTGGCCGGGGCAAGGAAAGGCGCCGGGTGTGAGCAATGCGGCAGGACAGGATACAAGGGACGCACCGGTATCTATGAACTGCTGAAGATGGACGACAAGGTACGATCGGCGATCATATCAAGAAGCTCGGCCGCCACAATTCGACGGATCGCAGTCGAACACGGCATGATCACATTAAGAGAGGATGCAGTCAAAAAAGTGCAGGCCGGGATGACTACTCTGGAAGAAGTGATCAGGGTCACCACGGAATGAGTAAGAGAAAATGCGAAAACCCGAAAGAAGCAATATCCAAAGGCTGCCATTTCGAGCGCAGCGAGAAATCTGCCGGTGACGGCCATTCTGATCGAGGCAATCAGGCCTGTGTCTCAGAGATTCGAAGATCGCTGTCTATCGAGATCACTACCCAATAGCTATGCCAGTATTCAATTATAAAGCTTTAACCCCATCCGGGACGGCAAAAAACGATCGCATAGACGCGGCCTCCGAGTCGCAAGCGAGGGCAATGCTGCGTTTGCGGGGCGAACACGTAATACAAATACGCGAACTAAGCCCCCAGCAGGCTGTGCCTTCCGCCAAATTGCGCGGCAAGAAGCCGACCGCTGAGGAGATAGCAAGCACCGTTCGGCAGCTTAGTATACTCATCCGGGCGGGGGTTCCACTTGTCGAGGGTTTAACAGGGCTTTCCGAGCAGGCGAAATCGCCGCTTTTCGCTCAGGTAATCGAGGATATTACTCTCGACGTCAGCCACGGAGCAGCACTCAGCGAATCATTCGAAAAACACCCCAACATATTTCCCCGGCTGGCTGTGGAAATGGCGAGAGTGGCGGAGACTGGGGGCAATTTAGCGGAGTCTTTGGAGAAACTGGCCGACCATATGGAAAAGGGCGCCGAAATTGTCAGAAAGATTAAAGGTGCGCTTGCATACCCGATCGTTGTGGTCTGCATATCTGTGGCAACTGTGCTGGTTATGGTTACGTTTATCCTGCCCCGGTTTACAAAGCTCTTCGATAAAATGGGCGCGAAGGTGCCGTGGACTACACAATTATTGATTAATATCTCAAACATCACCACCACCTACTGGTATTTATTCATCGGTGGGGCGATAGGGCTTTCCTACCTGATTCGTAAATATTTATCCACACCATCTGGTCGTCGCCGTTTCGACGCGGCTGTATTGAAACTGCCCCTTGTCGGCGACGTGGTCAGCAAAGTGATCCTGAGCCGGGTCCTGGCATGTATGTCCACTTTATTAGGAAGTGGCGTACCTATGATAAGAACACTAGAGATTGCCGGAGCTGCGGCCAATAATGAAATAGTGAAAGATGCGTTGGTGAAAGCGTGTGATGATGTGGCCGAGGGAAACGCCACTTCACAATCACTCAGATCAGCAGACATTTTTCCGCCGCTGGTGCTCCAGATGGTATCCAGTGGAGAAAAAACGGGCGAGTTGCCGGCGATGCTCGAATACGTTTGTGCCTTGTTCGATAGAGAAACCGAGGCAAAGGTAAAGTCGCTTACATCAATAATCGAACCAATTATGATAGTTGTGTTAGGGGTGATTGTTGGGTTCATAGCGATGTCGGTAATCGTGCCGATCTATTCGTTGGTCGGCGGGGTCAAGTAGCCCAGGGCCCAAAATGAACGGGAGGTTTCGTTCAATGAAGTTATTCTACAAATCCGAGGTAAACAAGAAATCAAAAAAAGGCTTCACACTTGTCGAATTGCTGGTTGTGATCGTAGTTCTCGCGGTGTTAGCTGCAATTGTGTTGCCCAAATTTATGGACTCCAGCGCCAGAAGCAAGGAATCCGCACTTAAAAGCGATCTCAAGCTGGTGCGAACCGCTATTAGCCTCTTCCAGGCGGATATAGGCAAATATCCCAATAGCCTGGCCGATCTGGCAGAATCCGATGTCAGTAAGGTAAAAGGCAAGGATGGGGCTGCTGTTTCTGCGGGTGATTGGCATGGCCCGTATCTGGAATCGGTTGTCACAGATCCGATCTCTGGCCAGCCGTTCACATACGACAAAAACACCGGAAAAGTCACCAGCAGTGCTAGCGGTTCTGCTATGGACGGCAGTTTATATAACACCTGGTAATTCGGGCTGTTTATATAAGGCCCTTATACAACCTAAGACGGGAAAGGGATGAGGAAATGCATATTTTATCCAAAATCAGGGATCGACGAAAAGGCTTTACGCTGGTCGAACTGTTGGTAGTCATTGTAGTGCTCGCAGTTCTGGCGGCAATCGTGCTGCCCAAGTTTATGGACTCCAGCGCCAGGAGTAAAGAGGCCTCCCTGAAGACCGATCTCAAATTGGTGCGCAACGCCGTTGCCACATTCCAGGCCGATATCGGGAAATACCCCAACAGCCTTGAAGACCTTGTCGAAACTGACAAAGCCAAAGTCAAAGACAAGGACGGCAACGTGGTCGCCGCCAGCGACTGGCACGGCCCGTATCTGGAATCGCTGCCTGCAGACCCGATCAGCGGCAACGACTTCACTTATACTGCTGCAACCGGCAAGGTTACCAGCAGTGCCTCTGGAAACGGGCTGGACGGAACAGCATACAACACGTGGTAGTATGACTCCGTTCAGGCGCAAAAAATATGAGGATGGCGGCTTCACTTTGGTCGAGGTGTTGGCCGCCGTTCTTCTTTTATCCATCGCGCTGCTCGCCATACTCTCGGCGAATTCGGCCGCTAAATCGACCCAGCGACGGGCAACAGGGTTGGCAGCAGGCCGATGCGTGGCCGAGAGCATTATCGAGCAGATTAAAGCAGCGCCGTTCGACGATGCCAGGACGATGTCCTTTCCGAGGCAGGATGACTCGCTGCCAGATGGTAATTCGATCGCCGTTACAATAAGCTGGTATCCGAATATCAGTGAGAGAAACCTGCTCAAAGCCGTGGTAAAAGTAAGCTGGCCAGAGGCTAATGGCACTCGAACACTACAATATGAGACGCTTAGGGTCCGTAAATAAGACGCAAAAAAACGGCTTTACCCTTGTCGAAGTGCTGGTGGTGAGTACGGTTCTGGCGCTTTTGCTCACCAGTTTGTGCGGCATCTACCTGTCCGTGGCAGGGGAATGGGAGAGGCAGGGTGGTCAGGGAACAGCCCTTGTAGCAACTTCGATGGCCTGTACGCGCTTGTCTGAGATTATGTCTCAGGCGACAGGAGCCGTGGTGTTGCAAAGGTTCGAGCCTGGCGACGCGATCGCGGTAAACTTGCCTGCCGATCGAGCTGGCGGGATATACGTTCCCGTTTGGAACAGTGGCAAGGTCCAGTATCAGAGTGGGAATTGGGTGGTCTTTTACTTATCAGACTCCACCGGTAACTACAATCGCACAGGCGACATATTATGGTCGGCGTCCATGAACTGGGGTATGTACCCGCGCGGGATTGTGCCTGATGCGGGATGGAGTCTGTATTACAATCAGCCTATAGGCAGGGTGGCTCCCATTTCGTCGCTGCAGTTCAGTATGTCGACCGATGATCGCCCCCTTGTTACCATTGTCGCCACCTCTGAGTATAAAGCCGGGGCTACTCAGGCAACGCTGCGTCAACATAAATCCATCTGTCTTCAAAATGCAAACTAAGCTCATAAACAACAATACCGGCGCGGCGTATATGCTGGCATTGGTCACATTGCTGGTCGGCTGCGTGCTTGCATTGGCTTTGTTGCGGGCGGCCAACACTTACTTTTTGGCGGAGGATTCGCGTTGTAAAAGACAAGCCGAGGTCTATCTTGCCGAGGCTGGGCTGGAGTATGCATACTACCAGGTTCACTATCAAGATCAGCCGCTTCCTTTTACGGCGCAGATGGAGATGGGGTCCGGTTCTTTTAAAGTGGAGGCGATTGATGACGGCGGCCGGGACAGATCGATGATGCTCATGACTTCGACCGGCAAATGCGGGCGAAGTGAGGTAGTCTTAAAGCGGGTGACGCTTGGTTTATTGCCATATCATTATGCGTGGTGTGAAGATTCCAGCATATCCTCCACTAATCAATTTGTCAGCACCAGTTCGGGCCGGGGGTTTCGTACGAATAGTGATGCGAGCCTGTATGCTTTATCCAATAATATCAGCACCGGGGTATGGAGCGCGGGTCATATACTGGCGTTTGGGTCTGTATCTCCGCGTAGTGGCAACTGTCCGTCGATCTCGTTTCCTGAAATTTCCTATGAATATTACATCTCTAATGCGGTCTATTATTACAGCTATGATGTGTTATTTACCGGGTTAGATCGCGATGGGGATGTCTTGATATATGTGACTGGCAACGCGACGATAAACATTGCTCCAAACAAGTATCGTGGTGCAATTACCATTGTCTGCACAGGCAACATCACTGTAAAAAGCAATCTGACTCCTCGGGACAACAGCTCATTTCTTGCTTTGGTTACAACCCGGGATATAATCGTCGAGTCGGGCGCTTCTAACGTTACTGCTGTTTTGTACGCTCATAGACCTTACGGCACCAGCACTATCCGTCTGAATGGCAATACGACGCTGGTGGGAAGCGTATCTGCGGATGATATTTCCAGCATCGGCCGAATGGACATTACTCGTGACTACAGGCTGAATCTGGAAGTGATGAGAAGATTAAAGCTGCCGGGGCTCTAATGTAGCGGCTCAGATCAACCGAATAATAGACGGGGAAATATGGATAAGAGAAGACGTTCCGAAAGATTAATCGCATCATTGCGATGGCTGGTAATCATTATGGGGCTTGTGACGGTCTCTGACACGATGCCGCGCGGTTATTTGTTTGCCGCCATCGCGTTGGTGGCCGCTTACAACAGTATCCTGGTCTATTGTCTGTCGGATTCCGATCGTTTTGCGCGATGGGGCAGGAAGTGTGCGATCGGAGTAAGGGCGTTGGACGGGGTTGTGGTCAGCCTGGCGGTGCTGGCCGGCGGTGCGACTTCTCTCATCTATCTGCTTTATTGGTTCGTGTTGGTGAGCTTTGGGTTCATCTCCTCGGATGTCCGCAAGCTCGGCCTGATCGGCGCGTCGGTAATTTGTGCGAACGCGGCGGCCACTATTCCCAGTTTCGCCCATATCCCTGGGGGTGCATCGCTGGCCTCTGTGCTGGCGCTGCGCAGTGCGGTTATCCTGTTCGGCTTTTTTGTTGCGCTTTATGTTGCAAAGAGTCGAAGCCGGGAGGATTTGGCTTATGACCGCGGATCGTATCTGCAGGCTATTTTGGATTGCGGCGCAAAACTGACCAGTTTCAAGAGCGCTCATGAGCTTGCTTTATATGTATTAGGCTCGGCGGTCAATGAGACCGGCACTGCCGGGGGCGAGTTGTTGATGCTTAACGACAGCCGTGAGCTGGAATGCGAGGCATTTTATGCCGCTCCGGACAGCGGCGCGGCAGGTGAAGCGCCTTCTGATGGGCAGCTTCGTTCCTATGCGAATTGGGTTATGGGAAGCAGGCGTGAGTTTTTGATTAAAACCGGTGGTAAGGCATCGGAGGAACAGGCTACGCCGACCGACGACCGACCTGTGATCGCGGTTCCCCTGCTGGGTCAATCTTCGGAGGCCAACTCGGAATCTGAGAACGCGGTGCTGGGTGTTCTGATAGTATGGGGTTATCCAGGCGAGGATTTCGCCGACGACGCCCCGGACATACTGCGCATTTTCGCAGCAATTACAGGCGCGGCGATAATAAACCTTAGACTTTATACAGACCTGCAGAAATCATTCCTGCGCACTCTTCAGAGCCTTGCTAAAGGTTTGGAAGCTCGTGACGAGTATACAAGCGGCCACTCGGAGCGTGTTATGCAAGTCGCATGCTTGATCGCCGAACAGCTCGATGTGCCGGCTGAGAATATGGATGCTTTGCGTAACGCTTCTCTGCTGCATGATATCGGTAAAATCGGCGTCCCAGACGCCATACTTCGCAAGGCAGGCAAACTTACTGCTGAGGAATGGGAAGCGATGCGCCAGCATCCCACAGTCAGCGAGCAGATATGCCGTCCGCTCGGCCTCAGCGAAGAGATATTGTTCCTCATACTGCATCACCACGAACGGTTGGATGGTAAGGGCTATCCCGATAATTTGCCTCCACAGGAACAGCCGCTGCTACAACGCATATTGGTGGTGGCTGATTCGTTCGACGCAATGCGTTCCCGCAGGCCATACAGAGACCGCATGCCGCAGGACGAGCTTCTTTGCGAGCTCAATAGAAGCGCGGGCCGCACCCTGGACCCGACGGTTGTGGACGCTCTGATGCGGCTGATGGAGCAGGGTCTGGTCGACCCGATCTACGAGGGCCACGATCACCTCATAAACAACGTGTTCGACGAGGACCAACAACAAGCGGCTTGATCGGTTGTCACACGTCTCGGTCGATCACTTCGTGGAATGTAATCAGGCCGGCATAGAGGCCGGCCTCTACGCGGATAACCTTTTCCTAACCTCCAACTACCAATTTCCAACCTCCAAATGCTATACTGGGTATACTTCGCGTGACGGAGGGATAAATTGGTCGACAGGTTTCTGCTCATATTGCTCGCGCTGGCTTGCCCAACTACCGCGTTTGCGGTTAAAAGCATCACGGTTGAATCCTCGTTTTCATATTATAAGGATCGTAGCGAGGAGAGTATAGTCGAGGAGCTCAAGGCTAACGAGTATCGCGATGTGCGCCTGCTGAGCGGTACCCCTAAGCTGGTAAAAGCTTTCAAAGATGCCAGTGTAAGAGTTTGGTATCTCACCTTTATGAACGGGACCTATTCGACTAACGGCTTTCCCGAAGGCTGGGAAAAGTGGCAGATGAAACTGCGCAAGCCAGGCAATCCTGATGGTTTCACCTATCTGTGCTGCAACAATCCCGAATACCGCGAATGGAAACGCAAACAAATCGTCGATATGCTAAACTCGGATGGCTACGATGGCGTAGACCTCGTCGAGCCTTACTTCCCCGCATATCCTGGGCCGTCGTCGGGTCAATACGGATGCCT
The DNA here is from genome assembly GCA_050948905.1 of Armatimonadota bacterium. GTDB lineage: Bacteria > Armatimonadota > UBA5829 > UBA5829 > UBA5829 > DTKD01. Next base: position 465,597 of record JBMNES010000001.1, on the reverse strand, counting down.
CTGCGACCACTGCATTGCAGCGTTCAAAAAAATGTATCCCGATGAGACCGACGTGCCTGATTTATCAGACCCCAAATCACCTCATTATTGGAAGACCGACAAGACTTTATATGAGAAATGGGTCGGCTTCCGAGCGGCGAGTGTGGTGAGCTTTCTTGATGATATAGTAAACGGCAAAGACGGGATTCGTGAGAAATGTCCGAAAGTAAAGGTGGCCACCTGGAGTCTTGGTCTGGACGTCGCCGATCAGATCACTAAACTTCGCGAGGCCGAAGGTCTCGACGCTGCCGCAATAGTCAAGCGGGTTAAGCCTGACATGCACGTCATTCAAACCCACTGGCCGGACTGGACCAAGCCATCGCTGTCTTCAAAATACCCGATCAAGTATAAGCCTGTAATAGACTCGATCCGAGAAGTCTCCCCACGCCTGCCGCTGATGCTGCAGACTGATATAGGATCTCTTATGGATATGCGACGCAGCAGGAGTTGGTTGGAAGAGGTCGAGAAGAGCGCGAAAGCAGCCGGCTTTGAGGAAGTCACCAGCTACGAATACTCCATTGGCAGATATATGTATACCGAGCCTCCAAAAATAGTCAAAATCGAAGAGGAGCCGGATGGGCTGAAGTTGGTTTTTCACAAACGTCTCAATGCGGCCACCGCGTCCAACATCGGCAATTATACGGTTAGCTCAGGTAAAGTAGATTACGTGAGGGTTGACGGTAACATTGTCCGACTCTCTATATCCGGCGCGGACAGGGATATTGAGGTGACGATGTCTGGGATAAGCGACGACGAGTCTCGCAGGCTGTATCACGATAAGCCCGCCTGTGTGATAGAGGACAACTCACACGTATCATTATCGGACACGCCCGATTCCGAAGAGGACGAGGAGACAGCCGACGATTTTTAAGCTGGCTTTTTAATCAACCTTAATCGCGACCATTGTGATATCGTCAAGATGCTGCGGTTCGCCGATCTGGTTGATAAGTTCGTCTCCCCAGGTCTGGATATCGCTGTTTGCCAGGCGCCCTACCAGGTTACGTAGCGAGTTGATACCGTCGCCGCTGGACAGCGCATCCGTGACGCCGTCGGTATATAGCACTACAGTATCCCCTGGCTGCAACTGCAAGGCCTGCTCGGTGTATTCTGGATGCACAAGGACAGCCAAAGGCGGGTCCGAATGCTCTGGGAAGATCGTATCTCCATTTTGGCGAACTATAATCGGAGGCATATGTCCCGCGTTTACGTAAGTAAACTCTCGCTTGGATACGTCGAATCTGCCGTATAGCATGGTTACGAACATATCGTCGGTGGTGATGGGGAGCATACTTTCGTTGGCTGCACGAGCCATCGCCGCAAGATCAACGGCCATATTCTCCCGAACCGCGTATTTACAGCTCGAAACCAACAACGCTGCCGGGACTCCCTTGCCGGATACATCTGCTATTAATACTCCTGGCTGCTCGCTATGGATCGGATAGAAGTCATATAGATCGCCGCCGACTTCCCTGGCTGGTTTATAGGTAGTGGCAATATGCAGTCGTTCGACGGCTGGGATTTCCGGTGGAAGCTGGGCGCGCTGGATCGTGGCCGCAACCTCCATCTCACGCTGATTTGCCGCTCTTTGTGTTTGTAACTGAAGCGCGTCGTTGTCCAACACTCGAATGCGTTCTCGCAGCGCTCCGGCTATAAATGCCGTCAGGAAAAGATAGGGTATGGTGCGAACCGCGTCCGTGCCGAGGCCGCCGTGTTTATGAGAAGCAGATGCGATTAAATCAATCGGCAGGGAGATCAACGTCAGTGCGACTGCACACAGCAATGCACCGCGCAAGCCGTAATTAACCGCCGCGATAATCACTACGATATAATACAGAGGATAAAACGGGCTCAATATTCCATCGCTAAAATACACCACCGCGCTGACCATCAATACGTCGCCGAGCAGGACCAGAATCGGACTTTTCAACCAGGGCAATCGACGTGCCGCCTGCTCAAGTATCAGTGTGCCGAGCGCGATCACGCCGATGGTGATCATCACCGGCAGCCGGGACACCGCTGCCCAAGTGAAGGGGATTTGCCACGCTGCAAGGAATACAAACGCAAATGTCGCCCAACGTATGGCTGTCATCAATCGGTGTAGGGGCTCAGTTGTAACGGGATCAGCACGTTCTGTTCGCATTCGAATATCCTCTGTTCTCAAATACGTCAAATGATATTCTGTCGTTCCCTCTACAATACATTGCAAAAAAGATGTGGGTAATAATGCCCGGCTTTTTTACCCCAAATGCCATTGAATCACTTAGAGTCGGGATGCTATAATCTTGCCGTCCCCTATTATACTACTTCGCTGGTGGGTTGGGAAAATTGTCAGAAAAACAACTCCAACTTGGTGAGGATGAGGCCTTTCTGGCACTGCAGGAAGCGTGGTCCAATGCACTAATGGCGCTGAGCGACACGGTCGATGAGGTGTCGTATAAGAGCTGGATCAAAACGGCTTTCCCGCTGCGCATGCAGTCAGATACCGCTGTTTTAGGCACAAACAGCAACTTCGCGAAGCACTGGCTTGAAAACAAACACGCCGAAGCAATAAAGCAAATCCTGTCTGAGCACCTTGGCTTCGATATCAAGCTGAAAGTAGAGATTCAGGAGCGCGAAGAGCCGCCGTTGATGGCCGATAAGCTGCCTCCGAAGCCGAAGCCGCAGACTAACCTCAGCGACGAAGCCGTCTTCCAGCCGCTCAATGAGAGATATTCGTTCGAGAATTTCGTGGTAGGCCCCACCAACAGGCTCGCATACGCCTGCGCCGCCGCTATCGCTGAAGAACCTGGAAGCACCTACAATCCTTTGTTCATATATGGCGGTGCGGGGTTGGGCAAGACCCATCTCATGCACGCGATAGGTCTCTCTGCGTTGCAGGCCCATTCCGATTATCGAGTGGTATATGTCTCAGGCGAACAGTTCACTTATCATTATGTTACTTCTCTAAGGGAGCATCGCACGGCGGAGTTTCGGCGAAGATACAGAAACGTCGATTTGTGGCTTGTAGATGATGTGCAGTTCCTGATGGGTAAGGAGCGCACCGAAGAGGAGTTCTTCCATACATACAACGAGATTTATGAAACCGGCAAGCAGATAGTCCTGACCAGTGATAGGCCACCCAGAGACCTTGAACTGGACACAAGGCTGAGGTCACGCTTCGAATGCGGCATGCTGGCAGATATTTCCCCGCCGGACCTCGAGACCAGGATGGCTATTCTGCAGGCAAAAGCCCGCAGTGGATCGGTGGCTTTGTCCGATGAAGTAATTTTATATATAGCGCAGCTTATAACATCGAATATCCGCCAGCTTGAGGGCGCTATGATTAAGCTGCATGCCTACGCGTCGTTAATGAAAACCGAGGTCACGCCGTCGCTGGCAGAAGAAGTCCTTGGGGAGTACTACGTAAACAACGCGCCGCCGGTCATTGATGCGGGCAAGATCGTGGAAGAGGTAGCTGATCGTTTCGGAATTGAGCCCGCGGATATAAAAGGCAAGTGCCGGGGTAAAGAGATAGTAATCTCGCGACAGGTGGCGATGTATTTGATGAGACTTCTCACCGAGGCGTCTCTACCGGCTATTGGCAAAGCATTCGGCGGGAAGGATCACTCTACTGTCTTGCATGCGTGCAGAAAAATAGAGGAAAAAATTGCCAGAGACCGTGCATTCGCTGCACAGGTCGATGAGCTTTCCAGAAAACTGCGCAAAGAGCGTTAAAATGTCCGATCACCTCTTATCAAAGGGCTTAATCTCCGTCTACACGGGTTCGGGACGAGGCAAAACCACAGCGGCGTTGGGTTTGGCGCTGCGGGTTTTGGGGTGGGGCGGACGAGTCTGCGTGGTGCAGTTTATTAAAGGATACTCCGAGATCGGCGAGGCGAAGTTTGGGCGGGAGTTTACAGATCGCTTTACTCTGAAACAGTTTGCCTCTTCCAACAATCTTTCGATAACCGAAGACGACGTAGTCAATCGACACACCGCTGCGCAAGAGGCTCTCACCTTTGCCGAGGCTGTCATTTCCGAAGGCAGCTATGACCTGGTCATCCTCGACGAAATCAACAACGCCATGCACTATAACCTGGTAGATGTATCGCGTGTAATAAAGATGCTTCAGACGAAACCCGCACACGTCGAGCTTGTTCTAACAGGCAGGCTATCGCCGGATGCGATTATCGAGCTGGCAGACTACGTAACCGAGATGCAGCAGATCAAACACCCATTCGAGTCCGGCATCACAGCCCGAAGAGGGATAGATTACTGAGTTTTGTCTCCTAGCTAGATAGGTGGCGATCTCCGAATCGCCACCTCAAAACCCATCACTACCCGCTCTAACCCCATCATCCAGCAGCCCAAAATATAGTCATCCTGCGCTCACTATATCGTCATCCTGCGCGAAGTCGCAGGATCACGCCGCATATGTAATTAATCGTGGATTCCGCGACTACGCGCGGAATGACAAGTATGGACGCGGAATGAAAAGCTCCCAAACCCCGTCATTTCGAGCGCAGCGAGAAATCCGCTTTTCCGCTGTTCGAGGTCATGCGTCCGAAGTCAGACCAGGCAACGTTAAGCCTTCTTTCTACTACACCTGTTTCATTTTTCTGGCTTTCGCTCGTTTCGCGTTTTCGCGTTTTATCTTCATAAAAATAAGGGCGGCAATTAACCAATTCGCCGCCCTAAAACACTCACACTATCCGATATAGCCTAGCTTTCCCATCTGCCAAGCCGCGTCTTCAACGCCTGCTGCTCCTCAAGCATCTCCGCAGGCAGTTCATAGCCGAACTGGTCGAAGAACTTCTGCATACCATCCAGCTCAGCCACCCAGTCGTCCGCGCGGACTTCCAGCAGCTTATCCACTGCTTCTTCGGAGATATCCAGGCCGTCAAGGTTTAAGGAGCCTTTTTCTGGCACAAAGCCGATAGGTGTCTCCACCGCCCCCGCGCCTCCGTTACAGCGCTTCAGCACCCATTCCAGCACACGCAGGTTCTCACCATACCCCGGCCACAGAAACTCGCCATTTTCGTCTTGTCTGAACCAGTTGACGTGGAATATCTTGGGCGGGTTTGCCACCTTTTTGCCCATATCCAGCCAATGCCTGAAATACCGGGCCATGTTATATCCACAGAACGGCCGCATAGCCATCGGGTCACGTCGAACTACTCCAACCGCTCCAGTTGCAGCGGCTGTGGTCTCACTTGCCATAGTCGCGCCAATATATGTGCCATGCTGCCAGTCGAGTGACTCATAGACCAGCGGCGCCAGTTTCGCCCTGCGTCCTCCAAAAAGAATCGCAGAGAGCGGCACGCCCTGGGGATCCTCCCAATGCGGCGAGATCACCGGGCACTGCGCTGCCGGTGCGGTGAACCTGGCGTTCGGGTTTGCACCTTTCTCCCCGTCCTTAGGTGTCCACGGTCTCCCGCGCCAGTCGATTCCGTGATCAGGCGGCGGCACGCCGTTTCCCTCCCACCATACAGTGTTGTCCGGAGTCAGCAGCACGTTAGTAAATATCGTATTTTTCGACGCCGTCAGCATCGCGTTAGGGTTACTTTTATAAGAGGTGCCTGGTGCCACCCCGAAGAACCCTGCCTCAGGGTTCACAGCCCACAATCTGCCGTCATCCCCAACGCGAATCCACGCGATATCATCGCCGACCGTCCACACTTTATAGCCCGGCAAAGAGTCCGGGGGAATGAGCATAGCCAGATTAGTCTTGCCACACGCGCTAGGGAACGCAGCAGCGATATACGTAACTTCGCCATCAGGGCTTTCCAGCCCCAAAATCAGCATATGCTCAGCCATCCAGCCCTCGGTCAATCCCATATAACTTGCGATTCTCAGGCTGAGACATTTCTTGCCAAGCAGCACGTTGCCGCCATAACCGGATCCATAGCTCCAGATGGTATTGTCTTCTGGAAATTGCAGAATAAACCGGCGTTCGATGTCGAGCTCGCCCTTGCTATGCAGGCATTTGGTGAACTCCTCATCTCCGCCCAGTTCATCTATAGCCACCTGCCCTACGCGAGTCATAATGCGCATGTTAAGCACAACATAAATCGAGTCTGTAAGCTCAATTCCCAGCTTTCTGAACGGCGACCCAGGGACTCCCATTATAAAGGGGATAATATACATCGTCCGCCCGCGCATACACCCGTCGAACATCGCCCCGACTTTGGAATAGGCCTCTGCTGGCGCCATCCAGTTATTAGTAGGCCCGGCATCTTCCTCTTCACGTGTGCAGATAAAGGTCAGGTGTTCGGTGCGCGCAACGTCGTTTTCTGCAGTGCGATGCAACACGCATCCGGGGAGTTTTTCCTGATCCAGCAGGTGCAGTTCTCCGGTAGAAAGCGCCTGCTCGGTCAGTCGCTGCTTCTCAGCTTCGCTGCCATCAATCCAGACAACTTTGTCCGGTTTGCACAGCGCCGCCATCTCGTCAATCCATTTCAATGCTTCTTTATGTCGCGTCATAGTATACGCTCCTATACTGAGTCTCGGCGCGAACAAAAAAGGCCAAATGTTACCTGCTCTCGTTGACAGATAACACTCGGCCTTAGCGGTGGGGGTAGATAATGAAACAAAACCGGCATGGAGACACCATCTCCGCGCCTTACACGCTTTCCCTCACCATTATTGCTATCCTTGAGAGCCCGTAATCTCCGCGCCAAGCAGCCCGCAGGCCGCCATATAGTGATCTTGGACCAGTTTTATTGTAACCGTAAATCAACCAGCAGTCAACAATAATGTGCCAATCAATTGCAATCCAGTACATCTATTTCCACTATACCGGCAGGATTGAGGGCGTTGGCGGGCTAAGAATCCCAAGGTTGCTCAAAGCATCGGAGGTGAGAATTGTTCATAGACATGCACGCTCACGCGTATCGTGACCCATATCCGGGGGAGGATGGCAAGCCGGTTTTCTCTACTCCCCAGCAGCTCATCGCGCGTTACGACGAGCTTGGAGTAGAAAAAGGCTGCCTGATGCCCATAGTAAACCCGGAGGTCTATCTCCCACAATCCAACGAGGAAATTTTGGAGATGGCCCAAGCCTGGCCGGACCGATTCATTGCATTTTGTAACATAGACCCAAGGGCTGTCAGCAATTCCAGCACTGCTAACCTCGGTTATCTACTCGATTATTATCGCGAAAGAGGATGCAAGGGCATCGGAGAAGTCATGCCAAACCTGCCCTTTAACCATCCTCTGGTCTATAACCTGTTCTCCCACGCCCAGCGTGCTAAAATGCCGCTGACTTTTGACATATCGACCCGCATCGGCAGCGATTACGGACTATACGACGACCCCGGCCTGCCGCAACTCCAGGCTGCGCTTAAAGCGTTTCCCGATCTTATCATAATCTGCCACGGCCCTGCGTTCTGGGCTGAAATTAGCACGCTGGATTCTCCGGATCATCGCGGAGGCTATCCCAATTATCCCATCCGATCCGAGGGCGTCGTGGCACAATTACTAAGGGAGAATCCTAATATGCGTTGCGATTTGTCCGCATACAGCGGCTATAATGCCCTTGCCAGGGACCTCTCATACGCCGTTGATTTTCTGAACGAGTTCGCGGACAGGCTCTTCTTCGGCCTCGATATTTGCGCACACGACCAACCCGCTCCGATAGTCGATTTGTTAAAAGACCTGCGGGCCGCCGGCAAGATCAGCGAACAAATATTTACAAATATAGCGCGAGAAAATGCCGCAAAACTTATGGGAATATAAATAATGTAGCGCCCGTTACACCTTGCTGGTAATAATACCAGGTTGCTACTTTAGCGGATATAAGGCATACTTCAGTTGACTGGCAATTATAACAGGCACCTGTGCGCATGTGCCATTAGCTAAAGAAAAGAGGCTGTCGTGAAAAGGTTTTTTGCATTTTGTCTACTATTATTAATCGCAGTGTTCCTCATATCCGGTACCGCTATGGCCGGCACTGTTGGGGTAAGGTTTTTTTCGAATGGCGATTTGATCTCTGTGAACAGGACCGTCTCTGATGACGTTCCGCTTGTCGAATCGGCCATCAGAGCTTTAGTAGCGGGGCCGTTTGCCGAGGAAGTCGCTTTGGGCATAGCCTCTCGCATTCCAGCGGGGGTTAGGATTGTGAAACTCTCGATCACCAACGATACCGCGGAAATAGACCTGTCATCAGAGATAACCACCGGGCTGGATGAGGTCGGTCTGAGGGATATATTCGACCAGTTCCGAGCCACTTTAGGGGATTTCCCGTCTATTTTGGCCATTAAGCTCACATGCGAAGGCAAGCCCTTATCCTCATATTTGCCAGCCGCTCCAACCATCGGCCAGCCAGCCCCGCCTCTTGTTAAAGGCAATGCCGTCGGTTTGGGTGGCAGGAAGATATGCGTAGGGCCATCGCATGGTCGAGTCTGGAACGGCAGCAGTTGGGGGTGGATGCGATCGGATCCCTGTGGATTTGGCGAAGCTGTCCTGGAAGACACCAACAGTGTCAGGCTCGTCCAGTTTTTGAAGCAATACATCGTGCAGGACGGCGGAACTTTTTTCACTCACAGGGAGCTTGACGAAACCAATTGCTGTCATCCTCAAACCAACATGCCCTGGTGGAAGATGTGCACTTTGTCGTGGCTGAAGTATAACGGACTGCCGTGCAATGTCTGGGCAACCTACACCGGCAACTGCGGCGCCGAGACAGCCGTTGCTCGTTCAAACGACGACCTTCGCGCCCGACCTTTATATGCGGACTACGTCGGCGCAGATATCTATATTGCCCATCACACCAACGCTGGCGGCGGCACAGGCACCGAGACCTGGCGAGACTCCAAAATGGAGCATCCAGCACACGTGGCCAATAGCCTTGCACTTGCCACTGCTGTTAACAACGGAATTGTGAATACCATCCGCAGCACCTTCCCTGGTGAATCCGGGTGGGTAAATCGGGGAGTCAAAGACTCAGCAGCAGGCTCCGGCGAGACCCGAATCCCCAATCGGCCTGCTTGTCTCATCGAGCTGGCTTTCCACGACCACTGCACCCGAGACGCAGTATATCTAAAGGACGATTTCTTCCGATCCGTTTCGATGTGGGGTATTTACAGCGGAATTTGTTCTTATTTCGGAAACAATCCTACCTGGGGCAAATATTCCGGCGAACTCGTTTCAGACACGATCCCGGCAACTATGGTCGCTGGACAGACCTATAACGTCTCGGTTACTCTTAGAAACCGCGGCGTCTGCTGGATGAACAACTACGGCTTCAGACTCGGCGCCGTCGATGGCTCCAACCCGCTTTCGGCCGCCACTCGCCAGACCATATCCGGCACAGTGAGGCCCGGCAATACGTACACCTTCAACTTCACCATGACCGCGCCTGCCGCTGGTGGCACATATACCACCAAATGGCAAATGATTCGCGAAGGCTACGAATGGTTCGGCCCAACTCTTACCAAAACCGTTACCGTAACCACAACAAACGACAATGAGCCGCCGACCACGCCAACAAATCTGCGCATCACCGGCGTAACTTCGTCCAGCATCTCCCTTGCGTGGGATGCCTCCACAGACAACATCGGCGTGGCGGGATATCGGATCTATCGCAACGGCTCGCAAGTCGGCACCGCGACAGGAACCACCTACACCGACACCGGCCTTGCTAATAACACGACCAATACCTATCAAGTCGATGCCTACGACGGCAAGCCGAACTACTCCGGCAAGAGCAACTCGGTGCAGGGCACGACTATAGCCCTCATATTCGAGGACGGGTTCGCTAATCTCAACAATTGGACTTTGGATTCTGCGGTATCTGGTAACGTCTTGCCTGCGCTATCCACGGCCCAGAACCACGGCAGCATAACCGGCGCGAACTCGGCGTATATGGCCGGCGATGTCCCGAATTGGATTTACCACAATTTCTCCCCGAACCTGACCTCCGGAGGCTACAGGTCTGGTGTACTCTCCGGCTGGATTTATGACAACGCTGTAAGCGGTCTGAGAGTAGCCTTGCGAGCATATATGTACGATGCCGCCGGCAATAACACAACCATGTACTGGATTGGAGTATATCAACTCGACCCGCCTGGCATTCCGACTCACTATATTGGGGCTATACTTACGAGCAGCGGTTGGCAGTACCACGACCTCGGCGTTCGTTCTGCAGGATGGCACAAACTCGCTATTGAGGTCCTGCCATACACCGGCTCAAACGACCTCAACTTCTATGTGGACGGCGTGCTCAAAAAGACCGCATCTCAGCCTTCAAGCGCCGCCAATTCAACTGTGCGACGGACATATCTTGGGTTCAACTATAAGACCAATCAGCCTGTATATTGGGATGATATCGCCTTCGAATCGACCGCCCCTGCCGCGCCGACCGGGGTCTCCGGGGCCGCATTATCGACTACTTCCATCAGATGGAACTTCACCGACAAGGCTAATAACGAGATCGGCCATCGCGTATACGATGGCGCCACAAAAGTTGCCGAGCGTGAAGCATTTGATATAAACTACGTCGACGAGGCTAATCTGGCGCCGAACACGACTTATAATCGCACGGTTAAGGCTTATGCCGGTATCCTCGAAAGCGCAGGAACCGCAGGCAGCGGAACCACGCTATCTGTACCGCCAAGCACTTCGACTGTAACCTGCGACAAGAACGTCAACGTCACCTATATAGACGACAAGTTTACGTTTACCGCGGTCGGCGGATTCGGCACAGGCAAGGTCGATCACTACCAGGTCGCATGGACAAAACAGGCCACACATACCTGGACAGGCTCTGAGGCCAACTGGTCGAGCGGAACCTCGGTTCAGACTGCCACTTCTTCCGGTAGCTGGTACCTGCATCTTAAGGGTTACAACTCCGCTGGTGTCGCCAACGGCACTGCGGATCTCGGCCCGTACATCTACAGTAGCGATAGCCTGGCTCCGACGATCAACTCTGTCTCCGTTGCTCCTGCGATGGTAGCTGGCGGTGATACGGTTAAAGTAACTGTCAACGCGACCGACAACGTTGGAGTGACCAGCGTAAAGGCCAACGGCATCTCACTTACCAATACGGGTGGCGACAACTGGATAGGCAATCTCGTCGCGCTGGGCGGCCTCGGCCAACATACGATCACCGTCGTCGCATCCGACGCCTCTGGCAACAACGCGACCGACACGTCGGGGACCTACCTGACCGCTCTGATAAGAGGCGCTTCTAACAAGGCAGCCTGGGGTTCTGAGATGAACGCCGCTTCGTCTATTTACCTCTTCAAATTCTGGGGTAAGGTGACCGAGGTGGACAACAACAGCTTCACCCTCGACGACGGCTCAGGCTCTCCGATCACAGTCAACGCTCCTGGTTACAAGAGCAAGCTCTCCACAGGAAACTTCGCGGCTGCACGTGGGGTCCTGACAATCAACGGCCCCCTGCGAGTCGTTCAAAGCGAGGTCGATTGGCTGACCAAATTCTGACGAACGTAATATCTAAAAACCTTTGGCCCGGGCAACTCACCCGGGCCGGTATTTATCGTCGATTTCGATACAAATGCTCCTGATGACCTTTTTAATGGAATGATTCATTGTGTCGATTAGATATTACGTATCAATCGGTTGACGGTTAACATTTTACGAAGCATACTAACATAGTAACAATAGGGCTATTCAAGCTGATAGTCGAACGAAACGGCGCAATCGACCATCGCCTTCCGTGTTGGCTATCATATTTTCGCGGGTCTATGAGGTGAATGGAGGTAAAGTATGAGTAAGCTATTTGCTCAACGCATTATCCTGCTCGCTGCTATCTTTTTATTAGTATTTCTGGCCACCGTGTCTTACGCCGGGGTCGTATCGGTTCGATTTTACTCCCAGGGCGCACTTGTCTCTGTTAATCGAGCTGTCTCTGATGATATTCCACTTGCCGAATCCGCTGTCAAGGCCTTGGTCACAGGACCGTTTATGGAGGAGATAGCCGTCGGCATCACCTCAAGAATCCCGGCAGGGGTCAAGATCAGGAAGCTGTCGTTGACAAAAGACACTGCCGAAATTGATCTTTCATCCGAAATACTGGCTGGATTAGACGAGGCCGGGCTATATGACATATTCGAGCAGTTCCGAACCACTCTTGGCGATTTTCCATCTATAACGACCATCAAACTAACCTGCAATGGGAAAGTGCTTGCATCTTATCTGCCGGAGCCACCAGTTGTTGGTGAGCCAGCCAGGCCGCTTGTAAAGGGCAATGCAGTAGGTCTAAGCGGCAAAAAGATCTGCGTCGGGCCTTCGCACGGGCGACTCTACACCAGCGGGTATGGTTGGCAGAGGGGTGACTTCTGTAACTTCGGGGAAGCAGTCCTCGAGGACACAAACAGTGTCAGGCTCGTCCAGTTCCTCAAGCAATATATAGTTCAGGACGGCGGTACCTTCTTCAGCCCGCGTGAGCTTGACGAAACAAATTGCTGCCACCCGGATACGGGTATGCCATGGTGGAAGATGTGCGCTATGTCCTGGCTCAAAAAAATCGGGGCTCCGTGCTCGGTTTGGGCTAGTTCGTCGGGTAACTGCGGGGCTGAGACTGCTGTAAATCGCAACAGTGACGATATTCGCTGTCGACCGCTTTATGCGGACTATATGGGCGCAGACATATATATAGCTCATCATACCAATGCCGCTGGCAGCAGCCCCAGCAACGCCAACGGGACAGTCACATATCGTGACACTCAGATGGCGCATCCCGCCCACGTCGCCAACAGCTTAAACCTGGCGACCGCGATTCAGAACAATATCATCGCCACAATCCGCAACACATTCCCAGGCGAAAGCAACTGGTATGATCGACATGTGCTGGACTCAGCGGGCGGATTTGGCGAGATTCGCATCCCCAACCGACCCGCCTGTCTCATCGAGCTTGCCTTCCACGACAACTGTCAGCGTGACGGTCTCTACCTCACCAACGATTTCTTCCGCTCACTCAGCGAGTGGGCTGTCTATAAAGGCATTTGCGAATACTTCGGCAACACTCCGACGTGGGACAAGTATTCGTGCGAACTGGTCTCAGACACCATTCCAACCTCGATGATGCCCGGACAAACCTATAATGTCTCTGTCACAATGCGAAATCGCGGCGTCTGCTGGATGAGCACCTACGGTTTCAGACTTGGTGCGTTCGGAGACAGCGACCCGTTTGCACCCACCCGGCACGACGTCTCCGGCACCATCCGACCAGGACAGACATTCACGTTTAACTTTACTATGAAGGCTCCTATGATTCCGGGAAATTACGTCTCCGACTGGCAGATGTTGCGAGAGGGCTATCAATGGTTCGGGCCTAAGCTGGTAAAGAATATCACCGTAGTGAGCATTGACGACGACGAGCCTCCCACCGCGCCGACCAACCTGCGTATAAACAGAGTAACCTCAACCGGCGTAACCCTGGAATGGGACGCTTCGACGGACAACCTCGGCATCGCCGGATATCGCATCTGGCGCAACGGTTTGGTCGCTGCCATATCCGCTGGCACAGGCACCACTTTCACCGACAATGGTGTTGCTAATAATACGGCATACACCTATCAGGTCGATGCCTATGACGGCAAGCCGAACTACTCCGGTAAGAGTAATTCGGTGCAATGTAAGACTCCTGCGGCTGTGTTTAAGGACGGATTCACAAGCCTTAGCCAATGGTTGCTCGACCCGGACGCCGGCAACAACGTGATGCCCACACTGTCCGCCGAGCAGAATCACGCCAGTTTCCCAGGCGCGAACTCTGTATACTTCCCTGGGAACGTAGTCAACTGGATATATCACAACTTCTCCACAAATCTGGAATCTGGCGGCTACAGAACCGGCATACTATCAGGATGGATATATGACAACGACGTCAGCAACCTCAGAGTAGCTCTCAGGGCTTATGTCTACGACTCAAGCGGCAATACAAAGAGTATATATTGGATTGGGGTCTCTAACGGCACCCCGCCAGGTATCCCGAAGCGTTATATAGGTGGAGTATATGATGGCGGTTGGACCTACTACGATCTCGGCGCTCGAAGTGAAGGTTGGCATCAGCTTGCCATCGAGATTCTGCCGTACACTGGTTCAAACGATCTGAAGTTCTATGTCGATGGTGCATTAAAGGCCACTGTGTCTCAGCCTTCGAAGGCATCTAACGCGGTCATAAGACGAGCTTACCTGGGCTTCAATTACACGCCCAACCAGCCGACCTATTGGGACGATATTGCTCTTGAATCTGGCACCCCAGATGCACCTTCCAACGTCACTGGGGTTGGGTTGTCTCCAACCTCCATCAGGTGGAACTTCACTGATAATGCTGACAACGAAATTGGACATCGCGTCTACAATGGCAGCACAAAAGTTGCTGAGCGCGAGGTCTTCGACATCAACTACGTCGACGAGACCGGCCTTGCTCCGAATACTGCCTATACTCGCACCGTCAAGGCCTACGCGGGTATGCTGACAAGCGCAGGAGCTAACGGCACCGGCACCACGCTTTCGGTTCCTCCGAGTACATCTACTGTCACCTGCGATAAGGACGTCAACGTCTCTTATGGCGACGACAAGTTCACATTTACCGCAGTCGGTGGATTCGGCGTCGGCACGGTAGATCATTATAAGATAGCCTGGACCAAACAGCCGACTCACACCTGGACAGGCTCGGAGACAAGCTGGTCAAGTGGCACTTCGGTTCAGATTGCCACTACTGCGGGAAGCTGGTACCTGCATCTTAAAGGCTACAACTCAGCCGGAGTCGAAAATGGTACCGCGGCCCTTGGCCCGTATCTCTACAACAGCGATAGTGTCGCGCCTACGATCAATTCTGTCTTCGTTGCACCCGCAATGGCTGCCGGAGGCGATGCGGTTCACGTGACCGTCGATGCCACCGACAACGTAGGCGTTACCAGTGTTAAGGCCGACGGTGTCTCTCTGACCAATACAGGCGGCAACGTCTGGTCTGGTGACATCGTCGCACTGAGCGGCCTGGGTCTCCATACAATCAATGTAGTTGCATCTGACGCCGCCGGCAACAACGCAACAGACACGTCGGGTACTTATCTGACTGCTCTGATAAGAGGCGCTTCTAACAAAGCCGCCTGGGGAGTCGAGATGAACGCCGCGTCATCAATTTACCTCTTCAAGTTCTGGGGCAAGGTGACCGAGGTGGACAACAACACGTTCACCCTCGACGACGGCTCAGGCTCGCCGATCACGGTCAACGCGCCCGGTTACAAGAGCGTAATTTCGACCGGCGACTTCGCAGCCGCAAGAGGTATCTTGACCATCAACGGCCTCGGACGCACTGTCCAAAGCGAGATCGATTGGATAACCAAATACTGATACGAGTATCATCTCGAATTAGTCAAATACCACCGGCCTGGGCTAAACACCCGGGCCGGTTTTCTATCACTTCGCACTGGAAAAATCACTTTTCCACCTTATACAAATCAGTTTTTGCTGAATTATTGCCGTAATTAGCGACTAGAGCCAAATCGCTGGTTGACCCTTGGTGAATTATAAGGCATACTGATACTGTAGCAATGGAGCTATGAGTGCCTTAAAGCTGGGCTGGCGGGCACTGTTTTTGCCTCGTCTGCCGCCCTGGCTTGCGCAATCGTGCGCAGGTGATTCCGAAAATGGGGGGTATTATGGGGAAATTTGCTCTAGGTTTCCGAGTTTCGTTATTTGCTGCAATTTTACTGTTAGTGTTTATTGCCACTGCCGTATCCGCCAACAATGTCTCCGTGCGGTTCTTCTCCGAAGGTAAACTGGTGCCAGTAACACGTATCGTGCCGGCTCAAGTCGCACCTGCCGAAGCTGCAGTTCGAGCACTGGTATCGGGGCCGTTTATAGAAGAGATAGCAGTCGGCATAACGACTAGAATACCAGCAGGTGTAAAAATCCAGAAACTTTCGATCACTGACACCGCTGCCATCATCGACCTTTCTACCGAGGTGCTGACCGGACTCGACGAGGTTGGGCTTAAAGAAATTTTTGATCAATTCAGCACCACTCTCGGGGACTTTCCATCTATCAAAACAGTCCAGTTGACTTGCAGAGGCAAGCTGTTGTCATCTTATCTTTCAGTCGCGCCCATAATTGGCGAGGCTGCCCAGCCGTTAATTAAGGGTAACGCTGTTGGTTTGAGCGGTAAAAAGATCTGCGTCGGCGCTTCCCACGGTCGCTTCTGGAACGGCAGTGGCTGGTACTGGCAACGCGGTGACAACTGCGGCTTCGGAGAAGCCGCCCTTGAGGATACCAACAGCGTCAGATTGGTTCAGTATCTTAAGCAATATATAACTCAGGACAGCGGCACATTCTACAGCGTGCGCGAGCTTAACGAAAGCAACTGCTGTCATTCACCAACCGGCCTGGCCTGGTGGAAGATGTGTTCACAGTCCTGGCTCAGAAACATCGGCGCGCCTTGCTCTGTCTGGGCCAGCTATACGGGCAACTGCGGGGCTGATACCGCTGCAGCACGCGGCAACGACGATATCAGATGTCGGCCGCTATATGCGGACTATGTAGGGTCTCAGATTTATATCGCTATGCACACCAACGCAGGCGGCGGCACCGGTACCGAGACTTTCCGCGATACAAAAATGGAAAAACCGGCCCACGTTGCCAATAGCCTGGCGCTTGCAAATGCTGTTAACAATGGGATAGTAAATACAATCCGCAACACCTTCCCCGGCGAGTCGGGCTGGGTGAATAGAGGCGTTAAGGACGGGCAGGGCAACTACGGCGAGATCCGTATCCCCAACCGGCCAGCTATTCTTGTCGAGCTTGGTTTCCACGACCACTGCACCAGAGATGCTGTCTATCTGAAAGACGATTTCTTCCGCTCTCTTGCAATGTGGGGAGCTTACAGCGGAATCTGCTCATACTTCGGCAACACTCCGACTTGGGCAAAATACTCCTGCGAGTACGTTTCAGACACCATTCCGACGACTATGAACCCCGGCCAGACCTACAACGCGCAAATCACATACCGCAACCGCGGTGTGGTCTGGATGAGCGCATACAACTTCAAGGTCGGCGCTGTTTCTCCGACCGACCCGTTAATGACAACCCGGATGTATCCCGTCTCCGGCACCATCAAGCCGGGAAGCACGACCACTTTTAATATCTCCCTTAAGGCCCCTGCCGCAGGCGGAACCTACACCACCCAGTGGCAGATGATTCGCGAGGGCTACGAATGGTTCGGCCCGAAGGTCACAAAAACTGTCACAGTTGGCCCTCCGGACAACGAGCCGCCGACCACTCCGACCAACCTGCGAGTCACCTGGTCTACAGCAAACAGCATCACTCTGGCATGGAATGCTTCCACTGACAACACTGGTGTTGCTGGATATCGAATCTATAGAAACGGCACTCAGGTCGGTACTTCTGCTACCAATTCCTACGTCGACAACGGATTGGCAGAAAGCACGACCTACACATATCAAGTCGATGCTTATGACGGCAAGCCGAACTACTCCGGCAAGAGCAATTCGGTTCAGGGGACAACTGCCACCTATATTTTCAAGGATGGCTTTGCAAATACAAGTAATTGGATTTTGGATGCGGGTACAGCCAATAACGTGATGCCTACTGTATCGAGTGCAAAGAATAACGGCATATTCACTGGTGCAAACTCGCTTTATTTCCCTGGCGATAAAGTCAACTGGGTCTATCACGACTTCTCGTCTAACTTAACATCGGGCGGCTACAAGACCGGCATTCTGTCGGGCTATCTGCACGATAACAACGGCTCAAATGTCAGGATAGCTCTGAGGGCGTATATGTACGATGCTGCCGGCAATATCGCGACGATGTATTGGATCGGGGTCTATAACGCCGAACCGAACCAGGCACGCTATATCGGCGCAATTTTGGACAACGGATGGACCTACTTCGACCTCGGCGCTCGGTCCGAGGGATGGCATAAACTCGCGATAGAGATTTATCCATACACTGGCTCCAATGACCTCAAATTCTTCGTTGACGGAGTCCTTAAAAAGACCGCTTCTCAGCCGGCAAGCGCGGCTAATGCTGTCTTGAGAAGAGCCTATCTGGGCTTCAACTACACTTCCAACAATCCGATCTATTGGGACGATATTGCCCTGCAGTCAACTGCGCCCAATGCGCCGACTGGTGTATCCGGCACTGCTTTGTCGACCACATCCATCAGGTGGAACTTCACCGACAACTCTAATAACGAGATTGGCTATCGCGTCTATAACGGCGCCACTAAAGTAGCCGAACGCGAGGCGTTCAACATCAACTATGTCGACGAGACCGGCCTTGCGCCGAACACGACCTATAATCGCACCGTAAAGGCCTATGCCGGTAGCCTCGAAAGCGCAGGAACTGCGGGCAGTGGCACCACGCTTTCTGTTGCGCCGAGCACATCGACTGTGACCTGCGATAAGAACGTCAACGTTACTTACATAGATAACAAGTTCACGTTTACGGCGGTCGGTGGATTCGGCGCGGGCAAGGTCGATCACTACCAGGTCGCCTGGACTAAACAGGCCACACACACCTGGACAGGCTCCGAAGCCAACTGGTCAAGCGGCACTTCTGTCCAGACTGCCACTTCTTCTGGAAGCTGGTATCTGCATCTCAAGGGCTACAACTCCGCCGGCGTTGCCAACGGCACCGTGGATCTCGGCCCGTACATCTACAATAGCGACAGCATAGCTCCGACTATCAACTCTGTCTCCGTTGCACCTGCAATGGTAGCTGGCGGTGATACGGTTAAAGTTACTGTCAACGCGACCGACAACGTCGGAGTGACCAGTGTAAAGGCCAACGGCGTGTCGCTTACCAATTCAGGTGGCGACACGTGGGCTGGCAACATAGTTGCGCTGGGTGGCTTAGGCGTTCACACCGTAACCGTCGTCGCCTCCGACGCTTCCGGCAACAACGCGACCGACACTTCGGGGACCTACCTGACCGCTCTGATCAGAGGCACTTCTAACAAGGCAGCCTGGGGCGCTGAGATGAACGCCGCTTCATCGATTTACCTCTTCAAGTTCTGGGGTAAGGTGACTGAGGTGGACAACAACACGTTCACCCTCGACGACGGCTCAGGCTCTCCGATCACAGTGAACGCGCCTGGTTACAAGACCAAGCTCTCCACGGGCAATTTCGCTGCTGCACGTGGAATCCTGACAATCAACGGCCTACTGCGAGTCGTTCAAAGCGAGGTCGATTGGATAACTAAATACTGATACGAGCATCGACTCGAATTGGTCGAGCACATTCGGCCCGGACAAAACACCCGGGCCGATATCATTACATCGCGACAACAAGACCAAATTTCGCCGTTTCGGTTGACATCGAAGCGGCCGAATGATACTATAATTTTACCGTTGGTGCGGGAGTAGCTCAGTTGGTAGAGCGCTAGCCTTCCAAGCTGGATGTCGCGAGTTCGAGCCTCGTCTCCCGCTCCATTTTTGTGTACGGATTCTCTACCTCGCCAGCAACATCTTAGCCGTGTCCTCTCCGCCGTTTGCCAGGTACAGCAACGGAATCGGCCTGTCTGTGCCCTCGATGAACTTCGGCCGCGCCGACCAGCCGCACTGCGAAAGCACATTGTTCAAATCCATCCAATATTGCAATCGCGCAACCGGCAGTCCCTGGATCATGTGCAGGTGATTGGCGGGCGGGTAGTGCTTATATTCCTGCATACTTGCGTATTTCGGCACCACAAATGTATGCGGCCAGGTCGGGTCGGTGGCGTCGCAGAGGTGCTGCGCAAGCTCATCGGGGACTTCCGCCGTGGTCGCCTCATCCCAGCTCATACTGAACATCCCGGACAGGCTCGAATACATCAACCGACCAGCTATCCCATCCAGTCCGCCCGGCGATACAAACGTCACTGAGTTTCCCAATCCAGGGAAATAATCCTCCCCGGCAAGAGGCATACTCACGCCCTTCATAATGGTGTCAATGTCCGCGCCCGGCATAGCTGCCCAGTCCAACGACGCCGAACCGGAATTGTTACCGTCCACCAGACCCTTCTGCGCCCAGACCTCGTCTGAGGGCAGCTTGATCCCGGTCTTTTGGGCAAGCGCATCGAGTTCCCACTTCTCCCAAACCTTCCGGAAGTCCATAAACAGCGGCGGATTGCCTCCCGTGAGCGCGCTGAAGAACACCATCGTCAACAGGGCCTGCACATCCGCCTCCGTGGCAAACGGGGTGGGGACCTTTCTGCCATTATGGTCGAAAGTAGAATTGAAGAACGATTCAGCAGCATCCGCCACCGGCAGCGGAATCCCGCGCCTGTCTGAACCCCATTCAAGCTGGCTCATAAAGCCGCTACCGATCGCGTTGAGATCCGCCAGCAGATCGCGCATAATCAAATACATCGCCAGGCTGATGTTAAATCGCTCCGAGTCGGCGTTATCCCTGATCTCCAGCCTGTCGCCAAGGTGTTCGTCCACAAACCCGCGAATGCTGCGCAGTTCCTTTTCATCGTAGGCTTTCTTGGCGATCATATCGGCCAGTAGCTTCATATCCAGCCGTGTGATCTCTATTCCAAAAGTATTGCGGGTAGGGATGACGTGGGCCAGAGCCGTCTCCATGCCCATTGAGTCGTGCCCGAACACCACCACCCTGCGACCCTTTAAAGCCTGTCTTGTAACTGCGGCAAACGCCCAATCCACCAGAGCTTCTGCAGTTGCGTCGGACATTTTTGGCTCCAGGCCAGAATCCGGCCAGTTGCCCACATTAAGATGAGAGAGTCTGCCCGCCTGCGCAAGCGCGCCGTTGGTCGCGTGTGCAAACACCACACCCGGTTTAGGCCCTGAGTTTCCGCAGGTGAAATTGATCGGCGTATCCGCAGGGAATTGCTGCATCAAAGAGATCACAGAAAGCTGCGGAAACGCCCATGTGTCGGGGGTACAGACGAGTATATTCACCCCTGAGTCCTGAAACTGCTTGGCCACTATATCGGCCTGCTTCTCGCCATCGACCAAAGTCGTGGCATAGACCACCCTGGCTGGCGACCCATTCGGCAGCTTAACCCGCTCAGCGAGAATATCCGCCGCCATTTTCACGATATTGCGGCAGCGAGTGCGGCTGGCCTCATCAATTCTCGGATCACCCGCACAAAATACGCCTATCACAGGCTCATTTCGCTCTTTCACATTGACAGACTCTGCCAGTGCAACTGCTTTCTCCATAATCCACCTCTCAAAGAGTGATTTTGCGCCATATTCCGTCAAGGTTTATTATGACGGCCAGGCGCATTTTTCCTCTAATGCTGATTCGGTGGTATAGGAAAAGCCCGAAGCGGCTTTCCGCATTCGGGCTTGCAGTCGTGAAATATCTTGCCAGAGCTTTACTGTCGCACGCAGGTTATCTCCATCGTGCCCAGACAGTGGCGTGAAATGGCGTAATCCACCACGTTAACTCCCATAGTCTTAAGCATAGTCTGCAAAGATTCATAGCAGAAGTAGTTGAGGTGTTCGCAGGCTCGCCAAAGTGGGCTGGCGTCTTTTTGCACACGGGAAAATGCGCTCTCGAAGTTCGGCGTCGATATCCACAAAACCCCGCCCGCGTTCAACATCGAGATACTTTTCAGCAGCATCCTCACCGGCTCTGGGGTATGTTCTAGTACATCCCCCATACATATCACGTCGTACGTGCTGTCCGCCTCATACTCCAGAAAATCGCAACCGTGGACCATTATTCCCAGACTCTCCGACACCGCTTTCGCGTATGCAGGTCGAATGTCAACGCCGGTTACGTCGAACAAAAACTCCCTGGCCACCGCCGCCATTTCCCCGGAACCCACGCCGATCTCCAACAACCGATTACCCGGCGCCAGGGTTCTTATATTGCTTAAAACTCTGCCCAACGCTGGAAACACCTCGTGGCGAGGGGTAGAATGCCAGTCATGCGGGTGGTTCCTCAATACTTCGGCGAGCTCGGCGGGATAATTCGCCGCATAGATATGATGGCAGGAATCGCAGTGCATCCAAACGCGGATTGGGTCAAATCCGGGTGTGAAGTCGGGCTTGGTGACCGCGTTGTAGCAGGAATGTTTTCGCCCCTGCTCGCCGCACATCGGGCACTGCGTCACTTCGGTTTGCTCGACAAAATGATAGCGGTAGTCGTGACAGGGATGATCGTTCGTTGTGATTCCACGAGCAAGATGCGGGTCCAGCTCAAACGCCTTTCGATGACACTCAATTGATTCCTCGACCTCGCCAGCCCGATTCAGAATCTCTCCCATTCGATAATACGCCAAAGGAGCCATCCGGCCGGAATCTCGCAACAGAAAATATAGATCAAATGCCTCGTTGTCGCGTCGTTTTTCCAGTTGATGCTCAGCCGCGTTAAATGTGCTTACGGGGTCGATTACTCTCGCAGTTGCTGCCATATTACCCTCACAAAAATCCCGGCACAGCCGGATAGTCCGATTATAGTATCGGCAGTTTGCGCGACAATCGAGAGTAGACAAACAGATATCCTCACCCAATAAGCGGATTGAGAACGCTGCAGCATCCTCCATACCGCCGATCTCTTAGAAAACTCTAAGATTCTACACAGGCACAACTAAGATATCCGGACGACAATTGATCCAATGCAGAGTCCCAAGGACAAGTATTTGGAGAAAGACAACTGATGAAAAGACGCCTCAAGTACTCAGTACTATTCCCGATCCTACTCACTATCGCGACCGGTTCGACGGCCTGGAGCACCGAGGTGATCAGCGAGCCGCTGGCGCGCTCTATTTCTTCCACCGTTCAGCCATTCGTTGTGGCTGGCGGATTGGCTTTGATATCAGATAAGCACGAGTTTATGCAAGGCGCAAAAGCTGTTGGTGCGACATGTTTAGCCACGAGTATTTTAAAGCGCGTGGTCAATGAGAAACGACCGAATACCGATTCTCTGACCAGCTTCCCGAGCGGACACACCTCTACAGCATTCGCTATGGCCACCGTATTGGCCGAGTATAAACCACAATACAAATGGCCCGCGTACACTCTCGCCTCGGCGATTGGCTTCTCAAGGGTTGAGGCGGGCTCGCATTATTGGAAGGACGTCGCTGCGGGTGCATTGCTCGGTCACTACATAGCCAGGCATTTTACCAAAGAACGCATTGTAGTATCTCCGGAAGGTGTGGGCGTTCAATGGAAGTATTGAGGCTTCGGCTTGAAATCTGATTCTGCTGAGCTGGTATGCAGTAAATATCTGAGTTACAATTGTACTGGCTACCGCTGAGGAGCCTGGATTAGTATCCGCCTGGAATGTCGATATGAGAACTTTAATCGTGGAAGATGATGACAGCGTCGCCCGTTTCCTTACTCAAGCTATGCGTGAGGCTGGGTACAATCCGGTTGCCACAGACAACGGCGCCGATGCGCTGCATCTTGCTCGCACCGAAAGCTTCGACATCATTCTCCTGGATGTAATGATCCCACAACCTAACGGTTTCGAAGTCGCCCGGCGGCTCAGGTCTTCCAGGGTCATGACGCCAATTCTGATCATTACCGCCAGAGATGCGCTGGAGGATAAGATCGAAGGGTTGGATAGCGGCGCCGATGACTATATAGTAAAGCCATTTCAAATAGCAGAATTATTGGCAAGAGTACGGGCGTTGCTTCGCAGAGGAGTCCATTCACCCACAGTGCTCTCCGTTGGTGACCTGACCTTGGATCCGGCCGCTCGGCAGATCGTAAGAGCGGGCAAAACCGTATATCTATCGGCCACAGAATACAAGCTCCTGGAATATTTGATGCGCAATGCAGGAAGAGTAGTAACGCGCTCGATGATCCTCGACCACGTCTGGCAATACGACTTCGACGGCAACGACAACGTGTTGGATGTATATATAAACTATCTTAGAAACAAATTGGGCAGGCACAACAAGACTCCGCTGATCCACACCGTGAGAGGGGTCGGCTACAGGCTGGCCGTCGACGATGATGTTTAAGTCGATTCGTGCGAGGCTGACGGCCGCTTTTTCGTTGTACCTCGCGTTGCTGATTATCGTTGCAATAGTCAGCCTTATTTGCTATGCCCGATATTTTGCGGAGCGCAACGCCATCAAAGCCTTGACTGCCGCTGCTGAAAGTGCGGTGGCTGAATCACAGCAGTATGATAATCTGACCGATTTGATTGCTGAGGAGCAGGAAGACCTCACTGGCACCGAACTGACGCTGAGCATTGTCGATGAAGATGGGCGTGTCATAGGTAAAACTCGGGACGACGCCCCCTCACAACCGGATGTCCCAGATTGGCGGATTGTCACCTCGAAACTACCTAATGGCGCTACCGTTGTGGTAGGAATGCCTTGGGCCAGGACGAGTAAAACGCTCCAATACCACACCCTTTTGTTGTCGTTGCTCGGTGTCTTTGTGGTGATTATCGCCGCAGTCGGCGCCTGGGTGCTGGTCGGGCGTGCTCTCAATCCCATTCCTCTGCTCGCTCGGCAGGCTAAAGTATCGTCTGTAGACAATCTCACGATTAGCCTCAACCCACCGTCTCAGGATCGAGAAATGGTGGAACTTGTAGATACTCTCAATGGGCTGTTGCGGCGGATTACCGAGACCGCGGCTGCTAAAGGACGATTCTATTCTGCTGCGTCTCACGAACTGCGAACACCGCTTCAGGCTTTGTCGGGTCACCTGGAACTCGCAATGAGCAGGGAGAGGAGCAAAGAAGAATATAAGTCTGCAATGGAGGAGGCCTACACGCAGGCCAAAAGACTTGTCTCTTTGGTGCGCGCTCTGCTTCTTCTCTATCAATTTGAATCGTTGACATCGCTGCCGCCAAAGGAGCCGGCCGATATGGTGGATATCTGTAATCGATCTCTGGTTCATTATCGGCAGGCCGTCGACGAACGCAGGTTGCGTGTTAGCCTAAACGCGCCTGACGAAGCGGAGCTTCTCACTCCGCCGAGTCATTTGGAAATACTGGTGCGAAACCTTATCGAGAACGCCGCAAAATATTGCTCGATGGGTGGGTTTATAGAGATTAACATTGGTGCTGACGATGGCAGCGTGCGCCTTGAAATATCCAATGATTCCGACCAGCCGCTGACCTGGAAGCCAGAGGAGTTCTTCGAGCCTTTCTCGCGTTGGGATACGTCACGTAATGCCAGGACCGGGGGCACGGGGCTTGGGCTGGCAATATGCAAATCAATTGCCGACGCTAATGGCTGGCGGCTTGATGTGATTTCTGTAGATTCCAGATTTTATGCCAGCCTGCTTATCGAAACCCAATCGGGCTCAACGATGACTGGCTAATAGCTCATATAACCCCATCAGGATCGAAGACATCGGCGTTTGGCAGCCAATGTCGGTGGTAAACCATGATCCTGAGATGAACGATAACTCTTCTACCGAAAACCGCACACTGGGTTTGCTGGGCCTGTCTTTGCTGGCTATTCTCACGGGAATAGTTGCGGGGTTTGGCGCTGTCGCGTTTCGCGATCTGATAGCGCTGGCTCACAATTTGCTGTTTCTCGGCAAGTTTTCTTTTGTATATAACTCCAACGTCCATACCCCGCCGAGCCCGTGGGGGCCGTTCGTCATTCTCGCGCCAGTCGTCGGGGCTATATTTGTTGCTTTTTTGGTAAAGAACTTCGCACCTGAAGCCAAGGGCCACGGCGTGCCGGAAGTGATGGACGCGATATATTATAACCGTGGAATTATCAAACCCGTGGTGGCGGTGATCAAATCAATTGCCTCCGCCATATCGATCGGAAGCGGGGGTTCGGTTGGCAGGGAGGGTCCCATCGTTCAAATAGGGTCTACCTTTGGCTCGAACATCGGGCGATGGTTAAAAATATCCACCGACCAATGCCTCACCATGATCGCCTGTGGAGCCGGCGCTGGCATCGCTGCAACGTTCAACACACCGGTGGGAGGCGTATTATTTGCTGTAGAGTTAATGCTTCACGAGGTCAGCGCCAGGACCATTGTGCCTGTTGTGCTTGCCTGTGCCACGGCGACATTTATCGGTAGGGTCTATTTCGGAGATCACCCTGTCTTCACGATTATGTTGCGGGACATAGTCTTTTTCCACCTCGACCACTTCTGGGAACTGCTCACCTATATCGGACTTGGGCTGCTCATTGGGCTTGCTTCCCTTGCTTTTATAAAGTCTCTTTATGGAACTGAGGATTTCTTTGAAAACCGAATAGCAGGCAGCTATTATCGAAAGCATCTGTTGGGGATGTTTATCGTAGGCGTCATTATTTATCTGCTTATGATAAACTTCGGCCACTACTATGTCGAGGGGCTTGGCTATGCGACGGTGCAGGACATATTCTCCGGGGTCCGCTTTCCAGTATATTTATTGTTACTTTTATTTGTGTTGAAGCTCGCCGCTACTTCTCTGACCCTTGGCTCAGGAGCTTCCGGCGGGGTGTTTTCCCCTTCGCTGTTTCTGGGAGCGACTTTAGGCGCTGCTTATGGAACGGCGATTCAATGGATATTTCCATCAGTGACGATTGATATAGGGGCTTTCGCAGTGGCGGGAATGGCGGGCGCGGTTGGGGGAGCAACGGGTGCTGCGATGACGGCCATAGTGATGCTATTCGAGATGACTCTGGACTACAACGCCCTGCTGCCAGCGACCATCACTGTTGCCGTCAGTTACGGTCTTCGCAAATCGCTGCTCAGCGAAAGTATCTACACTATGAAACTGACAAGGCGAGGCCGCTATATACCGGAGATATTCAGAAAAGACCTGCGATTCTTGAAATCGGCACAAGACCTGATGGATTCTTCGATGACATTGATCCGACGAGATGAACCTGCCGAAGCCATCGCCACGAGACTTTCACAGGATCAGGAAATATCGCTACTCATAGTCGTCGATAATGCCAGAGTGGTCGGGTTTGTCACACGAGATGAGCTGGCGGCAGCACAAAACGTCGTCATCGAAGAGGTTATCCGACGCGATTTCACTTTCGAGTCTCACAAATCCATACTGATTGATGTGATGGCAAATCTACACTCGACAGGGGCGTTTGTAGCGTTTGTAGTGCCGCAAGGAGCCGACTATCGCGCGGATAACATAAAAGGCTTCATTTCAAAACAGACATTAGCCGACTTATATCTTGATACAGAAGACTTTCAGTAGAGCGAAATCCTACCGGCTCTTTTCGATATTTCCTATCCTCCCCTTCGCATTGGTGAAAACAGCCGGGGAGAGTTGCCGGGCCTCGGGCGACGTCCTTGCTGCCTGCCTTCCAGGGTGAACTCATAAATCAGTCGTATCTGTTCGCCCCTGGACATATCGCCAGCGAATTTATGCACCTTATCCTTGACCAGCACTTCACACCTGAACGGGGTGAGGTTTTCGGTGTCGTGTTGAGCGTAGTAGTGGACATAGACCCTGTATCGTCCGGCAGGAGCACGACCCTCGGGAAAGTAGATGTTTTCCACGGGTTCGTTAGATTCTCGCCCGCCCGCGTTCATATCCACATCCAGATGCCCTCCGGACCTGGCCCTTTTGTGAGCAAAGTAGATACGTTCGTCGTTGGGATCTATGATATGCAGATCCAAATCGTTGTAGTTGTTCCAGATCAAGCTCGCCTGCACATCCCCGGTTTGTGCTCCGTGTTGCTTCAATCGTTCCGACAAATCTGCACTGAACAGCGATCCTGACGGAGTTCTATCCGTGGATGAGGGCGAATCGACGCTACAACCGGTGATAAGTACGGACACGCCTATCGCATATATTAATCTCACAACTATTAAACGCAAAGATATCATCTCCTCAGCTAAAGACGAGCAGATCAATAACCCCCGTCATCATCCTCGTATTCGTCACCCCAGTCGTCCTCATACTCATCTATATCCGGCTCGTCGTATTCCGCGTCATCCTCATCAATTGTCGTATCCTCTTCAAGATAACCGGTGTCATCTTCGTCCAAATCCGATTCGGAGTCATCCTCCTCGTAAACATATTCATCTTCTGTGCCTGAGTCATAAGAGTCATCATACCAACTCGAGGAATGAGATGTCTCTATGGGATCGTCACGCTGTGCCTCTGAGCATACTGAAAATGCTACAATCAGCACATATATGACTATTAAAACGGCCAATAGTATAGGCCATGCTGGCGGAGTCTCTGCCGCTGCGGAAACAGGCGCTCGCGTCACAGGCGCGGGTGAATAATCAAACCTGCCGGGTGTCGATACTCCAGAACATCCGTAAGTCGTACAACCGCCGTTTTCGCGCCAGCATTCTGCGTGATGAGGTATGTCGCAGGCAGGGCAGACTACTACTTCAACTCCCGGCTTTATAGGAGTCTGGCAATACGGGCAATTTTTGCCAACAGTTGTATTCACGGACGGCTCCCAATGGCCTTCTCTTCAAATAGAATTGATGTACTGCCCAGCGTAATAGTGCTACCCCCCTGTAATCGCGCATGTTGCACCTGCTGGTCATTCACAACCGCGGGGCCCATTATTCCGCTCAAGCTAAAACTGGTTCCCTGATTCTCAATGCAAACGTGTTCCGGCAATATCTGCGGGTCCTTCACCAGGGTGATCTCGCATTTCGGCGAGCTGCCGATTCTGGTCCTCTGTTCATACAAAATGAATTGTTTTCCAGTAAGCGGCCCTTGAAGTATGGTCAGCCAGGCCTCTTTTCGCATCTCTTCCACCAAACCGACCGCCAGCCCAGCCGCCGTACCCAGCACAGTAATGCCAATCAATCGACTGACCAACCCAGTCGCAACGAGTAGCCCGATCGGATCAAACAAAGCCCCTGCTATAAAACCACCGATCAATCCGCCTAACAGACCATTTACAACCCGCTTGCCAGAGCCGCGGCCAACGCCCTGTCCTAATCCCACGAATATCCCAACCACCGACCATCCGATAGTTCTTGCAACCATAACAGTCGGCAAACTGAGAGAGCCCGTTTGAAGCAGCGTTCCATAGACAATCTGCCCGAACACCCCGCCCAAAAAACCGCCACCTAGGCCGATCGCTGCACCGATCAGCCCTGGTCTCACAGCCTTCTCAGCAACACCGGAGACTACGCCATCAGCCGCACCCAGACAGCCTCCGATCAATCCTCCAATTATCCCGCCGAAAAGTCCCATCTCAACGAGTAACATGACCGCATTGCTAGCGCCGGACTTATCACCAAAAATAGGCTCAGTTATCGCCCAAGCCAAAAAGCCGCCGATAAGCCCTGCTATCGCCATATTCATAACGCTTCGGCCGGACACTGCGGCCGCAGCCGACTTCTTCTGATACCCCATAGCGTTGCCGTCCGGCATAACAAACCCCTGGGGTTGTTTCGGAGCAAACGGCTGATTATCAGGCACATTGATCAAATCTTCGCTGGTAATCACCAGTTTTTTCGCTTGCGGCTGTGGCTCGTTGTCCTCGCCGTCAAAGCTGATTTCAATTTTGTCGTTACTCATCGAAGCTCTCCTTTCGGCGCGGTGTTATGCCTTCTTGTCGAACCGGCGACCAAGCTGATCCTTGGCATGTCGCACCCGGTCCACCCCATAATTGATCAGTTTGTCCATCCCAGAGCCTAAATGCTCTGCCGCCTCGTGAAAATGGTCAGCAGCTTTTTCTAAATCATTAGGAGGCAGTACTACTAATGTGGGCCCAGGTTTCTGCGGAGTCGCTTTTGTCGGTCGGTTCGGCGCACACCAATACCCCGTGCGCACAATCTGCCCGTTTACTAACTGAAACAACCCTTCGTCATTATGTATCGGATCCAGCACAAGCGCGCACTGCCAGTTATTGCGAAAGAAATTGTTGTGTATAAACTTGTCGCGCCCGCTCATAAATATCCCATGGCCAGGATGCGAATGATACCACCCCACGATCTTAGCATCTGGATATTGACTATCCATCCTCTCCGATATGTCCTTCCAGGTGTCGTGGGTGAATGTAAGGCTGCCGACTGTAGTCTCTGTATACCTTGCATCCAGGCTCTTAATAACGTGTGTAAAAAGGCCCTTATCCTCCGCGCAATGACCGATCAGCACCCCGCCTAGCTCTGTTCGCCGATTTGTCAGCACATGTTCCCAGGCAGCCTCAATTGCGCCACGGTCAATATAAACCTCTACAGCGTCAGCAGGTATCGTGCCAACCAACTCCCCCTGAGGCCGGTGTGCACTTTGCACCGTCTGCCGGGCTGGTGTTCTAAACTCAATATCTAAATCCCGTTGTCCGGCGTCATCCTGCCGTGTCATCTCAGCTCAATCTCCAGATCATCGTATGCCGGTTTCGGCCCCAACACTATTCCGAGGTCATCTTCTTGAGCGGAGCTGGACGCTCCAAACTCAATTTCAGGCTCAGGCTGCAACAGATCTATGCGCCCAACCGGAAACATGTGTTTATTTGCGACAGACCATTGAGCTGCCCGGCCGTTTAGCGGACTCTTCGGGTTATACGATTTATATTGAATCATATCCCCGATTTGGACGATTATGTCCACCAGCGTCTCCCCGGCCGCCCAGTAGTCTCCAATGCATATGTACGAACCAAAGTTCGGATGCCAGATCGGAGTTAGCAGCGTAGCTTTCGGGGTCTCACGAGGATAATTGGCGTGAAGATAAATCTCGGCGATGTGTTCGTTTACAATGATAGGTCTGTTATTCACAGTATCCCATCTCACCCCCGGCACTTTATAAGTAATCCTATACCTCTCCGGAGGCACCGAGCCTAAAGGCTCAACCTTAACATACTTGTGACCGAGAAACTCGTTTCTGATTTTCTCATAGTCTGCACTCAGACGCATCATTCTGGGGTTCATTGATTATGTCTCCAACTAACTTAGTGATATATAAACGGAAACTAACGCGAATAATCAGACGCAATGTTTTCCAGGATTTGGATCAGTCGATCGTATTTCGAGCTAAGGTTGTGCTGTCTGGCATATCTGATATTTTGCCTGGCTATGGTCGCCCATTGCCTGGCATAATCTGGATGGTCGGCGTGAGAATTCGCAATAGCTCTCAGTGTCGCTGTCAGCGCCATAAAGATGCGCGAACTGCCGACAACCTCCGCAGACGTCATATCCAGATATTCGACTGATATATTTTCATCGCTCGGCGTTGTCAGAATGCACTGTTCAAAACAATCGTCGGCCTCGTCGAGCCGGCTGGTTTCCCCGGTTTTGGCCAGATATACCAGTTTTTCAAAGCTGTCGCTGCGATTCTCCATCAACTCCAGCAGTAGTTTGCCCTTCAAATAATATGCAGCCGTGCTTTTCGGATCAGCCGAAATCGCCAGAGAGCAGTATGTGATAGCGTCCTCATAATCTTTCGAATCAATTGCCTGGATAGCCGCTCTCATATACGGTGTGTCGTTAGACTTTTTTGACCCAACGCTCACCACCGCCACGAGCATGCCTATAAAGATAATTACAAAGATTGCAGATATCGCGACAGCCCAATTTGTATTACCACGACTTTGAGGCTGCTGCCCCCAGCCCTGGTTATGCGGCGTCGAATAACCACCAGCCGGAGGATGTAGCTCTATCCCCAGATCGTCGTCTATGACAGGCGCGCTTGCCACGGTTCTTACTGCACCCGGCATTTCCCGGCAGCCGAATGTCGTACATCCACCGTTATAGTTCCAACACTCGGTATGATGAGGTGTGTTGCAGGCCGGACAGATAGTTGCTTCACTATCCGCCGCAATCCGGTTTTGACAATATGGACAGAGTTTGCCAGCTACAAGCATGTTAGTAGGAACTCGCTACACCCGCCATCAACAGGAATAAAAACAGGAATGCGAAAGAGACAAGCAGTAGTCCCACACCCCATTTCATCCAGGCGTTTTGCACCTCATTGAAGTGCTGCAAACTCTCAAATCTACGATTTTGCCACGCCCACTCATTGCCTTTGAATAATAAGACAAAAGGTATCACCCATCCAACGTAGGGAACCAGCACCAAAAGTCCAATCCACACATTGTTGGCTATCGACCAAAACAGGGTCAGAAGAAATGCGCCCCAGTTCAGCCTGCCCGCTATTTCTGGCGGCAGCCGCTGAGGATAGTAGTGCTGATATCCACCCTGAGGCGGCCTGTATATAGGCGGAGGGGCCGGTTGCACGTATGGCTGTGGGTTTTCGTCGTATGCGCGCTGCTGATTAGGACGATACGCTACCGGCGCCGTATTTGCCGCAGTGCATCCAAAAGTAGTACACCCACCATTAGTCTGCCAACACTCCAGATGATGCGGGATATTGCAGCGGTCACACACAAACACCTGCTCATTCGGCTTAATTGGCGTCTGGCAATATGGGCAAGTTTTTCCTGTTATACCAGGTCCCGCTATTTGATCAGCCATAACTCAATCACTCCACGTTGCGGTCATTGCCTCAATTCTGTTTACAACAACCAATTATAATTATTATGACTCCCACTATCAGCCCAATCGCTGCCCCGCCTGCTGCTGCGTCGGCTCCGCCGGCGCTCCCAAACGCATACCCGATTCCGCCTGCAATAGCCAGAATAATGGCGTATAGTATCACTCCGCCAAGCACACAGCCTATAAAAAAGCCTAAAATCGCACCGGGCAAACAACCAATGCCGCCGCCGGCAAGCCCGATAATCCCTCCGATTATCGCCCCGATCACTCCACCGCTGCCTGCCAAAGACTTCGATGCCGCCACCAAAGGCGCCTCAGATCCCGTCGATCCTGCGTTCGGCGGAGGTTGATAGGAGGGAGCCACTTCCGTATCCCACTCCTGCCCGATGTCCGTGAGGTCAATGTAATCCGAGCCTGGTGGGATATTTGAATGCACAGGCTGATGGCTCTGAGTCCCGCTGCACCCATAAGTAGTACACCCGCCGTTATGCTCCCAACAAGCCTTATGGTGCGGCATACCGCATTGGCCGCACTCAATCACCGGCTCCCCCGGCTTGATAGGATACTGACAATACGGACAAGTTTTACCTACGGGAGAGCTCATCTATACTATTCTGTTCTGCTCTTTGCATCCAGCACGAAAACGATGACAATACCCACTAGTACGCCGATTACACTTGTAGTAGCGACAGTTTCCGGAGAACCGATTTTATATCCAATTCCCGTTGTGATAGCCAGAATGCCGGAAGCCTTCATTGCTTGATATAATGGAGTCTCGTAATCTAGCCTGGTCTGTGCATCCAACATAAAAACGATCACGATACCAACCAGCACGCCAATTACGCTTGCTATCGCAGTATTTTCTGGAGAAGCAATTTTGTATCCAATTCCCGTAGTGATAGCCAGAATAATGGATGCCTTCAGCGCCTCAATTAGAGAAGTCCCAAAACCAACAGCCTGACCAGTCGCGTCTGTGCCGGGATTGCCCTCCATCCGAGCTTGGGTTCCAGGGGCGATTGCTTGTGATGTATCAGAGCCACAGCAGCCGAATGTTGCACATCCTCCGTTTTGCTCCCAGCACTCCGTATGATGTGGCATTCCGCATTTACTACATTCCGTCACTGGGACCTCAGGCTTAATCGGATACTGACAATACGGACAAATATTTCCTATTACGTCATTCACTCGTTCAACCTCCTTTGTTTATAACTTGGTCGTTGATTCATCTGACGGGAAACTTCTACCGCATATCGTCGCGGCGATCTCTTTTGAAGGCAGCCGCAATCGCTCACCTCTTCTCAGCATTCCTCTGTTCGGCATATTGTTGAACAACTGGATAGCTTTATACAATTCGCCGTGTCCGTACTGTGACTTGGCTATCGACCAAAAAGAATCGCCTCGCTGCACAACGTATTCCGTCCACGCCTGCGTCTTTTCCATTGCGGCAGTATCAGGCTGTTGATTGGCGACGACTGGTACTTCTTTTGTGACAATTCGCTCCTCGACCTTGACCTGCGGAGGTCTCAGCAAACCAAGATATAACACCCCCGCAACAAGCATCACGTTCAGCGCAACAGAGAAAAAAGTCGCCCAGTTAAACGACCGGCCAGCCTTCTCCTCCGACGGCAGAGTCACCACAATCGGCGGCTCACTTTCCTTTGCCTTGCCGACCTGAGTCACCTTGCCGTTCTCCCATCTGAAGAACCCGCTCGTTTTGCCCAGTGGATCTACCACATAAGCGACCTGCCACGGCAGATTAAAAAAGTTTTCCTGAATGAACATGTCCCAACGGGATAAAAACACCCCGAAACCTGGATGAGTATGAAACCACCCGACTATCCGCAAATTCGGATACTTCGAATCCTTAATCTCGTTAATGTCGTTCCAGGCTTCGTGTGTGAATTTGATACTCGTCTGAGTAGCCTCGGTATGCTTGGCCTCTATAGCCGCCAGTATCCGCACCAGCGGCGTCACAGACTCCGTAACCAACTCTCCAAGCAGCATTCCTCCCAGTTCTTTGCTGGTATCTGTTTTTGCGAAGGCTTGTATCTGCTTATCGACCTCAGGATCAATCCAAATATCCGGACAATCCATCGCTCCGCTTGGTCTTGTTTCGGTTAAAGTCAGCTCAACATTTATGTCGTCGTGCTTGTCATCTGCAGTCACAGCCTTCCCACCCATTCCTTTCCGATTTTAATCGGCAATGTCGCCAAGCGCCTCTGCCCTGTCGCCGCTTAGTTCATAGAACATCTCGGTCATCCCGCACCTTCCAGATATAATGTCAAACGCAGGCATGCCGATCTCCGCCAGGGTCTTGTCCAAAAACGCCTCGTCGCCGGAGATGCTGTGACACATCTCCAACGCCATCACTTCCCCGCATTTCGGGCAAGCGGCATCAGATTCAGTCATCTTGCCGAGTAGTTTCGATGTTTGCACAGAAACACTGCACTGCTCACAGGTCATCTCGTGCACGATCTCTCTATGAAGATCCAGCACGGCCTCTTCGCCCAGATCGGCCTTCGCCCGTTCAAGCGCCTCTCCCAGGGTCAAATCCTGCGCTCGCCAGTCCGTCTGCACTATGTCTCCAAACGTCTCATGACTCATGCAATCCTGCTTCCGCACGTAGTTTACTACATAGGAGTCATGAGCCAGCCCATCGAAGAAGTAACCCTTCCCCGCAAGCACCGGCAGATCAGGCCGATTGTGAATCAGCTTTACAGCCTCCTGACACTGTATTCCAGCGATTACAGCCGAAACAGTAGGCGTGGTCGGCACTTTGCCTTCCAGCATCTGTTCCCTGGTCAACAGAGCACACGACTTGCGACGCCTCAGCATTTCATAGTCGATCTGATTCATCGTGCATTCGTAACACGCCCCGTCCGGCGGCACAAAGACCCGCGCCAAACCGTGCAGCACTTCAATGGCTCC
This sequence comes from Armatimonadota bacterium, assembly GCA_050948905.1. Lineage (GTDB taxonomy): Bacteria > Armatimonadota > UBA5829 > UBA5829 > UBA5829 > DTKD01. Next base: position 430,366 of record JBMNES010000001.1, on the reverse strand, counting down.
ATCAATCCACGGTCTGTTCACCCGCCAGCAGCATTGGTTGACCCACAGCCTGGCTTCCCTGTTGTCCAGGCCACAGATCACCACGTCCATAGACCGAAATACCCCAAGCCCGACGTCGTGAACGATGTTGCCCACAAACGGCCGCACAGTTATGTCCGGGTTGATCTCCATAGCCGACCGCGCAGCCACTTCCGCTTTAGTCGACCCTTCATCGGATTGCCTGTACAGCACCGATCTTGACAAGTTCGAGTTCTCAATCCGGTCCAGATCAATCAAGAATATCTTGCCCACTCCCAGCAACGCGAGGCTTTTCATAATCTCGTTGCCAAGGGCACCGGCACCGACCACCAGAACCCGCGCCTGCTTCAGTATGTCCTGATCCCACCATGGAATCAGCCGAAACCTACTGTAGCGATCCTCGTCCTCTTCGGCCCAGATCAGTTTCTGTTTCTCCGATTGCTCTGCTTGCTGGGACTGCGGTGCCACAGGGGTGCCACCTATCAATTGAATATCGAGATCGTCCGTTTCTTTTCTCATCCTGCAGTCGGCTCGTAAGATAAACGCAGCACGTCGCCGTCCTGCACATTCGCATCGGCCAGTGTCTGTTCACCGCTAATCTCTTTACCGGAGGCTTTGTGCTGAAATTTGTAGTTCAACACTTGCCCGCCAGGGTCGGTAGTCGGCAGTTGCATCATCTCAACCAGCCTGGCGATAATTCTCCGCACCGGGGCATCGTCCGGCAGGGTCGCCTGCTGCTCTTTGTTTCCGGTGACATCCCGAATAGTTACGTCAACTTTTCCCATAATCCTGTTCTCTCCTTTTAAAGTCTATTTTAGTTCTATCTCAATGTCATCAAGATCGTCAGTATCACTCGGCTGAGGTGGAGCCTGGGTTCTTTGAGCAGATGGGCCCAGGGTGATCTCCAATGTATCTTCGCTGCCGGTTGCCCGTCGTCTTCGCGTTTTCTTTTTCCTCATTAATAATAATGCGACCACTGCAGCGGCCACTACCACAAGCAAACCTCCGCTCGCATACCAAATCCAGCCCAGCTTTTTCGATTTCATGGCCGTTTGCCCACCGGCTTTGCCCGACGGTGTCATTTTTGCCAGGTCCTTATTGTCGAGCGTCGTAATCACCGCCACGTTATTTTTGTTGAGCAACTCATAGGCGTCGTTGATCGGAACCGCGAAGCCGAGTTGATTGGCGTCTTTGAGGATCATCGTGTTTATGCCGATAACCTCAGCCTTATCGTTCAATAGCGGGCCGCCGCTGTTGCCTTCATTGAGCGCAGCGTCGGTTTGGATATAGCGTTTTCCGTCGATTTCACGCTCGCGACTGGACACTATCCCACTGGTCACGGTATGATCCAGACCCCTTGGGCAGCCTATCGCAACCACACTATCGCCAGCCCTTGCCTTCTTCGCATTGCCGATCGCGGCTACAGGCAGGTTGTGAACGTCTATGCGGATAATCGCCAGGTCTTTGTTTGTGTCTTTTGCCACCAGCCTCGCAGAATACTCTTTGCCATCAGTCAACTTTACTTTAATTTTTTTCGCCTTATTGATGACATGAGCGCTTGTGAGGATACAGCCATCAGGGTTAACTATAAACCCCGACCCAGCTCCTTTTCCGCCGCCGGTGTCGACTTCAATGCTCACGACTGCGCCACCGACACGGTCCACCACTTTTCTGACATCAGCAGCCCAGCAAGCACTGAGCATAGCCCAAAAGCACACGGCCAACAGCAAAAACCTAACACACCGAACTGACATTTTATTTTGCTCCTATAGTGACATCTGTTGGATCAGGATGATTATCCAGCGGCTGGTCATCCACCGGCAACGACGATTCGTTTTCCTTCGCCCAGGCAGCAGCCTGCAGGTTAAGTGCATCGGTCGTGCTGTAATTCTGGTACTGCACCATCCTCCCGATGCGCACGACTAACCGGCCGAGCGATTCCGACGGCGACCATTTCCCGATACACACCCCGCCGTTCATCGCAGGAGGCAGTATGTTTGGATGAAATATATCCGTCAGCCACTGCAACCTCGGAGGCAGACGCGGATACTCCGTATGCAGATATATCTCCACCTTGTGCAGCTTAATTATATTAGGCCGTGGACGCTCCGGCAGCCACTGCAACCCCCGGCATCGGTATGTCACAATAAATTTGTCCCTGTCATTGCTCAGTATTTCAAAATCTATCAGCGGATTGTTTTTAGTGAGGTCTATAAGCGATTTGAAATCAGAGTTGATCCTGCGCTGTCTGATATTCATATTCGATCCTTTGTCAGTTACTACTATAACAATGCGGCTCAGCCAGCCCAACCCACTGCTCCCGGGCTGGCTGCTGATTAGCATTTTAGACTAATGCTACCACATAAGAATTATATCAATATACCGATTTGGACTTATTGATAGTTTAGACAATCGCATTATAGCACGTTAGCCTGTCAAAAAATGTCAGTTTTGACTGTACACGCGAATATTATTTCGCATCAATTTTGTGTGTTGAGGGCGCTTCGTGAGGGTAGGGGAGTTATTGTGTCAACTTATGGGGGTTTCGATATAAAGTGAACATTAATGTCGCAGAGATAAGCATGGCAGCCAGGCTGGCCCATTGGGCCTCTGTCAGGCCGCAGCAGAGCAATTTGGCAGTATATCCGCTGCGCAGGAACTCCACCAGGAATCGATACGCCGAATACAGGCCAACATAAGCTACAAAGACAAACCCCGGCTTGCGATGCAGCTTCTCCAATTTAACGAGTAACCAGAATATCAGCAGATTAGCCACAACAGCATAGAGCTGCGTGGGGTGAGAGGGTGGGGTGAGGGTTCCATTATCCAAAAACCTCACTGCCCAGGGCAGATTAGTCGGCGCGCCATAACAACAGCCGTTCAAAAAACAGCCAATCCGCGTGCAGGCATAGCCTATGGCGAGAGACGGAGCGAACAGATCCGCGCAAGTCCAAAACTTCAAATTCGCTATTCGAGCATACACAAACCCAGCGACCATAGCGCCAATCAATCCGCCGTGAAAGCTAAGCCCGCCCTGCCAGATCGCCAGCATATCCTTCCAGCTCTCGCTCTCCGGGTTTATCAGCACGAATACCAATCGCGAGCCTACAACTCCGCTCACAAGCAGCACCAGCGCCATATCATAGACCCGTTCCGGCTCAATTCCATATCGAGTCCTGGATATCCTGCTCGCCCGCCACAATCCAAGCAGAAACCCAACGACCATCATCAAGCCGTACGAATGCACCGGAAATCCAAATATCTTAAACAGGGTACTGTGCATAGGCCAGGTTTACTCAGTTCACAAACACGCATCCGCCGGATTTATCTCAATCCGCGGCCTCTGGGTGTCCATCATCCATTCTCGCCCTTTCAATAACATATACGTGAAACAAGACAAGAATCGCGCCCGCCACTATCGCCACATCGGCGACATTAAAAGTAGGCCACGAGTGGAGTTCGCCTTTTATCATAAAGTGGATGTCGATAAAATCGGTCACTCCACGCTTAGGAAAACCGATGCGGTCTATGAGGTTTCCAATCGCCCCGCCAAGCAGCAATCCTAATCCGACCGACACCGCCGTCGAGCCGCTGCCGATGCTGCGCAGCTTTACGATAATAAAAATCACCACAATAGCGATGATAACAAGCAGCGGAGCGTAATCCGATAGCACGCCAAAGGCTCCGCCGGTGTTAAAATTCAGTCGAAGATCCAGAAATCCGGGGATGAGGGTGATATGCTCTCCCATTGCCAGGTTCTGACGAGCGAAGTATTTGGTTAGCTGGTCCAGGATTATAACGGCAACCGCCGTCGAATAGAACCATACCGAGTTCCTTCGTCCCAAAACCCCTAGCGCTCCATTCTTTCCTGGCATTCAATGCAAAGAGTAGCATACGGAAGTGCGCGCAGCCTGTCCGTATGTATCGGATTCTCACAGCGGTCGCAGATGCCGTAGCTGCCTTCGTCTATCTTACGCAATGCCTCGTCTATGCGTTGCAATATATCCCGCACGTTCTCCTCAATGGCGAAGTCTTTTGAATATTCAACAGCCTCAGTCGCCGAGTCCGACGGGTCATAATAGTCGTAATCTGACGAATCCCCGCCTTTCTCGGCGAGTTCACGATCAACCGACTCCCGTTCCTCCAGCAGTCGCTTCTTCTCAGCGAGCAGCAACTTTCGAAACCGGTCAACATTGAGCCTTTTCTCCACGGCTTTCCTCCCAGGCAGGGTCGCTATATTTGCGCTATATAAAACCTCTGCGAACCGCCGCTTCACCGACTACCATATCTACTCCAGCGCGGAAACGCACCGGTCGCACAGTTCCGGATGATCCTCATGCGATCCCACCGACTCCAACACCAGCCAGCATCTCGCACACTTCTTACCGATTGGAGGCTGCACCTGCACCGTCAACTCGTCCCCGCTCAAAAGCTCAACCTGCGAGACGATAAACACCGACGGCAGCGATTCCTCATAGCCCTTCAAAAACTCATACAGATCCTCAGGCGCGGTCAAAACCACCCTCGACTCCAGCGGCTTGCCGATCACCCCGGACTGCCTCGCCTCCTCAAGAGCCGCCAGCACCCTGTCTCTTACTTCCAGTATACGAGACCACCGCCCGGCAAGCTCCTCATCGGCCCACTCGCATTTTGCAGCAGCAAACTCGGCCAAATGCACCGATTCCGCCTTGGCCTCTCCGGGCATACTCTGCCACGCTTCCTCAGATGTATGCACCAGCACCGGCGCCACCACTCGTGTCAAAGCAGACAATATGTGATACAAAGCAGTCTGAGCCGAGCGCCTTATCTTCGACGTGCTCGACGAAGCGTAGAGCCTATCTTTAAGAATATCCAAATAAAACCCGCTTAAATCCACGGCGCAATAGTTGTGTACGGCATGATAGACCTTATGGAACTCATAAGACTCATAAGCCCTGCTCACCTCGCCGATAAACTCCGCCAGCCTGTGCAGCGCAAAGCGATCAATTTCCGCCATATCGGCATAATCCACGGCGTCTTTATCCGGGTCATAATCGGCGAGATTACCTAATATGAACCTGAAAGTGTTGCGAATTCGCCTGTACGCGTCCACCGCGCGGGTGAACATCTCCGCACCAAACCGAACATCCTCAAAGTAGTTCAGCGATGAGATATACAACCTCAGAATATCCGCCCCGATGTCCTTGGTCACTTCCTTTGGAGCGATGGCATTGCCGCCGGATTTGCTCATCTTCTTGCCTTCGGCGTCGAGCACATATCCGTGAGTGACCAAATCCTTAAATGGCGACGCGCCCCTGGTAGCTGTGCCTATTATTATCGACTTGTTGAACCAACCCCTGTGCTGATCGGAGCCCTCCAAATATACATCGGCCACAAAATCGCCATACAACCGCTCTGTCACGGCCCTGCAGCTCGACCCGGAGTCGAACCACACGTCCAGCACGTCCTCTTCCCTGGTGAACTTATCCCCGCCGCAATGCGGACATTTGAACCCATCCGGCACAAACTCCGCAGCATCCTTTTCAAACCACGAATCCGAACCGTTTTCCAGCGCGTCGGCGTAAACGAGATCGATAACTTCCTTGCTCAATATCGGCTCATGACACTCATCACAGAACAGCACCGGAATCGCCACACCCCACGATCGCTGCCTCGAAAGACACCAATCCGGGGAGCTTTCGATCATAGCATAAAGCCGATTCCTGCCCTCCGGCGGGAAACATCGCACCGACGATTCGATTTCACCAAGAATGCGCTTTCTTAGGTCATCATGATCGAGACTGACGAACCACTGCTCGGTAGCTCTGAATATCACCGGCTTATGACACCGCCAGCAGTGCGGATAGCTGTGGCTTATCTCACTCTCAGCCAGAAGTGAGCCATTCTCGCGCATAGCGTCGATAACCGCCTGATTGCCCTGCCTTGTTATATGCAGCCCCTCAAACTGCCCGGCGGCTTTGGTGAAATAACCCCTCGCATCTACCGGGTTCAGTACCTCAAGGCCATATTTCCTGCCAGTCTCAAAGTCCTCGCGGCCGTGGCCGGGCGCGGTGTGCACCACACCCGTTCCATCGTCAAGGGTCACATAATTCGCCAGCACCAGCACCGAGTCGCGATCATAGATCGGATGCTTAAATACCATCCCCTCAAGCTCGCGGCCCTTGACGGTCTTCACTACGCAGTAGCTCGACTTATCTATCGCCGTCATCGTCTGGCTTACCAACTCCGCCGCGACTAAATATCTATCACCTTCGACATCCACCAGCGCATATTCATAATCCGGATGCACCGCCACAGCCAGGTTAGCTGGAATCGTCCACGGGGTTGTGGTCCAGATGATAATATAAGAGTTATCCTTGCCCTCATAAATGCCGTTGGGGTCCGAAACAAGCGGGAAGCGCACAAAAATCGAATGCGATGTATGATCCGCATACTCGATCTCCGCCTCGGCAAGCGCCGTCTCGTCGTTTATACACCAGTAAATCGGCTTGAGCCCACGGTAGACGTAGCCCTTCTCGACCATCTCGCCAAAGACCTTAATGATAGTGGCCTCGTACTCACGGCTCATGGTCAGATACGGGTGCTCCCAATCGCTCAACAGACCCAGTCTTTTGAGCTGCTCCCTCTGAATTCCAACCCATTTCTCGGCGTAGGCCCGGCACGCCTTCCTGAGCTCCAGCTTGCTTGGAGTCTCTTTCTTCTTTCGGAACTCATCGGCCACCTTCTGCTCAATCGGCAGTCCGTGGTTGTCCCAGCCTGGAATATACGGCACCCTGTATCCGGTCATAGCCTTATAGCGCACGATGAAATCCTTCAGCGATTTATTCAGCGCATGCCCCATGTGAATATCGCCGTTGGAGTAGGGCGGGCCATCGTGAAAGACGAAAGTCCCCCTGGCCGCGTCTCTCTGCGCTATTTTCTGATATACATCGTGCTCCTCCCAAAACTTCTGGAATCCCGGTTCTCTGTTCGGCAAATTAGCCTTCATCGGGAAGTCAGTCTTGGGCAAGTTTACTGTTTTGCTATAATCCATTCCGAAAGGTGCTCCAAATCGTTATCAAATTGCGAATTTCAGGTTCAACACGCAAAACACGGCAGGCGAAGCCGCAGACTTCATTCTCCCGTGTCCCATACCTCACTGTTATCGTGATTCCGTTACAGCGACGCTACAAACTCAGCAACCGCACTCTGCCACGGCCTTGTGCTGTCACGGCCGAGCAGTTCCATCCTGTAATGCCTCAGCACCGAATATTTCGGCCTTCTGGTCGGGGTGGGCCATTCCTCCGATGCGATCGGCACCAGTTTTACCTCTGTTTTGCCCGCTTCGTTCAATATGTGTCTGGCAAAATCATACCATGAACAGCTACCAGAGTTTGTAAAATGATACACTCCATATAGCGGCGATCCTACCAGCGACGCCAGAAACTCCGCCAGATCACGGGCATAGGTAGGCGATCCGTACTGATCGGCCACCACTCTCAACTCCGGCCTACTTTCCGCCGCGTTCAATATGCTCAAGGCGAAGTTCTTACCGTGCGGCGCAAAGAGCCACGACGTACGCACTATATAGTGCTTCCGGCAAATCTCTCTAACCGCCTGTTCACCCGCCAGCTTACTCGTACCATAGGCTCCCAGCGGGTTCGGCGCATCGAACTCCGTATAAGGCTCCCCTTTTTCTCCGTCGAAAACATAATCCGTGCTCACGCAAGCTATGGCACAGTTAATCGACGCACAGGCACAGGCGAGGTTCCAGGTACCCACGGCGTTGACTTTATATGCAGAATCCGGGTCCCGCTCACAGCCATCAACGTCGGTCATCGCGGCACAATGGATAACCATCTGGGGCCTGACACGGTTTATAAGGTCAAAGACAGCGCCGGTGTCGGTGATATCGAGCTTCTCGCACCCATCCGCCACGTCAGTGGGGATCACCGTATGACTCCCCTCAAGAGCACGACACACCAGCGACCCCAGCATACCGCACGCGCCTGTTACAAGAACCCGCACCTCTGCACCCCCAGTACATACCGTAAAGCCCCTGTCTTACCAGGGGCCTGACACTTCCATACAACCCACACATTATAACGCCACCTCAAACCGCAGGTCAAGATGGCCCACGCGCAGAGGTCTATTAGCACATCCGCTAAAACTACAGAGGCAAAACCCATTGCGATCCTGATATGGCCTCAGCGTCCGGCGTACTCCGCGTTGCTATCTTCTCTTGCATCCAACCGACAATATCGTTGTGTTCGAACGCATCCTCATCAATGGCAATCCCGTCGGATTCAAGCAACCTAAGATTTCCTTCAGGAACATTATCGCCACTACGTACAAATAGGGGCACCCAGCGTTTTTTCAGATTATCAGTTGCTCCTGCCCAAGTGCCGCCCTTATTGAATTCAGAGCTAATGACCAGTGCGAAATCTGCGAGGGAGTATATAAGTTTGTTTCGTGCCATCGCATTGCCGACGTGGAAGTGCGCCTCGGGTTCTACCTGCGATATCAGAACCAGCGCTCCATCTATGACAGCGTCTCTAATCTCACTCGATACCGCATAGCGCGCCAGACTATCGGCGAGCACACCAATGACGCTCCATCCATTGTCCAGGCACGTCGACATTGCTTCTCTGTCTACCCCACGAGCACCGCCCGAGATGACTTGCACACCGTGAGAAGCACACGAATGGGCAGCTTTACGAGTAAACAGAATACCTTCTTCGTCGACGTTGCGAGAACCAATTATGGCAAGTCCGCCCTCTGCCAGAAGGGCCTTCTCTCCTAATCCATACAGAAGGGGAGGCGCCTGGCCTTTGAGCCTTTCTCTGAATATCTCCGGATAGTCCTGATCACTCCAACCAACAATCCATATCCCCTGGGATTCCCATGTATCCACTGCCGTAGCCAGAAGAAGCCCTCGGTCGAGCAATTTGATTACCTGTTGCGCCTCGTCTACTTCTTTTTCTATCAACTGTCGCTGATTCGATTCCTCAAGCAGATCACCCGGCTGCAAATCCATTTGCTTTAATGTCTTAACCAAATTCAAATACTTTGAGGGCGTTAATAGTTCTGATTCGATTCCCCTTGGCCGGCAGAGGTTGGAAGTGAGCAACAGAGTGACTTGCGTATCCGCGCTTAACGTATGTGAATTCATTTCAAATTTCCTATCTATGTCTTAGCTAATGCAAGGGGCAATACTACGCCGCTTCCATTGGCACGAAGCTGGGATGCAATAAGTGTGATTGTCCAGCCAGAGTCTATCATATCGTCAATCAGCAAAACTGGTCCTCTAGATACAAGATTTTTGTCCACAGCAAATGCATCTAATATATTGCTCAGTTGTTGGTTGCTGTTATTCATTTTCTTCTGCGGCTGGGTCGGTCGAACCTTCGTTACGCACGGTTTAAAGGGTATGCCCAAAGCGGCGGAGACACGCCTTGCGAAGTCAGGGACCAATGTCTTGTGATTCAAAGAGGGCACACAGGTTACCCATGCGGGCGGAGGCTGCGGACGCCAACGGTTTCGCAACATATCTGTCACTGCTGCTACCAGCGTATCCGAAAAGCGCCCATCGATTTGTTTTCCCTGTTTAATCAAGTCCCCCCAGCCTGCATCTCCCCACTTACACAACACCCGACCGTGCTCTGCTCGCAGATAGTCGGGAATATACCCCGTGTACCAGCTCTGCGACATATCTGCCGGCCATCGCTTTCTCGGTTCAACCACGATTTCCGATCTACGCATAAAAACACAGGCCTCAGCCGCAAGCCCGGCGTCATAACCTGTTGGCAGCAGCGGCGCCCCGGCACAATTTGCGCACAAGCCACACTTAGAGGCACTCGTATCGTTTAGCTCGTGTGAGAGGAATTCCATTAGGCAGCCTTTTGTGATCATATATTCCTGCATACGCTTCAGTTCTGCGATTTTTGTGGCGATCAGTTTATTGATCCTTTCGCTGTTATGCTCATATGGGGTCGCTGTTCTATAATATCTCTCCCCTTGCTTCACTATCGGAGATGGCGACATTACGGAGAGCATAACAAGAACTTTCTTTATTTGATTTTCAGGAAGATTCACCTGTTTCGGAAGCTGCTGTATTGTCAGGCCATTTCGCGAGTTCTTTATGGCTTCGATCACTTCGGACACGTGAACAGTAGGCGGAAATGCAGTTTTAATGAAATAGTCCGCGATATCATCATCCTCCTTGCCGCCTAATAAAATCCCGTAGGCCCGATCAACTGCCCTTCCAGCTCTTCCTACCTGTTGATAGTAATGAACCACAGATGCCGGCCGCTGATAATGTATCACGAACTTCAAATCCGGCTTATCGAATCCCATACCGAGGGCAACTGTTGCAACTAATGCCTTTAAATCGTTATTCAGAAGCCTTCTCTCAAGTGCCTTTTTGTCCTCGTCAAATATCTGGCCGCCAGAATGGTAGGCACGGGCATCAATACCTTTCGTCCTTAGCCATTCTGCGATCTTTTCTGTGTCGCGAACGGTGAGAGCGTAGACAATCCCGCTGCCTTCTATCTTCGGCAAATTCTCCGCCAGCCACGCCATTCTTGCCTCGGCGCTCGGCAGATTTATGTTTTGTAGTCGCAGGCTGGTCCTGACAAGAGGCCCTCTTATGACCACGAGGTTCGATTCTAATTGATTCTTTGCCTTTGGCTGCAGTTGGTTTACTACATCTTCTACTACTCTGTTGTTGGCTGTGGCAGTTGTAGCAAGGGCAGGAGTGTTCACTGGAAGCGCTCGTATTATGTTTGCTATTCGCTGATAATCCGGTCGAAAATCGTGGCCCCAATCTGAGATGCAATGGGCCTCATCAATCGCTATCATCCCTACTGAAGAAGAAATCTCGGATAACACTCCCCGGACAAAAGCTTCGTTACCAAGACGCTCGGGAGATATTAATAAAACATCTATATGGCCCGCCAGCAGACGACTTACTATATCACCCCAATGTTGGGTATTAGTTGAGTTTATAGACTGTGCTCTGACGCCTATACGCTGGGCGGCCTCGATCTGATTGCGCATCAAAGACAATAAAGGAGAAATCAGCAGAGTAGGCCCCCGTCCCGCTTCTCTGAGCAGTTTGGTGGCGAGAAAATATACTATGCTTTTTCCCCAACCGGTGCGCTGGACCACCAGCACTCTCTTCTTGTGTGTGACAATTGACTCAATCGCCTCCCACTGTCCGTCCCGGAACTCTGCATTGTTGTTTCGGAGTGCTGTTCGCAGGTACGACAGCGCCCGCAGCTTCAGATTAGTATTTCTCGCCTCTACCAAATCTGCTTCCACCCCCAAGAGCAGTCAGGATAACACAAACCTTAGCTAATATCTTCCAAGCCTGCGAACTATTATATCAGCAGATGAGCTTAAATGACGCATTGTCTTCCATTATCTTGATACTCTGTGACATGCGACCAACAACGCGCTAAATCAACAACAAACAGCCCCTGAGATATTCACCGGTGCTCGTCCGGAGTCTCAGGGGCTAATTCAGTCCGTTCTTTGCGATTTCTTACGCAGGATGCCAATCTGCAGGTCTCGTGCAATGAGAAGTGGGGTCACGTTACGACCCCACACTCTCAATTATTCAATCAACCTACCTTAACCGTCGCCTGGCCATAAGCCGGAATGGTGACAGAGACCACCTCTCCGCTCATTTTGGCTGTGTTTTTGGCGACCGGGCGTTCGAGGATATCGACCTCGACTGCGCTGGAGTTCGGTTTAACCAGATCGGTAATCCGAACATCGGCATTGGCGCTCTTGCCCTCCATATCGAAGAGTCGCAGTACTACGCCGCTGCCATCCTCAGCCTTCTTCACGGTAGAACAGAAGACGCCAGGGGTCAGAACCTCCACGAAGCTCTTCGATGCCGGCAGATCGCCCTTCTGGACGCCGGTGCTTGCTATGGCCATCGGTGAGTTGAACTGCTCGCCTAGTTTGGTCGCCGCGCTGATGTCGCAGCTACCGCTATGAGGAGTTATGGCGAACTTGATCTCGTGATCAGCAACTTCCGGAAGCGCATCCGGGTCGTAGCTGGATCGAATCAAGGTCAGTCGCAGGGTGTTATCGACGCAACTGTGACCATACTTGCAATCGTTGACCAGTGTCAGGCCTCGCTTCTCATCGGAGACATCGGCCCACTTGAGCGCCGGTATCTCCTGCTTGCTCTGCTGTCGAGTCTGAGAGCCGAACGGAATCTCGTATCTCGGCGTACCATTTTCGACATTAACTGGGAACGCCGCTCGAAGCATCGGAACTCCGCGCTCCGGTGTCCCGATCTCGACCCATCTCATATTGAGCTTGAAGTCAATCTGCCTGGAACCGGCATTGAGTCCGATTTCCACAGCAATAGAGGACTCGTTATATTTGTGTTCGCTTCGGAACGCCACACGGTTCGGGCCTCGCTGGGTGGCATACAACTTGCCGCCCTGCACCAGCGGCTCGACCTTGGCAATCTGGCCGATAACCCACGCGCTCATTCCGTGATGAACCTCGGTATACGCCTCGATGACGCCCATCAGCTTGCCCTCAGGGACGTAATCGTAACCGGTCTCTTTGTCGATAAGATGCTTGATTGCACCGGACGGGAAGTCAAGCTCGACTCGAAGATACTCGTTCTCCATAACGCCGGACTCGTTGATCTCAACGATCATAGACTCCGTGCCATCCGGGAACTTGCGGTCGATTTTGGCTGCGCCGCCCGCCGGGGTGTCGAGGTCGCTGTCGATAGCGTATACCTTGTAACCCAGAGCCGGTACTTCGGCATTAAACGCGATAGTGGTGAACTCATGCGCCCAATAGTGGCCTCTTCCGACCACCTGCCCACGAATTGCGTTTCCATCTGCGTCTTTAACAATCACGCGATCATCTGCGATAGGCTTGTTCCAAACTTTCGCATACACGGTCTCGCTTCGATCCCACGGCTTCTGGTTGTAGACGAGCACAGGCTCGGCAGATAACGCTCCCGCGTTCCAGCCAGTTACGCGGCCAGGCACAGCCGGGTCACCCGCGCCCGCTCCAAGCCCGTCGCCGAGAGCAGCGCCGAATATCGACTCATCAGTAGGCGCAGCAAACGAAGTGTCGATCTTAGAACCGAGTTTGCGCAGCGCACGGGTGCTGATTGTATTCGCCGCAGCCTGTATCTCCTGGAACAGGCCCTGGGAATATTCGTAGGTCGAATGAACCCCTGATCCTGGCAGAATATCGTGGAAATGATTAAACAGAGTGTGTCGCCACGCGGTAAACAGCGTGTCGAACGGGTAATCCATCTCCGCCGCGCTTGCTGCGATAAGGGCCATCGTCTCCGCTTCCGGCAGAATTATCTCACTGATGCGCGTCGCTCGCTTGATGTTGCTCTGTGATGTATAGCAGCCCTCAAATGTGAAGTTGAGGTCCTCGTCGACCACCGGCAAATCGGCATTAGCTTTCTCGATTGCGTCGAAGTACGCCCTGGTGGAACTATGCTTTACGGTCGGGAATATCGGCCAGGAGCATATCTCTCTGAATTTGCGCAGGTCGCGTCTGGTGGGGCCACCGCCGTGGTCGCCGACTCCGTAGACGTATAGATAATCCTTGAGGCCGTTTTCGCTGGTATAGCTTATCAGCATCGCCGCCATATCAGCCGGGTCGATCGGGCCGTTGTAGACATATTTATCGCGATCCTTAAAGACATAAATCTCCGAACCATCCGGCGAGCGCCATTTGAAGAGCCACTTATGCGGCGCGGTTCTGTGCAGGTAGTATCGATTAACCCCAGCGCGGCTGAGAATCGACGGCACGGTGTGCGCGTGGCCGAAGGTATCCGGCGACCAATCGATCTTGATATCTTCCGGGTCAAGGCCGAATCTGTCCTTCATATACTGACGCGTATACAGGAAGTGCCTGCACAGCGATTCCCCTGAGACGAAGTTCTTTTCACCTTCGACCCAGGTGCTGGCAGTGATCTCCCACCGACCTTCTTTGACGCGCTTCTTAATCATCTCGAAGATTTCCGGACAATACTGCTCCATCGCGAAGTAGGTCGAGGCCTGACTTTGCGAGAACGTATATTCCGGGAAGTCGTCCATAAGCTGGTTCATAGTGGTGAATGTGTCGTGGGTGACATTAACCGTCTCCGGCCAGTTCCACATCCAGTTCATGTCTATGTGAGCGTGTCCGCAGACGTGGATTGTGTAGGTCTTGGCAACCTCCCCAATCGGCGCCAGCATAGCCTCAGCCTCGCCGACTGCCTTTGCGCAGTCGAAACTGGCGGTGGTCATCTGCTTGTTTACATGCTCGATAGCTTTTAAGATAAGCTCTTTCCAATCTTCTTTGCCCAGCACTTTAGCAAGCCCTGCGGCAAAATCTGTTTCGATTCGGAAGCGTTCCAGAATCGCCTGTCTTGAGTCCCTTGACTGGTTCAGTTTATGCTGAGCCAGTTCAAATTGTTTGTCAAATGACATAGCTGCATTCCTACCAATGCAATGTATTTTGGCACACAGCCAACACTTGCTCTTTTGCCACGTATACCCGTCAATCCTGCTATCATTACCAATTTAAGCGAAAAAGAGGGTAATCTGTGCTGAGTTCAGTAGCCGAAGACGAGTAATCTCAAGATATTATAGCTTCACTATTACAGAAATAGCCGGGAGATAGTCCCGGCTATCATATTCTCCAATTTCGAAACTTCCAACTACCCCAGCGTCCAGCCTTCTCTGTATGGCCGGTTGATCCACTCATCCGCTTTCGGGCAATTGATCGCCTTCATATTATCCGGGTCCCAGTAAATCGGTTCCTCAGTGATAATCGCCAGATTACCCAACAGCAGCGTCTCAGTGATCGCCGCGGCGAAGTCGAACTCCGAAAATGCTGGCTCTCCGCCCTTGCAGGCACGAATCCATTCGGCGTAATGACCTGGTGAGCGTGGCAGGGTAGGGCTCGGCGGCTGATAATCCGCAAAATCCGCTTCAGGGAACAGCTTGTATTCTGCTCCATAATCGTCCGGAGAATAAATCTTGCCCTTCTCACCGACATAGACTACGCCGCTACCAGGTAAATCTCGACCATCAAGCAGATCAGCCGGAGGTTTTAGCCCGCCGTCATACCACGTCATCTTCAGCGGCGACAGCTTCCCTCTCTGCGGGAAAGTATAGGTGATGATCGAGCTTTTCGGATAACTCTCATCTGTTCTCTCATTGCACTTCGCCCGCACAACTATCGGATTGCGCAGGTCCAGCGCCCTGAAAGCAGTATTCAGGGTATGGCAGCCCATATCCCCTATGGCACCAGTTCCGAAGTCATACCACCCGCGCCAGTTGAACGGCTGATACCCCGGATGATACGGCCGTTTCGGGGCAGGGCCAAGGAACAGGTCCCAGTGCAAATTATCTGGCACAGGCGGAGTTTCAGTAAATCTATGCAGCCCCTGAGGCCACACTGGCCTGTTCGACCACACGTGAATCTCTTTGATCTGCCCTACCACGCCGGACTGAATCACCTCAATCGACTCGCGCAACCCAGCCATTGCCGAGCCCTGGTTGCCCATCTGCGTCGCAACCTTATACTTCTTAGCGGCATCCCGCATGACCCTCGCCTCATAAATCGAGTGGGTCAACGGCTTCTCGCAATAGACGTGTTTGCCCATCTTCATCGCCATCACAGATGGAATCGCGTGCGTGTGGTCAGGCGTGCTCACCACAACCGCGTCTATCTGTTTATGCATCTGGTTCAACATCTTGCGATAGTCGGCATAGCGTTTGGCGTCCGGGAAATCATTTGCCAGTTTGTTGACAACCTCGTCACGGGTATCGCAAATCGCCACTATGTTCTGTTTCTCATTGGCGACTCCGCGCATGTTGGCATCCCCTCTGCCCCCAGCGCCGACAATCGCAACATTAAGCGTCTCGTTAGCCGGATAGCCAAACGCCATACGGCTGTCGCGCAGGATCAGCAGGCCAGCTCCAGTGATCGCCGCGCCCTTCAGGAAATCTCTACGGGAAATCTGTTTGGACATTTTTCACCCCATTTTCAATCAGGCGGATGGTGTCGCCCCATTGCCTGTTAATTCTCTAAAAAACCGCTATTTTCCTTGCTTTTCGAGCATTTTCGTCGTCACTTTAACGGTCTTGCCATCGGAATCTGTAAACTCGAACGGCACCGTACCACTCATAACGTAGCCGCTGCCGTCCCTAACCACGCTGGCAATCGCAGGTATCATCACATCATCACCCACATTCGCCTCGCCTATGTAGAAATGTTTGTTAATTTGCCCATCAGGCGATTTAAGATATCTGGCGAAACCGTCCGGCGCATTGATTTTCCACGTACTATCGCTGTAGGTGTCAATGAGCCATGATTGGGTCAGCGCTTCGTTTACTATCGCCCGGCCATAGAATCGCTTGCCCATCCATTTGATGCCGTAACCGTCGAATCTGTTGCTGGTCTTAATGGTTTTAGCGCCCTCGTCAATTGAGTTTATCACCCCAAGCCCCTCGATCAAAGACGCCTCCAGCTCAAGAATGGTCTGCTTATTTAAAACGCGGGCAGATTTCACCGTATAACTCGCGCTGTGCTTCGGGTTGGAAATGACAATGACCTGACCAACTATGGCCTCGGCCGACGGCACTTCGCGGTCCAGCGTTATAGTATTAGCTTTATAATCCACCGCCACAATCTTAGCATAAGGGCTCTCCGTCACCTTAATCGACCGATTGCCCTTCCTGAGAAGCGTCCCATTCACCAGCCACATCGACCTCATTCCGCTGTTATCCTCAGAAATCGAGCCGAACGTGCCCTCAAAGTCGACTTTTCCAGACTCGAAAGATGCTCCACAGCTTCTGTCGATATCGTTGAAGATATAATCAGTCCTGCCCGGCAAACCGACTTTCACCGCAACCAGGCTCTTTGAAGCCTCTCCGTCCGGTTTCAGCGCCAACACCCTGCCCAACTTAGATTTTTTCTTATAAGGCTCAATTATCGAGACATAAGTCGACGCGTTAGACTCGTTTCTGCCCAGCACATATTCCATTTTATCTGGATATTCAGGGAACGCCTCCGGCTCGCCATCCGCCACTATGATCTCTTTCGCGCACCCGCCGAGCATAGTCATCTTCAGCCCAAGTTCCTTATCCTTCACATACCAGTTGGCGCTCCAGTTGGTGTCGGTCTTACCTCTGCGCGGGTTTTTCAGCCACTGATATCCGCCAGTCGGGCCGTTCGGCATATTCTGCCCGAACTCGATGTCCTCGCCTGCCAGCGTCCCTTTTGTCTGCGGCGGCCCGAGCGTAACCCCTTCCATACTGAACTCGCCAAACGGCAGCCCGTGGAAGATATAATCGTGAATCTTTCCGCCCTCGACCCTGAATATATCCACCAGATACGAATCGGCGTCGGATGTGTCCACCATAGCCACTGTCCGCTTGTACATCCCGGACTGATCTGTATAGGCCAACTCTGCGTTGGCGTCCATCACTTGAACATCAGGAGATACGGCAAAGAGGTTCAAAGTGCCCTCCAGTTTATACTGGCGGTCCTGATCCATCTGTACGCAATAATGCGATGGGGTGCTCTGTGTCCACGTATAAGCTTTATCGCCCCAGAGAGCCGGATATCCCATATCCGGCATAACGCAGGTCCCGTAAGCCCACATCTCCAGATTCAGACGATCGTAGTGCCCGTGCCACGCTCCCGAAGTGCCATAGTGCATCACCAGCGCTCGTTTATTATCGTCTTTGCCGGTCTCAAATATCCCAAGCCCATATCCGCCTAAATTTCTGGATTTAAGCTCAATACCACTGCCATACTTAGCGGCGTCCTTTACCTGCTTTTCGAAATCCTCCGGCTTTTCATACCAACTGCCGCTTGGCCAACTGGTCTGATTCAGTATCTTAGCGTAAACAGGGTCGCCCCAGGCTTCGTAGCCCTGCTTGAACAAATACCGGTTCCACTCGGCCTTTTTCCCTCCCGTCATACTGCCTCTGTCGTCGCCAATACACGGGCAAAACTTGCCGGCCACAGTGGTCTGGATATAAAAATCCACCATCTTTTTCAAACGCGGATTGCTGATCAGGTCGTATCCCAAAGGTTTCAGGTTATTTGCAAGCTCCAGAAAGGCGTTTGCCCATATACCCATATAACCGATCGACTCCTCAGCAGCCGACCCGTCCCGACAGACGCCGTTATACAGCAGGGTGCTCATCTCTCCCTTGCCGTTCATTATCCAGTCTATCATCTGCTCGGTGGTAAGGCCTTTAGCCGGGTCGTTGTTATCGAGAACAGCTGCAACCGTCGCCAGCTCGCTTTGCTGGTTCATATTGCCTTCGATAATCCCGTCGCATATCGCTTTAGCGGCCACTTGCAGGAAGTTGGTCTCGAAGTAGTCTTTGAAGTTTGTGATGCCTTTTTTAGCCAAAAACTGTTTCAACTCTTGGTCTGAGTCCAGGCTGAGGTATACTTCATCATAAGCGTGGGTCAGCGGCATCACCGTCCCGTCCCCTTCCCAGCATAAATCGAGAATTTTGCCGAGATATTTGTTCGGCCAGGTCAGGTGATAGCCCTGTTTCGTGTAGTTCATATCGGGGTATTCCGACGCAATCTTTGCCAGCATCACGGCGGCTTTGTGGGAGTAGGTGGTGTCCCCGGTCAGGGTATAGACATACGACAGTTTCCGGACAACAGGAAGAATATCCGTTCTCCATCTTTGCCAGAAATTATAATGCGCGACGAAGAAATACCTGTTACCTTCCGAGTCAATCCAACCGAACCCGTCGTCGACATACGGCTGTGTGGTGTCTAGTTTTTCTTTCCGGCCGCCCTTGTTCCACGCATCGAAATCGTTAGTCGGATATACTTCTCCGCCGATGGGACATTTGACTTTATAAGGGTGCTCCCTGTCCATAATCCACGGGTAATGCCCGCCTTTTTTGAATATCTCAGCGCCGTGAATAGGGCAACCAACCCCAAACCGCACGTTAAGGGCGCGCACCTGTTCTGCGGGAGGGATAAACTCCCAAATCTCGTCGTCGGACATATCCATTAGCCACTGGACTTCCTGCTTTGTGACCTCCAGGGACTTGCGTGTGGATTCCTGTTTCAGTGCATTTTCTCTCGCCTGCTTCACCTGTTCTGGTGTGAACAGGCTCTGTTTGGTCTTGGAGTAGCACTGCCCGGCCGTTAAACACATCAACATTGCTGATAAAATCACAAAAAACCTCACAAGATCCTCCTGCTTCCCAATCTTCCTTCTGCCGGAGGAGAAGTACTTCCTGCCTGTTCAATAAAATCCTGCTGGTCATACAGCACAGGCTGCCTGTTTTCCATTTCTGGACATAATTAAGCTCGCTCGCTAATACAGTTAACATCCGGCCTGTTATGGTATAATCATCTGGTTCTCGACTTACAGGAGGTGGGGATTTATGCAGCTTGGCCCTAGAGAGATCAACAAGAGTATATTCAAGGCATACGATATTCGGGGACTTTATCCTCAGGAAATTGACGATGACGCGGCATATCGAATTGCCCGAGCGTTCGTTCTTCTTATGAAGTGCAAGCGGGTGGTGGTCAGCCACGATATGCGTGATTCGGCCGAACAGTTCGAAGGCGCGACTATTCGTGGGTTGATAGACCAGGGCGCCGACGTAGTTCCGGCTGGGCTGGCGTCAACTCCTATGTATTACTTCGCTGTGAATTATCTGAAAGGCGATGCAGGCGTGCAATGCAGCGCTTCTCACAACCCGGCGGAGTATAACGGTTACAAGATGACCGGGCCGGGTGCTATTCCCAGCATCGCGATCGTCGACAACGAAGCTTTGTATAAAAGAGCTTGTGAGGGCAACTTCCCGGAACCGGAGAAGAAGGGCACGCTGCTCGATAAAGTGGATGTGCTCGATGCGTACTGCGAGGCCGTTCTCGAAAACGCGGACATTCACGACTTCAAAGGGCTTAAGCTCGTGATAGACTGTGCTAATGGGATGGGTGGTCATATTCTTCCTGCGTTATGCGCAAAAGTCGGCAGCGACCCGGTGCGGCTATATTGGAGACTCGACGGCAGCTTCCCGAACCACGAAGCCAACCCTCTTAAAACCGAGACTTTGCTGGCGTTACGGGACAGGGTTGTCGATGAAAAGGCGCAGCTTGGTGTGGCGTTCGACGGCGACGGCGACAGGGTTGCGTTCACCGATGAAAAGGGCGGCATTATCCCCGGAGACTTCATAACTGCTCTTATCGCGCGAACCATGTTGAAAAAGAAGCCTGGCGCACAGATTCTATACGATTTGAGGTCGAGTTGGATCGTTCCTGAGGAGATCGAGAAAGCCGGCGGCAAGGCAGTCGAGTGCAGGGTGGGGCACGGCCTCATCAAGCGACAGATGCGCGAAGAGGGCGGTTACTTCGCAGGCGAACTTTCCAGCCACTACTATTTCAGCGACTTTTTCACCACGGACAACGGCGATTTGGCGATGCTTTACGTCATCAAGATGCTGCTTGAAGACGGCCGGCCGATGTCGGAGATAGTGGCACCTCTGCGCCGTTATCATCATTCAGGTGAAATCAACTCCGAGGTCAAAGACATCCCGGCGGTGCTGGCCAGATTGAAAGATAAATATGGCTCGGCTGCAAAGAGAGTCACCGAAATAGACGGTTACAAGGCCGAGTTCGAGGACTGGTGGTTCAACGTGCGCCCTTCCAACACCGAGCCTCTGATTCGATTGAACCTCGAAGCCAGGAGCAAAGCCAAGATGGACGAAAAGGTAGAGGAACTGCTCAAAGAGATCAGGAGCTAGTCTTCAGAAACCTATATGCAAGGCAGGCGTCGATCTCCGAATCGCATAAAATGATGGGTGGCTACTTTTGAGGTGCTCAAAATAGATGGGCGGCGATCTCCGAATCGCCGCCCATAGCAATCTCGTAGCCCCGCTTTTAGTCATCCTGCGCGAAGTCGCAGGATCACGTCTCGCCTGTGCATTGCCGTGGATTCCGCGACTCCGCGCGGAATGACATACTACCCGCCATTCCGAGCCCCATCCCCGTCATTTCGAGCGGAGCGAGAAATCTGCTTTTTCCGATGTCCGATATCCGAGGTTCGAAGTCCGATCAATCCTTCGCAGCTCCCATATTACCGTGCGTCATAATTATTTCTGGTTTTCGCCCCTTTCGCACTTTCGCGTTTTCCTCAATTTGACCCTCCCACCATGCGCTGGGTATAATAACACAGCGAAGCCAGCCGGGCATTCGAGACTATGGAGCGATATTTTATATGCTAGATGCGAAACTGATACGTAACGAGACCGACAAGGTGCGACAGGCGCTGATAAATAGAAACGCAGACACCGCGATTCTTGACGAGTTTGTAGACCTTGACGAGCAGCGCAGGAAGATCCTTTGGGAAGTCGAGGCTCTGAAAGCTGAACGCAACGCCGTCTCTGAGGAAATAGCAAAAATGAAAAAGGCTAAGCAGGACGCTTTCTCAGAAATCGCACGAATGAGGGAAGTTGGCAGCCGCATCAAGCAGATGGACTCCGATGTCGCGGAGATCGAATCCAGGCTATCCGATATCGCGTTCAATATCCCGAATATCCCACACTCATCTGTGCCTGTCGGGCCGGACGAGAGCGCAAACCAACTCGTCAAAACCTGGGGCCGGCCTAAAGATTTCGACTTCGAGCCGGTGCCGCATTGGGAGTTGGCCAGTTCGCTTGATATCATCGATTTCGAGCGAGGCAGCAAGATCGCCGGCAGCGGGTTTATTTTATATAAAGGATGGGGAGCCAGGCTGGAGCGGTCGCTGTTGAACTGGATGCTCGACGTTCATACCTCCGAACACGGCTATCGCGAGGTTTTCCCGCCCTTCCTGATCAATAGGCGATCTATGATGGGCACGGGCCAGTTGCCTAAATTCGCCGAGGATATGTATCACACGGACAAGGACGACGATTTATATCTCGACCCGACGGCAGAGGTGCCGGTGACCAACATCTATATGGACGAGATATTGGACGCGTCGGACTTACCGCAGTATCTGACGGCTTACACGGCGTGTTTCCGCAGAGAAGCGGGCTCGGCAGGCAAGGACACCCGCGGCTTGTTGCGGGTTCATCAGTTTAATAAAGTGGAGATGGTCAAGTTCGTCGCGCCGGAGACTTCTTATGACGAACACGAAAGCCTGCTTGCTAACGCTGAGACTATCCTGCAGAGGTTAAATATACCCTATAGGGTGCTGCTTCTCAGCACTGGTGACCTTAGCTTCAGTGCTGCCAAGTGTTACGATTTAGAGATATATGCGCCGGGAGTAGATCAGTGGCTTGAGGTGTCGAGTTGCTCGAACTTCGAGGACTTCCAGGCAAGGCGAGCCAACATCCGATACAGACCCGAACCTGGAGCAAAGCCGGAGTTCGTGCACACGTTAAATGGTTCCGGCGTGGCCTTGCCGCGATTAGTAGTAGCTCTTCTGGAAACTTACCAGCAAGCCGATGGCACAATCCTCGTGCCGGAGCCACTGCGGCCGTATATGGGAACAGATATTATCAGCTAATTACCACATTGATTAAAGGAGTCTACATTGGCTGAAAAGCTCATTTTAGATACTGACATCGGTTCGGATGTCGACGACGCCTGGGCGCTGGCGCTTTGTCTGGCGTCTCCGGAAATCAACCTGCTTGGGATTACATTAGTGCACGCCGACCTCGATGTTCGGGCGAAGATCGCTCTGAAGATGCTCAAACTGACAAACCGTCAGGACACACCCGTCTACAAGGGTATATCCCAGCCTCTAACGCCGGATCAGCCCTGCCATTGGGCAGGGTTCGAGGGAACCAACACCGACTTCTCCGATATCGATGAGTCCGCAGCAAAAGACGGCGCTGTCGATTTTATTTTGGATACGGTAAAAAACTATCCCGGCGAGGTGGTCATAACCCCAATCGGCCCGCTTACCAACATCGCCACTGCAATCCAGCGCGATCCAGAGACAATGCGCGAGGTCAAGCGTCTTGCGATAATGGGCTCCACATACACGGGAGACGGTCACGACCACGCGGAGCCGGAGCATAATATCCGCTGTGACTCCGCAGCGGCCAAAATCGTCCTCGAATCCGGGATACCAGTCACCCTTGTCGGCTTAAACGTGACGTCTAAAGTAGTTATCCGCCGCGAAGAGCTCTCGGCTATCAAGTCGAATCCGTTTGGCGATTATCTCGCGGCTATGACCGAGCAGATTTTTGAGCTTTGGCATCGTGAAGCTACAAATATGCACGACCCGCTGGCTGTCGCCACTCAGATTGACCCATCGTTGTGCAAGACCCGCAAAATGCGCGCTGATGTTCTTGCAGAAGGCAAAGTAGCCTGGGTTTCAGATGACAACGGTTGGATTGATGTCTGCGTCGATGTCGATGCGGCTCGATTCGAAAAGTTGTTAATGTCGAGGGTCACTGAGCTGGCCACCATCTAAAGCAACCAACTTCTGCGGTTGAGTTGTGCTCAATGAGGGTATTTTTATAAAACCTGGCTTTTGTGCTTTGATGCTGGTGGGTAAGACGGTCATAAACTGAAAGCAATCACGCAGCGGCGTGTTTATGAAATAATATGGAGCAGCAACCCGAAAACTGGACTGGTCAGAGGCGGCTTGCGGAGGCCTGTTGGGCGCAGGCGAGAGCGAATTATGCGGCGGCGGTGACGCTGTTGGATGCGGGCGTTTATTTCGCCAGTGTGTTCTTTGCCCAACAAGCGGCTGAGATGGCCTTAAAAGCGGCAAGTATACAAAAGCTGCAAAAGGTCCCGCGCGGCCACAATCTTATACAGATGTGCAACGCCCTGGACGCTCCGGCAGAGGTGTTGAGCGCGGCAGCAGAACTCAACCCAGAGTTTCTAGCCACTCGTAATCCAGAGGCAGTCAGCGGAGTGCCAGCACAAAACTACGACCGCAAATCAGGTCGGCTACACCTGAGAATGGCCCAGACTATCGTGGATTGGATCAAAACCACGCAGTATTAAACGCTTCTGGAGATTTTACGCGTTCCTTTGTGTCAACCCCTGACAGCCAACTCACCAGACAAATCGAGATACAACTTCACAGCCTCCGGCGGAATATTCCAGGGAATGTGATTTCCTATACACATCATATATCCCCCGGTCATCTGAGCCGTCTCCACCATCTGCTCCACCATAGTCCTAATCTCGGCAGGATTATTCCGCGACAACACTCGATTATCCCCTTCACCTGCGATGAAGCAGTTCTCGTGCTTGCGAGCGATTGCCCTCCAATCGGTATATGGTTCGGATATAATCCCCCTTGCGCCGCAGGCAAAAATATCGTCAGCGTAAGCGTCGATACACCCATCCACCATAAATATAGGCTCTTTACCAGCCGCCTTTAGAATCCCCCAAAACTCTTCATATCTGGGAAATATATATTTATGCATCCAGGCGGGTGAGCAGACTGGGCCGCGAGAGGTTACAATATCGTCGTGACAGATAACGAAGTTCACCGGCAGCCGCGCAAACGCCCTGAACACCCGCCTGTTTACCTCAGCAAACTCGTCCATAATCCGCTCGAAACGCTCGTCAAGACAGGTCTCCAGAAACAGCTCCCAACCAAAAGTCAGCAGCGGCCACATAAACATCGTATTATAGAACCCGACCGCCGCCGCCGACCCTTCCGGCGCTTTGTCCCCCCATTCAGCGGGATAACCCGACCTGTAGGATCGATATATCTTCTCCTCATCTCGATAATCGCGAGACTCCACCACAGGTATTTCGGTAAAATCCCCCTGTTTAAGCGGAGAAAACGCGAACACATCCTCCGCGCTCTTCATCCGCGCACCCCAGTCCCATCTCCAAGATTTCCCATCACCCCAGCGCACGGCGTGCTCATCTTCCTCAAAATCCCCGGGCCGAGCTTTAGGGGAATCATCATTTATAGGGGGAAGTTCCAGGCAGGGGTATAATTCCCGCATCCTGTCACGGCACTGCTTCGGATGCTGGTAATAATCAATACCAGTAATATAACTCTCCGCATCCGGACAAGACCAATGCTCCCAATGCGGAATCCTCTCAGGCGCAAGCCCCATTAGGGCCATGTATCTGTCTTCCATTAATCTGGGTCCTCGATAAAAACAATCATCTTCCCTTCACACCTTCTCCACCCCCACCACCGCCTGACAAGCGATGCCTTCGCCGCGGCCGGTGAATCCCAGGCGTTCGGTGGTGGTGCCTTTTATGCTTATGCGATCGGGGGTAGTATTCAAAGCACCTGCGATCATTCGGCGCATTTCGGGGACGTGTGGGGATATTTTCGGTCGCTCGCATATAACCGTAGCGTCGACGTTCACTATTCTCCAACCCGCTCGCGAGGTAATCTCATTCACCTCAGCGAGCAATTTAAGGCTGCTAATTCCTTTATATGCAGGGTCAGAATCCGGGAAATGCCTGCCGATATCTCCGTTAGCAACCGCGCCCAGCAGAGCATCTGCAATAGCGTGCAGCACGACATCCGCGTCCGAGTGTCCCGCCAGGCCCTTCTCGTGCTCTATCTCAACTCCACCCAGCACCAGCCTGCGACGCTCTGCAAACGCGTGCACATCAAACCCCATACCAACCCGCATATTACCCGCCTCTTCTCTGTCGTCTCCAAGCCGCACAGCGGCCACTTCAAGGTCTGACGGGGTAGTCACTTTAATATTCTCATAAGAACCCTGGACTACCGCCACCTTCTCCCCCAATCTCTCCACAAGCGCGGCGTCGTCGGTGGCGTAATATCCATCCTCATAAGCACATTCATACGCCCGTCGTATCAACTCCGCCCTGAACGTCTGAGGGGTCTGTACAGAATAAAGAGAAGATCGATCGACCGTCGCCGTCACATTACCATTCTCAGCGGATTTAATGGTGTCGATTACTGGCACCGCTGCAATACACGCGCCCATTTGTTCAGCCTTTTCAATCGTTCGCTCTATAATCTCAACGCTGATCATCGGCCGTGCAGCATCGTGTATCGCCACGATTCCCTGAGTCGCCTTCGCAAGACCATTTCTAACCGAGTCCTGACGATGCGCCCCACCGGCGACGATGTCGCTTACCTTAGATAAGCCGAAGCGGCCAGCTAATTCGCCGGCCGCCTCGATATCCTGCTTTCCAGTAATAATAATTATCTCTTCAACAGCCCCACAGGACTCGAATACAGACAATGTATGGGCAAGAATCGGCTTGCCCGCGACCTCAACAAACGCCTTGTTGATTCCCTTACCGAGTCTTTCTCCGGCCCCGGCTGCCGCTATAAGAGCGGATGCTTTCGTCAATCGTATCCTCTTCGGTCTCAGTCTCTTTTATTTTGGCAAAGATCATCTTGCCCTGCACAGTCTGCAACACGCTTGTCACTATGACCATCATGGTCTCATCCAGCCGCCTGCGCGCGCCTTCGACTACGATCATCGTGCCATCGTCGAGATAGCCTATGCCCTGTTCCTTCTCTTTGCCTTCTTTAATCACGGTAACGCGCATCTCCTCGCCCGGCAGCACGACCGGTTTCAGCGCATTAGCCAGCTCGTTGACGTTCATAACATCGACGCCCTGCAAGCCCGCGACTTTATTGAGATTATAATCATTGGTCACGATTGCGCCATTAGTCTGCCTCGCAAATCGCACCAATCTGGCGTCTACTTCCTCGTCAATATTGTCGCCATTTTCAGGCTCCGGAACCTGCAAGTCCATATCCTTCTGCATCTGCGTAAGGATATCTAGGCCGCGTCTTCCTCGCGCCCTTTTCAGTGAGTCGCTGGAGTCGGCTATCTGCTGAAGCTCTTCGACGATGAACTTAGGCACATATATCGGCCCTTCCATAAACCCCGCCTTGCAAATATCGGCGATGCGTCCATCGATAATCACATTCGTATCCAACAGTTTCGGCCTATATCCTGTGCTTTCCGGCTTCGCAGGGGTCAATGAAGCTGGGAAATAAAACGTGGCCTGTTCCTTGAGGCTCTCAAGAGCGACAACCGACAAGTAACACAGCACAATCGCCATAGCCACAGTGACCCAATCAGGGGTAGAGATAATATTGCGGATTAGAACAGTTAAAAATAGGCCCAAAGGAACGCCGAGAAAGTAAAATACCTTTTCCCCAGCCGTCATTTTCTGCCATTTTACCCGGCTTTTGCCGATCTGATGAAACGCGAGGCGTTCAAAGATGAACCCAATCAAAGCTCCTACGATAATAAACGTCGCCTTCAGCCACATCATATCTGCAGCCGTAAGCTGTGTCGGGTTCTGAGGGATGAACCAAAGAATATCGGGGCCTTCGCCGTGAAGGTAGTTGCGAATAAAAGCGAAATAGTGCAGTGCCACCACATTACCAGCCAGCCCGCCTAACACAACGCAGACCAGGGTGAAGAGTGGCCTTAGCCTTTTACTTGTAATCTTCATATCATGTCACCTCCTTTCTTTAGAATTATCGATCCACCTCTCCCAACACCACGTCAATACTGCCCAATATTGCCACGATATCAGCAACTTTCCAGCCCTTGACCATAGAGTTGAGAGCTCCCAGGTTGATAAACGACGGAGCGCGCCACTTAAGTCGATATGGCTTCTCCCCTCCGTCGCTTACAATATAAACGCCAAGGTCGCCCCTGGCGGATTCTATATGATGGTAAACCTCTCCCGCCGGTATCTTCAGCCGAGCCTGCGTCTTGCACTTTAGCTCACCTTCAGGGATCGAATCCAATGCCTGTTCCACAATTCTCAGACTCTGCTCAATCTCATCGACTCTAACCAGAAATCGGGCCAGCGAGTCTCCCTTTTCGCGCGTAATGACCTTCCAGTCGAACCTGTCATAAATCGAATACGGGTCCGCAGTCCGCACGTCATATCCCACCCCCGACCCACGCAACGATGGGCCGCTGAGCGAGTAGTTAACAGCATCCTCGGCTGATATGATACCCACATCCCGCGTCCGTGCGATAAAAATTTGGTTGTTGGTGAAAAGATCGTTGTATTCCGGCAGCTTTTCGCGCTGCTTCTTTATGTAAGCCTTGCACTTATCGTAGAACCCGGCAGGCAGATCCTTCGATACTCCGCCAGGCCTGAAATAGTTATAAGTCAGCCGCGCCCCACAGACCATCTCAAAGAGGTCCAGCACGTCCTCCCGCTCGCGAAAAGCATACAAAAACGGAGTCGTCGCACCGAGATCAAGCGCCATCGTGCCGAAAAATACCAGATGGCTCGCCACCCGCTGCAGCTCCATCATAATAATCCGGATATACTCCGCGCGCTCCGGCACCTCAATGCCGCCGAGTTTCTCGATCGCCCCGACATAAGCAGCATTATCCAGCATTGAGGCAAGGTAGTCCAACCGATCCGTAATAGGTATAAACTGCACCCACGTCCGCATCTCAGCGAGCTTCTCAACCCCACGGTGCAGGTATCCCACATCCGGCTGGCAATTTACCACCACCTCGCCGTCAAGTGTCACATCCAGTCGAAGCACCCCGTGCGTACTGGGGTGCTGAGGGCCCATATTTATCTCGATGAGATCAGTTTTAATCGTCGATGACATAGTCTTTCCTGAGCGGATGTCCTTCCCAATCCAGAGGAAGCAAAATCCTGGTAAGGTTTGGGTGTCCCTTGAAGACTACCCCCATCAAATCAAATACCTCCCGTTCCTGGAAATCCGCCCCCTTCCAGATGGAGGTTAACGAATCAACTTCCGGCTTCTCTCTATCGAGATCAAGCCGCAGCGCCACTCTAGAGTTATTCGAAAGGTTGGTAAACTGATAAACCACTTCGATGCGATCGTTGAAGTCGATAGCCGTTATATCCGCCAGATAGTCAAACCCAAGTTCGGAGTGCAGCTTCTCGCACACGCTTAACAGGCTGCCGGCTGCAATTTTCAGGTTTGGCACCCCGAATATCTCCGTCGACTCCACTATCTGTTCTGCCAGCGTCTCTTGCAGGCTATTTTTAATGCTATCCACTATCGTTCTCAGCTCTCAACTTTTTGCAAATCAGCTTCCGCTTTGATCTTCTTTCTCAGCTCCAGTATCCCGTTGATCAAAGCCTCCGGCCGCGGTGGGCATCCCGGAATATATACATCTACAGGGATAATCTGATCCACCCCTTTTACAACTGCATACGAGTCCGCAAATGGCCCGCCTGCGTTGGCGCAGCTACCCATCGCGATGACATACCTCGGCTCCGACATCTGCTCATACAGCCTCTTCACCCTCGGCGCCATCTTCTTCGTCACCGTGCCTGCCACAATCATTAAATCGCTTTGTCTCGGAGTGGCCCGGAAGATCATTCCGAATCTGTCCAAATCGAATCGAGCCGCCCCAGCCGCCATCATCTCAATCGCGCAGCAGGCCAGCCCAAACAGCATATACCACAGCGAACTCTCTCGCGCCCAGCCGAAAACCCTGTCCACAGTGGTCGTGATAAGCGCGCCGCCGGGTATACGCTCGACATAGTCAAACGGTCTATCCACACTCTTATCGCCCGATGACCTCTCTATTTCCACTCCAAAACACCTTTTCTCCACGCCCACAGCAGCCCGACGGCAAGCACGTTCACAAATATCAGCATGTCCACAAACCCAAGCACAGCGAGCGCGGAGTTCTTAGAAAACCCCAGCAACCCCGCCGCCCACGGGAATATGAACACAGCCTCCACATCAAAAATCAGGAATATAAGAGCGTAAATATAATAACCCACACGAAACTGCAGCCACGCCGGCCCCACAGGGTCTTCGCCGCATTCATAAGTGGTGCGTTTTTCTTCGGTGGGTCGATGCGGTCGGAAAATCATCGACGCAAGCAGTGTAACTACTATAAACCCAATGCCGACAACTGCAAATATTCCAACTGTTAAGAAATCCTTAGCCAGCACGTTTCGCTCCCGTATTGCGGTGGTTGCCGTTTTGGCTACTGTATATCGACCACTTCCACGTTAAGTGAGCCTATCACTTTCGCAAGGCTAAACATCGTGGTCGCATCGCCTTCGGCCAGTTTTATGTGTGTCGCGTCTACAAAATCGCTGCTCAGGGTCGCGTCAAACGGCACCCATTGCCCTGTGTAGCACTCCACCCAGGCGTGATAATAAAACGCCCCGTCGGTGTAAATCAGCCCGCTGACAACCTTACACGGTATCCCCGAACTGCGGGCAAGCGCAGCGAACAGGATCGCATAATCCCTGCACACACCTACCTTAGATTTTAACACATCGGAGCCAGAACGTGTAATTCCTATATCGCTCTGCACTCTGAGGTTTGTATAAATCCACGCTCGAATCTTCGAACACGCGCGGTAGGCGTTTTTCTCCGCGCCTACAACCTCTTTAGCCTGCTCGATAATCGTCTTCGCATCCGAGTCTACATACGCTGTCGGGGTTGTGTATTCCTTTATGGACGCCGCAACATTGATCGGGAGCTTTTGGGATTTTGTCTCGTCATACTGCGCCGCTTTTACGATGAAATTCGTAGCATCCGGCCGATCTTTGATCGCTTTGGCCGTTTGGCGAGAGTCGGTTATCAGCATTTTGGGGTCGTCGATTCCCTCCAAAATAGCGGTCAACGTTTTCACTTCGCGCGGATTATTGATCCGCCGGTTGCACTTGGCGCTTGTTAATACAGCAAAATCTTCGGCGCTTGCAGTGCCATCAGCCGTCAGCGCCTCCTCGCGACTCATCTGGCGCATCGTGATCCCCATCATCCCTGTGATCTGCACGATTCCGCCATCCACTTCCTGCCACACCGACATTTTGCCCATTGGGGTGATATTGTCGAATGCCAGGGTATCATAGCTCTTGCCGTCGAGAGTGATCTGCTCCCGCTTGTTCACTTTTATCGTCAGAGTCTCAAGGTTCAGGGTTAGGGGGTTAAAATACCGCAGAGAGATCTCCTCCCCGATTTTTGGAAACTTATCAGAAGTGGTGAACAACGGATCCGCTATAAGTTCAGGCCCTTCGGGGATCGGGATAACTTTGGTAGATGAACTGCCGCTATCCGCCGACACCTCATATTCAATGCTGGTTTTGGAAAATTTGGCGGTGACTGAGGTGGTCTTGCCCCCGCTGGACATAGAAAAACTCTCTTTAAGCGGAGCATAATTAGAATCCGTGTAGACCACCGTATTCACCAACTGCGTCAAATCGGCCCCCAACACAGTCAGTCTGTTGTTCACAACCGAGCTGATTTTATAGCCGTCCACGCCATCGAAGTTGGCCTTCTCGACATTCAGCGACATCCAGCCGACCTTCTTGCCTCCCATAAAGGTGCCCATCCAGCCCTCGTATGGTATCGTATAGGCACCGACCCGTGCAGCAATCAGCATCAACATAACAACCAAAGCCCATCTTTTCATAGCTAGTTCCGTCTCAATGAAACGCGAAAAGGGGAGAGCATAGACAAAAGCCCAGTCCCTCCCTTCATCTCATAGTCCTCAGTATTACTTTTGCTGAGACGACTTAAGTCTGCCTTGCGATTTTCAGGCGATTAATCGCTCTCTGCAGAGCCGCCTCAGCTCGTGCCTCGTCTATATCGGGCCTGGCGGCCGATAGCCTTTCTTTGGCCCGTTTCTTCGACTCCTCGGCACGCTCGACATCAATATCTTCGGCTAATTCGGCCGACTCCGCGAGGACGCTCACCGAGTTTTCGTATACTTCCAGAAAGCCCCCGCTTATCGCCATCTTCCCAGTCTTGCCGTCGGATCGGCGAAAGTCGAGCTTGCCGATGACCAGCTCAGCCATCATTGGAGCATGATTAGCCAAAACTCCCACGTGACCTTCGCTGCCCGGCACGATTATCGAAACAACCGTATCGTCTCGCAGCACAACGCGATCCGGCGTTATCACTTCAAAATGGAATGTTCTTTCCGACATAATTATTACTCAGGCTGACGGTTGCCGGTCGACTAAACCTCAACCCCCATCTGCTTAGCTTTCTCAACCGCTTCCTCAATGGCCCCGACCATATAGAAAGCCTGCTCCGGCAGATGATCCCACCGGCCTTCAAGAATCTCCTTGAAGCTGCGCACAGTCTCCTCCCGCGGGACAAACTTCCCCGCAAGGCCGGTAAAGACCTCCGCCACAAACATCGGCTGACTGAGGAAGTTCTCGATCTTTCGCGCTCGGGCTACTGTCAACCTGTCCTCATTCGAAAGCTCATCCACTCCCAAAATCGCAATGATGTCCTGCAGTTCACGATATCTCTGCAGAATCTGCTGAACCTCGCGGGCCACATTATAATGCTCCTGGCCCACAATCAGCGGGTCCAGAATCCTCGAAGTAGAGGCCAACGGATCGACCGCAGGGAAGATTCCCCTCACGAATATTCGTCGCTCCAGATAAGTCGTAGCATCCAGGAACGCAAATGTAGTCGCAGGGGCAGGGTCTGTAGGGTCATCAGCAGGCACATAAATCGCCTGAATCGACGTAACAGATCCGCGAACAGTCGACGTAATTCTCTCCTGCAAATCTCCCATCTCAGTCGCGAGGGTAGGCTGATAACCCACAGCGCTCGGCATTCGACCAAGCAGCGCCGATACCTCCGAACCACCCTGCACAAACCTAAAGATGTTGTCGATAAACAACAAAACGTCCTGGCCGGCCGAGTCACGGAAATACTCTGCCATAGTAAGCGCGCTCAAAGCAACTCGCAGCCTTGCCCCCGGAGGTTCGTTCATCTGACCGAACACCATAGTGGTCTTGGAGATAACTCCGCTCTCCTGCATCTCCAGCCAAAGGTCGTTTCCCTCGCGAGTCCGTTCCCCGACTCCCGCAAACACCGAAACCCCGCCGTGTTCAGTGGCGACGTTTCGGATAAGCTCAGTAATCAAAACCGTCTTGCCGACTCCAGCGCCTCCGAACAACCCAATTTTTCCGCCCTTGGAATACGGGCAAATCAGGTCGACCACTTTAAGGCCAGTCTCAAACATCTCGACAACTGGGATACGCTCCTCAAAAGTCGGGGCAGGGCGATGAATCGGCCAATTATCTTTAGCTTCCACCGGACCTGCGTTGTCGATTGGCTCCCCTAATAAGTTAAAGACGCGGCCCAGCGTCTCATTGCCAACCGGCACCTGAATCGGCTGGTCTGTAGATATAGCCTCCGAGCCGCGCACCAACCCGTCTGTCGACTGCATGCTGATACACCGCACGATGTCGTTACCCGGCATCTGCGCAACTTCGACTGTAAGGGTGCGACCCTGCACGTTTGGTATTTTAATCGCGGTCAGAATCTCCGGCAGCTCATCGGGCTTAAACCGAATATCCACAACCGGGCCGATAACCTGTTCAACTGTTCCTGTAGCCAATTCAACCTCCGGTTGAGTTAAAAGTCAGAGTCACAACTCTCGACTTCACTTACCTAAACTTATTTTAGCGCCTCCGCGCCGCTCACAATTTCCATAATCTCAGTCGTAATCGCAGCCTGGCGCGCCTTATTATATTGCAGCGTTAATGTATCGATCATCTCCGCAGCGTTCTTCGTCGCCGCAGTCATTGCAGTCATTCTCGCCCCATGCTCGCTTGCCTGACTCTCGACCAGCGCTTGATACAACTGAGTATCCACATACCGAGGCAGCAGCGCGCCGAGGATCGACTCCGCCTCCGGCTCAAATATAAAATCTGCACGCGGCGCGTCGGGATCTCCAGGGGGTGCGCTCAAGGGCAGCAATTTGACCACCGTCGGGTCCTGCCGCATCGCGCTCACAAATTTGGCATACACGAGATACACCGCGTCGACTTCTTTATTCTCGAACAGCAAGCGCATCTGCCGGGTTAAGCCGCGAATATCGGAAAACGCCAACTCAGAGCCTGGCGGGTCGAACTCAGCCACGATATCATACGGCCGCCTCTTAAAGAAGCTAATCGCTTTAGAGCCGATCAACACCAGCTTCACGTCTTCAGCGTCCCGGTCGGCGATGTCGTTGAGCGCATGATGCATCACCCCAGCGTTATAACTGCCCGCAAGTCCTCTATCGGCGCCAA
Organism: Armatimonadota bacterium; assembly: GCA_050948905.1. GTDB lineage: Bacteria > Armatimonadota > UBA5829 > UBA5829 > UBA5829 > DTKD01. The sequence continues at coordinate 396,391 of JBMNES010000001.1, read as the reverse complement.
TAATAACATAACCGATGCTGTTTTCTTCACGAACCTCCAGCAGCGGGTGCTTGATCTCGCCAACGCTTGCCGCAAGGTTACCCATCACCTCTCGCATACGATCCGCATACGGCCGCACCGATTCAGCCCTCTCCTGCGCCTTGCGCAACTTGGCGGCCGCTACCATCTTCATAGCGGAGGTGATTTTCTCGATATTCTTAACGACGTGTATACGACGCCGAATGTCCTTGGTAGATGCCATTGCTTACGGTGTCCCGGCTACGCCTTGAACCCTTCTTTGAACTCCGACAGCGCTTTTTTCAGAGCCTCTTCGGTCTCTTCACTAAGCTCCTCTGTCTTGAGGATCGTATGGCCGATATCCGGATATTTGTAGGCCATAAACGGATACAGTTCCTTTTCAAACTTCGATACAGCGCTCACAGGCAAATCGTCGAGAAAGCCGTTAGTCGCCGCATAAATTATGAATATCTGGTTCTCCAACGTGATAGGCGAATACTGCGGCTGTTTAAGAATCTCGACGTTACGCTCGCCTCGCGCCAACTGATCCCGGGTGGCCTTGTCCAAATCGCTTGCGAACTGAGCAAACGCCTGCAGATCCCAATATCGTGCCAGGTCGAGTTTCAAGTGCCCGGCCACCTTTTTCATAGCCTTCGTAACCGCGCTGGACCCTACTCTCGATACTGATATCCCCACGCTGATCGCCGGTCTGATTCCCGTGTAAAACAGCTCCGGTTCCAGATATATCTGCCCATCAGTGATCGAGATGACGTTGGTAGGAATATACGCAGACACGTCTCCAGCCTGGGTCTCAATAACAGGCAGAGCCGTCAATGAACCACCGCCGAGCTCATCGCTGAGCTTAGCCGCTCTCTCAAGCAATCGTGAGTGCAAATAGAAGATATCTCCAGGATACGCCTCACGCCCCGGAGGTCTTTTCAGAAGCAGCGATACCTGCCTGTAAGCCTGCGCGTGCTTGGTCAAGTCGTCATAGACCAGCAGCGAATGCCGGCCCGAGTCTCGATAATACTCGCCCATAGCACAGCCGGTGTAGGGTGCGATATACTGCAGCGGCGCAGGATCGCTTGCCGCTGCCACGATAACGGTGGTATACTCCATCGCCCCGGCCTTAGTCAGCACGTCCACGATCGACACCACGTTGGACATCTTCTGGCCTATCGACACATAAATGCAGTGAACGTTCTGGCCCTTCTGATGGATAATAGTATCGATTGCAATAGCGGTCTTACCGGTCTGGCGGTCGCCGATAATAAGCTCTCTCTGGCCACGACCAATAGGGATCATTGAGTCAATCGCCTTAATCCCCGTCGCCAAGGACTCCCGAACCGGTTGACGCTCCACCACACCAGGAGCCGAGGCTTCTACAGGTCTGCGCTCAGTGGCCACAATCGGCCCCTTGCCATCCAGCGGCTCTCCCAGCGCGTTCACAACTCGTCCCAGTAGAGCCTCGCCGACAGGAACGTCGATGATGCGGCCGGTCCTTTTGACCTGATCACCCTCTTTAATATCTGTATCAGGCCCCATGATGACGCAACCGACGTTGTCTTCCTCCAGGTTAAGCAACATGCCCACCACGCCGTTTGGGAATTCGACGAGCTCGCTGGCCATTGCGTCGCGCAAGCCATATATGCGAGCGATGCCGTCGCCGACCTGCAAAACGCTGCCGACTCCGACCTCCGTCAATTCTTTCTGATACGATTCAAGATGGCTCTCGAGGATATTTGCTACCTCGTCCGGCCTGATATTAACCGCCATAAGTCACTCCGTATTGAGCTACCATTCGCAGCCAGAAGTAAAATTAACGCCCGGCTGCGTACTATATTTTCAAATTAACCAAGCAGATGTGCTTTTAACTCCGCGAGCTGGCCCCGAATGCTGCCGTCTATAACCCTGTCGCCTATACGCACGATGACTCCGCCGATAACGTCCGGATCCACCTTAGTTGCGAGTTCTATTTTTTTGCCAGTTACCGCGTTCAGCTTTTTCACCAGTCGTTTTTGCTGTGCTTCATCAAGTTCGACCGCGCTGATAACCTCAGCCTGCACCACGCCCCTCGCCTCATTAGCCAGCCCAACATACTCAGCCTCGGTCAAAGCAAGAGCATCTTCCCGGTTTTTCTCAATGAGCAGGTTCAAATAAGCCAGCGTCACATCCTGGATTTTCCCCTGAAAGATATCGGCGAGGATTTCCTGTTTTTTCTTGCGCGGCACTATAGGCGTGAACATAAGCTCACGCAGCGCAGGCGACGATTCGACCGTGAAACTGACGAGTCCCAGATCGCTTTCTACCGCGTCCACCACGCCAGCTTTCGAGGCGGCATTATACAACGCGGCTGCATATCTTCGCACAACCCGCCGTTCTATCATTTCGCCACGCCCTCGATCTCGTCGATGAACTTGTCGACAAGCTGTTTATGCCTGGCGTCGTCGAGTTTCTCTTCGATGAGCTTATGAGCTGCGCTAATCGCCAGATCCGCCACGTGCTCTTTAATCTCGAAGACGGCCTTATCTTTCTCTCGACCGATCTCTTCCTGAGCACGTTCAAGCACCTGTTCAGCACGATTTCTCGCCTCGGCGATTATCTCCTCGCGAAGCTGCATGCCTTCCTTGGCCGCCGAGGTGATCTTCTCCCGCGCTTCTGTTTCGATTCCAGCCAGCCGTTTCTCATAATCGGCCTTCAGCGCGGCAGCATCATTTCGATCCCTCTCTGCGGCCGAAAAAGAACTCTCTACTTCTTCGCCGCGAGCGTCGATGACCGCCAGTACCGGCCCCCATAAGAACTTCCAGAAAACCAGCACAACCAGCGTAAAGCCCAGTATCTGGGTTAGCAACGTCTGCCATTGTGGGAATATTTCCACTACAGAATCTCCGAATCTACGCTAATAACCAAACCAACTTATCAGGCGACGATAGCCGAACCGCCGCCGCCGTTACTAATGAGAATACTTCGCGATAATCTTCATCAGGCTTTCTGCGCTCGGAATACCCATAAGAAGGAAGATCAGCGCGATAAGGAAAGCGTAGATGACCAGCGACTCGATAAGCGCAAGACCGATAATCATAGCTGTCTGGATCTTACCAGCAGCCTCCGGCTGGCGGCCGATAGCCTCCAGTGCAGCCGCGGCTGTCTTGCCCTGAGCCAACCCACCGCCGATGACAGCGACAGGAACGGCGAAACCTGCTGCGATAACCAATGCAATCAGTACGCCCATGAAATGTGAACCTCCATCAATTTACACTTAGTGATTTTAATCGTGGGTAGTGATGCCCACGGTGATATAGATTGCTACGAGCATAGAGAAAACAAGCGCCTGTACAAAACCCGTGAAGATCGCAAACAGCATCATCGGGAATTGTATCGGCACCCAGAACATACTCTTTAAAACGGTGGCGCCCACTGTTATCAGCACCAATATTACTAAGTCTTCGCCGAATATGTTTCCAAAAAGACGAATCGACAGCGAAACAGGCCGCGCCAACTCTCCAATCAGGTGCAACGGCAGCATCAACGGCGCCAGCCACAGCGGTTCGCCTAAAAAATGCTTGATATAGTTCACCAACCCCACACGCGAGATGGAAACATACTGCACATACACAAAGGCGAACAGCGCGAGCGCGATGGTGGTATTCGTGTTGGCTGTCGGCGCCATAAAGCCAGGAATCAGGCCGAATAAGTTCAGCGCGAAGATATAGATGAAAAACGTACCAATAACCGGGGCCAGAGATCGAGCTTCGCGGTCGCCGACTATATTACGCACAAAACCCTGCAAAGCCACCACGCAAAACTCGATAAACAACTGAAATCTACCGGGGTTACGCAGCTTCAAACGACTGCGCATAATAATTACGGTGGCGCAGAGAATAAGAATGACAAGCCATGTCACCGGAACCATCTCCGGCATCCAATCCGGCAAAATATGCTTGGCCACCAAAAAATGCAGCCACGATCTCGGTTCTTCCACCAAATTCTCCGCTATCTATTAAGATACTGATTAACCAGCATCCCTACTACCTTAAGCACTATTATAATTTGCGTCAAGACCAAACCGACGCAAAATGCGACAATATAGGGAAAATTGCCCTGCGCAAGCCATAATCCGCCTGCCAAAACCGCCACCAGCACCGGCCAATGGATTATCGCAACTATCAAAAGCTGCTTTCGAGCCCCTTTATGCCCTGGTCGAATGGCGCTCCGCACGAACCATTCTATCGCCCTCAATAAGCCAACAGAAAGCGCCGAGCCGACCGTCCATCCAAGGGCCGCTCGCCAGCCCGACACAGACCAACTCGCCAGCAGACCAAACGTCCAAACATAACCGCTGGTGATATACACCCGCCGGATAAAACCTTCGTCGATTCCGTTACTCACGCGTCGACCTGATCAAAATCCTTACAGCCTCGTACAACCCGGCCATAAGCCCTAACACTGTGAAGACGAAGATCAGCCAGGGCGTCGTTCCAAACTTTTTGTCGAGCCAATAGCCGATCCCCAGCCCAATCACCGTCGACAACAGAATCAACAGCCCGATGCTGAGTATCTCTCCGGTCTGAACCCAGGGATTTTTTGGCTCATTTACCATTGTTCATCAGCTCAGTGAAGGTTAGCACAACGCTGCTCCCAAAGTCAATTATAGCCTTCATCGCGGCGGTGTCAAATAGTTGTGGAGATTTGGGTTGACCTTTTTCTCCAGTTGCGCATCCGTTTAGTTTTTGCTCCAGTTGTCTTTAGGCAGCGAGCCTAGTGATTTGAGAATTATAGATATTGGCGTGACTTTCCCATACCTCGGGATTTCACGTTCAAACAGGGATCGATCCAGCTTGAAGTCGAGAAAGGATCTCACAATCTCATCAGCGTGTTTGGATAGCTCACTGGCTTGTTTTTCTCCAGGTATGAAGTTCTCTCTTGTAACCACACCACCGTTTTTAATATAGACCCTAAGAGAGGCCATTGCATTCACGCCGGCTTCGCTCCAGCCCATAGGATTGCGGCTTAGTCTCTGAGATAGAACGTGGCTGACCTGCGCCTCGGTGCAACTGCCGATAACATCACCTTTCAGACGAGTTAAAATACCATCCCATTGATTGAGCACATATTTCAGGTCTTCCTTGAGTCGTTTCTTCTTTGAACAATCCTTGCAGTCGCGAATTAGAGCTCGTCCCAATAACTCAAAGTCTTCGCGCCTGTTGTCCTCCAATAGAGCATAAACGCACTCAGAACCCGCCGCCGATATGAATGACATCAGCCTCTTGCGCAGGTGAAAACCATCCAACGCAAAGCGAGCATCACAGAATGCATCTAAACCTCTCTTTATCCAACCCGCTCCGTCACCATGAATAACTACTCGCTCGACGCTTCCAAGATCATAAGTCTTATCGGCATACGCATAAACACGATTCCACAACGACTCAACATCGGAAATATCAGAGGTGAAATGAACACGATGTATTAACTCGCGCCGATCCTTGCCTACCCCTTTCAAACCCTCAGCTATAGTCACCAAAGGAACGATTTTCGTCCGACCATCCTGCAAGCTGACATGATCCTCATCGGCAAAGATATGAAGCTCGGATACTTCACGGCGAATGTCAGGAAATAGCTCCGGCAAATCTACGCAGCGGACCTTGTTGCACACGCTCTGAGCGCTGATGTCGCCACCAGTTACTTCATCAGAACTGGATCGCATAGAGACTTTGGCAGCGTTGCCCACGAGAGCAGCGCATACGCCAGGGCTTATCCGTTGCCCGGAAGATACGCCGATTATCGTATCCACTGGATAGCAATAACAGTCGTTAATCTCGTCTGAATAGTAGCTGCGACTATATCTAAGCCAGCCTAAACCAGTTAGATATTCGCGCTTGCGATCCCGCTGCTTGACTTTCAAACCTAGTTCCTTGCGCTCTGATTTTGCTTCAAACAACGATTCATCAAGCTTAGTTATTAACACGGACATCAGCTCACTAGCCGCCAATTTGCTCGCCTCGGCCAACGCAGAACAAGTAGCATCTATATCAGATAACCCATGCTTACAGAGAAGCGACTGCCATTCACCAACCAAATTCAAAACCGTTTGTTGTATAATAGCTTCCATAGAGACCTCTTTTCATTGTGTTTTTGACAAACATATTCTAATGAAAAAGGTCTCTTCCTCATATAAGAAAACTCCACATTTATTTTACGCGGCCTTCATCGCATCTGCTGCGAAATATCCGGTAAATTCTATCACATTGTCGGCTCTTCTAAAAGGATTTAGAAGATCGCCAGGTCTGATTTGAACCCGGCGGACGCGAGTTAATAACTTTTAATGTGAAGCAGAGAAAAATGTGGCGTAATTTCATTATGGACCTTAAGTATACTGGTTAACTAATCGGATTTAGCCGTTTTAAAAACGCACCCAGGAAGCCTGTCAGTAGACAACCCTGAATTTCGGTGCTATCCTGAGTTTAGCGGGCACCCTTGGAGGTCGGATATGTGTCGACTTATTTCAGCACTATTAATAGTTCTATTTATAATATGCGGAGCTGTTGCGGCGGACGAATATCGCATCGTCCCTGTTACGGGCTGGAGCGCGGGCTTTTTTAAACAATCCCAGGTGGACAAGCTGCTCGGAGTGCCCGGAGTTGCGTCCTCACTGGGTGACATCCGCACAGCCAACTGCAACGCCGTTCTGCCGCAAGTGCGCAGGCGTGCAGATGTCTGCTATCCTTCCGCCGTCGGCGAACCATTTATGTCGGGTCTATCTCCGTCCAACTTTAACGCCCTCCAGGCTATGATAAACGCCGCTCACGACACCACTGGTGGCAAAAAAAGAATTGAAGTCCACTGCTGGATCGTCGCATTCCGAACCGGCACAGGCGCTTTATATGCCCAGCACAGCAACCCGTCTGATCCCGACAACTATTGGATGACCTGTGACGCCAACGGCCAGGAATCTGCAGATAAAACGTTCGACCCCGGTCATCCCCAAGCCGAGGAGCATGTGGTCAACGTTGTTATGGATTTGGTCAATAACTATGACATCGACGGCATCCATTTCGACTATATCCGCTTCACCGACAGCTCTCAGGGCTATAACCCCACCAGTGTCGCCAGGTTCAACGCCCGTTACGGGAGAACGGGACAACCGGCTTCGGGAGACGCACTTTTCAAGCAATGGAGACGCGACCAGGTCACTGCTGTAGTCCGAAAAGTCTACGCCAAAATCCAGGCCGTCAAACCGTGGGTTAAGGTCTCCGGCTCTTTTATCTGCAGCACGCCATCTCCGAAAACCTCCACTCGCGCCGAGTTTCTAAAGTCGTCGGCCTATCTCAAATACTCCGATTGGGATAGCTGGATACAAGAAGGCATAATCGACTTCGCGGCCCCGATGGTCTATTTCAATATGACCACTCGAACTCAGGATTACATAAACTGGATCAACTTCCAGAAGGATCGCAAAGGCAATCGGTTGATGGTGCCTGATGCGGGGACCTATCTCAATTTCCTGCCCGATGCCATAAATATGCTCAGTCTTACCCGTGCCCCGTCCCCTGCGGGCAATTACGCCGACGGGTTCGGTGCATATTCATATCAATCTCCCTATGCGATCGACAAATCGTCCTCGACTTACGGCCCGTGGTCTACTTTCAGCGCTCAGCTCCTCTCTCAGATCACTCCGCAGTGGGCGGATGTACCGGACATGCCGTGGAAGAGCGCACCCACAAAAGGCCATATCGGGGGCACGGTAACTGCGCCGCCAGACAACGCCTGGGCAGATGGAGCCACGGTCACGATCACCGGCCCTGAAAGCCGAACTATGACCTGCGACGGCACCGGCTTTTATGCTTTCATCGACCTGACGCCCGGAACCTACACTGTCGAGGCCGCCTACGGCCCATATCGCCAGGAGAAAACCTTTACCGTCACTGCCGGCCAAATCGAAGACGGCGACTTTGCCTTAACCCAGATCGACACCAGCGCTCCTGTAATCAGCGACGTTGCAATTACAGACATCACCGACGGCACCGCAAAGATAACCTGGCTCACGGATATGCCCTGCACCGGCCAGGTAGAATACGACTTCGTGCCTCACTTTGGCCAATCAACCGACGAGAACTCATCTTATCTGGTCTCCCACACTGCTGTTCTTCAGGGTCTTAATCCAAACACTAACTACACCCTGCGGATAAGGGCGACCAATATGGCCGATCGCACGACTATCTCAGACAGTTTCTCATTCAAAACCAAGCCCGCTGAGACCACCATTATCGTGGACGATCTCGACGAGGATTACTGTACCTTATCTGGTAGCTGGATCAGAACCACCTACGCGACCGGTTGGGCCAGCAGCTTTGTATATAGAACCGGCGTCACCGGCGCTCCTTCTGCCACTGCGGTTTGGGCTCCGGTATTTCCGCGCTCTGGGCTATACAAGGTGTCTACGTACTATCACGCCGGCGCAAACCGCACCACCAACGCGCGTTTTACAGTCAATTCGCCATCTGGCAGTCAGCAGACGATCATAAACCAGCAGAAAAACGACTATACCTGGATGCAACTCGGTCCGATTACGCATTTCGACGCCGGGAAATCCGGCAATGTGACCCTGACCAACCAGGTTGGAACTGCGGACGGCCTTGTTGTAGCGGATGCCGTCAAATTCGAATATCTCGGCGATCTGACCCCGCCTGTAATGTCTAACGTCACCGATGAGACCTATACTCTCTCGACGACTTCGTTAAACGCCCAGTGGAGTGGGGCGGATCCAGAATCCGGAATCGCGATGTATAAATACGCCATCGGCACTCAACCGGGCATTGCCGATGTTCTGCCGTGGACGGATGCCGGAACAGGCACATCGGCTGTGATTGATGGACTATCCTTAGGAGTTGGTTGCAAGTACTACATAAGCGTCCGAGCTATAAACGGCGCTGGAATGATCTCCGCACCTGCGATTTCATCTGGTGTAATGGTTGCCAGCCCGGTCGACAACATAGCGCAAGCTAAGGAACTAATAACAGAGCCGGTCTATTTCGATTCTATCAGCGTTACCTCAGTCTTCCCTACTAAGTTCTACGTAGAGCAGGAAAACAGGGCAGCCGGCATTCGCGTGGAATCCGCGCAATCTCTGTCGCCGAATCAGAAAGTGGGTCTCTTTGGAATAGTAGGCCTGGCGGACGGCTGTGAGCCTGCGTTATTGGACTGCAAAGTAGTCCCAGGCGACGCCGGGCCTGTGGTTAAACCCCTCGGCATGGTGACTAAATCAATTGGCGGCGTTGGTCTTAACACCACCGGCCTTCTTGTTCGTGTAGCAGGCAAGGTGACTTCGGTGGTATCCGATGGCTTCTATCTCGACGACGGCAGCGGACATGCCGACTCTGCAGGCGGAGTAGGGGTCAAAATCTGGACAGGCTCACCGAACTCCGCCACCACAGGCAAATTCGTAGCGGTAACCGGAGCCGTATCCTGCCGGAAGTTGTCAGGGCAAACCTACCCAGTCATCCTCTCCCGCGAGATAAACGTCGTGCAATAAAAAATAAACAGGCATCAGTCGAATGTGAACGGCGGCCGGTTGTCGGTTGTAGGTTGTCGGTTGTAGGTTGTCGGTTGTCGGTTATCGGTTGACGGTTGTGGTAATTAGATAGGTGGTGATCTCCGAATCACCACCTCATAACCCATTTTTTGTCATTTCGAGCGCCACCCTCTTGTCATTTCGAGCGCCAACCCCTGTCATATCGAACGCCACCTCTTGTCATTTCGAGCGCAGCGAGAAATCTGCTTTTTCCCTTCCTTGATCGGTGGCGATCTCCGAATCGCCACCGTGCTCTTTTGCGTTATCCCTTCCAGCAACCCTCTACCTTCGAACTGCTGTCACAGTGCCTTCCATCGACGGGACAATCACCAAATCCTCCCAGACGGTCGATCCGCCGAACAAAAATCCGTCTCCGACGGAGTATTTCCACTGCACCTTGCCATCGACACCGTCCAGGCAAACCAGCATTCCATTCCGACCGGCCACATACACTTTGCCATCAGCCGCCACCGGCTTTCCACTCGTGGTGCCAGAACCAATGTTGCTTTCCCATAATTGTTTGCCGTCTTCAAACGACATACAATATATCTGACCATTGCCAGACACGTTATAAAATAGATTCCCTTCTGAGCCCGGGCTGTTGAATCCGCAATCGGATCTGCCTGGGTTCCTCTTGCTCCAGACAATCTTTCCGGACTCTGCATCCAGACAATAAATATCAGCATCACCCGATTGATGAGGCGTCACGTTGACCCCTATATGTTTGCCATCGGTGACAGGATCGGAGTTTGCAGTGGAGAAATAGAAGCTCGGCCCTATCGAGGTCTTCCATTTTATCTGTCCTGTGTTCACGTCCAAAGCATAGAAATTGGTATCCCACGCACCATACATCACCGAACCGTTCAGCACTACCGGCACAACCTGGGTATATCGATTCATATCCAGCTTCCATATCATTTTGCCGGACTTCGCATCCAGCGCGTAAAAAGCTGGCCCCCCAGCGCCGATCAGCACTTTGCCGTCGTGAATCGCTGCCGAGCCAACCACAGCTCCGCCCGAGTCGAATTGCCAGCGAGCCTTTCCAGTGGCAGCATCGACGCCAAATACGCGGCCGGCTGTGGTACCGAAACAGGCCAAGTCACCCGCAACAGCCACTTCACTCAGTATCTCCGAACCGAAGTTGTCCCGCCATATCTGAGAGCCTGTGCGTGCGTCCAGACAATACACATCTCCGCTCAACGTGCCGAAATAGAGCTCTCCATTCGCCGCAGCAACGCCTCTCTGCACCCCACCGGAAACCGCCACCTGCCACGCTTCACGAGCATCGCCGTTTATTTGCACCGGCACTGAGTCAGACCACTCCATGCCATCCGGGTCGGTCATCTTCACATATAGCGTATACCACCCGCAAGCGCCGTCGAAGTCCACATCAGTTTCATAAACGCCACCTGCGCCAGCCTCCAGCGACCCTGTCTGTCCACCTATGGAATATTCTATTTTACGATCCGCAGTTGGCCCGGAAATCGCCGCCCGAATATGAATCGATCCCTCTATTTTGTCGTTAAACCGCGGCTCAATCAGATTGATCGGATTTCGCGGTCTTGCAAGCGCGACCGTGCCTTCTGGTGTCGCCTCTTGCCCGACCAGTTTTCTGGAGCTGTTAATATGGGTGTCAGTGACCTCAAGAATCCTATATGCGCCATTATTTTTAGCTGCCTGGCATTCCTGAAACTCCAAACCATTGCGCTTCCAAACCTTGTAGACGTGGCCGTGCCCGACCAGAATCAGTCGAACGTTATACGGTCGTATTGCACGCAGAAGCTCGGACTCGTTCGGCTGGTAACCGGGACAATGATGGTAGAATAACACGGACGGGGTCTGATTGCCGGCTTTTGCGAGGTCGCGTGTCAGCCATTCTATCGAATGTTTATCAATCTGGCCGTGATGTTGCAACCATACGGTACTGTCCAGAGCCACGAAATGCAGCCCACCGCAATCGAAACTATACTGCGTCTGCTGATCAACATATTGTTCAAGCGCGTTCTTGCCGAGATGCGACCATTTAACTTCGTGATTGCCCAGGGCTTTGTATACTGGGATTTCAAAGGCCTTTGCGGTCTCGGCAAATTTTTCCCAGTCCCGCGCCAGCCCTGTCTCAGTCAAGTCCCCGGAGATCACTGCAAACGCCGGTTTGGGTTTCATCGCGTTAATCTCTTTGGCGATCGAAGTAAGAGTAGCCACATTCGACCCAGCGCCAGTCAGATGAGTATCGCTAATATGCACAAAAGTGAAGTTCTCTGCAAATGCCGCTGAGGCAAGTAGCACGACCACAACAGCGGCCAATGCAAGGATTCGCACTCGATAATTCATTGTTCAGTCCTCCAAACTCATACGATGCTCTTCGATATTTAAGTCGCATTAACCTCTATCGCGGTAATAGCATCTATGAATTCAGAGCTTTTGAGGTCGGATTCCAGTTGATAGCGTATATGATGTCTAAGTATCAATGAGAGGTCACGTCGTGCGCCTTTTGGCACGTGAATATGTTGCAGTTGAGGAGGTTCGGCCTTCCGCAATGCGGTAATATAAGATGCCACGGCCCCGCTCACCTCGACTGCACCTTTGGGTGTCTCCCCGCACTCACTGCAGACGAATCCACCGAGAGGCGGACTGAAGACGATCTTGCCTCGGCCAGGCTTTCGCCCACAGCGCAAACACGCTTCAATATGCGGTTCATAGCCAAGAATACTCAGGAGTTGTATCTCAAAATAGCGCGTCGCAATCTCAGCGTCGGTGCCGCTCTCGAGAATATACAGCGCAGATAGCAGTGTGTCGAAAATATCAGGGTTAGGCTGCCGCTTATCCACAAAAGCGTTCACCAGCTCCAGCATATACAACCCATAAGCTATGTTTTTAATATCCCCACGAATGTGCGGAAAAGACTCTTTAATCTCAGCCTGTGTGACAACATCCAGGTCGCGGCCAGCGGACAGCATCATACGGCAATATGTGAGAGGCTCACTAGCCCCACCGAGCCTGCTCCCCGGCCGCCTCGACCCCTTAGCCACAGCCGACAGCTTACCCTGTTCGCGAGTGAACAGAGTCAGTATACGGTCCTTCTCTCCGAGGTCAATCCGACGCAACACAATACAACTAGCAGAGTAGGTTCTCATAAGTGCAATATATCCAAACTACAGTTCTTAAGTTACTTCGGTTGCATGCAGCCGAAGTCGGGCCCGCAGGGCTCGGGTAAACATACTTGTTATTACAGAAAACCCTTTTCCAAAGACAACGGAAATCATTGCCATCAACCCACCGCAAGAATGTTACGCCTCCGAGTCCTCAATAGCACGTAATCTCTTAGAAGCTGCCTCAACATCACTCCGCGATATCCCATAACCCTGTATCAGCTCGCTATCGTCATACTCTTCAGCGTATCCCACGTCAACAAAGCTGTTATGGACAGCTAAATTAATGTCCTCCAGCATCTTCTCTGGATAGCTTGCCAGCTCATCTATATCGGCCTCGCCACTCAATAAACGCTGCAAGAGACTGTGTATAGTGACCAGTTCAGGTCGATCAACACCGAGCCGTGTCCCAATCTCCTCGGGATAATAATGACCGCTGTTCAAGATGAAATCCATACACTGGACAGCTATATGTAAATCGTGATTAGACATCTTTTCTATCACTGATTTCATTACATAAGCTCCGTGAAGTAGGTTTTGCCCTTGTGTGGCCGAAACGCTGTTCCCGAATCACTAGCTTTAGGGTTATGAATGACTATTGTTCCGGTAGCGTCATCCCAATAGGCAGTACTCCCTCCGGAGAGACTACGGACATTATTTCCCCTGGCGTTTCTCATGATAGCGTCTATGAAATCTGCAAACTGCGCTTTTGACGTTATACCCAGCATCGTGAATTCATTGGCGTGTTTAGTAAATGAGTGGCCATAAGCTATGGACTTAGCCGTTAAGTATATTGCATCGTTAGCCGGCTTGTTTTGATCTGGTACCGTTTTCTCGGAGACGTTAGTTACGTGTTGTGCCTGTCTCTCAGTATTCTTTGTGCCGGGAATACTCGTGTGAGGAGGAAGCGCCGCCCACGTACCTTGAAATTCATCTGGTATCAGCTTCAGTATTTCCCATTCGCCTTTGATATCAGCAAGAGCCATTCCGACTTCCGCATCAATGCCCTCGGAAAATATCGACATAACCGCCGTCTGATCCAAAGTTGGAGCTGCTTCCAGTTCGTCAAGCCGTTTCATAAGTTTACGGACTTTGTCCAACGATACCTCGACTTCACCTCGAGCGGTGGTGAAGGCAGTTCGCAAACGTGGATGTGCAGTTGATGGAGACAGATACTCCGCGTACTTCCACCGCTCGACCAGGCGATCGAGGCCCGGTTCAGACGATCCTGCAGTATCTGTAAGACTGTGAGAGAGCTTGGCATTCTGAGGATCACCCACGAGCTTGCGCGCATCTTCGATCTTGCCGGGACCGAGAATAGAAGCGATCTCCTGTACCAATCTGACAGTGTCGAGTACCCTGAATGCCCGTTCCGTATAATGCCTTCTCAATACGAATTTCATCTGGGCTTCGTTATATGACCCAGCCGCCAGAGGATTGTCCACAAACTCGCTGGAGTAGCCGGATAGCCTCCGCAATTTCCACTCGCAGATCAGTCCTTCGAGCTTGTTAGCCTGCTCGTCCGTCAGCTTGAACTCTTGTTTCGCGCTGGCTGTCGACGCATCGCACTGCCGCATCCAGGACGCATCCTTGTAATTCTGCCCGGCTGACCAGTCGTTCTGATGGTAAGCCGCCTGCTGGAGAAAGTCCTTGAAGCTCAAGGGAACCCACATCTCCATTTCACTACCAGCCGACGCCTCGGCAACCTGAGCGTCAAGCGCCGGGCCCGGCTGAGGCGCATTCTGCGCGTGTAAAGAAGCAGAAAATGCCACCAATACAACCATTAGCACGACTATAAGTGATCTGAAACGCATTGTTAATTCCCTCTTTTATTACTCAATGCTGGTGACGACCCGCAGCCGCAGCATCCAAAACACCTCAATGGCTCACTGCTTTGCAACGGGTGAGTCGTATTTGACAATAACGAAGCCTTGCTTGCTCGGAATTCCCAGGTACATATCTCCATTCCAGGCCACGCTAGACAGATGGCGCCAGTGCTTTAGGTAGCTGTTGGTATCGGTCTGCCCGGCAATCCCGATCTTGGCGACACCGACAACATCGCCTTTCTCTGTAACCGCGTACACCTCCGCACCGGCAGAGATCGGATAGCTCCTGGCAAGATAGAACACCGACCCATACAGGCGACCTGCGCCGATTAGGCGCCAACGTGAACCATTGTCTTTTATTTGCGGGATGTTAATAGGTATTTCCTTCCGCACGACACCGCCACCCGCTCCTGCGTCTATCTCTTGCAGCATAAGTGAGCCCGATTCGGGGGCGGTGTACAGCGCGCTTGCGGTCCGATCCAATGCAAGGCCGTAGTAGTACGGGCTGCTATAGACCAGATCGACAACCTCAATCCTGTGATCGTATACGCCACCCAAATCAAAGTAGCGCACATATGGGAGCCGGTCTCCTATTCCACTCTCCTCTACGAAAATACCGCCTGGGCTGCTCGCGCCAATGCGGTGGACAGTCGTTCCACGGGCTATCACCCCCTTGAGCATCTGCGTGGTGCGTGCTGCGTCGGCAGTCTTCCCCATCTTGTCAATCGAGGCAATATACCCAGCGTTGTCCGCCACCACAACGGTCGCATCATTACCGGCTGTTGCGCTCCCCAACACCATACATTCTATTTCACCAATGTTCGCCTGAAGCTGTGCACCCGCTTCCCACTGTCCCTTGGGGCCAAACCTCTGCAGCCTGCGCTGCCAGGCATCGAAAATATACACTCCTCCACGCGTGTCCACCAGCATAGCGCTCGGACCTCTGTAGTCAGCCTCAGATAACTGCTCAACGGGTACGTACTTAATGCTCCCCCAGCTATCACCCCAGGGGATTGTGAAAAGGACCGTGCTCCGCATCTCAGGGAGGTTGTCCGCAAATTGGGGTTTACTGGCGTCACTGTCGGCCTCGTCCGCGTTGATCCCTTCCCAGTCGGCGGAAAGTCCGACCCAGACTTTGGGAATCATCCAGAACATCGCACCTGATTTTCCGGGTGTGGAGCCTGGAGCATCGTGCCACACTAATGACCAGGACATGCCTACCTGCCGGGCAACTTCGTTAACTATCTTGCGCACGCAGGCCCCGTGTGCGTCCAGCGTCACCTGCGGTTCGAACTTGGTGGGCCACTTGCCGGACATGCCGATTGGCAAGGCCGGTGAGACCTGGGGGAGTTGAAACAGACCCCACACGTGAGGCTCGCCGATGAACGCGTTGGAATATGGGCTGCCGGCGACGGAAAACTCGTCTATCGTAAGATTGAACGGGTATGCCGGGCTGTTGTAAGCCGAACGCATAACGACATTGGCGATCCCACTATCCTCGACCCATACGAACGTCTGGTCAAGCGAAATCAGTTTGTCGAGAATTCGCCGTGGCGTCGTGTTTTCCACGGACAATGATACCTGCGGCAGCACGACACTCTTTAGTTCTGTCGAGCTGGATTGCCACGGAACAACCTCTATCCCACAGATAACGTTGGCTTGGTTGCTCAGTTCGGCCACCGCCTCCGGAACCGTGAGCTTACTCACCGCGAACTTCTCGATCTTGTCGTCAAGCGCCGTGAATTTGCGGTTGCGCGCGGCGTAGAGGGCATCCACATGTGACCGAACGTTGGCCGGCAGATCGTCGATTGATTTCCATGAGGTCGCGTCTGGTTTAGATGCCTGAACCTCACTCCCGCTCTCGGCTGAAGATCTGCTGCCTGGCAGCAGAAGAACTGCAGCGGCTGCCATGCAGATAAAGCAAAGATATACTACACGTGTCGATTTCATAATTCGCCTCCATCCAGCGGCCCAGGTTATTTAGGGACTTCTGAGACAGCATGCTGGCAGCCGAATACCGCCTCCAACGCAGTCGGATAGTAACCTGCATCTCAAAAGTGGCATTCCGCCATTTCTAATAACGCGCAAAACCCACAAAAGGTGTAGCGCATTTTAAGTTACTTCGGTTGCATGCAGCCGAAGTCGAGCCCACAGGGCTCGAAGAACTATACCAAATGCAGCACCTACGAGAGGCGGCTATCTCCGAATCCGGTTAGTTAGTGGTGTGACCTCCGGCCACAGCTTCGGCTGCGTGCAACCGAAGCAACTGAAACAACATATCCCGTGAGGACCCCGCATCAGTTGTTTGCGCTGCCAGTCTTTGCCCTCTCCAGTGCGTCGCGAGCAAAATCCGCCAGGTTTGATGATGCGGTCTTAGCAATGAAACGATTGACTGCAGCCTCCGCATCCGGCCCTCCGATGTTCGCAAGGAACATCAGTTCCTGGAAAGGCGCATCATTTAAGTTACTTCGGTTGCATGCAGCCGAAGTCGAGCCCGCAGGGCTCGGGTAAACATTCGGGAAACCCTTTTCCCGAAAGAACGGAAAAGGTGTAACGCATTTTCGCGCCTACGTGACTATAGAATCACACCCGGTTTAGGATCAAGCTACCCACTACCATCACGCCGATTACCTGTAGCACATATAGAACCGCAAGCACATTAGCCAAGAGCAGGATTACCCATAGCAAGCGTTTCCCACGCTCCATTCGATAGCCAGTTGCCGATATCCGCACCCCTGTAATACCAGCAATAAGAGTGGCCACTGAGAGAAGAGCTACAATGCAAATTTGCCACCATGTTAGCTTGCCAGACATGTCTGCAAGTGACTTGCTGTGATCTGAAGTTGATATGGCAGAAAGAACGCGAACCAGCGGTCGCAGGCCGATCATTCCTGCCGATATAGAGGTAAGCCATGATACCAATGTAGTAACTACTACACTAATGGTACGTGGTGGATGAACATTCATATCAGTTGCCATAATCGTATCCTCATCATTTCGGGAAGGGGCTTCCCGAAACAACGGAAATAATCGCTGCTCAGCAGCCGCGTTCCGCCATTGTCGGGATTGACCATCTTCACCAGTCGACCGAGTTGGTCGTAGGTATATGTCGTCGGACGGCCGGTAGAGTCGTTTGAGTCCTTATAGATCTTGGTCTTCAGCACCTTCTCGCTCACGATGCCCGGGCCATTGGCGTGCCTGGTATGGACAGCCAGTTCATCCGGTTCCGCAGCCTGCTTCTTCCACTTTACATCTCGTTCTCCATCCAGATAGTATCAATGCGCAGGGTCGTTCCGGGAAAAGGGTTTCCCGAAATAACGGAAACACCTCAGAGCAGGCAACTAGTCGTACCCAATCCATGCAAGGATACTGTCAGCGTATGGGCCAACAATAACATAAGCAATAGGTAACGGTGCAAGAAGCAAGAGAAGTAACACGTACCACCGTTTGGTACTAACAAAGTTGATCAAACTAAACAACCATACATAGGTATATAACCTTCTTGCTGCTAATGCTAGAATCAAGGCCAGTACCGCCGCTGGCAGACCAAGCGCAGTCTGATAACAGACACCCCCTGAAGCCAATTCCGTGTAAGGCGTATTGTTTATGTCCAGCACAAAGAATGGCACAATGACAAGAAACAGAAGGTATCCTGATACTCCAGCTAGTACTGCAGGCGCCAGAGCCACGGCGCGTTTCCACGCAGCTTTACTGTGAGCCCAAATAACATTCATGGTATGATATCTCCTCACATGGTTGCTATTTCTTCGGTTTGGGTTTCGGGCTAGGTTTGGGTTTGGGGTGCTTCGGATCCCAGCCTGGTGGCGATTGTCCAGGTCCTGGTATTTTTGTGTCAATCTTACAGTTAAGATCCACTTGCTTGCCCTTCGGGGCCTTGGGATGGCAGAAAGTGTACATTTCCAACCACCAGGAATACGGCACGAGCACGAGGGGCAGGTGCCGTAGCAGGCAGCCCCAAGCCGCCAAAAAGGACTCATCCTTCCCACAGCACTAGAGCGGCATTCGCACTGATGTGCAGTGCCAGCGAACAGATGAATAGGAATGAGTCGCGCACCTTCAACTTGTTTCTTTCGCGAGATGTAACCAGCCACTCAAGAAGGGCCATGTAAACAGCCGCATCTCTTCGCAAAGCACGTCCCGCATCTGAGAAGCCGGACTGCCCAGCATCGTCACCCTCTTCAGTTGTCAGCCCGCCCACCAGTTCACCGAAGTGATCCAAGGTAGGTGGGGGCGGCACAGGTCTTTCATAGCGCATCCATGTTCCTGACGGGATGAGGCTGTGTGATTCATCATATGTATCAAACATTATAAACGGACGGTGATATAGCTCCTCCAGGGCACTCTCTCGGCAACTGGGATCACTGGCATTACTGAATCGCGTTATGCTTTGAGCGATATGTAGCGCCCAATGAAGAGCCTCATAAAGGGCCTTTTGCAGCTGCGCAGTCTTTTCATCCTGTTCATCACCATGCAGCGCGTTGAATGCTGCCCACCAAACTCGCTCCGCAGCGACATTCGCCAGACTACTGATGATCTGTTCATCGGCGTCGGGTTCGGTCAACATCTCACGGAACGCTATGTTGGCATTCCTATTCACTACTATGACCCTCCTTCGGGAATGTCTTAGCGGGGCCTTTGGGCGGCACAACTGGACAATAGGCCAGTGGTGCCGCCCATACTGCGGCTACGCGCGCGAACGATCAGGGATACCATTAGGACTACATGGGCACGTCATAACCCCACCACCCAGACCTGGCTGAGGAACAATCTTTGGTCCGGTGACTATGATAGTCACTACCCCAACAACAACACCTACGCCAATGCCTATATTCCTCCCAATCTTCGGCCAGTCGATTACTGGAATTGAGAACCTAGGCGGGCTCACTTTCTTTGGCGGAGCAGGTAACGGCACAGGCGCAGGCAAGGGGCCAACGCCATTGTTTCTATCCGAGCAGTTCTTTGTGAACTGCTCGATCTTTTTCTGTAATCGTCTGTTCATCTGCTCCATGTCCTTGTAATGCCCTGGATCCTTGCTGTCCCACTTGTCCTTGTGGCACTGGAGGTCGTTTGTCTTCCTGACTATGTCATTTGTTCTTTCGGGAAACCCTTTTCCCGAAAGAACTCAAATATCCCGGCATTGATCCACCGGCGCCTTGAGGTGTTTCGGATATGAGTGTAGCTTCGTGGAACGGAGAAGCTGTCCCAAAAACAGCTTACCCGCCGCCCGTTGCTCCACGGACACGTTATGAAGTCATGCCAGCTTAGCGGCTCGAAAGCGGCGTCGATCCGGGTCGAAAAGGCCGAAAAGAGAGCCTTATTGAGGCATTTCCTCAAGTCATGGACCAACAATACCAGTGACATCTCCGCAGTAGCGCCGTTGATGCCCCGCAGCATGAACTTTCTAAAGCCTCTATCGTGCTTTGTCTCGCGCTATCCCTTCACCCCTGATGTTTCCGACGGCCAGCGCTTTCCAGATAATCCTCCGGCACATAGCCTTCGACTATCGCCGCTGCATTGCTTGCGCCGATCCTGCTTGCTCCAGCATCCAGCATCGCCATAGCCTGCTCAGTGGTCTGAATGCCGCCGGCGGCCTTGACTCCCATATCCGAGCCGACCACCTGCCGAATCAGCCGGATATCCTCGACAGTCGCCCCACCCGGAGCCGTGCCGGTAGAGGTCTTTACAAAATCCCCGCCCGCGTCGCGGATAATCTCGCAAGCGATCTGTTTTTCTTCATCAGTCAGGTAGTAGCATTCGATAATAAACTTAAGAACAGTGCGTTTTGCGTCCTAGGTCATACCGGTCATCCGCGCTGTGTCCACCAGCTCAGCGACCTCGCCCTCAACGATATTTCGCTCCCCGGACTTCAGCGCCCCGATGTTTATGACCACATCAAGCTCTTTTGCGCCGTGGGTGATAGCCGTCCTCGCCTCGAAAACCTTGACCGCCCTCCCGCTGCCGCCAAAAGGAAATCCGATAACCGTCGCTGGTTTGACGTCGGAGTCCTGCAGTTCGCGTCGCACAATAGGCAGCCAGAAAGGCAGCACCATCACCGTGGCGAAATGGTAGCTCTTGGCCTCCTCGCAGAGGCGAATGACGTTCTCATGCGTGGCCGTCGGCTTCAGCAGTGCCGAGTCCATCAGCTTTGCAAACTGCTCCTTGGTATACATCCCTGATCACTCCTATCCGGAGACGCCCGTTTTTAATTCCTTTACAAACTCACCGGCGCGTTTTACCATATCCTTCGATCCCGCCGCGCTCGCTATTATATTTACCAACGCGCTGCCAACCACCGCTCCGTCAGCGAATTCAGTAACCGCACCCACGTGTTCCGGTTTGGATATACCGAACCCAACGGCCACAGGCAGGTCGGTTACCGTTTTTATCATCCCAACCAAATCACTCAACTCGGCAGGGATACTATTGCGCTCCCCAGTCACTCCCAATCGGGACACGCAATATATAAACCCGCTACCCATATTCGCCGCAATGGCAATTCTCTCCTTCGTGCTGGTCGGCGCAACTAACATTATGTTTGCCAGCCCCACTTTGCCGGAAATCTCGTGCCATTCCTCTGCCTCTTCAGGCGGAAGATCCGTAAGAATCACACCATCGACCCCCGCCTCGGCTGCATCAGCAGCGAACCTCTCCATACCATACTTATAAAGCGGATTAAAATAGGTCATCAGCACTATCGGCGTCGATTGCACCTGTTTTCTAATCTGCTTTACATTGTCAAAGACGCCTTTTATCGTGGCTCCTGCCCTAAGCGCCCTCATAGTTGCCGCCTGGATGCTTGGCCCATCCGCCATCGGGTCAGAAAATGGCACTCCAAGCTCGATTATATCCGCCCCAGCGCTGCTGATTTCCCTCACCAGTTCGGCAGTCGTCGCAAAATCTGGGTCGCCTGCCGTCAAAAAACACACAAGCGCCTTGTCATTTCTAGCCTTCAAATCAGCAAAACATCTATCTATCCGGTTCACGACTACACCTCCAGGCTCTTTGACACTGTATTTACATCTTTATCGCCGCGACCGGATAAGCAGAGAACCATCAATGAGTTCTTACCCAAAGTCGGGGCGAACTTCATTGCGTAAGCGATCGCGTGCGCCGATTCGAGTGCAGGAATCAGCCCTTCTGTCTGAGACAAAAACGAAAACGCTTCCAACGCTTCATCATCCGTAATACTCACATATCGCGCTCGCCCGATCTCCTGGAAGTAGCTGTGTTCCGGTCCAACCCCCGGATAATCCAGGCCAGCCGAGATCGAATGGGTCAGCTTCACTTGCCCATCGTCGTCCTGCAGCAGCATACTCATCGCGCCGTGCAGTACCCCTGGGCTGCCGGTGGTCAGAGTAGCGCAATGCCGATCCGTGTCCGTTCCTTCACCGGCCGCCTCTATTCCAACCAGTTCGACCTGCTCGTCCTGCACAAATCCGCTGAATATCCCCATCGCGTTGCTGCCGCCGCCAACACACGCCAGCGCATAATCGGGCAATCGGCCTTCCTTTTCAAGTATCTGCTCCCGGCACTCCCGTCCGATCACGGACTGGAAATCTCGCACCATCATAGGATAAGGATGCGGCCCGACCACCGAGCCGATTATATAATGTGTGTCAGCAACATTCGCCACCCAGTCTCTTATGGCCTCGCTGGTGGCATCCTTAAGGGTCTTAGTGCCGGAACTTACTGGCACCACAGTCGCTCCGAGCAATCTCATCCGAAATACGTTCAGAGCCTGCCGCTCCATATCCTCGGTGCCCATAAATATCTCGCATTTCAGACCGAACAGGGCGCATGCCGTCGCCGTTGCCACGCCGTGCTGACCGGCTCCAGTCTCGGCTATCACCCTCGTCTTGCCCATCCGTCGCGCCAGCAGTATCTGACCCATAACGTTGTTCAGCTTATGCGCACCGGTGTGGCAGAGGTCCTCGCGTTTCAGATATATCCTGGCCCCTCCGAGCTTTTCGGACATTCTTTCTGCGAAGTAGAGTGGGGTAGGGCGGCCGACGTACTCGGCCAGATAATAGTCCAACTCTTTATTGAAATCTTTATCAAACCTATACTTGTTATACGTCTCGGTCAATTCCTCAAGCGCGGGAATCAAGATCTCTGGGACATACCGCCCACCGAACATACCGAAATGCCCGCGCGCGTCAGGCCCGATGATCTGCTTTGTAGACATTTTTAACAAACTCCTTTACCTTTAAGAGGTCTTTTTTTCCCGGCTCGATTTCTATAACGCTGGCCGCATCCACCGCAAAAGGGTGAACCGCATCAATCGCCGCCTCCACGTTGTCCGGCCCGAGCCCACCGGATAAAATAATTGGCTTGCCGAACTCCTTCGCCCTCACGGCAAGCTCCCAATCAAAAGTCTCCCCGGTACCTCCCGGCAAACCGGGTCTATACGTATCAAGAAGATAATACGACGCACATTTGAATTGCGACAGGTTCTCAAGACTCCACTCATTTTTGATCCGCACCGCCCTTATCACGCGATGCTCCCCAAGTCTATGTGCGAACTCCTCGCTCTGCCCTCCGTGAAGCTGGGCATAGTTCAGCTCACAGTCGTTCATCAGCGAGATCACCTCATCGGATTCTTCAGTGAACACCCCAACGGTCTTAACGTCCACGCCGACGATCCGAACAATGTGCTTCACAGTGTCGACATCCGCCCGCCTGGGGCTATCCGCAAAGACAAATCCCAGCATTTTCGCACCGGAATTGACACACTCAATGGCGTCCTCGATATTGGTTATCCCGCACATCTTAATTAAGGTCATCCGATCAATTCCCTCAACTTGCCTTCTATATCATCCTGCCGCATCAGCGCTTCCCCGATCAGCACCGCATCGACTCCCATCGACCCAAGCTGCTCCATATCCTCGCGACTATGAATCCCGCTCTCGCTCACTTTTTTCGCCCGCGGGATCATCGGAAGCAGTCGTTTGGTTGTATCAAGCGACACTTCAAAGGTCTGCAGGTTGCGATTGTTTATTCCAATCACGGGCGCCCCGACTTCTATCGCCACCGCCATCTCAGCCTCGTCGTGAACCTCGACAAGACAATCCAAATCGATCTCCGCCGCACGGTTCATCAAGTGCGCCAATTGATCTACCTCAAGTGCACCCACGATCAGCAAAACAGCATCCGCACCAGCCACTCTCGCCTCGTAAATCTGATACTCATCAATTATAAAATCCTTGCGCAGCACCGGCAGAGTAACCGCCTTCTTCACCTCGCGCAGATAAGCCAGCGATCCCTGAAAGAACTTCTCATCCGTCAACACCGAAATAGCCGAAGCGCCTGCAGCCTGGTAGGAATTTGCTATAGACTTCGGGTCAAAATCCGGCCGAATCACCCCTGCCGAGGGCGACGCCTTCTTAACCTCCGCAATCACCGCCGGCATACCGTTGTCGCTGCGATTAAGCCGTTTAGCAAACCCAAGCGCAGCCGGCGCATCCCATACACGGGATTTCAGCTCGCGCAGCGGCATATCGGCTTTTCTGTGCGCCACTTCCGTCTTCTTATGATTTAGTATCTCATTCAGGATCAATTCGCCAACTCCTGAGTTACCGCTCTAAACGACTCAAAAGATGCCATCGCCGCGCCCGAATCAATTGACTCCGCCGCCAACTGCACACCCTCTTTAAAATCCGCAGCCCTATCCGCAACCACAAGCGCGGCAGCGGCATTCAACAGCACTATATCCCGACACGGCCCCTTCTCGCCATCAAGAACACTCAACAGCATACGGGCATTATCAAGGACGCTCCCATTTCCGGCAGCCAATCGTTCGGCCACAGTGGTCTCCAGCCCGACATCAGACGGATGCAGCGAGTAGCTTCTCACCTCTCCATCGTGCACCTCGCTGATTCGAGTCTCCCCCAGGGTCGATATCTCGTCCAGCCCCGCCATTCCGTGCACCACCATTGCTCTATATGCGCCCAGAGAGTTCAACACTTTGGCCATCGGTTCCGTCAGATCAGGAGAAAACACCCCAAGCAACTGCCTCCTTGCACCAGCGGGGTTAGTCAATGGGCCGAGCAGGTTGAAAACCGTCCGAAAACCGATCTCTTTTCGCGGACCAATGGCGTGTCTCATTGCAGGATGCATCACCGGAGCAAACATAAACCCCAGCCTCGATTTATCTATACACGTCGCCACCCGATCCGCGTCAAGGTTCAAGGAGACCCCCAGACCTTCCAGCACGTCCGCGCTGCCGCAACTGCTCGAGGCTGCTCGATTGCCATGCTTCGCCACCGTCACCCCGGCCCCGACTATGACAAACGTCGCCGTAGTGGATATATTAAAAGTCCCCAGTTTATCGCCGCCGGTGCCACAAGTGTCCAACAGATCATCGGCCTGAGGGGTTACTTTAACAGCCTTATTTCTCATCACCCGCACAAATCCGGTGATCTCCTCAACCGTCTCACCTCTCATCCGCAGAGCCGTGACAAACGACGCTATCTGGCTTGGCGTCGCATCCCCGTCCATGATCTCTTCCATCGATTCGACGGCTTCGTCTTCGGTGAGGTGACCCCCCTCGACCAGTTTTCGAAGAGCTTCACGTATCATGGTCATGCTACTCCAGGCCTTCCTCCGCAGAGCTGAGCGCCTTAATCATCCCCATTGCCTTGTTAACTGTCTCCTGATACTCCTTCTCAGGAACAGAATCTGCAACCACGCCTCCGCCGGCCTGCACATACGCCGTGCCGTCCTTAAGCAAAATGGTGCGAATAGTGATGCAGGCATCCATATCTCCGGAGTAGCTGAAATATCCGATCGCTCCTGCGTAAGGGCCTCTCCGTGTCGGTTCAACCTCGTCGATAATCTCCAGCGCTCGCTTCTTCGGAGCGCCCGATACGGTTCCTGCGGGGAATGTGGCTCTTAACACCTCGAACTGATCCTGATCCTTTCGCAATCGCCCGCTGATGCTAGACACAATGTGCATCACGTGCGAATAACGCTCGATAACCATCAATTCATCTACATTTATTGTATCAGGCTCACAGACCTTGGCCAGATCATACTCTCCCAAATCGACCAGCATCATGTGCTCCGACTTTTCCTTCGCATCCCCCAGCAGCTCTTCTTCCAGGGCTCGGTCCTCGGCGATGTCTTTGCCTCTCTTTCGCGTCCCCGCGATTGGCCGCACGGTGACCTTTCCTTTTTCATCGGTCACCAGAATCTCCGGAGACGAGCCTACCAGTGTCACGTCCTGATACTTCAGAAAATACATATAAGGCGACGGGTTCAGGCTCCGGAGGGAGCGATAAATATCAAAAGCATCCGCAGTCACTTTCGTCGAGAACCGCTGCGATGGCACCACCTGCACAATCTCTCCAGCGTCGATATACTCCTTGCACTTGAGTACCATTTTCTCATATTCATCTTTAGTGAAATTGGACTTTACTTCAAGCGGCGCGGCGTCACGTTTGCCGAAGTTCATCTCCGCTGGCCTTCGCAATCGGCTGGCCAGTTCCTCAATGCGCTCAATCGCCTTATCATAAGCACCTTCCGGGTCACCATCAATGCGGGCATTGCAGACTACACGGATTCGATGCTTTACGTGGTCGAATATCAGCAGCGTATCCGTGAAGATCAGCGTACAATCAGGCAGGTTCATATCATCCACAGTCGAATCCGGCAGATCCATAAAGAACCGCACCAGGTCGTAGCTCAAAAACCCCACTGCCCCGCCGCAGAATCGCGGAAGGTTCTCATCAGCCACATAATTGAGGCTCTCAAGCTCATCTTTGAGCAGATGCAGCACGTCTCGGCCAGGCTCCAGGGTGGTCTTCTCACTGACCCCGGCCCGAATTATTTCCACTTCAGAACACTTGCTCTTTATGACAAGGTTTGTGCCGCTGCCCAAAAACGAGAAGCGAGCCAAACGTTCTCCGCCCTCCACGCTTTCGAGCAAAAAGCAGTAGTCGTCCTCGGCGATCTTCTTGAACGCTGAGACTGGTGTCTCCGTGTCCGCCAAAATCTCCTTGTAAAGTGGGGTCATATTCCCCATCTTCGCGCGTCTGATGAACTCTTCTTTGTCGGGATAGTAACGATTCATCTGTTTGCCTCTGAGTTTACGGATTAACCGAAGTAACTGATTTTCATTGCGTCTTTGACTTCTGCAAGCGTCTGCGCGCCCACAGCCATCGCTTTTTTGGTTCCTTCACGTAAAATGTCGTCGACTTCGCCGGTGTGCGACTCATAATAAGCTCGCTTCTCTCTGATAGGATCAAGCATCTCATTAAGAGCTGCCGCCAGCCTCTTTTTGCACTCAACACAGCCAATCTCGCCTTTTTTGCACATCGTCTCAAGCTCCCCTGCAAAACCTGTGTTGAACACCTTTTGATATGCGAACACGGTGCAAACCTTCGGATGTCCGGGATCGTCTTTGCGAATTCTTGCGGGGTCTGTGACCGCAGTTTTGACCTTCCGCAACACCTCGTCAGCCGGATCGGAGAGATAGATGGCATTGCCGAGGCT
This sequence comes from Armatimonadota bacterium, assembly GCA_050948905.1. Classification (GTDB taxonomy): domain Bacteria; phylum Armatimonadota; class UBA5829; order UBA5829; family UBA5829; genus DTKD01. The sequence continues at coordinate 369,338 of JBMNES010000001.1, read as the reverse complement.
CTTCGACATCTTCGTATTGCCGTCAAGACCCTTCAGCAGCGGCTGAATCAGAGCCTCCGGTTCCACTAGCACCTCACCATACAGCGAATTGAACCTGCGGGCGATCTGCCGGGTCAGCTCCAGATGCGGGGCCTGGTCTTTTCCCACGGGGACAAGGTGCGCCTTGCAGAACGTGATATCCGCGGCCTGGCTTACGGGATAACCGAGAAAACCGTAGTTCATCTCGTTGTATCCTTTTTGCGCCGCCTCGGTCTTGATGGTTGGGTTGTGTCGAAGCACGTTCACCGGCACGAACATCGAGTAGAAAATCGTCAACTCCGCGATCTGGGGCACCATAGACTGCACAAATATAGTCGCCACATTCGGGTCGATGCCGACTGCCAGATAATCCATCGCCACCTCTCGCAAATCCCCTGCGAGCTGATCCGGATTATCCCAGTTCGTGGTCAAAGCCTGCACATCGGCTATGATTATGAACGTGTTATACTCGTGTTGCAGCGCCACTCTCGATTGCAGCGAACCCACGTAATGCCCTAAATGGAGCTTTCCCGTAGGTCTGTCACCGGTGAGTATTGTTTTCTTCAATGCCATATCTCCTGTAATGTAATAAAAAGAAGCCGGGGTACATTAGTCCCCGGCTTCTGCTGCCAGCACTCCCAAACGCCGTGGACTTCTCCTGTGAGACAGTCTCCGGCACTCAGTTTGTTTTTTACGTCTCCTACCTGACGGCACGGCGGCTACCCCACACTAATTGGAGTATCGCCAGCCCCACTTATTGTTTCCCCCGTGGATTATCAGGTATGATTCCGATTTCATAACTTCTTAAGTATACTTTGCTCTACAGAACTTGTCAACACGTATTTCGTGCAGTTTTTTTCTCATTTCGCCCAACCCAAAAGCCTGCCCAGCCAACTCATTTTCAGGTCAATTGCCCCAAAATTGCAGACCTCGCTGCAACAATAACACCTTATGCACTTTTCCAGATCAATCACTGCGGGCCGTGTTCTGCTAATCGCTTCCACCGGGCACACAGACGCACAATCCCCGCATCCGGTGCATTCTTTGTTCCTGACTACAGGAATCGCGACCAGCTTTCTACGAAGAAGCCTTCGAATCGGCACAGGTATTCTATTCCATTCGCTGCGGCCGGAAGACGGTCGAAAATCCTCGACCAACACATCTTCAATGCGTTCACCTTTAATCTCTATAGAGCCAATTTCCGCACAACCCAGACCCTGTTCAGCGGCAAGTCGGGTAGTCTCTATAGAAAGCGGGTCAATTCCCACCACAGCGCAGGCTACGGCATCCAGCGCGACAGCATCCGCCGAGGCCATTATCAAACCAATCTGCTTTGACCTGCCATTGTTTGGCCCGTCGCCATCCATCCCCACAACCGCGTCCATCACGTGCACCGTCGGCTTTACAGTGGCCAGCAGGTCCACCAGCATCTGCGCAAATACTGTTCTATCCTCAGACGCCTGCACGTGATACAACCCTTTGCGTACCCCCGGCACACATCCGAACACGTTTTTAATCGCCCCGGTATATCCGGTCAGCCCGTGCGTTTTGAGCTTCGATATATTGACGACCACATCCGAATCCAACACCGCTTCTGCGATATCAAAATGTTTATATATGCCTTCTCGAATGTTGGGCACTTCTCTCGATGCAGATTCAAAGCGGATAATCGGCACATTCAAATCCTGCGCAACCTCGGCCATACCCGTCACTTTACACAATCGCGCATATTTCTCCGGATTTCTGCCTGCAAATGGCGGGCTATCCCCGATCGATACCTCGCAACGCTCGCCAATTGCCAGTTTCCCCAGCGATCGTACTATTTCCGGGTGCGTAGTCACTGCATCATCTGGCTTTCGAGTCGACAACAAATTCGGTTTCAGCAGCACACTGCGATTTTGCAGCAACCCATCCAACCCAGCCAACTGCAAGGCTTGATTTAAAGCCCGATCGACCTCGCTCGCCTCATAGCTATCACATTTTACAATGGAGACAACACTCATAACTCTATGGTAATTACAATCCCAGCCAATATCAAGCGCACCCAACTTCCAACAACATCGCCGTCTCGGTCAATCGCATTAACTCCACAACGCGATGCTATCCTTTTATTTCTGGCTTTCGCCCCTTTCGCTCTTTCGCGTTTATTCCCTTCTACCAGGCGAACTATTGCCCGCGAATATGAGTCATACATGGTATACTGCAAATGGTTGAGATTGCAGATTCGGAGTGTGTGGTTATGAAATTCAGGCACTTTTTAATAATTGCTTTAACAATCCTCTTTGCCAGCGCGATCTACGGCCCCGCGCGAGCGGCACACGCGCCGCGTGAAGTATTGATCAAATACAAAAAGGGCGTCGAAACCAGGGCACGTCTCAAAACACAGGCGCTTGGCATCACTCAGATAAAAAACGTGCGCGGCATTCAAATGACCCGACTGAAGCTGCCGGAGTCTATGACAGTGGACGCGGCTGTAGCAAAGCTCAAAAACGATCCAACCATCGAATACGTCGGGCCGAACCATATCCTGAAGATCACAGCGGTTTATCCAAATGACCCGCTGTTCGTTACCGGCTATTACGATTGGATTTTCGGCGACTACATCGATCAATGGGGCTTATACAACGCAGGTTCTTACCCACGCCACGACATCCACGCACCTGAGGCCTGGTCTATTACCACCGGCAGCCCAAACGTCGTCATAGCCATACTCGATACTGGAGTAGACTACACCCACCCGGACCTCTTTCCAAAGATGTGGAAAAACACAGCCGAGATACCAAACAACGGCATAGACGATGACAACAATGGCTATATCGACGACACCAGGGGTTGGAACTTCGCCGACAATAACAACGACCCGATGGATGATAACACCGACCCATACGGCTTCGGTATAAAAATGCAGCACGGCACATTCACAGCCAGCATCGCTGGTGCGGCCACCAACAACAACAGCGGAATGGCCGGCGTGGCGTGGGGATGTCCGATAATGGCGGTCAAGGTCGCCGACGCACTCGGCTACGGTCTGGAAAGCGATGTGGCTGAGGGTATTATCTACGCGGTCGACAACGGAGCCAAAGTCGTCAATATGAGCCTTGCAGGTGATGAGGACGTGCCGGCTTTGGCCGAGGCGGTTGATTATGCGTGGGAGCGCGGCGTGCTCTGCGTCGCGGCCTCAGGCAACGAAAATGTCGGCACGGATATGTATCCCGCCGCCTATGCCAACACCCTTTCCGTAGGCGCCAGCAATGAAAACGATCAAAGATGCACCTCCGCCGACTGGGGAACCGGCGGTAGCAATTACGGCGCATATCTCGACGTCGTTGCTCCAGGCAAGCAGATTATAGGTGCGACGAGTATGCTCGAAGAGCACAGCTATTACTACAACGACGGAACCTCCGCCGCGGCTCCGTTTGTTTCTGGAGTAGCCGCGCTGTTGTGGTCTGCACACCCAGAATGGACTGTCCAAAAGGTATTCCTACAATTAACCCGCACCGCCGACGACATTAACCCGCCAGGTCACGACATCTATACCGGCTACGGCCGCGTCAACGCATATCGCGCCCTGACCGAAGAAGTGGAGATCAGCGGCACCATCGCTGCCGCCAAAAGCGGCGCCCCCGGCGGCTCGGTGTTTCTATCCGGTGTTCGGCTGACAACCTCCTCAGGTGATATCGCCAACCGTCTCTACGTGGAAAATGAGGATCGTTCCAGCGGTATATTGCTCTACTTCCCAGGCTCTGTCCCTACCGGCCTGGCCAATGGAGACTGTGTCGACGTCAGCGGCTCTACCGGCCTCGTATTGGACGCAGAGCGGGCCATAATGAGCCCATCTGTCACTAAACGCGCCGAACCAAATAAGAAACTCGAGCCTCTCTTGATGCCAAACAAGACCACTGGGGGAGGGGAGTTCGCCGGACAAGTAGCGGTGGTGGATCAATACTCCTATCCGCGCACTATGGCCGATGGGCTTAACAACATCGGCCTGCTAGTCCGCACAACGGGAAGAGTAAAGCACGTCGGGACGAACTGGTTCTACATCGACGATGGCAGCAATCTCGACGACGGCACCGGATACACAGGTCTGTATGTCGATGTCGGCCTCTCCATTGTGCGGCCAAACATAGGCAAATATGTCTCAGTTACGGGCATCATAACCTGCGAAAAACTGCCAGGCTCCCCTGTCGCCAGAAGAGTCCTGCGGCCGCGAACGCAATCGGATATAAAGATTCGATAGCTGATTCAACACCGTTAATAACAGGTTGAACTGAAACGGGGCGGGAGATTTTACTCCCGCCCCGTCATTTTTCGATCAGGTGATTACGGCCTACTCGGCCTTGCTGCCATTGGTCTGCATCTCGGCCATCGCCTTGTAGAGATTCCAGGTGCGTTTCGTTTCAACCTCAGCCTCCGCCATCAGTTCAGCGGCAGCATCAGGATTGGTCTTCTTCAAAACGCGATAGCGGTTCTCGCCATACGCATAATCAGCAAAGCTGATCGACGGCTCCTTGCCATCAAGTTGCAGCGGGTTCTCGCCCTTCTCAGCCAGTTCCGGGTTGTATCTCATCAAGATCCAGTGTCCGGAGTTGACGGCCTTCTTCTGCTCCTCGATTCCGAACGTGGTATTGATACCGTGAGCGATGCAGTGCGAGTAGCAAATTACCAGCGACGGCCCATCGTAAGCCTCGGCTTCAAGCATCGTCCTTACCAGGTGAGCCGGGTTCGCCAGCGATACCCGTGCAACATACACGTTGCCATAGGTCATCGCCATCATAGCCAAGTCCTTCTTGCCGGTCGGTTTACCGCCAGCCGCGAACTTGGCCACTGCGCCCTTAGGCGTAGACTTCGACATCTGACCACCGGTGTTGGAATATACTTCTGTATCAAGCACCATCAGGTTCACGTTCTTGCCGCTTGCGACAACGTGATCGAGTCCGCCATATCCGATGTCATAGGCCCAGCCGTCGCCGCCGACGATCCAGACCGACTTATCAACCAGATAATCCGCAACGCTCTCAAGCTGTTTGCAGGTTTCACAACCAGAGCCAGCGCACTTGCCAAGAGCAGCTTTAAGCTCGTCCACTCTGCCGCGCTGTTCCTCAATGCCCTCCTGAGTAGACTGATCCGCAGTCTTAATCGCCTCAGCAAGTTCCGCCTTAACGGTGCCTTCCTCGGCTGCCTTGTCCAACAGCTCAAGGGCATACTCGTTCAGCTTGTCGATGGTCAATCTGAAGCCCAAACCGAACTCAGCGTTGTCCTCAAACAGGCTGTTCGCCCACGCAGGACCTCTGCCGTCAGCACGAGTCGTATACGGAGTGGTCGGCAGGTTCGCCCCATAAATCGAAGAACATCCCGTCGCGTTTGCGATAACCGCGCGGTCGCCGAAGAGCTGGCTGACGAGCTTCACATACGGGGTCTCGCCGCATCCAGCGCAAGCGCCGGAGAACTCGAACAGCGCCTGGGTGAACTGGCTTCCCTGAACCGTAGCTTTATTGTAAAGCGCAGGATCGGTCTCAGGTAAAGACAGGAAGAAGTCCCAGTTGGTGCGCTCGGTCTCGCGCAGCGGTTCCTGCAGAACCATATTGATCGCCTTGCGCCCGGTCGGCTCCTTGGTCTCCGGATTCCTCTCCTTGCCGGGGCAGTTCTCTACGCACAGACCGCAGCCGGTGCAATCCTCCGGCGCCACCTGCACAGTATATTTCTTGCCCTTCAGCTTGCCCTTGCCATCCACGCTCTTGAAAGTTTCCGGCGCAGTTGCGAGTTCCTCAGCATCATAAGCCTTAATTCGAATCGTCGCATGCGGGCACAGCAACGAGCACATCCCGCACTGCAAACAGGCCTCAGGGATCCATTCCGGGATTTCCACAGCAATGTTGCGCTTCTCAAACGCAGTAGTGCCAAGCGGATATCTGCCGTCGATCGGCATCTTGCTTACAGGGATACCATCCCCTCGGCCCGCCATAATCTCCGCGGTCACTTCCTGCACAAACTGCGGCGCATCCGGGCTTACCACAGGCGGCATCGCGAAGGCGCTTGTAACCTTGTTCGGATACTTCACCTCGGCCAGCTTGGTCATACCGGCCTCAACCGCCTGATAGTTCATCTCGACGACCTTATCGCCGTATCGGCCGTAACTCTTCTTAATAGCTCTCTTGATCGCGTCAACGGCCTGCTCTTCCGGCAGAATCCCGGTGAGCTTGAAGAACGCGGACTGCATGATCATGTTGATTCGGGCGCCCAGTCCGATTTCGTGTCCGATGGAGATCGCGTCGATGACGTAGAACTTGACCTTCTTGTCGATGATCTGCTGCTGGACTTCCTTGGGCAGCGTATCCCAAACCTCGTCTGCAGAGTGCGACGTGGTCAGCAGGAACGTGCCGCCCTCTTCGATATTGCACAGCATGTCGTATTTCTCGACAAAGCTCGGGTTGTGGCAGGCGATAAAGTTGGCGCGATCGATGAGATAGGGGCTTCTGATCGGGTTCTTACCAAATCGCAGGTGCGAAACCGTCACCGAACCCGCCTTCTTCGAGTCATATACGAAGTAGCCCTGAGCGTAGTTGTCGGTCTCTTCGCCGATGATCTTGATCGAGTTCTTGTTCGCGCCGACGGTTCCATCGGAGCCGAGTCCATAGAACATTCCTCTGAATGTCTCTTTGTCCGCCGTGGTGAACGCCGGATCATACTTAATATAATTCCCGGTCACGTCGTCTTCGATTCCAACCACATAATGGTTCAGCGGGCTGGACGCATCCAGATCATCATAGACCCCCTTGACCATCGCGGGCGTGAACTCCTTGGAACCGAGTCCATACCGGCCGCCGACAACTTTCGGGAAAGACTTAAACGGCGCAGTGCCATTGCCAATCGCTTCTTCTATCGCTGCAACGACATCCAAAAATAGCGGCTCGCCGAGCGATCCGGGTTCCTTGGTGCGGTCGAGGACGGCGATCTTCTTCACGCTTGCAGGAATCACGTCCATCAAACCCTTCACGCTGAAAGGTCTGTAAAGTCGAACCTTAACCAAACCGACTTTCTCGCCCTTTTTGTTGAGATAATCCACCGTCTCATGCGCGGTCTCGGCTCCGGAGCCCATCATTACGATGATCTTCTCAGCATCCGGCGCGCCGACATAGTCGAAGAGCTTATACTGTCGACCCGTTATTGAAGCGAATTTGTCCATCGTATTTTGCACGATTTCAGGACAGGCGGCGTAGAACCGGTTAACTGTTTCCCGACCCTGGAAGAATACGTCCGGGTTCTGCGCAGTTCCACCGACCACTGGTCGATCCGGGCTTAACGCCCTTGCGCGGTGTGCAATCACGAGATCGTTGTCGATCATCGCTCGCATATCGTCGAAGGAGAGCTCTTCTATCTTCTGCACTTCGCTGGAGGTGCGGAAACCATCGAAGAAGTGCACAAACGGCACCCGGCTTCCGAGCGTGGATTGCTGTGCGATCAATGCGAAGTCCATTGCTTCCTGCACGCTGTTCGAACACAGCATACCGAAGCCGGTCTGCCGGCACGCCATCACGTCGCTGTGGTCGCCGAAAATAGACAACGCCTGGCAGGCAACTGCTCTTGCCGACACATGAAACACCGTAGGGGTCAGCTCACCGGCGATCTTATACATATTCGGGATCATCAGCAGCAGACCCTGTGAAGCTGTAAACGTGGTCGAAAGCGCACCCGTTGACAACGCGCCGTGAACGGCTCCCGATGCGCCGCCCTCGCTCTGCATCTCGGTAACAGATGGAATCGTTCCCCAAATGTTGCGCTGGCCGCGAGCGGTCTTCTCATCAGCGATCTCACCCATCGTAGAACTGGGGGTGATGGGGTAGATGGCGATGACTTCGTTGGTTGCGTGCGCTACGTGGGCAACTGCGGCATTGCCGTCGTAACTCTCCATTTTCTTTGCCATAGTGTCTCCTTCAATAATCTAAAGCTGGGGCTGGCCCAACTTTATCAGATTTCCCTTCTCCATTGCAGAGCCTGTATGAGCGTCGCCTGGTCGGCGTAGTCCATATCCCCACCGACCGGCATCCCGTGCGCAATTCGCGTCACCTTTATGCCAAGCGGTTTCAGCAGCCCGGCGATATACATAGAAGTCGTGTCCCCTTCGATAGTCGGGTTTGTGGCCAACACCACTTCCATAATCTCGCCTTCGCCGATCCTGTTTACAAGCTCCCGTATTTTTAACATCTCCGGCCCAATACCGTCCATTGGGGAGATCACCCCGCCAAGGACGTGGTATAGGCCACGAAATTCATTTGTCTTCTCCATCGCGACCGCGTCACGAGGCTCCGCGACTACGCAAACAAGCGATCGATCTCGCCTCGCATCCGAACAAATCGCGCAGACATCCTGATCTGTATAGTTATAGCAGACCTTACACTGCTTAATCTTCTGTTTTACTTCCAGCAGAGCCGCAGCAAGCCCCTGCACGTCATCCTCCGATGCCCGCAGCACATGAAACGCCAGGCGCTGGGCCGATTTTGGCCCTATACCCGGCAGTTTCTCAAACTCGCCTACAAGTCTTGCCAGTGGTTTCGCGTATTCCATTACCAGTACACACAAATAGCTGACGAGTCACTTCTGCCCGCCATCCTTTGTTCCTATAGAAGCGCCATTATTATATCAGATTAGCGCATTTTATAGAAGGGAGACCGAGACGACATCAGTTCGTCGAGCCCGACGACGCCACGTTTCCCTTCCCGAATTGATGATTAAAACAAGCCCGGCAGGCCCATTCCTCCGGTAAGCTCGGCCAATCGTTCCTGCTTGGTCTCATTAGCCTTATCCAGAGCTTCTCTCACCGCGCTTACGATCAAATCCTGCAGCATCTCGACGTCTTCCGGATCCACCACCTGCGGGTCGATTTTGACCTCCAACAGCTCACCGGCTCCCGTAACTACCGCCGTCACCATTCCCCCGCCGGATGAGACCTCAACGCGCTCGTTGTGCAGCTCTTCCTGTATGCGCTCAGTCTCCGCCGCCATCTTCTGGGCCTGCTTCATCAGGTTACCAAGTCCGGGGATATTACCCATATTCCCAAAGGGATTTCCTTTTGCCATCTCTATATTTACTCCTCCCAGGGGCTTACATCGTCAGTATCTACGAGCGTGCCGCCCAGCGTCATCAGCATGTCGTTCAAAACAGGCTGAGAAGCAGCTTCGTTAGTCGGTGGTTCCACTGCCCGCGGCGGTTCAGTTTCGCCATCGTCCACATTTGTTATCGCGACTCTCAGCTTTGCGCCGACTACATCCAGCAGCGCCTTTTCCAGCACAGCCGTATCCTTACTCAGCTTCTGCATGTGAAACTTCCACTTACTGGTAAATCCAAGTGTCAGCACCGAATCGCTCAGCGTAACCGGGCTTGACTCCCGCGCAAGCGCCCTGATATTCGGCAGCTTCATCACCTTATCCACATACGTCAGCACTTTTTCCCATTCCTGCCGAATCTCACCAAGCGTCACAGCTCCCTTCGATTCAACCTGCGGCGCTTCGGGTTCAGGCGCGCTCTCCACCGTAGCCTCAACTTCCGGCTCAATCACAGCCGGCACCATTTTCTCCACCGGAGCTTCATTCAGAGGTTGCTTAATAGAACTCGGCTCAACGGGTCGGGGTGGGGCAGTGCGCACTGGCTCGCTCTGGACAGGGGCCTCCGACCGAACAGCCACCTCTCGTGGTCGAGCCATCGCCTTCAGCAGCGCCATCTCCAGTGCCAGCCTGTGCTGCTCGTTCCATCTCAAATCTTTTTCCGCCGCCGCAAATATGTCTATTATCCCGACCAATCTATCCTGATTGAACGCCTCAGCCTGCCGCCGCCACCTGTCGTCCTTCGCGTGTCTGGCGCTGGCTCCCACCTTCAATTCCAGCACATCCCTGAAATGTTCAGCTATAGACTTAAACAGCTCACGCACATCCCGGCCTTCTCGCAGCAGCCTCTCAGTCATTCCAAAAGCCATCGAAGTATCCGTGCCGCTCAGAATATCACCAATCTCAAGCAGCACATCCTCATCGACCATCCCCGACACAGTATACACATCCGCCGGGCTAATCGAACCTCCCGTATACGCCATCACCTGTTCCAGCAAACTCAACGAGTCTCTATAAGACCCATTCGCTATCCTGGCAACTAGTTCAAGCGCAACCGGATCAACTTCCACGCCTTCGGATTTCGCCACATATTCCAGCCGCCCGCTTATCTCCTGCACAGTCCCTCGCCTGAAATCAAACTGCTGACAGCGGGACCGGATGGTGATAGGGATTTTGTTAGATTCAGTAGTCGCAAGGATAAACACAGCGTGAGCCGGGGGTTCTTCCAGAGTCTTTAGAAACGCATCCTTAGCATCGCTTGAAAGCTGGTGAGCCTCGTCGATGATATACACTTTATATCGCAGCCGCATCGGCGGATATTTCACGCCCTCGCGAAGCTGCTCAATATCTTTGACCCCGCGATTAGAGGCCGCGTCCATCTCGATAACGTCGATAGCGCTGCCTTCGGTGATCGACTTACATTCTTCACACACATTGCAGGGTTCAGGGGTGGGGCCGTGTTCGCAGTTAAGGGCTTTCGCAATAAGTCTTGCCACTGTGGTCTTGCCAGTCCCTCGAGACCCGCAAAACAGATAGCCCTGTGCTATTCGATTGCCCTTTATCGCATTTTTAATAGTCCGAACAACGTGATCCTGTCCGATCACGTCATCAAATGTCTGCGAGCGATATTTGCGATACAGGGAAACGTAAGACATAAGTGCAGCCGACACCAGAGTGATTTATTATAAAAGTGATCGTGCACCTGCCTCTGATAAGGTCGCCCAAGCGTTGCTCCGGCAGACGGCTCCAGCCAGATCACCACGCGGCACATGCGCGCACGCACTTACCGCTGCTTCCTTCCGGACCTGACGGGGTTCATGCGCCGGGCATTGCGCGGGGCCCGACTATCAACACCACTTACCGTAGTACATACTCAAACAGCCAGACCGCGGGTAGGAATTCGACCCCGCTGTAGCGGATTGCGGGTCGAGGGCACCGCTAGTTCCCCGTCTAGCACGATCACATCGAAAAACCAGTCACGCTCCAAACTCGGAGCAAAAGACATTATATTATATCACTTCTGGACAAGATAAACTCTTTTTTCAGCATTCGATATCCAGGACGAGTGGTAGTATCCAGGCTTCCGTCATCTACAAGCGCCTCACCTCTCCAACCAACCCTGTCCTGCACGAAGTCCGGCATACCCGGCTCCACTGGGTCCATCCACACAGTCAGTTTATACTTTTCCGCCTTCAGAGGATACATACCCCGGTCTCTAGGGTCGCTCATATCGATCTTTGTGCTGAACGATCCCCCTCCGACGTATATATCTCCCCACGCGACCGTGTTCTCCAGATTCGTATTCCAGTTAAATTTGTTCACATCCGGCATCTCATAATCCAAATCCTGGAGACGCCAGTATACACGTGAGCCATCCCGCCATTTCATGCGTTTATCAGCATCCAAAGCCATGTTGGAGGCATACCAGTCCGTGAACGATTCAGACGCCAGTCCCTTATATTCAGAGGCTTGGATAATATTGCAAGTGCCCTTAACCACCAATACACGAGGAGAAGCTCTCAGCCAGGTTACCTCAAACTTGCCTTCAAGCGGCCTTTGTGCGTCACCAACCCAGTGCTTTCCCTTTCGACTCTCAAAATCCTGCCTGGCTCTCCGAGTCGCATTAACCCAGTCCTCCGGGCTTTTCACGCGCTCGGCGATCTTCAGGCCCTGCTCATATTTCGCCATATCCGCATAGCGCCATCCCTGTCGCATGAGCAGAAGAGACTGATTGCGGTCGCACAGATCCAGCGAGCCAGGATCCGCCCAACCCCCGCTCCCAGGATTCTTCTTGTTGGCCTCCATACCATCGAGAATCTCCTGCCGGGCGACGTTCCATTGCTTATTGGCCTCGTCAAGGCGGCCTGTTTTTTCGAGCATGTGGGCCTTCATCCTGTCGACAAACCCCGGTCTGCGCTGTCTTGCACCGGTGTTGGGGTCCACGCCATCATATTTACAGGCCTCCGCAATATATCGCGTGGCCATCTCGTTATCCATCAATTTCTTGCTGTAGTGTGTCCACCCCAGCTCGAAATACAAATCCCATATAGTAGGGTTATTGCGAATGCCTTCTTTCATGAAGGCTATAGAGGCGGGTATGTAGCGCTTATCGGACAGCGTGTTAGCCTCGTCAACGAAATTGTAGTCCAAATGCCAGGCGCCGGTGATGTAGACGTCGATATTATGCGGGTCCAACCACGTCACCATTCGCACCATCGGCACGATTGCGTGATACTGCCCCCGGTGGAAGAATTCGTCCGCCCTGATCCAAAGCGCTCCGGCCACGACCTGCTTAAAACCGGTGAACGATGCCACAATGAACTGGCCCGGCAGTTCCGCCATCATATCCCCGCTCTTATCCTCGCCGATTTGCTTGCCCGCGTTTACGATTTTCTCATACTTCGGGCTCACACCGAGCTGTATCAACACGATCGCGGCAACAATCACCACAACGAGCGCCGCCAGCAACTTGCGTTTGCCGTCGGTCATTTTACACTTCCTTCCGCTCGAATATCAAAATCGCCACAACCAGGGCCAGCAGCGTATACAAAAGCCCATACAGCGTCATCATCCCGGTATAAGCCCCCATATTGGTGACCTGTGTCTCGGGGTGAAGAAGCTGATTTGGTATATTGAACTGGTCGAAACGAGGCAACACATACGAAACAGTCTTATAAAATAACTGCAACGCCCGGCTGGCATCCTTAGCGCCGCCCAGGGAGATAACCACCGTGGACATAAATCCCACAGCGTAGACCGCAGCTCCCATAAAGAAGTTAACAGTCTGCGTAAAGATCAACGAAAACAGCAGTACTATGGAGCTTAATACCATAAACTGCAAATAGACCAATATCACTCCCCAGACCATATTCCAGTCGAACAGTTCTACCTTCTCAGCGCTTGCGCCGAGAACGTTGCCGAGGGTAGGGGAGACTACCTGCTGCGCCCCGATAGCTTTGATGACGATGGTGATGATAAAAGTGATACCCATCAGCCCGGTCGCTATGCCAAGGGTCATCAGCGCGCCCAAAAACTTGCCCGTGATAAACTCATATCTCTTCACAGGCTTCGCAAGAATCGTATAAATCGTTCTGCGCTCGAACTCCTGTGGGATAAGAGTCACGCCCAAAATAAGACTGATAAATATCCCCGCCAGAGCCATCATCCCCAACCCGAAGCTCTTGAGAAGCATAAAGTCAGAGGATGCGCCTCTCTGGCTGGAGAAAGACAAAGTCTGCGAGAAAGAAAGCGAAAGGACTATCAGCCCGATGGCCACCACAATGAAGACCTGCAGGATCTTCTTGCGCAGAGCATCTCCAACCGTAGTCCTGGCAATGGCCCAGATAATCAACTTCGTCCCTCCCTTACTATTTCGACAAACAAATCCTCAAGAGTCTGCCTCTGCGGGAGGACCGAAACGAGGCTGGCCTTGCCATGAATTGTGTCGATAATCTTATGCACATTTTCTTCGGTTTCGGCATATAGCCTGGTGAAATCGCCGTCTGCAGCGACGTGTGCCAGAAGCGGCTGCATTTCATCAAGCAGAGCCTTCTCCAAATTAGCAACCGTGACAATCGTCCGACCTGCGTGCAGAAGTTCGTCCATCGTGCCCATTTTCACCAGCTCGCCGCGATTTATTATCGCCACCCGGTTGCAGACATTTTCAACATCCGAGAGCTGGTGCGAACTCAAAAACACCGTCTTGCCCTGTTCGCGCAGGCTCAGAATAAGGTCCTGTATGTCCTTATGCGCGATAGGGTCGAGGCCGGACGTCGGCTCGTCGAAGAACAGAAGATCAGGCTCATTTATCAACGCCTGGGCGATGCCCACCCGCTGCAGCATACCTTTTGAGTATTGCCTCAGCGCCCGCAGGCCGTCCTTGCCAAGCCCCACTTGCTCCAGAAGCTCCGGAACCCTCTTGCGACGCCTGGCTGCATCCATTTTGAAGAGTCTGCAATAGAAATCCAGCACCTCAGCGCCGGTCATGTGCTCATAAAAATAAGGGCTTTCCGGCAGGTAGCTGATTCGCTCCTTGGCGCCGATATCCCCAGCGGGTTTACCCAGCACCATAGCTTTCCCAGAGGTGGGAAACAGCAGACCGAGCAGGGTTTTGATCGTGGTGGTCTTACCCGCTCCGTTGGGTCCGATGAAGCCGAAAATCTCTCCTTCGCGAACCGAAAAGCTAACGTTGTTGACCGCCATAACACGGTCGCCGAGACGGCCTCTGTATTCTTTACAGAGCCCTTCCACTACAATGGCTTCAGCCACAATTATACCCCCAACTGCAAGATAGACTATATAACGCGCATCACAAACAAGCGAGCATCCACGCCGCCCGCACGAGTATAAGCGAGGCGCTTCGGGCTGTCAAGACAACCGTTAGGCTGCACACAGCCACTAACTATACGATGAGGTTCCCTTTCAGGTTCCTGTCAATAGAGCAATATCGACTTAGTCTCCGCCATAAATTCCACAGGCTCCTTCTCCCACGTCTTCTCCATCTCCAGCAGATCCACGTTGGCGTCGATCATCTCTCGAACAGCCGGGCTTCCCGCAAGAAGATCAAAGAAGCACTTGCCAGTGCTCGAAGGCGGTCTGAACATAAAATCATCCGGCCACAACCGCTTAATTGTCGCAACCGCAGCAATGCCCGTGATCACCGGTTTGAACACGTTCCTGTCTGTCACATACACCTGCAGCCCACTGCACGGCTCCTTGCGGAATTTCCATTCAAACGGCGAGAAATATGCCTCTCTATACGCGACGCCCGGCAGGTCGTAGCTCATCATCTCCTTACGTAGAACCTGCGCATCAATCCACGGCGCGCCGAATATCTCAAACGGCCGAGATAATCCTCTGCCTTCAGAGACATTGGTGCCTTCAAAAAAACAAGTCCCAGTATATACCGTGGCAGTATCCAAAGTCGGCATATTGGGAGACGGCAACACCCACGGCAGCCCCGTCTCATCGAACCACATATCCCGACTCCAATTCTTCATACGCACAACTTCCAGGTCGCATTCCACCCCGAACTTCGTGTTATACAGCCGTGCAAGCTCGCCAGATGTGAAACCGTGCCTTACGGGGATTCTATATTTACCAACCCCCGATTTATACTCCGGGTCCAAAAGAGGCCCTTCAAACCCCAGACCGGTAATCGGGTTTGGCCTGTCCAGCACCCACACTTTGACGCCGTATTTGCCACAAGCCTCCATCGCCGCCGCCATCGTATACGGGAATGTATAAAACCTCGCCCCCACATCCTGGATATCTATCAGCATAACGTCGATGCCTTCCAGCATCTCCTGCGTCGGCATACTGGTCGCACCATACAGGCTATAGACCGGCACGCCAAGCCGCGGATCGACCGAATCCTCGACAGCAGCCCCTTCCGCCGCATCCCCGCGCACCCCGTGTTCAGGTCCGAACAACGCGACAACATTCACCCCAGCAGCATGAAGCGCATCGGTGATATGATCCAGATCTCGAGTTACTGCAGCGTGATTCGTGACAATGCCAACACCCAGGCCCTTTAGCGAGTCCAACTGCTCACCAAGCAACACATCCAGCCCGGACAGCACGTTACCTTTAAGCTCCATCGGTTTCCAACTCCATTGTTGAGCCAAGCAGGCCCATAGTCGTGCATCATCACAATTATACTCCGCCGCCGCCCCGTTAACCTTCAAACAGCGGCAGTTTTGACTGTACAATATGTGACCGGCCATAAAATGGAGACAGTAGTGAGGAAAATATCAGAGGCACAAAATAGTATGGCGCCGGAGTCAGCCACTCCGACGCCAAGGACTTAGAGGAGTTCGCCTGTGCTCGTTCGACCTGCCAACGACACGGATGTCGCAATTATGCGACGCCGAGAGTTTCGGCGACCAGGCGACCATAGTCAGCTTTCGACCTTAGGCCCTTGGCTTTGCGTCCCCACCATTTCGATGGGTTTGCCCTTATCGATCTCCTCATTGACTTGTCCGTTTATGTTGTGCCACGCAAGCGGTTCAAATTAAACTGATATTTTTACCAGTAAGTGCGGTTTACCCGAGCTTTCGAATTTTACCAAGCATGTTTGATAATCGCTGATATGGCACAGAAGTGCATGGCTGCGCGTTGCCGGCCATAATCGCCTGTTTCAGCGATTCAATGCTTGGCTTCTCAATATCTTTCACAATTGTATAGCAGCTTGCCGTCGCATAAATATAGTGAGCGTCGCTGCTTCCCAGTTTGGCCGCGTGCTTCAAATCAGCATTATTCGCCAACTCTCGGTTGCGCATTGCAAGCCTTTTATCGAACACTGAACCACACTCTATTTCAATTGCATCAAAGGGCAAATCGAAGACCGCCTCACCTATTCCAGTGGAATGAAAAGGATGCACCGCCACAGCCAATCCGCCGATATCGTGAATTCGATCCACTGTTTCTTTCGCGCTCAACGACATTGGTATATCCTGTTCCACGAATAACGCACCTATGTGACCAGCCTTGCTGTTGATCTCCAACCCAGGCACCACAAGAAAGTCTTCAGGCAACTCGCCCTCAGATTTAAGATAATCCGCGCAGTCTCGGGTTATCAGTGCCCCTTGAATACAGTTATGATCCATCAAGCCAATCGCGCCCAGGCCGATTCGCCTGGCCTCTCGGATCAGTCTAACAGGGTCGGAGACACTACAGCGCGAATACAGAGAATGCAAATGCGGGTCGAATGCTATCTCTCCAGGAGCCGTGACTATGTCCGGTCTGCCGGCCAGCAACAATACCGAATTGACAAGCCCATCCCACGCCCCAAACCACCAATGATTACATCGTCGGTCGGATCGCGAAAAACGCGGTTCCGACCGTTGTCGCTTGCTCAGTTCTAAAGACATAATATAGTGACTATACCTTCAACGCTTGCTTGATAATATAGCTGACGAGAACAGCACACTGCAATGTTCAGTTTCAGGAAAAATATTTGAGGTTGCAAGCCGGATTTATTCAAACCGATTGACGGCGAACCTGTATAACTTATACGGCTCCGAGCCGCCGATTCCGGCTTTTCGCCGCGCGATATCCACTTGCTGTTCCGAGGTGTCCACGTCTTCGAGGTCTGGTAGCAGCAGACCACGCTTGCGCCCGCTCTCGACGATCACTCCATAATGTTTAGGGTCGAGCTGTTCGACCCCTTCTACAGGCTCCGGCGGCATCAGCACATCTACTGAAATTTCAAGCTGCTCCAGCTCATAAGGCTGCACCGGCAGAAATCGCGGATCCCGGTTGGCCGCGCTTATCGCATTCTCAATTATCTCTTCAGCCAGGCTGTGGCGCACCGGCTCAATCGTGCCAATACACCCGCGCAGCGAGCCGTGTATTTTCAGACATACAAACGACCCAGCGCAGGTAGACTTCAGCTCCTCCGGTGTATCCTTTGGCACCGGGATGATGCGATTATGGTTTACATATTCCGCTATAGCCGCCGTTGCAAGCGCCACGTGCGGGCTTGGTTTATTCATCTTTATCCACACTCTCGTTCTGATCGAGCTTAACCTTCTGACCCAACCTCGCCTCCGTGCCATTCATCAGCCTTATGATATTGGGTTTGTGCTTTACTATAATCAGTAAAGTGGCCAAAACGCCCACGATTTTATAGGCCACAGGCACGTGTTGGCTTCTCCACAGAAACATCATCGCAGGCACAGATACCGCCGCTACCATCGACGACATCGACACAATTCTCGTCAGCCCCACCAGTACCAGCCAGACCCCAAACGCGATTGCCGCTATAGCAGGGGTAAGCCCGGCGATTACTCCCAGACTCGTCGCAACCGATCTTCCGCCAGAGAACTTCAGAAATATCGAGTAGCTGTGGCCGAATATGCTAAGTAACCCGCCTGCCACAATCAGATAATCGTTCATTCCCATCGCACGGCACAGCGCAACAGCCGCAAACCCCTTAGCAACATCGAAGAACATCACCACAAACCCCGGCCCCGGCCCCAAAGTCCGCAACACATTGGTAAAACCGATATTCCCGCTGCCGAAATCCCTGATATCTATGCCTTTCGCCAGTTTGCCGACGATCAGCCCGAACGGGATCGCGCCCATCAAGTAGCAGGCCAGTAATGCCAGATAGGTCATCCTATTTTCTCTCCTTCTTCGCCCTCTTGAACACCAATCTCAGCGGGGTGCCCTCGTAGGAGTATTCCTTTCTAATCTGGTTTTCAAGGTAGCGTATGTAGGAAAAATGAGCAAGGCTCGTGTCGTTTACAAATATAACAATAGTAGGCGGCTTGACGTCGGTCATAGTCGCATAACGTATCTTTAGCTCCCGACCTTTGCGGGAAAATGGATGTGCGTCAACAGCTTCCTGCAATATCCTGTTAAGTTCGCTGGTCGCGATCCTCATCGCATGATTAGCCGCTGCGTCCAGAGCTGTATCTATCACCGCCGGCACGCCCATACCAGTAAGAGCCGACGTGAATACAACAGGCGCATAATCCAAAAAAGGAACCTGTTTGCGAATCTGCTCAGAAAACTCTTTCATAACCTGTTCTTCGCACAGATCCCACTTGTTTACTACTATAATACATGCGCGGCCCGCCTCGTGGGCAAAGCCAGCGACTCTCTTATCTCCCTCGCACAGCCCATCAAACGCATCAATCACGATAAGCGATACATCCGCCCGCTCCATAGCCCTCAGCGCTCGCAGCACGGTATAATACTCCACCGACCCCTGCACCTTACCCGATCTTCTAATGCCGGCGGTATCGACCAACACAATAGTATCGTCGTCTCTTTTGAACACCGTGTCTATGGCGTCGCGGGTGGTGCCTGGTATGTCTGAAACTATGGCTCGTTTCTGGCCTAAAATGGCGTTAAGCAGCGAGGATTTTCCCACATTCGGCCTGCCGATTATCGCAATTCTAGTCGCATCTTCCGGATAAGCCGGCTCCGATTCCACCGCAGTGAACGAATCGACTATGACATCCAGAGCATCCGCCAGCATCCTGCCGCCGAGCGCAGAGATGGGGTATACCTCCCCAAGGCCCAACGCATGGAACTCCAGCGCATCGACTTCTCGCTGCGCGTTGTCAGCTTTATTGGCAACCAGCACAACCGGTTTACTTGCCCCTCGCAGTTTATCGGCTATCTCCTCGTCCATCGGGGTAATGCCGGAAACGGCATCGACCATAAACACGACCACATCCGCTTCTTCAAGCGCGGCCTGTGCCTGAGCCGTCACCTCGGCTTTAAGGGGGTCTTGTTCGTTGAACAAAATCCCGCCGGTATCGATCAGAACGAACTCGCGTCCGTTCCATTCAGCTTCGGCGTAAATGCGATCTCTCGTGATGCCGGGCGTATCTTCTACAATTGCCATCCTGCGCCCGATAACGCGGTTAAACAGGGTGGATTTGCCTACATTGGGGCGGCCGACAATCGCGACCAGTGGTTTTTCCATTTGGTGTCCCATCCTCAGGTTACGATAGTACCATAAAGCCCCATGAGCGTCAATCAGGAAAGCGAGATGCTCAACAATGCGTGGTCGCCAATGCACTGTAATTACAGGCCCAAGGCGCAGTATAATGCAAAAACAATTTCGCCGGGCAGGATCATTTATTCGCCTTACAAAATTTGACAAAGCTCATCTCTTCTGCTAATATCTCTCAGGCGTCCGCAGTGACGCTAATTTTTTTGTGTAGCTATGTGAGGAGCTAACAATGGCAAACGTCGTTGTGGTTGGGATGCAGTGGGGTGACGAGGCCAAGGGAAAGGTCGTCGACTATATCGCCCAGCAGGCTGATTTTGTTGTACGCTATAACGGTGGCAACAATGCGGGTCATACCGTAGTGGTTGGTAAGGAAGTATATAAATTTCATACCATCCCGGTCGGCGCTTTGCACCCAAACGTCACAGCTATCATAGCCGACGGGGTAGTGTTGGACCCGAAGGTATTTGTAGGCGAAATCGGCGGTCTTTCCGATCGCGGAATCATAGCCGATCGCCTGAAAATCAGCGGCAACGCGCACGTGATTATGCCCTGGCACAGGCTGCTCGACCAGCTCGAAGAGGAGCGAAAGGGCGACGGCAAAATCGGCACCACAGGGCGCGGAATCGGCCCGTGCTACGCGGACAAGGCGTCCCGAACGGGAATACGGATCTGCGACCTCGTCGACATCGAGCGTTTCCGCAATCGCCTGCATGCTACCCTACAGTGCAAAAACGATATCATAACAAAGGTCTATGGGGCCGAACCTCTTGACGAAGAGGCGATATTCGCTGAATATTCCGAATATGCCAGGGCGCTCGAGCCTTTCGTCGCCGAGACCTATGCGATACTCTACCAGGCCTCTATGGACTCGGCTAATATCGTCTTCGAGGGCGCGCACGCCACCTTACTGGACATCGACTTCGGCACCTATCCGTTCGTCACCAGCTCACACTGCGTCGCCGGCGGCGCCACAATCGGCACAGGTGTTGGCCCGACTATGATCGACCGGGTTATCGGTGTGGCTAAGGCATATACCACCAGGGTGGGGGCAGGGCCGTGCCCAACTGAGCAGATCAACGAGATAGGCGACAAAATCCGTGAGCGTGGCAACGAATACGGCACCACCACCGGCAGACCGCGCAGGTGCGGATGGTTCGATGCGTCAGCAGTCAAATATTCAGCGCAGGTAAACGGCGCAACCTGTGTCGCATTGACCCTGCTCGACGTACTCAGCACATTCGACACTCTCAAGATTTGCACCGGCTATACTGTTGATGGTGAGCAAGTCCCTGGCTTCCCGGCAGATGCGCATCTGTTGGAGAAGGCTGTGCCCATCTATGAAGAGTTGCCGGGATGGTCTGAGGACATATCAGAAATCAAAGACTTTAATGCGCTTCCAGAAAATGCTAAACGCTATGTAGCGAGGATAGCCGAACTGATTGAGACGCCAATTTGCATGGTCGGCGTCGGCCCAAGAAGAGATCAGGCTATCATTCTCGACCCCGAAGCCCTTTCGATGTAACTTGCAAATATAGTGTGGTCGGTTTCATTCCGGCCACACTGTTTGTCTTTGCTGCCCCGAAATTGCCCCCGAAAATGTCATTTCTTGTGCTCCTCTCTATTGACGCAGCTTACCTCTGCTGTGTATAGTAGATGGACTTATCTTCGCAGGGTTATGGTTTTTGGAAATTCGTCCCCCTAAAACAAAGAGATCCGGTGTTACGCTGAGGGCCATACTCGTCGGCCTTTTGCTTATTCCTATCAACAGCTACTGGATCTTTATGTCGGAGATTATCCGCTATCAGGGACACCCCACCACGATCTCTCTATTCTACAGTTGCATTTTCAGCCTTGTCGTTCTGATTCTGCTGAATGGCCTCCTGCGCCGCTATATCCCGCGCTGGGTCTTTTCGCAGAGCGAACTGATTACCATATATGTCATGCTCAACATCGGCGCCGCACTGGTCGGGCATGACTCTATCCAGATACTCGTGTCGCTGATGCCGTATGCGGCATATTTCAAAACCCCGGAAAACAACTGGGGGCCGCTGTTTGCCGACAGGCTGCCGGATTGGCTCGTAATAAAGGACCCCATCGCAGTCAAGAACTTCTACCGCGGCGGTCATCCGTTTTTGATGCCGGAAAACTTCACTGCCTGGATCGTGCCTGTACTGATGTGGTCATCGTTCATCATCGTGCTAGGCGTAATGTTCCTTTGTATGAACGTGCTTCTGCGAAAGCAATGGACCGAGCGTGAGAAGCTCAGCTATCCGCTCGTACAGCTTCCATTGGATATGACCGTCGAAGGCGCTCCGTTATTTAAAGAGCGGCTGTTGTGGTATGGCCTGGCGATTGCGGCGGCTATTGATATCATAAACGGGCTGGCGACTCTCTATCCGTCGATACCCATGATCCCCATCAAAACCGGTGCGCTGGAGCACATGGAGGTCCACTTTGCTGGCAGGCCATGGAACAATATCGGCTGGCTGCCGACGCTTTTCTACCCGTTCGGCATTGGCCTTGGAATGTTATTGCCGGTGGACCTGTTATTCAGTTGCTGGTTCTTCTTCTGGTTCTGGAAGGCGGAGCTTATTCTCACGGCCGCACTTGGTTTAGAGACCATCCGAAACATGCCGTTTGTCTACGAGCAATCCTTTGGTGCTTATATGGGAATCTGCGTCTTTGCGATAATGGTCTCTCGCCGGCACTTCATAGATTTAATTAAACATTTTCTCGGTCATAAGACTGATATAGATGACGCGGGCGAACCGATTCGCTACAGAACAGCGATGTGGATTATCCTGCTCGGAGCAGTATTCCTGTCGATATTTTCCAGGGCGGCGGGACTGTCACCGTGGCTTATTCCGCCATTTTTCCTGATATTTTTCGCTATGAGCATCGCTGTCACCCGTATGCGCGCCGAGCTTGGCCCTCCGGCGCACGACCTGCACAATGGTGGCCCGGACCGAATCATCACCTCTATTTTAGGGCCGAGACAGCTCACCACTGAGAGCCAGAGCGTCTTTTCGATGTTCTATTGGTTCAATCGTGCTTACAGGTCACATCAAATGCCGTTTCAGCTTGAAGGCTTCAAGATGGCCGAGCGCACGCAGACCAGCTATCGCGGATTATATCTGGCGATTTTGATCGCTACTATATTCGGGACCTTCGTAGCTTTTGGGGTTATATTGCACCTGTTATATCAGCACGGAGCCGCATCAGCATCACTTGGCCCGCCGAATGTGCCTATGATCTTCGGCTCAGAGCCTTGGAACCGGATGAACACGTGGGTGAAGAACCCTGCATCTCCTGATACCAATACGGCCATTGCGATTGTGGTCGGCTTTGGAGTAACGATCCTTCTAAACTCTTTGCGGATGAACATGAGCTGGTTCCCGTTCCATCCGGTAGGCTTTGCGGTTTCGTGCAGTTGGTCGATGCACAGGCTGTGGCTGGCTATGTTCATCGCATGGGCAATCAAACTTGTGATGCTTCGCTATGGTGGATTAAAACTCTACCGCCGTGCCTTGCCGTTCTTTTTGGGGATTATATTAGGCGAATGCATAGTCGGCAGTTTCTGGACAATTTGGGGCATCATCTTCAACCTGCCCTCCTACGCCTTCTGGCCGTAGGAAAATTGCATCCACCCATCCAAACTGCCGCATTCAAATATCGTCATCCTGCGCGAAGTCGCAGGATCACCTCCCAATCTATGTCATTTCGAGCGAAGCGAGAAATCTGCTTTTTCGAGGTCCGATATTCGAGGTTAGAAGTCCGACCTGCCAACGTTACGCCCTTCCGCATTCCGATACCATATAATCAATTTCTGGCTTTTGCCTATTTCGCCCTTTCGCGATTCTCCCTTCCCCAAGCTACTGCACCGTCACGAACCGCTCTCCTTTTTCTGTGCCCAGTAACCCTGTCGCCGTGACTCTGTCTCCGAGCCTAAAACCACCTATATCTCCGATCAATTTGATCCCTCGTGGTTGGTCAATTGACTGAACGTAGCAGCAGTCTCTGAACACTGCGGTTATGATGCCGTGAACCGTCACCCTACGATTATCAGACTGCGTCAAAATCTGCGAGAATGTCGTCGCTGCTGGGCCTATCGAGAACTTCGCACTGCCGCACACAGAACAGACGCCATAATTATTTGTGGCTTTGACGCTCACATAACCGCTTGTGCCGGGTGTCAGGCAGTTGATACAGATTTGAGCGTCGGTCGTAGAACTCCAACCTTTCAAGTCACAACCGCCTGGCGCGGTTCCAGCGGCATATTCGTAATAAGCGATCTGCGATTGAGGAGTCGAACAAGTCCAGCTTACGTTTATGTCCTCTGTTATACCATTAGTAACCGAAACACGCGGCGCAGCCGGTGGAAGAGTATCCACCTTCAAAGCGACCAGATCAGGGGGTGTATACGCCGAGCCTGACTTGATTCCAAATACACTGAAATATACGTAGGTCCGATTTGTCCAATTTATCGGCCCGGTAATCTGCTGTCTTTCTCCTGGTTTTGCGACGATTGTGCCCAGTAATGTTCCTGTGGTAGGTGTCAATGGATGAGCCTGAAAGCCATATCGTACCACAATGGAGGTTATTGCCGGATCGTCAGGTGTCTTCCAGGAGACGGTGCATTCATTTGGTCTCGGGGTCGCAGCCGAACCCGATGGGGAGATCTCAGGGTCAATGGGTTGCTTGCGAATCTCAATTTTATCCACACCATATCCGGCGTTTTTTCCGGCCTGGAATGTCAGTTCCGTCATAATATAATCGTCTAGAACAAACGCAAGGGCAGTCTTTTTTTGCCATTCATTAATCGGTGCTGTGCAAGTAGGAGTGGTCCAGTTAATAAAATTACAGCCTGTTGTGTAATATCTCATCCCGGCTAAACAGACCGCAAGCCCTGTGTTCAGCTTGTCCGGGAGCGATTTTTGGTACCACGATATCTCATATCGACCCGGTTGCACCGACAATGAGACGGATCGTAGCGCGGCAGTTTGAGAGTCAGTCGATGATAGTTCACAATATCTGGAATTATCTACGCCGCCGGTATCCACCATCCTGGCTCCCCGCAAGATATCCCAGCCGACGTTTTCAGTAGCATTGCCGTATTCCAAATCTCCATTTACGATGTGATTCAAGTCATTTGAAAACTCTGTCTGATACACCTCGTTCAGGCTCATCAGTCTTATTTTGCCCTCATCGCGTAAGTCAGCGAGCTTATCCATAAATGTTTTAAGCACACCTGCTGGTATACAATATGCGCTCGTTCCACCCTGCTCCTGCACTCCGTGACCTGTGAAGACAGTAGTAAGACCGGGAGTACTCAATATGGCATCAAAGATCAAATCAAGATCGAGGTTTTCCGGGTAATCGAGCGCATACCTGATGCTTGTGCCATATTTATAATGCGGTTTGCCGATCGGCCACATTCTCCCCAGATAAGCCTGGCTCTGCGAGTAGTTCGCCTGGATTGCCAGTCCAATTGGATTTTCGAGTTCCGACCAGTAATCCATATAAGCATCCCCTTTCCAGGGGCCAGGCTGCAAAAATGTGTTACACGCATAGCCCGGCAGGTTGGCTTCTATAGCGGCTTTACTGGCGACTATTTCATCAACGTAAGCCTGTGTCGTGGGCAAGGCTGCGTGTGTAACCGAGTGACTCGCTGCCTCCCCGCCAGCAACATCAAGATAGTCCTTTATTTCGGCCCACGACATCGACGTACCAGCCGAAGCCAAACCGCTGATAACCGCCCAGGTGACAGGTATTCGCTTTGCCTTGCCATATTCATACGCGCTAACCCCGCCCAATCCATCAAACGGAGTCATCCAGCTCCTCTGGCAGTCATCAATTCTTAAAACAACAATTGGCGAATTATTTATCTCTGCGGATGTGATTACAGGTGTTATGGCGATCAGGCAGCACAAAAGCAAAAAAGACCTACAAAGTAAGTTCATAATGTCGGTTATCTCCGGTGGTGAGTAAGGGTTTGCAGTGAGCTCAGCTCAGGACTTATAGCGGGCAGGCTGCATATGAATTATGCCATAATAAAGACTATAAGTCCAGATATATAGTAGAATATCACAGCATAAGACAAAATATTTGCAGTCAAGAAGCGGGCAATCGGTCTACGGTATCACATAATGATTCCATACAAGACGTAAAGTTTCAGCTATCGCCTGCAGATCATCTCTCAAGTCACATCAAACACTATCGATTGCCATATCGACTCGCCTCCCATCACCACGATGACCACTTCCCATCACATCAACAACCCTCGTCACTTCGACCAGCCCTCCCCGTCGTTTCGACCACCCTTCCCTGTCATTTCGAGTGCCCCTCCCCGTCATTTCGAGCGCAGCGAGATACCGTCTTGCCTGTCAAGTTTTTAAGCTGGCATTTGGAAAGGGTTGCCAGATCTTAATACTCCATAAGCGGTCACTAAAAGCTTTCTCATGCACGCACCGATCGCGATCATCTTGCACTTGTCCCGTCTTGTCAGCCTAGTATAGAATTCGCGGAAATACTCGTTATGAGTCGCTGCTGCAATAGCAGGAAAGTATAGAGCCCGCCGGAGTTGAGCATTGCCAAACTTGCACAACCTGGTCGCACCTTTGTGTTTACCGCTTTCCGCTTTCATGGGCGATAAACCAGCATACGCTGCCACAGACTTGGAAGAACTGAAATTGGCTACATCTGGCAACTCGCTTAGAATCACTGCTACCGTCTTTGGCCCAATGCCGGGTATGCTGGCCAAAAGCTCCGCATCTTTCTTGAGACCAGGATGCCGGTTGATATGATTGGATATCCTCTTCTTCAACGTACCAATCTCAGCATCTAGAAATGCTATCAACTGCTTCAGTGATGCCCTTACAAGCTCAGATGATGCTGTTTGCAGCCGGTTTTTGTATCTCTGTCTCTCGTCCTGTAGAGTCTCCAGGTATCTCACCAGGTCACGCAGTTCCCGTATTTCGGCCGACGGCGCTACCCACGCCTGTGGCTTCTTGGCCGCACAAAACCGCGCAATCACTGTGGCATCGGTTTTGTCTGTCTTGTTGCGCACTCCCCAAGATTTGGCTTCGTTTTTTACTAACGTAGGGTTTACCACGCTCACAGTAAGACCCTTGTCGTTCAAGAATACTGCCAGCTCTTCCCAGTAGATGTTCGTAGCCTCCATCGCAAAATGCACAGGCTCCGATACTCTTTTGTCCAGCCACTTAATGAGCTTGTTGTAGCCATCATTATTGTTGCTGAAAACTTTCTGTTTGAATTGGTCTGGCGCAGCCTCATCAAGCATCAGTGCCACATCGAATTTGTCCTTGGATACATCAATTCCTAGATAATGCATTCGTCTCTCCTGAAAATAAGGCGTCCATCCTTGTACATACGGGTTCACCATAAATCAGGGACCCAGGATACCGTCCGGATTAAGCCTTGATCAAGACAGAGGAAACAATCTCGCCAACGTGCTCTAACGCACTGAAATCTGCACGTCCCCTCTGCCAGGTGGACTATAGCGTCCTATAATCCACCATTATAGACAGGCAAGAACATAATACAAGAAATCTGCTTTTTCGCAATCCGAAGTCAGACGTTCGAAGTCCGATTCCAATAACCCGAGCTAAGTATTATTTCGCGACTTTCGCCTATTTCGCTCTTTCGCGTTTCTCTTCCCCGGCCTTCCGAGCACCGCTTTCCTGCTTGCATTTCCTGAGATTATGGGCCATAATTGGAACCTCACAGAGACATAGTTCGTAGTATATAGAGCAGACTTAATGCTCATTTAATAAATAAAACGCCGAATCCCGCAGGCTTGCGGGAGCGGGGGAACCAGCATCTTTGGGGCTAATCTCCACTAGAGGAGAGGGGTCACTTCCGACCCTAGCCCGCCAGCTAACCTCGCAGGCGCGGCAGGAAGAACCACCACCTGATATGCCGCTGCGCATGCCCTGTCCGCTCCTTCCGGTTGTTTTCACATACATTCATCAGATAGGGAGGAGAAGCATGAACCAAACCACAGATGTGACCAAATTCGCGGTTCTGGGCGCAGGACACGGAGGCACGGCTATGGCTGGCCACCTGTCGCTGATGGGCTTCGATGTATCGCTTTACAACCGCGGCGAACAGAGGCTCATCGCCATACGATCCGCAGGCGGCGTAGACATACAATCAGAAGTATTAGAGACTCTCCCACGTGGGTTTGCCCATATAGGCGTCGTCACCACAGATCCCGCCGAGGCTATCGAAGACAGAAAAGTCCTTATGGTAGTTGTTCCAGCCACTGCCCACAGGTTTATCGCCGAACAAATAGCACCTCACCTCGTCGATGGTCAAATAATAGTATTGAACCCCGGCCGAACCGGTGGGGCTTTAGAGGTCTTGAAGACTATTCGCGACAGCGGATGCCGGGCTGATATAGTCGTCGCGGAGGCGCAGACATTTCTGTACGCCAGCCGTTCGGTGAACCCTGCGCAGACAAAGATTTTCCGCATCAAAAACAGCATTCCAGTCGCGGCGCTGCCCGCCTATCGCACGCCGGAGGTAGTCAAAGCCCTTCGTGTGGCGTTTCCGCATTTTGTCCCAGGTGATAATGTTATGAAAACCAGCCTCGACAACATCGGCGCCATCTTCCACCCAGCCGTAACTGTTCTCAACGCAGCGCGAATAGAGAGCACAAACGGGGACTTCGATTATTATACAGAGGGAATCACCCCCGCCGTCGCTATGATTCTGGAGTCTATGGACAGGGAGCGAGTGGCGGTGGCCGGAGCTCTTGGGTTCAGGGCAATGACCGCCAGGGAGTGGCTATATATCGCCTATGACGCCGCAGGCCGCACGTTGCACGAGGCGATGCGGGCCAACAGGGGCTACGACGGAATCAAAGCGCCCAAGACCGTTTTTCATAGATACATTTCAGAGGATATTCCGATGAGCCTGGTTCCTATCTCATCGCTGGGGCAGTTGGTCGACGTGCCGACACCGAGCATCGACTCTATTATTCTGCTGGGCTCAGTGCTGCACGGGGTGGACTATCGCGCTCAGGGCAGGACTGCCGAGACTCTCGGACTAGCTGGAAAGAGCCTCAAAGAAATCAGGCGGTTTATCCTCGAAGGCGAGGCGGAAGCTGCTGGCCAGCCTGTGGCTAAGGAGGATTCGATATGGCAAGGACTATAGTAGCAGGGGCGCTCGGAAATTGCGTACACGTAGCCGGGGTGGCGGCGTTTCTGAATATAGCCGAACAACTCGGTTACAAAACAGTATTTCTGGGAGCGGCTGTCCCGATAGATAAGTTTGTCGACGCAATAGAGACCTATGAACCGGAGATAGTCGGGGTTAGTTATCGCCTAACCCCTGAGGTCGGCGAAAGGCTGCTCAACAACTTGCACGATGCTCTCATATCTCACAATTTGACAGATAAAAGATTCATGTTTGGCGGCACCCCGCCAATGTGCGAAGTCGCAGACAAACTCGGCTGGTTCGAACAGTCTTTCAATGGTTTGGAGAATCCTGATGAGGTTTGGGCGTATCTGCGAGGCGAGAAGCGCGAGTCCAAACCGGAGGATTACGGCAGCGACCTGATCTCCCGCCTCAACTCAAAACATCCATATCCTCTACTGCGCCACCACTACGGCCCGTCTACTATGGACGAAATGATAGAGGGCGTCGGCAAAATCGCGGAGTCTGGTGTATTGGATGTAATCTCAGTCGCGCCGGATCAAAACGCACAGGAATCTTTCTTCAAGCCGCATCAAATGGATCCGGCTCTAGACGGAGCGGGTGGGGCGCCGATACGTTCCGAAGACGACCTGAAAGCTATTTATAAGGCCAGCCGCACGGGCAACTATCCGCTGCTTAGAATATACAGCGGCACTCACGACCTTCTCGACTGGGCGGAGATGTCCCAGAGGACCATCTCAAACGCCTGGGCTGCGATCCCGCTGTGCTGGTATAGCGCACTTGATGGCCGCTCCGACCGCACTCCGAAGCAGGCTATCGCTGAAAACCAGGCTGCTATGGAGTGGCATGCGGTTCGGGGTATTCCCGTGGAGGTCAACGAGCCGCACCATTGGGCACTGCGTGATTCGCACGATGTGACTTCGGTTGTAATGAGCTGGCTGGCGGCATACAACGCTCGTTCGATGGGCGTCAGTCGCTATGTGTCGCAATATATGTTCAATACGCCTGCTGGCATCTCCCCGGAGATGGACATCGCCAAAATACAGGCGCAAATTTCGATAGTTGAGAGCCTGCACGGGCCGGATTTCTTCTCGTTAAGGCAGGTGCGCGCAGGACTGCTTCATCTTTCGCCTCATCTTTCCAGGGCGAAAGGTCAACTGGCAGCATCTACGGCTCTGGCGCTGTCGGTATCTCCGCATATCATTCACGTGGTCGGGTTCTGCGAGGGCGACCATGCCGCCACCGCCGACGAGGTCATAGAAAGCTGCGAAATTGTTAATGGAGTGCTCAGAAATTGCCACGACACTATGAGAAATCTTATATCCAGCCCCAGGGTTGCGGACCGCAAGCAGGAACTGTTGGATGAGGCAGAGGTGCTGTTGAAGGCCATATCGGATTTGCGCGAAGGCGATGAAGACCCGTACAGCAGCCCCAGGGTGATTGCAAAAGCGATCTCTCTTGGATTACTCGATGCCCCTCATCTCCGCGGCAATCCATACGCCGCCGGAACCCTGCAGACAAGGGTCATAAACGGCGCAGTGGTCTGTGTGGATCCTGTTACGGGCGATGTATTGGATGAAACTACCCGTTTGCAGAAACTATCCAGCCCGATCCCCGGCCCATTGTCATTTCGAGCATAGCAAATAATCAGCTTTTTGGGTCATGAGTGATGAAGCGCGGTGATCGCTTGCCCATCTGTGCTAACCTGTGGATTCCGCGACTACGCGCGGAATGACTAGGTGGTGGCGCGGAACTACAAGTGAGCGGCTGTCATTTCGACCAATCACCCCCGTCACTCCGAGCGCAGCGAGGAATCTGCTTTTTCGCTGTTCGAGCTCAGGTCTCAGCAGTCCGATTCTTAATAATCCCAACTATTAACTTTATCCCTGCCTTTCACCTCTTTCGTGCTTTCGCGCTATTCCCTTCCGCAATCTGTGATATAATAACTAAGCACGCACCCGTAGCTCAGTGGATAGAGCGCTTGCCTCCGGAGCAAGAAGTCGGGCGTTCGAATCGCCCCGGGTGCGCCATTTTCCACTTTATCCGCCCACTTTAGCACTTCCATTTGCCATTCGATGTTGTATAATGCAGGCGTTGTAGAGGTTATGAAAGGAGTCTATTATGCGAATGCACCTATTCGTCGCGGCCGCGTTGGTCGCGCTTATTGGCAATCAGGGAGGAGCTGATATGAACCTGGTACAAGATGGTCGATCGGATTATTGCATTGTATTATCAAAAGACGCGTCGCCTTCCGAGCACTGGGCTGCAAGCGAACTGAAACAGTTCATCGGAGAGATGTCCGGAGCGGTATTACAATATGCCGAGGACAACGGCCAAGTGCCTCAAAAGGCGATCCTGTTAGGAGATTCCAAAGCCCTGCAGTCGCTGGGAGTGAATGTCGATTTTGCCGATCTCGGTGAAGAGGGCTTTACTATTAAAACAATAGGCGACCGCATTATCATCGCGGGCGGCAGGCTTCGCGGCACGATGTATGGAGCTTATGAGTTTTTGGAGAGGCTTGGATGCAGATTTCTAACAGACACTGTAAACAAGGTCCCAAAAACCAGGGATATAACGGTCGGCGCGCTTGATATAACCCAGAAGCCGGTTTTTGAATACCGCGACGTATATATTCGAGAAGCTATGACTCCGAACTACGCTGCCCGAAACCGCGGCAACAGCTTTATGGCCAAAATCGACCGCAAGCGTGGTGGAAATATCGCCTACTATCCGTTTGTGCACAGCTTTAACCAACTGGTGCCTCTTGAAAAGTATTGGGACACCCATCCTGAATATTTCTCTGAGATCGAGGGCAAGCGCATCAAAGATCACACTCAGTTGTGTATGTCGAATCCGGAAGTGGTGAAGATCGCGACAGAGACTGTGTTGAAATGGATGCACGACCACCCCGAGGCCAGGATATATTCTGTCTCCCAAAACGACTGGTATAACAACTGCCAGTGCCCGAATTGCAAGGCAATCGACGAGGAGGAGGGCAGCCCATCGGGTTTGATGCTTCGATTTGTCAACGCAATCGCAGAGGAGACCTCTAAAGTCTATCCGGACAAGCTGATCGACACTCTGGCCTACCAGTGGACCGAGAAGCCGCCGAAGATCACAAAGCTGCACCCCAACGTTCGTGTGAGGCTATGCCCTATTTTCTGCTGCGAGTCGCATCCGTATGAAACCTGCGGCACCAATGAAAACAAGGCTTTCATCGACAACCTGCTCGAGTGGGGCAAGATCACCGACCAGCTTTACATCTGGCACTACAATACCAGCTTCGCGCATTATCTGAACCCGTTCCCTGATTTCTGGCAGTTGATGGACACTGCGAAGCTGTATAAGCGGCAGGGTGTGAAGGGGATTTTCTGGGAGGGTTCCTATCCTCCGGGCGGCGGCGGGGAGATGGCGCATCTGCGTTCATATCTGCTATCCAAGATCACCTGGGACCCGGACATCGATGGCAACGAGGTAATGCGTGAGTTCTGCGACGACTACTACGGCAAGAGCGGCAAGTATATCTATGAGTATGTGCAGCTTCTTCTCAACAAGGTGACCAAGGATCATATCCATATGAAAATCTGGGCCACCCCAACTGATCCGTTTTTGACCCCAGAGATCGTAGCCGCCTCTGACAAGCTTTTCGACAAAGCCGAGGCAGCTGCGGAGTCCGAAGAAATTCTGGACAGAGTCAAGCACGACCGCATCCCTATCCAGTACGTGAAATTGATGCAGCCGATTATGAACAAGCAGGTCAAAGGTAAGGAAGCCGAGTATCTCAAGAAGCTCGACGACTTCGTCGCGTTGTGTAAAAGCAGGGGAATGACCCACATCAGCGAATGGGAGGACCTCGGCGCATACCACGAGAGAATGAAGAAGGCGATCGAAGGCAAGGAATAAACGTATCAATGGCGGTCTCCGAATCGCAATATTACGATAGGTGGCGATCTCCGAATCGCCACCTCAAACCGATCCCAACCTCCAACTTCTAACTACTAACCTCCAAACCGCTATCTCACTCGCTCCACTTTTCCGGCCACGCCTACATCCCCTCCGACTCTAAACTTCACCGGCAAAAACGCCTCCACGATGGCTATATTCGTCAGAAGATGCGAAGTGACCTCGGCGGTCGTAAACTCCGACAAGCCATCTGCTAGTGCAGCAGGGATTATGAGTTGATCCGCCAGGTGCTTATCGTTAGAGTCGTAATAATCCTCAAACTCATCGCACGCCTCATCAGCCACTCGCTCGGCGCGTTTCTTCAGCGCTCCCAGACTCTGAAATCCTGCTCTTGCTTCGCCGTCTGAGCAGGATATAAAGACCACCGTGCCCTTGCCCTGTGACGGATATTCTTTGACCTCAGCCTCGGCTTCCACGCCGATCTCGTCCAGGCGTTTTTTAGCAGAATCCAGCTGGCGCTCGGCGATACTGACAGGCAAATTAGAAACCGCGGAGACGACCTCGACGTGCATCTGTCCAGAGCGTTTAGTCGCCGATATTGGCTTCAATTGTTCTACTGCGGGGATTTCCAGGCGCACCTCGCCGCCGCCGATCGGATAATAACCCGATCTGATCACGGAATAATGGCACGCCAGCCCCATATTAGCAATAACTGGCAGGAAAACCTCGCTGATATAGTTGCTGGTCGGTGCGAAGGGGACGTGGGTGCCGCCTTTGATGGTGACGTGGCTCTTTTTTGAACCGAACGCCAACGGCCAGATTATCGTTTGAACGATCAGATTTACGGAACCAGCCGATGCTTGGACCGCCGCTACGTCAAATTCATATCTGCCGGATTTGATCTTTCCCGGCTTGAATGTCAATTTAGTGGAACCGACATGCGCGCCTGCAATCTCTGCCGAGCAGATATCAGCAATCGCCAAAGCTCCAGTCAGATGCTGTGGCCGCAGGCCGGGTTTGTCGCGATTTGCACGGATATTGTCTATGGTGACCGATTGTCCGGTGATAGCGGCCAGTGAAAGCGAAGTCCGCAATATCTGCCCGCCGCCCTCGCCAAGACTGCCGTCTATATGGATCACTTCCGTGCTCTCCTAATACGATACCTCGACTTTGCCCACCATCGGTTTGCGCACATAAAGTGGAGCCAGTGTCATCGCATCGTCTACATCGCCTGCCTCAAGCCTGCGCATGCCCAGGTCGATCATCGCCGCACCCCGCGTGAAATCCGCCCACACAGGCGCAATGGAGGCCTTCTCTCCCATTTTATGCGATATAATTTCCCAATTTCGTCTTGCCCCAGTCCCGCAGAAGTGCACCCTGTTCTGAACTTCACATAGATGATCCAGCACATCATTTATTCGCGATACAGCATAATCCGCCAGCCGCTCCCGCCCAGTCGCATCAAAAAGGGACCAATACACCTCGTCGACCCGCGCGAAGATCATCGGGCACACCACGGTCTCCCCATTAGCCGCCCCTCGCGCCATCGCATCCAGCGTCCCAACACCGACTATCGGCTTACCCAAACCATACGCAAGCGACTTCGCCGTAGTGCCACCAATTCTTAGGCCCGTAAACGACCCCGGCCCCAACCCCAT
Source organism: Armatimonadota bacterium (assembly GCA_050948905.1). Taxonomy (GTDB): domain Bacteria; phylum Armatimonadota; class UBA5829; order UBA5829; family UBA5829; genus DTKD01. The sequence goes on along the minus strand of JBMNES010000001.1, from coordinate 335,007 downwards.
TATCACCGCATCAAGATCGGCTGTTCTCAGCTCGCAATCCGAGAGAACATTTTCGATATTCGGCAGCAATCGGCGCAGCAGGTTCATTTTATGGGCGAAATGGTACTCCGCCAGCACTGAATAGCCGCGGCCAATCGCCAGAGTGCAGATTTCCTGTGAAGAGTCAATAGCCAGTGTCAGCATCCAGCGCCTCAATCAATTTCGCAATGCGTTCAGAATCGGTTTGCAATACCAGTTCCCGATCCTCATCCCCCGCCATTCTCAGGGTAATATCCAGCCTCTCATGCGGCAGAGTCGTCTCCATTCTATCCGCCCATTCCACAATCGTCACGCCGTCCCCGTAAATATACTCCTCCAGCCCAAGCGACTCCACCTCATCCTCTCCGGCAAGTCGATACAGGTCGATATGATACAGCGGCACCGCGCCGGGGTGTTCGTGAATCAGCGTGAAGGTCGGGCTATGTATATCGGCGTCAAGGCCAAGCCCCGTGGCTATCCCCCTGGTAAGGGTAGTCTTCCCCGCACCTAGATCCCCATACAACGCGATCACATCCCCCGGTCGCAGCAGTTTCCCTATCCGCTGCCCCCAGGCGATGGTCTCATTCGGGCTGGCGGTCTTGATTTTCAACTCCACTTCTCAGAAATGCTCCCAGCTCTCACCAATCGGCTGAAGTGCGCCGTTCGGCATAATTAAACTCACGTCGAGTTCCTCAGTGATCTCCCCGATAACCCGCGCTGTGGAATCCGTCGACGCAATCGCCTGCAATATCTCCTTTGCAGCCTTGCAATCGCAGGTCAGCAGCAGTTCATAATCCTCCCCGCCCTCGACGGCCAATCGAACCGCGTCCATATCAAGCCGGGCAGCAGCGATGTGCGTCTCGCGCGAGACCGGCAGAGCATCAGCGAACACCTTCGCCCCGACGCCCGAAGCCTCGCACAGCTTTTTCAGGTCAGGCGCCAGGCCATCGCTGAGGTCCATCATCGCCCGCACTTTACCGGTGCCGACAGCCGCTTGCGCTTCTCGCACTCTTGGTTCGGGTTGCAAGTGCTTTAACACGCACGCCTCGCTCGCTCTGTTCGCCTCGTGAAGTCCAAATTTCAGCAACAACTCCAGACCCGCGCGCGAATCCCCAAGAGTATTAGTCACGATGATGGCATCCCCCGGCTTGGCGCTATCCCTTCGGGCCACCTTGTCGGGGTCCGCCAAACCAAGCTGCATCACGTTTATCACGATCCCGGCCGCGCTTGCCACCGTATCCCCGCCTGCCAGCACGCTGTCGAAGTTCGCCGACACATCGCTCATTCCCTGATATATCGACTCAAGAACCCCGATCTCGATATCAGGCAGCCCTATGCTGACAAAGGAGTAGGTAGGCGTGCCTCCCATCGCCGCGATATCCGATATATTAACAGCCGCACTCTTCCATCCGAGCTGATACGGCTCAATCAGATCCATTTTGAAATGGGTATTTTCCACCAGCATATCAGTGGTGACCGCAAGCAGCTTATCACCGAACCTGATAAGCGCCGCATCATCCCCAATACCAAGCGCCAGGTCGCCGTCGGCCGCGGAGCCGAAGTTCTCCCGAATCAGCTTGATAATGGCCGATTCCCCACCTGCCTCGGAAATTTTCACGATCTGATATGCCTCAACAGCCGTTTCCGGTCCTGCCGAGATACTCCTCGACCACCTTCATCGCGCACAATTCCCCACACATCGAGCAAACGTCGTCGACCTCACCGGATCGCGCCTTATAAACCTCCGAAGCCTTAACCGGGTCTATGGCAAGCTCAAGTTGCTTCTCCCAATCCCTCGCTTTGCGTGCAATGGCCATCTGTCTGTCCCACTCGGCAGCGCCCGGCAAGCCCTTGACTATATCCGCCGCATGCCCCGCGATTCTGGCTGCGATAACCCCATCTTTTACATCCTGAGCAGTCGGCAGTCCTAAATGCTCGCTCGGAGTTACGTAACAGAGGAAATCCGCGCCGTTCATCGCAGCAATCGAGCCTCCGATAGCCGAAGTAATATGGTCATAACCCGGCGCCACGTCGGTCACGAGCGGGCCAAGCACATAGAACGGCGCACCTTCGCACAGGCTCTTTTGAATCTGCATATTGGCGGCAATCTGATTCAGCGGCACGTGCCCTGGCCCTTCGACCATCACCTGCACCCCCGCTTCTCTGGCGCGCTTGACGAGTTCGCCGAGGATCAGCAGTTCCTGAATCTGCGCCCGGTCAGTGGCGTCTGCCAGGCATCCCGGTCTGAATCCGTCCCCCAGGCTCAAGGTGACATCATATTTCTTAGCTATCGCCAGCACGTCGTCGTAACGCTCATATAACGGATTTTCTTTACCGTTCGCCAGAACCCAGTTCACCAGAAACGCCCCGCCGCGGCTGGTGACGTCCATAATCCGGCCCTGGTCGCGGAGTCGGTCGATGCTCTCCTTTGTAACTCCGCAGTGCAAGGTCATAAAATCCACGCCCTGTTTCGCCTGGCGTTCGATTGTGCCGAGCAGGTCATCGGCGGTGATCTTGACTATCCCGCCGTGCTCTCCGACCACGTTCACTGCGCACTCATAAATCGGCACTGTGCCAAGCATTACGTCGCTGTGTTCCAAAATGGCCTTACGAATCCCGGTCAAATCCCCGCCGGTAGACAGGTCCATCATGGCATCCGCACCTGCATCCACCGCAGCTTTCAGCTTGGCCAATTCATCTTTTATATCCGGAAAAGTCGCCGATGTGCCTATATTGGCGTTAACCTTGGTTCGCAGCCCCAGCCCAACGCCCTCTACACGAGCAAATTCGCGATTCACATTTTTTGGAATCACAACAGTTCCGGCGGCCACGCGCTTGACCAGCACATCGACATCGATATTCTCAGCAAGCGCGACTTGCTCCATTTCTTTAGTTATCCTGCCCTTGCGGGCGGCTTCCAACTGTGTCATATCACGGAACAGGGATCAAAGGCCATCGGCCCCACGCAAATTGCGCGTCCCATACCTCCTTATAAGTTCTATAACCGTTTGCTTCATATCTTTAGCACGCACAATTGCTGATATCACCGCTGCGCTGGTCGCCCCGGCGTCTGCGATCTGGTGGATGTTATTCAAACCGATTCCGCCTATGGCGACTACGGGTATATTTACGGCCTCACATACGTTCTGCAGATTCACCAAACCGGACACCGGCCCGGTATCGAGCTTGGTGGTGGTGGCAAATACAGGCCCGTAACCAATATAATCCGCGCCATCCTTTTCGGCCTGAACAGCCTCCTCGATACAATCGCAAGATACCCCTACGATAGCCTTTTCACCAAGTATTTCTCTAACAATCGAGACAGGAAGGTCGCTTTGACCAACGTTCACCCCATCAGCTCCCACCGCCGCAGCGATGTGAACTCTGTCGTTTACAAAAAACTTGGCTTTCGCCCGCGTGCACAACTCTCGAACCGCAACAGCAGCCTCATAAAACTCCCGATCAGACGCGGTCTTATCCCGTATCTGAATTATCCTCGCGCCGCCCTCAATCGCAGCCTGCGCAATCATCAAATGCGTCCTGCCTGGATACAATTCCTCATCTGTTATTACGTACAATCCTTCAATCACAACGGTTCATTCCAACATCTAAAATAACAAAAGCCGTGAATCCTCCGGAGATGGGGACTCACGGCCTAAAAGCACCCTCTCCGCTTCCCTGCAGGTCCGTGATTTCACGGAGGGACGAAAACGCTCTGCATTCCGTATTCGCAGGTTCAAAGGGTTAGCTCATTCGAGCTTCTCAGCCCCGGATATTCTCCGAAGCACCCCCAGCGGGCCACTCTGCGTCGACAATCCAGCCGACAGGCACCTATAGTCTACCACGTACATCGCACACGGTCAAAAAATCCAACGCCACCGGCGGTGTCAAATAGTTGTGGAGATTTGGCTTTAGATAGGTGGCAATCTCCGAATTGCCACCTCAAGACCAGATTTGCGGCGATCTCCGAATCGCCGCTCCTCAACTAAAAGTGGCCGGGACAGAGGCCCGGCTACTACATCAAATCGCCCGTTATCATTCCGAGCGTCCCTGTTGTCACTCCGAGCCCCCAATTGTCATTCCGAGCGAAGCGAGGAATCTGCTTTTTCCGATCTCCGAGCTCAGACACTGAGTGTTCAACTAGACAATTAATGCAATTCCAACCTCCAACCTCCAACTTCAAGCCTCAAAATGTGTTACCATAGTTCAGGAGGTGCGCGATGCGAGTGATATATCTGGTTATTGGGTTGTTGATTGCGATGTCTTCTCAGACGATGGCCGCCCGATTCGAGCTGCTAAATATCAAAAACCTTGGCTACGTGCGCACTCTGTCCGGCGTTAGCGACATCGTCAAGACCACTCAGTTTCAGATCGGAAACACGGAGATGCTCTCGTTGCCGAGCGTGGAGTTTATGATAGATGTCGAACGAAACGGGGAGTTGATCACCCTTGTGCCGAGCGACTTCATTTTTAAAGGCATCGACTCCACCACCAGGGATCGTGAGATTTGCACCAGCATCGAACTGCTCGGCAAGAACCCCAGCCTGCAATTAGAAGTATATTTGGACTACTGGTACGACGAGCGCAATACATATCAGCAGAAATCCATCTCGATCCAGCCTTATCCGAAAGCCAAAGGTGTGGTTATAAAGCGAGTGACTATCGAGTCGATAATCTTCAAGAACACACTCTCCCCGCTTGCGGTAAATTCGGCTGGCTTCGTCAATGAGTCCAAGTCCAGCTTTGCCATATTCGATCAAAAAAGCAAGAAGGCGCTTTGCTGGAGCATGCCTTCGGGGGTAACGTTCCTGGGGCGCAACAACAGTTTTCTCGCCTATGAGGTGGCTGATGTCGATGTGGCGAATGGCTATAAATCAGGCAGGCTGACTCTTGGCGCGGCTTCCGGCAAACCGGAGGAGATCTTCGCGGCATATAGACGGATGCTATTGGAGGCTCGATATCCGACTTTGGCTAAAGATGCAAGGTTCGCTGCTCTTCAAAAGCGCTTTTCCGATTATTTCGCTGAATACAAATACCTCCCCTCCGATCCTGAATCTGGCATAGACATGGAGGCGCGGCTGCTTGGGGATAAGGGATTTGTCCTGTTGTTCAACCCGGGCGCTGTTGAGGCCAGCGTGGAAATATCGAAATCCGATCCAATTTTCGCTTCATTCAGCCGTTTTGAGTTGTCGGATTGGACTTCAATGGAATCCGGATCCAAAATCGAATCTTCAAATATCGCGGTCCCTGCCGGTGGATACAAAATCATTGGTGTAAATATAGATGGGTAGATGGTTAATAATAATCTTCGGCTCAATCTACGTCATCGCGATGTGGACCGTGCTCTTCTATATCATCAGAAGGGGCTTAGGGCCGTATTTTCGCAGCAAACGACAGCCCAAAATCAGCGTGAATGCCGTCGTAAAGCAGAGAATCGGACATGAGGGCATCGACTCCACCACGTGGCAGGCGAGTATCATTCAAAAGCGGATAATCTTCGAATGCGAGGACGGAATCGAAAGGGAATACGACAATATACCGGATGAGATATGGGATTATGCCGAACAAGGTACGGAAGGCGTGCTTACCTACCAGGGCCATTTCTTCGTCGACTTTCAGTCGCGGCACTCCTGGCTTAATATAGACAAAGCCCAGGAGCGCTTGATGAGGTGGTAGCGCAGATGTCCGATGCCATACTTAGGCTGCATGTCACTCCGAGAGGCTCCCGAAACGAGATAACCGGCTGGCGAGACGATGTCCTGTGCATTAAGATCACAGCTCCCCCTGTCGAGGGCGCTGCAAACGCAGCCATCGTCAAGTTCGTCGCGGACAAGCTCTCCGTTCGCAAGTCCCAAATCGAGCTTGTCTCTGGTGACAAGAGTCGGGAGAAGACGCTCAAGGTCGTCGGCCTCACTGAATCCGATATCCGCAGAAGGCTCGGCGGTTAATTTAATTTCAGCCAACAATCACCTCGACGTTATGCACACCGCCATCTCCGAAGAACGGCAGCATCTGTCCGAGCACCGGCTCCCCATCCACCACCATCGACGACCCGTTTCCGGATTCGACCACGTTTCGGCGCAGCGTTATATTGTATGTGTCGCCGCGGAACCGTCTCCTGATCACACAATCTATCCACGAATTCGGCAGGCGCGGGTTCAGTAACAACCCCTCGCTGGTTGCGCTGAGGCCGATCGTCCATTCCACCAGCACGCTATAAAGCGCGTTTAGAGCCTCCACATCCCCTGTGCCGAGCCTGTCAGACCCAAGATGATCCTGCAAATCGTCTATAATCAATTTATCAGACAGCGCGGGAGTGATCGACTGCAAATAGCGGAGCCGCCGCGGGAGCATTCGCCGCTCCGCACTCTCATTTCGATCCAGGTTTCTGCGTTGCACCATCTCAAGCATTCTGCCGTGATCAGCATTATTGCCGGGAACAAGCGACCAACTGCGAATCGTCTCCGCCAGCAGCCTATCGTCCCCAAAATTGGAGTCCTCGGCAGAGGTATCCAGGGCCATCCGTATTATGCGATCACAGTGCTCTCGGAGAGGCATTGCAGGTCCATCGCGAAGGGCTATGCTCTCGGCTAAAATGCTGCTGTCCCCGGTCTCGGCGACATATCGGGCAGTGCTTATCACCAGCCAGAGCAACTCAGTGGGTGGGATACTGACAATAGACCGCTCATCCGGTGAATATGACCCAAGCAGCGACAACCCGGCAGCAAAACTGAGCAGCGCGGGCCGGATAATATGAGATGCCGCCCCGGATAAAGGATGCAAACACCGCAGTATATCCGCCACCTTCGCCGGGTCAAGGTTATTAGGCGCATTACGCTGTCGGATCCACCCCGAATAAGTCTCATAGGGCAGCCAGGTATTGACCAGCGCGTCAAACGTCCGATCGGATGTGTGTGATTGCACGGCGCTGGACAACTCCCGCCAGGATTTTCTCGACATATCGATGGCGGCGCTAACGTTATCCGCTTTGGATAACGCTTTGGCTACACGGAGCGCCGATTCAGGGCTTTGTGCGACCCCGAAACAGAAACCGCACTCCGCCTGCCCTTCCACTGGCAGTTCGATTTCGATCGTCAAAGAGGCGATTAAATTGCTCGCACAGCCATTTTCCGCGCTTTTTCTGGAATCCTCGACGTGAATCGGGTTAGCCAGAGTCCGCCCGTCTCCCACAAAATCGGTTTTCTCTATAGCGAAGCGGGTGGGGGGAAGAGTGCAGGAGTGAAACAGCACCAGCTCATCGGCCAGACCTTCATCTGAGATTGTGGCAGCCTCCCCAAGTGGGCGACGCATCAACAGCACATTATCACTGGGGCGAAAAGCAGCCTCCATCGACACTGCAGTGTGTGGCTCTATATATGTCGTGAACTCGAGAGTCCTGGCGGACGCAGATCGGTTTTCGATATTTAACCGCCATACCTCACACGGCAGGTTCGGCACTGTGGCTATGGTCAGGCTTGTGGCTATCTTGTTCTTCAGTGTAAAGACACTGGCCTGGCCCGGCTCGAAACGAACTTCATACTCGTCGCTGCGTTGGCCCATCGGGGCAAAAAAGGCCGTCCATTGCTCTCCACTCTCTTTATCCCGTATATACCAGACTTTGCTGAGTCGTGAGGAATGAGTGACCTCTTTTCCGGCAAATCGGCTACAACCGGAGCCGTCCGGCAATAGTTCTACCGAATAATCCGACCCTATGCTGCACAGCAACCCTCCAAACGGGCTTGCCGCACCGATCTGATTGATCGCAAATGCATCGCTGTCTGTAAATCGTCCTGCTGCATACGGCACCTGCTGATCGGTTGCTCCCTGGGGTCGAATAATCATATATTCCTCCATAGCATTTTATCCCACACGTGTCATGCATAAGTATCGGTAGATTGTCTCTGCATCGTGAGTGCGAACCGGCTTTTTCTTTCAGTCGCGTTGCCCGGATTCGACTGCAAATTCGCTGTTTGACCATGAGTTAGCTCCGTGCTATAATTCGATATGTGATATTGGCCCTGACGGGCTTGTTTTATGCTTGCAGCGCCGGCGCGAAAGCGCCGTTTTGTTTGGTCGCTGGGCTGATATAAGTGAGGTAAAATATTGGACGCCGATGCCAAGTCCCTTCGCAGCAGAATAGATGAGCTGGAAAAGCTACTCTCTGAAAAAGAGATTGCCGTTTCCGCACTGGAGCAGGCCAACAAACGGCTTGAAGACCGCATAAAAGAATCGGAATCTCAGGGACCGGGCGCGACTTCGCTCTCAGAGCTCGAAGAGATGATAAAGCGCCTTATGGTGCGCACGAGTATGCTTCTACAGGGCGAAAAGTGCGTGTTTATGCTCTATGACGAGGACGATGGAGAGCTTGTCGCCGCGAAGCCTGCGCTGGGGTTCAACGATGCGGAGATTAAAGCATTCCGCGTCCCTGCTACTGCGGGCATCTCCGGAGAAGTCTTCCGCGAGCAAAAACCAATTATCCTGTACGATGCCGTCAACGACCCCAGAACCATCCGAGAAAACGTCGCCCTGCTCAAGATCAACAACGGTGTCTGTGTGCCGTTGATCGTCGAAAAGCGTGATGAAGACACCAACAAAGTCCTTGAGCGCAGAGTGATCGGTGTATTATGGGTCTTCAACCAGCGGCTTGGCAACGTGTTTGTGCAGGAAGATGTAAATCTGCTCAGCCGTTATGCTCACAACCTCGCTTCGGTGGTCGCCAGCGCCAAGATGTATCGCGAGATCATCGAAGAAAAGGAAGAGCTTGAGCACGTAATCGAGAGCGTGTACGCGGGAATCGTGATGGTCCACCAGAACGGAAGAGTGATGCAGATGAACTCTTCGGCACGCACGATGTTCGGCGTCGACCAAAGCGAGCGACTCTCCGGTGATTATGTCAGTATAATCAAAAACGAAGGTGCTCAGAACCTCATCAAGCAGGCACTCGAAGAGACAGATGAGCTTCAGGAAGAAATCTCGTTGACGATACCGGGGGACGAAGAGAACGAGCGGATATATCAGGTCCAGACGGCGCTGGTTCGCAGCGAGGATCAGAGCGTGATCGGCGTAGTCGCCATTTTCAACGACATCACCGAAATTCGCAGCATTGAGCGAATGAAAACAGCGTTCGTTTCTACTGTTTCGCACGAATTGCGCACTCCTCTTACCTCGATTAAAGGTTTCATTTCCACTCTGCTGCAGGACGTCGATGGGTTCTACGACGCGGATACTGTGCATGAGTTCTACGTAATTATCGATCAGGAATGCGACAGGCTGACAAGGCTTATCAGCGACCTGCTCAACGTCTCTCGAATCGAGGCAGGACGCGCGCTTGACCTCAACCCGGGGCCGGTCAACCTGCCGGATGTGGTCGACAAAGTCGTGGCTGCACAGAAGTCCTATACTAATAAGCACGAATTTGCTGTCGATCTCGAACCGGACTTGCCTACCATCGTTGCCGATAACGACAAGGTGGATCAGATTCTCACCAACCTTACCAACAACGCGGTCAAATATTCCCCGAACGGTGGAACGATCACAGTCGCTGGCAAGCAAAGCAACGGCGTGATTCAGATGTCGGTGTCAGATCAGGGTATGGGCATACCCAAGGAACATATCGAGAAACTCTTCGATCGATTCCACCGCATCGATAACCGCGACACCCGCAAGGTGGGTGGCACCGGAATTGGGCTATACCTGGTAAAGCACCTCGTCGAAGCACACGGCGGAAAGATATGGGTAGAGAGCGAGGTGGGCAAAGGCTCATCGTTCATCTTCGAGCTTCCCAAATGCCCGCCTCAGTTTGAAAGCGAACAGGCGGAACTGGCTGGAGGTCAGTGATCCAGTCCATAATTAGATAAAAAGAGGGGTGACGACGTAAAAATCGCCACCCCTTTTGCTTATAAGCTCAATTGCTGCTTCCAAATAGCGTCAGCAGGAAAGCAAAATCCTCAATCGCAGTCAGCGCGTGTGGAAGCTCCGCCTCCATAAAGAACCAGTCGCCGGCCTTCACTCGATATGTCGTATCGCCGAGCACAAAATCCGCCTCGCCTTGCAACACTGTGACTGCAGCGTCTCGAGAAGACGTATGTGTCGATATCTTCTCACCTTTCGGCAGCATAAACACGTCCACTTCGCCGCTCGCGCCGTCGACGATTGTCTTACTTAAAATGCCTTCTTTTGGAAATTCAATCAGATCCTGCAAGTGTTTGATTCGGTCCACGTATTAATCCTCCGTTGATATTCATTACGGCTGGGCCGGACAACTGTGCACAATTTCCGGCAAGTAGCAATCAAGAGTAACCCAGACCAGCAAGGAAGTCAAATAGTATAAACAGGGCCCTGATTCCACAGAAATCTGCGATATTTTTGCTTTTCAAGCAGAGGCAGATTCGTTGACATTCAAACTTGTCTGTGAGATACTTAGGCTATACGCTTTGTCACCACAAGAGGCGTGTAGAAAACCCCCGTTTCTTCCGGGGATACGAGGTTCGATATGACCAAGCGCGGATTTACACTCATCGAGCTGCTCGTCGTAATTGCTATTATTGCCATTTTAGCAGCAATTCTCTTTCCTGTTTTCCTGAATGCAAAAGAGCGTGGTCGGCAGGCTACCTGCTGTTCCAACCTCAAACAGCTCACGATGGCTTTTTTCAATTACGCGGATGACAACAACGGTTTGCTTCCTGTCTCGTGTAGGAGCCGTATGGCCAACTATACCGGGCGTGCCACCCAGGAGTGGACAGGCTCTACGTTTGATCGAGGAGTAGCAGGCGGGGATACCAGTATCGTCCCTTGTGATGTCCGAAAAGGCTCCCTGTATACTGGCGGATACGCAAGAGCCGTGGCGTTTTATAACTGCCCGTCCGATATGAATATGCCCTGTTACAACAACGGCAGAAAAGTCGGATGGTCGGATCAGTCTTCGTGGCCCAAAGGCGCAACCGCTCAGCAGGCTGCAGGGTTGCCGGGTGGTTTCGGTGTCAGTTATGCCGTCAACGAAGATCTTTGCGATAAGCGCGTACGTCCATACACTGTCAAGCTCGCTGCGGCAACTGCTGGTCGAGCATCACAGATTATGTTTTTGATCCACGAAAAGCGAGGCACTGCTGCTGGTCTCAACGGCCAGAACGACGGCTTCTTCCAGTGGTGGAGCTATTCAGCTTTTGACGACCCCGGCGATATCCACTGGGAAGGCACCACTTGCTCCTTTGCAGATGGCCATGTCAAATGGATAGCCAAGAAAGAAATACTCGCTATTAGAGCGCTGCACGACAAATTTGCAGGAGGAGTCAACCACGCAGCAAACAAGCCTTGTCGGTGCCCGTGGCATCGGAACTCCTACTACTACGGAGCGCCAGATCCGACAATCACGGAATAGCTGCGAGCGCGTTTAGATTAAAAACGATATAAGATCAGAAGCATTCTTCAACGCGTACCCACGGGTGTCGTTGTTGAAGAATGCATACACATCACCGTTGTTAAGTAGTCTGCGTATTCGAGCCGCCCACTCCTGTAAGTGCTTGGTCGTATAGTCACTGGCTGTCAGTTCCCCGCCGGAGTGGAGTCGGATATACGAATAATCGCAGGTGGTTTTAATATGAAGCGGCAGGCCGGGGGAGTCCATTATGCAATAGGCGACCCCGTGCTGCTGTAGCAACGACCAAACCGCCTCACACTGCCAGGAGTTATCTCGAAACTCAAACGCCGATCTGGGATGCGGGGGTAACAGACCAAGAAAGTGATCCAGACGATCAAGGTCGACGTGCCAACGGGGAGGCAGTTGGTATAGTATTATCCCGAGCTTATCGGATAATCCCGCTACATGATCCAGCAGGCGCTGTAGCGCTTCTTCTGGCTCGTGCAGTTTTTTTGTGTGGGTAAGGTATCTGCTGGCCTTTACGGAGAAAGTGAAATCATCCGGCGTCTGTGCGTACCACGCTTCGAAAGTCTTCTTCTCAGGCAATCGGTAAAACGAGTTGTTTATCTCTACTGAATGAAACGTTTGGGAGTAGTGGTGCAGCCACTCCGACTCTGCAAGCTCATCAGGATAAAACACACCGCGCCAGTGCTTATAATTCCATCCTGACGTTCCTATAAAGAGCCTGGACACGACGCAACCTCAATAACACCTTTGTGAAGCTACCTGTACCCATTTCTTTGTCCTTTTCAATCTTTGGATCTCTGTTTCAACCAATCCAGCAGATGCGCGATATCGGGGGGCAGGGGAGCTTCAAAGGATAATCGCTTGCCCGTAGTTGGATGATCGAAAGACAAAGCGAACGCGTGCAGAGCCTGGCCCTGCAACGCATCCAGGAGCGCCGACAGCTCACGTTGGTCCAGCTTGCTGTATGCCGACGGGATGGGACGTTTTGTGCCGCCATAAGTCGGGTCGCCGACCACGGGGTGCCCTATAAACGAGCAATGAACCCGTATCTGATGCGTCCGACCAGTGTCGAGTTTGGCCTCCAGCAGAGTAAAGCCTTCAAACCTCTGCAGCACCTTTAGTTGGGTAACAGCCTCTCGCGCGGTATACCTATCCGTATCCTTTATAACCGCCTGTTTCTGCCGATCGGTAGGGTGTCGTCCGATTGGCGCATCGACGACCGCCTCATTAAACTTCGTTGTGCCCCACACGAGAGCCAGGTAACGTCTTTCGGCCGTCCTGTTCTGAATCTGAGACTGAAGCGAGGAATGTGCCACATCGGTTTTGGCTACCACCAGCAGCCCGGAGGTGTTTTTATCGAGCCTATGTACTATGCCCGGTCGCTCTGTGCCGCCGATTCCAGAAAGATCATCAGTATACGCGACCACCGCGTTTACCAGCGTGCCGGTCCTGCTGCCCGGGGCCGGATGCACGGTCATCGACTTGGGTTTATTTATCACGATGATCTGTTCGTCTTCGTATACCACATCCAGCGGAATCTGCTCCGGTTGTATATCCGCCGGCTCCGGGGGAGGGACTATCACCTTCACCTGATCCCCGGCTTGAACTTTATACCCAGCCCTCACCGCCGTCCCATTCACCGTAGCATGGGCTTTGGCGATAAGTTTCTGTATATACGACCGCGACATCTCCGGCATCTGCTCGACCAGATACAAATCCAGCCGCTCGCCAGAGTGTTTATCATCGACAACATATACGCTCTCGTTCACAGTGTGAGCTTAGATGCGGAGGCTATGAAAACCTGCTTTGGGGGTGAAATAGAAGTGAGCCAGGCTATCAGAAATCGAAGTTTCCCCGAACTTTCGGATTCGCCTGGCTCAAATGCGGGCTACTTTTCGCAGCCCCGTGGTAAAAGAAAGGAGCATTCAATCCTCCGTTGATCGCTGACTTCGCGATGCTTAGTCGCGAGGAGCAGCCTGTTAAGCCTCTTCAAACCACGAGTTGTTAGAGACACTTATTTATTCCCTGTTTACCCTATGAATCCCTGCAAGCCCGGCAAAAACAGGTATTTTTGCTGGGGTGTCCTGAATCACTCTCGTACGACGGGCGGTGATCTCCGAATCGAGGATGGGCAGTGATCTCTAAAATGAAGATAAGCGGTGATCTTCGAGCTGAGGATGGGCGGTGATATCCGAAATGAAGATAAGCGGTGATCTCCGAAATGAAGATGGGCGGCGATCTCCGAATCGCCGCCCCACAACCAGAAACTAGGTGTGACAGCAGCCCGCCCACTACATCGATCAACTGAAAGTCATATTATATTTTCCAACTTTCGCTCCTTTCGCATTTTCGCGTTCATTCCCTTCCTCCTAACCCCACATCCACCAGTTGCCAATAACGCCGATGCGTGGGATAATGCCTATGCAATGAGTCCTGCTGCCAAATCAACTGACAAACCTCGCGCCTATTTGCTCGCGGGCGACGACGACTATCGCAAGAAAATCGAGCTGGATAAGCTGCTCAAGAAGCTGGTCGTCGCTGATTTCGCCGACTTCGACCTTGAGCAGATGGAGGGCGACTCGGCGACTGCGGACAGAATTATGGCCGGGCTTGCGATTCCTCCTTTCTCCAGCGCGCAGCGGATAGTATTGGTCAAGTTCGCCAATAAAATGGACGAATCCGAGCAAAAGAAGCTCGCCCGCCAGCTTTCCGATGTGCCTCCTACCGGCTGTCTTATAATGGTCACTCCAGCGGCGGATAAGGTCGATGGCCGTGCCAAAAGAGGGGACGAGGTGGTCGGTGAGGTATCCAGGGCCATTCGCAAGGTCGGAAATGTTATAAACACCGGAGCAGAAAAGGGTCGAGCCAGGGCTCAGAGCGCCCGCGACTTCGCTATGTCTGTGTTTAAGGATGCAGATAAGAAGATCAACGAAAGCGCCCTATCAGCGTTTATCCAGCGCGTCGGCACAGATTTCTCCGTATTGCAAACCGAGGCTGAGAAGCTCATAAGCTATTCAGGGGATTCCGACACCATCAAGCCGGCGGATATCTCGCAGGTCACCAGCGAGACCCCTGAGGAGAAGGTTTTTAAGCTGGTCGATGCGATAGCCGCGCACAATCCTGCCGAGGCGATGCGATATCTCGACGAACTTTTCGAGACCGGTGACAGGCCCGAATCCGAGGCTCCCAAGGTACTTGCCAACATAGCGCGCACGTACAGGCTGATATGGCAATACAAAATGCTGTCGAGTTTAGGGGTAAGGGTTTTTCGCAAGGAGTCTGTCCCTCAGGACCTGCAGGCTCTTTTGCCATCAAACCCTAATTTGCTGGATCTGTTAAGCAGACAAAGCTGGCAGGAAAGCCGCCTGCGAGCCCAGTCCTCCCGCGTTACCCGTAAGCAATTGACCAGCAGCTTTGCCGCCATAGCCAAAGCCGACGCCAGGTTAAAGGGCATCGAGGAGGGAATGGAGGACGCTCGAATGGTGATGGAAATGCTAGTGCTGGAGCTTTCCGGCAGATAACCAAAACCCGAGCCTTTGCTATCTGTTATCACGGCTCGTGGTATGATATAATAGAGTCCACGGGGCGTAGCGCAGCTTGGTTAGCGCGCCAGTTTTGGGAACTGGAGGCCGAGAGTTCAAATCTCTCCGCCCCGACCATTGGCTCTCCTCGCTGAAACTTCACGTCTAATCGCACTGCTCATTTTGACATCAATCTCGTCCGTCTCAAAAAATGAACCTTCACCCCCCACAAACGTATATTATAATTAGAACACACACTGCGACATCTGTTACGGTCGCCAAGGAGAGATAAATTGCCTGATGCAGTATTTTCCGTAGATGTTGTCTGCCACAACGCCACTTGCGCGCAGGCGCAGACGAGAGGTTTTACTTTTAATGTTGACGAACCAGCGGAATTGGGCGGCACTAACACCGGCCCGAACCCTGTAGAATATGTAATTGGCGCCTATGCCGGGTGTTTGAACGTTGTCGGTCATATGATCGCCAAAGAGATGGGCTTTGAGCTCGAATCCCTCAAAATTCACGTCGAGGGCAGCCTGAACCCTGCGGGCTTTCTTGGCAAGGATCCAAACGTTCGGTCGGGCTATCAGGAAATCCGCGTTACCTACGATGTAAAGAGCACCGCCTCGCAAGAGACACTGAATCAGTGGATGGAAGCAGTATCCAAACGTTGCCCGGTCGGCGACAACCTGAAAAACCCGACTCCGATCAAAACTACGCTGAATATCAGCGAATAATCGATAATAGGTGGCGACACCCCAGCCGCCACCTTTCCACCTTTCTAATTACCCCACATTAACCGCGAAGGAAAGTCTGCCGGTAAATCGAAGTATTCAATAAGTCAGCCGCGGCTGGTATACTAGATTCAAGAAAGTCGAGATAGATGAAAACATTGATTGCTTTATTCTCTACTGCTTTATTTATGGGCGCGGCAGTTACTCAAACCGCCGCTGCTGAGTCCTTTACGCTGTGGCAGCTTCCGGAGCAGACCCATAGCCAGATGATGTCCTATGTAATCCGCACGCCTGGCGACAAAATAGTCGTCATCGATGGAGGCGTGAAAGGCGACGCAGACTACCTCCGCAAGTTCCTGTTGGATTTGGGAGGGAAAGTGGAGGCGTGGTTCTTCAGCCACCCACACGATGATCACGTAGGCGCGCCGCTCGAGATTATAAAAGACCCACGGGGAATCTCCGTCGATCGCTTCTACGCCTCAAACCTTACGGTATCCGAGGTCGAGAAATACGAGCCATCCGAGGCGCACACACAGGCTGAAATCAACGACGCTATGAAGCAGGCTAATCAGCGGATGATCGAGCTGCCTCTTGGCGCCAGGCTTATCATAGACGGCGTCCATTTCGACGTGTTAGGCATCAAAAACCCGGAAATACACGCCAACTACATAAACAACTCCAGCGTGATTTTGCGAGTGTGGGATGCTGGGAAATCGGTAATATTCCTCGGCGACCTCGGCCCGGAAGGCGGACGCAAGCTCTTAGCAGGGCCTTACGGTAAAAAATTGAAGTCGGACTACTGCCAAATGGCCCATCACGGCCAGTCAGGGGTTCGATGGGAAGTATACGAGGCGATTCATCCGGAATATTGCCTATGGACTACACCCAAGTGGTTGTGGGAAAATGATCAGGGCGGTGGATACGACACCGGCCCGTGGACGACTATGGAATCTCGAAAATGGGCTGAGAAGCTTTCAGTAAAGCGCAACTACGCGACTTGGAAAGATGGCCTGGTAAGAATCGATTGAATCCTGTGAGCCATATTGTATGAATAAGGTTGAAATATATGACTAAGACTACCGAACAACACCCAGCGATTGCACACGACAAAGCGCCGACGAAAAAGATCACGCTTACAATCGACGGCCAGGCGTTGACGGTGCCGGAGGGCACCACGATAATGCAGGCCGCCAAAAAGCTGGCAATTAATATCCCGCATATATGCTATCACCCCCGGCTGCATCTGGAAGGCTCGTGCCGCGTTTGCCTGGTCGAGGTGGAGGGCCTGCGCAACCCGGTGCCGTCGTGCAGCTATCCTGTCTTCGAGGGGATGGTTGTCCATACCAATTCGCCGGAGATTCGGGATATTCGCAATACTATCATCGAGCTTCTTTTGGCCAACCACCCGATGGATTGCCAGACTTGCGAGAGGGATGGTAACTGCGAACTGCAATATCTGGCGTACATATCAGGCGCTCGCGAGCGGCCTTATGAGGGCGAAAAGAAGCACAACGAGAAGGATCTCAGCTATGTTTCGGTAATTCGCGACCCGGACAAGTGTATCCTATGTGGCAGGTGCGTCAGAGTATGTGCTGAGGTGCAGGGTGTGTCGGCGCTTGGTTATATCGACCGTGGCTTCAAGACGACTGTTGGGCCTGCATATAATGGGCCATTTGCGGACAGCGTGTGTATTGCATGCGGCCAGTGTATAAACGTATGTCCGGTTGCGGCGTTTTTGGAGACGGATCACACCAAGGACGTGATGGCGGCGCTTGCTGATCCGGATAAGCATGTTATCGTGCAGATAGCGCCGAGCGTGAGAGCTTCCATAGGCGAGGGCTTCAATATTGCCCCTGGTCTGCCGATGACTGGCCAGACCGTGGCTGCGCTGCGAAGGCTGGGCTTTGACGAAGTATTTGACACGCAGATGGGCGCGGACGTCACAATTATGGAGGAAGGCACCGAGTTCAAAAAGCGGCTCGAAGGGGATGGGCCGCTGCCTCTAATTACGAGCTGCTCATCGGCGTGGATGAAGTTCGCGGAGCATTTCTATCCCGATCTTTTGCCCAATATTTCCAGCGCGAAATCCCCTATGAGCATGCTCGGTTCGCTCATCAAGACCTATTATGCCGAGCGAAAGGGTATCGACCCGTCGAAGATTTTCACGGTGGGGTCGATGTGTTGTACGGCTAAGAAGTTCGAAGCCGCTCGCCCGGAGCAGCTTCTGGATATCGACGGCCAGAAGATGCCTTCCATAGACCGCGTGATCACCACTCGCGAGTTGGTATGGATGATCAAAAACGCGGGCCTTGACTTTGCCCATCTTCCGCCGGAGGACTTCGACCCTGTGCTGGGCCTGTCCAGCGGCGCTGGTGCATTGTTCGGAGCGACTGGCGGATTGGCTGAGGCGGTTTATCGCACCGCTTATTATTTGCTTACTGGAGAGACTTTGGCCGAGGTTGTGGTCGAAGAAGTGCGTGGTATAGCCGAGGGGATCAAGACCTGGGTTGCGCGAATAGGTGATATGTCCATTAACGTCGGCGTTGCTCACGGTCTCGGCAACGCCCATAAGCTGCTCGGCATGGTTCGACGAGGGGAGGGCAACTTCCACTTTATCGAGATTATGGGCTGCCCCGGCGGGTGCATTGGAGGAGGCGGCCAGCCTTATGCCAGAGCTGGCGAGGCGATTCCGCTCGATTTGGAGACTCTCAAAAAGCGGGCCGAAGCCCTGCGAGCCATCGACGCCGGCAAGACTCTGAAGCGATCCTACGAAAACCCGGACGTGGTTCGGGTGTATAAGGAGTATCTGGGTGAGCCGAACAGTGAGCTTGCGCATAAGCTTCTGCACACGTCGTATAAGCCGCGCCTGCCATTAGGAGTCTGGAATCCGGACGTAATGCGCACGGACTAGCCCAAATTTGATCGGTGGCGATCTCCGAATCGCCACCTTATTCCCAACCTCTAACCTCCAACCTCCAGACCGATCTCCGAATCGCCACCGCATAATCGGAAAAGGCCGGGACAGAGATCGGCCACTACGCCGACCACTCTTGCTATATGCTTATTTCCGGCTTTCGCTCTTTTCGCGTTTTCTTTGTCCTTAATCCCCCAAATCCCCAATATTCCATTGACAAGTAGACGATACTGACGTAAATTGCCTAAAGAGAAGGTGTGTCTCGCTGTTCAGTTTTGTTAGTGGATACACCGATAATGTTCTTAGGTGTCTGAGTTTGCGTGGCTGCGCATCTTCACAGGCAGCTATGTTATTGGGGGGTAAAGTTTATGCTCGTACAGCGTATTTTTCTGCTTATGCTGTGCCTCACACTTCTCGCAACAGGTCTGGTATTTGCTGATGCAGCAAAAGGACCACTTCCTTATTCAAATGTTCAACTTTGGGACTACGATCTAGGCCCAGTATTCGAGGCGGCATCCGCTAAATATCAGGTGCCGCTGCCTTTGCTGCTGGCTCTGGGCCATTTCGGCAGCGCCTTTGAAAATCGCGGGGACGCACCCACAATCGAAGGCGGCTACGGCGTCATGGCGCTTCGCAAGAACGACACGGGAGGCACCTCTCTTGCGGAAGCCGCAGCGCTTACTGGCGTTTCGGAAGAAGACCTGAAGACCAATGCTGCTCTCAATATTATGGGTGCGGCGGCTGTACTGGATGCGTATGCAAAACAGTTCCAGGTCGACCGATCAGCCGGGCTTGACCAGTGGCTTGATGTTATCATCAAATACGCCGCCATCGACAAGGTAGACGAACAAAATCCGGTTCCGGTATTCAGCCGAATGTTTGCGATGGAAGTCTATCAAAAACTGCAAGCCGGAGTCGACACAACAAACTCAATGGGCGAGACATTTACCGCTTCTGCCCAGAATATTGGTTCAATCGATTTGGCTTCACTTGAGCCTCCAGGAATGAAAGCAAACGTAACGGGCTACTCTGGGGCCACGTGGTATCCGGCCGCCACATGCAACTATACAGCGTCAAGCACCAACAAGAGCGTATTTGTAGTGCACACAATCGAAGGCACTGCATCGGGTTGTCTGGGATGGTTCAGAAACTGTAACGCGCAGGTTACGGCCCATTACGTGGCTTCTGAAGCCGGTGGCATCTGGCAATGTGTAGATGAATGGCATATGGCGTGGCACGTAGGATGCGCCAACAGCTATTCTATTGGCTGCGAACATGAAGGCTACGCTGCATCGCCGAGCCACCCGAAAGCCCTCTACGATGCGTCGGCTCTGCTGGCAAGAGATGTCTGTAACAGATGGGGCATCCCTAAAGCACACAACCCCTGCCAGCATTCTATTCTCGGTCACATCGACGTCAACAACTGCTGGTGTGGCCCCGGTCACACGGACCCAGGCGCTGGCTGGGATTGGAATTATTATATTAACGCGGTCAACGGCACCGCTTCTTCAAACCCGCCGTATCTTTTCAACAGCGGCGCGGACGGCTGGACTCCCGGCAACAGTGTCTGGTCCAACGGCCTTGTTCACACCGGCTCCGACTGGGGTGGGTCGATCTATTTCGATCAGACTGGCCCGGACTGCTATATATACAGCCCGGAAACCGACTTCACCGGCACTTATCCGCAGATACTAAATGTGGACTTCTACCCGCAGGGCGGTACTGGCACAGACCACGATATGCAACTGTTCTGGAAAACCGCCGCAGAAGGCTCATTCACTGCCGACAAGGCAAGCCCGCTCATAGGTTATCAGGGTAAAAACACCTGGAGGAACGTAAACATCCCTATAAACAGCGCAAAATGGACGGGCCAAAAAATCAAGCAGCTCAGGCTTGACTTCGATAACAACAATCAATCGACCCGCTACATCATAAACCATGTTGTGCTGCAAAACGCGCTTATATGGCCGTTTGATGGCGGTGTGACCGGATGGACTGCTGGTCATTCGCTGACAGCGCCGTGGCATACGGCAAGCGGCTGGCCGGGGTGCTTAGTTACAGATCAAACCGGCGACGATGCCTACATGTTCAGCCCGGACCTCTCCGGCGCTGGATTGCCCTACAACTACATCGGCGGCGTTAACGACTGGATCAAGGTGCGCGTGTATCCGCAGAATAGCTCGGGCACGTCGCACGATCTGCGTGTATACTGGACATTCGATGGTGATAGTTCCTGGACCGACACCAAATCGGTTCCTGTAACCTACAGCGGCAAGAACGGCTGGGTCGATGTCTATGTGCCGGTTGGGCAAAACCAGTATTGGGAAAGAAAGCACGTGACGAAGCTCCGGGTCGACTTCGACCAGGTCAGTCAGGGCACTCGTTGGATAGTGGACGAAATCTCTATCGTGCAACTCGGCAGAGATAACACTGCTCCCACCGTACCCTCCGGCCTCAATGCTACCGCTGTTGACGAAACCAAGGTGGATTTGACCTGGACTGCCTCAACAGATGCTACTGGAGTCAACGGCTATAAGATATTCCGAAACGGCACTCAGGTCGGCACGAGCATATCGCCTTCTTACAGGGATGCATCATGCCTGCCTGGAACAACCTATTCTTATACTGTCAGCGCCTATGACGCAGTAGGTAACAATTCGGCCCAGAGCGCCGCCAAGAGTGTCACCACTCCTGGCACTGGCGACGAACAACCTCCGAGTGTGCCCGCAAACCTACGCGTGACAGGCGCGACTACGTCCAGTATCTCCCTCGCGTGGAACGCTTCGACCGATAACTACGGAGTAGCTGGCTATCGCATCTATCGCAATGGCACTCAAGTCGGCACTGCCACCGGAACTACCTACAACGACACCGGCCTTGCCAATAACACTGAATACACCTACGAGGTCGACGCTTACGACGCAAAGCCGAACTACTCGGCCAAGAGCGCTAAGGCGGTCGGCAAGACCGTTGCGGTTGTATTCCAGGACGGTTTTGCCAACCTCAACAACTGGGTACTCGATCCGACCGCGGGCAACAACGCTATGCCGACACTCTCTACTGCTCAGAACCACGGCAGTATAACCGGCGCAAACTCGCTGTATATGTCCGGGGATGCCCCGCACTGGGTCTACCATAACTTCTCTGATGAGCTTACCACTGGCGGTTACAGGTCGGGTATTCTGTCCGGTTGGATGTATGACAACGCTGTAAGCAACCTGAGAATTGCCTTAAGAGCATATATGTATGATGCCGCTGGCAACAGCACAGGCCTGTATTGGATTGGCGTGACGAACGGCAACCCGCCGAACATCCCGCTCAAATATATAGCCGCCGTGTTTAACAACGGCTGGCAATACTTCGACCTTGGCGATCGCACCGAGGGCTGGCACAGATTCGCAATTGAGATTCTGCCGTATACTGGCTCAAACGATCTCAAGTTCTATGTGGATGGCACTTTGAAGCTGACTACCAATCAGCCTCCTACTGCTGCTAACTCGGCTTTCAAGCGAACGTATTTGGGCTATAACTACACGCCGAATCAGCCCACTTACTGGGATGACATCGTCCTCGAATCGGCCCCTCCGGCTGCTCCGAGCGGTGTATCCGGTGTGGCTCAGTCTACTACTTCCATCCGATGGAACTTCACCGATAATGCCAACAACGAGATCGGCCATCGCGTCTACAACGGCGCCACCAAGGTCGCCGAGCGCGAGGCGTTCGACGTTAATTATGTAGATGAGACCGGCCTTGCCGCTAACACGACATATAATCGCACCGTCAAGGCTTATGCCGGCGTTTTGGAAAGCCCTGGCGCTGATGGAACCGGAACCACGCTTTCCATTCCGCCGAGCACGGCCAATGTGACCTGCGATAAGGACACAGGCACCTGGTATGGATCTGACAAGTTCACGTTCACAGCAGTCGGCGGGTTCGGACCCGGCAAGGTGGATCATTATAAGATCGCCTGGGACAAGCAGGCTACTCATACCTGGACAGGTTCTGAGGCTACCTGGTCCAGCGGAACCTCCGTGCAGACGGCTACCTCCACCGGCGGTTGGTACCTGCACGTCAAGGGCTTCAACTCTGCTGGTGTAGCCAACGGCACGCTCGACCTTGGCCCGTTCAACTTCGACAGCGACAGCGTCGCACCGACGATCAACTCTGTCTCGGTTACTCCTGCTATGGCAGCCGGAGGCGATGCGGTTCACGTGACTGTCGATGCCACTGACAACATCGGCGTTACCAGCGTCAAGGCCGACGGAGTGGCTCTTACCAACACCGGTGGCAACGTCTGGTCTGGTGACATTGTCGCACTGAGTGGCCTTGGTCTGCATAACGTGAGCATAGTCGCGTCCGATGCCGCAGGCAACGACGCAACAGACACATCTGCTTCTTACTTGACTGCCCTGATTCGCGGCGCTTCCAACAAGGCCGCCTGGGGAGTCGAGATGAACGCCGCTTCTTCCACCTACCTCTTCAAGTTCTGGGGTAAGGTAACTGAGGTGGATAACGATAACTTCACCCTCGACGACGGTTCCGGCTCGCCGATCACGGTCAATGCTCCTGGTTACAAGAGCGTTATCTCGACCGGCGACTTCGCAGCCGCAAGAGGTATCTTGACTATCAACGGCCTCGACCGCACAGTCCAAAGCGAGGTCAGTCTGATAACCAAGTTCTGACCTTACTGTATATATAGATAGGCGGCGATCTCCGAATCGCCGCCTCATATCCAGCATTAGAGTCATCCTGCGCGAAGTCGCAGGATCACGTACCAATTTTTGTCATTTCGAATAAAGCTAGAAAACCGCCCACACTCGTCATTTCGAGCGTAGCGAGAAATCTGCTTTTTTGGATATCCGAGGTCAGATGTTCGTAGTCCGACCTTTTGCATTCTGAAAATATGTCGTTTATTTCTGGCTTTCGCCCTTTTCGGGTTTTCGCGTTTGATTTTACTGTCCTGCTTTTTTCGGAAATTATTAGGAGGAATTATGCGTCAGCTTTTTGCATCGACGATGCCACGATGCGTCTGTTTACTATGCGCTTTTTTGTTCTTATTTTGCATTTCATCTGTTGCAGCACTTACGGCAGAAAACGGCCTGGTAATAGACGAGCAATATGACTTCGCTCAAAAAGGCGGGGTGCCTATTCCAGAGAAGAAGCTGACACAGGCAGAGATAGACGCTGCCGAGGCCGTGTGCACTAAAGGCATAAGTGCAAAGTACAACTATGATGTCCCACTATACGGCCAGTGCTGGAGCCCGTGGGCATACTATCAGCTTGGCTTCTGTTCCGGGGTGAGTATATGCGATGCAGGCTGTGCTATGTGCAGTTCTGCTATGATTCTCGCCTTTTATGGCGTCAACGCCAACCCCGCCAATCTGAACGAATATCTGAAAGCCAACGGCGGCTACTATTCCGGCTGCAACATCTACTGGGCCCCTGTCGCAGGAATGAGCGGCGGTTCTGTCACGTGGGTGGCGAGCTACGACTGGACTTACGTAGCAGCCGACCTCAATGTCGTCAACGCCCAGCTCGACGCGGGCTATCCGCTTATCTGCGAAACTCGCTACAACGGCGGAATGCACTTTGTCGTTATCACTGGCCGCGACGGGGCTACTTATTACATAAACGACCCCGGTTTCGGCGATAAAACAACTCTTAACGCCCGTTATGGTTCCCCTGCACAGGCGATCTACGGTATTCGTGTATATCACGGCTCGGTCTACTCCAATCCGCCGTATCTTTTCACCAGTGGTGCGGACGGATGGGCCCCCGGCAACAGCATATGGTCAAACGGCCTTGCTCATACCGGATCAGCGTGGAACGGTTCGATATATTTCGACCAGACAGGCCCTGACTGTTTCATATTTAGCCCCACAACCAGCTTTACGGGTGCATCTCCGCAGGTCCTCAATGTGGACTTCTACCCTCAGAACGGCACCGGCACAGGCCACGATATGCAACTGCACTGGATAACATCAGCAGAAGGCTCATTCTCTGCTGACAAGGCCACCCCATTGACATTTTATCAGGGGCGCAACGAGTGGAGATCGGTCAACCTATACATAAACAACGCAAAGTGGACCGGCAAGACTATCAAGCAACTCAGGCTCGACTTCGATAACAACAACCAATCGACCAGATACATCGTAAACCATGTCGTCTTGCAAAACGCGCTGTATTGGCCGTTTAGCAGCGATGTGGGGGGATGGACTGCGGGCAACTCATTGACGACCCCCTGGCACACGGCAAGCGGCTGGCCGGGTTGTCTGGTCACGGATCAAACCGGCAACGATGCCTATATGTTCAGTCCGACCATCTCCGGCAGCGGCTTCCCGTTTAATTATCTCGGAGGCGTCAACGACTGGATCAAACTTCGCATATATCCGCAAAACGGCACCACATCGGCGCATGACCTGCGCGTATACTGGACACACTCAAGCGACACCACCTGGAGCGACACCAAATCAGTGCCGGTGACCTATAACGGCAAAAACGGCTGGGTCGATGTCTATGTTCCGGTCGGACAAAGCCCGCATTGGGAGAGACAGCACATAACCCGCCTCCGAGTCGATTTCGACCAGGTCAACCAGGGCACGCGATGGATAGTCGATGAAATCTCCTGTCTCCAACTTGGCAATGATTCCACTGCGCCGACTGTTCCCACTGGGTTGAATGCCACTGCCACGGGTGGAAATACGGTCGAATTGACCTGGACAGCTTCTACTGATGCGACAGGAGTCAACGGCTACAAGATATTCCGAAACGGCACACAGATCGCCACCTCCATCTCGCCGTCTTACCGAGATTCTTCCTGCCAGCCGCAGACTACATATTCATACACCGTTAGTGCCTATGACGCGGTCGGCAATAATTCGGCTCAGAGCGCGGCAAAAAGCGTAACTACACCTGCTCCCGACACCCAGGCTCCCAGCGTTCCCGCGAACCTGCGCCGCACGGCGGTGACAAAGAGCAGCATCACCATTGCCTGGGACGCCTCCACCGACAACGTCGCGGTAGCGGGCTACAGGATATATCGCAACGGTGCTCAGGTCGGCACCGCCACCGGCACCAGCTACACAGATTCCGGCCTTAGCGCGAATACGGGTTATACTTATCAAGTCGATGCTTACGACGCCAGGCCCAACTACTCTGCCAGGAGTCTTCCGTTTGACACTGGCACCGGAGGCACGTGGACCCAATCGAACGCTTTGTTCACCTGTTACGTACGCAGCGGAAGCCCCGACATCTGTGGTCAGGGTGGGATAGCTGTCGGATTCAGCTCAACAGCTTCCCTGCAGATACGTCGAGGGTTGGTGCAGTGGGATATGACTGGCGCTCCGACAACTGCAGAGGCATTCGATACTGCCGACAGCGTCCGGATCAAGCTCTATCAATACACTCAGTTCAGCGCCACCACTCCCGCCGATATATCTCTTTATAAAGTCAACAACGACTGGAACGAGACCAACGGCACGTGGAACAACGTCGGCATCGGGGCTAAATACGCCGGGGCAACCACCACCTGTGTTGGAGTGGGAGATTACCTGTGGAAGTATAACGGGCGCACTCAGGGTGTTCCTCCTGCCAACCGGGGCGTCTACATCAAAAACGATACCAACGAATCAGATGCTGCCTGCGCTAAAGTATTCGAAAGCAGGATAAACTCTGGCGGGTCGGGCAATCTTCCGAGACTGGAAATCGACTATGTCGACCTCACCCCGCCTGTAAATTGCAGCATCAAGAT
Source organism: Armatimonadota bacterium (assembly GCA_050948905.1). Taxonomy (GTDB): domain Bacteria; phylum Armatimonadota; class UBA5829; order UBA5829; family UBA5829; genus DTKD01. The sequence goes on along the minus strand of JBMNES010000001.1, from coordinate 308,687 downwards.
CAACAACGGCGCGGCAAGCACCGATTCAACTGCCGTCACTCTGACCCTTGCTGCGACAGACTACCTGAGCGGGATGTCTCATATGCAGTTCAGCAATGATGGTGTAAGTTACTCTGCCGCAGAGCCTTACGCCACATCTAAGAGCTATACGCTGTCGTCCGGCGACGGGACAAAGGCCGTCTATGTTCGATTCAGGGACAAAGTCGGCAACTGGTCTGCGCCGGTTTCAGCATCTATAGTGCTTAATACGGTCGTTCACATCCCGTCTTACGGCATGAGCAACAAGGCTGCCTGGGATGCGATCATCTCTAATGTGTCGCCAAACACGGCGTTCACGCTATGGGGGCGGGTCACTCAGCCTATAGATGCCAACAGCTTCTTCGTGGATGACGGCTCAAGCATGCCGATTAAGATCAACTATACAGGCCACGGCTTCACCACGGCCGATTATATATCTGCCACTGGCCTGCTTGATACAAGCGGCGCAGTGCCTGTCCTCAATGCCTTGGCCGTTAAAAAGCAAAACTAAGAACCTAACCCCCCAAGGCGCGGCCCGGTTTCTCATACTCAGAATCGGGCCGCGCATATTAATTCACATTCCAATCGTAAAAGTACCAGGTTGACGCACGGCTGAGTATGAGGCATACTGCATTTGTATCAACAGGAATATAAGATCCGCAAGCTGCACTACTGGTGCGCAACCTCGTGTCACCAAAAATAATGCCAGTGCGCCACATTGCTTGCGAGATATTTGGAGGGTGGGGGAATATGAGATATACTCGTGGATTACTGTTTTTACTGCTGAGCGTGGTGTTACTCTCGACGGTTGCAGCTTCAGCGTCACAGACCAGCATGGTGGCTGTGCGCTTTTTTTCTAATGGGGAACTAATTGCTGTAGATCGCGCGGTCTCTGGTGGGCTTTCTCCGGCAGAGTCCGCTGTTCGGGCGTTGGTGACGGGGCCGTTTATCGAAGAAATTGCGATGGGAATCAGCACGAGAATTCCCGCCGGCACCAAAGTCCAAAAGATGTCTATCACCGATTCTTCGGCATCCATTGATCTTTCGCAGGAGATCCTGACCGGCTTGGACGAGGCCGGATTAGGTGAAATCTTCGACCAATTCCGCTCAACTCTCGGCGATTTTCCATCCATATCATCCATAACTCTCACCTGTAAAGGTAAAATACTATCCTCATATCTACCCTCCGCTCCCAGCATCGGCGAACCGGCGCAGCCGCTTATCAAGGGCAACGGTGTCGGTCTTGCCGGCAAGAAAATCTGCGTCGGCGCCTCCCACGGTAGGTTCTGGAACGGCGGTGGCTGGTATTGGCAGAGATCAGACCCCTGTGGATTTGGCGAAGCTGTCCTTGAGGACACCAACAGCGTCAGGCTGGTTCAGTTCCTCAAGCAGTACCTGGTTCAGGATGGTGCAACATTCACCAGCGTGCGCCAGCTGGATGAAAATGGTGGCACACACTCTGGCACTGGCTTGCCTTGGTGGAAACTGTGCTCTCAGACCTGGCTGCACAATATAGGTGCGCCTTGCTCTGTTTGGGCCAGCTCTTCGGGTAACTGCGGCGCCGATACTGCTGTGAATCGAAATAACGACGATATCAGATGTCGACCTCTGTACGCGGATTATGTAGGATCAAACATCTACATCGCCCATCACACCAATGCCGGCGGCGGTACGGGCACCGAGACGTTCTATGACACGAATATGGAGCATCCGGCTCACGTGACCAACAGTAACAACCTTGCAAATGCCGTTCAGAACAGCGTAATTAACACGATTCGCAACACGTTTCCGGGCGAGGGAGGTTGGGCGAACAGGGGCGTCAAAAACTCCGCCGGAGGTTTTGGAGAGATCCGTATTCCTAACCGCCCTGCGATCCTGATTGAGCTTGCTTTTCACGATCACTGCACACGAGACGGCGTCTATCTTACAAACGACTTCTTCCGCTCTCTTTGCGAGTGGGCTATCTACAGCGGCATTTGCTCATACTTCGGCAACACTCCGACCTGGGGCAAATATTCCTGCGAGTACGTATCAGATACCATTCCAACCACAATGACCACCGGCCAGACCTACAACGCGCAAATCACCTATCGCAACCGCGGTGTTGTCTGGATGAGCGCATACAATTTCAAGGTCGGAGCGGTTTCTCCCAGCGACCCACTGATGACGACGAGGTTGTATCCTGTCTCTGGCACGATTAGGCCGGGCAACACAACCACATTTAATATCACTTTGAAAGCTCCTGCTGCTGCCGGAACCTACACCACCCAATGGCAGATGATTCGCGAAGGCTACGAGTGGTTCGGCCCGAAAGTCACAAAGAATGTGACTGTACAAGCGGCAACAGGTAACATCACCGGTACTGTTCGCAATGCCGCTGACAACAGCGCCATATCTGGGGCGACGGTCGCGGTATCAGGCGGCTCGTCGGCGACAACAAACGCCTCTGGAGTTTACACAATCAGCGGGGTCAATCCCGGAACATATACGCTTACTGTAACCAAGACTGATTTTGTCACACAAACAGCGTCTGTCACAGTTACAGCAGGAGCGACAACCACCAGGGACTTCTCGCTTCTGTCGTCTATTCCGCCCACCGGCACAATAAAGATCAACGCCGGCGCACAATATACCAACAACCCCGCCGTCACACTGACGATGACTAATTCCGGGGCTACTCAAATGTGCTTCAAGAACGAGTCTGGTTCGTGGAGCGCGTGGGAGACTTATGCGGCGACAAAGGCGTGGAATCTGAGCGCAGGCGACGGCACAAAGACTGTCTATGTTAAGTATAAGAGTGCCGCCAATATCGAGTCCACTGCTACGATCAGCGCAACAATAGTCCTCGATACCACACCACCCACCGGCACCATTGCGATCAATTCAAACGCACAATACACCAATGCCGTGGGTATAACTCTCACGCTATCATCGTCCGATGCCGCCCAGATGCAGTTCAAAAATGAATCTGGCGATTGGAGTGCGTGGGAGACCTACGCAAATACCAAAGCCTGGTCCATAACTGCGGGCGATGGGACAAAAACTGTCTATGTCAGGTTCAAAGATGCTGCTGGCAACGTATCTACTGTTACAATCAGCGCAACAATCATACTCGATACAGTGCCTCCGACAGGCACTATGGTCATAAATTCAGATGACATCTACGCAAACTCCACATCCGTTACATTGACGTTATCATCTCCGGATGCGGCTCAGATGCAGTTCAAGAATGAGTCGGGTTCGTGGAGTGCCTGGCAACCGTACGCCACCAGCGCATCCTGGACCATGAGCAATGGCGACGGTACAAAAACCGTCTACGCACAGTTCAAAGACGCTGCCGGCAATGTATCCACTGGCACAATCAGCGACACCATAATTCTGGATACAGTGCCGCCGACAGGCTCAATAGTTATCAACAACCACGCTATATACGCTGTTGACGCTGATGTAACGTTAGCTCTGTCCTCGCAGGATGCGGTTCAGATGCAGTTCAAAAACGAATCTGGCGATTGGAGCGCGTGGGAGAGCTATGCCACCAGCAAGGCGTGGACTTTGAGCGCCGAAGACGGCACAAAGACGGTCTATGTCCAGTTCAAAGATATTGCTGGCAACGTATCCACCGATACAATAAGCGACACCATTATTCTTGACACCACCCCGCCTACCGGCACTTTGTCGATAAACTCTGGCGCCCAGTACACCAACACCCAGGCGGCGACTCTGACCCTGTCATCTGCAGATGCTGTTCAGATGCAGTTCAAGAATGAATCTGGCCCCTGGACGGCCTGGGAGGTCTACGCCACAAGCAAGCCTTGGACACTCAGTTCAGGCGACGGCGTGAAAACAGTCTTCGTTCGATTTAAGGACGAAGCCGGCAATGTTACTATTGATACAATCAGCAGCGACATAACTCTGGACACTGTTCCGCCTTCCGGCACTATCGAGATTAACGGTGGCGCTAACTATACCAACAACCAGTCGGTCACTCTCGCTTTGTCATCCACAGATGCCGTTCAGATGCAATTCAAGAACGAGGATGATGCCTGGAGCGGCTGGGAGGCTTATGCAACCACCAAGTCGTGGGCACTCAGCGCAGGCGAAGGCCTCAAGACTGTTACTGTCCAATATAAAGACCTGGCGGGCAACGTCTCTGTCGGGGTTATAAGCGATTCCATTATCTACGACATCACCCCGCCCACCGGTTCGATATTGATCAACTCCGGCGATGCCTACACCAATAACCAATCGGTCACTCTCACCCTGTCATCACCCGATGCTGTTCAGATGCAGTTCAAGAACGAGACTGGTGACTGGAGCGAATGGGAGGCCTATTCGACAGCCAAAGCCTGGACTCTGACCGACGGCGAAGGAACCAAGACCGTCAGTGTGCGGTTTAAGGACGAGGCGGGCAATGTATCTGTCGGTGTGATCAGCGACACCATCATATTGGACACCATTCCGCCTACAGGTACAATCGTCATAAACGACGATGCAGTCTATTCTAACTCTCTTGCAGTTGATTTGACCCTGTCCTCCGAAGACACCGTGCAGATGCGTTTCAGAAACGAGTCAGGCCAGTGGAGTGAATGGGAAGCCTATGCGGAGACCAAAGAGTGGAATCTTCGCACTGGCGATGGTCTCAAGACTGTTTACGTTGAATATATGGACAGGGCCGGCAACACGTCCGGCGAGTCCGTCAGCGACACAATTACCCTTGTCACGGTTCCTCCGTCAATTAACTTCGTGACATCGCCTGCTCTTACAAACCTGCAGCCGATCGCGGTGGACTACAGCGTCTCCGAGGGCATCTGTGCCCTGAAGAAGGTCACGTTGTGGGTAAAGAAAGGCTCCGGTGGAACCTGGACCAACACGGGTATGACTTCAATTAACCCCAGTGGTTATTTCAACTATATTCCTACTGGGGATGCAACTTACTACTTTGACATAGTGGTGGAAGACATTGCCGATAACGTCTCTGCCACGCCTGTCGGCGGTGGTCGAACAAGCACAAACTACGACATCACACCTCCGACCGGCACGATTCTCATCAACGGAGGTGCACTATACGCAAACAACGTATGGGTCACTCTAACGCTTTCTTCAGCAGATGCCCATCAGATGAGATTCAAGAACGAGTCAGGCACTTGGGGAAGCTGGGAATTCTACTCCACAACCAAGGTCTGGTCGCTGAGTTCTGGCGATGGCGTAAAGACCGTTTATGTCCAGTTCAAGGACGAAGCAGGTAACGTCTCTCTCAACAGAATCAGTGACATCATCCTGGACACCACTCCGCCTACAGGCACTATTAAAATCAACGGCGGAGCGATGTACACCAACAACAGATCCGTCACGCTCACGCTGTCTTCGCAAGACGCTGTCCAAATGCGCTTTAAGAACGAAACCGGTTCCTGGAGCGCCTGGGAGGCCTATGCTTCCAGCAAAGCCTGGACTCTGACTGCTGGCGATGGTATGAAGACTGTCTACGTCCAGTTCAGAGATGCCGCTGGCAACGTATCTCCGAATAGAATCAGCGATATCATTCTGGACGCCACCCCGCCGGAAATTGCTATTGGCAATCCGTCAGTTGCGTCGACGACAAGTGGGCCGGTGATTTATCAGGTGCTCTTCAGCGGAGCAAGCCAGGTGACCTTAACTGCTGCGGATATCGTTCTAAATAAAACCGGTACGGCAGACGCAGGCTCGGTAGTCGTAAGCGGGTCGGGTCTGGCGAGCCGGCTGGTGACAATATCCAATATCAGTGGCATCGGCACCCTGAGTATATCTATCCTGCCTGGTACGGCGGTAGACGATCTGGGTAACGTTGCGCTGGCAGCAGGACCGAGTGTGGCCTTTGATGTCAACAACAGCATCCACTCTTACGGCTTGAGCAACAAAGCCGCGTGGGATCCTATCATAAGCCTCACCCCGAACACCAAGTTCACGGTCTGGGGCAGGGTTATCGAGCCGGTAGACGCCAACAGCTTCTTCGTTGACGATGGCTCAGGTATGCCGATTAAGATCAATTACGCTGGCCACGGTTTCACGGTAGCCGATTATGCCTCTGCCACAGGATCGATAGACGTAAGCGGTACAGCGCCTGTAATGAACGCGCTTGCGATAAATAAGCTCAATTGATCAGAACAGCGGGGACTGATGCTGGCGCTATCGGTCCCCAAATCATCGCCTTTGCGCCAAGGCACTGACAAGCAGTGCCTCTGATGGAAAAATAAAAAAGTTAGACTTGCTGACTTTGAATTTCTTGTCCATGCTCGTCCAAACTGCATATTTCTGATATAATTCTGACATCGGTGCTCGTTTGGGAAGGGGGAAACGGATTTGGCTACTAGAAAAATCGGAGTCACTTCGACATCATTTGCAATGCCCTTTGATGACATGCTGCCTTTGGCGAAAGAGATGGGCATAGAGGGCGTTCAGCTTTGGGGTGTCGGCGGAGAACACGACGCGAAGACGTTAACGAAAGACGATCGGCTGCGATTGCTGGACAAAATCCATTCTCACGGGATGGTTGTCACCGCATTGTGTGCTGAGGTTGGTGGCTTTACAAACCCGGAGACCGTGCAGGACAATTTGGAGAAAGCCCGAGCAGTCGTCGATATGGCCGTGGATATGGATGTCCATGTGATTTCCGGGCACGTCGGGGTGATAGCGGAGAATCCGGCGGATCCGGGCAGGATGTGTATGGCCAAGGCTATGACGGAGTTCGGCTACTACTGCGAAGACCGCGGCAAGGTCTACGCGAGCGAGACGGGACCGGAATCGATCGAACTGATGCGTGAGTTCATAGATGCGCTTCCTCATAAAGCCATCAAACTCAACTACGATCCCGCCAACCTGGTGATGAACGGGTTTAACCCCGTCAAAGGGGTGTTGGTCGGCCGCGAGCTTATCGTGCACACCCATGTCAAAGATGGCGTTCGGTATATGAACGGCAAACAAGAAGAGGTGGCGGTCGGCACGGGCCAGGTGCCTTTCGGGGAGTATTTCCTGGCTCTCGAAGCAATCGGCTACGACGGGTATTTCACTATTGAGCGCGAAGTAGGGGATAATCGCGTTGCGGATATCAAGGCTGCAATAGACGTTTTGCGAAGCCTGTAGACACTATTCACTAATCAACATCAAAGCAAAAAGGCCGCCGGTTACTGGGCGGCCTTTTTGTAATATGATTCGCTGAGGGCTACTTTCTGCGCAGCCTTCTTGTTAATCCCAATCCCATGAAACCGGTGATTAACGACAAGACTGTGGGAGCGTTCGGCACGTATGGCCCTCTCACTATCCCAGTCAGCACCTCAGGGTCGGTCGACCCGGCGTAAACCGCCTCGGCGCCTGCATCCGTCGTCTTTGCAATACTGCTCAGAGCCCAGAGTCCTCCAACGGTTTCTCCAGGTAGCAACCCCGGCCACTCAGTGCTTATCCATTTCCAGGAAGGCGGGTTACCGGATGTGTCCACAATCCAGTCCGGCAGAGTCTGCCGCGAGGTCGTTATATAGTCCGGCGCCACAGCCCAGTTCGCGCTGAACTGCGTAATACCCCAGTCCTCGTTATCCAGAGGATTACCCACTCTTAAGTTGGATATGCTGTAAACGTACAAATATCCGGTGTGCTCACCGTCTCCATTGCGCAGCAACATAGCCGCAGATTGGGCTTGATCGTAGATAGTCTGCTGTACTCTAACTCGTAGCGCGCCCGCTGCAGCCATTTCACTGAGCCAGTTCCCATCGGGGTTGAATTTCGTCTCCAGGCCTGACTCACCGACATACCAATAAGCCTCCTCTTCACTGAGGATGCTGGCCTGCAGGACAGAAGTAGACAGGACGATCGCTATCGCCACTAGTCCGACGATACGGAGTGTTTTCAAGATACATCACCTCCCAATGGCCTACCTCTACTGCTGGCTTGCCATATTCTATCCAGGTATTTATTACGTAATGCGGGCTGCAATTATCGTGCCAATCTGCCACCAGGCTGTTCCCGGAGGCAGATTTCCCCGCTTTATTTAGCCTCTATAGCAAGCGGGGAAGAAAACGCATTTGTAGCAGGGCCTTCCTCGTTTGACAACCTTGCCGAACTTGACTTAAAATAAGGCCTGGAGCGGGGTTGTGATCCCCGCTTTTACTGTAGTTTATGCTGATCACCGGAGCGTTATAATGGCCGAATATGCCGCACCCCGCGGAACCAGGGATATTCTCCCCGCAGAGACTCCAAAGTGGAGATATCTGGAATCTGTATTCCGAAAAACCTGTGCCTTGTATGGCTTTGAGGAGATCAGAACCCCTACTTTTGAGCACACAGAACTTTTCGCCCGCAACCTCGGCGAGACTACGGATGTGGTCTCAAAGGAGATGTATACATTCGAGACCAAAGGTGAGAGAAAACTCACCCTGCGACCCGAGGGCACCGCGCCTACGGTTCGTGCCTACGTGCAGCACAATCTCGGCGCTGCGTTGCCTGTAAATAAGCTCTACTATATAGCTCGTATATTTCGATATGAGCGTCCGCAGGCGGGAAGATATCGCGAGCATACTCAGCTCGGCGTCGAGGCTTTTGGCTCCGAAGATCCTGCGCTTGACGCGGAAGTAATCTCGTTTGCGGCCGGGTTTTTCAGGGAGGTTGGCGTCAGCCAATTCGAGCTGAAATTGAACACCATAGGCTGCCCGAAATGCAGACCGGAGCACAGAAAAGCGCTTATGGAATTCGTGGGAAGCAGGCTTGGCGACCTCTGCGCAACCTGTCAGGATCGTTACGAGCGCAACCCGCTGCGGATGCTCGATTGTAAGGACGAAAAATGTAAGGCGGTGCTTGCCGATGCCCCGGTGATGGCCGATTACGTCTGCGAGGACTGCGGTCAGCACTTCGAGAAGGTGCAGTCGTATTTGACCGGAATGGGCATAACTTTCGTGCTGGATCCTAAACTGGTGCGTGGTTTCGACTATTATACGAAGACAGCATTCGAGTTTGTCTCAGGCGAGCTTGGCGCACAAAACGCAATTGGCGGCGGGGGACGCTACGACAACCTCGTCGAGGAGATCGGCGGAGAACATACCCCTGCAATCGGCTTCGGGTTGGGTCTTGATCGGCTGCTGCTTACGTTAGATGCAATGAACGTTGAACTTCCGATACAACGGCCGAGTATGGTATTCGTGGCGGGGTTAGGTGAGGCGAGCCATGAAGTCGCTGTTAAACTGGTCTCTGAGTTGCGAGCAAGTGGGGTGGCTGCCGATATGGACTACACCGGTCGCAGCCTTAAGGCGCAGATGAAAGTCGCTAATAAGCTCAATGCCAGGTATGTTGCCATAATCGGCGACGATGAGATTGCAAAACAGATGGTCACACTCAGGGATATGTCAAGTTCAGATCAGCAAAGCGTGTCTTTTTCGGATCTGGTTGAATATGTGAAATCTCGATAGACTGAGAGCGGAGGAACGATGCAAAAAAGGTCTAAATATTGCGGCGAAGTTACTTTGGAGGATATCGGCGGTCGATTGATCCTGCAGGGATGGGTGCAGCGTGTTCGCGACCACGGCGGTTTGATTTTTATTGACCTGCGGGACAGATTAGGAGCCGTGCAGTGCGTCTGCGACCCCAACGAAGCCCCGGATGTCTTCAAAGTCGCCGAGACCGTGCGTGGGGAGTTCGTCCTTGAGATGGAAGGTGTCGTAGCTCGCCGGCCAGAGGGTACCGATAACCCAAACCTGCCTACGGGACAAGTCGAGGTGAGGGTCGATCGCCTGGAGATTCTGAACCTCTCAAATACCCCTCCATTCCCGATTGAGGACGGTATAACCACCGATGAAATGGTTCGGTTGAAATATCGCTACCTCGACCTGCGCCGCCCGGAGATGCAGCACAAGCTGTTCCTGCGCGCTAAAGTCATCAAGCTGATTCGTGATTATATGGATGCGCACGGCTTCATCGAGGTCGAGACGCCTATCCTTATCAAGAGCACCCCTGAAGGCGCTCGCGACTACCTCGTTCCGGCTCGACTCTACCCAGGCAGTTTCTATGCCCTTCCGCAAAGCCCACAGCAGCTCAAACAGCTTCTGATGGTCTCAGGGTTCGACAGATACTATCAGATCGCCAAATGTTTCCGCGATGAGGACCCGCGTGCCGATCGCCAGCCGGAGTTTACTCAGCTCGATTTGGAGATGTCGTTTGTCAAACAGGAGGATATATTCGACCTCATCGATGAGATGTTTGCGTCCATAGTTGAGCAACTATCCTCTAAAAAGCTATACAAAAAACCATTCCCACGGATGACCCATGCCGAGGCTCTTCGACGATACGGCATCGACAAACCCGACATCCGATTCGATATGGAACTCTTCGACATTACCGATATAGCTCACGCATCCGGTTTCAAGGTATTTCAGGCAGCCGAGCAGATAAAGGGAATATGCGCCGAGGGTTGTGCGGGATATTCGCGAGGCCAGATCGATGGGATAACAGAGCTTGCCAAAAAATTCGGAGCTAAGGGGTTGGTGACGATCGCCCTTACGGATGAGGGAATCAAGTCCCCGGTCGCCAAGTTCCTCAAAGAAGAAGAGATAAATGCCATCATTGAAAGGGCGGGAGCTAAAACTGGCGATTTGTTGATGATAGTCGCAGATGTGCCGAAGTTAGTGGCTCAATCTTTAGCAAACCTGCGCAACGAAATGGGCACACGGCTCGGTCTTCGCGATGACAATGTGATCGCATTCGCCTGGGTCACCGACTTCCCGCTTTTCAAGTGGGACGAAGACAACCAGCGATGGGACGCCGAGCACCATCCGTTCACAATGCCCAGGGAAGAGGATGTCGATCTGCTGGACACCGACCCGGGCAGTGTGCTCTCACAGGCCTATGACTTCGTCTGCAACGGTCACGAACTCGCCAGCGGCAGTATCCGAATTCACCGCAGAGATATCCAAAACAAGATATTCCAGCTTCTCAACATCCCCGACGAGGAGATTCAGGCTCGATTCGGCCATATGCTGAGCGCTTTTGAATACGGCGCGCCACCACACGGCGGCATTGCTCCCGGCATTGATCGCCTGATTATGCTTCTCACAGACGAAGATAACATCCGGCAGGTTATGGCGTTCCGAAAACCGCAAGCGGAATCGACCCGATGACCGAAGCGCCGTCCCCTGTCGACGACAGCCAGTTGCAGGAACTGCACATCAAAGTCGTCGAATAAACAATGCGAAAATAGTCTTATAACTCGTGGCCGGGTCTTTGGCCCGGCCTGCTTTTGTCTGTGCGTTCAGCTTGACAGAGGGGTGGGGCTTGAATACAATCAGCGTATGTCCAACCTTTTTGGTGAGATAAGCCCACCTGATTATTCCGATCAGCCGCTGGCGGCACGGATGCGCCCTCGCACACTCGACGATTTCGTCGGTCAACAACAGATCGTCGGTGAGGGCACCTTGTTACGCACAGCGATAGAAAATGACGACCTCACGTCGATGATCTTCTGGGGACCGCCGGGTTGCGGCAAAAGCACCCTGGCAGCGGTTATCGCTGAGCGCACATCCTGCAACTTCGAGAACTTCAGCGCTGTGACCTCCGGAGTGCCGGAAATGCGAAAAGTGATCCAGCGATCTAAGGACCTCAGGCAAGCAAATGGCCGCAAAACAATTCTGTTTGTCGACGAAATTCACCGCTTCAACAAAGCCCAGCAGGACGCGCTGTTGCCGCACGTCGAGGACGGCACCGTTATCCTGATCGGCGCAACCACAGAAAACCCATATTTTGAGGTCAATTCTCCGCTGCTTTCCCGCGCACGCATATTCAGGTTTGAATCTCTTTCAAATGAGCAGGTTCTATTCGTCATAAAACGTGCCCTAACCGATAAGAAGCGCGGGCTTGGCGAGCAAAAGATAGAAATTGAAGAGGCGGCTCTGCATCATATTGTCGATATAGCTCAGGGTGATGCGAGAAGTGCGTTAAGCGCATTGGAGCTTGCGTCGAAGGCCGCATCAGCAGATGAATCCGGCCGTAAATTGTTGACTTTGAAAATAGCTGAGCAGGCAGTTCAAAAACGCGTTTTGAAATACGATAAAAACGGGGACGAACACTACGATACTATCTCGGCCTTTATAAAGTCTATGAGAGGTTCGGACCCGGATGCTGCGGTTTACTGGCTGGCGAGGATGCTGGCTGCTGGTGAGGACCCGAAATTTATCGCGCGCAGGATTGTGATTCAAGCGGCTGAAGATGTGGGTAATGCTGATCCTATGGCATTGGTCGTAGCCACGTCGGCTGCCCAGGCTGTTCAATTTGTCGGATTGCCTGAGGCGCAAATACCTTTGGCACAGGCCGCGATTTATCTGGCGTGTGCGCCCAAGAGTAATGCAAGTTATGTGGCCATAAACAGGGCCAACGCTGATGTAGCGCAGAGAAAAGCTCCGCCGGTTCCGATTCATCTGCGCGACAAAAGCTATTCGGGCGCAAAATCATTGGGGCACGGAGAGGGCTATTTATACCCGCACAACTATCCAGGGCAGTTCGTCGAGCAGGAATATTTGCCCGCAGGCGCTGCCAGCGGCGTATACTACGAACCCACCGAAAATGGTCGCGAAGCGAAATTTAAGCAGCGGCTCGAACAATTGAGGGAAGCGAACAAGAAGGAGCTTGGCCGCTTAGTCGAGAAACAGACACAACAGGACGAGTAAAATCAGACACATCGTATTTGGCGTTGCCATTTGGGTAACGTAAGCGGTGAGTGCAAGTTCCGATTATCGCTCGTGGACAGGGAGGATTCGCAAATGAGTGACAACTCTAACGACAAGAATGTAACTTTAAATTTCCTGGCGGGAATGGGCGTTGGTGCGCTCGTAGGAGCAGTGACCGCATTGCTGCTTGCGCCGAAGTCTGGCAAGGAAACCCGCGATGACATCAAGGTCGCCGCTGACGAGCTAAAGCAAAAAGCCGAGAAAGCTATGCATGATCTCTCGGAGTCCGGCGAGGATCTTGTGAAGAAGAGCAAGGAAATCCTCGAATCGACCAAGGCCAAGGTGCAGCAGGCTATTGACGCTGGCAAGCAGGTGGTAGCTAAGGGCGAGGAGTGCGAAGAGCCGGAACTGGCTGAAGAAGGTGAGTGTTAAACAACCGCCGCATACGGCATCTTGATTTACCCGGCGCTTATAATCCCGGGCGAAAGTGGATGGATTTGGCCGAGATATGAGCGCTCCGGCACATCAGCTTGAGCGCCCGCCCATTATCGGGTATATTTTGCAGATTGAGGTGACGGTAAGGTGAACTTTAAGATGGAGACACATACAGTCGGAACCGAGCCACCTATTATCGAGTTGGAGGGAGAGGTCGACGTTTACACTGCTCCGCAGCTCAAGCAGCAGTTGGTAAGGCTGTTGGAAAGCGGCACCAAGGAGCTTGTCGTGGATTTGACGAAGGTGGAGTATCTCGATAGCACGGCGCTCGGAGTATTAATCGGAGGTTTGCGGCGTATGCGTGAGAGGGACGGCAATATGGTGTTGGTTTGCCCGAGTCCTCGCATACTCCGCGTCTTTGAAATCACGGGTCTGGATAAGATATTCGAGATTTATAACTCCCTGGACGATGCTGCCGAATCGATGGGAAAGGAGACTCCCTAACTGTGGCCAATAATCAATGCGCGGCGTGTGTGGACCTCAGGTTTCCGTGCAGGCCGGAGTATGTAGGGGTCGCTCGCCTTGCTATTCTTGGTGTTGCCAGTCGTATGAAATTCTCTTATGACGATGTGGAGGACATTCGGCTGGCTGTCGGAGAGGCGTGTACCACTTCTGTGGAATGGGCCGAGCGCAATGGAAAAACTGATAGCGACATTATGCTGCATACCGAAATTGGGCAGGACAGCCTTATTGTCGACATTTTCGATCAAGCTGGAGACCGAAAGGACGAAAGCCGTGCGGATGATCCGGAACAGGAAACGGAGAACATAGGGGCTTTACTGATTACTTTGTTGGTGGATGAGGTCGATGTTGTGCCACACGATGGTGGCACGCACGTTCGGATGGTTAAGCATGCGCGACAGCGATAATCCACGATCCCGCAAAAACGCCAGCGTCGCGGAATGGGCTGATGCCGATACAGAGACGCTGTTTAAGCGTTACATAGAGACCCGGGATCGCAAAATTCGCGACCATCTCGTGGTAATGCATCAAAACCTTGTCCGATTCCTGGCGGGCAAGTTCGCAAACCGGGGCGAGCCGCTTGAAGATTTGGTTCAGGTTGGGGTAATTGGGCTCATTAACGCCATCGACCGCTTCGACCCTGACAGGGGAACCAAGTTTTCGACCTACGCCACGCCTACGATCGTCGGCGAGATTCGTCGACATTTCAGGGATAAAGCCTGGAGCCTCAAGGTACCGCGGCGCCTGCAGGAGCTTAACCTGGCTGCAAACAAAGCCGCTGATGAGCTAAGCCAGAGACTCGGTCACCCGCCCAGCATACAGGAGATCGCACAGGAGATCGGCGCTTCCGAAGAAGAGACTCTCGAGGCCATCGAACTCGGCAACGCCTATGACACGGTCTCCCTTGACAGCAAACTATCCCACGAAGGAGAGTCAGCTCCGCTGACGCTGGCCGAATTCGTCGGAGAAATCGACGATTCTTTGCAGAGTATTGAGACTTACGGCGACCTAAAACAGGCCATTGATAGCCTCGAACCCAGAGAAAAAGCGATCATCTACTACCGGTTTTTCAGGGATATGTCTCAAACCGAGGTGGCAAAGCGACTCAACATCTCACAGATGCACGTATCTCGCTTACAGCAAAAGGCCGTAAAGCGTCTGAAGGAACTGTTGAACGGATAGGTTCAGCGGGTGTAGACACGAGGAATCAGCGGGTTGGTGGCGATTCGTCGCGCTGGAATTACAGCCTCATCTCCGACTTCGATGCCTCCGATTCCGGTCACGTCAATAATCGTCGTCTGCATCGCCACGCGCCCAAGCACCTGCGCTCTGTGTCCGTTGATTCTGACGCATAGGCGACGTCTGGCTTTATTGAAGACATATCTCAAGACGCCGTGTCGATACATTTGGTCCTCAGGGGACATCGTAAACCCGTCGGCATATCCTACCGGCAGTATAGCGATGCGTGTATCACGTTCCACTCGATATTCTGCGCCATATCCAATGCTGCTGCCCTTCGGCACCTCTTTTAGCTGACAGATCCTGGCTTTAAGCGTCCACGTCGGTTTCAAATCCAGCTTGTGCGGCACACTACTCGACGGATACTGTCCATACAGCAGGGTTCCCGGTCGCACAATATCGAGATGAGATTCAGGCATTCGCATGATGGCCGCGCTGTTGGCCGCCGAAGTCATTCCGTAATCGATCTGATTTATTTTTAACTCGTTCAATACTTCGGCAAATGCCTGCATCTGCTCTCTTGTCCTGAAAAGGCTGCGTTGCATCGCGGTTGCAAAGTGCGTAAATATACCTGCTATCGAGACCCCTGGCAGTGCCGCCGCCTCTTTAACAAACCCTGTAGCATCTCCCGGTAATACTCCCAATCGCCCCATGCCAGTATCGACCTTAACCCACACCCTGGCCGATTTGCCGCTATCCAAGGCAGCTTGCGATATCGACCGCGCCAGTTCAATATCGGCGACTGTCATATCCAATTCAGCATCTACAGCCAACTGCGCATTAGCGCTTTGAATCGGAGCGAACATCAGAATCGGGCATTCTAATCCGGCATCCCGCAGGGCCAGCGCTTCCTCAAGCCGCGTTACCGCCAACATATCTGCGCCAGCTTGCAGAAATGTTTTTGCAGGCTCGACCATCCCGTGCCCGAACCCATTGCCCTTCACCACGGCCATAATCCTGCTCGATTCAGGCACAACGCTGCGGATTTGCTTGAAATTATGCTCAAGTGCCGATAGATCTACCTCGATCCAAACGTCGTGAACCATCACACGCCATCCCCCGCCTGGGCTTTCGCTTTTCCTCGTGCCTTCAGCACTTTTGACACCCACGGCCTCGCCACCGACCACAACCAATAATAAGCGGGCGACAGCACCATATCATACTCGCCGATGTACTCCACAAACCTCGGCGAAAACCCTTCTTTGAACCGATTAAGCCCAGCAAGCCGATCGTGCCCATCCGGCTGTTTTCGGGGGCTTACCCCTCTGAAATCGTACCACTTGCAGCCCGCGTTCTTCGCCCATTCTATCATTCGCCACTGCATCAAATGGTTCGGCATCACGTTTCTGTGCTCATTCGACGACGCCCCATAGGTATACATCGCCTTATCGCCGAACAGATAAGCAATCGCCCCTGCTACGGGTTTATCTTCATAATATGTAAGCACCAGCCGCATAAAACCCGCCGGCACCAGCAAGTCCCACATATCCTCGAAGTATTTCAGATTTCTCACCAGAAACCCGTCTCGATCCGCTGTCTCTTTGAGCAGGTTATAAAACACCGGCAGTTCGTCCCTGCTGCATTCGATATTCACCGACACACCCTTGCGCTGTGCCAGGCGAATGTTGTATCGCCACTTCTCTTTAAACGTGGCCATCAGTTCGTCGAGAGGTTTATCCAGGTCAAGCTGCATAACGCACTTCGGCTGAGTGCCGCCGAAGCCTTCTGAGCTAAGTGCCTTGAACCCGACGTTGCGCAGGTTGGTCTCGCTGATGGTGTCCTCAATTTCCACGGGTGGATCGATCTTGAGCAATATCGCACCCTGCTTTTGCGCCGTCTGCTTCAAATACTCAACAAACTCATTCACTAATTCATAATTTTGAGTATCAAGCACCGGCCCACGCGGCGCGTACATTATGCAGCGATTGGTCTTTGGGATATTTCTTTTAAGCAAGGAAGCCGCAGCCACCACCTCGCCGTTTTGTTCTGCTATCACGCGAACCGGCGACCAGCCTCCACGGGCTTTAAGCTCCCCCCATTCGAATGACTGAAGTAAATCGCCCGTCTCAAAACGGGCGATAAATTCGTTAAATCGGTGTCTATCTTCTTGTGTGGCAAGTCTGATATCCATATCAATCGCTTGATTCTAGCATCGGCCCGTAGCAGTGTCAACCTGAGATGCTGCTCAATCAACTTGACACAATTTGACGCACAGCTTACCATACCGAAGGTATTAGCCGTATAAAATAATAAGTTGTATATAAGAAGTCCGAGCAGGAAGGCTTTGCTGGTCTCGTTTGCTCACAGGCAACGAGTCACATCACTACTGCAAAGGAGAACACAAGTGTTATTACGCAAGACTACGGCATTCGCACTCTGTCTGCTGGCGCTGACGTGCTCAATGGTTGGCGCGGCGGAGTTGAGGGGTGCGTGGGTCACCACGTGGCAGAATGGCATATTCACGCCCAAAGAGGTCGATTCGACTATTGCCGCTGCCAAAAAAGCCGGCATCAACGCTCTCTACATCCAGGTTCGCAAGTTCGCCGATGCCTACTACGACTCCAAGATTGAACCCGCAGGGAGCAATCTGGCGCCCAATTTCGACGCGCTTGCCTATACAATCGAAAAAGCTCACGCGGAAGGCATTCAGGTACACGCCTGG
The DNA here is from genome assembly GCA_050948905.1 of Armatimonadota bacterium. GTDB lineage: Bacteria > Armatimonadota > UBA5829 > UBA5829 > UBA5829 > DTKD01. The sequence continues at coordinate 291,140 of JBMNES010000001.1, read as the reverse complement.
GTGGTCGTATATCGCGCATGGTGCGGCGCCAAAACCGGCCCCACCGACCCTAACCATGTAATTAACAAACACCCGGGCTGGGTGCTGCTAAATAAAGATGGCGGCAACTGGGCAGGGGAGGGGATCTACCTCGACCCTGGCGTCCCCGAAGCGCGGGAATATATCGTCTCTGTATTTGAAGACATCGCCAAACGATATAACGTCGACGGTATCAACTACGACTACGTGCGATACCCCGGCAGTTCGTGGGGATATTCTGAGGCGGCGCTGAAACGTTACTACGCTGAAACAGGTGCTAAAGCCAAACCAGAGCCAAACGATCCTAAATGGCTGCAGTGGCGACGAGATCAGGTCACGGCCCTCGTGAAGCTGTCCCACGACAGGATCAAGGCCGCCAATCCGAAAATAACCATATCTGCCGCCACCATCTGCTACGGCGGTGCTCCCAGTGACTTCACTAAGACCAGCGCCTACAGTTCTGTCTGCCAGGACTGGAAGATGTGGATGGAGCGCGGGATAATCGACGTCAATATTCCAATGAACTATAAACCCGAGGGCAAATACTCTAAAGCCTTCCGCGCGTGGACTGATATCAGTGCGAAATGGTCTGGCGACGGGGTTGTATATCAGGGTTTAGATGCCGACAATCAATCTGCAGAAAACGTGGTCACCCAAATCAAATACTGCTGCAGCGTCGGACAGACAGGGTTTTTGCTCTTCCCATTTAATCAGGGCAAAAAGCGAGACGCGCTGGTTGAGGTTTTTGCCAAGGAAATCGGCCCTGCACCTCGCTTGCCGGTTATGGAAGTTAACAAACAGGCTGAATCCCGCAAAATATACGACCAGGGCATCCAATACGCCGTTGACTGGAAACTTGATGAGGCTATCGCCCAGTTCAAAAAGGCCATCGAACTGGACCCTGGCTATGTAGATGCTCACTTCAGGCTCGGCCGATGCTATTTGAAGCAGAAGAACTACCCGGCCGCCAGGACTGAATTTTCGAAAACGCTTGAGTTGGATCCAAATTATGCGGCAGCGCAAAATGAACTCGACCAACTGGCCAAGCAAAACAAGTAAATTACGCTGTTTGGATATTTTGGAGGAACTGAGATAGTGATTAGAACATCCATATTAGTCGTTCTGGCTTGTGTCATACTCCTGGCATCGGGATGCACGGCAGGCGATGAGGTCCGCGGGGCGTGGGTAAGCGCGTGGGGGCATGGTTATCTAAGCCCCGAAGAAGTTGACGCGACTATCGCTGCGGCCAAAAAAGCTGGTATCAACACTCTATATATTCAGGTGCGCAAAACTGGGGATGCGTATTATAAATCTACGCTTGAACCGCGCGCAACCAATATAGCAAAAGCCGATTTTGATCCTCTGGATTACACGATTAAACAGGCTCATGCTCAGGGTATTAAAGTACATGCGTGGGTAAACGCCTATCGAATATGGTCAAAAACACCGAATAACGACCCGAAGCATATCGTGAACGCACATCCGGACTGGATCAACAAAGACGTAAACGGCAGCACCACCGCCTCTGAGGGGGTATACCTGGACCCGGGAGTCCCTGCGGTCAGGGAGCACATTACCAAAGTGGTGATGGAGATTGTTAAAAACTACGACGTGGACGGGGTTCAATGGGACTATATTCGCTATCCTGGCCAGAAATGGGGCTACTCGGATACAGCGCTTGCCAGGTTCTATGCCGAGACTAAAACAAATACTAAACCCGATCCTAAAGATGAGAAATGGTCGCAGTGGAGACGAGATCAGGTTACAGAGCTTGTGAGAATGGTACACAAGCAGGTGAAGGCCGTCAAGCCGAACGTACAGATGTCTGCTTCCACTATCGCCTGGGGCAACTACGACCCGGATTTCAAGAAAACTGACTGCTACGCAGGAGTCTTTCAGGATTGGAAATCGTGGGTGGCGAACGATATCCTCGACGCTAACCTGCCGATGGTCTATAAATCTGAGAAATATCCCAAATCTGCTCAGTCGTTCAGAGGATGGCTGCAGGGGTTCAAAAAATGGAACAGTGGCAAGGGCAAACCCACGTATGTTGGCATTGAAGTGAGCTTCAGTGATAACGCAGGGGTGCTTGCCCAGGTCGAAGCTATTCGAAAAGCAGGACTACAAGGCTTTGTGCTTTTTGATTTTAAGCAATCTAAGAGCAGAGATGCCCTGGTCGATGCTTTCGCCGCAGCCGCAGAAAAAGCGACTGCAAAAGCTAAATAACAAAACCAAATGACTTCCGCGCAGATGTCTCGGACGCTGCGCAAACACCGAGGAGAGTGTGCTAATGCCAAAGGTTCTAGTGAGTGATAAACTGGCCCAGGAAGGAATCGACATCCTTAAGCAGGTCGCTGATGTGGATGTCAACACGGGGTTATCAGAAGACGAGTTATGTGGGATTATCGGGGAATATGACGCTTTAGTCGTCCGCAGTGGCACCCGGGTTACCGCCAGGGTTCTCGAAGCCGCTAAGAAGATGCAGATAGTAGGACGAGCTGGTGTCGGCGTCGACAACGTGGATGTGCCGGTAGCTACCGAGCGCGGAATAATCGTTGTGAACAGTCCCGGCGGAAATACAATAGCCGCCGCGGAGCATACGGTGGCGATGCTGCTGGCGTTGTCACGTAACATTCCCCAGGCTTACGTCTCTATGAAGGCCAAGGAATGGAACCGCAGCAAGTTCACCGGCAACGAGGTATACAAAAAGACACTCGGTGTTCTGGGGCTCGGCAAAATAGGCCAGGAAGTCGCAAAGAGGTGTCGCTCTTTCGGAATGAAAGTTCTCGCTTATGATCCATTCATAACCGAGGAGGCGGCTGGGCACGGAGTTGAACTCGTCGACTTTGCGGATTGCTTGCAGCAAAGCGATTATCTCACGCTTCACCTGCCCAAAAACAAGGAGACTCTTGGCTTAATCGGCGCAAAAGAGTTCGAGATGATGAAAGATGGGGTTCGCATAATCAACGTCGCGCGCGGCGGAATCATCGACAACGATGCGCTTATTGCAGCCATTAAGAGCGGTAAATGCGCCGGGGCCGCTATCGACGTTTTTGAGACGGAGCCGCCGGATTTTTCCAACGAGCTTTTCGATCTGCCGAACGTGGTAACCACCCCGCACCTTGGCGCATCTACGCAGGAGGCTCAGACCAACGTCGCTATTGATGTCGCGGAGCAGATTGTCGATGTGTTCCAGGGTAGGGCGGCGAGGTCTGCGGTCAATATGCCCGCGCTTCCTCCGGATGTGCTCGCGGCTGTGCAGCCTTACCTGCCTCTGGCGCAGAGAATGGCTGCTTTGGCGATGGGAATTATGGATGGCCGGTGTGAAAAAGTCGAGGTCAAACTGCTTGGAGAGTTGGCAAAAATCGAAAGCGGCCCGATCACCCGTGCTGTGCTTGCAGGTGTCCTTGGTCCGATGGTCGCGGAGACAGTCAATCTGGTTAATGCTCCTGTGATCGCGAAATCCAGAGGCATAGAGGTTATCGAAAGCCGCAAGGCTGACTTCGACGACTACGCATCGCTGTTGACAGTCACGGTCACCACTGATAAGGGCAGCACACAGATCAGCGGCACTTTGTTTGAGGGCAGAGAGATGCGCATCGTTCAGATGGCGGGTTTCCCAATGGACTTCGTGCCGGAAGGCGTCGTGCTTATCTCTGATCACTCCGACGAGCCAGGAGTTATCGGCAGTGTCGGTACTCTGCTCGGGAACGAAGGCATCAACATCGCCGGTATGTATGTGGGGAGAAAGTCCCCGCGATCGAAGGCGATAATGATACTCAGCGTTGACCAGGATGTGTCGGATGCTGTTATGGAGAAACTAACGCAGCTTCCCGCCATTAACACCGTCAAACAGGTCCACCTCTAGAATAGAGAATGGATCACAATACTGCAGGCTCGTTCGCATAAGAGGGCGGGCCTGCTGTGCGTCATCCGTCATGTCGCCTGCGCAGGCTGATTTGGGTTAGATCGGTGAACGTCATTCATTTTACGAATATCGCAGTTAATCGGGGGTAGAGATGTTTTTCTCTAAACGAGTGCCCCCGATTGCTCGCGACGCTTACAATAAAGACGCAATGGCGGGAATGTTGTCGGCTGTTATGGGCGGCCTTACATTGCCGTTCATTATCGTTATAGCACGTCAGACCCTCAACGCAAGTCCGATGGAGGTCGGTTTGTTGACTATGGCGCCGGCGGCGGGCTATCTGCTGTCACTGCCCTGGGCCAACGTTACTTTGGGGAAAGCCAAGATGCCCTACGCATATTACGCGTGGGTGATCTCCCGGTCTCTGTTCTTTTTGGCCATTTTCGCCACCACATCCAAACTTTTGGTCGGCATTTATATCCTGTATTGGCTGATTGCCGGAGCGGCTATCCCGCCTTATACGGACATAATGAAAGAAATCTACCCCGACAACGACCGGGGTAAGATTATGGGCTTTGTTCGGGTATTGACAAGCATTTGCAGTATAGTCTTTGCCCTTATTGCAGGGGTGCTGCTCAAATATGTCAGCTATCGATATGTCTTCCCCGTCGCCGCGATTTTCGGAGTTGTTTCGGCGATAATTTTCAAAAAGATCAGGATGAGCGCACCGGCAAAAGAGGAGGGTGTGCGGCTGTTTCCGTTCCTTTGGGATTCGGTGACTGTGCTGTTTAAGGATAAGGGTTATCTCTGGTTTTGCGGGGGCATTTTCTTATATGGGTTCGCAACCTATTTTGTCGCCCCTGTGTTTGCGTTGCATGAGGTCGACATTCTTCACGTCGGCACGGTTCGGCAGAGTGTCTACACATTTGTGGTTTCGATATTCAGCATGTTAGGCTATTTCTACTGGGGCACCAGGCTGGACAGGAGAAGACCTGAGAAAATAGTGGCGGTGCAGTGCGTCTTTTGGGCGCTGATCCCGGTAATCTATTTGGCAGCATCAAGTTGGTGGGTTCTTCTGCCGGCGAAGGTGCTTTTAGGCTTCGTGGGGGCGGGCAACGACCTTGCGTATTTTATGGGAGTCATTTATTTCGCGCCAAGGGAGCGGCTTTCTCAATACCAGGCGATTTTCTTGACGCTGATAGGCATAAGAGGGATCATCGGCCCTCTGAGCGCTGGCTGGCTGGTCGAGAAAAACCTGCTCAGCGCTCAAGCTATTTTCATAATCTGTGCAGTTGCCACGATGGTCAGCGTTGGGGTATTGATGTTCGGCTATAGGCGATATAAGCCGATAGGCAAAAACAATGGAGAAGCGCTTGCGGTCTAGTCCGCTGCTTCTCCATTGTGAGTTCGAAAGAGGTAGTGGCTTATTCTCATTATTTCTCTTTTTCTTTTTCTTTCTCCCTTGCCATCCTCTCTTTCATTCTGAGGCTGCGCATTTCGCCGCCACGTCGACCGATTTCTGCATAGAACTCTGATCCACGTTCCTGCTTTACGGTCTCCCCGCCCTTCCTGCCGATCTCTCGATAGAATTGAGGGCCGTATTTGCGCTTCACGGCCTCGCCGCCTTTTCGCCCGGCTTCCTTAGCCAACTCTGGATTGGCGGCGAATCCTCCTTCGCGGTCATGTTCTCGAGACCCCTTATGGGCCTCCGATATACGTCGTGCTCCTTCAGACCCCGGCTGAGGTCCGGGTTTCTCGTCCGCCATGAGCACACCCCCTCCCAAAGAATGTTGCTCAGCGTCAATCATTTAGCTGATCTGACGCCATACTATTCCAGATATGTCGCAGATACATGCGTACCCGCTACATGAATACCCATATCTGCCACGGAAGGAAACAGTCTAAGGGGATGTGATAAAACAGTAAAATGATAAATGTGTTGAGTAGTTGAGGTATTTATTGCATAACAAGTGTGGCCAAGCCAAACGCCCAGCCACTTCCTTACGTCATTTCGAGCGAAGCGAGAAATCTGCTTTTTCGATATCCGAGGTCAGGCATCCGAAGTCCGAGGGCAACTTGCACAGATAGGTGGCGATCTCCGAATCGCCACCTCATAACCCGAGATGTCCCTATGTCATTTCGAGCGAAGCGAGAAATCTGCTTTTTCGGCGTCCGAGGTCAGCAATCCGAAGTCCGAGGGCAACTTGCACAGATAGGTGGCGATCTCCGAATCGCCACCTCATAACCCGAGATGTCCCTATGTCATTTCGAGCGAAGCGAGAAATCTGCTTTTTCGGCGTCCGAGGTCAGCAATCCGAAGTCCGAGGGCAACTTACACAGATAGGTGGCGATCTCCGAATCGCCACCTCATAACCCGAGATGTCCCTATGTCATTTCGAGCGAAGCGAGAAATCTGCTTTTTCGATATCCGAGGTCAGGCATCCGAAGTCCGAGGGCAACTTACACAGATAGGTGGCGATCTCCGAATCGCCACCTCATAACCCGAGATGTCCCTATGTCATTTCGAACGAAGTGAGAAATCTGCTTTTTCGATGTCCGAAGTCAGCCATCCGAAGTCCGACCGAGCAACTGGCATTGATCATATCACCAACTATTTCAGTATCTCTGATTTTCGCCCTTTTCGCTCTTTCGCGTTTTCCCTTCACTTCGCCTAGCCCGCAACATCCATAAAAACGCGATACGCCTTCTCAATGACCTCACTGCCCCTCGGCTCATATCTCTCAAGCTCGCAGGAGTCGATAACTATCCTACGCGCCTCGTGAAGCGAGCCTACTGCGCCGGTGCCCATCGCCTGTGCCAGGACGTTTCCTATCGCAGTAGCCTCCACCGGCCCTGCAATAACAGTCCTTCCAGTAGCATCGGCCGCAAGTTGGCATAGAAGTTTATTCTGCGTGCCACCGCCCACGATATGTATGGGATCGTGGCGGATTCCGAACATTTTATCGAGGCACTCCACCGTATATCGATACCGTAAAGCCAGGCTATCGAGCGCACATCTCACAACCTCGCCCTTTGTCTCAGGCACGCGCTGATCTGTGGAAGCGCAGAAATCACGGATCCGCTGCGGCATATCCCCTGGGGTCAGAAAAACATTCGCGTCGGGGTCGATTATCGATACAAACCCTTCGGATTCTTCTGCCATCGTGGTCAAATCGGAATATGATATTTCCTCTCCAGCAGCAGCCCAGGTGCGCCGACACTCCTGCACGAGCCACAGCCCCATTATATTCTTCAGGAACCTGTATTTTCCGCCGACTCCGCCCTCGTTTGTGAAGCTCATAGCCAGCGACTGCTCATTAATCATCGGCTCATCAATTTCCACGCCCATAAGAGACCATGTGCCAGAACTGATATACACATGCCCCTGCCCGGTAGCCGGAACAGCCGCCACTGCGCTACCTGTATCGTGAGCCGCCGGCGCGATCACTTTCACGCCTGCGCCTATGCCGAGCTCTGAAACCAGGCTATCATGCAAGGTTCCAATTACTGTCCCCGGCTGCACGATCTTCGGCAGCATACCGGTCTGTATTCCCAATTTCTCCAGCATCTCCCGCGCCCAATCCCCTTTTCGCGGGTCATAGCACTGAGACGTCGTGGCTATGGAGAACTCACCCACCTGCTCCCCTGTCAGCCAGTAATTAAACAAATCCGGCATCATCAGCATCTTGGTCGCGTGTTTTAGAGCGGTCGAGTTGCTTTTCACCATAGAGAAGAGTTGATACAGGGTGTTGAACTGAAGAAATTGGATACCTGTACGCTCAAATACTTCCTCACGCGGGACAATTTTGAAAACCTCTTCCATCATCTCGTCGGTTCGAGTATCCCTGTAATGAGATGGAACTGCCAGCAGTTCACCGTCCTCACCGATAAGGCCGAAATCCACCCCCCAGGTATCGATGCCAATACCATCAACACCGCCGCCTGCTTCCTGTAGAGCCAGTTTCAGACCGTGTTTGATGTTGGCGAATTGCTCTAAAACGTTCCAATGCAGGTGCCCTAGCGTCTTCACCGGGCTATGCGAAAAACGATGTATCTCGTTTAATTCGATCTTTCCGCCTTTAATCGAGCAAAGCAGCGCCCTTCCGCTCTCCGCCCCAAAGTCAAACGCAAGAAATTTTGAATCAGTTGCCATCTCCAGCCCCATTTTGCCCTATCGAAAAAGCCCCATTTTTGCCATTTCGAAAAAGCCCCTCTTTGTCATTTCGAACAAGCCCCTCTTTGTCATTTCGAACGCAGTGAGAAATCTGCTTTTCGAGTTTACAGTTGTCAGTTGACAGTTACCGGTTTATAGTCATCCTGCGCGAAGTCGCAGGATCTCGCCTCGTCTGTGCGTCGCCGTGGATTCCGCGACTACGCGCGGAATGACGCGGTCTGGCCGGGACAGAGGCCCGGCCACTACGTCGCCTCAGCCAAAATGTATAGCCTATTTCCTTTTCGCTCTTTCGCGTTTATCCCTTCTCCTAAGCCCCAAACTTCTCAGCAGTATTCATCAACTGCGTGGTAATCTTCATCACATCTATGCCTCGGATGCGATTCACGCCCCCGCTGGTCACCGACCGCTCATCGAAATGCTTACACGAGTCCGTGCGAACACCGTCTCCCCAGAACACAATCGGTACGGGGTCGCCGGAGTGATCCATAACTGCGCACGGCGTCGAGTGATCCGCCGTGAGCACAATAAAGGTCTCCTTCGGCAGATTCTCCAGCAGATAGCCCATCATCTCATCAAGCTTTGCAATCATCTGCAACTTAACATCAGGAGCACCATCGTGTCCGCCAACATCTGCGCCCTTCACGTTGCAGAGAATGAAATCGGCATTCTTAAACTCCTCGACAATAGCCTTAGCCATATTAACGAGATTAGAATCCGTGCCGCCCGTAGCCCCCGGCACTTCCACAATCTTCATCCCAATATATCTCGCAACGCCGTTAATCAGCCCAGTCTCCGCCACGCAGGTCGCGTCAAGGGAATATTCATCCTTAAAACTGCGCATATTCGGCCCGATTCCGGCGCCGCGAGGCAGCACGATGTTTGCAGGATGCAGGCCATTGGCTGCTCGCTCGACGTTTACCGGATGATCTTTTAAAATCTCATAAGACTTCCGAACGAACTCATTGACCACCCTGGCCGTCTTCTCGCTTGCTGCATCGTTCGAATCAATCGGCTTACACTCAAGCACCTTGGCGTTCTCATGGTGCGGGTCGGTGTCGGTGATTTCCGCGCCCAGACCTTTGGCTCGCAGAATCAGCGCGCATCTATGCGCCACGGATTCCTTGAATATCACCTCCACGCCATCGATCACCATACCGTTCAAAGCGGCAGCTAGCTGGTCGGTGCCGCTAGATATTCTCCCCGCCCGCCGGTCGAGAACTGTCATATTCTCATCTACAGTCGTGAAGTTGCATCGAAACGCGATGTCGCCTTCCCGGACGTCCATCCCGATTCCAGCAGCCTCGAAAGGCCCTCTGCCGGTATAATAGGTGTAGGGGTCATAACCCAGAATAGCCAAATGCGAAGTGTCGCTGCCTGCGCGCACCCCCGGAGCGATTGGGTCCATAATTCCGCATTCGCCCTCGGTCGCCAGCCTGTCCAGGTTTGGCTTTTCCGCCGCCTCAAGAGGCGTCTTGCCCCCCAATTCAGCAATCGGCCTGTCTCCCAATCCATCGCATATCAAAAGCAATGCCTTAGCCATCAAATATCCTCCAAACTAAAATCAGATTCTCAGAACTTTTATAGTCTCAGCGGACACGATTCTGCGCTGTCCATCATCCAACAGCAACGCGCCATCGTTGTCCACACCCGATATCGTGCCAGACACCGTCTCGCCTTCAGTTACGATATTCACCCGGCGTCCGATACCCCACATATACTTACGCCACCGCCCCAAAATCTCCTCGAACGGCTGGCTATAAACCGAGAAAAGATGCTGCAAGAGCATATCCGTAATCTCATCAACATCCAGACAATTTCCACCACAAAGCGCTATCGATGTAGCCTGCGCATCCAGTCCAAGTGGGAAATCCGTCTGCTTGACGTTTATGCCGATTCCAACAACCGCCGCGTTCCCAGCAGTCTCCACAAGTATCCCGCAAATCTTTTTATCATCCACCAGCACATCGTTCGGCCACTTCAACTCCGGCCGCACGCCGCAATCTTCAAGACATTCTCCCACTGCGACCGCCGCCGCAAAGGCAAGCTGATGAAACTGATTCAGAGGCAGGGCAGGGCGCAGCACAACGGACACCAGCGCGCTCTCACCCGGCAGCGCATGCCATTGCCTGCCGCGTCTGCCCCGGCCCTTCGCCTGCAGCAACGCCGTAACAACCGTACCCTCAGAAGCGCCTTCCCTGGCAAGCTCAGCGGCGATATCGTTTGTGGAGCCTACTTCGTCGAATCGATGAATAACCGGCTGTATCATTTAAATTGCAAACTAATATCAATAGCCGGCGCCGAATGCGTAAGCGCGCCGACGGAGATCAAATCTACACCGGTTTCAGCTATAGCGGCCACGCTCTGCTCAATGACCCCGCCCGATGCCTCAGTAATCACGCGCCCTGCCGCGAGTTGCACCGCCTCGCCCAGCATCTCAACAGTCATATTATCCAGAAGCACCGCATCTGCGCCCGCCGCGATCGCCTCATCAAGCTGGTTCAACGTCGTGACCTCGCACTCGATTTTCATGGTATGAGGAGCGTTCTTTTTAACGGCTAAAATGGCAGCAGTAATGCTTCCTGCCGCAGCAATGTGATTATCTTTGACTAAGATTCCATCGGAAAGATTGAACCGATGATTGAACCCACCGCCGACTCCAACCGCGTATTTCTGCAACCTGCGCAGCCCCGGAACGGTCTTTCGAGTATCGATAATTTTCGCCTCAGTATGCGAAACCAGATCGACGTATCGCCTCGTCAGAGTCGCAACTCCCGACGCCATCTGCAGAAAATTAAGGGCCACCCGCTCGCCGATTAGCAACGCTCTCGCTGGGCCGGACACGCTCGCGATTACATCGCCCCTGCCGGCCCGTTCGCTATCCTTCACAAGCGGCATAAAATCGACTTCAGCGTCCATTTTCTCAAAAGCTGCAGCCGCGACCTGCATCCCAGCGATAACACACTCTGCCTTGGCGACCACCTGCGCCTCGCTCATTATCCCCGGCCCGATGGTTAGCAGGGTCGTAATATCCCCGGTTCCGATGTCTTCGTCCAGCGCTCTTCTGACAATTCGATCGATATAAGCGGCATCTAATTCGATCATATCGCGATCATCCCCTCGATAGCGTGTCTAGCCTTGTCTATGGTTTCCGTCGAAAGTTGTATTTCGTGCTTCACATCCTCCAGACTCCACATAACCTTCTCCAGCGTGATCTTCTTCATATTTGGACATATATTCAGAGGGCTGGGGTTATAAAACGTCTTGTCCGGATTATCCATCTTCAGCCGATGCAGCAAGCCGCGTTCCGTGCAGACGATATACTCCTTCGCGTCACACTCTTTCACGTAACGCAGCATCCCAGAAGTGCTCTCAATTCCATCAGCAAGCGCCAGCACATCCAGGCTGCACTCCGGGTGCGCCACCACCACGGCCTCCGGGTGCTCCCGCTTAGCCTTAACCACATCCTGTGCCAGAATACGATGATGTGTCGGGCAAAAGCCGGAGTAGGGGATAATCTTTTTATTGACTTTACTGGCCACATACGCCGCCAGCGACTTATCCGGCACAAACAAAACCGCGTCTGAATCAATCGACTCCACTACCCGAACCGCATTAGACGACGTGCAGCATATCGTGCTCTCCGCCTTCACCTCAGCAGTAGTGTTCACATACGCCACCACCGGCACGCCCGGATGCTTCGCCTTAAACGCGCGAAGATCCGCCGCATTTATCATATCCGCCATCGGACATCCCGCCGCCGGGTCCGGAATCAGCACGGTCTTATCCGGCGATAAAATCTTCGCCGTCTCCGCCATAAAGTGCACGCCACAGAAGACGATCACCCTGGCATCAGTAGAAGCCGCAAGGCGCGACAGTTCCAGCGAATCCCCTGCACAATCCGCGATGTCCTGCACCTCAGGCAGTTGATAGTTGTGCGCCAAAATCACCGCGCCCCGCTCGGCCTTTAGTGTGTTTATTCGATCTTTCAATTCAGTGCTCATAATTACAACCGCTATATTACTACGCTTTCGGCGAAAAAGCCTCGTCTATCGCCGCGCGAACCGACGCCGCACGCGCCGTGCATATTTTAGAAAACTCCCCGCTAACAGAGGCTTTCGAGGTCACAATAGCCTTCAAAAATCCCAACCTCTCCGCCTCTCGGAGCCGTTTGCCTACCTGCGTCACCGACCTCACCTCGCCGGACAGCCCGATTTCGCCAAGCGCGATCATGTCGGAATCGACACCCCGATCCATTAAACTCGACGCCACGGCCAGCGCTATCGCCAGATCCGCCGCAGGCTCCACTATCCTTATCCCGCCGGCTACATTTACATATACGTCTTTGTTGCCAAGCCCGAGCCCAACTCTTTTCTCCAGCACCGCAAGAATCATCAGCATCCGGTTATAGTCCACCCCCGTGCACGTCCTGCGCGGGCTGGGAAAATAAGTCGGCGCCACAAGAGCCTGCACCTCGACCAGCAGCGGCCTGCTGCCCTCGATAGTCGCAGTCACCACCGACCCTATTCCGTGCTCCGGCCGCTCCTTCAACAGCGCTTCAGAAGGGTTCAGTATCTCCACCAACCCCTCTTCCCGCATCTCAAAGATACCGAGTTCATCAGTCGAGCCGAACCTGTTTTTCACGGCGCGAAGTATTCTATACGCCCCGTGCGTATCCCCTTCAAAATACAGCACTGTGTCGACCATGTGCTCTAGCACTCTCGGCCCTGCAAGCGAGCCTTCCTTGGTCACATGCCCGACTATAAAGACCGGCACCCCAGTGCTCTTTGCGATCCTCACCAGCGACCCCGTGCAGCTTCTCACCTGGCTGACGGTTCCAGCCGCCGACGACAAGTCCGGGTCATACATCGTCTGAATAGAGTCGATAAAGACACATTTCGCGTCGACGCTGCTGACGTGCTGCTCAATCGCGTTAATATCGGTTTCTGAGACCACCATTATATTAGAGGAACTGATGCCGATGCGGTTGCTGCGGAGTTTAATCTGTTCTGCGGATTCCTCGCCGGAGACATACAGCACGCATCCGCAGCTTGCGCTGAGGTGATTTGCCACTTGTATAAGAATGGTCGATTTGCCGATGCCGGGATCTCCCCCCACCAGCACCAGCGACCCGGCCACAACCCCTCCGCCCAGCACCCGGTCGAACTCTCCGATGCCACTGGAGGTCCTTTGCGCGCCGTCGACAGTGATCTCCATAATCGACGCGGGTTTCTGACACGGGGAAACTACTGATCCTTTGCGGGGTTTGGTGTCGGTGACAATCTCTTCGACCAGAGACGCCCATTCGCTGCAGTCCGGACACCGCCCAACCCATTTAGGCGACTCATATCCGCACGACTGACAAACGTATTTTGTCTGCAACCTGGCCACGACACAATTCTATCAGAGTTAGCAACCAGCTTCAACCGCCACCACCGCGTAGAATTGCGCCACCACACGTTAATCAAAGCCGGTCATTGAATCTAATTCATCCAGACCAAAGGCCCAATTGCCCGAAATTTTCAACTCAAAAACCGTTGACATCTCGCCGATAACTTTGATATACTACCGTTGCCGCTCCCCGGTAGCTCAATCGGCAGAGCACTTGGCTGTTAACCAGGGGGTTCTTGGTTCGAGTCCAAGCCGGGGAGCCAGTTTTCATTTTGGGCAGTTTTATCGAACTTTCTGCCTGTCCTCTCTTCCTCTTCAGCCTGCATTTTCACCGCTTCTGAGATCAAATCGAAGGGTTTCTTGTAGTTCGGAGTGAGTTTTCCACCCGCCCATGTGGAGTTCGAGAATACAAAATCCAGCAGTCTCCGTTTTTCAGTCATTTCCTGCTTTTCATACAGTTCCCACGCTCGATTTGAGAGTTCGAGAATCCTAATGCCCTCTTCCATGTAAGAGTAGTTGGCATTCTCGTGTTTCTCCATCTTTCTACGGACTTCGGACTGCTCGTTCCGCCATTCGGTGCTTTTCTGGTCGTAAAACTCTTGGGAGATTTTGCCGTCCAGCTTGTCAACATACATCTGGTCAAGTCGGTGCTGAAGCCGGGCATACTCTCGCTGTAGAGAAGCTATCATCTCGTTGTGATAACGCTTCTCATCCTCATGGCCGGACTTCAGAGCAGAGATAACCCATTCCAGCACGTCACCATCAAGCTTGATAGCTTTCAGAGCTTCACCGAACTGCTCAGCAAGCACTTCCTCACGCACATACTTTTCAGGACACTTCCCTTTGTGGCCGGTACAGTGATAATACACGTACCGGCCTTTCTTTTTTTCGGCTGTCAGTGCACAACCGCAATGACCACAGAAGACCAATCCCTGAAAAGCCCATTCATGCTTCTGTTGCCGTGCCCGGTGATTCCCGTTGTCCGATAACACGTCTTGCACCTTCTCCCACAGTTCCCGCGATACCAGCGGTTCGTGAATGCCTTCGTAAGTCTGCCCGTCCCAATCGAAGTCACCATAGTATATGCAGTTGGTAAGTATCTGATGGACATGGCTTTTCGGAATCTTGGCACCCGACTTGCGGAACGACAGCCCTTCTTCATGAGCTTTATCCGTTATGCCCTTGAGGGAGTAGCTCCCAGTTGCATACCACTCGTAGAGCTTCTTGATTGTTGGGGCCGTCTTCGGGTCAGGTTGTATATAGCGTCTTCCGTTGCACTCGACATTCAAGTACCCAATGGGGGCAAACGATGGATAAATCCCCTGCGCGGCCTTTTCGAGCATGCCCTTCTTCGTTTCCTCGGAAAGGTTGTCGATGTAGTTTTTTGCCATCAGGACTTTGATTCCGTGCATGAACTTCTCGGCTGAACGGGAGTCGTTGGAAAGCACGACGCCTTCCTTCACGAAGTGGATTTCCAAGCCGAGTTCGTCAAGCGTTACCCAGTCCTTCAGGTTGCGATACAGGCGGTCGGTCTTCTCTACCAGGATAACGCGGCATGGCTGGCCGGATTGTTTGCCCGCGTTCTGCTTCTTGAGGAATGCTATCATCTCATTGAACGCCGTGCGGCCTGCTTTCTTGGCTGTTTCCACGTCAGAGTATTCGTTGACGACCTTGAAGCCGTGCTCTTCGGCATAACCCTGTAGGAGCTTGAGTTGTGCGGGTATCGAAAAGCCCTCTTTCTCCTGCTCCTTGGATGAGACACGGGTGTATATGACGGCCTTGCATTGGCCTTGTTGTGTGCTTCCGCTGTTGTGCTTAATAACCAAGCTGACTAGACCCCATCAGATGTTGTTATACCTTATTAGTATAGCATGCAGGCAGAGACCTTACCCCCTCCATGAGGCTTCACATGCCGGATTTCTGGTGCCGACCTCTGCTGAAAACCATAAAAATACACAGCATGATTACCGGTTTTTCAGCCTGTTTTACGCTCACAAATCAACCTGCTTCCTGTTCAATGTACTAGATAGTACAACGAGCGCAAAACCGGCAATTGTACGGGCATTTTTCATAGTTCTTGTACCACCTGGTACAGGAGAAGTCCATCCATATTTGTACTAGTTTTCACGTCATAGCCATTCATGCAAAGATGAAAAAGGCAACCAGCCAACACTTCGGCGGCGCGAGAATCCAAGGGGGGAGGTGAAGAAGATGATCGGTTTTAGAGGAGAGTCCTGCGAGTTATGCTTACCGGCTGTCGCAGGACTCATGGCTTCGCTCATAGGCGAATATCCATAGTCAGTATACCACGCAAGCACGCCGTAGGAGAGGCGCACGAACTTAACGCAGGGATGCACGCATTACAACATGGGTTATCAACCCACAGACTCAACAAAACAGCAACGGGGCATTTCGGTTTATGCAAACCAAGAATGACAAGCTCATACAGAAGACGGCTGACTTCTGGACAAGGAAGAGCGGCAAACGGGTTTCTCACGAAGACGCCCGCGAGATGCACGCGAATCTGTCTGGCTTCTTTGCTGTACTTCTTGAGTGGGATACGAAAGACCGCAATTGCCGCCAAGTTGTTCCTCACGAGGAGGAAGAGAAGTAAAGCCCAGAGGACTCCACCGCCAAGTAGGTTCCTCTGGGACTCGTAGAAAACACACACTACAGGTGCGTGCTTGATTCGATTATAGCCATTGGACAACACAACAATCAAGCACAGCAGAATTACGGAGGTACATACAATGGCTAATGAGACATTGACAGCCGTAAGGCAATACAGGGAGCTTGGTTTCAACATCATACCTGTGATCTATAAGGACAAACGCCCGGCAATTGCTGAATGGTCGAAACAGAATCTATCAGACAAGGAAATTAGCAAGCACTTCGGCAATGTGAAGAAGAACGTTGGTGTGGTGCTGGGAGAAGTGTCGGGTGGATTGTTCGACGTTGACTGTGACTGCCGGGAGGCGCGCATGGCGGCTAACAAGCTGCTTCCCCAAACTGCGATATTCGGGCGGGCAAGCAATCCAAGGTCGCATTTCCTTTACTACGTCTTGGCAAGTCCTCCTGACTCGTGCCAGTTCAAAGACGCAGACGGCAGTGTCTTAGTCGAGATCAGAGGTGATAATCGGCAGACGGTTCTCCCACCGTCTCGTCATCCGTCAGGTGAAACCGTGGAATGGTCTACCGACCTAGACAGCATTGCCGATATAACCCGTGGAAGAGAACTGGTGAGAACGGTCGGCATGGTTGCGACAGTTGCCATAGTATCGAGGAACTACCCTGCAACGGGGTCACGCAACGATTTGGCTTTGTGCCTTGCCGGTGCATTTCTCAAGCATGGAATTGACCCCGATGAAGCCGAATATCTCATCAAACTGACGGCGAAGATAGCCAAGGACGAGGAATGGAAGACTCGTGGGAACTGTGTTGAACACACGCTTGAACGGATTGCAAAGAACGAAACTGTATACGGCATTCCCAGACTCAAGGAGATCATCGGTGAGGCGGTAACAAGCCGGGTATGCGATTGGATGGGACTCGATGACGACGCCCCAGATAGAGAAGATTCAGCCGTCAGCTTGTATAGTGACCTGACCAACGCTGAATACTTCATCAGAGAGCACGGCGAAAATCTCTGTTTCAACGTGCACACGAAGTTATGGCAGTGCTGGGACGGCAAGAGATGGGAACCAGACCTTGTAGACCGTACAAAGCAGCTAGTCATCAAGTCGGTCAGGTCTATGTATAGCTTGTTGGAAGGCATGGAGGACGCCAAAGACAAGAAGGAACTGATTAAGCATATCCAGGAGTCGGAGGCTCGCCCAAGGATTGAAGCCATGCAGAAGCTGGCACAGTCATTCGAGGGGATACCGATACGTGAAACAGACCTCAATACAAACGACATGCTCCTTAACGTTTCCAACGGCACTATTGATCTGGAAAGCGGAAAGTTCAGAGAGCATTGTAAGAGCGATCTGATAACAAAGCTGTCTCCAATCCAATACGATGCAAAGGCTGAATGCCCAAGATGGGAGAAGTTCCTGCGAGAGGTATTCCAGCAGAACGAGGAGCTAATCAGTTTTGCGCAGAGAAGCTGTGGATACTGGCTGACTGGAGACACATCCGAGGAATCAATGTGGATTCTGTATGGCAAGGCCCAAAGCGGCAAGAGCAAGTTCCTTTCGATGGTAAGCTACATCTTGGGCGACTATGCGGGTACGGCCGCTATGTCTACATTTACAGAGAAGCGGGAGATGAATACATACGACCTTGCTACTCTGTCCAATGTGCGCTTTGTGATGGCAACCGAAGCTTCTGATTCCGATGCTTTCAACGAGCCATTGCTGAAGCAGCTTACCGGGCGTGACATGATAAAGTGCAGGCCAATATATGGCAGGCCGATTGAGTATATGCCGAAGTTCAGGATAGCAATTGCTACTAACGAACTTCCCAGGATGAAGAGCCAAGGATACGACATGCAACGAAGACTCAAGATCGTGCCGTTTCGCCAACGTTTCTATGAACCCGATGAAGGCAAAAGGCCAGTCAAAGACCCGCACATTCTCCGAAAGCTTATTGCCGAAGCACCCGGCATTCTAAATTGGATGCTGGAAGGTTGTTTGGAATGGCAACGTCATGGCTTGATGGTTCCAGCCTGCGTCAAAGCGGAGATCAGCTCTGTCTTTGAGGAGCAAGATACTCTTGGGGAGTTCTTAGCTGTGTGTTGCACCTTGGATTCAGAGGCAGTTACCCGGATTTTCGATTTGTGGAGCACATACAGGGAGTGGATTATGCATGCCGGAATCGATTCCCGTACTGCCATAAAGCAACCGCAGGGGCTTACAAGGAATCTGACCCGAAGAGATGGTATCGAACGTACGAAGACCAAGACCGGGGAACGGGCACTCAGAGGTATTGGACTGAAGCCATGTCCTTTTGACGAGTAAACGAGCTTAACCGGTTTTCCCATGACCACCATGATACGCTTGTGCTATGGGTGGTCTTAGGAAACTACCGTTTTCTCGTCAACTCGCCAAGTCTCAAGTTGTTGGCCTGAACAACGCTATGGTAATGGGGCTAGTCTTTACTACCCCATTACCTGCAATGGTCAGAGTCCATGACTAGCACCCGGCCTGCTAGAAATACCGGGGGGATGGGGGGTTCGTGCCACCTGAACCTTACCGGTGACGGCGAAACAGCGGAACCAGTCGCGCCAACACTGCCAAGTTGAGACTATTGACAGCTACAACGACGGCCAAAGCGAAACAGACGCGGCAATATTGCAGGTAATGCTTCTGAAACGACCAATCGCCGCTTCTGGAGATCGTTTCACGGCTTTTGGTCGAAGAAGAGAGTCCGCACACACCATTTGAAAGGAGTTGACCGACATGACGCGAATCAGCGTTCCTATAAGATCGAAGCTTCGTAACCCAAGAGATCGTTATGGTTACGGAGTTAATCAGGAAAGCATCCCACGCCTGTTGATGCTTGCGGCAGTAGCCGCCTTATACGCTAAGGACTCGTGGGAACGTGCACAAATCTATAGAAACAACAAGAAGAACTCAAGCGCATTCTTCGCCGCCTGTGTTGACGGTAGCATTGAACCGACTGAGAACAAGGCTCAGAACCTTATCAATCGGCAGTGCCCGAAAAGCACCCGACTGAACCTGTACATCGGTGCAAGGCGGGACAAGAAACCGACTCACTACTTGTCTTTGGTCAAGCACGCCGAATCCGGCCTGTGGCGATTGAAGACAACCAGGCTATCGGCAGTGAGAACAGATAAGCGATTGCCGAGAGACGGCATACAAGCTCTTTGGTGGACTGAGTATACCCCGCTTCCTCATATCGCCAATGAGCTTCCCATTTACTTCAGCCGAATACTTGTCGAAGGTAGCGGCATATATGAAATGGTTGCAGAGATCGAAGACAGCCCGGAACTTCAGCACCAACTATCACACTGCGCTATGGTCTGTGAGTTATTCGGCAATCTGAGAAACGACACCATGACCGTGCGCTGTCTGCCGGGAAAGGCTGTCTTTCGAGTCCAATACCATGACCGCATTGATTCGGGCTTTGTTACACCTTATGGCTTTGAACCCATGCAAGTCAGCCCCTACGCCCGGAGAGTCGAGAAGCCCAATGTGATTGTCTGGGGCAACGCTTCAACGGAATCCCTGCGGGTGAGGCAGATTCCCAGAAGCATACAGCCTCAGATTCGTAACGCTACTGAACACCGGTTCCAATCTGACGAGGAAAGGGAGTTCATTTCCGATGTGCTCATGACGCGGCTATTGCCCTTCATGGGCATACGGCGGGCTGATGACACCATAGACATATTCGGGTTATCATATTGCCCAGATAGGCGGAAGACGATAATCACAGCCTATGCCATTGGCCGAAGGGCGGCTTCTTTCACCATGATTCCGACTTTCCACGCCGCCATAAAGACAGAGGGAGTATTCTTACCGAACCTTAGAGCAGCAGAAGTCCTGAAGTGCATGCTTCTTCAAATGGATGGAATGACCGGGGAGCAGAGGCATTGGTTTAGGCGGCTATTCAGTTGGCTTGGTATCGAAGACATGGACATGTTCATAAGGATGTTCAGCTTCTACCGCCTACCGCTTAGTGACGAGGAGATCGGCATTCTACGGAAGTACGTAAAGTCATAGGCGGCGCGAAGGCTAACGCCGTTGTTTGGACAACAGCAGCGGCGTTAGTTGTATCCAATCCCGGTATTTCCCACAGTTATCAGGCCGCTCGCTTCGTGGCATAATTACTTATGAGAATGAGGCTTCTAGTAAGTAATAACGAGGTGAACAGCATGGCGGCAGACACGGCATTGGCAACGACGGAGACGGCAATCGCGGCCAATCTTAGGGCAGATAATCACCCTGCGGCGGTCTACATTATGAGTCTTGCCCCCGGTTCGCGGCGCACGATGAAGGAAGCACTGGATACCATAGCTGGAATACTCACAAGCGGCAGAGATGACGCTGTATCGCTGAATTGGGCCGGACTTCGGTATCAGCACACGGCGGCGATTCGGGAGGAGTTGGCCGCGAAGTATGCCCCGGCTACTGCAAATAAGATGCTCAGTGCCCTTCGCGGCGTTCTGAAGGAGTCTTGGCGGCTTGGGCTGATGACTGCTGAGGACTTCCAACGCGCCGCCGACTTGAGAGCCGTTAGAGGCGAAAAGCTACCCAGTGGCCGTGCACTCTCGCATGGCGAAGTCCGCGCGCTGTTTGAGGCATGCGGCAAGGATACTTCGGCTGCTGGTGCGAGAGACGCCGCCTTGCTTGCCGTTCTATATGGTGCCGGTGTGCGAAGATCGGAAGCGGCGGCGTTAAAGCTGGAAGACTTCGACCAAGAGACAGGTGCTATTGTCATTCGCGCTGGAAAAGGCCGCAAAGATCGGATGGTATATGCTACCAATGGAAGCCGTGAAGCTCTGCTTGCATGGCTGGAACTTCGTGGCGACACCCCCGGTACCCTGTTCTGCCCGGTCAACAAGGGCGGAAACATCACCATTAGGCCGATGACTGACCAGTCCATATTTTACGTTCTGAAGAAGAGGGGAGAGGAAGCCGAAGTAAAGGGCTTTTCCCCGCATGACATGCGCCGCACGTTCATAGGTGAGCTTCTTGACGCCGGTGCAGATATAAGCACGGTTCAACAGCTTGCGGGCCATGCCAACGTTACCACCACTCAGAGATATGACCGCAGGGGAGAGGCTACAAAGCGCAAGGCCGCTGAACTACTGCATGTGCCATATACAAGGGCTTCATAGCCTGCTAACCGCTATCGCGGGAACTGAGCCGATGAATCATAGGCCGCACTCAGTTTCCGCGATTCTGTTTCATTCCACTTGCATGACCAACTGCACAGATATACAAGCCTCTTCGGTTTGGCAGTCTTAGCAAAGGCTTTTACATCAACATAAGCCGTGAGCATGTACTTCAAGTTGTCTGACTCAACAGGCCCCATGACTTCCACGCCAAGTAAATTACCCCGATAGCTTTCCCGCACAATGGCTTCAATCTGTTTTGCGGCTTGTTGTTTGGAGAGAAACCAAAATGCCGATTTCGGCCCTCCGGTTCTCCCGCTGCTGATATAGGCCATGCAGCATACCCATAGAAAGAATGGTATGGCTATTATGGCGATAACGGCAACCAATATCAAGACCACGAAAAGAACAGGCAATACGACCTTCTGAAGAACAACGCAAATAAGCCCGACAACCAGTATGAACCCGATACAGCCCATAAGCCTGTCTTCCAGACCGCCGATAATATCCACCTTTACAGGTCTGTTGTAGTCGTTCATCATCCTTCTTCCTCCATATAGGGCGGCAGTCACCATGCTGCATGTCGCAGGCTATTAGGCCGCCTGCCTGTTCTCTTCTATTTGCTGCTGTATGTGCTTCCGAAACTCAAGCGGGTTCTCGATATACTGAAACGGTTCTTTGGTAGAGCCGGTGCCGCCGACAAGCAGGGTTCCATAGTTCCAGAGACCGCCGAAGATGCTTTGGCGAACCTCAACCGACTCCACTTTAGTCAGCATAATCTCTAACATTCGCTGGTTCAGGATACCGGTCTTTATAAGTACACGCTTGTTCGTGACGGCGAACTCAGATGAATGCATGGCAAGCCATCCCGCTATGACGGCAATGCCCAAAGCGGCTATTGTTGTTGCAATAGCCGTGCTTACACCGCCCGCGAGTGCCCCTATTCCTGCCCCGAACGTCAGTCCTGCCAACGTGCCCAATATAACGCAGATTTTGATGACTGCCGAACTAAGCCGCGTGCTGTATACAACATGCTCACCCGGTGCAATAGTCTGTTCGATATAGCTCATTGATTCCTCCCCGAATACAAAGATTGTAAACGGCACTGTATGCCCTAATAACGCTGTCAGGGCTGCTTTGCTCACGACCAAGCAAGCAGACTTCTCCCTGTTTATGTTATGCCACAGATATTCTATCATCTACTATTCTATGTTGGACTATAGTCTATCTCCGAATAGGATGAGCCTGTGAGTGGATGCCTGCTTTCCGCTCAACTATCGGGCAAGGAAGTTCCGCGTCCTGAGACGGCAACGCGGTTATGGCTGAATCCTATGGAGAAAAGCATATACACGAAGGACTACGCTACCTTTTTGGCATGCCTGCGGCAGACGAGAAGGGCGGCAGGTCTTACACAGCAGCACATAGCGGAGAAGCTGGGGACAACACAGTCAGTTATCAGCAAGTGTGAGCGGGGAGAACGGCGCATTGATGTAGTGGAGCTTCGAGAGTTCTGCAAGGCTATGGGAATATCATTGCGGGAGTTTGTAGAAGCTCTGGAATCGGCTATAGAGACTAGCAACGACTAATCAAACGGCTATTCGTACCTCCCAGACTTTATAAGGCTAAAAAGCGGCTCACAGGCCGGCCACTACACCCCTGTGAGCCGCATAGCTGTTACTGTAGGTCTTCTACGGCTTGGTTACTGCTGATACCACCCCCTCAAACTGATCGACTCCGTATTGAGTTTGCCCTTGTGAATTGTAACCAAGGAACTTCTTCGTTGCTAATGGCGGTGACAGTATCCAGTCTTTCCCGCCGTTTACCTCAAACGCAAAACGCATCTGATCGGCTTGAATACTCACAACTCGAACAGTGCCGCTTCTGTAGTCCTCGAACTTCGGACGAGTTTCAATCGTATCAGGTGGAGGCCACCACTCGAAGTTCTTTGGGACTATGAGAGCCTTGAATGTTACCGGCTGTGCCGTCCTAGCTTCGATGTATCGAGATGATAGACCATCCACTTCGCTTTTGGTTGTGCGTATACAGCCGCGCAAGTCATCAGGGTTCCACATCTGGAGTAGATCAACTGTGCTGTTTTGCGCTGTCTTCCACTGCTTGGTAGACTTCGGAGACGCAACAGTAGTCTTCCCGGATGCTATAACCCGAACCTCAGAAAGACTTCCTACAGATATATGAGTCTTATCTTTGTAGGAAGGAGTGCGGTATACACTCCGCACCAATCGCATGAGCTTTGACGACCCTTGACGGGAAGTCAAATCTCCGCCGTCGCCGAACACGACATACGCCGTTCTTCCGTCACCGCCAACGAATGTCAACAGGCGGTTCCTAACCATCTTTGTAACGAAGTTCCTATCCGGTTGGTTCACAGCATTGTATAGTTGGTCGATTGTTGCGGCGTCTCCGACCCTGAATATGTCGCCTGACTGTATCACAATGAAGCTCACATCAGACGCGTTGGCAAAGCCCGCAGACACGAGTAACCCGTGTTTCGCTGGGGTTCCTGAGCCTGCCTGGTTACAACCTGCCAACATCGTACCTCCTATAATCAAGATGCCTACGACCAACACAAGGAAGCATTTCATATATTCACCTCCTTCGACTACGGACTAAGGTAGGTGCTCCACGGATTGCCATGCACCCGCAAGTTGTGATACGGAGGCATAGGCACACGCCAGTTCTGGCAATCACCATCAGTGTAGCTGATACCTTCCGGGTACAGCCTATTAAACCGCCCATCATTCCAGGCGTCGCGTGTGATTCCCTGGTCAAGGCTATAGCCGACTTTCATAGAACCGAATATCCTTCCAACGAAGTCGGCATATCGGTTATCGGCGATAGATTGCTCGAAGTATCCGCAGAAGCTCGCTCCTATCTCCCAAGCGTTGTTATAGATGCCGAACTCGGCTGCTAAGTCGTTTGCCCCATAGATGTCTACGGCATAAGGGTTGAATTGGTCGCTTGTGTCACCATACTCGGAACCAATGCGTCCGCCAAAGCAAATATCCATCCATACAAGTTTGAGCGGAGAATAGAACATCAACCCAAGTTCACTTACATAGTGCGCAGTCATTCCAGGCCATTGATTCCCTGGTATTGCCGGTATGCTGCCATAGGCTGGCTGCCCTGGTTCAGGATATTGCGCGAAGTAATTACCTTGGTTGTCTTGTGGACGGTATGCGTAGACAACCGAGTCTTTTAGCAGGAACTCGGAGACCTGGGGAAGCAACGATGGTTGACAGTCGGTGCCGTTCCTAATCTCATAGTGACCATGACTCGAAACGCACAGCACCGTAGGCTCATACACGTTCATGAAGAAGTGATACCTATCCCAAGTCGCGTACTTGTAAGGAATGGTTATGACTTGGAATCCCCGTGTCTGGCAAGCATCCTCGACGTAATCGAACAACCTATCGTTCGTATCGAAGACAGCTCCTTCAACAAGAAGTGCGGTTGGAGCATCAGGGTTTGTTCTTAGGAAAACGAGATAATCCCACAGCGAGAACCCATAGCTCTGTGCTGACAGTCCCTGAGATTCCCCTGCGTTGATGGTATATTTGTACCTGCCGGGAGACGCTGGGTTGCCTTGGCTGTCAGTACCATCCCAGGTTGCACTTATCGTGGTTCCTGTTCCTGTGAAAACTCGTGTAGGAGACGAAGCACCGCGCTTTGTAATCTGAACTTCCCAAGGTGTAGCTTCATCTTGCAACGCGGATATAGTAGTTATCCGTTTGGCGGGGTCAGGGTCATTTGCATCGAACATACCGTTGTTCACTGTCACGCTGTTGATGCTATTGGATGTGGTTACGTTGACCGCCTGGGAGTAGCCATACTCTGAATCCCCGTCACTGGCTGCTGCCTGTATCGTATGTACGCCGTTTGGGAGTGAGAATGTTGTCCACTTGACCTTTGGGCCGACTGGCAAAGCTGCACTGAGCGGCTGCCCATCAACGGTAATAGCCAGTTGAACAACTCCTGGGTTTGCGCCCCCATTGTCCCAAGACTCAAGTTCTATAGTCGTTGTCCCAGACACAGTATCATTTGTTATAGGACTCTTGATACGTACTGATGGGGCCGTTGGTGAAGCAAACTCAGCATATCCAACGTAGGTTACCCCTCCTACTGTAACAGAGACACTACCTGTTCCTGGTGTGCTTGGTGCACGTAAAACAAGGCGAGCTTCCCCAACGGCGTCGGTTGTTGTATCGGAACTTATCACGGTGCCAAGGTCAGCATTCCATGTAACAGGCTCGTTGCCGAAACGTCTTCCCTCCTCATCTCGAACAATGGCTGTGACAGTCATCTCGCTCACCCCGTCCGGTGGGATACGCCAAGGTGAGGTAACTACATCTATTCGCCGCTGAAGTGCGGGCATAGTAAAGTCGAGATCAACCGGAGTTCCAGAGTTGACGGTAGCAAGCTGAGTGATGGTCTTATAGCCCAGCATGCTTACAGTCACGGCATGACTGCCGTAAGGAACGGCTAAGGTGTAATTCGCGGTATTGCCGGAGAATGTTGCAGTAATGGAACCACTGGCGCAATACACTTTCACGGTCTTGCCGTCTGCGCCTGTTGCCGTTATTGTGCCGGATATTGTTCCCGAACCGGCTTGAGTTGCCGGAGTGACGGAACTTGTTTTCCAGACTACTCTTATACTTGAACTCGCCCCTTGAGGCCATTCGGCGGCTGAAACACCGCTCACGATCTGGTACGAATCCTGCGCAGGTAACGGGTCATAGGTCAGGTCATACACCTTCACGCCCACATGCCCAGCATCGGCGGTTACATCCGAACCGTCATTTATATAGTAGATGCGGTTCTGAGAGTCCACATAGGTGACTTTGCCCCAAGCTCTCACAAGCAAGCCAGTGTTGTTCAGCCCGGCTGCGTCTGATACTGCTGGAGTGAATAAGCCGACTGCGCCACCGCCTAAGTGTTTGTTTGGCATGCCCAATTCAGTTGGGCGTGGGTAGGTGTTGTAATCGACAACGTTGACGCCGCCTTGGTCGGCGATAACAGCACGTTCGCCGCCGCCGGTTCCCATTCTTCCAGTGATGTCTACAAGCTGACCTTCATACATATAATCCGGTGCGCTTATCCAGATTCCGAATGACCGGTCACTTTTCTCCACGTAGAAGAACCCGTAGTCGCTGAAGCTGGCTGAGACTATTGCCCCGTTTACGCTTACGGGGGCACCATCAGGTAACCACTTTAGAGAATCCCGTGAACCAGGTGCAGGAGGAGTTGGCTCTGAGTCTGGTGAATCCTCCATTGGGGGTAGAGTGCCTGCGTCCATTGTTGACATACTGGCAGACTGCACGGTGCTTTCTCCTGCCAATTCGATGAGGGTACGCTTGTTAGCCCATTCGATGCCCGTTCCCTTGAGACCAGGGAAGAGGAACGGCCTGCCTTTGGAGTCACAGTAGACAGATACACTATCAGGGGTAACGATAAGAACTCTCTGTCGGATTGCACTACCATCTTTGGAAGTGCCTGGGAGTGTGGAGAGGACACCGGTTACATCGACAGTCCAGTACTCCTCTACGGGTAGTGGCTTGGTACTAACAACGACCAAGCGGGGTTTCGATAGTGGGGGCTGCTTCTCAGTCCATTCTTTGATTGCGAATGACTTCCCGCTTCTTCCGCGCCATATCACTTGCTCGGAAGGTAGCGTGACCCTGCTGCCGTCAGGCTGGTTGAGGCATGCGCCTATGTCGTCTGGGACGCTTGCGCTACACCAAGCAACACCTGATGCTGAAAGCAGCACTACGAGAAGCAGAAACAGCACTACTCTTGGGTACAGCTTCATAACGAATCCTCCTTTTTGATTAGTCTATATTCGACTGTTCTGCCTGCCTGCTATGATACTCCTTTGCCCGTCTGTGGTCAATGGACAATACGTCAAAGCTGTTACCTGCTCAAGAGAGAGCTAATGAGTGGATGCTTGCTACCAAGGCCACTGTTACTGACTCCAGAAAGGCTGTATTTGTTCCCCTGCAACGGCTTCATGGGAAACCTTATGCCGATCATCCATTATGCTCAAGCTTTGCTTCCAGTTCGTCAATGAACCTCGACATAGGAAGCCCAATAGCTCGGTAGAATATATTGAGTTCCACCAGGTCTATTTGCCTCTTGCCAGATTCCCATTCTCGAACACGCAACTCATCTGTGCTCATCCGTTCCGCCATTTGCTGACGGGTTAGTCCCGCGCCCGTTCTAGCGGTTTCCAAGCAATCGGCAACAATCTTTCGTCGTTGGGCAGTATTTGTTTTTCCAATCATACGACCACCATCAAGAATCGTAGTTACGGCTGACTGGTATTATATCCGCTCTTACGGATATATGCAAGGCTGCCATTTGGGATAATGGGGCAACTCAAGCAGAAGGACTTACTGAGCATGCCCCGTGGCGGTAGACGCCTTAGAACTGAAGAAGGGAAGATGAACGGCATAGGGTCACGTGTTAAAGAACGCCGTCATCAACTTGGACTGGAACAGGATGAACTCTGTGCCCGAATTGCCAACTTGACTAATGGCGGCTGGAATCCGGCATGGCAGGACATGTCACGCATAGAGAACGGAGTTCGGACGGTCACCGACCTTGAAGTTATCGCGTTTGCTCAAGCCCTTGAGTGTTCCCCGTGTTGGCTTCTGGTAGGCAATGCCCCAGTGGTTTAGGCTCGCCCGGAATAGTTGAATGAAGATGCCAGACGTTGACAATGTGATTATGGACAAGGAGCGCAATATCCAGTATCACATCATTGCGTATAGGACGCTCACACCTAGCAGATGAACACGGCTGTACGCGTATTCCTCTCTCAGCAGAAACGACGGCCCAAGAAGAACAGCAAGGTGACTATCATATCCATTATTGGGCATGACTCATAGGCAAGAGGGTCATAGAAACTCCCCGCGCTATCAGGCCGCCATCGCCAGAAAAGTTCTAAAATCGTCCAGCCAGGGGAGCCAGGTTTTTAAAAGCCATCTTTCTATCAATCGACCTCGTCAGTCCTTGGCGGGGTTTTTGTTGTCTTTTGGGAGAAATATTAAATCCGCTTGTACAAAATACGAAGTTCACAATATAATAATAGATGAAGCGTACAGATAGCAATGACATCAGTAGGATATGGATCCAAAAGCAACTGTAGTGAAACTGTAAGGAGAGATGATGAAGACAGACGCTATTTCGACAATTGCTGATTATTCACACCAGTCCACAGAGTCCACATTAATGTCCCAGTTACCAATGACAGAAGTGATTGACCAAATAGTTGAGCTGAACTATCAAATGTGCGTTATTTGGACGACCAAAGCAAAGGGATGGGTGCCAATATACGCTGCTGAACTTCTAAGTAAATCAAGAATAGATTGGCAAGTGTCTTTGTCTGAGTGTCTTCGCATTTGGCTCACCCCGGGTACGTATGACGAGTCTGATGGCCGCCTAATTCTGGCATGGGCCAATCTAGGCGCATTGGTTGAATGTGGACTGAAGCTATACTTAACGGTTTGGAGTCGCGATTATCGGCAAGATACAGACGCGGTCATTCGCAAGGGAAAAGTGGTGCAACCGGATTGTCTCCAGCTTGAGCAGCTTCGCCAATTCCTAAAAAAGAAGCAACTCTGGGATGAGGAGTGGGTTGATTGGATAGAAAAGATACAGCATAGGAGAAATGCTATACACGCGTTCAAGGACAGAGATATAGGCGATTGGGGTGAGTTTTTTGAGGATGTTCGCAAATATCGGGAGTATCTTCATCACTTGAATAGCTATCTTCCGTATCCCGATTGAACTGTTGTAGTTTCTGTGACAAAGCTCCTTGCCTTGCTTGAATCGATAGATTGGTTCCACGACTTCAATGATTAGCTGCCTTTAAATTAGAGGTAGGATATGCGATAGCCGTTATATAGCGGGGGTTTCCCCCCACCTTGACACAACCTCAGCGGCAACCTACAATTGGGTGGATGCGCGCCACAATTTATGAGCGCGTACAATGAATGACAGAGGTATGCCCAATGAAGGACCTAGCAGCACTTGCAAAGCCGCAGTTTGTTTCATCACTGCACCCGAGTTTTGCTCCGGCGGCGCTGGCTAATCGAGAATTCCTTAGAATGGTCGATGAGCTTGACAAGCCTGAGCCTCTCGTATTCGCGCTGGAGCGCGGCAATGGTCAGGTAACAGTATATAGCACCAGATGCTTCCCTGAAGACCATGAAAAAGCTCACCTGAACCTGCCTTATGCCGAGAGAACGGTCAAAATGCTTCTCTGGCAGCGTGGAGGGTGGAAAGTGATGGTCGGCGGGCCACGCAGCGTCGGCGAGCACATTAAAAAGGTATACTCTGCCAATGGCGACCGCAAATTCGACTTCGATTTTATGGGTGATGTCTACGAGAACCCGTTCACAGTCGAAATTATGGAAGTAGCCGACATCCCTGCGCCATTTGAAGGCACTATGAAACTCGGCGGACACCTCGACGGATGCCGAATTGGCTTCGACCTCGGCGCAAGCGACCGCAAAGTCTCTGCGGTTATCGACGGAGAGCCTGTATACACCGAAGAAGTCAACTGGGACCCAAGAGGCAACAGCGATCCCAGCTACCATTACAACGAAATTAACACAGCCCTCAAAACAGCAGCCAAGCATATGCCAAGAGTAGATGCTATCGGCGGCAGCGCTGCGGGCATTTATCTTAACAACCGCGTCCGAATGGCGTCGCTGTTCCGTGGCGTTCCCAAGGAACTCTACGACACCAAACTCGCGGTTCTGTTTACCGATCTGCAGAAGGAGTGGGGCGGGGTTCCGTTCGACGTTGTAAACGACGGAGAAGTCACCGCTCTTGCCGCATCCCTCGGCCTTAACGACAACGCTATCCTCGGCATAGCTCTCGGTTCCAGCGAGGCCGGCGGATACGTCACCCCGGGAGGCGAGATCACAACCTGGCTCAACGAAGTGGCGTTTTGCCCGGTGGATTACGATCCCAACGGCGGAGTAGACGAGTGGTCCCGCGACACTGGCGTCGGTGCGCAGTATTTCTCCCAGCAGGCAGTTTTCAGACTAGCCCCGGCTGCTGGCATCGAAATCGACGAGACTGCTGGCCTGGCCGAAAGGCTCAAGTCGGTTCAGGACCTTCTCGAGGCCAACGACGAACGCGCTCTCAAGATATGGGATCAGTTGGGCATCTATCTCGGCTACGGAATCGCCTACTACGCGCAGTTCTACACCCTCAAGCACGTGCTGATCCTCGGCCGCGTGACCAGCGGACAGGGCGGCACTCTGATGCTTAATAAGGCAAAAGAAGTGCTCAAGGCCGAGTTCCCTGAGCTTGCCGACAGCATTGCTCTGCACCTGCCGGACGAGAAGACCCGCCGCGTAGGCCAGGCCGTGGCTGCGGCGAGCCTGCCGATTATCAAAAAATAAGTACCCAGTCGATCAGCCGTCCGATACTTATGGGCTTCGGACGGCATAAACTTACATCAACGAAAGGGATATGATGAAATTCAAGATTGACACGGCAACAATTTATGTGCCGGATGGGTCGCCCGTCGATGACGCGGTCGCCAAAACAACTCACATGGCGATTTCCGCGCACCAGGACGACATCGAGATTATGGCGTATCACGGCGTCGTCGAATGTTTCGGCAAGGACGATAAGGCTTTTATGGGCGCAGTCGTAACAAACGGCAGCGGCAGCCCGCGTGACGATCTTTATGCTGACTATTCCGACGAGGATATGCAGACGGTCCGCCGGCTTGAGCAGAAGAAAGCCGCGTTCGTCGGCGAATATTGCGCACAGGCGTTGCTCGACTTCCCCAGTGGCGCCGTGAAAGACGGTAAGAACCCGGACGTCGTCGACGACATCAAGCAACTGCTTCTCGCCGCCCGGCCGAAGGTGGTCTACACCCACAATTTGGCCGATAAGCACGACACGCACGTCGCGGTCGCGCTAAGAGTCATCTCCGCCATTCGCGCTCTGCCGAAAGACGCCAGGCCGGAGAAGCTCTATGGCTGCGAAGTATGGCGCAATCTGGATTGGCCGGTTGATGAGGATAAAGTGGTCTTCGATGTAGGAGCACACGAGAACCTCGCGGCGGCCCTGCTCGGAGTATTCGACTCCCAGATTTGCGGTGGCAAGCGCTACGACCTCGCCGCCCTCGGCAGAAGGCGCGCAAACGCCACGTTCTTCGCCTCCCACGGCGTCGATGACTCCGACGGCCTTACCTTCGGAATCGACCTCACCGGGCTTATCGAAGACGACTCCATCGACCCGCTTGATTATATCAACGGTTACATAGAGCGATTCGCAGCCGAGGTGAAGGACAGATACAATAAACTTTCTTAGATCCAAAAAAAGTGGCTGGGTATCTTTTCCCAGCCACTTGCCACATCTGTTTGCGTCTACAGGTCCGGATTCGGCGCCTTTATCACCATAAACGCTGTATTGCCCTCACTTTTGTTCATAATCTGCATCGGTGTGCCTTCGGCGGCTTCAGCCATCTCGTGAACCGACAGCTCCGCCACATTTCCATCGAGATCAACGGTCAGTGTGCCGCTCAAAACCAGCAATCGCACGTTGGCGTTCGCGTTATGGGCAGGCAGCGCACCACCCGCCGGCAGCGTCACCAAATTGATCTGCAACTCCGGGATGTTGGTCAAATTCTTTCGCACAAACGTATCTTTATACTCCACCAATGAATCAATACTGATCTTTGACATCGTTAAAATCCTCCTTGTTGGGTATATCATACCCCCTGGCCGGCACAAATGTTTTGACCTGGCTCAAGAACAGTACAATTCATTAGGCCGATTGCCTATTACGTCCTTGCCGGGTATATGGCATAATATTCACGCGAGACAGGAGGCGCATCTAATGGCGGATAAAAAAGGAATTGGAATCATCGGCTACGGCGGATTCGGTGAGTTTATTCATAAGGCGTGGAATCAGATGCCCAACGTGCATGTGGTCGCGGTTTGCGACTCCGACCCGAAGCGGGCGCCCGGCGGGGATGCGGTGTTTTATTCTGATGACGCCGAATTGCTTGCCGATCCAAACGTCGACATAGTATCAGTCGCCACTCCCCCGAACACGCATAAAAGCATTGCAATCCAGGCTATGCATGCAGGCAAACACGTCCTGGTCGAAAAACCCATTTCGCTGAGCGACTCGGATGCGGCTGAGATCAAAAAAGTCTCGGAGGAGACGGGCCGTGTGGCGACGGTCAACTTCGTGCTGAGGTTTAATCCAATAGTGGAGATGCTGCGCGAGATTATCTCAAGCGGGGTATTAGGCACGCCCCGCCGGTGCGATTTGCGCAACTACGCTATGCAGGATACTGTGCCGGAGGGGCATTGGTTCTGGAACCCGGAGATCAGCGGCGGGATATTTCTGGAGCACGGGGTACATTTCTTCGATTTGGCGGCCTGGGTTCTCAACGCCACTGCTGTCGACACCTGCTCTATGGGCGTCAATCGCAAGCCAGGTATGCAGGACAGGGTGTTCGCTTCGGTTCGTTATGACAACGATGTAGTCGGCACCTATTGGCACTCTTTCTCCCGACCTCGTGAGCTTGAGACCACCACGTTCCACTTCGCCTTCGATTTGGGCGAGATCGAGGTCATCGGCTGGATTCCTCTCGAGCTTCGAATATGGGGTTGGACCGATGAAGCTGGCCTGGCTAAGCTCAAATCCTTACGGCAAAACGCACAGGTCAATGCGCGCCACATGGAGCCGTTTGCAGCGCATTCCTCGGATACATTTTATAACGTCGAATATGAATTGCACACCACATTCAAGCTCGATGAACCGAAACTAGAGGTCTATGCGGAGAATCTGCGCGCCATAATGGCCGACCTGGTGCAGGCTATCGACGATCCAACTCATCGTTTGCGAGTCACTCTCGATGACGCGATAAAGGCCGTTCGGGTTGCCGAGATGGCTACAAAAGGAATGCGCTAATTTGGGCATAAATATCAGTCGATGTGGGTATGCTTGAGCTAACCTTTATGACAGGAGAATAATTATGCCAAAAAGAAGTGCACAGGCCGAATGGGCTGGAGATTTGCTTACAGGCAAGGGCAAGATGGAGTTCGGCTCTTTTACCGGGCCGTATACCTTTAAGACGCGGTTTGAGGATGGAGAAGCAGGGACCAATCCCGAGGAATTGATCGCGGCCGCACACGCCGGATGTTACAGCATGGCCTTTTCGGCTGTGCTTGACGACGCGGGTTTTAAGCCAAATAGCATCAAAACGACTGCCGAGGTTACGGTAGTAAAAAGCGCCGACGGTTTCACGATCACCAAAAGCGAGCTTCATACCCAGGCTGATATACCGGGCATTGATGAGGCAACGTTCCAGGAGAAGGCCAACGCCGCCAAGGCAGGGTGCCCGGTTTCCAAAGCCCTCGCCGGTGTAGAAATAACCCTGGATGCCAAGCTGGTTTAGGCTCACCGATCTCGACAGGCGGCTACCCCAGCACCGCTTGAAAATAACAGGTGGGATGAAGTGTGGTGGCGATTAAAATATCGCCACCACATAACTCGATAATGGCGCCATTCTTTAATTCGAGCCCTGGCTTCCGAAAGACAAATTGCACTAACTGGAGCCAGATGAAATCCGTTTTCAAAAAAACTGCCGCGAGGGAGGGCGGTCTCGCGGCAGCAACAGAAGGGTAGGGCAGTGCAACGTCTAGCAAAAACTCACCGGTTGGCGGTAGAGGTTGCGAAGCGCATCCTTGACGTTCTTTTCTCTGTAAGGTTTGGCGCAGAACGCTGTGGCTCCCGCGCTGAAGGCTTGCGATACCACACTTCTTTGCCCAGCTGATGCGCAAATTATCGCGACAAGGTTAGGATGATCGCGCCGGATATTTTCAATGGTCTGCGCTCCATCCATATCCTTGACATTAGCGTCCACCATCAACACGTCGGGAAGCATCTTCCCATACTGTTCAATTGCTTGCGCGCCAGACGAAGCCTCACTTACTGAGAACCCGTTGCATGCAAGCAGATCACGCAGGATCATTCTGGAATAGAGACTAGGGTCTACTACAAGCACTCTCTTTCTCAAGGCGACCTCCCATCTATATCTACATCGCGCCGGCTGAAGCGCGCCCGGTGGCTGAACCGGGAATGACACACATAATATATTTTCGGAACCAGCGACCTATCTGCTGACTCGTAATTATATTGGTTTTTCACACCATTACACTTTTGCTCAACAAACGTCCTGGCGGGTTTGGGTCAGCAAAGGTGCGGGAAAAGTAGACTATGGGTGGTGTGGACAGATTCCTCCCAGGATTGCACCACCTGTTACACCTTACTGTTGGCAGGGAGGAGGGAGTAAGATGGCCGAAAAGGAACCAGAGGAAGGCCGCAAAGGCGGCGCTGCTGAAGGCGCTATTCCTCGATACTACGAACCGACGGTGACGGCGGTTACCGACATGGTTGTACCGGCTACCAGAGTTCAGTGGGGTCCCGTATTCGCAGGGCTAATTACTGCCATCGCGTTTACGTTACTCTTTTTGAGCTTAGGCGCAGCAGTTGGGCTTGGTACAGTCGGTATGGGATTCTGGACCATTGCGTTTGCAACTATTGGTCTATACCTCGGTAGCTTCCTGGCGGTGCGAACGGCTAAGGCCTCGCTGATGCCGGCTATCGTGCACTCGATCATCCTTTGGGGATTGGGACTGATCGTGACGACTATGGGCGCAGGCGGAATAGGAAGCCTTCTCCTGTCCGGCGGCCCAGCGGGTACGACTCCAACAGCTACCGGGCTTGGATGGTGGTTCTTCATTGGGTTTATCATTATGCTCGCAGGCTCCATATTGGGTGGCCTGACGGGTATGGTGTCGCATGAAGAACATCAGGAAGCTCAGAGATAACCAGTGCACTGGAGCTAACGAGCAAAAAGAGGGCCGGACAGCTTATCCGGCCCTCAGCCCATTTACGTCAACATCGGAGTAGATTAGAAGTCAAACTGATCGACGTTCTCTTTGGTGATGACAACTCCTGGCATAATCACTACACCGTCGTCGGAGACCTTCAACTTGCCGATATTCTCGACCTCCATTCCGTCCGTCGGCTCCTTGCCATCCAGATAATCATTCACCAGTTTCGCCGTCAGATAGGTCAGCTTGCCCGGATCCCAGAGAATCAGTCCGTTGACGACGCCGTCCTTCAAATACTGCCGGTTCTCGCTGGGCAGGCTTAGTCCCCAAATCTTCACCTTTCCGGCTTTGCCTGCCGCAATGGCAGCACGCGCCGCGCCAGGAGGTCCGGGAGAGCTTACGCACGCGATGCCCCCAAGATCAGGATGAGCCTGTAGCAACCCCGCCATACCAGACTGCGCAAGCTGCGGCTGGTCGTTATTATAAAGCAGCGGCTTCGCCAGTTTGATATCAGGATACTTCTTCAGCGCCAGCAACACACCGTCGACGTGCTGGTTGAGGTTCAAAGCGCCCTGGCTGCCGGACATAATTCCGACCTTGCCCTTGCCGCCCATATCCTTTGCCAACTGATCCATTATGTCGCTGCCGATCCCCACATCATCCGCAGCAGCCACATACAAAATCCGCTTCGTATCCGGCGCATCAGAATCCCATGTGAATACTTTAATGCCCCTGGCCATCGCTTTTTCAATAACAGGCTTGACCGAGTTTGGGTCGTTGGGTGAGATCACAATGGCATCCACCCGTCGGGAAATCTGGTTTTCTATAATCCGAATCTGACCAGACACATCACCGCCCTTTGCGGGCCCTGTGAACTCCACGTTAATCCCAAGATCTTTTGCCGCCTGCACAGCGCCCTTTTGACAGGCATTGCTATATGGTATGCCCACCAGCTTAAAGACAAACACAATAGTGCGCTTGCTCTTGCCAGTATCAGCCGCTTCCCCTTTCGGCTTACCACAACCGCCAAGCGCGACAACCAGCGCCAGCAGCAAGGCGCATATCATCATAAATCTTCTTGTCATACTCAGCCTCCAATAATTTACGCGGCCTGCGCTTTAGCTGATTTGCGCACAGCCCTTTTCCGCAATTGATCCAACAATACCGAAGCTATTAGAATCACTCCCAAACACAGCATTCGCCACAGCTCGAGATCGTTTATTCCCATCAACCCCAAGCCCCGGTTCAGCATCGAAACGGCCACAACTCCCAGAATGCTGCCTAATACGGTAGCTTCTCCTCCGGATATGCTCGTTCCTCCGATCAAAACGGCAGTAATAGCTTCGAATTCATATCCCAGGCCGGCATCCGTGATCGCCGTGTTCATCATCCCAGCCGTCAATATTCCCGCCAGCCCTGCCAGAAACCCCGTGACCGAATATATCATGAACTTCGTATTTGCCACGTCGATTCCAGAAAATTTCGCGGCTTCTTCGTTGCTGCCGACCGCCAGAATATATCTTCCGAGCGGCGTCCTGGCAAGAATCAGCCAGCCACCAATTGCCACCCCTAATGCGACCAGAAGCGGCGCGTAGGAGCCATAGGTCAGGTTCACCAGAGGAGCCGCATTGGCAGGCAGCGGAATCGACGAAATCCCTTGCCCAGCCACCACATAAGCAAGCCCGCGCGCCGCCGCCATAGAACTCAACGTGACCACTATCGGCTGCAATTTGACCCTGGCCACAAAGAAACCGTTGATAATACCCCAAACACCACCGGCAACCAGCGCGATTATCGACGCAGGCAACAAGCCCATCCCCTTCGACATCACGCACCCAAACAGCACAGTAGAAAATCCCAGCACAGAGCCTACTGAGATATCGATTCCCGCGCTGCCGATAATCAGCGTCAGTCCTACGGCTAAAATTGCATAGGAAGCGTATTGCTTTACGTCGTCCAGAATACCCGGCCCATCTGTAAAATTAGGCACCCATATCGCAAAACATACAAACAAACCGATACATAAGACAATAACAGGGAGTTCTTTAACCGAGATCAACGTCCTCATCGTCTTCTCAACCTGTCCGCGATCGCCGCAATCACAATAGCCGCTCCGATAACCGCCTGGGTCCAGCGTGCATCCAGACCCACCAGAATTGCCCCATTCCGCAGCACCGTGCTGATCCCCACGCCGATCATAGTTCCCAGCACCGAGCCCTCTCCGCCCATAATGCTGGTCCCGCCGATCACTACCGCGGCGATCGCCCCCAGCATATAATCGGAGACGTCGTTAGCCTGGAATGTGTTGTTTATCCCCATTGTCACCAGCGCCGCCGTCCCCGCCAGCAGCCCGGCTCCCATATACACCGCCATTTTAACAGCCGCCGGGTTGATCCCCGCCAACCGTGCCGATTCCTCGTTGCCCCCGATAGCGTAGACGTATCTCCCCAGCCGGGTAAGCCGCATCACTGTGTATCCTATAGCAAACACGAGCAGCGTAATGACCAGAGGCGCAAACCCCCGCCCCAGCAGTGCAAGGTGATTATCTATGTATACCACCTGCCCGCCGCTGTAGAGCGTGGCAGTGGATTGGATAATATAAAGAGTGCCCAGCGTCGCGATTATCGGAGGTATTCGGCCTGCCGTTATCAATACACCGTTAAAGACTCCGCAGCCGGCCCCTGTCGCCAGAGTGGCCGCGCAGCCAACCAGAGTCTGGCCATTTGAGATGAACCTGCCGCCGACGAGCGCCGACAGCGCCAGCACTGCCGCAACTGACAGGTCGATGCCGCCGGTTATTATCACAGCGGTCATTCCAACTGCAATAATCCCAATTCCAGCCGCGTCCGTTCCCATAGCGCGAAGGTTATCAGCGCTGAGAAAGGTGCTCTTAGCCATCGCCAACGCCCCGCAAAGGACGATCAGAAACAGCAGAATCGGCAACTCCTTTGGTATTTTGCTCGATTTATATTTCATTGCTCAGCTATTATACGATACCTATTCATCTAAAAGGAAGCAATCACCCGGCTCCCAACTTCGTCACCCTGCGCAAAGTCATAAATTCGATCGGTGGTGATCTCCGAATCGCCACCGCACAACCCGATTACCCCGCACAACCCGTCACTTCGAGCGCAGCGAGAAGTCTGCTTTTCCCTTCCCCTCATTTAGGGAACACCCACCATGCGATATCCGTCATCCAAATAATGATAACAATGTGGCAATCAGACAAATCTAACGTCAGGATCACAAGAGCAATCCTGGTCGCCCTGAGTTTGCTGTTGCTCGGCGCTGCGTCGTGCCTGGCCGATAGAACGATGGTCGGTTTTCTGCCGCTCGACGGCAAACCCGGCACATACACCCACGTCATACCGGAGCTTACCTGTTGGGCATTGAGCAGAGCCACCAGCGCCGGGGTTGTCGACACAGGCGCTATAGTCGATTGCATACAACTCGATAGACTCAAAATACCATCCCGCCTCTTAGATATCGCCGGCAACTCCCATCTGGCCGGCAAAAGTGGAGTCACATATTTGGTGAGAGGTGTAATAGAACATTTCGATTCAGCCGAAGTTCGCTTCAGGCTGACCATATACTCCGCCGAAGACCGCAAATATTTTGCACAAAAGACGTTTCAATCCCATCTATCTGCGATCCCGGAGGCTGCGAGCCAATCAGCCGAGTGGATATCCTCCGAACTGGCGATTCGCTGGCCGGGCGCAGGTGAAATACGCGGCCGTGTGCCCGCCAAAGCTATGGCGCTCATGGACGAGGCGCTTCGTCTTAGCACAGGCTGCGAGACGGATCAATCTAACATTAACAAGGCCTCCTCCATCGTATCCGAGGCGCGAAATCTGCCTGTCACCAACGATGCGGTTTCCAGGTGGATGAGGTCGATTCCTTACACCCGCCAGCGTGGCTTAGGCAGGATGGTATGGTCCAAGCCATCAAGCGAAGATGCGGACAATCCCACCCCACCTGCACCGTCGTATACCATAGCTGCCGACGGCCGTTTTGTATGGCGATTGACGGACAAGGCATGGCGCGGTGACCTGGAGAATATTCGGGACATCAGAAACAACAGAGACAAAATGATCTCCTATTTCTCAGCACTATCCGCCAGGCACCCCAATAGCGCCTATATGCTCTACTGCGCAGGCCGGGCGTTTACCGGAGCCGGGAACTACGAAGCCGCCGCCAGAGAATATTCCAAAGCCCTGCGTATAAACCCGGACTCGTTTCGGATACGCATGCGGCTCGTGTCGACTTATATAGAACTAGAGGACATCGATAAAGCAGCCGCCTGCCTGCAACCCGCCTTAAAACGTTGGCCCGACCGCAGCGAATGTTACGTCCTGTCCGAATCGATCTTCAGGGCGAAACAGGATTACGAAAAAGCCGCACAGCAGATGAAAATCGCTATGCGGCTTGATCCTACCTTTTGGAACCGGAATCAGCTTATCCACGATTATGTTAAAGCCGGCAAAATGATCGACGTAGTCAGGGTTGTCGCCAATACCGATAACAGAATTAAAAGAGGGATGATAATCTTCACGGCCGTCTTTGTGGCCATTTTTTTGATAGGGGTACTGAGCGTCACGATATTGGTGAAGGCCGTGATGAGGGCCTAACGCCACTCTCAATCCGATTAGTGGTAGGAGTTCGTGCCGTTTTCTGTCGGCAGCCAGCTATAATCGAGCTGCCGTAAAGCCGCGATGCCCTGAGGGCTAAGGGCAAACCCGCGCTCCATCGTAGCGGAAGCCGGGTTGCGCATCAGTTTGACTCGAAACACCACATCCTCAGAAGCAATTCCCAATATCCGCTTTAATTGGAAGCTGTCCAGCGAAGCGATCGCTTCACGAGCATTATTCGCAAGCTCACCGCCCGGATCCAGCTCAAGCGACATCATAAAGGATCGCATCGCCTCTCTGATCTTTCCTTTCTGCTGTAAAAGGACGCCCTTTTTGAAATAATGTGATGCTTCGCGGGGAGCAAGTGCAATTAACTCCTCGACCACCCCCAAAGCGCAGTCGAGTTTTCCCGTCTGCAAATACGCCGTGCCTAGAGCATCCCTCGCCAACAGACTCCGTGGAAAGGTTAGCAGCATTTCACGGGCGTGTTTAATCACCTCGTCATACCGCTCCAATTGCAGCAGCGCCTTCAGCAGATGTTCCTGGTTCATCGAGTTATTGGGGTCAAGGCCGACGGCAGCCTTTATAGCTTCGATCGCCGGCCCCATTTTATTCTGAGCGTGATAAAACTTAGCTAACTGGATACAGCACTTCGGCTCGTGCGGATATATCGCGATCGCCTTCTTCGTATGGGCGATCGCCTCCTCAAACAGACCTTCTTCAGCTAGCGATTCGGCCTGTTTCATCAGGCTCGAGAGTCTCCCGAGCCCTTTATCCCTATCAGACTGATGTGTCGTACCCAACTATATTTAACCCATTTTGACAGGCTGTCCGGTTCGTGCAGACTCATAGATGGCCAAAATCACTTCGACCGCCTTGCGAGCTTCCTCACCTCCGACCATCGGCTCCCTGTCCTCTATTATAGCCTTGCAAAGGTCTCTGATTTGAATAGCGTGCCCCTCTGTCGAGATGGCTTTCGGATCCGACGCCGCCGATCCGATGGTATCATCGTCGTCCTTCGGCTCCTCGTCCTGCCCAGGCACCTTCCACTTAGTAATAGTCTCACCATCCACACAAATAGTGCCCTGGTCTCCGTGAAACTCCAGTTTGTGGTTCATTCCCACCACCGAAGTCGTCCCCTGCAGCACCCCAAACGCGCCGCTCTTAAACTTCATCACCGCACAGCACGTGTCCTCAACTTCGATATCTCTCACCAAATGATCGGCCTGAGCATAGACCGTATCAACAGGGCCCATTATCCACCTCTGCAGGTCGATGCAGTGCACCCCCTGATTCATAAGCGCCCCGCCGCCGTCAAGCTCCCAGGTGCCTCGCCATTCGCCGCTGTTATAATAATCCTGCGATCGATAGTACTTCAGATACGCATCTCCGAGCACCATCTTGCCCAACAGCCCGCTCTCCACGGCCTTTTTAATCTTGCTCCACATCGGAGCCGTGCGCCTCTGGAAGATAACTCCCAGCTTAACATTAGCTTGTTTGCAGGCGTCGATCATCGCGTCGATTTTGGGCAGGGTGATCTCGACCGGCTTTTCGCACATTACGTGTTTGCCATACTTCGCCGCGTCGATAGTCACTGGGCCGTGCAACCCACTCGGCACGCACACGCACACCGCATCCACCCCGGCCTCTTCCAGCATCTTTACATGGTCCGTATACACCGCCGGGCCACCGAAGTCGGCGGATAGCTTCTGAGCTCGCTCTTCAATTACGTCGCACACCGCCACAAGCTCCGCCTCTGGTGTGTTCGTTACTCCTCGCGCATGCCACGGCGCAATTACTCCGCAGCCGATAATGCCAAACCTGACTTTATCCAATTGTCTGCCCCTTTCAGTGTCACCTGGCAGCAACAGTCGTGTATTTCGAAATACGTCTTTGACTGTTACCCACAAGTTCGCGAAATACTTCGCACGAGCCAAAATAAAATCAGCTCGCCTCCCATCTATATTTTTATCTGGCTGGCACTATTTTCCTGCATTACACAAAAAAACTCGTACTTTCACCTGAATTAAGCAGATAGCGGGTCTCGCCTTCGCTCAAGTTGCGAAAATGAGACCCGCTACCTGTTGGGACGGGAGGGTGGGTTTGGGTTTACTCTAGTGAACTGATACTGGTGACTCGGTCGAGGCTGACGTCTTCGATGTCACCTATTAAATACGGCCCGTAAAGGGGTACAAATTGAACGTCTTGAAGATGCAGGGTTTTGGTGATCTCATCCCCGCGTCGGTCGCGGAATGTAACCGAACAGTGTCTTCCCAGATATTTCTTTGCTTCAGCGATAACCATGGCTTCCGGCCTCCTCCGTGATAGAGCAGCGTTTTATACTCGACTGCACTGCAACGCTCGAGCTGCTTTGGATGCCGGGGCCACCAAAAAGATATTGTCCTGGATCAGAGTCCGCTTTGCGAGGCCTATCGGTGTCACCGTGAGGATCCCTCGTTTTCAACAGCCCCTGATCAATGACAACTTCACATTCGGCAGCCCGGCAAATCAGGTTTCACTGGCATCTCCGAGCGCGTCAATCATTGTCATATACGTTATGCCGCCACTTTGACATATCGATTGCTGTAGACATTACCAGATTGCAGAACTTCTTTACTATCAGCGGAAGGAAGGGTGTGGGTGGAGGTATAAGGGGATTTCAGATGAGGTTTGACCTCGTTGGATGTGTGATTGATCATTATATCTGGAGGAAGATAATGGGTAAGCTGGCTATCAATGGCGGTAGCAAGGCGGTTACAGGTGGGTTTCCTGGTTGGCCGGTTTGGGATGAGTCTGATTGTCAGGCAGTGGTAGATGTTGTCCGCAGCGGGCAGTGGTGGAGCGTCGGCGGCACCAAAGTCCCGGAGTTCGAGCGCACGTTCGCGGAATATCAGGGGGCCAAATACGGCGTATGCGTCCCTAACGGCACGATCTCACTGTTAGTCGCATTGCAGGCTGTGGGTGTCAAGGCAGGCGATGAGGTGATCGTCACACCTTACACTTTCATCGCTTCCGCAAGCGCTATAGTGCAAGCCAATGCAATCCCCGTATTTGTCGATGTCGATCTGGAAACTTTCAACATCGATCCTAAGCAAATAGAAGCCGCGATCACAGACAAAACCAAGGCTATTATGGCGGTTCACATCGGCGGTATGCCGGCTGATATGGACGCTATTATGGAGATCGCGCGCAAGCATAACCTCAAGGTCATCGAGGACGCAGCCCAGGCGCACGGCGCAAAGTGGAACGGCAAGGGAGTCGGGTCGTTTGGCGATATGGGTTCTTTCAGCTTCCAGGCCAGCAAAAACCTGACCTCCGGCGAAGGCGGAATCGTAATTACGTGTGATGAAAAGCTTGCAGATTTAGCCTGGTCAATTCACAACGTCGGTCGCGTGAAAGGCGGCGAGTGGTATGAGCATTTAGTGCTCGGCTGTAACTATAGAATGACCGAGTTCCAGGCGGCGATTTTGCTCAATCAGTTCAAAAAGCTCGATGCTGAAACCAAACTTCGCAACGAGAACGGGTTGCATCTGGCGGAGCGCATCAGCAAGATCGACGGTTTCGTGCCGCAGAAGCGCGAACCACGCGTTACCTCACATGCTTACCATCTCTTCCCGGTGCGCTACACTGCCGCCGAGAAAACCGGCGTGCATCGAGATAAAATACTCGAAGCTTTAAACGCAGAGGGCGTGCCATCGTCATTGGGGTATCTACCGCTTTATCGAGCCGGCATGTTCGAACTCTCCCCGGACGGATGTCCCTTGGGCTGCCGGTTCTACGGCAAGACTCAGGACTACGCTAATTTGAACCTGCCGAACTGTGAGAAACTCAGCGACCATCAGTCTATATGGCTGTCCCAGACTATGATGCTGGCGGATCGCAAGCGAATAGACGAGATCGCCGATGCGTTCGAAAAAGTGATGGAGAACATCGACGAACTCAAGGGCTAGTATAATAGGCAAGGGGAGGCCAGAGTAGACCTCCCCTCCATCAACTGTAGGTGAGTGAGGCATAATGAAACTCGACTTTTTCGACTGCAATTGCCAGATAGGACGACCCGGTGTGCCCAAAGAGGGCGCGCCGATCACGGCTCGTGAGGTTCTTGATCGCCTCAAGCCTATGGGAATAAACCGCGCTTTAGTCTACTCGGCGGCAGCCAAAGAACATCATCCCATCGAAGGCAATCCGCAGTTGATTGAGGATATTAAGGGCTATCCGTTTGTGCCGTGCTGGGTTGGTCTGCCTTCGTCGACTCTGGAACTCGGCAGTCCGGAGCAATTTATTTCAGATATGCGGGCAAACGGGGTAGCGGCCGTGCGATTATTCCCCAGCCTGCATTCCTATTCCATCCAGCCCTGGTGCATCGGGCCGCTCTTCGAAGCGCTTGAGGCAAATGCGGTTCCGGTGCTGGTTGAGGCTGCTCACACCAACTTCGATCATATTGCGGCGGCGCTGGCTGATTTTCCGCAGCTTCGGCTGATAATCCTCCGACCGGCGTACAGGTCCGACAGGTTTATCTATCCTCTAATGGAGCGCTATGAGCACCTTTACGTGGACACCTCGAACTACGTAGCGAATGGTGGCGTTGAGGCGGTATGTGAGCGCTTCGGCAGCAGCCGACTGATCTTCGGGACGGATGTGCCGAACTTCGAACCTGGTGCGGCGGTCTCGGTCATCACCTACGCTGATATCAGTGACGCCGACAAGCAGGCCATAGCGGGTGGCAA
Source organism: Armatimonadota bacterium (assembly GCA_050948905.1). GTDB lineage: Bacteria > Armatimonadota > UBA5829 > UBA5829 > UBA5829 > DTKD01. The sequence continues at coordinate 246,644 of JBMNES010000001.1, read as the reverse complement.
TTTAGAGAAATTGCTTGCGTGGTCGGGTGATTCTGGTGCGTAGGCGGGTAGGGATTCGCCCTGCCGGTTCCGTCGAAGCGCTGGCTGAGGGATGCAGGGCCAGCTTTCAGGAAATTTATAAAAGTATTCGTGACGAGGCCGACCCTGAAGCCGCCTGCAGCGCTGCTCTGAAATATGTCATACAACTGCTGGCGACGCTGTTGGCCGCCCATAGAATCCCTGGTCCGCATCCGGCAGCCAATGCCCTGCGCAGAGCCACTAATGCGTTGCTGGATCAGCCTGATTATCTCAAATATCGCGACGCTTATGCTGATGCGCATCTCATAACCGGCCTGAACATATTCCGACAACCTGATGTAGCAAAACTAGACTCTGAAACGCTGGCCAGCGCGATTCATCTGCTGCTGCATTCCAATAACAGCCCTGTAGAGCCAATATTCTTCGAGACTATGCCTCTTACGTGGCTTGGTCGAATCTACCAGGTCCTACTCACATTTAAGCCCGACGAGACTACTCTTGATCTGACTAGCAGCCACTCCGGCCGTAAGAAAAGCGGCACCTATTTCACACCACCGAGCTTGATCAACTACATTACCGGTTGCGTTCTCCGTCCCTTGCTCGAATCACACGGCGGGCTACTTGGCGATTCAGGTGAACCGCTCAGGGTATTGGACCCTTCTATGGGCAGCGGGGATTTTCTTGGCTCTGTCGTCGATTTTCTGAGCGAAAATGCAGGCTCAGCTACCCGTGCAAAAATCGCAGCCGAATGCGTCTTCGGCGTCGATAATGATCCATACGCGGTCGACATCGCTCGTTTTAGTGTGTGGGTATGTTCAGGGTTCGCAGAAGGGATAATCTGCTCGCTGAACAGTCATCTCCTCTGCGCGGACACTCTTGAAGATGAGAATTACTCCGGCCTGGATTGGAAAGCGGCATTTGGAGACGTGATCGATACAGGCGGATTTGATGCGGTAATCGGCAACCCGCCGTATATAGCCTCCAAAAACGGTCTGCCCGCCGGGCGTGCGATCGGTCAATCCGATTACTATCTGATGTTCGTCACCGAAGTTCTGGACAAAAAACTCGTGCGCAGTGGGGGTTATTTTTCTATGGTATTACCCGACCCCCTGCTCGTGCGTGAAAACGCCGCCGAGGTGAGGCGCAGGCTCATAACAGAGTGGTCGCTGGTTTCACTGCTGCACATATCCGGCGCATTTCCGGATGCGGTGGTGGCCAATGTGGTGCCTATATGCCGAAACGTTCCTTCAAGCGCACCGACGTTTTCTGCGGCCAGGATAGACAGGATGGCCGAACACAAAAGCTTCCTCACCAGATCCTGCGAGACGTTTGCCGAATCGGCGCACGAGGTCCGAACATCGACCGTTCTTGCACAAAAACGATGTGAATTCTTATACTTACTTGAACAAGGCAGCTTCGCAAATATCGTCAAACGCATCCACGGCCCGGATATAGCTTTATCGAATTACACTGAACCATTTGCGCCACTGCATAAGCTCAACGTGAAGACTATCTATCGCGGAGAGGAAGTCGGAAAAACCGCCATAATGGCCCAGGACGGGGATCAGAAAGTTCTGCTCGGCGGTCAAAGCATCCAGCCTTATGAGACAACCTGGGAAGGCAACACCGCAGCCACTTCCTGGGTTCGCAAACCGCTATATCGCTACCACAGCACCAAGATTTTGGTCCAGAAAAGCTCACCTCGAATCGTGGCCGCTCTCGACCGCGTCTCCAAAAGACACACAGGCTATGTTTTCCCGCAATCCGTTTACGCTATCGAGCTTGCCGAGCCGGGTATGGACCCGCTTTATCTGCTGTGCCTTTTGAACTCAAATGTGTTGAATGAGTATATCCGCTGTACGGTCACCGGCTACAAACTGCACCAGCCACAGCTCGAAATTGAAGACATCCGCGCGTTGCCAATACGCAGAGTTAATTTCACCACACCAACTACGGTGCGAGAGAGTGATTTGGCTAAAGGTATTGATATCTTCGAGAGAGAATCACTACGTGTAGGGGAGTTTCCGGAACTGGCCAATTTCGTATCGGCCTGTCTGGCGGGGTGGCCGGAGAAATCCGACGTAGTGCATGATTTGTTGGTCTATCTTGGGCGCGAAGTAACAACCTTAATCAGGACAGGCCGCCGCCGCCCCGATGCAGAAGTCACCAGGCGACTTCAGGTTACCAGATCGGCGATTGAAGCAGTCGTATGGCGGCTATATTCCAGTGAGCCGGCGCAAATGGCGCTGCCTTGGTAATTTATTCGAAAGTTGGGACAATTATGAGTTGCAATAAAAGACAGAAGATGCGAGAAGAGGTGCTTGAGGGCAAACCCGTAACGGCTTTTCGAATTATCGACGGCCACGCTCATCTGGGCTACTGGCACAATTTCTATATTCCTCAGCACACCGCTGCCGATATGGTTCGTATGATGGATAGAGTTGGGGTCGAGTGCTGCATATCGAGCGCGTGTGCCGGAATCAGCACCGAGTATCGCGCCGGCAACAGCGAGGTCATCCAGGCTATGAAGGAGTTCCCTGGCCGCATACTCGGCTTCTGCGCTGTCAATCCCAACTTTCCAGCCTCTGAGCTTCGTGACGAGCTTAATCGCTGCTTCGACGCCGGTATGATCGCCATCAAATATCACCCTTCCTGCCACATTCATCCAATCGACGGTGAAGGGTATCGCGCTGCGTGGGAATACGCAGACGAGCATAAATTGGCCGTTCTTACGCACACAGATTCCGGCGGCCCTCACTGCAGCGTGACCCAGGCCGGTAAGTGCGCCGCCCAATACCCGAATACGGAAGTAATCATAGGCCACTGCGGGTTTGGGTACGCCGGGGCTGCGCTTTGTGCGCAAGTCGCAAAGGAGGTTTCAAACGCCTACTTCGATCTCGCCGCTTCAACTGCAAATTTAGACCTTGTCGAGACAATCGTCGAAGGAGTAGGGGCCGACCGCACCCTTTTCGGCACCGACATCCCATTTTTGGACTGTCGTATACAACTAGGCAGGCTGGCATTTTCTAAACTAAACGATGACCAGCTCACGCAGGTACTCAGCGCCAACGCGGCTCGAATCTATGGGCTATGAGGATCGTCGATCTTACCCATTCCATCATCGGCAATATTCCGGCAGGTGATATAAATGGCCTAAGCGTTCGCTACGCCAAATCAATCGACGGCATCCCTCTTGATTATCTGCTGCCTCTGGCTACCGTCATAGACGTCACACATAGACGTTCAACCGACCGAGTCGACCGTGCCGATCTTACCACAACAGGAGTGGCTGACATCGCTGGATGCATACTTCACACTGGTTGGATGGATGCTCATATCGCGGGAAGCGCCTCAGACCCGCCGCAACTGACAGTCGAAGCTGCTGCCTATTTGTTAGAAGGCGGTGTGCGTACGGTCGCGGCCGATTTCCCATTGACCTCTAATGCGGCGGATTTATTGTTGCAAAACGGTTGCGTATCGGCCTGCTGCCTTAGTAATATACAGGAACTGAAAGACGAAATAGTGCGGCTCGCTGTGTTGCCATTGAAATATAGGGATTTATGTACGGCTCCGGCGAGGGTAATGGCTATCGAGTTGCATTAATAACAAACCAGGCGGGTGAAAAAGATGAAACTAGTGACTTTCCGAACCTCTTTCAGCCACGAATCGATTGGGATTTACAGAGAAGACCTTCATGGCGTAATTGATCTTACTAAGGCGCTGGAGATATATTCCCTCGCTGTAGAGGAGTTGCCGGCAATTCCGACAAATATGCTCGAACTGTTGTCTTTTGAGGGGATAACCCTTGAGTTGTTGAACGATGTAGAGCAATTTCTGGAAAGCCGTGATTTGATTCCTGATATTTTGCAAATCCAGTATGAATTGCTCGCCCCGATACCAAGGCCAGGCGCCATCTACGCTCTCGGCCGTAATTATCCCGCCCATGCGCGCGAGAGTGGCCACGAACCGCCAAAGGAACCGATCGTCTTTAGCAAAGCGCCTACCGCAGTCATCGGTCCTGGCCATCCTGTCTCATATAAAGAGTTCCTCACCCGCGTCGACCCGGAGGCCGAGCTTGCGGTAATCATTGGCTATTGTGGCTCAGATATTCCGGTTGAAGAGGCTATGTCCTATGTCGCTGGCTATACATGTCTTAATGACGTCACAGCCCGCGACCTTCAATACACCGACCTCGCCAACTCACATCCCTGGCTTCGCAGCAAGGGCATCGACACATTCTGCCCGATGGGGCCATATATCGTAACGCCCGACGAGCTGCCGGATCCGTTACACGTCGATGTGGAATTAAAGGTCAACGGTGAGACTCGCCAAAAGGACAACACCCGCTCCATGACCTTCGACATTCCGTTCTTGATAAGCTGGATATCACAATATCATCACTTATACCCCGGCGACGTCATCACGACAGGCACTCCGGAAGGTATGCAGCCCGTTGAAATTGGAGACACTATGGAGGTGATTGTCGAGGGAGTCGGCACGCTTCGAAATCAGGTGATGTCCGAAGAAGATTATATTGAAGAATTCGGTGATTTCAGCAATATCGATATTTTCGGCGACCTCGATGATTTTGACGATCTAGACGATCTCGACGACGATGACGACGATGACATCAGGTTGGTGTAGAGAATAATGATGCGACCAACTTATGCGGAGGTTGATCTATCCGCGATAAGAGACAACATCAAAGTGATACGCAAAAGGGTCGGGCCTAAAGTCCGCATAATGCCGGCGGTAAAAGCAAATGGCTACGGCCACGGCGCAATCGAAGTCAGCAGGGCTTGCGTTCAGGCAGGCGTCGATGCATTGTGCGTTGCCACACCAGACGAAGGCGTCGAACTTCGTGACGCTGGCTTCAAGGAGCCGGTTCTAATTCTCGGCTGCTCACCAGTCGACTGCGCCCCGGAAATCGTCCGGCACGATTTGGCAAGCACGGTCAGCGATTTGAACTATGCACGAGCCGTTTCAGAGGCTGCTGTTGCCCAGCAAAAGACCGCCGGCGTACACATCAAAGTCGACACAGGCATGGGCAGAATAGGAGTTGCACCGGAAGGGGCCCTGGCATTTGCCCGGTTGGTAAGAATGATGCCGGGCCTGAAGCTAGAGGGCGTCTTCACACATTTTCCCTGCGCCGACGAAGAGGATCGTTCGTTCACGCTGCTGCAGATAGCGATGTTCACAAAGGCAATCAGCGCACTCAAGTTCCATTCGATTCCCGTCCCCATAGCCCACGCGGCAAACAGCGCAGGCATTATGGCTTATCCGGAGTCTTATTTTAATGCGGTCAGACCGGGGATTATGATCTACGGCGGCTCTCCCTGTCGCCGCTGTGCCCACGTATTGCCTATTCGTGAGGCGATGACCCTGAAAACCCGAATCGTCTTTCTAAAAGAGGCCGATGCAGGGACCGCGGTGGGTTATGGACGGACTTACACACTAAAACGCCGGTCAAAGGTCGCTACGCTGCCCATAGGCTATGCGGACGGATACCAGCGCGCACTCTCCAACCGCGGAGAGGCGGCGGTACGCGGAACGCGAGTCCCTCTAATCGGACGTGTTTGCATGGATCAAATTATGATTGATGTGACCGACGTCGAGGGTGTATCTGTTGGCGATGAAGTGATTCTCATCGGCGGAGGTTATGAGTATCTCAGTGCAGACAATGTGGCCGAAAAGGCCGGCACAATCTCAGATGAAACATTTACCGCCATCACAAGTCGTGTGCCAAGGGTGTATATCAATCCATAATCAAATGGGCCTGCTATGAAAATCGCGATGATCGGTGCCGGCAGTTGGGGAACCGCCCTTGCTGTGCTGCTGGGGAAAAAAGGATATCAAGTTACTCTATGGGCGCGCAGAGATTCCCTCGCCCAGGACATCGAATCCGCGCGCGAAAATCCCCAATACCTACCCGGAGTAAGGCTGCCAGATTCAGTCTTTGCAACCTCTGATATAAATAGCGCCATTGAGGACGCCAGCACAGTTGTTCTCGCCATACCCAGCAAAGGCGTTCGCGAGGTGCTGATGCTGTTGAAGGGAGTCCTAAGCCCTGACATATTATTAGTACATGCGGGCAAGGGACTGGAGAGCGGGACAGGTTTGCGAGGCTCAGAAGTAATCGGCCAACTCCTCGGCGAAGAGATTGGTAGAGGATGTGTTGCGCTGTCCGGACCTAACCTTGCCGTCGAGCTTGCAAACGATGTGCCCACGGCCACCGTCGTCGCCTCGGCGATTCCCGACAACGCAGTTAAGGCCCAACCCCTGTTCTCCACAGCCAGCCTGCGCGCCTACAGAAACAGCGACATAACCGGCGTCGAACTTGGCGGCGCTCTCAAGAATATATACGCAATCGGAGCGGGTATCTCCGACGGGCTGGGATATGGGGACAACACCAAGGCCACCCTTGTTACGCGAGGGCTGGTCGAGATGATTCGTCTCGGAACGGCGCTTGGGGCCAACGATAAAACTTTTACTGGTCTTTCGGGTCTTGGTGATCTGATGGCAACGTGTTCCAGCCCGCTCTCCAGAAACCTGCGCCTCGGTAGAATGCTGGGGCAGGGAAAGGGCATTGACGAAAGCCTCGACGCACTAGGCCAGGTTGCGGAAGGAATGCCTTCCTGCCAGGCAGCTTTTCACCTCAGCCAAACATTACAGGTATCTATGCCGATATGCGAACAGATATACGAGGTTCTGTTCAACGGCAAATCCCCGAAGCCCGCGGTTCTTGAGCTTATGTCCCGCGATTATCGCGAAGAACTCCCCTGATGTTATCCGACTTGCAAGCACCCTGTTAATATTACGGGGAACGCACGTATTTCTCACATCGTATATTAAGCAACTAACGATTTAGGGTATTTAAAATAAGGATGTGCTATCGTGCAAGCGATGCCACTTCCTTTAAGGCAAACTGCAGCGGGTGGGCCTTATATGGTGGGCCTGGCAGCAGAAAGTAGGAATTAAAATGCGTTGCAGGAAATGCGGAAACGAGATAAAAAATGTGCCGGAACACCTCGCCGGTTTGGCAGACTGGGTATGCCGGCAATGCACCAACACCGCTCCAAAGCACGAAGCCTTGCAGATGAGCGATGAAACCATAAAAGAGCGCCTGGCCTCCCGTGGCCGGAAAAAAGCCGCTTAACTTTTTATTTAATCACGGTCTATCGAGCCTGCACAACACGGCAGGCTCGATGTTTTTTATAGTAGACTCAAATCGGCAATCAACGGCAAGTGATCAGAGGCCGTCGTCTTTACCACCTTCGTGCCCATTACACTGAATGCAGAATCTGTCAATACATAGTCGATTCGTTTATGGGGTTTACCTGCATCAAACGTCAACTCCCCATCCGCATCGGCATCCGTCAGCCCACAAGCATTGATTAGTTCCAGTATAGGTTCCTCTTTCGGTTCCGCGTTCAAATCTCCGCAGACCAATTTCGGGTTCTTGATAGTCTTCATCACCTCAGTGATTTCCTTTGCCTGGTTCAGACGTTCGTCACCACTCAAGCCAAGATGCGTGGTCAATACGGTAAAAGCACCCTCAGGCGCTCGCAAACCGACTTCCAGAAATCCGCGCTGTTCACCTTTGCTGGTGAGTATGTGCGATCGAGTATGCTCCACCTCCAGAGTGGTCAGAATGGCGTTTCCCAATCCGCCTGCTCCCTCGCGATAGTTCACTTGAAATGCTACGCGCATATCCAGCAGCCTGGCAAGCTCAATCGGCTGATCCGTAAAGTGTGATACCTTCCGCAGCGTATGCACTTCCTGCAAGCACACTACTCGCGCATGGGATTCCCGAATAACCTCGGCGATACGTTCGACGGACATCTGGTTGTCCATTCCGATGCAGCCTCGGATGTTGTAAGTCATCAATCTAATCAATATAGCCCTCCTGCGAAACCAGCCTCAATTTTGGCATACGGACTGGCTTCACGTTCGATCCTAAATATAGCTAATACACCCCACCACCCAATCCCTTCCTGTTGGAGGTTTGTATTTAGAAGTTGGAGGTTGGGTGTCTGGATGTTGGCATTTAGAAGTTTGAGGTTGGGTACACAGATCGGTGGCGATCTCCGAATCGCCACCGCACAACCATAAATTAGGCGATATATAAGCACATCAGCTACGTTTTCAAGACACTGTCATCGCCCGATCATCTCTCAATTCCTCTACTTCGTTGTATAATGTAACTACAATGGCAAAAGACATCGATCCTATAGACGCAAAACTTCTCGACATTCTGCAGACGAATTTTCCTATCACATCTCGACCATTCGCCGCTATAGCTCGGCGCCTGGACATCACCGCAGAGGATGTAATCAAACGCATCAAGAGGCTAAAATCAGAGCGTATCATCCGCCAGATCAGTGCGATCTTCGACTCTCGCGCACTTGGTTACTCCAGCACCCTCGTGGCATTCAAAGTGGAGCCGCAGAGCCTCGATTGCGTCGCCGAGTCCGTGTCATCACACTCAGGGGTCAGTCACTGCTACTCACGAGATAACGACTATAATTTATGGTTCACCATAACCGTCGGCCCCGATAAAGACATCGCGGCCGAGGTCGAAGCACTCGCTGGCGACAAATCCGTGCTTTCTTACATTCTTCTGCCCTCCATCCGACTCTTTAAGATCGGCGTGTTCTTCAGTATGTCCGACGCCAGCCCTGAACCGCGCATACCCGTTACCCGGAAAGCCGAGCCAAACATAACGTCTCTCTCCGAAGCTCAAATCGCGGCTGTTCGCGCGTTGCAAAAGGATATTCCAATCGTCGATTCACCCTTCGCGGAGCTTGCATCCCAGGCGAATATGGCCGAATCTGCATTGTTGGAATATGCAGATCAATTTTTAAAGTCCGGTACTATGAGGCGCTTTGCCGCAGTGTTGCGTCACCAGAAAGCGGGCTATAATGCAAATGCGATGGTCTGCTGGCGCGTTGAAGATGAACAAATTACACGAATCGGCGAAATCATGGCCGAACACGACGCAGTAAGCCACTGCTATCAACGGCCGGCAACTTCTGATTGGCCGTATCCGCTCTACACCATGATCCACGGCCGCACCGAAGACGAAATCAGCAGGATAATCTCCGATCTCTGTGCATCTTCCGGCGCTCAGGACTATAAAATCCTTCGCACAGTCAAAGAGTACAAAAAATCTCGCGTCGTATATTTCGAATAACGCCGACATAATCTCCTGCCTCCAAACTGCATGTGTTAGAATGCCCCACCTTTTTGGGGAAGATTCAACAGAAGAACATTTAACTGCAAAGGTGGAGATTAAGATGCCGAACATAGCCTGGCGGAGTTGGGGAGATCCGGCCTTCGCTGAATCTCGTGACTCAGGAAAGCCGATTCTGCTTTCTATTAGCGCTGTGTGGTGCCATTGGTGCCACATTATGGATCAGAGAACCTACTCCGATCCTAAGATAATCGACACCATCAATCAACACTTCATACCCATACGTGCGGATGTGGATCGGGAGCCGGATATCAACGTTCGTTACAATATGGGAGGTTGGCCGTCTACGGTATTTCTAACCCCGGATCGCGATGTTTTGACAGGGGCGACCTATCTGCCTCCGGATCGAATGCGAATTGTGCTTGATCGGGTGTCGCAAGCATACAACGAGCAGCACGACGAACTGGACAGCAAGGCCAAGGAGGCGAGACAACAGACAGAGGACAATTTCCGCCGGAAGAGCGGGTCTGCTTCTTCGTGCGATATCGATAGACTGATCGACTCGCTGCGAACTGCCTACGACATAGACAACGGCGGCTTCGGCACAACCCAGAAATTCCCGCACACGTCGGCTCTGCAACTGCTTATGGCGTTTTACGAATCCTGCGGCAGCGAAGGCGATTTGGGAATGGTGTCGGACACTTTAGATGCGATGATCGATGGGGAGATATTCGATAAAATTGAGGGCGGCATGTTTCGCTACGCCACCCGCAAGGATTGGAGCAGGCCGCATTACGAGAAACTGCTTGTAGAGAACGCAAAAATGGCCGCGGTGCTGCTTGATGCGTATAGATTAACTGCCAGGGAGGAATACATCCTGGCGTCGCTGCGCATCTTCTCTTATCTGGAGAACACACTGTTGGATTCCAAGTCTGGCTTGTTTCACGGTAGCCAGGACGCAGATGAGGAGTATTACCAAGCCGACCAGGACACCCGCAAGTCGATGCGGCCTCCTAAGGTGGACCCGCTTCTTTATGTCGACTCCAACGCGCTTCTCGCAAGGTCGTATTTTAAGTTATATGGCATTGGCAAAGACCTCAAAGCCCGTGATAAGGCTCTGCGCATCGTTGGAGCTCTGAACAGCCTTGCAAAAGCGCCGGACGGTTCGGTGGCGCATTATATTGAGAATGAGCAGCCGCACGGTTACGGTATGCTGTCGGATATGGCCGAGCTTGTGCTGGCTAACGCTTCGGCTACGGAGGCGACCGGCGACGACACGTATATTCTCAAGGCCAAAGAACTGCTGGAATGTATATTTTCGGAGTTTGGCGCGGAAAACGGCGGGTTTTATGACGTCAGCGAAAGTCGCGCAAGCGACCGCTCCTTGACGCGATATACAGTTCCAATAGAGGAGAACTCAACCCTTGCGGTTGCCTTTGTGAAGATGGCGGATCTTATCGAGGACGAGGCCTATCGACTATCCGCGCGGCAGGTTCTGGACGCTTTGTCTCCGTTTGTTGAGGACTATGAAATAATGGCTTCCAGCTACGGATTTGCGCTGTCGATGCTCGAGCAATCCCCTGTGCTGGTGACGGTCCACGCTTATCCGGGAACTGAGGAAGCCGATGCGTTTATACAGGCGTCTTTAGGGGCGTGCAGCACAAGTTGCACGGTGCGCACGGTACCTCTCGAAGAGGGCGAGCCTGCCGTCACCGCCTGTCTGGGCGCCTCGTGTAAGGTTCGGGTAACGGAGCCAGCGGATGTAGCGGAGGCCCTGTCAGACCTCGCCGCCGAATACATACAACAAGCCCAGCAATCGGAGTATGGAGGCAGCGTAACCTGATCCGGCGGGCTTAGATTTTGAATCGGTTTACAGGTGGCGATCGTACGCAAATCGCCACCTCATAACCAGAAAACGGCCTGAATAGAGGCTCAGCTATTACCTGAGCATATACCTCACTTCTGGCTCTCGCGTTTATCCCTTCCCAGTCAGGGATACCCTTTTGCCAGTGGCCTCTTTAGCATATTTCTCTTCTTATCTGCTATAATCCAACTGTGGACGAAAGAGCATACATCGAACAGAAAAAACATTCCTGGGAACGTTTCTCGGATGCGCTCAACAAGGTTCGTTCTGGGGGAGTCCGATCCCTCACTTGCGATCAGCTACGATCCCTCGGCGCCGACTACAGGGCTATAATTTCAGACCTCTCCTTTGTGCGCGGGCAGGGCGCCAGCGAAGGACTCATACTCTACCTTAACGAACTCGCAGCCCGTGCCCACGGGGTTTTATACGTCCCGCAATCGACTCGATTAGCCGGCGCAATATCTTTTATATTACGTGACTTTCCCAGACTATTCCGCGCCACTATCCTGTATAGCCTCGTCGCAGCGTCCATTTTTGCGGCAGGGTGGGCGATCTCTGCAGCCGTTCCGGAAGTACGCGACACGATGATACCTGGTCAGATAACCAAACCAAAACCTGGTGAGCAAAGCCCGATTTCCGGCGTGGACCCATCTTTATTGTCCGCATTCATTATGACCAACAACATCAACGTGGGCATTATCGCGTTTGCGGGAGGGATCACGGCTGGCTCATATACCGTCTTTGAACTGGCGAAAAACGGCCTGGTGATAGGTGCGGTCGCCGCAAAGGCCATCCCGGTATTAGGCGGGAGCAGGTTTTGGGCTCTTATACTGCCTCACGGCATAATCGAATTGATGGCGATATTCATCTGCGGCGGTGCGGGGTTGTATCTAGGCGCATCTATCATCGCCCCCGGCGATCTCAGACGTAGAGATTCCATTCGATTGGCGGGAGCAACTTCTCTGCGTCTCTTCGCTGGAGCTGTTATATTATTTGTCATTGCCGGAATAATTGAGGGTTTTATAACGCCATCTGCGCTTTCGGATTCTATCAAACTGGGTTTTGCCGCCCTCACCGCAATCGGGCTTATTCTATACCTCGGCTTCGCAGGCGCTACAGCCGCCCGGAAGCCTTAATTTTAAGATATTCATCAACAACCGCCGGTGAGAACTCATCCGGCGGCACATCCAGCACGATCGTCCCTGACTTCCAAATCTCAGCAGCAGCCAACTGCCGGGATCGTATCACCTGCTTTGCGACTGCCGCCTGAAACACATCCTGGGCTGTCTCCGGCTCGGCGCTCGCTGCCCTCACTACCTCCGGATCTGCCATCGTGACCACCACACACAGATGCTTTCTCGCCAAATACGCAATCTGTGAGATCAGCGGGTTGGAAGCCTCCGGGTCAGTAAGCTCAGTGAATATCACCACCAGACTCCGCCGCGAACACTTCCGGGCAAGAAACGGGAATGCCCTGGAGTAATTGGAATCTCCCTCGGCGCTGCGCAAATTATATGTCACTCGAAGCAGGTTCAGCGCCTGGCTTTTTCCGGATTTCGGAGCGGAAAACGCCGTGACTTGATCGGCAAATGCCATCAATCCCACTTTGTCTCCCCGTGAAGCCGCCACATGCGCCAGCATCATCCCAGCGTTAATACCCCAGTCCAGCCTGCTCAGCCCATCTATCACCGGTCCCATTACGCGGCCGCAATCCAGCACGATCATCACGTTTTGCGACCTCTCAAGCTGGTATTGCCGGGAGACCAATTTGTTGAACCGCGCGCTGGCTTTCCAGTCTATCGTTCGAAACTCATCATCAGGCAAATACTCTCGCAGCGATTCAAAGTCCGTGCCACGGCCATAGACCTTCACGCTGCGAAGCCCGGGCTGCATCAGTCTTTCCTTTCTGATGCTCATATCGTAACGCCTGAGATCGAGCAGGTTCGGGTAGACCTTCACCTCCTGGCGCAGCGGACACCTTATCTGTCGTGTCATCAACCCCATCGGGCCGCGCAGCCTCAGGTACACATCCCCAAACTCATAATCCCCGCGATGCGGCGGTGTTATCTTATAAGTTAATTCAATATCAGACCGACTCGGCAGATCAAGGTTCAATACGTTACCGACGCCGCTAAAGTCCTCCGGGTATTCGTCCCTTATTCTGCCGCAGATTGGATAGCGTGATCGGTTCGATATTTGCAGCTTGACGATATTCTCCGCACCTAATGATAGCTTCTCGTCGACGTTTCTGTGAATTTCAGGCGTTCGCAGGCGGCTAAGCGTCACGCCATCCGCCACGGTAAGCGCCAGCACCAGCGCGGCAAGGCCAATGCCGACCGGCCACAACAAGTCTGACAAACTCGACAAGCCTACCACAAGCCCCGATATAACAAGCAAAATCACGAACCGATTGGTGGGTATCATTGTTTGTCATTTAGACAACCACAACAATGTGTCCTGCGTGCAGGAGTAACGTCCTGCTGCGGGTAACTCAAATATATTATGAAACACCTCGCAGACCTTCACATTCACACTACCGCCTCAGATGGCGCCTGGACCCCAACAAAGGTAGTCCAGGCCGCTGCGGATTTGGGGCTGGGTGCAATTGGTATAACTGATCACGACACGGTCGATGGTCTTGATGAAGCCCTTGAAGCCGGCCAAAAGTTCGGAATCACCGTAGTGCCGGGCATAGAGATCAGCGCCATACAAGGCCATAACACCGAAGTGCACGTGCTCGGATACTTCTTCGACTATCGTAATCCCGCTTTAGTCGAGCAACTTAACGTGCTGCACGACAGCCGTGAAAATCGCGGCAGGAAAATGGTGGAGCAACTTAACGCGGCCGGTGTGCCGATAACGTTCGAAAAAGTTCTGGAACTGGCGCAGGGTGGGGCCATCGGCAGGCCGCATGTAGCCAGAGCACTGATGGAGATTGGCGAAGTCGGCTCTATAGACGCCGCTTTCGGAAAATGGCTTCAGGAAGGTGCTCCCGGTTATGTTGGTCGCTATAAGATCAGCCCGACCGATGCTGTTAGACTGATCATCCAGTCTGGTGGAGTAGCCTGCTGTGCTCACCCCAGCAAGCTTAATCGAGACGAGATTCTGGTTGAGCTCATAGACGAGGGCATGCGCGCAATCGAGGCCAGGCATCCCGATCACGGCCCTGCAACTACACGCTTTTATGAGAAATTCGCCGCCAAACGAGGCTTGATCGCCACAGGCGGCTCCGATTCTCATTGCATAACAGGTGGCAAGAGAACTCAAATCGGCAGCGTGACGGTTGCGGTCGAGGTTGTAGAACAGTTGAAAGAAGCTGCAGCGAAGGTACAAATATGATCGCGGCCAGAAAGAGCACGCTCGTCGGGTTCTCCTACGTGCTGGCTGCGACGGTATTGTGGGCGCTGGTTCCGATCAGTGTAAAAAAGGTAAGTGTTGCCCTTGATGCTTACACGATGACCTGGCTGCGTTTCGCGGTATCATCTCTGCTGCTGCTGTTGTTTGCGCAAATCAGCGGGGAACTGAAGCGAATACACCGCAGGGACTATTGGCTGATTATCCTCGCTGGCGCCGGAATCTGCCTGAATTATGTGCTTTACACTATTGGCATCAAGCTGACCACTGCTTCGGCTGGCAACGTGGTCGTCAATTTCGAGGCGATCTGGCTGGTAATACTCGGCCATTTGTGGCTGAAGGATCGTCTGAGCGGAATGAAGCTTCTTGGCACACTAATCACATTCGCCGGGGTATTTGCCGCGATATGGAACGGAGAGGGCTTCGCGGCGCTGGTGAAATCCGATTATTTCATCGGCAACATGCTCATAGTCGCCTGTGCCCCGTTTTGGGCTGTCTACGGCATAGCCCAAAAGATCCTCGTCGAGCGGGGAGTGGCGGTCTCCACTGCGCTGGCCTGTATCTTCGCAGCCGCAGCAGTGTTCACATTCCCATTTATGGCCGCTGGATACAGGATCGCCCAGCCTCTTGGTTTCTCAGTTTGGGTGTGGCTGTTTGTTCTCGTGGTATTGTCCACATTAGGGGCCTATACTCTGATGGCAAAGGGCTTCGAGACCCTCGACGCTTCGACTACGGGCGTCATAACCTGTGTGCTGCCGATACTCACCATATTTGCCGCCAGAATATTTTTATCCGAGGTCGTCACCCCTACGGTATTTGTCGGGGCATCGCTGGTGGTGACAGGCATGATAATTATCGGGCACGCGGAAGCAAGTTCCCACAGCACATCAGCCTGATATCGGAACCTTTGCAGGTCGGTTTCGTCACGGAATATAGGGGGTAATTCTCCTGACACAGGATGCATGGCTGATATTCTGAGACGATCTATGCCCACCACAAACTGCAATCATGGTCATATCTATTTGATCGGCGTTCGGGAGCAGGTTGTATCCGACACTTGCAAACGGATCACCCTGAGCACCACCCGTGGAGACCTCAAAGCACAGCTTCATATCGATAGAGGCGTCCGGCAGGCAGTGATTATGCTCGGCGATGAATGGTCTGAAGATGGCTTTGATTCGCAGTTCGATGTAATAGCTGATGAGCTTTCGGGGCTCGGGATCGGCGCGATGTCGCTGCAGTATCGTGTCCCGTGTGATTGTGCCGAGTGCGCTATTGATGTACTGTTGCTGTGCCAGTATCTCGACGATGAGGGCATAAGCGACGTCGTGCTGCTTGGCTGGTCTTATGGCGCGGCTGTCGCTCTTGCGGCGGGGTCGGTATGCCGCACGGTTCGTGGCATAGCCGCTGTCTCCCCGGCGGATATCTCACAGTGCTGTCTGCGCTGGGTCGCTGGCAAGCCGCTATTGCTTATGAGCGGAGAAAACGGTCGAAACGGAGTAGTCGACAACATAATCAAAATTACCTCACGCGCAAAGGGATATGTAAAAATACAGGTCTACCCCAACCACGATTACTACCTTTCAGAGAAACCTCGCAGGGCGGTTGACGATCTGCTGGATTGGATTTTAGAAGTTCTCAGCACCGACCAGGACTGCCTCTGCCTGAGCTCGACGTCCGACACCGGGCGCACGTGCATTGCAAAACATTCCTCTGTCGACTAAAATATACCGGTTTATGGTGATAATATTTTGCTGATGAAGTCGCCAAATGGAGGAGTAACTTGAGGATTACGGGTGCGTGGACGGCGTTAGTAAGTCCGGTTTTGCAAGACCTTTCACTAGACAGGGAGGGCCTTAAGCGCAATATCGAGTTCCAGATCGAACAGGGCATAGCTGGGGTTGTGCCGACTGGAACTACAGGGGAATCCCCGACTTTGGATTGGAGAGAGCACAACGAAGTCATTGATATTGCCCTGGACAAGTGCAAAGGTCGCTGCGGGGTTTTGGCCGGCACCGGAAGCAACTCCACCGCGGAGACGATGGAAAACACCGAACGCGCAGCCAAAAATGGCGCACAGGGTGTGCTGTTGGTGGACTGTTACTACAATGGCCCGTCCACACAGGAGCTACGCGACGAATACTACGGCGTCGTCGCCTCAACCTTTCCAGAAATGACTGTGGTTCCGTATGTTATCCCCGGCAGATCAGGCACGGCTTTAGCAGTCGAAGACCTCGCCATTCTGGCCGCTAAATACCCAAACGTCAGCGCAGTCAAAGAAGCCACCGGCGACCTCGACCGGATGGCCTACACGCGCTCACTTCTCGGAGAGGATTTTTGCATAATCAGCGGAGACGATGACCTCACGTTTAATATGATGACTAACCCAGCCATCGCTGCCAACGGCACTATATCGGTGATGTCCAACGTTGTGCCCGGCGCGATTTCTAAGATGGTGCAGTCCATTATTGACGGCGATATCCAAACCGCCGAAAAACTGCGTGATGCCATTACCCCGTTGCTGGGTATCGTGACTGTAAAAGTAGAAAACGAGCGAATCTTGCCAAATGGGCAATCTGCGAAGGTTGCCGATCGCTACCGAAACCCGCTGGCAATCAAGACTATTATGCAGGGCCTGGGTATGCCCTCAGGGGCGTGCCGACGGCCGCTGGGTAAAATGTCGGCCTCCGGTGTCAAAGTGGTCAGGGACGCTGTGAGGCAGGTTTGGGACAACAATCCGGAAGTGCTGACTCCGATCGGAGATTTCTATGGAGTCGATTTAGAAGCAAGGATCACCGATGATTCCGTGTGGGCGGCTCTGACGATGTAATTCGTAAATCACACAACGGCCGCAATGGAGCGATGTGATGGTTCTGAGGAAGATTACCGGCGTTATCGGCCTGGTCATTTTGGTGATCGGGCTGATGGAGGTCGTTTTAGTCAACGCCAATTTGGCGATGTCGCAGGCCATTGCTGATTTGCCGTGGCTCAGATTGCTCGGTATAATTGCGTTCGCGGTCGGGGTCGTGCTAGTCTCCGCTGCTGCGGCGCGACAGGTTGGGCTGCGCATTTTCGTTTGGGTGTTTGGAATATATGAGATTATCGCAGGCCTGGTCATCTTTTTCGGGCCGGAAATAATCAGAGACCTCTTCGACGCCTTGATTTTCAACCGCTCCAGCGGGTTCCAGATTTTTATGTTCTGGACGACCGGGCTGATCAGGTGTGGTTTGGGGATAGCGCTAATATACGCCGCGATGAGACCTCAGTCCGTGGTGCCGGTAGTCGACTCCGAACCTTTGCCGGAACATCCGCAGAGCTGATTTCGTAAAATGGAATAAAGACATAACCAGCCGGATGGTCAATTTATGATTCTTCGCCGATTCCTTTACGCTTCTTTTTTGCTCACGTTGCTCAGCGCGGGCTTGTGCCTGGCGCAGCAATCTTCAAACGATGCCCTGTCTAAAGATGACGACCCGCGTCTGCAGAAATTGATCACCTTCAGCGCGGACGGGCTTGCTGTATCCGAGGTGTTGGACCAGCTAGGAGTCGAGGCGGAGGTGAAACTCTCCGCCGGCCTAAACGATCAGGACTGGGCCGTGCGCGACCGCAAAGTCATCATTTATGTGAGTGATATGAAGCTGGTCGATCTTATGCGTCATATCGCTGCCACGCTGCGGTTTCACTGGAGCCGGGGCATGGAAGCGGGCAAGCCGACATACCGGCTCTGGCAGGACAAAAACGCCAGATTGGAAGAAGAGTCGCTGCGGGCCTCACAAGATACGGAGCAATACGCGCAGGCTCGCGACGCCCGGGAAAACGCACTGGCGGATATGACTAACCTCGGCTCACTTAACCGCGCCGATGCCGATAAACTCAAGACATCCGATCCATGGAGATATGTGCTTGCAACGGAGCCTTTGGGCCGCGATGTGGCTGATTTGATGACCCGTTTCTCCGATGCCCGAGGCGCGTTCGTGCAGGGAACTGAGGCCAGCTTTGCTGTAGCTGAACTGCCCGATGAGCTTCAAGCCACCGTGCGCAGAATTGCCGAATCATACAACTCGCTTACCAAAAGCATAGGCGACGCAGAGGATCACTCCAATCTGCTCTCGAAATTCGATAAATTACAGGTTACGATTAACCGCCGCTCCGCGAAAAGCAACATCGTCACCCAGGATATCCTCGGTCAGATCACCATAGGTTCCGGCAGCGATTCCTTCGATATCCCGCTCTTTGATCCGGCAAGCCCGATCGGAAAAGCTCTCGGAAAGGCAATACTTAGCCTTAAATCCGGTGCGTCAAAGGACGAGGTAGGAGCGCAGCTTCAGGCTGATATGGCGGACGCAGCTAAGAAAGCGGATAAGCAGCGAATCGCCGCCAGGGACATCACTTCCGACCCTGAGCTGCGAGCAAAATTGAAGCTCTTCAAGACCACCAGCACTGCCACATTGCCTTTCGCGTTGAAGGCCTTGGCCAGCACCCCGGTTGACATCGGCGGTGAAAAGGTCAAATTCAACGTTATTTCAGACTGCTTCCCAAGCGGCGCACCGGTTTTCGACGATTCAGAAAAGACACTGGGCGCTCAGTTGGAGGCCATCAGGGCAGCGTTCGGCTCCAACTGGACCAAAGCGGGCAGGGTGCTGATATTCCGCGATAAGGACTGGTTCACCAAGCGCGCCTGGGCGATTCCGGAGGTGTGGCTGAAATACTGGGCGGATCGTGGCAAGCTCAACAACGGTCTTCTTATTGAGGATCTGGTTCAAATCGCTGATCTCAGGGACGAGCAGCTCGACCACACTATTATGACCGACCCGACAATGGTGCGACTTGGGGCAGGGGAGTCGGCTCGAAATCGGCAGATTCTCCGCCTGTATGCGGCATTGACACCCCAGCAGCGCGGCCAAATGTCACAAAGCAAACTCGATATTAGCGAATTGAACGATGAGCAGTGGGAGTTGTTAAAGGCGGCATTGGCGACTAAGGGTGCGGCTTATGCGGCATCACAGAGGCAGAATCAGTTTTTAAAATTCAGCCAGTCGTCGCCGGATGCGGTCGAGCTGTCGTATACGATCTCATATTACCCAGGGGATTCCGACCCGGCGGTCTCATTCAAACTGGCCAGCGGAGTTGTCATAACCGGCTTTCCGGAGGCGCCGAAAGAGCCTGGGCCGGAAGCGGCAAAGCAGGATCAGAAATAGAATATTTGAGTTTGCAAAAGTAGAGGATTTATGTGCCCGGCCGCATAATTATCCACAGGAAATAATATTGGGGGAAGAAAATGGCGCGTGTGTACAACTTTAACGCAGGTCCGGCGGCGTTGCCGCTGGAGGTATTGACTAAGGCTCAGGCCGAGTTAACCGACCTGGGCGGCTCTGGGATGAGCGTGATGGAGATGAGCCATCGCTCCAAGGAATTCCAGGCTATTGTGGACTCCGCGGAGGCCAAGGTTCGATCCCAGATGGGGATCTCCGACGATTACTCGGTGCTTTTCCTTCAGGGTGGAGCTAGTCTGCAATTCGCGATGATTCCGATGAATCTGCTCGGCGAGGGTCAAACCGCCGATTTCATCGACACCGGAAGCTGGGCGTCAAAGGCTATTAAAGAGGCTAAGATAGCCGGAAACGTCAATGTCGCGTGGTCGGGTAAAGAAGAGAACTATGTCCGCGTGCCAAAACAATCTGAACTGAAGCTGACTGATGGCGCGGCATACGTGCATATCTGCTCAAACGAGACCATTGGCGGCATCCGATATCCGCAGTTCCCGAAAACAGACGCTCCTTTGATCGCTGATATGTCCAGCGAGATTATGTCCCGGGTTATTGATGTTAACCAATTCGGACTGATCTACGCTGGCGCACAAAAGAACCTCGGCCCATCCGGACTAGTATTGGTCATCATCCGTAAGGATCTAATCGAGCGCACCCCGGACAGTGTGCCGATCTTCCTGCGATATAAAACCCACGCCGAAGGCGGCAGCCTGTACAACACTCCCAACACGTGGGGGATATATATCCTCAAGCTGGTGATGGAGTGGATGGAATCGCTGGGTGGGGTTGCTGCGGTTCAGAAGATCAACGAGGATAAGGCCGCTGCGCTTTATTCCACTATCGATTCCAGCGACTTCTGGCGCTCTCCAGTGGCCAAAGAGGATCGTTCTATTATGAACGTGGTCTGGAGACTACCCAGCGAGGAGTTGGAGGCGGAGTTTGTCTCGCAGGCGAAGAACGCTGGAATGATCGGGTTAAAGGGTCACAGATCAGTCGGCGGAATCCGTGCCAGCATCTACAACGCAGTCCCTCGCGAGGCTGTCGATGCCTTGACCGCGTTTATGAAGGACTTCGAGAAGAAGAACGGCTAAAAACTCGGCCAGTGAAGAAAGTAGCGGGTGGCAATTTCCAAAATTGCCACCCGTTCGCTGATATCAGCAGATTCTCCATATCCAACAGCCTCCCATCATTCGAGCCCAGCAACCCTCAGGAATGCACCCCTTTGTCATTTCGAGCGAAGCGAGAAATCTGCTTTTTCCGAGGTCCGAGGTCGGGCGTCTGAAGTCCGACCCATCAATGTTAATCTTGCCTTCTATCGAGACAATCTCAATACTTCTGGCTTTCGCTTTTTTCGCTCTTTCGCGTTTTCCCTTCCTCCCATTGCGGATCAGCCTCGCTTTGATGTATAACATACTCGTAATTCCTATAGGGAGTGCAGCAAAATGCATATCTGCAACGATCCTGACTTCGACAACCTGCTCGCCGTGTTGCGACGAGAAAAACCGTCCCGTCCTACTCTTTTTGAGTTCTTTCTCAACGAGGCTCTATACCGCAAAATAGCTGGTGCAAGCGCCGATGAGCCGCTTGAGGGCTACGACCATGCGCGGATGCTGCTCAAGGCTTTTATGCGTGCGGGTTACGATTATGTCACGCTGTATGCCTCTGATCTCACTTTTCCGACCGGCGAAATTGAGCAGATGGCCAGCCGCTCTCTTGACAGCTCTGCAATTATCACCGACCGGGCGACCTATGATGCCTACAAATGGCCGGATCCCGCGTCTTTTAGTTATTCTCGCCTGGATGTCATCGGCGAGGAACTGCCTGAGGGGATGAAAATTGTGGTCTGCGGGCCGGGCGGGGTGCTTGAAAACGTAATGCAGCTCGTCGGGTTCGAGGGTCTGTGTTTGATGATGGCCGATGACGCTGAACTGGTCGAAAAGATATTCGCCGATGTAGGATCGAGGTTAGTTGAATACTATCGAGTGGCGGCGAAACATCCTGCGGTCGGGGCTTTGATCTCAAACGATGACTGGGGTTTCAGCGGCCAGACTATGCTCAGCCCGACGGATATGCGCCGATATGTCTTTCCCTGGCATAAACAGATCGTCGAGGTGATTCATGCGGCGGGTAAGCCGGTAGTCCTTCACTCCTGCGGCAATCTTGAAGCCGTGATGGACGACATAATCGACGATATGAAATACGACGCCAAGCACTCCTATGAGGACAAAATATGTCCTGTTGAGGAAGCATACGAGCGCTGGGGAAGTCGAATTGCGATTGTGGGCGGCATAGATTTAGACTTCATCTGCCGGTCTAGGCCAGAGCAAATAACCGCACGCGCACAGGCTATGCTGGATCGAACAGCAGACCGGGGCGGCTATGGGCTAGGCTCCGGCAACTCGATTCCATATTATGTCCCGGACGAGAACTATTTCGCCTTAATCGAACCCGTAACATCTTTGCGGCAATGAGGTGGTCGGAATGAATTACCTGTTAGGAATAGACATTGGCACCAGTGGCACCAAAACTCTGCTTATAAACGCAGACACGGGAGATGTGGTGGCGTCTGCGATTAAGACTTACGACTTGTCCACACCAAAACCGCTCTGGGCAGAGCAAAACCCGCAGGACTGGTGGCAGGGGACAATCGACTCGGTTCGAGAGGTGCTCGCTGAGTCAAAGATCGACGCCACTAACATAAAGGGCATCGGGCTGTCCGGTCAAATGCATGGTTCGGTGTTTCTCGATGAACAGAATCAGGTGCTGCGACCGGCGATTATCTGGTGCGACCAGCGCACACAGGCTGAATGTGACTGGATAATGGACACTGTCGGCCGCGAAAAGACCGTCGAGCTTATCTCGAATCCCGTCCTGACAGGCTTCACAGCAGGCAAGATAATCTGGCTTCGCAACCACGAACCTCAAATCTACGACCGCGTAAAAAAGGTCCTGCTGCCCAAGGACTACATTCGATTTTGTTTAACGGGCGAATACGCAACTGAGGTTTCCGATGCCAGCGGCACCGCACTTTTCAACGTCACCAAGCGCGAATGGGCCTATGAGATGCTCGACGCCATCGACATTCCCGCGCAGTGGATGCCCAAGTCCTATGAAAGTGTCGAAATCAGCGGAAAAATCACCGCCGAGGCTGCCAAACTAACCGGACTGGCCGAGGGTACCCCGGTAGTCGGAGGCGGAGGGGATCAGGCCGCCGGGGCGGTCGGTAACGGCGTGGTTGAAGAGGGGATAATATCCTCCACGGTCGGCACATCCGGCGTTGTATTCGCATTTGCGGATAAACCCGCAGTCGATCCCAAGCTGCGCCTGCACACGTTTTGCCACGCGGTCCCCGGCAAATGGCACGTTATGGGAGTGATGTTGTCGGCTGGCGGCAGCCTGCGATGGTTCAGGGACACCTTCGCCGACACCGAGACCGCCATTGCCAAGGCACTTGGAAATGATCCGTATGATCTCATCTGCCGTGAGGCTGCCGGGGTCTCGGCAGGCAGCGAGGGCCTGATATTCCTGCCTTATCTGACGGGCGAACGCGCCCCGTACCCAGATCCTCACGCACGAGGTGTATTTTTCGGTATTACTTTACGCAGTAGCCGATCACACTTTATGCGAGCTGTGCTGGAAGGCGTCGCCTATGGTTTGCGCGACTCGTTTGGCATTCTCGACGAGATGGGCGTTCCGATTACTCAGGTTCGCGCTTCAGGCGGAGGTGCACGCAGTCAGGTATGGCGGCAGATTCAGGCGGATATCACCGGCAAGGATCACGTCACGATTAACATCGACGAAGGCCCTGCCCTCGGCGCGGCGTTGCTGGCTGGAGTGGGAACAGGGCTATTTCCAACCGTCGCCGAGGCGTGTCGTTCGGTGATTAAAATCAGCGGGGAGACTAAGGCCGACTTGTCCGCCAAAAAGACCTACGACGGCTTCTACAGTGTGTATCAGTCGCTTTACCACTCCCTTCGCGGGCAATTCGACGAAGTGGCCAGGCTGACCAGTGAATAGCCAGCGCGAGAACGTATTGGGCATAGACATCGGCGGCACTAAGTCGATAGTGGGAATAGCTGATCGGGCCGGAACTTTGCTTGCTCACAAACGAGTGTCGACCCCGAATGCTCTTGGCCCGGACGCCAACTTAAATACAATTCTTGCCGCGTCTCATCAGGTCATAGGTGAATCCGGCGGGCAGATAAAAGCGATTGGCATAGGATGCGGCGGGCCGCTTGATCGTAAGTCGGGAGTGCTGCATAAGGTGGCGAATCTTCCTGGCTGGGAGGGCATCTGCCTGACTAAACTGTTCCAAAATGAGTTCGGCGCGCCCGCATTTCTCGACAACGACGCCACTGCTGCCGCTCTTGGCGAGGCGCGATACGGAGCTGGAAAACGATTCGACGATTTCATATATCTAACCGTATCAACAGGAATCGGAGGCGGGATAATCATCGGCGGCCAGCCATATCGCGGACGTGGTGAAAACGCAGGCGAAATCGGCCATACCAAGATTATCCCGGACGGCCCGCCTTGCAAGTGCGGGGATCGCGGCTGTCTTGAAGCCCTCTCATCTGGCACTGCAATAGCCAGAATCGCCAAAGAAGGCCTGCCATCTCACCCAGATTCCAGCTTAAACAATCTAAAAGATCCGCTTACTGCCGAAGCAGTCGCAAAAGCAGCCAAAAACGGTGACTCATACGCGGCCGAAGTCTGGCAGGACGCTATGTATCATCTCGGAATCGGGATAGCTAATGTGGTGAATATACTCAACCCACAGGCGGTAATAATAGGCGGCGGGGTGGCAAATGCGGGAGAGATGCTGTTTGAACCTGTCACCAAAACGGTTAAGCAACGGGCGATGAAGGTGCTGGCGGCGGATGTCGAAATATTACCTTCCGCGCACGGAGATCTTATCGGGGTAGTTGGGGCTGTTGCGATTGCGTGGGAGGGTCTGCTGGCTGCTCCTCAAGCTCCTTGACCATTCGCTGGATCGATTGTAGATTCTTCTTCGTGACGCGCATATTGAAGTCGTCTTCTGCAAACCACACGGCCCTCTTCGCATAAGGCAGCGCACGCTTCGGATTATGGAGCTTATAGGCATACATAACGGCCGCAAGCTGATTCAGCTCCCTTGAACGCGGGTTTGCCTCCAGGCCTTCCATCAAATAGTTCATAGCCCGGATGTTATTATGATATCCGTTCATCAGGATATATGTGCCGACTGAGTACGCCTCCACAAACCGTGGGTCCAGCGCGGTTATCATCCTTAACAGGCCGATAAGGTCCTTGTTGTTACACCAGTTGGGGTCGCGTTGTATGTATTCGTGATGATACCTGTCCGCCTTTATCCAAAGAAGATTGGCAAACACCGTCCGAAATTCTCCGGCTAATTGGTAAATAGCGGAAGCTTTATCAGGCGGCTCGGCGGGCCGAGCGCGCACGGCGGTGTTTTCCATCACACACATCCCTGCAAATAGAAGAACTATGCTCCCCAAAATCCATAATCTGTTCTTCACTGCCGGGTTTTCCTTTCCTGTGAGATGCGTTTAATCAGCGTCACGGCATAGGCCGCTACCACGATAAACGCCATCAAAAACAACTGCACATGTATCTCGTTGCGATACGCGCCGATCTCCCAGTGGTGCCCGAGTTCCTCAGCCCCGTGCGCCCAGGCGGTTTTAATAAACGCGAGCAATGTTGCTGCAATCACGATCAATCTGCCCATCGTCAAACCTCCCTGTTGGCGAAATACACCGCGCCTACCGCAAGCGTAAAGACGATGTAGCATATTCCATAAATGGCTACCTGGGTGAGATATCCGCCGGGGATGATATCGTTATGTACCAATGCAGATTTGAGGTTGAAGCACTCCAGATTCGGCAGGGCGTGGTAGATCAGTTTATACAATCCCTTGCCCAGGCCTGTCTGAGACTTATCTATCAAGCCGCCGATGTATCCAATCTTTATCGTGCCCGCAAGGTAGATCATGAAGGTCAGCACGGTCGTGATTGCGGGAGTGGCGAACGTGGAAATAGTAGTCGCGACCGCCGCGATAATTGCTACCTCTATCAGAGTAAACAACACCGCCAACCCCAGCGCCGAATCCAGGCTGTGTTGATACATAAGTATCAGAATCCCAAACGCGAACGCCATCGCTATCACGCCCAGGGACACCGTGATAAACGTGCCAAGAAATTTCCCCGCCAGGTATTGCACTCTGGTCAGCGGCCGGGCTATCAGCGGATGGATGGTGCGAGATTCGATATCGTTGGGCACCCCGGTCGAGCCAAGCGCAATCGCAAGCGCAGCCCCACCGAACAGAATGCAGGTCATACATAAGTCTTTCAGTATCTTTATCTGCACGCCTTCTGTGAATATAGAAAGCATCGTCGAGCCTGCAATCACAGCCAGCATCAGCAGGCACAGCACGTGAAACACCTGCTTGCGGCTGTTTTCTAAAAGCGACATCTTCGCAATAATCCAAATTCCCGGCATATTATATTTTCAGCTCCGTTATTTGATTATCAATCATTGCATAACCGTAGTGGCTGGTCTCTGTCCCAGCCAGACAATCCATCAACGAACCACCATTATTATCGTAGTGGCTGGTCTCTGTCCCAGCCAGTCAACCCATCAACGAACCACCATTATTATCGTAGTGGCTGGTCTCTGTCCCAGCCAGCGAATCCATCAACGAACCACCATTATTATCGTAGTGGCTGGTCTCTGTCCCAGCCAGTCAACCCATCAACGAACCACCATTATTATCGTAGTGGCTGGTCTCTGTCCCAGCCAGCCAATCCATCACCGAACAACCACTATCATCGTATTGGCTGGCCTCCGTCCCAGCCAGTCAACCCATCAACGAACCACCATTATTATCGTAGTGGCTGGCCTGTCCCAGCCAGTCAACCCATCAACGAACAACCGTTATTGTCGTAGTGGCTGGTCTCTGTCCCAGCCAGCCAATCCACCACCGAACCACCATTATTATCGTAGTGGCTGATCTCTGCCCCAGCCATACAATCCATCACCGAACAAGCACTATTATCGTAGTGGCTGGTCTCTGTCCCAGCCAGACAATCTATCGTTGAACACTAGCTGTCCGAGACGGAGATCGGACACTACAATATCGTCGTGGTCAATTCCGATAATTTTCTAAATTTCGCCTTTTTCGGGCTTTCGCGTTTAATCCTACGCCGCCAATCTCAGGAACGCTTCCTCCAGCGACTCCCGTTCCGTCTCGATCCTCGTGATTTTTGCCCCGGATTTCTCCAGCATCCTCATCACGTAATAGAGCATCCCCGGCGCCACTCCGAGACGAACGCCGTTCACGTCCATCTCCACGCTCACATTCGCAAACGCCAGCGATGTTCGCGTATCCTCACTCACCGAATCGACCAGAATCGCCACCCGCTTATCCCCGCTGCGCACATCGTCCGGGCTCCCACAGGCCACCAGCTTTCCCTTTTTAAGCACAGCCACAGTATCGCAGGTATTCTCGACCTCGCTAAGCAAATGCGAGCTTAAAAACACCGTTTTGCCTTCATCTCTAAGCTGCAGAATAAGGTCTCGTGCGTGCCGCCTGCCTATGGGGTCAAGCCCTGAGGTCGGTTCATCAAGAATCAGCAACTTTGGACCTCCGACTATCGCCTGCGCGATTCCCACCCGCTGTGTCAAGCCTTTCGATAGCTTGCCTATTGGGGTATCGGCATACTCGGCAATGCCGGTGCGTTCGAGTGCCTCAAGCGCCTGCTTTCTCACCTCTTCTTTACGAACCCCCGCAAGCGATGCATGCATCGACACTACTTCCACAGGGCGCAAAAATTTGTGGAAATAAGGTTGTTCAGGCAGGTAGCCAATTTGTCGCCGAGTGGCGGCATCCGTAGTCGGATTGCCAAAAATTGTCGCACTTCCCGCAGTAGGATGCACGAAATCCAGCAACATTTTTATAGTAGTGGTCTTACCAGCGCCGTTTGGGCCAAGAAAACCGAAGACTGTCCCCTCCGGCACTCTAATACTCAGAGAATCAACTGCGACACGAACGCCTTTGCTCCTGCCCAGTTTGTATTCCTTGCGCAGATTCGCGGTTTCAATGGGGTGGCTCATAGGTTATCCCGATTCCCTTCGAGAATTGTCACCTATCATTATCGGCAAGAGAAATCCAAAATTGCAGTTGCCAATACTTATCTGAGCAAATATCAAACGCCCTTGACGCAAGCAGCCTGCAGACCTATACTAACCCCGTAGTGGAGGGAGATAATGCCGACTTATTTCTATATTTTTGCGTGTTGTCTGCTGCTGGCTGCTTCGACTGCGTCAGGGGCGGAGAAGCTGTTATATAAACTCGACACAATACCACCTGTGGTAAATCATAACGACGCTAAAACCGCCATAGTATCTACTGATCGTGGTAAAGCGATGGAGGTAGACTTCGGCATAGCCGACTGGCCTAATATATTCATACGACCCACACAGGGTTTGTGGGATTGGAGCGAGGCTTCGGGCCTTGCCATCGATATTTACAACCCGGAAAACGCTGACTTGGAGGTAAAAGTCCGGGTGGATAACCCCGGCGCGGACGGCGCAGTTTTCTGCACTTATGGCAAAGCGATCGCCGTCCCCAAAACCTGGACCACTCTAAAACTGTTCTTCACCAAGGACATACCGACCCTCTGGGGCATGCGCGGTATTCCAAACATCGGAGAACTCTCCAGGCCAATCGACCTTAAAAAGGTCACGGCGTTTCAGATATTTTTGACCCGTCCGTCGGTTAAGCACAAGCTGATATTCTCCAACGCCCGGCTTCTCGACGATGGCGAAAGCTCTGGCACTGGGATCAAAATGCCGTTTGTCGACCGCTTCGGCCAATACAAACACGCCAAATGGCCCGGCAAACTAACCAATGAAAAGCAATTCTCTACAAGAATGCAGGAAGAATTGCAGGACATTAAAGCCCACCCGGCTCCGGCGGATCGCGACTCTTACGGCGGGTTCGCTGATGGCCCGAAGCTCGAAGCCACCGGTTGGTTCCGCACGCAAAAAGTCGATGGCCGCTGGTGGTTCGTCACTCCAGAAGGCAGACTCTTTTTCTCGATGGGAATCGACTGCGTTCGCACGACAGAAGCAACATTCACCACCAAACGGGAAAAATGGTTCGATTGGCTACCGGAAAAAGACGATCCTGTCTTCGGGCAATTCTATCACTATACCAGCAACACCCACAGCATGGCCGAAGCCATCGGCGGCTCAGGGCAGGCGACCAGCTTTTATGAAATCAACCTCGTCCGAAAATACGGCAGCGACTGGTTTAACAAATGGCGAGACCAGACCTACGCCCGATTGACTTCATGGGGTTTTAACACCATAGCCAACTGGTCGCACGGCGATGTCATGGACAACAGCCCTATGCCGTTTACGGCCTGCGTTCATATATACTCCGAGGGCAGGTCAGTCGAAGGCGTCACCGGCTACTGGGGGCCGATGGCCGATGTATTTGATCCCAAGTTTGCCGAATCGGTAGACAAAATAATCGCGCCGATGGCCCGCAAATACGCATCCAATCGTAAATTGCTCGGATATTTCGTAGACAACGAGCTATCGTGGGATAACATCGACTGGGGGACGCTGGCCTCTCCCCCGGATCAACCGTGCAGAATTGTTTTCATAGACTACCTCAAGAAGAAATACTCTACTTTAGAGGCGATTAACAAAGCCTGGGGAACTGACGCTAAGAGCTGGGACGAATTGCGCGCTCCCGGCAAAGCCACCGAAGCCAGTCGCGCAGACCTCAGGCAATTCAGCTACGACTTCGCGCACAAATACTTCGAGACTATTAAAAACGCAATCAGAAAATATGATAAAAATCACCTGTATCTCGGAGTGCGCTTCTCCGGTATGGCGCACGAGCCTATAGTAAGAGCCTGCGCCGACGTGTCCGACGTGGTCAGCTACAACATATATTCAAGGGCGCTGGAGTGCGGCAAATGGCCGCTTGATGGTTCCCTCGACAAGCCTGTAATCATCGGCGAGTTCCACTTCGGCGCGCTGGATAGAGGTATGTTCCATACGGGCCTTGTCGACGCCGGCAGCCAGAAGGGCCGCGCGGAGAGCTTTATCAACTACGTCCGATCTGCTGTGGACTGCCCGTGTATGGTAGGTGTTGCGTGGTTCCAGTACGTCGATGAACCGATCACGGGCAGGACTCTGGACGGAGAAAACTACAATATCGGATTCGTAACCGTGGTCGACCAGCCCTACCCTGAACTGGTCAGCGCAGCAAGAAAGGTTAATGCCGAGATATACAAGCGCCATCTGCTTAGTGGCTCAAAGAAGTAAGCATATCAAGATTCAGGCCGCAGCACGCTGTGTGCCCATTCTCAAAACTATTTGGAGGACGAAATAATATGTACGACAGCGCTCTTACGGCGTTGATGGGCATTGCTGCCTTAAGCGGATCAGCGATAGCCGCCACCAATTCTGTGAACATAGAAAAGATCGACTATCCAAAATACGGTAGTTGCTACAAGCTCACAAACGGCACAGTCGATGTGCTGGTCACTTTGGATGTCGGGCCGAGGATCATATCTTATGGCTTCTGCGGCGGCGAAAATAATCTGGCAGAGATTGATTCGGCTGAGGTTGCCAAAACCAAGCCCAATGAATGGAACGCATTCGGCGGTCACAGATTGTGGCATGCGCCGGAAGTAATGCCGCGCAGCTATATACCGGACAACGGCCCAGTGACAGCCGAGGTTATCGGCAACAGCACCATCCGTGTGGCGCCGCCTCTCGAAGAGGAAACGAATATCCAAAAGGCGATGATGATTTCCCTGGCCCGCGAGGGTACCAGGCTCACGATCACGCACACCCTGAAGAATAAGGGACTGTGGCCGATCGAACTCGCACCCTGGGGACTTACCATCGTCAAGGGCGGCGGCACGACCATCATCCCGCAGGAGCCGTTCGTACCACACGGCGAAGTGCTGCTTCCGGCACGATCAATAGCCTTGTGGAACTTCACCGACCTCAGCGATTCCCGGTTCACGTTCGGCAAGCGGTTCATCCGCCTGCGCACCGACTCCAAAATAACCGGCAACCCGCAAAAACTCGGCGTCGCAAACAAGCAGGGCTGGGCAGGATACCTTCGCGACAAAACGCTGTTCATAAAAACGTTTGCATACGATCCGTGTTCGACTTATCCGGATTTCGGGTGCAATTTCGAGACATACACCGATGGAGATTTCATGGAAGTCGAGTCTCTTGGGCCTATGACAAAACTCGACCCAGGCGACACCGCTACCCACGTCGAACACTGGCATCTGTTCAAGGACATCGACGCTGGCGAGACGGATGAATCTCTGGATAAAGCCCTTAGCCCTGTTCTAAAGAAGATCAAGTAACATAATCGCACGGCAAATTGGGCTGGAGACTTCCCACAAACAGCCCAGCAAGGGTATAATATCACCAGTTGGAGCCTGACAGATGATGTTCGGGCTCCAGAACGGAGGCTGGTAATTTGACTAAACCGACGACGATGCTCGCTAAACTGAAGGGTAAGAAAAAGGCAGGCGGCGACGACCGCTATCGTGTGCGAGTCGGTTTGGCGACTTGCGGCATATCGGCTGGGGCCGACAAGATCCGCGAGGCGTTCGATAAGGCTGTCAAAGACAACGGCCTCAAGCATGTCCACGTTATCCCAACAGGCTGCGTCGGTCGCTGCGACCTCGAACCAATGGCAGAGGTAACCCGCGGCACCGAACCGCCGGTTCTATATATTTTGCTGACTCCGGAAAAAGTAGAAAGAATCGTAAAGGAGCATCTAATAGACGGAAACCCAGTGAAGGAGTATATGTAGGGCGGTTGATGGTTGACGGTTGACGGTTATCGGTTGACGGTTATCGGTTGGCGGTTATCGGTTATCGGTTATCGGTTTGCGGTTATCGATTGTCAAGTCCGACGCCTCCGTCGTCCTGCCGAGCATTTCCGTCGTCGTGTAGAGCATTTCAGCGTCGCGTAGAGCATCTCAGCGTCGTGTAGACATTTCCGTCGTCGTGTAGAGTATTTTCGTCGTCATGCAGAGCCCTTCCCTCGTCATTTCGAGCGAAGCGAGAAATCTGCTTTTCCGACGATCGAATCCGTAACTTAATCCTGACACTGCACATTCTTCACAACAATAATCGGAGACAATATGGCCGAAGAAATTAAGCGAAAAATCGTCGTTTGTTCCGGGACCGCGTGCACTGATCCGGGCGGCAAGCGCCTGGAGCCAATGCTGCAAAGGATCCTCGAAAGGCGCAAGCTTGAGGGCAAAGTTGATATCGAAGAAGCGGTATCATACGGTCTGTGCAAGAACTGCCCTATGGTTGTTGTCGAGCCTGACGGCATCTTCTATGGCAAACTCGACGAAGCAAAACTTGAAAAGATCATCGACCAGCATGTTGTTGGAGGCAAACCTGTCGAGGAATACATGGTCGAAGGCCCTGTTGACACCTCGAACATCAGAATGCTCGGCAATGCGGACTTCTTCGGCAAACAACTCCGAATCACTCTCCGAAACTGCGGCATAATCGACCCTGAATCTTTTGACGATTATCTTGAAATGCGTGGATATGAGGCGCTGGCAAAGGTAATCGAGACCATGACCCCGGAACAGGTTATCGAGGAAATCGAGAAATCCGGGTTGCGCGGTCGAGGGGGTGGGGGATATCCGACCGGGCTTAAATGGCGTCAGACCGCGGCTGTGTGCAGCTATCCCGCCAGGGAATGCCCGACTGAACCGCCTCAGCAGAGATATGTCATCTGCAACGCCGACGAGGGCGACCCAGGCGCGTTTATGGATCGAAGCGCGATCGAAGGCGACCCGTTCTGCATAATCGAGGCTATGACCATCGGCGGCTATGCTATCGGCGCTAACAAGGGCTACGTCTATGTGCGAGCGGAGTATCCTCTTGCAATAGAGCGTTTACAGCAGGCAATCGACGGCGCTAGAGAGCGCGGCCTGCTTGGTAAGAACATCTTCGGCACCGATTTCTCATTCGATATTGAGCTTAAACTCGGCGCAGGAGCGTTTGTCTGCGGTGAGGAGACCGCTCTTATCGCCTCTATGGAAGGCAGAAGAGGGATGCCGCGACCGAGACCACCGTATCCCGCGCAGTCCGGCTTCTACGATTGCCCGACGCTTATCAACAACGTAGAGACCTGGGCCAACATCCCGGCGATCATCCTAAACGGCTGGGAGTGGTTCTCGAATCTCGGCACAGAGAAGAGCAAGGGCACCAAGGTCTTCGCTTTGGCTGGCAAGATCAAAAATACCGGCCTCGTGGAAGTCCCGATGGGCACCACTTTGCGCGAGATCATCTACGACATCGGCGGCGGAATCCGGCATGACAAGAAGTTCAAAGCCGTGCAAACCGGCGGGCCGTCTGGTGGCTGTATTCCTGAGCAATATCTCGACACCCCTATAGACTACGAGTCGCTTATGCAGGCTGGCTCTATGATGGGCAGTGGTGGGATGATCGTGATGGACGAGGACACGTGCATGGTCGACGTGGCCAAGTTTTTCCTCACATTCACACAGGGCGAGAGTTGTGGAAAATGCACCCCCTGCCGTGAGGGCACCAAGCGACTTCTGGAGATTCTGACCCGAATCACAGAGGGCAACGGCACAATTGAGGATCTTCCGAAACTGGAGAAACTCTCAAACCACGTCAAGCGCGCCTCTCTCTGCGGCCTCGGCCAAACCGCGCCGAACTCGATTCTGAGCACGCTGCAAAACTTCCGTGAGGAATATATCGCACATATCGAGGCGAAGCACTGCCCGGCTGGCGTCTGCTCGGCGCTGTTGAATTATATAATCAACCCGGACAAATGCGTAGGCTGCACACTGTGCAAAAAAGTCTGCCCAGTCGACGCCATCACCGGCGCCCCGAAACAGATACACAACATCGATCCGACAGTCTGTATCAAATGCGGCGAATGCCTGAAGAAGTGCCCTGTTAAGGCGATATATAGGAAATAAGCAGCAAAAGCGGGGTGTAGCACGCAGTTTCTATTTCGCAGCCAGGCGGCTGGATATCCAGCCGCCTGGCTGTCTCCGCATCTGCGTTGGTACAAGCGCTAACCATACGCGCCAAGTCGTCTTTACTGTTTTGCACCCTTGCCCGCAGGCCGCCCCCTGTGCTAGAATCCGGCTATGAAATCTGTAGTAATCATACCGGCGAGGATGGCGGCGACGCGGTTTCCGGGCAAGCCTCTGGTCGACTTATGCGGCAAGCCTATGATCCAGTGGGTCTATGAGCGATCAAGCAGCGCAACTGGCGTCTCGCAGGTTATAGTAGCCACGTGTGACCCTGAGATTGCCCAGGCTGTCTCGGCCTTCGGCGGGGAGGCCGTGATGACCTCAACAGCGCATCGTTCCGGCACGGACAGGCTGGCAGAGGCCGCCGCGGGTCTGGACGCAGATATAATAATCAACGTTCAGGGCGATGAGCCGCTGATCGACCCGAACTCTATAGAACACGCACTAAATCCTTTTGCATCACGCGACGAAGTCACAATGACCAGTCTGATGACCGCAATAGACGCGCAGTCGGCTCAAAACCCGAACCTTGTTAAAGTAGTCGTCGATATGCAAAACTACGCGCTATATTTCTCCCGCAGCCCGATTCCTTACGAGCGCAATCCCTTGCAGGGCAAGCCCATCTACGGTCACGTCGGTTTGTATGCCTACACACGAGACTTTCTTTTAAAATTTGCGTCTTTACAACCGACACCGCTCGAACAAGCCGAGTCTTTAGAGCAACTGCGCGTGCTGGAGCACGGATATCGCATCAAAATGGTAGAGATAAAAGACAGGCCACTCGGCGTAGACACGTTTGACGATCTCGCAAAAGCCCGACTGGCAATAACAAATGGTGAACTATGAACACAAAACCCGATAAAGTGTCGGCAGCAGCCGGCGATATCAACATAGGCGACGGCCAGCCACTCGCAGTCATAGCTGGCCCTTGCGTCATCGAATCCGAGGATCTCTGTCTCGAAGTCGGATCCAGAGTAAAGCAGATCACTAAAGACCTCGGCCTGCCTTATATATTTAAGGCATCGTTTGACAAGGCCAACCGCACCTCCGTGAAATCCTTCCGCGGGCCAGGGCTGGATAAGGGGCTTGAGATTCTGGCTTCTGTGCGCTCTACGTTAAATGTACCTGTCCTTACCGACATTCACGAACCCTGGCAGGCAAAACCCGTCGCCGAAGTAGTAGATGTGCTGCAAATCCCAGCCTTTTTATGCAGGCAGACCGATCTAATCGTGGCCGCTGCTGAGACAGGCAAATGCGTAAACATAAAAAAAGCCCAGTTCCTTGCGGCGTGGGATATGAAAAACAGCGTCGAAAAGGCCCGCAGCACGGGTAATCTGAACATCACGCTCACCGAGCGCGGCAGTTCGTTTGGTTACAATATGCTGGTGGTCGATATGTGCGGGCTACCGGTAATGCGAGACCTCGGCTGCCCGGTTGTGTTTGATGCGACACATTCTGTTCAGCGACCCGGTGGGTTGGGGGACGCAAGCGGCGGAGCCAGGGAGTATGTCCCTCATTTAATGAGAGCCGCAGTCGCAGTCGGCGTCGACGCGCTGTTTTTGGAAGTTCACCCGAACCCAGCCGAGGCCCTGTGCGATGCGGCTAGTATGCTAAAGCTATCCGACCTGCCCAAAGCGCTGTCAGATGTAGTGCAGATAAGGCGGGCGTTGGGTTATTAACGTGAATCAAAACCCGGCCAAAGTCAGGCTTAGAGCGGTGGTGCAGGGTCGAGTGCAGGGAGTGGGGTTCAGGTATTTCGTCAACGAACGAGCCCTCGAACTGCACCTCGTCGGCATTTGTCGCAACATTTCTAACGGAGATGTCGAGGTTATAGCAGAGGGAGAACGAGGGCCACTCGAGGCTTTGCTTGCATCTATTTCAAACGGGCCGCGAATGGCAAGGGTCGACAACGTCGCGGCGGTCTGGCTGCCCGCCACCGGCGAATACACTAACTTCCGCATTGCGTCGACCAAATAAAAAAACCTCCAGCCATTGGCTGAAGGAGCATGGTGGGCCCACTCGGATTCGAACCAAGAACCCAGCGGTTATGAGCCGCTTGCTCTGCCGTTGAGCTATGGGCCCGCCGAATGTCTGTATTTTACCACTTTTATGGCCTATGCGGCAAGGGTATTCGGCGGCCAATCGCCAACATTAAATAGGAATATCTAACACACCGGAGGAACTGCTAAATGCTGCGCGTTATCATAATGATGCTGTCTGTGACATTTGTCTTGTGTGCTGTTGCGGAGGCGAAACCGCTTGTGGGGGTATATTATTTCCCCGGCTGGTATCGCCAGGGCCCTGCCGACTGGAAAAAGGTCGATGGCAAGTTTGTGGACTGGAGCGAGTGGCGGGGTGCGGTTATGAAAGGCGCAATCCCCCGCCCGCTGGCTGGATTTTACGATGACGCAAACCCCAAGCTGTGGAACTACTACAACCGTTGGATGACCTCCCACGGCATAGATTTCATCGCCTTCGACTGGTACTACAACGACGGTCAGGATTATCTCGAACAATCCCTCGACAGCGGCTACCTCGGCAGCAATCCCGACCCCAATCTTAAGTTCTGCCTGCACTGGTGCAACCACGGCGGATCGTGGTGGGAGAAGCCCCTCGATCAATCCACAGATAAGCTGCTTACGATGATTGATATGGTCTGCGACAGGTACTTCAAACACCCCAACTACCTGCACATAGACGGCAAACCCGTGTTTATGATCTACGAGCACAAAACTATCAGCGGCTTCGGCGATGCGAAAGCCAACCTCCAGGCAATGAGGGAAAGGGCAAAGCAGCATGGTGTGAAGGACCTTTATATCGTAGGAGTATACTCAGGCGTCGACAGATCCCAGATCGTTTTGCGCAGGGACGCAGGTTACGACGCATTTTGTGCCTACACCTACGCCTGGATGCGCGGGCCGAAAGTGGCGTGGGATTCCAAAACCTACGATTATCCCGATATCACTGAAAACGTCGTCACCAACGTCTATCCATATCTTGCACGGGTCGCAAGAGCCGATGGCATCAGCTACTGGCCGTCGAGCTTTTCCGGATGGGACGACCGCCCCAGAGCTGGACTGGACAGGGCGATCGTTCTGGTCGACAACACGCCGGATCAATTCGGCAAGATGTTCAAAAACTCGTTGCGCTACGTCGACCGCAAGAATCCGGTGGTGATTATCGAAGCCTGGAACGAGTGGGGTGAAGGCGCGGATATGGAGCCGTCAAAACAATACGGCTTCGGCTACCTTACCGAGATCGCAAAAGCCCTGAATATCAAAAACCCTGACCAGAGCGTACCGACCAAAAAAGAGATAGCCTCGTGGAGCATTCTCACCCCGGAAGAGTTAAAGATTGCTAAAGAAAACGAGTCCAAACCTTGGCCGGTAAAGCCTGTTAAGCACTATAATATGGGCGCAAACAGAAAAGTCTGGGATGTCACGATGCCGGTTATAATCAATTTCGCGTCCGGTGGAGTCGAGTTCAACATGCATCAAATAGAGATAGAGAAACGCGACTCCGAAGGGCTTGTCTTCACAACTACCGGCACCGACCCACAGATCGAT
The DNA here is from genome assembly GCA_050948905.1 of Armatimonadota bacterium. Classification (GTDB taxonomy): domain Bacteria; phylum Armatimonadota; class UBA5829; order UBA5829; family UBA5829; genus DTKD01. Next base: position 209,299 of record JBMNES010000001.1, on the reverse strand, counting down.
TTCCATACCCCGGAGATACCCAACCAGCAGATCACGCGGGTAACCGTCGAAATGGAAGTGCTCGAGCGGCTATCCAGCAAGCGGCCTCTGTCTCCAGAAATATTCGTAGCCACCGCTTTGCTGCCGGAGTTTTGCCCGTTCACCTCGATCGTTATGCCGCCTCTAACTAACGGCGTAACCAGCCAGAGCACCAGCCAGATGATGGCGTGGTCGGCGTTCGGCACACCGATTATCCGCATGCGAATCGACCCCTGTGAGGTATCCGGCGTCAAGTTCCGACTCAAGCGGATGATAATCAGCGGCGATTAGTCCAGTAGGGGTATACAGGGTACAATGAAACTATTCGTGGCCGGGATTTATCCCGGCCGCGATAATCGGTTTGTAAGGGCAATTTACATTGACTGTCGAGCGCATTCCGTTTTATAATGCCGTAGGCTGGTGGCTATGAACAAAGTTCCGACCCAGAGTGAAAAGGAGGCTTATGTCGAGAGCCTCTTTTCTGCTATTGCGGGTAGATATGATCTTATGAACAGCGTTCTGAGCCTCACCCGTCATCGAGCGTGGAGGCGACATGCGGTTCGCCTGGCCGATCTGAAGCCGGGTGGTTCGGCACTGGATTGCTGCTGTGGGACAGGGGACTTCGCCTTCGAATTGGCGCGAGCAGTCGGTAAACAGGGTAGGGTGGTCGGAGTTGATTTCTCGCAGCCGATGATCGAGTTGGCTAATAAGAAAGCCGCTCAAAGCCGGATAGGCTACATCGAGTTTATAGCGGCAAATGCTTGCGAGTTGCCGTTCGCCGATGACTCGTTTGACTGCGTTACGATCGGTTTTGGGGTAAGAAATCTCGCGGATATCGATGCGGGGCTTATGGAAATTGCAAGGGTGTTGAAGCCACATGGGAGATTGGTCTGCCTGGAAACAGGTGAGGTACAATCCAGGCTGCTCCGGTTGCCGTGGAAGTTCTATTTCCATATATTGACGCCCTACGCTGCGGTGATTATGGGCGCAAGGAAGTGGGCCTACGAATATTTGCCGCGCTCGGCTAAAGGGTTTTTATCCCGAACTGAGCTGGCGGCTAAATTTGAGAACTGTGGTCTGTCGGATGTGTATATTTCAGACTTGATGTTCGGCGCGGTCTGTATACATATCGGAAAAAAGGTTGGTTGATGAGCGTTTCTTTTCTGCATAGTGGGCGTGATTTGACGGGCGGCGAGTGGGCGGCAGCGATCGCTGACGAGCTCAACCTGGTCGAGAGGACTCTGCAATCGGCGATAGACTCCGACATCGCGACCGCTTACGAACTCTCAAATCATCTTCTCACCGCAGGCGGCAAGCGGATTCGGCCGAGCTTGCTCATATTAAGCGCGCTGGCCTGTGAGGATTGCGACCGGCAGCGGATGGCGTATCTTGCTGCTTCCACCGAGCTTGTGCATATGGCATCGTTGGTGCACGACGATGTGATCGACGAAACCCGCGAAAGGCGCGGTTCCTCGACTGCGGGCGAGCGCTATGGCAACAAGATCAGCGTGCTCGGCGGCGACTATCTCCTCTCAAAAGCATTTAATCTGCTTTGTACGCATGGCAGTTTGGAAATTATGGGCGCCCTCTCCGCTACTGCAGTAGCCATGACCGAAAGCGAGATACTTCAAGCCTCTGGGGAAGGCGACCTGGCAGTTTGGGAGGCCGACTATTGGCGGATAATCCACGGCAAGACCGCGGATTTTATGGGATCGTGCTGTGAATGCGGCGCAATGCTGGCAGGAGCCGATGCCCCTGTGCGCGCTGCCCTACGGGAATACGGAACCCAACTAGGCCTTGCGTTCCAGATCACCGACGATGTTTTAGACCTCACAGGAAATCGAGAGATCACAGGTAAGGAAATCGGCACCGACTTGCTGCACGGCAAGTTTACCTTGCCGGTGCTCATGGCACTGAGGAGCAAGGGAAGCGGCCCATATCTTCGCGAGTTGCTCTCGAAACCCACCCTGACTATGTCTGACATTGAACAAGTTTCGGCGATAATCATAGACAGTGGTGGGTTGCAAAGCGCAAAATCCGCGGCATCCGATTGCGCGCAGGCTGCTCTGAAACACCTGTCAGCAATACCCCAATCCGTCTACAAAGACGCTTTAACGGCACTAGCTGCGTTCGTTATCTCTCGCCATGCATAAAAAAGCGAGTGGTGCCCGTTTGTTGGGCACTACTCGCCAATTAATTTCTACCTGTTGATGCCTACTTGTTTCCTTCTCCAAGTCCGGTCGCGGTTAGATACTCATAGCTCTTGCGCACTGCTTCCATCATGTCCGTCTCGCAGGCGTCCAATTCCACAATCAGCCACTCCAGCACGTTCGGATCAGCCGCGTTCACGATCGACGGTATATCCATCTTCCCGCTTCCTACCGCAGTGTGGTCGTGCTTGCCTTCCACCAGCATCCCGTCTTTAATATGCAGAACCGGCAGCCGTGCCTTATTCTTGCTTACCACCTGCACAGGATCGGCCTTGCCGTATTTGCACCAGTAGACGTCGAGTTCGCTGAATACCTCCGGCGCAAGTTCCAACAAAATGTCGTAAATATACCGACCTTCAATAGTGTCGAACTCCCACCAGTGGTTGTGAAATCCGAAAGTCATGCCGTAGGGTTTCAGCAGCTCGCCAGCCCTCGCGAATCTCTCGGCGGCGTGTTTAACGGCGTCCAGGGTTTTGAAATCGTCAGGTCCAAAGCCGCTTATCAGTCGCGTATTGCCTAACGCGGCCTCGATTTCCGCCATTGCCTCCACGTTTTCCGCTACCGGAAGGGCCGTATGGCTGCTGGAGCATTTCATCCCCAGATCCGCGATCAGCTTTCCGATCTCTTTGGCGTCGTGGCCGTGAAGACCGGCGAACTCGACTCCTTTATAGCCGATATCTGCGATTGCTCGCAGCGTGCCGGGAAAATCCTTAGCGGCGAGTTCACGTACCGTATAGAGTTGTATCGATATAGGTTTCATCATCTTTGCTCCTCGGCGAAATACGGGTTTGATATCCCTTTAGCTGCTTATTCGCCACGTCGGGTTTCCCTTCCTGAAACCCTTAAATTGCAGGCCTTGCTTCGAATGTCAAATATCTGCGGAACCAGTCTCTGGCCAATTCGGCTACTTCGGCTAGTGCTCCCGGTTCCTCGAAAAGGTGAGTTGCCCCCGGCACCACCACCAACTGTTTCGGCCCTCCAAGCGATTCATAAGCGCCCTGATTTAGTGGGATAACGGGATGATCATCCCCTCCAACTATCAATAGAGTTGGTGCCGTCACCTCGGTTAAAAAGCCAATAGCCAGATCCGGCCGGCCGCCACGAGAAACTATCGCTTTAACGGCACGAGGATGCTGGGCCGCGGCGCGCAACGCCGCCGCCGCACCCGTGCTGGCGCCAAAATATCCTATCGGCAAATCACTGGTCCGAGCGTCCATTCGCAGCCATTCCGTGGCACTCAGCAGCCTGTCCGCCAGCAGGCCAATGTCGAAAACTTTGCTCCTGTCCTGTGACTCAGAGACATCCAGCAGGTCAATAAGAAGCGTGCCCAATTCGCCCTCCTGCAGCATATTAGCCACAAACTGATTGCGCGGGCTGAAGCGTCCGCTGCCGCTTCCGTGGGCAAACAGCACAACTCCCTGGGCGTGCTCCGGCACTACGAGTATGCCTTCCAATCGCACGGTTGGGGTGTTAATTTGAACGGTGAGATCTGTGCGTTGTCGCATGGGGTGCTCCTTCCGGTCTTGTCAGTTCCGTTTGGACTATTACCCAAATCTGCACACGACAATGCCGGATCAGTTCTCGGTGGCTGAGGGGGAATTGAAGTCGAGGCTATCGAAAACGGGCAGGTAATCCCGCCATACCTCATTTTGAGCGCCGCTTATAAACTTTGTAAGGCTGATAAAAGGCACATATTTCGGCCGTTTCGGCTTCGATTTGAGGGAGAACGACACTTGCGCCAGTGTTTTATCGCTCTTTCGTGAATTACATTTTTTACAGCAGCAGACCAGATTATCCCAGCTCGTCGGCCCTCCCAGGCGGCGGGGTATGATATGGTCTATGGTCATATCGCTGCCCCTGGCGCCACAGTACTGGCAGGTGTAGTTGTCCCTGGCGAATATACTTCTCCGTGACAGCCTCAGTTTAGGCATCGGGCGTTTTATGTGGCTGCGGAGTCGAACCACAGATGGCGAATGCAGCTCAGCAGCAGCCGATCTAACTATGTAATGGTTTTCGTGCAAAACATCTACTTTTCCCAGGTAAATAAGATTGATCGCTCTGCGCAGGCTGCAGATGTTAAGCGGAGCATAATCGCTGTTCAAGACCAAGACTTCGTGGCTCATCTTATACATCCATATACAAAAAAGCCCGCCCTGGCACAATAATGCCCGGCAGGCGTGATAGACGATTCTGCGTACCATCGCTTACAACACGCGTCGGAAAATTGCTGGCATTTGAGGTGTAGCTCCAGCCATTTCTTTTCGTGGTATTGGTCGTCGTCAGACATGTGGCTGTTTCCTGTAGGGTCGAATATACGCTATCAGACCCAATTGAATAATACGCTCATACCGTGGCGCTGTCAACCCACCTTGCTCTCCGCTGAGCTTGAATATTGCGCTGCAAGCAATAGCCCGCGCGACATTTAATTCGCAACAATGAATACCAAAGTAAGATTGACAACAATCTCATGAAAAGCTATGATGTAGCCGATATCATTACAGTGCTGGTATTGTATCCGCACGTGAAGGGGCAACAAATGAGAACAGCCAGAGTTTGCTCGGTATTAACGTTAGGGACGGCAATTATATGCCTGTTATCTGTGATGGGGACTATAGCGATAGCGGAAGGCACTGCGCCTCCACAAGCTGCGCCTGCACCTGCCACGGGATCAGCGCCGCCAGCAACGCAACCGAAAGCCGCGCCACCTGCTCAAACCAACCCGCCCGCCGTCAGTGCAGTTACTCAGGCTGCAGTGCAGGCGGGTGTTTTAAAAAGTGCGAGCAGGATCAATCAGGTGGTTGGATTTCTGGCAGGCAAGAATAAAAGCTATGCCTATCTGTTTACCCCACAAACGCAGCCGGATATTAGCATATTTTCGATTTCTCTTGGCATACAAGAGGTCACTGGGCAACAACGTTACGCCAGTGCCAGCTTCGTCCCATTAGCAAACGGCGTCTCTGCTGCGGTATATGACACCGTGGAGTATTTCGATAAGCCGCCGGCGGAGCTGGAAAAGGGTATCTTCAAGAACCTCAAGCGAAAAGGCGTGATTGGTAAGGATACGATCATTCTTGACGCCGGGCCTGTTACGGTCTTCATTATGCCGGCCGGGCCAGGTTCTGTGGTCATCAAGAAAGAGGTCGTCCAGTAAACAACATCTACAAGGAGGTGGATTATATGATCTTTCGCTTTCCGGCAGGGAAGCGCGAATCTTGATCAAAAAGTCGCATCAATCCGGGTTATGCCTGATGCGGCGTTGCAGTTGAGCAACACTCAAACTGTAACACTATATCATACCGACAAGGAGGATTAGAAAGGTATGAGACGTGCGTTTTTCTTATTAATCGCATTGATCACGTTGTTGTCGCAGTGCCACTTCGCTGCGTTCGCGGACACTTCTGTTGTAGTCGATGACGGCACAAATGCCTGGGGATACACCAGCGACGGTACGGGCGCTGCTGATACCTCATCCGGTGGTCCTGTAGTTACACTCAATTCAGATGGTGATGTCAACATTAATGCTACTGGCGCAACGAATATCGCTGGCGATGGCACAGTCGGCGGCAACCTCGGCGTGACCGGTGACATCTCCGGCGCTGCGATCTCCGGCGACAGCATTGCCGTAACTGGCAACGGCACAGTCGGCGGCGCGCTCAGCGTGACCGGTGACATTTCCGGCGCCGCGATCTCCGGCGACAGCATTGCCGTAACTGGCAACGGCACAGTCGGTGGTTCACTCGGCGTGACCGGTGACATCTCCGGTGCTGCGCTCTCCGGCGATAGCATTGCCGTAACTGGCAACGGCACAGTCGGCGGCGCGCTCGGCGTGACCGGTGACATCTCTGGCGCTGCGATCTCTGGCGACAGTATTACTGTTACCGGTATTGTTGAAGGCGACAGCCTCATCATTAATGGCGGCGCTGCCACAATAGACAATGCTGGCAACATCGACGGCGCAGCGATCACTGGCGACAGCATTGCTGTGACCGGCAACGGCACAGTCGGCGGTAACCTCGGCGTGACCGGTGACATCTCCGTCGCTGCGATTTCTGGCGACAGCATTGCTGTGACCGGTAACGGCACAGTAGGCGGCAACCTCGGTGTGACTGGCAACGGTACTGTTGGCGGTGACCTTGGCGTGACCGGCGCTGCCACAATCGGTAACGGAGCTGCCATCACCGGCGGTACCACCACCGACACTCTCGACGTTACAGGCGCTGCAACAATTGCCGGCCCTCTGACTGCAACCGGTGGTGCTGATATAACTGGCGGCGCGACTGCTGATACCCTTGGTGTGACCGGAGCTGCAACAGTCGGCGGTGCCTTTACTGCCAATAGTGGCGCGACGATCAACGGTGGAACCACCACTGACACACTCGGCGTGACTGGCAACGCTGCTGTCGGCGGAAACCTTGGCGTGACCGGTGATGCGACAGTCAATGGCGCGTTCACTGCAAACGATGGCGCGACCATTAACAATGGCGCGACGGTCAATGGTTTGTTGGTTGCAAATGATGGTGCTGAAATCAACGGCAACACCGACATCTACGGCAATGCTTATGTTGACGGCGATGGCACGTTCACGGGTGACCTTGACGTATGGGGCAACGCGAACATTGATGGCGACACGACTGTTGGCGGAACGCTGACTGTCGATGACGGTGCGATTATTGCGGGCGGCGCTTCTATTACCGGCGGCGCAACCATCGACACCCTTGGCGTGACCGGAACTGCTACCGTTGATGGCCTTCTTACTGCCAATGGCGGAGCCAATATCAACGGCGCCACCAATATCGTTGGCAATACGACCATTACCGGCATTACGACTCTTAACGGCGCGACCACTGTAAACAGCGGTCTTTTCACTGCTAATGCAGGCGCTGCTATCAATAACGGCGCAACCATTGCCGGCGGCGCGTCTATCACTGGCGGAACCACTACCGACACGCTTCACGTGACGGGCAACGCCGACATCGACGGCGATGCTAATATCGGCGGCGACGCCAATATCGATGGTGATGCTAACGTTGGCGGCGACGCTAATATTGCTGGTGATGCTAATGTTGCTGGCGACGCCAATATCGATGGCGATGCTAATATTGGCGGCAACGCTAATGTCGCTGGCAACGCTGTTATTGACGGCGATGCTTATGTCGGCGGTCTGAGCACCCTCGACGGCGGCGCTATTGTCAATAATGGTCTCGTTGTCACCGGCGGAGCCAACATCTTTGGTGGTATCAACAATAACTTCGACGGTATCACGGAGGCCGGTCGAATCAGCGGCGTTTATGACGGAATAGCTCCGATGGATGCTGTGAACGTTCGACAGTTGCGCAGTGTGGAGACCAAGCTCAGCGCTGGTATCGCTTCCATCGCTGCCCTTTCCTCCATTCCTGAGCCTACTTGCGACAAGAACTATGCTGTGGGCGCAGGCTACGGTTATTACAATGGCGAGAGCGCGTTCGCTGTTGGTTTGAGAGCTAATATTCCTGAGAGCTGCATCAGCGTAAGCGCGGGAATGGGCTTCTCCTCTAATAGCTGCCCTGCTGCAAATGCGGGTATAAGCTACAGCTTCTAAGTTGACTATCAGTGGAGCCGCAGAGTATCGCGGCTCCACTTACTCCACATTCACGCCCCTTCTCTTTAATCTACTTTAAAACATCTCCATCGTTGACCGTCATCGCCTGCTGTGCTAACATATAACGACACTTTTTCTTAATGTAAGAGCGCTGCCAAAATGGCTGAACCAGCCGTAAGCTGGCAGAGTATTAGCTGTATCCGATCGTCGTTGATATATGGACAGGACTTTGTGGAGGTAAGCAGTTGAGAAGCGATGCAGTGCGCACAGGGATAGAACGAGCGGCCGCAAGGTCGTTGATTAAAGCTATGGGTTATACCGACGAGGAGATGTATCGACCTCTTATCGGCGTGGCCAACTCCTGGAACGAAATCGTGCCGGGTCATATTAACCTCGACAAGATCGCGGACTCGGTCAAGGCAGGGGTGAGGATGGCCGGTGGAACGCCGATGGAGTTCGGGGTTATCGGTATGTGCGATGGGATCGCGATGGGCCATGAGGGCATGCGTTACTCCCTGGTGACTCGAGAGATCATCGCCGATTCAATCGAATGTATTGCAAAAGCCCACGCATTTGACGCACTGGTCCTTATCCCCAACTGCGACAAGATCGTGCCGGGGATGCTTATGGCGGCTGCACGAATCAACATCCCTACTGTGATTGTCAGCGGCGGGCCGATGATGGCGGGTCGGTATCGCGGCAGAAATATATCCGTGCAGCAAATGTTCGAAGGTGCTGGCGCGTTGCTCAGCGGCAGCATCACCGAAGACGACCTCTGCGAAATGGAAAACGAAGCCTGCCCTGGTTGCGGCAGTTGTTCGGGGATGTTTACTGCGAACTCTATGAATTGTCTTACAGAAGCTATCGGCATGGGATTGCCCGGCAACGGCACCATTCCTGCAGTGCATGCGGCACGAACTCGACTTGCCAAGCACGCTGGTATGAAGGTCATGGAGCTTCTGGAGAAGAATATCAAGCCACGCGATATTATGACCCCGGCCGCTTTTGCAAATGCGCTGGCTGTGGATATGGCGTTGGGCTGCTCGACTAATACCACTCTGCACATCCCGGCTATCGCCCACGAAGCGAAAGTGCCGTTCGGGCTTGATGATCTTAACAAAATCGCCAAAAGGACCCCGCATTTGGCCACTTTGAGCCCGGCTGTTGCACACCCTGAACTACTTGAAAGCGATTCGTGCCAGCAGGCGATCCATCATATTCAGGACCTTGACGAGGCAGGCGGAATATCCGTGGTGCTCAAGGAACTCAGCAAAAAAGGACTTATCGATCTCAATGCGAAGACCGTTACCGGACATTCCGTGGGGGAGAACATAGCTGCAGTTATAAATCGAAACCCCGACGTGGTTCGGCCGATAGATAATCCATATCACGAAGAGGGCGGGCTTGCGGTTCTCAAGGGCAACCTTGCACCGGATGGGGCTGTGGTAAAGCAATCCGCAGTCGAACCGGAGGCCTGGGTCTTCGAGGGGCCGGCGAGGGTTTTCGAGTGCGAGGACGATGCGGTGAGCGCACTTCTGACTGGCAAGATCAACAAGGGAGAGGTCATCGTTATACGTAACGAGGGACCAAGAGGTGGCCCTGGGATGCGAGAAATGCTGACGGCCACCGCCACTGTCTCCGGGATGGGGATGGGCAAGGACATCGCACTTATCACCGACGGCCGATTCTCCGGCGCTTCGCGCGGAGCGTGCATCGGCCATATATCCCCGGAAGCCGCATCCGGCGGGCCGATTGGTCTGCTTAAAGAAGGGGATATCATATCGATCGACATTCCGGGCAAGCGTCTGGATGTTAAGCTCTCGGATGAGGAGCTTGCGCAGCGGCGTGCGGAGTGGAAGGCTCCGGAGCCGAGAGTAAAGGAGGGATATCTCGCGCGTTACGCGCGGATGGTCTCATCGGCTTCAACAGGCGCGATCATAGAATAATTCGGTTATCGACAATAAACGTCAGCGATAAGCCATCGGCTGACGGATGAATATGCGATAGCTGTAGTCGATGGCTAAGGTGATTTTGATATGAAAATGAATGGTGCCAACGCCCTGATCCAGTCTCTGGTGGACCAGGGGGTCGATACAGTCTTCGGCATACCGGGCGGAGTGATGATTCCGATATATGACGCCCTGTATGGCCGTGCTGATCTGAAAAATTTACTTATGCGACATGAGCAGGGTGCAGGTCACGCTGCTGATGGCTACGCAAGGGCTACCGGCAGGGTGGGGGTGTGCTTCGCAACATCCGGCCCTGGCGCGACGAATCTCGTCACGGCGCTTGCCAACGCACATATGGATTCGATTCCAGTGCTGGCGGTGACCGGGCAAGTCAGGACTACTGCTCTTGGCAAAGATGCTTTCCAGGAAGCGGATATAACCGGAATTACAATGCCGGTAACAAAGCACAACTATTTGCTCAAGAATGTTGAGGATATTCCGCAGGTTATCGCCGAGGCGCTCTATATCGCACGAACCGGCAGGCCGGGACCAGTGCTGGTGGACGTTCCTATGGATGTCTCTTTGGCGCAGACTGAATATCAGCCGGTGACCGAAGTGCATATGCGCAGTTACTCGCCGGAGACCGAAGTCGATGTTGCTATGGTGGAGCAGGCTGCCGAACTGATCGCAAAGGCAGAACGGCCGGTGATATACGCTGGCGGCGGGGTAATAACGTCCGGCGCTTCGGAAGAACTGACCAGGCTGTCTGAGAAGACGCATATTCTGGTGACCAATACCCTACTGGGAAAGGGAGCCATCTCGGAGTATCACCCGCACTCGTTAGGTATGCTCGGAATGCACGGCACTGCTTATGCGAACCACGCCGTCAACGAGAGCGATTTGTTGATCGCGGTCGGCGCTCGATTCGACGACAGAGTTACGGGCAAACTCACGGCATTTGCAAAAGGTGCGAAGATCATTCACATCGACATCGACCCGGCGGAGATCGACAAAACTATGCCGGCTACGGTACCGCTTGTGGGAGATTGCAAGGAAATCCTGTCGCTGCTTGTCGAAAAGGTGCAGCCGCGCGGCGAGACCGAATGGAACAAGCAGGTAATGCAGTGGAGAAACGAGTATGCTTTGCAGTGTCCGCTGGACAATGGCGAGCTTATGCCGCAGTGCATTATCTCGAAAATCTCCGATATTACCAAGGGCGAGGCGATAATTGTGACCGACGTGGGTCAGCACCAGATGTTCGCCGCTCTCTATTATAAGTGCACCAAGCCTCGGCGATGGATGTCGTCTGGTGGGCTTGGCACGATGGGCTATGGATTCCCGTCCGCAGTCGGCGCACAGGTGGGTTGCCCGGATCTGCCGGTTTTCGCGGTTTGTGGGGACGGCGGGTTCCAGATGACCCTGCAGGAACTGGCTGTGGCGGTAGAGCATAAGCTGCCTATTAAAATTGCGTTGCTGAACAACGGCTACCTCGGAATGGTGCGCCAGTGGCAGGAACTGTTCTGGGATGGGCGTTACTCAGGCGTGGATATATCTGTTCAGCCCGACTTTAAGATGCTTGCAGAGGCTTACGGGGCGTGTGGAATAAGGGTCACCAAACCCGACGAAGTGGATGGCGCGCTCAAAAAGGCGATGGAAGTTGACGATAGGCCGACGCTGATCGACTTCCAGATCAATCCGCAGGAAAACGTGTTTCCGATGATCCCGGCTGGTCAGAGCATAGAAGAGATGATGGTCAACAGGCCGAAGGGGAGTGAGTGATATGCCAAGACCAATGCAGCATACGATAACAGTACTGGTGGAAAATAAGCCCGGTGTGCTCGCCAGAGTGTCGGGGTTGTTTGCGCGAAGAGGATTCAACATCGAGTCGCTGGCGGTTAGTATCACCGACGACCCTACGGTTTCGAGGATGACTATCGTCGTGACTGGAGATGATTCCACTCTCGACCAGATCAACAAGCAGACCTGCAAACTTATAGATGTCATCAAGCTGGTAGACTATAGCCAGATGCCCATTGTTGAACGGGAGCTTGCGCTGATTAAGGTCAACGCAGAACCGGAATCAAGGGCGGCTATTATGCAGATTGTCGACATCTTCCGTGCTAAAATAATCGACATCAGCAGCCAATCGTTCACCGTCGAGGTGACCGGGGGAAGCGACAAAGTCGACGCCATTGAGGACCTTTTGCGGCCGTATGGGATTATGGAAGTCGTGCGGACGGGAAAGATCGCGATGGCTCGCGGCTCGCATACTGCGATGTCGTAACGTTGAGAATACAATCTAAAGAGGGTGCAGTTACTCGGGGTGATTACCTCAAGGCCGTAACCTCTAACATCTAAAGTGGAGGGCGTAATGCCGGCTAAAGTATACTACGATTCAGACGCGAACCTTGAAGTGCTCAAGGGCAAAAAGATTGCCATCATCGGTTATGGCAGTCAGGGACATGCTCAGGCTCAGAACCTGCGCGACAGCGGTTTAGACGTGATCGTCTCCGATCTTCAGGATAGTGACAACTGGAAGCTTGCCATTGAGCACGGATTCAAGCCCGTCTCAGCGGCGGAAGCTGCAAAGCAGGCTGATGTTATCCAGATCCTCACCGAAGACGAAGTCCAGGGCATCGTTTACGAGAACGAGGTTAAGCCGGGGCTGGCTAAGGGCAAGACCCTGCTTTTCTCCCACGGTTTCAACATCCATTTCGGCCAGATTGTGCCGCCGGCTGAAGTCGACGTCATTATGGTTGCGCCGAAGGGACCGGGGCATCTGGTTCGCCGCGTATATACCGAGGGCGCTGGCGTCCCCGCGCTGATCGCTGTCTACCAGGACGCTTCCGGCAAGGCCAAGGACACTGCTCTGGCTTATGCTAAGGGCCTTGGCGCGACAAAGGTCGGAGTCCTTGAGACCACGTTTGAAGAAGAGACAGAGACCGACTTGTTCGGTGAGCAGGCTGTGCTCTGCGGCGGATGCACCGCGCTTGTTCAGGCAGGCTTTGAGACGCTGGTCGAGGCTGGATATCAGCCGGAGATCGCATACTTTGAGTGCTTGCACGAGCTGAAGCTGATCGTCGACTTGATGTACGAAGGCGGAATGGACTATATGCGCTACTCCATCTCGAACACGGCCGAATACGGCGACTACAGCCGCGGCCCGCGGGTCATCAACGACGACGTCAAAGATGAGATGGCGGAGATTCTCTACGAGATCCAGAGCGGCGAGTTCGCTCGCGAGTGGATACTCGAAAACAAGGCTGGTCGCCCGGTGCTCAACGCCGCTCGCAGGCACAGCAGAGAGACGTTGATCGAAGAGGTCGGCGGCGAGCTGCGCCAGATGATGCCGTGGCTGAAGAAGAAAGCCTAGGTTGTATTGGCATATAGGAAACGGGGAGCAGAGGTCAGCCTCTGCTCCTCACTTTGTAAATATATTTCTATGAGATACCTGTTAATCGTTTTGCTCGTGGTGGGCCTGTTATCGACTGGAGTCAACGCTCAGGTGCAAGTCAAATCCCCGGTGAAGATAATATTCGATACGGATATCGGTGACGATATCGACGACGCCCTGGCGCTTGCGATGCTGCATGCTCTTGCGGACCGAGGCGAAGTCGAAATATTGGCCGTGACGATTAGCAAGGACAATCCCTGGTGTGCGGTTTATGCGGATATATTAAACTGCTTCTACGGACGCCCGGATATCCCCATCGGAGTAGTGACCAACGGCAAACGGCCCAATGACGGCTATGCTACCACAGTGGCTTCTCGCAAAGTCGATGGACAGTTCGTGTATCGCAGAAATCTTGAATCGGGGACGATGGCTCCCAACGCTGTCGACCTTATGCGCCGCGTGCTCTCCCAGCAGCCGGACAACTCCGTGGTGCTTATCAGCGTCGGCCCCAAGACCAACATCGCTCGGCTGCTTCAATCGAACCCGGATAAGCGATCCCCTATGAGCGGTATTGATATGGTCAAAAGCAAGGTCAGCAATTATATTATGATGGGCGGCGATTTCAGAGAATCTGCTAAACCGGAGTTTAACATTAAAACTGATGCCGATGCTGCTCGCGAGGTTTTCAAAAAATGGCCGACGCCGATTGCGATAACCGGTTTTGACATCGGCAAGAAAGTATATTTCCCAGCCTCTAGTATCGAAAAAGACTATGGATATGTAAAGGATCATCCGGTAGCGGAGGCATATCGCGCTTATGCCCAAATGCCTTATGATCGTCCGACGTGGGATTTGACCGCCGTTCTTTACGCCGCACGGCCCGATCACGGCTATTTTCATCTATCTGAGCCGGGGCAGGTGACCGTCGACGAGAAAGCGGTGACACATTTTACTCCAGCTAAGGACGGCAAACACCGCTATTTCATTCTCCCGGATGACCAATGCGGCGCGGTATTGCAGGCGTGTATCAAACTGGCTTCGTCGCCGCCGGGTGCAAAAGAGTAGATATGAGCAACAGAACTGCTAAAGAAATTGCTTTGGACTATTTCGCGCAAAAGTATAGCTGCGCGGAATCTGTGCTGTTAGGATTGGTGGAAGCGCACGGGTTCGACTGCCCTAATGCGCCAAGGATCGCCAGCGGATTCGGCGGAGGGGTTGGGTCTTTCGGAGAGATCTGCGGAGCGATTTCCGGCGCGGTTATGGTTCTGGGACTAAAATTCGGCCGGGATTCAGTCGATGCCGAGCAAAAGGTTATATGTTACGATAAAGTGAGCAGACTTCTCGAAGCGTTTGAAAAGGAGTTCGGGTCAGTAAGATGCGATGCGCTGACCGATTGCGTGATGCGAACGCCGGAGGGCAAAGCCCGGGCAAAGGAGCTTGATCTCCATAATACATTGTGTCCGAAATTTGTAGCTTTCGCAGCAGAAACCGCATCCGAGCTGATAAAATAAACAGAGCCGAATAAACGAAGTGAGCAGCCCGCGTCCAATGTCATTTCGAACGCAGTGAGAAATCTGCTTTTATGGTTGCCGGTTCTCGGTTCTCGGTTGTCGGTTTCTGTCATCCTGCGCGAAGTCGCAGGATGACGTGGGGATAGTGCATTTCCTTAGATTCCGCGACCGCGCGGAATGATAAGCACAGTATTTTCTATGTGGCAATTCGGAGATTGCCACCTATCTATAATATATTGTCATTTCGAACGCAGTGAGAAATCTGCTTTTCCGGAACGGGCTGCAATACCGGCTAATGAACCTCTTTACCGCGTAGCTGGTAAAGACTAATAAGCGACGGCATAGCCGCCGCATTTTGAGCTTAAAGGTGAAGTGATGGCAAGAAAAATTCGTATCTTTGACACCACGCTGCGTGACGGCGAACAATCGCCTGGCGCGAGTATGAACATCGAGGAAAAGCTGGAAGTCGCCAAACAGTTGGCGCGGCTGAAGGTAGACGTGATCGAGGCGGGGTTCCCGATATCCTCGCCGGGCGATTTCGAGGCGGTTAAAGCGGTCGCACAGACCGTCAAGGGGCCTGCCGTCGCGGGGCTGTGTCGAGCTGCGGTTGCCGATATAGACCGCGCCTGGGAAGCCCTGCAGCATGCTAAGAAACCTTTGATCCACACATTCCTCGCGACCTCCGATATTCACCTTGAAAAGAAGCTCAAAAAGACCAGATCCGAGGCTCTCGCAATCGCCGTTGCCGCTGTGAAGCACGCGAAAGGCTACACGGAGGAAGTGGAGTTCTCCGCTGAGGACGCTTCCCGCAGCGATTTCGATTATCTGTGTGAGATCGTCGAAGCGGTCATCGACGCCGGCGCTACTGTCGTAAACCTGCCGGATACGGTAGGCTATGCGATTCCCAGCGAGTATGGAGACATGATCCGCAGGATCATCGAGAAAGTGCCTAATTCCAAAAAGGCGATCTTCAGCGTACACTGTCACAACGATTTGGGCCTGGGTGTTGCAAACTCCCTGGCTGCGGTCGCTAATGGTGTCGGGCAGGTAGAATGCACTATAAACGGTCTCGGTGAACGTGCCGGCAATGCGGCTCTGGAAGAGGTCGTTATGGCGATCCACACCCGCGCTGACCTGTTCGGTGCGACCACTGGTATAAACACTCGTGAGATTTACCGCGCCAGCAGACTGGTTTCGGACGTCACCGGACTGGCGGTTCAAGTAAATAAGGCTATCGTCGGCAGCAATGCATTTGCGCACGAAGCAGGTATCCACCAGCACGGCGTCTTGCAGGACAAACGCACCTATGAGATCATGGATGCGGAGTCCGTCGGTCTGACCGAGAGCAAGCTGGTTCTGGGCAAGCACTCCGGCCGCCACGCTTTCGAGGACAGGCTGAAATCGCTGGGCTATAATTTGGGCAAGGCGGAACTTGACAAGGCATTCGCTCGTTTCAAGGTCACGGCCGATAAGAAAAAAGAGATTTTCGACGAGGACCTGGAAGCGATAGTCGCCGACGAAGCGCACACCATTCCGGCCAAATACGAGTTAACCTATATGCTCGCAATGACCAGCCTCGACGGAATACCGACCGCCACTATCAAGCTCAAAAGCGACAGCGGCGACATTGTGGAAGCAGGAATCGGAGTTGGTTCGGTCGACGCGATCTATAAGACCATCGATAAAATGGTGGATGTAGAATACAGCCTGGTGGACTTTGTTGTAAAATCGGTCACCGGCGGCACCGACGCGCTCGGCGAGGTCACAGTGAAGCTGGAGGCTCCTAACGGGGAGATTTACACCGGCAGAGGTGCAAGCCTGGACGTAGTTGAGGCCAGCGCGAAGGCGTATGTGAACGCGATCAATAAACTGGTCCACTACGAAGCCCTCCGCGGCAACGGCAGCAAACCCAGAGACCGTGCAAGGCTGTAACAGCGGCTAATTAAACTTGTGGCGATGTCCGAATCGCCACATAGACATATAAAGCAGGGTATTGCTGTAAAACCTTAGAGAATTGATCTATTTTCGAGGGGTGGCGAATATGGGTACTCTTGAGGTAACATTTCTGGAAGTGCCGCAGGTAGGACGGTCGGCCAGTATTTTGCATGGTTCGGAGAAAAAAGCAACGTCAGCGGTAACGTGGACACAGCAACATCCGACCAAAAAGAACCTGTATCGTGTTGCGGTTGCCAACGGACAAATATTCGTAGGCGAATACAATCCATATGCGCTAGCGAACACACAACCTGTTCAGGATCAGATGCAAAGCCCTGTATCTACGCCGGTTTATGGCTACGCCCTCCCTGCAGGCTGCCTTGCACGAGCGGTAGGGGTGAATGGTCAGATAGAGCTTTATGAGGATTATCTTACAATAAAAAGAAAAGGTGTCATTTCGTTTATTTCACACGGATTCAAAGGCGATAAAGAAATATACCTGGATCAAATCAGCGCAATTCAACTAAAACAGTGCGGCACACTTACCAGCGGTTATCTGCAGATAGTATTCAAAGGCAGCCAGGAAAGTAAATCTGCACTTTTGGATTCCGTGACTGACGAAAATACTATTGTGTTCTGGCCGGACCGCGAATCCGAGTTTCTGCACCTGAAGATGCTGCTCGATAAGCAACGGCGTCTATCAAGGCAAGGACCGCCGGCGTCTACATCGACATCAGTCGCCGATGAGATCGAAAAATTGGATTCTTTGAGACGGCGGGGCATAATAACAGACAAGGAATTTGAAGCGAAAAAGCGAGAGCTTTTGGGCCTTTAAAATACAATAAATACTAAGCAAACGGTTAAGGACAAATCATGGGACAAACAATCACCCAAAAAATACTGGCCGCGCATTGCGGTAAAGAGAGTGTAGAGCCGGGCGAGTTGATCAACGCTCGCCTGGATATGGTGCTCGGCAACGACATCACCGCGCCGATCGCCATTCGGGAGTTCGAAAAAATCGGGGCGGAGACCGTCTTCGACAAGGACAGGGTCGCGCTTGTGCCGGACCATTCCACCCCGAACAAGGACATCAAATCCGCTCAACTCGTGAAGATCCTGCGTGACTTCGCGCGCAAGCACAATATCACCTATTTCTTCGAGATCGGCAAGATGGGCATCGAGCACACACTGCTTCCGGACGAAGGTCTGACGCTGCCGGGTGACGCGATCATCGGCGCCGACAGCCACACCTGCACCTACGGCGCGCTTGGGGCGTTCTCCACAGGCGTCGGCTCCACCGACCTGGCCTGTGCGATGGCCCTCGGCGAGACCTGGTTCAAGGTCCCTGAAGCCATCAAGTTCGTATACTACGGCAAACTGCCGAAGTGGGTCAGCGGCAAGGACCTCATTCTATACACAATAGGCAAAATTGGGGTCGACGGTGCGCTTTATTGCAGCATGGAGTTCACAGGCGAGACCATCTCCGAGCTGGATATGGCAGGCCGCTTTACGATGTGCAATATGGCCATCGAAGCCGGCGGCAAGAACGGGATTATGGAGCCGGACGAGAAAACTCTGGCCTACGTCAAACCTCGCGCCAAGCGTGAGTTCAAGCTCTACAAGAGCGACCCGGACGCGGTCTACAAAGACGTAATCGAAATCGATGTCAGCAAACTCGAACCGGTCGTCAGCTTCCCGCATCTGCCGGATAACACTAAACCAGTCTCAGCAGCCGCTCATATCAAGATAGATCAATCCGTAATAGGATCGTGCACCAACGGCCGCATAGAGGACCTGCGTATCGCCGCCAGCGTCATAAAGGGACACAAAGTCCATCCTGACGTTCGGCTTATCGTAATCCCAGCGACACAGGATGTCTATCTCCAGTCGCTCAGAGAAGGCCTCACAGAGATATTCGTCGAGGCGGGTGGGGCGGTCAGCACCCCGACCTGTGGGCCGTGTCTTGGCGGTCACATGGGAGTGCTTGCGGAAGGTGAGCGCGCCGTCTCCACCACAAACCGCAACTTTGTCGGTCGAATGGGTCACACCAAATCCGAAGTATATCTCGCCAGCCCCGCAATAGCGGCGGCATCGGCTGTGTTGGGCCGCATCGGCAGCCCGGATGAACTAAAGTAGAGGACAAAATGATCAAAGGTAAGGTACATAAATACGGAAACAACGTCGATACGGACGTTATAATACCGGCGAGATATCTCAACACCACCGATCCTGCCGAACTGGCAACCCACTGCATGGAAGATATCGACGCCGACTTCGCGAAAACGGTGCAGGCTGGCGATATAATCGTAGCAGAGGACAACTTCGGCTGCGGTTCATCGCGCGAGCATGCCCCGATCGCGATTAAAGCGTCCGGCATCTCCTGCGTAATCGCAAACACGTTCGCCCGCATCTTCTATCGCAACTCGCTGAACACGGGCCTGCCGATTTTGGAATGCCCGGAGGCGGTCGCTGGCATAAGCAAAGGCGACACAGTCGAGATCGACCTGGAATCAGGAAAGATCACAAACGTGACGACCGGCAAATCCTTCCAGGCGAACCCGTTCCCGCCCTTTATGCGAGAGCTAATCGAAGTCGGCGGCCTGGTGAACTACGCTAAAGCTAAGGTTGGCAAGTGATGTCATCTCGATCGTATAAGATAGCTGTTTTGCCGGGTGACGGGATCGGCGTCGAGATTGTGCCGCAGGGCATCAAAGCTCTCGACGCGGTCGCATCCAAGCTCGGCATCGCGTTTGAATACACCGAAGCCCTTGTCGGAGGCGCGGCTATCGACGCGGTAGGGGTGCCGCTTCCGGACGAGACGCTCAAGCTATCGTTAGAAAGCGATGCGGTATTTTTCGGTGCAGTTGGAGGAGCCAAATGGGACAACCTCCAACCCGTCAGTATGCGACCGGAGCCGGGCGGGTTGTTCCCACTCAGAAAATCACTTGGCGCTTATGCCAACCTGCGCCCGGTGATCGTCTTTGAGCCATTAATATCCGCATCCAGCCTAAAATCCGATCGTCTGGAAGGCGGCGTCGACATCCTGTTCGTGCGCGAGCTTACCGGGGGCATCTACTTCGGCAAACCAAAAGAAAGACGCGACGTCGACGGCGAAACGGTGGCAATCGACACCTGTTCCTACAGCGATTTCGAGATCAGACGAATCGCGCATATGGCGTTTCTGCAGGCGCGCAGACGGCGCGGCATCGTGCACTCAATCGACAAGGCCAATGTTATGGAGACATCCAGACTCTGGCGCGAAGTGGTCACGGAGGTGGCGGCCCAGTACCCGGATGTTGCCCTTACCCACATGCTGGCCGACAACTGCGGAATGCAACTGTTGCGCAACCCGAAGCAGTTTGATGTAATACTGGCAGACAACCTCTTCGGTGATTTGCTTACCGACGAGGCCGCTATGCTCGCGGGTTCGCTGGGAATGCTGCCTTCTGCAAGCGTAGGGGAGCAGCACGGCGGGCTGTATGAGCCTATTCACGGTTCCGCCCCGGACATCGCAGGTCAGGACATCGCCAACCCTGTCGCCACCATTCTCACTGCTGCTATGATGTTGCGATATGCATGCGATTGCCCGGACGGCGCAGTGATGGTGCGTTCGGCGGTGGAATCTGTATTAAACGATGGCTACCGAACCGTGGATATAGCGGAGCCGGATTGCAAGACTGTATCCTGTAGTGAAATGGGCGATTTGGTCGCCGCAAAAATATCTCAGAGTTAGAGACGAGAACCTAGAATGCCAAAAATAGCAATTTACGATACTACACTACGTGACGGAACCCAGGGCGAGGGGGTCAGCTTCTCCGCTGAGGAGAAGTTAAAAGTCGCTCGCAAGCTCGACGAGTTTGGCGTTACATACATCGAGGGCGGCTGGCCAGGCTCCAACCCGAAGGATGTGGAGTTTTTCGAACTGGCTAAAAATGTCAAATTCGAGACCTCGAAACTGACCGCCTTCGGCAGCACTCGAAGAGCCAATCTTGCCGCTGCTGAGGACCCTCAAATTCTCAAGCTCATCGAGGCGCAGACACCGACCGTCACCATATTCGGCAAGTCGTGGGATATGCACGTCACCGAGGTTTTCAGAATCAGCCTCGAAGAGAACCTTGAGATGATCTACGATTCGATCAAGTTTCTCGTCGAAAACGACAGGGAGGCGATTTTCGACGCGGAGCATTTCTTCGACGGCTACAAACGAAACCCTGATTATGCCCTCGCGGCTCTCGACGCTGCCGCACGTGGCGGGGCCTCGGTATTGTCTCTCTGCGACACCAACGGCGGAACGCTGCCGTCAGAGGTCGGTGCGATAGTAAAGGTAGTAGTCGACAGGTTCCCGAATATCTCCGTAGCGATTCACGCTCACAACGACTCCGGTTTGGCCGTTGCAAACTCAGTCGCCGCTTGCGAAAACGGCGCGACTCAGGTTCAGGGCACTATCAACGGCTACGGCGAGCGTTGCGGCAACGCCAACACGTGCGCCATAATCCCGATTTTGGAGCTTAAGCTCGGCATGAAATGTGTACCTGATGGCGCATTGGGCAATCTTACTGCTCTATCCCGTTGGCTCGATGAGATCGCCAATCGCATACCGGATGACGGGATGCCGTTTGTAGGTGCAAGCGCGTTCGCACATAAGGCTGGAGTTCACGTAGACGCCGTCACAAAAAATCCTGTCACTTACGAGCATCTCGACCCTGCTTTGGTCGGCAATCGTCGCAGGTTCCTGATATCCGAGCTTGCCGGCGGCAGCAGCATTGTGCAAAAGGCTAGCAAATACAATATCGATTTGGGCAAAAAGTCTCCTGAGGTCAAAGCCGTGCTCAACAGGGTAGTGCAGCTTGAGCACCAGGGCTACTCATTCGAGGATGCCGAGGCCAGCTTCGAACTGCTGCTCAAAAAAGCAATGGGCCAGTATGAAAAGCTCTTCGACTTGGTCGGCTTCAGGCTGATTATCGAGAAACGCGGCCCGATGGAGGAGCCGATTACTGAGGCTACTTTGAAGGTGGTCGTCGATGGAGTAGAGGCGTTCACCGTTGCTGAAGGTGACGGCCCTGTTCACGCTTTGGACAACGCCTTGCGGTTGGCTCTGAAGCAGTTTTACAGCGACGAACTTGACCAGATTAAGCTCTCCGACTTCAAGGTCAGGGTGGTCAATTCCGGCGAGGGAACCGCTGCACGGGTGCGCACGATAATCGAATCCCGCGACGCCACGGATTCATGGAGCACGGTAGGTGTATCCACCAACATAATCGAGGCAAGCTGGAATGCGCTGGCCGACAGCGTAGAATATGGACTGCTGAGGCAAAAGTGAGGGTAATCGTCGCTGACCATGCGGGCGTCTGTTTCGGTGTAAAGCGCGCCCTTGATCTCGTCGAGAACTGTTGCGAGACCAAGGGGCCTATCTCGACGCTCGGGCCTCTGATCCACAACCCTCAGGTGGTTCAGGGGCTGAAAGAAAAAGGCGTTCGTGTGGTTGGCAGCGTAGACGAAGCGGGGCAGGGCGCTATAGTAATGCCTTCGCATGGCGTCTCTGCCGATGTTTTTGATGCGGCGCGGGCAGCCGGGCTTGAGATCGTCGATGCCACCTGCCCGTTTGTCGCCAAAGTCCACTCCCGCGTAGGGTCCCTTGCCGCAGATGGTTATATGGTCGTAATCGTCGGCGACGCCGGTCACTCCGAGGTCAAGGCTATTCTCAGCGCGGCCGGGGATGACGCTGTGGTTATCAGCGAGGCGTCCGAGGTCGATAGTTACGAATGGCGCGGCAGGCGGGTGGGAATCGTCAGCCAGACCACCCAGACCCCGGAGAGATTCGGCGAGATAGTCGGGCTGATTGCCTCTCGCGCATCCGAAATTGTGGCTTATAACACGATCTGCTACGCCACCCACGAACGACAATCCGCCGTCAGTTCTCTCGCTCCAAAAGTCGAGGCTATGTTTGTGGTGGGCGGCCGAAACAGCGCCAACACCAACCGCCTGACAGAAATCTGCGAGCAGACCGACGTCCCTACCTACCACATAGAGACCGCTTCTGAGATCGACCCCACATGGGTCTCCGGCCTAACCACCGTCGGCCTAACCGCCGGCGCCTCCACCCCGCAGTGGATCATCGACGAAGTCAAAACCGCCCTGGAATCTCTAGGTTCCTAAGCAATCTGTTAGCAAAAAATCCCCAGATCAGATCAATTTCCCTCGGCAGTAACAATCTGTTATGCCCATAGTCCAGTCAGTATTACTAATATCATAGCAATAATACAATATAACGTCACATAAAAAGGAACAACCAGCCCAATTTGCGAAGTCCAATATATATGCAGTGGGCAATCTCGCCATTCCGCGCTGGATTGCACAGGCACTGTAGTGGCCGGTCTCTGTCCCGGCCAAAATCAGGTTTACATTATGCGAATGCGCATCGGCTGCGTAAGCCGATGTAACTAAGCGTTTTCCGTTCTTTCGGGAAACCCTTTTCCCGAAAACGACAATTGACGAATTGGAGATGTCGCACCAATGTGGCTAAACATCGTATCGTTAATCTTCATAATAATTGGAGCGTGGATCATACTAGTTGACCAGTCTACAGTGTCGGATGTCCGTTTTAGTGGTTTCAGCGAAACACTATACGGCATACTGCTGATTGCTGGCAGTATATGCTTGAGGTATCGCTGGCCAGTTGGGTGGTGGTGGATTCTTATAAACGCGATTGTCATTTCGGTACTTTGCTTGTTAATTATCTTCTCGTATGATGATCTCCCAACTGTTGAAGGGGTGGTCTTGGGTTTCGTGAGTTTTCTGTTCATGTCATTGGCAGTAGTACTGGCAATAAACCATCCCTGGAGATGGAAGAAGGGATAAAGAACGCAGTGGCCGGCCTCTGTCCCGGCCAAAATCAGATTGGCATTATGCGAAAGCGCATCGACACATGAATCCGATGCAACAAAACCGATTGCCCTTGCGGTATCGATATATGATCCGAGCAGGGAGCTTGTGAGGTTTGCGATGCGACACTGGAGACTTGTAGCGCTTCTCTTATTGGTTGGGCTGGCAGTAATGCTGATTCATAGAACGACCAATAGACAACGAGTGAGCGCTTTTGGCGGAAATATCTATTGCACCAAAGGATACAATCTCGTGCGCCACAATCTGCGCACCGGAGAGAAAAATACCGTACTTAAGCTCCGCGAGCAAAAGGCATCGCAGATTATCGTGCGATCAAACTACGCCATTTCTTTCGATGGTCGCACAATGGCTTATGTGGAATCACGTTCTTCACGAGATGAGTCTTTTTCTAACCACTCTGGTGTGATTGTTGTTGATTTGCAATCGGGTCGGGTCTTGTATCGGCAAAAAATGAGTGCGCTTGATATACCCGATGTGGTTCTTGCACTATCTCGAAATGGGCAACGCCTAGCCATTAAATATGAAAATCGCCAACCTACGTCAAGCCTGCTTGATGTCGTGAATGTTCGCACGGGGAAGCGCATTATTTCACACTGGCCAGCCTATGGCCTGTTATCTTGGCACCCAAATGGTCGTTGGCTTGCATATCAGGACAAATGGGCGAGGCCGGTGTCTCTGGATGTAGACAGCCAACAGGTAAAGCGATATAAAGGACAAGGGCGGCCGCAATGGTCTGGAGATGGAAAATTCTTAGTCGTGGGAAATTCAAACGTGATGTCCCTTAAGTCATCGGCAAGTCGGCCGCTTCGGTTGCCGGCTCGGGCTATCGTCATCGGTTGGTCGCCGGACTCTCGTGGTTTGCTATACGAGACACCGTCGGAGATCTCGGGCGACCCGATCTATGTATATTCGCTGGATACAGCGAGGTCCGTACGTCTTCCGTTCGAGGCATCAGGAGTTGTTAGTGAGCCAACACTATGGTGTCGGTGAATCAATGGCGGTCATACCTTCGTTGCACGCAACCGAAGCCGTGATCGACTGTCACGAAACCTGGTCATTCAGCGTCACCATTCGTCATTCCACGCGCAGTCGCGGAATCTATGGCAAGCAAGCGATGCTGGCTGACGACTGGAGCGGTCACACCAAGGCATACAAAAGATATTTGATTATGAGAGACGAAGCAAACGAAAACAGACGTAGAGGTAGGCGAGTATGGATGTCTCGGGGCCGCCTAGTAACAACCGCAATAGTACTGTTATTAGGGGTGTGGCTTATCTCTGGATTCTTTATGTGGAAACAATCTAGAATTCCGCTTCCGGATGGGTCTGGATCGGTGATCTATATGGCTCGGTTAAGAAAAATCTTTTGCGCACAGTGGAATCGAAAGGTTCGCTTGGAGACGTCCCATTTCAAAGGACAGACTCGTTGGATTCCTGGCGATTCCGGCGGTGCATGGCCGGTAAACGTGTACTGGTATGCACAGGAAGGCAATTCGGGACCCTATCTTAGGTTTCATGACCCGGATAGTGAATACCTGGTTGATCTCCAACAGGGGATTACACTGCTAATGCTGCGTAATAACCACGGCGGGATTGATGTTGTAGAGATATTTTCCGCATCGCCACGCATGGGCTCCATAGTGAACCCAATGTCTGGAGAAGAAATCCGTACAGTTGACGGACATAGGGCCCGCAAACTGGGTGGTCGCGTGGCATCTGGACAGGGCATTTACATAGGTCGCATTGAATATCCATACAACCGTTTCATTCCGAAGCAAAATGCACCGGAGCAAGCACTGCCTAAGCACTAAAGGTTTTTTACCGAATGTCACGAAATCTCGCAATTCCGCGCGCAGCCGCGGAATCCGATGCCGCCTAAGCAGGCCAGTTAGATTTGCTCATTAAGGAAATGGCGTGAACACAAACTTATCAAGCACATCCAGTTACCTGTGTCAATTGCAACTCAATTGAAGCATAGTAGGATCAATTGTCAGAAACTGACATTGACTTATCAGTTGATGTAGAGATACACTCCAAGTAAATAGGGAGGGTAGGCGAATGACAGAAGAAATAGTTACGTTTTTACAGGTACCCGTGCAAGGGCAACGGGCGAATATTATGTGCAACGGGCAGGCGGCTACGACCTCACCGGCAAAAAACGTAGAATTCAGGAATGGCTGGTATAGAGTGTTGACTATCTCAGGCAACGTCTATATAGGGCAGGTCATGCCACAGCGGCAGGAAACACCGGCGGTAGACCGAACGACCTACCAGCAGCCGCAGATAGCTCAAGCGCAATCCTATCAGCCCCAACAGCATACACCGGCTGCCCCGACTGCTCCATATTCTTTAGCTCCGTATCCACAGAGGAGGACGCTAGGAGTTGGCGAAATTGTAGCTATTATTGTGAGTGTTATCGTCGTCGGCTTTATCGGATTAGCATTGCTGGGGGCTTTGATAAGTAATGTATCAGAGGATACCGGCAACAACTGGGATACTTCGGCAAACAGAACAATTGAAACGCCCGCTGAAGACTTTACTCTTCAAGAGTGGTATTTCAAGACTGGTGAGTATGGCACTCATCATATAGTGGGAACAGCCGTTAATAACACTGATAGGACATTCGGTTATGTCCAGGTGGAATTCAACTTGTATGATAGTTCGGGTGCGCAAGTGGGCTCGACACTGGCGAACTGCAACAATGTTGAGCCTCACGGAACTTGGAAATTTGATGCAATTATTTTAGAAGAAAACGTTAGAAAAGCAAGATTCAAGGGGTTCACCAACTTTTGAGCAGCATAAAAACTTCGAATCCTCCGTTTTTCTAGGAAGTCTTTTCTCGAAACAACAAACCTCGTCATTCCGAGGGATGACTATAATATGGAGCACAGATGAAATGAACCGACAACCGTAAACTGCACAACGTAACGGCCATCACTGTCTTGGCCAAACTAAGGCCCGGTGCTACTATAAAATGCAATGGGAGGTAAAATGATGGCGTGCCATATACTACCGAAGTGGCTACGAATAGTTTTAGGGATTCTTGGCGGTTGCGCAATAGTCCTACTGGCTGAGTCAATTCCGGTTTTTGTAACTCCAATATATTCAAATATCGACTGGTTATCGCTTATATCGGCGATAATGCTGTCCGCTGCTTTTTCAGGAATTGCAGGCAGATACATAGTGTACGATGCGTGGGGAGTGTTGGCGTTTGGGCCGATACTCTACTACGGTGGGATGTCAGTTCTGCTGCGAATAGCAGAACCATTGTGGGGCGATCTGCACCTTCCTTTGGCTGTCATAGCCGCTTGTGGTGCGGGGTTTGTGGGTGCCTTTCGCGCAGAATTTGTGGCCCATCTGGAATCAAAGCGATAGTCGGCTACATTTTTTCGTTTCTTCGATTTGCACGCAAGCGGACCGTGACCGAAGGTCGCGAAACCCGGTCATTCAGCGCCGCGCCCTTTGTCATTCCGCGTGCAGTCGCGCAATCCACGGGGAACAAACGGTACGTGATCCTGCGACTTCGCGCAGGATGACATAAACCGTCACCCGCCCCCCTCATTTGCCGCCTATCAGAGCCTTATGATATAATTTCACCGTGAATGCGCGTGGGCTGCTGGCCGCGTGCGACTCGGAAATGTTCGCATTTCCATAGAGAGGATAACCTTAATGGATACCAGTGATTTCAAGAACGGCCTTTCCATCATCGTGGACAACGACATCTTCACCATCGTCGAGTTTCAACACGTAAAACCCGGCAAGGGAGGCGCTTTCGTGCGCAGCAAGCTCAAAAATGTGCGCACCGGGGCGGTCATAGAGAAGACCTGGCGCGCGGGTGAAAAGATGGATCAGGCTATTCTGGATCGATACCCACTGCAGTTTAGCTACGAACAAGATGGCGATTACTATTTCATGGACACCGAGTCCTATGAGATCAACCCTGTCTCCAAGGACAAAATCGGCGACGGGGTCAAATACCTCATTGAGGGTCTCGAAGTAACCGCATTGGCTCACAAAGGGGAGCTTATCAACGTCGAAATGCCGATCACGGTCGAGGCGGTCATCGCCGACACCGAGCCTGGCGAGAGAGGCAATACCGCATCCGGCGGCGGAAAACCCGCCACATTGGAGTCCGGAGCGGTGATTCAGGTCCCATTCTTCATTAATATCGGAGATAAGGTCAAGGTCGACACCCGTTCAGATCAGTACCTGGAGAGAGTTAAAGAGTGAAATCATCGTGAGCGACAGCCGCAGACAGATCAATAACTTCCTTGAGATGGTCGCAGGACTCGGCCTCAAACTTGGGGCGGTGGCGACTGGATTAGCGCTTGCATATCTGCTATACGTGGTCTTTGGGCCAAAACTGGCGGCCATGAAAGGGATGAAGGCCGAAGAAAAAGACGCGCTTCTGCAAAGCATCGGTTGGGCGAAATGGATGCTGCGCTACGGCTCGATTGCGCTCGTCTTCGGGATATGCGTTCAGTTCTTCAAACAGGAGACCATCGGCCTGATACTTACGCTGGTCGGCGCAGCGATCTATTTCTTCAGCCCCAGCGGCTTCAACAGCCTCACGCTGGGCGCGATGAAACAGAGCGAGATATATCAGGGAATTGTAAACGACATCGCGTTGGTCGGCCTTTTCTGTTTGGCGCCGGGGGTGCTGCTGCTGGTGCGCGACGTGATAATGGGGGTGGTCAGGCGATTCACCGCCCCTCGACAAGCCCCCGCCCAGGAATCGCAAACTGAGATCACGCGCAAAGTACATAAACCCAAGCTTTATGAAATGTGCTGGGATATGGCGGTATGCAACGAGCGCTCAAAACGATTCTGCGAACCGGGCAAAAGACGAAAACCGTGCTGGCAGATCAAATCCGGCTGTCTATGCGATCAGGAAGTGATTCGCAAGGCGCTTATGGAGCGCGACCGCGAGATGAGCGGGGAGGCCAACGCTGGCGTTAAGGTGGCTGATAACAGACCTAAGGTAGTCCTGTCGAGCCAGCAAAAGAAGGAAAGATGTCGGAACTGCACTATATGGATCGAACATCAGCGGCAGAAGTTCAAAGTTGTGACGCCTGTTGGTTTGGTGCTGGTCGGTGCGGGGTTTGCCTACTTCTACCATAGGCTATATGAGATTCTATATAAGCTGCTGGGCAATATGGATCGGTTTATGAGTTTTCTGACCTACCGCCAGGACGGCACTGACGCTTCGTTTGCGGCGCAGGGCCACACTGTTACCACGCTGGCGTTGATATGCCTCGGCGTCGTTTTGCTCAGCTTCACTTTCCGCGCGATTGAGTACCTTATCTTTGAGTTGGAGATTTAGTCTGCATGGATGTTGATAAGATCGAACAATTGATTCGCGTGCTGGAGGGCTCCCCCAACGAGGAGCTTTGCATACAAAAAGGCGACTATAAAGTATGCATAAAGAAAGGGAGCAAGCCGGCTGCAGCGCCGAAACCTGCCAAGCCGAGCAAGGCGTCGGCAGCCCCTGTTTCGCCAATCAAGGCTGAAGAGCCAAAGGGACTGTTCATTACCGCCCCTATGGTCGGCATGTTCCGGCTGACGTCTGAGCTGGCTAAGGTCGGTTCTGAAGTATCAGCAGGTCAGGTTGTCGGCTCAATCGAATCGATGAAGATCAAAAACGACATCGTCTCTCGGGTGAGCGGAACTGTGGCAGAGGTGCTGGTGGAGGACGGGATGCCCGTCGAATACGGCCAGCCGCTGTTCAGGCTGGAGTAGTGATGAATACGCGCACAAAAGGGAGCGTCGGCCTGATAGCGCTGCTGGTAGTGGCTGCCATTATAGTTGTTGTCGCCGCAGTATACTTCGCGGGCAAGGGCGGAACTGGGACGGTGAGCAAGGACAGCGAACTGCTCGACTCTGGCAGCGCCAAAAAGACCGTGGTAGGTCAGGCGATCGACACAGGTAAGGCGGCTGATTGTCGGGAGAGGCTGAAACAGATACGTACCGGCATCATCAACTACAAAATGACGACTGATGACCAGAACCCGCCGACTCTGCGCGACATCGGCTTGTCGGTAAGCCCGGACTATTTCACTTGCCCGGTTTCCAATAAACCCTACACCTACGATCCCGGCACGGGCGCAGTCCATTGTCCTACCCACGACAAATTCTGAACGGAGAATTTGATTTGTTCAAAAAAATACTCATAGCAAATAGAGGCGAGATCGCCATCAGGATCATCCGCGCGTGCCGCGAGATGAACATTGCCACTGTAGCGATATTTTCCGAAGCGGACACCGATTCCCTGCACGTCAGAATGGCCGATGAAGCCGTCTGCGTCGGGCCCGGGCCGAGCAAGGAAAGCTATCTGAACATGCCCAATATCATCTCTGCGGCGATAATCACCGGCGCAGAGGCCATCCATCCGGGCTATGCCTATTTCTCCGAGCAGCCGCAATTTGCGGAGGCTTGCGAGGCTTGCAACATAAAGTTCATCGGCCCAAGCGCGGCCGCCATTGAATTGATGGGGGACAAAGCTCGCGCAAAGGAGACCGCTGCAAAGGCTGGCGTTCCGTGCATTCCCGGCAGCAAGGGAATCGTCAAAAGTGAGCAGGACGCGTTCAAGACAGCCTCGAAGATGGGATATCCGGTGCGTCTGAAGGCAACGGCGGGCGGCGGAGGCCGCGGAATCAGAGTGGTTGCAAGTGAGGAAGACCTGGCCAGCCAACTAAAATTGGCCACAGCCGAGGCTTTATCGGCGTTCGGCAACGGCGACCTTTACATAGAAAAAGAGATCGAAGAGCCGAGGCATGTCGAGGTTCAACTGCTGGGCGATGAGCACGGGCATTATGTTCATTTAGGTGAGCGCGAGTGCTCCATTCAGCGCAGAAATCAGAAGCTGCTGGAGGAAGCGCCCTCGGTGGCTGTCAATCCATCCATCCGATCTAAGATGGGTGACGCCGCAATCAAGCTCGCAAAAGCTGTCGGATACGCAAACGCGGGTACGGTTGAGTTTTTGCTGGACAAACACGGCAACTTCTATTTTATGGAGATGAACACCCGTGTTCAGGTCGAGCATCCGGTTACTGAGGCTGTGACGGGTGTCGACATAGTTAAGGAACAAATTCGAATAGCGGCTGGCGAGATGCTGAGTGTGACTCAAAAAGACATCAACATCGACGGCCATTCCATTGAGTGCAGGATTATTGCTGAGGATCCGGCTCACAATTTTGCGCCATCTGTCGGCAAAATCAGCCAATATGTCGCCCCTGGTGGTAATGGTGTTCGCCTGGACAGCCATGTTTATTCGGGTTACGATATACCCCCGTACTACGATGCCATGCTTGCGAAGCTCATAGTATGGGGAAAGGATAGAGATGAAGCCATCGCACGAATGTTGCGGTGCCTGTCGGAATACGAGATTGAGGGCGTCAAGACAAATATAGAGTATCAGAAGCAGATATTGTCCAACACATACTTCCGCAAGGGAGAGCTTTCTACTGCTTTTGTCGCCAGACGAATGAACGGAGGAGGCTAGTTGCTGGTCTGTTTGGGTGTTGTTGTTGGCCCGGATTGTTTTGAGTTTGGTGGAGTAGTATGAAGACTACAAGACGAGCTGCGCGGGAGTTGGCGCTGAACGTATTGTACCAAGTGGACGCTGCTGGCTTGCCGTTTGATGAGGCTCTTGAGACAGCGCTTGAATTTGCGGATGTGTCTGGTCTGGATGCAGAGGGAACTCAGAGGGCTGAGCAGGCCAGGGAGTATGCCGTGTCGCTTTCCCGTGGGGTGCGGGAGCATCGGGAGGAGCTCGACGTTTACATCGATCAGCTTGCCGAAGGCTGGCCGCTGGATCGCCAACCGGCGGTGGATCGCAACATCCTGCGACTGGCGCTTTTCGAGATAAAATACATCGACTCGGTGCCGCCGATAGTTGCGGTCGATGAGGCGGTGGAGTTGGCAAAGAAATACAGCACGGCGGAGTCCGGCAAATTCGTAAATGGTGTCTTGGCGGGATATCTGCGCGATAATGCGCCTGTTATGGAGGAGGCAAATCTTGGCTGCGAAGATTCTTGATGGAACGGCGACTGCGAAACAGATCAGGGCAGACCTTGCCGAGCGCGTGGCGGAGCTAAAAGCTCAACGCGGGATCACACCCAGACTGGCGGTGATTCTGGTCGGCGACGACCCTGCTTCGGTGACGTACACCAGGATGAAGAAAAAGGCTTGTGAAGCCGCCGGGATGATCAGCGACCTCATATATATGCCCCCTGACAGCGAGCAGCAGCAGATCAAAGACACCATTATGCAGCTAAATGCCGACCCGTCGGTTCACGGAATTATGGTGCAGCATCCTGTGCCCGGCCATCTTGATGAGCTTGACATCCTGTCTACGGTAGCGGTTGAAAAAGACGTAGATGGAATAAGTGCGATGAGCCTTGGTAAGCTGGTTTTAGGAACCGCCGACTACATATCGTGCACTCCGCAGGGAATTGTAACCCTGCTGGAGACGTATAATATTCCGATCAAGGGCGCTGAGGCTGTGGTCGTGGGACGCAGCATAATCCTGGGTAAACCTGCTGCGTTGGCTCTTCTCGAGAGGCATGCTACAGTGACGATTTGTCATTCGAGAACTCAGAACCTGCCGGATGTAGTTCGCAGAGCGGACATTCTGGTGGCGGCGATCGGCAAGCCGGAGTTCATAAAAGGCGACTGGATCAAAGAAGGCGCCGTTGTCATTGATGCGGGGTATAACAAGGTCGATGGCAGGGACAAGGACGTTGGGGATGTTGAGTTCGAGGCGGCTTCGCAGCGAGCAAGCTACATAACCCCAGTGCCCGGCGGAGTTGGACCGATGACGATAGCCATGTTGCTCACGCACACGGTCAAAGCTGCTGAAAAATACGGCAAAAAGTAGACGAGCTAGATGTGTAGCGATTTGCGCATAAGAGATGTGTAGCAATCTCCGTACTAAAAAGAGCGGTCGCGATCTCCGCATTAAAAATATGTGTAGCGATCTCTATACAAAAGAGATGGGTGGCGATCTCCGTACTAAAAAGATGGGTGGCAATCTTTGTACAAAAGAGATGGGTGGCGATCTCCGAATCGCCACCCTATAAAACCAGAAACACAAAAAAACCATGCGCCGATGCGACAATTGCAGAATAATTCTCGATGACGATTTCAGATACTGCCCCAAATGCGGGGCGGATATCTCATCTGGCGCTTCGGCCCCACAGCGCTCGGACGCCGATGTGCAGTCCCTGCTGGCCTCTGCCAACCTGCACAGACTGCGTGCGGAGTATGACCAGGCCATTGCCGACGCGACCGATGCCTTGCGACTGGATCCTCGCAACCCCGATGTCCCATCCCTGCTAGCCGAGATTTACGAACAAAAGGGAATGCGCGAGGAAGCCATTGCGTGGTATCAGATGGCTCTGGAAATGAGCCCAGAAAGTGAGCATAACCAGGAGCGTCTCGACCGTCTCGGCGAATTAATTTTAACAGAAAGCCGTGAAAGTCAGCGCAAAGAACCGACCGGCGCATGGCAATGGAGCGCCAAATGGGCGTGGGCTTTGGGAGCAATATTTATAATCATCGTGATTATGGCGGTGATTTCGGCGTTCAGAGGACGATCGGAAGTCGCAACAAATCACCCAGTGCCGACTGCTCAACAGCAATATCAGGCTCCTGCCCCGCAGCTTTCCGGTTCCGAGTCTCTGCCGCAGCGACCGCCAAGCTCATCTCCGGAGACCGGGTCCTCTCCTGCGCCGGCTGGGATAGTCGCTCGCACTCCGGCTGAGTCGTATATCCGCAGCGAACTTGCGTCTGCGCAGCCTGTAACTGATACGGGCGCGGGGATAAACGACGTGATCGCCGACCCGCGTTCGGGAGTGGTCAGCGTCACTTTTACTTTGCCGTTTTCCCCGATGCTGACGAAGCAACAGATTATCACAGCCTCGACCCAAATTGCCAAAAAGGCTTTTGATCTTAATCGAGAAGTAAAATTCGTAACGGCGAGGTGCCTGGTGCAGATGCCGGGTGCGCAGGGCACACAGGTCGCTTTTATCGGCGATATCGCAAGACAAACCGCTGATGGATTACCTGCTACGCCCAGCGAAGAACAATTATTGGGTTCTTTTACTGGTCCGTGGTGGAATCCGCAGATCAAATAGTTAGCTCTTGTATAAGTTCCCAGCCCCTATCTTATATCCGCTTGCACACCACACTGAAAGCCCGCATGCTAGTGTGGAATAATTCCCCGTTGACGCGGTATATATAGTGTGATAGACTTCTGATTGCTACTATATGTAGTGGCTGAGGCTCTCACATGAAGTGTCCATTTTGTGGCTGTTTTGAAGACAAAGTTCTGGACTCGCGCTCTGTTAAAGAGGGGGAAGCAGTGCGCAGACGACGCGAATGCGTGGCTTGCAAACGACGCTATACCACCTACGAGCAGATCGAAGAACTCAGAATTTTCGTTGTTAAGCGAGATGGACGCCGTGAACCATTCGATCGCGCAAAGGTCCTGAGGGGGCTGACTGTGGCGTGCGAAAAACGCCCGGTGGCGATGGATATCCTTGAGGCTATTGTCGATCGCATCGAATGTGAGATAGTCGATTCCGGCGCCGCTGAGATCGATTCTATGCGAATCGGTGAGATGGCGATGCAGGAGTTAAAAAAAGTAGACCAGATCGCGTACGTCAGGTTCGCCTCAGTCTACAGACAATTTGAAGACCTCGGACAGTTCAGAAAAATAATAGATGGGCTGGGCCGCGCAAAAACCACACGAAAAAGCTAAGGAGGGCAGGGTATGCGCACATTGACCAATAACGCACTGACTGTGCTTGAAAAAAGATATCTTCGCAAGGACGAAGAAGGCAAACTCATAGAAGACCCGGATGGGCTGTTCAAAAGGGTTGCCGACGCCATAGCCCAGGCGGAACTGAACTACGGTAAATCTGCGAAGCATGTTCAGGGCTTGGCTGGCGAGTTTTATAAACTGATGAGCGACCTGGATTTTTTGCCCAATAGTCCCACCCTTATGAACGCGGGCCGCGATTTGGGACAGCTTAGCGCGTGTTTCGTGCTGCCGATAGACGACTCGGTCGACTCCATTTTCGAGACCGTCAAAAACACGGCACTTATCCATAAGAGCGGTGGCGGGACGGGATTCGCGTTCTCAAGACTCCGCCCTGCCAACGATTGCGTGCGCTCCACCAATGGCATATCCAGCGGCCCGATATCATTTATGGAAGTATTCAACGGCGCCACAGAGGCTATCAAACAGGGCGGCACTCGCAGGGGCGCGAATATGGGCTGTCTGCGGGTCGATCATCCCGACATCATAGATTTTATCACATGCAAGCAGGATACCACCAAGCTCACCAATTTTAACATCAGCGTCCTTGTCACTGAAGCGTTTATGGAAGCGGCCGCCAAGGGTGAGGACTACCCTGTTCTCAATCCCAGAAACGGCGATGTGGTGAAGTACCTCAACGCGGGAAAGGTTTTCGATCTTATAGTCAACATGGCCTGGCGCAACGGCGAGCCGGGGATCATATTCATCGACCGGGTCAACAGGGACAACCCCACACCGCATCTCGGCCCTATCGAGAGCACCAACCCGTGTGGAGAGCAGCCGCTGCTGCCTTATGAATCGTGCAACCTGGGCTCAATCAATCTCGGTAACATGGTATCTATCGTAGAGGGCAGGGCGGAGATCGATTATCAAAGGCTGCAGCAGGCCGTGAAGCTGGCCGTTCGGTTCCTCGATAACGTGATCGATGTAAACCGCTATCCGCTGGATTCCATCGCCGAGATGACCCGTGGCAACCGCAAAATCGGCCTCGGAGTGATGGGTTTTGCCGATATGCTTATTCAACTCGGCGTGCCTTATGATTCCGAGGAGGGTATCGCGGTCGCCGAGCAGGTTATGAGTGTCGTCTCCAAAGAGGCGCAGAAAGCCTCCCGTCAGCTCGCCGAAGAGCGAGGGGTGTTCCCGAATTTCAAGGACAGTATCTACGACCGGGACGAGGGTATGGAGATCCGCAACGCCACAGTCACCACCATCGCGCCGACGGGAACTCTGAGCATAATAGCTGCCTGCTCCAGCGGAATTGAGCCGCTGTTTGCGATAAGCTACATTAAACGGGTTATGGATGGCACCGAGCTTGTCGAAGTCAATCCGCAGTTCGAGAAAATCGCACGAGAGCGCGAGTTCTATTCAGAAGAATTGATGCGCAAAATCGCCGAACAGGGCAGCGTAAGGGATATTCCTGAGGTGCCAGAGGACGTTAGAAGAGTCTTCTGCACCGCTCTGGACATCGCC
Organism: Armatimonadota bacterium; assembly: GCA_050948905.1. Taxonomy (GTDB): domain Bacteria; phylum Armatimonadota; class UBA5829; order UBA5829; family UBA5829; genus DTKD01. Next base: position 173,510 of record JBMNES010000001.1, on the reverse strand, counting down.
CCGGTATGGCATGTTCGAATGCAGGCAGCGTTCCAGCGCTTCACCGACAACGCCGTCTCAAAGACAGTCAACTTCCCGGAGGAGGCTACGGCGGAGGATGTGCGACTGGTCTACGAGTTGGCCTATCGCGAGGGCTGCAAGGGCTGCACGATCTATCGCTATGGCAGCCGCGACGCGCAGGTGTTGAACGTCTCCGGTAAGGACAAGAAAGACAAAGTAGAGACCATTACCGCTCCGATGGGTCGCGAACCCAGGCCGAGACCATCGACCACCCACGGCAGCACCGAACGCATCAATACGGGCTGCGGGAATATGTATGTGACAATCAACGAGGACGAAAACGGCCTCTGCGAGGTATTTGCTTCGATGGGCAAAGCGGGTGGCTGCGCGCCGAGTCAACTGGAGGCAATTGGACGTCTGATATCTTTGTCTCTCAGGGCTGGTGTCGATCCGGCCTCGATTCAGAAGCACCTTCGCGGCATTCGTTGTCACAATCCCGCGTGGGGTAACGGCGGGTCTGTGCTGAGCTGCGCGGATGCCATCGGCATCGCTATTGGTCACTATTTGACCGAACGTGACACCGGAGAGGCCACCGATGAGATATCAAAGCGCACCAGCAAACTGGATATGCTGGTGGGGGCTTGCCCGGACTGCGGTTGTGCGGTCGAGCATGAGTCCGGTTGCGTGGTCTGCCGATTCTGCGGGTTCAGCAAGTGCGGTTAATGCTGCAAATATCCGCTATAATGCAGACGCGAACGTTTTTGCAGGAGGCACTTGGGTAACATGGAGGTTAATCGACCGGAGCACGGACGCTCCGGTCGGTGCCTGATAATTTGTTATCTGTGCTTTTGCAGGATGCGGGTAGGCGACATGGATGTTAATGGGCGCTCGGGGTGGATTCTCCGAGCGCTCATTTTTTTAATGAACCATTTTGTGAGTAGCACAATATACCTGATTAGAACTTAGTGCGACATAGCACTAAGTGCTTGACATCGCCGGTCCGTTTACGAATAATTAAAAGGCGCTTCGGGCCAATCAAACCACGGCGTCATTTCAAGACAGGACCGAGCATTTATATTTTAAGATATAACAGGTGAATACTCGCAGGAAGGAAGCTAAAATGAGCAACAACAAACCCGGAATCGACACCATTGCGCAACACGGCGGACAAGTACCAGACCCCACCACCGGATCCAGGGCGGTGCCGATTTATCAGACATCGTCTTACGTCTTTGACTCAGCCGACCACGCCGCCAACCTCTTTGCGCTCAAGGAGTTCGGCAACATATATACTCGGCTGATGAACCCGACTACTGACGTGCTGGAAAAGCGTCTCGCCGAGCTTCACGGCGGCACCGGGGCTTTGGCTGTTGCATCCGGCATGGCTGCTATTACGCTTGCCGTTCTGAACATAACTCGGGCTGGCCAGAACTTCGTCTCCACGAGCTATCTATACGGCGGCACGCACACGTTATTTCACTATACGCTGGCCAAATTCGGAATAGAAGCACGGTTTGTAGACTCGACCGATCCTGCGAATATCGAGGCCGCCATCGACGACCAGACCCGGCTGGTATATATCGAGTCGATGGGTAATCCCAAAAACAACGTCGACGACTATCCGGCAATTGCCGAGATCGCCCACAGGCACGGCATCCCGTTGATTATGGACAACACCGTCGCCCCTCCGCCGCTTCTCAACCCGTTTGAATATGGCGCGGATATCGCGGTCTACTCGCTGACTAAGATGATCGGCGGCCACGGAACCAGCATCGGCGGAGCTATTGTTGATTCCGGTAAGTTCAATTGGAACAACGGCAAGTTTCCAGAGATCACCGAGCCGGATCCTTCGTATCACGGCGTTAGCTATTGGGATGCCTTTGGCCTGCACGACAAAGCCGCCGTACAGGGAATTGCCTACATAATTAAGGCGCGTGTGCAACTGCTCCGGGATATGGGCCCGGCGCTGTCTCCGTTCAACTCATTTTTATTCCTGCAGGGAATTGAGACTCTGCCGCTGCGGGCAAGGGCGCACTCAGCCAATGCGCTGAAGGTGGCCCAGTGGCTGGAGAAGCACCCGGCTGTTTCGTGGGTCAACTACGCAGGGCTTAAGAGCCATCCGGATTATGAGAGAGCTCAGAAGTTTTTGCCGCAGGGGCAGGGGGCCATCATCGGCTTTGGCGTAAAGGGCGGAATTGAAGCCGGGGTGAAACTGATCAACTCCGTTAAGATGATCTCTCATCTCGCCAATATTCTTGACGCAAAGACCCTTATCATCCACCCTGCGTCTACAACTCATCAGCAGTTGAGCGCCGAAGAAAGGCTCAGCTCAGGAGTCACCGACGATTTCGTTCGCTTCTCCGTCGGCTTAGAGGACGTGAACGACATCATCGCTGACCTGGACCAGGCATTAATCAAGAGTCAGCAATAAGTATGACATCGGTTCTCGACGATCTTAATATAGAGTTTAGCGACGCCACCACTCGCAATTGGCAGCCCGGTTCCGAGGCTGCTCGCGACATAGCTGTGCTGATGAGTGGTGGCGTCGATAGCTCGGTCACGGCTATGCTCCTCCGTGACGCGGGCTGGAACGTGGTCGGGGTCACCCTGCATATCCCGATCGCAGGAGGCTCCGGCCAGGCTTCAAAAGAGGCCGTCGAGGTGGCAGATTCGTTAGGGCTGGCTCATTATTATCTCGATGTGCGAGAGGCGTTTGAGCGCCTTGTAATCGAGCCGTTTCGCCGATCATACGAACACGGCCGCACCCCTTGCCCGTGCGCTGACTGCAATATGTTGTTCAAATTCGGCATGGTCTGGGATGCGATCGAGCAGCATTTCGCCGTCAAAAACCTGGCCACAGGGCACTATGCACGCGTGCTCAGGGATGGCGAGCAGACTTATCTTGTAAGAGGCGACGACCACTCCCGCGACCAGAGTTATTTTCTTTACGGCATTCAGAAACATCGACTAAAGCATCTCTACTTGCCGTTGGGAGATTTTGGAAAGGACGAAGTGAGGCAGCTTGCGGCGAAATCCGGCCTGCCGGTAGCACATCGAGACGACAGCATGGAGCTTTGCTTCGCATCCGGCGACGATTACCGCACCGCACTCGGCCTGCCCTCTGAAACCGGCCCAATTTTGGATATGGATGGAAAGGTTATCGGCAAGCACAAGGGGATCGCCAATTACACCATCGGCCAGCGCAAAGGAATCGGCATAGCAGCCGCAAGGCCTTTTCATGTGATATCAATCGATCCCATAAATAATACGATCACTGTGGCGACAAGGGAGCAGGCTCTCAGCAGCACCGTCGAGGCGCATGAGATTAATATCTTAATCCCCGATCAAATGTCTCCCAATTCGCGGTTTTTCGGCAAGATAAGATCACAGGGCGAGCCATCGCCGTGTGTGCTTACTCAGATCGGCGAATCGACTATGTCCGTACGATTCGACCAACCACAATTCGCACCAACCCCCGGCCAGAGACTGGTTCTATACGACTCCGACAGCAGGGTCGTAGCTGGCGGAGTAATATGCTCCGGATGCATAAAATCAGAGGATAAATAAGGAGAACACAATATGCGGCCATCGATAGCTAATTCTATTTTGGAACTCATAGGCGGCACACCGCTGCTCAGATTATCACACACCGACACTCCCGCCGATCTCGTCGCCAAGCTGGAGAAGCAAAACCCGTGGGGCAGCGTCAAAGATCGGATCAGCTTATATATGATTGAGGACGCCGAGCGGCAGGGCCTGATTAACAAGGACACCATAATAATCGAGCCGACCAGTGGCAACACCGGTATCGCCCTCGCTGGAGTCGCCGCCAGCAAAGGCTACAAACTGATCCTCGTAATGCCGGATACTATGAGTATCGAACGCAGAAAGCTGTTTTCCGCACTCGGCGCCGAACTCGTCCTCAGCCCCGGAGCATTGGGAATGAAGGGGGCGATAGCTAAAGCCGAAGAAATCGCAGCGCAGCATCCGAATTCATTTATCCCTCAGCAGTTTGAAAATCCGGCCAATCCGAAGGCCCATTTCGAGACCACAGCCGAAGAAATCTGGGCCGACACCGAGGGTAGGGTGGATATAGTGGTCGGCGGGGTCGGCACCGGCGGCACCGTAACCGGGGTAGCGCAAGCTCTAAAGCCGCGCAAACCTGGCTTGCAGGTCATTGCGGTCGAGCCTACCGACTCCCCGGTCCTCTCCGGCGGTGCTCCTGGGCCGCATAAAATTCAGGGAATCGGCGCGGGTTTTGTGCCGGGCATAATGGATATGAGCCTCATAGACGAGGTAATCCAGGTCACAAATGATGAGGCGTTTGAAGCCGCAAGAAAACTCGCCAAAACCGAGGGGCTTTTAGTAGGGATATCCAGCGGAGCAGCCGCTCACGCCGCGATTCAGGTCGCCAAAAGGCCAGAAAATGCCGGCAAGCTGATAGTTGTCGTACTACCGGATACCGGCGAACGCTACCTCAGCACCGCACTGTTTCCTTATGAGGATCCACAGTGAATTGACTTCACCGAGTCCAGAACAAGCTGTACAGGAGTACAGATAAAACGACCAGCGTCACCACAACATAGATCCGATCGCGCTGTATAATAAAGGCCAGTAACGAAAGGGCGACTCGTACGACCGGGACGGCTATCAGCAATAACACGCCCAACTGAATCAGGCCCCTGCCGCTAAATGAAAATGCAAGTCGAGCTATTTCCGGCACCCTGCGAAGCGACCTGGGTTCTCCTCGGAAAATATGATAGCTCGGAGATGCGTGGTGCCGTGTAAGGAAGACTACGCCGCCCATAAAAACAACTGCCGCGGCCAGAAGAACTCCGAACCTGAGCAGGTTTCCGATTACCTGCTCTATTTGTTCATCCGATAAATCAAGTTTTATTCGCATTACGTCGTCCCTATAATGCCCTTCTGAAACATCTCCACAGCCATTGCGAATATGACTGCGGCAAAAACGTATCGCAGAAATTGGGTCTTTGCTCTCGGCAATATTCTCGCCCCAATCAGCGACCCGATAAGCACTCCCAGCATCACCGGCATCGCAAGCCCAGGCGCGATATAACCACGGTTTAAGTAGACCCCCGCGCTCGCGGCTGCGGTCACGCCGATCATAAAGTTACTGGTGGTGGTGGACACCTTAAACGGAATGCGCATGATCTTGTCCATTGCAATCACTTTCAGGGCGCCGGAGCCGATTCCCAACAAGCCGGATAATACCCCGGCAATTAACATCAACCCTGCCCCCCCAGGAACCCCCCGCACATAGTAACTCTTATGGCCCTGGCTGGTCGGATACGTGCCGTTCATCCTCAAACGAGTGGCCAGCGGATCAGGAGTCATCGAGTCCAAATCCTGTGGAATCGTGCGAGTTGAGCTGTAGGCAGAATATAAAAGTACCACCCCGAAGACTATTGAAATCAAGTTAGCGGAGACCAAACCCGCGACGAATGCTCCCGTAAGTGCTCCTATGGTAGTAGCGACCTCCAGAAACATACCGACGCGTATGTTTGTGTAACCTTCCTTTACGTATGCGGCCGCTGCGCCGGATGAGGTTGCAATCACAGAGATCAGCGATGCGCCAATGGCATACCGGATGTCAATACCAAACGCTATGGACAGCAACGGCACCAGCACCACCCCGCCGCCGAGCCCAGTCAGCGACCCTAATAGCCCGGCAAAAAGCCCACTTGCGCCAACAGCCAAAGAAAATATCAGGTTATTCAAGCTCTACTTCCTTACTTCAATTCAATATAGTATCGGCACTTATCCCCGCGCATCACGCTGAATCGAAGTTCAATCGGCTTATTGTCTATTGTGTAAGCCAACCGCTCAACCATAAGCGCCGGCGAACCAACTGAAACCTCGAGAAACTCCGCCTCATAATCGCCGAGAGCAATCGCCTCAAACGCCTCTTCTGCACGATTCACAAATATCCGGCACCGTTCCTGCAGGGCATCATACAATGCCCCCTCTGCAAAATCTTCCATTCTCAGCTCGCTTACCAAACGGGCAGGTAAATGACAAGTCTCCAATAGAATTGGCACACCTGCAAGAATGCGAAGTCTTTTAACGCGCAGAACCGGCTCTTCCGGGTCTATCTTTAGTCGCGTGGCTACGTTTGCTCCGGCGGATTCTTCTCTCCATTCAAGCACCTTCGAGGTAAGCTCCAGACCGCGTTCTTCCGCTTCTCGCGCAAACGAGTAAAACCCCATCAGGCGTTGTTCAATAGGCCAACCGGTGACATAGGTGCCATCACCCTGTCTGCTTTCCAGCAACCCATCGTTTACGAGGTCGGCGACAGCCTTACGCACGGTGCCTCTGGATAAATTTAGGGATCTGGATAGTACCGGTTCGGACGGTATCTTCCATCCTCGCGGCCATTCTCCGGTGTTGATGCGCTGTCGGATCGCCTCTTTAAGCTGCTGGTAAACCGGTATTGAGTTTTCACGTTTTATATCCACGCAGTACCGCTTTGCGTCCAAAGTTGTATATACAAGTATACTCTTTTTCGGACCAGGCTATCAAGCAAATGGATTCAAATCACCTGGATTACAGTGTATAATTCACACCCTCACTATTGCCACCCCCTGTTCTCTGTGTTAAAATCCGACAGTGAATCTCTTTACGATTAGAAGTATGCCCAAGATTACTGCAGGAATCATAGACAAAGTTGAGCAAGACAGCATCGCCAGCGACCTCGGATGGCTGCCCGGTGATCAGATTATTTCCGTCAACGGCCACCAGCTTTCCGATATCTTCGATTACCAGTTTTATACAGCCGATGATCTGGTCACAGTCCTGCTGCGTCGTGGAGATGAATCGGCGGAGTTTGAGATAGAGAAGGATATCGACGACGACCTCGGCGTCACATTCAAAGATCCTCTGTTCGACGGTATCCGCACCTGCGGCGCTAAGTGTGTATTTTGCTTCGTCGATCAGCTTCCGAAGGGCCTGCGAAAATCGCTTTATATAAAAGACGACGACTACCGGCTGTCTTTTCTGCACAGCAACTTCGTCACCCTTGCCAACGTGACAGAGTCTGATCTCGGCCGCATCGTGCAGCAGCGGCTGACCCCTCTGTATGTCTCAGTTCACACGACGAACTCAACTCTGCGGGAAACGATGCTTGGCAGAAAAGCTCCGAACATTCTGCACCAGATCGACACTCTCGCCAACGGCCACATCACCCTGCACACCCAGATAGTTCTGTGCCGTGGAATTAACGACGAACAGGAGCTTGATCGTACAATAGCGGATCTGTCGCAGCGATACCCGACCGTGAAATCGATTGCAATTGTGCCCGCTGGCCTCACACCGCATCGCAGGCACAGCATCCCAATACCGTCGATAGATGCCCAATATTCAGCAGCAATCTTGGACAAACTTGTAAAATGGCAACAGCAATTCCAGTCGAAATTTGGGACACGGCTGGTATGGGCAGCAGATGAGTTCTACCTCTGCGCAAACCGACCCGTGCCGAAAGCAACGGCCTACGAGCGTTTCCCTCAGATCGGTAACGGCATTGGGCTGGTTCGCAAATTCAAGGACAGCGCCTACAGAGCCAGGGAGCTGTTCCAGCATATAAATACTGATCAGAAGAAAGTCCACATATCAATCGCCACAGGCCAACTCGCCGCCCCTGTTCTAAGCCAATGGGCCGAATCCGTCAACTCCGACAGACTCCATTTCACTATCCACCCAATAAAAAACACTCTGTTCGGTGAATCGGTCACGGTGGCGGGGTTGATCTCAGGCGGCGATGTAATTGCGCAGCTTAAAGGTAAACCGTGCGGGGATATTCTGGCGATTCCCTCAGTCGCGCTGAGAGACGACGCGTTTTTGGACGATGTCACCCTTCGTGAAGTCGAAGAAGCGCTAGACGTGAAAATATTGCCGGCGTCAACAAGCCCCACGACGTTCGCAGGTCAACTGCGCCGGCTAATAGAATCAAAATAACAGAACGAGGCAATAATTATGCGGCCCGACCGGGTCGCTTAGATTCCTCATTGTCCGCATCCGGCGAGGTTTACTGCAAGCGACGCCAGTGCGGAAAGTGTCAGAAGAAGTCGTACGAGTTTCATTACATTTCACCCCCAACTATTGTATTAAGCACCTTGATTTGCTCCAAGGTCTCAGGCTTCACGCAGTATGGATCGTCCGACAGCACCACGAAATCCGCCAGCTTGCCGATCTCAAGCGAGCCTTTGTCATTCTCCTCGAAGCCAGCGTACGCGCTGCCGTAGGTATACCCGCGCAGCGTCTCGTCCACCGTCAAACGCTCACCCAGACTATTCGGCTCCCGATTCACGGCCCTGTGGATCGTCTCTATTGTATCCAGCCTCTCTACCGGGCAATCGGACCCGATTCCGATTTTTGTGCCGGCATCAAGCATAGTCTTGAACGGATACATATATTTATATCGCTCCGGCCCGACCCGTTTTTCGGACCAGAAGTCCGTAATCACAAACTGCGGTTGAATCGAGGCGATGACATTCAATCTAACCACATCCGCGATTATCTGCGGGCTGAGTTGTGCGATATGCTCGATCCGATGTCGCAGCCGATTGTTCTCATTATTCTCCGGCATTGCTATTTCTATCGCCCTAAGCGTGTGAGAAATAGCACGGTCACCTATCGCGTGTATTGCAGCCTGGCAATCATTTCGCTGAATGCTGATCAACATTTCCGCCAATTCTTCAGCATCTCTGAACAAATCCCCAATGTTTCCAGGGTCATCAGAATACTCCTCACACATCGCCGCCGTCCGCGCGCCAAGTGAGCCATCCATAAATATCTTCATAGAGCCGATCCGCAAGTGGTCGTCGCCGGAACCCGTCTTTAAGCCCTCATTAACGATTTCATCCATCCGCTCAACAGGCCACTGCAACCGCACCCTCACGGGAAGCCTGCCTTCGGAGCGCAATTTTCGCAATACGCCAAGGTGCTGCATATTGTTCAACTGACAATGCACCGTCGTTAGCCCCGTTGCCTTGGCATCGTCAAGGCCATAAAGCAATGCCCTCTCAAGGTCCGCTTCCGTATAAGGCGGAACCTGACTCCATATCAGGTCAGTATCGTCTTCCGTAAGCTTACCGGTTTCCCATTGCTCATCTGTCAGCTTGTCTCGAACCGGCAGCAAAGCGGCAGTATTAGCCACCAGCGCGTGTCGACACAACCGAACCACAAACACCGGCAGGTCTTTGCTGACTTCATCAAGGTCCTGTCGAGTTATCCACCTGCCTTCGGAGAACAATTCCTGATCAAATCGCTCTCCGTTGACCCACCGCAGGTTCGGGTTTTTCTGCATGTGACGGCGCAGCCTGTCCTGTATCTCGCTAATTGACTGGCTATCCGACAGATCCGCCATCTGCGTTTGAGATATTCCATGGGTCATCAAGTGGCAGTGCGTGTCAATGAAGCCGGGAACCGCTGTTTTTCCCTCGAGATCGATCTCTTTCGCACCAGGCCCAGCCGCTGATCTCACTTCGTCGTTGCTGCCGAGGGCGATTATCCGCTCTCCATCGACCGCCAGCGCCTCGACCTGCGATCCAGTCTTATCGAGAGTATAAAACTTGCCGTTTAAGAATACTTTCTTTGCACCCATCAATACGCCTCACTCAACTTTTCGCCCACAATAGTCTCGTTGCCTTCCGAATCCACCTGACGGAAGAAACACGATCGATACCCAACATGGCAGGCCGCGCCAGTTTGCTCCACTTTTACCACCAGACAATCCTTATCGCAGTCCACATAAACCGACCTAACCAACTGGATATTGCCGGAACTCTCACCTTTAATCCAAAACGTCTGCCGCGACCTGCTCCAAAAACACGCCCGGCCGCTCGTCAACGTCTGCTTTACGGCATCACGGTTCATATACGCTACCATAAGCACGTCGCCGTTAGTATCATCCTGCACCACCGCCGGAATCAAGCCATCTTTATCGTATTTCAAACTATCCAAAAACTCGTTCAGCACCAGCCTTCTCCTGTACACGCATAAAATTGCACAGCTACATTCTACACCAATCAAACCTCGTCTGCCAGTGTTATAATTTATGAACTCAGCACAACAACCCGAACCTGATAAATCAGCAAGGGAACTAATGAGGCGATGGAGAAGATAGATAGGGTAGCAGTATTGGAGGCCCAATTTGAATAACACAGTAAAGCTGATAATCGTTGCTGTAGTCCTGATAGGGCTGTTTGTCGGAGCACAGCACTTCCTATTGAACTCTGGCGGTGGGCATGTTTGCACCCCAGGAGACGGGTGAGGCGCAACTTCGGCGCAGTCTGCGTCGAATCTAAAACAGCCCAAAGCTCTGCTTTTTATAGTTGCGTCTCGGAAAGACTTCTCCGATCAGGATATTAAGGAGGTATCTCAACTGGATTTAGTCACCTCGCGGGAGGTTGTCTTTCTTGTTGTCGATACAGCGACGGAGGACGGACAAAGCATGATCAAAGACAATTCGATAAAAAAAACACCTGCTTATCTGTTCATCGACGCAGGGGGCAAACTATTGAAAAAGCACGAGGGGAAACTTGACCCGAAGGCAACCCGAAAACTGGTAAACGAAGTGACCTCAAAGATCTAAGCTGATTTCAAAAAGGATTATTTGATTGGATAGCAATCCCAGCATCAGACGTTTCGCCGCTGCCGGCTCGGAACTGAATCTATATTTGGGTGATTGCGTCGCAGGAATGCGCGAGCACATCCCCGACGGCAGTGTGGACGTTGTCGTAACATCACCGCCGTATAACCTCGGAGTTCAATATAACGGTTACGACGATACCCAATCGCGAGAGCAGTATCTGGCATGGATGAGCGAGTGGGCGGGGGAAATCGACCGAGTGCTGACGGAGGCTGGCTCACTTTTTTTGAACGTAGGCTCAAAACCGACCGATCCCCTGGTGCCGTTTCAATTGCTGGACGTGATGAATCAACACTTCAGCCTGCAAAACGTCATCCACTGGGTCAAATCCATTGCTATCATGAAAGACGAGGTAGGGGACTATCCAGGGATCACCCAGGACATCGTCGTCGGACACTACAAACCCATAAACAGCGGCCGGTTTCTTAACGACTGCCACGAATATATTTTTCATCTCACCAAACACGGCAAAACGCCGCTGGACAGGCTGGCGATCGGTGTGCCGTATCAGGACAAAAGTAATGTGACTCGTTGGGCTAATGGTGGCAGCGATTTGCATTGTCGCGGCAATACCTGGTTCATTCCTTATGAGACGATTCAGAGCCGTGACAAGGAGCGTCCGCACCCCGCCACTTTCCCGATCGAGCTGCCTGCGCGCTGCATCAGATTGCACGGGGTGGAGCGCACGAGGTTGGTTTTGGACCCATTTTTAGGAATAGGCTCAAGCGCGATTGCCTGCGCGAGCCTCGAGGTCCCTTTCGTTGGCTTCGAACTGGCGCCGGACTACTTCCAGGAATCCTGCGAGCGTCTGGCGGCAGTGACAAGTGAATATGAGGTTAAGCGAGCTTGAGCGCCTGAGCTGTGGCTCGAACAGAAGGAGGCAACGATGAGAAGAAGCAGTATCGTATTAAGAGGGCTAATATTGGCTCTGTTGGTGCTTGCAGTTTGCGGCAGCGTGATGGCGGCCCAAACAAAGACCAAAAATATCATCTTTATCACCGCCGACGGGTTTCGCTGGGAGGAAGTTTTCCGCGGCGCTGCCGAGGAACTGTCCAGCAAGGAAGGCGGCGGAGTTGCAGACGAGGCCGCGTTTAAGGCGAAGTATTGGCGGGATACTCCGCAGGAGCGTCGAAAGGCCGTTATGCCGTTCTTATGGACCACTATCGTAGAAAAGGGACAGATTTATGGCAACCGCGACCTCGGCAGCGCATCAAGGGTGGAGAACCCTTACTGGTTCTCATACCCTGGCTACAGCGAGATGCTGTGCGGATATGTCGATAAGGAAGTCAACAGCAACGATCTGAAAAATAATCCTAACGTCAGCGTGCTGGAGTGGCTGAATCGCAAGCCGGCTTTCAAAGACAAAGTCGCTGCGTTCGGTTCGTGGGATGCGCTGCCGTTTATTCTTAACCGTGACAGAGCAGGGTTCGTAATCAATGGTGGCCTGGATCCGGTCACTGGCAAGATATCGGAACGCCAGTATCTTCTAAATGCTCTGAAGACGGAAACAGTCGACTTGAGACCTGGTGCGCCGCCGGACTCGATTATGTTCTACAGCGCCTTGGAGTATTTCAAGACGAACAAACCTCGGGTGATTTATATTATGCTCGGCTGGACCGACGTTGCGGCACACCGCGGACGCTACGACGAATATCTTAAGGCTGCTAAACTGTACGATGAATACGTCCGCAAAATTTGGGAGACGGCGCAGTCGATGCCGGAGTATAAGGACACGACTACTCTGATTATGACCACCGACCACGGCCGCGGCGAAGTCGGCAAAAAGTGGCAGGATCACTGGGCGGGGAATTCTGGTTCCGAGAAGACCTGGATGGCATTTATGGGCCCGGATACCCCCGCGTTGGGTGAACGACAAGATATCGAAGAGGTCACCACCAGCCAGTTGGCGGCGACTCTGGCCTACCTGCTCGGCGAAAACTACAACGCCGCCCAGCCGAAAGCCGGAAAAGTAATCCAGGACGTCGTTAAGGGCAAATAATTTGCACCAACGTAAGTCATCCTGCGCGAAGTAGCAGGATCACCCAAACAAAGAAGCTCGGCGATCTCAGAATCGCCGAAAAATATGGGTGGCGATCTCAAATCGCCGAAAAAGATGGGTGGCGATCTCCGAATCGCCACCCTTTCCCAACCTCCAACCTCTAACTCCCAACCTCCAAACTACATCCTCGTCAACTTCGCCAGACCCCTGAACTCCTTCTCAAAAGCGAACAAAATCGGCACTCCACCGGTGTGTATGAAGACCACCGTCCTGTCCGTATCTATCAGCTTCCGGCGCGCCATATCCAGCATCCCGGACACTGCCTTCCCCGTATAAACAGGGTCCACCAAAAGCGCCTCAGTCCTGGCAAGTTCCAATGCGGCAGCGTTACCGGCCTCGCTTGAAACCCCGTACTTCTCGCCGTAGTAGCCGTCCTCGATGTGCACGCTCTGCGCATCCACCGGACACTCAATCCCCAGCAACTCAGATGCCTGCGGGGTTACCCTGCCAATGATCTCCCTGATATTGGTCGCGGTGCGCGAGACGCTTACCCCCACGACTTCCGATTCTGGCAAGAATAATTTTGCGCCGATGGTTGTGCCGCTGATAGTCCCTGCAGATCCCACAGCAAGGAAAATATATGCGTTCTTATCCTCATCAGCCAACTGCGTCGAGAGCTCCCGAATGCCGGAGACATATCCCATCGCTCCGTATGGGCTGGAGCCTCCCACTGGAATCACGTATGGCGTGTGGCCTTCTGCGCTCAGTTTATCGGACTCAGCCTGCATCGCCGCCGACATCTCGTCAGGCGTAGCATCCTTCATAAATCTGATATCCGCATCGAACATCACGTCCAGGAGCAGATTGCCCTGCAGTACGTCGAAATCCGGCCCGCCTAAAAATAGAATACACCGGTCAATACCGACTTTTCGACACGCTGCTGCGGTCAATCTGGCGAAATTTGACTGCGGCCCACCGCAGGTGATGACCACATCAGCCCCTTTCGCCACCGCATCCGCCATAATAAACTCCAGCTTGCGGACTTTGTTGCCTCCAAGTCCCAGTGTAGTGCAGTCATCTCGTTTAATCAGCAACTTTCGCAAACCAATGCGCTCTGCCAGCCTCGGAGCCTCTTCAAGTGGCGTCGGCGGGTGCATTAACGGTATTCGAGCAATATCATCCAGTCTCATAGCAGACCTCTTAAAACAGTATGTAGCGATGCAAAGACCGCTAAAATTTGGTTATCGTCCGGCTATTACTTTCCCTTCTACTGGTAACCATCAAAACGACAAATCGCAGTCTGCGGTAACAATCCGTTGCGATGTCCGATATCCGAGCTTCGAAATCCAATCAACCCTCTTTGGCTAATTTCAGCCTCCCAGCCATTGTCATTTCGAACGAAGTGAGAAATCTGCTTTTCCGATGTCCGATATCTGAGCTTCGAAGTCCGATCAACCCTCTTTGGCTAACCAGATTACCCCATCATATCGTTATTTCTAATTTTCGCCCCTTTCTGGTTTTCGCGTTTTCCCTTCCCATAATTCCGTCCGTTCTTCCACTCATGTCCTTTCCACCTCCCACCCCTGTCATTTTGCCCCTGTCATTTCAACCTCCCACCCCTGTCATTTCGAACGAAGTGAGAAATCTGCTTTTTTCCGATGTCCGATATCTGAGCTTCGAAGTCCGATCAACCCTCTTTGGCTAACCAGATTACCCCATCATATCGTTATTTCTAATTTTCGCCCCTTTCTGGTTTTCGCGTTTTCCCTTCTCCTCTCCCACTGATGTGCTTGCACAAATCCACTGCACTGCATAATATGTAAATATGGCGATAGACCTGCAGGCGAGGGCACGTGCGCGGTTGGCGCGTGAGCACGGCGGAATAGAGATCAACAGGGCCGCTTCGGTGCGCTTTGCGCTGGGGTTCCCCAACGTTTATGCCGTTGGAATGGCATCGCTGGGTTATCAACTCGTCTACGCGCTGATTAACGAGCACCCGGATGCATCTTGCGAGCGCTTCTTTTTGCCAGACCCCGATGACCTCAACGAGCACGAAAGATCGCGCATAGAGCTGTTCACCCTGGAGAGCCTGTCCTCATTGTCCCAGTTCGATGTTGTGGCATTTTCTGTGAGCTGGGAGTTGGACTATGTCAACGTATTGCGAATGCTTCGGCTGGCCAATATCCCTATGCGCAGTAAGGATCGCGACGAGACGCGGCCGTTGATAATCGCTGGCGGCCCGTGCGCTACATTCAATCCGGAGCCGCTGGCAGATTTTATCGATGCATTTGTAGTCGGTGACGGCGAGGAGACGATACCGCAGCTTATCGACTCTATCAACTCTACGCGCGAATCGCCCCGGTTAGAGGCGCTCTCTCAGCTTTCAAATATCCCCGGAGTCTATGTGCCTGCACTGTATGAGCCGCACTACGACTCCGACGGCAGGTTGCGCAAAGTTATAAATCATTCACCGGCCCCTGCAAAAGTCAGCCGCGCGATCGCAACCGACCTGGCAGTTCATCCTGCCGGTTCTACAATACGCACATCGGAAGCCGAATTTGGCGAGATTCAGCTAATTGAGGTTATGCGTGGATGCGGCAGGCAATGTCGTTTTTGTGTGGCGGGATACATCAACCGCCCGCCGTGGGTGCGCAAAATAGGGGCAATCCCGGATGTGGGCAGGCACGGTCTTGTAGGGCCGGCGGTTTTCGACCACCCCGAAGCGGAAAGACTATGCGAAGAAATCGTACAGGCTGGGGGCCAATTTACTGTATCATCGGTTCGCTTGGAGACGATCACCCCTGCGACGGCCGAACTGATGGCAAAAGGCGGACAGAAAACCCTCACCATTGCCCCGGAGGCCGCCACCGAGCGTCTTCGGGCAGTGATTAACAAAAACTCCACCGACCAGCAGATACGCCAGGCTGTTACGGCGGCGCATGATGCAGGTATATCCCGCGTCAAAATGTATTTTATGATCGGGCTGCCCACCGAGACCGACGAAGACGTATCCGCGATTTCCGAGCTTGCGCGTAACTTATCCGCTGAATTTCCAAGTGTTGATTTCCATGTCTCCGCGAGTTGCTTTGTTCCCAAACCCTGGACGCCGTTTCAATGGTGCGAGATGGAGCAGGAACGAGTTCTTAGGCGCAGATTCGCCGCTCTCAAAAAGAGCATACTATCCATAGGCGGGGTGCGATTTTCCGGCGAGAGCCCCAGGCTTGCGACCGTGCAGGGATATCTAGCGAGGGGTGACCGCAGAATCGGCGACATTCTGGAATCTGCAGCAAACAACGGCGGAGATTACCCTGCCGCTGTGCGCTCCACTGGTGTTGATGTCTCATCATATATTTATCGCACGCGAGAACGCGCAGAACTGCTGCCGTGGGATCACGTTGATGCCCGCATCAAAAAGAGCTATCTATGGAAAGAGTATTCCAAGTCGCTGAAAGGAGAGCCTACCAAGCCGTGCAATCTCGGCAAATGCACGACTTGCGGCGCCTGCGTGCTGCCTGATGAGGATTCCTAACTGGTATCGAATCGACTCCGCCGGGTTACGCTATTATGCACCCTGGCATTTTCAGGCCTCTAAACTCGTCGACTGCGGATTCAGCACGCGCATTGGCGGGGTCAGCAAACCGCCGTTTGATTCACTCAACCTGTCCCTTGCAGTCGCGGACGACCGTGACGATGTGCTTACAAACAGAAGATTATTCGCCTCCGCCCTTGGCTTCGATCCGGCCCGCATTGTCGTTCCGGATCAGGTTCATTCTAACGTGGTGCGCAGGGTAGATGAGGCTGACGCTGGCTCTGGCGCTTTCGACCACCGCAACGCAATCCCCGACACCGACGCTTTGATCACCGACACCCCAAACCTGCCCCTGGCGTTACACTTCGCCGACTGCGTCGGGGTGTTCTTTCTCGACCCGTTAAAAAGGGCCATTGGAGTTGCGCATGCCGGATGGCGGGGCACTGTGGAGAGCATCGTATGTGAAACAATCGATGCGATGAGCCGTGAGTTTGGCACGGAGCCGAGCACGCTGCTTGCAGCCATCTGCCCAGCCATTGAGCGTCACTGCTACGAAGTCGGAGAAGATGTCGCCGGCCGCTTTTTCCACATATTTCCCAACGAAAACGTGATCTCTCCGGCCGGGCGCGGGAAGTGGTATGTTGATCTCAAGATGGCGAACCGCGTAATGCTTAAGCGCGCTGGAGTCGAAGATTCGAACATTGCGATCAGTGAACATTGCACATGCTGTGATTTTGATGAATTCTTTAGCTACAGACGCGACGCCGCTACCGGACGCATGGGCGGCTGGATTTCCCTCAGACCCCTGTAAAAGTACATGCGTAAAATATTATGCAATAATATGCTTGACAGGGAAGGTGATTAGGTGTGATACTTATAAGCTAATAGCAGAAGGTCGCTGGTATTACTGTGATTACCGGTGATTACTTTATGTTAGATGTTCTTAGCAATTATACATGTCCAGAATCTCTGAGAATTTGCGCATCGTTGAAGACCGCATAGATCAGGCGGCTCGAAGATCGGGAAGAAGTCGACAGGATGTCACCCTCATCACTGTCACCAAAACCAGATCAGTCGAACAGATCAATGAGGCCTTAGCAGCCGGTGCGACCGATATAGGCGAAAATTATGTCCAGGAAGCACAGGACAAATACGCAGAGATCGGAGATTCGGCAAGGTGGCATATGATCGGCCACCTGCAGCGCAACAAGGCGCGACACGCGGTCGAGGTTTTCTCGATGATACACAGCGTGGATAGCCTGGAGCTGGCCGAGCAAATCGGCAGACGTTGCATAGCCATCGGAAAACAGATGGATGTGCTGATTGAGGTGAAAATATCACCTGAGGCGACCAAATTTGGCATCGAGCCGGAGAATACACTGGCCCTGGCGACCAAGGTTGCACAAGTTTCGGGGCTGAAGTTGTGCGGGTTGATGGGAATGGCTCCGTTTGAGCAGGACCCAGAAGATACCCGTCCATTCTTCAGAGCTATGAAAAAACTCTGGGACAAGCTGCCGGATGAGCAGCGGGTTTACCTCTCAATGGGGATGACCTCGGATTTTGAGGTCGCCATAGAAGAGGGATCGAATATGGTGCGTATCGGCACGGCCATTTTCGGTCCGAGAGGATAAAACCAGCCCAGCGCAATGCTCGATCGGGAAATCTCGGCGGGCCGAAGTTATAACTAAATATGATTGTCCACCCGGCAGCATAAGCTGCCACTGTCCGCGGATGCAGGATGCGTCCGCATATCCGGTGCGCTGAGTCACGGATTAGGAGTGGACGCCCAACACCCAACCATGGCTGGCACCAATACCCAAATGGGAGGGTCAAGAGCGTGAAAGCAGCACCACAAGAAGAGTATTATGACGATCAGCCGAAGGGCCTTATAGGGCGCTTGCTGGACAAAGTCGGTTTCGGAGGATACGACGACGAAGAGGATTATACCGACGAAGACGTATCCCGAAAGAAACCTGCCGTGTTGCGCGTGCAACAAGCCAGAATGCACTACGTATCAGTTTGGCACACTATAAAGAAACTGGATAACGCGCGACAGGCTGCAGATGGCTTAAAAGCAGGCCATCAGCAGATTGTGAACCTTGAACAGGCGACGCCTGAGGATCGACTCCGGATAACGGACTTCCTCAACGGCGTAGCCTATGCTCTGGACGGGCTAGTTGAGAAAGTGGGCGAAGGAGTATATCTTTATACCCCGCGCAACTATCACGTCGAAGTCGAAAGTGAAGAAGACGGCCACAGAGCACACGGCACATTTACCGATAATAACTAACGCATCGAAGACCCGGTGTATGCCGGGTCTTTGTATTACACATGGAGCACTGACATGGCCAGACTGGGCATCATCGGCGGCGGCGCGATGGGAGAGGCGTTCGCGGGCGGTGTGATTTCGTCCGGGTGGCTTAAACCCACCGATATCACCATCGCCGACATAGACGAATCCCGACAAAAAAGACTTCGTGAGCAACTCGGCGTCAATGTCGCAAGTGACAACGTTCTAACTGCGGCAAACGCCGATATCGTCTTGCTCGCCGTCAAACCCTCTGTCGTGCCTACAGTCCTTGATACGATCAGCGAGTATCTCCGCTCTCAGTTGGTTATATCCATCGCGGCTGGGGTAAGTTTGGATGCGATGCAGAGCAGACTGAAGGATAATATCGGGGTAATCCGGGCTATGCCCAACACACCCAGTCGAATCGGGGCGGGGGCTATCGGCTTTAGCATCGGCAGGGCAGTGACCCCGCAACAGGTCGATCTTGCGGTTAAATTATTTGAATCAGTAGGGATTTGCGTTGAGGTTCCGGAGCGGCTAATTGATGCAGTGACGGGCCTCAGCGGCAGCGGGCCTGCTTATGTATATCTTATGATTGAGGCTATGTCAGATGCGGGCGTAAGTGCGGGATTGACGCGGTCGGATGCCCTGAAACTCGCGGCTCAGACGGTCTATGGCGCGGCGAAAATGGTCATCGACCAGAACGAGCACCCCGCCGTGCTGAAAGACCAGGTTACCAGCCCCGGCGGCACCACAATCGCCGGAGTAGCGGCGCTCGAAAAAGCAGGATTCCGATCGGCTATAATGGAAGCCGTCAAAGCCGCCGCAAAACGCTCTGCGGAGCTTAGTTAAAATTGACTCTGATATAGGAGTTCGTGGGCATGCCTTTTATGATAGTCGGACTTATTGCAATGTTTCTGCGCGCGCTGATTTGGATCGTCATAATAGACTGCGTGCTCACGTTTATTCCGTCGGTCGACAGACGACACCCGATCGTGGTCGCAATCCGCCGCATCACGGAGCCGATGTATACACAGGTGAGAAGGCTCGTGCCGGCGATTAGAAGCGGCAATATGGGCCTGGACCTCGCACCTTTGATCGTGATAATCGGCTTGAATCTGATGATCTGGATTGTAGTTCGCATTTTCTAACAACTTTCTGCTTGAAGGAGTACGAAAATGGCACTGACACCAGTGGACATGCTCCATACGGAGTTCAAAACAGGGCTTCGCGGCTATAATAAAAATCAGGTCGATGAGTTTGTAAGGATAGCGGCTGAGTCGTTAGAAGTTGCCCTTAAAGACAGGGCCGAACTACAGCGAAAATTAGACGCACTGCAGGAAGAGGTGGACCAGGTCCGGCAGATCAAGGCCACTCTAACCGAAGCCCTTACTGTTGCCCAGAAAAGTGCCGACGACCTTCGAGCGGGCGCCCATCAGCAGGCTGAGGCGATTATCAAAGAGGCCGAGGTTGCGCGTGTCCAGCTTATGGCCGAAACCCAGGCAGAGGCCGAGAAATATCGAGCCGAAATCTCTCTGCTTCAAGCCACCAGAGATCGCTTCGAAGCTGAGTTTCGGGCGTTACTTGCCAGTTATAATCAGTGGCTGGACAAACAAGCGCCGGAGAAACCCGCTCGCAGCGAGGTCGCCTGATTGGATCCTGACTTCCGACCAATCGATACCGAAGCACACTCTTTCCGCGTCGGAATGGCGATTCTAATTATTCTTATAGTCGGCATCGCGGCCGTCCAGGTTTGGGCGGGGCTTGAAAATACCAGCCAAACCGAGACCTCGGATAACACAAATGTCCTGATTGTCGAGGATTATGTAGCTCGACGAGCAATAGCATCATCTTCGTCGGAAGAACGCATTTTCGGGTTTAACCTTGCCCTCCAAATAGAATACCCTTCCTATCAGAAAAGCCCCGCTTACTATCGACGACGCGGGGTAATGAAACAATCGGTTTCAAAAAAAGACGGTCTTAGCGATTTCAAAAAGATCGACTCTCCCGCCGCTACTCGCGGCTTGAGCAAGGAAGCTATCAACCGCCTGCGTGCCGAAAAGACAATGTGGTTGCACATCTACGGGCCGGAAAAAATAAGCGTTAAGCAGGCGAAATCCTATGTAAAAGAGATTCGCGATCTTAACCTCGGCCCGCTCAAGGACATCGCCATATCCGACGTCTATCGCCGCGCAGGGCTGATTAAGCAAGCAGATAAACAGCTAAAACAAGCCCAATCGTCGGCCAGAACTGCTTTAATAGCAACTTATGTGGTCATAGGGATACTAGCTGCCTGCGGCTTGGTCGGGTTTATTCTACTGCTTTTCGCGGTGCCCAAATGGCTTTCTGGGATTACCCATTCATCGCGCTACGTTCTGTTCGCATCTATCACCTTGCCCGCATTTCTGATATATTTGGCCACATATTACGGCCTTAGCGGTCTGGTTCAAATCGCCATTGATTCCTTTACCGGATCGCTTGAATATATTCAGCAGGGAACGGTACTTTTGTCACTGTCTATCGGCGCTGCCTTGGTTGCAGGTGCGATAGGCTTCTCGGTACTGCGTAAGAGGGCAGGGGAACTTAATCAGGACTGGCGCCAGATTGGTTTTCGCACCCAGTCTTTTAAATTAGACATTGGCAGGGGATTGGTCGGTTTTATGATAGCATTGCCGCTGGTCTTGTTTGCTGCACAGCTATCTCAAAAGATGTCCAGCACCATATTCAAGAATATTCCAACCCCCCAGCAGCCGTTTCAGGACATAATCAGCAAGGGCGGGGCGCTGGAAGTTGCGCTAATGTTTATTTTGGCCTCCGTAGTAGCTCCGATCGTGGAGGAGACTTTCTTTCGAGGAACGCTATTCTCCGCTTTTAGGGCCAGAATGGGCGTGTTGCCGTCGGTGTTGCTGTGCTCTGTTTTCTTCGCCTTTATCCATCCGCTGCCGGGCGGTTTTTTGCCAATATTCACTCTCGCCTGCGTGCTTGCGCTTCTACGAGAACGAAGCGGCTCGTTGTTACCCGGCATGGTCTGCCATTCGATATATAATGCAATGACTCTAGCACTATCGGCTCTGTTTTTCTGATCGCACGGCCATAATATTCCATGCAAAGGATCACGCAGTAATGTCTCAGGCTAAAATAGTCGTTGTCGGTAGTTCCAATACGGATATGGTCGTCCGGTCTCCTCGTATCCCGCGGGGCGGCGAGACCCTGCTGGGAAGTGATTTCACGATGGTCCCAGGCGGCAAGGGCGCCAATCAGGCGGTATGCGCGGCCAAACTCGGCGCTGAGGTAACGTTTGTTGCACGAATCGGCGACGACGTATTCGGCGAACGCTCCCTCGATAACTTCCGCAGCGTTGGATTAGACACCCGACTCATCACGCGCGACAAGACAGCGGCGAGCGGCATTGCTCTGATCACAGTAGATGACAAAGGTGAAAACGCCATAGTCGTCGCGCCCGGTGCGAACTACCAACTCAGCCCTCAAGACGTCGATTCGGCGGCAGATAAAATAAAACTTGCCGATATTGTGCTTATTCAACTGGAGATACCGCCTCAAACGGTCGATTATACTATTGAACTGGCCCATAGAATCGGCGTAAAAGTCGTGTTAAACCCGGCGCCGATTCGGCCGATGTCGCGAGAGATCGTAAAAATGGTCGATGTGCTGGTGCCGAATCAGCACGAGGCTGCCGAATTGATCGGAAGAGCAGGGCAGGGCGACGCCCTGGATGCGCCGAATGCAGCCGAACAACTGCTGCGGATGGGGGCTAAGAAAGTGGTCATCACCCTAGGCAGCCGCGGTGCATACGCGACTGATGGCAAGGTCGGCGATTATGTCGATTCGATAAAGGTCACGCCCGTCGATACGACTGCTGCGGGCGACGCGTTCACGGCCTCCCTGAGCTGTGCGCTGGCTGAGGGCCTTGATTTATTTGAAGCGGCCAGATTCGCCAACAGGGCAGCGGCAATTGCTGTTACGCGATTGGGCGCGCAGAGTTCTCTGCCCACTCGCGCAGAAGTAGATTCGCAGCTTTGCGGGAACTAGACCGAAGTTTTGAGCGATAATATAACTGATCTGGGCGAGCTGTGCAATGCTCACTATTACGCCGTCTTCGGACGTTGACCGCTCAGGTTGGATTATAGTAAGATTCAAGGGTTATCAAACACTCGAAAGGAGTACTCATTTATGCGCAACAGAACACTAGCGGCGATTCTGGCAATGCTTATCTGCCTGCTGTTTAGTATTTCTGCAATAGCCGCAGTTCCTGACACCAAGGCCCCAGCTAAAGCCCCGGCAAAAGCTCCAGCAAAGGCCCCCGCCAAGGCTCCAGCAAAGGCCCCTACTAAGGCTCCTGCTCCAGCAAAGGCCCCTGCCAAGGCCCCGGCTAAAGCACCGGCCAAAGCTACTCCGGCTCCGGCTGCCAAGCCTGCGGCAACACCCGCTGCTCCTAAGGCTTTTGACCAGGATGCGGAACTTCAAAGGCTATGGAAAGCTCCGGATAACACCGTTGTCGCTACAGTGAACGGCGCAGCGGTTACCAAGGGCGAACTTCTGCAGGCACTGTGGTATTACAGCGCGCCACAGATGGTGACGGAGTTGCTTAACCAGAAAATGATCGAGCAAGCCGCCAAAAAAGAAAACGTTACCCTGACTCCACAGGAACTCAAAGAGAAGCAGGACGAGGCCGTTAAGCGAATGGGCGTCAACTCCATAGATGACCTCCTGAAGCAGTTCAAGGTGACCAAGGCCCGGTTTGTATCTGGAATCAGAACCTCCGCCCTCGCCGAAAAAACCGTGCGAAAGCAGGTCAAAGTTACTGATGCGGAGTACGCCGAGTACATCAAAGCTCGCCACATCCTGATCAAGTTCCCCGAGGACGAACAAGATCAGGCCAAAAAAGAAGAGGCCGCTAAGAAGAAGATCGACGAGATTGCAGCCAAACTCAAAGATGGCGGCGATTTCGCGAAACTGGCTGATGAGTATTCCGAAGATCCAGGCAACCTCAAAGATGGCGTCAAACAGGGTGGCGATCTGGGCTGGTTTACTAAGGGTAGAATGGTGGCTGAGTTTGAGAAAGCCGCATTCGATTTGCCTGTAGGCCAAATCAGTGACCCGGTTAAGACATTCTACGGATACCACCTTATCAAGGTAGAGGCTATTGGCAAGGATGCCTGCCCGGCTGATAAAGAGGAACTCAAGGCTATGATCCTGGAGCGCCAGGTACCGACCGAGATGCAGAAGTGGTTCGGCGAGCTTCAAGCGGGAGCCAAAATTGACAACAAGCTGCAGGAGCCTGTGGCACAGCAGCCTAAGCCGGTTATCAGACCGGAAGTTGCTCCCAAGCCTGCAGCGCCAAAGCCGGCAGCAAAGCCAGCTACACCACCACCCCCTCCGCCTCCTCCGCCCGGTAAGTAAACCGGCAGACAGGCTGAATTAAAGAATAAATAATCAGGCCGCGGATCAGATCCCGCGGCCTGTTTTTCGATATCATCTTAAAGAAAGATGGGCAGCAACAAGTTGCCGCCCATCCAATTACTTAAAAGTTCTGGTTATTGTTTGTCCGCCTTTAAACTGTGGCAGACTCCCTGATCTCAAACTTATAACCCACGCCCCATATAGTGGTAATTCGGCACGGGCTGCCAGGGGTTTCGATCTTCCTGCGCAGTCGCTTTATATGCTGGTCGACTGTTCTCTCGTCTCTGTAGAACTCCTGATACGCCCACACTTGCTCAAGAAGCTGCTCCCGGGTGAAGACGCGATTGCGATTCGACGCCAGATACCAGAGAAGATCAAACTCCTTGGGCGTCAGATCAATTCGGCTATCCCCAACGATAACTTCACGGGAGATTCGGCTTACCGCCAAACCAGGCAGATTCAGAACCTGCTGCTCGTCCGGGCTGGGGATGTATGCGGCGCGTCGCAGCACAGCTTTCACGCGAGCCAGTAGTTCTCTGGGGGAGAACGGCTTGGTCACATAGTCGTCTGCACCGATCTCCAAACCCAGGACTCGGTCAACCTCGTCAACTCGCGCGGTGAGCATAATGAGTGGAACATTGCTGAACTTGCGGATCTCCTTGCAGACATCCAGCCCGTCCATACCCGGCAGCATCAAGTCCAAAATGACCATGTCCGGCTTCTGTGAACGAACCATCTCAATGCCGTCATTGCCGTCTCCAGCACAAACGACGCCATACCCGGCCTTCTCAAAGTAAAGGGTAATTAGTTCACAGACGTTTTCCTCATCGTCTATCACAAGTACTACAGGTTTTGATGCACCAGTATCATCGGTCTTTAGCACGTTTTGCACGTCCATTCCAAAAATTACCTCATTAATGTATTGCCCTACTAAGCGGCTTAGCGAAAGTAGTATAAGCGAGTCTGACGTCTATGTCAAGAGTGAAACAAAAAGTCACATAAAAAAGCATGCTCAGCACACAATAGAACCGAATACAGCGTTGAAGAACCTTCGACGCAAACGACCAAACTCAACGCCATCATCGTCATTACATACGCGATTTGTGAGCAACAAGGCATAAGTGTCGCGGCCGGGATCGATTACGACGCACGTTCCTGTAAATCCAGTATGCCCGATTGCAGATTTTGTTACAAAATCGCCGCCCGCTATGCCATCATTCGGCCATATACACCAGCCAAAGGTATGTCCGCCAACTGATTCTGGTATGGCATTAGTGAACATCCTGTGCAACACAGGTGGGTTCAACGGAAACTCCCCAGACCGCAGGCGAGCGTCGAGAGCGCGCCTACAGAACGTAGCCGCGTCACGAGCCGTTGAAAATAGCCCCGCGTTACCCGAAACCCCTTCCATTGCATAAGCGTTGCCGTCGTGCACTTCCCCGACAAGGGTGCGCTTTCGATACGGGCAATTGTCCGTCGCAGCAATCTTTGAGGTCGATTTCGGATTGTAACCGGTGCTCTCCATACCCAGCGGGGCGAATATTCTGCGCTTGGCGAATGTGTCCAGCCTCTCCCCGGTGACAGATTCCAGAACCGCCGACAACATTATATATCCCATACACGAATACACATGTGTCGAGCCGATCGGGTTAATTAACTGTATCTCAAAAAGCTCATCAAGCAATTGCTCGCGGCTCTGACCGTTGGAATACATGTCCTTCCACGCAGGCAGCCCGGAAGTGTGTGTCAATAGATGCCGAAGCGTCACATCTGCAAGGTGCTTGATATCGCGGTTCGGAAAATAACTGGTAACAGATCGCACCGATATATCGAAATACCCTTCCTGAGCGAGCAATAAAATCGACGGCGCACACGACATTGCTTTCGTAAGGGAAGCCATATCAAACAGGGTATCCTCGTCGACTTTCGCTTTTCCCGAAAAATCGGTCGTTCCTGCTGAGCATACCAGCGCGTTTGAACCTCTTCTATACACCCACGCCGTTCCGCCTGGGTAGAGTTTGCGCTCAATTCCCTCGTTGAGTATCGCTTCAGCCCGTTCCAACCCTGCCGGATCAAAACCCGCCTTAGTCGCATCTACCTTAATTTTAGACATCGCTATTTCTCCTGGTGCGAGCAAACCTTGATTTATTTACCAATTGTAGGATGATCCTCAATGCTCGTCAATGCTCGTCCATTTTCTACGTGCCCGTTGACGCAACGAAGTCAGAGCTTCGAAGTCCGCCTCCACTTAATCGCAAGATGTATTATTTCGCGTTTTTCGCTCTTTTCGCGCTTTCGCGTTTCCCCTTCGCCGCCATTTCGAACCCCTCTCCCGTCATTTCGAATCGCTCTCTCGCCATCTCAAATCCCCATCTCGTCATATCGAACCCACCCCCGTCATTTCGAACGAAGTGAGAAATCTGCTTTTTCGTTGTCCGTAGTCAGAGGTCCGAGGTTCGATTCCATTAACCCCAACGATGTATTATTTCCCGTTTTTCGCTTTTCCCGTGCTTTCGCGTTTTCTTCTCTGCGTCATTTCGAACGAAGTGAGAAATCTGCTTTTTCGCTGTCCGTAGTCAGACGTGCGAAGTTCGATTCCACTCAACTTCTACTATGTATTATTTCGCGATTTTCGCTTTTTTCGCGCTTTCGCGTTTCCCTTCTCCCACAATTTAACGCCAAAAACTGCTTGCAGAAGGGCCTGAGTCAGTGGTATAATGCCTTGTCTATAATCATAGACATAAAACCGAGTATGATCGCCGGCGCAACAAACGCGCCGCTTCTACTCTCTCCGTTCCGACTATGATCGGAACCATTTTAGACCGAGGGGAGGTGAACACCACGAAACGTCTTTACGAGTCGATGTATATCATCGATGCAAATCTTACCGACGATCAGGTCGATTCCATCATCGCCAAGTATGCCCAATTGGTCACGGATCAGGGCGGAGAAGTCCGTTCGGTCGGCCGCTGGGACAAGCGACGATTGGCTTATGAAATAAAAGGCCGCCGGGAGGGTCAGTATATTCTGATGTTCTTCGAGGCTGAGGCTGAAGTTTCAAAGGAACTCGACCGTGTCTATCGAATCTCCGACGATGTCTTTCGTCATCTGATTACCAGAGTCGAGCCGGAGCACGTCGACACTTCCAGAATCGAGCATCCGCAACCGGCTGCCGAGGAAGCGGCTGAAGCTGAGGCAACCGAAGAGGGCGCAGCAGCGGAGGAAGTGCAGGAAGTTGCCGAGCAGCCAGCTCAAGAGCAGGAAGAAGAGGCGGCGTCTGTCGAAATAGCAGAGGAGCAGCCTCAGGCTGAAGCGGCAGTCGAAGAAGAGCAGCCTCAGGCTGAAACAGAGTAGGATCCGGTCGCTGATATGCGCGAAAGGATTTCTGCATATTAAGGGGTGGCGAGATGAACGTTGTTGCATTGATTGGCCGTGTGGTGGCGGACCCGGAACTGAGATATACTCCTAACGGGATCGCAGTGACCACAATTCGAGTTGCCGTAGATCGACGCTTCAAGTCTCAGTCAGGGGAAAAAGAGACCGACTTTTTTGACGTCATTGCCTGGAAGCAGAGCGCCGAGTTTGCCGCCAATTATCTGAAAAAGGGCCGATTGGTCGGTATTGAAGGCAGGTTGCAACAGCGCTCCTGGGTTCAGCAGGACGGGCAGAAACGATCTAAGATCGAAGTCGTTGCCGAATCTTTGCAGGGGCTGGACAGGCCACAGGGCGGCGGAGCTCCTCGTGAAGAATCTGCCCCGATGCCGACGGAGGAGTCCGCGCCTATGCCAGACGCGGATATGGATTACGACCCGTTCGCGGACGACTGATTACGCGAATATTCAGACTGATTAATCAAACTGCTGGAAGCGGATGGCGAGTGTCAATTACTGACAGCAGACTATCTATTGAGGTGTTACAATGGCGCTGAGAGGAAGAGACAGCGGTGGAGGCCGACCGTCCAGATTCCGAAGAGTGCGCAGGAAAGTATGCACGTTTTGCGTGGATAAGGTCGATTATATCGACTACAAACAGGTAAACCGGCTGCGCAGATTCGTTTCTGAGCGAGGCAAGATCCTGCCGCGACGGACCACTGGGACTTGTGCGTCCCATCAGAGAACCTTGACTCACGCAATTAAAAGAGCCAGAGAAATCGCACTTCTGCCGTTCACGGCGGAGTGATCGAATCTAATATATAAAACGGGAGCAGGCTATGACCACGGAACCGATTCCAGTTTTGGACGATGTGGTTCGTATGCAGGCCGTTGACAAGCGCAATATGCTCCGGCTGATTAACGAACTGCCGGAGCAGTGCGAAACGGCCCTGGGCGTCGCACGCAGTTTTGCGCTTGAGGGGTTTGTCAACGCGCCTGGCGATGTCTTGATCACTGGGGTAGGCGACTCTGCCATTGCAGCAGATATGGCGTCGGCCATTCTTTCCGAACAGGCCGATATCCCGATTCTGTCGGATTATGGAGCTCGGCTGCCTAAATACGTTGGCGAAAATTCCCTTGTCTTTGTGCTTGATTATGCTGGCAAAAGCAGATCGGCGCTGCGCAATATGCGCGATGCCAAGCAGAGAGGCGCGTCAGTTATATGTATCAGCGGTGGAGGAAAACTGCTGGAACAGGCAGCAAAAGAAGGGATCGCCAGGGTCTCTATACCGCCGGGTCAACCGCAGCGTTCGGCTATCGGATATCTGCTGGTGCCGATAATCGCCACTATTGAGCGACTTGGGCTGGTGGAAGGCGAAATTGAGAAGCTCTCGCATGCTATAAAGCTGATGAAAAATGCCCGCGAGTCGCTGCGGTTTGAAAACCCAATCGCGCGCAACGTGGCGAAGCGGTTGGCGGAGAGCCTGTTTGGTAAGCTGGCGGTGGTCTATGGTGCTTACGGATATCGCACAGCGGTGGCCCGCCGATGGAAAAGCCAGATTAACGCAAATGCCAAATTGCTGGCGTTTTGCGGAACTTTGCAGGATTTGGCGATCGGTGAGATATCGGGCTATGAGCTGGCGGCGAAACGACCGGATGAGGTCGCTATCGTGCTGCTTCGAGACAAAGCAGACAAACCGGCAGTCAGCCACCTGACAGACACAATCGCTGAGGTGTTGGATCAGTTTAGCGTCGTAAACGCCAATATCCAGGGCAATTCTACTACTGAGAAGTTGTTCTATGGCCTGTATCTTGGTGACTACGTCAGCTACTATCTGGCCATTCTTAACGAAATGGACCCGTTCCGCACAGAGAATGTGCTGGAAGTGGAGGCAAGAATGGTCGAAGATACCCAGCCGGCGCCTGCGCAAAGCGTGACAGAGGATCAGGCGGAGGAATAATCCCTCCGCCTGTTATTAAAAATACTACAGAGCCACAACGTCAATTTTCTGTGAACCGTCCACTGACGTCCAATGCTCCATCGACCCAGCAGCTATCTTAAACAGAACCAGCGTTGGATCGTCCGGGTCGGTCAATCCTAAAAAAGGCCACTCGGCAATGAGCTGCGCCTTAAGCGATCTGTCGTCCACAAATTCGACAGAGCCTGCCACCCGAAGCATAGTCCCGAGGTCGTGTTCGTCGCTGCCTTGTTTATAGAAGCACACCTCTATTTTCGGGTTGGACTTCAACTGCGAATAGGTCCTCTGGCTGGTGCGGGTAGAGAAATAGAATCCGTCTTCATTTGCTCTCCACAGCATAAATATCCTGGCTTTAGGCGCGTCTCCGTCTACTGTTGCGACGGTACAAACGGGGTTTTCGACGGCAAACTGTATGCATTGTTCCTTTGTCAAGATAGTCTCTCCTTTCTCGTTACTTGATCATTCTACCCAGCAGCCTGATAATCATTCATTCACGCGCTTACTTTGTTGACACTTACCCGCACAGCCGTTACCATGAAATGGCCGAGCCGGTGGCAGTTGGATTCTTCAATATAAAGGCGCGGTCCTACGTTATGCCTATATGAATTTGCTCACATTCAGCCCTTTTAACGAAATCGTAGTATTAGTATTAGCCGCGGTTGTCGCGGGAGCTATTGCTATCAGGTTCCGACAGCCCTTGCTCATCGCATTCATCCTTGTTGGTATTGCAGCGGGGCCGGTTGGTCTTAATGCCATCCATTCCACAGAGCAGCTTCGTATATTCGCCGATCTTGGCCTGGCGATGCTGCTGTTCGTAGTTGGATTAAAACTCGACCCACAACTCATCCGCAGTTCTGGCACGTCCTCGTTGATTGCGGGCATAGGTATGATGCTGATTACAGGCGTCATTGGATACCTTGTCTGCATGGCTCTACGTCTGCATCACACCGAGTCTTTATATATCGCTGCTTCTCTTGGTTTTTCGAGCACTGTTTTGATAATCAAGCTGCTCACTGATAAAGGCGAGGCCGATTCACTGCACGGGCGGATTGCGGTGGGCATTCTGATCGTCGATGACATCGTTATCGTATTGGCGATGATCGTTTTGGCAGCGTTCACGGGTGCTGCTGAGGCGAACCTGGCTCACCAGGCTATTTTTATAATCCTCAAAGGTGCCGCGCTTCTGTTGGGCGTCTGGCTTATCAGCAGATACGTATTCCCTCGCTTGATGCCGGCTATGTCCCGTTCCACAGAGTTGCTTGTATTATCCAGTGTGGCGTGGGCCCTCGCGTTGGCGGGGATTAGTGAAGTGCTGGGCTTCAGCAAGGAAGTCGGCGCTTTTATGGCGGGGTTGTCTTTGGCCTCCAGCCAGTACAGGGATGTTTTAAGCTCAAAATTGGCGAGCCTGCGCGATTTCCTGCTGCTGTTTTTCTTTTTGGACTTGGGAAGCCGGTTCGACTTGCACGACCTCGGTGCACAGGTGGTGCCCGCTATTGCACTGTCGCTGGTCGTGATGATCGAAAAACCTCTCAGCGTGATGGGAATACTCGGGCTATTGGGTTACCGCAGGCGCACCAGTTTTATGTCCGGTATAACTGTGGCTCAGATCAGTGAGTTCTCATTGATATTGGTCGCATTGGGGGTATCGGCTGGGCATATAACTGATGATACTCTGCGGTTGGTGACTTTGGTTCTGATGATCACCATCGGCATCGACGCGCATTTGGTAGTCAATGCTCAATCGATTTACGATAAAATTGGGAAACGTCTGCACCTCTTCGAAAGATCGGGCATACACCGGGAGGATAGCGACGCTTATTCGCAACTGGGCAACGGAGCACATAAAATCGTTTTGGTGGGTTTGGGCCGATATGGAAACAGGATCGGCAGCGAGCTTATCAGCCGAAATAGAAGCACGCTGGGGGTGGATTTCGACCCGGAAGGCGTAAAGGCCTGGCGTCAAAGCGGGCGGGATGCGTTGTTTGGCGACGCCGAAGACCCGGATTTTGTGAAATCGCTTTCGCTGTCGGGCGTGAAGTGGGTAATAAGTTCGATTCGGGATAACGAGCTCAACCATCGTATCGTCAAAAATCTGCGCGGCGCTGGATATAAAGGGCCATTTGCCTGTGCTGTCGACGAATCCTCGACGGCTCCGGATGATAAACTCTGGTTACAGGCGGAGGTTCTGTTCCGGCCGTTCCGGGACTCCGCCACACAGGCCGCAGATTTGATACTCGAAGCGGAAGATAAAATTGAGAGGAAGATGATGGATAGACAGATCGAGTCAATGTCGGGGCACTACATAGTCTGTGGATACGGACGAATGGGCCAGCAGATCGTTAAAGACCTGGCAAGATATCACGTGCCAAGCGTGGTGGTAGAGTCTAATCCTGTGCAGTTACCCAAACTGCGAGAAAACAACATCCCTCACGTCGAAGGCAAAGCCAGCGAGGATGAAACACTGTTGAAGGCTGGGATATTGCGGGCTAAGGGGCTGATTGCCGTGGCTGCCTCAGATGAACAGAATGTCTTTATCGTACTGACGGCAAAGGTACTTAACCCGAGACTCTTCGTTGTGGCGCGGTCGATTCTAAAGGAAAATGAGGATAAACTGCGCCATGCAGGCGCGGATCGGGTTATATCCCCTTACATTTTAGGGGGGCACAGAATGGCTGTGGCCGCGATAAAGCCCGAAGTCGTCGAGTTTTTGGACCTTGTTATCCATGAGGACAGCGACGAGACCGACATGGCTGTTGCGATAGTTTCGGATAAATCCAAATGGGTGCGCAAAACTCTGGGTGAAATGAACCTTCGGAAGTGCTGTGGAGTCACTGTATTGGCGATAAGGCGGCGCGGAGAAGCCCTTCACACCAATCCGCCATCCGATATCACCATAGAAGCCAATGACGAGCTGGTCGTTATGGGCACGCCGTCCGAAATAAAGTCGGTCCAACAGTTTTTGGATCAAAGCTGACGTCGCTTTTTCCGCTGATGCCGGCCGAATACTACTTAAGGACTACGTCTCACTAATGCCAGGGTATGTAAATAAAATACGGCTTTGAGCTAATTGTCGACGCTTTGATATGGGGGTATCCTATGTATAGTCGGTGGGCGGACGATATAACGCGGAGAGCTTAGGCGGAGTATCTCCAAGTTGTATGGCCATTCCGGGAGAAGATCATTAACTGCCTGCCCGCAGAATCGAAACCCGGAACCAGTGAGTCCTAATCACGAATTGTGACCTGCCAGCACGCCGTAAGCGAGGACCAGGCTGGCGCCGGCTAAACTTTCCTCTCCTATCTTTCTGTGTTGTGGCCGGGATACAATTCCCGGCCACTATGTTATATGGCTCATTTTATGGTGAAGTGATGGGTTGCAGTCGGCACGATCGGTGTGCGGCCTCTCGCTTGTCTATTGCTTATTTTCTGCTATACTTTAGCCGATATGTCAAAAAATCAATTCACTGAAATCGCTGCACATTACGATGACCTTATGGCAAGCGTGCCTTACGGTATGTGGGTCGAATATCTCGAGGCGCTGTTAAAGCGCGCAGGCTTCACTGGTCATAGCGTTTTGGACGCCGCTTGTGGGACAGGTAATGTAAGCGAGCTGATGAGCCAGCGCGGTTACGCAGTGGTGGGTGTCGATATCTCACCACAGATGATTGAGACGGCCAAAAAGAAGAGCGAGAACGTAGAATATTTCGTCCAGGACCTGGCCGAACTCAAATTGGACCGCAAATTCGACCTCGCAATCAGCCTATTCGACAGCCTGAACTATATCACTGACGTGGAAGCCCTTGCAAAAGCGATAAAGCGGGTAGGGGAGCATGTGGTTCAGGGTGGACTATTTATTTTCGATGTAAACACGATCTACGCTTTGGCCCACCACTTTTTCGATCAGGCGAACCTGGCTTCAGATCACTATCCGCATTATATCTGGTCGAGCGAATACGATCATACCACCCGAATATGCACTGTGAATATGACCTTTGAGGTTATGGAAAACGGGCAGGCTCGGCAATTCAAGGAAGTCCACATACAGCGAGGCCACTCGCTGGAGGAATTGCAGCAGATGCTCATCGACGCCGGTTTTGAGGTAGTCGAGATGCTGCATGCCTATCGGTTCCGAAAACCCACTCGGCGATCGGACAGGGTGTTCTTCGTGGCCAGGAAAGTCGAGGCAGACTAGGAGGCTTACAGATGGACAGGAGTTGGCGCAGAGGATCACTGGTGATTTTCATCGCGTTAGGCGTGATAGCGGCTATACTGCTGGCGCCAAAGGATCACAAAAGATCCGCTCCTGCTCCCAACACTGACCCCTGGGTTCTTGTCTCTTACGATCCGAACAACGAAGCCGGAACCTACCTCGGCAATGGATATATTTCCGCAAGAATAATGTCAAACGGCGTGGGTAGTCAAACAACCCAGTACGATCGCTTTTTTTCAAATCACCAAATCCTTCCGTGTTTTGTGGCGGGCCTTTATGAAAATGAAAAAATCATCCCGATCCATACCTGGAGCGATGTGCGATTCTTCGACGGCAAGACTCCTTTTGTCATCGATAAAAAAGCGGACTACAGACAAACACTCAACCTGAAAACCGGAATCCTCACCACTTACGCCACCTGGCGCGCGGACAAAAAGACGTTTAAGGGCAAAATAGAGATTATTGTCTCGCGAGCAAGGTCACACGCTGCCCTTATAAGAGTGTCTGTAACACCATCCTATAACGGAGAACTGATGTGCAAATATTATTCATCTCCCAAGAGTTATAGAGATGGCGTTGGAGATGATCAGGAAGGTGTTTATGCTTATAATGCAGGCTCTACCAGCCTGTACATCGGGGTGGGTCTGGCCAGGAGGGTGAGGCCAGCTTCCGAAAAATCGTGCCTGCTCCTGGGGCCGTTCACGGGCCATTCCATAAAGCTGAAGAAGAACAAACAATCATCAATAGATATCTTTACCACCATCTTCGTCGGGCCTGACGTTGAACAGGTCAGCAGGGACGCCTCTAAAGAGCTAAAGACCATGATCTTCGGCGGCGAAAAACCTGAGGCAGGTCGGTTTATTGCTGATCATAAAAAGGCCTGGGCCGAGCTGTGGAAGCGACGTATCATTATCGATGGGCCACCTAAGGATCAGCAAGCCATCAATTCCTGCATGTTCTATCTGTTACAGAGCGTGCGTGAGGGCAATCAATGGAGCATACCTCCAATGGGGCTTTCCGCAGATTCGTTCTCTGGACACGTGTTTTGGGATGCGGATATCTGGATGTTTCCCGCCCTGCTCCTCCAGCATCCTCAGCTTGCGCGTGGAATCATCGATTATCGCTACAACACTCTTCCCGGCGCCATGGCCAACGCAAAAGAGCACGGCTATGCCGGAGCCGAATACGCCTGGGAGAGCGGGGCGACAGGCAGGGAGGATACTCCGCCCGGTCTGCTCTACAGCAATGAACGGCACATAAACGGCGACGTGGCGCTCGCTCAGTGGCAGTATTATCTGGCAACAGGCGATCAGAATTGGCTCAAAACCCGCGGCTTTCCCGTGATAAAGGCGACTGCAGATTATTGGGTCAGTCGGGTCACTGAAAACAATGGCAGATACGAGATCAGGCAGATTGTGCCACCGGATGAAAATGCCGAACTGGTTGACAACAACGCATACACCAACGCCATTGCAAAGATGAATCTGGAGATAGCACAGCGCGCTGCGAGACTAAGCGGACATATCCCTAACCCTAAATGGGCCACTGTCTCTTCAAATATGTATATCCCTTTCGATGAAAAAGCCGGTCGGTTTATTGCTCACGACAACGACAAGGGCAATATGGCCAAACAGGCGGATACGGAATTGCTTGCTTATCCTCTGCAATTTACGCTGCCTGGCCGGGATATGGGCCAGATTTACAGGAATACTCTCAATTATTACGGCCCCAAAGTCAGCCCTAAAGGCCCTGCGATGACTCATTCCGCCCACGCGGTAATTCATGCCCGGCTTGGCGACTGCGACAAAGCTTATGCGGCTTTCCACCGCTGCTACAAGCCATATTTCAGGGGTGGTCTGAACTACTTCAACGAAACAGCCAGCGAGGTTCGCACCAATTATTGTTTCCTGACCGGATGTGCAGGGCCGATCCAATCTGTGCTATTCGGCCTGGCGGGTGCGCGAATGGACTATTTCCCAGAAGACCCATCCGCCACAGAAATCAGGTTTACCCCGTGCATCCCAAAACAGTGGAAGAGCATCACCATAACCGGTGTCCAATGGCGGGGCAAGGAATACGATGTCAGCATAGATCGAAACAACAAGGTCACAAAAACCCCGGTCGCCTCAAATTCAACGCAGCCAAAATAATCGACCCTCTCGTTGTCATTTTCACCTCATTATTTGTCGTTTGCTATGATTTGTCATTTCGAGCGAAGCGAGAAATCTGCTTTTCCGTTGTCCGATATCCGACGTCCGCAGTCCGACTCCTAATCCGAGCTATGTGTTTAATTTCTGGTTTTCGCACCTTTCGCTTTTTCGCGTTTTCCGTTTTATCCCAGTCTCCACAACCCATCCCGCCATTTAGAGGACCCATCCCCGTCATTTCGAGCGAAGCGAGAAATCTGCTTTTTTCGTTGTCCGATATGCGACGTCCGCAGTCCGACTCCTAATCCGAACTATGTGTTTAATTTCTGGTTTTCGCACCTTTCGCTTTTTCGCGTTTTCCGTTTTATCCCAGTCTCTCCACCGCGCTCACATACAACTCCGCCGCCCGTTGCACCTGCGAGATCACCACAAACTCATTCGACGAATGCGCCTGTTGCATACTCCCTGGCCCGCAGACCACCGCATCAATGCCCAGCATAGTCGCAAACGATTCCGCCTCCGTCCAGCCCCTCATGCCTATCACTTTACTATCAATCTCCAACTCCGCAGCCGATTTCACGATAGCGCCTACCAAGGGTGACTTCTCATCCGTATCCAGGGACTCTTTCGACTTACCGTATGAATAATTCAGCCATTCGCGCGACTTCAACATCGGTTCGATAGCCTTCTTCACTTCAGCGAGCGTAACCGGAGGCGCAAGCCTTATGTCCACCACAGCCTCGCAGCTTTCCGGCACGCGGTTCGGAAGATCCCCGCCCTTCAATATCCCCAAGTTCAAGCTCATAGGCCCGGTGGCAGGGTGGGGTGGGAAGCTAGAAACCACTTCTTTTAAATCGCTTATTACATCCATCATCCGATCTATCGCGTTAACGCCAACCCAGGGTGCAGACCCGTGCGCCGCTACCCCGCCAGCAGTCAACGACACCCACAACAGCCCATTATGCGCTCGGACCACGTTAAGCTCCGTCGGCTCTCCCACTATAGCGAAGTCGCATTTATACCCCTGCCTGATAGCGCTTTCTACTCCCCGCGCCTCGTGCTCCTCGTCGACGGATATCAGAATATCAACGCCTACAGGTATATCATCAGCTCGTGAAGCGATCTCCAGGGCAGCCGTCACTATCGCGGCGATAGAGGCCTTATCATCGCAAGCCCCCAGGCCATACATCACATCCCCATCAATCCGCGCCTGGGGGGTGGATTCCCCGCTTGCCGGCACAGTGTCAATATGCGCGTTCAAGCAAACTCTAGGTGAACCGGCGCCGATTTTGCACAACAAATTGAACCTGCCAGGATCCACCTCAATGCGGGCAGGCCGCAGACCCAGCGCTGCAAGTTCCTGCTCTAAAAATATTAACGCCTCTTCTTCGTGTGGAAAGACGCTTGGTATATCCACCAGCTTTCGCAGCAGCTCCGCACAATATTTCTTGCCTCCGGATGAATTGGCTCTCATATAATCCCCCTCGACATATAACGCTCTATTATACAGGCACGATCATAAATCATTGCTGAGGCTGAAAACTGGTATACACACCAGCTTATAGGGCACAAATGTTGCAACTTTTACCAGTAGGCTAACTGACTAATCGCTGCTATAATCGTAGCATCAAAAGGGGCATAGATGAAGACTGTCGGCGAGGTAATGGCGACGGACGTCGTGTGGGTGAATCCATCCGCGCGAGTAAAGACCGCCGTCATTTTAATGAAAGGGCATAGTTTCGGCGCACTGCCGGTCGTTCAGGCAAACGACGAGGTGGTGGGCGTCGTCACATATCAGGATGTCCTCGGCCAGGAACCGGATACCCTTCTCTCAAGCATTATGTCCCCTGAATATATTTCGATAGGCTCCGATGCCAGCGTGGTTGACGCGGCAGAAGTTATGAGCGAGAAACGGGCCGATTATCTTTTGGTGCTCGATGACGGCAGGCTAAAAGGCATTGTCTCCCACAGCGATCTGTTGCCGGAGTTGGGCAAATCATTCGACCCTCTTACAGGCCTGGCCTGGTCGGATCAGTTCCGGGCGTGGGCTATAGCTGCGCTCAAGCGCGGTCAGGAAATCAGTATAATTTTCTTCGACCTGGACAAATTCGGCGCGTTTAACAAGAACTACGGCCATGTGGTCGGGGATACGGTGCTGAAAGAGGTCGCAGAGGTCTTCAAGAAAACCATCGACTCCAAGCGAGATTTCGTATGTCGGTACGGCGGTGATGAGTTCGTTACGGTCAGCATCCGCAACGCCGACGAGGCAATCGAACTTGCAGACAGCATCAAAGAAGGCATCGCAAATATCAAGATTCCGGAATTGCCTGTCGGCGTCTCCGGCAGTTACGGAATTTCTGGTGGCAGGCGTACTAACGAACGCAGGGACATCCACTTCGCCGCCACCCTCGATAACCTTGTCACGAGGGCTTCAAAAAACTGCACACTGGCCAAACCTGCTCGAGTAGCCGAAGCACGTCGCGAGGCCGAAGCAGCCTCAGAACCTGGCACACCGGTTGCCCAGCACGACACTGCTGCCCCTAAAGCCGCCACAACCAACCGGTTTAAACTGGAGACTGTCAACTTCACCTCCACCGGCACCGAAGCCACCGTGCAGGTGATCCTTTCTCTAGACGGCAGGGAGTACTCACGCGAGGCCAGTGGATACCTCGTCGAGGATATGAGCACCATCCGCATGGTAGCAGAAGCCACGGCAGGAGCAATTTCCAGGAAGTTGGCCCCTGGTCACGGAATAGCCGTAGAGGATGTTCTGCTTCACGGAAGCGCACGTGGAGACGATGTAATCACCGTAATAACAGTATTCGTCACCCCCCGCTACAGCACCCGCACTGCTGGCAGTGTGGTGATTAAGCGAGGGGATCAATTCAGAGCCGCTGCCTCAGCGGTATTAGCCGCAGTCAACAGGCAGGCCGAGATCGCGCCGCAGGCTACCGAGAGCGAACCGCGCTAGGACCGGTCACTTCGCCTTCCATTGCTTATGAAGTTCCACGAAATCGCCCACCAGGTTCTTGACGACCTCCATGCCGCCTTGCCAGAACTCGGGGTCGCGAATATCGATTCCGACTTTGCCTAACAACTCCTCAGGCGAACACGCGCCACCGGTTTTCAGCAGCTCGATATACTTCGGCACAAACGCCTCTTTCTCTCTTTTGTACATCGAATACAGCGCCATCACCAGCAGTTCGCCAAACGAATACGCATAGACGTAGAACGGAGAGCCGATGAAGTGATTGACATACATCCACCAGTTCCGGTGTTCCTCGCCCATCTCGACGGATTCGCCGAACATCGCCTGGATATTCTCCTGCCACAGTTCGCCGATCTGCTGAGAAGTAAGCTCCCCTAATTCCCTGCGGTTTTTGTGAAGCGCCTGCTCGAAGCGATACATCGCCGCTTGCCTGAATATCGTCGCAAAAACGCCTTCTATCTTCTCCGCATACAGCGCCAGTTTCTCATCGAGATCAGACTTAGAAACCAGGCTCTCGAAAACCAGCATCTCCCCGAACGTGCTCGCGAGTTCCGCCACAGGCAGAGCACTTGAGAAATTAAACAGGCTCTGGCCGCGTGACAAACTGGCGTGTACTCCGTGCCCCAACTCATGCGCCAGAGTCGTGATATCGTCCTTGCGATTCAGGTAGCTCAAAAGAATATACGGATGCAGGTCCGGGGTGACATACATACAAAACGCCCCGCCGCGCTTGCCCTGCCGCGGAGCCGCATCTATCCAACTCTTATCGAAAAACTCCGCTGCCGCGTCCCGTACCTCGGTTGAGAACCTGCCGAACGATTCCAGCACCACTTCCCGCGCCTGGTCGTATGAATACTCCTCTTTGGATTCAAACAGCGGGGCGTATCGGTCGT
Organism: Armatimonadota bacterium; assembly: GCA_050948905.1. GTDB lineage: Bacteria > Armatimonadota > UBA5829 > UBA5829 > UBA5829 > DTKD01. The sequence continues at coordinate 134,017 of JBMNES010000001.1, read as the reverse complement.
AGTGATACAGCTTATCATATCCCAGCACATCGCGCTTGATGTCGTAATACTTCGCGACCAGCGGATACCCCTCTACACACGTTCTGATAACCGTCTCCACTGTCTCTCGATCCAGCTCGTTTGATAGATTCCGCGCCTGCTCCGGATATTCATAACCCCGCAGCCGGTCGTTAACTGCCTTATCATAGACAAGGGTGTTGAAGATGAACGTCAGCAGCCGCCCGTGTCTGGTCAGGCCTTCCGTCAACGATGCCGCGGCTGCCTTGCGCAGTTCTCTGTCCGGCTCTTTCAGCAGCGCCAGCACTTCCGGTTCCGTCAAGGTCTGCTCTTCGCCGTCCATAGTAATATGGAACTCGATATCCGAAACTGACTCTTCAAACAGCCTTTCAAACGCTCTGCAGCCGGTATTTGCCTTCTCCTCCAGTATTCGCTCCTCGGCCTCAGGCAGCTTATAATCCCTGAACAACCGCGCCGCGTGAACGAAGTGCCGATAATTCGCCAGACGCTCATCTTCCAGCAATGGATCGATAATCTCAGGTTTAGCTGACATCAATTCCAGTTCGAAAAACAGCAGCTCCAAAGCGACTTCGGTGCTCCGTTCCTGAACGTGCTGCATCAGCGCGCCGTGTTCCGGCTTGCTGGTATCCGCTGAAAAGACCAGCGCAGCATAGCAGCCGACTTTGGTCTGGATTGCAGTTATTTCCTCAAGTTCTACGATTGACGACAGCAGTGTATCCGCAGTCAGATCATCGCTGTCTATGCGGCCTCGGTAACGCTGCGCAAACGCTCTCGCCAGCTCCAGCGCTTTATCAAGGCTATTTTCGATCTCAGGATCATCCACCCCACAAAACAGATCATCCAGATCCCAGGCATTATCAGTCATTTCCGGCATATTATCTTCCCTTCCTTAGTTATCGGTTGTTGGTTATCGGTTGTCGGTTGTCGGTTGTCGGTTGTCGGTTGTCGGTTGTCGGTTGTCGGTTTTCACTCATCCTGCTTAGATAGGTGGCGATCTCCGAATCGCCACCTCATAACCCAAAATGCACCCACAACCCCTCTGTCATTTCGAGCGCAGCGAGATACCGTCTTGCCTGTCAAGTTTTTAAGCTGGCATTTGGAAAGGGTTGCCAGATCTTAATACTCCATAAGCGGTCACTAAAAGCTTTCTCATGCACGCACCGATCGCGATCATCTTGCACTTGTCCCGTCTTGTCAGCCTAGTATAGAATTCGCGGAAATACTCGTTATGAGTCGCTGCTGCAATAGCAGGAAAGTATAGAGCCCGCCGGAGTTGAGCATTGCCAAACTTGCACAACCTGGTCGCACCTTTGTGTTTACCGCTTTCCGCTTTCATGGGCGATAAACCAGCATACGCTGCCACAGACTTGGAAGAACTGAAATTGGCTACATCTGGCAACTCGCTTAGAATCACTGCTACCGTCTTTGGCCCAATGCCGGGTATGCTGGCCAAAAGCTCCGCATCTTTCTTGAGACCAGGATGCCGGTTGATATGATTGGATATCCTCTTCTTCAACGTACCAATCTCAGCATCTAGAAATGCTATCAACTGCTTCAGTGATGCCCTTACAAGCTCAGATGATGCTGTTTGCAGCCGGTTTTTGTATCTCTGTCTCTCGTCCTGTAGAGTCTCCAGGTATCTCACCAGGTCACGCAGTTCCCGTATTTCGGCCGACGGCGCTACCCACGCCTGTGGCTTCTTGGCCGCACAAAACCGCGCAATCACTGTGGCATCGGTTTTGTCTGTCTTGTTGCGCACTCCCCAAGATTTGGCTTCGTTTTTTACTAACGTAGGGTTTACCACGCTCACAGTAAGACCCTTGTCGTTCAAGAATACTGCCAGCTCTTCCCAGTAGATGTTCGTAGCCTCCATCGCAAAATGCACAGGCTCCGATACTCTTTTGTCCAGCCACTTAATGAGCTTGTTGTAGCCATCATTATTGTTGCTGAAAACTTTCTGTTTGAATTGGTCTGGCGCAGCCTCATCAAGCATCAGTGCCACATCGAATTTGTCCTTGGATACATCAATTCCTAGATAATGCATTCGTCTCTCCTGAAAATAAGGCGTCCATCCTTGTACATACGGGTTCACCATAAATCAGGGACCCAGGATACCGTCCGGATTAAGCCTTGATCAAGACAGAGGAAACAATCTCGCCAACGTGCTCTAACGCACTGAAATCTGCACGTCCCCTCTGCCAGGTGGACTATAGCGTCCTATAATCCACCATTATAGACAGGCAAGAACATAATACAAGAAATCTGCTTTTTCCGATGTCCGATGTCCGATGTTCGAAGTCCGACCTTTCAACATTCCGCCATCCACATTTCGATAAATCTAATTTCCTTTCGCGCCTTTCGCCCTTTTCGCGCTTTCGCGTTATTCATTCCCTGCATTCCGAGCGCGTATCTCTCGTCATTTCGAGCGCAGCGAGAAATCTGCTTTTTCCGATGTCCGAAGTCCGACGTCGGAAGTCCGACTTCAGCGCGACCATATTTTCCTTTCTGGTTTTCGCATTTTCCCTTTGCGCAGCCATTATACCCACGCCTAATCAGCCCGGCAATCGTTAATACACCTGCCCCACGCTGGTATCCAGTGCCTGGCCGAAGTTACCCATCCCGAATGTGTCCAGCATCGGAAACGCCTTGATTCGCACTGTGAAATACAATCCCTTGTCCGAGTAAAATCCGCCCTGGTCTATGTAAGTCAGAGCCGCCTCCCAACAGTGCAGATCCCGCGTGATCGCAAGCCCTTTATAATCAAACTCCTTAGTTATTCCGTTCCACCCGGCCAGTGCCTGCACCCGGTTCTTGTCTCCTATCGACATATCCAGCACGCTTCGCACGGTCGCCAGCCGTTTTCCTATCGGATCATACCGTGTCCCCACATCAAGTTTAAAATCATCTTTTGCACGGATCCGGAGCTGGTTTATAACCTGCCTCCACTGCGACCGATTAAAGTCATAACCGGTTGCGGTGTATAACAGCAGGCTGTTGGTCGGTGTATAGGATAACCGCACCACCGAGTCCTGCCAGGGAAACAATTTTTGCTCAAAATTATAACCACCGATCAGGCTCATATTGAATTTATCATTGTCAGTCAAGTCTAAGCTTGCATTAAGAATGTTATACTTACCTATATAGTCAAATCGAAACGGAGAGAATCCCCTCGGCATCTGATAGCGATAAGTGAGCGAGAATGTAGAAGTATCTCCCAATTTCTTAGACACTTGCGCATCCGCGTCTATAGAGTACTGGGCAGTGCTGTCACCATATACAAATTGCTTAAAACCAGCCCCCGCAGCCGCCGACCAGGTCGATGAGAGGTCGTAATGTTTGGTAGGAGAAGTAATATCCAGAAAACCGCGGTCGATCTCCGCCAACGGGAACTGAGCGAATCTGCCGTAACTGAACTTCATCTGTGCGGGCAGTCCAAACGGCAGAATATGACCCAGCCTGGTGGTGTCGGAGCTTATCGCCACCTCCGGCAGGCGCTCGATTCCTCCAAATTGCCCTTTTCCAACAAATGCCTCATCGCTGAGGTCAGTTATCTTCTGAGCGGACACCTCCCAGTCGAACTTATCTTCGCGCCTGGAATACAAAGTCTGAGACACCAACCTCGCCCGGCTGCCGGCAGAAGACCCATAATCCGTATAGTCAAAGCTCGTGTCCCAATAAGATTTCGAGCCGAACCCCTGCCTGTGCCGTGCCGACGCGGTCAAGGTAGTGGTTCGCTGAAACAGGTCGTTTATCGACTGGCTGAGCATCAAAGACGACCGCGCTCCCAGTTTGTCCCTCGTAAACGCCAGGCGGTTGTTGAATGATTTACTTTGAGGAGCGTAGAGATAGCTGTTCGATCTCAATTCGCTGGCCGCTTCCATCTTGATGTCCCCGAACTGCTGGAGGTGATTGAATCTGCCGGTAAAGGTCTGCTCATTGATATTCCTATCGTCCAGTGCGTAAAAAAACAAATTCCCGCTGCCGGATTTTAGTTTATAAGTATCCTGTATGCCCAGCCCGACTCCCTTTCTCTGCATCAGATCTGCAAGCAGGTAAGTTGTGTTCGACTTCGACGCCAGCGCCGAATATCCCAGCTTCAAATAAACGCCTTCCTCTGCAGACTGCCCGACTCTGGGTATAAGGTTCGGGTTTTTATGCACATCCCGTATCGGCACCACAAACCTTCTCAGCGTGACCAGCCTTTTGCCCAACACCACAAACTGCGCGTTGGTGAAGATAATTTTATCGTTAGGATACACGGTCATCTCTTGAGTCAGTATGTCGTAATGTGGATGAGCCAGATTGCAGGTAGTGACGTGTGATTGAAAGGCCGAAACCTCTTGATCCCGCACCCCGGATAGTTTTTTCGACCCTGCAAACACCGGTGCCTTGATCATGCCTTTCACGAATTCGGGCGTCACCTCGACGTTCGCCGTCTCAATGGACCACTGCCACGTCTGGATATTCACCTCCACCCGATTGCCCTTCGCTTCCTGAATCCCCAGCTTAAAGACGACATCTTCTTCAAAGACAGCGATATTAGTCTTATAATCCACAGTGCCCTTGGCCGCAGTGATGGACATGTCCCGATATCGTGCAGTTACCTTGCCCGATGCGGTGGTCAACAGAGGTCTTCCGTCTTCATCAGTGGTCGTCTTTATCGAATCCGCTGATATTCGTATAAACCCTTCGCCGAGATCTGGCACTGGAGAAGGTTGCTCAAATGGGCCAATCGGTTTCGATGGCTGGATAGGGGAGGGGATATCCAACAGAGGCGGGCGGATTTCATCTCCGGTCTTGATCTGCTCGGCAGGAGAAGGCGCATTTATCGTCGTTTGTTCGACATCGGGCGGTGGAATCGCCGGCAGGGTTGCGGATGATCCCGACACAGCGGCGCATACGAATGCCACAACCAGGCACACGATAAGCATTCGCACGGCGACTCTCCTCGAAAGCAGGATTAGACTGACCAGGCAGCCTTCTCATCACCTATTAGCGATTGCCTGCTAATCTACCTTCCACAGCAGGTACATACCGACCAATCCGAATACTATAACCTCGCTCCAACCTGCAATTGATGGTGACAGCAGATTATTCTCACCGAATATCTTGCTGAAAACCATCACGTTATAGTAGAAGAAAAGCACCCCTATGCCCAGCAGCACGCCCATAAACCCGCCGCGCCTGCCATATTTCAAGCTCAGCGGGCCTACACACAATATCAATATGAACGAACTGAGCGGCAGTGCGAGTTTGCTGCCGAGTTCAAGCCGGTAACGATCCGTCTTATGGCCGCTTTTTTCCAACAACTTCATCTGCTCGCGCAGTTCCCCGATCGACATCGCCTCCGGCTGTTTTTGCTCCTGGTTCATATAATTGCCCAGCGCCCGTCTCAGGTCCAGTTTCATCGACTTGAACTTGCCCACAAGCACCGGATCACCGGAGTCGCTCATTCTGAATATCGTGCCGTTATACAGCCTGCAGACCCGACCTTCTTCGACTGCGGATTCAGCCGTAGTCAGGGTAGGAAAGCCGCCAACGGTAACAGGCGGCTCATAAATCAACACCTTTCCCAGTGTCAGTTTATTATTCTCACGCTGCACAGTGCTAACATAAAAACAATAGTTCTCCGCCCAAAAGACCACCTTCGCCTGGATTGGCAGCGGCCCTGGAGCGCTCGCCAGCCATTTGTAGGTCTCAACACTCTTCTGCTCCGCCCAGACGGTGACTCTTTCCTGAAAAATATACGCCACACCACATAGCAGCACCCCAAGCACCAGCATCGGCAGCAGTATCCTTTTGGCGCTAACTCCCGCCATGCGCATCATGGTTGTCTCAGTATCTGTGGTCAATCTGCTGATTGCAAGCGCAGTTCCAAAAAGAGCACCCGACGGCAGGGCAAGCATCACGTAACGTGGCGTCTGTAGAATAATAAAGTAAAGCACCTGCGGCCATTGCTGCAGGCGGCTTCCTATGAGCGGGGTGTTGTTGTATATAATGGTGCCGACGAACAGGATCAGCACGACTGCGAATCCTGCAATGAATGGAACCACCATCTCCGTGATGACGTATTTATCAAGTGTCTTCATTGATCGGCCCGATTATATTGTAGCACGGAAAGATCACAGACAATAGCCGTATAATGCATAAGCGCTGGCGGCAAAACCGCAGCTTTGTGGACGAAGATCAAATAGATTTTACTCGTTATTGCCTATTAGCCGCCGCCCCGCTATAATTGCTTCGTGGGCGATAAATCCATGATTTCATTAAAAGATGTATTCGTTGAGTACGACAACGGCGTACGCGCGCTCAACGACCTCAGCCTGTCCATCGAAAAAGGTGAGTTTGCCTTTGTAGTAGGCTCGACCGGAAGCGGCAAATCTACCTTGCTAAGGCTGCTCTACCGTGAGATGTCGGCGAGTCAGGGCACGGTTTTTGTCAACGGTGAAAATCTCACCGATATGAAACCCGCCGATGTGCCTTTTCTACGACGCAAACTCGGCGTAGTCTTTCAGGACTTCAAACTGCTGCCGCAGAAAAATGTCTGGGAGAACCTGGCCTTTGCGCTGAGGGTGATTGGTGCGCATCCCAGGGAGATTCGTCGTCGTATCGGGGACGCGCTGGCCCTGGTCGGCTTGACACACAGATGCGATGCGTTTCCCCATCAAATGTCCGGCGGTGAGCAGCAGCGGGCGGCTATCGCCAGGGCACTGGTCAACAATCCCACACTGCTGATCGCGGACGAGCCTACCGGCAACCTCGACCCGGACACTTCGTGGGAGATTATGCAACTCCTCGATCAAATCAACATTCGCGGGGCGACGGTAATGGTCGCCACTCACGATAGCCAGATAGTAGACCGCATGAAAAAACGAGTCATCCGGCTTGATGCGGGCTACCTTATCCACGACGAACACAAAGGCACGTATCAACACGTTGAATCTTAGCAGCATAGAATTTCTCATACAGGAAGCATTCACAGGTATCAAGCGCAACGGCCTGATGGCTTTCGCGTCCATCTCGACCATTGCGTTATCTTTGGGCATACTTGGCGCGTTTGTAATGGTGGCGCTGGGGGCCAATCACTTTATGGCCTCTCAAATTGGCAAGTTCCAGATTGCTGTCTATCTAAATACAAAGGCCGACAAAGCTCAATCGCAGGCCGTGGCAGACAAGATCGCGAAAATGCCCTATGTCGGCAGTGCGACAGTCCTCTGCAAAGACGAGGAGTGGGCGCAGTTCAAGCGTTCAAACCCCAATATCGAATCCGCCGGCATGCAGAACAACCCGCTGCCTTACTCTATAGATGTTAAGGTTACCGACGCCTCACAAACAACGTCTATAGCTAATAAGATACGTCTTATGGCGGCTGTGCATACTGTCAGAGACGGACGAGAAGAGCTGAGTCGGATAATGGCGCTGGCCCGTGTGGTGAGGGGAATCAGCGTCACCGGGGTTATAGTGCTGCTGATCACGGCCACTTTTATTATAAGCAATGCAATCAAGCTCACTATGTATGCTCGCAGGCGCGAGATTCGAATTATGAAACTGGTGGGCGCTACGAACTGGTTTGTGCGGGTGCCATTGATTGTCGAGGGCGTGGTCTTTGGCGCGGCGGGTGCGCTGGCGGCCTGGCTGTTGCTCAAGTTGGGCGGGGTTTATGTGTCGCAGACGGTCGAAAGGCTGCCGTTTATGGCCCAATTCCACAGCGATGTCGATCCATCTTTGCTGGCGCTGGCGCTGATTGTGTTGGGAATTGGTATCGGCGCTGCCGGTAGTTTTATGTCAATTAGACGATTTCTCAGCGACTGACCTCGACTCTATCTTCGAAGGAGCCGCTTGTGTTCGATAATGCAAAACGATCAATTGTTGCGATGGTGTTGGTCATCGCGGTGGGGCTGCAGGTGTGTGCCGTGGCCGCTAAAAAACCGGTGCCTTTAAGCAGCAAACTTGGCAGTGTCAACAAGCGTATCAACCAGGTCAAATATAAGATCCGCGTCAACGAAAACCAGAAGAAAACGGTTTTAGGGCAGTTGGCTGTTGTGGAATCCAAGCTCGATGACGCACAGGATCGGCTCAATAACAACAATATTAAACTCTTCGATGCACGTAACGACCTCAAGCTTACCACCGAACGACTCGAAAAGACCACCAAGCGCCTGCATCGGCGACAGGATCTACTCAATCGGCGCATAGTCGATATCTATGAGGGCGAGGACCTCAACTACGTCGATGTCGTGCTTGGTGCTACTAATATGTGGACATTTCTCAGCCGCGCCTATTATCTACAACAGATACTGAAGGCGGACACTGAGCTGATCACTCAGATAAGGCAGTTAAAGACTTCCATTGAGGCAGATAAACAGCGCCAGGCCAGGCGAGTCGAGCAGATAGCTTCTTTGCAGACGAAGCTGATCGCTGAACGAAATCAGATTTCGACTCTGGCCGACAGTAAGCAGCAGCAGATCAGCCGGATAGAAAATGACACCAAGTTGATGGAGCAGGCGCTTGCTCAGCTTGAGGCAGAGTCTCAGGCCATTGAGGAACAGATTCGGCGCATTCAAAACACTCCAGCCGGAGCGAAAAGAGCGGCGAAAGCGTTCACAGGTGGATTGATATATCCTGTATCGGGTCGTATCACCTCGCGATTTGGCTATCGCGTCCATCCGATCACAAAGGTCTATAAACTGCATACAGGGATAGATATCGCCTGTCCCACAGGCACTCCTGTGAAGGCGGCAGCAGATGGGGTGGTGATAATTGCCGGGTGGATGACGGCTTATGGTTACGGAGTAGTGTTGGATCACGGTGGAGGAGTGCAGACGCTCTACGGACACAACTCCAAACTGCTTGTAAGGGTTGGACAGAGCGTAAAACAGGGCGAAGTTATCGCCAAATCCGGCAGCACCGGCTATTCCACTGGCCCACACTGCCATTTCGAAAAGCGCGTCAATGGGCGTCCGGTTAACCCCGGCGGAGGTTAGCAGTATGGATCATTCATTTGGGGCTTTGTTGGCGAGGTTGGTTATATTAATAATCGCATCCGCTGGTGTTGCATTTGCGTCCTCTTATGAGGATAATCTCTCCGGTTTTATCGGCAGCCACAACAGAATTTTTGCCGTCAGTAACAAACTCGGTCCCCATTCTCCCTCAGAGAAGAACAAGAGCGGCTACATCGCTATAACCGAGGTATACCCCGACAAGCCGGGGTGCGCCGAATACCATTACACGGTTTCCGGATCAGGTTTAGAATATGAGCGTCGGCGGCGGGGCATAGGATTTGGCCCTGAGACGTTCTTTATAAAGACCTCACAACCTGTCAACTCGCTGTCCATTCGCAGCGCCTCCGCCAACTCTGCTCCGGTATTCAGTTCTTCGGGTTGGTGGGTTGTCAGTCAAAAGGAGTTGGATACTCTGCTGGCAGCCGACAGATTCCGCGTGCTTGGCCTGGTACACCCGGAGGAGACCGATGCTGTCGAGGGCTACGTAAAGATGCTGGCCGACGGGATTCGCCCTAAAGCCAGATACGGCATCGGGATTGGATTCAGCGCTGAAATACGCTTCGCCAATCGATCGGAAGAAAAAGTCCTGGCGGAGATAAAGACCTGCGCCGATCTCGCCGCGAAATATAATATTCCAGTGTTTCTCGGTTGGGTAAGTTGGTGGAGCGGGACGCCCGTGGGAGTGCCTGACAGCGAGGGCGGAAAATTCAGCGACATCAAATATCAACAAATCTGCTACGCCCCTAAAACCGAGCTGCCGGAAGACGAAGCCCTGAAAGCTCTATTGGGAGATCGTTATGACACCCATTATTGCCTCAGCGTGCCGAATCAGTGGTCTAACACGCCGTGGTTGACGATGAACAGCGCTGTGCTGAATCAATATCGCTACAAACGCCTGGACGAAGCGGTCGCGATGCTGCAGAAGCAAAATGGCGGCGATTTGGGTTGGATTGAGGCATTTTACCTGGAAAACGAGCCGCGGTATTGGGATACGCTGTGTGACGACGGCAATTCTAAGCGTGAACTCGGTGAGTTGTGGGCGGATTTCAACCCGCTCGTGGTGGAGGCTGCTAAAGAAGACGGCGTCGATTTGAACCCGGCGGATGGTCTCTCTTCGGAAGAACTCACCTGGCTGTTTAGAAACGTGGGCGTCTATAATCAGGAATGCGTCGATGCCGTAAACAACTCGATGAGCAAGTATGGGATCAAAAAGCCCGTATACACCCATTCTTTGCAGCATAGATATATGTTTCCAGGTGATACCATCGGCCACCCCGCCTCCGAGTGGGCCTATGCCGACAGGGCGAGGGCAGGACTTGAGGGCCTGTGGTCACACCCCTCGGACTTTGCGCGAGTGCGGGAATGGGGTCGTTGGGCGAATATAAATCGTGAGGAAAACGACGGCCATCATACTGACGTGCATCTATGGGACCTTCGAGTCTGCTATATGATGGGCGGTGATCTCTATAACAGCTACAACTGGTATTGCATAGGGGCGCAGCGTGTGATCGACTATATCAACGAGTTTATCACAGAACTGCCGGTTGTGACCCTGCCTCCAGCCGAATCTGCAATAACCGATGGGGCAGTCACCATCAAGACTCCAATGAAACTTCAGGCATTCGATCGCCTTACTCTGCCATTGCAAACATCCTCAAGCGGCACGGCGAATCTGCGAATTGTGGATACTGAGACCGGCTTTCTCGCGTCGTCGAGCGTTGCAGTAAGTGCTGGCTCCAATGACGTCGTCTTCGATTTTCCAACCCCGGTAGAATTGCCGTACTCTCGATGTGCAGTTCTCAAGCTGCAGATTGTCGACTCGAAAGGCCGCGAGGTTGATTATGTGTTGCCGGCGGGTGCTGAATCGCACTACGGCATAAAACTAGCCCTGGATTTGCGTCAGCAGCGCGCGTTGAGCCTGGCCGCAATCGCTCGTGCGGAATCCATCCGCCCCACATCTCCTTAATCAGCGCATTAGCCTGCTTTGTCATTTTTAGTGCGGAAAATCAGGTCATCCTGGTGAAGTCTCAGGAGCACCTTCGCAATTCCCGGACTACCAATCCCCAAACCGCTGTCCCTAACCTTCACGCTGGGTATACTATTCGTGTAAGTCGGCAGGAGTTCGGCCTATCACATAAAGGGGGCGAATTAGATGAGATCATCTGCTTTGGTAGCCCTGATGGTTATCGCGATGCTCGTGGGTGGTGTGGCTGCGTATGCAAATTCACCGAACCCCGCGTCGTCTATCAATATCGATCTGAAAAATGTGTCTGTAAGACAGGCCATAGATACGCTGTTTGCAGGTCAGGGGTTGAAATATTATATTCAACCAGGAGTGGAGGGGCAAATATCTGAGCTCAAACTGAAAGGTGTCAGCCTGGATGAGGCGCTGACTGCGCTGGGTGGTGCGGTCGGGTTTTCGTATCGTGTGGAGGAGGGCGGCTACATCATTAGCCCCGGCAAAACTACACAACAGCCCACTGCCGCACCGTTACCTCCGAGCCAACTGATCGGAAAAGGCCCATCAGCAGAGAAGCCCGCTGCGGCCGCGACTACTCCGCCGGTTGTGGTCAACAACAATATCACTGTGCCGGAGCAGTCTCCGGTTGCTCCGCTTCCGGAACCGTATGGGGGTTATTTCCCGCTTGGTTATGCGGGCGGATGGTGGCCTACGCTGAATATAGGCACACCGTATGTATATGGGCGATTTTCACAACCACCCCCGCCGCCGGGTTGGGTATCTGCTGATCAGGAACGGCTGCTCAGGTTTCAATACTCCGTACCCCGGATGCCCGGTTATATTGCACCATATCCGTATTTCCGTCCATAATTACGCTCGCTTGCCACAAACAGGTCCCGCATACCGCGACCTGTTTGCAAAACAACTGCTGAGCTTATGGCTGCTTGGTAAACAATAGCGACAAAATAGCGTCCACCTATTTACATGTCGGTGTTGCGGTGATATTATTAGGTTAATAATGCGCCCGCGCGTCGATTCCAGAGGCGATCTTCCCACACCTTTTTGTGTCGGCAAATGTGGTAGGCAATCGATGCTAATGGGCGAGTCTCGACAGGAGTGGCGGAGTTGAAAGTAGTTGAGATACTTTTCTACAATGGAAATCGTGTGAAACTCGTCGTAGAGATGCCGGACCCCAATTGTTATTCTACAAAGCACGCACCGCACATCCCGAAACTGCTTTTCAAGCTGTTTCCCCACCTTTCCACCCATCGCTGTGACAACGACAAGGGCTTCACATTCAGACAGGAATGCAGATCGACCGAGATACCACATCTCTTCGAACATCTTATTATCGAACTTCAAGGCCAGGTCCACGGCTGCGGCTGTTTAAGAGGAGAGACCCAGTGGAATTGGCGTGTCGATCCCAAAGGGCGCTTCCACGTGTATGTCGATTATTCAAACGAACTGCTGGTGCTGGGCGCCATCCGCGTCGCCGAGCGCATTATACAGGCTCTTGACGATCACAGAATAGATGAAATTAACGTTCAAGAGGAGATCGAGAGGCTCCGCCAGATAGCGATGGTCGGTGAGCAGATAAACGGCCAGACTACCGCCATTCATAAATCACTCTGCTCTGCACAGGCAGCCAGTTAAGCCGGGCTGGTTTGCCTGTCGTCTGAAGCTGGTATGTACATATAACGATACCACTTCGGAGGTCAGCTATGCCCAGAGATCCGGTATGCGGTAACTACGTGAGCAAAGATACGCCTTTCAAACAGGAAATGGAAGGGCAGACATTCTACTTTTGCAGCGCGGATTGTGCTGATGAGTTTGAGGTCAACTACGAAGAATATCTGGAAATAGAAGAACAACGCTCGGCCAAGGACTCATAACAGGCCTCATCCAACAGGTGTTTTACATAACAAGCTCGCGGGTATATCGAACCTGCCTACGGGACGGTGCCGATCTGGCAGCATAGCCGTCCTCTATTGCCCCAAGCAGGTGGTAACCTGACCATACCACCTGCTTTGCCGCGACTATTTTCGGATTATACCTGTTGCCTGCCTGGCTTGAGGTTTATGACCCGGGATCCCTGCTTGAACGTGCCTGTAACTCCATCCGGCAATCTCACGAAGCCGCTGTAAACACCATCCTGCACCCGTAGATCCACCTCGATCTCCCCTTTAGGGTGCACCATAGTGCCTCTGGCGTTCGATAGCGGACCTAAGTTCGGCTCGATTTCGACCGTGCTAAACCCTGTCGACGCCGGCCGTATGCCCAGTATCGTCGCGAAATAATGATAGATTGGATGCGCAGCCCACCCGTGACAGTCGGATCGACTCGGCTCCGGCATCTCAATCGCCGTTTTCAGTCCTAGACCCTTCAGACTAAACCACAGATCCATTCGGTCTATCATTTTATCGATCCGACCAAGCAGCCTGTAGGTCTCAAAGAGATAGTGCGAGTAGGATATGGTAGTTCGATGCAGGTCTGGATCGTTTAACAGCCCTTTCACTATGCGATCCCTGTACCCTGCAAGCTCCCCGTCATCCAACGCTCCGCTTAGAAGCGCCAGGCACTGCGTGTGCTCGGAGAAGCTCGTGTGTTTCAGGTCATCGGACAGCAGCCCGCGCTTTTCATCCCAGAACGATTCGAATGCACGCGAAGCAAACCGGCTCAGTTCCCCAGTCCATTGCTCCGACATACCCTTTCGGCCGATGCTCTCCTCCAGAGACTTCGCTAGACTCAGGCCATAAATAAACTGCCAGTTAATAATTCCGCTGACTCCCTGATCCGCATCGACGGGCATCCCCCACGGCCACGACGGAACCCAATCGACGAAGTTCCAGCCGTTAGGAGCTTCGATAAGCCCGTCGCTGTTTTCAAAGGACAAGTAGAAGTCGAGAATAGCTCGCACACCCGGCATCAGACCTCTGGCAAACGCAACATCCTCACGCCACAGCGAATAATCCCGCACCATACCGATCCACCACAACGCGAACGCCGGGATAACCTGAGTGACGTGGCAGGGATACCTCGACTCCGCTATACCAGACACGTGTCGTGAACTGTCGAAAATACTCAGAGCCTGCCTTGCCAGCCGATCGTCGCGGCTGATCGCGTATGTGGCCAGGCACTCCAGTCGTGTATCTCCCGAGTACTGCAGTTGCTCATAATACGGACAATCCATATAGGTCTCATGCGAGCACATATGCAGCGCTCGCAGCATAATCGGAGTCACCTCGGCCAACCTGGGGTCGCTGCACTCGAAAACACTTTCCATCTCCAGTGGGTAGCGCGTCTCCTGCAGTGTGAAGCTCTCTATGGTAAGCGGCTCTGCCTGGGTATTTACAATCAGCTCGATATATCGACCGGCCTGCCACCAGAATGGGCCGAACGCGCGATTTTGTCCGCCGTCGGTTTTAAACGTATCCCCTACCGACCAAAAGTCCTTTCCGTCTAGCTCATCTCTATTCTCTTTGACACCATAGCCCTCCCGGCTCGTATACAAAGATTCTGCCCAGTTGATTTGCACTGTGCTGCCCTTCCCGCCGGATGTCACGATCTCAGGATAGCAGCAATAGTACTCCTGCAGGTCGATTATCACACGCCGGTTGGTACTGGCCGGGACCGTAATTTTTCCCTTGCCCTGGATAAGGTTCCAGCAGTCCAGCTCAGAGGTGATATTATCCTTCAAATCCACCCACGGCCCTGGGGTATTAGAGACGAATCGAACTTCTCCCGCGAATATATACTTTTCTATCATAGGCGGCAGAATTGCGGGCTTCATAAGATGCAGGGTGGGGTATTCGTTGCGAATGAAGCCGTTTGCGCCTGGATCCTCAACTTTTACCGGCGCCCATCCGTCTCCTTCGCCTTTCTCAAAACCCCATCCGAACTTCTCGCCATCGACTATCAGGTTCCAGCCCGATCCCCATGCCGGAGACGGATCCACATACTCATAACCATCAAGTCTCTTCGCCTCCCATTGCGCAACACCGGTGCCTAGCAGTTGTATATACTCACCTTCAGGGGAGAATATAAACCCCGGATAGACCGTCATCTGAGCAAACGGAGCCTTCCGCCCAAGCGCCCACACGCGAGCCACTAAAATATGGTCGCCTTTGGAGATGGGGATGTCATAGGTCTCATATCGCCAATTGGTCTTATCGCTGCGCTCGGGACCGCGCCCGATCCGACGACCGTCCAGATAAAGCTCATAACGCTCATCTGCGCTGACGTGTGCGCGAATAACGCTGTCTTTATCAACGGAAAAACGCTTTCTATATGCGGTAACAAAAGGCGGCTGCCCGGCATCTTCGCACGAAACCCAACTACAAGGCCAAATACCCCGCCGTATCCAATCTCTATTATCACCTGCTATATAAGGATCGTTCTCAATAAAAACCCTCATCCCAACCTCCATTTTGTCTTTTAAGTTGACGGTTGACAGTTAACGGTTATCGGTTACAAAATACCGCTAGACAGTGTGATGGGTGGCGATCTCCGAATCGCCACCCACAAACCGATTACTCTCTCGGTTGCGGCACCGCAATCAACTGCTCTTCCACATCTTCATCAGACTCCAGCAAGCCATCGCGGAATCGCAGGATACGCCTGGCGTGTTGTGCAATATCCGGCTCGTGGGTGACAATCACTACGGTCTTACCCTCGTTGTTGAGCCTTTGGAATATCGCCATAATCTCAACGCCCGTTGCGGTGTCCAGGTTACCCGTAGGCTCATCGCCGAATATAACCGGAGGATCGTTCACCAGCGCACGCGCCACCGCCACTCGTTGCTGCTCGCCTCCAGACATCTGCATAGGGGTATGATGCAACCGATGCCCCAGGCCGACGGACTGCAGCGCCTCCCGCACCTTCTTAGGGTCACGCTTGAGAGTCGAATACATCATCGGCAGCATCGCATTCTTAAAAGCAGTCATCTTCGGCAGCAAGTTGAAGCTCTGAAACACAAATCCGATCTTGCGATTGCGCACCTCAGCCCTTGCTGCATCCGACAATTTGCTCGCATCGGTTCCGTCGAGAATATACTTGCCGCCGGTCGGCCTGTCCAGGCACCCGATCAGGTTCATCAAAGTCGACTTCCCCGACCCCGACGGCCCCATAATCGCCACGAACTCGCCGTATTCGATCTTAAACGACACACCCTTCAACGCCGGAACATCCACAGTCCCGATCCGATACGTCTTCTGCAAATTTTGAGCTTCAATAAGCGCCATATATTTATTCTAACCTATCCATAACGCAGCGCTTCTATGGGGTCGACCATCGCTGCACGCACCGCGGGATACATTCCGAACACCACCCCGACCAGCGCTGACACGCTGAACGAGACTATAACAGCCTGCATAGAAACCACAGTCCGCCAGCCCGCAAAGTCGGATATCAATTTAGCTCCACCCACACCGGTCACCACGCCGATCAACCCGCCCATGCACGTGATAACCAGCGCCTCCAGCATAAATTGCCTCACGATGTCCCATCGTGTTGCACCAATGCATCGCCGCACTCCGATCTCACGAGTACGTTGAGTTACCGTGGCCAGCATAATGTTCATAATACCGATTCCGCCCACCAGCAACGAAATACCCGCAATCGCCGCCATAACGATGTTAAATATCCGCTGTGTGGCCTGGCTCTGTTTCAGAAGCTCGGCGGGGATTATTATCTCATAATCCCTAATTCCACGATGAGTACGATTCAAAATCGAACGGACCACCGAGGCAGCAGGCCCTGTTGCGTCTTCGCTGTCGAGTTGGACAATTATCTCACTAAGAGAGGCATTGTCCGGGCTTTGTTTGCTCATCAGCTTCTGTGCTATGCGTTGCAGCATTACCACATCCGACGGCACTGCCTGCTGAGAAGCGATGTTGAAGTCGGTCACCGAGACGTTGACGGGAATATAAATATCTGAGTTGAGGTCCCTCATCGTGGAAAAAGCCTTCGCCGAGCCGACTTCCTTTGGCTTCATCAACCCAACCACACGAAACAGGCGGTTATTGGCCTTCACCATCTTGCCCAGGGGGTCCTCAAATCCGAAAAGTTCACGCTTGGCCGCGGCTCCAAGCACACAAACCGGCAGGTGGTCCTTGATATCCTTATCTCTTAAAAACCGACCGACCTCAAGCTCGGATTTACTCACCGTCAGATAACCCGGAGTAGTGCCGACGATCTTCACCGAAACAGGCTTCTCACCGACCTTGACGTCGGCAAATACTTCCCTGGTAGGCACGACTCGTTTGGCAAATGTGCAAATCTCAGTGATGATCCTGGCATCGCTGGCCTTCAACCCGAACGGGGAGCGCTCCTCTGCTCGATTAGCCAACTCCCCTGTAATTGAGGCACGTTTAATGTGGAGGACGTCGATGCCCATCTGCTTTATCTGATCCAGCGCCTCCTGCTTGGCGCCTTCGCCGATGGAGACCATCGCAATTACCGCAGCCACACCGAAAATCACACCCAGCATGGTGAGCATTGAGCGCATTTTGTGCGACAGAAGCTCAGTTAGTCCGGTTTGAATCGCATCAAGGATGCCCATTATTTCTTCGAAGCTCCTGAATTCGGCATCTCAGGAAGCGGAGCAGGTTGTTTCTTGTCCTTATTTGCTTCTGAGGACGCGCCTGGAGCCTTGCTGCCGGCTTCCTGATGATCCATCGCCCGTGTAGGATCTCGCAAGGCTATGACTTCGTTTTTAGCTAGGCCTTTTTTAACGATAACGAAGCTATCGTTACTCAGCCCTGTGACGATTGTTCGTCGCTCAAAGCCTTTGGGCGTCTTGACAAACACCTGGGTTTTGCCGTCCTTTTCTACCACGGCCTCCAGCGGCACATACAGGACATTTTTCACCGCATCGCAAATGAACTCGGCATCAGCGGTCATTCCGGGCTTGATGGTCTTTGGATCAGACTCCTTCAGCGCCACCGATACTTCGAAGTTCTTGCGCCCAGGTGTCGATCCGGTTTCCAGAGGATTACCCTCAGTTGCCAAACTGGATATGCTCGAAACCGTTCCGTGGAATGTCTTACCAGGTATAGCCTCCATTTTGACCACTACAGGCATCCCAAGCGTAATTCTCGGTGCGTCAGATTCTCCTACGTTTACTCGCACCAGCATTTTAGAGAGATCCGGCAGCAAACAAATCGACTGGCGCATCCGTACCGTGTCGCCCTCCTGGATCTTCCTGAATTCACCTGGCCCGGACCACGTTTTTGATATCACGACCATCCCCGGCGCCGGAGCTTGTATTGTTCCCTTGCTAATTCTGGTTTGCAAATCTTCTAGTGTTCGCTGCTGGGTGTCCAGAGCAAATTTGACCTTCCGAAGATCGGCCTTCTTCTGATTTTCCTTCGACTGATTATCTGCTTCCTGCAGCTCCAGGTCCTTTTTGCCCTTCATCTCAGCAAGCTCTTTCGAACGCACCGCCAGCTCGGCCTGTTCGACCTGATCTCGCGGCACCAGCTTCTCGTCGGCCAGGCGCTTCTTCTTTTCAAGCGTCTTTTTTGCCATTTCCAGCTCGTTTACGGTGAAGTCATAATCGGCTTTTTGTTTGTCGTAGTGGGTCTGATTGCTGGCCACCAGCATTCGATACTCCTCTTCGACACGCGCGACCTCAGCCTCTGCGTTGTTCACCGTCAACTTCTGATTGCGAATTTCCCGGTCCAGGTCGCTGCGATCAAGCTCTGCGATCACGTCTCCCACCTTGACGATGGATCCTTCTGCAATAAGATAGATCAGCTTCCCGTTATCCTCACCAAACACCGGCACCGAGCTTTCCGCTGCAAGTGTTCCAATCTCGTGAAAACTGACCGTAAAGTCACCGTATCTTACTTTACCTTGTGGAATATACACGACGGTCTTTTTGGGTTTGAAATATTTGGAGTACATCGGCACTCCCCACTGATGCACTGCCACCGCCAGCAGTACCACCATCATAGACCGCGATCCCCAAAGTTTTATCTGACGTTTCATTTGAGCTCCAACTGTGTTATGTCTTCGCCGATTACCCTGCTCAGGTCGATTGCGGCGAGGTATAGATCCGTCTTTGCGGACAACAGGCTGCTGTCGGCCTGGGTAAGTGCCTGCTGGGCGTCGAGGACGTCGCGGCTGGAACCCTCACCTTCCTCCATCATCCTGTTGGCAATCCGAAGGTTCTCCTCGGCTACTGTCTTATTTTTTCCCAATATTTCCAAAGAGGATTTAGCGCTCTCTACTCTACGATACGACGCCCGAACCTGCTCCGTTATCTGATCCATCTGGAATAGTTGCAGGTTTCGCAGAACATCCAACTGCCTGGAGGCTATGTCCTGGTTTTCCTTCAATGCGCGCTGATCCAACGGAATGCTATATTCCAGACCCGCGGTGAACAACCCGTCCCCAAAGAGCGACCGGCCGATAAACCCCGTAGAGCGATTCAATCCATTAAAGCTTGCCACAGCGTCGAATCTCGGCCGCAGCTGATCTTTTGCGTGGGCCAATTGTCGAGTCTGTTCTTGTAATCTCTGGTCGTAAATCACCAACTCCGCGCGGTTATTCAGCGCGGTTTTGATCGCATCAGACAACGGCGGAATGTCGATATTCTTCTGTGGGACGCTGTCGGTAAGCTCCGGGGTCTCGCCGATACCAGCCCCGATTGCGATCATCAACTGGTCTAAGGCGTTACGAGCTTTGCGCTGCTGCGAGTTGAGGGCATTTTGGGTCTGGGACACTTGAATCTCGGAGCGTGTAACGTCGATGCCTGCCGCGCTACCCATTTCCTCTCTCTTGCGCCAGCCCTCCGCCGCCTCTTGGGCAAACTGCACAGCCTGTTCGCGCACCTTTACCTCTTCAATTGCCTGCACGGCCTGATAATACGCCTCAATGACCCCTTGCACAGTCGCCTGCCGAGACAGGAATAACTGCTTATTTTGTATGGTTGTGTCAGATTCGGCGCTTTGGATAGCCAGGCCTTTTTTGGAGAGCAACCCGCGGCCTTTGTTCAACGGCTGCGCGATGGTTGCTCCGAGGGCACCAGATTTCTTGCCAGTTGCAAATGGAGAAAGAAGCAGCGATGCCTGAGTCCCCAGTGGACTTTCATAACTCAGATCAGTCGACACCAGGCTCGACAGGTCGGAATTGCTGCGTGCGGTTTGAAGATTAGTGCTGCTGCCGAAGTTAAGAGAGGTGACATATCCCGCAATTTTGAGCTTCGATTGGGCTGCTCTCTCAGATTCCTCCGCTTGTTTCAGGCTCGGATTTACATCCAACGCGATGTTGATCGCATCTGAAACGCTCAGTTTTGCCGGGATGGTCTTTTCAGCACAACACGGCACAATACACGCGGCCAAAAATACCAAAGCCGCGATTAGCCTTTGGTAACTCATAGTATTCGTCGTCTCTCGCCCCTCAAAAGTTCTTCGACGCGCGCCGCCCCCGAACCTTCTGTTATTGTCACATATTATATAGACGACGATAAATCGGCTGTGGTTCTCATTATCCTGGCACCAAATACCGGTAATTCTCGAAGCAACCTCTTGTGTGATCTGAGGGCATAATCTCTATGTAACGGACAAACAGCATATTGAACAAGTGAATATTTTGCTTTTTCTCTGCACCGGCGACGCTGGAAGCTAGATAGCGAGTAGTATTGAGTTCTCCGCTGGAGAATTGAATCCTGAACATTGTGTGGTGGAAAGCCGCGCCGAGCAGTAAAAATATAAGACACCGATAAGGGCAAATCCCGGGTGATCGGGAGACGCAAAGCCTACGGGGCTCTATATTATTTTACTCCGGAGATAGCAACTCATGATCCGCTTGATGGGTCTTTGAGGTTCGGAGATGAGAGCTGGCCGGGCTGCCGAAGGTCTGATGGCACGCAATATCCGCCTGCCGGTGTCTGGAAGGGAGGTACTTGGCAGGGATGAGCTATAGTCGGGCGGCTTCAGCATATACGAAGCCGCCCGATGTATTTTTATCCTCTCTTAATCACCACAAGCAGGACGCAACCTGTCCGATATATAAACATCTCATGTGAACACTAATAATTACCAGACAATATCAGCAGGCATAGACATCGGATCCCTTTCCACAGATGCGGTGATCCTTGCCGATCAAAGCATATTAACTTACTCTATCGTGCCGACGTTATCCAGCAGTGTGAAAGCCGCAAGGGATGCATACGATCAGGCGCTGAAATCCGCCGGGCTATCCGAGGAGGCCATAACCCGCGTGGTCGCCACAGGTTACGGCAGGGGAAGCATCGACTTCGCGGACAAGACGGTCACCGAGATCACGTGTCACGCCACAGGTGCGCGGTGGCTTTTCCCACAGGCCAGAACCGTCATCGACATCGGTGGCCAGGACAGCAAGGTCATTCGGCTCTCCGAGGACGGTCGCGTCGACGATTTCGCGATGAACGACAAATGCGCTGCCGGCACAGGCAGATTTTTGGAGGTAATGGCGAGGTCTTTGGACACAGATTTGCACTCTCTGGGCAAGCTCTCGGCCGCATCCAAAGAGGATGTCCGAATATCCAGCACTTGTACGGTCTTTGCCGAATCCGAAGTCGTGGCTTTGGTAGCGCAGGGAGTAGCTAAAGAGGATATCATACGCGGGTTGCACCGGTCGGTCGCCGAGAGGATATTTGCGATGGTGGCCAGACTACGCGCGGAAGGGCCATACGTTATGACAGGAGGGGTCGCCAAAAACTCCGGTGTGGTTGCTGCTATTGAGGAAAGGCTGCAATCAACCCTTTTGTTACCCGAGGAACCCCAAATAGTAGGCGCTCTGGGCGCAGCCATAATAGCAGGCAGAGGCACATAAGACTAAACAGTCAGTCTCCGCTACCAATTTTAGTCATCCTGCACTCTCTTAATATCGTCATCCTGCGCGCAGTCGCAGGATCACCCCTCTATGATAGGTGGGTTCTCCGAATCGCTACCTAAAACTCAACAGGCTCTCAACAAATGCGTAGTGTCCGATCTCCGTCTCGGACAGTTCCTTCAGGAAATGCAATATGGCCGGAACAGGCGCACAGCCACTAAACGTTTTTCCAAACTACCTCGTTATTTCTGGCTTTCGCCTATTTCGCGTTTTCGCGTTCTTCCCTTCCCCGTCATTCCGAACGGAGTGAGGAATCTGCTTTTCTCTCCCCAGAGCCTTCAATAACTAACTACCACCCTAACCCGCCTGCCAACCCCACTAATATCCACACTATCCCTGTCAAACTTATCCCACAAACGCCCATCGACCCTCACTGATGTGATGGCTTTGTTGCCAGGATGCCTCAGCCTGAGCGTGATAGACTTCGGAGCCAGCCGGATAGGGGGAGAAAAATCTACAGTGATTCTGCCGGAGTTTGCTTCAGAGACGATCTTCATAGACACATCTCCGAACTGTGTCGGAGCCTGCCTCACGACCAATCTCTTTCCATCCTCCAGCCAACTCCGCGGAATAGCATCTCCTATTCGCAGCGAGCCGTTATCCTCACTCAGGATCATATTCCGTAGCAACCTCAATTGTTGCGTGCACGAATACAAATGCGGCAGGGTCCAATAGTTAGTGCCGGTCACGATTGAAGTACATTCGACTCCGGAGTAAGTATCCCGCGTCATCCCGTAGGCAAGGAACCCATAAAACCCCATCAGCACTTTTCCTGGGTTACCCCTCTGCAACTCAGTCAGCAGATAGCCCAGAGTGTAGGCGTGATCGATCCCATCGGCTTCCCATCTGCACAATCCGCCCATCAGTCCATCGCTGCTTTCCAATAAATCAGTCACCCAATAGGCCCTCTTATCAGAGGCGCTCAGAAAACCAGTGTCCAACAGGCAGCCGCCTATCAAACTATAGTAATCCCGCGCGGTATAATTCGCAGCCTTCAGCATCCTGTGTGTATCCGGGGCTATAGGCAGCAGCCTCCGGCCGTCTTTGCGAATGACGGCAGCATTCATTGATGCCAGGATATCCGCTCTATATTTCTTCGCTTCCTCCGCCAGACGATTTGCTTCCGCTGTCATACCGATTGACTTCAGAGCAGCCGCAGCCTTCTCCATCCCCACACAACAACACGCATCCCCGGTGTAGTTAAACTCCGGCGCTGTATAGTCGCAATACGGCCGGAACTGAATCAGCCCCTTAGTCACCCCTGATGTCGGCGCAGATTTCCGCTGCTCGATCAACCAGTTTCCCGCCAAAATAAGCCTGTCAGAGACCCGTTTCAGCCATTCTATATCCCCGGTCAGATTATAATGTTCCGCAATCGCCGCCAGCAGCATGCCCTGGTCTGACAAGCCGTAGTTTTGAGTATAAAGCCCGTCAGGTTGCTGGAAATGCAGCACCGAATCTATGTAACGACCAGCAACCTCGTGCATGCCATACTGATCCAGAGCGATGCAGTGCAGAAGCACGCTGTATCCATAGTTCTTTTCGTAAAACCCAGCGCCGTCGTGTGGCTGATAAATCCCATCCACCTTATCCACCAGCAACCTGGAATAGCCTATCCACGCACGGTAAGCGTCATTAACTCTCTTTTCTGGAATCTCAAACCGCGCTGCCTTTTCTATCTCAGCTCGCCAGCAACCCACAGACTCCCGCAGTTTTTCATTAAACTCCGTCGCGTCAATAGACTCAGCTTTGCTCGCATCCGGCCACGGCATACGTACGAATACTTCCGCGCCATATCGATCAGGCTTCGCCTCAAACCCCATCCTCAATACAGGATCAGGCGTCTCCAAAAACACCGTCTGAGGTACTTTGCTCTTAGATGCGTTCATCGGCCGAATCCGCAGCCTGATATACGCAAACAGTGGCTTATCCGCGCTCATCGACTCCGACCAGCCGAAAACCGTCTGCTCGTAGCTCACATCATCCCGAACGGTGGTAAGCTGAAGCACCGGCAACCAACCCTCCAGCAGTCGGCGCTCTATAGCCAGATCATCCCCAAACACCGGCTTGCCCTCACCGAGTGACCACCACGCGATCTGCGGTTCATCGTAGTTGTTTTCAAGCCTGCCGAGGTGATCGATCGAAATCTCTCCAGCCAACTCCGGCACCCCGACCGATTCCCTCGGAAACTGCATCTCAGGATAGTACTTCGCAATCTGTTCATAGGTCGGATCAGCATCATCTGCAAATACAATTTTAGCGATCGGATCCGGGCCGTGTTCGAGCAGAGCCATTCGCTCAGATTTGCTCATAACCTGGCTTGCCGCAGGGGTATCTTCGATGCTGAAATGCGAGACTTTGGAGGTTACAATTGGTCCGGGAGAAGAGTAATTATTCGCCAGGCCGGGTTTATCATAAGGAGCCTTTCCAAGCCCGTGCCCTTTACCGATCGCTATCATCTCCGGTGCGCCAGAGAAGGACCCTGGCCTTTCGATCACCCTCAGCAGCATCCATCGCTTCCCGCTCTCGCTGCAGAAGTATCGAATACAATCTTTTCCGAGTTGAATCCGCAAATAATATGGTCGATTGGTGTCAATTCGCGCGATGTGGCTCGACCGCGGCTCACCCTGCACTGCCTCTTCTACATAAAATCGCCCGATCGTCCCGGTGAAGTCGGCCAGCCCCAATTTGCACCAGTTTCCGTCATTCCAGAATAAGAAAATTGAGGTAGCCCAGGTGGCTCCAACAGGTCGGGATGGCAAAATGCGCGCGCTGACGGTGACCAGGTCCTTATCTATTGAGCGGCCGATGTAGCAAAAATCGTTGAGTCGGGATCGAAGCACAACGCCGTCGCCAGTAGGTGACACCCTCGAATTATCCGCGCAATGAATCTGCCACGCTGGGTCAAGTGCGGTTTTGTTGAGATCATCAATGACGGGCGCCGCTCCAAAGGCCATCGTCGCCATCAGGATAGCTAAAAGAACGCTCAAATAAACGGTGCGCATAACGGCCTCCCGCCTTAGATTAACCTGTCATCACTTCCCGGATTACTTCATAATTATTAAACGGCGGCATAAAGTATACGCCACCAAAGCTCTCACGCGCCGCCTGGTATATCTCACGCGCATATTCAATCCCAATCGCCTTAGCCGTCTCCGCGTCCACCTCGGCAAGCCGCTGTCGAATATGGTCGGGCACGCTCATGCCTGGAATCTCATTATGCAAAAACTCCGCGTGTCGGGAGCTTCGCAACGGCAATACCCCCACCAGCAGTGGCACGTTCCAATCCGCCGGCAGCATCTGAGCCGACGCCCTTAACGCTTCCATATCGAAGACCGGCTGAGTCATCAAAAAGTCTGCGCCCGCATCGCGCTTTTTCGCCAGCCTGCCGAGTTCCTTTTCCATATCATCAGCAAATGGATTAAAAGCCGTAGCAATCGCAAAATTCGTCCGCTGGCCGATTTCCTTGCCCACATAATCGACCCCGCAGTTAAGGGAGTTAATGATCTTCGCCAGCCCATCAGAGGTCACATCGAATACGCTCGTCGCACCCGGAAAATCCCCCACGCTTGCCGGATCACCCGTAAGCGCCAATATCCCGTCGATTCCCAGCGCAGATGCTCCCAGCAGAGCCGAATGCATACCCAGAATATTCAGGTCCCTGCACGTCAGATGCAGTATGGTCGCGATTCCGAGTTCCTCTTTAACGAGGTGCGCAAAGGCAATGGCGCTCATGTGCATAGAAGCCATAGGGTTATCAGTCACGTCTATCGCCGATATCCCCGCATCCACCAAAGGCCGCAGCTTCTCGACCATAGCCATATAGTTTGTATCTTTGGGCGGCGTCACCTCGACTGTGACAAACGAGCCATCCATCTTACGCAGCAAAGGGCTTTCGTGGCACACGTCTTGGGCAACTACCTCGCGCTTGCGAGGCTCTTTGACTACGACTCGAACCGGCTTAGGCAACCCTGCCACGCTCGCAGTCAGCGCCTCGATATGAGCCGGTGTGGTGCCGCAGCAGCCGCCGATGATACTCGCTCCCGCCTTCACTATCTCAGCCCCGCGCTCTCCAAAATATCCTGCGCCTGAGATATAAAGCGTCCGTCCGTCGATATTAGTAGGGAATCCTGAGTTCGGCTGCGCAGAGATCGGCAGCTTGCTGATTTCAGCCAGGGTCTGCACCGCCCTCAAGGTACCTTCCGGCCCGACGCTGCAGTTTACTCCAAGAGAACTAATCGGGTAATCCGCCAAGCGCAGGACGATGTCATCAAGTGTGTCTCCGCTCGAAGTAACAAGATCTGCGCCGACTGTGAACTGGCACATCACGGGCAATTCGCAGCACTCAAACGCCGCATCCAGCATCGCACACACGGCATCAAGGTCGCTCTGGGTCTCGATTAATATGACATCGACCCCGCCGTCCACCAATCCGCGTATTTGCTCACACGTCGCAGCTTTGACTTCTTCAGCGCTGACGACCCCGATAGGCTCAAGTCGCACACCCAGCGGCCCGATAGAGCCGGCAACCACGACATTCGGCCCGGCTACGCTTTTAGCCAGCCTCGCTCCTGCGACATTAAGATCATAGACCTTATCTTGCAGTCCAAATCTGCTCAAGCTGAATTTGTTGGCAGCGAACGTGTTGGTTTCTATAGCGTTCGCCCCAGCCTGTATGTACTCGGCATGTATCTGGCAGACCAGGTGAGGGGAGAGGACATTAAGCTCTTCAAACGGCCTGTTGGTGTTGGCCCCGCGCTCGTGCAACAGCGACCCCATTGCGCCGTCGAAGACCACCACTTTCTCTTGAAAAATAGCAGGCAATTCTCTGAGCTGTGACATTATAATCTCCGGATTTCTATGATGATGAGGCGATCAGCGGTGGCAGCAAACGAATACCCGCGATAGCAAACTTCCTGGATCAGATCAGATACAACTGGTGATGCGGTTGTTGTCATCGACAAGCACGACTTTGCGCTCAACAGGCTCATCAGTTAGACAAAACGTCGTCAAGATAACCTTATCACCCAGGCTGCATTTGCGCGCGGCCGCCCCGTTCAGGCAGATAACTCCACTGCCTGGCTCTCCGGGAATAGCGTATGTCTCCAGCCTCTCGCCGTTGGTGACGTTCCAGACATGCACCAATTCGCCGTCAACAATCCCCGCCGCGTCCATCAGTGTAGAGTCGATAGTAACGCTGCCTACGTAGTCTATGTCACAACAAGTAACCGTAGCCCGGTGGATCTTAGATTTGCATAAATTTAGTAGTTTCACCCGGCCATTATAGCAGACACAAAACCCCCATTCAAGCCGGACCGCCCAATCTTTGTCATTTCGAACGAAGTGAGAAATCTGCTTTTTCGTGCTCCGAAGTCAGATGTTCGAGGTTCGATCCAAAGATAGGCGGTGATCTCCGATTTACCATCTCAAAACCCACGAAAGATAGGCGGCGATCTCCGAATCGCCGCCTCAAAACCAACCAAAGATAGGCGGTGATCTCCGAATCGCCGCCTCAAAACCAATCTAGCTTAGTGCCTACATCTCCCGCAACCGCTGGATTCTATCCTCAATCGGAGGGTGGGTAGAGAACAAATTAGTCAATCCGCCAGCCTTCAGCGGGTTTGTTATGAACAGATGGGCCGTGGCTTTATTTGCCGATGCCAATGGACGTGTGTTGGCTGCGAGTTTTTGCAGAGCGCTGGCCAACCCTTCTGGATACCGCGTCAACATCGCCCCGGTCGCATCCGCCAGATATTCTCGTTTTCTTGATATCGCCGCCTGAACCAGCGCAGCCGAGATAGGGGCCAGGATCATCAGCGCCAGTCCGATCAACATCATTATCAACTGAGCCTGCCCGTTGCCCCGATCGCTTCTGCGGCGACCCCCGCCGAAACTCGCACTCCACCAAAACCAGTTGGCCATCAAAGAAATCGCTCCGACCAGCACCGCCACAAGCATCATAAACCTGATGTCATAGTTCTTGACATGCGACATCTCGTGCGCGATTACCCCTTCCAGCTCCTGCCGGTTCATTATTGCCAACAGCCCGGTAGTAGCGCAAATTACAGCGTGCTCCGGATCTCTGCCGGTGGCAAACGCGTTAGGGGAGGGATCGTCAACAACATAGGTCTTCGGGGTGGGTAACCCGGCCGCCAAAGCCATCGACTCGACTGAGTTTACGAAATGCGGAAACTCGGCCTTATCCGCTGGCCTCGCAGACATCGAAGCCAGCACAATTTTATCGCTGTAATAAAAGCTGCCCACGGTCATAAATATCGCGACTATTATCGCCAACGGCATCAGAACCGGGTCGTAGTAGGACAACGCATATCCCAAAAGGCAGAAAAATGCGATAAAAAGAAAGATTAATATACGCGAACGCCAAATATTGGCGGATATCTGCTCATACACTGGTAATTAAACTAAACTCCTCAAGAATTGAAATCAACTTTGATCGGCTCTCTTGCGATGTCTTCCATCTCGAAGTAATCGCGTTTGCCAAAGCCAAACATCCCCGCAATAATGCTGCCTGGGAACATCTGTGTCAACGTGTTATAAGTCATCACCTGGTCGTTATAAAACTGCCGAGCATAAGCGATCTTGCTTTCTGTGCCGGAGAGTTCTTCCTGCAGCATCATAAAGTTCTCGTTGGCTTTGAGCTCAGGATACGCCTCCGCCACAGCAAACAGAGTTTTAAGAGCAGAGGTAATTTGGTTCTGCGCCTCTGCCTGTTGCGCCACACCCTGCGCGCTCATCATTGCGCTGCGAGCCTCGCTGACCTTCGCAAAGACTTCCTTCTCATGGGCAGCATAGCCTTTGACGGTCTCTACAAGGTTCGGAATCAGATCATATCGCCTTCGAAGCTGAACGTCGATCTGCGACCACGCGTTTTCTATTCTGTTACGCAGGCTGATAAGCTGGTTATACTTAAAAACCACCCACAGCGCAGACAATACAATAAGCCCAAGTATAATCAGACCCACAACTGCTAATGCTATTCCCATAGCCCCACCTCCTGATACCGTTTCCATAACCCTGTCAGTCCTTTACAAGAAACTTGATACCTATTCATATTATTGGATATTCAATACGATAGTTCCTTGCTGTGCGAAATACGATTTCGAGGTCGATTGGGAAGGAGTTCGGCTGCGCACGAATGAAAGTAGTTGATGTATAGTCTCTCGATTTTCTTCTCGACTTTCTATAGTCTCGCAAGTTCTGGAGGATGCAGCGGTAATGTTCGCTTATGAAAGATTAACCTTCCTGTCTATCGTCATTTCGTTGATATTGTGTTGTTGCCCGGCAACTCAGGCGGGCAGGGCAGCGATTCTGCGCAGCGGGTTCAGGGGGGAATCTGCCGCGCTGGTTGAGGCTGTAACTCAACAAATCGCACAGGCAGGGTATACTACTCTGTATCTCGACACGGCCGAATTGTGTGACCCCGCTGTTCTCAATGCCAGCAGCTTCGATCTGCTCGTGCTTCCAAATGCCGCCAATCTGCCAGTAAAATCTGCGGATGCGATTCTCGAATTTGCTAAAGCTGGAGGAGATATTATCGCCCTCAACGCTCCCCTTTGGCAGAGAATGTTGATAGAAATCGACGGCAACTGGACTACTCGAGATCACTACGAACGCCTAAACGCCAGCAAGGTTCCAGATAACCTCATCCTGGACTTCAAAGACATCAAGGACTGGGTGCGCTCCTCGAATGATATGGATCTGCCCGCCACCTATAATATTTCCGAAGGGCCAACCCATGCCCTGAAGGCTCTTCACGCCTCGTTTCCGACTCTCACCGGTTGGGAGACCTTCGGAATCAGAAATCTACAAAACCCTTTTCCGGACGGCCATACGCTCACCGTTTTCTCGGCTAAAGGCACGGAACAGACCACTCAGCTCGCCGTGGAATGGTGCGAAAAAGATGGCTCTCGATGGATCGCTGTGATTCCGCTCTACCCTGAGTGGCGGCAGTATGTCCTTGCTCCAAAGGACTTCAAATACTGGCACAGCAACCCAAACCGTGGAGCGAAGGGAGATACTTTCAACCCGCAAAACGCACAGGCGATAACATTCGGCCTTGCTCACAGCCACACAGGCGGAGCAGAGGGCAAACAGGAATACTGGG
Source organism: Armatimonadota bacterium (assembly GCA_050948905.1). Taxonomy (GTDB): domain Bacteria; phylum Armatimonadota; class UBA5829; order UBA5829; family UBA5829; genus DTKD01. The sequence continues at coordinate 104,034 of JBMNES010000001.1, read as the reverse complement.
TAGGGCCGGTCGGCACGTCGAAGAGTATGCCCGACCTTGGGGAGGTGCTTTCAGAACTGGACCTGCCGGCGATGGACATCCTCACACCCGGCTACAAATTCTTCGATGTGCAGGGCCCCATAACGCTTGCCACACGAAAAGACCAGGCCATAATTTCACCGGCTCCGGAGCTCGATCAAATCCAACTCAGAATGGCTCGGTCACCTCATCCCAGGCCCAACGGCGCTGGATTTGATAAGCGAAGGGACTGGCGGTGGATTCCTTTAATCGAGGCCAAATCCAAAGAAGGCGAGTGGCGCGGCGCGCCTGTAGCGATGATGGTAAATGCCGACGGCAAATTCAAAGGCGGCGTGTGGGCATCGTTTGGCTTCGGCAGGCCGGACACCTACCTGCAGCCGGAAATGCTCTCCGTCGTAGGCCAGGTCGCAAAAAGAATGCTCGACGGCGCATATATCCTCGACGGCGGCGCCAACTTCTATACTTATTTTGATGATCAGGACGTCGAACTTGGCGCGAGGGTTACGAATGTAGCCTCTGAACCGATCGAGGGTCTTACTGCACGGGTAATCGTTACATCCGACGAACTCGAAAAACCCGCGATCGTCAAACAGTGGAAGCTATCCCTGCAGCCCGGAGAGATCAAGTCGGTCTTAAGCTCCTGGCGACCCAATGCCTGGCCCAAAAAGGGCTACACAGTGACCACCGAACTCATAAGGGACGGGCAGGTCATAGACACCGTAGCTCACAGTATCCACGTCTGGTACCCTAAACCTGACAAACAGTTTATGACCGTCAAAAACGGCGAGTTCATTCTAAACGGCAAGAGATGGCGCGCTCATGGGGTCAACTATATGCCGTCATCCGGTATCGGAACCGAGGACGGTCAATATTTCGAGTACTGGATTGGTGCACGTTCCTATGATCCCGAGGTGACCAATCGCGATTTGGATCATATTGTGGACATGGGCCTGAACTCCGTCAGCATATTTATCTACGCTGGCTATGAAAAAGATCAGAATATGCTCGATTTGCTGCGCAGGTTGGAGGAAAGAGGCCTCAAGGCTAACCTGGGCCTGCGGCCGGGATTGCCTAAGAACTTCGACCCGGAGAAGATCACGGGGATCATCAAGTACTTGCGATTAAAAGAAAATGACACGGTGTTTGCGTACGATATCGCCTGGGAGCCGATGTTCGGTACTCAGGAGAATCGCATGATATACGATCAGGAATGGGAGAAATGGATCATAGAGCGATATGGCAGTGTGGCTCAAGCTGAAAAGGACTGGGGCTGTGAAGTGCCGCGCAACAAGGATCGAACCATCACCAATCCTCTCCCATACCAGATCGACACCGACGGGCAGTGGCGAAAGATGACTGCGGCCTACAGGCGATTTTTGGACACACTGTTATACAAGATGTATGGCACGGCCAGGCGTCAGATTCTTGAAGTTGACCCGAATCATATGGTCAGCTTCAGAATGGCGGAGGCGGGGAACCCGGATTATCGCTGGGATGGCCGAATACCCTACGACTGGCCATATCTCGGCGCGGCGATGGATATTATCGAGCCTGAAGCGTACGGCAGAATAGGGGACTGGGACCGAGTCAAGACCGGGTGGTTCGAGTATCGCTATGCGAAATGGGCTGCGCCTAAGAAGCCGACGCTTTGGGCTGAGATGGGCGTGAGCACGTGGGAGCTTTCCAGAATGCGCAACACTCAGAGCAAATACGACCGCCAGTCGACTTTCTATAAAGCATTCTACCGGTTGCTCATCTCATCAGGCGCAAGTGGGGTGTTCTATTGGTGGTATCCGGGCGGGTTCAGATACGGCGAGAACAGCGACTACGGTATAATCAACCCCGACGGAACCGACAGGCAGGTCACTAAAATTATAAGAGAAAACGCCGAAGCATACATAAACGGCCCGTCAACACCCGATACTGATTACTGGATAGTCATAGACCGCGATGAGCACCCTGACGGCATAGCGGGAATATATGACGAGGCTAAAAAAGAATTCTGGGCGGCGATCGATAAGGGCAAATCCCCTGGTCTAAGAACCCAGGGCACCGACACGACCTCTGCCAACTGCCCGCTTGTGGCTGTGGGTAACAACAAATTGACGGGTTCTAACCCAGCCAAATATCTCGACGCCGCGATAGATTCGGTGAAGATCTTAGACGCAGATGAGAACTGGGTCGAAGTTGAAAAAGAGGGGACAATCAGAGTTGACGATGATAAGCCCGTTATCGCACGGGTCGAGTTTACAAACCTTGGCGAGGCGAAACTCCTGACCCCTTGGGGAGCGGCGAGCGGCGGGGTATACTTGCGGGTCGAACAAGGCTCGAGCGTCAAGCAAATCGCGCTGGATCACGATGTGCCGCATCAGGAATCTGGAGTAAGGGAGTTCGAACTACTGCCTGCAGGTTCATCCTCTATGGGAGTTGTGATAACATTTGAAGCCGAAGACCGGGCCAAATTCGGCGAGCGGTTTGGTTTTGTATTAGCGAGATAGGTTGGCGTGTTCCAACTGTAAAACATGGGGATTTGAATGATTGATCTGTTGAAACAGGCATTGAGCGATGATAAGCTCGTGCAGTCTTTTTCGGGCGTGCGCACTATGTTCGGCCATGGACCGGGCATATCCGATATTCACGAGGCGCTGGCTTGCGCTTATGGCTGTGTTTATGCCCGAATGCTGCCGAAGGGGAAATCGACACTGATCCTCGGCAGAGACCCTCGACCCACTGGTCGCGCAATAAACCGTGCGCTGGTTCGTGGATTTTTGGCCGGCGCGACTGCGGCTGGGACACAGCTAAGGATAATCGACCTTGGCATCATCACCACACCTTTGGCAGAGACCGCCGTCCGCTCATTGGAATCCGATGGTGGGGTTATAATAACCGCCAGCCACAATCCTATCGCATTCAACGGATTCAAGTTTCTCACAGGCTGCCGGCACACCGACTCCGACGCTGCTCCTGCAGGTGCGCTTCTATCTGCACCTATTATGGAGCGTGTCATTGCAGAGGTTGCGGATCTGGTTGCGGGTGAGGGCAACGACTGCGATAAGCTCGTTGACAGCATAACCTCCGAAATGGTGGATCAAGCGCTAACCGGTCACGATAACGAATCCCCCCGCATCAAAGCCGAACGCGCATATCTTGACGTGATCGGTCGAGATTGGGGCATCGCCCCGCACTGTCTCAAGCCCCTTACCCTCGGCCCTGCGTTGCTGGACCCGAACGGTGGAGCAGGTTGTGGAATAGACGCGAGGGTATTGGAGCATTTCGGCGTAAGGGTAATCGAAATAAACGCTGAACTTGGCTATCCTGAGCACGGAATCGACACCGACGGCATCGACCCGGCAAGCGGCCGTCACATGCTGTTAAGAGTTGCAAGAGCCGCCGTGCGGGAGAGGGCGCACTTCGGCGTGGCATTCGACTACGACGCCGACCGTGGCAATCTGGTCCTGCCGGGCCACGATGAATCCGCGATAATCCCGCCACAACAAGTGGCCGCGTTCAATATTGCATTGGCTCTGGCACGCAGGCGATTACAAGGTGTACGCAACGGAAATTTAGCCGTTGTGATCTCAGATGCGACTTCACTGGCCAGCGAGAGGGTAGCCGCTGCGTTTGGCGCAAAAGTATTTCACGTCGAGACCGGTGAGATCAACGTGGTCACTCGAATGCACTCACTGCGCAAGGAGGGTTACGATGTGCCGGTAGGCGTCGAGGGCGCCAATGGCGGCACCATCTTCGAGACCAGCACCTGCCGCGATGGCTTGCAGGCGGCGCTATCGGCCGCTCTAGCCGAATCCCAGCCGCAGGTAGTACAGGAGTGGATGAAGGTCCGCGCAAAAATGTGCGGTGAGCAATACGACGATTCCCATCAGCTCACCTTAGAGGAACTGGTGGCCTCGATACCGGTCAACCCAAACGTGTTTCTCAAGCTTTCATCGCCGCCGATCTCACACGGGGAACTCAAAAGCCGGATGGAGAGCCATTTCGCCGAAGCAGCCTGGCCGCAGCTTTCAGCCAGGTTTGAAGGGTATGAATTCCAGGATTTTGAAGGCACGGCACAAGTGCAGAAACGTACTGGCGATGAAAGCGGAGCCTGGCGGGTTCACCTCACCGCACCGGACCGCCGTGCGTTCGTTTTTGTCCGAGGCTCAAGAACCGAGGCGGGAGTCTGGCGAATGATAGTAGATGCCGACAATGCCGCAGACTTCGCCGTCTTAGAACCAATCGCAAGAACTATGTTCGACTGGGCAGCAAAAAATAATACCTGACGGCGTAGTGCAACGTCATACCGAGCACCAATCTCGCTATTTAGAACGAAGCACTCTCCGTCATATTGTGTGGAGCACCGTCGTCATTTCGAGCGAAGCGAGAAATCTGCTTTTTAGAAATCCGGCATAAGATGCTTGATACTATCGCTTTTCTAGTTCTCGCTTGTTTCGGCTTTCGCGATTTCCATTCTTAACACGGAGTCAACAATGAGCAAATCAAACGCCATCAAATCTTTCGACGAATATGCCAGCCGTTACGACGCCTGGTTCGATACTCCGCGCGGCCAAGCCATATTTGAGTCTGAATTGCAATGTCTGCGGCCTTTGGTGGCAGAACATAAGCCACCTGGTTTGGAGGTAGGCGTCGGCACAGGCAGGTTCGCACAGGCTCTTGAAATTGAACACGGCATAGATCCTTCCTCTGAGTTGCTGAAAATCGCCTCCGACCGCGGTATCAAAGTTCAACTCGGCTCAGGCGAGAACCTGCCCTATGAAGATGAATTATTCGGTTTAACAATCATAGTCGTAACTTTATGTTTTGCTTCTAAACCCGAACAACTCTTGCAGGAAGCCGCCAGGGTGACGAGACAAAATGGGCGTGTGGTTGTTGGTATTGTGCCATCAAACAGCCCCTGGGGCAGGAAGTATTCCGAAATGGCCAAACAGGGGCATCATCTTTACAAAAACGCAAGATTCTTCACAGTAGAGGAAGTAGTCAACCTTGCCAAATCAGCGGGGTTGAGAAAAACTGGCGCTTACAGCACGTTGGTAGCCGATCCCGATGACGAAATAACCCAACCAAAAGTCTACCCCGGCACCATCCCAACCGCTGGTTTCGTGGCAATTAGTTTTCAGCGCATTCCATCCTGAAAACATAAGACTGTTGATCGGCAGTGGTCTCCGAATCGCCCTAAATATGATAGGCAGCGATCTCCGGATCGCTCTGCATATCAAATAGCCCGGCGCAGCACTCCCTGCCATTTCGAACTGAGCATCCCCGTCATTTCGAGCGCAGCGAGAAATCTGCTTTTTTCGATGTCCGATATCCGAACTTCGAAGCCCGATTCCAATAACCGCAACTATGTGTTATTTCGCGGCTTTCGCTTTTTCCGCATTTTCGCGTTTATCCCGTCAAAGCAATCCGGTAGCGTACAATGTTGTGTGTAAAATCGCGCTGAGGTAGGTAAGGCGCATTCCTCTCTCTAAGATGCGATTGTGAAGAATACAAAAGGAGGAACACGCCGTGAGAGAAGTATACGTCGATGAGTTGGAAGAATCAATAGAAGCCTGGTCTGAAGTCCGTGGGGAAGACTGTCCTTGGGGGCGTTACAGGGAGTTCCAGTTGGTAGGGCTCAAACATTTCGTGGAATCGAGTCTGCGAGATGCTCTGAGTTGGAGATTGGGTGTTGGTTGGTATCAACGTGGCGAGGGCCGGCGTGGCTATCGCAATGGCAGTTATCTGCGAACATTGGTAACTCCATATGGGACAGTTGAGATAGAGGTTCCGCGGCTGCGTAATGGCAGTTACGAGCACAAGCTCTGGGATTCACACGGAATGTTGACTAGCGAAGCTCGAGAACTGGTGCTTGAGACATATTTATCCGGTCCGTCAACGCGAAGAGTGGGCTGCGTGCTGGAAAGAGTATTGGGGCATAAGGTTTCAGCGGGGACTGTGTCTGCTATCTGCCATGGTCTGGACTGTCTGGTAAGACGATACTGGTCTTCACCGCTTACCGACGAATGGGAGTATCTGCTGCTGGACGGTGTGGTTGTAAAGAACCGCTCTGCGGTAGGGTCGGAGAAGCGCTGCGTGCTTGTGGCGATGGGGATCTCCAAGACTGGAAAGAAGCATATACTGTCATTCAAGCAGGTTGAGTCTGAGTCAGAGGTTTGCTGCACGTCTTTTCTTGAGGACCTGTTCAAGCGAGGTTTTGAGGGCAAGAATCTGAGACTCATATCAACCGATGGCGGGCCTGGCTTGATTGCGTCAGTGGAGAGCGTGTGGCCACACGTACCTCGTCAGAGATGTTGGGCGCATAAGCTCAGGAACGTGGCTAACAAGACCAAGAAATGCAATGAGAAAGCTTGTTTGGACGCAGCCAAGCTGATCTACCTGGCTCCCAATCGTACTGAGGCCATAAAGCGGTTCCGAGCTTGGCGCAAGAAATGGATTGAGGAAGAACCGAAAGCTGTAGCTTGCCTGGAGGCTGATATCGAGGAAATGCTGGAGTTCTTCACCGTCCCCGAAGACTTTCACAAGAGGGTACGGACTACTAATCCAATAGAAAGAGTCTTCAGAGAAGTAAGACGACGCACCAGGACGATTTCGTGCTTTACGAATCGCCGCAGTGTTGATCGCATGCTATATGCAGTGTTTGCACATCAGAATAGACAGTGGGATGAGGCTTATCGGCCAAAGCAATTTACACACAAGGCTTGACGCTACCAAGCAATCCGCCAACCTTGCGCAAATCCCATCATCATGCTATATTATCGAACCGCAGCAAGACCAAATGGGGGTGAATCGGGCCTGGTGGCTCGCCTGGTCTTCAAAACCTGTGTGGGGTCTGAGTAAGGTCCCGGGTGGGTTCGATTCCCACGCACTCCCGCCAACTAAGATGAAATATGCCTGCGCCTAAGCTGCCCACACGCTGCCGAGATCGAGTGGCCTCGCTCCATCCGCTGAGTCACCTCAACACCGTTCTCCTCCAGCGATTGCCGAAACGCCTTTATCGCCTCACGTGATGGCCGCCTGTAGGGTAAACCTTCGACCTCGTTAAATGGTATCAGGTTCACATTACACAGCGTATGCCGCAGCAGCTTTGCGAGCTCAACGCCTTGTTCAGGAGAATCGTTTATCCCAGCCAATAACAGATATTCAAAAGTGATCCGCCGCTTCGTCTGATTAGCATACTCCCTGCACGATCGCATCAACTCATCAAGCGGATATCTCTTTGCCACGGGAATAAGGCTTTGCCTAAGCTCATCGGTCGGCGCGTGCAGAGATATCGCCAGGGTGATCTGCAAGTTAAGTTCACGCAACCTGTCGATGGCGGATGGTATCCCCACACTGGAAAGCGTCATCCTCCGCATCCCGATTCCCACCTCGTCATTTAGCAGGTGCAGTGCCTTAATCACGTTGTCGAAATTGAGCAGCGGCTCGCCCATACCCATCATCACCACGTGCGACACCCTCTGTTCGCCGCGTTCCTGCAGGGTTATTACCTGATCCACAATCTCCCCGGCGCTGAGGTTTCGCACAAACCCACACATAGCAGTCGCGCAAAATACACATCCCGCAGGGCATCCGATTTGAGTGGAGACACACACACTGACACGGTCTGGGTAGGGCAGCAGCACACTCTCGATGGTCTCGTTATCGACCAACTTAAGCAGATATTTAGTGGTGCCGTCAGCAGAGGACGACTCGCGCGCGACTTCCGATCTATAAATCGTCGCGATATTCGCCAGTCTCTCTCGCATCGCAGCGGGCAGGTTCGTCATCGCCCCTATTTCACGCGCACCTTTGCGATACAGCCACTGCGCTATCTGCCCACCACGAAAAGAAGATTGGCCGAGCTGAACGCAAATCTGCGACAACTCGGCCCTATCTAATCCGAATAGCTCCATAAAACAATACTACGTGCAGTCTTCGACGAATACCTTCCGCTGCACTTCATCAATGCAGGTCAACCCGGCGGCAATTTTCTCCGCCGCGTGCTCTCTCATCGTCTTCATACCCTTCTTTAAGGCCAGGTCCCGCACCTGATCCGCAGTTGGTGAGCTTAAAGTAAGCCTGCGAATCTCTTCGTCGACCGGCATCACCTCAAAGACAGCCATTCGGCCAGCGAATCCTCGATCATTACAAGCGCCACAAGACGACGGTGCATAAAACCGTATATCTGGATCGGTAACATATTCACCGATGACTGCGCGCTCTTCAGGTGTAGGTTCATAAGCGGTTTTGCAGCGCGGGCAAAGGGTACGAATCAGCCTTTGTGCGATGACTCCGACCACCGACGAACCGATCAAATACGGCTCTACTCCCATATCGATCAATCGTGTAATAGCCGACGCAGCATCGTTACAGTGCAGGGTGGAGAACACCAAATGGCCTGTCATAGCTGCCTGGAACGCCACTTCTGCCGTCTCCTGGTCGCGAATCTCACCTACAAGAATGATGTCCGGGTCCTGTCGCAGAATCGCCCTCAGTTGAGCAGCAAAAGTAAGCCCAGCGCGGACGTTTATTGCAGACTGGCTTATCCCATCCAGCTCGTACTCGATAGGGTCCTCGCAAGTCATAATGTTGGTTTCAACCGACTTTATTTCATTAAGAGCGGAATACAGAGTCGTCGTCTTTCCGCTTCCTGTCGGGCCGGTTACCAGCACGATGCCGTAGGGTTTTCGTATAAGGCGGTTAAAAACGGTCAGTTCGTCCTCGTTAAAGCCGAGGCTGTCTATTGATATCTGCTGAGCAGACCTGTCCAATATACGAATTACGATTCTTTCGCCATATTGCGTAGGCAGCGAAGAAATGCGCAGATCCACCAGTTTATTGGCTATTTTGATCTTAATCCTGCCGTCCTGGGGTAACCGCTTTTCGGCGATGTCCATATCGGCCATGATTTTGATTCGGCTGAGGATCGCCGGTTGGAGTTGTTTCGGCAGGTTGCGAATATGCTGCAGCGCCCCGTCCAATCTGTATCTAATCTCCAGGTTGTTAGCACGAGGTTCAAAGTGAATATCACTTGCGCGCTGTTTCACCGCCTCCTGCAAAACGAGATTGACGGTCTTTACTACAGGAGCTTGAGTGCTCTGCCTGCGTTCTTCTGCAAGATCGTCCTGGGCGTCACTTTCCGCCTGGACCTCGACGTCACCGATGGCTTCCTCAATTGAGGCTGTAATATCCTCGCCGCCCGTGCCATAAGCTCTATCTAGGGCCGCTTGAATCCTGCTCTCGCTGGCCAGCACCGCCACTACGCGCCTCTTAGAAAATCGCCCAACCGTATCAATGGCTTCCACGTCCATCGGGTTAGCCATAGCGATGGTGATTCTATCAGAAGTAGCGCTTATCGGGATCAAATTATAGGTCCGTGAAATATGCTCTGCCACCAGCTTTATTACGTCCGGTCGGATAGGAGTATCCCCAAGCTGTACGTATGGCATATCGAGTTGCAGAGCCTGGGCTTCTATAATTTGATCTTCCGAGATAAGTTTTGCTTTGAGGAGTATCTCCCCCAGCCTTTGATAACTTTCCTGCTGCTGTTCAAGCGCCCATTGCAGTTGCTCTTCAGACAACAGACCGGCGCAGACCAGCATATCTCCCAGCCTAATTCTACGCAGCGTTTGCATTGGCACCTCTGGATATTATATGTTTGATGTGGTCTGCAATATTCCATAATGGAAGCACTTCGTGTACCGCCCCTGCATCAATCGCGGCAGAAGGCATATCGAAGACGATGCTTGTCTCTTCATTTTGGGCGATGGTGCTGCCGCCGGAATCCGCGATTGCGCGCATCCCGTCACGACCATCCTCTCCCATACCAGTCAATAACACGCCTGTCGCGTTGCGCCCATAGAGGTTAGCTACAGACGCCATCGCAGTATCAATGCGCGTTTCCAACAGCTCGGGGTTATTTTGTGCATTATAGAGTTGAATGCTACTATGACCGGACTCGTCGTTGTTGGCCAGGGTAAATAACATATTGCTTGGCACAACAAGAATTTCTGAGGCGTTTAATTGCTGTCCGTCTTCCGGTTCGTATACCGGTATTTGACAATTTGCACTGAGGTGTTTTGCCAAAACTCGCGTCATCCCTGGCCCCATTTGTTGCATTATAATAAAGGTCCCCAGAAAAGACGCATCGAAATAAGGTAATATTTCGATCAATGCCTGCGGTCCGCCAGTGCCTGAACCGACTATCACCGGCATCTCGCATTTGCGGCTAAAGTTCGTTTTCTGTTCTATGTTTTGCATTTACCCGCCCCGGCAACTCGAAATATTTCGGTGTCGGAGGTTGGATATTAAAAGCTGCCCCCCATACCCAGAGCTTGATTCGAGTGGCCATCTGTATCTATTTCTATTATGCCATCCTTATCCGTGCGGAATAGGGTAGCTCCGGTATTAATTGTGCTCAGCCTGCTTAACACGCTGGCTGAGGGCTTGTTGTTACGAAGAGCAGACACCACACACACCTGCGGCCTCACCGCCGCCAACAGTTCCAGGCAATTGCTGCCGTATCGCGCGTTCCTGGCTGCCACCATAATGCTGCTTTGAAGATCCTGCCGAGAGCCAATCAACTCAGCCTCGCCTTTTGATCCGATGTTAGACAAATAAAGAATGCTGGATTCCTTATAAACGACTTTAAAAACCAGAGAATCATCCCCAGAGCCGCGGATATTTGCGTCCTGCGGCGGGTTTAAGACTTCCATAATCACGTCCGCTGCAAGACGAACTCTATCCCCCCGACTCACGACTTTTTCAGAAGTCGGCTCCCACTTGCTGCTTTTTATCCACCGTCTCCAACTGGAGGTGGTTCGACCAAGTTCAGGACGAATAATACTATTAACAGTAAAAGCAGAACCCAGCTTTGCCAAAGCGGTGGCACAATCCCTGGAAGGGGTTGAAATTATCACATCAATTTGCTTCACGCCTTCGCTGCCCAGCATTTCGATCAGCGCCTGCGTCGGTCGACCAGATGATGGGTCTACTACAGTCACACTACCATCAGGCATAGTAAGCACGCTCGCAGTGCCGAAGTCCTGGTCCAGAAACCTCACCTTCAACGCCGGGCCGGTTATTTTCGGCTTTTGGCTTTCCTCTGCACGAAGAAAAAGGTAAGCTATGGCAGCCGCTATTAAAATAATCAAAATTACGATAAACGTCTTGCGCATATTGTCGCCTTGATTAGTAATGTGTATATGTTAATGCCGCCATTGCCAGACGTCAACGCGGTCTAACATCCTTTCATTAGCAATGCTGGCAGGATAACTGAGACACATTGGCGTAAAGTAGTAGGGCAATGAAATAATAGAAAGAGCACAAATGCCGATATTAGGATTGGGAATAGATATAGTAGACTGCGAGCGGATACGCGAAATATGTGAGCGTAGCCCCGCATTTCTCAAGCGGGTATTTACTGACGTTGAACAGCGTTACTCTATGGGTAAACCGTCGATATACCAGCATCTTGCCGCCCGATTTGCAGCTAAGGAGGCAACTGCCAAGGCACTTGGTGGGCCTTTCTCGTGGCAGGAGGTTGAGGTGATCAATAGTGTATCAGGAAAACCGGCTCTAAACCTGTTCGGTCGTGCTCGAAGCGCTGCCGTAGGAGTGCATCTTCATCTCAGTATATCGCACACCGACCAATATGCTTGTGCGGTTGTAGTTGCGGAGACCATAAAATGAGCAAGTCCAGGCTTATCAGAGTGGTAACAGCGGCCCAAATGCGCGACCTTGACACGCGCACCACCGCAGATTTTGGTATCCCAAGCATGATATTAATGGAAAACGCCGGACGTGCGGTATTCGAAGCCGCGCTCGACATGCTTGATGGGAATTTGGGCAAGAAAAAGATTCTCATAGTCTGCGGTCCCGGTAACAACGGAGGAGATGGTTTTGTGGCCGCCCGTTATCTGCTCAAGGCAGGAGCTGACCCGTCCATAGTCTATTATGGCGACAGAAGCAGAGCAACAGGTGATGCGCTGGAAAATATCAAAATCGCAGAGGCTTTGAAAATACGAATTGAGCATAATCCGGACACTGTGTCTGATGCGCTCTTCCACGGTGAATATTGTCTTATAATCGATGCCCTGCTCGGTACGGGAGCGAAGGGCAGGCCGAAGCCGCCTTTTGACAGTGTGATCACTCGAATAAATGAAATGCACGACGATTTCGCCATCCCGGTTCTGTCGGTTGATATACCATCTGCAGTGGATTCTGATACTGGCGCTGTGCCTGGAGTTGCTATTAATGCGGATGTCACAGTTACATTTGCGCTGCCGAAAATCGGTCTTGTAACCTATCCGGGTGCATCACACGCAGGCAATCTGATTGTGGCCGATATCGGAATCCCCACAGCCCTTACGGATAATCCAATTGAGGCGCCGGTTTACCTCAACAACTCTTCAGTAGCTGCACATTTATCCTACCCCAGACCCACCGATGCGCATAAAGGCACTTACGGCCACGTCGCCATAGTCGCAGGCTCGGAGGGTATGACCGGCGCAGCAACCTTGGCCGCTATGGGCGCGCTCAGAATAGGCACTGGTTTAGTTACGGTTCTGGTGCCGGAATCTCTCAACAACATTATGGAGATCAAGCTCACCGAGGCTATGACTATCCCCGTGCCGGAGGGTAGGACGCGTGCGTTCGGGATAGACTCCCTGGATGCGGTGATGAGCTACGTCAATAAATGGGACGCCGTCGTTGTTGGACCGGGCTTCGGCCGTGATGACGATACTGTCGATTTTACGCTCGAACTACTGCGCAGTCTCAAGAAACCTGCCATAATAGATGCTGATGCGCTTTATGCTATCGCGCAGGACCTTGATGTGCTGCAAGAATGCAAGGCTCCGCTCGTCATAACGCCTCATCCGGGCGAGATGGCGACTCTGTTGGGAACTACATCTGAGCAGGTGCAGTCAAATAGACTGGACACAGCGAGGGCATTTGCCACTGAAAATAACATAACCGTTGTGCTCAAAGGGGCGGGGTCTGTAATCGCGGCGCCGGATGGGCGTGCATATATTAACCAGACCGGCACACCCGGCATGGCCACAGGTGGCACAGGGGATGTATTATCCGGAATGATCGGCGGCTTGCTCGCTCAGGATGACGATGCGGTTGTCGATGCCAATGCGGCTGTATATATACATGGTTTGGCCGGTGAGATCGCGGCGACAAAGCTGGGAGAGGCTTCGATGCTGGCCTCGGACCTTGCCGATTCAATAAGCGAAGCCATTGCCAAAATTCGGCTTGATATTGATAATTAGGTTTTTAACAAAATAGGGTCTGCAATATAGATCAAAGGAGTTGATCCATCATAGACACAAGCAGAAGAATCCTGATAGCTGTTGTCGTCCTCATTATGGCTGTGTTTGTTTGTGGCTCGATTGCCGCTGCCCCGGAGAAAACAGCCGCCCCAGTCGAAGATAAAGCGGATTCTAAAGACGATGCTCCGCGCCTAAGCGTCAAACAAAAGGGCAGTTACGTCTACTGGTTCACCTACACCGACGCCGACGGGGTTGCGCAATCCACCTTGCCTGTTCGATTCAAAGGCAAATCCACCGACCTCGACACTGAGCCTCTCGGCGAGAATTTCAGCAAGGCGAAGCTATATGTAATGGACAAGGCCACCGGCAATCTCGCCATTGCGGATTTCGCGCCCGGCAAAAGCGTCGATCTGCCTGCTGATGAATTTCAGTATATACGAACGGTGCGCCTCCGAATTGTAGCGGAGGACGGCAAACCCATCGAAAGCGCCATTGTCCGTATATCAGACGGCATGAGCGAGAAACACGTTGCGATTGTCACCCCCGCCGATGAGGGCGTCGCGACTTTCTCAAACGTCGCAACCGGGGAAATAACTGTTAAGGTTGAGGCCGAAAACTTACGCAAAACTATAAACTCCGACATCACAGTCTCCGATAAGCGCGACACTCCCAACTATCAACGGGATATAAAAGTCGCAGGAGATGTCAACACGCTCAACATTGAACCCGATTCTAAAACACCTTCTAGGGCAGGCAAAAAAACAGAGCCTAAAGCCTCGCCGTGGGCCAGCGTGCTGCAGACTATCTCCGGTTTGCTTATGCTCATCGTCGCGATTGCGGTGATAGCAATTGTGCTCAAATCCAGGGGGCTCACCGGCAAATCCGCTCTTAAAAGCCTGGGTGTCGAGCTTCCGGATGAGCAGCAGAATCAAGCCGCTGCAGCGCCCGCCGCACCCACGGTAGACCCGAATGTCTGCCAGTTCTGCGGTCAGACAAAGGATGCCAACGGCAACTGCGCGTGCAGTGTAGTACCTGGTGCAGCAAGTGCTCCACCTGCGTCTACGCCTGGAGTTCCGAGATTGATCGGCTCACAGGGCGCGTATGCGGGTCATATTTTTGAGCTTACCGCGCCTTCGATGACCATAGGGCGCGAAGCCGGCAATCCAATCGCACTTGTCGAGGATTCCACGGCATCCCGCCGCCACGCCACTATAAATGAATCCAGCGGCATATATACCATTCGCGATGAGGGCAGCGCAAACGGCACGTTTGTGAACGGCGCTCGTGTCACAGAGAAACAGCTCTCGCCAGGTGACGAGATCCAAATAGGCGGCACGAAGTTCCGCTTCGAAATATAAATGTGTAGAATTGACTAAGTATGGGGCGAATTCTTAGATACACAATAGCAGGCGCTTTCGGGATGCTGGCGGCCTGGCTCATTATGGAGCCGACGCCGCTGATGCCTGACGTCGAGCGCGATTTGGCCTACTCATACACCTTTTTGATCGGCTTGATATCGGGTATGATGGTCGGCTTTGCTCTCGGACTGGCAGAGGCTGTCTCGGCCGGGTCAACGCATCAGGCCATTAAGAGAATCGCGATATCCACCCTGTTTGGGGCCGGAGGAGGCATCATCGGCCTTACCATCGGCAGCCGTGTCTACAGCATACTCTACCAGTTGGCAGGCTCGGCTGGGTTGTTCTCATTTATCCTGTTGCTGATAGGACGCGGGTTCGGCTGGGCATTAATCGGCGGACTGATCGGTATGTCCCACGGAGTCGCCACTGTTAATCCAAAGAAAATCATCAACGGCGGAATCGGCGGATTTATCGGAGGCGGCCTCGGCGGTTCCGTCTTTGAAATACTTGTGTGGATGAACAAGGGTGGGGTGGCGAACTTCGCCCCGGCTATGATACGCTTCATCGCCTTCGGAATCACCGGCGCCTCTATCGGACTGTTCATCGGATTTGTGGCTGAACTCACCAAAAAAGCGTGGCTAATCAAGCTCGTCGGTCGAAACGAGGGCCGCGAGATCATATTAGAGAAGCCCGTGACCGTGATCGGTCGTGACGAACACGCAGACATCCCGGTCTTCAGCGATCCCGATGTCGCCGAAAAGCACGCTGTGATAACAGCTTTGGGAAACCGCCACCAAATCGAGGACGCCGGTTCGTTTTATGGGACAAGGCTCAATGGAAATAAAATCAGCCAGCGCGAATACCTCACCGACGGCGATTTGCTCGAAATAGGCAAGACAAAGTTTCAATACAGGGACAAATCGACTGCGCGCTCCACTCATATGTCATATCCCACCGCAGTGCAGATTCCACAATCCGAACACATCTGCCAGTTCTGTGGGGCCACCAAAGACGCATCAGGCAATTGCGACTGCACTGTAGGCCAGCCAACCCGACCTGCTCCAGCAGCCACGTCACTTGGCGACCAGACTATCCCTGTGCAAGCTGTTACCAGACAAGGCGCACGGCTGGTCGGATTCTCCGGCCCGTATGCAAATAACACTTTTACCATAGACTCTCAAGCCCAGATCGGTCGCGAATCTACCAAAGACATCGCACTGCCGCTGGACAACTCAGTGTCCCGAAATCACGCGCATATCGCAAAAGAGGGCGATGTGTATATAATCTATGATGATGGCAGCACAAACGGCACGCACGTCAACAACGCCAGAATCACACGCCATCAACTCGCACCAAACGACACCGTGCAGATAGGCAGCACCAAGTTCAGAGTCGAGATTGATTGATCGGAGCGGAGAAGGAGATGAACGACAAAACACAGATGATCCCGCCGGACGATCCGAACAGGACGCAGATAGGCGGTTTTGATCCAAACGCCACCCAGATGTCCGGAGGCGCGTTTTCACAGGATATGAATCGCACGCAAATGGCGGGCAGCCAACAGGCTATCACAGTCGAGTGCACCCCAGAAAACAAATACGCCCTGCCTACCGCCAACACCCGCAACCACGTGCTCGTACAGATAACAGGCACCGGTGCGGTGATGGGCGCGCGAATGCCTTTGAATCTCTGCCTTATCCTCGACCGTTCCGGCTCTATGGAAGGCCCGCCGATGGAGTATATGAAGCGAGCCTGCTCCTACGTGGTCGACTTGCTCGAACCCACCGACGTGCTATCTATCGTGGCATTCACCGATCAGGCCGAGGTGATCATGCCCGCCCGCCGTGTGGTCAACAAGCAACTGATTAAGCAGCATATAGATATGCTCCAGGTCGGCAATACGACCGACCTCTACGGCGGCATCCAACTCGGCTCCAGCCAGATCGCGTCGGTTTCGTCGCCGGGTTATGTCAATCGCGCCTTGCTCTTCACCGATGGCGAACCCACAGCGGGAATCAAGGACTTTTCTTCGATAGTCGGCCAGGTCGCCGAGCAGAAATCCCGCGGCATCACCCTCACCGCGCTCGGTTTCGGAATGGACTACAACGAGGAACTGCTCGCCTCAATCGCCAAGCGCAGCGGCGGCAACTACTACTACATCACACGACCGGAGCTTATCCCTGAAATCTTCCGAAAAGAGCTTGAGACTTTGATGAATGTTGTCGCGCGCAACGTCAAAATGCGCGTACACACGTCGCGATGGGTGCAGGTGAGGCAAATATACAATAAACTGCCCACGTTTGGCCATCGCTCGGCTGAGGTAACCCTCGCCGACCTCGAACGCGGCCAGACTCAGACGGCGATAATTGAGCTGGAACTGGGCAACAGGCCCGGCGGAATATATCGCGTCGCAAAGGTGGAAGTAGTCTACGACGATTCTTTAACCGCCGGCGCCGAGTCCGTATCGGCGGATGTCATCGTCGAGTTCACACCCGATGAAGAGCTTATTGCGACTGGCGTCAACGACCAGGTCCTTCGTGAAATCGAGGTCGCTGAGGCTTCCCGCAACCTCGAAAAGACCGTAATGGGCATGCGCACGCAGCAGGTCTCCCCTGCCGATGCCATCCGCGAACTCGAAAAGACTCAGATGATGCTTATGGATCAGGGCAAAACAATGCAGGCCCACGAGATACAAAACGCCATCGACCAGATCAAGCAGGGCGGCGGCGCAGAAAAGACCCTGATGGGTACAATTATCGACCTCGACCGGGGGAAAAGCTGATGGATATGGACAAAACCGCAATCGGAGTCATCGAAGTCGATGATTCCACACAAATGATCTCGGCGCCAGCCTCAGAAGCGACGCAGATGGCGATGAACGTCGACTGCCCGGTCTGTCGCACCCCGAACCCGCCATCTGAGACCTACTGCATAGACTGCGGCTTTCTACTAGGCTCCGAGCCGACCGGCGTTGCAGTGGACGCAGAGCAGCCGGATTACGGCAAACTGCTCACCACGGACGGCGCCCGCGAGTTTATGCTCCACATCGGCGAGAACTCCGTTGGTCGAGAAAACGCGGATATTTTGCTGTCGCATAACACCGTCTCCCGCAGCCATGCGACTATTACTGTCGACAGCGGCGGCGCGTTCGTAACCGACAACGGCAGCACCAACGGCACCCTGGTCGATGGGCAAAAAGTGGCGGCAGGTGAAAGATTCGAGCTAAAAGACGGCAGCGAGGTGATGTTTGGCAGCTTCGTATTGAAATACGACGCCCCTGCCACCCTGCTATCCGACCCTGAAGAGCAGGAAGAACAGGACGCGCCGTCCGAAGTCGCTGTCGAATGGGACGAAGAGGTCGAGGAGTCCCCGGCTCCCGTCGCCAGAATCGTCTCCAAAGACGGCGTTTTAAGCTTCGATATTCACGATGGCATCAACACCATCGGCCGGCGCGAAGCCGACAACGAAATCCGGATCCCGGACCCGTATTGTTCCGGCAGACATGCCGACATTGAACATGTCCACGGCGTATTTACCATCACGGATATCGGCAGCACCAATGGCACCGCAGTAAATGGTGAAAGACTGGAGATCGATTCCCCATGCGACTTGCACGACGGCGACGAGATCACACTTGGTCAGACAACCTTTAGATTCGAGGTAGCGTAACGTGGCCGAAGACCGCGAGATAACCGCCAAAATCAACACAGCCGAGCTTGCCCAGAAATGGGAGGAGTTGGCAAACAAAGCCAGGGAGATCACAGTCGATACCCTTATTGGCGCAAAGACCGATCTCGGCTGCGTTCGCGAAAACAACGAGGACAAATTCGAGTTCTTCCTGCCTGATGATGAAAAGACTCTCGCCACAAAAGGCGCTTTTTACGGCGTAGCGGACGGAATGGGCGGACATGCGGCGGGTCAGATTGCCAGCGAAATCGCGCTTAAAACGGTTATCCGAGCCTATTATGCCGACAAATCTATCGCAGTCGAAGATTCCCTGCGTGCGGCGGTTCAATATGCAAATGGGCTGATTTATGATCTCGCCCAGGCAATAATCGAACGTAAAGGGATGGGCACAACCATAACCGCTATGATAATTCGAGGCGAAGAGGCCTACATCGCCCAGGTTGGCGACAGTCGATGCTACAGGCTCCGGCAGGGCAATATCGAACAACTCACCAACGATCACTCCTGGGTTTACGAGCAGGTTCAGCGAGGCGCACTCACCCTTGCAGACGCTGAGTTGTCTCCGTTCAAGAACGTCATTACCCGCTCAATCGGCAACGCGCCATCCGTCGAAGTCGACATTTTCACTGAAACCATCAAGCCAGGGGATCAATATCTGCTGTGCTCAGACGGGCTATCTAACGAGGTCAACATAGATGAGATGAAGCAGGCGATGGAGAACGGCTCCCCCTCACAAGCCGCCTGGGACCTCATAGAACTCGCCCGCGAGCGCGGAGGCCGCGACAACTGCACCGCCCTCATTATCAAAATACTTGATATCCACGAAAAGCAGCCAAAGAAAAAGGGCTGGGGCGTCTTCGGAGGCCGAGGTTAGATAATTGTCCACCGGCTCCACCAACACTCTCGGCAAATATGAGATCATCAGGGAGATCGCGCGCTCAAATGACATCGTCTACGAAGCCATCGACCCCACTCTCAATCGCCGCGTGGCGCTAAAAGAGCTATGGATACCACCAAATGTGCAGGGTGCGCAGCGAAGAGAACGAATCGAACGCTTCCGACGTGAGGGTAAGGCTGCCGGCAAACTCGCACATCCAAATATAGTCACAATTTATGAAGTCGGCCAGGAGAACGATCGCCACTTCATTGCCATGGAGTTCCTCGAAGGCCAGAACCTCAGAGAGGCGATGCAAGCCGGCGGTCCGTTGTCCATAAAAGACGCGATTCACTATACCCTGCAACTGTGCTCTGCGCTATCCTACGCACACCAAAACGGCGTCGTCCATCGCGATATAAAGCCGGACAACGTGCAGATTCTCCCCGGCGGCTACTGCAAACTCACCGACTTCGGCATAGCGCGATTGCTCGGAGAATCCCCGATTACACAAAACGGCCAGGTCTTCGGCACGCCGAGTTATATGTCCCCGGAACAGGTATCCGGAAAAGACATAGATGCCCGGTCGGATATCTTTTCACTTGGGGTTATGCTTTACGAAATGATCGCCGGCTCGAAACCATTTTCTGGTGATAGTATAGTCACTGTGACCTACAACATAATGAACCTCGACCCCGCTGCGCCGCCTGGTGCTCCGCCGTGGCTGTCGGCTGTTATTCGAAAGGCCATGCAAAAAGACCCGGCCGCGCGTTACTCATCCGCTGACGAGATGGCAGAGGATCTGCAACATCAGCAGTTTACCGGCCAATTTATGAATGGCAATGTGGCTGACCCATTCGCACAAACCGGGGCATATCCGACCCCAATTGGTGGGACCTCACAGCAGCCTCCGGGAGCTTATCAGCCTCCACAGTCAGTGCCTGATCCGTTCTCGCAGCCTTTTCCGCAGGCGCCATCACACATCCCGACGCCACCCAAGCCGCTGCTCAGCTCGGAGACGCGCAATTTTCTCGGCATATTCCTGCTGGTGATCGCGGTCGCCGGCCTGCTCGTCTTCGCAGTCTGGGCTGTAAATCTCGCTTATGGTAGTTATCAGACATCGGTAACCAGCGAGCACGCCCGTCAATATCTCGTCGATGCGGACAAATTATATAAGCAGGGTAAAATTGACGCGGCAATCGAGAAGTGGAGATCTGCTATTCGAGTCTCCCCTGACTCTCAAGAGGCAAAAGACGCCGGGGAGAGTATATACAAAGCCTTGATTAACCGTGCATACCATACGTCGCAGCAAGGTAACTTCGCCGCACTGGAAATTGAAGCTCAGGAATTGATAAAAATGCGCCCACAAGCTCCCGAAGGCTACTATTATCTGGCATATTCAAAAGATCGCAGTGGTCGCAGGGCTGAGGCAATAGAGAATTATAAAAAGGCTGTGGAGCACGGCGGCAACGACCAATACGCTATCGCCGCCCGCAACAGACTAAGCTATCTGGGCGCCCAAACCGAAGACGCTGCCTCGACCGCCGCCCCTCCGCCGTCGGCTACTCAGAACACGACTGCCCCCGACGAAAACAGACCAAGAGGCGACACCACCGGCATTCCATTCGACCCATCAGACTGATTTAATGCCACCCTGCGGTCTTACCCTGTGATCCTGCGCTCTTACCACGCCAGCCTGTGCACTTACCGTGTCATCCTGCGCGTTTACGAGGTCGTCCTGCTCATTTACCAGGTCATCCTGTGCTTCCGATATTAGTCATCCTGCGCGAAGTCGCAGGATCACGTACCAACCTTTGTCATTTCGAGCACCCATCCCCGTCATTTCGAGCACCCTTCCCCGTCATTTCGAGCACCCTTCCCCGTCATTTCGAGCAAAGCGAGAAATCTGCTTTTTCCCTTCTTTGATAGGCGGCGATCTCCGAATCGCCGCCTCGTTATCCGGCTAAAAATTACCTACAACGCCTCCCCGCCATCGTTCACGTTTTCCGCTGTAAAGACTCTGGTGCCCAGGATAATATCCTTATCCACCTCTTCTGCCTTCAGAATCTTCAAAGCGGTTTCAATAGCCTCTGTCCCGCCCGTTGGGTATTGGAACGTGGCGGTGAGAAGCCCTTCTTTAACATAGGCTACACCTTCGTGAGGCAGCGCATCAATTCCGATGAATTTAATCTTTTTCTCCCTGCCTTTGCCCTCCAGTTTGGCCGCGGTATATGCACCATGTGCGCTGGGGTCGTTATGAGCATAAACAGCATCAATATCTCCTTCGCCAGGGAATCGAGTCAGCGCCGAAGCCATCTCTCTTCGAGCATCCGGCTCAAGCCAGTGGCAGTCGGCGGAGTAGATCACTTTAATTTTTGAACCTTTAATCCCCTTCATAAACCCATTATGGCGCTCCACCGCGGGGGTGCTGGTCATAAGCCCTTTCAGCTCCACGATATTGCCCTTGCCGCCGAGGATCTTCACCATATACTTGCCCGCCTGCTCACCGATAAGCTCGTTATTCCCGCCGATAAAACAGGTATATTTATCCCCCTCCACTCGTCTGTCCAGCACGATCACAGGAATCCCGGCAGCCATCGCGTCGGCGACGGGTTTAGTGAGAGGAAGCGCCTCTTTTGGGCTTATGATAATCAGGTCCACCCTCTGGTCGACGAGTTCTTTCACCTGCGACTGCTGCGTGGTTGTATTATTCTGAGCGTCTTTAAATATCATCTTGATCTCAGGGTGCTTAGCAGCAGCTTCCTTGAGGTCGCTGTTCATCTGCACACGCCACGGCTCGCCGAGGTTACACTGGCTCATACCGATCACATACTGCACAGTCGACTGCGTGGATGACTTCTTCGCTCCGCAGCCGGCCAACGCCAATGCAGCGATTATCACGGCCATCAAGATATATTTTTTCATTTGACTCTCCTTTTTTCGACCGTCTCCAGCGTCTGCTGTATCAGGACCGCCACTATAATCAGAGCACCCCTTATCATCAGCTTCGCAGGTTCCTCAAAGTTGTTCAGGCTCAATATTTTGTTTATATACGCGATAATCAGCGCACCCAGCAGGGTAAAGAACATCCCGCCCTTGCCCCCGGCCAGGCTGCTGCCGCCAATAACCACCGCCGCTATCGCGTCCAGCTCATAAGTGAAACCTGCTTCCGGATCACCAAGGGTATTAAGGCTTGCATTACACAGCCCCGCCAGGCCCGCCGTCATTGCACAAAGCATGTAAGCGCCGATCTTCACCCGACCGACGCTCACCCCCGACAGCCTCGTCGCTTCCTCGTTTCCGCCAATCGCATAAAGCTGCCGGCCAAATCGAGTATATTTAACCACGATCCACAACGATAAAATAGTCAAAAGAAACAACAGCACCACAGGCTGCAATCCGAGTCCTTTTACAGGGGAGGTCATCCAGTCGAAGAACTCCGGCTTGCCGGTCTGCATTTTGAACCACGGCTGTGCGCCCGGCTGCACTTTTTGGCCCGAACATATCCATTTCGCCGCTCCCCTTGCCACCAGCATCATTCCAAGCGTCGCGACAAACGGTTGCATACGGAACCGAGCGATCACAAATCCGCTCACCGAACCCATCGCGCTCGCCGCCAGAATCGTCATCAACGCCGCGGGCAAAGCAGGCCAGCCGTAGCCTATCATCAATAAAGAAAACAGGGTAGCCGAAAATCCCAGCACCGCACCAACCGACAAATCGATCCCAGCGGTCAGAATAACCAGCGTCATACCAGCCGCCAAAATACCATACTCGGCATAATAGAGCAGGGTATCGCGCTGCGTCGACCAGGTCAAAAACACCGACAAATTGCTCGCCGGCAACTTCGGGGTGAAAAACGCCCCCAAAAGCAGCACGACGACAAACGCCAGCACGCCTCTGTAGCGTCCGGCTATGTCCAAAACTCCGTCCAGCCGATGATGAGTCGATTTCATTGTAATCCTGCGTTATTGCCGAAGACCCATTTTTCCTTCCAAAAGATGTGGCTGGGGTGGGTATATAACCATGAAAATAAAATGGAGGTGCCAGACAATGCGAAACGACAGTGCACACACAGATGACATTACCATTGGCGAAGAGTCGACTGCCCAGTACGTAAGGCCGGGTTTAACAATCGGGCATATGATTCCTGACTTCCGTCTGCAATCCACAAAGCACGCAGAGATATCGCCAATGGATTATAAAGGCAGGAAAAACCTGATTATCCTGTTCTTCGATGCCCGTTCAAGCGCAGATCTATCGATGCTGGCCGAAATCAACAGACGCTACCACGAATTTGCAGATGATAACGCCGAGGTACTCGCTGTTGCAGCCGAGCCGCTGGAGGAGTTTGAGAGTTGCACCGGTTCGCTTCATCTTCAATTTCCGCTTTTAAGTGACGTGCGCCGCGAGGCTACTTGCGCATACTGCGTCCTGGGCACGATGATTTTCGTGTCCGACAGGTTCGGCGAGCTTAAAATGCAGAGTGAACTGACCGAGGCTAATCTCGATGAGGTTTTGGACAAGGCTGTATCGACGCTTGATCTAATCGAACTCGAATGCCCGGAGTGCGGAGTTTCTACCTGGCCGATGGAATAAATCGACAATATTATTGACACGATCAGGCCTTTCGTGCGCCCGGCGGGTATATAAACTGCCGGGGGTGCGGTTGTGAAAAGCTGTTTGTTGCTCTTATTTGCGCTGATTTTGCCTGCGGCTCCGTGCTTTGGGCAGTGGGTGGTCGACGAAGGGGAGTGCGGTTTTTTGGACCGCCCCCCTGTTTACATCAATAACGAGCCGGACTTTCCGCTAACCGGTCTCGGCGGCACGATGCCTGCGCCCGGCAAAATTATTCCAGATGTGGATATCTCAGGGGTATCCAGCGACCATTGGAACCACGACGGCGTCAACGTTCAGCCCGGTCTTGACGTCAAATTACGATGGATCAGGGTGGGTGCGATGCGCGGGTACAACAATGGCTGGGCTGCAGGAATTTCTATTCCATACTATCGCAACAGGGTCCGCGGCAGCATCGGCGGGCTGCCTGCCTCCTCTAATGCCGATGGGCTCGGCGGGATAATGCTTGCCGGTAAAAAAATCCTGTGGGAGGATAAACGCCGCAGCAATCGAATCGCCCTGGCTGCGGGCATAGAACTACCGACAGGCAAAGACAACGCCAGCTTCGATCAGGCGAACACGGCCACCGAAGGCTATTTCCCCGGCTCACGACGGGTACCGCTGGGCTGGCAGCCCTCGACGAACACCCTTAACGGTCTTCTAGCCGCCAGCTACACCCACTCCAGAGGCCGGTTCTCCTACGAAGGGCTTTTGGCAGGCAAAATATACGGCTCTGGCAGCCAGGGCGTACAGGTCGGCGATACGTTGATAGTCTCGCTGCAAAGCACCTACGGAGTCACACGAGATCTGGCGGCTTCCCTGGGCTTCACCTTTAGATATCAACAGGACGACCGTTATCCCAACGCCCCGCTTGTGGGAACGCCTCTTCTCGCCGGCACAACTACTCACAGCTCACAGCTATACATCGACGCGAGCGCACGATATGTGTTGAAACAGAAGATCACCATAGGGGTGGGGGTACGCGCGCCTGTAAATAAACCCGACGAGGGAATGGACCCATCTCCACAATTCTCGGTTATATTCTATCCTGGCTTGTGACAGGCTATTCGCGCTGTAGCACAAATATGGCGTAGTCAGCGAAGAAGTTCGGCAGCGCCCGCACCCGTTTGCATCTCTTATCACCAATCACCAGGTTGGTTTCGTCCACGATTCGCAGGTTCCTCTCGCGGCAGAACCTCTTGAAATCGCTGATGGTAGTCAGGTGAATATTTGGTGTGTCATACCACTCATAAGGCAAACGCGATGTCTTCGGCATAACGCCCTGAAACATCAACTGCATTCGCACACGCCAGTAGCCGAAGTTCGGAACTGAGATGACGCATTGCCTGCCGACACGCGCAGCTTCCAATATCAATAGATCTGGTCGCTGCAGCACTTGAATCGTGCTGGTGAGAATCACATAATCCACGCTGTTGTCATTGAAATCTGCCAGGCCTTCGTTCAGGTCGCCGTGATATACAAACAGCCCCTTTTCCACGCACGACTGCACCGCCACGTCCGAAAGCTCTATTCCCTGCACACGGGCGCGCTTCTGTTTTTGCAGGGCCTTCATCAGCTCTCCTCCGCCACAGCCCAGGTCCAGAACCGAACTTCCCGGCTTCACGGTATCTACAATAAACTGATATTGAGGCCGCAAATCCCCGTTTGAACGCAGCACACTTCTAATTTCAGTCGTCATCAGATTTCCTAAGGTCAGCGTATTCGAGGAAATTCGTTATCAATCGGCTCAGGGTGTCCACCTCCAGCAGGAAAGCGTCGTGACCATAATCCGATTGAATCTCCGCATAGCTGACATCGACATTGTTACGCCTCAGCGCCGAGACTATCTCTTTTGACATATACGATGGAAATAACCAATCCGACGAAAAAGAAATCACCAATGCCGCCGCTCGCACCCTCGAAAGAGCCTCCCGCAAATCCCCGCTCGGCTGC
Source organism: Armatimonadota bacterium (assembly GCA_050948905.1). Classification (GTDB taxonomy): domain Bacteria; phylum Armatimonadota; class UBA5829; order UBA5829; family UBA5829; genus DTKD01. The sequence goes on along the minus strand of JBMNES010000001.1, from coordinate 78,256 downwards.
GACAGGTCGAAATAGTCCATCGCCTTGCTTAAATATAAATATGAATTAGCGTCGAAGCGCTTTACGAACTCATCGCCCTGATAGTTCAAATAGCTCTCGACCTGGAACTCCGTCACAAAATCGTAGTCGGGAGTCACTTTATCCTGCAAATCCCGGCCGAACTTCGCATGCATTGATGCGTCGCTCAAATACGTAATATGCCCAATCATGCGAGCAATGCCAAGCCCCCGGCTGGGAATCTGCCCGCTGTAGTAGTCGCCATTATTCCAATTCGGATCGGCCATAATCGCGTGTCTTCCCACGGCGTCAAAGGCGATCGCTTGAGGGGACAACCTGGCGGTTGTGGCTATAGGTATCACCAGCCGCATCCTGTCAGGATATGTGGTCGCCCACTGCAACACCTGCATACCGCCCATACTGCCGCCGACAACGCACGCCAGTTGGTCTATACCCAGCCGATCAATCAGCTCCTTCTGCACCCGCACCATGTCCCCGATTGTCACCATCGGAAAATCCAATCCATACGGCTTTCCTGTTTCCGGGTTAATGGAGGAGGGACCAGTGCTGCCTTTGCATCCGCCTATGCAGTTCGCGCAGATCACAAAATATCGATCCGTATCGAATGCTTTGTTGGGGCCGATCATATTATCCCACCATCCCGGCTTCCGATCCGACGGATGATGTCTGCCCGCGGCGTGCGCGTCTCCGGTAAGGGCGTGGATAACAAGTATCGCGTTGCTCTTATCTTTGTTAAGCTCGCCGTAGGTTTCATAGGCGATCGTAACCGGCCCAAGCCTGCGTCCGCATTCCAGTTCCAACTGATGCGGTGGCTCAGCGATAGTACAATATTGCGTTTCTACAATCCCAATGGATTCCTGTTCAGATGACACTGCTCAATCCCGACAAGATGGTGTTAATGCGAAGAAATCTGCGCTTTCAGAATACCATAACCGCCCTGCACTTGCAATTATGATACTCCCCCCTTCATCGATTGGTTCAGCGTCTCCAGGGCTTGACAGAGATCACAAATAGAGTGAGCACGAAGACGTTGATCGCGTGGGCGGTCAGGCAAAATGGGCAGTGTTGTTGTAGTTTAAATATTAGCTCCTGGGTCAAATACGCGCTGAACCCAAGCCCCGCCAAAAGAAACGCGAACGTCGGATACAGTGCGAACCACCTGCCTAAAATCAATCTTAACCCGACAACTCCAAGCACTGCGGCAAAATACACGGTCCCCAATAAGGCATTTGGTATGCCCGCTGTAGTCGCCGAAGTGGATGTCGCTGCCTTCTCGCAACTGTTGTCAGTAAGCGAACATACAGCCGACTCTTCGAGGGTGGCTGGGTTAATTATTCCGAAGTGTGCCATCGTCAAATATACGGAATCCGCAAATCCAACGAAAGCCAGTATGCCGATCAGTATGGGTATTGCGAGCTTCATTTCGATTTTTTGCGCTTCATTACATAAATACCCTTGGAAAGACAGTGCACAATCGCGGAACAATCCCTTGAGGCAAATGCATTTATTGCGCTTATGCGCCTGTTGTATTGTAGTATTTACGGAGGAGCCTATGTTTCGTCGATCAGGTGGCAAGATAGACCTGCCGAGCGTCTCCCCGGCGCTGGCACGTATTATTCATATAACAAACTCTCCAGATGCCTCTGCGGATCAAGTCGCTGAGGTGATTATGCTGGATCAATCCCTTGCGACAAAAGTGCTTCGAATGGCAAACTCAGCATTTTATGCTCGCAGGGTAAAAGCAGAGACAATCACAGATGCTGTGGTGACCCTGGGTTTTAGCTCAATACGCAACCTGGCCGCTTCGGCATCAATTATCGACACCCTGTTTCCGAGACAGATGTTTCCGGATTTCGACTGGCGAGAGATGTGGACACACTCAGTCACGTGCGCGGTCGGCACCGAGGTCTTATATGCGAGAATGTCAAGAAACAGCGGCGCAGAGTCCGCCTTTGTCGCCGGTTTGCTTCACGACGTAGGAAAGCTTATCATCGCCCGTGCGCTGCCTCATAGATTTGGACAGATAGTAGAGTCGTGCCGGGAATACGGCCGGCCGATGGTGGTCGAGGAAAATGCCCTGCTCAGCACCGACCACGCCAAAATAGGAGGCGAGCTAGCCAAGAGCTGGCAGTTCCCGGAGACGCTGGTAGAGGGAATATTCTATCATCATAACCCGGAAGACTCCCCTAATCACGAAGGGCTTGCCAGGGCAGTCGGGGCCGCTAATTTACTGGCCAAGCGGATGTCGAGAAGCTATATCGTGGGTGTTGCCAACGATATCGGTTTGGATGAGATAGCCGAGTATACGGGCCTTAGCGTTGAGGAATTGGATCATCTCACGATGTCGGTTCGCAGACGCCTCGGTCAGTGTGGCGATATACTCGCCTGGGGCGACACTATGCCGGCCAGGACCAAGCGCGCTGCTTGATTGTTTACGTGTTACAGGCCACGTGCTATATTATTAAAAATATGGCAGGTGGCCTTTTTTATGCCCATAACTTACACAAACCCCGTTTGCCCCGATTATTTCGCAGACCCTTTCGTCTGGAAAGTTGGGCAGACCTACTACGCAGTCGGCACTGGCCCGCGATCCGCCGACACCAGCGCACCAAGCCGCTTCCCAATTAAAACATCCCCTGATCTGGTCAATTGGGAGTCTCACGGCTGGGCGCTAAACGCTGTTGATTCGAAATACCTGAATGACTATTGGGCCCCAGAGATAGCGTTTTTGGATGGTGTCTTCTATATGTATTATTCAGTGGGCGACCCCCACCGGCTTCACGTGGCCACCAGCAACCTCCCCCTTGGGCCATATACCGATATCGGCGAGCCCATTACTGATGAATCCGTCACTTTCGCCATTGACGCGCACCCTTTTCAGGATACCGATGGCAAGTGGTATCTGTTTTACTGCAAAGATTTTCTTGATTCCGATGACAGGATTCGCGCCGGTACCGCGTTAGTGGTTGATGAATTAGTCGAAATGAAGCGCTTGGCCGGCAAAGAAAGAGTGGTCGCGCGCGCCACACGGGACTGGCAGCGATTTCGGGCAAATCGACCGATGTACGATGGCATCTATGACTGGCATACCCTCGAAGGCGCTTCTGTGTTAATGCATAAGGGGAAGTATTATTGTTTCTATAGTGGTGGTTGCTATGAGAACGACACTTATGGGGTGGACTACGTGGTTGCCGATTCCGTAATGGGCCCTTACGCCGACGACAGTCCGGAGGCTCCCCGGATTCTGCGCACTGTGCCGGGCAAGGTCATAGGCCCTGGTCATAACAGCTTCGTAACAGGACCGGACGGTGAGACCTGCATAGTCTATCACGCGTGGGACGAAAAAATGACTGCCCGCAGGATGTGTATAGACAAACTGTGCTGGACAGATGAAGGCCCTACAGTCATCGGCCCAACCTCAACCCCGCAACTAATCGGTTGATTTGACAACTCCGTCATCTATCAACCCCAACGGCTACCTGTAGTAAATGTCCATCGTGCTTTGTTAGCCACAACACAGGGAAGGTCATTTTCTGCCGCACGTCTAAAATTAAATATAAGCTAGTTGAAGCAAGCGGCGTCTTGCTGAGGGAGTGTATAATGTTCAGAACTGTATGGTACGTATGCGCAATAGCGGTTATGGCGGCTGTATTGGTCGGCGGATCCGGGATGCGTGAAGCAGAGGCTAATGCCAAAGGGAGCAAAAAAATGCTATGGATCGCACACAGGGGTGAGTCGTATATAGCCCCGGAAAATACTCTGGCGTCGTTTAATTTGGCCTGGAAAAAGGGAGTTAAACTCGTCGAGCTGGATTGCTATCTCACCAAGGATAACAGGATTATCTGTTCACACGACGCCAACACCAAGCGCACAGGCGGAGTGTCGATGGTCATCAGGGATTCCTACGCCGAAGACCTGAGAAAAGTCGATGTGGGCAAATGGAAAGGGGAGAAATATGCCGGCGAGAAGATGCCTTTCATTGAGGAAGCGTTCGCCAGCATACCCAGGGGTGGTAACATTTTCTGCGAGATCAAGTCCGGCCCGGAAATCCTTCCATTTTTGAGGACGGCACTTGACGAGAGCGGCAAGCGCTCACAGGTTACAATCATCTCCTTCGGTCTTGATGTCTGCGCGAGAGCCAAACAGATGATGCCGGATATGCAGGTATACTATCTCAGCTCTTCAAAAAAAGACCCGGAAACCGGAAAGCAATTTTATGGCGACGACATTATCAAAACTTGCCTCGACAATAACCTCGACGGCCTCAATATCGAATATCACGCAGTTACCAAGGAATATGTCGACCGTGTTAAGGCCGCTGGCCTTAAGATATTCGTCTGGACCTGCGACAGCGTCGACGATGCCAAGCGCCTTGCGGCGATGGGTGTCGATGGCATCACCTCGAATCGCGCCGCCTGGCTTTCAGGTGAGTTGTCGAAATAGACAGAAGATAGCCATGAGAACTTTAGCGCTTTGGGTTATATGCATAACGGCTGCTGCCTGCGCCGGCCAGGCTCACGCCACCGAAACGACGGCCGCGGCAAAATCGAAGAATGTTCTATTGATCGCTCATCGGGGCGAGGCAAAAATCGCCCCGGAGAACACACAGGCCGCGTTCCATCAGGCGTGGAATACTGGTGTCAAGGCGGTTGAACTCGACGTTCGTTTGACCAAAGACAACAAAATAATTTGCAGCCACGACGCCAACACAAAACGCACCAGCGGGGTTGATCTCGTAGTCAAAGACACGGATTCCGCCGCGTTGCGAAAGCTCGATGTCGGGTCATTCAAATCGGAGAAGTATAAGGGCGAAAAGATGCCTTTCCTTGAGGAAGTAATCGCCACCCTTCCCAGGGACTGCACGATCCTATGTGAGGTCAAATCCGGCGTGGAGATACTGCCCTATTTGCGCGACGTATTAGAAAAAAACGATAAGCGCTACCAGGTCGCTGTGATTTGTTTCAACCTCGACGTCTGCGCGGGCGCAAAGAAACTGATGCCTCGCAGGCAGGTATATTATCTAAAACAGGCTCCGAAGGACCCTGATACAGGCGCTTTTCTGCCGTACGACGAAGAGCTTGTCATCAAGGAATGTCTTGATAATAAACTGGACGGTATGGACTTGAAATACTCAGTTATTAACAAGGCGTTTGTCGATAAAGCCGCGTCAGTCGGGTTAAAGATGTTCGTGTACACCTGTGACCAGGTCGCTGATGCGCAGCGGGTAATCGATTTCGGGGTAGTCGGGATAACCACTAATAAAGCTGCCTGGCTCACGGAACAGTTAGCCAAATAGTGTTTGTGTAATAGTCTGAGACAGGCGGCTGCAAAAATGTCGCCTGTTCGTGATTTTCTATACAATGAGGTCGGACTGCGTTGTCTGACCTCAGATTTTATTTACGGAGGAATGTAGCTTGTCTGAAATAGAAGGCTTGGTGATACGCGATGCCGTTCAGGAGGATATCCCGATGATCCTCACACTCATCAGGGAACTCGCCGAGTACGAGAAATTAACCCACACGCTGGAGGCGACCGAACAATCGCTGAGCGAGACCTTGTTTGGCAAGTGTCCGGCCGCCGAAGCGCTGGTGGCGTTTTACGATGGGCAACCTGCGGCCTATGCGATATTTTTCCACTCTATGTCGACGTTCTTAGGTCGTGCCGGGTTATACCTTGAGGATATATACGTTCGGCCTCATCTTCGCAGCAAAGGCATCGGAAAAGCTATGTTCAAAACGGTCGCCAGCATCGCCGAGAAGCGAAATTGCGGCCGAATGGAGTGGCAGGTGCTGCGATGGAACCAGCCTGCCATTGATTTTTACAAAGCTCACGGTGCAGAGCCTCTCGACGAATGGCTGACGATGCGACTGACCTCAGAGGGTTTAGCCAAAGTCGCAAAAGAATAAAAAACGGCCAACTGTACGCGCTGTGTACAGTTGGCCTGTTATTCCCTGTCTTACATCAAGCGTATCGCAGCAGATATTCCACGAGGGTTCCCGCTCCGAACCCCACAGCTCCCTTTCTCGCCAAAGGAAGGTCTTTCTCGGTAAACACAGACGACATATCGATGTGCGCCCACGGCGTATCATCCGCAAACGCCTGAATAAACAAGGCTCCCTTGATCGCACCCGCGCCGCCGTTGCTGGTGTTCTTCATATCGGCGATGTCGCTTTTGAGGTCCTCTTTATAATTCTCATGCATAGGCAACTGCCAAATCAGCTCTGAGCACGATTTTCCCGAAGCAATCAGCGCATCAGCGAGCTGCTGATTGTTGCTGACTATCCCGGATATCTCCGTGCCGAGCGCCGTGACGCAGGCTCCTGTAAGGGTCGCAAGGTCAATTATCTCGTCTGCACCTTCATTTTTGGCGAATGTCACCGCATCTCCCAGGGTCAGCCGACCTTCGGCATCGGTATTGTTGATCTCAACCGTCTTACCGCTAAGAGATGTGACGACGTCGCCAGGGTGGGTCGCGTTCGGGCCGATGGCGTTCTCTGTGGCGGCGACCAGCATCAGAACGTTCGCTTTCGGCTTGATCTTATCAATCGCCCGCATCGCCGCCAGCACCGCGCCCGCACCGGACATATCGTCCTTCATTCTATACATAGAATCGCTGCCCTTCAGCGAATACCCGCCGGTGTCGTAAGTGATCCCTTTCCCCACCAGCGCGATGGTCTTTGTCGCCTCAGGATGTTCATAACGCAGCGTGATAAACTTAGGCTCAGCGCTTGCGCCTTTCGCAACGGCCGCATACATCCCCATTCCCAACTCAGTGAACTCAGCACGCTCCATCACCCTGCATTTCAGGTTATTTTCCTTTGCTATAACCTGCGCGACTTCGGCAAGATAAGAAGGTGTGATCACGTTCGACGGCTCGTTTACTATATCGCGCGTGAAAGCAACAGCGTCTCCAATAAGCTGCGCGCGTTCGATTCCATTCTCGATATCCGATACCTTCTCGGCGGAAAGCTCAACGATTTCGACTTTGTCGATCTCGACCCTTTTCTCGTCATTGGTCTTATATCGAGTGAACTCATAACTGCCAAGCAAAGTGCCGAGTGCTGTCGCCTTTGCACAGTCAAAAACCGGCAGGCCAGCGATCCCCGCTCCGTGTAAAATAGTGGCCACCTTGCGAGCCTTGATCTTCTGGCATTTGCGAATGGCCTTAGCCGCAGCGATTGATATCTTTGCCGCGTCGAATTTCTCCGTTTTGCCAAGTCCGACCACTATCACCTTTTTGGCTGGGAACTCTTTAATAGGGCGAACGAGCATGCACTTGCCGAGCTTGCCTTCAAACTCTTCCTCTTCTATTTGCCTGGCGATTTGTCCGCCAAGAGCTGCGTCCACAGCCCCGGTTCCGCCTCCTGGAACCTTAACACCCTCAAATAAATTGACGATCAGGGCATCGCAAGCAACCTCTGCAAGCGACCCCTGTTTAACGGATATATTCATCTGCTACCTCCGCAACCGAATGCATTGTATGACTACGATAGTATTTACCGACCGACCATTAGATTCCCTCCGAAGTTATAACAAAAACACTTGCATCGCTATTGCGTGGTTTCAAGGCAATTGACGCCGGGGTAGTAAAACGACGAGAACTACTTCGAGGTGCAAAATGGAACTAGCCGAGCAGAAATGTGCCGCTTGTGAGGGCGTTACGGGAAAATTGTCCACCGACGAGATCAATAAACACCTTCAGCAAACACCCGGCTGGGAGCTTGTGCACGATAATATGATTCAGAGATCGTTTGCCTTTGCAAACTTTGTGCACGCTATGGATTTTGGCAATGAAATAGCAAAAATAGCAGAGCAGGAAAATCACCACCCGGAGTTGCATATATCCTGGGGCAAGGTGCGTGTCGAGCTGACGACCCATTCAGTCGGCGGCCTTTCGATTAACGATTTCATAGAGGCGGCCAAGATCAACAGGGCTTGGGAAAAGACCGAACGCGGCACATAACTAAATTGCCGTCCAAAGGGGGTTATACACATAGAACAGGCAAGCATTTTAGGACAAACCGCACTTATCACAGGCGGGGCCAAGAGAATTGGCCGGGAGATAGCTCTCACGCTGGCACGCGCTGGAGTCAATGTCGTCGTGCATTATCGCTCCTCTGCACACGAAGCGGAGAGCCTTGTAACTGAACTACGCGCAACGGGGATAAAGGCATGGAGCGTCAAGGCGAACTTCTCAGACCCTGATCAGGTCGACGCTCTGCTCGACGAAGCCGCCAAACTCGCGGGGCCTATAAATATATTGATAAATAATGCCTCGGCATATCCTAAAACCGAGTTTGAAACCCTCACACTCGACGAGTTAATGTCCAGTATCACCGTCGATGCGTGGGCGCCTTTCGCCCTGGGGCGTCAATTCGGCCGCTCGCCGCAGGCAAAACATATTATAAACTTGATCGACACCAGAGTATTCGGCGAATATGATTGGCGACACTTTGGATATCACGCCGCCAAAAATATGCTGGCTCTGTTCACCAAAACGCTGGCCATAAAGCTCGCGCCTCAGGTTGCGGTGAACGGTGTCGCGCCTGGCTTGATATTACCCCCGGAAGGAAAGCCGCAGAGTTATATCGAAGGCCTCAAAGGCGAGCTGCCTATGCAGAAAATCGGCAGCCCGGATTCTGTGGCGCAGGCAGTGCTGTTTTTGCTTAACAGCAAGTTTATCACCGGCCAGGTCATATTCGTTGACGGAGGCAGGCATCTCAGAGAGGCGGGGCGTGGATAAAATCACCATAAGGGAGATCGCCTTACGATGTATAATCGGCGTCTACCCCGAAGAGCGGCGCGAAAAGCAGGACGTGATCATCAGCATCACTCTGCATGTAGATTTGGCAAAAGCGGGTAAGACGGACGATGTGGCGGATACTGTCGATTATAAATCGGTAACAAAGGCGGTAGTCAAACTCGTAGAAAACAGTGAATATGTGCTCGTGGAGGCGCTTACTCAAGCCATCGCTGATCTGTGTTTAACCTTCGATGGCGTTGAAAAAGTGGATGTAATAGTGGAGAAACCGGGCGCGTTGAGGTTTACACGCACCGTTCAGGTGGAGATGACTCGCGTGCGGGGTGGCTGATGGGCGGGGTATTTATCAGCGTCGGCTCCAACATCTCTCCTGAGATTAATATCCCCAAGGCATTAGGGCTGCTCGCAAAACGGGTGGCTGTGATTGGGATTTCTCGCTTTTTTCTCACCGAGCCGCTGGGTACAGTTGGCCCGGCGTTTTATAATGGTGTGATCGAGATCGATACAGATATGGCCCCTTACGACCTGAAATATCAGGTGCTGAGGGATATCGAAAACGCCCTGGGCCGGGTAAGAGGGCCGGACAAATACGCGCCGAGGACTATTGATCTCGACGTTATCGTGTATAAGGGCTCGATAATCGACGAGCCGGACTTGAAAATACCGGATCCGGATATAACTCAACGGCCTTTCCTGGCTGTGCCGTTATATGATCTAGCTCCGAAGATGCGGCTGCCTGGCACAAATCGTGCGCTGTCGGATATTATAAGTGCGATGGACGGCGGAAAAATGACCGTGCTTGACGATTTTACCATATCACTACGCAAGGAACTGATAAATGAATAAACAAAGAGTTGCCGAGTTGATTCGAGAACTGCTGATTGAGATCGGGGAAGACCCGAACCGCGAAGGCCTTGTTCGAACCCCGGAGCGCGTCGCTAACTCCTATGAGTTTCTGACAAGCGGCTGCAAAACCAGCATCCACGACATTACTTCAGGCGCTGTTTTTGAGCAGGATACCAATAACATGATCGTGCTTCGCGACATTGAGGTCTACAGCCTTTGCGAGCACCATATGCTGCCGTTTTTCGGCCGATGCCACATCGGCTATATCTCTAAGAAAAAAGTTCTGGGTGTCAGCAAATTGGCCCGCATAGTAGACTGTTATGCACGGCGGTTACAGATACAGGAACGACTCACCCAGCAGATCGCCCGCGCCGTAATGGATTCGCTGCATGCGGAGGGTGTCGGTGTGGTGATGGAGTGCCGTCATCTGTGCATGATGATGCGGGGAGTACAAAAACAGAACTCGCTGATGAACACGTCCTCGGTTTTAGGCAGCTTCCACGATTCGGTGGCCACGCGAAACGAGTTCCTTTCGCTTATCAGCAAACGACGCGCTAACGACGGCTAAAAAAATCTACTGTTGAGAGACGAATTTTAGCTTATAAGGCCGACAACTCCTTGTATGGCCGTCGGATATTTGGTACCATATTTTTAGTGATAGCGATCATCGATTACAATGCCGGCAACCTCACCAGCGTAAGGCTGGCCCTGGAATACATCGGGGTGGACTGCGAAATAACCAGCAATCCCGACCGCATTCTATCGGCAGAGCGCGTTATCTTTCCGGGGGTTGGGGCAGCAGGGTCGGCTATGGCTAATCTGCGAGAGCTTGGGCTTGTCGAGACGGTAAAGACTGTCGTCGCCAACAATACCCCATTTCTTGGAATATGTCTCGGCACTCAGGTGATATTCGAGTTTTCAGAGGAAGACGGTGGCACGGCAGGGCTTGGTTTGGTGCCGGGTTCGGTGAAGAAATTCGCGCCGTCTGGTCCGTTGTGTAAGATCCCTCAAATCGGCTGGAATACGGTGCGAATCCAATGGCCACACCCATTGTTTGAGGGAATTGAGGATTCCAGCGAGTTTTACTTCGTTCACAGCTACTATCCATCCGCATCCGCCGAAAGCTATGTTATGGGCGAGACCGAATATGCGGACACGCGATTTGCCTCCGCTATTGGCAAAGGCAGCCTGTTCGCGGTTCAATTCCACCCGGAACGCTCCGGCAGGGTCGGATTGAGGATGCTGGAGAACTTCAGCAGGTGGGTACCGTTATGTTAGTTAAAAGAATTATTCCGTGCCTTGATGTGCGCAACAGAAAGGTGACAAAGGGTGTCAAGTTCCGAGATAACGTCGATCTTGGCGATCCTATCGAGATGGCAATTGCATATAGCGAGGGCGGCTGCGACGAATTGGTCGTCTACGATATCACCGCCTCTGCCGAGCGCCGGCCCATAGACATTGAGATGGTCAAAGAGGTCGGAAAGGTGGTGCATATTCCGTTTGCTGTTGGCGGCGGGATCGAGACGCTGGATGATATGTATCGTGTGTTGAACGCAGGCGCGGAGAAGGTTTCGGTGAACTCGCTGGCCGTAAAGAACCCCGCCATCATAGCCGAAGGTGCAAAGCAATTTGGCTCACAGTGCATCGTTTTGGGAATGGACCCGGTTAAATCAGATGATAAGAGATTTCCCAGCGGCTATGAAATCACCACCCGTGGTTTCCGTGAGTTTACAGGAATGGACGCGCTTGAATGGGCGAAGAGAGCTGAAGAGATGGGGGTAGGGGAGATAGTCGTGAACTCCGTCGATGCAGATGGAACCCGCGACGGCTTCGAGCTGACCCTTACGAGGCTTATATCGACCAATGTCGGAGTGCCGGTAGTGGCCTCTGGTGGCGCTGGGATCCCTCAACATCTCATAGATGTCTTTAACGAAGGCGCTGCGGATGCTGCTATTGTGGCGAGCATGGTCCATTCTGGAGACTACACCATCAGGCAGATTAAAGAAAAGCTGGCTGAGGCGGGCGTTCCTGTTCGTCGCACCTGGTGAACCTGCTAAAGGCAGATAAACGGCCGCATCTTGTCGAGTTTTTTGGGGCCGATGCCTTTTACATCGTCGAGTTGGTCGACACTGCTGAATCGGCGAATCTTTGATCGGTAATCCAATATCGCCTGCGCGGTAGAGGGGCCTACACCAGGCAATCGCTGCAGCTCGTTTTCATCCGCGGTGTTGATATTAACTTTTCCGTCGCCGGGGTTGTGCAGTTTATTTGACGAACTGGTTCTGGATGAGGACGGTGATTTACTGGCCGCCGGCATAGTCATAACGGCCGTGGCCTCTGGTGCTACAGATTTGGACGGGATGTATATCTTACTCCCGTCCTCTATTTTTGCCGCCAGGTTCAGCGATTCAAGATCAGCATCGGCCGTCGGCCCGCCGGCCAATTTTATGCCTTCGATTATACGGGTTCCTTTAGCCACGTTGAACACGCCGGGTTTATTTACGCAGCCCGCCACCTGAAATATCACTTTGCTGGTTTCTTCTTGCTGCGCGGGTTCCGTCAGCACGATGTCTCCGTGAATGCGTGATTGGGTGTTACGCGCGAGTTTCAAGGCTAAACCAAGCACCGCGAGCCCGATGATTGCGACTAACACTATCTTTTGATTTCTACTGAACTCAGGCACCCTCTTCTCCTGACGGCACATAATTGTGATATCTCATCCGTTTCGGGCGTATTTTAACATTATCCAGCTTCTAAGTCGAGCAATTTTAGGTTGTGAGGTATTGACAGTTGTTGTCACCGCCAATATAATATATCGGACGTGTCGAGACGGTCGCGTTTGCACGAGTTAGTGCGATCCTTCGACTGAGCAAATAAGTCGATGTGGGCCGACGTAGCTCAATTGGCAGAGCAGGGGTTTTGTAAACCTCAGGTTGCGGGTTCGAGTCCCATCGTCGGCTCCATTTTGTTCTTCGGCCGTTCGTTTGTCGTGGGGGGATGCCCGAGTGGTTAAAGGGGGCAGACTGTAAATCTGTTGCCAATGGCTACGTTGGTTCAAATCCAACTCTCCCCACCATTATTTTAATGCAGTCCGGCTTCTCCTGTGGGGCGGGGTATAGCATCCCGCCCCATAAGAACATAGCAGGGCGGAAGTCTGCCCACGTGGCGCAGGGGTAGCGCACCTCTTTGGTAAAGAGGAGGTCATGGGTCCGAATCCCATCGTGGGCTCCATTTTTTTATTAGAGCGTTCCTTGATGGAGCGCATTCTAAGATAAGAAAGGAAGCATAAGCGGGGTGGGTGCGAATCGTCGCCTGCAGGTATAACCCGGCACTTTGCACTACTCTTTAGGAGGCAACAAAGATGGCTAAGCAACGTTTTGAGAGGACTAAGCCGCACGTAAACATCGGTACGATTGGTCATGTAGACCATGGCAAGACTACGTTGACTGCTGCCATTACGGCGGCGTTGGCGTCTAAGGGACTTGCGAAATATACCCCTTACGATCAGATCGACCGAGCTCCTGAGGAGCGGGAGCGCGGCGTTACGATCAACATTTTCCATGCTGAGTATGAGACTGACAATCGTCACTATGCTCACGTGGACTGCCCTGGTCACGCTGACTATATTAAGAACATGATCACGGGCGCTGCGCAGATGGACGGAGCTGTGCTTGTGGTAAGCGCCGCTGACGGGCCTATGCCGCAGACTCGGGAGCATATTCTTCTTGCTCGCCAGGTCAACGTTCCTTATATTGTTGTTTTCTTGAACAAGGCTGATATGGTCGACGATCCTGAGCTTTTGGAGCTTGTCGAGCTTGAGGTGCGTGAGCTGCTGTCGAAGTATGGTTTTCCAGGCGACGATCTGCCGGTAATCACGGGTTCTTCTCTGAAGGCTCTTGAGGCGCTGGATGGTGGCAAGGCCGACGACGCTGCTGTCAAGCCGATCTGGGATTTGGTGGAAGCGATTGACAGCTATATTCCGACCCCTGCTCGCGACGTTGACAAGCCGTTCCTGATGCCTGTCGAGGACGTTTTCACGATCACAGGCCGCGGCACTGTTGCTACTGGTCGCTGCGAGCGAGGGAATCTGAAGCTTGGTTCTGAGGTTGAGATCGTTGGTATTCGCGAGACCCGCAAGACGGTTGCTACTGGTATTGAGATGTTCCGCAAGATGATGGACGAGTGCCAGGCTGGCGACAACGTAGGTCTTCTTTTGAGGGGTGTTGATCGCAAGGACATCGAGCGCGGTCAGGTTATTGCCAAGCCGGGTTCTGTCAAGCCTCATACCAAGTTCAAGGCTGAGATTTATGTATTGACCAAGGAAGAGGGCGGTCGTCACACACCTTTCTTCAAGGGTTATCGACCTCAGTTCTACTTCCGCACCACCGACGTGACCGGCTCTCTGGAGTTGCCTGAGGGTATGGAGATGGTAATGCCTGGCGACAACGTGACTATCTCAGCAGAGTTGATAGTTCCGATCGCTATGGAGCAGGGTCTGAACTTCGCGATTCGCGAGGGCGGCCACACCGTGGGTGCCGGAGTCGTTTCCGAGGTTATGGAATAGGATGTAATTCTATTCGCTGGGGTGCCTGTGTATTGGTGCCCCAGCGACTTTTTGTTGGAGAGTACAATGGCTAAAAAGGGTGGCGGAGAGATCCGCGTCACTATCAATCTGGCCTGTGAGGAATGCAAGCGCCGGAATTATACTACGTTCAAGAATAAGCGCAACGATCCGGAGAGACTTGAGCTTAACAAATACTGTCCGTGGGATCGCAAGCATACCGTTCACAGAGAAGCAAAGTAAATTGTCTGAGATGATCCGTGCTGCTGGCTTTTCGAATTGTTGCGCAGTATTTCGGGTTAGGGCGGTTCTATTTTGCGGTAACGGCAGGTGCGTGGTATAATATTCGTTGCGGCTGTAGGGCCGATTAATATAGATGGAGCCTGAACGCAGGGGCTTAGCTCAGCTGGCAGAGCACCGGTCTCCAAAACCGGGTGTCGCAGGTTCGAATCCTGTAGCCCCTGCCATTTTCGGGTTTTCGGAGGAACGATGGCAAATAGTGCTGCGGTAAAAGCGCCTCGAAAAGCAAAGGGCGAGGGTATCTTCGCCAGGATGATGAAATTCATTCGAGAAAGCTACGTTGAGACTCGAATTAAATCGGCGTGGCCGACTTTCAGTGAACTCAGATCATTTACACTGGTAGTGATTTTCGCTGTTGTTGTGGTCGCCGCCTGGATTGGGACGATTGATGCTTTCCTCGGTTGGCTGACTAATGCTCTGGGACGTTAATCTAAATGGCTGAGAAACAGTGGTACGCGGTACATACATATTCCGGGCACGAGAACAAGGTTAAGACCAACATCGAGCGCCGGGCGGAATCAATGAACCTTAAAGACAGGGTCTTTAGGATTCTGGTGCCGACCGAGGCTGAGTATAGGACTAGAAACGGCAAAAAACATGAAGTCCAAAGAAAGGTCTTCCCTGGATATGTGCTCGTGGAAATGATCCTGGATGACCAAACCTGGTATCTGGTCAAGAGCACGACTGGCGTTACCGGATTTGTCAGCTCTGGCCACAGACCGGTTCCGTTGCAGGATCGAGAAATTCAGAGGATTCTGGACGCAATTGAAGCGCCGGATAGACGGCCGAAGGTCAAATGGTCGAAGGACGAGATCGTAAGGGTCAACTCAGGGCCGTTCACGGACTTTACCGGCAAGATTGAAGAAGTAAACGTCGAAAGAGAAAAACTGAGGGTGCTGATAAGCCTCTTCGGTAGAGATACCCCTGTCGAACTGGATTTTGCACAGGTGGAGAGAATATAAACGGCGACTCGCGCATAAAGTGTGGTCGCCGGTGATAATGGGAATCAGGTTTGAGCCTATCGGCTCGCCACTAGCGACGAAATTGAGGTTGGGCGTCTGACCTCTGTCTTTGAAGGAGATTCGGATGGCGAAAAAAGTGCTGGCGTTGGTCAAATTGCAGATCAATGCCGGAAAAGCGACTCCTGCTCCGCCCGTTGGGCCTGCGTTGAGCCAGTATATCAACGTTATGGAGTTTGTGAAGTCCTATAACGAGAAGACAGCCGATCAGGCCGGAAGTGTGATCCCTGTCGAAGTAACGATCTACGAAGATCGGACGTTTACTTTTGTACTCAAGACACCGCCGGCTGCTGAATTGCTGAAAAAGGCGGCTGGGATTGACACTGCCTCTGGGGAGCCGAACCGAAATAAAGTCGGAAAGGTCACCAGAGATCAGGTTAGACAAATCGCAACTACCAAAATGCCGGACCTGAACGCAAACACCATCGAGCAGGCTATGCGTGAGATCGAGGGGACTGCGAGATCATCGGGAATTGAAGTAGTAGATTAAAATATTAGCGCAGGCGGCAGGCGAGAGCCACTATCCCTGATATGGGACCTGCGTAGAAATAATCGGAGGGCTATTATGCCGCAAAGAGGAAAGAGATACGTCGAAGCCGCAAAGACCGTTGGCGACGGCGAAGTAAAGTCACCCCAGGAAGCGTTGGAGCTTGTTAAAAGCGCGGCCAGCGCGAAGTTCGATGAGACAGTTGACGTTGCTTTCCAGCTCGGAGTTGATCCCAGACATGGCGACCAGATGGTTCGAGGAAACACCTCATTGCCGCACGGCACTGGAAAGGTGCGAAAAGTTGCTGTTATTACTCAAGGCGACGGTGTAGCGGCCGCCGAAGCCGCTGGCGCTGACAGGGTCGGCAGCGATGATCTGGTTAAGGATATTCAGGGTGGATGGATGGACTTTGAAGTCCTGTTGGCGACTGACGATGTGATGGGTATGGTCGGCAGGCTTGGAAGCATACTTCGAGCCAGAATGCCTTCTAAAAAGGCCGGCACTGTTGCTCCGGTTGCTCAGATTGGCAACGTGGTTAAGGAAATCAAGACTGCGTCGCGTGTTGAATATCGAGTAGAAAAAGAGGGCATCGTTCACTGTCCGATCGGTAAAGTTTCTTTCACCGCAGAGCAGTTGACTGAAAACCTTGGGGCGTTGGTTGATGCGTTGGTGAAGGCCAAGCCGCCGTCGGCAAAGGGGCGCTATCTCAGAAAGATCGTTGTCAGTTCGACTATGGGACCTGGCGTTGGTATCGACACTACAGAAGCCGCGCGTTTGACTAAGTAACAATAATGCCCCGCAGCGTCGGGGCTTGTGATTCAATTTAATACAAGTGCCGTAGACAGTGGGTACCAAATTGGTTTAATGCTTCGTAGGAAGCGCCGACCGAGGCCCGGTTATCCGATCCGCTGAGCATCAGCGAGTCGATAGCGATGGAGCAGGGCTGTCTACACGACAGCCTTTTTTTGGCGGCACATACAACGAAAGGAGGTGAAACACATTGCCGAATTTTGAACGGGAACCGAGAGCAGACAAGGTTGAGACAGTAGCTGAGCTTAGAGAGATTTTGAGCGAATCGGCGATTTTTCTCACAGACTATCAGGGGCTGAATGCAAAGGGCGTCAGTGCGATCAGACGCAAGCTTCGAGAATCTGCGAGCGGATATCGAATCGTCAAAAACAGTCTCTTCGAATTGGCGGCCAAAGGTTTGGAGGCCGAAAAACTGACCGAAGGGTTGGTTGGCCCGACTGCTATGGCTCATACGCTCGAGGATCCTGTAGCAGCCGCAAAAGCACTGCAGGAATTTACCAAAGGCCCAACCGCAATCAAGGTTAAGGCTGGTATTGTCGATGGGCATCTACTCTCTGCCGCGCAGGTTAGCGAATTGGCAAAGATTCCTGGCAAGCAGCAGCTCTATGCTATGGTAGTGGGCGGGCTGCAAAGCCCAATTAGCGGATTGGTCGGCACTATGCAGCAGATGATAGGACAACTCGTATTCACGCTGCAGGCTGTAGCAGATCAGAAGACCGCATAACACGCAATCTACAAATTGGATAACCGAAACGAAAGGGTGCAAAATATAAAATGGCTAACATACCTGAATTGATTGAGACAGTGAAGAACATGACCGTCCTGGAGCTGAACGACTTCGTTAAGGCTCTGCAGGAGGAGTTTGGCGTTTCCGCGATGGCGATGGCTGCTCCGGCTGCTGGCGTTGCGGGTGCCCCGGCTGCTGCTGAGGAAGCCGAGGAGAAGACATCCTTCGACGTTATTCTTACTGCTGCCGGCGGTGAGAAGATTCAGGTCATCAAGGTCGTCCGCCAGTTGACCAACCTTGGCCTCAAGGAAGCCAAGGACCTTGTTGACGGCGCGCCGAGCCCGGTTAAAGAGGGCGCAAGCAAGGAAGACGCCGAAAAGATCAAGGCGGAACTCGAAGCTGCGGGAGCTACTGTCGAGGTTAAGTAGTTACCTGGGCGTGTTGATTTGGCTCTGGGTGCGGTCGCTGTGGCGATCGTGCCCAGACCTTGTGTACGTACTTCCGGCGAATTTTCTCAAAAAAGTTGACCGGTCTCAATCGTTCTGATATAATAATTTCTTGCGTGTTTAAACAATCAGGAGGGCTAGATGAAGGAAATCCAGCACCGCACTAAGCGCACCCCTGAGGTTATCGACCTTCCGAATCTGGTCGAAATTCAGCTCAACTCATACGAGTGGTTTCTCAGAGAGGGGCTGAGAGAGCTGTTTCGCAGCTTTTCTCCCATTAACGACTTTACCGGCAAACTATCGTTAGAACTGCTGGATTATAACCTTGGCGATCCGAAATACTCTGTTGAAGAGTGCCGCTATCGAGATATGACCACATTCGAGGCGCCGATCAAAGTACGTGTTCGGCTTACAGCCACGGATAGAGAGGTCATTGAATCGGAGGTCTATCTTGGCGACCTTCCGCTTATGACCGATAAGGGCACATTCGTCATCAACGGAGCGGAGCGCGTCGTTGTAAGCCAGCTTGCTCGCTCACCTGGAGTATATTTTAAGGATAATCTCGACTTCTCTGGTCGAGTGCTCTATTTTGCTACAATCATTCCAAGCCCGGGCGCCTGGATCGATATTGAAACCGATGCTAACGATGTAATCAGCGTTCGCGTAGCCCAAACGAAGAAATTTCCGTTGACCACCCTGCTCAGGGCGCTCAACGTCTTTGAGGCGGCGTCTCCGAACTCTGAGGTTCTGAACCCGGCAGAATGCCTGGGACGCGTTCTGGCCAATGACGTGGTCGACGCAGAGACCGGAGAGGTGCTATACGACCTTGGCACTGTTATAGACGAGAAGATCGCAAAGAAGATGCGCACACAGCGTATCAACGGCATCGAAGTGCAGATGGACGGGCATCCCTGCTCGACAACACTTGAGATTCTCGAACTCTTTAGTACCAAAGAGACCTGCAAGGATACCTCTGCGGCGGGAGTCCGCGGGCTGCGGCCTGTTGATGACATTATGAACGGCACAAAGGTGCTGGTCAAGGCCGGCGAAAAGATCGGTGAAGAGGCTGCTAAAAAGATCGAGAAGATGAAACTGCCGTCTCTTGATGTATATGTGGTCAACCGATATGTAGACGCGACGCTCGAACAGGACCCTACTCATGATATGGAAGAGGCCTTAATCGATATCTACCATCGAATCAGGCCTGGCGATCCGGCGACGCGTGAGAGCGCGCGAAGCCTGGTTCATTCCTACTTCTTCGATACCCGTCGCTACGATTTGGCGAGGGTGGGGCGATATAAGCTCAATAAGAAATTGGGGCTTAACCTTCCGGAGAGCGTGGGCTCGGTCACTCGCGAAGATATTCTGAAGATCATTCAATATATAATCGGACTCTCTGAATCGGGATTTTTGGTTGCCCACTTGAACTCGGCCAACCTGCGAAAGAGGCTGCCTGAACTCGAAGAGGCTGTAAAGGCTGCTGAGGCAGAGGCCTCCAAAGAAGATCTGGAGCCGGGCGGCAAGGTGTTCGGCTATAAAGAAAATCTGGAAGCGCTGCGCAATGTGCAGCTTGGTGACATATTCACCGAGACCAGATTCAAGGAGACCAAAAAGCTGCTTGGCCTTATTCGCAATGGCGAAAGGCTGATCTCAGATAGCCCGGCAGGGCTTTACGCTGAGACGGCGCTCAGGCTGATCGCGTGTTCCACGGACGACATCGACCATCTGGAAAACAAGAGGATCCGCTCGGTCGGTGAACTTTTGCAGGATCAGCTTAGAATGGGCTTCTTGCGAATGGAAAAAGTCGCCAAGGAGCGAATGACCAGTCTTGACCCGGAGAACGTGATTCCGCAGTTAATTCTGTCTGTGAAGCCGATCTCGGCAAGCATCAAGAGCTTCTTTGGTTCCAGCCAGTTGTCTCAGTTTATGGATCAGACTAACCCGCTTGCAGAGCTTACCCACAAGCGCAGGCTTTCTGCCCTCGGTCCTGGTGGTTTGAGCAGGCAGAGCGCGAAGTTGGAAGTACGCGACGTACACCACTCGCACTACGGTAGAATCTGTCCGATTGAGACCCCTGAAGGTCCGAACATCGGATTGATCGGTTCTATGGCCATTCACGCCAGAATCGACGACTATGGCTTCTTGCGAAGCCCTTACAGGGTGGTCAGAAACGGCAAGGTGACCGACGAGATAGTCTATATGTCCGCCGACGAGGAGAGCCAGGAGTATATCGCTCCGGCCAACACTCCAATCGACCCTGAGACCGGTGAGTTCACCTCGGCGACGGTAGTTGTTCG
This sequence comes from Armatimonadota bacterium, assembly GCA_050948905.1. GTDB lineage: Bacteria > Armatimonadota > UBA5829 > UBA5829 > UBA5829 > DTKD01. The sequence goes on along the minus strand of JBMNES010000001.1, from coordinate 57,984 downwards.
ACATGAGAACACTTACCCGGAAGTGCCTTCTAATAAGGTGACTTATCTGGACGTTTCGCCGATGCAGATTATGTCTGTGGCTACGGCGCTTATTCCGTTCCTCGAAAACGACGACGCAAACAGGGCGCTTATGGGATCGAACATGCAGCGCCAGGCGGTGCCATTGCTGCGCGGAGATGCGCCGTTGGTCAAAACTGGCATAGAGGAGAGGGCGGCACGTGACTCCGGTGCTGTTGTAGTTGCGAAGCGATCAGGTATTGTTCGCAGAACAACGGCTGAGCAGATTCTGATAGAGGCTGAAGATGGCACGATTGACACTTACAATCTTGTCAATTTGCTTCGCTCGAATCAGGCCACCTGCATCACTCAGAAGCCTATAGTAAAGCTCGGCAAGCGTGTCAGGGCAGGGGACATCATTGCTGATGGACCTTGTACTGCCGATGGACAGCTGGCGCTGGGCCAGAACATTCTGGTCGCGTTTATGCCGTGGAATGGCTATAACTACGAAGACGCAGTGCTGCTTTCGCAGAGGCTGGTCAAAGACGATACATTCACGTCGATTCATATCGAAAAGTACGAAACCGAGGCCAGGGACACAAAGCTTGGCCCTGAGGAAATCACTCCAGATATTCCTAACGTCGGCGACGATGTGCTAAAGGACCTGGATTCCAACGGAATTGTCCGGGTGGGCGCATCGGTGAGGCCGGAGGACATCCTGGTCGGAAAGGTCGCGCCTAAGGGCCAGGGCGAGTTGACTGCTGAAGAGAAGCTGATTATTGCTATCTTTGGTAAGAAGGCCGAGGAGACACGTGACGTATCGCTGCGGGTTCCGCACGGCGAAAGCGGGACTGTGGTCGACGTCAAGGTGTTTTCCAGGTTCAAATACAAGTGCAGCAAATGCGAGGCGATTTTCGACTTCTCCAAGAAGCCGGAGCGCCTGTTCTGCGAGCGATGTGACGGCGAGCTGGAGCGGGAGCCTGGCGATGAACTTAACGCTGGCGTAAACCAGTTGGTCAGGGTCTATATCGCCCAGAAGCGCAAGGTTATGGAAGGCGACAAGATGGCGGGCCGCCACGGAAACAAGGGCGTCATCTCCAGGATTCTGCCTGAGGAGGATATGCCTTATCTGCCGGATGGCACGCCGATCGACATCGTACTGAACCCGCTGGGGGTTCCCAGCCGTATGAACATCGGCCAGATTCTGGAAACCCACCAGGGACTTGCCGCTAAGGGGCTCGACTGTGCCTTCCGCAACCCGATATTCCAGGGCGCGACGGAATCGGAGATTCTCGCAGACCTCAATATTTTCGTTTGGAAGATGAGAATTGAGGCTGTAAGGCAATATGCCGCCGAGCTTGGATTGGAAGCCAAACTTCCGAGTGAGCGTAAAGTGGAGTCGGTGTTGCGACACATACTGGCCAAGCTGAGCGAGGCTGATCGAGACGAGATGAAAGCGGCCATCGAGCCGATTCAGGGCTTGTATGAGGAATCGATTCAGGCTCTGCGCGACTGCATCAAGGCTCTGGATGCGGCCGAGTTGGAGATTCTAAGCTCGAAGCTGGGCGGACCGCCTGCAGTCGACGATCCGGATGCGGTGAGAGAGGCCTATTCTGAGAAAATCAGGATTCAAATTGAGGCTATGCGCGCGCTGGATAATGAATATGGCGAAGAGGAGGTCGAATCGACCGAACTCGATCCGGATTCTGTCCAGATACCGTTTGCCGGCAAGAAGGTCGCGGCGGAGTATGACTACGATGCCCTTATCGCACGCTTTGAGGAGAATGCTCAAAGAAGACTGGGCTACAATGAAAACACGGGCAAGTGTTCGCTTTATGACGGGCGAACCGGCCAGAAATACAGCCAGGATGTGGCGGTAGGTTATATCTATATGCTGAAGTTGGCGCACCTTGTCGAAGACAAGATTCACGCTCGATCAACTGGCCCTTACTCTCTGGTTACGCAACAGCCTCTCGGTGGCAAGGCGCAATTCGGAGGACAGCGGTTTGGTGAGATGGAAGTGTGGGCGCTGGAAGCGTATGGCGCTGCCTACACCCTGCAGGAGATACTGACAATCAAGAGCGACGACGTGCAAGGACGAGTCAAGACTTATGAGTCTATCGTCAAGGGCGAGAGCATACTCGAACCGGGTGTGCCGGAGTCGTTCAAGATTCTGATCAATGAGCTTCAGAGTCTGGGGCTTAAAGTAACCGTAGAGGACGATCGGGACAGGGTAATTGACCTTAAGGATACTGAAGACGAAATGTATGATGGACACGATGGAATGATTTCGGGTCAACGTCGCAAGAGGACGCTGGAATTAAGGGAGGACCTCCAATAATGGCTGATTCTAGTACGTTTGATAAAATTCGCATAGGGATCGCTTCTCCCGACGAAATACGTTCCTGGTCTTGCGGCGAGGTAAAAAAGCCGGAGACGATTAACTATAGGACCTTCAAACCGGAGCGAGACGGGCTGTTTTGTGAGAGAATATTCGGCCCGGTCAAGGACTGGGAGTGCCACTGTGGGCGCTACAAGAAGGTCAAATTCAAGGGTATTGTGTGCGACCGGTGCGGGGTTGAGGTTACTCGATCCAAGGTAAGGCGCGAGCGGATGGGTCACATCGAACTCGCGGCGCCGGTCTCCCACATCTGGTATTTGAAGGGCGTTCCCAGCCCTATGGCGCTGCTGCTCAATATGTCGCCGAGGCCGTTAGAGCGGGTGCTCTACTTCGCCTCCTATATAGTGACTTATATAGACCGGGCGAAGATCAACGATCACCTCGAAGAGATTCGTACGGCAGTGGCAGCGGCTGTTGAGGACGTGATATCCGCGCGCGATGCCAATATCGCGAACGCCAGAGCTGAAGCCGCCAGGGAAGAAAAAGAAGGCGTCGACTGGGATGATAAGCGACGCAAGGATCATGAGAAGAAGCTCAACGAGATAATCAAGCAGGAAGAGCATGACGCCGTATCATTCACCGACGAACTGCACGACTCTTTGAAACTTTTGGAGACGGTGCAGAAACAGGAACTGGTGACTGAGGACCAGTATCGCGCCATTGAGCGCCTGCTGGAAGTGTTGGCTGGCAGATTCGAGATCGACCTGCGCGACTGCTTCAGGGCTGGATTGGGCGGAGTGGCCATCAAGGAGCTTCTAAGCGAGATAGACCTTGACAAACTGGCTCGTGAGCTGCGAAAAGAGATATCCCAGACCACTGGCCCCAAAAGAGCAAGGGCTATTAAGCGGCTGGAAATAGTAGAGGCGTTCCACATCTCCAAGAGCCGGCCGGAGTGGATGATTCTGGACTGCATTCCGGTTATATCTCCAGAGCTGCGACCGATGGTTCAGCTCGATGGCGGCAGGTTCGCGACTTCGGATCTAAACGACCTTTACAGGAGAATCATCAATCGCAATAACCGGCTTAAGAAGATCACTGAGATCAGGGCGCCGGAGTCTATTATCAACCACGAGAAGCGGTTGCTGCAGGAAGCTGTTGATGCGTTGATTGACAACGGCAGACGAACCAGGCCGGTGGTCGGTTCGAACAACAGGCCGCTGAAGTCTCTGTCTGACATGCTCAAAGGCAAAGAGGGTCGGTTCAGAAAGAACCTGCTCGGAAAACGTGTCGACTATTCGGGAAGATCGGTTATCGTGGTCGGTCCGAGCCTAAAGCTGCACCAGTGCGGCTTGCCAAGGGAAATGGCGCTGGAGCTTTTCAAGCCGTTCGTGATGAAGACGCTTGTGGAGAAGAAATACACCACAAACATCAAGACTGCGAAGCGGATGATTGACAGAATGCGACCGGAAGTATGGGACGCGTTGGAAGAGGTTATCAGCGAGCATCCTGTTATGCTCAACCGCGCTCCTACTCTGCACAGGCTTGGAATCCAGGCGTTTGAGCCGATTCTGGTCGATGGCAAGGCGATCCGGCTGCATCCGTTGGTTTGCCACGCGTTTAACGCGGACTTCGACGGCGACCAGATGGCGGTTCACGTTCCTCTGTCCGCTTCGGCACAGGCTGAGGCGAGAGTTTTGATGCTCTCGACGCATAACCTGTTCTCGCCTGCGGATGGAAGACCGATCGTGGCTCCTATCCAGGATATCGTCCTGGGATCGTTCTTTATGACGATGAAGCGAGGTAGCCTGCCGGAGGACTTCGTGCCGAGGGTGTTCTCCAACGAGGAGGATGCGCTGCTGGCTTATCGTAGCGGGGCGCTGGACCTCCACGAGCCGGTGCGCGTGAGGCTGCCAAAGTCGCCAGACAGCGATGAGCTTGAGTTACGTGAGATCACGGTTGGGCGATTGTTGTTCAACAACGTCCTGCCGCAAAATATGCGCTACATCGACAAACCCATCGACAAAAGGGCTATGTCGAAGCTGGTTTCGGACTGCTACGAGCTTAATGGGCTTGAGCGCACGGTCAAGCTGCTGGACGATATTAAGGAGATCGGATTCCGGTACTCCACTTTCGCTGGTATGACTATTTCGATGACCGATATGGACATCCGTTCCAGGCGCGATGAAATCGTCGAGAAGACCCAGGAACAGGTTCAGGCGATGAACAATCGCTATGTTAAGGGTCAGATTACCCAGGCTGAGCGCAAACAGCAGGTTCAGACCCTGTGGACCAGGGCTGCTGAAGAGGTAGCCGATTCGTTGCTCGGCGGGCTGGAGCCGTTTAACCCGATTTCGATTATTACGACATCGGGCGCGAGAGGTAGCACCAGACAGATCACTCAGTTGTCTGGAATGAGAGGCCTTATGAGCGACCCGTTCGGCAACCTCATCGAGGACCTCCCTATTAAGTCCAACTTCCATGAGGGTCTTAATGTTCTGGAGTACTTCATCTCCACTCACGGAGCCAGAAAGGGTTTGGCCGATACGGCGCTCCGAACGGCAGACGCAGGGTATCTTACCAGAAGGCTGGTGGACGTTGCTCAGGACGTGATCGTTCGTGGTCCTGACTGTGGCACGGCTAACGGCATATATGTCTCCGCCATTGAGGAAGATGGCAGCGTCATTGAAGACATCGGTGACAGAATCCGAGGGCGAACGGCGCTGGAGGACATCTATCTGCCTGACCAGGACGAACCGCTTGTGCTGGCTGGCGAAATGATAACCGACGAGCTTGCTTCTAAAATTGAGGCGGCTGGATTGGCGAGAGTTGGAATCCGATCGCCGTTGACCTGCGAGCTGCGGCAGGGAATCTGCAGCAAGTGCTATGGCAGGGATATGGCGTCGGGGCAGTTGGTCGAGTCCGGCACTGCGGTTGGCATTATCGCCGCGCAGTCGATCGGTGAGCCGGGAACCCAGCTTACGATGAGAACCTTCCATACCGGTGGTGTGGCTGGCAAATACCTGACTGGTGTTGCGGACGTCAAGAAAAAGAAACAGGAATCCCTGAAGGACCTCCATGAGGATATCCGTCGAGGTCTTGTTTCCATTGAGGAAGGCGTCGAAGGTCGTGAGCGAGAGCGCACAAGGGCTGTTCAGGCCGTATTGAAGGTGCTTGAAGACCAGGTGCAAGGTCTGTTGCGTGTAGTCGAGTTGTTCGAGGCGCGCAAACCCAAGGGGCAGGCGATTATCACCGAGGTCGCTGGTGAGGTTACCGACATTGAGACGACGGGTCTCAAGCGCGTTGTAATCCATACCGAGATGCCGACCTTTGATACTTCGATGCTGGCGGGCGAGATCACGGTCGGAGATATCATCAATCCGAAGACCGGAGAGGTGATATTCCCTGACGGTACCGAGCTGACAGAGAAGCTCGCTCGGAAGATTAAAGATGCCGGTGTGCAGATAGTTACTCTGCGAAAGACCCACCTGGTTCCGTATCGCGGCAATCTCGAGGTTGAGGTTGGCCAGGTGGTGCAGGCTGGCGATCGGTTGACTGAGGGGCCGTTGGACCCGCATAAAGTCCTTGAGCTTCAGGGTGTGCGTGGGGTTATGGAATATCTCGTCAGGGAGATCCAGAACGTCTACAAGTCGCAGGGCGTCGACATCAACGATAAGCACGTTGAGGTCATTGTGCGGCAGATGCTCAAGAAGCGCAAGGTTGTGGAGTCAGGGGATTCCCGCTTCCTGCCGGGTATGATCGTCGACAAGTTCGACTTCGACGACGAGAACGCTCGCGTGCGCGGGTTGGGCGGCACCGAGGCGACTGCAGAATGGGTTCTGCTGGGTATCACCGAGGCATCTCTTGCCACTGATAGCTTCCTCAGTGCGGCGTCGTTCCAGAAGACGACCAGAGTGTTGACGGAAGCTGCTGTAAAGGGCAAGCGCGATAATCTCGTTGGACTTAAGGAAAACGTTATCATCGGACGACTGATCCCTGCGGGCACTGGGCTGCCGAGATTCAGGCAGTTGGAAGTGACCGACCAGGAAGGTGAGATCATCACCACCGCCAGGGAACTCTTCAGGCCGACGTATGAAGAAGAAGGCGAAGAGGACCTGCTGCCGGATGACTTCGACTTGGAAGCTCTGGGGGTAGTAGATGGTACTGAGGAGCCTGAAGAGCTTGACGACGACCTGGAGGACACCGACATTTCCGATGAAGCGGATGACCTGGTCGAAGATGAAGACGAAGCCGAAGAGATGGAAGACGAACTCGACGAAGAATGAGTCTACCAAATCAACGAATACGGCCCCAAGCCACCAGGCTTGGGGCCTTTTCATAACTGTTTGACACCGCCCGAGCCGTGCTGTATTTGACATTTAACCCCTGCGGCAATAGAATTCTGTTTGTGGTAACTCCAATACGAGGTGTGCAATTTGGCTGGCAACTCTCGCATTCCCCTATATTTATTTATCGCGTTGTCCATAGTTCTCCCGTGTCGGGTGCAGGCTCAAAAACCTGCGGCTAAGAAACCCGCTGCAGCCCAGAAATCACAACAGGCGACGGCAAATGAGGCGCAGAAGCGATTCGACAGAGCCTTGGAACTCGCTCAGAAGGGCAAGTATGATGAGGCTATCGCGGAGATGCAGATAGTCAAAAAACTTATGCCGAACCAGCCGGCGGTGTTTATCAACCTCGGCCAGCTTCATATGCAGAAGCAGAGTTATGGCAATGCTGAGTTCGCTTTCAGGCAGGCTCTAGCCCTTGGCTCAAAGGAGCCTTACGTGTATGCCCAGTTGGCTCGGCTGTTGATGGCCAGGGAGAATAACGCCGAGGCATTGGAGATGGCAAAAAAGGCTGCCAAGGCTGATCCCAGGGACTTCGGTTCTCGATATTTGCTGGGCATCCTTTATCTGCGGCTCGACAAATACACCGAGGCTGCGCCGGAGTTTAAGGCTGCGCTTGCCATTAAACCGGGCGATGATGCGGCTTTGTATAACCTTGCATACTGTCAATATAACCTGAAGCAATACATCGAAACCCGCAAGACTCTGATGGAATACTTCAAGAAAAACCCCAACGACGCTCAGGCCAGGGTCATGGCTGGGGCCGCTCATGAGCAAACCGGCGACGAAAAAGGGGCTATTCCGCACTACGAGAAGGCAGCGTGGCTAAAGGAACCTGCCTCTCGATCGGCTATACTCAACCTCGTTCGTCTCTATGACAAAATGGAGCAGCCGGACAAAAGTCTGGCGGTGCTGGAAAAAGCCGCGCCGTTGTTGCCTGATGATTATGATATCAACTTCTATCTGGGCCAGGCCTATTACAAAAAAGGCGACTATAAAAGCGCTGAACCCGCGTTCCTGGCGGCGCGCAAAGTGCGATCTGATGTCGGCGTCAATCTGCATTTGGCGTTGAACTATCTAAATCAAAACGAAAACGACCCGGCGGAAGCATCCGCACGCACCGCTATCAAACTCGCTCCAAAAGATAAGCAGGCGCTTGAGGTGTATGCGTATGTGCTGGAGAGAATCGGCAAAAACGATGACTCTGTGGCTCAATACCGCAAGTGGGAAGAGTATTATCCCGACGATGTGACCCCCAACTTGAAATTAGCCAATGCGTTCCAGGCTCGCAATGAAAACGAGAAAGCTGTCTTGGAGTATCAAAAAGCGATGAAAAAGCAGCCGGGTGATTCTACCTTGATGATCGCGGCTGCCTCGGCGATGCGATTAGCCGGCAAGGTCGATGACGCTATTGAGTTGCTCACTAAAGTCGTTGCAACCGAGCCGCAGAATGAGACAGCTTATATGGCCCTGGCAGGACTATACGAGCAACAACAAAAGACTGATTTGGCGATTGAACAGTATAAAAAAATACTCGACTTCAACGACAAATCTCTGGTAGCGCTGCAGCGATTAGCTGTTGCTTATGACTCAAAAGAAGATTATCCCTCCGAAATCGATGTCTACAGAAAAATTATCGCGGCCAACCCGACCGATACCCGTTCGGCGATGATGATTCCCCGGTTATACGAAAAGGCAGGGCAATTGGATACGGCGGTGGAGGAGAGCAAAAAGCTCGTCGACGCGAACCCTGCCGATACGAATATGCGGACGCAATACGGTGATCTGCTCGGTAAGAAAGGCGACTGGCAAGCGGCAATTGAGCAGTATGACGAGTTGATTAAGAGTCAGGATACGCAGGTCAGCAGCAACGGACATTATCTGAAAGGTAAAGCGCTGGAGAAACTCGAAAAGACCGACGATGCCGTAGCATCATATAAGAAATGTCTGGAAAACGCTCCGAGCACGACCGATGCGCTGGATGCCCTGGCTGCCATATACAAAACCAGGGACAAACAGGACGACTTTCTCGCTTATCTCGGCACACTCATCGAATCTGGCGCCGATAACGCTCCGTATGCGTATTATGTGAACGCATACAACAAGTCAGGCAAAACCGCTGACGCCACTAAGACAATCGAGCAATTGTCAGAAAAATATCCAGACAGCGTTCCGATTGCGACTACGCTGGCCGGATGCTATAAAGACTCCGGAGCAACGGACAGAGCCATAGACATATACACCAGGCTCATAGAAAAAGATAAAAACGACACCGCTGCGCGCAGAGGTCTTGGGGATATCTACGCTCAAACCGGCAAGGATGAACTGGCCGCCGAGCAGTATTCCGAGGCCCTTAAGACATGGCCTTACGACCCGGTTATGCAGAAAAAACTGGGCGATGTCTATGTAAAACTAGGAAAAAAAGAAGAGGCCATTGCGGCATACAAACAAGCGCTGCAGATGAACCCTAACGACCAGGAGGTATCGGCCAATCTAAAGGAACTGGAAACTCCAGCCACTACTGATGAAGCGAAAACCGATCCTCAATCCCCCGCCGATGCAGCCGGTGATAAGTAATATCGGAGTATACACACCAGGTGACAAATGATATGGAAAACACCGCAGTGGATGTAATGCCTGTTCTTGAAATGCGGGGTATAGCGAAAACATACCCCGGCGTGGTCGCGCTCAGCGGCGTGGATTTCAGCGTCCTGCCCGGCGAGGTTCACGCGCTGATAGGAGAAAACGGCGCTGGCAAATCCACTTTAATGAAGATCCTTGCCGGAGCCGACACCAAGGATACCGGCAGCATCCTAATCGACGGAGCCGAAGTCCACATCGACAGCCCTCACGAAGCTATGCGGCTCGGGGTTTCTATAATTTATCAGGAGTTCAACCTGGTGCCGTATATGAACGCTGCAGAGAACATCTTCCTCGGCAGGGAGCCTGCCAGCGTGATTCCAGGCGTTATCGATTTCGGGCGAATGTATGCTGACGCGGAGAAAATCATCGACGAACTCGGCGTCGCAGTCAACGTTCGGTCCCCCATGAATCGTCTATCGGTAGCCCAGCAGCAGATGGTCGAAATTGCAAAGGCCACCTCCCGCAAGTCCAGGATAATCGCGATGGACGAGCCGTCAGCTACCCTTACTGACCACGAATTGGAGAATCTCTTCGCGCTTATTCGGCGTCTTAAAGCGGATGGGGTGAGCATCATCTATATATCGCATCGCCTGGAGGAGATCTTCGAGATCGCCGATAGGGTAACGGTGCTTCGTGACGGCGCCCTTGTCGCTACCAAAGACGTCGCCGACACCGATCGAGCCGATATTATCCGAATGATGGTTGGTCGAGAACTAGGCGAGACTTTTCCGAAGCAGGACATCGACACTGGATCAGTTGCGCTTGAGGTTAAAGATCTGACTCGAACCGATGTCCTCGAAGATATCAGCTTCTCTGTCAAACAAGGGGAGATATTGGGGATCGCGGGTTTGGTCGGGGCAGGCAGAACTGAAGTTGCCCGCGCCATTTTCGGTGCCGACCCTATCGACTCCGGCCAGATTTACGTAGATGGCAAGCCAGTAGATATTCGCTCCCCTCGCCACGCTATTTCTCTTGGAATTGGTTTGGTAACAGAGGATAGAAAGGCTCTCGGCCTCGTGCTGGGAATGGCGGTAAGGGAGAACATTTCCCTTGCAAACTTGAACATACTTACACGCCTCGGCTTTATCAGGCGTGGCAAGGAGCGGGAAGTCGCCGAGGGTTACGTCGAGGATATTCTGATTAAAACACCATCAATCGAGCAGGCCGTCCAAAACCTGTCCGGAGGAAACCAGCAAAAGGTCGTCCTGGCTAAGTGGCTGTTTACTAAATCAAAAGTGCTCATCTTCGACGAACCCACACGCGGCATCGACGTCGGGGCAAAGACAGAGATATATCAGCTAATGAATCGCCTCGCAGAAAGCGGCGTCGCTATAATTATGATCTCTTCCGAACTGCCCGAGGTGCTCGGAATGAGCGATCGCATCCTGGTCATGCACGAAGGCAGGCTGGCAGGCGAGCTGAGCCGCGACGAGGCAACCCAGGAACGGATAATGAACCTGGCGACAGGTGAGAGCAAATAAAAAAGGCCCACAAGACGTGGGCCTTTGAATCTCAACGTATAGACTACTCCAGGTAGTCTCGCAGCTTGCGGCTCCTGCTTGGATGTCGCAGTTTCTTTAGCGCCTTAGCTTCGATCTGGCGGATTCTCTCTCGTGTTACCTTAAAATGCCGCCCGACCTCCTCCAGCGTCCGTGAATATCCATCATCCAACCCAAACCGCATCTTCAGCACATCGCGCTCCCGCGGCGTCAGGTTGTTTAGAGATTCCTCAATTTTCTCCCTGAGAATCAAATTTGACGCAGCCTCCGAAGGTGACGTCGCTTCCTGGTCCTCGATAAAGTCCGCCAATCGGCTGTCCTCTTCCTCGCCGATCGGGGTCTCAAGCGACAGCGGTTCCGGAGCAACCCGGATGATCTCGCTCACTCTGTCCGGCGCCAGGCCCATCTCCATCGCCACTTCGTCAAGCGTCGGTTCCCGGCCCAGGTCCTGCAAAAGCTGCCCCTGAGTCTTAATCAGCCGGTTGATGGTTTCGACCATATGAACAGGAATGCGAATGGTGCGCCCCTGATCCGCAATCGCACGGGTAATGGCCTGTCTGATCCACCACGTCGCGTAGGTGCTAAATTTATAACCCTTGCGGTAGTCGAACTTTTCCACCGCCCGAATAAGCCCGATATTGCCTTCTTGAATCAGATCCGGAAAACTCATTCCACGTCCAGAGTAGCGCTTGGCAATGCTTACCACAAGCCTCAAGTTGGCTTCCGTGAGCACCGCTTTGGCTTCCTCATCGCCGGCCTCAATTCTCTTCGCCAGCGAGACTTCTTCGACTATACTTAACAGAGGTGTCTTGCCGATCTCACGAAGCCACATTCGCACTGAGTCGTCGATGGGCATGCCCTCCATCTGGGCAACCTCTTCGTCAGAAGCTTCCGAGTCGCGCACGCCTTCTTCCTCTTCGTCACGCTGCTCGATTTCACGCTCAGCATCTTTCGCTTTTTCGACTACACGAATACCTTCATCGGCAAGTGTCTGCAGGATGTCGTCCACCTGCTCCGCGTTGATATCTTCGTGGCTGAGGGTGTCATTAATCTGATCGTAAGTCAAGACGCCATCGCGTTTGCCTTCCTCTATTAACCTCTGCAGTCGATCATTTCGCTTCAATTCAACAGCCACCGTATTCATCTCCCTTCAACAGCCGGAGCCAGCTTGCAATATACCCAACTATCAATTGTTTCTTAATCCTACTCGGCTTCAACGCCGCCAGGGGCCTGATGTATCACGAACAAGTTGCATAAACTCTTCGTAATCCGCATCGCCGAGTTTGATCGTCCCCGACTCAGCCCTCGCGGCAAGATCGCGCATACGCGCCAGCCGTTCGTTTTTTTTGTGATCTATTATTACCCTTAAAAGGTCGTCGATCGAATAAACCGTCTCCGACCCATCCACATCCACCAGAAGGTCTAACAACAGGCCTTCGGCCTCTGAGCCCTCAATTCGAGTTCTCAGATCCTCCTGATCTATTTTTCCCAATTCTGAGCACTGCTTACTCAGCGCCTCAGCCAATGCCCTTGTTTCACTTCCAGTGAATTCATTCGGCGCCAGACCCTCAAATACCTTGCTCGCCAGCGCTTCTGAAAAAAGAATTCTTTGCAACAACAGTCGCTCCGAACGCTCAACCAGGCTCAACGCCGGTTTTGGCCTCCCAGACTGTGCGCTGCTGCGGTTTTCAGCAAGGGTAGGGGGGAGTGTTTTCCGCCTGCGCCTCGCTACATCGTTTCTTAAATGATCCTCTGCAAGAGTAGTGCCCGTGCTGAAGTTTGGATGATATTTTGCAAGAAACCTTATCAATCTTTCTCGCTCAACATCACTGTTCACCTCAACGAGAATACCTACAGCTTCTGCCAGAGCCTCAGACTTACCTTCATCAGATTGCAAGTCATACTCCGACAACACACATTTTATGCGATAATCCGCCACAGGCAGCGCGTTTTGAACCAGCCCTGAAAACCTGGACACGTCTCCGCCCTTGAGCATACTGTCAGGATCTTCGCCCTTCGGCATCGAGATTACCCGCACACGAAAGCCTGCTTTTTCAAAGATCGGTGCGCTGCGTAAAACAGCGTTCATCCCAGCCGAATCTGAGTCGAAACCCAATATCACGTTCTTTGTGAATCTACTCAATACACTTACGTGTTCTTCGGTTAGCGCCGTTCCTAATGTGGCGACAGTATTGTCAAAATCTGCACATTGCGCCGCGATAACATCCATATAGCCTTCGACTACCAAAACCCTGTCTTCACGAGCAATCCCTTTGCGCGCAATGTTCAAGCCGTACAGCGTCCGTGTCTTTGAAAACAGGGCAGTCTCCGGCGAGTTCAGATACTTCGGGTTCTCATCGCCAAACGCCCTTCCACCAAACGCGATAATCCGATCCATCGTATCAGCGATCGGAAAAATCAGCCTGTCCCGAAACCTGTCATAAAAACCTGACGAATTCTCTCTCGGTATTACCAGCCCCGCCTTGACCGCATCGGATACATCTACTCTCTGCTCGCGGAGATAGTTCAACAGCCCATCCCAACTATCCGGCGCATATCCCAGCTTATAGACGTTTACCGCATCGCCGGATAGCCCCCGGCTCCGAAGATATTCTGCCGCTTTTTTCGACTCCGCAAGTTCCCTGCGAAAAAAAGTGCACGCCAGGTTATTTGCCCGCAAAAGACGCTCGCGTTCGCTGTATTGCCTCGCCGCCGCCTCGGAGCGCTCTATAGTAATGCCGGCCTTCCTGGCCAGTTGCTCCACTGCCTGCCTGAATGTAAGGCCGTCGATTTTCTGCACAAACGAGATCACGTCGCCGCCCTCGCCGCAGCCAAAACACTTCCACACCCCTCTCTCAGCGTTTACGTTGAACGACGGCGTCTTCTCATTATGAAATGGGCACAGGCCCAAAAAAGAGTTCGCACCGCTTTTCTTCAGCGCCACGTGAGCGGAGATCACCTCGACGAGGTCACACCTCTCCTTTATCTCCTCCAGCGGATAACGAAACCCTTCGCGACTCGACACCTGATAACCCCGATAAAGAATTCGCCCCCGCAATATTCATCGCGGAGGCACAATACATACATCCCGCAAACCGGGATTATATAGACTCACTAATTAAACCGGCTACATCAACTCCGACGGAACCATCGCTATCGTGACTCCAACGAGTTTCTTGTTAAGGAACGTATACAAGACCCTGTTCTTGTCCACATAGCTCACTCTCAGATACTTGCCAGCATATCGCTGATTCTCAGGATAACCACAGACCCAAAGCACCAGTTTATACGTATCACCAAGCTGCAGTCCGGTTCGGGTTTTAGACAACCCCCAGGGCCCCTGTCCGCCCACAGTAATTTGGGTAACAAGGCCGTCGGTAATGATGAACTCCAGGGTGATACCATTCTGCAAGTCGTAAGTCCAGGTCACTTCCTCAGATGTGATAGTCGGCGCGCTCGGTTTCGGTGCAGCCTCAGGCTCTCCAGGAAGCCCTCCTGCGGGCGGCAAAAGGCCCGGGTCAGCTATCGGCGGGTTTTGCAGACCGAGCATAGCCGCTGCCTGATTGACTCCAGCAGCCAGCCCGCTTCCAAACGGATTGGCCTGCGGCGGAGTATACGGGATCCCCGGCACCACCGGCGAGACATTTTGCTCTGCGCCCTGAGACCTTACAGTGCCGACCGTAATCCTGCTCGGGTTGCCCCATTTGCTCAATACTTCCTTTGCCTCTCGGCCAAGACGTATGCCCGCAAGCATATCCTCAGGCAATCGAGGAGCATAAAAAGCGCGGCCAGTCGTCACCAGCGAACCCTGTCGAATATGAGCAGGAACATTAACCGTCCCCGAAGCTGGTTTAGCAGCTTTTTTCTGAGCCACCGCGCCCGTGGTGAGCAGCGCAAGCGACATTGCCGCCATCAAAGCTATTCTCACGGCCGAATTCCTGCGTTTAGTCAACATCAAACTCAACTCCTCCAAGTGAAACACATCCTGCAATCCTATAAACCTTATGCCCGCGAGCATCATTCTCCTCCAAAGCCCATCCTAATTTTATAAATAAACACCTTAAATACCTTCGTTTGCTTCTCGCTTCAGTTCCGACAGAGTCACGAAACTGTATCCCTTGCTCCTCAGCGTGTCTATGATATCAGGCAGAGCCTGCACCGTCACCAACTCAAGGTTATGCAACAGTATAATTCCACCAGGCCGCGCAGAATTGATGACATGATCATACAGCTTCTTGCGCGTCGTCCCCTCATATTTCGAACAGTTCACCGACCAGTATGTGGTGGTCAGACCGAACCTGCGCATCACATTCGACAGATTTTTACTGCTGTGTCCGCCCGGCGGCCTCATAAACTCTATCTCCCGGCCCGTTACCGCACGCACAGCCGCCGATGCGCGGAATATCTCCTGGGTTATCTCTGATTCGCTGAGATACTGGCAATTTCGATGATTATAAGTGTGGTTGCCGATCTCATGTCCATCATTCGCAATCCGCTCAAGCTGATCCGGAAACGCCTCGACCTGCTTACCGACCACAAAAAATGTAGCTTTTACCCCTTTTGCCTTCAATATATCGAGGATCCTGCCCGTATCCGCTTTTGGCCCGTCATCGAAGGTCAGCGCCAGCACTTTTCGGCCGTTGCTTCCCTTATAAAAATTGTATTCGGTTCCTCTCGACGGCCGCATCAGCGCAAGTCGGTGAGCAGCATCCATATATGTAGGGTCCGCCGCCAACACGCGCTCCAGAGCCGTTTTTTCGGCCGCCGCGTCCCGCAAGTGCCTGGCGCATAAGGCCATGTTATAGTTAATAGCGCTTACTGATGGTTTCATCAGCATCACATCCCAGAGATTCTGCCAGGCCGCATCTGCGTATTTTCCGGTCACTTTGCCTGATGGAATGTCGACGCCTTCGTTTTGAACCATGACATCTGTCGACTTCGCGCTGACGACATCGCCTCTTATGTCGGTGCCTTCGATCTTAATCACGTGAGCGCCATTAGACGTCGTCTTGGTATCCCAAACATAATTGAACGGAGGCGTGTTGGTCATCCCCACAAATCGCCCGTCGACGAAAAACGACACTATGTGCACATTCGCCGCCTTGGTCAGATCAGCTTTCAGGCTTACGTTCCCTGAGACCACAGGCAGCTTGTTTATTGATGTGGCTGCTGGTTTATACGATTGGCCGACGCTCTCCCCGGTTACCACGAGTGGCTCTGCTTTCACAAACGTCATCGCACAACCCAGCCGCTCCCCAAAACCTCTGCGCAACGCCTCGTTCTGAAGCGTCTTCCAGATATCAAACGCCTCCGCGAATTGTCCGGTTTCTGTCAGCATGATAGCTCTCAAGGCCATAAGGGTCTCATCATCGGATGAGCTATCAGCGGCGAAGTCCCCGCCAGCCAACATCTTTACATAGCCGATGCTGCCCTCTAAAGGCGTTTCCGGACTTGCCTGTTGTGCTTGTATGAAATAGCGCGCTGCCTCTGATATATTCGCTTTTAGAAGAGCCACCAGCCCCAAACCATAATGCGCCGGGCCGCAATCTACGTCTTTCTGCACTGCGGCGCGATACTCTTTCTCTGCTTCAGCCGTCTGTCCGCCGTGCAAAAGTGCAGTCGCTAAAGCGACGTGAGCGAGCGGATCGTTTGCGTTTGCCTCCAGCGCAACAACAAGACTGGCGACAGCATCAACGTTTCGCCCCTCTTTCATCGCGCCGAGCGCCTCGTTCACGCTGTCGATATAAGACACCGGAGCCGCCGTCGCAGCCACAGTCCCTGTCACTAATACAACGGCTATCAGCCATATCCAGAGTGTTCTATAAAACGACAATCTAAAGCCTATTGTTTTCCTTATATACAAGCTCTTATAGGTATGACGATGTATTCTGCGGAATAGTTTCTGAGGTGATATCCAAAAGGAACACTATCACCTTATGGTCAGTCCAAATCTATGATACCCGCTCAAACAGACTCAACGCAAATATTAAGGCGGCTATCCACGTTGACTCAGCAGAGGGTGATGTAGTACCATTTGACTAATGGTACCCTTGTGGGAGAGTGAAAATGGCTCGATATTCCGTCAGATCTGTCGTATTCGTAGTAGCGATCATCTTATTAAGCGCGGCGTGGTGCGGTGCTTTGCAACTGATTGTGCCCACCGATGGCCAGGCAGTGCGGGAGAGGGTGAAAATCCAGATCCCGTTTGATGATGTGCCCGACGATGGGTTCATATCCGTATATGTCGGCGAGGACGACGCGGACAAGTTCGTGGTCGCGATTTCCAGAGATTCGGCGATATCCGATGGAAAGACGTTGACCTTTTTCTGGAACACTAAAGCGCCATACTACGACGCAGCACAGCCGATGAAACCCCTCTATTTCAAGGACGGGCGTCATCAATTGATGGTGCAGGCCCACGATGCAAAGGGTAAGGCTGTTGGCTCGACTAAAGTGACGGTTGTGCTCAAAAATCGGGTAGACAGACCTAACCCCGCGCCGGGAGTCACTCTGGCCAATAACCTGGTCTTCGGTCAGGTGCGCCATTATAACGTCAAGTGTGATGTATCGGTCTTTGAGATTGTGAACCGCATTGGGCTGCCGATTTTGGGTGGAATGAGTCTTTCGGGTGACATGTTCCTTACGCAGAGCGTAGAAGATGTGCGGCCGGATGGAAATTGTCTTATTCGCTTGCGCACGGACGGAAAGACTTACGTCAGCTCTTACGGGGTCAAAAACTACCTTTACGCCGGTCAGGAACTCAAACCACAGCTTTATAGATTGGTGAATAAATACGGCGAGGTCGCTAAGGCCAATATGTTCGCCAAGCAGGCGAAGTATCGGATTATGGATATGTTGCCTGTGCTCTCCCCTGGAGCTAAAAAAGAAGGCGACTCCTGGCCGGATACGGTGACGCTGAAAATCGATGGCCTTACGCCTTTTATTACTCTTAAAGGAAGCGCGATGCTCGACTCATTTGAATGGGAGCAGGGCAGAGAATGCGCGAAGATCAGCTCTATTATGATGAGCGAGGAGCCCGTCTCCCTGGCGAACGGCAAAATCAAGAGCACAGGCCCATTGAACGCTGAAGTCACAACCTATTTTGCATATAAAACCGGCGTCATGCTGCGCCGGGATATTAGATTAACGTTTGATGCCACTATCACACCGGACGCATCCGACCAGGTGGGTAACGAGCCACAGCCGGACGCGACGCCGGGTGCGGGGTGGTATCCTTATGACGATGAGCTTCCTGCCCCGGCGGATGCCTATCAGGATACAGCCAGACCTGGTTATCGCGGCGCCCCCAGCGGTGTGCCCGCTGCTCCTGAGAACCCGACCAAAAAGGGCAGGGTGGAACTCGGCATCGCGATTAGACTGGAGATATAGTAAGACTTGGCAGACAACTCTGAAAAGCGTGCTGAACTTTTCGAACATCTCGCCGAACTGAGAACCCGGCTGATCCGCTCCGGCCTTTATATAGCAGGTGGGATGGTAGTCACGTGGTTTGCCTATGGGCCGATCTACAACCTGCTTACACGCCCGCTCGGCGACAACCTCAAGGGTGGAGAACTGGTCTTTACGACGATGGCGGAGCCTTTTATGCTTCGCTTGCAGGTCGCTCTTGCGGGCGGGCTGGTTGTTGTGTTGCCACTTTTAGTCTTCGAGATATGGGGCTTTGTCGCACCGGGACTGACAGAGAAAGAAAAGAAACCCCTGCGGTGGACGGTGCCACTGGCGGCTGGACTGTTTCTTTGCGGTGCGGTGCTGTGTTACTGGGTATTGCCCGTAGGCTTTGAGTGGTTTGCCTCATATTTGCCCAAGGGTGCCAAATACATGGTCACTCTGCCTGGGCTGATTCGGTTCGAGCTGCTAATGGTGCTTGCGTTCGGTTGTGCGTTCGAGCTGCCCATCGTGCTTATGCTTCTCGCGCAGGTCGGGCTTATCGACTCCAAATTCCTGAAGAAAAACTGGCGATACGCGATAGTCATTATATCAGTTCTCGCAGCCAGCCTCACCCCGTCAAATGACGTATTCTCTATGGTAGCGTTGACCGTGCCTCTGATATTCCTGTATGTGGGTAGCATATATCTCGTAAAGTTCGTAGAGAAAAAGCCCAAATCGAAACCGGACTAATCAGACTATGCAGGCCTCAACCTTTCTGGAATCAATCGAGGCGTCGTCAGACTATCTAAACCAGATATCCTGCGTGAAGCGCATCCCTGCCAGATCGGCCGCGCATGGAGAGCTATTCCCCGCGCTCTCAGGCCAGACGGCGGATGCCCTTCATCGCATGGGCGTGACCAGGCTCTATTCTCACCAGGCGCAAGCCATTGAGGCCGTTCGTAACGGTGAAAACGTGGTGGTGGTTACGGGTACCGCCAGCGGCAAGACACTGTGCTATAACGTCCCGGTTATGGAGGCGCTGGAGTCTGACAAAAAAGCCCGCGCGCTCTATATCTTCCCGACAAAAGCCCTTGCCCAGGACCAGCTTGGCAAGCTCAAGCTCTACGACCTGCCCACCCTGAAACCCGCCACCTACGACGGCGATACCCCTCGAAAGGATCGCCCGTTTATTAAGATCAGCGCAAATATAGTGATGACCAACCCGGATATGCTCCACGTCGGCATTTTGTCATATCACACCACCTGGCCTGATCTTTTTCGTAACCTGAAATACATCGTCGTCGACGAGATACACACCTATCGCGGGGTGTTCGGTGCACATGTGGCAAATGTTCTCCGCCGGTTGCGTAGAATCGCTGAATATTACGGCTCAAACCCGCAGTTTATCTGCGCGTCTGCGACTGTTGCCAATCCGGAGAAACTGGTGAAAGACCTCACCGGCTGTGACGCGAGGGTGATAGATCGGGACGGCTCCCCGGCAGGGGAGAAGTATTTCATATTTTGGAACCCTCCGTTTCTTGCGGCAAAAGGAGACCGCAAAAGTGCTAACTCGGAGGCGGTTTCTCTGCTCACTCGATTTGTTGAATCGGATATTAGAACCATCGTCTTCACCAAAGCCCGCAAAACTGCCGAGTTGATTCTGCGCTATGCCCGTATCGCATTGCGCGACAAAAAATCTCCAAATGTCGACCGGATAATGGCATATCGCGCAGGATACACCCCTGCCGAGCGTCGTGACATCGAAAGAAGGCTGTTCAGCGGTGAGTTGATCGCTGTGACCTCGACCACTGCTCTCGAGGCCGGAGTCGACATCGGCGGCCTCGACGCAGTCGTGATGACCGGATATCCCGGCAGCATCGCCAGCACGTGGCAACAGGCGGGCAGAGCGGGTAGGGGAACTGAGCAATCAATGGCCACGCTGGTCGCTAACAACGACCCCATCGACCAGTTTTTGATGCGAAATCCGGACTATTTCTTCGCCGGCGCTCACGAGAGAGCTATAGTCGATAACCAGAACCCCTACGTGCTGGCCGACCACCTTCAGTGTGCCGCCTTCGAACTGCCGATCAGCAACGAGGAGATCGAATCTCTGTTTGGAGAACGATCCTGGGAGGTGCTGGGAGCTTTGGAGGAGTTGGGCCGGGTAGGATATAACGGCCGATGGTATTGGCCTGGAGCCAACCATCCGGCAACAGATGTCAACATTCGCTCTTCTTCAAGCGTGCATTTCACTATTGTCTCAATCGACAGGGCAGGGGAGGTGCTGGGCACGGTCGATGGAGCCAGCGCGTATGAGGTCGTGCACCCCGGAGCGGTCTACCTGCACGCAGGTGAATCCTATTTAGTGACACACCTCGACATCGACGGCCTCACAGCCTACGTCGAACGCAGCGAAGTCAACTTCTACACAACCCCCGGCAGCCACATAAACGTAGAAGTGCAGCAGACCCTGGAGAACAAATCTATCGGAAGCGCACAAGTCAACTTTGGAGGCGTGCTTATCGGCCATCAGGTAACCCATTTCTGGAAGAAAAAGCTCTTTAGTGAGGAGATAATAGACAAAACAGACCTCGATTTGCCTGAAGTCGAACTGCACACCGAGGCTATCTGGCTGACCCTGCCACAGGAACTTACAGATAGCTTAATAAAAGCGGGATTCGACCTGCTGGGAACGATACACGCAGTCGAACACGCAGCTATCGGTATCCTGCCTCTAATCGCCCTTTGTGACCGCAACGACATCGGCGGGGTCTCACATCCTTCTCACCCCGACACGGATGGATTGGCTGCTATTTTCATCTACGACGGCCACGCAGGCGGCGTCGGCATTGCCCGATCGGCCTTGAGCCATATCGACGAGCTTCTCAATCTGACGCTCCGGACTATTGAAGATTGCCCCTGTGAAGATGGCTGTCCCGGTTGTATTCAATCGCCCAAATGTGGCAATAACAATCAACCGCTGGACAAATCCGGCGCCGCGTTTTTGCTCAGTGAGCTATTAAAATCGCGATCAGAGTCTCAAAGCAGTTGACGCATTATCCGCTGCTTTGGTACACTATCAGTCTATACCAATCCATGAGTGGCCGTAATGGTTTCCGAAACAATTGAGCTTAAAGGACATATCATCGACACGCACACGCTTGCCAGGGTGCTGGACGGCATTCTGTCTTTTGGCGGCGAGTTCGAGATCGAGGAAATGCAGGTTGGCAGGACTAACAGCGATGAGACTTGCGCTCGCATTAGAGTTACCGCGCCTGCTTCAGACGTTTTGGATTCGGTCCTTGGCTTTATCGAAAAGGAAGGCGCGCACAGGATTGAGTTGCAGGACGCCCATCTGGAACCTTGCGAAAAAGATGGCGTTTTGCCGAAGGGGTTCTATTGCACGACGAACCTGCCCACTAGCATAAGGGTCGACGGCGTCTGGATACCTATTGAACAAATGGAGATGGACTGCGGTATCGCTTACGAGAACGGCCGGGCGTTCATCATCCCTATGTGCCGTGCAAAGCGCGGTCAGATGGTTGTCGTCGGCCACGATGGAGTTCGAGTGGAGACCCCCCGCAGGGCCAGTGCGTCCGGGTCATTTGAGTTTATGACCAGCACCGTATCCAGCGAGAAACCCAAGACATTAATGGTCGAAGAGGTCGCAAACAGGATCCACGAGACCAAAAAACTGGGCAAAAAGGTTCTGTTGGTCGGTGGCCCGGCGATAGTTCACGCAGGCGCAGGGGCTGCTGTCGAGGAAATGATTCGCGACGGGTGGATAGAGGTCGTATTCGCCGGAAACGCATTTGCACTGCACGATATCGAGTATTCCTTCTACGGCACCGCGCTTGGGGTAAGCCTGGAAAAAGGAACCCCGGCCCCTCACGGCCATGAACATCATTTGAGAGCAGTAAACGAGATTCGCCGAATAGGCAGCATCGCCGAGGCGGTTAATCAGGGAGCGCTGACTAAGGGAATTATGCGACAGTGCGTCCTCAAGGGCGTTCCTTATGTCCTGTGCGGATCAATCCGCGACGATGGCCCGCTGCCGGAGGTCATAACAGACGCACTAGAAGCTCAGGATGCGATGCGTAAATATGTTCCGGAAATCGGCCTTGCGATAATGGTAGCGACGACTCTGCACTCAGTTGCGACGGGAAATCTATTGCCGGCTGAGGTAGGAGTCGTCTGTGTGGACATCAACCCAGCCGTATGCACCAAGCTGGCTGATAGAGGCACACAACAGGCGATTGGCGTCATCACGGACGCAGCGCTATTTATGAAGGAACTGGCAGAGGTCCTGAAAAGACAGGCATCATCGTCTTAAACCTCAAACAATAAGGGCGAGTGGCGGAATGGCAGACGCAGCGGACTTAAAATCCGCCGACTTCGGTCATGAGGGTTCGACTCCCTCCTCGCCCACCACTATTTTTTGTGCTCATAATTAGGTCAGGCTAACAAATCACGGCCTGGCCAAGACCTCCAATAAAGTAAAACTGCTAACGGATTGCTAACATAATCTGCGGGACGATCCAGTAAAATTATTAACAGAACGGGATTAACTGATGGGAACGAGGACGGCGAATAATGAAACGTGATATGGATCTTGTGCGCAAACTGTTGTTCTACCTCGAGGAAAACCAGGGCACAGAACTGTTACCTGCCAGTGAGATAGCGATTGACGGATATGAGGCTGACGCCATCTACTATAACCTTAAAATCATGGGAGAGGGCGGCCTGATAGCTGGAAGAGACATATCCACTCTTGACTGCCGGGATTATATTATTTACTACATCACCTGGGAGGGTCACGAATTCCTGGATTCGGTAAGGGATACTGGGGTGTGGAACTACACGATTGACAAGCTGAAACCCCTTGGCTCACTTCCCTTGGAAATTATTAAAGGCCTAGCCTTGGCCTATATAAAAAATAAGCTGGGGATTATGTAGTAATGGCGAATTAATGGACGATTTTAGACGTCAATCGAAACGAAAAAATGCCTGCTACAAAAACACGGGCAACATAGCATATGATGAGTTCTTACCCCGCCACTCCAAACCTATCATTGATATATAATGACGATAATATTCAAAGTCTGCTGATATATTGGAGGAAGAGTAATGATCACTGGCGCTATTACCATCCGTATTTCGCATAAGAAAGCACTGGAGTTACTTTCGGAACTGATAGATACGTGGCCGGATTCAGAAGATGAATACACGGTGTGGAATGATCGTGCGCAAAATGTGTTGGCCGCTATATATGGCGACCAATCGCAGGCACTCACGGCGCTTTCGCAGATACGCTATACTCCTACTACATTCGGTGCTCCTGGGGACGGTCGATTTCAAAAGTCCCACAGTAAAGGGAGGAAACAGGCTAAAGACCATATAGTATCTTTGCGGAATCTCTTAGAGAAATGTATGGACGCATCGTATTCCACTGAAGTCTCTGAGTCCATCGGTGATGGTAGCGTATTTATCGTCCACGGCCAGAACCATGGAAAATTGGCCGAAGTAAGATTCTTGCTGGGTCAGCTAGGTATTGAGTGCTGCGTACTGCAAGACGAACCGAATAGCGGGCAGACGATCATTGAGAAGTTCGAGTCGCACGGTGGCAACGCGTCGTATGCAATAGTCCTGTTGACCGCCGATGACATTGGCGGTGCTAAACAGAATAATGAGGTTCAAAGTCGAGCACGGCAGAACGTCATATTCGAGTTCGGATACTTCTGCGGAAAGCTCGGCCGCCACAAGACGGCGGTATTGTATGAGCCGGGAGTTGAGATACCTTCTGATTTACGGGGGTTAGCGTATGTCGAACTAGATTCTAGCGGAGCTTGGAAATATAGGCTGGCGGACGAGTTGTCTCAAGCGGGTTATCCCGTTGACAAGAACAAGATTACTTAGGCAATGCGGCGAATGATTATCGTGTTCTGATCAGGGTGAGGGGTGGGCCCAATCATGGTGAAGCGAAAGGAACGATATGGTGGACTATACAATGCTCTGCGTGTGTGCGAACAAGAGAAGAAAGTGGATGGCGCTACTGCGGAGATGTCTCTGGTATTGTTGGTCCATAACATGAGGAAATGCCTCAACAAGGCTCTCTTTTCGGCCTTTTCGACCTAGATCGACGCCGCTCCTGAGTCGCTAAGATGGCGTGACTTCATAACGTGTCCGTGGAGCAACGGGAGGCGGGTAATCTGGAGTGGCTCGTAGATGTTTTTGGGACAGCTTCAGGGTTTCTAGAAACAACGCATTCTTCACATTTATTTGACGTTCATCACTCATCCCCATTGGCAATACACAAAGCAGCCACTATAATAACGGGAGAGCGTAGCCACAGATAGCTCTCCGCGTTGTTTCTTGCGAGAGGAGATGCATGTTGTTTAGGAATTGGGGTCAAGAAAACCGATTAGGAATATTCGAACATAGCCTAGTGCATTTCTGCGGACGTAAGTACCGAAAACAACCCAATAAGGCAAGCAGCGTTCTGAAAGAAATCCTCCACTCGCGCTGTCTGAGGCCATCATGGCCACCTAAACCCTTGTTTGAGGATTACAACGGACAGCAGATCATATTAGCTCGCAATGCTATTGAAGAAAGCAGAGTCGTGAAGGCACGGAAGGCGGAACGGCAGGCGATTATTGAACGCATAAGTCCTGGATTTGTGCTCGATCAAGATGATTTTGACAAGGAGTTTTGCAAGTGGTTGCTCGGTCTGAAATCAACAATGATCTCTTTTACTGAGCTATCTCTTGCCATACTGGCCACTTGCAAACACGACTTCGGGGAGTTCGCAATTGCTCTTAAAAGAGATTCCATCCCTGCAAAACGATGCGAGCCAGTGCAGTATGTGATGGGCGAGGGCGCAGTTGCTTCACTGCCTCACATTGTCGGAGAACTGGGTGAGATCACTGATAGCCTGCTAGAGTTAGGAAAGGAAGATGGAGCCGGGACAGGTAACGTTGGGTGGGCTCGCAAAGTTCTCAAAGTGATCCGAAAACTGGAAGCCGAACGTCTGAGATTGATCGAGGACGCGGCTTATCGATACCAGCATGAATGGCGATTTCTTCCCCGTGGAAATGAGACTGAACTGCCATTTAAGCCATCTGATGTCGAGTTCATACTGGTCAATACAAGCGAATGCGCTGAGCAATGGACTAAAGCACTGATTGATGGGTCTGATAAAGAACTACAGCCTTATCACGATGCAGGAGTGGAAGTCAAGTCTATGGAGGCTATTCGTTTACATAATATTATATAGTGAAGATGGGGGATGCCACGCCTCACACAGTGGTCGTCCATTCGCAGGACCACACCTAGCCGTAGATCGCCAATCACAGGTGTCGACTATTTTGTTTTTTACTGTTTCGGGTAACACCGAAGCTGTCTCAAAACTCATTTAGTGGAAACGCATTCTGAAAAACGGATTGCTAAAATGGTCGAGAGGTGGCCTCTCGCGATTTTTTTGACTTCAGGCACGTCTAGATCCTGGCCAGAATATCCCGTTCAGGGACTTCTGAAACAGCTTCCCCCTTTCCCCATACAACGGAAGACGCGCAGAACCCTTAATTGCCGTGGGCTTTTACTCGATACTACTATCTAGGAGGAGATGCCAATGGCTAATATCATCCCGCCTCACGCGGCGGTTCAGTTTATCGATTATGCTATCGAGAGTGCGATAGATGGGCAAACACGTGCGTACCTACTATCTGCTGCCAAGGGTGAGAAAGTTATGCGCGATGAGTGCTTGGAACTGAAGGCGAATGCCGTTGGAGCAGACAGTTCGATTAACGCGTATAGCTCGTTGCGAAGCGTGAATGGTTTCTATCGTACAAGATATTCCCTGGCTCTGATACAAGATATGGCCCAGATCGCCTTCGACTCCGTTCAGTTTGAGGGTTGGTGGAGCAACGATCCGCCAGATATCCTCCAGTGTTCGGATGCCGAAGCCGCGTCGATTGCCGCTTTCATTCCCCGCACACTTCAGCACATGTCGAAATCCGGTTTACACCACCCTTACTCATTGCTGACGAAGTGGATGCATTTTTGCTTTCCCGACAGCTTTGTTATCTACGATTGGCAAGTTGCATTGTCGGTACAGACGTGGAGTTACTTCACTTTTGCTTTGGAGGACAGTTCATCCGAGCACTTCGCCGCAAACAATATCGCCCAACTCGACGGCTCGGGTTACCGCAACTTGCTTGATTTCTATCGATTCTGCTGGGAATCTGCCGCCAGCCAGCAACGCGATGCTCTTCAGGCTGTGGCGAAAGACCTAGGTGCCGCCATTAGCTCGCACGTGAGTATTATTGATGTGATTGACAAGGCTCTCTGGAAAGCTAATGGCGATCCACGAAAGATGGGATTGCTAACACGCAGTGGCCCTCCCCAACCGAAACAACCAGTATGACAGGCAAGGCACATGCCCAATATCGGCAGCAGAGAATCTAACAGCGCCAATGCAATTGCTAACAGAACGGTTAGCAAAGTCAGATTAAGCTCCCTCTGTCTGGTCGTTGGAGGCCGCCGTTTGCAGATGCTGGTCGAACTGTTGTATCGCCCGTTTCTGCATGTTCGGGGCCGCATGCAGGTAAATATTCATAGTAGTCGAAAGGAGGGTGTGTCCCAATCTCTCCTGTATTTCTTTAAATGAAACGCCCATATAGGCGAGCACAGTGGCGTGGCTGTGCCTTAGGTCGTGAAACGTCAGGCTGCATCCGGCCCGCCGAAGCGTGTCCCTTACAGAACTTGCAAAGCTCTTGGGTTTGTGAAGACTACCATCAAGTCTCGGACAGATGATGCCCTCCGGATTATACTCCGGCTCAAGTTGCTCCCTCAGTCCCTCCCATCCGATTTTGTGAGTTTTCAGCTCTTGAAGCGTCCATTCCGGGATAGGTATTGTGCGTCGGCTGGAGTCGGTCTTGAGATCTTCGTAGACTGGATTGTTGCTCGCGTCCTGCGATACCATTCTGCGAAACGTCACAGTACCCCGGTCGAAGTCAACATCACCCCAGTTCAGTGCCAGTATCTCCGACGCACGAGCTCCGAGGGTTGCAGCAAGTACAATTGGCAGGTAGTTTGATGTGTGCCGGACTTTAACAAACAGATCGATTATTTCCTGGGGTGTCGTCATAGCATAGCGCTCTACCGGACGTGGCTTCCGTTTTTCCACGCGGTCGGTAGGATTCACAGCCATCAAACCGGTCATTATTGCATGATTAAACGCTTTGTGAAGAACCGCTTGTACATACTGAATAGGTCGTTCGCTAGGGGGGCCTATAACGATCGTATTGTGAACTCATACGTTCCTCGTTAGGCCTTTCTAATAGCAGACATTTATGATATAATTGAGCAAAACCCGGCATTTATTGGTTAACAAATGCAATATCTTTGATATTCTTGGAGGACAAGCTAATGGCACGAAAGATTATAGCAGTAGTAGAGGATTACCTAAAGGCGAATCCCGTATCTCATATACCTATTTTATTGAATGGCGTGTTCCAAATGAATGATATATGGCACGTGGAGCTTAGCACTACCGCCAGCACCTATGGGAACTTCGATGAAAATGCCTTCACGATTGCTTTGATGGACTACGTTTTGGGTGAGACGGGAGTGGAGTGCATCGTCTATGGGCTTCAGCGTGACGGGAATAAGAGCAAGCGCAGAAAGGGCCAGGACGTATCTTAAATATTTACTCCACGATTAGAGACTTGTACGTTGATGGAGAGGCGATGAGCATATAACTGTCGCGACAGGGAATCATATGCGGCAATAGATTGTTCGGCGATATCGTGCTATAAACTGTGTGCTGGTCAATGGGTGAATGGTAAGAGGACAACATGCTGCAGGCGATGTGTATATGCAGAGCGATTATGTCCCCCTTAACTGCCGTGGGATAATGTCCCCATGGGAAGTGGGGTTAAAGGAATAGGAATCAAGCAGATATCACGCCATCATGTTCTTGGGATGGTGCAGGAAAATCGCATCACACTAAAAGAAGCATCTCAGATTCTTGGGGTGAGTTACCGGCACGTAAAACGGCTCAAGGAAGATTTCGATAAGGAGGGAATCAAGGGTCTGGTCCACGGTAACATCGGCAGGTCTCCTGCAAATAAGATAGATGATGATTTAAAGACACAAGTTATCGCTCTATCTAAGGAGAAGTATCACGATTTCAATGACACTCATTTCACCGAGATGTTAAAGTGCGAGGAGCACATAGAGCTATCTCGCGAGTGTGTCAGGACAATCCGGCGTGGAGCGGGCATCAAGGCCAAGCATAAGCGTAAGCCGCCAAAACACTTCAAGAGAAGAGCCAGGAAAGCAAATGAGGGGTTGATGATGCTCTGGGACGGCAGTCCTCACCGTTGGTTTGGTAAAGATATGCCCGCCTGTTGTCTTATGGCTGCAATAGACGATGCGACAAGCAAAGTGGTAGGTCTGTTCTTTTGTGAAGCTGAGTGTTCTTGGGCATATCTGGAGTTGCTAAGGCGTGTGATAGATAAGCACGGTATTCCGCTTAGCACGTATCAGGACAGGCATTCAGCTCTCAAGAGGAACGATAGTTTCTGGAGCATAGAGGAGGAGTTAGCCGGCAGACAAGACCCTACACAGGTAGGCGCAGCTCTTGAGGCGCTTGGAATTGAGCCCATAGATGCTCTGACTCCACAGGCAAAGGGGCGTGTGGAAAGGCTCTTTAAAACGTTGCAGGACCGGCTTGTAGCGCAGTTGCGCTTAAAGGGCATCACGGATATAGAAGCGGCAAACAAGTATCTGGATGAGACATTTGTTGACGATCTCAATAGCAATTTTAGCGTTGCTGCTCAGAACGCGCAGAGCGCGTGGAGAAAGCCTGCCCGCGGCTGTGACCTTGCACGGGTTCTGTCGCTTAAATATGAAGCTATAGTAGGCAACGACAAAGCTATTCGTTATGCGGGAATGATTATTGACGTGGCCCCGGGGCCAAAGCAGAGAAGCTACGCCGGAGTCAAGGTGCAGATGTGTCAGATGCTGGATGGAAGCTGGAGGGTTTACTACAACGATGCTGTGATAGCTACGGCGCCACCAACCGATATTGCGGAGCCGATCCGAGCGAAAAACCGAAGGAAAGGAGTGAGAGCAGCCAGGGAGTCGAAGTGGGTATATCTTGCTTCCGCGCAGGAGCCAGATAAAGGCACTGTACCGGCTCATAAGGCAAAACCAACTGCCAGAAGAGCCGGCACAGGCCGCACCATTAACGCAACAAGAATAGCATAAACTGAAATAAAAAGGGACATTTTCCCTTTGCAAAAAAGGGGACATAGTCCCTCTGCTATAACACATGCTGCAGGCGATGGATGCTCTGACGATGGTGATACGGGCAATGATCTGATCTACTGCCATAACAGGTATTACTACATATCATGTACATTCGTAACATATGCTATCCCGATGACTAGACGATGTTGCACCAAATATGCACGTTTATCCCTGACGGGCTGGAGGTGTGCTGGCCTTATCCAGTAGCCTCAGAAAATAAATAATAAAATCTCAAATATTGTCACACGATTGGTTATAATGTATATATAATTATATTAGATAGATCAGTTATTGGAAACTTGGTATGAGCTACGATAAGATCGGGTACAGACCCGTCATCAAGGAGGGAAATATGGATCGTCCAATAGTGCCTTCGGTGAATGCAGAACTCATGCAGACAACCGATGTGCCATCAATTATGGAGAAGATACGTCCTGTTTGGCGAGTCAAGAGCTTGGTTGAACGTACGCGCCGCCTAATGAGGGTTGATCCAAGTAGCGCCTGCCAGCGCATCTTCAACGCTGCCATACATGATTTACGAGAGAAAGTGGTAATCGCCGGACTCGACATCGCGAAGCAAGCAGCAGCACAGAACAAACTGCCACAAGTCGAACGTCCCGATGATGTTGAACGCTATAGCACCGCCAAGCTGATTGATTTAGCTTACTACATGGGCTTGTTGTCCAGACCTGAGTATAGAAAAATGACCCGAGTCTACGACATTCGTAAGGACTTGGAGCATGAAGACGACGAATATGAGGCGGGGCTTGAGGACTGCGTATATGTGTTCAAGACCTGCATAGAAGTCGTCCTCGCGCGCGACCCGGTTACATTGATACGTGTACAAGACATCAAAGATATTGTGGAGCAACCAGGACCAGCAGCGTTAAGCCACGAGATAGTAGAAGACTATGCCCATGCGCCTCAACCACGTCAGCAGGAGATAACACTCTTTCTTGTGAGCACGGCGTTAAACGATAAGCAACCTGATATAGTGCGCCGTAATGCAGTTACATCAATCCAGACTTTGGAATCGCACACGCAGAATTCAGTAAAGCTGGAGATTGCGAAGCACCTTCAGGATCGCTTGGCTCGGAAGCCGATGGATCATGTGTTTGCCAAGCTAGCTCAAGCTTGTGGGGTTCTGGCATACCTAAAAACGGCTCAACGAACACAATTCTTCGAGCACGTCTTAGAAGAAATGGCAAAAGCCAGTCCAGGCTGGACGGCATATGAAAAGCATGGAATCATACTCCGTGACCTACGCGAGGTTGGTGGTCTAGCTCACATTCCGCCAGCAGTCAGAAAAAAGATTGTCGAATGGATGGTGCTGACCTACATAGGTGAACCTGGTGGCTATGGCACTTGGGGGCGCAGTCGAAAGGTGTTCTACAGCGATACCGCCGCCCCACTTATTCGTGAACTTGTGAAGAACTCCGCCTCAGTCGTGAAAAGTGATATTGAGGAAAGCGCAAAGTCCAGTAAGGTCAAAGCTGCATTGCGGGATGAGCATGTATCAAGACGTCATGAGCAACTGCTCGATATCGTAGAGATGGCCAGTTTGGATTTAGAGGCGTAATACCGAGTTTTTAGTGTAAATTCATTTGACCAGACAAGAGCGCTGCGACCAGCAGCATAGATAAAGGCAATTCTGCGAAACGCTATGTTTGCCCAAAGACCAACTGTTCAGCTGTGATAGACGATGTGACCAAAGAGGTTATACAGGTGGGGTTATAACTTCAGATAGTAACGCAGGAAATAAAATCGGCGCACTGGGCGATAAATGCGATGCGTTGGGAGTGCCCGAAGAACCATCAGTATCTCAGCGAGCAATTGAAAACCGGTGGAAGCGTCTGGTCTCCGATGCTTGAATACTGCGAACTTACAGATGAGTATAAACCTATTCTCAAAGAGACGCAATACGCCTTGATCTACGGTATGTGCAAGCCGGGCTTAAGGTACAGGTTTATTAACGGGAACAGGAAGGACTTCGCGGCGTTGGAGACAAGAGGAGGTGGAGTAAATTCTCGAATCACCCCTTGACGAAGGAGATGCTTGCGAAAGGAAAAGAGAATCTTGCCAGGAGCGAAGGTAATTATGATGCCTACGGTGACTGGTGTGAGAATTATAAAAATGGCAAGTATTATGCCGAATCAACAGAGTCTGCGTTGGCGCAATCTTACGAGCAGAAATTGATGCACGCGATGTTGCCAATACTTGAAGCCGACCCTCGACTTATAGTCCTTAGCTACCTTCGCGATGGGCTTACCATATACTTCTCCGACGCCGCCGAACAGGAAGCGCAAATTAGGAGGATTAAGCAATCTGTAAAACAGTGCGCCGAGGAGTTGAACATCCCGACTGAACTTGAAGTGACCGTCCTGGATGCGGGCAAGCTAAGAGAAGAGCTTATAAAGACGCATGGAATCGTCTAAACAGCCAAGAAAAACGGAGACAGGCGCAATCCAATGGAGCTTTATTGGCTGAATCATTCGTTAGTGTTTTTGATAAGGATATTTCGTACACGTGTACTGGGTGCACACTCCTTTTAATGACAAAGGAATATCTTGGAGTTATTTAGAAAACCTCTAGCAATTGAAAAAGTGATGATCTTAACTGCTCTATGTTGCTGGTTTCGCATTCCCATATAACGATCGTTCGCCAGCCAAGGTCGTCCAGCTGGCGGGTGACCTGCTGGTGGCGCTCCACGTTCTGCCGAAACTTGCCTTGCCAAAAGTCTTCCCGACTCTTTGGATTGTAAGCATATTTGCAGTAGGGATGGCGATGCCAGAAGCAGCCGTGCACAAATATGACTGTCCTGTATTTGGGAAGAACTATGTCAGGTCTTCCCGGCAGCTTCTCCGAGTGCAGACGAAACCGGTAACCCATCCTGTGCAAGAGTGACCTTACGATTATTTCGGGACGAGTGTTTTTGGACCGGATTTGCGACATATTCCAGCTTCTCTTTTCGCGGCTTATAGTGTCCATCGTCTTCTACTGTTAATTTTTCTTTGCAGATCACGTCGTATACAATGACCGCAATCTGTCTGGCCAATAGCGGAGGAACTGCATTTCCCACTTGCTTATACTGAGCAGTTCTGCCACCCTCAAAGAAGTAGTTGTCTGGGAATGTCTGCAGACGAGCGGCTTCACGCACTGTCAGGCTACGACACTGACAAGGATCATAGTGGATAAAATAATGCCCGTCTTTGGACATGTGTGAAGTCACTGTCGTAGCAGGAGCGTTACGCAACTGTACGCGGAACCTGTCGGGAAACATCTTGCCCGCAACAGCCTTCGCCACGTTCTTATGCTCTGGGTAAAGCGCCTCTGGGAAGTGGCGCATACGAGGCGAGAAACCATTGACTTGTCCAAAGCAAGCAGCAAAAAGATATCTGTGCAGATCGCTTGCGAGATGCCCGCGCGCCGAATGATTGCAGACGCCCCCGAGTCTGCCGTCTACATACCATCGGGCATGGGCGTTGGGTTTCGGGCTACAGCGGAGAAACTCCCCCCCACGACTGAGACACGCATTGATATCTTCAAGCGCTGCTCTAAGGCTTTGTTTCAGTTCGCAGCTTTCTAACTTATCTATCCAAGTCTGTTGCAGGACCGTCATTATTGTGCTGCGCCAGGCTTCTCCAGAATCTAGCTCCCTTGATAATGCGCTCCTGATCTTGGGCAGGTCCGATATGACATCGTGCATAGTTATCTTTTTCTTGTTCTCCGTCAGAGTGCTTGGGTGGCTGCAAAAATCACTTCGAATGCCCAGGATAATTACGCGGTGGCGGGCCTGTGGAATCCCATATCTTTCACACTCGATAATAAAATCTGCCGGCTCAAGATCCATTGGTTCTTCCTTTGATACTGCCAGTGAATATATATTGTACTCTGCAGGGTTGGCTTCCAACAGATGATCATCAACTGCAGCACTTGGATTCCGAAGGTCTCGCAGGATCTGTCTGAAAATTCTCTTGCCTTTAATCCTGGAGGATAGAATGCCTGTGACGTTTTCGACAACAAATATGGATGGCTTGAACTTTCGGATTATACGAAGATACTCTTGATAAAGAAAGTGACGTTCGTCACTCTCAAATCCGTCTGGATCCAGCGCCTTGATTTTGACTCGGCCAGCAGTCGAATAGGCCTGACACGGCGGTCCACCGATCAGAACCCACGGAGTGCCAGGATTGTCCAACAGAATGTGTGATAAGTGCTCATCAACGACAACATCATCTTTTGGCTTCCCGAGTTCTCTGCGCAATACTTCAGTAGTCACTGTGCGTGCTTCACTCGGAAAACGTTGAAATAGTTCATTCAGGGTGATCTCGCCACGCAAATGTTGGTAGTAGTCGTCAGGAACTTTATCTTCCCGGAACTGCCGGAAGAAACACCGAAGTGAAAGCGTCTGATGCGCTATTGCATCCTTCTCGACAGATAATCTGATACGGAATGGATGTCTGGAGCCATATTTAAGAGCTGAGAATCCTTCGCCCAGTCCGCCTGGGCCGGCAAACAGATCTATTACTGGTATATAATTCATCCGAACTCCCGAAGCCAGAGTATTTTCAGCCTCGGCAATGGCCATCAATCACCCTGGTGCCCCTAGCTTTTTCCTGGCATATTTTAGCACATTTCGCGACCAATTTCGATGAATGTGTTGCGAGAGATATGAGGCTAATTGCTAAGCGCAATCATATCTGATATGCTAATTAAGGCTAAATACTTAAATAATCAGCTCAGCATCCAGCCACACATTAATATTTGTTGCGCATGTCTGTGGAGTGAACGATACGAGACGCGTTAAAATATGGTGGTGAATGCGATCACGTTGCCACTGGGGCCTGATACTGTGTGGATTATATGTGGGTGGCGACAGCAATGTGACTCCGTTGCTTTGCTTGGAACACAAATATTCCGGTTTGATTCTGTTTATGCTAGGCAAGTGAACTCTCGCCTGCACCAATACGGGATAGCTATTATGAAGAGTCATTAGACCCACATTTGCCAGTGAATTGTGGGAATGCAGCGCAGATCAGCGCAGATTAGTTACAGGGGGTGATATGCGGCGATAGTGCATCGTCGCAAGACAGGAAGTGGCTACAAAAACATTTGATGCTACGCCTAGTGCTTCAATGCTTATTGAAAGCCTGCGAGATATTGGCTATTCGCTGGAAACAGCGTTGGCTGATATCATAGACAACTCGATTACTGCTCAGGCAGAGAACATTGAGCTGTTTGCAGACATTAGCGATGCCGACCACAGAATCGGAATTGTCGATGATGGTACAGGAATGAGCGAACAGGTTCTGCATGATGCCATGCGACCGGGCAGCAGAAACCCTTTGGACATTCGTCCGCGGTCTGATCTGGGACGTTTTGGACTGGGGCTGAAAATTGCCTCGTTCTCTCAGTGTCGACGACTCACAGTGGCTACGCGCCACGAAGGTATAACCAGTGCGGCGATCTGGGACCTTGATTTTGTCGCAGAGAGGAACAAGTGGCTTGTCCAGATACCTGAGCAATTAGCCGCAATCCCTTGGATTAGTCATTTGGGTGAGAGCGGCACTCTCGTAATATGGGAGAAGCTTGACAGGCTGGTTGAGCCGGCCACTTCCGGCGACATGCTACCTTACATAACTCGCCGCATTGATGAAACTAGAGAACATTTAGAGCTTGTCTTCCACCGTTTCCTTACTGGTGAGCGTGGTCTAAAGAAGGTTCACCTGTCGCTAAACGGTCGCCAGCTTGTGCCATTCGACCCGTTTCATATAGATCACGCCGCCACGATTTGTGGGCCGGTTGAAAAGATCAGGGTGACTGGGCAAGAGGTGGTAATGCAGGCATTTACATTGCCCCATCATCAGAAGGTAACACCAGCTGAATGGGAACGCTTTGCTGGCCGCGCTGGTTACCTCAAGAACCAAGGGTTCTATGTCTATCGCGAAAAACGCCTGATTATACACGGCACCTGGTTCGGACTCGCCCGCCAGATGGAGTTGACAAAACTTGCCCGCGTACGCATCGACATACCGAATGGGTTGGACGCACAATGGAAGATAGACGTCAAGAAATCCACAGCACAGCCGCCATATCGGGTACGCGAAAGACTGCGTCGAATTATTGAAGAGATCGGATTGAATTCCAAGCGTGTTTATACCGCCCGAGGACGTAAGCTGACTGCCGATAACCGTCTGCCCGTATGGAATAGAATCCAGGATAAAAATGAGATCACTTATAGAATAAACTCTGAGCATCCTGTGATTGTGGATTTCATTTCCAAACTTCCTGAAGAGTTGAAGCGCGATTTCTCACATGTGCTCGAAATAACAGGTTCAGCTTTACCTATGGATGCACTTTTTGCGGACATGGGAGGCGCACCTGAGAAAGTGTCTGGCAATCTGCCAACTGACGATGCTCTTCAATATGCTGTTAAGACAACTGCGAAACGGCTTATAGACATGGGAGGCAATCGGGAAGAAATACCGGATATGCTGAAGCTCGCGGAACCATTCCGATCGAATTGGAAGCGAACAGAAGAGATACTTGCTGAGACATTGTCCGTGGAGGTGTCGGGTGAATAACAACCTCGAAAACTTGGCCCTGGCTGTTGAGAGTTTTCTCGCACGTGAGCGCAACCCAACCCAGGAGCAGATTCGCGACGTGATTAATAAATTTCGTGTCGTTGATAGTTGCAGTGTTGACGACGTAGAAGCAGAAATGTTGGCTCGCGATTTCGAAATGCGTCATGGTGTGACTATGACCATTGGTGCAATGCTGACTGAGCACGAATACAAACCTTGGCTTGACAGCGCACGAGCAATCATCAAGCCCTACTACTGGGATAGATACCGGAAATTGCTTGTCGAAAAGCGCTTCACTGGCCAAGTGATCGCCACTCTTGACAATGTGACTGATCGGATTCTCGGCCTCCTGGAAAACCCGGAAAAGGCTGGGCCCTGGGACCGCAGGGGTATGGTAGTCGGTCACGTACAGTCTGGGAAGACGGCCAACTACACTGGAGTGATCTGCAAAGCGGCAGATGCCGGATACAAGCTCATTGTAGTTATTGCTGGCATCCACAACAACCTTCGCAATCAGACGCAGTTGCGTATTGACGAAGGTTTCGTCGGACGGGACAGCGCGCGACTGCTCTTGAAGAAAGGTGACAGGTTTGTTGGTGTGGGGAGGTTTGACAGGACACGCAGACCTGTTACTTTCACAAACTCGCTTAGAGATTTCAACAAAGAAATGGCGACAAGTGTGGGTATTCCGCTTCAGAATCTCAGCGAGCCAGCTGTATTCGTTATCAAGAAGAACTCTAGTACCCTGAGGTACCTGATCGAGTGGTTCAGAGAGCACAGCGCAGATCGTGACGGCAGGACGGTTGAATCTCCAATGCTTCTCATTGATGACGAAGCCGATAATGCATCTATCAACATACGACACGGTAAAGACGAGGTGTCCCGAATCAATGGCCAAATCCGGGAGCTACTGCAACTGTTCGATCGGAGTTGCTATGTTGGATACACGGCAACTCCTTTCGCCAATATATTCATAGATCCTGAAACTGACGACAAAATGCTCGGGGAAGACTTGTTCCCTCGTAGTTTCATAGTCAGCCTCGACCCTCCATCGAACTACTTTGGTGCAACAAAGGTGTTTCTGGATACACCACAGGCGATAGTCCGACACATTGATGACAATGAAGATATATTACCATTGAAGCATACTATAGACTTGGAAGTTGTCGCCCTTCCACCCAGTCTGATGCGGGCGGTTCGCGTGTTCATCATAGCACGGGCGATTCGTTTGGCGCGTGGACATTTGACAGCACACTGTTCAATGCTTGTGAATGCTTCACGCTTTACAGGAGTTCAGCGGCAGATCAGAAACGAGATTCACAGCAAGCTTGGATACATTCAGTCCAGCATACGGGTGAATGGAGCACTACCAGCGGTACAGGCATTAAAAGATCCCGAAATAGCAGCCTTGCACGAAGCATGGGAATGCGAGTTTGCTTTGGCAGGATTTACCTGGGAGGAGATTCAGTCCCAGTTACTTGCTGCTGCCGCCCCTATCAAAGTAGTTGAAGTGAACAGCCAGTCTTCAGGAACCCTCAATTATTATGATTATGAAAGTACAGGGCTTAACGTCATCGCTGTTGGAGGTTTCTCTCTTTCCCGCGGACTGACTTTAGAGGGATTGATGGTCAGCTACTTCCTCCGAAACTCAATGATGTATGACACCTTGATGCAGATGGGCCGGTGGTTTGGATACCGGCCAGGCTATGAGGATCTCTGCCGTATCTGGATGCCGGAAGAAGCGGAAGGTTGGTACAGCCACATTACTGAATCAATCGAGATGCTTCGTGACGAGCTTCGGAACATGGAAGCAGCGAATGCAACGCCGGAGGAGTTCGGGCTCAAGGTGCGGGGCCATCCGGACACGCTGATTGTAACCGCACGCAACAAGATGGGGTCAAGCGAAGAGGTGGTTGTCAATATTGGCCTTGCTAACAACTTTATCGAGACAGCAATTCTGAGAAGAGACCAAGCCAGCCTGGATAAGAACAGAGAAGCTGCCAGCAGACTTGCGGTGCGCCTGGAAAAGGCTGGCCGGCCAGTTTCAAGTGCTGAGGCGGTATCGGGAGGCCGGTTGCTTACCAGGGTACCCGTAGTTCTTGTGCTCGACTTCATATCTGAGTTCAGAAATCACCCGGGATCGATGCTGACGGATCCCGGACCCGTTAGGTCATACATCGATGCCAGGCGAGATGGAGAACTTATGGAGTGGGACATTCTCTTCGCCAGCATCAGTCGAACTGATGTGGATACGCTTGTTGATAGCTCTCTTGGGGTTGCAATCAATTGTCAGAAGCGAACAGCTGGCAAGAAGAGCGATGCCAGGACATTACGTATTACTAACAAGCAGAGAGTTTCGTCACGTGGGGTCGAGAAGACCGGCTTGTCGAGTGAAGAGGCTGAAAAAGCCGAACGGGACTACCGCGAGCAGCTTGCGAATGCGCGGGGTGATGAAAGTAACCTGAACTATCCAGACAGGATCTATCGCAGGGTGCGGAAACGTCCGTTGTTAATCATCCATCTGCTGGATGTGACCCTTGAGGATGGTCGCAGGGCTCATGACAAACCGGTTGTTGCCTGGAGCATTAGCTTCCCTGGAACTGATTTGGAGGAGAAGCGAGTGCAGTATCGAGTCAATACCACCTGGCTCCGAGAGAACTACCGTGACGACAATGACGAAGACGAGATGGGTGGAGACAATGGGTAGCGATCCATGGAAAGATATTGCCGCACCAAATACTATCGATGCTATCAAGGCGAAAAGAATAAATGCCGACATCCCTTGGGGATTCTTCTGGGCACGGAGCATCGACAACAAGTGTCTATTAGTTCTTCAACATAGTACAGACTCAACGCCACGCGGACATCTTCCAAGATTGAAGGGGATTGAGGTCGAGGACATCGAAAGCAGTGGCGAAGGTGATAGGATGCTGGTCCTCAAGCTTTTGGAAACAGCCCACAGGGACATTTTCCACAGACTTTGTAGTGACATAGTTGCAAGTGCATCCAGTGCGGCATCGGAGAAAGAGGCAGTAGAGACAGCACTTACGCGGACGTGGCGCTGGCACCATCTTCTTCGCGGTGGCAGCGATGGACGGTTATCCTCTGAAGAACAGAAGGGACTGATTGGTGAACTTTTGGTTCTGGAGTATCATTTGCTGTCGAATGTTACAGCTTTCGATGCTGTTTCTTCCTGGCACGGGCCTCTGGGCTCGCCGAAAGACTTCACTGTATGGAGAACCTGTATTGAGGCAAAAGCGAGGCGCGGTACGGCAACCCCGTATGTGGTCATCAACTCTGAATTCCAACTGGATGGAACTGGCGCTGACGATCTCTTTCTCTATGTCGTCGATCTGGATCGGGCGCCCTCCTGCACCGACCATAGTTTCAGTGTTTCCGACGTTGCCAGGCGTGTTCAGGATCGTATCGCTAAAGCTGATGATGGTGCTGGATTGGTGTTTGAAGATCGTCTCTCTGCCGCAGGGCTTCGATGGGAAGATGATTATTCGGATTTCCTGTGGGTTGAGGGTGCCAGCCGATTGTACCGTGTGGCAGGTGAGTTCCCTCGCATCACCGCATCGACAGTGACAGTAGGGGTTTCTAATGTGAAGTACTCCTTATCACTGCCGGTGTGTGAACCGTTTCGCGTAACTGACGACGTGCTGGCGTCAGCCTTGGAGAGAAGCCATGGCGATTGAGCTGGAGGAGTTCTACAACGATTTCAATCAGGAGGTTTATGGTCGGGCAGATGCAGACGGGCGCTATGCTGAGGATGCCTTCTTTAGCGTCTTTTGTGAACAACTTATCGACGCCGGAGAACTCGAAACGGCAGACAGGGCATACTACCAGACACCTCGGGGGTTGCGGGTAGACGGGTACGGAGGCGATCCTGTTGCATCGGGCGGCGTTCTCAGCCTGATCATTGCCGATTTTAACCAATCACCAGAGATTACAACTCTCACAGCAACAGAAATGAACGCTATCTTCAAGCGTGCCCACAATTTCCTGATTAAGTCTTTCGATTCGACATTCCGCGATGAACTGGAAGAAACCAGCCCCGCATTCGGGCTGGCTGATTTGATAGCTACCAGATGGCAGAATGTAGACAAGGTGCGACTATTCCTGATCAGTAATCGTGTGTTGAGCGCGCGTGTCGATGGGCACGAGGCTGGAGAGGTTAGCGGCATCCAACTTACCTACAATGTATGGGATCTGCGACGGCTACACCGCTTTGCTACCTCAGGACATGGACGTGAGGATCTTATCATCGATCTTGAAGGGGAGTTTGGAGGTTCTATGCCTGCACTGCCTGCACATTTAGCTCAGGCAGACTATGAAGCATATCTTGTTGTTGTTCCTGGGCAGCAGATCGCAGCTATATATGATCGCTGGGGAGCAAGATTGCTTGAGCAGAACGTGAGGGTGTTTCTACAGGCGCGTAGCAATGTCAATAAGGGGATACGAAATACAATCGAGAACGATCCTGAGATGTTCTTCGCTTTCAATAATGGAATTACTGCAACTGCTCAGAGTGTCGAAACGCGAATACAGGATGGCGGTCTACTACTAACCGGTATCAAGAATTTTCAGATCGTCAACGGCGGCCAGACGACCGCCTCAATCCACGCGGCAAGCAAGAAGAACGATGTTGACCTTTCGAAGGTCTTCGTTCAGATGAAGTTATCAATAATTGAGCCAGCCCGCACCGAGGAGGTCGTCCCGAAGATATCCGAATACGCAAACAGCCAGAACCGGGTGAGTGCCGCCGATTTCTTTTCCAACCACCCGTTTCACATTAGAATGGAAGAGTTTTCACGTCGGATATTCGCACCATCCCCGGATGGAGCGTTTCGCGAATCGAAATGGTTCTACGAGCGTGCGCGTGGACAATATCAGGATGCCCGATCAAATCTCACGCCTGCACAACGGCGGAAATTCGACTTGGAGTATCCCAAACGCCAGGTTTTTACAAAGACCGATCTTGCAAAGTTTCTGAATTCGTGGGGCGGATTCCCAAATATCGTGAGCAAGGGTGCACAGAAGAACTTTGCCCACTTTGCCTACAATGTGGGCAAGAGGTGGGCAAAGCAGTCGGATGAATTTAATGAAGTGTATTTCCGTCACGCCATCGCCAAGGCGATCATCTTCCGTGAAGTGGAAAAGTTAGTAACTGAGCAGGATTGGTATCAGGGTGGCTATCGCGCCAACGTTGTTACGTATGCCATTGCCAGGTTTGCTGCAAGTATAGAGTGTAATGGTCAGAGTTGTGACTTCGATGCTGTTTGGCGCAAACAAGAGATTTCGGCACGGATGAAACAGGCGCTAACCATTACTGCAAGCGCGGTTCATGAAGTTATTGTTGATTCGCCGCCAACTCTGCGCAATGTCACAGAATGGGCAAAGACGGAAGCGTGCTGGAGCCGAGTTGTGGCACTTGAGATAGTGTGGCCAGAGGGGCTGCTAGACAGTTTGCGTGCAGTTAAAAGCAAACGGGACATTGCGACTGCGGCCATCAAGGATCAGAAGATGCTCAATGGTATTCAAGCTCAGATTGCCGTTGTGAATGCGGGAGGCGCTCTGTGGCAGGAAGTGAAGAACTGGGGAACAAGCAGGGGCCTTTTAACAGAAACGGAAGCAAGTATTCTTGGAGTCGCTGAATCCGGGCAAGTTCCAAGTGAAAAGCAAAGCCTGAAGGTGCTTGAGACACTAAAGAAGCTACACGCTGAAGGCTGCCAGTTGGGGCTGGAGTTGGTTTGATCAGGAGGGACTTTATCGGAGTACCCCGCAAATAACATCAGCGTGTCCAGCCAGTGTGCTGGCGAGCTTGCAAAACACGAGATGATCATCTCCTATGGCGGGGTCAAGAGTATCTGGATGCTTCTTCCACTTCACATCTCGTTCTCCATCCAGATAGCATCAGTGCGCCGGGCGGTTTTGGGGAAAGGGGGAAGCTGTCTCCAACAGAATAGGCCAGCAGGAATGAATTCGTGGGCATGGTGTCGAACTCTTTTAAAGAGTTGCTCGAAAGCGATGTTCGCTATATGTGGCTTGCCGGCGGCTTGAAGCCTGACTTCCATACCATCGCCCGGTTCAAGAAAGACAAGTTCGAGTTTTTAGGCTATCTATTTGCCGACAGTGTGCGTTTATGCCATAGACGGCCGATTCAAGGAACCTGCGAGGCATGCTTTTCTTTCTTATATTGCTGGTGCTGTTGGCGTTACAAATATCGCTGTTAACTCAAATACGGTGTTTCGTCCTACATCCGTGTGTGACAGTGTCTCCTGTCTGGTCTGCCAGTTTAGTCGCCGGTGTTGTTCTCGGACATCTCGGCCGGACCCGCGACTAGGACTTGTTTATGCGTCGGACGTATAGAAGACATCATCGTGAAAGTGGCGCTCAAATTGGGTGGTATGGCAGGTGGTTCCGTTGTTTTGGGGAAAAGGGTTTCCCGGTACTACACGGAATTGAGTCCGCACTATATCCCAGGTTGCAGAGGTAGCAGGCGATGAAGAAATTGCGCTGTGCTATTCGGCTTGTATGCAGCGTATATGCTCTATATGTTTGGCCGGCCTACAAACAGCAGAGATAACGCCAGCAAATATAAGCAACAGGAAATGCTGGCAATAGTGTTAAGATGCGCGAATTTTGCTCCAATACCTGGAACAGCAAAGATTCAGTCTATAAAGACTGAAGGCAATCTGTTCACCCGTAGTTTCCGTTTGACGTTTGAAGTCGATACCGTATCGATTAATGATTGGCTGCATTCCTCTAAAGGGATTCGATCAGCCAGGCTCACAAAGAAGGGCGGCATCAGACAGTATATCTTAAATACCAAATGCGGCTACGAATACGGCGAAATACAGGTGGACTCTCATAATCACAAGATTATGGTGTATGTATCCAAGAGCTGAGCTTTCGGTGCCGAATGGCACGGGACGTATTACAAGACCCGCGAACATCAATATCGCTCTATAATGGAGGCGAAGCGTTGAGTAGAGTAATCCGGAAAAACTGGCTAAAGCCTCGGTTGGTTGTGCAGGTGGCATTCGGCATCCTGTTGCTCTTGCTGTTTTGCTGGGCAACTTATGGCCCAGATAAACACGAACTCACGAAGCATGCGCGTAC
Source organism: Armatimonadota bacterium (assembly GCA_050948905.1). Taxonomy (GTDB): domain Bacteria; phylum Armatimonadota; class UBA5829; order UBA5829; family UBA5829; genus DTKD01. Next base: position 14,753 of record JBMNES010000001.1, on the reverse strand, counting down.
TGAATGGAGTAAGAAGTGCCGTCAGGTTTGCTTGGACGGGGTTCCCGAACAGGCTAAGTACTGGGGTGGGGCGTATGACGGATACTGGGCTTCAGGGTGGATATTCACACGATGCACCAGTGGCTTTCCAGATCTTAGTCATTGCGTACTGCCGAGGTCAGGACCAAGTGAGGTAAGAAGGCGTATCTATTCTATGCGTCCGCTTCTCACAAGGCATGCCTTATGATTATTGTATTCTGCGCTCCGCATTGGAATCATCCATTGCCTGATGGCGAGGCTCTGGCCGTGGTAAATACAATTGACATTGACACTCAGGAAAACCGTTCAACTTGCAGAACGCAAGCAGTGAATGAGGCACTTGAGGAGCTAGTCCACCTTCGTGACAATAGATCTATGTGGGCGGAAGATTGACACCGAGTCTTCCCACACTAGGACGCTGCCATTTGTGTCGCCAGGGGACTCAAGTCTTTTTCTCTTGCCAAGTGTAGCGAATTACTTCGTGGCAGGAGAGTCTTCCCGAAGCAGGGAGTGCGTTCGCCGCTGATTATACTCCATTACAGACGTTTCTTCATCGTCCCCGTGTCGTGGCGTAAGCAGATACTTTTAAGGAATGCGATGGTGTTTCCACGCCGAAAAATGCTGCCAGCGCTCAGTATCTGTCGAATAGAATCCACGATCCTGTTTGTAACCAGATACATCTTGCGTAATACATCAGCATATCATAATTGGATGGCTGCAGGATACGCAGATCCGCCCTATAATGCCGGCTACCTCATTGATCGCAGCATAGGTCTTCACATATGTCTGATCGAGTCGATCGACGAAGCGCAATATAAGTTACAGGCCAAACGTGTTGCTATGCAGCCTGTCTAGGAGACCCATTGGAAGTCCTTGGCTGAGCAAGTCAGTCGGTTCAGTGTACAGCCCACCAGCAGGTTATGGCCGCGAGCTACAATGCGAGCAGCAGTAATATACTTGCTAGTGTTAAATATTTTACCGTCTCTTGCATTTTGAATCAGTAAACATTCAAATGTATTGCTCTGTGCTCTCTGCGGCCGCTGGGCAGAAGTGATCAAGCATAGGCAGGGTAGGGGTGTAAAGCGGCGCGAAGCACGGACTGGCCTGATACCCTAACGGATAAAATACTCAGGCGTTCGACGATATGCCAAGCAAGGAATTTACTGCCGGGGATCTTCGAAAAACCTTATCTGATCCTTATCGTCCCATTGACAGAATCTGACAGCGTCGTGTAATATACTCCTGTCGAATGCTGTTAAATAATGTCCATACAAGGAGGTGTTTTAATGCGTTATTTTGCCCACAGCGTAGGTGCGTCCGGCAGTATGCAATCTCAAGTAGAACATCTTAGCCAGGTAGCTAATGCTGCAGCAGCTTTCGCCCAGCCGTTTGCAATGGAAGAGGAAGCCAGAGTGGCTGGATTGCTTCACGATGCAGGAAAGTATTCACACCTGTTTCAGCAGCGGCTGAAAGGTCTGGAAAGGGGGCTGGATCACTGGTCGCCCGGGGCGCATATCGCGCTGTTTGATCACAAATTGATTGCCGCAGCACTTGCCATTCAAGGACATCATACAGGGTTACAACAATCAAACACCGAAGCACTAAAAAAACTTGACCTCGACCAGCTTACAGAGCGACACCCATTGGGTTTAAGACTCACTGAAAAAAATACAGCCGCGATTTTGCAAAAAATGCAAAGCGATTCACTCACTCTCCCCGAAGTCATCAATCCTTGTCTGTCGTACTGTGACACGACATTATCAGCTATGTTTGACGTTCGCATGCTTTTTTCTGCATTGGTAGATGCTGATTATCTCGATACGCAAAAACACTTTGATTCCATATCTCGGCCAGTCGGGCTGCATTTAAATCCTGTTGCGGCATACGAAGCTCTCACCAGTCATATGCATAGGCTGCGGCAGGAATCCAAAGCCTCGGCGAACATTAACAACATGCGTGACAGTATATACACCGCATGCGTCGAGGCTGCGCAAAGTGATGTGGGTTTGTGGACATTAACGGCCCCTACAGGATCAGGTAAGACTCTCTCGATGCTGGCGTTTGCCCTTCGTCATGCTATAAGAAACAAACTTCGGCGAATAGTATTCGTCATACCATTTCTCAGCATTATCGAGCAGACAGCTCTGGAATACCGAAACATATTAGAGCCTTTGTTTGGCACACATTATATTATCGAACACCATAGCCTTGCAGAAGCGAGCACGCGTCAGAACCGAGTGCCGTCAGAAAATGATTATGGGCAAAGACTGCTCGCGGAGAACTGGGATGCGCCTATTGTAATAACAACAAGTGTTCAACTGCTTGAGTCCCTATTTTCAAACACTCCATCCGCTTGCCGTAAACTGCACAGGTTGGCGCAGAGTATTATCCTGTTTGATGAGGTACAGACTCTCCCGAACTCTTTGGTGGTTGCTACTTTGGCTGCACTATCTCATCTTTCGAAGCGCTATGGCACATCGATAGTCTTTTCTACAGCTACGCAACCAGCGTTCACTCATATCCAGGACGAGGTCAAAAAACTGGATGATAAGTCCAATGGATGGGAACCCACCGAGATCATATCCGAACACCAGTATTATTTTACTGCTAATCGCCGTACTTGCGTGGAATGGCCCAGCGTGGATCGTCATTTATCTTGGGGTGATATCGCTTCAGAGATCACAGAACTCAAATCGGTCTTGTGCATAGTCAACCTCAAGAGACACGCCCGGGAGTTATTTGAAACACTTAGGGTACCAGAGAGTGAAGACATTTATCATTTGTCAACTGCTATGTGTCCTGCCCACCGTACGCAGACAATCTCTGATGTAAGACAACTGCTGGCTGACGGCAATCCATGCAAAATGGTCAGCACCCAATGCATCGAAGCTGGCGTAGATTTGGATTTCCCTTATGTCTACCGAGCATTTGCAGACCTTACATCCATTGCTCAAGCCGCTGGCCGTTGTAATCGGCATGGGAATACAAATGGCAGTGTAAAGGTGTTTATTCCGGTAGACGAGCAATATCCGGATGGAAGTTATGAGCAAGCAGCTAGTATCACAAAACAGCTTCTTCGCGACAGGGGCGCGAGCCAAATGGATATACACGACGTAGGCCTTTACGCAGAATACTATCAGCGTCTGTATGCCCTTGCCGCTCCGCATCAAAATAAGTTAGCCCACAAGTTAGCAGACGCAGTGAAGATTCAAGACTTTGAAAAAGTTGCCTCACTTTACCGGTTGATAAAAGATAACACCATAAACATCCTTGTGCCATACGAGCCGATGATAGACACCTATCGATCTCTGGCCGATGAAGTGCGTCTCACAGGTTTGACTGCTGACTGGATAAAACGGGCCCGGCCACTGACTATCTCAATTCACAACCCTGCAAATCAAAGCGTCATCTGGGAAAGGCTCGATCGTATTATGGCAAAACACGACCGTGAGCAAACAGACTGGTATATCTACTGTGCCCCAGAAGACTATGATGACAAACTGGGGCTGATAGTACCGCAAAGCCATGCATCATGGTACGGATAGCAATCATATATAAAGATATATCTCATAATACCTATTAACAAGACCTAGTATGCAGGGCTACAATGCCCTTGGTAGTTGGACGTCGGTATAAATTTGATGTAACTACTGTGGATTGAAATAGGATTAATCTTGTGTGAAAACAGAAAGGAGGCACTATGCAGCCAAGAACACAAACACTGGAAGTCTGGGGTGACTTTGCGTGTTTCTCGCGACCGGAAATGAAAGTCGAAAGATTCAGTTATCCGGTTATCACCCCATCGGCGGCGCGGGCAATCTTTGATGCCATCTACTGGAAGAAAACTATGGATTTCTACTGGCAAGTGGAAAAAATTGAATTGCTCAAGCCGCCGCGCTACATCGCACTTCGTAGAAACGAAGTCAAGGACAAAATCAGCTCTGCATCGGTTGCTAAATGGATGAAGGGAACTTTCGAGCCTGACCCCATATTTGCTGATGGTGGCAAAGATTTGCTGGGCACAGATCAAAAAGGACGTACCCAGCGACAGACAATGGCTCTAAAAAATGTCGCTTATCGAATCTACGCGCATGCAGAGCCGAGAAGCGGAGGACAGGAGGCGCTTAACCAAATTGAGCCTCAATTTAAGCGTCGAGCCAGGTCAGGTCAATGCATCTATCAGCCATATTTGGGCTGCCGAGAATTCGCTGCGTTCTTTCGCTATGTTGAACAAACTGAGCAGATGTCGTCCCCGGCAGATGTTAACCTGGACATTGGGTTGATGCTCTATGACGTGTTTGATCTTTCAAGAACAGGCGCTTCGACAGATGCACCTTCAGTCAGTTTGTTCGATGCAATAATACTAGGCGGAGTACTCCAGGTTCCGCACTACTGCTCTGATGCAGTGCTCAAGCCCGGAGAGGAGGCGCGCCCGTGCTAAGCAATCTAGTAAAATATGCTCGCGATCACAATCTAACAGCCGAGCCGGGATTCGTGCCTAAGACAGTGAAGTGGGCGTTGTGCTTCGATCAGGCCGGTCGGTATCTTAACTTGCTGGAACTTGGCGACACAGGCAGCAAAGGTAATCGAGGTAGGGAGTTTTCAACCTGCCCGGATTTACAACAATCTGAACTGGTGGGCGGTTCCGAATATCGTAGCCACTTTCTTATCGAAACTGCTCAAGTAATCGGCTTGATTTTCAAAAACGACGACGATGAGGCCGACAACAAAGAGAAGATTGAAGCCAAGCGAGGCTATTTTGTAAATCTGCTGCGCGATGCCGCATCTGCAATGCCTCAACTAGGATATGTATCTGATTCTTTAGAAGAGGCAGTAGCATTCGATCGAATTCACAACGATCTGAATAAACAAGCCAAGTTGGGCGACAAAGTTACAATATCCATCGGCTCTGCTTTTCCTGTCGAATCGTCAGATTGGCACGACTGGTGGCGCAGTTTTCGAGCTAGTTTAGGCAAGCCCCAAAACGATGATGCTGTATTGATGCGCTGTTTCATTACCGGTGAATTAGCAAAACCGTTGCTCACTCATCCCAAGGTTACTGGGCTCAAAGATGTTGGTGGTATTAAAATGGGCGCTGGTGACACAGTGATATGCTTCGATAAGGAAGCATTTACCTCCTTTGGCTTCGATCAATCTGCTAATTGTGCAATCTCTAGTACGGCGGCGTCTGCCTACAGATCTGCTCTCAACAGACTGATCGAAAACAGTGGTCAGCCGATAGCCGGCGCCAGAATGTTACATTGGTACAACAAACCTGTTCCGCAGGAAGACAATGTATTAGATTGGTTGAAGAACCCATCCGCTCATAAACAAGAAAAACAGGATGAAGCCACGGCGGTTGAAAGCGCACGCAAGCTTTTAACCTCAATCCGCCAGGGAGAGCGTCCCGATTTAGCAGGCGGGCTCTATTATGCACTCAGTATATCTGGAGCGTCAGGAAGAGTAATGGTCCGGGACTGGATGGACGGACGTTTCGAAGACTTGGTCGAAAACATATACCAATGGTTCAGCGACCTGCAAATAGTCCACCTGTATGGCTCCCGCCCTGCCAAAGACCCTGGCATAGAACGCTTGATCACATCTCTACTTCTACCCGAGGGCAGAGAACAGGAGTATCTGAAATGGGTACGTCCAGTCCAGCCCCAGGCCCGCCAACTTTGGCGCGCATCGTTGCAAAAAAACGCGCCCATTCCCTACAGCGCTCTCGCCAAAATAGTGTCACTCAATAGCCGGTTCATTCAGACCGGCAAACACGAGGACGCTTTGGATCCAAAGGCAAGAGATCGAGCGAATTTAATCTCGCTTATCCATGCGAGAATGGCGCTATTGAAAGCCTATCACATCAGAAAGAACGGAGGAACATGCGCAATGACGCCTTATCTCAATGAAAATCACCCAGGCATTGCCTATCAATGCGGGCGACTAATGGCTATCCTGAGGAGAATCCAATGGGTAGCCTTGGGCAACGTCGGGGCCAACGTAATACAGCGTTTCTACGGCGCCGCAAGCTCTACACCTGCGATGGTGTTTCCCAGGTTGATCACGTTGAGCAATCATCACATCGCAAAGATTAGCGCGAAGTACGGCCCGGGATTAGGCAACTGGTATACCAACCGTGTGGCCGATATCTATGGCAAGCTCAAAGATGCTATGCCTAAAACTCTCAACCTCGAAGAGCAAAGTCTCTTTGCACTGGGCTACTATCAACAGATCGCTTTCGACAACGCCAGAAAACCGGAAACAGATGCCGGGCTTTCAGAGCGAGATATTGAAATCATAACTGATGAGGAGGATTCTACAGATGAATAATCCAATATCGAACCGCTACGAGTTTCTCTACTTCTTCGATTGCGAAAATGGCAATCCTAATGGCGATCCTGATGCGGCTAACGCTCCAAGGATTGATCCCGAAGATATGCACGGGCTGGTCTCCGACGTGGCCCTCAAGCGCCGAGTGCGCAACTATGTGCAGATAGCGAGTGGCAATAAAGTCCCAAATGCCATATTCGTTGAACACGCTACCAATCTCAATACGAAGATCATGATGGCTCAGGAGGCCAATCCCGCGGAAGAGAAACAGCAGAAGACCAGGGGTGCAGTCGATAAGAAGCGGGAGTGGATGTGCGACAACTTCTATGATGTTCGATGCTTTGGCGCAGTAATGAGCACTGGTTCTAACGCAGGACAAGTTCGCGGCCCCGTGCAGTTCACTTTTGCGCGATCTCTGGACCCAGTTCTGCCTCTCGATTTCGCTATCACACGAATGGCGGTATCTGAGGACGTGAAGGGTGGGGTAGCTGAATATAAGAAATGGGAGTCGGAGCAAGACGAAGACAAACTACGAACGATAGGACGAAAATCTCTCATACCCTACGGTTTGTACGTCGCAAAGGGCTTCATCAGCGCACATTTGGCTCAGCGGGATGACTACTTGAGAGGCACTGGTTTCTCAGAAGATGATCTTGAGCTGTTTTGGGAGGCGCTTTTGAACATGTATGACCACGATCGCTCTGCCAGCAAGGGGCTTATGAGCGCTCGTAAGCTGGTTATATTCAAGCACACAGGCGTCGACTCCAACCCTGAGCAGCGAAAACGACAGGCCATGCTGGGCTGTGCGCCAGCACATGAGTTACTCGATCTCGGGAAAATAGTGGAGGTGACGTCCAACATTCCTGAAGGGCAATCTCCTCGGCGCTACTCTGATTACACCATCACTGTTCATAAGGATCGCCTGCCTGTGGGCGTTGAGGTGATCGAGGGGTAGAAGATGAACGCGGAAGAGTTTGCTGAGAATCAGTTTGTTATGCTGTCGGCGATAGCGCAATACGGCTATTGCAGTCGAAGATGTGCACTCATCCACATCGACAACCTGTTCGAAGACAACATCTTCACGCTGCAAGGCTCGTTGGCGCACGTACGCGCCGACGAGCCAACTGAAACGATCTCAGGTGGTATCGTCGAAGAAAGAGCGCTGCCCGTCTGGTCTGAACGCCATGGCCTCTACGGCATAGCGGATGTAGTGGAGTTCCACGCTGATGGCTCGATTTATCCCGTTGAGTACAAGCGTGGTCCCAAACGTAAAAGCATGCCGGATGAACTTCAATTGTGTGCTCAGGCAATTTGTCTGGAGGAAATGTTCGATGTAAAAATCCCTTATGGCGCTATCTACTCCAGTTCATCCAAGGCTAGACGAGAAGTAGAAATCGCCGATGATTTGCGGGTTCAGACATTAAATGCGGCCCAGGCTGTTCGCGCACTGTTAGCGACAGATGAGCTTCCGCCTCCAGTAAATGACGCTCGATGCCCAAACTGTTCTCTGGTCGCTATATGTCTTCCTCATGGAGTCAGCAACTTGTCCAATGTGAAAGCTGAAAGATTCCTGTTTTCACCTGTCGATATGGAGGTGTTGGAATGAGCCGGGAACTGCTGAATACTCTGTTTGTGATGACTCAGGGCGCTTATGTTCGTCTTGAGGGCGAGACGGCTCGGGTCGAGGTCGACAATCAACTGATATTGCAGGCTCCGCTTCATCATCTTGGAGGGATCGTGACGTTCGGCAATGTTATGATGAGTCCTCATTTGATGCACAAGTGCGCATCAGAAGGCAGGACAATCTCATTTCTCAGTATGAACGGCCGATTCCTTGCGCGAGTTGTCGGGCCGATAAGCGGAAATGTGTTGCTCAGAGAACAGCAATACGCCGCCTATGTCGACGGCAAACGAGGAGCCGATATCGCCAGGTCTATGGTGGCAGGCAAGATACATAACCAGCGCTCTGTGCTGTTGCGCGCAGCACGCGAAGCCACATCGGAAGAAACGAAATCAGCGCTTGGCGAGGCGGCGCGGTGGTTGGGCATACACCTTGGAGAACTTAAAGAAGCCAAAGATGTCGATCAGATACGAGGCTTTGAGGGCATAGCCAGCGCAGATTATTTCTCTGTATTCGATTGTATGATCCGAGCGCAGCGCACGGACTTCAAATTCGTGGTTCGCAATCGCCGGCCGCCGAAAGACCGGGTTAATGCCTTGCTTTCTTTTCTCTATGCGATTTTGCTGAATGATTGCCTTGGCGCAGCGGAAGGAACCGGACTGGATCCTCAGTTTGGTTATTTGCATGCCCTGCGTTCGGGAAAGCCCGCACTTGGGCTGGACTTGATGGAGGAGTTTCGACCTGTTATGGTCGATAGATTAGCGTTAAATCTGATCAACAGACAGCAGATCAAACCGGAGCATTTTGACGTGCGCAAAGGCGAATCGGTGATGCTCAACGAGGATGGGCGTAAGATCGTGCTTGTTGCGTATCAGAAACGCAAGCAGCAGGAGGTGAACCATCCTATGCTGAAAACAAAGGCTCCTTTGGGACTGGTACCTCACTTGCAGGCGAGAATACTGGCTCGGCACTTGAGAGGTGATCTGCGAGACTATTTTCCATACTATCCGAGGTGAGATATGCGCAAAGACCTTTTGGTGAGTTACGATGTCAACACTGAGGACAAGGAGGGACGCAAGAGGTTGCGACGAGTGGCAAAGGTTTGCAAAAACTTCGGCCAGAGGGTGCAATATTCAGTGTTTGAGTGTTCCGTGAATGAGATGGATCTGGAACGTCTGCGCTCGAAGCTGACAAGTATAATCAATCCGGAAGAAGATAGCTTGAGGATCTATCATCTCAGGGGTCTTCGGGACGATTATATTGAAACTTATGGCCTGGACAGGTATGTGGACTTCCAAGAGGATTTGTTAGTGGTGTGAGGTCGCGCGGATGCATTGCGATTTGATTTTAAGCGTGAGGTTCGCGCAGAGTCGTGAGCTTAACAAGGCCAAAAACTAGTGTACATTGACAATTGACGTACGCTATCGGGTTAAGCCGATTCTGTTGTAAAGGGGGGATCTGAGCACAAAAATAGCATTCTGCGGTCTTTTTTAAGACCGTTGCACCGGCCCTTCGGGGCCGGTGAGGATTGAAACTGATCGAAGCGGCGATCTCAGGCGATGGGCCGAGTTGCACCGGCCCTTCGGGGCCGGTGAGGATTGAAACGCTGAGGTAGTTGACGTGAGCCTTGAACCGACGCCTGCAAGTTGCACCGGCCCTTCGGGGCCGGTGAGGATTGAAACCAAGAATGGGTCGCTATCAGGTAGGAGTCCACGTGCGTTGCACCGGCCCTTCGGGGCCGGTGAGGATTGAAACCATAGCTCATCAGCACAGGGTCTCAACGGGCTCCGTTGCACCGGCCCTTCGGGGCCGGTGAGGATTGAAACGAACGTCAGGATCGCGCCTGTGCTGATGCGAATCACGTTGCACCGGCCCTTCGGGGCCGGTGAGGATTGAAACGTGTAGTTGGAGTACGGCTACCAAATGGCTATAAGTTGCACCGGCCCTTCGGGGCCGGTGAGGATTGAAACATGCCACGCTCTATCGCCGCGATGCGTTGCACGGCCCTTCGGGGCCGGTGAGGATTGAAACACTGCGCATGTTCGCCTCACGCCGGAGAGCCGCTGGTTGCACCGGCCCTTCGGGGCCGGTGAGGATTGAAACGCTGCGATGATGTCCCGCCAGGCACTGACATCAACGTTGCACCGGCCCTTCGGGGCCGGTGAGGATTGAAACTCAAAGCCGGGTGATGGGCGACTCAGCATAGCCACGTTGCACCGGCCCTTCGGGGCCGGTGAGGATTGAAACCAATGGTGACGCATAGCGGGTACGACGGCTCAGAACGTTGCACCGGCCCTTCGGGGCCGGTGAGGATTGAAACATTAAACACGAGCCCGAAAACGGTGCTCCTGACGTTGCACCGGCCCTTCGGGGCCGGTGAGGATTGAAACATCATGCAGACCCGTCGGAAAGTGCGCATCAACTCATCGTTGCACCGGCCCTTCGGGGCCGGTGAGGATTGAAACGAGTATCGCCCGTCTGCGGATTTACACCTCGGCCAAGTTGCACCGGCCCTTCGGGGCCGGTGAGGATTGAAACATTAACGATAAAGCATTCGCTTCCAGTATGAGCAATCGTTGCACCGGCCCTTCGGGGCCGGTGAGGATTGAAACCATTGATCCGGACCGGCATTGGTCGATAGTGTCCGCTCGTTGCACCGGCCCTTCGGGGCCGGTGAGGATTGAAACCTTCAGTGCGACGAGAATACGTGCAACTGCGACCCGCAGTTGCACCGGCCCTTCGGGGCCGGTGAGGATTGAAACTATCAATGGGTTTGGACGGAACGCCTGCTTCCCCGTTGCACCGGCCCTTCGGGGCCGGTGAGGATTGAAACCTCTGAGCACATACTCTGAGACGTCGCGGCGGTTGTCAGTTGCACCGGCCCTTCGGGGCCGGTGAGGATTGAAACATACGCACCGAAGCCATTGAGCTCCTCGACAGTCCGTAGCACGTTGCACCGGCCCTTCGGGGCCGGTGAGGATTGAAACGATGGTAACGGGTTTGGCGTTGGCGAGGTGGCGACTGTTGCACCGGCCCTTCGGGGCCGGTGAGGATTGAAACCAATGTTCGGCCTTGACGTGAGACGACACAGAATCTGTTGCACCGGCCCTTCGGGGCCGGTGAGGATTGAAACGACGGACAGGGAAACTTGCTGCAAAGCAGGGTGTCGTTGCACCGGCCCTTCGGGGCCGGTGAGGATTGAAACTTTATACATGTGCCATTTACCTCTGAGCAGTTTGAGTTGCACCGGCCCTTCGGGGCCGGTGAGGATTGAAACAGTATCTGACGTGAGTGTGTTGTCGCCTTCTCCGGGGTTGCACCGGCCCTTCGGGGCCGGTGAGGATTGAAACAATCGGCAAAGTGAGAGTCCTATCACCAACGAGTTGCACCGGCCCTTCGGGGCCGGTGAGGATTGAAACCCTATTCCGGCACCGCCTTGATGCTTGCCTGGGCAGCGTTGCACCGGCCCTTCGGGCCGGTGAGGATTGAAACATGAGCTATAAGGTGACGAAAGGCCGTGTAACGCATGTTGCACCGGCCCTTCGGGGCCGGTGAGGATTGAAACCTATTTCGCGCCTCGCAGCACCCGCACCTTGGGGGGTGTTGCACCGGCCCTTCGGGGCCGGTGAGGATTGAAACGTGTTGGAGACATCGCTTGAGACCGACGACCTCGGTTGCACCGGCCCTTCGGGGCCGGTGAGGATTGAAACTATCGTTGCCCATTCCCGGCCGCAAATCTCGCACGTTGCACCGGCCCTTCGGGGCGGTGAGGATTGAAACACGATATAGCTTCGGCCATTTATAATCAGGCTGCGGTTGCACCGGCCCTTCGGGGCCGGTGAGGATTGAAACCTCTAAATCCTGCAGCGCCCCTGTGATTCCCTCCAAAGTTGCACCGGCCCTTCGGGGCCGGTGAGGATTGAAACACAAGACGAGTATCAGCCGCCAGCGGACAACTCTGTTGCACCGGCCCTTCGGGGCCGGTGAGGATTGAAACGATGCCGAATCATAAAAATCGACGTGAAACTGCCGTTGCACCGGCCCTTCGGGGCCGGTGAGGATTGAAACAGAGACTAACGCGCTCGCTGATTTTGCCCAAAATTTAGTTGCACCGGCCCTTCGGGGCCGGTGAGGGATTGAAACGTATATATTGCTGCAGAAACTCAGGCAGGGTAACAGTTGCACCGGCCCTTCGGGGCCGGTGAGGATTGAAACTTCCCAATGCCTGGTGTGATCTTCTTTGCGCATCTGGTTGCACCGGCCCTTCGGGGCCGGTGAGGATTGAAACCGAAGCCAGCAGTCGGACTTTGCCATACAACAGCGTTGCACCGGCCCTTCGGGGCCGGTGAGGATTGAAACTTCGTCGTCCGCGGCACAAGTCGGACACACTGCGTTGCACCGGCCCTTCGGGGCCGGTGAGGATTGAAACACAGAGTGAGCAGTAGATACAATACCGGGCTGCTGTCGTTGCACCGGCCCTTCGGGGCCGGTGAGGATTGAAACGTATATATTGCTGCAGAAACTCAGGCAGGGTAACAGTTGCACCGGCCCTTCGGGGCCGGTGAGGATTGAAACTCCACTGAAAAACTAGCTCGAACTGGACGGTAGCCGTTGCACCGGCCCTTCGGGGCCGGTGAGGATTGAAACGAGCTTTATCAATGCCGATGCGAAATTCCATTACAGTTGCACCGGCCCTTCGGGGCCGGTGAGGATTGAAACCTGTCTTCATCAATACCCGAGATTGATCCCGGATCGTTGCACCGGCCCTTCGGGGCCGGTGAGGATTGAAACTTTTGGGTTCATTTGGCCCATAGCCTGCCCGTTCCACGTTGCACCGGCCCTTCGGGGCCGGTGAGGATTGAAACCTTGCAATCTCGAATCTGGCGAAGCACTGTAACAAGTTGCACCGGCCCTTCGGGGCCGGTGAGGATTGAAACTTCGAGAGCGAGTGCCTTTGCCGAGCGCGAAGCTGTTGTTGCACCGGCCCTTCGGGGCCGGTGAGGATTGAAACTTCTATCTCTACGTGACGGTTGACATACCAACCCCTCGTTGCACCGGCCCTTCGGGGCCGGTGAGGATTGAAACCGTTTATCGCACTCAAAAAACGCGGCAATCTCGCGTTGCACCGGCCCTTCGGGGCCGGTGAGGATTGAAACTCAAGCGATGTCTCCAACACAACCCTTGAGCCATCGTTGCACCGGCCCTTCGGGGCCGGTGAGGATTGAAACAAGGATAACTTGACACATTGGCCGGAGAACGGGGCGGTTGCACCGGCCCTTCGGGGCCGGTGAGGATTGAAACAACCGAACAAACGGCAGAGAGGAGGCATTGAATATGGTTGCACCGGCCCTTCGGGGCCGGTGAGGATTGAAACACCGGCACGGAAGCGGGCAAGCAGCCTCAAAACAAGTTGCACCGGCCCTTCGGGGCCGGTGAGGATTGAAACTACATGCAGCCTTAGCCCTACCTGGTGGCGCGTTAGTTGCACCGGCCCTTCGGGGCCGGTGAGGATTGAAACACGCTACGCAATCGGCAGTGCCATGAACTGCAGTGTTGCACCGGCCCTTCGGGGCCGGTGAGGATTGAAACCTACAAGCAGATCGGCTATCTGTACAAGCTGTTGATGTTGCACCGGCCCTTCGGGGCCGGTGAGGATTGAAACCATCGCCGCTGCAATGCGAGAGGCAAGGCCGTCCCGTTGCACCGGCCCTTCGGGGCCGGTGAGGATTGAAACGACACACGAGAGAATCGTAATGCTGAAGTGCAAGCGTTGCACCGGCCCTTCGGGGCCGGTGAGGATTGAAACGTCTAAAGACCTGTTCGGGCAGAACGGCAAGCTCAAGTTGCACCGGCCCTTCGGGGCCGGTGAGGATTGAAACTAAAGCCACTGACTACTTTGTTCTGCCAGACGAGTTGCACCGGCCCTTCGGGGCCGGTGAGGATTGAAACAAATGCACTCCTGCCGATGATCGAAACGATCTCAGTTGCACCGGCCCTTCGGGGCCGGTGAGGATTGAAACCTCGCGAGGACCGAAGTAATAGTTATCAGCAACATAAGTTGCACCGGCCCTTCGGGGCCGGTGAGGATTGAAACAGCAATATCTCATTCTCTTTGCGCAACTCAGCGATGTTGCACCGGCCCTTCGGGGCCGGTGAGGATTGAAACAGATTTACGCGGCGCAGGTCAGCGTTGCGTAAGCGTTGCACCGGCCCTTCGGGGCCGGTGAGGATTGAAACAACGGTATGCAGCACACGCAAGAGCGCAGGGATTGTTGCACCGGCCCTTCGGGGCCGGTGAGGATTGAAACAATGATTGTCTCTCGCCAGGCATCAATGCCCAACGACGTTGCACCGGCCCTTCGGGGCCGGTGAGGATTGAAACGAGACCATTGCCGATGCCAAACTCAAACCTGACTAGTTGCACCGGCCCTTCGGGGCCGGTGAGGATTGAAACATCGCAAGGCGTCTTGGCGATGATGTTGCCCGTGTTGCACCGGCCCTTCGGGGCCGGTGAGGATTGAAACCAGCCGCAGCTAACTGCGCCTGCGCAGCGGCATATTTGTTGCACCGGCCCTTCGGGGCCGGTGAGGATTGAAACATCGACTGCCCATTGCAGTGATTTACACCGGTCTAGGTTGCACCGGCCCTTCGGGGCCGGTGAGGATTGAAACCAAATCCGGGACAGCAGTAGCGATCAAAAACGGCAGTTGCACCGGCCCTTCGGGGCCGGTGAGGATTGAAACCAAGACCAATTTTTGGACTGCGGCGGCGCAGGCCGGTTGCA